>NZ_CANKZF010000001.1 GCF_947488515.1 uncultured Nocardioides sp.
ATGTGTTAAGCACGCCGCCAGCGTTCGTCCTGAGCCAGGATCAAACTCTCCATCGAAAACATACCCACCAAGCCCACTACCAAAGCAGCAGACCAGCAGGACTATCAATAAGAGCCACATCCATGACTGAACAAAACTAGCATTCTTGAGACCCCCCCTCCCAAAGAAGAAAAGGGCCTCGCCAGAATCATTGTCAAAGAAACCGCGACACCAACACCCACCCAACCCAAAAGGCCAGGCGAGCAAACGTTGACGTCAACGGGGCATAACAAACTAATTCGTCGACTAATCAAACACACTGTTGAGTTCTCAAGAATCAGACGCACCCGATCCTCGCCGGCTGGGCCGGTCCGGTCGCGGGGCAACCTGCAGAAACTTACCGGGCGCTACGCTCGCAGTCAAACTCGCGAGCTTCACGCTTCGGTGTGGCCGCCGCTGGTCTCCGCTCCATCCCGCCTTCTGGCCGGGGAGCGGCGCCTTGCGGCGACAGGTGAAACATTAGACCCTCCTCCCGGACCATGCAAAACCGGGGGTGCCCGTCACGCATAAGTGCAGGTCAGCGGCCTGTGGAGCGACGCCGAGCTGCGGGCCGGTACGTGCTGACGGTGGGGTCACCGGTGCTCCAGAACCGCCACGGACGATCTGCTGCGAGCCGCAGACCGACCCTTGGTCCGGTGCTGATGTCGGTCACCGGCTCCCCCGCCACCAGGTCGGGACGGATCCCGTTGTCCGCGAGATCGATGCCGAGCACCCGGCACAACCGGGCCGGACCCCGGGCGAGGTCGCGGTCGCTGCTCGAGGGACGGCGTAGCCGGGCGACGTCGATCCCGGACACCACCTCGCCCGCGCGCAGCAGGACGGCGCCGGGATCGCCCTCGGGGCCGGTGACGAGGTTGGCGCAGAAGTGCATCCCGTAGACGAAGTAGACGTAGAGCCGGCCGGGCGGTCCGAACATCACCGCGTTGCGAGCGGTCTGCCCGCGGTGCGCGTGCGAGCCGGGGTCGAGGGGTCCGGCGTACGCCTCCACCTCGGTGAGGCGCACCGAGACGCCGCCGTGGGTGAGGACCGCGCCGAGGAGGCGGGGCGCCACCTCGAGCGGGTCGCCCTCAGCCCAGGCGGTCACGGTGCCCGGTGGTCGCCGTACGCACCTCGTCGAGCTGCTCGCGGACGCGGCCCGGCGCCGTCCCACCGCGGCCGGAGCGCGACGCGACCGAACCGTCGACGGTCAGGACGGTGCGGACCTCCGGCGTCAGGGTCGGTGAGATCCCGGCCAGCTGCTCGTCGGTGAGGTCGGGCAGGTCGCAGCCGAGCTCCTCGCAGCGGCGTACGCACGCACCGGCGACCTCGTGCGCGTCACGGAACGGCACGCCCTCGCGCACCAGCCACTCCGCGACGTCGGTCGCGAGCGAGAAGCCCTGCGGTGCGAGCTCGGCCATCCGGGGAACGTTGAAGGTGAGCGTCGCGACCATGCCGGTCATGGCGGGCAGCAGGACCTCGAGCGTGCGGACCGAGTCGAAGACCGGCTCCTTGTCCTCCTGCAGGTCGCGGTTGTAGGCCAGCGGGAGCCCCTTGAGCGTGGCCATCAGTCCGGACAGGTTGCCGATCAGCCGACCGGACTTGCCGCGCGCGAGCTCGGCGATGTCGGGGTTCTTCTTCTGCGGCATGATGCTCGACCCGGTCGACCACGAGTCGTGCAGCGTCGCGAAGTCGAACTCCCGGGTGGTCCAGAGGATGACCTCCTCGGCGAGGCGCGAGAGGTCGACGCCCACCTGGGCGGTGACGAAGGCGAACTCGGCGGCGAAGTCACGCGACGCCGTGCCGTCGATGGAGTTGGCCGACGAGCCGGTGAAGCCGAGCTCGGCAGCGACCGCCTCCGGGTCGAGGCCGAGTGTCTGGCCGGCGAGGGCCCCGGAGCCGTACGGCGAGTCGCTCGCCACCCGCGCATCCCAGTCGCGTAGCCGCTCCACGTCGCGCAGCAGCGGCCACGCGTGGGCCAGCAGGTGGTGCGAGAGGAGCACCGGCTGGGCGTGCTGGAGGTGCGTGCGCCCGGGCATCACGCTCTCCTGTCCCGGGGCGAGGTGCTCCCCCGCCTGCCCGGCGAGCACGTCGACCAGGTCGAGCACCAGGCCGGCGATCGTGTGCGCGTGGTCGCGCAGGTAGGCCC
The DNA here is from genome assembly GCF_947488515.1 of uncultured Nocardioides sp. Classification (GTDB taxonomy): domain Bacteria; phylum Actinomycetota; class Actinomycetes; order Propionibacteriales; family Nocardioidaceae; genus Nocardioides. Next base: position 2,165 of record NZ_CANKZF010000001.1, read on the forward strand.
GGAAGAGCGTGGCCACCTGGTCGTTGCGCGAGCGGCCCGCCCGGAGCCGGCCGCCGACCTCGGGACCCACCTCGTCGAGCAACAGCCGCTCGAGGGCACCGTGGACGTCCTCGTCGGAGGGCGCCGGGACCAGGGTGCCGGCGTCGTACCGCTCCCCCAGCACCGACAGCCCGCGCAGCAGCTCGGCGTGGTCGGCCTCGGTGAGCAGCCCGGCGCGGTGCAGGGCGTTGGCGTGCGCCCGGGACCCGGCAAGGTCGTAGGGCGTCAGCTGCCAGTCGAAGTGCGTCGAGCGCGACAGCTCCTGGAGCTCGGGCGAGGGTCCACTCGCGAAGCGGCCACCCCACAGCGAGCCCTCGTTGGTCGTGCCGCCGCTCGTCGGTGTCTCTGGCATCAGTCGGTCCCGAACTCCATCGCCGCGTTCTCGAGGGCGGACTCGTCGGCCGCCTGGGTGGCCGGGTTGTCGGTGATCTTGTCGTAGCCGCCGGCCTCGATGGCACCGTAGAGGGTGCCGTTCTCGACGAGCACCTGGCCCTGGTCGAGCGGCTGGGCGGCGTAGAGCTCGAGCTTGGCGCGCGAGTCGGCGATGTCGAGGTTGCGCATCGTCAGCTGGCCGATCCGGTCGGTGGGACCGAAGGCTGCGTTGTCGGTGCGCTCCATCGACAGCTTGTCCGGGTGGTAGGAGAACGCCGGTCCGCTCGTGGCGAGGATCGAGTAGTCCTCCCCCCGCCGCAGCCGCAACGTGACCTCACCGGTGACGAGGGAGGCGATCCAGCGCTGCACCGACTCGCGGATCATCAGCGCCTGCGGGTCGAGCCACCGCCCCTCGTAGAGCAGGCGGCCGAGCTTGCGACCCTCGTTGTGGTACTGCGCGACGGTGTCCTCGTTGTGGATGGCGTTGACCAGCCGCTCGTAGGCGATGAAGAGCAGCGCCATCGCCGGCGCCTCGTAGATGCCGCGCGACTTCGCCTCGATGATCCGGTTCTCGATCTGGTCGGACATGCCGAGGCCGTGGCGGCCGCCGATGACGTTGGCCTCGTGGACCAGCGCGACCGCGTCGTCGTAGGTGGTGCCGTTGATGGCGACCGGGCGTCCGTGGTCGAAGCGGATCGTGACGTCCTCGGTCTCGATCGCGACCGAGGGGTCCCAGAACTTCACCCCCATGATCGGGTCGACGGTCTCGAGGGAGACGTCGAGGTGCTCGAGGGTCTTGGCCTCGTGGGTGGCGCCCCAGATGTTGGCGTCGGTGGAGTACGCCTTCTCCTGGCTGTCGCGGTAGGGCAGGTCGTGCTCGGTCAGCCAGGCGCTCATCTCGTGGCGGCCGCCCAGCTCGGTGACGAAGTCAGCGTCGAGCCACGGCTTGTAGATCCGCAGGTCGGGGTTGGCGAGCAGGCCGTAGCGGTAGAACCGCTCGATGTCGTTGCCCTTGAAGGTCGAGCCGTCGCCCCAGATGTTGACGCCGTCGTCGTGCATCGCGCGCACCAGCATCGTGCCGGTCACCGCGCGACCCAACGGCGTCGTGTTGAAGTAGACCCGTCCGCCGGAGCGGATGTGGAAGGCGCCGCAGGCGAGGGCGGCCAGGCCCTCCTCGACGAGCTGGGTCTTGCAGTCCACCGCGCGCGCCAGCTCGGCGCCGTACTGCATGGCGCGAGACGGTACGCCGGAGATGTCGGGCTCGTCGTACTGGCCGATGTCGGCGGTGTAGGTGCACGGCACCGCGCCCTTGTCGCGCATCCAGGCGACCGCCACCGAGGTGTCGAGGCCGCCGGAGAACGCGATGCCGACGCGCTCGCCGACCGGGAGGGAGGTGAGGACCTTGCTCACTGGGAGTCCTTTGCTGAGCTGGAGTTCAGGGTGGAGTTCAGGGTGGAGTTCGGGGTGGAGTTCGGGGTGGAGTTAGGGGTGGGGTTCGGGGTGCTCGAGCCGTGGCGGACGTCGTTGGCCAGGTCGAGGAACCGCTGGGCGAGGGCGTCGCCGCCCGCGGGGTCGCGGCCGATGACGAGCAGGGTGTCGTCACCCGCGATCGTGCCGAGGATGTCGCCGAGGTCGGCCTTGTCGAAGGCACTCGCGAGGAACTGGGCCGCACCGGGCGGCGTGCGGAGCACGACGAGGTTGGCGCTGGCCTCGGCGCTGACGAGCAGCTCGGCGCACAGGCGGGCCAGCCGGTCGCGACCGGCCGCGGTCTCGCGGGGCGCGGAGACGCTGCGGTCACCGCCCTCCCCCGGCACGGCGTAGACGAGGGCGCCGTCGGTGTCGCGCACCTTGACCGCGTCGAGCTCGACGAGGTCGCGGCTCAGCGTGGCCTGGGTGACGCGGACGCCGTGGTCACCGAGGAGGTCGGCGAGCTCGGTCTGGGAGTGAACCGGGTGGGCCGTCACGATGTCGATGATCCGCTGGTGGCGGGCGCTCTTGGTCAGCGGGGTCATCGCGCTCATGTGGGGTCCCCGCGGCGTTGTTCGGGGGAGCGCAGCGGAGGAGAAGAACGTCGTGGGGTGTTCATGATGATCGCTCCAGGAGCCAGGTCAGCACCGCCTTCTGGGCGTGCCGGCGGTTCTCCGCCTCGTCCCAGACGACCGAGTGCGGCCCCTCGATGACTTCTTCGGCGATCTCCTTGCCGCGGTAGGCCGGCAGGCAGTGCATGACGATCGCGTCGGGCGCGGCGTGGGAGAGCAGGTCCTCGGTGACGCCGAAGGGCGGGAAGATCCGCAGCCGCTCCTCGGACTCCTCCTCGCGCCCCATGCTCACCCACGAGTCGGTGACCACGACGTCGGCGCCGGCGACGGCCTCGACCGGGTCGGTGGTGAGCTCGATCGAGCCGCCGGTGCCCTGCGCGATCTCGCGCGCCCTCGCCACGACGTGAGCGTCGGGCGTGAACCCCTCGGGGGCGCCGACGACCACGTGCATGCCGGCCGAGGCGCCGGCCAGGACCCACGAGTTGCCCATGTTGCAGGCGCCGTCGCCGACGAAGGCGACCCGGATCCCCGCCAACCTGCCCTTGTGCTCGCGCACGGTCTGCAGATCGGCGAGGAGCTGACATGGGTGGAACTCGTCGGTGAGCGCGTTGAGCACCGGCACGCCGGCGTACGCCGCCATGGTGACGACGTCGCCCTGGTGGGCCGTGCGCCACACGACCGCCGCAGCCTGGCGGCCGAGGATCCGGGCGACGTCCTCGACCCCCTCGCGGGACCCCATCGCCGCGAGGCCGCCGTCGACCGTCATCGGGTTGCCGCCGAGCTCGGCGATGCCGGCGGCGAACGACACCTGGGTGCGCAGGGTCGGGCGGTCGAAGACCAGGGCGACCGTCCGCGGGCCGGCGAGCGGCTTGTGGTCGAACGGCTCGGCCTTCATCCGGTCGGCCAGGTCGAGGACCTCGAGCAGCTCGGCGGGCGACAGGTCGTCGTCGCGGAGGAAGTGGCGCGTCATGCGGGGTCCCCGTGGCGTTGTTCGGAGGAGCGAAGCGGGGGCGAAGAACGTCGTGGGGTGCTCATGGGGTGGGCTCCTGTGCTGCAGCGCGGGCGGTGTCGAGGACGGCGGGCAGTGCCACGTCGAGGGCGTCGAGGTCGGCGGCCGTGATCACCAGCGGGGGCACGAACCGCAGCCGCGTCGGGCCGGTGGCGTTGAGGATGAAGCCGGCCCCGCGCCCGGCCGCGACGGCCTGGGCGGCGTAGGGGCCGTCGAGCTCGGCGCCGCGCATGAGACCCGCGCCCGTCACCTCGACGACGCCGGTCTGCTTGCGCAGGAGCGCCTCGAGCTGGACGCCCCGGGTGACGGCTTCGTCCATCAGGCCGTCGGCCTCGATCGTGTCGAGGACGGCGAGCGCGGCGGCCGTCGCGACCGGGTTGCCGCCGAAGGTGGTGCCGTGGTTGCCCGGCTGGAGCAGTGCCGCCGCGTCACCGCGGGCGACCGTCGCGCCGATCGGGATGCCGCCGCCGAGGCCCTTGGCGAGCGTGACGACGTCGGGCTCCACGCCGTCGAGCAGCTGGTGGGCGAACCACGCGCCGGTGCGGGCGACACCGGTCTGCACCTCGTCGAGCCACAGCAGCGCACCGTGGTGGTGGGCGATCCGCTGGGCGGCGGCGAGGTAGTCCGCGGACGGCACGACGACGCCGGCCTCGCCCTGGATCGGCTCGAGGACGACCGCGGCGACGGTGTCGTCGACCGCGGCCTCGAGCGCGGCCACGTCGTCGTACGGGACGAAGGTGACGTCGCCCGGGAGGGGCTCGAACGGCTCGCGGTAGGCAGCCTTGGACGTGAGGGCCAGCGCGCCCATGGTGCGACCGTGGAACGAGCCCTCGGCGGCGACGAGCCGGGTGCGGCCGGTCCGGCGGGTGAGCTTGAGCGCGGCCTCGTTGGCCTCGGCGCCGGAGTTGCTGAAGAAGACGCGGGCGTCGTCGGACCAGCCGAGGAGGCCGACCAGACGCTCGGCCAGGGCGACCTGCGGCTCGGTGGCGAAGAAGTTGGAGACGTGGCCGAGGGTGCGGAGCTGGGTGGTGACGGCCTCGACGAGGGCGGGGTGGGCGTGGCCGAGGGCGTTGACGGCGATGCCGCCGAGCAGGTCGACGTACTCCTTGCCGTCGGCGTCCCACACGCGGGCGCCCTCCCCGCGGGCGAGCGCCAGCACGGGCGGGCCGAAGGTGTTCATCACGGCACCGGCGTAGCGGTCCTGGACGCTCATGTCGTGGGGTGAGGTCATCACGCCTCCTCCGTCGGGTAGGGCTTGCGCATCCGCGTGGCGACGCCGGGGAGCACCTGGGTGCCGACCCCTTCGTCGGTGAAGATCTCGAGCAGCACGGAGTGGGGCTCGCGGCCGTCGACGACCGTGGCGCGCGGCACCCCGCCGGTGACGGCCTCGTAGCAGGCACGCATCTTGGGGACCATGCCCGCGTCGAGGGACGGCAGCATCTCGCCGAGCGCCTCCGGGCTGATCTCCTGGATCAGGTCGTCGGAGTTGCCGTAGTCGCGGTAGAGGCCCTCGACGTCCGTGAGGACCAGGAGCTTTTCGGCGCCCAGCGCGACCGCGAGGGCCGCGGCGGCGGTGTCCGCGTTGACGTTGTGGACCTGGCCGTCGACGTCGGGCGCGACCGAGCTGACGACCGGCACCCGGCCGGCCTCGATGAGGTCGAGCACCGCCTCGGGCCGCACCTCGGCGACCTCGCCGACGAGTCCCAGGTCGACCTCCTCGCCATCGATCACGGTGTTGGTCGGCTCGGCGGTGAACAGTCCGGCGTCCTCTCCCGACAGCCCGACGGCGAGCGCGCCGTGCTGGTTGATCAGCCCGACGAGCTCGCGCTGCACCTGGCCGACGAGCACCATCCGGACGACGTCCATCGCCTCCGGCGTGGTGACCCGGAGGCCGCCGCGGAACTCGGACTCGATCCCGAGCTTGTCGAGCATCCGCGAGATCTGCGGGCCGCCGCCGTGGACGACCACGGGCTTGAAGCCGGCGAACCGCAGGAACGCGATGTCCTCGGCGAACGCGACCTTGAGGGACTCGTCGGTCATCGCGTTGCCGCCGTACTTCACCACGATCGTCTGGCCGTGGTAGCGCTTCAGCCACGGCAGCGCCGCGGCGAGCGTGCGCGCCTTGGCGGGGTCGGGCCGGCTCGGGTGCTGGTTGACGGGGGTCGGTTCGCTCATGAGCTGTAGGCGCTGTTCTCGTGGACGTAGGCGTGGGTGAGGTCGTTGGTCCAGACGGTGGCACGGGCGTCGCCGGACTTGAGGTCGATCGTCACGCTGACCTCGCGGCCGGTGAGGTCGACACTCGCCGGGTCCTCGGCCGGGGTGGACTGGCGGCACACCCACACCCCGTTCATCGCGACGTCGAGGTCGGCGGGGTCGAACTGCGCCTGCGTGGTGCCGATGGAGGCGAGCACCCGCCCCCAGTTGGGGTCGTTGCCGAAGACGGCGGCCTTGAACAGGTTGCTGCGGGCCACGCTGCGGCTCACCTCGACCGCCTCCTCCTCCGACGCGGCGTGGAGGGTGGTGATGGCGATCTCGTGGTCGGCGCCCTCGGCGTCCTTGAGCAGCTGCATCGCGAGGTCGGTGCAGGCCTGGGTGAGCGCGGCGGTGAAGTCCTCCGGCGTGGGGGTGATGCCGCTGGCACCGCTGGCCATGACGGTGACGGTGTCGTTGGTGGACATGCAGCCGTCGGAGTCGAGGCGGTCGAAGCTGACCCGGGTGGCGGCGCGGAGCGCGGCATCGAGGTCGGCGGCGGGCACGACGGCGTCGGTGGTCAGGACCACGAGCATCGTGGCCAGCTGCGGGGCGAGCATCCCCGCGCCCTTGGCCATCCCGCCGATGGACCAGCCGGCGCCCTCGACGACGGTGTTCTTGCTGACCGAGTCGGTGGTCATGATCGCCTCGGCGGCGCTGATGCCCCCGTCGGGCGAGAGCGCCGCGCTCGCTGCCTCGACGCCGGCCAGCAGGTCGTCCCGGTCGTTGGCCAGGCCGATGAGGCCGGTGGAGCAGACGACGACGTCGATGGCGCCGATGCCGAGGCCCTCGGCGACCTTCTCCGCCACCGCGTGGGTGGTCTGGAAGCCCTCGGGACCGGTGTAGCAGTTGGCGCCGCCGGAGTTGAGGACGACCGCCTTGACGGTGCCGTCCTTGACGACCTGCTGGCTCCACAGCACGGGGTTGGCCAGGCACCGGTTGGCGGTGAAGACGCTGGCGGAGTCGAAGGTGGGGCCCTGGTTCACGACCAGGGCGAGGTCCTTGGCGCCGGTGGACTTGAGACCAGCCGCGACGCCGGCGGCGGTGAAGCCGTGGGGGGTGGTAACAGTCATTCGGGGCCCCCGTCGGAAGCGGAGCGAAGCGAGCATTTCGATGGGGCGTGGGTCATTACGGTGCGATTCCGATCGTGGTGAGCCCAGCGGCCTCGTCGAGACCCAGGGCGAGGTTCATGCACTGGACGGCGGCGCCGGCGGTGCCCTTGGCGAGGTTGTCGACCACGGCCACCGCCACGAGTCGTCGTACGCGCTCGTCCACCGCGACCTGCACCTGCACGGCGTTGGAGCCGAGGACGGACTGGGTCTGCGGCCACTGGCCCTCGGGGAGCAGGTGCACGAAGGGCTCGGTGTCGTACGCCGCTGCGTAGGCGTCGCGGACCTGGTCCGGGGTGACGCCGTCGAGCAGGGGCGCCTGGACGGTCGCGAGGATGCCGCGGGACATCGGCACCAGGAGCGGCGTGAACCCGACCCGCACCGGCGACCCGTGGACGCCGCTGAGGTTCTGCACGATCTCGGGCGTGTGGCGGTGGGTGCCGCCGACGCCGTAGGCGCTGGCGTTGCCCATCACCTCGCTGCCGAGCAGGTGCGGCTTCGCCGCCTTGCCGGCGCCGCTCGTGCCGGACGCGGCGACCACGGTGATGTCGGGCTGGACGAGACCGGCAGCGAGCGCAGGCACCGCCGCCAGCGTCGAGACGGTCGGGTAGCAGCCGGGCACGGCGATCCGCCGGGCGCCGCGGAGCAGCTCGCGCTGGCCGGGCAGCTCCGGGAGGCCGTAGGGCCACGAGCCGGCGTGCTCGCCGCCGTAGAACGTCTGCCACTCCCCCGCGTCGGTGAGGCGGAAGTCGGCGCCGCAGTCGATGACGACGGTGTCGTCGCCGAGCGCCCGGGCGATCTCGGCGGACTGGCCGTGCGGCAGCCCCAGGACCACGACGTCGTGCCCTGCGAGGGTGTCGACCGTCGTCTCGGCCAGGACGCGGTCGGCCAGCGGGAGCAGGTGCGGCTGCAGCGAGCCGAGCCGCTCACCGGCGTTGGATCCCGCGGTCACGGCGCCGACCTCGACCCCCGGGTGGCCCAGGAGGAGGCGCAGGACCTCGCCCCCGGCGTACCCACTGGCTCCTGCCACGGCGACTGTTGCGGTCATATGCATGAGTATACATTGCACTGCATGTATGCGGCGCCTCGGGTCGCATCGGGGTCCGATAACGCGAGGCGGAGCGTCGGTCTCCTCCCCTACCGTGCACGGGTGACCTCACTCCACACCCGCCTGTCCCCCGACGTCTACCTCGACCACCTGCGCGACGAGTCGGCTCGCTTCCGCGACGCGCTCGCCGACTGCGACCCGGCGGCGCGGGTCCCGGCCTGTCCCGACTGGGACGCCGCCGACCTGCTCTGGCACCTCGCCACGGTGCAGCGGTGGTGGACCGAGGTGCTGACGGCCAGGCCCGAGCGGCCGGAGGAGATCGACCCGCCCCGCCCGGAGACGTACGACGACCTGCTGCGCACCTACGACGAGTGGTCGGCCGGTCTGGCCGCGGTGCTCGACGGCGCGGACCCGCACGAGGAGGCCTGGAACTGGTCGGACGACCACACGGTCGGGTTCATCCTCCGCCGGCAGGCGCACGAGGCGCTGGTGCACCGCATCGACGCCGAGCAGGCCGCCGGGGTGGGCAGCGAGCTCGACGCCCGGCTGGCGGCCGACGGCGTGCACGAGTGCCTCGACGTGATGTACGGCGGGATGCCGCCATGGGGGTCGTGGGAGGCCGGCGAGGGGACGGTGCGGGTCGACGTGACCGACACCGGGGCGTCGTTCTGGCTGCGGTTCGGGACGTTCTCGGGCACCGACCCCGACAGCGGCACGTCCTACGCCGACGAGGAGGACTTCCACGTCGTGCCCGCGCCCGACGACGCCGACGTCGAGCCCGACGTCGTCGTCGACGGGCCCGCGGAGGCACTGGACCTGTGGCTGTGGAACCGCGGCGGCGACGCCGACATCTCGACCGCCGGGGACCGGGACGTGCTCGAGCGGTTCACCGCGATCGTGGCGTCCCCGATCAACTGACGACAACCCGAGCGCTGAGACGACGCACTGGCCCTTGAGTCTCCTGGAGACTCAAGGGCCAGTGTCGTGCGGGACGCGTCGCGGCGAGGGCGGTCAGGCGCGCTGGATGGCGCCGGTGCGCTCGGCGGCACGGGCGACCGCGGCGTCGCGGGCCGCTGCCGCCTCACCCTCCTTGAGGGTCCGGTCGAGCGCGCGGAACCGCAGGGCGTAGGCGAGGGACTTCCTGCCCTCGCCGACCTGGTCGCCGGTGTAGACGTCGAAGAGCCGGATCGACTCCAGCAGCGCACCTGCCCCTTCGCGCAGCGCGGCCTCGACGGCGGCGGCCGGGACCGTGTCGTCGACGACGAGGGCGACGTCCTCCTTCGCGACCGGGTACGACGAGAAGGTCGGCGCCGTGCGGAGGTGCACCGCGCGCGCGATCAGCAGGTCGAGGTCGACCTCCGCGGCGACGGTGCGCTTCGGCAGGCCGAACGCCTGGCACACCGTGGGGTGCACCTCACCGGCGTGGCCGATGACCTCGCCGTCCACCGTCAGCTCGGCGCAGCGACCGGGGTGCCACGGCGCGAGCTCGACGGCCGAGGCACTGACCTCGAGGCCGAGCGATGCCGCGACGGCTCGTACGGCCTCCACGGCGTCGGCCCACGAGAAGGGCTGGGCCTCTGCCCACCAGCCACCGGACACCGCGTCACCGGCGCCGACCAGCGCGAGGTGGAGCGGCTGGGCGGGCAGCGCGGCGTCGAGGGCCTCGAGCTCGGCCTCGGTGGGGCGCCGGTCGACCGGCAGGATCGCTGCCGGGCCGGCGTGACGCGGGAGCGTGACGGTGCCGGTCTCGAAGATCGCGACGTCGGTGGTGCCGTGCCCGACGTTCTTGCCGGCGGTGCGCAGCAGGCCCGGGAGGAGGGTCGAGGTCATGAAGCCGGCCTCGGCGTTGAGCGGGTTGGACAGGCGCAGCAGGTCGCGGCGCGGGTCCTCGGCCGTCAGGCCCAGCGCGTCGAGGTCGGCCTCGCCGACGAACGGGAAGGTCACCACCTCCACGAAGCCCTCGCCGGCCAGCGTGCGCCCGATCCGACGCCGCAGCTGCTGTGCGCGGGTGAGCCCGCGACCGGACGGAGGGGTCGGGAGGACCGACGGCACCTTGTCGTAGCCGACGAGCCGGACGACCTCCTCGGAGAAGTCCTGGGCGTCGGTGAGGTCGGGGCGCCACGGGGGCGGGGTGACCGACAGGGTGCCGGACCCTCCCACGGCGGCAGAGACCTCGCAGCCGACCGCACGGAGGCACGCGACCGACTGCTCCTCGGTGATCGGCATCCCCGACACCCGGGCGGCCAGGTCGCCGGCGACCTCGACGACCGGCATGGCCGGCGGGGTGCCCACGACGGTGACGCCCGGGTGGGCCGTGCCGCCGCCGTGCTCGACGAGAAGCTCGACGACACGGTCGGCGGCCGCCTCGCAGATCGTGGGGTCGACGCCGCGCTCGTTGCGCTTGCCGGCCTCGGAGGTGATCTTGTGGCGGCGACCCGTGCGGAACATCGACACCGCGTCCCAGTGGGCCGCCTCGACGAGCACCGACGTGGTCGTGCCGGAGATCTCGGTCGTCTCCCCACCCATCACGCCGCCCAGGCCGATGATCCCGGAGTCGTCGGTGACGACGAGGTCGCCGGGGTCGAGCGTGCGGGCCGTCCCGTCGAGGGTCGTGAGCTTCTCGCCCTCGCGCGCCCGGCGTACGACGATCGCGCCCTGCAGCCGGTCCGCGTCGTAGCCGTGGATCGGGCGGCCGGTCTCGAGCATCACGTAGTTGGTGACGTCGACGGCGAGCGAGATGGGCCGCATCCCGGCCGCGGTGATGCGCTGGACCATGAAGTCCGGCGTCGCGGCCGCGGGGTCGAACCCGTCGACGCGCCGGGCCACGAACACCGGGCACCCCTCGGAGTCCTCCACGACGACCGGGTGGCCGTCGTCGTTCGCGGCAGGGGTCTCGCGCAGCGCCGGGTCACGGAAGCCGCTCGCCCCCTCGACGGAGACGAGGACCTCGCGGGCGATGCCACGCAGGGACAGCGCGTAGGCCCGGTCGGGGTTGACCTCGAACTCGATGACCTCCTCGTCGAGGCCGAGCACCGCACGGACGTCCTGGCCGGGCTCACCGGCGTCGGGCGGCAGCACGATGATGCCGTCGTGGTCCTCGCCGAGGCCGAGCTCACGGGCCGAGCAGATCATGCCGGCGGAGAGGTGGCCGTAGGTCTTGCGGGCGCCGATCTCGAAACCGCCGGGGAGCACGCCGCCGGGCAGCACGGTGACGACGAGGTCGCCCGGCGCGAAGTTGTGGGCCCCGCAGACGATGCCCTGCGGCTCGCCGGTCCCGTTGGCGTCACCGACGTCGACGGTGCACCAGTTGATGGTCTTGCCGTTCTTCTGCGGCTCCGGCTCCATCGTGAGGACGCGGCCGATGACCAGCGGACCGGTGATCTCGCGGCCGGGGCTGACGACCGCCTCGAGCTTGAGGCCGGTCAGCGTGAGCCGGTCGGTGATCTCCTCGGTGGTGGTGCCGGCGGGTACGTCGACGAGGTCCAGGATCCAGGACAGGGGTGCCTTCATCGCTCGTTCTCCCCTCTCAGATCTCGGTGCCGAACGCGCTGCTGAACCGGACGTCGCCCTCGAAGAGCGGACGCAGGTCCTCCAGGTCGTGGCGGAACATGAACGACCGGTCGATGCCCATCCCGAACGCGAAGCCGCTGTAGACCTCCGGGTCGACGCCGCAGGCCACGAGGACGCGGGGGTTGACCACGCCGCAGCCGCCCCACTCGATCCAGCCCTCACCGCGACAGGTGCGGCACGACTCGGCGTCGACGTTGCGGCACACGAAGCAGAGCACGTCGACCTCGGCCGACGGCTCGGTGAACGGGAAGTAGGACGGCCGGAACCGCGTGCTGATGCCGTCGCCGAACAGCTGAGAGGCGAAGTGGTCGAGCGTGCCCTTGAGGTGAGCCATCGTGATGCCCTCGTCGACCACGAGGCCCTCGACCTGGTGGAACATCGGCGAGTGCGTGGCGTCGTACTCGTCGGTGCGGAACACCCGGCCAGGACACACGACGTAGATCGGCGGCTTGCGCGTGAGCAGGGTGCGCGCCTGGACCGGCGAGGTCTGCGTGCGCAGCACGACGTGGTCCTCGGCCGGCTCGGTCCAGAAGGTGTCCTGCATCGTGCGGGCAGGGTGGTCGGGGCCGAGGTTGAGGGCGTCGAAGTTGAGCCACTCCGCCTCGACGACCGGACCCTCGGCGACCTCGTAGCCCATGGCGACGAAGAGGTCGGCGATGAGCTCGGACTGCAGCGTCAGCGGGTGCCGACTGCCGCGGCGCCGGCGGGTCGTCGGCAGCGAGACGTCGACGGTCTCCTCGACGAGCATCCGCTCCTCGTGCTCGGCCTCGAGGACGGACTGGCGGGCCGCCAGCGCCTGGTTGATCGCGCCACGGGCCTGGCCGATGCGCTGGCCGGCCTCCTTGCGCGCCTGCGGAGGGAGCGCTCCGATCTCGCGGTTGGCGAGCGCGATCGGCGAGCGGTCGCCGGCATGGTCGAGGCGGACCTGCTTGAGGGCGTCGAGGTCGGGGGCGTCCGCGATCGCGGCGAGGGCCGCCTCACGCATCGCCTCGACCTGGTCGGCCTTGAGCGGGGTCACTTCGACGGGGTCGTAGTCGGTGTTGGGGCCGGACATGGCTCCCTTTCCAGCGGTGGCATGACGTCGCCGCAGAGTCTAGAAGTGGATGAGCGTCGGGTCGGACGGGGACTCCCCGGACCCGATGACGTCAGCTGCCCGACGGACCAGGTCCGGGGCGCAGAAATCGTAGGCTCGTGTCCACGGTGGGGATGCTACTCCCCGAAGGCCGCCCAGACGTCACTGCACTCGTCGGCCGGGACGCCCGTCCCGACGTCGTACGCCGCCTGCTCGTCGGCAGGCAGCAGGCCCAGGTCGGTGAGCGGCGCCTCGGCTCGGCTGCGGCCCAGGTTCCACGCCCGCGGGTCGTCCAGTGCCTCGGCGCGCATCTCGTTGTCCGGCAGGTGCTGCAGAACGCAGCGGGAGACCGCCGGCGGCAGCCGGTCCGCGATCACCGGCGTCGCGTCGGCGGAGAGGTCCTGGAGGTAGCGCAGGTCGAGCTTGCCGGTCGCCTCGTAGCGGTCGATGTTGCGCCCGGCGACCCAGGCGTCGGGGTTGACCGCGGCGAGCCCGACGAGCGCGACGGCCCCGGACACGAGAGCGATGCGCGGGAGCCAGGCACCGCGACCGACGGCGCCCGCGACCATGATCGAGAGCACGACGAAGCCGAGCCATCCCTCGAAGACGTCGACGAAGAGCCGCAGCGTGGTGAAGCCGTAGGCGTCCTGGTAGACGGCCATGCCGCGCAGGGCGGACGCGACGACCAGCAGGGTGAGCACGCAGAGCAGGCCGAGCGAGCCGCGCAGCCAGCGGCGGTCCTCGACGCCGTCGCCGGCGCGGCGCGAGGCGATCCACACGACCAGCACCGTCAGCGCCGTGGCCAGGGTGAGCTGGCCGAAGCCCTGGTGGACGTAGTCGGCGTAGGTCAGCCCGGTCGTGGCCTCGATGTAGTCGCGTCCGCCGACCAGCGCCCGCGCCTGCGCGGCGATGAAGGCGAGGAAGACGGCGTCGACGACGAGCACCGGGACGAGCCACTCGAAGCGGTTGGCGAGCGCCGTGGGTCGTCGCCCGCCCAGCACCTCGACGTCGGCGGGGTTGAGCGCGAGGTAGGCGGCGCCGAGGGTGACCGCGAAGACGAAGCAGGCCAGGAACGCGCGACCGACGAGGTCGTTGAAGGTCAGGTTGGGCACGAGCTGGTCGACCCACGACCCGAAGACGGGGTTGGCGCTGGCGAAGATCGTGCCGAAGACGCCGAGGCCCAGCAGCGACCACACCGTCGTACGCACTACGGCCGGCGTGCGCGACCCGGTGCCGGCGATCCGGAGCGACCGGCCGAACCAGGGCAGGCCGCGCAGCGACGCGAGCGGCCACGCCATCCCGGACAGCAGGATGCCGGGCAGCGTGCGGGCTCCGGTGACACCGCACAGGAACACGGCCGCTGCGACGACGAGCCCCAGCATCTGGACCCACCAGGCGGCCCGCAGGGTCATCGGGAGCACGAGCAGCACGGCCAGTCCCGCGCACACGAGGGTCCACGGCTCACGTCGCCGACGCGCGGTGGCCAGCGCGGCCGCACCGCACGTCAGCGCGACCAACGTCCAGGTGATGCCGACCGCGGTGAACGACAGGGCGATGCCGGCGACGAGCCCGGCCCCCGCCGCAGCGACCACGGTCCGGAGCCCGTGCGGGGCGGCGCGGTCGGGCCAGAAGCGACCGAACACGGCGTCCAGCCCGGACTGCGGGCGCGGGGCGGCCTCCGGCACCACGACGGTCGGTGCGCCTGACGGGGCTGCGGACGAGGTGGCGGACGGCGCTGCGGACGGGACGGGTGTCGGCGAGGTGAGGACGGCGGTGGCGCGCTCGCCCGGGACCTCGAGCCGGATCCGTGCCCCCTGCCCGGCCTCGGGGTCGAGGAAGCGGAGGGTCCCTCCGTGCAGCTGGGCCACCCACCGGGCCACGGCGAGTCCGAGGCCGGTCCCCCCGGCGCCGTCGGTGCCGAACCGCTCGAAGACGCGGTCGCGGTCCTCCGGCGCCACTCCCCCGCCGGCGTCGACGACCTCGAGCCACCACGAGCCGCCGTCGGACCCGCTGTCGGCCCCGCCGTCGGCCCCGGCCGTGATGCGGACGGACGTCTCGGCGGGCGCGTGGCGCGCCGCGTTGTCCACCACGTTGACCAGCAGCTGGCGCAGCCGGGCCGGGTCGCCGGCGACCACGAGGTCGTCGGCGACGTCCATCGCGACGTCGGGGGTCCGGCCGGTGGCGCGCACCTGGGCGACGACGTCATCCACGAGCGCGCGCAGCGCCACGTCCTGGCGGTCCAGGTCGACCACGCCCGCCTCGAGGCGGGAGAGCTGGAGCAGGTCCTCGACCAGCCGGCCCAGGCGCTGCGCCTCCTCGAGCGCGCCGCCGAGGTGCTGGGAGTCGGCGGGCACCACACCGTCGGCGAGGTTCTCGAGGACGGCGGTCATGGCCGTGAGCGGCGTGCGCAGCTCGTGGGAGACCGTGGCGATGAGGTCGCGCCGCTCGCGGTCCACCCTCGCGAGGTCCTCGGCCATCCGGTTGAAGGCGGTGGCGAGCTGGCCGACCTCGTCGGTCGCCGACGTGCGCACACGACCGGTGTAGTCGCCGCGCGCCATCGCTCGCGACACCTCGGTCATCCGCCGCAGCGGGGCGACCATCCCGGCGGCCAGCAGCTGAGTCACGCCCAGCGCGAGCGCGACGCTGACCGGCAGCACGAGCAGCGGTGAGACGTCGGCGGCGGAGCCCAGCAGGGTCAGCAGGACCGCGGTGACGACCGACGCGACCACCAGCAGGCCGAGCTTGGCCTTGAGGCTGGAGACGGCGTCGAACCACGCGCTCATGCGAGGTCCTCGAGGGCGTAGCCGACGCCGTGCACGGTGCGGATCCGCGACGCACCCACCTTGCTGCGCAGCGCCTTGACGTGGCTGTCGACGGTGCGGCTCGCGCTGGCGCTGGCCCAGGCGTCGCCCCAGTCCCAGACGTCGCGCAGCAGCCGCTCGCGGCTGAGGACCTGACCGGGCGCCCGGGCCAGGCACAGCAGCAGGTCGAACTCGGTCGGGGTGAGGTGCACGGCCTCGCCGGCGACGGTCGTACGCCGGGAGCCGGGATCGATCCGCACGCCCCCGACCTCGAGGGTGGCGGGCCGCTCGTCCGCCAGCGCGGCCGCCCGCTCGACGCGACGCAGCAGGGCCGAGACACGGGCGACGACCTCGCGCATGGAGAAGGGCTTGGTCAGGTAGTCGTCGGCGCCGACCCCGAGCCCCACCAGCACGTCGGCCTCGTCGTCGCGTGCGGTCAGCATCAGCACCGGCACGGGGCGTGCGGCCTGGACACGGCGGCACACCTCGAGCCCGTCGAACCCGGGGAGCATCACGTCGAGCAGGACGACGTCGGGCCGCACGGCAGCGGCCCGCTCGACGGCGGAGGGACCGTCGAAGGCCTGCTCGACGACGTAGCCCTCGGCGCGCAGCCGCTGGGCGAGGGCGTCGTTGATGGTGCGCTCGTCCTCCACGACCAGGGCGGTCCTCGGCCTGGGCGCAGGGGGCGTCGTGGACGTCATGCCACGACCCTAGGAGTGCGGCCGGGTGGACGGCGGGGACGACTCGTGAAGGTTGTGTGGAGGTCGCGGCCGGTCACTCCGGGCGCTGGTCCTCGCTCGGCCAGTCGACCATCACCCGGCCACCGCCTCCGGGCGCATCGTCGATCGTGACCCATCCCCCGTGGGCGCGCGACAGACCGCCCACGATGTACATGCCGAGGCCGGTGCCACCGGACGTGCCGGTGGTCCAGAACTTGGTGAAGACCCGCTTGCGCAGCTCTACGGGGATGCCGTCTCCCTCGTCGTCGACCGTGAGCCGCACACCCGCGAGGGCCGGCGATGCCGACAGCTGCACGCTGACCTGGCCCTGGCCATGACGTACGGCGTTCTCGACGAGGTTCGTCACGACCTGGGTGAACTTGTCCGGGTCGGCGAACAGCGCGGGCAGCTCGTCGTCGACCTGGAGGCTGATGTCGCGCGCGGTCCCGGCCTCGATGGAGTCCACGACCCGGCGCACCAGCACCTCGGCGGAGCACTCGCGGGGGTAGAGCTGGAGGCGATCGGTGTCGATCCGGGCGACGTCGAGCAGCTCGGCGATGAGGCGGGCCAGTCGGTCGGCATCGGCGTTCACCGTCTGGAGCATCAGCTTGCGCTGGTCGTCGCTGAGCTTGTCCCACCGATTGAGCAGCGCCTGCACGAAGCCCTTGACGCCCGTCAGGGGGGAGCGCAGCTCGTGGGCGACGGTCGCGACGAGGTCGGAGCGCTCACGGTCGAGCCGCGCGCGGCCGCGACCGCTGCGCAGTCCGACCGCGATGCCGACGACCCGCCCCAGGGGCTCCTCACGGACCAGGCGCGCCGTGGTGAGGACCTCGTCGCCGAACGCGTTGAGCCACGACTGCTCGGGCACGCCGCGCGTGATCGAGATGGCGTCGAAGGGCTGGTTGACGTCGAGCCAGGTGCGGCCGTCCTGGTCGAGCAACCGCAGCACCTCGGACAGCGGCAGCCCCTTGGCGTCCTCGACGTCGACGCCGAGCAGTGCGGCGCCCTGGGCGTTGAGGATGGTGACCACGCCCTCGCGGCTCGCGCCGAGGATGCCGTCGGGGTAGAAGTCGGCCAGGGCGCGCAGGCGCGTGGGCCGACTCCTCTCCACCCGGTGCTGAGGTGCGCTCTCGTCCGACACGAGCGCCACCCTAGGCCAGCCCTAGTCGCGGAACCCGGCCTTCGGCCGACGAAGCCCGGCTGCGCGCAGCGCGACGACGAGCTCGCGCGACGTGACCGGGACAGCCCCCGCGGACACCAGGGCGTCGTACGCGTCGGCGGGGACGTCGTAGTGGTCCCGGTCCCAGCCGCGCGCGGGCACGCCGTGGGCGGCGGCGAACGCGTGCACCTCGTCGTAGGAGGTGTCGCTGGCCAGGTGGGACCAGAGCCGGTCCCAGCGCGGCACGGCGGGCGGGTCGATGAGGATCATCGCCGGCGAGCCTAGGCCACCGCGGCGGCGCACGATGCAGGTGCAGGCGCTCAGGAGAAGAAGCCACGGATCGCGTCGGCGAGCTCCTCGGGGACCTCCATCGAGGCGAAGTGCCCCCCTTCGGGGTGCTCGGTCCACGACACGATGTCGGTGTTGTCGCGCTCGGCGAAGGGTCGCATCGTGCGGAAGTCGTCGGCGAAGACCGCGACCCCGATCCGCCCCTCGTTCACGCGCGGCTCGACCGCCTGCTCTGCGCGGTAGGTCTGCACGGCGCCGCCGCTGCTGTTGGTGAACCAGTAGAGGCTGACCTGCGTGAGCACCTGGTCGCGCGTCACCCGTGACGTGCCGTTGCCGAAGCTCTCGAACAGCTCGTTGTAGGCGAGCTGCCCGACCGGGGAGTCGCTGAGGGCGGCCGCGACGGTGCGCGGTCGCGAGGCGTTCATCGCGGCGTAGCCGTTGACCGTCTGGAACCAGCCGGCGAACTCCAGCGCCGCGTAGTCGGCGGGGGTCATCTTCTCGAACTCCGCCGGGTCGCCGGAGGGGAAGGAGAACAGCTGCAGCACGTGGGCGCCGAGGAAGCCCTCGGGGGCCAGCATCGCCAGCTCGCGAGCCACGATCGCGCCGTTGTCGGAGCCGTGCGCGCCGTAGGACTCGTAGCCGAGGCCACGCATCAGGAGGTCCCACGCCCGCGCGTTGCGCCGCGAGTCCCAGCTGCCGTCGGTGAGCGGCTGGCTGAAGCCGACGCCCGGGATCGTGGGGATGACGAGGTGGAAGTGGTCGGTCAGGTGCGGGACGAGGTCGAGGAAGTCGACGAAGGACCCCGGATACGTGTGGAGCAGCAGCAGCGGGGTCGCGTCCTCGTTGGCGGAGCGGACGTGCACGAGGTGGATGGTCTGGCCGTCGATCTCGGTGAGGAGCTGCGGGTAGGCGTTCATCCGCTCCTCCTGCGCGCGCCAGTCGAAGTCGCCCGCCCAGTGCTCGACCATCTGCCGCAGGTAGGAGACCGGGACGCCGGCGGACCAGTCGTCGCCGTCGGCGCTCGAGGTGGGCTCGGCGGCATAGCGGGTATGGGCGAGCCGGGCACGGAGGTCATCGATCGCGTCCTGCGGGACCGAGACCGTGAAGGGGCGGAAGGTGAGCTGGCTGGGGTTCTGGGGAGTGGTCATGACGGTACGGTAGGAACGAATCAGGCACGTATCGACCCTGATTCGACCCAGCGGTTCCGACTCCCTCGAAAGGCCCGCCCATGTCGCTCCAGACGTCGTCGAGGCTGTTCTCCCTGCTCGGTCACCTCCAGGCCCGGGCGACCGCCACGGGACCCGAGCTCGCTGCGCTGCTGGGCGTCGGCGAGCGCACCGTCCGCAAGGACGTCGAACGGCTGCGGGAGCTCGGCTACCCCGTCGAGGCCGTCCGCGGGGCGGCCGGCGGCTACCGGTTCGGCGACCACGGCCGGCTCCCTCCCCTGCTGCTCGAGGCCGACGAGGCGGTGGCCGTCGCGGTCGGGCTGGGGAGCGTCTCGGCCGTGCGGGGCATCGAGGAGGCGGGCGCCCTCGCGCTGGCGAAGCTCCAGCACGTGCTTCCCGATCGGCTGTGGCGCCGCGTGCGCGCCCTGAGCGACAGCACCGACGTCGGTCCGGCCGACACCGGGACCAACGTCGCCGCACCGCCGGTCGACGTGGTGCTCCTGGCCGACCTGGCGACAGCGATCCGCGACCGTGAGGGCCTGAGGCTGTTCTACCGGCCGGGCGCCGACGTCGAGGAGCGGGTCGAGGCCGACCCGTACCGCCTCGTGAGCTGGCAGCAGCGCTGGTACGTCGTGGTGCGGCACCGCCCCGACGGACGCTGGCGGGCGCTGCGGGCCGACTGGATCGAGCTGCGCACCCCCGGCGCCGGGCGCTTCGCCGCCGACCCGCTGGTGGGCGGCGACTACGCAGCGTTCGTCCTGCGCGACGTGGCGTTCTCGGGGTGGTCGGTGCACTGCCGCATCGCGGTGGACGCCCCGGCGGAGGAGGTGCTTCGCCGGATCAACCCGACAGTCGGCGTCGTCGAGACCGTGGACGAGGGCCACAGCGTCCTGGTCACCGGCGCCGACAGCGTCGAGACGGTGGCGGTGTGGATCGGGATGCTCGGCCTGGACTTCCACGTCACCGAGCCACCGGAGCTGGTCGCGCACCTCGCGACGCTCGCGACGAGGTACGCCGCGGCGATCCCGCGATGAGTCAGCGGCGCTGGGCGCGGGCGCTGGCGTAGAGGCACACCGCCGCGGCGGTGGACAGGTTGAGGCTCTCGGCCCGGCCGTGGATCGGGATGGCGACGCGGTGGTCGGCCAGGGCGGCCAGGTCCGAGGGGAGACCCCACGCCTCGTTGCCGAACAGCCACGCAGTGGGCCCGGACAGGTCGGCGTCGAACAGGTCGACCTCACCTGCGCCGTCGGCGGCGAGGACCGTGAGGCCGCGGGCCTGCGCCTCGTGGACGGCGGCTGCGGGATCCGGCTCGATCGCCAGGGGCAGGTGGAACAGGCTCCCGACGGTGGCGCGCACTGTCTTGGGGTTGTAGGCGTCTACGGACTGCCCGGCCAGCACGACCGCGTCGGCGCCCGCCGCGTCCGCCGTACGGATGACGGTGCCGGCGTTGCCGGGGTCGCGGACGTCGGCGCACACGGCCAGCAGCCGGGGCGAGGCCCGCACGACGTGCTCGAGCGGCGCGTCGAGGTGGCGGCACACGGCCACCACACCGGCCGGGGACACCGAGTCGGAGAGCGACGCGAGGGCACGGTCGTCGACCAGCGTGACCGGCGCTGCGGCGAGCAGATCGGGGTGCTGCTCGAGCGCGAGCGGGGTCGCGAAGACCTCCACGACGCACCCGGAGACGGACAGCGCCCCCTCGACGGCCTTCGGGCCGTCAGCGAGGAAGAGCCGCCGCTCGGTGCGTACCGAGCGGCGGCTCAACTTGCGAGCCTCCTTGACGCGACCATTCCCCACCGTCAGTGGAGCGCCGGCCGTCGGCGGAGTGCTCATGTCGCTTGCGTGGTTCAGGCGGAGACCTTGGGCGCGTTGACGTCCTCGGGCAGCGCGGCCTTGGCGGCCTCGACGAGCGCGGCGAAGGCCGGCGCGTCGTTGACGGCGAGCTCGGCGAGGATCTTGCGGTCCACCTCGATGCCGGCCAGGCCGAGGCCCTGGATGAAGCGGTTGTAGGTCATCCCGTTGGCGCGGGCCGCAGCGTTGATGCGCTGGATCCAGAGCTTGCGGAAGTTGCCCTTGTTCTTGCGCCGGTCGTTGTAGCTGTAGACCAGGGAGTGGGTGACCTGCTCCTTGGCCTTGCGGTAGAGGCGCGAGCGCTGGCCGCGGTAACCGCTGGCGCGCTCGAGGGTCGTACGACGCTTCTTCTGGGCGTTCACTGCGCGCTTGACGCGTGCCATGGTGCTACTCCTTGTTGCAGGGGAAAGTCAGACGGACGGCGGCTGAGCCACCGGGGTGGTGCGGTGGGTGAGGCTCAGATGCCGAGCATCTTCTTGGCGCGTGCGACGTCGCCCTTCTCGAGCTCGACCATGCCGGCGTTGCGGCGGTGCTTCTTGCGGCTGCCCGTGGTCGGCGCGGACGCGAACGCAGCGCCGGACTTGCGGCCGGCCTGCAGACGCATGATCTTGCCCGAGCCGGTCACCTTGAAGCGCTTCTTCGCGCCCGAGTGGGTCTTGTTCTTCGGCATGTGTCTGCCTCAACTTCCTTGTACGTGGTTCGGGGTTCGTGGTGGTTCTCGCCAGGACGTGGGCGACTCGCCGTTGTCCCGGTCCCGACGGCTGTCACGGCTTCGCCGCGACCTGCTCGATCGAGCCCTTCGCTTCGCTCAGGCCTCGATCTCAGGATCCAGGTTCTCGGAGCGGCGACGCTCCTTCTTCTGGGCGACCGGGCCGGCGAGGTGAGCGGCCTCGCGCTCGGCGTCCTCCTCGGCCTTGCGGTCCGCACGTGCCTGCTCCTTGGTGGCGCGGGCAGCGTCGGCGTCGATCTTGGCGTCGGCCTTCTTCTTGTGCGGGCCGATGACCATGGTCATGTTGCGGCCGTCCTGCTTGGGCGAGGACTCGACGAAGCCCAGCTCCTGAACGTCCTCGGCCAGCTTCTGCAGCAGGCGGAAGCCCAGCTCGGGGCGGTGCTGCTCGCGGCCGCGGAACATGATCGTGATCTTGACCTTGTCGCCGGCACCCAGGAATCGCACGACGTGACCCTTCTTGGTCTCGTAGTCGTGCTTGTCGATCTTCGGACGAAGCTTCATCTCCTTGATGATCACGTTCGTCTGGTTGCGCCGCGACTCGCGGGCCTTCTGGGCGTTCTCGTACTTGAACTTGCCGTAGTCCATGAGCTTGCAGACCGGGGGGCGTCCCTGGGGAGCGATCTCGACGAGGTCGAGGTCGGCCTCCACGGCCAGCTTGAGTGCCTGGTCGGTCGGCACGATGCCAACGGTCTCGCCGTTGGGTCCTACGAGCCGGACCTCGGGTACGCGGATCCGGTCGTTGATGCGCAGCTCGGTGCTGATGGGTCCTCCAGTGGTTCGGGTGGGTGGGAGTCCCTCGCCCGGCCCGACTGGTGTGCCGGAAATGGACAATGGCTCCCGCTGTTGCCAAGCGGGAGCCAGTCACGACACGTCTCCCCTCTCGGAGAAACTGAGGTGTCCACCTCCGTCTCGCGACGGTGGTGGCTCTGGACCGGGACCCGACGACCTGTGGTGCAGGGCGGCCGATGCGGGTGGGAGACGGTGGTGCGTGCCTCCGCTTGGCGGGATCGGTGTCACCGTGAAGCGTGGTGTCACTGATCGGTCAACACGGAAGGGTAGCGGATCATTCCGGCGAGGGGCCAATCCAGCCGTGACCGCCCGAGCCGTCGCCGATGGCGACCAGGCGCCAACCGGCCGCGAGCCGGGCCAGGTCGTCCCCGTCGACGACGTACGACGCGGGGCCCGCGAGGTCCAGGAGCAGCGCCTCCGCGCCGTCCTGGATCGCCGCGGTGGCCGCCGTCGCGGCCGGCACCGGCACCGGCCTGGCCTGCGGGTCCCACCGGGCCATCGATGCGGTGGAGGTGAACGCGAGCAGGCCCTTGCTGCCGTCCGCGGCCTCCACCAGGACGGCCGCCATGTCGGAGGACTTGTCGTGCGCCAGCCCCTGCTCGTCGACCTCGACCTCGCCGAGGACCGCGACCACCGGCACCAGCAGCCGGGCGTCCTGCAGGAGGGCGAGCACCGCGCCGGAGCTCGCGGTGCCCGCGGCCCGGCCGGCCAGCACCTGGGCGAGCCGGGGATCCGCCTCGCCGGCGTCGTCGGCGAACCCCGGGTCGGGGATCGTGCGCTCGAGCGGCTCGGTGGAGGAGTCGTCCGCCGTGTGGTGGGGGGATGCGTCGTCGTGGACCACGGCTCCATCCTCCCGCAGGCCCCGCCGGTGCCGACAAGGGCGTGGTCCGCTGTGGGAGTCTGGGCCTGTGGAAGGAACTACCTGGGCTGCACTGACCGCCGCACTCACCGTCGCGGGTGCCATCTGGACGTGGATCGCGTTCCGCCGGCGAGGATCGGCCAACGGGCTGCGCGCTCTCGGCTTCACCCTGCTCCCCGCGGCCGCGTGGCTGACCGGGACGCTCGAGATGGTCGTCGACATCGCGGGCTCGGTGACCGACTGGGCGACCAGCCTCGTGTTCGACGTACGCACGTGGATGGGCGTCGGCCTGGCCGGCCTCGCGGTCGTGCTGTGGCTGGTGAGCGGCTTCATCCGCGACCGCCAGCTGGCCCGCGGGCAGGCCGCGGGCGCCGGTGGTCGGACCACGCGCGGCAAGGACCAGCTGCCGGAGGCCTCCTCCACCCGGACCGGCCCGACCTCGCGCTCGGCCGTGGACGACGAGATGGCCGACATCGAGGCGTTGCTGCGCAAGCGGGGCATCGAGTGATCGACCGGCTCGTCGACCGCAACCGCCTGTGGTCGCGGCTCGACGCCGCCGTCGCCGGCCTCCCCGAGCCCCCGGCCACCCCCATCGCCGTGGTCGACCTCGACGCCTTCGACACCAACGCCGACGACCTGGTGCGTCGCGCGGGCGGCAAGCCCGTCCGGGTGGCCTCGAAGTCCCTGCGCGTGCCGGCGCTCCTCGAGCGGGCCCTGGCGCACGACGGGTTCTCCGGCGTCCTGGGCTACACGCTCGCCGAGGCGCTCTGGCTCCACGAGACCGGGATCAGCGACGACATCGTCGTGGCCTATCCCACCGTCGACGTGGCGTCCCTGCGCCGACTGACCTCGTCACCCTCGGCGGCGGCCGCGATCACCCTGATGATCGACGACCCGGCCCACCTCGACGTCGTGGACTCCACCCGCTCCTCGCGGGCCGTGCCGGTGCGGGTCGCGCTCGACGTCGACGCCGGTCTCCGGTTCGGCGGAAGGCACGTCGGCCCCAAGCGCTCGCCCCTCTTCGACACCGGCGACGTCGTCGCTCTCGCGCGCCGCGTGGTCGAGCGCGACGGGTTCGACCTCGTCGGCGTGATGACCTACGAGGGCCAGGTCGCGGGCGTGCAGGACTCCGTCCCCGACCAGCGCGCGCGGTCCCACGTCGTACGCCGGCTCAAGCAGGCGTCCATGGCCCAGCTCGCCGTGCGCCGCCGCGAGATCGCCGAGGCGCTCGCCGAGGTGGTGACGCTCGAGTTCTGGAACGGCGGTGGGTCGGGGTCGGTCGAGGCGACGGCCGCCGACGGTGCGGTCACCGAGATCGCGGCGGGCTCGGGCCTGCTGGTGCCGGGCATCTTCGACCACTACGCGTCGTTCGAGCCCCGCCCGGCGGCCTTCTTCGGGCTCCGGGTGACACGCAAGCCCACACCCGAGATGGCGACCGTGCACGGCGGTGGGCTGATCGCCAGCGGCGCCACCGGCGCCGACCGCTCCCCCGTCCCGTGGGCCCCGCCGGGGCTGCACCTGACGGGGCTCGAGGGCGCGGGCGAGGTCCAGACCCCGCTGACCGGCCACCCGGCCGCGCAGCTCCGGATCGGGGACCTGGTGTGGTTCCGTCACGCCAAGTCGGGCGAGCTCTTCGAGCACGTCCGCGACGTGCACCTCGTGCGTGGGGAGGCCGTCACCGAGGTGGTGCCGTCCTACCGCGGCTGCGACCGTGCCTTCTGAGGCCTCCTCCGACCCCTGCTCAGTCGCCGGTGAGGTGGCCGAGCGCGTGCTGGCCGCTCCGCCGACGCTCGGCACGGGCCGCTTGGTGTGCGTCGACGGTCCCGCCGGGTCCGGCAAGACCACGCTGGCCGCGGCCATCGCAGACGTCGTACCCGCCGCGCACGTCGTGCACTGCGACGAGCTGCTTCAGGGGTGGCGCGGGCTGCCGGGCCTCGCCCGCACGGTCGAGGCGTTCCTCGAGCCGCTCTCCCGCGGCGAGGGGAGCCGGTGGACGCGGTGGGACTGGGCGGCGGACGACTGGGCCGAGAGCCATCTCGTCGAGGCCGGGGGGCTCCTCGTGCTCGAGGGCACCGGCTGCTGGTCCCCCGCGATCGCGGACCGCGTCGGGGTGCTGGTGTGGGTCGAGGCGGAGTCGGACCTGCGCCTGCGTCGCGGCATGGCGCGCGACGGCGAGCACATGCGGCCGCAGTGGGAGCAGTGGCGGGTCGACGAGGACGTGCTGTTCGACCGGCTCGGCACCCGTGCGCGCGCCGACCTGGTGATCGTCACCGGCTGAGGCGTTCACCGACCCGCGGGACCTCGAGGACGTAGGAGTCCTGGCGGTAGACCTGTCGGAACCCGGCCCGCTCGTAGAGCCCGAGCGCACCGGTGGGGTTGGCCGCATCGACGTGGAGGCTGGCGGTCACGTAGCCGGCGGCGCTCGCGCGGCGCATCACCTCGGCGAGCAGGCCCGACGCCAGTCCGCGGCGGCGGTGTCCCGGGAGGGTCCCGACATAGGGCACGTGGACCTCGGGGCCGGGCCCACCCGACGGCGTCACGGCGTACTCGTGGGCGAGGACGTAGCCGGCGACCGACCCGCGCCCGTCGCGGGCGACGGCAGAGAGCGCGTGCCTGGCGTGGGCGGCACCGACGACGAACATCGCCCAGAAGTCGGAGCCCGCGTCCGGGCGGTCGGGATACCCGGCGAAGGCGGCGTTGTGCGCCCGGCGGAGCTCGTCGGCGGCCTCCGGGTCGAAGGCGGTGACGGAGTACCCGGCCGGCAGCTCCACGGCGGCTCGTCGGTCGAGGTCGGCGACCATGAGGAAGCTGTGCCGCCGGGGCCGCATCCCAGCCCCCACCACGAGGTCGGTCTGGTCATCGCGCCCCGCGAGCGCGGTGGCCGCCACGCTGGCCCGCAGCTCCGGCGCGACGGCGTACCGGATGGCACGTGCGCGGTCGAGCGAGCGGCCCAGCATGAGCGTCCCGATGCCCTCGCCGAGGCGTGCCGGGTCGACGTCGCCGAACAGCATGATGCGCAGCTCGATGTCGTCGGGCTGGCCGGGCAGCAGGGCCGTGTAGGCGACCAGCTCGTCGCCGTCGAACGCCCCCTCGAAGACGTTGTCGGCCTTTCCCTCCATGAGCTCGCGGACCTCGCCGGCGCCCAGGCAGAAGCCCGTCGGGTGGTCGTCCTCGATGCGCGTCATCAACGCCGCCAGCGCGTCCGCGTCCTCAGTGCCGAGGATGCGCGTGGTGATGCCCATGGGGGCACCGTAGTGATGTCTAGGGTGAGCGTCATGGTGCTTCCCAGCGGTGACCAGTACGAGATCTCGGCGGCGGGCTACACCGCGGTCGTCACCGAGGGTGGGGCGGCGCTGCGGGTGCTGCGGCACCACGGCCGCGACCTGGTGCACGGCTTCGACGAGTCCGCGATGTCCACGGGCGGCCGCGGCCAGCTGCTGATGCCGTGGCCCAACCGGATCCGCGACGGCCGCTACTCCTTCGGCGGACACGACCTCCAGCTCGGGCTCACCGACCCGCGCACAGGCAACGCCTCGCACGGCCTCGTCCGCTGGGCCCCGTGGACGGTGGAGGAGCACACCGCGACCTCCGTGTCGCTGGTCCACCGACTGATGGCGCAGACCGGCTACCCGTGGGCGCTGGACCTGCACGTGCTCTACGACCTGTCCGCGGACGGGCTCGTCGTCACCCAGACCGCGACGAACCTGGCGGCGGAGCCGGCGCCCTACGCGAGCGGCGCCCATCCCTACCTCTGCGTCGGGGACGCGATCGAGGACCTCGAGCTGACCCTGCCCGCCCGGACCCGGGCGGTCCTCGACGACCGCCAGCTGCCGACCGGTGTCGAGCCCGTCGGCGACGACCTCGACTTCACCACCGGGCGCCGCATCGGCGACCGGGTCCTCGACCAGGGGTTCGGCGACCTCCGGCACGTCGAGGGACGCGCGCGGGTGACGCTCACCGAGCCGTCGGGTGAGCGAGGGGTCGCGCTGTGGGTGGACGAGCACCACCGATGGCTGCAGGTCTTCACGCCGCCCGCGGACGGGCCGCGTCCGGCGCTGGCGGTCGAGCCGATGACCGCGCCGGCCGACGCCTTCAACTCCGGCACCGACCTCGTCACCCTGGCCCCGGCCGGCACCGCGGGGGACGAGCTCTCGGTCTCGTGGGGCATCCACGCCCTGCAGCCCACCGACGCCAAGGACGCGTAGCCGTCGGGCGGGTCCGCCTAGGGGTGGCCGGACCCGTCGCGGTCGATCAGCGCGCGCAGCTGGCGTACGCCGTCGCGGGCCACCTTGCCGTCGGAGCCCTGGAACGCCATCGCCGAGATCGTCGTGCCGTCGGCGAGGTCGAGGGTGGCCCACGGGGCGCCGGCCGGGAGGTGCACGCCCAGGACCTGCTCCCACTCCAACCTGCGGGTGCGGAAGCCGTTGACCACCACGAGCGATGCCTGCTCGGCGGTGACCCGGGCGCGGCCCAGGGCCCACCCGATGACGGCGAACCCGGCGCCCATCACGGCCAGCGTGAGCCGCTGCAGGATGTTGAACTTGGCGCGTGTCTCGTCGTCGAAGCCGAACCAGGCTGCCGCGCACACGACGAGCAGCATCAGGCCGAACCCGATCACGGCGAACCGCACGCCCATCGGCCGCCACGTGTGCGGCAGGGCGGGGGCGACGGGGCCGCGCGGCGCGCCGGCCGGGTGCTCAGAGGCGGCAGGCATGGATGTCGGTCAGCAGGATGGCGCGGGCGCCGATCGAGTAGAGGTCGTCCATCAGCCGCTGCGAACCCGCGCGCGGCACCATGACGCGCACCGCCACCCAGCCGGCCTTGCCGAGCGGGGAGATGGTCGGACCCTCGCGGCCGGGGGCGAGCTCGCTCGCCCGGTCGAGGTGCCGCTCCTCGATGTCGTAGTCCATCATCACGAAGCTGCGCGCGACGAGCACGCCCTCGATCCGACGGCGGAAGATCTCGAAGTCGTCGGGCACCTCGCCGCCGCGGGTGACGAGGACCGCCTGCGAGTCGAGGATGACCTCGCCGAAGGTCTCGAGCCCGGCGGCCCGCAGCGTCGATCCGGTCTCGACGACGTCGGCGATCACGTCGGCCACGCCGAGCTGGATGCTGGTCTCCACCGCACCGTCGAGGCGGGTGACGGTGGCGTCCACGCCGTGGCGGAAGAGGTAGTCCTCCACCACGCCGACGTACGACGTCGCGATGCGCAGGCCGGCAAGGTCCTCCAACGAGGAGTAGCGCCCGATGGGGCCGGCGAAGTGGAAGCGCGAGCGGCCGAACCCGAGGTTCATCACCTCGTCGGCCTTGGCGCCGGAGTCGAGGAGCAGGTCGCGGCCGGTGATGCCGGCGTCGAGCGTGCCCTCGCCGACGTAGAGCGCGATGTCGCGCGGACGGAGGTAGAAGAACTCGACGTCGTTCTCGGTGTCGACGAGCGCGAGCTCCTTGGAGTCGGTGCGCTGGCGGTAGCCCGACTCCCGCAGGATCTCGGTCGCGGCCAGGGACAACGACCCCTTGTTGGGGACGGCGATGCGGAGGGTCATGGCGTGCTCACTGGGGTCACAGGTGGGCGTAGACGTCGTCGAGGGTCAGTCCGGAGGCGAGCATGAGCACCTGCGCGTGGTAGAGCAGCTGGCTGATCTCCAGCGCCGTCGCGTCCTTGCCCTCGTGCTCGGCGGCCATCCAGGACTCGGCGGCCTCCTCGAGCAGCTTCTTGCCGATCGCATGGATGCCGGCGTCGAGCTGCTGGACGGTGCCGGACCCCTCGGGGCGCTCCGCGGCCTTGGTGGACAGCTCTGCCCACAGGTCCTCGAACGTCTTCACGAGGAGCAAGCCTAGGCGCTGGGGCACCCGGGGCCGCCCACCGGCCCCGGGCGCGGACCACCAGCTAGCCCGCCCGCACCGCCCGCACCACGCGGGCGGTGTCGAGCGCGGCGGCCGTCGCCTCCCAGCCCTTGTCCTCGGCGGATCCCTCGAGGCCGGCGCGGTCGAGCGCCTGCTCCTCGGTGTCACAGGTGAGGACGCCGAAGCCCACCGGCACCGCGTGGTCCACGCTGACCTGGGTGAGGCCGTCGGTGGCGGCCGAGCAGACGTAGTCGAAGTGCGGCGTGCCGCCGCGGATGACGACGCCGAGGGCCACCACGGCGTCGTACCCCGCCCGCGCGAGCGCCGCCGCCACGACCGGCAGCTCGAAGGTGCCCGGCACGCGGATGACCTCCGGGTCCTTGACGCCGTACGCCGCCAGCGCGCGCTCGGCGCCGCCGACGAGTCCGTCCATCACCTGGGTGTGCCAGCTCGCCGCCACCACCGCGACCCTGAGGTCACCGGCGTCGAAGGGCTGCGAGGTGGGTGCTCCGGCCTTGCTCATGCACGTACTCGCTTCGCTCCGTGCGCGCATGAGGCACATCGCGCGCTGTGTTGGATGACTCGCTCGCTGCGCTCGCTCATGCGCTCTCTCCTTGCTCGGGGTGCCCAGGCTGCTCGGGGTGCTCGGCCTGGTGGTCGGTGGCGACCGGCGGCAGGTCGACCGCCGGGAGGTGGTGACCCATCCGCTCGGCCTTGGTGCGGAGGTAGGCCCGGTTGTGCTCGGTCGGGTGGATGGAAAGGGGGACGCGCTCGGACACGTGGATGCCGAAGTCCTCCAGGCTCTCCGTCTTGTCCGGGTTGTTGGTCATCAGTCGCACCGACTCGATGCCGAGGTCGCGCAGCACCTGCGTCGCGGTGCCGTAGTGGCGGGCGTCGGCGGGCAGGCCGAGGTCGAGGTTGGCGTCGACGGTGTCGCGGCCGCCGTCCTGCAGCTGGTAGGCCTGCAGCTTGGCGACGAGGCCGATGCCGCGTCCCTCGTGGCCGCGGAGGTAGACCACCACTCCCCTGCCCTCGGCGACGATCGCCCGCAGCGCCTCGTCGAGCTGGGGACCGCAGTCGCAGCGCTCGCTGCCGAAGACGTCGCCGGTCAGGCACTCGCTGTGGACGCGGGTCAGCACCGGCTCGCCGTTCGCGACGGCGCCCGCCACGTCGCCGTACGCCAACGCGACGTGCTCGCTGTCGTCGATGGTGATCCGGTAGCCGTAGGCGGTGAACTCGCCGTGCCGGGTCGGCAGCCGGGTCTCGGCGACGCGCTCGACGTGGCGCTCGTGGCGGCGGCGGTAGCGCACCAGGTCCTCGATCGAGATCATCGCGAGGCCGTGCTCGTCGGCGAACTCCCGCAGCTCCGGGGACCGCTTCATCGTGCCGTCGTCGTTGACGACCTCGACGAGCACGCCCGCGGGCGTGAGGCCGGCCAGCCGGGCGAGGTCGACCGCTGCCTCGGTGTGCCCGCGGCGCACCAGCACGCCGCCCTCGCGGTAGCGCAGCGGGAACACGTGGCCCGGGCGGGTGAGCTCCCACGGCTCGGTCGCGGAGTCGGCCAGCGTCCGCGCGGTGCGGGCGCGGTCGGCGGCGCTGATCCCGGTGGAGACGCCGTCTCGGGCGTCGACGGAGATCGTGTAGGCCGTGCGCAGCTTGTCCTTGTTGTGGGGCGTCATCAGCGGGATCTCGAGCCGCTCGAGCATGTCGCCCGGCATCGGCACGCAGATGACGCCGCTGGAGTGACGGATGGTGAAGGCCATCAGCTCGGGGGTCGCCTTCGCGGCCGCGAAGATGATGTCTCCCTCGTTCTCCCGGTCCTCGTCGTCCACCACGACGACGGCCCTGCCGGCGGCGATGTCGGCGACGGCCTGCTCGACGGAGTCGAGGCGCACGCGGTCGGGCGCGCTCATGCCGACACCGCCTCAGTCCTGCGGTCGCCGTCCGTCGTCTCGACGACGGTGCGGCTGGCCCTCATCCACACGAATAAGCCGATGACCACGAACACGGCGTAGAAGAGGTACATGCCGGCGGTCGGGTAGTAGCCGGCCTGCACCAGCGTCGTCACGCCGACGATGTCGACGAGGATCCAGATGAGCCAGAACTCCACCCAGCCGCGGGCCATGCCGTAGGTCGCGAGCATCGAGCCGGTGAGGATCCACGCCTCGGTGACCGGGCCCCAGGAGCCCAGCACCTGCGTCAGGAGGACGTACGCCGCTGCATAGCCCACGACGCCCAGCACGAGCAGCTGGACCCGCTCGGCGCGGGTCGCCCATCGAGGTGCGATGGCGCCGCCGTCGGACGCGCCACCGTGGCGGCGCAGCTGGGTCCAGCGCCACCAGCCGTAGAGGGACACCGCGGCGAAGAAGACCTGGCGACCTGCCTGGCCCCACAGGGGTTCGTCGATCTGGCCGGAGAGCTCACCGGTGGCGAAGACGGTGAAGAGCAGGACGTTGCCGATCAGGCCGATCGGCCAGGCCCAGACGAGCCGCTTCATGCCGAGGATCGCGCTGGCGAGGCCGAAGACGTTGCCGATGACCTCGCGGGCACCCAGCTCTCCGCCGCCGGGCACCGGGATCGTGCCGTGGATGAGCCATTCGAGCAGGTCCATCATTCTTCCTCGTCGTTCTCGGGGGCGTGGGTGCCGGCGGAGGTCGGGGTGTAGGCGCCGAGCAGCTTCTCGACATGCTTGGCGATGACGTCGGCCTCGAGGTTGACCAGGTCGCCGACGCGGCGGCTGCCGAGCGTCGTACGGGCGAGGGTCTCGGGGATGAGGCTGACAGTGAAGCTGTCCTCGCGGGCCTCGACGACCGTCAGGCTGACGCCGTCGACGGTGATCGACCCCTTGTCGACCAGGTAGCGGTCGAGGTCACCGGGCAGGGAGATCTCCACGACGTCCCAGTGCTCGCTCGGGGTGCGGGCGAGGACCTCGCCGACGCCGTCGACGTGGCCCTGGACGATGTGGCCGCCGAGGCGCTTGTCGACGGTGACGGCGCGCTCGAGGTTGACGCGGTCGCCGGGGGTGACGCCACGCAGCGACGTCTTGTCGAGCGTCTCCTGCATGAGGTCGGCGGTCCAGCGCCCGTCGCCGAGCTCGGACACGGTGAGGCAGCACCCGTTGACGGAGATGGAGTCGCCGAGCCCGGTGCCCTCGAGCACCGTCGCGGCCTGGACGGTGAGCCGGATGGCGTCACCCTGGTCGACGACCTCGGCAACGGTGCCGAGCTCCTCGACGATCCCGGTGAACATTCAGGGCCTCCTGTGGGGGGTCGTCTGGGGGGTCATGGTGAGGCGGACGTTGGTGTCCTCGCCGTCGTGGCCCTGCAGCACGTGCACGTCCACGACGTGGAGGTGTACGGCATCGGCGATGGTCGTGATGCCCAGGTCGGCGACGGCGCTGGAGCCGGCGCCCAGCAGCATCGGGGCGACGTAGGCGACGACCTCGTCGACCAGCCCGGCCGCGAGGAACGCGCGGGCGAGCGTGGGGCCGCCCTCGAGGAACACGTGCTGGCGGTCCCGGGCGAAGAGGGTGTCGAGCGCCTCGCGCGGGTCGCGGGTCCGCAGGTGCACCGTCTCGGCGCGGTCGTTGAGGATCCGGCGGTCGGGTGCGAGGTCGCGCAGGCCCATCACGGCGCGCAACGGCTGGTGCGCCACGGGCTCGTCGACCTCGTCGCGGACGGTCAGCTCGGGGTCGTCGACCTCGACGGTGCTCGTGCCGACGAGCATCGTGTCGCAGAGCCCGCGCAGTCGGTGGGTGTCGAGGCGGGCGGCGCGGCTGGAGACCCAGCGGCTGGTGCCGTCGGCGGCGGCGCTGCGCCCGTCGAGCGTGGTGGCGAACTTCCAGGTGACGAACGGGCGACCGTGCTCGAGGGCGAACGTCCACGTGCGGTTGACGGCCTGGGCGTCCTCGGCGAGCAGCCCGGACTCCACCTCGATGCCGGCCTCGCGCAGGCGGGCGGCACCACCGACGGCGACCGGGTTGGTGTCGGCCTGGGCGAACACGACGCGGAGTACGCCCGCGGCGACCAGCGCCTCCGAGCAGGGACCGGTGCGGCCGGTGTGGTTGCACGGCTCGAGGGTGACGACGGCGGTCGTGCCCCGGGCGGCGTCACCGGCCTCGCGCAGCGCCTCGACCTCGGCGTGCGGTCCACCCGCGCCACGATGGAAGCCCTCGGCGACCGTCGTGCCGTCCGGTGCGAGGAGCACGCACCCGACGCGGGGGTTGGGGCCCAGTGGCACGCCCGGTGTGACGGCGAGCGCCAGCGCGCGCCGCATGGCGATGCGCTCTGCCTCGCTGGTCGTCATCTCCGCCTCCGGTCCGGGTGGGACTCAGGGGGGCGGGCGACGGGGCACTCCCCCGCGGAACGCGAGGGATGGCGTGCGAGCCGTCAGCGTGCACTTCTCATCCGGACTATGACCGTCGGTCCAGGATTTCCACCTGGTCAACCGGCCACTGGCTGTGGTCGGGTCGCGGACTGTGACCGCCGGTGCGGATTTTCACCGCCCCCAGAGCACGCAAGCTCTTCGTGGTCGCAACCATGCCACAGCGCCCGCCATTCCCTCACCGGTGTCCGCCGGTGACGTGCGCAACATCCGCCGTGGGGCCGGACGGCGTTCGCTGCCACCGGCTCCGGAGCAGGCGCGGGTCGGACGCGGTCAGACCTGGTCGAGGAACCGGTCGAAGACCCGCGCGCCGAACTCGAGCGCGTCGACCGGCACCCGCTCGTCGACGCCGTGGAACAGCGCGGTGAAGTCGAGGTCGGCGGGCAGGCGGAGCGGCGCGAAGCCGTAGGAGCGCATGCCGAGCCTGCGGAAGTGCTTGGCGTCGGTGCCGCCGCTCATCGTGTAGGGCGCCACGAGCGCGTCGGGGTCCTCGGCCAGCAGGCTGCGGGTCATCGCGTCGACCAGGTCGCCGTCGTACGGCGTCTCCCACGGCTGCTGGTGGGACTCGAATTCGAACTCGATGCCGTCGCCGGCCAGCTCCCGCAGCGTCGCGAAGAACTCGTCCTCGTAGCCCGGCAGGAAGCGGCCGTCCACGGTCGCCTGCGCGTCGGTGGGGATGACGTTGGTCTTGTAGCCGGCGCGGAGCATCGTCGGGTTGGCGGTGTTGCGGATGACCGCGCCGAGCATCCGGGCGGCGTCGCCGAACTCCTCGACCAGCGCCTCGGCGTTGTCGGGCGTGGCCTCCGTGCCGGCGAGCTCGCCGACGGTCGCGAGCAGCACCTCCATGGTCGGCGTGAGCCGCACGGGCCACTGGTGGGCGCCGATCCGCGCCACTGCGCCGGCGAGCCGGGTGACGGCATTGTCGTCGTTGATCATCGAGCCGTGCCCCGCCCGGCCACGTGCGGTGAGGCGCATCCAGGCCATGCCCTTCTCGGCGGCCTCGATGAGGTAGACGCGGCGTCCGCGCACCGTGGCCGAGAAGCCGCCGACCTCGCCGACGGCCTCCGAGCAGTCCGCGAACCAGTCGGCGTGCTGCTCGACGAGGATCTTCGCGCCATGGCCGCCGCCCGCCTCCTCGTCGGCGGTGAAGCAGAGCACCACCTCGCGGTCCGGGGTGGCGTCAGCTGCCGCGCGGGCGCGCACGACGCTCAGCAGCATCGCGTCGAAGTCCTTCATGTCGACCGCGCCGCGGCCCCAGACCTGGCCGTCCTTGATCTCACCGGCGAACGGGTCGACCTGCCAGTCCGATGCCTCGGCGGGCACGACGTCGAGGTGGCCGTGGAGCAACAGGGGTGCCCGGCCGTCGCCACCGCCCCAGCGCGCCACGACGTTGGCCCGCCCCGGCCGACCCTCGATGATCTCGGCCTCGATGCCGACCTCGTCGAGCAGCGCGGCGACGTGCTCGGCCGCCTTGCGCTCCCCCGGACCGTCGTCGGTGCCGTAGTTGGACGTGTCGATCCCGATGAGGTCCTGGCACAGCTGGACGACCTCCGCAGCGGGGTCGTAGGAGCGGTCGTTCGAGCGGTCCTGAGAGCTGTCATGGGGCGCCTGTTCCATGCCGTCCATCCTGCCCCACGAGCGCGCACCTGCCCCGATTCGTTGGCGCGGAACTGCTTTGCTACTGTTCTCCAGCACTCGTCCGGGTGGCGGAATTGGCAGACGCGCTAGCTTGAGGTGCTAGTGCCCGTATTAGGGCGTGGGGGTTCAAGTCCCCCCTCGGACACCGAAACAGACGCCCCTGACCTGCGGAGACGCAGGCAGGGGCGTTTGTCATCCCCCGTCCGTCGACTTCGGCTCGGACCGCCTCGCGACGACACGCCCCACGTCCCCGCATCGCTCGCAGTGCCAGCAGGAGGCGGCGATGACCGGCTCACCGGCCCACCGCTGGCCCACCCCCACGACCCGCACCTGGAGGGGAGCCCCACACGTGCAGGTCGGCGGACTCGTCTCCGCCCGGCGCTGACGCAACCTGCGCAACATTCCACGACGATGCCACAGCAGGTCTCCTCGATGCCAGCACACCGTCTCGTCGCTCCGGCGAATGGCATGACGCGCGTGTGCGGCGACCTGTCCGCGGTCGCCTGGTGGGATGGGATGACACCCAGCGACAGGTCGCTCCGTCACGTGGCGACTTCTTGGAGGGTCACGCAGACATCGAGGACCTTCTCCCCCGCTCAGTCGTCGAACGCGTCGACGACCGCCCGGTCGATGGTCTGCACGGGACCGGTGAACCACTTCTTCGCCGACGTCATCCACCACAGGGCGAGGAGCAGCAGCACGCCGAGCACCATGATCGGCGCGTAGTTGACCGCCGCCCAGTCGAACTCCTCGCGCCAGGGCGCGCCGAACGGCGAGGTCGGGAGCATGAGCATGAAACCGACGACGACGATCTCGATCACGGCGACCAGGTTCATCCACTTGTACTTGCGACCGTTGTTCCAGCTCCCCACCTCGAACGAGTCACCGGCTCGCCACCGCAGGTAGATCGGGATCGCGAAGGAGAAGTAGAGACCGATCACCGAGACCGAGGTGACTGCGTAGAACGCCGTCGGGATGCCGTTCACCGACTTGAGGGCCGGGAGGGTGATGATCGCGCCCAGGACGGCAGCGAAGATCACGGCGTTGGCCGGGGTCCGCTGGGAGTTCACCGTCGACCAGTAGCGCGAGCCGGGGACGGCGCGGTCGCGGCTGAAGGCGAACATCATCCGCGACGTCGACGTCAGGCAGGCCGTGGCGCAGAAGAGCTGCGCGCAGGACGAGATGAACAGCAGCAGTCCGCCCCAGGTCGATCCGAGAGCGGTGTCGAAGATGTACGCGACACCACCGGCGGGGATGCTCGCGTAGTCGGGGGCGCCGTCGACCTGCGGGATCGCGAAGGTCACCGCCAGCAGCAGGATGTAGCCGCCGACAGCCGAGTAGAAGATCGACTGCCAGAGTCCCCTGGCCGCCGTCTTCGCCGCTCCCTGGGTCTCCTCCGACAGGTGCACCGAGGCGTCGAACCCGGTGATCGTGTACTGGGTGAGGATGAAGCCGAACGGGATGATCGCGAAGAAGTACACGAGGCTGCTCGTCGACCCGTCCGCCCAGCCGGACCCGTTGAACCTGTCGGTGAAGACCTGGGACACGCTCAGGTGCTGGTCGGGCACGATGATCAGCACGAGCACGAGCACGGCGGCGCCGACGACGTGCCACCACACCGAGACGTTGTTGATGAGCGCCAACAGGTGGCTGGAGAAGATGTTGACCACCGTGATGAAGGCCAGGATCACCACGAAGATGAGGAAGACGACGTTCAGCGAGAACTCGTCCTGCCAGCCCCAGGCCAGGAACGTCAGGTGGAAGAAGGTCGCGCACCCGTAGGCGACGGACGCGGTCACGGCCACCAGGCCGATCAGGTTGAGCCAGCCGGTGAAGAAGCCGGCCGCAGGCCCACCGAGCTTGCACGCCCAGTAGTAGATGCCGCCCGAGGTCGGCATGGCCGAGACCAGCTCGGACATCGTGAACCCGATGATCAGGATGAAGATCGAGATGATCGGCCAGGACCACGAGATCGAGATCGGCCCGCCGTTCGCGATGCCGGCGCCGTACGTCGTCAGACAGCCGGCGAGGATCGAGATGATCGAGAACGAGATCGCGAAGTTCGAGAAGCCCGACCACGTTCGGCTGAGCTCCTGCGAGTATCCGAGCTTGGCGAGGTGCTTCTCGTCGTCGGTGAGCTCTGCGACGTGGTGAGCCGGGACCGGCTCGTGTGCTTCGGGCATGGAGGCCCCTCCGATCAGGCGATCGTGCGAATGTGAACCGGACGCTAGACCCGGCCCGATTCGGGTGTAAATACGTAGCCGAAAAAATGGTATGAACTCAGACCATTGGATCTCGGCGCCGATTGACGCCGGCCGTCGCCGCCCGAAGGATGAAGTCGTGACCGCCTCCCCCGCCCCGCACCTGCCCGGGGCGGTCCTGCGGCCGGTGCGCGGCCACCACGCGTTCGAGGCGTGCGTGGAGCAGCTCGCGACCGCGATCCGGCTGGGGGTCTACCCGCTCGGGTCCACCCTGCCGCCCGAGCGCGAGCTGGCCGCCATCCTCCACGTCTCCCGGGCGACGCTCCGCGAGGCGATGGCCGCCCTGCGCGAGGCCGGGCTGGTCCAGACCACGCGCGGTCGCGGCGGCGGCACCGTCGTCACGCTGAAGCCCCGGACGCCGCCGGCCCGGGCCGCCGCCCGGATCTCCGCGGCCCGACGTCGCGAGTGGCTGGATGCGCTGGAGTTCCGCCGCATCGTCGAGTCCGGCGCCGCGTACCTCGCGGCGAGCGCCACGCTCGACGAGGAGCAGCGGAGCCAGCTCGAGCGGGCGCACGCCGAGGTCGCTGCTGCCGGCAAGGCAGCGCAGCACCGGCAGGCGGACTCGCGGTTCCACCTGACGATCGCGTCGCTGTCCGGTTCGCCGCGGACCGTCGAGGCGGTGACGTCGGTGCAGGCGACGCTGCACGAGATGCTGCTGGCCATCCCGGTGCTCGGCACCAACATCGCCCACTCGGACCGGCAGCACGCCGCGCTCGTGCGGGCCATCGGGTCCGGCAACGCCGAACGGGCGCGCAAGACCATGGAGCACCACTGCGACGACACGGCTGCGCTCCTGCGGGGGCTCCTCGTCTGAGCTCGTCCCACCACCACCCGACCGGACCCGACCGGACCGCAAGCAAGGAGACGACGTGAGCACACGCAACGACCGGCACCTCACCATGGAGGGGCTCCGCCAGCGCATCGACGCCGGCGACGTCGACACGGTGGTCCTCGCGTTCACCGACATGCAGGGCCGTCTGCAGGGCAAGCGGCTGCACGGCCGCTACTTCCTCGACCACGTGGTCGGGCACGGCACGGAGGGCTGCAACTACCTCC
This sequence comes from uncultured Nocardioides sp., assembly GCF_947488515.1. Taxonomy (GTDB): domain Bacteria; phylum Actinomycetota; class Actinomycetes; order Propionibacteriales; family Nocardioidaceae; genus Nocardioides. Next base: position 40,217 of record NZ_CANKZF010000001.1, read on the forward strand.
TTGCCGTCGACGTCGACATGAACACCGTCGCCGGCTATGCGATGACGTCGTGGGAGCAGGGCTACGGCGACATGGAGTTCGTCATGGACGAGCAGACCATCCGGTTGCTGCCGTGGCTGCCCGCCACCGCCATGGTCCAGTGCGACCTCGAGTGGACCGACCACCGCCCGGTCCTCGCGAGCCCCCGCGCGATCCTCAAGGCGCAGCTCGCACGTCTCGCCGAGCGGGGGCTCGTCGCACTCGCCGGCACCGAGCTGGAACTGGTGATCTACGACGACTCCTACGAGGACGCGCACCGCAAGCGCTACCGCGACCTGACGCCCGCCAACCAGTACAACGTCGACTACTCGATCCTGGGCACCACCCGCGTCGAACCGCTGCTGCGCGACATCCGCAACCACATGTACGCCGCGGGGCTCGACGTCGAGGGCGCGAAGGGCGAGTGCAACTTCGGCCAGCACGAGGTCGGGTTCCTGTACGCCGACGCGCTGACCACGGCCGACAACCACGCCGTCTACAAGAACGCCGCCAAAGAGATCGCCGCCCAGCACGGCAGGTCCGTGACGTTCATGGCCAAGCCCAACGAGCGCGAGGGCAGCTCCTGCCACATCCACCTGTCGCTGCGCGGCGCGGACGGCGAGCTGGTGTTCTGGGACGCCGCGAGCCGACGACGTACGCCGCTCTACGACAGCTTCATCGCGGGCGTGCTGGCGACGGTCGCCGACTTCACGCTGATGTTCGCGCCCAACATCAACTCCTACAAGCGCTTCGCCGACGGCTCGTTCGCGCCGACCACGATCGGCTGGGGCCTGGACAACCGCACGTGCGCCGTCCGCCTGGTCGGGTCCGGTGCCGGCGCGCGGATGGAGAACCGCATCCCCGGCGCCGATGCCAACCCCTACCTCGCGCTGGCCGCGATGATCGCGGGCGGGCTGCACGGCATCGAGCAGGAGCTCGAGCTCGAGCCGGAGCTGACGGGCAACGCGTACGCCTCGGACAAGCCCCGCGTGCCCGGCACGCTGGCGGCCGCGCGTGAGGCGTTCCACACCTCCGCCCTCGCCCGGGCCGCCCTGGGCGACGAGGTCGTCGACCACTACGCCAACATGGCCGACGTCGAGCTGGCCGCCTACAACGCCGCCGTCACCGACTGGGAGCTGCTCCGCGGCTTCGAGCGGTTGTGAGACGAATCCCCAGGAAGGCTGACATGAGCACGCTGATCAACCCGAGCACCGGTGCCGAGCTCGACGTCTCCCCCGCATCCGCGACCCTCGAGGAGGCCGACGCCGTCATCGCCCGGGCGCACGATGCGTTCCCGGCGTGGCGCGACGTGGCTCCCGGCGAGCGCGCGCGGCTCCTGCGGGCGTTCGCCGCCCTCGTCGACGAGCACCTCGAGGAGCTGGCGCAGCTGGAGGTGCTCAACGCCGGGCACACGATCGGCAACGCGCGGTGGGAGGCGGGCAACGTCCGCGACTGCCTCAACTACTACTCCGCCGCCCCGGAGCGGCTGTTCGGGCGGCAGATCCCGGTGCCCGGCGGCACGGACGTGACGTTCCACGAGCCGCTCGGCGTGGTGGGCATCATCGTGCCCTGGAACTTCCCGATGCCCATCGCGGCGTGGGGGTTCGCGCCCGCGCTCGCCGCCGGCAACACGGTCGTCCTCAAGCCGGCGGAGCTGACGCCCCTCACGGCGATCCGCATCGGGGAGCTGGCCGTCGAGGCCGGCCTGCCCGAGGGTGTCCTCAACGTCGTCCCGGGCAAGGGATCCGTCGTCGGCGAGCGGTTCGTCACCCACCCGCTCGTCCGCAAGGTCTGCTTCACCGGGTCCACGACGGTCGGCAAGCGGATCATGGCCGGCTGCGCCGACCAGGTGAAGCGGGTGACCCTCGAGCTCGGCGGCAAGAGCGCGAACATCGTCTTCGCCGACACCGACGTCGCGGCGGCCGCGGCCAGCGCGCCGTACGCCGTGTTCGACAACGCCGGTCAGGACTGCTGCGCGCGCTCGCGGATCCTCGTGCAGAGATCGGCGTACGACGAGTTCGTCGGGCGGCTCGAGACCGCCGTCAAGGCGCTGCGGGTGATCGACCCCGCCGACGAGCAGAGCGAGATGGGCCCGATGGTCTCCGCCGGCCAGCGCGACTCCGTGCAGGCCTACCTCGACGGGGCCAGCGTCGCGTTCACCGGCAGCGTCCCCGACGGGCCGGGGTGGTGGCTGCCCCCGACCGTGGTGGAGTCGAGCGACACCACCGAGGCGGTGTGGCGCGAGGAGGTCTTCGGCCCGGTCGTGGCCGTGATGGCCTTCGACGACGAGGACGAGGCGATCGCCCTGGCCAACGACACCGAGTACGGCCTGTCCGGCTCGATCTTCACCTCCGACGTCGGCCGGGCCCTGCGGGTCGCCCGGCGCGTCGAGGCCGGCAACCTCTCGGTCAACAGCCACTCCGCCGTGCGCTACTGGACGCCGTTCGGCGGCTACAAGCAGTCCGGCCTCGGCCGCGAGCTCGGCCCGGACGCGCCCAACGCGTTCACCGAGGAGAAGAACGTCTTCATCGCCCACTGATCCACCGAGATCCCCCCTGAAAGGCAAGGAACACCATGGCAGGACGCATCGAGGGCCGCACGGCCGTCGTCACCGGTGGCTGCAGCGGCATCGGTCTCGCGACCGTACGACGCTTCGTCGAGGAGGGCGCCCGGGTCGTCATCGGCGACATCGACGACGCCGCCGGCGCGGCGCTGGCCGCTGAGCTCGGCGGCCCCGACGTGGTGACGTACGTCCACGTCGACGTGACCTCCAAGGACGAGGTCGACGCGCTCTTCAGGACGGCCAAGGACACCTACGGCTCGGTCGACATCGCCTTCAACAACGCCGGCATCTCGCCGCCGGAGGACGACTCGATCCTCGACACGGACCTCGACGCGTGGCGCAAGGTGCAGGAGGTCAACCTCACCAGCGTCTACCTGTGCTGCAAGGCCGCGCTGCCCTACATGCTCGAGCAGAAGCGCGGCTCCATCATCAACACCGCGTCCTTCGTCGCGGTCATGGGCGCCGCGACGTCGCAGATCTCCTACTCCGCCTCCAAGGGCGGCGTCCTGTCGATGTCGCGCGAGCTCGGCGTGCAGTTCGCTCGCGAGGGCGTGCGCGTCAACGCCCTCTGCCCCGGCCCGGTCAACACCCCGCTGCTCAAGGAGCTGTTCGCCAGCGACGCCGAGCGGGCCGCCCGGCGGCTGGTGCACGTGCCGATGGGGCGCTTCGGCGAGCCGGAGGAGATGGCCAACGCGGTGCTGTTCCTCGCCTCCGACGAGTCGAGCTTCATGACCGCCAACACCTTCCTCGTCGACGGCGGCATCTCGGGCGCCTACGTCACCCCGGTCTGAGGCCTGAGGTGGGTGGGGACCCGGTCGTCGGGCTGACGACCTACCGCGAGGTCGCGGCGTGGGGCGTGTGGAACGCCCGCGCCGACCTGCTGCCCACGGAGTACGCCGTCTCGGTCGAGGCCGCGGGCGGCGTGCCCCTGCTGCTCCCTCCCGTCGCCACGCCGGGTGCCGCCGCCCGGGTGGTGTCGCGGATCGACGCCCTCGTCGTCGCGGGCGGCGCGGACGTCGACCCGGACCGCTACGGCGCGCAGCCCCACGCCCGCACGGCGGGCTGGCGACCGGACCGCGATGCCTGGGAGCTGGCGCTGCTGGACGCCGCCGAGGACGCGGGGCTGCCGGTGCTGGGGATCTGCCGCGGCATGCAGCTCATGGCCGTCCACGCGGGCGGGTCGCTCGACCAGCACACGCCGGACCTGGTCGGTCACGAGACGCACTCGCCCGGCGGGGACGCCTACGGCTCGATCGACGTGGCGACCGAGGCGGGCTCGCGGCTGGCCGCGCTCGTCGGCTCCAGCGTCGAGGTCAGCTGCCACCACCACCAGTCGGTGGCCACCCACCCCGGCTACATCGCGGTGGCGCGGGCGGCCGACGGGACCCTGGAGGCGATGGAGTCGGCCGGCGACCGGTGGCGCCTGGCGGTCCAGTGGCACCCGGAGACCCGCGTGGAGATCGGGCTGATGGCAGGACTGGTCGCGGCGGCTCGCGAGCACGCGGCCGCCGGCGGACGCTAGCCGCGCGCCCGCCGCCGACGCATGGTCGCCGGGAGCGTCAGGACGATGGCGAGGGCGATGCCGAGGAACATGCCGATCGAGTTGGCGACGACGTCGCGGGGGTCGGACACCCGGCCCGGGATCTCGCGCTGGACGGCCTCGATCATGGAGGTGAGCACGATGCCGGCGGCGAGCGCGACCAGCCACAGGCGCGTGCCGACGAGGAGCAGCAGGAACATGCCGAGCGGGACGAACAACCCGATGTTGGCGAGGAACTCGATGCGCTCGACGCTCAGCCGGCTCGTGAGCGGGTCGAGGTCGGGGTAGCGCTCCAGGCGAGCCAGCACGCGGCCGGCCAGCCCGGCGTAGTCGGGCTGCTCGTTGCCCGGCGTCAACGTCACGAGACCGACGAAGCCCAGGTAGACCAGGGTCAGCAGGCTGAGGAAGGGATGGCGGTGCAGCACGACGCCATCATCCGGGTTCGACCCAGCTCACGCCTGAGGAGCGACCTCGTCGGCGCTGAGCTCCCAGTCGTCGGACGGCCGGGAGTCGCCGGCCAACGGCACGACCATCACCGGACACATCGACGCCCGCAGGACCGTCCGCGCCAGGGAGCCGAGGTGCTCCGGGATCCAGCCGCGGGCGCCTCGCCGCCCGATCACCACGAGGGAGGCGTTCCTCGAGTCGTCGACCAGGACGTCGGCCGGCCACTGGTGCCGTACCTCGACCACGACGGGGACGGTGGGCCAGGAGTCGCGGTGGTCCGCGACGGCGGCGGAGAGCAGCCGCTTCTGCTGCGCCCGCCACTCGGCGTCAACCCGGTGGGTGATGATGTCGTCGTAGGCGGCGTCGAGGCGCCAGGCGTGCACCACCCGGAGCGGCACACCGGTCCGATCGGCCCAGGAGAACGCCGCCTCGAGCACCTGGCGCGGCACACCTGCCTCGTGGACACCGACCACCACCTCGGCCGTACCACTCGGCGGGGGCTCCCACCCGGCGGGCACCGACACGAGCGGGCAGTGGCTCCGTGCCGCGGCACCGTTGGTCGTGGACCCGACGAAGAGGCGCTCGAGCGCGGTCGACGTGCGGTGCTGCACGACGACGAGCCGGGCGTCACGGCTGAGCTCGACCAGCACCTGCGAGGGCACCCCGGTCACCGCCACGACGTGGTGGGCGACGGGACCGCCGACGAGCTCCTCGAGCTCCTCGGCGACGTCGCGGACGATCCGCTCGGCGACGTCGATCGCCTCCGTGGGCGTTACCACCAGTCCGGGCACGGTCGGCAGCGACACCCGCCCCACGTGCACCAGCACGACGCGTGCTCCCACCTGCCGCGCGTGCTCGGCGGCGAACCGCAGCGCGGACGTCTCCCGTCCCCGACCCGTGACCCCGACGACGACGGCCCCTGAGGTCCTGCTGTCCATGGTGTCCTCCTCATGTCCCACCTCCACGGTGCTCCGGGAGGGGGCCGCGGTGCAGGGCCAGAGGTCCTGCCGACCGGGCGCACGAGTCCTGTCAGTCCACCAGCACCCGTTCGCCGTACCTGGGCACCACGGCCGTCCAGCCCAGCTCCTCCGAGACCCGCCGGGCGAGGGCCGAGGCGGAGCGCGGCTCGCCGTGCACGACGTAGACCGTGCGCGGGGGGACGGGCGCCCGGCTGAGCCAGTCGACCGTCTCGTGCGCGTCCGCGTGGACCGAGAAGTCGGTGAGCGTGACGACCTCGGCCCGCACCGGCACGTAGTGCCCGTGGATCTTCACCTGGCGCGCACCTTCGGCGAGCTGGCGACCGCGCGTGCCCTCGGCCTGGTAGCCGGTGAGCACGACGCAGTTGCGCCGGTCGGGCAGCTGGTGGGCGAGGTGGTGCACGACCCGACCGCCCGAGGCCATCCCCGACGCAGAGATGACGATGCTGGGGGTGCGGGGCCTGTTGAGCCGCATCGACCCCTCGACGTCGTGGACGGCGTGCACGCCCGGCCCGTCGAGGTCGGCGAGGAGCTCGCGCGCCTCGGGGCGGAGCTGTGGACCGCCGCGCGAGGCCGCCCGTCGGTAGCAGTCCAGCGCGGCGAGCGCCATCGGGCTGTCGACGAAGACCGGGACGTCCGGGATGTCGCCGCGCTCCATCAGCCGCCGCAGCTCCAGGAGCACCAGCTCGGTGCGGTCGACGGCGAAGGCCGGGACCAGCACGCTCCCGCCCCGGGCCACCGTGCGGCTCACCGCGTCGGCCAGCAGCTGCGGGTCCGGTGGTGGGTGCTGCCGGTCGCCGTACGTCGACTCGACCACGATCGTGTCCGCCTCGGGCGGGTCGGCCGGGGGCCGCAGGAGCGGGTGGTGCGCACGTCCGAGGTCGCCGCTGAAGGCCACCCGCCGCCCTCCCAGGCGCAGCGCGGCGGTGACGGAGCCGAGGATGTGTCCCGCCGAGCGCAGCGTGAGGGTGACGTCCGGTCCCAGCCTCAGCGGGTGCTCGAGGTCCACCGGCTCGATCAGCTTCAGTGCCTGCTCGACGTCGCCGTCGTCGTACAGAGGCAGTGCGGGGCGGTGCCGGGAGAAGCCGGCGTAGTTGGCGTAGCGGGCGTCCTCCTGCTGCAGGTGGGCGCTGTCCCGCAGGACGATGGCCGCCAGGTCGGCTGTCTCGGCGGTGCACGTCACCCGGCCGCCGAAACCGTCCTTGACCAGCCGCGGCAGGTAGCCGGTGTGGTCGAGGTGGGCATGGGTGAGCACGACGTGGTCGATTCCCGCCGGGTCGACGGGGAAGGGGTCCCAGTTGCGGCTCCGGTGGACCGCCAGGCCCTGGTAGAGCCCGGCGTCGACCAGCACCCGGACGCCGCCGGCCTCCACGAGGAAGCGACTGCCCGTGACGGTGTCCACCGCGCCCAGGAAGGTGAGCGCCGCGACTGAGGTGGGGTCGCGCGATGTCCTCATGGCACGACGCTAGGTGCGGACGTGCCAGGTCGGCAGAGCCCGACGACCCACCCGGCCGGGACCATCGGCACTGCCGTCCCGCGACGCGAGCGCGCACGCTCGGTGCAGGACCCCCAATGCCAAGGAGCCGGCCATGACCAGCACCCGCCTCGTCCCCGTGGAGACGCTGCACCGGATCGTGGAGATCGCGGTGCGCGCACCCAGCGTGCACAACACCCAGCCGTGGCGGTGGCGCGGCGGCTCACAGACCCTCGAGCTGTACGCCGACACCGCTCGCCAGCTGCCGCACACCGATCCCGACGCGCGCAACCTCATCCTCAGCTGCGGTGCGGCCCTGCACCACGCCCAGGCCGCGGCGGAGGCGCTCGGGTGGCAGACCCGGGTGGTGCGCCACCCCGACCCGGATCGCCCCGATCTGCTGGCGCGCCTCGACCTGTCCCCCGGTCCCCCTCCCGCCACGGCCGACGAGACGCTCGCGGCCCTGGACCGGCGGTGCACCGACCGGCGTCGCTTCACGGCGTGGCCGGTGCCGGAGGAGCGGCAGTCCCACCTCGCGCGGATCGCCAACCACTGGAGCGCACGGGCCGTCGCCCTGACCGACGAGTCGGAGCGCTTCATCGCCGAGCGGCTCGTCCGGCGGGCGCAGCAGCTGCAGTGGGCGGACCCCGTGGCGCGTGCGGAGCAGGCGGCCTGGCAGCACCGGGGCGCCGACGACGGGCTGCCGGCGGGCGCCCTGCCCAGCGGTCCGGACCTCGCCGGAGGCCACCCGCACCGGTTCGAGGGCGCGTGGGAGGACCGGGCGGCGCCCGACCTGGAGGCCTCCGACGGGCTCCTCGTCCTCTTCGACACCGACGACGACCCGGCGGCCTGGCTGCGTGCGGGCGAGGGCCTGGGGGCGATGTGGCTGGCCGCCACGACGGCCGGGCTGGCGCTGGTGCCGCTGAGCCAGGTGATCGAGGTACCCGAGACCCGGGCCGCCTTCCAGACCGAGGTCCTCGGCAGCCTGGCCCACCCGCTCCTGCTGGTCCGCATCGGCTGGCGGTCCACCGGACGGCCCCCGCCGCCCCGCACCCCGCGACGGGCGGTGTCGGAGGTCCTCGAGCTCGACTGACCCGACCAGCGCTGTCGGCGGCCGGGATCGGTGGCGTCGGTGCCGTCGTGGAGGCTGTCCCCATGACCCGCGTCCGTCTGTCCCGGCTGCCGGGCGAGCGCGTGCTGGTGTCGGAGGACGCCACGACCCGGGAGGTGGCACTCGTCGACCTCCCGGACTACGTGGGCGAGCGCGAGCCCGACGACCCGCGGTGGGTCTGGGACGACACCGCACGGTGGTGTCCCCCGCTGCTGGCGGCGGGGGTGCGGGTGGCCCGGTGCCACGACCTCCGCCTGTCCAGGCGCCTGCTGGCCCGCGCGCCCGCCGTCGACCAGTCGCTGCTGGGCGGCGACGACGCCGAGCTGTGGGACCGGCTTCGGCCGGCGACCGTCACCGAGCCCGTCCTGTTCAGCGGGCACGACGCGCTCGACCACCTGCGCGCCGACGTCGAGGACGCGCGTCAGCTGGCGGCGATCGAGGCCTCCCCGGAGGCCGCCCGTCTCAGGCTCCTCGTCGCGGCGGAGTCGGCGGGCGCCCTCGCGGCCGCCGAGATGACCCACGCGGGTGTGCCGTGGCGCGTCGACGTCCACGAGGCGCTGCTGACCGAGCGGCTCGGCCCCCGCCCGCCCCGCGGCGCGCGCCCGCGGCTGCTGGCGCAGTGCGCCGACGACGTACGCCGCCTCCTCGACGCCCCCGGCCTCAACCCGGACTCCCGACCGGACCTGCTGACTGCCCTGCGCCGGACTGGCATCGAGGTCACCGACACCCGGGCGTCGACCCTGCGTGCCGTCGACCACCCGGTCGTCGAGCCGCTGCTGCGCTACAAGTCCCTCGCCCACCTGTTCTCGACCAACGGCTGGGCGTGGATCGACGAGTGGGTCCGCGACGGTCGGTTCCGTGCGGTCTACCAACCCGCGGGGTCGGCGACGGGACGGTGGTCGTCCAACGGCGGCGGCGCGCTGTCCTTCCCGGTGCAGGTGCGGTCGGCGGCCGTGGCCGACGAGGGCTGGGTGCTCGTCGTCGCCGACGTGGCGCAGCTCGAGCCGCGCGTGCTGGCCGGGATGAGCGGTGACCACGCCCTGGCCCGGGCCGCACGGGGCGCCGACCTCTACCAGGGGATGGTCGAGGCCGGAGCGGTCGCCACCCGGCAACACGCCAAGCTCGGCCTGCTCGGCGCGATGTACGGCGCCACGAGCGGCGAGAGCGGCCGGATGGTCGCCGGGCTGACCCGGCGCTACCCGCGGGCGTTCGGGCTCGTCGAGGAGGCGGCCCGCGCGGGCGAGCGGGGGCAGGTGGTCCGCACCCTGCTCGGGCGGGGCAGCCCGACCCTCGGCGGATCCTGGGACGAGTCCCCCGACGCACCTCCGGCCGACCTCGACGATCTCGACCGGCGACGTCGCTCCTTCGGCCGGTTCACCCGCAACTTCGTGGTGCAGGGAACGGGCGCCGAGTGGGCGCTGTGCTGGATCGCCGACCTCCGCAACCGCCTCTGGCGACTCGGCGGCGAGGGAGTCCTCGAGGAGAGGCCGCACCTCGTCCTCTTCCTGCACGACGAGGTCGTCGTGCACACCCCGGCCAGGCTCGCCGACGCCGTCGCCGCGGAGGTGACCGAGGCAGCGTCCACCGCGGGCCGGCTGCTGTTCCGCGAGCTGCCCGTCGACTTCCCGCTCAACGTCTCGGTGGTGCGCTCCTACACCGAAGCCGGCAAGCCGGGGACCTAGGTCCCCCGCCGGCGACGACCTTCGCCCCTGACCCTCACCGGCGCTCCGGTGGATGCTCGAGGTGGAGGACCCCTCGAGAGGAGCACGCCATGACCGCGCTGGTCGTCCACGAGTCCCACTGGGGCAACACCCGCGCCGTCGCCGAGGCGATCGCCGACGGGCTGTCCGACAGCGACGGCGGCCCGGTGCAGGTCGTCGACGTCGGGTCGGCACCGTCGTCGCTGCCGGACGGTGTCGACCTCGTCGTCCTCGGCGGTCCCACCCACGCCTTCTCGATGAGCCGGCCCACCACCCGGCGCGACGCCCACGACCGCGGGGCCGACCCCGGGCACGAGGACATGGGCATCCGGGAGTGGCTGGCGACCTTGCCGGCCGGCGGACCCGCGTGCTCCGTCGCGACCTTCGACACCCGCGCCGAGCAGGTCCGTCGACTGCCCGGCTCGGCGGCCCGCGCGGCCGCCCGGTTCGTCGCGCGGCACCGGCTCGGCCGGATGGTCGCCACCGAGTCCTTCTACGTCGAGGACTCCCCCGGCCCGCTCGTCGACGGGGAGCTCGAGCGCGCACGTGCCTGGGGCAGGGCCCTGGCGTCAGGGCGTACCTGACCCGTCCCCACCGGTCGCCCGCCGGACCGGCGAGCCCCACCGTGTGGGCCTCGTCTCAGTTTGAGCGAACATGCATACTCCCGGTTTGCGCACCGGTGCGGTTGTTTGGTCTGGTCCTCGGATGGCCACCGGAATCGAACACCCGCGAGACCTGCCCACACCCGACGTCACCGACGAACCACACCCCGCACTGGACGCGGCCATCGAGCCCACCGAGCCTCGTGAGACAGGCCTGGACAAGGTCGTCTTCGGCGTGACCGCAGTCGTCAGCCTCGCGTTCCTCGTCTGGGGCTTCCTCAGCACCGACAGCCTCGCCGACGCCTCGGGCAGCGGCCTGGGCTGGACGATGAAGAACACCGGCTGGCTCTTCGTGCTCACCTCGAGCGCGTTCGTCGTCTTCGTGATCTGGCTCGCGCTCGGCAAGTTCGGCAACATCCCGCTCGGTCGCGACGACGAGGAGCCCGAGTTCCGGACCATCTCCTGGGTGGCCATGATGTTCAGCGCCGGCATGGGCATCGGGCTCATGTTCTACGGCGTCAGCGAGCCGATCAGCCACTTCGTCACGCCGCCGCCCGGCACGGGCGCTGCCGGCAACACCGAGGCGGCCCAGCACGCCATGGCGACCACCATGTTCCACTGGACCCTGCACCCGTGGGCGATCTACGCCGTCGTCGGCCTCGCGGTGGCGTACGGCGTCTACCGCAAGGGCCGCCTCCAGCTGATCAGCTCGGCCTTCGAGCCGCTCATCGGCCACCACGCCCACGGGCTCGGCGGCAAGGCCATCGACATGTTCGCGATCTTCGCGACCCTGTTCGGCTCCGCCACCTCCTTGGGCCTCGGCGCCCTCCAGATCGAGTCGGGCCTGCAGATCGTCGCCGGCCTCGGCAACACCGGCAACGGCGTCCTCGTCGGCATCATCGCCGTCCTCACCGCCGCCTTCGTGCTGTCCGCCGTCTCCGGCGTGGCGAAGGGCATCCAGTGGCTGTCCAACATCAACATGGTGCTCGCCGTGGGGCTCGCCCTGTTCGTCTTCATCGTCGGCCCCACCGTCTTCATCCTGAACCTGGTGCCCACCTCGATCGGCAGCTACGTCGCCGACCTCCCGATGATGGCCGCGCGCACCGCCGCCGAGGGTGACGAGGTCAGCACCTGGCTCTCGACCTGGACGGTCTTCTACTGGGCGTGGTGGCTGTCCTGGACGCCGTTCGTCGGCATGTTCATCGCGCGCATCTCCCGCGGGCGCACCATCCGCCAGTTCGTCACCGGCGTGCTGCTGGTGCCGAGCCTGATCAGCGTCGTGTGGTTCTGCATCTTCGGCGGCGCCGCGATCGACCTGCAGCAGAACGGCACCGACATCGCCGGTGCCGGTGGGCTCGAGAACCAGCTGTTCAGCACCCTCGAGGCCTACCCGCTCGCCACCGTGTCGAGCGTCGTCGTGATGGTGCTCGTCGGCATCTTCTTCGTCTCCGGCGCCGACGCCGCCTCCATCGTCATGGGCTCGCTGTCCGAGCGCGGCACCATCCACCCGAGCCGCCCGACCGTCATCTTCTGGGGCGTGGCCACCGGTGCCGTCGCTGCCGTGATGCTGCTCGTCGGTGGCGCGGACGCGCTCAGCGGCCTGCAGACCATCACCGTCATCGCCGCGCTGCCGTTCGTGCTGATCATGATCGGTCTCGCGGTCGCCCTGGTGAAGGACCTCGCCCAGGATCCGCGGGTCGTGCGCCGCAAGTACGCCATGGAGGCCGTCGAGGCCGCCGTCATCACCGGTGTGACCGAGCACGGCGACGACTTCGTCATCTCCGTCGAGAAGGGCGAGACCGACACCGTCGTCGACGAGCAAGAGCACGGTGTCGAGGACGAGCACGAGCCCCACGACGAGCTCGAGATGGACCACGCCCGACGCTGACGTCCACCGTCGCGGGAGCCGCTCATCACTGACCGGGCGAGCGGCTCCGCGGTGCGTCGGCCTGACGCCTAGGCTCGGCCCCATGACCGACATCCTGCGCATCGGCTTCGTCACCGGCGCGACCCCCGACAAGTGGGCACGCCACTGGCGCGACCGCCGTCGCGAGCGGTTGGAGCTCGTGCCGTTGACGGAGGCCGACCAGCTCGACGGCGTGCGCGACGGGAGCCTCGACATGGCGCTCGTACGCCTCCCCGTCGACCGGGAGGGACTGCACTGTGTCCGGCTCTACGACGAGCTGCAGGTGGCCGTCGCCTCGCGCGACCACGTGCTCGCCGCCGCCGACGAGGAGGTCACGACCGGTGACCTCGACGACGAGCAGCTCGTCCGCCCCCACCCGAGCGGATGGACACCCACCGCCGACCAGCTCGACTGGCCACCGATGAGCGAGCAGGAGGCGATCGAGACAGTCGCCGCCGGCACCGGCGTCGTCGTCGTACCCATGTCGGTCGCGCGGCTCCACCAGCGCAAGGACGTCGTGACCCGCGTCGTCACCGACCTCGAGCCCACCACGATCGCGCTGGTCTGGCTCGTGGAACGCGACGACGACGTGACCCAGGCGTTCGTCGGCGTCACCAAGGGACGGACGGCCAGGACCTCGCGCTGAGTCTGCGCCGCCCGCGACTGGGTACAGGTCGCGCATGCGCATCGTCATCACGGGAGCCAGCGGCAACGTCGGCTCCGCCCTGGTCCGACGGCTGGCCGACGACGGCGGGCACGAGCTCGTCGGGGTCGTCCGGCGCCCACCGACGGGCGACGTGTCGCTCCCCCCGATGGAGTGGGTGTCCGCCGACCTCACCGACGACGCAGACACGGGAGCGCTGCACGCCGCCTGCGAGGGCGCCGACGCCGTCGTGCACCTCGCGTGGGGCTTCCAGCCCTCGCACCGCGAGGCCCACCTGCGCGCGCTGGGCGTCGGCGGCACGGAGCGCGTCATCGACGCCGTGGTGGCCACGGGCGTGCCCCACCTCGTGCACATGTCGTCGGTGGGCGCCTACTCCCCCAAGCGCAACGACCACCCGGTCGACGAGACGTGGCCGACCAACGGCGTGCCGACGTCGATGTACAGCCGGCACAAGGCCGCCGCCGAGCGGCTCCTCGACGAGCTGGAGGTCGACGCCCCCGACGTGACCGTCACCCGACTGCGGCCCGGGATCGTCGGCCAGCGCGCCGCCGGCAGCGCGCTGCTGCGTTACGGGCTGCCCGCCCTCGTCCCGGCCGGGCTGCTCCGGCACGTGCCGGTGCTGCCCATCGACTCGGGGCTCGTGATCCCGATGGTGCACGCCGACGACGTCGCCGACGCCGTGTCCCGGGTGCTCGACTCGCGGGCGCCGGGCGCGTTCAACCTGGCCGCCGGGCCGCCCGTCACCGCTCAGGACGTGGCCGACGCCCTCGGCGCACGACTCGTCCACGTCCCGTCCGCCGCCGTGCGCACCGCCGTGTCGGCCAGCTGGCACGCGCGGGTGCAGCCCCTGGACCCCGGCTGGATCGACATGGGCTACGCCGTGCCGCTGCTCGACACGACGCGCGCGCGGACCGAGCTGGGCTGGGCGCCGTCGACGGACGCGACGTCGGTCCTGGCCGAGACGCTCGCCGGCATGCAGGACACCGCCTCGTCCGGAACGCCGGTCCTCCGACCTCGCACCGTCGCCGGTGGCCTGACCCGCGCGCTGCGTCGCGGTCCGGTCAGCTCTCGCCGGGCGCCGTGAGCAGCACCCGCGTCGCCGCCGGGACGAACCCGGCAGCAGCCAGGCGCGCCTCCTCCTGCTCCTCACCGGTCGCCGCGAGGACCGTCACGTGCCGGGCATGGCGGCGCGCCTCGACCGCTGCTGCGCCGAACGCGGCGTCCATGTACGCAGCCTCGCCGCCGGGCGCGTAGCAGGCACCCATCCGCACCGTGTCGGCGAGCACCCGGCTGCGGCTGCACATCGCGACCGGGTCGCCGTCGACCTCCCACAGCACCAGCCCACCGGCAGCGAGCGGGTCGTCGACGACGTACGCCCGCTCGCTGGGGTCGCCGGGAAGACCCGCCATCAGCGCGTCGAACCACCGGTGGAGCATCGGCTCGTCCGCCGGCCCCGCGATGCTCGGGCCTCCCGCGCACGAGGGCGCCGCCGGCCGCCCCTCGAGCGCGTGCACCGTGAAGGACCGCGCGGGCGTCAGCCTGGTGCCGGCCGCTGCCCAGGCCTGGACGACGTCGTCAGCGACCACGCCCGGCACGCCCACGGCGACCGGGCCGCTCTCGAGCAACGGCACCAGCTCGTCGAGAGCGGCACGGGGCATCCGCGTCAGGAGCGGGTTGTGCCGGGGTGCCTGGACGTACGCCCCACCCACGGCGCCGGACTCGTCGCTCCACCAGCCGCACTCGAGCCCCTCGGGCGCGGCATCCGTCGCGAGCAGGTGACCGACCTCGGCCAGCAGCGGCGCGTTCTCGACCGGGTGCTCACCCAGCCACGCCCCCGCCTGACGCCAGAGCTCGGCCGCGCCGGTCGAACGGGTCCACGTCACGCCCGATCGTCCCACGGGCGACGCCACCCGTCAGGAGCCGAAGAACGACACCAGCACCATGATCCCGACGATCAGCAGCAGGAACGGCATCAGCACCCAGAAGTACCGGGTGTCGATCCACTTCTCCTTCGCGTCGGGGTCCCACGGACCCTGCTGACGATCGCTCCCGGGAATGATGATCATGCGCGCACCCTTGCACAGGTGCGGGCCCGGCTCGCTCGCCCCGACGGCCGCACGAACCGCACCCCGGGCGGAACACCCACTCGATGTTGCATCTCATGAGGTTGTTGACACGATGAGCGATGTGGCTGCCCGTGTGCTCATCGTCGTCTCCGGTCTGGCAGCGAGCGGCAAGTCGACCGTGGGACGTGCGCTCGGCACTGGCCTGTCGCTTCCCCTCCTCGACAAGGACGTCGTCCTCGAAGCGCTGTTCGACACGTTGGGGTGCGACAACCGCGAGCAGCGGCACCGGCTCTCTCGGGCCAGTGACGAAGTCCTGTTCCGGCTCGCCGCTTCCTCCGGCGAAGCCGTCCTGGTGAACTGGTGGAACCACGACACGGCGCTCACGCGTCTGCGCGCCTGCGCCGACGTGCTCATCGAGGTGTTCTGCGACTGCTCCATCGACGAGGCGGCGGTTCGGTTCGCAGAGCGCGAGCGCCACCCCGGACACCTCGACCACCTCCGGACCTACGACGAGCACCAGGAAGGCATCCGACGGTTGCGAGAGTCGTACCGCGGCCCTCTCCTGCTGGACGGTCCGCGCGTCGTTGTCGACACGAGCCGACCGGTCGATGAGGCAGCGTTGATCACCACGGTGGGAGGTCTCATCGCGTCAGCGCGGATGGCCGCAACGTCCTCACACGCCAGAACAGGCGACTGACGTCGACCACGCGGCGCACGGCCAGGAGTCGGGACGCCCCTCAGACCTGGGCGCGCAACCACTCCCCGAGCGCGAGCGCGGAGGCTTCGACCATCGAGGCCCAGTCGAGGGCGGACTCGTCGGCGGAGTCGGAGACGTGCTTGACGAGCCGCACGGGCACGCCGGCCTCGCGGGCAGCCCAGGCGACGGCGTACCCCTCCATGTCGACGAGGTGCGCTCGCTCGGCGAGGGCGTCGCGGACGGCGGGGTCGCTGACGAAGACGTCGCCGGTGGCGAGGACGACGTCGGACCCGCCCACCTCGAGACGCTCCTGCGGGTCGTAGCCCAGCGCCCGGATCAGGTCGGCGCTGATGTCGTGGTTGAGCACCGTGCCGGGCTCGAACAGCCCGGTCAGGCCGGGGCGCAGCGCTCCGGCGGTGCCGATGTTGACGACGGTGACGCCGGCGAGGTCGTCGTACGACGCCAACGCGCGGGCCGTCGCGGCGGCGGCCGCGGTCTTGCCGAGGCCGGTGATGACGAGAGGCAGGTCGGCGGGGACGTGGGCGGCCTCCGCGGCGGTCGCCGAGACCACCAGGACGCGGTCAGTCACGGTGGTTGCCGCGGCGCGAGTGGGGGGTCGCGAGCACGGACTCGACCCGGTTCTGGTCGTAGACCTCTCCGAGCCAGTCGAACAGCCCGCGCAGCACCTCCGGGTCGGCGACGTAGTCGTCGTAGTGGACGCGGTAGGCCGCGTCGCCCAGCCCGGCCACCGTGGCGAGGATCTTGTCCTCGATCGCCCGGACCTGCGCCAGCGGGTCGTCCTTGTGCGTCCAGTAGTTGCTGGCCGCGACGTCCTCCAGGTTGCGCGTGTTGACCACGAAGCGGGCGCCGGGGAAGACCTGGCGCAGGAACTCGACGTAGTCCGGCAGGTCCTCGTCGTACCAGCGGATCTCCTTGTAGCCGGTGACCCTCGTGTCGTGCTCCGGACGCAGCAACGTCGCCTCGGCCAGCGAGCGGATGTGCTGCAGGGAGGCCGCCTCCGGGAACGCCTCGATGCCGAACCACGGGTGGGTCGGCTGGCTCGCGCGGGCCGGGTCGACCCGCGCCCGCTCGGCCAGGCCGCTGCGGTGGAAGTCGTAGAGGTGCCGCATGGCGTGGCGGTTCTCGCCGCGCAGCAGCCAGCCGGGGATCGAGTTGAGGATGCCCATCAGCAGGGTCGAGCCCGACCTGCCGTACGTCATCACGAACACATGGCGCAGCTCGTGCACGTCACCACGACTTCTCGAGCGGGCGGCCCTCGTGGAAGCCGGCGGCGGACTGGACGCCCACGAGCGCGCGCTCGTGGAACTGCGCGAGGTCGGTCGCACCGGCGTAGGTGCAGGCCGACCGGACGCCGGAGCAGATCTGGTCGATGAGGTCCTCGACGCCGGGGCGGTCGGGGTCGAGGTACATCCGGGAGGACGAGATGCCCTCCTCGTAGAGGCCCTTGCGGGCGCGGTCGTACGACGACTCCCCCGAGGTGCGGTTGGCGACGGCGCGGGCCGAGGCCATCCCGAACGACACCTTGAACGGGCGCCCGTCCGCGTCGAGCATCAGGTCGCCGGGCGACTCGTGGGTGCCGGCGAACCAGGAGCCGATCATGACCGACGAGGCGCCGGCGGCCAGCGCGAGCGCGACGTCGCGCGGGTGGCGTACGCCTCCGTCGGCCCACACGTGCTTGCCGAGCTCGCGCGCGGCGGCGGCGCACTCCCGCACAGCGGAGAACTGCGGCCGGCCGACGCCGGTCATCATCCGCGTGGTGCACATCGCGCCGGGTCCGACGCCGACCTTGACGATGTCGGCGCCGGCCTCGATCAGCGCGCGGGTGCCCTCGGCGGAGACGACGTTGCCGGCCGCGATCGGTACGTCGGGTGACAGGGCGCGCACCGCCTGCAGGGCCTGGATCATGCGGTCCTGGTGGCCGTGGGCGGTGTCGACGACCAGGCAGTCGACGCCTGCCGCGAGCAGCTCTGCCGCCCGGTCCGCGACCTCTCCGTTGACGCCGACTGCGGCCGCGATCCGCAGGCCTCCGGACGTGTCGACGGCCGGCGTGTAGAGGGCGGCGCGCAGGGCACCGAGCCGGGTCAGCACGCCCACCAGGTCGCCGGCGTCGGACACGGCGACCGCGAGGGGCGCCTTTGCGCGCTCGATCGCGTCGTACACCTCGCGGGGGTCGGTGCCCTCCGAGACGGTGACGACGTCCTGGTTCATCACGGCCGAGACCTGGGCGAAGCGGTCGACCTCGGCACAGTCGCGCTCCGAGACGACGCCCACGGGACGTCCGTCCTGCACCACGACGGCCGCCTTGTGCGCCCGCTTGGGGATGAGGGAGAGCGCCTCGGCCACCGTCTGGTCGGGCCGGAGCTCGATCGGCGTGTCGAAGACGCGGTGCCGCTGCTTGACCCACCGGACGACGTCGGTGACCACCGGGATCGGGATGTCCTGCGGGATCACCGTGAGGCCGCCGCGCCGGGCGACGGTCTCGGCCATCCGCCGTCCGGCGATCGCGGTCATGTTGGCGACGACCAGCGGCAGCGTCGTGCCGGTGCCGTCGTCGGTGGCGAGGTCGACGTCGTAGCGGCTCGCGACCGATGAGGAGCGCGGGACCATGAAGACGTCGTCGTAGGTCAGGTCGTGGGGCGGCGTCACGCCGTCGAGGAACTGCACGTGTCTGGACTCTACGCGGCCGGCAGGTTCTTCGGGCGCAGCCCGACGTCCGCGAGCTCGAGCGCTGCGAGACGTCGTACGACGTCGGGGTTGCGCTCGCGCCAGGCACCCGCCGGGTCGTCGCTCACCCGCGCCAGCACGTGCATCGGCTGGTTGGCCAGCGCGCGCAGGGCGAAGAGGTCGAGGTCCTCGGACGCGTCGATGAACTTTGCGCCGGCTGTCGCCTCGCGGATGAAGCGCCACCTGAGGGGCAGGTGGATCGCCGACACGATGAGGATCGGGATCAGCGCCACCGACAGGCCGAGCAGCAGCGCCAGCCGCTCGACGGCCGCGACCGTGTCGCGCCCGGCCTCCGCGAGCCCGTCGGAGGCGTCCGCCGCGCGGTCGAACGGGACCGCGAGCTCGTCGCCGACGAGCGGCGCCTCCCCGAGCCGGCCGCCGGCGTCGCGTAGCTGCTCGGCCATCGACGTCGCCGCGGTGTCGGTCTGCCGGGCGGGTGCCGCCAGCTGCTCGGTGCCGTCGTGGACGGCCATCCCGATCCAGACCCAGAGCACCAGCCACACGACGAACACGACGTCGGCGACCACCTGCAGCGTGCGGCGGAGGGGCGTGTCGGCGAAGAGCTTCATGCCGCCCACCCTGCCAGCCTCGACCGATCCCGGGTCAGCCCTGGGCGGACGCCGCTCGCTGCAGCGCGCGCCACGTGCGGTCGACGTCGGCCTCGGTCGTGCGCCAGCTGCCGACGGCGAGCCGGATCGCGGCCCGGCCCTCGACCGTCGTGTGCGAGAGGTACGCCTCGCCCGAGGCGTTGACGGCCTCCATCGCCGCCAGCGTCGGCTCGTCGCCCGCGGTGAGCCGGAACACCACCAGTGACAGCGACGGCTCGGTCACCATCTCGAAGCGGTCGTCGGCGGCGACCAGGTCGGCGACGTGCTCGGCGAGCGCGATGCCGCTGCGGACGTGCCGGCGCAGCCCCTCCAGCCCGTAGGTGCGCAGCACCGCCCACAGCTTGATCGCGCGGAAGCGTCGGCCGAGCTGCGGGTGCCAGTCGCGGTAGTCGACGACCTCGCCCGACTCGGTGGCCGCGTTGCGGAGGTACTCAGGGAGGATCGACAGCGCGCCGGTCAGGGCGGCCCGGTCGCGCACCCAGAAGGTGCTGCAGTCGAAGGTCGTCAGCAGCCACTTGTGCGGGTTGGTGACGAACGAGTCCGCGTGCTCGACGCCGGCGAGGTGGGCGCGGTGCTCGGGGCAGACCGCGGCGACGCCGGCCCAGGCGGCGTCGACGTGCAACCAGGTGCCCGGGTCGCGCACGACCTCCGCGACGGCGGTGATGTCGTCCATCGCGCCGGTCGACGTGCTGCCGGCGGCGAGGTGCACCATCACCGGTCGCAGCCCTGCCTCGGTGTCCTCGGTGATCGCGGCGCGCAGCGCGTCGACGTCCATCGCCTGCGTGGCGGGGTCGACGGCGATCGTGCGGACGGCGTCCTCGCCGAGGCCGGCCATCATCGCGGCCTTCACCAGCGACGAGTGGGCCTGCGTGGACCCGTAGACCCGCCAGCCCGCGTCTCCGACGCCGTGACGTCGTACGTCTCCCCCGCTGGCGCGGTGCAGGGCGGACAGCAGGGCGGTGAAGGTCGCGGTGGAGGCGGTGTCCTGGATGACGCCGCCGCCCGGGCCGTCGCTGCGGAACGCCTCCGGGAGCCCGAGCGCCTCGGCGAACCAGTCGAGCACCACCTGCTCGACCTCGGTCACCGCGGGACTCGTCGCCCAGATCATCCCCTGCGCACCGATGCCGCTGGAGATGAGGTCGCCGAGGATGGCGGCGGGCGAGGAGTTGGCCGGGAAGTAGGCGAAGAACCGCGGGTGCTGCCAGTGCGTGAGGCCCGGCACGACGACGCGGTCGAGGTCGGCCAGCACGGCGTCGAACGGCTCGGCGGTCTCCGGGGCCGACGCCGGCAGCAGGCGTCGTACGTCACCGGGCGCGACCTGCGCGCGGACGGGCAGGTCGTCGAGGGAGGCCCAGTAGTCGGCGATCCAGTCGATGGCGGCGTGCCCGTGGCGACGGAACTCCTCGGGCGTCATGTGGGCTGGCTGGTCAGGCATGGGCAGAACGTACTCGGAACGGTTGAGCACCCGTGCTCAACCCGGGTCGGGTAGGCCTGCGGCTCCAGAGGGGCCTGCGGAGGACGACGGTTGACCCATGACCTCCTCGACCCCGACCAAGAACACCAACGCCTTCTTCCTGCAGGCCGGCGTCTCCTTCGCCGTCGCGCTGCTGACCATGATCTTCGCGATCTTCTACCTCCCGGTCGACCCGTGGATCCGCGCCTTCCTGGGCCTCGGGACGATGTTCCTCACGACGTCGAGCTTCACCCTCGCCAAGTGCGTCCGCGACGCCCAGGAGGACTCCTACGTGGTCTCCCGCATCGACCAGGCTCGCGTCGACCGGATCCTCTCGGAGCACGACCCCTTCAAGTCGGTCTCCTGATCGACCGGGCACTTCCTCGCGCTACAGACAGCCGACCGGGCGCTTCCTCGCGACTCATCGCGAGGAGGTGCCCGGTCGGTGCTTTCATGCGCGAGGAAGTGCCCGGTCAGCGGAGCTCGGCGCTCGTCAGCCCGAGCACCCGGCGGGCGACGATCAGCTGCTGGATCTGCTGGGTCCCCTCGAAGATGTCGAGGATCTTGGAGTCGCGGGCCCACTTCTCCAGCAGCTCGCCCTCGCTGTAGCCCAGGGTGCCGCACAGCTGGACGCACGACAGCGTGACGTCTGACCCGACGCGCCCGGCCTTCGCCTTGGCCATGGAGGCCTCGAGCGAGTTGGGCTTGCGGTTGTCCGCCATCCACGCCGCCTGCATCATCAGCAGCTTGGCGCCCTCCCAGTCGGCCTCGAGCCGCAGGAACGTCGCCGCGGCCGCCGACTGCGACTGCGCCGGGCGGTCGTAGTCGACCTCCACGCCCGCCTGCTCGAGCAGGTCGCGGGTCAGGTCGAGCGAGGCGCGGGCGCACCCGACGGCCATCGCGGCGACCAGGGGGCGGGTGTTGTCGAAGGTGGCCATCGCCCCGGCGAAGCCCGACTTCGTGTCGATCTCGGGCGAGCCGAGCAGGTCCTCGGCCGGGACGCGGCAGTCGGTGAAGGTGATGACCGCGGTGTCGGAGGCGCGGATGCCGAGCTTGTGCTCGAGCCGCTCGACCTTGAGCCCGGGGTTGTCCTTGCGGACCAGGAAGGACTTGATCGCGGCGCGACCGAGCTCCTTGTCGAGGGTCGCCCAGACCACGACCGAGTCGGCGCGCTCGCCGGAGGTGACGTAGATCTTCTCGCCGTTGATGACGTACTCGTCGCCGTCCAGCACCGCCGTGGTGGTGATGTTGGCGGAGTCCGAGCCGGTGCCGGGCTCGGTGATCGCCATCGCCGCCCAGGTGCCGCGGTAGCGCTCGAGCTGCTCCTCGTTGGCGACCGACGCGATCGCGGAGTTGCCGAGGCCCTGGCGCGGCATCGACAGCAGCAGCGCGGTGTCGCCCCAGCACATCTCGGCGACGGAGAGGACCGAGGCGAGGTTGGCCCCGTTGCGGACCTTGCCGGTGTCGTCGGCGGCGGAGGCGTCGCGTCGTACGCCGCTCGCGCCGGCGCCGCTGCTCGCCCCGGTCTCGGACACGCCGTCGATCAGCGCGGCGAGCATGTCGAGCTCCTTGGGGTACGAGTGCTCGGCGCGGTCGTACTTGCGCGAGATCGGCCGGAGCATGTTCATGGCCAGCTGGTGGGCCTGGTCGATGAGCGTCGCGTGCTTCTTGGGGGTCTCCAGATTGATCATCAGACAAGCACCGCGCCTTCCATCACGCCGACGGCCCGCAGGTCGCGGTACCACCGTTCGACCGGGTGTTCCTTGACGAAGCCGTGCCCGCCGAGGAGCTGCACGCCGTCGAGGCCGATCCGCATGCCCTTCTCCGTGCACAGCTGTCGGGCCAGCCCGACCTCGCGGGCGAAGTCCTGGCCGCGGGTGGCGCGCGAGGCGGCCTTCCAGGTGAGCAGGCGCATCGCCTGCACCTCGATGGCCATGTCGGCGACCATGAAGGCGACCGACTGGCGGTGGCTGATCGGCTCGCCGAACGCCTCACGCCCGTTGACGTAGTCCTTGACGTAGTCGAGCACCGCCTGCCCGGTGCCCACCGCCAGCGCGCACCACGCGAGGCGCGAGAGTCGGACGCACTCGGTGTACGCGGCGCCGTCGGTGTCGCCGAGCAGCGCGTCGGCGCCGACGCGCACGCCGGTGAGGTGCAGGCGCGACAGACCGGCGGCGCGGATGCCCATCGAGGGGTCGGCCTCCACCTCGAGGCCGTCGGCGCCGGACTCGACGAGGAAGAGCGCGGGGGTGCCGTCGAGCGTCGCCGCGACCACGAAGAGCTCCGCCTCGGCTCCGCGGACGACGGCCGACTTCACCCCGTCGAGGACGAAGCCGTCCCCGTCGCGCAGCGCGGTGGTCGCGAGGTCGAAGGGGTCGAAGAGCACCGTCGGCTCGGCGAGCGTCAGCGCAGCGACCGGGACGCCCGGTCCCGCCCCGTCGCCGGTGAACGCGGGCAGGTAGGTCTGCTGCTGGGCCTCGGTGCCCCAGAGACCGATGGCGGTGGCGACGGCGCCGGGGGCGAGGGTGGCGACGGCGAGACCCATGTCGCCCTGCGCCAGGGCCTCGGCGACGAGGGCCCCGGCCGTGGCCGAGCGTTCCTCCATGATCCCGCCGAGCTCCTCGGGGACACCGAGGGAAGGCAGGCCGACGTCCTGGGCGGCGGCCAGGACCTCCGCGGGCGGCGCGCACGCCTCGTCGGCGGCGGAGGCGGCGGGCCGCAGCACCTCGGTGGCCAGCTCGCGGACCACGTCGAGGAGCATCGCCTCGTCGTCGGTCGGCGTGAGGTCGAAGACACCGCGCGACGGAGCGTTGGCGGGACGGGCCCCGGCGGTCCGCCGACCGGCGCGGGCGAAGGTCCGACCGGCAGCCGTCGCCACCCGGAAGCCGTTGCGCGTGGTCGAGTAGACCGCGTGCTCGGCCTGCTTGCGCAGGCCCACCCGGTCGATGAGCTCGCTCTGCGCCAGCCGGTTGACCGCCGCGACCGCGAGACCGATCGGGTCGCGGGTCTCCCGGGACGACAACCCATGGCGGCCGCCCGGTCGGAGGCTGCTGATGAAGGACATGGAGACAATGTAACTGCGAGTTACATCCATCGCCAGCACCCCGCCGCCCTGCGGGTGGTGCACCCCCGGCTGGCTAGGATCCCCCGCATGCCCGACGAGCAGCCGACCGACGCACGCCCCGGCACTGACCCCGGTGTCCGGGCACCCCACGGCCCCCTGCCCACGGACGGCACCGTCCGCCCGATCACCCGCTGGGGCACACCGGTCATGCACCGCCCCCAGGCCCCCGTGACGGAGTACGACGACGCGCTCTCCGCCCTGGCCGCCGACATGGTGGCGACGATGTACGCCGCCGAGGGGGTCGGGCTGGCGGCGTGCCAGATCGGCGAGGACGTCGCGATGTTCGTCTTCGACTGCCCCGACGACGAGGGCGTGCGCACCGTCGGCGTCGTCTGCAACCCCGTGCTCACCCTCCCCGAGGGCAAGGACCGCCGCCTCGAGGACGACGACGAGGGCTGCCTGTCCTTCCCCGGATCCTTCGAGCCCTGCCCCCGCCCCGACTGGGCGCGCGTGGACGGCCAGGGCCTCGACGGCACGCCGGTCACCTTCGAGGGCGACGGACTGCTCGCCCGGTGCCTGCAGCACGAGACCGACCACACCCTCGGCACCGTCTTCGGCGACCGTCTCTCGTCGAAGTCGCGCAAGAAGCTGACCAAGAAGCACGACGCCGCCGCCGAGGACTACCCGCTGTCCTGGCCCGCCGACGCCGCAGGCTGACGCCCCATGCATGAACACCCCACGATGTTCTCGGCCTCCCCCGCTTCGCTCCTCCGACCGACAACTCCGTGGGGACCCCGAAATGCATGAGCTGCGCATCACGCGGGAGAACGCGCGCTTCCAGCAGTGGGAGGCGCTGCTGACCAACCGCTCCAAGCGCCACCGCAACCGTGAGTTCCTGGTGCAGGGCGTCCGCCCGATCACCCGGGCCGTCGAGGAGGGCTGGACCGTGCGCGCGCTGCTGCGCGCCGACGGCGCCACCTCCACGTGGTCCGACGGCCTCTGGTCGACCACCGACGCCGAACGGGTGCTGCTCTCCGCCGAGCTGCACGCCCGGCTGAGTGGGCGCGAGGAGGGGGCCGAGCTGGTCGCGGTCGTCGAGATGCCCGACGACGGCGTCGCGCGCCTGGAGGACTCGCGACGGCCGCACGGCCCCGTCGTGGTCTTCGACCGCCCCACGAGCCCCGGCAACATCGGCACCCTGGCCCGCTCGGCGGACGCGTTCGGCGCCTCCGCGCTCGTGGTCACCGGCCACGCCGCCGACCCCTACGACCCGCAGGCGGTGCGCGCCAGCACCGGGTCGCTGTTCGCCCTGACGGTGCTGCGCGTGCCCGGCCCCGGCCCCGTCGTCGAGCACGCCCACGCCCACGGCTACCGCATCGTCGGCACCGACGAGGAGGGCGGAGTCCTCGCGGACGCCGACCTGGGCGGTCGGGTGGTGATCGTCGTCGGCAACGAGACCCACGGCCTGTCCTCGGGGTGGCGGGACGCGTGCGACGAGGTCGTCGCCATCGCGATGGTCGGCACCGCCTCGTCCCTCAACGCCGCCGTGGCCGGCTCGATCGTGCTGCACGAGTCGCTGCGCCAGCGCGGCTGAGGGACGGCGTACGACATGGAGGCAGTGCTCGACTGGGTCGTGCTCGTCATGCGCACGGTCGGCTCCCCCGGCGTCGGCCTCGCCACCGCACTGGAGACGGTGTTCCCGCCGGTCCCGAGCGAGCTGGTGCTGCCGCTCGCCGGCTACACCGCCAGCCAGGGCTACTACAGCGTCTTCGCCGCCATCGCCTGGGCGACGGCCGGCTCGTTGCTGGGGGCGCTCGTCCTCTACTGGCTCGGCGCGGCCTGGGGGCTGGAGCGCATCTGCGCGCTGGCCGACCGGATCCCGCTGATGCACGCCCACGACGTCCGCCGGGCCGTGGCCTGGTTCAGCCGGCACGGGCGCACCGCGGTCTTCGTCGGGCGGTTGGTGCCGGGCGTCCGCAGCCTCATCTCGATCCCCGCCGGCATCGACCGGATGCCGCTGCTGCGCTTCTGCGTCTTCACGACCGCGGGCAGCCTGGTCTGGAACGCGGCGCTGATCCTGGCCGGCTACGAGCTCGGTGAGCAGTGGCACGTCGTCGAGGGGTACGTCGGCCCGGTCAGCAACGTCGTCTACGTGCTAATCGGCATCGCCCTGGTCGTCGTGGCCGCCCGACGGCTGCGGCACCGCCTGACCTGAGCCGTCAGCGGCGGGCGGCGGCGTAGCAGGCCACGGCGCTCGCCGCCGCGACGTTGAGGGAGTCGATGCCGGCCGCCATCGGGATCACGGCACGGCGGTCGGCCGACGCCTCCCAGCGCGACGACAGGCCGTGCCCCTCCGAGCCCAGCACGAGGGCGAGGCGATCGACGCCGGCGACGGCCTCCTCGATGGGCACGGAGTCGGGGCCGAGCGTCAGGGCGACCGTCGTGAAGCCGCGGCGGGAGACGTCCGGCAGGGCGTCGTACCAGTCGGGGATCCGGGTCCACGGCGTGGAGAACACCGCACCCATGCCGACCTTGATCGAACGGCGGTAGAGCGGGTCCGCGCACCGCGGTGCGAGCAGCACGGCGTCGAACCCGAGGGCGGCGCCCGACCGGAAGACCGCGCCGACGTTGGTGTGGTCGACCAGGTCCTCGAGCACCAGCACCGAGCGTGCTCCGGCGAGCACGTCGTCCACGGGCGGGAGCGGCCGCCGGCGCAGCGACGCCAGCGCCCCGCGGTGGACGTGGAAGCCGGTGACCTGCTCGATCAGCGACTCGGACAGCACGTAGCAGGGCGCGGAGCTGCGCCCGAGCACGTCGGCCAGGCCGTCGAGCCAGCGCGGCGCCATCAGGAACGACCGCGCCTCGTGGCCGCCCTCGATCGCGCGGCGCACCACCTTCTCCCCCTCTGCGAGGAAGAGGCCGTGCTCGGCCTCCAGGCTCTTGCGGAGCTCGACGTCGCGCAGGTCGCGGTAGTCCGCCAGTCTCGGGTCGTCGGGGTCGTCCAGCTCGACGATCCCGCCCGGCGCGCCTGCCGTGCCGGTCTGGTCGGTCGGGTCGGGGTCAGCCACGCCCGTAGTGTGCCGGACGCGCCACGGCGACGACCTCGCCCACCACGATGATCGCGGGCGGGACGACCCGGTGAGCGGCCAGGTCAGCGGCCAGCGTGCCGAGGGTGCTCAGGACCGTGCGCTCGGTCGGCATGGTGCCGTCGACGATGACGGCCACGGGGGTGGCGACGTCGCGACCGCCGGCGAGCAGGGCCTCCGCGATCGCGGGCGCGTTGTCGACCGCCATCAGCAGGACGAGGGTGCCCCGGAGGCCGGCGACCGCGTCCCACGCCACCAGCGAGTCCGGGTGGCCGGGCGGGAGGTGCCCGGAGATGACGGTGAACTCGTGGGCGACCCCGCGGTGGGTGACCGGGATGCCGACCCGGGCCGGGACGGCGATGGCGGAGCTGAGACCGGGGACGACGGTGACGGGGACGTCGGCGGCCGCGCACGCCAGCAGCTCCTCGTAGCCGCGGCCGAAGACGAAGTTGTCGCCTCCCTTGAAGCGGACCACCCGCTTGCCGGCGCGCGCCCGGTCGACGATGACCTCGTTGATCGTCTGCTGCGAGGCGGACCGGCCGCGGGGCAGCTTGGCGACGTCGATCAGCTCGACGTCGGGCCCGAGCTCGTCGAGGAGCTCGCGCGGCGCCAGCCGGTCGGCGACCACGACGTCGGCGGTCGCGAGGGCGTGACGGGCCGCGACCGTGACGAGCTCCGGCTCCCCCGGCCCGCCGCCCACGAGGACGACGCCGGGGCTGCGGTCGAGCGCATCGGACGCCGCCAGGTGCCCGTCGCGCAGGGCGGTGACGATGTCGTCGCGCAACGCGGCCGACTTCCTCGGCTCGCGGTTGCCGAGCACCCCCACGGTCACCGTGCCGTGGTGACCCACTGCCGGGGTCCACGCGGTGCCGCCGAGCGCGTCGTCGGCGCGGACGCAGAAGGTGTGGCGAGCGTCGGCGGCCGCGACCACGCGCGCGTTGACCGCGGGGTCGTCGGTCGCCGCGACGACGTACCAGGCGCCGTCGACGTCGGTCTCGGTGAACTCGCGCAGCACCAACGTCAGCTCGCCCTGGAGCCCCTCGAGCGCCGGGGTCACGTCGAGGCTGACGACCGTCACGTCGGCGCCGGCGCCGAGCAGGCCCGAGACGCGGCGCTGCGCGACGTGCCCGCCGCCCACGACCACGACCTTGCGACCGGTGAGCACCAGCCCCGCCAGGTAGGGATGGGGGGCGGTACCGCGATCGGTCATGCACCGATTGTCCCTTTCGGGCGCGCAGGCGGGTGGCTACGTTCGAGGGATGAGCATCGAGCGACCAGTGGCCCCCAATCCCTACGACTACCTGCCGGCGACCGAGTCCTTCACCGTCACGAGCGAGGACGTCACCGACGGCGCACCGCTGAAGGACGACCAGGTGGCCGACCGCGGCAACACCTCACCGCAGCTCAGCTGGTCGGGGGCCCCGGAGGGCACCCAGTCCTTCGTGGTCACCTGCTTCGACCCGGACGCGCCCACCCCGAGCGGCTTCTGGCACTGGAACCTGGTCGACATCCCGGCCGACGTGACCTCGCTGCCCGCCGGCGCGGCATCGGGAGACCTGCCCGGCGGCGCCTTCCACGTCCGCAACGACGGTGGCGACGCAGGATTCATGGGAGCGGCACCGCCCGAGGGCGACCACCCGCACCGCTACTTCTTCGTGGTGCACGCGGTGAAGGACGCCACGTTGGGCGTCGACGCAGACGCCTCCAACGCGGTGGTCTCCTTCAACCTGGCCTTCAAGACGCTGGGACGCGCGATCCTGCACGGCACCTTCCAGCACTGACCGGAACGGGGGCGCTGGAGCGACTGGCGCCCCACCTGTCACACCTGTCCCTCTGACCCCACCAGACCCGTGTTCTGGACCAAAAGGTCCAGACCACGGGTCTCTTTTTTCGCGTTCTCGTCACGGAGAAACCATCAAGCCGCTTTCATCGGTCCTGATCGAACTCACTGATCTGCACGCCAAACCTTGATGAAACCTCCCGCATGCAACGCGTGTCGCTCCCGTGGACTCGACAGCCTGCACGTGGCGTACCTATGGTCAATCCTTAGTTCCAAAAGATTCCATCAAGATCTGCCAGACCCCCGAACCGCGGATCTGACCCGGAGGACACCCCCGTGCAGCACTCTCGCCCCCTCTCGCGCCTCGCCGGCCTCGGCGTCGCCGCCGCTGTCGCCGCCGCGACCGCCGGTGTGGCCACCGCGGCCGAGGCCACCACGTGGGCCGTGCCCCGCGCCACCTCGGCCGTCGCCGCCGACTCGAGCAGCGACCAGCTCGAGGACGCGCTGATGGTGCGGATCAACCAGGCTCGCGCCGAGCACGGCCTGAGCAAGATCTGGAACTTCGACGTCTGCACCGACCAGCTCGCCGAGCAGTGGGGCGCCCGGATCGCCCGGACCGGGGTGCTGGAGCACCGCGACCAGCGCGAGGTCATCCGCAAGTGCGACAACTCCTGGGCCGGCGAGACGCTCGTCCGGGGCACGAACCTGAGCCCGGAGGCCATGGTCTCCCTGTGGCTCGACTCCCCCGGTCACCGGGAGATCCTGCTGAGCCCGCGCGCCAAGCGCGCCGGCGTCGCCATCACACGGGACGCCCAGGGCCGCACGATCGGCGTGGTCAACCTCGTCCGCCACGGCTGAGGTGCACCGCACCCCTGCCATGTGAGACGATCCCCGGCCCCCTCGTGGGTGGGCCGGGGATCGAACACGCGTGAGGGGGAAGCCGGTGCTGCACGTCGCCGTCGCGACCCGAGCGTTCCGCCGTTACTCCACCTACCGGGCCGCCACGCTCGCCGGGATCTTCACCAACTCGGTCTTCGGGATCATCTACTCCTACGCCTACCTCGCCCTCTGGGACGCGAACCCGACCGCAGGCGGCTACGACGCCCAGGATGCGGTGACGTACGTCTGGCTCGGCCAGGCGCTGCTGATGACCATCGCGCTGTGGGGCGGTGGCACCACCGACGACCTCGCGGAGCGGATCCGCACCGGCGACGTGGCGATCGACCTCTACCGGCCCGTCGGGCTGCTGGGGTGGTACCTCGCCAGCGACCTGGGCCGGGCGGCGTACCACCTCCTCACCCGGGGGCTCGGGCCCACGGTGATCGGCTACGTCGTCTTCGACATCGCCCTCCCGTCCTCGCCGCTGACCGCGCTGGCCTTCGCCGTGTCGCTGGTGCTCG
Source organism: uncultured Nocardioides sp. (assembly GCF_947488515.1). Taxonomy (GTDB): domain Bacteria; phylum Actinomycetota; class Actinomycetes; order Propionibacteriales; family Nocardioidaceae; genus Nocardioides. Next base: position 70,118 of record NZ_CANKZF010000001.1, read on the forward strand.
CCGTCGTCGTGAGCTTCGCGATCCGGTTCCTCGTCGCCAGCACCGCCTTCTGGCTGCTGGACCAGTCGGGCGTGAAGGTGATGAGCGGGGCCTTCGCGATCTTCTTCAGCGGGATGATGCTGCCGCTCGTGCTGTTCCCCGGGTGGCTCGGCACGCTCGCTCAGGCGCTGCCGTGGGCGTCGTACGTCCAGGTGCCCGCGGACATCTGGCTCGGCAAGCACACGGGCGCCGACCTCGTGGCAGCCCTCGGGTTCCAGGTGATGTGGGCCGTCGTCCTGCTTGCCGCCTGCCAGGGCGTGCTGCGCCTGGCCACGCGCAAGGTGGTGGTTCAGGGTGGCTGAGTCGTCGGCGGTGCTGCACCTGCGCTCCTACCTGCAGATCGCGTGGCTGTGGATCCGCGCCGCGTGGCAGTACCCCACGTCGTTCGTGCTGCTCGCCGTGGGCAACGGGCTGATCACCGCTCTCGACTTCGTCGGCCTGTGGATCATGTTCGCCCACCTCGACGACCTCGCGGGCTTCACGCTCCCCGAGGTGGCGCTGCTCTACGGCAGCGCCTCGCTCGCGCTGGCTGTGGCCGACACGGCGATCGGGAGCGTCGAGCGGATCGGCACCTACATCCGCACCGGCCGGTTGGACCAGATGATGACCAAGCCGGTGCCGCTGCTCGTGCAGGTGTGCGCCGACCAGTTCACGCTGCGTCGGCTCGGACGGCTGACCCAGGCCAGCATCGTGTTCGGGTGGGCGTGCACCTATGTCGACTGGACCCCGGCACGGGTCGTGGTGGCCGTGTCGATGCTGGTGAGCGGCGGACTGGTGTTCTTCGGGCTCTTCGTCGGCTTCTCGTGCGTCCAGTTCTGGACGACGGACGCCACGGAGTTCGCCAACGCCTTCACGTACGGCGGTGCCACGGTGACGCAGTACCCGCTCAACATCTTCCCGCGCGAGGTGCTCGTCGGGCTGACGTTCGTGATCCCGGTCGCCTTCGTCAACTGGTACCCCTGCCTGTTCCTCCTCGGCCGCTCCGACCCGACCGGGATGCCCGAGGCGCTCCAGTTCGCCTCGCCGGTCGCGGGCGTGCTCACCATGGCCGCCGCCCTGCTCGTGTGGCGCTCCGGCGTCCGCCACTACACCTCCACGGGGAGCTGACCATGTCCGTCACCGAGCCGCTCATCGACGTGCGCGACCTCGAGCGCACCTTCGACGTACGCCGCCGGGTCGAGGGGCGCCGCCGCCGGGTCCGCGACTCCGTGCTGGCCGTGCACGACCTGACGTTCTCCGTCGATGCCGGCGAGATGGTCGGCTACATCGGGCCGAACGGTGCCGGGAAGTCGACCACGATCAAGATGCTGACCGGGATCCTCGTGCCGACCGGTGGGCAGGTGCGGGTGGCCGGCCTGGACCCGAGCCGCGACCGCGTCGAGCTCGCGCGTCGCATCGGGGTGGTCTTCGGCCAGCGGTCCACGCTGTGGTGGGACCTCCCGCTGCGCGACTCGTTCGCCCTGCTGCAGAAGATGTACCGCATCCCACCGGCGCGCTACCGCGACAACCTCGACCGGTTCGTCGACCTGCTCGACCTCGGTGACCAGCTCGACACCCCGGTGCGGCAGCTCAGCCTCGGCCAGCGGATGCGCGGCGACATCACCGCGGCGCTGCTGCACGATCCCGAGGTGCTCTACCTCGACGAGCCGACGATCGGCCTGGACGTGGTGAGCAAGGGTCGCCTGCGCGAGTTCCTCCGCGCGCTCAACGACGAGCGCGGCACCACCCTCGTCCTCACCACCCACGACCTGCAGGACATCGAGGCGCTGTGCGACCGGGTGATCGTGATCGACCACGGCACGTCGGTCTTCGACGGCCCGCTGGCCGGGCTGCACGAGCAGGGCGGCTCGACCCGCACCCTGGTGGTGGACCTGGTGGACGAGGCACCGCCCATCGAGGTGCCTGGTGCGGTGGTGCGCCGGGTCGAGGGACCGCGTCAGTGGCTGTCGTTCCCCGCCGAGGCGAGCGCCGCGCCGGTCGTGGCGGCCGTCGCAGCGTCGTACGACGTCGCGGACCTGTCCATCCAGGAGCCCGACATCGAGGACGTCATCCGCGAGCTCTACTCGCGGGGTGCCTGAGCCTCAGACACCGAGGCTGCGGGCCCGCTCCGAGTCCAGCTCGGGCGACGTCAGCGGCTGCCGCTCGAGCACGAGCAGGGCGCGGTCGTCGTCCCCGCGAGGCACCTTCTTCAGCACGCGCTTCGGCATGCCGGTGAAGCCGCGGGTCTCGACGGCCTGCAGGGCGGCGTGCCGCAGCCAGTCGATGCCCGCGTCGAGGTCGCGGTCCGCTGACTCGATGACACCGTCGGTGTAGAACATCAGCGCCTCACCGGGGCGCAGGCGTCCGCGGCTCGGGGTGAACTCGGCGTCGTCGATCACGCCGAGCGCCATGCCCCGCGCGTTGTCGATGGACCATCCGCGCTGGGCCAGGTGCCAGTGCAGCGCCGGCGGGTGCCCGGCGCTGGTGATCGTGTAGTCGCCGGTGACCAGGTCGATCTTGAGGTGCACGGCCGTCGCCAGCGACTCGTCGGACTCCTGTCGCAGCAGGAAGTGGTTGGCCGCTGCCATCAGCTCGGCCGGAGGCAGGGCGCCGATCAGGCCACCGAGCGCGCCGGCGAACTGCAGCGCCTGCGGGCCGACCGACGTGCCCTTGCCGCACACGTCGACGAGCGCCATCTCCAGCCACCGCCCCTCGCGGAGGTCGGCGACGAGGAAGTCGCCGGCGTAGCTGGGGCCGTTGGCCGTGATCGTCGCGGACTCGGAGCGCCAGCCGTTGGGCAGCGGCGGGACCACGCCCTGTCGCTGAAGCCTGTCACGCAGCTGGGTCAGCACCGCCTCGCTCAACGCCATCGGCAGGCCCGACCGCTGGCGGCTCGACTGGTAGATCGCGAGGAGCACACCGACCGCGAGGGTGAGCAGCGCCGCCTGGCGGCTCGGGGTGGCGAAGCCCGTCTGGACCGAGGTCCAGAAGGCGGCGGCCCCCAGCACCACGGTCAGCATGAGCAGCGGCACGAACCGCAGCAGCATCAGGCCGAGCATGAGGACGAGGAACCACAGCGACACCGGGACGACGATCTTCGCCAGCTCGCCGATGCCCACGGCCGCGCCGACGAGGGCGACGAAGACCAGGAGGAGGAACGACTGGCTGCCGCGCGAACCGGTGCGCCAGCCCTCGACGCGCTGCTGGACGTACGAGGTGATGCCGCGAAGCACAGAACCCACGGCACTCGACACGGCCAAATGCTAGGGCTCGACAGACCTTCCCCGAGGTGGAACCGGCAAAGTCAGCGACGATCGATAGGCTCGTCACATGCCTCTGGTCCCGCTGCAGGCCGACATCCTCGGACCTGACTTCCGGGTGGAGACGATCTCGCTCCCGCCCGACCCCGAGGGCCCCGTCGTCGCGACGCTGGTGACGCTGGCCCCCGAGCACCCCAACGGACGTGCCGTGCTGCACGTGCACGGCTTTGCCGACTACTTCTTCCACACCGAGTACGCCCGGTGGTGGGCCGACCGGGGCTATGCGTTCTACGCCCTCGACCTCCGCAAGTACGGCCGGTCGCTGCGCGAGCACCAGACGCCGCACTACGTCGCGGACCTGGGCGAGTACTTCGCGGAGATCGACCTGGCGTGGTGGCGGATCACCCAGCGCGACGGGCACCGCGACGTCATCGCCTCGGGCCACTCGACCGGCGGCCTGACGGTCCCGCTCTGGGCGAAGGAGCGGCGACCGGCCGAGCTGACGGCGATGGTGCTCAACTCCCCGTGGTTCGACATGCAGGGCGCCGCGTGGCTGCGCAGCCCCGCGACGCGGCTGGCGATCGAGCGGCTCGGCACCAGCCGGCCGATGCAGGAGATCCCGCGCCGGATCAGCACCGTCTACGGCCGCTCGCTGCACCACGAGCACGCCGGCGAGTGGGACTACGACCTCGACTGGAAGCCGCTGGACTCACGTCCGATCTACGTCGGGTGGCTGCGCGCCGTACGACGTGGCCACGCGCTGCTGCACGCCGGGCTCGACATCGACTCCCCCACCCTCGTGCTGTCCTCCGCGCGGTCGTGGTTCGGCGAGCAGACCGAGGAGACCGCCGCGACGCACGACATCGTGCTCGACGTCGAGCAGATCCGCCGCTGGGCCTCGTCCGTCGGCACCCACGTCACCTCGGTCGCCGTCGAGGGCGCGATCCACGACGTCGTCCTCTCCCGACCCGCCGTGCGCGCCCGAGCGTACGACGTCCTCGGCACCTGGCTCGAGGCGTGGGTGGAGAAGGCGGCCGCCCCGCGTCCCGAGCCGTGATGGTGCGGCTGGCACCGAGCCGAGGGCTCTCAGCCGCGTCCGACCTGGCTCAGGTCGGTCGTGTCACTGCTCGCCGCGCATCGGCCCACCGAGGGTGGGATCCGTCGGTGTGTCTCGCCAGCCAGGCGTCTGGCTCCGGCGGTGAAGCACCCAGGACGCCCAGGCGAAGAAGAGAACGAGCAGAGCAAGGAACAACCAGAACACCATGACAACCACCTCCTCTCGAGGGTAGGTCCGCCATGGGCCGGTCCGATGCCCGGTCTAGCCAGCTGCTGGGCTCACTCCCGCGGCGCGGCGCGGGCGGCCCACGGATGCGCACCAGGGGCGGGAGGGCTTGCTCAGCACACCGGCTTCATCGGCCGCGGTAGCCACCTGACCGACTCCGCAGCGCTTCGCCGCATTGGGCTCGCGCGGCAGTCAAGGTCCTTCCACCACGACGGCAGCTGCGGCCCCTGTGGTGTCGACGAGCCTTCGCACCGACGGCAGATGAAGGCGGGGAGATGCGACGCTTCACGCGGACCGGACCGCGGCGGTTCCCCGCTGAGTCACACGCCGTGGATCTCGCACCCCGCCTCGTGCACACGGGCACCCGCTCTCCCGTGTGGCCCGGACGACCCGGATGACAAGCCCCTGACCCCGCGACCGGCACGGACGCGGGGTGTAGGGCGGGGTCATGGTCGACGAGGTCGTGGGATGTCGGGCGGGTCGGGCGGGTCGGCGTGGTCGACCGCGCTCGTGCCGTGGCGGTCGCGTCGGTAGTAGTGGCCGTGCGGGCTGGTCCACTCGAAGCAGCCGTTGTCGGTCATGTTGTAGCGCCAGGCGGTGTGGGTCTTGAGGCGGTGGTGGAACCGGCACAGGGCGGCGAGGTTACGGGTCGTCGTCGGGCCCGGCTGGGGCCGGCCTTCGGTGTCGGCGTCGTGGTCGAACTCGACGACGTGGTCGAACTCGACGACGTGGTCGACGTCGCCGCGCCGGGCGGGTCGCGTGCACCAGGGGAACACACACGTGCGGTCGCGCAGAATCACCTGCTCCCGGAGGCGGTCGGGGACCTCGTAAGCCGGGGTGGAGAGGTCGGCGTTGAGGTCGATGACGGGCTTGACGGTGACCTTCGTGCGAGAGTCGCCGCACCACGACTGGACCTGGTCGAGGAGGACGAGCCGCTGGCCCTCCTCCATCCGCCCGGTCGGGCCGAACACCGTGGACAGCCCGTCGAGAGTGGCGTCGAAGTGGGCGTGCAGGACGACCTCGCGGGCCACGGGGAGCCCGTCGCCATCACCTGCCCCACCGGTGCTGCTTGCGCCGCGGGTGTGGAGGTCGAGGGCGGTCTGGGTGCGGGCGAGGTCGCCCAACGCAGCGGACCGGCGGGCGTCCAGCGACGCATCGGACCCGAGGACCTTGAGGGTCTCCGCGCCGTGCGCCAGGGCCCGATCCAGGTCGAGCGCGTCGGCGATGTCGAGCTCGGCCTCCAGCCGCATGGTGCCGGCGAAGTGCACGTCGTCGTCGTGGATCGTGGCATGGCGCGGGTCGACGTGCAGGTAGCCGTCCTCCGGATCCTGGGTCGGGTCGACGTCGGCGAGGTCGTAGCGCTGGATGGCCTCGGCGACCAACCGGTCCAGCTGCGCCGGCCCGACCCTCCCGGCGACGGCAGCGACCTGCGCATCCACGAACGCCGCTGCCTCCCGGGTGAGCGAAGGCGTGGTGTGGATGGTGGTCTCCGCGACCGAGCGGGCCCGCCAGGCCGGCACCCGGCCGGTGTGGACCTGCGCCCACAGCCGCGGCAGCCGGTGGCGCAGCTCGAGGGCGTGACCGACGAGCTTCTTCGCCGCCGTTGTCGAGCACCCGAGGACGGTGCCGAGCTCGGCGAGGCAGAACTCCGCCACCAGGGGCGCACCTTCGCCGGCGATCGGTTCCTCGTGCTCGCAGCCGGGCACGGTGAAGGTCGCCGCCAGGTGGATCGACTCCGGCGGGTGCAGGTCGGCCCACCGCGCGGCGGTGACCAAAAGATCCGCCGCGGCGCGGTCCTCGGCCGCCTTCTGGGAGCGGGCGACCACGAGGAGGTCGGAGGCGGTGAGGTCCTCGACTTCACCTGCTCCCGGTCCTGCCAGTGCCTCGCTCATGTGTTCGATTGTACCGGCGACCACTGACAGTGACCATGCCGCGAGGACGCCTGTGGACACCTGCCGGCCAGCGTTTCTCGACCGGGTTTCGTGACGGGACTTCGTCTCTCCTCAACCACCGCCGACGCGCGCCTCGCCCCGCGATGGGCGCCCGTGCTACCGACGATCGGCTCCCGGTCACGTCCGCGTGACGGCGACCCAGGCCCGGGCTGCCGCCGACCGCGGCGTCGCTCCCCACCGCCAGCTCGGGCACGCTGGTGCCCACGGAGACGACCGACCGTCAGTCGGTCGCGCGCGTGTCGCGCCCGGCCTGCCGCCGCGCGCCCGCGGCGCGGGTGGAGGCGTCCCGCTTGAGGCCGCCGGTCGTCTTCTTCACACCCCGCGGTCGCGTCAGCCCGGGCACGTCGGACGCTGAGCCCGGCGCCTCCGCCGGCGGGCCGCCTCCCCGGGAGCGCGCGGCCTCCAGCCGGGACGTCTTGAGCTCTGCCGCAGCCCGGGCGGCGTGGACGGCCACCTGCCGGCTCACGGCGGCGAGGGCGGTCTCGAACACCTCGGCCTTGCCGCGGTCGCGCTGGTTCTTGGGGTAGCTGAACCCGCGACCGCCACGCTTGACGACGGAGCCGCCGGCGCTGCGGCGATACATCGTCACGTACTTGGAGCGCGCGCGGCGGACCCGCGCGTGGAGCGCGAGCAGCTCCTCCTCGTCGAGGTCCTCCAGCGCCGAGCGCGTGGTCTCCGCAATGAGCTTCTGCTCCGCGGCCGTCATCGAGTTGAGTAGCGCCTGGTTCATGGCATTCCTCCCATCGGACGCCCGGGCGCGGGCGTCGATGGCGACCATCCTGCCGCACCGCGCAGGACCTGGCATCGGCCGAAGGTCTCGCGACCCGGGCTCAGGTGAGCAGCACGACGAGCGCGACGACCCCCACCGCGGCGATGACGGCGCGCAGCAGGACGGGCGGTAGGCGCCGCCCGACGGTGGCACCGATCTGGCCGCCGACCACCGAGCCGATCGCGATCAGGCCCGCGACGGTCCAGTCGATGTCGGCGACGGCGATGAAGACCAGCGCGGCGACGGCGTTGACGATGAGGGCGAGGACGTTCTTGGTGGCGGTGTGCCGCTGCATCGAGTCGGCGACCCCGATGCCGAGGATCGCCATCAGCAGCACGCCCTGGGCCGCGCCGAAGTAGCCGCCGTAGACGCCCGCGGCCGCGACCGCCGGCCACACCCACCACACGCCGTGGTCGGGGATGCCGCCCCGCGACTCGGCGCGAGCCGCGACGGAGCGCTGGATGCGCGGGCCGAGGAGGACCAGCACCACGCCGAGAGCGATGAGCGCGGGGACGATCGCGTCGAACGCGGACGACGGCAGCCGGAGCAGGAGCAGTGCGCCGGCGACGCCGCCGACCAGCGACGCCGCCCCCAGCCGGAGCACACGGGCCCCCTGCCCGGCGAGCTCGCGGCGGTAGCCGAAGACGCCGGACATGCTGCCCGGGACGAGCCCGACGGTGTTGCTGACGTTGGCGGTCACCGGGGGTACGCCGAACGCGAGGAGGGTCGGGAACGTGATCAACGTCCCCGACCCCACCACGGTGTTGATGGTGCCGGCCGCCACTCCTGCGAGGGCGATCAGCACCGCTTCGGTCGGACTCACTGGCCGGCGGGTGCTCCCGGCTCAGTGGGGTCGTCGGCGTCCGGGTCGGTGGCGGTCGCGGCCGGGTCGATCGACCGCGCGGTGCGCCCCGGGTTGGCGGCGCTCTCGGCAGCAGCGATCGCCTGCTGCACGGCCTCGTTGGTCGCCCGGGTCTCCGGGTCGTCCGACGAGCGCGGCAGCAGGGGCTCGGACGAGCCCATGTCGACCCGGGTGCGCGGGGTGGCGTCCTTCGGGATCCCGGCGATCTCGTGGATCGAGGAGCCGAGGCCCTCCATCGCCTTGGTGATCTCCGAGGGGATGACCCACACCTTGTTGGCACTGCCCTCGGCGATCTTGGGCATCATCTGGAGGTACTGGTAGGCCAGCAGCGACTGGTCTGGCTGCCCGTCGTGGATGGCCTGGAAGACCGTCTGGATGGCCTGTCCCTCACCCTGGGCACGCAGGATCTGCGCCTCCCGGTCGGCCTGCGCGCGCAGGATCTGCGACTCGCGGTCACCCTCGGCGTTGAGGATCTGCGACTGCTTGGAGCCCTCGGCGGTGAGGATCGCGGCCTGGCGCTGGCCCTCTGCCGTGAGGATCACGGCACGCTTCTCGCGGTCGGCACGCATCTGCTTCTCCATCGAGTCCTTGATCGACGGCGGCGGGTCGATGCCCTTGAGCTCGACGCGGTTGACGCGGATGCCCCACTTGCCGGTGGCCTCGTCGAGGACGCCACGCAGGCCGGAGTTGATCGAGTCACGGCTGGTGAGCGTCTCCTCGAGGTCCATGCCACCCACGATGTTGCGCAGCGTGGTCATGGTGAGCTGCTCGATCGCCTGGATGTAGTTGGCGATCTCGTAGGTCGCGGCGACCGGGTCGGTGACCTGGAAGTAGATGACCGTGTCGATCGAGACGACGAGGTTGTCCTCGGTGATCACGGGCTGCGGCGGGAAGCTCACGACCTGCTCACGCAGGTCGATGAGGTAGCGCAGCCGGTCGATGAACGGGATGACGATGTTGAGTCCTGCCGGCAGCGTCCCCTTGTACTTGCCGAAGCGCTCGACGATGCCCGCGCGTGCCTGGGGCACGATGCGGACCGTCTTGGCGAGCATGACGACGACGAACAGGACGACGAGCAGGAGCAGGACCAGTAGAGCAGTCCCCATGGGTTCCCCCCGATCTTGTGTGGTGCGGTGGCTGGCGGTCAGTGGTCGTGAGGCGGCGTACGCCCCGGGTCAGGGCTCGAGCGTGCCCACCGGGTGGACGTAGGCGGTGGCGCCCCTGATCTGGAAGATCTCGACGGTCTCGCCCGGTGCGATCTTGAGGTGCTCGTCGTAGGGCAGCGCCGACCAGACCTCGCCTGCCACCTTGATGCGACCCGGCGCCAGGCCGGTGATCTCCTGGGTGACGAGCGCGCGGGTGCCGACCAGCTTGCCGTGGCCGAGCGCGAGCTCGGGACCGCTGTGGATCCGTTTGACGAAGGCCGGCCGGACGAAGGCCAGCATGGCGATGGACGCGGCCAGTGCCGCGAGGATCTGCACGAAGACCGGCAGGCCGATGATGGCGGCGACCATCCCGATCACCGCTCCCGCGGCGAGCATCGCGAGGATCAGGTCGAGGCTGAACATCTCCGCCACACCGAGCACGATCGAGAGACCGAGCCAGGTCTCCCAGAGGTGGTCGCGGATCCAGTCCATGGTCCGACCCTATCCAGTGGGGCGTGAGGTCACACGGGAACGACGCGCTCGGCGGGGCGTCGGCGCGCCGCGTAGCGGTCGTCCGATCGGCTCAGCAGCAGCGGCATCGCGAACGTCTCCGACAGCGACTCGGCGGTGACGACGTCCTCGACCGGCCCGGAGTCGACGACCCGGCCCTCGCGCAGCAGCAGGGCGTGGGTGAAGCCGGGCGGGATCTCCTCGACGTGGTGCGAGACCAGCACGGTCGCCGGGGAGTCGGGGTCGAGCGCCACCTGGGACAGCGTCGCCACCAGGTCCTCGCGTCCGCCGAGGTCGAGGCCGGCGGCCGGCTCGTCGAGCAGCAGCAGCTCGGGGTCGGTCATGAGCGCCCGGGCGACCTGCACCCGCTTGCGCTCGCCCTCGCTCAGGGTGCCGAAGGTGCGCTCGGCCAGGTGGCCGGCGCCGACCTCCGCGAGGAGCGTCGCGGCCCGGTCGTGGTCGAGGTCGGCGTAGTCCTCGCGCCAGCGGCCCAGGACGCCGTAGGAGGCGGAGACGACGACGTCCTTGACCAGCTCGGAGCGCGGGATCCGGTCGGCGAGCGCGGCGCTGGTGAGGCCGATGCGCGGGCGCAGCTCGAAGACGTCGGTCGTGCCGAGGACCTCGTCGAGGATCCCGGCGACCCCCGAGGTCGGGTGCATCTGCGCGGCGGCGACCTGGAGCAGCGTCGTCTTGCCGGCGCCGTTGGGCCCGAGGACCACCCAGCGCTCGTCCTCCTCGACCAGCCAGCTGACGTCGTCGAGCAGCAGCGACTGGCCCCGGCGCACCGTGACCCCTGCGAACTCGATGACCGCGACCATGCGCGTCACCCTATCCAGCACCGGCCACGCCTCGACCCCGGACACGGCGGTGCGGGACGGCGAGTAGCCTCGCCCGCGATGTCGCGCACCCACCTGGCCCTCCCCCACTCGGCGAACCTCGCCTGGTGGCTGACCGCGTGGCTCCGCGGACACGAGCAGACCGACCACGTGCTCGACGCGCTGGCCGACGACACCCACCTGCTGGCGGGCGGCTCGACGCTCGACCTGCTGGTGCGCGCGCGGGGCACCGGTGCGACGTACGCCGGACTGGCACTGCCCGTCGACGGCGACCCGCTGGGCCTGGGCGGCCCGCGCGACTTCAACGGCGCCGCGCTCGAGGCCGGGCAGGCCGTCGTGGTCGGCGACCTGGGCCTGGTGCCGGAGGAACAGGGCGAGACCGTGCAGTGGCAGCCCCTGGAGGCGTCACGCCGGCAGCTGCCGGACGTCGGCGAGGCCGACCGCACCCTGCGCGGCGCGCTGCTCGACGCGGCGGGTGACCTGGCCGAGCTCGACGTGGCGAGATGGCGGCCCGAGGCGGCCGACGCCCTGATGAACCTGCACCACCGCCCCTCCCTCGACGCCCCGCTCGGCACCCCGCCGCGGTGCGTCGACCTCGCCGCGCGGGGCCTGCAGGCGTGGGCGATCGTCGACCTGGCACTCGTCGACGACGGTGGCGCGCTGTCGTCGTACGAGGTGGAGCGACGTCGCGACCTCCTGCAGCCGCTCGGCCGCGCTGCCCGGCGCGCGATCGTGGCCGCCTGCTCGCCCGAGGTGTGGCCCGACCGCTGAGGCGATGGGCCGAGGTGTCGTGGTGGGTCAGCCGCCGTACTGGCCGCTGCCGTAGGCCGGGGGCGGCGGGTAGTCGCCGGGGTGGCCAGTCGGCCCCGTCTTGGGGTTGGGCCCGTACTGGTTGTCGGCCTTGGAGTCCGTGCAGAACCACACGATGAGCAGGATCCAGCCGATGATCGGGATGATGCCGATGAGGATCCACCAGCCGCTGCGGTCGGTGTCGTGCAGCCGGCGGATGCCCACTGCGAGGCTGGGCAGGAAGAGCGCCAGGCTGGCGACGGTCTGGATCAGGCCACCGCTGGTGGCACCGTCGTAGTCGGTGCCGATGACGGCGTCGACGATGCTGGCCGCAAGGCTGACCAGGAACGAGAAGAGCGCGAAGTACCAGTACTCGGAGCGCCGCGCGCGGCCCGAGAAGTCGACGTACTTGGACAAGCACGTGCGCACTGCCGTCATGAAGTCCATGCAAACCCCCGGTTGTCGGGCGGCTCCGATGCCCGGACCGCCTGTGGCAACAAGGTAGGGGCCCGGGACGCTGCCCGCCAGCACCAACCGTGGGCACCGCCCGATGCGCGGACTGGACAGCGGGCCTCGCGGCACCGCGACTAGCCTTCGACGCACGATGGAAGACGAGCCGAAGACTCTCCTGGTCACCCTCACGGGCAAGGACCGGCCTGGCGTCACCTCAGCGATCTTCGCCGCGCTCGCCGCAGCCGGCGTCGAGGTCGTCGACATCGAGCAGATCGTGCTCCGACGTCGGCTCGTGCTGGGCATCCTGGTCACCGCGCCGCGGGACTGGAAGAAGCTGCGCGACACCATCGAGCGCACCGCCGCCGACCTCGACATGAGCGTCGAGGTGGACCGCGGTGCGGGCGACAACCGCAGCCGGCGCGGCGAGCGCTCGCACATCACGATCATCGGCAGCCCGCTCAAGGCCTCGGCGATGTCCGCGATCGCGGGCCGGATCGCCGACTCGGGCGCCAACATCGACAAGATCGAGCGGATGGCGCGCTACCCCGTCACCGCCATCGAGCTGCACGTCTCCGGCGCGCCCGCCGAGACGCTGCGCCCGCTCCTCTCGGTCGAGGCCGTCAAGCAGGGCATCGACCTCGCCGTGCAGCGCGACTCCCTCCACCGCCGCGGCATCCGGCTCATCGTGATGGACGTCGACTCCACCCTCATCCAGGGCGAGGTCATCGAGATGCTCGCCGCCCACGCCGGCCAGGAGGTCGAGGTCGCCCGCGTGACCGAGGCGGCGATGCGCGGCGACCTCGACTTCGAGGCGTCCCTGCGTGAGCGCGTCGCGCTGCTCGAGGGCGTCCCGGAGTCCGCCCTCGACGAGGTCTACCAGTCGATCGTGCTCGCGCCCGGCGCCCGCACGATGGTGCGCACGCTGCGCCGCCTCGGCTACCGCTTCGCGATCGTGTCCGGAGGCTTCACCCAGATCACCGACCGCCTCGCCGCGGACCTCGGCATCCACTTCGCGCGCGCCAACGAGCTCGAGGTCGTCGACGGCCGCCTCACCGGTCGCATCGTCGGTGACGTCGTCGACCGGGCGGGCAAGGCGGCCGCGCTGCGCGAGTTCGCCGGCGAGGTCGGCGTACCCCTCGACGCGGTGATCGCCATCGGTGACGGCGCCAACGACCTCGACATGCTCAACGCCGCCGGTCTCGGCATCGCCTACAACGCCAAGCCGATGGTCCGCGACGCCGCCGACACGGCCGTCAACGTCCCCTACCTCGACGCGATCCTCTACCTGCTCGGCATCTCGCGGGAGCAGATCGAGGAGGCCGACGCGGCGGTGGGCATCACGACACCCGCGCCGCCGCTCATCGGCTGACATCGGGGCGTAGGCCGACCGCGACGCACCCGCCGACCTCGGCGTCGGTCTCGACCCGCGTCGCGAGCCCGGCCGCCTCCATCGCGCCGGTCGTGAGTCGCGCCTGTCCGGGGCTGGTCTCGATGAGCAGCACTCCCCCGGGCGCCAGCCAGCCGGTGGCGTCGGCCGCGAGCCGACGGTGCAGGTCGACGCCGTCGGCGCCACCGTCGAGCGCCACCAGCGGCTCGTGGTCGCGCGCCTCCGGCGGCATGTCGGCCACCCGGTCGCTGGGGACGTAGGGCGCGTTGGCGGCCAGCACGTCGACGCGGCCGAGGAGGCCGGTGGGCAACGCGTCGTACAGGTCGCCGAGGTGGAGCGCGGCGGACGGCGCGTTGGACCTGGCGCACCCGAGGGCCGTCACGCTCACGTCGGACGCGTGCACCTCGGCGGGCGCGTCCTCGAGGCTCGCGGCCACGGGAGCCACGCCGCAGCACATCTCGACCACGACGGGTCGTCCGCGGCCCACCGGGACGGCGCGGACGTGCTCGAGGGCCGTCCTCGCCAGGAGCTCGGTGCGGCGCCGGGGCACGAAGACGCCGGGGCCGACCACCAGCCGCCGGCCCAGGAACTCCACCCAGCCGAGCACCGTCTCCAGGGGCTCGCCCGCGACACGACGTACGACGAGGCTCTCGAGCTCGTCGGGCGACGCCGCAGCCGCGGCGAGCAGCGCGGCCTCGTCCTCGGCCCACACGCAGCCGGCGGCGCGGAGCCGCGCCACGACGTGGGGATCGCTCACGCAGCCCCGACGTGGAAGGCGTCGAGCCGCGCCGTGCCGGGACCGAGGTCGGCCCACTCGCGCTCGACGGTGAAGACCGCGACGGCCGAGGTCGGGAAGCCGCGCGTCAGCATGGCGGTCGTCGCCTCGCTGTCGCCCTCACCGTCGTCGACGAGCTCGGCCAGCGATCCCATCGTCGGGTTGTGGCCGATGACGACCAGGGTCCGTACGTCGCCAGCGACCTCGCGCAGCAGGTCGAAGGCCGAGTCGGTTCCGGCGGCGTAGAGGGCCTCGGAGAAGACGACGATGCCCTCGTCCCAGCCGGCGCCGGCGGCGACCTGCTGCCAGGTCTGCTGCGTGCGGAGCGCGTCGGAGACGAGTGCGGCATCGGGCTCGATGCCGTGGTCGCGCATCCAGCGGCCGGCCGCCTCCGCGTCACCCAACCCACGCTCGGCCAGCGCACGCACATGGTCGGTGCTCGCACTGTGCTCGGCCTTGGCGTGACGCATGACGACCAGTCGGCGCGGACCCGCGTCCGACGTCTTCCCCACATACTCCTGCATTCCCTCACCCTTCCAGCCGCTAGCCTGCGTGTCATGCCCAGGGGACCACTCATGATCATCGGGGGCGCCGAGGACAAGGTGCGCAAGCCCACCATCCTCAAGCACTTCGTCACGCTGAGCGGCGGCAAGGACGCCCGCATCGCCGTCATCCCGACCGCCTCCTCGCTCGGACGCGAGGTGGTGGACGTCTACGACGCGCTCTTCACGAAGTTCGGCGCGGCCAGCGTGGACGCCGTACGCCCGGAGTCGCGCGACCAGGCCCACGACCCGGTGCTGGTCAAGACGCTCGACCAGGCCACCGGGATCTTCATGACCGGCGGCAACCAGCTCAAGCTGTCGTCCATCGTGTGCGGCACCCCGGTCGGTGACGCGATCCTGCGGGCCCACGAGCGCGGTGCGGTCGTCGCGGGGACCTCGGCGGGCGCGAGCATCCAGTCGTCGCACATGGTCGCCTTCGGCGTCGGCGGGGCCACGCCCAAGCAGCGGATGACGCAGGTGGCGGCGGGCCTCGGCCTCGTCGACATGGCCGTCATCGACCAGCACTTCGACCAGCGCAACCGCTACGGCCGGCTGCTGATGATCGTGGCCCAGAGCCCCCAGCTGCTCGGCATCGGCGTCGACGAGGACACCTGCGGCCTGGTCGAGGACGTCGACGGCGACACGGTCATGCGGGTGCTGGGCAAGGGCGCGGTGACCATCTTCGACGGGTCACGCATGGTCTCCAACGCCTACGAGGCCACCCGGTCCTCGCCCCTGCTGGCCAGCGGGGTCGTGTTCCACACGCTGCCGGCCGGCACCGTCTTCAACCTGTCGACCCGCGAGCTCGTGCCGCAGGAGCCGTCCATCCAGCCCGAGGACGCCGAGGAGCTCGCCGAGGCCGGCCGCGACCTGCGCCAGCTGGCCCGCGACATCGCCGCTGCCGACGCGACCCCCGCCGCGATCCGCCGACGCCTCAAGCTGCGCCGCAGCCCGGCTCCCCAGACCCCCGCACCCGACCAGGGAGACAACACATGAGCGAGCGCCCCACGCCGGACCTGGAGATCGTCGAGACCCGCGTCTACCGCGGCGCCAACGTCTGGTCCTACGACAAGTCGATCCACCTCGTGGTCGACCTGGGCTCGCTCGAGCAGTTCCCCACCAACACCATCCCCGGGTTCACCGACGACCTCGTCGCGATGCTGCCCGGCCTGCGCGAGCACTCGTGCTCGCGCGGACGCCGGGGCGGCTTCCTCGAGCGCCTCAACGAGGGCACCTGGCTGGGCCACGTCGCCGAGCACGTCGCGCTGGCCCTCCAGCAGCTCGTCGGCCACGACATCCGCCGCGGCAAGACCCGACAGGTCAAGGGCCACCCGGGTCGCTACAACATCATCTACGGCTACATCGACGAGAACGTCGGCCTCACCGCCGGGCGTCTCGCCGTCCGCCTGGTCAACCACCTCGTCGAGGGCGACCCCGACTTCGACTGGGAGACCGAGCGCGACGACTTCATCCGTCGTGCCGAGCGCACCGCCTTCGGTCCCTCGACGCAGGCGATCGTGGACGAGGCGGTCTCCCGCGACATCCCGTGGATCCGGCTCAACCAGTACTCCCTCGTCCAGCTCGGACAGGGCGTCCACGCCAAGCGGATCCGCGCCACGATGACCTCCGAGACCTCGTCGATCGCCGTCGACATCGCCTCCGACAAGGACCTCACCACCAAGCTGCTCGGCGCCGCCGGCCTGCCGGTGCCCAAGCAGGAGTCGGTGCGCAGCGAGGAGGGCGCGGTCGCCGCCGCCCGCCGCATCGGCTACCCCGTCGTGCTCAAGCCGCTCGACGGCAACCACGGCCGCGGGGTCTGCCTCGACCTGCAGTCCGACGACGACGTACGTGCCGCGTTCCCGATCGCCGAGGGCCAGTCGCGCCGCGGCAACGTCATCGTCGAGTCGTTCGTGACCGGCAAGGACTACCGCTGCCTGATCATCGACGGCCGGATGGTCGCGATCGCCGAGCGGGTGCCGGCCTCCGTGACCGGCGACAGCACCTCGACCGTGGAGCAGCTGGTCGACCTGACCAACGCCGACCCGCGCCGCGGAGTGGGCCACGAGAAGGTCCTCACCCGCATCAAGGTCGACGACGCCGCCATCGAGGTGCTGGCCGACCAGGGCCACTCGCTGGACTCGGTGCCGGCCGAGGGCGAGATGGTCAAGCTCGCCCTCACCGGCAACATGTCCACTGGGGGCATCTCGATCGACCGCACCTTCGAGGCGCACCCGGAGAACGTCGAGATCGCGGAGGAGGCCGCCCGGATGGTCGGCCTCGACATCGCCGGCATCGACTTCATCTGCCCCGACATCACCGAGCCGGTCCGCGAGGCGGGCGGCGCGATCTGCGAGGTCAACGCAGCCCCGGGCTTCCGGATGCACACCCACCCGACGATCGGCGAGCCGCAGTTCATCGCCAAGCCGGTGGTCGACATGCTGTTCCCGCCGGGTGCCACCTCGCGCATCCCGATCGTGGCCGTCACCGGCACCAACGGCAAGACCACCACGAGCCGGATGATCGCCCACATCTTCAAGGGCCTGGGACGCAAGGTCGGCATGACCTCCACGGACGGCGTCGTGATCGACGAGCGGCTCGTGATCCGTGCCGACGCCTCCGGCCCCCGGTCGGCACGGATGGTCCTGCAGAACCCACGCGTCGACTTCGCCGTGTTCGAGGTCGCCCGCGGCGGCATCCTGCGCGAGGGGCTCGGCTACGAGCGCAACGACGTCGCCGTGGTGCTCAACGTGCAGCCCGACCACCTCGGCCTGCGCGGCATCGACACCGTCGAGCAGCTCGCCGACGTGAAGGCGGTCATCGTCGAGGCGGTGCCGCGCGACGGCCATGCCGTGCTCAACGCCGACGACCCGCTGGTGCGGGAGATGCGCCGCAAGTGCTCGGGCCAGGTCGTCTGGTTCTCGATGGAGGAGCCCGGCAGCGAGGTGCGCGACATGATCGACGCGCACTGCCGCCGTGGCGGCAAGGCCATCGTGCTCAACCCCACCGAGCGTGGCGAGATGATGGTGGTCCAGCACGGCCGGCGCGAGATGCAGCTGGCGTGGACCCACCTGCTCCCTGCGACCTTCAACGGCCGGGCCCGGATGAACGTCCAGAACTCGCTCGCCGCGGCGGCCGCCGCCTTCGCGGCCGGGGCCCCGCTGCACGACATCCGCCAGGGCCTGCGCACCTTCTCGACCAACTACTACCTCTCCCCCGGCCGACTCAACGAGGTCGATGTCAACGGCGTCAACGTCATCGTCGACTACTGCCACAACGCCCCCGGCATGAAGATGCTCGGCGACTTCGTGGACCGCGTCGGCGACTCGCTCGAGTCCTCGCACGACCTGGCCCGGCCCTCGCGGATCGGCATCATCGCCACGGCCGGCGACCGCCGCGACCAGGACATGCGCGAGCTCGGGCAGATCGCGGCGCAGCACTTCGACGTGTGCATCGTGCGCGAGGACGTGGCGCTCCGCGGCCGCGAGCGCGGGGCGACCGCCCAGCTCGTCCTGGACGGCGTACGCGCCGCGATGGACGAGGGCGCCCGCTGCAAGCAGGCCGAGCTCGTGCTCGAGGAGATCGAGGCCGTGCGCCACGCGATGAGCCGCGCCAACCGCGGCGACCTCGTCGTGGTGTGCGTCGACAAGCACGCCGAGGTGATGGCCGAGCTGGAGAACTGGTCCGACGTGGCCCAGGCCGGCTCGACCACCAACCCCGACGCGCCCTCCGCCGACCCCGACTACACCCCTCCGGCCGACCAGGTGGCGGGCGGCGCGTGAGGATCCTCGACCTGACGGACCTCCCGCACCGTCCGATCGAGGCGCACGGCAGCCGCGGCTTCTCCGTCGGCGCCTTCGGCCTGAGCGCCGACGCCCACCTCGTGTCGGTCGCGCTCGCACCCGGTGGTGTCATCGGGCGGCACCCGGCCGTCGGCCGCCAGCTGCTGGTGGTCCTCTCCGGCGAGGCCGAGGTGAGTGGGGCGGACGGCTCCGCGCGCCGCCTGTCCCCCGGGCAGGCCGCCGTGTGGGAACCGGGCGAGCAGCACGAGACGCGCTCGGCGTCCGGGCTGTCGGCCCTGATCGTCGAGGGCGACCTCGACATCGGTGCGCCCGGCGAGCAGGTGGACCCGGGCGACACCTGACCTGACCTGCCGGCTACTCCCCGCGCGACGGGGCGCGCCAGACGACGATCTCGTAGACCGCGGGGCCGTCGTCGCTGCGCTCGAAGGCGACGCAGACCTCCGAGGCGACGCGCTGGAGGCCGTACGACGCCGCACGCCGCTCGACCTCCTCGCTCGGGTGGCGCCGCACCTGGTGGTGGCCACCCACGACGCTGACCGGGGTGGCCTGCACGGACCCGTCGTCCAGCAGCGGCTCGTGGCTCACGACCAGGTGGGCGCCGGGCGCCAGTCGCGCGGCGACCAGCCGGAGGACCTCGAACAGGTCGGGCAGCAGCTCGAGGATGCCGATCGCCGCGACGAGGTCCCACTCGCCGTCGCGGGCGCGGAGGAACGACTCGGCGTCCGCAGCCACCACCTCGGCGTCCGGCACCTTGTCACGGGCCAGCGCCAGCATCGCGGGTGAGGGGTCGACGAGCGTCGGCGCGGCAGCGGGAAACAGCTCGTGCAGCACCAACGCCGTCTGCCCGGTCCCGGCGCCGAGGTCGAGGACCCGCGCCGGCGCCAGGCCGAGCGGCGCGAGCAGGTCCCGGGCCCGTTGGTTGGCCGACCAGCCGTTGCCGGTGGTCATCTCGTCGTACGTCGGTGCGAGGGCCTCGTACACCTGCGCCCATCCGTCGCTCACCCCTGCGCCGCCCGCACCTTCTGCGACAGGACCTCGGGGCTGTCGGGCGTGCCGCCGTGCTCGGCGATCCAGTCGTACGCCTCCTGCCGCTCGGCGTGGCACATGAGGCCGACGACGTCGCCGGGCTCGGCGCGCTCGACCAGCGCGGCGAGGCAAGCGACCTCGGTGGTGTAGGTGTCGATGTCGGTGACGCCCACCCGGGCCGCGCCGGCGCGGAGCAGTGCGTCGATCTCGTCCATGGTGCGGCCGCGGAGGTACCACTCCTTGTGGCCGATCGCCACGACGTCGCTGCCCTTGGCGCCGATCTCCCCGAGCGCGTCGATCAGCTCATCGGTGCGGTCACCGACGGCGCCGAGGCCGAGCAGCAGGCGGGCGCCGGGACGTCGTACGCCCGACATGATCTCCAGCAGCGCCTCGAGCCCGGCTTCGTTGTGCGCGAGGTCCATGACGACCGACACCTCGCCCGGGAGCGAGAAGAAGTTCATCCGGCCGGGGTTGTGCTCCGCGTCGGGGAGGAACGACGTCAGCCCCCTGACCACGGCGTCGCGCGCGAGACCGGTCGCGAGGGCGGCCGACGCAGCAGCGAGGGCGTTCTCGATGTTGAAGCGGGACAGCCCGGCCAACGTCATCGGCACGTCGACGAGCTCGACGAGCGGGTCCGGATCGGCGCCCGGCGCCAGCACGGTGATCCACCCGTCGATCACGGTGGTGGCCCGGCCGCCGTCGGTGAGCACCTCCCGCACCGCCGGCGAGTCGGGGTCGCGGCTGAAGATCCACGGCTGCGCCGAGATCACGCTGCGCATCGCCAGCACCCGGGGGTCGTCGCCGTTGAGCACCGACCAGCCGTCCTTGCGGGTGATCCGCGGCACGACGGACTTCACCTCGGCGAGCTGGTCGACCGTGTCGATGCCCTGGAGGCCGAGGTGGTCGGCGGTCACGTTGGTCACGACCGACACGTCGTTGCGGCTGATGCCGATGCCCTTGAGCAGGATCCCGCCGCGGGCGGTCTCGGTCACCGCGAACTGCACGCCGTCGAGCCCGAGGGCCCGGCCGGCACCGGAAGGCCCGGAGTAGTCGCCCGCCTCGACCAGCACGCCGTCGCGGTAGATGCCGTCGGTGTTGGACCACCCGACGACCAGCCCGCTGGTGCGCGCGATGTGCGCGATCATCCGGCTGGTCGTGGTCTTGCCGTTGGTGCCGGTCACCGCCACCACCGGGATGGTCGGCGTGATGGTGGCTGGCCGGTCGCCACGGGGCG
Source organism: uncultured Nocardioides sp. (assembly GCF_947488515.1). Classification (GTDB taxonomy): domain Bacteria; phylum Actinomycetota; class Actinomycetes; order Propionibacteriales; family Nocardioidaceae; genus Nocardioides. The sequence continues at coordinate 90,758 of NZ_CANKZF010000001.1, forward strand.
CGGCGGCGACCTCGGCCGCGGCGGCGCTGACGGCTTCCTCGACGTCGGGCGTCGGCAGCGCGTCGAGCGCGTGGGCGACCGCCTGGCCGAGCGCCTGCGCCCGGCCGCGGTTGCGCCACGGGAAGGCCACGATGACCACGTCGGGATCGCTGGTGGGGCGCACGCGGACGGCGAGGCGACGGGTGCCCGCCTCCGCCGCGATGGACCGGACCAGCCGCTCGACCGCCCGCAGGGCGAACCGCTGCCGGAAGCCCGAGCCGGGCGCGCCCGGCCTGGTCGTGCGCAGGCCGATGCGGCGCGCGAACCGCAGCACGGCCTCCTCGCCGGCCTCGGTGATCGTCGAGACGTCGAGCGTCAGCTTCACCGCCGCACGCGGGAAGTAGAGGTTGGGGCCTTCGAGGACGCGCAGCTCGACGAGAGAGGTCACGCGGGGAAACTACCGAACCTCAGAGGCCCATCGCGTGGAAGCCTCCGTCGACGTGCACGATCTCGCCCGTCGTCGCCGGGAAGAAGTCGCTGAGGAGCGCCACGACGGCCTGCGCGGTCGGCCTGTGGTCGGACTCGTCCCACCCGAGGGGCGCGCGGTCCTTCCACGCCGACTCGAGGTCCTCGAAGCCCGGGATCGCCTTGGCGGCGAGGGTCTTCAGGGGTCCGGCCGAGACCAGGTTGCAGCGGATGCCCTCGGGGCCGAGGTCCCGGGCGATGTAGCGGGAGGTGTTCTCCAGCGCCGCCTTCGCGACGCCCATCCAGTCGTACGCCGGCCAGGCGGTGGTCGCGTCGAAGGTCAGCCCGACGATCGACGAGCCCGGCGAGAGCAGCGGCTTGGTGGCGACGGCCAGGGACTTGAGCGAGTACGCCGACACCTGCACGGCCTGCGCCACGTCGTCCCACGGGCCGTCCATGAACTTGCCGCCGAGCAGCGTCTCGGGGTTGCCGTACGCGATGGAGTGGACGACCCCGTCCAGGCCGTCGACGTGCTCCCGGACCTGGTCGGCGAGACCCGCGAGGTGGTCCTCGTCGGTCACGTCGAGCTCGAGCACCGGCGCCTCCTGCGGGAGCCGCTTCGCGATGCGCCTCGTGATGCCGAGCGCGCGGCCGAAGTTGGAGATCAGCACCGTCGCGCCCTGCTCCTGGGCGACCTTGGCGGTCGCGAAGCCGATGGAGCTGTCCATCGTGACGCCGGCGACGAGGATGCGCTTGCCGTCGAGGATTCCCATGTCGTTGGACCTTTCGTCAGTGCTCGTGTCTCGCGGGAGGGAGGATCAGTGGCCCATGCCGAGGCCGCCGTCGACCGGGATCACGGCACCGGTGACGTAGGACGCGCCGTCGGAGGCGAGCCAGGTGACCGCCGAGGCCACCTCGGCCGTCGAGGCGTAGCGTCCCAGCGGGACCTGGGTCTTGATGGCGCTCTTCTGCTCGTCGGTGAGCACGTCGGTCATGTCGGTCTCCACGAAGCCCGGAGCGACGACGTTGGTGGTGATCGACCTGCTGCCGAGCTCGCGGGCCAGCGAGCGCGCCAGGCCGACGAGACCGGACTTGGAGGCGGCGTAGTTGACCTGGCCGGCCGAGCCGAGCAGCCCGACGACCGAGGAGATGAGGATGATCCGGCCGCGGCGCAGGCGCAGCATGCCCTTCGCAGCGCGCTTGGTCAGCCGGAACGTGCCGGTGAGGTTGGTGTCGATGACCGAGGACCAGTCGTCCTCGCTCATCCGGAGCAGCAGGGTGTCCTTGGTGATGCCGGCGTTGGCGACGAGCACCTCGACCGGGCCGTGCGCCTCCTCGACCTGCTTGAAGGCTGCCTCGACCTGGTCGGCGTCAGTGATGTCGCAGCGCACGTCGAGCGCGCCCTCGGGCGCCCCGCCGTTGCGGGTGGTGACCGCGACCTTGTCTCCTTGGGCGATGAACGCCTCGGCGATGGCGCGGCCGATGCCGCGGTTGCCACCGGTCACCAGGACCGATCGCGGCTCGGTCGGGGTGCTGGATCCAGGAATCTCGCTCACGCTCCCCGACGCTAGTGATTACCGCTCGGTACGAGGAAACGCGGATTTCGAGACGCGTCGCTCACCCGCTCGCTTCGCTCGCCTGTGAGCCGATCGCTCCTCGATCTCCCGCCCTGATCCAACCCCCGCGCTCCGCTCGGTGTCGGGGGCGTGATCACTCGTCCTCGAGGCGGAAGCCGACCTTCATGCCGACCTGGAAGTGCTCGACCACCCCGTCCTTGGCCTGGCCGCGGACCTGGGTGACCTCGAACCAGTCGATGTGGCGCAGGGTCTGGCCGGCGCGCTCGATGCCGTTGCGGATCGCCTGGTCGATGCCGTCGGGCGAGGTGCCGACGATCTCCGTGACGCGATAGGTGCGGTTGGTCATGATGCCTCCTGGTCGACGGCTGCGCGGACCGTCACCGGCCCGTGGTTCTGCGAGCCTAGCGGCGTAGACTTTCGAGCATGGCCAAGTCCGATGCCGTGCGCATCACCACGGCTCGCAGCAGCGCCGCAGAAGACATGCGGTCGCGCCAGCGCCGATACGCCATCTCGATGACGATCCGGCTGGTGTGCTTTGTGGGCGCGGTCGCGGTCGGTCCGGGCATCCTGCGGTGGATCCTGGTCGCCGCCGCCGTCTTCCTTCCGCTCTTCGCGGTGGTCATGGCGAATGCCAACGACCAGCGGAACGACGGATTCAGCCTGCCGACCAACGCCGGTGCCCACGAACTGACGGCACACGACGGTGAAGACTGAGGAAAAACGACACGACACCGGTGTGTCGAAAGTTTGGTTTTCACCCAGTCCCATGGAATGATCCTTCACGCGAGCGCAGCATCCCCCGTCTGCGTCAGCATCGAGGTGCCGGACAGCTTCCCCCCGTGGCTGTCCGGCACTTCTCATGTGTACGGCCGCCCCCGGGCGGCGCGGAGGCCCCTGCGGAAGGACCCCGATGGAGCTCGACCGTGACATCTGCTCGGCCAAGGGCTGCCAGGCCGACGCCGTGTGGGACCTCCGGTGGAACAACCCGAAGATCCACACCCCCGAACGCCGCAAGTCCTGGCTCGCCTGCGACGAGCACCGGGCCTCGCTCTCGGACTTCCTCGGCGCCCGCGGGTTCCTGAAGGACGTCGTCCCGCACGCTCCCGCGGACTGACGTACGCCGACGAGGTGGCGGCAGATCGCCGCCAGCCCCCACCCTCAGTCCGTACGCCGACAAGGTGGCGGCACCCTGCAGCCGCCGGGCCTGCGCCACCGCCATCTGCCGCCACCCTCAGTCCGTACGCCGACGAGGTGGCGGCACCCTGCAGCCGCCGGCCCTGCGCCACCGCCATCTGCCGCCACCCTCAGTCCGTACGCCGACAAGGTGGCGGCACCCTGCAGCCGCCGGACCTGCGCCACCGCGATCTGCCGCCACCCTCAGTCAGGGCGCCGACAAGGTGGCGGCACCCTGCAGCCGCCGGACCTGCGCCACCGCGATCTGCCGCCACCCTGGCGGGAGACGACATCCGACCGGCCACCCAGGTTGTCGTACGCCGCCACCCTCAGTCAGGGCGCCATGAAGGTGGCGGCACCCTGCAGCCGCCGGACCTGCGCCACCGCGATCTGCCGCCACCCTTGCGGGAGACGACATCCGACCGGCCACCCAGGTTGTCGTACGCCGCCACCCTCAGGCAGCAACCGGCGGACTCCTACCCGCCGATGGCGGACATCGGGCGGTCGGGCTGCAGGAACGTCACGTCGTCGATGCCGTGGCCGGCGCGCTTGCCGCGCATGGCGATGACCCACCGCTCGGCGATCTCCTCGTCGTCGGCGCCGGAGCGCAGCGCCGTGCGGAGGTCGGACTCCTCGCGGGCGAAGAGGCAGTTGCGCACCTGGCCGTCGGCGGTGAGCCGGACGCGGTCGCAGTCGCCGCAGAACGGGCGGGTGACCGAGGCGATGATCCCGACGGTCGCCGGCCCGCCGTCGACATCGAAGAGCTCGGCCGGGGCGCTGCCGCGGGGCTCGCCGTGGGGCGTGAGGGTGAACTCGGCGGTGAGCTGTTCGTAGATCTCGTCGGCGGTCACCATCTCGGTGCGGCTCCAGCCGTGCTGGGCATCGAGGGGCATCTGCTCGATGAAGCGCAGCTCGTAGTGGTGCTCGACGGCCCAGTGCAGCAGCTCGGCGGCCTGGTCGTCGTTGGTGCCGCGCAGCAGCACCGCGTTGAGCTTGATCGGACCGAGGCCCGCGGCCTTGGCGGCCTCCAGGCCCGCGACGACGTCCTTGAGCCGGTCGCGACGCGTGATGGTGGCGAAGGTCTCCGGTCGCACCGAGTCGATGCTGGCGTTGATCCGGTCGAGGCCGGCGTCGGCGAGGGCCTGCGCGGTGCGCGAGAGCCCGAGGGCGTTGGTGGTGAGCGACGTCTCGACGCCGAGCGCGTGAGTGCGCCCCACGATGTCGACCAGTCCCCGGCGCAGCAGCGGCTCGCCGCCGGTGAACCGCACCTCCCGGATGCCGAGCCGCTCCACGCCGATCGTGATCAGCCGCACGACCTCGTCGTCGGTCAGCGTCTGCTCGGTGGGCAGCCAGTCGAGGCCCTCGGCCGGCATGCAGTAGTTGCACCGAAGGTTGCACCGGTCGGTCAGCGAGACCCGCAGGTCCGTGGCCACGCGGCCGAAGCGGTCTGCCAGGGGTGTCATCACGATCACAAGTCTACCGACGGGGGCAGCACCACCCGCCGGATGCTCAGGACGGGACGGATAACCTCGCCGGGTGCACAAGCTGCGGTTCCTGGTCTCACGCCGCTGGATCGCCTTCGCGCTCGTGGTCGTCTTCCTGGCGTGGGTCGCGTGGCGGCTCGGCGAGTGGCAGTTCCACCGGCTCGCCGACCGGCAGGAGCGCAACGAGATCATCCAGCGCAACGAGAAGGCCGGCGCCGACCCGGTCGCCGACGTCCTGGCCCCCGGCCGGGCTGTCGCCGCTGCCGACGAGTGGCGCATCGTCGAGGCCACCGGGACGTACGCCGTCGAGGACACCGTGGTGGTCCGCTACCGCACCCGCGACGGTGCCGCCGGCGTCGACGTCGTCGTCCCCCTCGAGCTCGACGACGGCACGAGCCTGCTGGTCGACCGTGGCTGGTTCGCCACCGACAACCGTGGAGCGACGACCGCCGACGTGCCCGCACCGCCGGAAGGGGAGGTCGCCGTCACCGGCTGGGTACGCCGGGACGCCGAGGGCGACAGCACCGAGGTCACCGACCAGTCCACCCGCGCCGTCGACAGCGCGCGCATCGGCGAGGCGCTGGACCGCGAGGTGCTCGGCGGTTGGGTCGACCTGCGCTCGGAGTCGCCCGAGCCCGCGACGCCGCTGCAGCCGGTCGAGCTCCCCGAGCTCGACAACGGACCGCACTTCTTCTACGGGCTCCAGTGGTGGTTCTTCGGCGCCCTGGCGATCTTCGGCTTCTTCTACCTGATCTACGACGAGTGGCGCGGCGGCCGCGGCCCGTGGGGCAACCAGGACGCCCCGGCGCCCGAACCGACGCGCACCGGCAAGTCGGAGCCGGCCCGGCCGCGACGTCGAACGTGGCGCGAACGGCTGGACTCCGGCGCCGACTCAGAGGGCGCGGAGGAGTCCGCCGTCGACCGGGAGCATCACGCCCGTCAGGAATGACGCCGCCGGCGACAGCACGAAGGCAGCGACCCTGCCGAACTCCTGCGGCTCGCCGTAGCGCCCCAGCGGGATCGACGCCTCCGCGGTACGCCGCGCTGCCTCCGGGTCGCCGGTCGAGGCGTCCAGCTCGGCGACCCGTTCGGTGGCGATCCGGCCGGGCAGGAGCCCGTTGACGCGCACGCCGCGCGGGCCCAGCTCGTCGGCCAGGGTCTTGGCGACCATCGCGAGACCGGGACGCAGGCCGTTGGAGATCGCCATCTCCGGCAGCGGCGCGCGCACGCTCGACGAGAGCACGAGGCCCAGCGAGCCCCCGTCGGGCAGGGCGGTGCCGAGCTCGCGTGCGAGACGGACGGCGCCGAGGAAGACGGACTCGAAGGCGGCGCTCCACTGGTCGTCGGAGATCGCGGTGACCGGGCCCTTGGGCGGCCCGCCGACACTGATCAGGGCGCCGTCGACCCGACCGAACGCCTCGTCCGCCGCAGCGAGCAGCCGTCCCGGTGTCTCACGGTCGGCGTTGTCGGCCACGATGCCGACCGCCGCCCGGCGCCCCGCGATCTCGTCGAGCGCCCCGGTGGCACCGTCGAGCGACTCCTGCGAGCGCCCGGACAGCACGACCCGGGCCCCCTCAGCCACCAGCACGTCGGCGGTCGCCCGACCGAGCCCGCGGGCCCCGCCGGTGACGATGAAGACTCGATCGGTCAGCTGCAGGTCCACGTTGCCGACCATAGCCGTGGGGTCAGCCGCGGACGACCTCGGACCGCTCCTCACGGAACTGGGTCGCGTGGAGCGTCGCGTAGAGCCCCCCGGCGGCGAGCAGCTCGGCGTGGGTGCCCTGCTGCACGACGCGGCCGTCGTCGAGGACGAGGATGAGGTCGGCGTTGCGGACGGTGGAGAGCCGGTGCGCGATCACCAGCGACGTACGTCCCTCGAGCGCGGCGTCGAGCGCCTGCTGGACCGCGGCCTCGGACTCGCTGTCGAGGTGGGCGGTGGCCTCGTCGAGCACCACGATGGCCGGCGCCTTGAGCAGCAGGCGAGCGATCGCGAGCCGCTGGCGCTCTCCCCCGCTGAGCCGGTAGCCCCGGTCGCCCACGACCGTGTCCAGGCCGTCGGGCAGCGACCGCACCAGCGCCGCGATCTGCGCGGCCTCGAGCGCAGCCCAGACGTCGGCCTCGGACGCCGCGGGACGGGCATAGAGCAGGTTGGCGCGGATGGTGTCGTGGAACATGTGCGCGTCCTGGGTGACGTAGCCGACGACGTCCTCCAGCGACTGGAGGGTGACGTCGCGTACGTCGTGGCCACCGACGCGCACCGCGCCGGCCTCGACGTCGTAGAGCCGGGCGACGAGGTGCGTGACGGTCGTCTTGCCTGCTCCCGACGGGCCGACGAGCGCCACCATCTGGCCGGGCTCGGCGGTGAACGTGACCTCGTGCAGCACCTGCCCGGTGTCACGCGACTCGGTGCGCGCGACCGTCTCCAGCGAGGCGAGCGAGATCTCGTCGGCGCGCGGGTAGGTGAACGCGACGTGGTCGAACTCCAAGCGGGAGGCCGACGGCGCCAGGGCGACGGCGTCGGGCTTCTCCTGGATCAGGGACGGCAGGTCGAGGACCTCGAAGACCCGGTCGAAGCTGACCAGCGCGGTCATCACGTCGATGCGGACGTTGGAGAGGCCCTGCAGCGGGCCCAGCAGGCGGGTCAGCAGGACGCCGAGGGCGACGATGGTGCCGACGGTCAGGTCACCGCGGATGGCCAGCCACCCGCCGATGCCGTAGACGAGCGCGGTCGCCAGCGACGGCACGAGCGTCATCGCCGCGAAGAAGATGCGGGTGAGCAGGGAGATCCGGATGCCGAGGTCGCGCACGACCGCGGCCTTCTCGGCGTAGGCGACGTCCTCGGCCTCGCGGCGCCCGAAGAGCTTCAGGAGCATCGCGCCGCCGACGTTGAACCGCTCGGTCATGGCGTTGCCGAGGTCTGCGTTGCCGTCCATCTGCTGGCGCGAGAGGCTCGCCAGGCGGTCGCCCACGATGCGTGAGGCGAGCAGCAGGATCGGGAATAGCGCGACGCACAGCAACGTGACCGGCCAGCTGAGGAAGAGCATCGTGACGCCCACGACGACGGCGGCGATGATGTTGGAGACGGTGCCCTGCAGCGTGGAGGTGAACGCCCGCTGCGCGCCGATGACGTCGTTGTTGAGGCGGCTGACGAGCGCGCCGGTCTGGGTGCGGGTGAAGAAGGCCAGCGACTGCCGCTGCACGTGGGCGAAGACGCGGGTGCGGAGGTCGTAGATGAGTCCCTCACCGATGCGGCTCGACAACCAGCCCGTGATGAGGCCGAAGCCGGCGTCGACGACGGCCACCACCGCCACCAGGACGGCGAGCCAGATGACCAGCGCCGTGTCACCCGTGCTCACGGCGTCGTCGATGATCGCCTTGAGCAGCAGGGGCGGCACCACGACGAGCGCCGCGTCGACCACCGTCACCGCCAGGAACGCCTCGATCAGCCGACGGTGCGGGCGCGCGAAACCGAGCACCCGGCGCAGCGTGCGCCGCTCGATCTTGTTGTCGACGACGCTCCGGTCACTGCGCAGGTGTCGCCACGGCGGGCCACCTGCGCCCGGTCCCATCGACATGCCCACTCCTCCTGAGGTCCACCACCGTGAACTCCCGGCAGGTCCTCATTGTTCCTCGCGGCCCCGACACCCGCGCCGGCGCCGCGGGGCGATCAGCCCGCGAAGGCGGCGGCGAGCGCGCGGAAGCGGCGTACCTGCGCCTCCCGCTCCAGGCGCCGCTGCTCGTCGAGGTCGCGGTCGGCCGCGCCCTGGAGGAGCGTCTTGGTCTCGGTGACGACACCCGGCATCGGCGCGACCAGCGCGGCGGCGAGGTCGGCGACGGCGGCGTCGAGCCCGGCCGCCGGCACGCAGGTCGTGGCGAGACCGATCCGGGCGGCCTCCTCCCCGGGCACCACGCGCGCAGTGGCGCAGATCTCCAGCGCCCGGGCGTAGCCGACGTGCTCGACCAGCGGCTTGGTGCCGGTGAGGTCGGGCACCAGGCCGAGGGCCGACTCCTTCATGGAGAACTTCGCGTCGTCAGCGACCACCCGGAGGTCGCACGACAGGGCCAGCTGGAAGCCGGCACCGATGGCGTGGCCGCGCACCTTGGCGATGGAGACGAAGCGCGGGTCGCGCAGCCAGGTGAAGCCGCGCTGGAACTCCTCGATCCGGGCCGAGGCGTCCTCGTCGCTCAACGCCAGCAGCCCGAGCACGGTGCCCTCGCCGGCGTTGGCCGGGTCGAGCATCGCGCGGTCGAGACCGGCCGAGAAGGTGTCGCCCTCCCCCGTCACCACCACGACGCGTACGTCGTCGGGCAGCGAGGCGCCGAGCTCCCCGAGCGCCAGCCACATGGCCGGGGTCTGCGCGTTGCGCACCTCGGGACGGTCCAGGGTGATCGTGGCGACGGCGCCGTCCACGTCGAGGCGGAGGCCGACCGCGGCTAGCTCTTCGGGAGTCATGCCGAGCAGGTTACTACTCGTGAGTAACCGTCAGGCGAGGGACACCAGGTCGGCGTAGTCCTCGTTCCACAGGTCCTCGTCGCCGTCGGGCAGCAGCAGCACCCGGTCGGGGTCGAGGGCCCGCACCGCGCCCTCGTCGTGGGTGACGAGGATGATCGCGCCGGTGTAGCTGCGGATCGCGTGGAGCACCTCCTCGCGGGAGGCAGGGTCGAGGTTGTTGGTGGGCTCGTCGAGCAGCAGCACGTTGGCGCTCGAGACGACGAGGATCGCGAGGGCGAGCCGGGTCTTCTCGCCACCGGACAGCACGCCGGCCGGCTTGTGGGCGTCGTCGCCGGAGAAGAGGAACGACCCGAGCACCGAGCGGGCCTGGGTGTCGGTGAGCTCGGGCGCGGCACTGTGCATGTTCTCCAGCACGGTGCGGTTGACGTCGAGCGTCTCGTGCTCCTGGGCGTAGTAGCCCATCTTGAGGCCGTAGCCCGGCACGACCTCGCCGGTGTCGGGCTGGTCGACGCCGGCGAGGATCCGCAGCATCGTCGTCTTGCCCGCGCCGTTGAGTCCGAGGATGACCACGCGGCTCCCCCGGTCGATCGCGAGGTCCACGGCGGTGAAGACCTCGAGCGATCCGTAGGACTTGGACAGCTCGGAACCCATGAGCGGGGTCTTGCCGCAGGGCGCGGGCTCCGGGAAGGCGATGCGCGCCACCTTGTCGGAAGCGCGCTCGCCCTCGATGCCGGCCATCATCTTCTCGGCGCGCTTGAGCATCGACTGCGCGGCCTGCGCCTTGGTCGCCTTGGCGCGCATCTTGTTGGCCTGGTCGGTGAGCACCTTGGCCTTGTTCTCGGCGTTCATCCGCTCGCGCTTGCGGCGCTTCTCGTCGTCCTCGCGCTGGGTCAGGTAGTTGTGCCAGCCCATGTTGTAGACGTCGATGACGGCACGGTTGGCGTCGAGGTGGAACACCTTGTTGACCGTCGCCTCGAGCAGCGCGTTGTCGTGGCTGATGACCACGAAGCCCCCGCGGTGCGCCTTGAGGAAGTCGCGCAGCCACACGATCGAGTCGGCGTCGAGGTGGTTGGTGGGCTCGTCCAGCAGCATGATCTCCGCGCCCGAGAACAGGATGCGGGCGAGCTCGACGCGGCGTCGCTGGCCACCGGACAGGGTGCCGATCGGCTGGGCGAGGATGCGCTCCTCGATCCCGAGGGCGGCAGCCATCTGCGCCGCCTCGGACTCGGCGGCGTACCCGCCACCGGCGTGGAGCTCGGCGTCGGCGCGCGTCCACCGCTTCATGCCGCGCTCGTGGATCTTCGGGTCCTCGTCGGCCATCTCGACCTCCGCCTCACGCAGGCGGCGTACGACGTCGTCGAGGCCGCGCGCCGACAGGATCCGGTCGCGGGCGATGACCTCGGGATCGCCGACCCGGGGGTCCTGCGGCAGGTAGCCGACCTCGCCGCTGCGGAGCACCTGGCCGTCGGCCGGGGTGCCCTCGCCGGCGAGGATGCGGGTGAGGGTCGTCTTTCCGGCACCGTTGCGCCCCACGAGGCCGACCTTGTCGCCTGCGGCGATGCGGAAGGTGACGTCCTCCATGAGGAGCCGCGCGCCGGCTCTGACCTCGAGCTTCTGGGCGGTGATCATCTCGGGCGACATCCTACGAAGGGGTGGAGGCGGGAGCCCCATCGGCGACGCACGGGCTACTGTGCGCCAAGGCTCCACGACGTCGTCACCACCCCCCGAGAGGCACTCCCATGCGGTTCAACCCCAAGGCCGACATCAGCAAGGGTCGCGTGCGCGACGCGGGCGGCGGCGGCGGCGGCGGGGGCGGCATGGGCGGCGGTGGGATGCGGATCCCCATGCCCGGCGGCACGCGCGCCGGTGGCGGCATCGGGGGGCTGATCATCATCATCCTGTTCGTCGTGCTCACCCAGTGCATGGGCGGCGGACTCCCGGGCGGCGGTGGCGGCACCAGCTCGCAGAGCCAGGGCCAGGGCGAGCCCGACGGCATCGACACCGGGGACGAGCGCTACGCCAACTGCAAGACGGGCGCCGACGCGAACACCGACGCCGACTGCGCCCGCAAGGCCGTGGCGCTGTCGCTCGAGCAGTACTGGGCGACGACGCTGCCCGAGCAGGCCGGCACCGAGTTCACCCCGGCCAACATCGAGACCTTCGCCGGCGCCGTGCAGACGGGATGCGGCCAGGCGTCGTCCCAGGTGGGTCCGTTCTACTGCCCGCCCGACCAGCAGATCTACCTCGACACGACCTTCTTCGCCGACGTCCTCGAGGGACAGCTCGGCGGCCAGGGCGGCGACTTCGTCGAGCCCTACGTCCTCGGCCACGAGTACGGCCACCACATCCAGAACCTGATGGGCACGATGGGCCAGGTCCGCACCCAGAAGGGCGCCGACTCCGACGCCGTCCGCCTCGAGCTGCAGGCCGACTGCTACGCCGGCATGTGGACCCGCGACGCCAGCGACGGCGACGGCATCCTCCAGGGCCTCGACGAGGGCGACATCACCGAGGCACTCGACTCGGCGAAGGCCGTCGGCGACGACCGGATCCAGCAGAAGTCCGGCCAGGGCGTCGACCCCGAGGGCTGGACCCACGGCTCGTCGGAGCAGCGGATGGCATGGTTCACCCGCGGCTACCAGGAGGGCACCCTCGAGGCGTGCGACACGTTCTCGGCCTCATCGCTCTGACCCCGTTGCTTTGATCGTGTCGCTCTGACCGTGTCGCTCTGACCGTGTCGCTCTGACCCGGCCCGCTCAGCGGTCGCTGAGGAGCGCCTCGATCTGACCGACCTGGCGCTGCATGGAGCGGATGTACGGCGCCACGCTCGGGTGGCGGAACTTGCCGGCCAGCGCGCCCTCGCCGTCCGCGACCCGTGCCAGCGCCCAGTCGAGCCGGGTCAGGGCGGTGTAGACGGCCATCACGCGCGCACCGGTCACCACGTCCTCGGGTCGCGCGAGCCCGACGGGCAGCGCGGCGACGTACGCCTCCACCAGGGGCTCGACGTCCTCGCGGGTCGCCAGTGACAGGTAGCCGAGGTCGGCGCCGACCGGTCCCCGGCCGAGGTGGGCCCAGTCGATCGCGACGGCACCGTCCTCGTGCCGACCCGGGATGTTGGCGGCCGACGGGTCACCGTGCTGGGCCACCTGTGGGAGCGCGTCACAGAGGTCCAGCCACGCCTCGCGGCGCGTCCACAGGTGGTCGGCGATGTCGGCCATGGGCGTGCGGGCCAGGGTGCGCCAGCCACCGCGCCGCTCGACGAGGCGGAGCCGGCTGCGCAGCTGGTCGCGCGCCAGCCACGGGTGCTTCCCGAGGTCGACCGCGGCGAAGCGGCCGAGGCAGGCGGCGAGCCACAGCCCCGGCGGGTCGTCGTTCTCGACCCGTTCGTGGACCAGGGTGATGCCCTCGTCGTCCTCGTCGACGCGCACGACGGGGGCCTCCCGCAGGCCGGGCGCGCCGGAGACCACCCCGCTGAGCGCGACGTCGGCAGCACGTCGCCAGTAGTTGACGTCACCCGGGACGAGCACGCCCGGCGCGTCCTGCGGCTCGGGCCGGCGCAGCCGCTTGACGACGACGTCGTGACCGTGGTGGGTGGCCGACCAGACGCCGACGGTGGCCGGACCTGCGCCCGGGAGGCGCTGCCATCCCGGCTCCGGCTGCCACATGGACGTGACGCTAGCCGATGTCACGTGCGCGGTAGCGCCACCAGGCGACCGACACGAGGGCAGCTGCCAGCACGGTCAGCAGCAGCTCGGGACGCCAGTCGAAGGCCTCGGACGGGTACTTGGGCACGTGGTGGAACGGCGAGAGGCAGAGGACCCACCCCGGGAGCTCGAGTCCGGCGCCGACCTGCCCGAGGGTGACGAACGCAGCCAGCACCGCCCAGCCGGCGACGGCCCAGCGGCTGCGCACCGACAGCAGCAGCAGCGCGACGCCGAGCACGACCCACACCGCCGGAGCCTGGGCCAGCGCGGCCCCGACCGCCCCCAGCCCGCGCCCCCAGCCGATGGCCGTCGCGGTCCCGGAGACCAGCAGGAGCCAGGTGCTGCCGAGGATCGCGGCCGACGACACCGCCACCAGCAGCCCGGCGCGGGAGGTGGCCGTGGCGAGCACGATCTCCGTGCGGCCGTCGTGCTCGTCGCCGGCGGCGCGCGTCACGGCGGAGATGCCGAAGCACGTGATCACGACGGCGATCACCGACGCCAGCGCGAAGACGAGCGCGTCCTGGAGCCCACCCACCCCGCCCATCGCCTCGATGATCGGCCGCGTGGTCTCGGTGTCGAGCAGGTCGCCGATGTTGGGCACGATCGACCCCATCAGGACGCCGATCACGCCGATGCCGACCGTCCACCCGGCCAACGCGGCGCCCTGCTGGCGCCAGACGAGGGCGAGGGCGTCGCGCAGCCGTGGGGCTCCCTCTGCCGGACCGGCGCGGTCCGGCAGCAGGCCGGCCCCGAGGTCGCGTCGTCGCCGCAACGCGACGCCGACCGCGGTCAGCGCACCTGCGAGCAGCGGGTAGGCCACCAGCAGCCAGGCGCGCGGCTCGGACCAGGCGCTGAGCTGCGTGCCCCAGCCGAACGGCGTCAGCCACGACAGCCACCCGGCGGACGTGTCGCCGATCGCGCGCAGGAGGTAGAGGACCCCGATCGCGCCGGAGGCGACGAAGCCGACCGTGCGCGCGCTGCTCGACAGCTGGGCCGCGAGGACCGTGATCCCCGCGCCGACCAGGCCGATGCCGGTCCACGACGCCCCGAAGAGCACCGAGCCGGTGGCGGGCAGCCCGGACGCGATGTTGCCCACGGCCACCAGCACGCCGAGCACGACCGAGGCGAGCACGGCCTCCGCGAGTGCGGCCACGAGCGGGGCGTCCACGCCCACCGCGGTCGCGCCGACCAGCTCGGCGCGCCCGGTCTCCTCCTCGACGCGCGTGTGGCGGCGTACGAGGACCACGGACATGAAGGCGACGAACACCGCGTAGAGCACGGTCATCTTGGTCATCGACAGCTCGCCGAGGCTCGAGGTGTCGAGGATCGGCCCGTAGAGCGCGACGATCGCCGGGCTGGCGTTGAGCGCCTCGGCTGCGGCCACCCGCTCCGCTGTCGTGGCGTAGAGGGGACCCGTGGCCGCCGCGCTGGCCACCACGGTCGCGGTGAGCACCAGCACCCACGCCGGCAGCAGGATGCGGTCGCGCCGCAGCGCGAACCTCAGCAGCAGACCGGTGCCGCGCAGCCGGTCGCTCACGGCGTGCTCCGGTAGGCGTCGAGGAACAGCTCCTCCAGGGTGGGCGGTGAGCTGGTCAGCGAGACCACCCCGGCGTGGTGGAGGGCGCTCAGGAGAGGCGGCAGTCCGGAGGGGTCGACCGAGGCGGAGACCACGCGCCCGTCGACCGTGACGTCGTGGACGCCGTCCAGCCCCGCGAGGTCGGGGACCGGACCCGAGACCTCGGCCCGGACCCGGTTGCGCCGGAGGTGGCGCAGCTCCTCGAGCGACCCCGACTCGACCGTCCGGCCGCTGCGGATGATCGTCACCCGGTCCGCCAGCCGCTCGACCTCGCTGAGGATGTGGCTCGAGAGCAGGACGGTCGTGCCAGCGGCCTTGTGCTCGGCGAGGCACTCGTTGAAGACCTGCTCCATCAGCGGGTCCAGCCCCGAGGTGGGCTCGTCGAGGATCAGCAGGTCGGTGGGCGCAGCGAACGCGGCGACGAGGGCGACCTTCTGCCGATTGCCCTTGGAGTAGGCACGCCCCTTCTTCGTGGGGTCCAGCTCGAACCGCTCCAGCAGGTCGTCCCGACGCGTTGAGCGTGGGTCGAGGTCACGCATCCGCAGGAGCAGGTCGATGGTCTCGCCGCCGGACAGGTTGGGCCAGACGCTGACGTCGCCGGGCACGTAGGCCAGGCGCCGGTGGATGTCCGTGGCATCTCGCCACGGGTCCAGCCCGAACACCGACGCGGCGCCGCCGTTGCTGCGCAGCAGACCGAGCAGCACCCGGATCGTGGTGGACTTGCCCGCTCCGTTGGGTCCGAGGAAGCCGTGCACCTCGCCCGGCGCGACCTCGAGGTCGAGGCCGTCGAGGGCGCGTGCACTGCCGAAGGTCTTGACGAGGCCGCGGACCTCGATGGTGCTGCTCACGACCTCAACCGTACGGCGTCAGCGCCCCCACGTGCGTCAGGCGTTGGTCACGTCGACGGCGACCGACTGCGCGTCCAGGATCGCCTGGTCCAGCACCGCCCGCCGCGGGTCGGGCACCGCCAGCCACGGGTCCACGACCGTGACCGACGACAGCCGTTGGTCGGTCAGCACTGCGTCGACCGCAGCGTGGTCGCCGCCGGCCACCACGAGGCGTACGACGCCGAGGATCCGCGCCGCATGGTCGGCGGCCGCCTCGTAGGCCTGCCGCGCCTGGTTGTCGCGGCGACGGGCGAAGCGCTGCTGGCTCTGGCCCCCGGCCTTGGTGCGCCCCTGCACGTGCCGCTGGCCGATCTTGTGCTCGACGAGGGCGACGCCGCCCATCCGGGCGACGGCGAAGCCGCCCTTGCGCACGAGCAGCACGCCCCACTCCCCCGGCGCCTGGGCTGCCGCCGCGAAGTCGGCGGCCTCGGGCGGGCCGTCGTACGCCCTCGCGAAGGGCAGCCGGGCCGCGAAGTGCGAGCCGTCGACCGCCTGCCCGCGGAGCGCGCCGTCGGCGACCGTGAGGTCAGCACCGCCGTGGCCGGTGGCGAAGTTGGCGACCCACCGCTCCCAGCGCACGGCGGGGACCAGGACGGACGGCACGGCCCGACCCTATGCCGAGGAGGCGTGCGCAGCGGCGAGCCTCAGAGGAAGTCGAGCGGGTCGAACTCGTCGATCGGGATCACGCGCGTGCGCGGGAGCGGCGAGTTGAAGGCGCCGAGGTCGTACTCGAGGTCGAAGATCCGCAGGCCCGGCAGGTTGCGGAACTGCGCGTTGACGAACTCGGTGAACCCGATGACCCCGACCTGGCGGCTGCCGTCGCACAGGGCCGAGACCTGGTCGACGAAGTCGCCGTCGTGGCTGACCAGCACCACGTCGGCCTCGCGGTGGACGAGCGCCTCGGCGGTGCGCTGGATCGCGATGTCGACGATCTTGCCCTCGCCGCTGAGCGGGATCGGCTTGAACCCGATCGCGAGCAGGGCCTGGACGAAGCTGGTGGGCAGCTCGGTCGTGGCCGCGAGGAAGAACAGACCGGAGACGTCCTGGTCGAACGCCCGCTCGGCCCACTCCAGGAGCCGGTCCCACCGCGGCCGCTCCTCGGGACGCGGGCGCCGACCCAGGATCGAGGTGCCCAGGGTGGCGTCGATGTTCTCCCCGTCGACGAGGAGGTAGGTCATCCGCTCAGCCATGCGAGGACTCTCCCACACGCGGACGGGCGGGGTGCGGGGTCCCCGCAGCGTTGTTCGGGGGAGCGAAGCGGAGGAGAAGAACGTCGTGGGGTGGCCACTCAGGGCTGGTAGACGACCTTGAACGACTCGGTCAGGTCGTCGCCGGTGAGGCTCACGTCGCTGACCTCGACGAGAGCGCGCGGTCGGCCGGAGCCGTCGCAGAGGATCGAGAGCACGCCGGGCTGCGGGAGGTCGCCGGCGTAGTCGGCCACCGCGGCGGTCGTGCTCCCCTGCTCGTCGGCGAGCACCGACTCGACGTAGGTGTCGGACTCCTCCGCCGACTCGCCGTACGCCCACGCCGGAGGCGGCACGGACTCCAGCGTCGTCGGCCCGAAGTAGGTCGGAGCGGCGTTGAGCTTGGCGTGGAAGCGGGCGAGGTCCCAGAAGACCCGCAGCTCCTCGTGGTCGAACTCGACCTCGGACGGCTCGACGTTGCTGGGCTCGACCTCGGGATCCATGCCCGAAGGGTAGCCAGTCAGGCCACGGCGGCGACGTAGGCCGCGTAGTCCCGCGCCGCCTCCATCGAACCCGGGCGCGGTGGCGCCTCCGGGTCGAGACCGAGGTCGCGGTCGGCGAGCACCTGCTGCAGCAGCGGTCGCCAGCCGGGGTCACCGTGCACCATCACCCACCGCAGCGCGTCGCGCTTGCTGGCCACCTCGCCGGTGCGGATCGTGTAGAGGCTGCGACTGGCCTGGACGACGAGGTAGCGCTGGCACCACGCGATGCTCGACGGGCACCAACCCAGGACGTCGTCGGTGAGCGTCGCGAGCCCCGCCCGCGCGCTCTCACGGAGCACGTCGTCGGGGACGGGTTCCATCAGCTGCACCGGGCACGGGCCGACGAGCGTGATGCCGTGCTCGCGCAGGATCCAGCGGGTCCATGGCTGGTTGCAGTGCTCCGACCACGCCATGACGTCGGAGCCGTGGTCGACGTAGAGCCACTCCCGGCCCAGCCCGGCCACGGTGGCGAGGTCGCCGGCGACGGCGTACGAGCCCTCGAGGTGGCCGTGCCAGAAACCGTCTCGGTGTGGCAGGTCGGCGTGGAGCCGACGCAGCGCGGCCTCCTGCTCCGCGTCGGGCCGCTCCCCCACCACGACGATGAAGTCGCAGTCGCTGTGCAGGTCACCTGCCCCGAGCGCGAACGACCCCTGCAGGTAGGCGCCGACGAACGACTCGCCGAGCGCCTCCTGGGCGCCCGTCACGAGGTCGTGCAGCACGCCGTTGAGCTCGGCGTAGCGCGTGGGGTGGGGGTTGAGCACGGATGGAGTGTGCGCCTCGACATCACTGCTCCGCCATGGAATATCGGGCGGTGCGTCAGCCACATTCCGTGCGGCGAGAGTGTGGCTGGCGCACCGCTCGCGCGCGTGTCGTACGTCGCCGCGCCAGCGGGCGGTGGCTGAGCCACATTCCGCGCGAGCGGAATGTGGCTGGCGCACCGCTCAGACGTTGAAGCCGAGCGCCCGGAGCTGCTCGCGGCCGTCGTCGGTGATCTTGTCCGGGCCCCACGGCGGCATCCAGACCCAGTTGATCGCGACGTCGCCGACCAGGCCCTCGAGGGCCGACTCGGTCTGGTCGGTGATCACGTCGGTCAGCGGGCAGGCCGCCGAGGTGAGGGTCATGTCGAGGACGGCGTTGCTGTGCTCGTCGAGGTGCACGCCGTAGACGAGACCGAGGTCGACGACGTTGATGCCGAGCTCGGGGTCGACGACGTCCTTCATCGCCTCGGTCACGTCGTCGACGGTCACCGTCGCCGTGCCACCGCCCTGCCCGGCCTCGGGCACGTCGGGGAGGTCGCCGTGGTCGATGCCCTGGGAGTTGGTCATGAGGGGGCTCCTTCTGATTGGGCCTGGGCGGTCGCGTCCTTCCACGCCATCCAGGAGAGCAGCGCGCACTTCACGCGCGCGGGGAACTTGGCGACACCGGCGAACGCGATGCCGTCCTCGAGGACGTCCTCGTCGGGCTCCACCTGTCCCTTGCCCTGCATGAGCTCGAGGAACGTCTGGTGGATCTGCATCGCCTCGTCGACGGGCTTGCCGATCACGAGGTCGGTCAGCACGGACGCCGACGCCTGCGAGATGGAGCAGCCAACGGAGTCGTAGGACACGTCCTCGACCACGCCGTCGGACAGGTGGACGCGCAGCGTCACCTCGTCGCCGCAGGTCGGGTTGACGTGGTGCACCTCGGACTCGAACGGGTCGCGCAGGCCCTTGTGGTGCGGGTTCTTGTAGTGGTCCAGGATGATCTCCTGGTAGAGCGCGTCGAGGTCGGTGCTCATCCGTCCACCTTGAAGTAGCTGCGGGTGTGGTGGAGGCCCTCGACCAGCGCGTCGATCTCGGCCGGCGTCGTGTAGAGGTAGGACGACATCCGGCTCGAGCTCTGGACGCCGAAGCGCGCGTGCGCCGGCTTGGCGCAGTGGTGGCCGGCCCGGATCGCGATGCCGCGCGAGTCGAGGACCTGCGCGATGTCGTGCGGGTGGACACCTGCGAGCTCGAAGCTGATCGCCCCGCCGCGCTGCGCGGCGTCGAGCGGACCGAGGACCGTCAGGCCCGGCACGGACTGCAGGCCCGCGAGGGCGTAGGCCGTGATCGCCTGCTCGTGACGGTGGATCGCGTCGAGACCGATGTGGCGGAGGTAGTCGACCGCTGCGCCCAGGCCGACGGCCTCGACGATCGGCGGGGTGCCGGCCTCGAAGCGGTGCGGCACCTTGGCGTACGTCGACCGCGCCATGGTCACGGTCTCGATCATCTCGCCGCCGCCGTGGAAGGGAGGCAGCTCGTTGAGGAGCTCCTCACGCCCCCACAGGACGCCGATCCCCGTCGGGCCGGTCACCTTGTGGCCGGTGAAGACCAAGAAGTCGCACCCGGTCGCCTGGACGTCGACCGGCAGCTGCGGCGCGGCCTGCGAGGCGTCGATGACCGACAGGGCGCCCACGGACTTCGCGCGGGCGACGAGGTCGGTGACCGGGTTGATCGTGCCGAGCATGTTGGACACCCAGGTGAACGCGACGACCTTGGTGCGCTCGTCGACCAGCTGGTCGGCGTTCGACAGGTCGAGGTGGCCGTCGTCGGTGAGCCCGAACCAGCGCAGCTCGGCGCCCGAGCGCTCGCAGGCCAGCTGCCACGACACGATGTTGGAGTGGTGCTCCATCTCGGTGATCACGACGTTGTCGCCGGGACCGAGGTCGATCGTGCGAGCCAGCAGGTTGAGCGCCTCGGTGGCGTTCTTGGTGAAGATCACCTCGTTGCGCGACGGCGCGTTGAGGAAGCTCGTGACCTGGTCGCGTGCCGCCTCGTAGGCCTCCGTCGACTCCGCGCCGAGCTGGTGCATGGCGCGGGCGACGTTGGCGTTGTGCCGCTCGAGGTGGTCGACCATCGTGTCGATGACGACCTGCGGCTTCTGCGAGGTGTTGGCGCTGTCGAGGTAGACCAGCGGCACTCCGCCCGCGAGCGTGCGCTCGAGGATCGGGAAGTCCTTGCGGATCACGTCGAGATCCGGAAGCAGTCCTTCCATCGTGGTCTCCTCTCTCGTTCCGGCGGTGTTGCTCAGACCTGCGCGGCCTTGAGGTAGCGGTCGTAGCCCTCGGCCTCGAGCTGGTCGGCGAGCTCCTTGCCGCCGGACTCGGCGACCTTGCCGTCGACGAACACGTGGACGTAGTCGGGCTCGATGTAGCGCAGGATGCGGGTGTAGTGGGTGATGAGCAGGACACCCTTGCCCTCGCGCTCGCGGAAGCGGTTGACGCCCTCGGAGACGATCTTCAGCGCGTCGATGTCGAGACCCGAGTCGGTCTCGTCGAGCACCGCGACCTTGGGGTCGAGCAGCTCGAGCTGGGCGATCTCGTGGCGCTTCTTCTCGCCGCCCGAGAACCCCTCGTTGACGCTCCGCGTGCCGAAGGACGGGTCGAGGTTGAGCCGCTCGAGTGCGCCGTTGACGTCCTTGACCCACGTGCGCAGCTTGGGGGCCTCGCCGTCGATCGCGGTCTTGGCGGTGCGGAGGAAGTTCGACACCGAGACGCCCGGGACCTCGACGGGGTACTGCATGGCGAGGAACAGGCCCGCGCGGGCACGCTCGTCGACGGAGAGGGACAGCACGTCCTGGCCGTCGAGGGTCACCGAGCCGCCGGTGATCGTGTACTTCGGGTGCCCGGCGATCGAGTAGGCGAGCGTGGACTTGCCCGAGCCGTTGGGCCCCATGATCGCGTGGGTCTCGCCCTCCTTGATGGTGAGGGTGACGCCCTTGAGGATCTCCTTGGGTCCGTCCTCGGTGTCGACGGTGACGTGGAGGTCGGTGATGACGAGCTTGCTCATGAGGGGGTGACTCCGTTCAGGGTGGTCTCGGTGTCGACGTACACGTCCGTGCCGCGTACCTCGATGGGGAAGGTGGCGACCGGCTCGGTCGCGGGAAGGTTGGTGGGCTTGCCGGTGCGGAGGTCGAACATCGACCCGTGCAGCCAGCACTCGATCTGGCAGTCGCCCACCTCGCCCTCGCTGAGGGCGACGGCGGCGTGGCTGCACTCGTTCTCGAGCGCGAAGACCTCGTCGCCGTCACGGGCGACCACGATCTCGTAGCGGCCGAGGGTCACGGCGAGGCCCTGGTCGGTCCTGACCTCCTCGAGTGCGCAGGCGCGCTCGAACGCCATCAGTCGTCCGACCCGAAGGCGGCGAGCGAGCCGAGGCCCTTGAGGACGTTCTTGGCGAGCTCGGCCTCGACCGTGGTGAGGAGGCGGTCCTCGATGGAGGGGACGCCGACCTGGCGGATGAGGTCGTTGAAGAAGCCGTGCACGACCAGCCGCTGCGCCTCCTGCTCGGACACGCCGCGCGACTGGAGGTAGAACAGCTGCTCGTCGTCGAAGCGCGCGGTGGCGGAGGCGTGCCCGGCACCCTCGATCTCGCCGGTCTCGATCTCGAGGTTGGGGATCGAGTCGGCCTGGCAGCCGTCGGTGAGGACGAGGTTGCGGTTCTCCTCGTAGGTCTCGATGCCCTCGGCGACCTTGCGGATCAGCACGTTGCCGACCCAGACGGTGTGCGCCTTCTCGCCCTGAAGCGCGCCCTTGTAGACCGCGTGGGACTTCGTGCGGGGAGCCGTGTGGTCGGCGAAGATCCGGTGCTCGATGTGCTGGCCGGCGTCGGCGAAGTAGAGGCCGAGCAGCTCGGCCGAGCCGCCGGGACCGTCGTAGGTCACGTTGGCGTCCATCCGCACCAGGTCGCCGCCGAAGGAGATCGCGGCGTGCTTGTAGGTCGCGTCGCGACCGACACGGGCCTGGTGGTGCGACAGGTGGACGGCGTCGTCGGCCCAGTCCTGGAGCGAGACGACCGTGACGTCGGCGCCGTCACCCACCGCGATCTCGACGACCGCGGCGATGGTGGAGGAGCCGGTGTGGTTGAGCACCACGATCGCCTTGCTGTGCGCACCGAACCGCATCGCGACGTGACCGGCCTCGGTCACGGCGACGTCCTCGCCGTCGAGGTCGACGACGATGGGCTCGGACACCTCGGTGTCGGCGGGCACGTCGATCAGCAGGGTCGAGGGGACCTCGGCCAGGACGCGCGCCGCCCAGCGGGTGTTGGGCACGAGGCCGGAGAGGCCGCGCAGGCTGCGGGCCTCGTCGCCGGACACGCCCTCGATGCGGACACCCTCGGGGGTGTTCCACGTGCACGAGGTCGCGGACCGCATGAACTCGGCGTCGGCGTGCAGGCCCTTGAGCCGCTTGAGCGGCGTGAAGCGCCAGATCTCCTCGCGGCCGGTCGGGACCTCGTGGTCGGCGACGTCGAACGACCCGGCCGGGTGGAGGTGGCTCTCCACCTTGCCGTGCTCGGGGCCCTGCTCCAGCGCGGAGCGGACGGAATCAGTGGTGACGGTCAAAGCTCTACTTTCTCGTTTCGGTCTCGTGACGGTCGCCGGGGCGAGTCGTCACGACCCACGGTCAGGCGGCGGGGCGGCAGGTCAGCCGACCGCGCCTTCCATCTGCAGCTCGATCAGGCGGTTGAGCTCGAGGGCGTACTCCATCGGCAGCTCCTTGGCGATCGGCTCGACGAAGCCGCGCACGATCATCGCCATCGCCTCGTCCTGCTCCATGCCGCGCGACATGAGGTAGAACAGCTGGTCGTCGGAGACCTTGGAGACGCTGGCCTCGTGGCCCATCGACACGTCGTCCTCGCGGATGTCGACGTAGGGGTAGGTGTCGCTGCGGCTGATCTGGTCGACCAGCAGCGCGTCGCACAGCACGTTGGACTTCGAGCCGTGCGCGCCCTCGTTGACCTGGATCAGCCCGCGGTACGACGTACGACCGCCGCCGCGCGCGACCGACTTGCTCAGGATGGACGACGAGGTGTGCGGCGCCGCGTGCACCATCTTGGCGCCGGCGTCCTGGTGCTGGCCCTCGCCGGCGAACGCGATCGACAGCGTCTCGCCCTTGGCGTGCTCGCCCATGAGGTAGATGGCGGGGTACTTCATCGTCACCTTGGAGCCGATGTTGCCGTCGACCCACTCCATCGTGGCGCCGGCCTCGCAGGTCGCCCGCTTGGTGACGAGGTTGTAGACGTTGTTGGACCAGTTCTGGATGGTCGTGTAGCGGACGCGGGCGCCCTTCTTCACGATGATCTCGACGACCGCGGAGTGCAGCGAGTCGGAGGAGTAGATCGGGGCGGTGCAGCCCTCCACGTAGTGCACGTAGGAGTCCTCGTCCGCGATGATCAGCGTCCGCTCGAACTGACCCATGTTCTCGGTGTTGATCCGGAAGTAGGCCTGCAGCGGGATGTCGACGTGGACGCCCTTGGGGACGTAGATGAACGAGCCACCCGACCACACCGAGGTGTTGAGCGCGGAGAACTTGTTGTCACCGACCGGGATGACGGTGCCGAAGTACTCCTTGAAGAGCTCCTCGTGCTCCTTCAGCGCAGTGTCGGTGTCGACGAAGATGACGCCCTTCTCCTCGAGGTCCTCGCGGATCGAGTGGTAGACGACCTCCGACTCGTACTGCGCGGCGACACCGGCGACGAGGCGCTGCTTCTCCGCCTCCGGGATGCCGAGCTTGTCGTAGGTGTTCTTGATGTCCTCGGGGAGGTCCTCCCACGACGTCGCCTGCTTCTCGCTGGAGCGGACGAAGTACTTGATGTTGTCGAAGTCGATCGTCGACAGGTCCGAGCCCCAGGTGGGCATGGGCTTGCGGTGGAAGAGCTTGAGGCCCTTGAGGCGCAGGTCGAGCATCCACTGCGGCTCGGACTTCTTGCCGGAGATGTCGCGCACGACGTCCTCGTTGAGACCACGCGTCGCGGTGGCGCCGGCGGTGTCGGAGTCGGACCAGCCGAACTCGTACTTGCCGATGCCCTTGAGCTCCGGGTTGAGTTCTTCG
The DNA here is from genome assembly GCF_947488515.1 of uncultured Nocardioides sp. GTDB lineage: Bacteria > Actinomycetota > Actinomycetes > Propionibacteriales > Nocardioidaceae > Nocardioides. Next base: position 114,632 of record NZ_CANKZF010000001.1, read on the forward strand.
ATGGAGGTCATGCCTGCTCCTTTGTCGGGACCGTCTTCGGGTCCGTCTTGAGGGTCTGGGGGATGCACGTGGTGCACACGCCGTCACCGTGGGCGATGGTCGCCAACCGCTGGACGTGGGTGCCGAGCACCGAGGCGATCGCCTCGGTCTCGGCCTCGCAGAGCTGCGGGAACTCGTGGGCGACGTGGGAGACCGGGCAGTGCTGCTGGCACAGCTGCTCCCCCACGACGGGGAGCTCGCGCACCGATGCGGCGTAGCCGTTCTGGGTGAACACCCGTGCGAGCGCCTCGGCGGGCGTCAGGTCGGGGTCGGCCGCCATGACGTCGGCGTAGTCGCGCCCGACGAAGGCCACCCGGCGCCGCGCGAACTCGACCACGGCGTCCTCGCCCTGCGTCTCGGCCAGGAACCGCATGGCCTGCACGGCGAGGTCGTCGTACTGCTGGTCGAAGCTGTCACGCCCGGTCTCGGTGAGCGCGAAGACCTTGGCGGGCCGGCCGCGCCCCCGGGTGCCGTAGACCTTCTGGTCGCGCGACTCCACGACCCCCTCGTCGGCGAGGTGGTCGAGATGACGGCGTACGGCGGCGGGCGTCAGGTCGAGCCGGAGGGCCAGGTCGGCGGCGGTCGAGGGACCGTTCTCGAGGATCGTGCGCGCCACGCGGTCGCGTGTGGGCGCATCGCCCTCACGCTGTGCCGTCGACGTCCTCACGAATTCCACAACACCAGTGTGTCGTTAATGCTTCCGGTCGTTCAAGCAAGGGTCGCCTAAGTGACCGGGCCCACGGCGGGCCGGGGGCGCCGGCCGCCCGCTCAGTCTGCGGTGCGGGCGCGGAAGGTGCGGATGGCCAGCGGCGCCACGACCGCGGTGATCAGGATGATCCAGCCGATCGTGAACGGGATCGGGTGGTGCATCGGGAACGCCGCGCCCTCGGCGAGCGGCTGGTCGTTGCCCCAGAGCACGCGGACCGCCTGGGTCAGCGAGGAGATCGGGTTCCACTCGGCGATGAACCGCAGGACGGTCGGCATCTGGTCGGTGGGCGCGAACGTGTTGGCCAGGAAGGTGATCGGGAACATCGTCGCGAACATGACGCCGTTGACAGCCTCGACCGAGCGCATCGCGGAGCCGACCCAGATGCCGACCCAGATCATCGCGAACCCCCAGCCGAGGAGCAGGACGTAGCCGAAGGCCGCCTGGAACACGTCGGTGTGGATGCGCCAGCCGATGAGCAGGCCGGTCAACGACATGACGACGAGGCCGATCGAGGCGTGGACCAGGCTCGAGATGCTGCGCCCGACCAGCACGGCCGCCGGGTTGATCGGCAGCGACCGCATCCGGTCGACGATGCCCTTGTCGAGGTCGGCGGTGAGGCCGACGGCGACGATGAACGAGGCGAAGGCGACGGTCTGCGCCATGATCCCCGGGAGCAGGAACGCGCGATAGCCGGCGGGCGTGGCCACGTCGATCGACGAGCCGAACACGAAGGCGAACAGCAGCACGAACATCACCGGCTGGATGGTGACGTCCATCAACATCTCGGGCATGCGCCTGATGTGGAGGAAGTTGCGGCGGGCGATGGCCCACGACTGGGCCGGCAGCCCGGTGGTGCGGATCTCCGGTCGCTCGAGCGTGGTCATCGGGCCATTCCTCCTGCGGTCTGGTCGAGCTGGTCTGCGGGGTCGCCCTCGGCTGCGTCGTCGGCCCCCTGCTCGGCACGGTGCCCGGTGAGGTGGAGGAAGACGTCGTCGAGGCTCGGGCGCTTGAGCCCGATGTCGTCGAGCACGATGCCGCTCTCCTCGAAGATCCCGGCCACGCGCGTCATGTGGCCCAGGCCCTCCGAGGGCGCCGTGAGCTGGCGCGCGCCCACGTCGACGTGCACCTCGCGGGCGTGCGGGCGCAGCAGCGCCTCGGCGGTCTGGAGGTCGCCGGAGTGGGAGACCGTCACGACGAGCGCGGCCGCACCGGACTGGTCCTTCAGCTGCAGCGGGGTGCCCTCGGCGATGACCGTGCCGCGATCGATCACGACGATGTTGTCGGAGAGCTGGTCAGCCTCCTCGAGGTATTGCGTCGTCAGCAGCAGGGTGGTCCCGTCGGCGACAAGCTCGCGCAGCACCTCCCACAGCTCCACGCGCGAGCGCGGGTCGAGGCCCGTGGTCGGCTCGTCGAGGAACAGCACGGGCGGCGTCGCGATCAGGCTGACCGCCAGGTCGAGCCGTCGCCGCATGCCGCCGGAGTAGGTCTTGGCCGTCCGGTCGCCGGCGTCGGCGAGCGAGAAGCGCTCGAGGAGCTCGTCGCTCGCGCGCCGGATGTAGGAGGAGTCGAGGCCGTAGAGGTTGCCGATGAGGCGCAGGTTCTCCCGGCCCGTCAGGAGCTCGTCGACGGTCGCGGCCTGCCCCGTCAGCCCCATGCTGCGGCGCACGGCCGCGGGGTCGGTCAGGATGTCGTGGCCGGCGACGCGCCCCGTGCCCGCGGTCGGGCGGGTCAGGGTGGTCATCATCCGGACGGTGGTGGTCTTGCCGGCGCCGTTGGGGCCGAGCAGGCCGAGCACCGAGCCCTCGGGGACGGAGAAGGACACCCCGTCCACGGCCACGGTGTCACCGAAGTGCTTGACGAGGCCCTCGGCCTCGATCGCGGAACGCGTCATGGCGACCACGCTAGTCGCGGGGACCGACAGCCGCTCCTCAGCGAGGCGCACCTAGAATCAGTGCGTGCCACCCGCCTCCCCCGCCGTCCAGATCGACGGTCTGGTGATGGCGTACGGCGACAAGGTGGCCGTCGACGGGTTGTCGCTCGAGGTGGCGCGGGGATCGATCACCGCCGTGCTCGGGCCCAACGGAGCGGGCAAGACCACGACGCTCGAGACCTGCGAGGGCTACCGGGTCGCCCAGCGCGGAACGGTCCGCGTGCTCGGGCTCGACCCGCAGCGCGACCGAGCGGAGCTGCTCCCTCGGATCGGCGTCATGCTGCAGAGCGGCGGCGCCTGGAGCGGCGTCCGCGCCGTTGAGATGCTGGAGCACATGGCCTCGCTGCACGCGCACCCGCTCGACACGGCCATGCTCGTCGACCGGCTCGGGCTGGCCGACTGCGGCCGGACGCCCTACCGCCGGTTGTCCGGCGGCCAGAAGCAGCGCCTCGGCCTGGCGATCGCCCTCGTCGGGCGACCGGAGCTGGTGTTCGTCGACGAGCCGACCGCCGGCATGGACCCCCAGGCAAGGCGTACGACGTGGGAGATGCTCGAGGAGGTCCGGGCCGACGGCGTCACGGTCGTGCTGACGACCCACCACATGGACGAGGCCGAGCACCTGGCCGACCGCATCCACATCATCGACCGCGGCACCCTGATCGCCACCGGGACCCCCGCCGAGCTGACCCGCGGCGGCCACTCCGCGACCATCCGGCTGGTCGTCAACCGGCCGTTCCCCGACGGCGCCCCCGAGTCGCTGCGCCGGGAGCTCGGACCGCTCACCGAGGTGCGCCAGCTCGACGAGGTGAGCATGCTCATCCACGGTCCGGCCGACGCCAGCACCCTCGGCCGCGTCTCACGGTGGTGCGAGGAGCACGCCGTGCTCCCCCAGACGCTCACCCTCGGCCAGCGCACCCTCGAGGACGTCTTCCTCGAGCTCACCGGACGCGAGCTGGCCTCATGAACACCCCCCGACGTCCTTCCCCTCCGCTCCGCTCCTCCGAACAACGCCACGTGGACCGCGCATGAGCGCGCCTCCCGCCGGGACCGCGCCCGCCGGCGCCCGCCCGACCGGCACCTTCACCCCTGCCCCCGGAGGCGCCGGCCTCGGCCGGATGGTGCTGGCCCAGGCCCGCATGGAGGCGCGGCTGATGCTGCGCAACGGCGAGCAGCTGCTGCTCGCGATCGTGATCCCGGTGATCGTGCTCGTGGGAGGTGTCGCCGCGGCCGGCCGCCTCGGCAGCACCTTCGAGGGGCACGCGCCGGTCGACCTCCTCACCCCGGGCGTGCTGGCCCTCGCCGTGATGTCGACCGCGTTCACGTCCGTGGCCATCGCCACCGGCTTCGAGCGCCGCTACGGCGTGATCAAGCTGCTCGGCTCCTCACCCCTCCCTCGCCACGGCCTGCTCCTGGGCAAGGTGCTGGCGCTGCTCAACGTCGTCGCCCTGCAGCTGGTGGTGCTCGTGGTCGTCGCACTGGCTCTGGGCTGGGAGCCCTCGCTGGCCAGCCCGCCGACCACCGTGGTCGGCCTCGTGCTCACGGTCGGCCTGGGCACCGCGGCTTTCGCGTCCCTCGGGCTCCTCGTCGCCGGCGCGCTGCGTGCCGAGGCGACCCTCGCGCTGGCCAACCTCGTCTACCTGCTCCTCATGGCAGGTGGTGGCGTCGTGCTGCCGACCAGCACGTACGGCGCCGCCGGCGGGCTCATCCAGTGGCTGCCGTCCGGCGCCCTCGGTGAGGCCATGCGCTCCACGCTCGTGCACGCCGACATCGACGGCCGATCGCTGCTCGTGCTCGCCGCCTGGGCGGTGCTCGGTGCACTGCTGACGGCCAAGACCTTCAGGTGGGAATGATGGGACGCACCCTGCTCGACCGCCTCGCGCGGTACCTCTGGCCGCTCGCCCTGGCCAACCTCGTGGCCAACATCGGCATCGTCGTCACCGGCGCGGCCGTCCGGCTCACGGGCTCCGGCCTCGGATGCCCCACGTGGCCGCGCTGCACCGATGCGTCGTACGTCGCCCACGGCGAGCTGGGGCTGCACGGCGCCATCGAGTTCGGCAACCGGCTGCTGACCTTCGTCCTCGCCGCGGTCGCCGTGCTGTGCTTCCTCGCCGCCCTCGGGGCGCGGCACCGCCGCGCGACGCGCCTGGCGCTCGTGATCGGCCTCGGCATCCCGCTGCAGGCGGTGCTGGGCGGGATCACGGTGCTGACCGATCTCAACCCCTGGGTCGTCGCCGGTCACTTCCTGCTGTCGATGGCGATGATCATGGTCTGCGTCGCCCTGATCGACGAGCTGCGCAGTCCCACCCGCGGGATGGCACCGCCGCTGCCGCGCGCCCTCGCGTGGGCGACGTTCGCGTCGGGCTGGGTGGTCCTCTACCTCGGCACGGTCGTCACCGGGGCCGGTCCGCACGCCGGCGACACCAACTCGCCCCGCAACGGCCTCGACCCGGCGACGGTGTCGCAGGTCCACGCGGTGTCGGTGTACGTCCTCGTCGTGCTGACCGTCGTGCTGCTGGTCGCGGCGCTGCGCGGCGGGCACCCGTGGCTCGCACGCGTGACCGGTCTGGTGCTCCTCATCGAGGTGCTCCAGGGCGTCCTGGGCTGGGTGCAGTACTGGCTGGACCTGCCGGTCGGCCTCGTGGCTCTCCACATGCTGGGCGCTGGCCTCCTCGCCGCCGGTCTGGCCCGCATCGCCCTCGCGGTGCTGCCCCACCGTGGCGCCGACGAGGCGCGGGCGGGCGGCGTGCCCCAGCCGCACGCCGCCACCCGCATCGGTCCTTCGTAGACCAGGCGGTCAGGACCGCCCGATCTTGCGGGCGAAGACCACCGTGCGGCGGGAGTAGTCGTCGGCCTTGCAGCCGACGAGCACGATCCGGGCGGGCCCGGCGACGGAGTAGAGCGACCCCATCCGCCGCGACGCCGGCCAGTACTCCCGGCGGGTGACCTCGAACCGGCAGCCCGCCACCTTGATGACGTCGCCGCGGCGCAGCGAGCCCCACCGGTCGGCGACGCCGTTGCCGGCGCGCCAGGCGTGCCCGGCGTAGACGGTGCTGCCCGTCGGGTCGCAGGGCGGGTCGCCCTTCGACCAGGTGTAGACCGCACCACGGAGCCGGTTGCCGACCGCCAGGGTGTCGTTGCGCGCCGGCACCTTGATGATGGCCGCGTCGGTGCCGGTGCGACCGATGGTGAGCCGGTCAGGGGCGGCGTGAGCCGCACCCTGACCGACCACCGCGGTCACGCAGAGGACCATCGAGGCGACGATCCCGGCAGCGCGGGAGCGGGTCATCGCGCTCCGGTGCTGGGTGCGACCTCCGGGGCGTTGGCGCACGGACGGGTGCGGAAGGTCATCTTCCACGCCTGCTTGCCCTGCAGCCGGTAGGACGCGTCCACAGCGTGGGCGCGGACGGTGACGCGCTTGGCGCCGGCCTTCAGCCACACGCCCTGGCGCAGGACCTTGCCCTTGGACGTGTAGACGACGCCGGACCGCTTGACGACCTTGTAGACGTCACCGCGGGTGCCGCACTTGTCGATCTTGCGGGCGCGGGCCGACACGACGCGTGCCTCCGCGGGCAGCACCTCGGGCGGGGTGACGACGGGCGGGGTGACCACCGGAGGCGTCACGACCGGCGGGGTCACGACCGGCGGGGTCGGGCACGGCTCGTTGCTGTCGCTCGGCGCCGGGTAGGTGACCGACGTCTGTCCGCCGGGGAACTGGTTGCCCGGGTTGGCCGTCAGCGTGACGCTGCCGTCAGGGTTGGTGACCGAGGTCCAGGGCCCGGACGGGACCTGGCCGTAGTGCGCGTTGCCCGGGCCGCAGTCGTCGACGACCGGGATCGTCGGGGGCTGCACGGTGGTGACGTTGCAGCCGTCGAGGAACTTGGCGACGGGGATGTACCCGGAGCTGGTGTTGGTGGCACCGTTGGACCACCTCGCGGCCAGCGTCAGGGTCAGCGGCGAGGTCGGCTTGGTGGTGACGGTCTCGGTGAACGTGCGCGTCTGACGCGAGGTCAGCTGCGTGCCGACGGGGACGACGCCCGGCCGGTTGGACGCGGTGATCGACTCGGTGCGCGTCTCGCTGTTCTCGACGGACCAGGTGACGGCCCAGCCGCCGCCCGTCTTGCAGACGACGGAACCGTTGATGGTGTTGTGGTGCGCACTGGCCGCACCTGCGACGCCGACGACGGCGAAGCCCACGGCCAGGACGAGGGTGACGAGCCTCGTGACACCGCGGTGGATCGAAGGGCGACGAACCCCCAGTCCGGCCGCTCCCCCAGCGGTCCGGTGCCGTCGCTCACGTGATGAAGACATGCAGAACTACCCCCTGCTCCCACGGGGGGTGGCCCACTGCCTCCCCCCTACGGAGCATTGAACGGGCGGCGGGGCCTCTGGACACGGAACGTTGTCTCAAGAAGATCTTAAAGTTTCTCGCATTCGCCAGACGAGACCTTCGAGTTGCGCTACCGGCCGAGCAGGGGATCCAGTGCTACGGCGACGAAGAGCAGGGAGAGGTAGAGGTTGGACGCGTGGAAGAGCCGCATCGGGTTGATGTCGGCCAGCGCGTCGGATCCCTTTGCGCGCTTCCACATCCGGTGGGCCTCGACCAGGAAGACGGCGCCCAGGACGGCTGCGGCGACCGGGTAGACCAGGCTCGTCCCGGCGACCGGCCACAGCAGCAGCGACGTGGCGACCATCACCCAGCTGTAGATGACGACCTGTCGTCCGACCTCGGGCGCGGGCTTGACCACGGGGAGCATCGGCACGTCGACGTTGCGGTAGTCCTCGCGGTAGCGCAGCGCGAGCGCCCAGGTGTGCGGCGGGGTCCAGAGGAAGACCACCAGGAACAGCACGACGGGCGTCCAGGCCAGCTCGCCGGTCACCGCCGTCCAGCCGATGAGCGCGGGGAAGCAGCCGGCCAGGCCGCCCCAGACGATGTTCTGCGTGGTCCGGCGCTTGAGCAGCATCGTGTAGACGAGGACGTAGAACGCGTTGGCCAGCACCGACAGCGCGGCCGAGAGCCAGTTGACCCACAGCGCCAGGACGACCGTCGACAGCACGGCGAGCACCGTCGCGAAGACGAGGGCCGAGACCGGCGAGACGATGTGCCGGGGCAGCGCCCGGCGTCGCGTACGCCGCATCTGCTCGTCGATGTCGCGGTCGTAGATGCAGTTGTAGGCCGAGGCGGAGCCCGCCGACAGCGCGCCACCGACGACGGTCGCGGCGACCAGTCCCAGCGGCGGGATGCCGCGCTCGGCGAAGAACATCACCGGCACCGTCGTCAGGAGGAGCAGCTCGATCACGCGTGGCTTGGTCAGCCCGACGTAGGCGGCGACCACGTCGCGCCAGGACTTCGGGGCGTCGGTCTCGACGCCCGGGTCACCGGTCGACGGCCGGGCGGACGCGGCTGCGTTCGGGCCGGCGTGGGACACGGTGGAGAACCTCGGGAGGACGGGGGCGGATGGGACGCGGACAGCAAGGGAACCGAAGGATGAACGGCCAGCTGTTCCGGCGTCCGGGACGACCCTCGGGCACGGTCGAGTCTACTCGGCCACGACGATAGGGTCGTAGTCGAGGCCACCCCTGCTGGGCTGTGATCCTGACTGCACCCGGTTGCACTCCATCGAGAGGAACTGCGTTGACCAAGAAGTCCGCCCTGCCCGCCACCCTCGAGTGGGACGACATCGACCGCCGGGCCGTGGACACCTCCCGGGTCCTGGCGATGGACGCGGTCCAGAAGGTCGGCAACGGCCACCCCGGCACGGCCATGAGCCTCGCGCCGGCGGCGTACCTGCTGTTCCAGAAGGTGATGCGGCACAACCCCGCCGACCCGCACTGGACCGGCCGCGACCGCTTCGTGCTGTCCTGCGGCCACAGCTCCATCACCCTCTACACCCAGCTCTTCCTCGGCGGGTGGGGACTCGAGATCGAGGACCTGCGGTCGCTGCGCAGCTGGGGCAGCAAGACGCCCGGTCACCCCGAGCACGGGCACACGGCGGGCGTGGAGACCACCACTGGCCCCCTCGGCCAGGGCGTCGCCAATGCCGTCGGCATGGCCATGGCGGCCCGCCGCGAGCGGGGGCTGCTCGACCCCGACACGGCCGAGGGGGACTCGCCCTTCACCCACCACGTCTACGCGATCTGCAGCGACGGCGACCTGGAGGAGGGCGTCAGCGCCGAGGCCTCCTCGATCGCCGGCACGCAGCAGCTCGGCAACCTGACGATGATCTACGACGCCAACCAGATCTCGATCGAGGGCGACACCGACGTCGCGTTCACCGAGGACGTGGGCGCGCGCTACGAGGCCTACGGCTGGCACGTCCAGCACGTCGACTGGACCAACGACGGAACCGACTACGTGGAGGACGTCCCCGAGCTCTACGCCGCCGTCCGCGCCGCCCACGAGGTCACCGACCGACCCAGCCTCATCGTCCTGCACACGGTCATCGCCTGGCCCGCGCCCAACGCGCAGGGCACCGGCAAGTCCCACGGCTCCGCCCTCGGCGAGGAGGAGGTGGCCGCCACCAAGGAGATCCTCGGCTTCGACCCCGAGCAGCACTTCGAGGTGCCGACCGACGTGATCGAGCGCACCCGCTCCCTCGTCGCGCGCGGCAAGGAGCAGCAAGCTGCGTGGCAGGAGCGCTTCGACGCGTGGAAGGGCTCTGCACCCAAGGGCGCCGTCGAGACGTTCGAGCGGATGCAGACCCGCGCGCTGCCCGTCGGCCTCGCCGACGCGCTCCCGACCTTCGACGCCGACCCCAAGGGCGTGGCGACCCGCAAGGCGTCCGGCGCGGTGATCAACGCCGTCGCCGGCGTGATGCCCGAGCTGTGGGGCGGCTCGGCCGACCTCGCCGAGTCCAACAACACGACCATCGAGGATGCGCTGTCCTTCATCCCCGAGAGCCGCTCGACCGACCAGTGGACCGGCGACCCGCTCGCCGGTCGCGTGCTGCACTTCGGCATCCGCGAGCACGGCATGGGCGGCATCCTCAACGGCATCGCGCTCCACGGCGGCACGCGCGTCTTCGGCGGCACCTTCCTCACCTTCAGCGACTACATGCGCGGGTCGGTCCGGCTGGCGGCGTTGATGGGCCTGCCCGTCACCTACGTGTGGACCCACGACTCCATCGGTCTGGGTGAGGACGGCCCGACGCACCAGCCGATCGAGCACCTCGCCGCCCTGCGCGCGATCCCCGGCCTCGACGTCGTACGCCCTGCGGACGCCAACGAGACGGCCGCTGCGTGGCACGCCGTGCTCGAGCGCACCGACCACCCGGCCGGCATCGCGCTGACCCGGCAGAACGTGCCGGTCTTCCCGCGTGGCGAGGACGGCTTCAGCGACACCTCCAACGTGCACCGCGGTGGCTACGTCCTGATCGACGCCCCGACGATCGACGACCGTGGCGGCGACCCCGACGTGATCCTCATGGGCACCGGTTCCGAGGTGCAGGTGGCGGTCGCCGCCCGCGAGCTCCTCGCCGCCGACGGCATCCGCGCCCGCGTGGTGTCGCTCCCCTGCCTCGAGTGGTTCGAGGAGCAGGAGGAGGCCTACCGCGAGACCGTCCTGCCGCCCACCGTCAAGGCGCGCGTCTCGGTCGAGGCGGGCGTCAAGCAGGGGTGGCGCGAGTACGTCGGCGACCACGGCCGCATCGTCTCCATCGACCACTACGGCGCCTCGGCCGACTTCGCGCGGATCTACGAGGAGTTCGACATCACCGGCGTCGCGGTGGCCAACGCGGCCCGAGACAGCCTGCGCACCCTGACCGACTGACCTGACCGACTGCGCGACGCGCCAGTCACCACCGAACATCAGGAGGCACCACATGAACGACCCTCTCAAGGACCTGGCAGACGCCGGGGTCTCCATCTGGCTCGACGACCTCTCCCGCGAGCGGCTGGAGACCGGCAACCTGGCCGACCTGGTGAAGAACAGCCACGTCGTGGGCGTCACGTCGAACCCGGCCATCTTCCAGACCGCGCTGGCCGACGGTGAGCGCTACGACCCGCAGGTGCGCGAGCTCGCGGCCGCGGGCGCCGACGTCGACAAGGCCACGCTGATCATCACCACCGACGACGTGCGCGACGCCTGCAAGGTGATGCGCCCGGTCTTCGACGCCACCGACGGTGTCGACGGCCGCGTCTCGATCGAGGTGTCCCCCGGCTTCGCCCACGACACCGGCGAGACCGTCAAGGAGGCCGCCGATCTCTGGCGGATCGTCGACCAGCCCAACCTCCTCATCAAGATCCCCGGCACCAAGGAGGGCTGGCCGGCCATCACGGAGACCATCGCCGCGGGCATCTCCGTCAACGTGACGCTGATCTTCGGCCTCGAGCAGTACCGCAACGTCATGGAGGCCTACGTCTCAGGCCTCGAGAAGGCCGCCGACAACGGCCACGAGCTCGCCGACATCCACTCGGTGGCGTCCTTCTTCGTCTCGCGCGTCGACACCGAGATCGACAAGCGGCTCGAGGCCATGACGGACGGGCCGGGCACCGACCCCGACCTGCGCGGCAAGGCCGGCGTCGCCAACGCGCGGCTCGCCTTCCAGATGTTCGAGGAGTTCTTCAGCGGCGAGCGTTGGGCCGCGCTGGAGGCCAAGGGCGCGCGCAAGCAGCGCCCGCTCTGGGCGTCGACCGGTGTCAAGAACCCCGACTACGACGACACGATGTACGTCGTCGACCTGGTCGTCGAGGACACCGTCAACACGATGCCCGAGAAGACCCTCGAGGCCGTCGCCGACCACGGCGAGGTCCGCGGCGACCGCATCCGTCCGTTCTACGACGACGCCGCCGCCCACATGAAGGCGCTCGAGGACGCCGGCATCGACTACGACGACGTCATCAAGGCGCTCATCAAGGAGGGCGTCGACAAGTTCGTCGTCGCCTGGGACGAGCTCCAGACGACGCTCGCGAAGTCCCTCGAGGCCGCTCGCGCATGAGCGAGCGAAGCGAGCTCGTCAGTCGACACAGCGCGGCATGTGCCTCGTGCTCGCACGGAGCGCAGCGAGTACGCGCATGAGGAGAGCGGTCGATCCCACCACGACGGAGGCGTGGGCGCGGCTCGCCGAGCTCGCGGCGTCGTACGAGCCCGACCTGCGCGCCACCCTGACGCCGGAGTGGGTCGACCGCCAGAGCCTCGCCGCCGCCGACCTCCACGTCGACCTGTCGAAGAACCTCCTCGACGGTGACGTGGAGGCGGCGCTGCTCGCGCTCGCCGACGAGGTCGGCGTGACCGGGCGGCGCGACGCGATGCTGGCGGGCGAGCACATCAACGTCACCGAGGACCGCGCGGTGCTCCACACCGCGCTCCGGCTGCCGGCCGACGCGTCGCTGAGCGTCGACGGCCAGGACGTCGTCGCCGACGTCCACGAGGTGCTCGAGCGGGTGTACGCCTTCGCCGACCGCGTCCGGTCGGGTGAGTGGACCGGCGTGACCGGCAAGCGGATCGAGACGGTCGTCAACATCGGCATCGGCGGGTCCGACCTCGGGCCGGTGATGGCCTACGAGGCGCTCGAGCCCTACCGCCAGGGCGGGCTGTCGTGCCGCTTCATCAGCAACATCGACCCCACCGACGCCGGGCAGGCGCTGTCCGACCTCGACCCGGAGACGACGCTGTTCATCGTCTCCAGCAAGACCTTCGGCACCCTCGAGACGCTGACCAACGCCCGGCTGTGCCGGGCCTGGCTCCTCCAGCACCTGCCGTCCGGCACCGACGAGGCGGCCGCGGTCGCGCAGCACTTCGTCGCCGTGTCCACGGCGCTCGACAAGGTGGCCGACTTCGGGATCGACCCCGACAACGCGTTCGGCTTCTGGGACTGGGTCGGCGGGCGCTACTCGATGGACTCCGCGATCGGGCTGTCGCTCGTCGTGGCCGTCGGGCCGGAGCGCTTCGCCGAGCTGCTCGCCGGGTTCCACGCGATGGACGAGCACTTCCGCACCGCGCCTCCGGAGTCCAACGTGCCGCTCCGGATGGGACTGCTCAACGTCTGGTACACCAACTTCCTCGGTGCCCACACCCACGCCGTGCTCCCCTACGCGCAGCTGCTGCACCGCTTCCCCGCCTACCTCCAGCAGCTGACGATGGAGTCCAACGGCAAGGGCGTGCGGTGGGACGGCTCGGCCGTGGACTACGACACGGGCGAGGTCTTCTGGGGCGAGCCCGGCACCAACGGCCAGCACGCCTTCTACCAGCTCATCCACCAGGGCACCCGGCTCGTGCCGGCCGACTTCATCGCCTTCGCGCGACCGTCGTACGAGCTCGTCGACCGCACCGACGACGGCGAGACCGACGTCCACGAGCTGCTGCTGGCCAACTTCCTCGCGCAGACCAAGGCGCTCGCTTTCGGCAAGAGCGCCGACGAGGTCCGCGCGGAGGGTGTCGCCGAGGAGCTGGTGTCGGCACGCACCTTCCCGGGCAACCGCCCGACGACGTCGATCATGGCGGCGGCGCTCACGCCGTCCGTGCTCGGCCAGCTCATCGCCCTCTACGAGCACATCACCTTCGTCCAGGGCGCCGTGTGGGGCATCGACAGCTTCGACCAGTGGGGCGTCGAGCTGGGCAAGCAGCTCGCCCAGCAGCTGCGGCCGGCGATCTCGGGGGACGCGTCCGTGGCCGCCGAGCAGGACCCCTCCACGCAGTCGCTGATCCGCTACTACCAGGAGAACCGAGGCCGATGAGCCACACCAACCCGCTTCGTGACCCGCAGGACCGCCGGTTGCCGCGTATCGCCGGCCCCTGCGGCATGGTCCTCTTCGGCGTGACGGGTGACCTGTCGCGCAAGAAGGTCATGCCCGCGATCTACGACCTCGCCAACCGCGGCCTGCTGCCGCCGGGCTTCAGCCTCGTCGGCTTCGCCCGGCGCGACTGGGCCGACCAGGACTTCGCACAGATCGTGCACGACGCGGTCAAGGAGCACGCTCGTACGCCGTTCCGCGAGGAGGTCTGGAACCAGCTGTCCGAGGGCTTCCGCTTCGTCTCGGGCGACTTCGACGACGACGCCGCCTTCGACCACCTGCGCCGCACCGTCGAGGAGCTCGACCAGCTGCGCGGCACCGGCGGCAACATGGCCTTCTACCTGGCGATCCCGCCCGCCTTCTTCGGCACCGTCGTGGGCCAGCTCAAGGAGCACGGCCTCGCCGACCCAGGACCCGATCAGTGGCGCCGCGTGGTCGTGGAGAAGCCGTTCGGCCACGACCTCGAGTCGGCGCGCGAGCTCAACCGCACCCTCGACGGCGTCTTCCCGTCCGGTTCGGTCTTCCGGATCGACCACTACCTCGGCAAGGAGACGGTCCAGAACATCCTGGCGATGCGGTTCGCCAACAACATGTTCGAGCCGATCTGGAACGCCAACTACGTCGACCACGTGCAGATCACGATGGCCGAGGACATCGGCATCGGCGGCCGCGCGGGCTACTACGACGGCATCGGGGCGGCGCGCGACGTCATCCAGAACCACCTCCTGCAGCTGATGGCGCTCGTGGCGATGGAGGAGCCCATCGCGTTCGACGCCAGGAGCCTGCGCATCGAGAAGCAGAAGGTGCTCAAGTCGGCCACGCTGCCGGCGCGTCTCGACCTCACCACCGCCCGCGGCCAGTACGCCGCCGGGTGGGCCGGGGGCGAGAAGGTCCAGGGCTTCCTGGAGGAGGAGGGGATCAGGAAGACCTCCACGACCGAGACCTTCGCCGCGATCACCGTCAACGTGGAGACGCGCCGCTGGGCCGGGGTGCCGTTCTACCTCCGGACCGGAAAACGGCTGGGGAGGCGCGTCACCGAGGTCGCCATCGTCTTCAAGCGCGCGCCGCACCTGCCGTTCGCGCAGACCGCGACCGAGGACCTGACCCACAACGCCCTGGTCATCCGCGTCCAGCCCGACGAGGGCATGACACTGCGCTTCGGGTCGAAGGTGCCCGGCACCGCGATGGAGATCCGCGACGTCAACATGGACTTCGCCTACGGCGGCTCGTTCACCGAGGCCAGCGCCGAGGCGTACGAACGCCTCATCCTCGACGTCCTGCTCGGCGACCCGCCACTGTTCCCCCGGCACGAGGAGGTCGAGCTCTCGTGGAAGATCCTCGACCCCGTGATCGAGTTCTGGGCCCGCAAGGGCAAGCCGGACCAGTACGACTCCGGCACCTGGGGTCCTGAGTCCGCCGACAAGATGCTTGCGCGCGACGGCCGCACCTGGAGGAGGCCCTGATGTCACCCCACGCTGTTCTTCGCCTCCCTAGATCCGCTCCTCCGCCGTACAACACCGAGGGGACCCCGACACGATGATCGAGCTGACCGACACCAACTCGTCCAAGATCGCCGCGGAGTTCATCCGCTCACGCACCCGCGCCGGCAGCCCGGCCATGGGCATGGTCATGACCCTGGTCATCGTCGCCCCCGAGGACGACGCGGCCGAGGCGATGGCCGCGGCCAAGCGCGCCTCGCGCGAGCACCCGTCCCGGGTCCTCGGCGTCATCCTCGGTGACGCTCGCGGCGCGGCCCAGGTCAATGCCCAGGTCGGCAGCGGCGACGGCTGGGGAGGCGAGATCGCCGTGATCCGGCTGAAGGGCGAGGTGGTCAAGCACGCCGAGTCCGTCGTGCTGCCCCTGCTGCTCCCCGACTCCCCCGTCGCCATCTGGTGGCCGACGTCCGCGCCGGCCGACGTCGCGGCCGACCCGCTCGGCGCTCTTGCGCAGCGGCGCATCACCGACTCCGCGGCGGTCCCGCGCGGCAAGTCCACCGCGATGCTGACCCAGTGCCGCACCTACGCGCCCGGCAACACCGACCTGAGCTGGACGCGGCTGACGCCGTGGCGCGCGCTCCTCGCCGCGGCCCTGGACCAGCACCCCCTCAAGGTGACCGGCGCCAAGGTGACCGCCGAGCGGATCAGCCCCAGCGCCGACCTGCTGGTGGCCTGGCTCAGCGACCGGCTCAAGGTCGACGTCGCCCGCGGCAACTCCGACGGCCCCGGCATCACCGAGGTCACCATGGACACCAAGGACGGCCCGATCCGCATCTCCCGCGCCGACGGCCGCCTGGCGACGTTCTCCTCGCCCAACCGGCCCGACCGGCCGGTCGCGCTGAAGCGCCGCGAGGTGCCGGCCCTGCTGGCGGAGGAGCTGCGCCGCCTCGACGAGGACGACGTCTACGCCGACGTCGCCGCCCGCCTGGTCAAGCTGAGGAGCAAGAAGTGAACGAGCCCGAGGTCCGCCGCCACGACGACCCGGACGTGCTCGTCGGCGACATCGCCTCCGCCCTGCTCGACCGCCTCGAGGCCGCGCAGGCCCGCGGCGAGGTGCCGCAGGTCGGGCTCACCGGGGGCACCATCGCCGAGCAGCTCCACCGCGAGCTCGCCCGCCGGGCCGTCGACTCCGCGGTCGACTGGTCCCGCGTCGTGTTCT
This sequence comes from uncultured Nocardioides sp., assembly GCF_947488515.1. Taxonomy (GTDB): domain Bacteria; phylum Actinomycetota; class Actinomycetes; order Propionibacteriales; family Nocardioidaceae; genus Nocardioides. The sequence goes on from NZ_CANKZF010000001.1 coordinate 130,693, forward strand.
GGTGGGGTGACGAGCGCTTCGTCCCCGCCGACTCCCCCGACCGCAACGCGCGCCAGGCGCGCGAGTCGCTCCTCGACCACGTCGCCGTCGACCCGGCCCACGTCCACGAGGTGGCGGCGAGCGACCAGGTCGCGACCGCCGAGGACGCCGCGGCGGCCTACGGCGAGGCGCTGCGGCAGCACGGCGTCGGCTTCTTCGAGGTGCTGATGCTCGGCATCGGCCCCGACGGCCACTGCGCGTCGCTCTTCCCCGGCCACGCTGCGCTGGAGGCCCGCGACGCGATCGCCGTCGCCGTCCACGACTCCCCCAAGCCGCCGCCCGACCGCGTCACCCTCACCTTCGAGGCGATGGAACGCTGCCGCGCGGTGTGGTTCATCGCCAGCGGCGACGGCAAGGCTGAGGCGGTCGCCCGCGCGCTCGCGGCCGACGGGTCGGTCACCGAGACCCCCGCCCGGGGCGTACGCGGCGAGGAGACCGTCTGGTGGCTCGACGAGGCCGCCGCCTCCGCCCTCTGACCGGGCACTTCCTCGCGCTACAACTCGCCGACCGGGCACTTCCTCGCGCTACAACCCGCCGACCGGGCACTTCCTCGCGCTACGGCCTGCCGAGGTCGACGTACGTCCGGCGCCGCAGGCCCGTGGTCGACCGCGCCGCGAGGTAGCCCTGATGGAGGCGATCACCCGCCGCGAGGTCTGGGCCGTAGACGTCCGACTTGGTGAACACCTCCATAACCCACGCACGTCGCTTCCGGAGCCATCGCAGGCGGTCCTCGTCCGAGGCCTCGTCGTCCTCACCGTGGAACTCCTCCCCGAAGTACTCCCCGCCGAACCGCACCTCCGGATCGCCCACGTCGATCCGGAACTTCGGTGTGCCGTCATCTGCGTGCACCCAGATCTGGGTCGTGGGCCAGGCTGGTATGTCGGCCTCGTGCCAGTGCAGCCGGAGCGCGCTCTCCGGTGGCGACTCCGCACCGGGATCGCCGAGCGCAGCCAGGCGTCGGAGCTGCACGACACCGCGGTGTCCCTTGAACCTGTCGATCTCACCGAACAGCTGCTCCCGGGCCACGCCGAGGCGGAGGAACCCGTCAATGGCCGCAAGCGCGTCGTACCGCCACAGCAGCCTTCCCAGGTCGCAAGCCGTGCGAAGGGCTGTCGTGACCGCCACCCCGCCGGCATCCTCGATGTCCGCTCCAGTCAGGTGTCGTGTGCCGCTGCTCACGCCGGCGCGTCTCATCCTGCTGGCGCTGCGGCTGTAGAGGTCCAGGGACGGCATCTCGTGAATGGCGCTGCGGGGCAGAGCATCGACTCCATGGATCCAGGCCGCGGTCCTGTCGACCACCACGACGTGGGGAGGTGTCACCAGCGCCACGGCAACGACGCGGAGCCGCAGCGAGTCAGGCACCTGGGTCGCGACGAACACCCCGCGCACCATCGGCCTCAACAGACCGTTCGCGACCAGCTTGCGGCGGAGGCTCGGGGGTACGCCGGCCGCGTCGGCCTCGTGCGAGGTGAACGGTCGGTCGACAGGCAGTGGCGCGGTTCCGTCCAGCAGGACGGCGTCGCGGCACCAGATCGGCAAGCGCTGCATGCCCGGACGATGCCCGAACGGCGCGCTGGGCGTCGCGGGTCATCCACAGGCGCAGGCAGGACCAGCGCCCGCTCGGCACTCCCTAGCGCCAGGAAGTGCCCGCTCGGCGCTTGCTAGCGCGAGGAACTGCCCGCTCGGCACTCCCTAGCGCGAGGAAGTGCCCGCTCGGCGCTTGCTAGCGCGAGGAAGTGCCCGGTCGGTCAGAAGATGATCTCGCCGGCCTTGCGGCGGCTGCGCAGGAGGGCGACGGCCTCGTCGAGGATGTCGGCCGCCTCGGTCTCGCTGCGACGCTCCTTCACGTAGGCCAGGTGCGTCTTGTAGGGCTCGATCTTGGGGGCCGGGGGCGGGTTCTCCGAGTCGAGGCTGGCGGGCAGACCGCACTTGGGGCAGTCCCACGACTCCGGCACCGCGGCCTCGATCGCGAAGGTCACAACGGACCGGTGGTCGTGGCTGCAGAAGTACGTCACTGCCTGCCGCGGTGCGGCCTCGCCGCGCTCGGCCTCACCCATCGGGCCGGCCCCGACCCGACTACCGCGGATCGCGTTTCCAGCACCAGCCATGACGACTCCTTCTCAGAAACGCTCGGGGACTCAGCTGCCCTGGTAGGCCATGAGCAGGCCGAGGGCGACAACACAGGCAAACCAGATGACGCCGACCCCGATCGTGAAGCGGTCGAGGTTGCGCTCAGCGACCGACGATCCCCCCAGGCTGCTGGACACGCCGCCACCGAACATGTCGGACAGGCCGCCTCCGCGGCCCTTGTGGAGGAGCACCAGCAGGATCATGATCGCGCTCGTGAGGACGAGCAGGATGGTGAAAGCAAGAATCACGGTCGGAAGCCTACGTCACGTCCGCCGCAAACCGGTGAGCGCCCTCACAGCACCGGCATGTCGTAGAAACGGCAGATCCCGCCGAACTCGTCGACCTGCAGGCTGGCGCCCCCGACGAGGCATCCGTCGACGTCCGCCTTCTCCATGATCCCGCCGACGTTGGCGGCCTTGACCGACCCGCCGTAGAGGATCCGCAGGCCGTCGGCCGCACCGTCGCCGTGCACCTCGCGGACGCGCTCGCGGATCGCCGCGCAGACCTCCTGCGCGTCGTCCGGGGTCGCCACCTCGCCCGTGCCGATGGCCCAGACGGGCTCGTAGGCGACCACGAGGCCCGCGACCTGCTCGGCGGTGAACCCGTCGAGCGAGCCGTCGAGCTGCGTGAGCGTGAACGGCACGTGCTCGCCGGCCTGGCGTACGTCGAGACCCTCCCCGACGCACACGATCGGGGTCATCCCGGCGTGGAGCGACTTGTGGGCCTTCGCGTTGACCAGCTCGTCGGACTCGTTGTGGTACATCCGGCGCTCGCTGTGCCCGACGACGACGTAGGAGCAGCCGAGCTTGGACAGCATGGCCGCGGAGATCTCGCCGGTGTAGGCGCCGTTGTCGTGGACGGAGACGTCCTGGGCGCCGTAGCCGATCGACAGCCGGTCGCCGTCGACCAGCGTCTGCACCGAGCGCAGGTCGGTGAACGGCGGCACCACGACGACCTCCACCTTGCTGAAGTCGTGGCGCTTGTCCGACAACGTCCAGGCGAGCTTCTGGACCGTCACCACCGCTTCCTGGTGGTTGAGGTTCATCTTCCAGTTGCCCGCCATCAGCGGCGTGCGATTCGTCTTCTCGGCCACGGTCAGCCCCTCTCGAGTACGGCGATGCCCGGGAGCTCCTTGCCCTCCAGGAACTCCAGCGACGCGCCACCGCCGGTGGAGATGTGGCCGAACGCGGCCTCGTCGAAGCCGAGCTGACGCACGGCCGCGGCGGAGTCGCCTCCGCCGACGACCGACAGGCCGTCGATCTCGGTCAGCGCCTGCGCGACGGCACGGGTGCCGCCCGCGAAGGCGTCGGTCTCGAACACGCCCATGGGGCCGTTCCAGAAGACCGTCCTGGCGTCGGCCAGCGCCGCTGCGAAGGCCGCGGCCGACTCCGGCCCGATGTCGAGCCCGAGGGCGTCGGCCGGGATCTCCGAGGCGGGTACGACGGACGGCTGCGGCTCGCGGTCGCCCGACGGGAACGCCGTGTCGACCACGACGTCGGTGGGCAGCACGATCTCGACGCCGCGGTCCGCCGCCTCGCTGAGGTAGCGGTTGCAGGTGTCGAGCTGGTCGGCCTCGAGGAGGCTCTTGCCGACCTCGTGGCCCTGGGCCTTGAGGAAGGTGAAGACCATGCCGCCGCCGATGAGCAGCTTGTCGGCCTTGTCGATGAGGTTGTCGATGACCCCGAGCTTGTCGGAGACCTTCGACCCGCCCAGCACGACGACGTAGGGCCGCTCGGGCTCCTCCGTCAGGCGCCGCAGCACGTCGACCTCCGCCGCCACCAGGCCGCCCATCGCCGACGGCAGCCGCAGCGCGACGTCGTACACGCTCGCCTGCTTGCGGTGGACGACGCCGAAGCCGTCGGAGACGAAGGCGTCGGCCAGCTGCGCGAGCTGGTCGGCGAACGCGCCGCGGACCTCGTCGTCCTTGCTGGTCTCGCCGTCGTTGAAGCGGACGTTCTCCAGGAGGGCGACGTCACCGTCCTGCAGACCGGCGACGGTCTCGGACGCGCTCGCGCCGACGGTGTCGGTCGCGAACGCCACGGGCCGTCCGAGCAGCTCGGACAGCCGCCCGGCGACCGGCTCCAGCGAGTACGCCGGGTCGGGCGCGCCCTTGGGGCGGCCCAGGTGGGCGGTCACGACCACCCGGGCACCCGCGTCGGACAGCTGCGTGATGGTCGGGACGCTCGCGCGGATCCGGCCGTCGTCGGTGATGGTGGTGCCGTCGAGGGGCACGTTCAGGTCCGAGCGGACCAGGACGCGCTTGCCCCTCAGGTCACCGAGGGACTCGATGCCAGCGGAGGAGTCGGCCATCGGTCAGAGCGACGTGCCGACGTGGGTGATCAGGTCGGCGAGGCGGTTGGAGTAGCCCCACTCGTTGTCGTACCAGCCGAGCACCTTGACCTGGTTGCCGATCACCTTGGTGAGGGGCGCGTCGAAGATGCAGGACGCCGGGTCGGTGACGATGTCGGTGGAGACCAGCGGGTCGGTGGAGTAGCGCAGGAAGCGCCCGTCGGCGGCCGCCCGGACGATCTCGTTGACCTCGTCGACCGACGTCTCGCGGCTGGCCTCGAAGGTCAGGTCGGTGGCGGAGCCGGTGGGGACCGGGACCCGCATGGCGTAGCCGTCGAGCTTGCCCTTGAGCTCGGGCAGGACGAGGCCGATGGCCTTCGCCGCACCGGTCGAGGTGGGCACCATGTTGAGCGCGGCGGCGCGGGCGCGACGCGGGTCCTTGTGGATGTTGTCCTGGAGGTTCTGGTCGGCGGTGTAGGCGTGGATGGTCGTCATCAGGCCCTTGTTGATGCCGAGACCGTCGTGCAGCGCCTTCGCCATCGGCGCGAGGCAGTTGGTCGTGCAGGACGCGTTGGAGATGACGGTGTGGGCCGAGGGGTCGTAGAGCTCGTGGTTGACGCCCATCACGATGGTGATGTCCTCGTTGGAGGCGGGCGCGGAGATGATGACCTTCTTGGCGCCGGCGTCGACGTGGGCCTTGGCCTTGGTCGCGTCGGTGAAGAAGCCGGTGGACTCGACGACGACGTCGGCACCGATGTCGCCCCACTTCAGGGCCGACGGGTCACGCTCGGCGAACGCGGCGATGGTCTGGTCGCCCACCTTGATCGACGTGTCGTCGCTGGTCACGTCGGCGTCGAGCCGGCCCAGGATCGAGTCGAACTTGAGCAGGTTCGCCAGCGAGGCGTTGTCGGTGAGGTCGTTCACGCCGACGATCTCGATGTCGGCGCCCGAGGCGCGCACGGCGCGGAAGAAGTTGCGACCGATGCGGCCGAAGCCGTTGATACCTACGCGGACAGTCATGGTGGTGCCTCCTTGGTGGGGCCTTCGGTGACCCCGTCGACAGCTGCGGCCTTTGGTGACCACTCCGACCATATCGGGCGCCCGGTCCTGCGCGACCCACGGTCTCCCGCGGTACGGACCGGTAACTTGGATCGATCCAAGGACGTCGTCGCACACCCAGCCGTCGTCGCAGGTGCATGATGTCCCAGCATTCCGGCGCGGCCGGGTGACGGTACGACGACGCAGCTTCAGGAGGACTTCACGTGCAGGACGGGGGCGGCATCGGCGTCCGGTGCTCGGGCGTGGTGCACCTCTACCGCACCTTCGAGGGCCACGACGTGGTGGCACTGCAGGGCGTCGACCTCGAGATCGCCCCGGGCGAGCGGGTCGCGTTCCTCGGCCCGAGCGGGTCGGGCAAGTCCACCCTGCTCGCGCTGCTCGGCGGCATCCAGCGCCCCAGCGCCGGGCGCATCCTGCTCGGCGACGACGACATCTCGCGGATGAGCGAGCGACACCTCTCGCGGCTCCGTGCGCGCCGGGTGGCGACCATGCTGCAGGGGTCCACCCGCAACCTCCTGCCCTACACGACGGCGCGACGCAACGTGGAGTTCGCCCGCATCGGCATGACGGCCGAGGAGGCCGACCGGGCGCCGGGCGTGTCCGACCTGCTCGACCGGGTGGGGCTGACCGACCAGGCCGACCAGGTGGTGAGCACCATGTCGGGCGGCCAGCGCCAGCGCCTGGCTCTCGCGTGCGCCGTCGCCACGACGCCCGGCCTGCTCCTCGCCGACGAGCCGACCAGCCAGCTCTCCCACGTGGACCGTGACGCCGTGGTCGGCCTGCTCCACGACCTCAACCGCGACTTCGGCACCACCGTCGTGGTGGTCACCCACCAGCCGGAGGTCGCCGCGACCTTCCCCCGCACCGTGACGATGAAGGGCGGCCGGGTCGGGTCCGAGGGGCACCACGGCGCCGAGTACGCCGTCATCGGCAGCGAAGGGGTCCTCCACCTGCCCTCGCACCTGACCACCCAGTGGCCCGCCGGCACGCTCGTCCGCGTCGACGCGGAGCCCCGTCGGATCGTGATCAGCCACCCGGCGGACGAGACCGGCATCCCGCGGGACGGTCTGCGATGAGCGCCGGGATGAACGGGACCGGCGACCTGGTCCTCGACCACGTCAGCTACCAGCCCGGTCCCCTCCTGCTCGACGACGTCTCCGTGACGTTCGAGGCCGGCCGCGTGACCGCGTTGTCCGGGCCGAGCGGTTCGGGCAAGACGACGCTGCTCTCGATCGCCGGCGGTCTGGTCGCCCCGAGCACGGGCGCCGCGACGTACGACGGCCGCGCGACGTGGCAGGGCGACGGCGACCCGCCCCCCGAGATCGCCTTCGTGCTCCAGGTCTACGGCCTGGTCCCCATCCTGTCCGCCCGCGAGAACGTCGCCATCGCGCTGCGCGCCCGCGGCACCTCGTGGACCGACGCCTCCGACCGGGCCGAGGCGGCGCTGGCCCGCTTCGACATCGCCGACCTCGGCGACCGCCAGGTCGAGGAGCTCTCCGGCGGGCAGCTGCAGCGCGTGGCCTGCGCCCGCGGCCTGGTGGTGGGCGCGCCCGTGCTGCTCGCCGACGAGCCGACGAGCGAGCTCGACCAGGGCAATGTCGGCGTCGTCCTCGACGCCCTGCGCGCCGAGGCCGAGCGGGGATGCGTCGTCGTCATCGCCACCCACGACCCCGCCATCGTCGAGCTCGCCGACCACCACGTCGCGATCGACGAGGGTCGGATCGCATGACCTTGCGCGTCGTGGCCGGGTGGTGGGCCCGGCGGGGCACCCACCTGCCCGTCGCGGCCGCCATCGCCGTGGTCACCGCGGCCACCGTGCTCGCCGACGCCGGCGGCAGGCCCGCCCTCCTCGTGCCGCTGGTCGTGCTCGCAGCCGGGGTGCTCCCCGGCGCCGGCCTCGCCCTCGGTGCGGCGCGGCGGCAGGAGGCGGCGCTGCTGCGACTGCACGGCCGCCGCGGCGTGCGCTGGGTGACCGCGCTCGTCACCGAACCGATGCTGACCGCCGTCCTCGGCGGCGCGGTGGGCGCGGCGGTGCCGCTGGCCCTCGGCGCCGAGGTCGCGTCCCCGGCGCTGGTCGCCGCGGTGTGGCTCCTCGCCTCGGCCACGGTCGTCACCGCGATGGTGGTCGCGCTGCGCGGACCCCTGACCGAGCTGCTCCGCCCCGCCGGTGCCGAACGGGCGCGCCGCGCCAGCGCCCTCGCCGCCCTCGTGCCCGTGGTCGTCGCGGTGGCCGCGGTCGTCGCGCTGCTCCGCCGCTCCTCGACCGCCCCCGACGCGTGGGCCTTCACCGCCCCCGTGGTGGTGGGCCTGGCCGCGGGCCTGCTGGCGACCGCGGTGGTGCGGCTGGTCGCGAGCCGGCTCGCCCGGCGTCCCGGCCTCGGGCCGTCGCTCGCCGGCCACCGCCTCGCGCTGCCGCGGGCCGCGACCGGTCTCCCCGTCCTGGTCGGCTCGGCCGTGCTCCTCGGCTGCGCCGCCAACACGGCGCTCGCCGTCCACGACTGGACGCGCGACACCTCGCTCGTGACGTCCGCGACGCCCCTCGTGGTGCCGTACGACGGCCCTGCCGACGGCCTGCTCGAGGCGACCCGCGAGGCCGACCCGGACGGCCAGTGGCTGATGGCGGCGATCCGGGTCCTGGAGGATGACCGGCCGATCTCGCGTCGGGTCTACCTCGACACCGCCCGCTACGAGCGGGTCGTCGGTGACAGGCTGGCGGGGACCGCCGCCTCCGACGGCTCCGCCGAGGTGTCCGGCCTCGGCGACGCTGCCGCCGCGACCGATCCCGAACCGGTCACCACCGGACGCCGCATGACCGTCCGCCTCGACCTCGCGGGCTCCCGCCCACGCCCCCTGCGCCTCGACGTGCTGACGGTGAGCCCGTCCGGGTCGGGCCGCCAGACCGTCTTCGCCCGGCCGACGCCGGGGACGCCGACGACGGTGTCCGCCGACCTGGTCCGGTGCGAGACCGGCTGCCGGGTGACCGGGATGGAGGTCGCCATCGGCGCCCCCTGCAACGACGACACCTGGGCCCAGCCCTTCTGCCAGCGGCCGGCCCTCACCCTGACCGAGCTCGACCTCGGCGGTCTCGACCTGCTGGCCCGCCCGTGGGTGTTGGCCGAGCCCGACGAGCGGCCGCCGGGCGAGGTCGCGTCCACACCCGGACGGCTCCGGGTCCGGCCGAGCAGCGCCGGGACCAGCTACCTCGCCACCGACAGGTCGCCCTGGGCCACGCCGGTCCTCGCCACGAGCAGCGTGGAGTGGCCCGACGCGCCGGAGGCGCCGACCACCGGCGGCATGGCCCGTCCGGCCCGCGTCCTGGCGACCGCCGACGCCCTGCCCGTGGTGGGCGCGGCGGGCACGGTGCTCGACCTGCCGACCTCCGTGGTCCCGGGCACCGGTGCCGTGGCGCGCGCCGAGCCGCTGGTCCTCGCTCGTGCCGACACCCCCGACAGCGTGCTGGCCCAGGTCGGCACGCCCCGTCAGGGCTCCGAGCTCGCGCGCGAGGTCGTCGAGGCCGCCGACGACGGGGTTGCGAGGCGGTTCGCGCTGCTCGCTGCCGGCGGCGCGCTGCTCGGGCTGCTGGCGGTCGTGCTGCCGGCCGCGAGGCTGCGACGCGAGCGCACCCACGAGCGCGCGGTGCTGCGTCTCGTCGGCGTACGCCGGTCCGACCAGCACGCCGCCGGCCGCCTGCAGGTCGTGGTGATGGCGCTCGCGGCCGGCCTGGCGAGCGTCGCCGCGACGCTGCTGGTCGTCTCGACCCTCTCCGACGCCCTTCCGGTGCTGGCCGCCGGACCAGGCCAGCTCCCCCTCGACACCGGGCCCCGTGTCCTCGCGCTCGTCCTGGCGGGCACCGTCGCGACCGGGCTGGCAGGGCTCACCACCTGGTGGACCGGCCACGTCCCCGACCGCGCCAGCCTCCCGGCCCGGCTGCGTGAGGAGGTGACGACATGATCCGGGTGGCGCTCGACGGCCTGCGGTCGCGCTCCCTGCTCTCGCTCGGCACCCTGCTCCTGCTGGTGGTGGCACTGGGCTCGGCGGTGCTCGGACCGTCGTTCGCCGCCGCCGTCGGCAACGCGTACGCCATCACCCGCCTCGAGGAGGAGCGCAACGTCCTGACCGGGCGCACGTGGGAGGTCCGGCCGAGCGGCGCCGTCGACGACCCCGGCGCCCTGCTCGACGACACGCTCGCCCAGCTCGTCCTGCCGGAGGACCAGCACGCGGCCACCGCCCAGCTGGAGACCAGCCGGGTGCTCGCCCCGGGCGCGCTCGGCGAGGTGATGCTGATGGCGAAGCCCGACGCGTGCGCGCACCTCGACCTCGAGGGCCGCTGCCCCGCCGCGCCGGGCGAGGTGGCCGTGCTGGCCGGGGACGCGGAGGAGGACCGCCACGAGATCGGCGACCGGATCGAGCTGGGCGAGCCGTTCGGCACGCTCACCCTCGTCGGCACCTACGCCTACCCCTCGGGCCCGAGCGTCTCGTCCGGGCGGCGCGAGGCGCTCGAGGACTTCTGGTTCGAGCCGGGCCGGCTGGCGTCGGTCCCGGCCACGGTGCGCCCGGGACGACAGGTCACCGACATCGCCCGGCAGCCGGCGCCCTACCTCGTCGCTCCCGACCAGCTCGCCGGGCTCGCACCGAGCCTGCTCCTGGTCCGGGTCGACAGCCGCATCGACGTACCCACCGACCTGGACGCCGCCGACCTGCCGGCGCTGGCCGAGCGTGCCGCCGCCGACCCGGCGCCGCAGCAGCTCGCGGTGGGCACCGCCGCCGAGATCTCCAACAACGACCTCGACGGCATCGTCGCCGACGTCGAGAGGGAGCGGCGCTCCGCGCTCCTCGCGGTCACGCCGGCCGTGGTCTCCCTCGTCCTCGTCGCCCTCGCCCTGCTGAGTCGCCTGACCTCGGCAGCGGGCGAGCTGCGGGTCCCCGACCTGGCCCTGGCCTCGCTCCGCGGCGCCGACCGCCGGCGGACCTGGCTGCTGGCGCTGAGCGAGCCGCTGCTCCTCGTCGCCCTGGCGGTGCCGGTCGGCGTCGCGGGCGGCGTGGCCCTCACCTGGGCGCTCGTGCGCGCGTGGTTGCCCGCCGGGCTGCCGGTCCCGGTGCCGGCGTACGCCGTGCTCGCGTGCGTCGCCGTCGTCGCATGCGCCATCGCGGTCTGCGTCGTCTCGACCCGGGCGGTCCTCGCCCGCAGCCTCGCCGACCAGCTGAGCGGCCAGGCCCGGCCCCGCCCGGCTGGTCGGCTCGCGGTGCTGGTCGCCTTGGCGCTGGTGGCGCTGACCCTCGTCCTCGTGGTCGCCGCCCTCACCCGGCCGGCCGGCGGCGCCACCGACGCCGCCGACCTCGTGCTGCCCCTGCTGATCGCCGCCGTCCTGGGGCTCGCCGCTGCCACCGGCACCCGCGCGGCTGCGCGGGCGCTGGCCCGCCGACCGGCGCGTGGTGTCGCGGGCTTCCTGGCCGTGCGAGCCGTCGCGCGCCGCTCGGTCGGGACGCTCGTCGTCCTCCCCCTGACCATCGCGATCGCCGTCGTCACCTTCGGCGCCGGCACCTTCGACGCGGCCGGCGCCTGGCGGGCCAGCGTGGCCGCCACCCAGGCCCCGGCCAGCACGGTCTGGTCGAGCGAGCTGCCGATGAGCGAGGCGGTGGCCCTCACCCACCGCCTCGACCCCGACGGCCGGTGGCTGATGGCCACGGGCACCTGGAACGCCCAGGACGGCGTCTACGTGGTCGCCGACGTGCCGCGGCTGCCGACCGCCTCGCTGTGGGACCCCTCGTGGACGCCGGGGCACGGCGTGGACGACGTCGTCGACCTCATCACCCGGCCGCCCACACCCCCGCTGACCGGCGCACGCCTCCGGATGGACCTGACCGTGCCCCGCGCCGCCGGGGAGGTCACCGTCGAGATGCGGATGCGCACCGCGGGCGGCGACACGTTCAACGCGTACGTCGGACCGTTCGGTCCCGGCACCCCCACCGCCACCGAGCGCGTCCCGTGCGAGCGCGGCTGCACGGTCGAGGGCCTCGCCCTAGCCGGACCGGCCGGCCTGCCCACCGAGCTCTCCGGGGACTACGTCGTCGGTCCGCTCGAGGCCGACGGCACCGATGCCTCCGACGTGCTCACCCGCGGCGACTGGCACCTCGTCGACGAGGGTGTCACCCAGGCCGCGCAGGACGTGCAGGTCGACGGCAGCGGCCTCGTCGTCACCGCCGACGGGACCGGCAAGGCTGCCCTGACGTCTGGCATGGGGGGCCTGCGTCCCGTCGTGGCGGGCCGGGAGGCCGTGGACCGCCTCGGACGCGTCGCCGCGGGCGCCGCGACCTCGACCGTCGGCGGTCCCCCGCCCTCCGAGGCCGTGCTGGTCGCGGAGAGCGTGCCCTTCCTCGGCCCCGAGGGCGTGCTGATCGACTACTCCGTCCTGACGACCAACCGCACGGTCTTCGAGGAGGAGTTCGAGGTCCGCCTCCTGGCAGCGGCCGACACCCCCGACCAGGTCACGACCGCGCTGGCGGGGCAGGGTCTGGCCGTGGAGCGCGTCTACTCCCAGGAGCGCGAGCGCCTCGACGGGACGGCGTACGCCCTGGCCCTGCGCCTCTACCTCGTCGCGTCGGTGCTCGTGCTGCTGATGGCGGTGGCCGGCCTCGTGGTCACCACCGCGATCCAGCTGCCGGGGCGCCGGATGGACGCCGCCGCGCTGAGCGTCGTGGGCGTACGACGCCGCTCGGTGCTGTCGTCGGTGGCCGTGGAGCAGGTCGTGGTGCTCGGCGCCGCAGCCGTCGCGGGCCTGCTGGCCGGTGCAGCCGCGCAGCTCATCGTGCTGGGTCGGATCACCCTGGGGCAGGTCGAGGAGGCCTCGTGGCCACGGGTGGTCGCGCGGATCGATCCTGTGCTGCTGAGCGGCACCGCGCTGGTCGTGGCCGTCCTGCTCGGGACGGTCGCGCTGCTGAGCGCCTGGGCGACCGTTCGACAGGCCCGCGGGGCATCCCTGCGGGAGAAGGCCCGCTAGCTTCTCCGGGGGTCCTCCGGGGCCGGTCAGCCCTCGTCGGCCAGCATCTCCGGGGTCAGCGACGACTCCGTGTCGGGGATGCCGAGGTCCTCGGCGCGCTTGTCGGCCATCGCCAGCAGGCGCCGTATGCGGCCGGCGATCGCGTCCTTGGTGAGCACCGGCTCGTGCAGCTGGCCGAGCTCCTCGAGCGAGGCCTGCTTGTGCTCGAGACGGAGGTGTCCGGCCTGGCGGAGGTGGTCGGGGATCTCCTCGCCGAGGATCTCCAGGGCGCGCTCCACGCGCGCACCGGCGGCCACGGCGGCGCGGGCCGAGCGGCGCAGGTTGGCGTCGTCGAAGTTGGCGAGGCGGTTGGCGGTGGCGCGGACCTCGCGCCGCATCCGGCGCTCCTCCCAGGCCATCAGCGACTCGTGGGCGCCGAGCCGGGTCAGCAGCGCGCCGATCGCGTCGCCGTCGCGGATTACCACGCGGTCCACGCCGCGCACCTCGCGCGCCTTGGCGGAGATGCCGAGGCGGCGGGCGACGCCGACGATCGCGAGCGCGGCCTCGGGGCCGGGGCAGGTGATCTCGAGCGAGGACGAGCGGCCGGGCTCGGTGAGCGAGCCGTGCGCGAGGAAGGCGCCGCGCCACGCGGCGACGGCGTCGCAGCCACCACCGCTCACGACGGCCGGCGGGAGGCCACGCACGGGTCGGCCGCGGTTGTCGAGCAGGCCGGTCTGGCGGGCCAGCGCCTCGCCGTCCTTGGTGACGCGCACGATGTAGCGGCTGCCCTTGCGGATGCCGTTGCCCTGCACCATCACCACGTCGGACGGGTGGCCGTAGACCTCGGAGATGTCCTTGCGGAGGCGGCGTGCCGCGGCGCCGGTGTCGAGCTCGGCCTCCACGACGATGCGGCCGCTCACGATGTGCAGGCCGCCGGCGAAGCGGAGCATCGAGGCGACCTCGGCCTTGCGGCAGCAGGTCTTGGTGATCTGGGTGGAGGCGAGCTCTGCCTTCACCTGTGCCGTCATAGCCATGGGGCGAATCCTGCCACGTAGGTCAACGACCCTCGGCGGGAACGGTCGAGCCACCCGCGCAGGCGTGATTCAGGCCTCGTCCACGACCTTCCTGAACGCCTCCGCAAGCCGGTCGGGGTCGTGGCGCGGCTCGCCCGGGACGGCGATGTCGGCGACCACCAGACGGGCTCCACGGTCGGCCACGTCCTTCTCCAGCCGGGCCTGGTCGTCCGCGATCGAGGAGGCGTCGACGAGCACCGCGTGGACCGTCAGGTCGGGCGCGTGCTCGAACAGGGCGGCGAGGTGGTCGGCGGGACCGAAGCCGGTCGTCTCCCCCGCCTGCGCCTCGAGGTTGAGGACCACGACGAGCCGCCCGGCGGTCTCGGCAAGGGCACGACGGAGCCCGGGCACCATCAGGTGCGGGATCACCGAGCTGAACCACGACCCCGGACCGAGCACGACCCACTCGGCGGCGAGGATCGCGTCGACGGCCTCCGCACAGGCCTGCGGGTCCTCCGGGACGAGGGCGACGGACTCGATGCGGCCTCCCGTGGTGGCGACCTCCACCTGGCCGCGTACGACGGTGACGGCCTCGGGGTCGGCCTCCCCGGCGCCCCGGACCCGCGCGGTGATGTCCATCGGCGTCGTTGCCATCGGGAGCACGCGACCGTGGGCGCCGAGGAGCCGCCCGACCCAGTCGAGCGCCCGCACCGGCTCACCCATCAGCTCCCAGAGCCCGACGATCAGCAGGTTGCCGACGACGTGGCCGTTCATCTCGCCCTGGCCGGCGAACCGGTGCTGCAGGACGTCGGCCCAGGTGCGGCCCCACTCGTCGTCGCCGCAGAGCGCCGCGAGCGCCATCCGCAGGTCGCCCGGCGGGAGGACGCCGAACTCGCCGCGCAGCCGGCCGGACGAGCCGCCGTTGTCGGCGACGGTCACGACGGCGGTCAGGTCGTCGATCGTGAGGTCGTCGTGGAGCCGGCGCAGCGCCGACAGGGTGGCGAACAGCCCGTGTCCGCCGCCGAGGGCCACGGCAGCCTGGGCGGTGTCGCGGGCCACGTCACTCCCTGCCGAGGTCGCGGTGGGAGGTGCTGACGTCGTAGCCGGACTCGCGGAGGAGCCCGGCGATGGCCTCGGTCATCGCGACGCTGCGGTGCTTGCCACCCGTGCAGCCGATGGCGACCTGCATGAACCGCTTGCCCTCGGCCAGGTAGCCCTCGGCGACCGTCGTGAGGACGGGGAGGTACTGCTCCAGGAACCGGCCCGCGCCGGGCTGGGAGAGCACGTAGTCCGACACCTCGGGGTCGCGACCGTTCTGCGGGCGCAGCTCGGGGACCCAGTGCGGGTTGGGCAGGAAACGCATGTCGGCCACCCAGTCGGCGTCGACGGGGATGCCGTACTTGAAGCCGAAGCTGATGACCGTGACCTTGAGGCGCGTCGTCGCGGCCGTGCCGAACAGCTCGGCGATCCGGTCCTGGAGCTGGTGGACGTTGAAGTTGGAGGTGTCGAGCAGCACGTCGGCGTCGCCGCGGATGTCGGCCATCACGCCGCGCTCGCGCTGCAGACCGTGGAGCAGGCGCCCCCCACCCTGGAGGGGGTGCGGCCGGCGGGCAGCCTCCTGGCGGCGCACCAGCACCTCCTCGGTCGCCTCGAGGAAGAGCAGC
This sequence comes from uncultured Nocardioides sp., assembly GCF_947488515.1. Taxonomy (GTDB): domain Bacteria; phylum Actinomycetota; class Actinomycetes; order Propionibacteriales; family Nocardioidaceae; genus Nocardioides. The sequence goes on from NZ_CANKZF010000001.1 coordinate 145,864, forward strand.
GTCGTGGGGCGGCCGGTCACCGGCTGGTGGCGGTTGGCCTGCAGGGAGTCGAAGAACGAGCCCGACCGGACGTCGACCACCACCGCGATCGGCTGGTGGATGCCGCGGCTGTCGTCGACGAGGCGCACGACGTCGCGCACCAGCGTCGGCGGGAGGTTGTCGACGACGAAGTAGCCGAGGTCCTCGAGCTCCTTGGCTGCCGTGCTGCGACCGGCGCCGGTCATGCCGGTGACGATCACGAGCTCGCCGGGCGTGGGTTCCACTCGTCAGTCCTCCAGGATCTCGCCGGTGGCGGTGTTGATCGTCGGCTCCTTGGGAGCAGTCTTGCGGGTCGCGTCGGCGTTGGCGACGGCGTCCTTGATGGCCGTGGCCGTGCGCGGCCCGATGCCGGGCACGAGGGCGATCTGGTCCACGTCGGCCTCGCGCAGCTTCTTGAGCGATCCGAAGTGCTTGAGCAGGGTCTTGCGGCGCACCTCGCCGAGGCCCGGGACGTCGTCGAGGGTGCTCTCCACCATCGACTTGGAGCGCCGGTTGCGGTGGTGGGTGATGGCGAAGCGGTGGGCCTCGTCGCGGATCCGCTGCAGGAGGTAGAGGCCCTCGCTGGTGCGGGCCATGATCACCGGGTCCTCCTCCCCCGGCAGCCACACCTCCTCGAGCCGCTTGGCCAGCCCGCACACGGGTACGTCGTTGACGCCGAGGTCGGCCAGCGCCTGCTCCGCAGCGGCCACCTGGGGCGGTCCGCCGTCGACCACGACCAGCGACGGCGCGTAGGCGAACTTGCGGGGACGTCCAGTCTCCGGGTCGACGAGCATCGGACCGGAGTCGGTCGAGACGGTCTCGCTGCGGGCCTGCTCGTCGAGCAGCCGCTTGAAGCGCCGCGTGATCACCTCGCGCATCGACGCGACGTCGTTCTGGCCGTCGACGCCCCGGATCACGAAGCGCCTGTACTCGGACTTGCGGGCCAGGCCGTCCTCGAAGACGACCATCGACGCGACGACCTCGGTGCCCTGGAGGTTCGAGACGTCGTAGCACTCGATCCGCAGCGGCACCTCGTCGAGGCCCAGCGACTGCTGGATCTCCTCGAGGGCGCGGTTGCGGGTGGTGAGGTCGCTGGCCCGCTTCGTCTTGTGGAGGGCGAGGGCCTGGGCGGCGTTGTTGGCCACCGTCTGCTGCAGGTCGCGCTTGTCGCCGCGCTGGGGGACGCGGATCGCGACCTTGCTCCCCCGCCGCTCGGTGAGCAGCTGCTCCAGCACGTCGGCGTCGGGCGGCAGGGCCGGCACCAGCACCTCGCGCGGGATCGAGTCGTCCTCGCCGCCGTAGAGCTGGAGGAGGAAGTCCTGCACCAGCTCGGGCGTGCCGCCCTCGTCGGTGCGGTCGGCGACCCAGCCGCGCTGGCCGCGGATCCGACCGCCGCGCACGTAGAAGATCTGCACGGCGACCTCGAGCGGGTCCTCGACGAGCGCGACCACGTCGGCGTCGGTGCCGTCGCGCAGCACCACGGCCTGCTTCTCCAACGCCTTGGTGAGCGCGCCGAGGTCGTCACGGAGCCGGGCGGCCTTCTCGAAGTCGAGCGCCTCGGAGGCGGCGTACATCTCCCGCTCGATGCGCTTGGTGAAGGCGGTCGTGTTGCCGGCCATGAAGTCGCAGAAGTCGTCGACGATCTCGCGGTGCTCCTCGGGCGTCACGTTGCCGACGCACGGGGCCGCGCACTTGTCGATGTAGCCCAGCAGGCAGGGGCGGCCGATCTGGGAGGAGCGCTTGAAGACGCCGTTGCTGCACGAGCGCATCGGGAAGACGCGCAGCAGGAGGTCCACGGTCTCGCGGATCGCCCAGGCGTGGCTGTAGGGGCCGAAGTAACGGGTGCCCTTGCGCTTGGCGCCGCGCCCGACCATCACGCGCGGGAACTCCTCGCCGACGGTCACCGCCAGCCAGGGGTAGGACTTGTCGTCGCGGTACTTGACGTTGAAGCGCGGGTCGAACTCCTTGATCCAGCTGTACTCCAGCTGCAGGGCCTCGACCTCGGTGTCGACGACGGTCCACTCCACGCTCGCGCCGGTGGTGACCATGGTCGCCGTGCGCGGGTGGAGGTTGCCGATGTCCTGGAAGTACGACGACAGGCGCGGGCGCAGGCTCTTGGCCTTGCCGACATAGATGACACGGCCCTTGGCGTCGCGGAAGCGGTAGACCCCCGGCTTGGTCGGGATCGACCCGGGCGCGGGTCGATAGGAGCTCGGCATGGCCACCCGCCAACCCTACGGGCGGCCCCCGACACCTCGGTCGGGGTGGGGGCCGCCCGGTCGTGCGTCAGCCCGGGTGGGGTCAGGCCTGGGTGATCGAGTCGCCGTCGACGGTGATCTCGACCGGGGCGAGGGGCGACGACGCCGGCCCCGAGATCGGCGAGCCGTCCTCCAGGGAGAAGTGGCTGAGGTGGCACGGGCACGGGATCTCGCCGTCGCTGCTGGACTCGACGAGGCAGCCCTGGTGGGTGCACACGGCGGAGAACGCCTTGAAGTCACCCTCGGTCGGCTGGGTCACGACGACCTTGGCGTCGGCGTTGACGAAGCAGCCGCCCACGGGCACGGAGGACGTCGTGGCCAGCGCCGCCGCGGCGCTCGGGGTCTCGGTCCCGTCGGTGCTCGGCGACGAGGGCGACGCGTCGCTCGGTGACGGGGACGGCGAGGAGGACGGATCGGTGGCCGTCGGCTCGTCGGAGCCGCAGGCGGCGAGGACGGGGACGCCCACGGCGATGGCGGCGGTGCCGGTCAGGGCGCGACGTCTGTTCATGGCGGTCATGCCGCGACCCTAGCCAGAGGACCTGTGAGGACCCTGATGGTGCTCACGAGGACTTCTTCGCAGCAGCCTTCCGCGCCGGGGCCTTCTTCGCGGTCGTCGCCTTCTTCGCCGTCGTCTTCTTCGTCGTCGTCTTCGCCGGCGCCTTCTTGGTCGTCCTCGACGCCGGGGCCGACTTCGCGGCCACGACCTTCTGTCGCCGCGGCGCGCCGGGCTGCTGCGCGCCACGACCCTCGAGGATGGGCGCGAGGAACGTGCCGGTGTGGCTCTCCGGGACGGCCGCGACGTCCTCGGGCGTGCCCTCGGCGACGACCATGCCGCCGCGGGACCCGCCCTCGGGGCCCATGTCGATGATCCAGTCGGCCGTCTTGATGACGTCGAGGTTGTGCTCGATCACCAGGACGGAGTTGCCCTTGTCGACCAGGCTGGACAGCACGCCGAGCAGCTTGCGGATGTCCTCGAAGTGCAGGCCGGTCGTCGGCTCGTCGAGGACGTAGACGGTGCGGCCGGTGGAGCGCTTCTGCAGCTCGCTGGCGAGCTTGACGCGCTGCGCCTCGCCGCCGGAGAGCGTCGTCGCCGGCTGGCCGAGGCGGACGTAGCCGAGCCCGACCTCCTCCAGCGTCGTCATGTGGCGCGCGATGGCGGGCACCGCGGCGAAGAACTCGGCGGCCTCCTCGATCGGCATGTCGAGGACCTCGGCGATGGTCTTGCCCTTGTAGTGGACCTCGAGCGTCTCGCGGTTGTAGCGGGCGCCGTGGCACACCTCGCACGGGACGTAGACGTCCGGGAGGAAGTTCATCTCGATCTTGATGGTGCCGTCGCCGGAGCACGCCTCGCAGCGGCCGCCCTTGACGTTGAACGAGAAGCGGCCCTGCAGGTAGCCGCGCATCTTGGCCTCCGGGGTGGAGGCGAAGAGCCGGCGGACGTGGTCGAAGACGCCGGTGTAGGTCGCCGGGTTGGACCGCGGGGTGCGGCCGATCGGCGACTGGTCGACGTGGATCACCTTGTCGACGTGCTCGAGGCCGGTGATCTTGGTGTGCCGACCGGGGACCGTGCGGGCGTTGTAGATCTGCTTGGCCAGCGACGTGTAGAGGATGTCGTTGACCAGGGTCGACTTGCCGGAGCCGGAGACGCCGGTGACGGCGGTGAACACGCCGAGCGGGAAGCTGACGTCGACGTCGCGCAGGTTGTGCTCGCGTGCACCGTGGACGGTGAGCTCACGGCCCTTGGTGCGCGGACGGCGCACGGCCGGGACGGGGATCTCGCGGCGACCGCTGAGGTACTGGCCGGTCATCGAGTCGGGGTGGGTGAGGAGGTCCTCGACCGTGCCGGAGTGGACGACCTGGCCGCCGTGCTCGCCGGCGCCCGGCCCGATGTCGACGACCCAGTCGGCGACGCGGACGGTCTCCTCGTCGTGCTCGACCACGATCAGGGTGTTGCCGAGCTCCTTGAGCCGCACCAGTGTCTCGATGAGGCGCTGGTTGTCGCGCTGGTGGAGACCGATCGACGGCTCGTCGAGGACGTAGAGGACGCCGACGAGGCCGGCGCCGATCTGGGTCGCGAGGCGGATGCGCTGCGCCTCGCCGCCGGAGAGGGAGCCGCTCGGCCGGTCGAGGGAGAGGTAGTCGAGGCCGACGTCGAGCAGGAACTGCAGGCGCTCCTGGATCTCCTTGAGCACCCGCTGACCGATCTGGCGCTCGCGCACGGAGAGGTCGACGGTGCGGAGGTAGTGGGCGGCCTCGTTGATGGGCAGCGCGCAGACCTCGGCGATGTTCTTGCCGCCCTGGTCGCGGGCACCCAGGGTGACCGACACCGAGACCGGCTTGAGGCGGGTGCCGCGGCAGGCCGGGCACGGCACCTCGCGCATGAAGCCCTCGAACCGCTCGCGGCTCGTGTCGGACTCGGCCTCGCGGTGCCGGCGCTCGACATAGGGGCGGACGCCCTCGAACGCCGCGTAGTAGGCGCGCTGGCGGCCGTAGCGGTTCTTGGTGACCACGTGGACCTTGGTCTTGTGGCCCTCGAGCAGGGAGGTGCGCGCCTTGGGCGTCAGCTGGTCCCAGGGCGTGTTGAGGTCGAAGCCGAGCTCCTCGCCCAGCGCGTTGACCAGGCGGAGGAAGTAGTCGGCGACATGGGCACCGCTCCACGGCGCGATGGCGCCCTCGCCGAGGGTGGCCCCCTGGTCGGGGACGACCAGCTCGGGGTCGACCTCCATCCGGGTGCCGAGGCCGGAGCAGACCGTGCACGCGCCGAAGGGCGAGTTGAAGGAGAACGAGCGGGGCTCGAGGTCGTCGGTGTCGATGGTGTGGTCGTTGGGGCACGCCATCTTCTCCGAGAACTTCATCTCGCGCCCGGGGTCCTTGGCGTCGAGGTCGACGAAGTCGAAGACCACCAGGCCGCCGGCGAGGCCCAGCGCGGTCTCGACCGAGTCGGTGAGGCGTCGCTTGGACGACTCCTTGACCGCGAGGCGGTCGACCACGACCTCGATCGTGTGCTTGAGCTTCTTGTCGAGCGTCGGCGGCTCGTCGAGCGTGTGGGTCTGACCGTCGACGCGCGCGCGACTGAAGCCCTGCTGCTGGAGCTGGCGGAACAGCTCGACGTACTCGCCCTTGCGGCCCCGGATGACCGGCGCCAGCACCTGGAAGCGGCGACCCTCCTCCAACGCGAGGACGCGGTCGACGATCTGCTGCGGCGTCTGCCGCTCGATCGGGGCGCCGCAGGTCGGGCAGTGGGCGCGACCCGCGCGTGCGTAGAGGAGGCGGAGGTAGTCGTAGACCTCGGTGATCGTGCCGACGGTCGAGCGCGGGTTCTTCGAGGTCGACTTCTGGTCGATGCTGACCGCCGGGCTCAGGCCCTCGATGAAGTCGACGTCGGGCTTGTCCATCTGGCCGAGGAACTGGCGCGCGTAGGCCGAGAGCGACTCGACGTAGCGGCGCTGGCCCTCGGCGAAGATCGTGTCGAACGCGAGGCTCGACTTGCCCGACCCGGACAGCCCGGTGAAGACGATGAGCGAGTCACGCGGGAGGTCGAGGGAGACGTCCTTGAGGTTGTGCTCCCGGGCGCCCCGGATGATGAGCTGGTCGGCCACAGTGGTCCTCGTTCTGGCATTGACGGAGTCGAACACATGTTCGTCCCGGAGCGGCGTCGCTGGCAAGTCGACGCACCGGTCAACACTCTCACGCGCCACCGACAGCGAACCCATCGTCCACCCGGCAGGGTGGACCGTGAGGTGTCTGGCGAAGTGGCACGATGGGCGGGTGATCGACGTCCCGAGACCCGACCCGGACACCATCGCCCGAGCCGATCGAGCGCTCGTCCGCACGGTCGACGCGCTCTCCGAGTCCCAGTATGCCGAGCCGTCCCAACTCCCCGGCTGGACGCGCGCCCACGTCGTGGCCCACCTCACGCTCAACGGCGAGGGCCTGGCGGGCGTCCTGCACGGCGCCCACGTCGGCCGGCCGCAGCCCATGTACGCCTCGCCCGAGGCGCGCGACGCCGACATCGAGGAGCTCGCCGCGGCCGCGCCGGACGACCTGCGGGAGCGCTTCCTCGCGGCCACCGGTCGCTTCGGCGAGGCGCTCGAGGCGATGCACGAGGCCGACTGGGAGGGCCGGTTCGAGCGCACACCCGGCGGACCCGACTTCGCGCTGCGCAACGTCGTGCTGATGCGCCTGCGCGAGGTGGAGATCCACCACGCCGACCTCGACGTCGACTACACCGCCGACGACTGGCCGGCCGACTTCCGGGCGATCCTGCTGGAGTCGATGACCAAGCGCCCCTACCCCGCGCCCTTCGAGGTACGCCCCACCGACCTCGACCACACGTGGCACTACGGCCGCGCACCCGAGGGCGGCGACCGCGGTCCCGTCGTCACCGGTACGTCGGCGGCGCTGGGGTGGTGGCTGACCGGCCGCGGCACCGGCGAGGGCCTCACGTCCGACTCGAACGGCCTCCCCGAGGTGGAGACATGGTGAACGACTACACGGGCGACGTCTCGCCCGGCGGCGCCCCCGAGGTCCGCACCCTCGGCGAGCTCACCGTGACCAAGGTCGCGGTCGACCCGGAGATGTCCAACAACTGCTACCTGCTGCTCTGCTCGGTGACCGACGAGGTCGTGCTCGTCGACGCCGCCGCGGAGCCGGAGCGGTTGCTCGAGCTGATCGGTGACCGCTCGCTGACCTCGATCGTCACGACCCACCAGCACTGGGACCACCACCGGGCGCTCGCCGCCGTCAAGGCCGCCCACCCGTCGGCGCTCGTCGTCGCCGGAGCCCCCGACGCCGACGCCATCGAGGAGCAGACCGGGGTGCGGGTGGACCGCCGGGTGGGAGCGGGCGACAAGGTGGCCGTCGGCCCCTGCGACCTCCTCGTCGTCCCCGTCGCGGGACACACGCCCGGCTCGATCTGCCTGCTCCTCGACGACCCCGCGGTCGCCCCGACCCCGCACCTCTTCACCGGGGACTCCCTCTTCCCCGGCGGAGTGGGCGCGACGTTCGGGGACGCGGACGCCTTCGCCCAGCTCGTCAACGAGGTGGAGACCAAGATCTTCGACCGGCTCCCCGACGAGACGTGGTTCTACCCCGGGCACGGCGGCGACGGCCGGCTCGGCGACGAGCGGCCCCACCTCGCTGAGTGGCGCGAGCGCGGCTGGTGACGCGGTCCTGGTGGTGCTGGGGCGACGTCGAGCAGGCGGTCACGGCCGAGGAGGCCGGGACCCTGGTGGACCGCGCCTCGGCCCTGCTCCCCGACCACGACTTCACCCCGCACGACCCGCCGGAGCCGGCGTCGCTCGACCTGCCCGCTCCCCGCATCGACGTCCCGCCGCGGCTGCGCGCGATCGCGTCCACCGATGCCACCGACCGGCTCTCCCACGCCCGCGGCAAGGCCTTCCGCGACGTTGTGCGCAACCTCCAGGGAGACGTCGGGCCGCTCCCGGACGTCGTCGTGAGGCCCCGTGACGACGACGAGGTCGCCGCGGTCCTCGAGTGGTGCAGCGGGGAGGAGGTCGCCGTGGTGCCCTACGGTGGCGGCAGCTCGGTCGTGGGCGGCGTCGAGCCGCGCTTCGACGGCCCGGCGGTCACCCTCGACCTCGGACGGCTCGACCGGGTGCTCGAGGTCGACGCGACCAGCCGCGCCGCCCGCGTGCAGGGCGGCGTCCTCGGCCCGCACCTCGAGGACCAGCTCCGCCCGCACGGCCTGACCCTGCGGCACTTCCCGCAGTCCTTCGAGTTCTCGACGCTGGGCGGGTGGCTGGCGACGCGGGCGGGCGGTCACTTCGCCACCCTCCACACCCACATCGACGACCAGACCGAGTCGATGCGGGTCGTGGCCCCGGCCGGTGTCACCGAGACCCGGCGGCTGCCGGGCTCGGGGGCAGGGCCCTCGCCGGACCGGCTGTTCCTCGGCTCGGAGGGCACGCTCGGCGTGATCACCGAGGCCTGGGTCCGGCTCCAGCAGCGACCGCAGTGGCGGCGTACGGCATCGGTGACGTTCGCGTCGTTCGAGCGAGCGGTCGACGCCACCCGGGCGATCGCGCAGTCGGGCCTGCACCCCAGCAACTGCCGCCTGCTCGACCCGGCGGAGGCCTTCCTCAACGCAGGCACGTCGACCGGCGGCGGGGTGCTCGTGCTCGGCTTCGAGTCGGCCGACCACGCGGTCGACCACGCTCTCGACCGAGCCCTCGCGATCACCGCGGAGCACGGCGGCGAGACGACCCCCCACGAGCAGGTCGACGCCGCCGGCACGGCCACGAGCTGGCGCTCGTCGTTCATCCGGATGCCCTACCAGCGCGACGCGATGGCCCGGCGCTCGATGGTCGTCGAGACGTTCGAGACGGCGTGCACCTGGGACCGCTTCCCCTCGCTGCACGCCGCGGTCACCGCCGCCGCCCACGAGGCGGCGGAGCGGGTCTGCGGCGCAGCGGTGGTCACCTGCCGGTTCACCCACGTCTACCCCGACGGCCCGGCGCCCTACTACGGCGTCTACGCCCCCGGCCGCTGGGGCTCGCTGGTCGAGCAGTGGGACGAGGTCAAGGCGAGCGTCTCGCGCGCGATCGTGGACCACGGCGGCACCATCACCCACCACCACGCGGTGGGCCGCGACCACCGCCCCTGGTACGACGAGCAGCGGCCCGACGCGTTCGCCGCCGCCCTGTCCGCGGCGAAGTCCGTCCTCGACCCGGCGGGGGTGCTGAACCCGGGGGTCCTGCTCGACGCGGACCGACGTGGCACGCTTGGAGCATGAGCACGCGTGAGCTGACCCTGGCCGACTTCGAGCAGACCGTGAGCGGCGAGGGCATCGTCCTCGTCGACTTCTGGGCTGCGTGGTGCGGACCGTGCCGCCAGTTCGCCCCCGTCTTCGAGAAGGCCTCCGAGGACAACCCCGACATCGTCTTCGGCAAGGTCGACACCGAGGCCGAGCAGCAGCTCGCCCAGATGGCCGCGATCACGTCCATCCCGACGCTCATGCTCTTCCGCGACGGCATCCTGCTCTTCAACCAGGCCGGCGCGATGCCGCCGCAGGCCCTCACCGGCGTGATCCAGCAGGCCCGCGAGCTCGACATGGACGCCGTGCGCCAGGAGGTGGCCGCCGCGCAGGAGGCAGCCGCCAACGGCCCGCAGGACGAGGTCGGCCTCGACGAGTTCGCCGCCGCCCACAGCCAGGGCGCCTACGTCGTCGACGTCCGTGAGGACGCCGAGGTGGCCGGCGGCCGCGTCCCCGGCGCGGTCCACATCCCGATGAACGACGTCCCGACGCGGGTCGAGGAGCTGCCGACGGGCGTCCCGGTCTTCGTCATCTGCCAGTCCGGCAACCGCAGCCGCGCGGTCGTCGACCACCTGCGCGCGAAGGGCATCACGGCCATCAACGTCGCCGGCGGCACGGGCGGATGGGCACAGCGGGGCTGGCCGCTCGAGGCCTGAGCCCCGCTCTCCTGACCGCGCGTCCGACCGGCGGTCAGAGCATCCGACGCAGGATGACCGGCCGCAGGTTGGTCGACAGGTGCGCGGCGAGCGCCACGAAGAACGCGACGTGGGCGGCGACGTGCAGCGGCAGCCAGGCGTCGTCCCCGGTGGCGACCAGCACGATCCCGCTGAGCGGCACGACGACCAGCAGCGCGAGCAGGGCGCGCTCGGTCATGTGGACCAGGCGTCGCTGGCCGGTCGAAAGGTGCTCGGACCACGGCGGCAGGCCGGCGACCCTGCGCCACAGCGGGCGCACGACGCCCAGCGCCAGCACGGTGAGGCCGAGGAGCAGGTGCACCTCGGCGAGGTCGAACCCGCCGCCGAGCAGGTCGTAGTCGTCGGCGCGGGCCTCGCACTGGTCCTCGAGCCGGTCGAGCCGCTCCTCCTCGGCGTCGCTGGTGTCGCCGCCGCTCCGGTCCTCCCCGGGCGGGTCGCAGTCGCCGTCGAGGTCGAGGAGGTAGCCGACCGCCAGCTGGGCGGCGACGGCCAGCACCGTGAGCCAGTGCAGGACCTTCTGCGAGACGCGGTAGCCGCGCCTCTCCCCCGTCGTCTCCTCGGTCGTCTCCCCCGTCGTCGTCACGCCGGGGATGCTAGCGAGCGGTGACCCGGCCGCCGTCGACGTCCCAGCGCTGGTCGAGCGTGACGTTGGCCAGCATCCGGCGGTCGTGGGAGACCAGCAGCAGCGTGCCGTCGTACGTCGCCAGGGCCTGCTCCAGCTGCTCGATGGCGGGCAGGTCGAGGTGGTTGGTGGGCTCGTCGAGGACGAGCAGGTTGACCCCGCGGGCCTGCAGGAGCGCCATGGCGGCGCGGGTGCGCTCGCCGGGCGAGAGCCGGTGGACGAGGCTGCCGACCTGGTCGGCCTTCAGGCCGAACTTGGCCAGCAGGGTGCGCACCTCCGCCGGGGTCATCGCCGGTACGGCGTCCTCGAAGGCGTCGCCGAGCGGCAGCGCCTCCGCCAGCGACGTACGTGCCTGGTCGATCTCGCCGACCGCGACGCTCGCGCCGAGGGAGGCACGGCCCTCGTCGGGCGCCAGGTGACCGAGGAGCAGCCGCAGCAGGGTGGTCTTGCCGGCGCCGTTGGGGCCGGTGATGGCGATGCGGTCCCCGGCCGAGACCTGGAGCGAGACCGGCCCCAGCTGGAAGTCGCCGAGCCGGACGACCGCCGCGTCGAGGACAGCGACCACGCTCGACGAGCGGGGCGCAGTCGCGATGTCGAACTGCAGGACCCATTCCTTGCGGGGCTCCTCGACCTCCTCGAGGCGCGCGATCCGGGACTCCATCTGCCGCACCTTCTGGGCCTGCTTCTCCGACGACTCGCTCTGCGCGCGCCGGCGGATCTTGTCGTTGTCGGGCGCCTTCCGCATCGCGTTGCGCACGCCCTGCGAGCTCCACTCCCGCTGGGTGCGAGCGCGGGAGACGAGGTCGGCCTTCCTGTCGGCGAACTCCTCGTAGGCCTCGCGGGCGTGCCGCCGGGCGACCGCCCGCTCCTCGAGGTAGGCGTCGTAGCCGCCGTCGTAGACCGCGACCTGCCGCTGGGCGAGGTCGAGCTCGACGACCCGGGTGACGCAGCGGGCGAGGAACTCCCGGTCGTGGGAGACCACGACGACGCCGGCGCGGAGGCCACGGACGAACGACTCCAGCCGGTCGAGACCGGCGAGGTCGAGGTCGTTCGTGGGCTCGTCGAGGAGCACCACGTCGAACCGGCTCAGCAACAGCGCGGCGAGTGCCGCACGAGCCGCCTGACCACCCGAGAGCGTGGTCATGAGGGCGTCCAGGCCGAGGTCGAGGCCGAGCTCCGCCAGCACCGCGGGAGCACGGTCCTCGAGGTCCGGTGCGCCGGTCGCCAGCCAGTGCTCCAGCGCGACGGCGTACACGTCGGGCGCCGCGGGGTCGTCCGACTCGAGCGCCGCGGCTGCGTCCTCCATCGCCCGGGTCGCGCGGGTGGCACCCGTGCGCCGGCCGAGGTAGCCGGCGATCGTCTCGCCGGCGATGCGCTCGTGCTCCTGCGGGAGCCAGCCCACGAAGGCGTCCGAGGGTGCGGTCGACACCCGCCCGGCCGTCGGCGCCGACTCGCCGGCGAGCAGTCGCAGCAGCGTCGACTTCCCGGCGCCGTTGGCCCCCACGACCCCCACCACGTCGCCCGGGGACACGGTGAGGTTCAGGGACTCGAAGAGGGTGCGCGGCCCGTGGCCACCGGCCAGGTCCTTCGCGACGAGGGTGCCGGTCACGGGCCCAGAGTAGTCAGGCGGAGCGTGGGATAACCTCGCCGCGTGCTGATCAGCGACTCGCGCAAGGTCCTCTTCGTCCACGTCCCCAAGACGGGCGGCGTGTCGGTGGAGGAGACCGTCAAGGAGGCCTGCCCCGACGCGCGCAAGGCGCGTGTCCCGATCGGCCGCCACGCGACGCTGGGCAAGATCATCAAGAACGAGCCGCAGGTGATCGACTACTGGACCTTCGGGTTCGTCCGCAACCCGTGGGCCCGGATGGTGTCGTGGTACTCGATGATCTCGGCCTGGGACCGCCGGCACGGACCCAGCAGCGGCAAGCCGCAGGACGTCAAGCACGGCTCGATGCGCGACGGCAACGAGATGTGGCGAGCGGCCGCGGCCTACTCCGGCTTCGACGAGTTCGTGATGCGCGGGACCGAGGAGCTGCCGCGCGTCGGGACGCCGCAGATCACCTACCTGCGCGCGCCGAAGCACGGTCGCGAGGTCGACTTCATCGGCCGCACGGAGAACTTCGTCGCGGACCTGCAGCGGGTGCAGGTGCAGCTCGGCCTCGAGCCGTCGACGCCCGTGCACAAGAACAAGTCCAAGCACGGCACCTACCACGACTACTACACCGACGAGACGCGCCAGCGGATCGCCGAGGTCTATGCCGAGGACATCGAGGTCTTCGGCTACACCTACGACTGACCGCCAGGACGTGCCGGGCCGTCGAGGTCCGGCAGCCGGGTGCCGCGGGCGCCCGACCACTCGCCCGTGGCCGCGAGCCGGCGCCACACGTCGTACTCCGGCGCGAAGTGGGCCACCAGCGCCTCGCGGGTGGCGAACCCGAGCTCCCCGTGCTCGGCGGTGGAGGCGTTCCGCCGCTCGAAGTCCAGCGGCCGGCCGATCCGCTCGCTGAACCACGCCGACCAGACGTCGGGCCGCTCGACGGCGAAGACCCGGTCGACGGCGACCGCACCCTGGGCGTGGATGAATCTCGCCGGGCGCCCCTTGGGGACCGGGGCGTCGTCGTGGCCGGCGAGGTAGTGGAGGGCGAACTCCTCGAACGTCATGTCGGCGGTCGACTGCCGGCTGTCCTCGCGCGCCCGGTAGCGCCACCACGACTCGAGCCAGGCGATCGGCTCACGGAACATCGCGACGAGCTCGTAGGACTCGCGCGGGTGCCCCTGCTCGGCGAGCTCGTTGGCCTTGGTGTGCACGAAACCGCGTGCCGGGAGGTGCTTGCGGCCGGGGGGTGCGCTGACCGACTCGGTCGCGTACGGCGACAGCGTCCTCTCCAGGGCCGTGCTCGCCGTCTTGGGCAGGGCGAGGAGCACGAAGTCCCGACCGGGCCCGAGCTCGAGGAACGTCATCACGGGCCGATCATCCCGCACCGGCGCGTCGGGTCGGCGGCCGGGCGAGACGCAGGCGGCGCCTGTCACCGGTGCGTGGGTTAGCCTCGCGCCCGTGCTCATCTCCGACGCCAAGCGCGCGCTCTTCGTGCACGTGCCCAAGACCGGCGGGGTGTCGGTCGGGGTCGCGTTCGAGCGCTGCTGCCCCGACGCGCGGAGCAAGGCACCCGGCGTCACTCCCCCGCTCGGCCGGCACGCGCCGTACGCCCGGATCCTGCGCGCGGAGCCGCAGACGGCCGGCTACTGGTCCTTCGCGTTCGTGCGGAACCCCTGGGCGCGAATGGTCTCGTGGTGGTCGATGATCCAGGACTGGGACCGCGAGTGGGGACCGTCGAGCGGCCGCCCGCAGGGCGCGGAGGCCACGCGGATGCGCGGCAACGACATGTGGCGGGCGGCAGCGTCGTACGCCGGCTTCGACGAGTTCGTGCTGCGCGGCACCGACGAGCTGCCCCGGGTCGGCCGGCCACAGGTGGACTACCTCCGCGCGCCCGACCGCGAGGTCGACTTCGTCGGACGGACCGAGACCTTCGCCGACGACCTCGCCCACGTCGAGCGGCGACTCGGCGGCGAGCCGGTCCACGTCCCGCACCGCAACAAGTCACCGCACGGCAGCTACCGCGACTACTACACCGACGCGACCCGGGCGAAGGTCGCCGAGGTCTACACGCGCGACCTCGAGGCGTTCGGCTACACCTTCTGAGCCGCGGTGCGCGGCATGATGCGCGCATGAGCTTCCCGGACGGCTGGACCCAGGGCACGCACACCTACGACGGCGTCAGCCACCCGACGTACCGCCGGGGCAGCGGTCCCGGCGTCATCGTGGTCCACGAGATCCCCGGCATCACCCCCGAGGTGGTGGCCTTCGCCCAGGAGGTCGTCGACGCGGGGCACACCGTGGTCATGCCGAGCCTGTTCGGCACCGACGGCGCTGGGATGACCGCCGGCTCGGTCGCCCGCTCACTGCGCCAGATCTGTGTCAGCCGGGAGTTCACCATGCTGCGGACCGGCGAGACCACGCCCGTCGCCGGGTGGCTGCGCTCGCTCGCGCGCGAGCTGCACGCCGAGCTCGGCGGCCCCGGCGTGGGCGCGCTAGGGATGTGCTTCACCGGCGGGTTCGCCCTGGCGATGCTGGTGGACCCGGTCGTGGTGGCGCCGGTGCTGTGCCAACCGAGCACGCCGTTCGCGATCGGCCCGACCCGGTCGCGCGACGTCAACCTCTCCCCCGCCGACCTCGACATCGTCAAGGGCCGGTGCGCCGCCGGCCAGCAGGTGCTGGGCGTGCGCTACCTCAAGGACCCCGCCGTGGGCCGACGCTTCGAGACGCTCACCACGCAGCTGGGCGACGCCTTCATCCGCGTGGAGCTCGAGGGCAAGGGGCACTCCACGGTGACCGCCCACCGCTCGCAGGTGGCTGTGGACGCCGTGCTCGCGTTCTTCGGCGAGCAGCTGCGGTAGCTCGCTGCTCGAGCGCCATCGCTGGTTGAGGAGGGGCGGTGTCCCGTCACGAAACCGCCTCAGAGAGGGTGGCCACCAACCGTCCACAGGTATGGTCACTGTCGGCGGTTCCGGGTAGAATCGAACACATGATCGAGGCGCTGGCAGGGCCCGGAGCAGGTGAGGTTGATGCCCTCACCGCCTCCCACCTGCTCGCCTCGATCCAGGCCTCCCGACAGATCGAGCACGCCGAAGCCGCACGCCAGCTCGACCTGGCCGCGCAGTGGGCCGATCTGCACCCGCCGGAGTCGATCCACGACGCCGCCGCATTCACCGTGCCGGGGTCTGAGCACGAGGAGCTGATCGCGGGTGAGGGTGCGCCGCTGGTCGCGGAGTTCTGCCTCGCCGAGCTCGGCACGGTCCTCGGGTGCTCGACGACGACGGCGAAGAAGCTCGTCGGGCACGCCCTCGAGCTGCGGCACCGGCTGCCGCGGCTGTGGGCTCAGGTCCACACCGGGCGGGTGCCCGCCTGGGGGGCCCGTGCGGTCGCGGAGGTCACGATCCACACCACCCCCTCGCTGACGGTCGCGGCGGCGGCGTTCGTCGACGCTCAGGTCGCCGCGGTGGCCGGGAGGGTCGGGCCGGCGCAGCTGGACCGGCTCGTTGCGGAGGCGATCACGCGGTTCGACCTCGCCGATGCGCATCCGGCTGCGGATCCGGAGGACGGCTACCTCCACGTCGACCCGCGCCACGCGACCATCGACACCCAGGACGTGCACTTCGCGGGCACGATGCGGATGGAGGCCGAGCTCGACATCGCCGACGCCCTCGACCGAGCCCTGACCCACGGCGCCGCACTGCGGAAGGCACTCGGCTCGGACGAGTCGCTGGCCACCCGACGCGCGAAGGCCCTCGGCGACCTCGCCCGCACCCAGACCGCCCTCGACCTCGCCGGAGCGGGAACCGAACCCCAGCGCCTGCCCGCCGCCCGCGAGGTCGTCCTGCACGCCCACTTCGACGCGTCCATGGACGGGCGGGCCACCGTGTTCGCACCGACCGGGCGGATGGAGGAAGGCCAGCGCCTCGTCCTCCTCGACCAGGTCCAGTCGTGGTGCGCCGACTCCCGCACGAAGATCACCGTCAAGCCCGTCATCGACCTCAACGCCGACCTCTCCACCCCGGCGTACGAGATCCCCGACCGCCTCCGCGAGCAGGTGACTCTCCGCGACCGCACGTGTGTGTTCCCCTGGTGCACGCGACCCGCCAGACGCGGCGACGTCGACCACGTCGTCGAGTTCGGCCACGAGGCCGAAGCCGAGGGCCGAGCCCAACCCGGGCCCACCGCGACGTCGAATCTCGCCTGTCTGTGCCGGTTCCACCACCGACTCAAGACCCACACCGCCTGGCGCTACCGGATGACGGCGCCTGCAGTCTTCGAGTGGACCTCACCCCACGGCCACCGTTACCGACGCGACCGCCACGGCACGACCGCGATCGACCCACCCGACCCACCCGACCCACCCGGCATCCCGCGCCCCCGCCGACCATGACCCCGCCCCGAACCCCGCCACCCACCAGGTAGCGGGGCCACAGGCACGTCCGGACGACCCAGTCAGCCGCGTGGGCGCCGCGGGTCGTGCTCGACCACCCCAGCGCGACGCAGGACCTCGTCGACCACCTCGGAGAGCGGACGGGTTGCGTCGATCGCGACCCCCGAGCTGGGCACGTCCTCCCCTGTCCGGTGCAGGCGGACGACCAGGCTCCGCTCGGAGGGCTGCGCACCCCACTCATCACCGACCCGCTGGTCGAGCCGGCTGAGCAGGGTGTCCAGGTCCACCGCGAGGACGAAGACGCCGTCGAACAGGTCGATGAAGTCCGCGAAGTTGCGGGAGCCGCCGCAGAAGAAGGTGACCGGTGACCTGTTGTCAGCGACCAGCTCGCGGACCCGACGGATGTCCCAGAGGTGGTGCTCGTGCAGGGCGGTGTCGACCGGCCGACCGGTCGCCGGGTCTCCCTGGTAGGCGAGGTCGGTGTCACCGTTGACCGCGTCGTGACCGCGCCGCCGCAGCTCGTGGCACACGGAGGTCTTCCCGGTTCCGGACACGCCCTCGACCAGGTAGTTGCGGACGCCCACGGACGGAGTATCACCGCGACGGCGGACAGAAGCCACCGGCGAGGTGCCACTCAGTCCAGCGAGGCGATCAGCCGCCGCACGGTCTCGAGCGCCCCGCGGGACGTCTCGGGTGCGGTGTCGCGGTAGTAGGTCCAGCCGCTGATGGCCGGGGCGAGCGCGAAGCCGCGAGCGCGGCGGTAGGCCGCCTCGTCCAGGCCGACGGCCTCGCGGTAGAGCTCGGCGACCGACAGCGGGACGTAGCCCCACATCGCGTTCAGCTCGATGGCCGGGTCGCCGCGGCCGGCGGCACCCCAGTCGATCACCGCGGCGAGCCGGCCGTCCCGCACGAGGAGGTTGCCGTCATGGAGGTCCCCGTGGAACCAGCGTGGCTCGCCGCCGTACGACGGCGCCGCCAGGGCGTCCTCCCACACCGCGAGCACCGCGTCCCTGGAGACCTGCTCGGGGTCGGCCCTGTCGGTCCACTCCCGCACCCATCCGTCGAGCGACGGCAGCGGTGCTCCCCGTCCCTCCGCCTTCACCGGACCGCCCATCGCCGGCACGTCGCGGCAGGCCCGGACGAAGGCGCCGAGCTCGACCGCCCACTCCTCCGGGTCGTACGACGACTCGGTGGGGGCCGTGCCCTCGATCCACGGGACGACCGTCCACGGCCACGGGAAACCGTCGCCGGGCTCCCCCATCGCCACCGGCGCGGGGATCGCCACCGGCAGGTGTGGCGCGAGACGCGGCAGCCACCTGTGCTCGAACGCCACCGTCTCGGCCGGTCCCGGAATGCGGGGCATCCGGACGAGCAGGTCGTCGCCGAGGCGGAACAGCTGGTTGTCGGTGCCCGAGGGCGGGAGTCGCCGCACCGGAAGCGAGGACCACTGGGGGAGCTGGGCCGCGACGAGGCGTCGTACGGTCTCCTCGTCCACCACGAGCTCGTCCGCGTGCGTGCCCGTCACCGGGAGGCCCGCCGGAACAGCTCCACGAGCAGGTTGGCGTACCCGACGGTGTCGTCGATCGCCCGGTGGGTGTGCTCCACCTCGCCGAACCACGCGCTCGGGAGCGTGTCGACGTCCACGAGCCCGGCGGGCTCCCCCGTCACCGCCGCCGCGTAGCTGCGCAGGCACAGGCCACCGCCGACGAACAGCCGGTCCTCCTCGTGGTGGCCCTGCCTGATGCCGTAGGGGGTGAAGCGGCGGAGGTAGTGGTCCATCCAGATGCCGTCGAGCGCCAGCGGGAAGGCAGCGAACATGCGCGGCCAGGGCAGGTCCCGCAGCCACGCCACGTAGCGCTCCATCACGCGGGCGACCGGCTCGGCGTCGCGGGTCGCCGCCTCCCACGCCCCCGGTTGGGTGGCGAACCACGCCATCGTTGCGGCATCCGGGGAGGTGCCGGGAAGTGGCTCCAGGACCGCCTCGAACCGCCCGTGCTCGACGCCGTCGGCGGTCACGGCGACCGACGCGAACGAGCGCATCGAGTGGATGCCCGGCCACGGGCCGTCGAGCTCGACGTCCGTCACCACGTAGGTCCAGGGGTCCGCGCCAGGAATGTCCACGACAGCGATGATGGCCTGCTCCCCATGGATCGGGTGGGCCGCGGTGGGTACGGCGACGTCGACCGCACGTTCTCGTCCGATGGAGGCACTCGTTGTTCTTCTTCTTCAGCAACCGTCTCGGCTGCATGGGGTCCTTGCTCGTCACGCTGGTGGCGACGGCGATCCTGATCGCCATCTTCGTCCTGTGACCACGCGTCCTGACTGCTGGTACCGGCGAGTAACATTGGCCCCGTGAGCTTCCTGTCCCGCCAGTCAGTGATCGCAGCCCTCACCGCCAACGCCTTGCGCCCCCCGCGCAGCCAGCGCGCCGGTGTGCCGTCCTTCGCCGCCGGCTGGCTCTTCGGCGAGACCGCGCCGCAGATGCTCGCCCTGACCGCACTCGACGCCGCCACCCACCTGACGAAGGGGCGTCGTGCGGGCCTGCGCGCCAAGGCCGGACTCGCCCTCGCCGGGGCCAGTGCGCTCGGCCTGGCGCACATGGTGCGGCAGAGCCGCCGCGCGTCCGACGTGCTGGACGACGCGCTCGTCGAGGGGCTCGGCGTCGACTACGTCGAGCAGCTCGACGCGGCTCCCGACCCGGCCGACCTGGCGACACCGTGGCGCAGCCTGGCCCGGCCGTTCGACTTCCGGGACGACGCGGTGCGGGTGATCCGCAACCTGCCCTACTCCGAGGCCGGCCGCCGCGGCCACCTCGACATCTACCTGCCGGCCGGCGACGACGCGATCAAGGGCGCGCCCGTGCTCCTGCAGGTGCACGGCGGGGCGTGGACCCTCGGCGCCAAGGAGCACCAGGGCCGGCCCCTGATGAACCGGATGGCCGCCAAGGGGTGGGTCTGCGTGGCGATCAACTACCGCCTCTCCCCCCGCGACCCGTGGCCAGCGCACATCGTCGACGTCAAGCGCGCCATCGCCTGGGTCCGGGACAACATCGCCGACCACGGCGGTGACCCCGACTACCTCGTGATCACCGGCGGGTCCGCCGGGGGCCATCTCGCCGCCCTGGCGGCGCTGACCCCCGGCGACCCGCAGTTCCAGCCGGGCTTCGAGGACGCCGACACCTCCGTGCAGGCGGCGGTGCCGTTCTACGGGGTCTACGACTTCGCCGGGTCGACCGGGCTCGCCAACGCCATCGGGATGCGCGACGCCTTCCTCGGCCCCCGCGTCATGCAGACGACGTGGAAGGACGCGCCCGACGTCTACGAGGCCGCCTCCCCCATCCTGCGGATCACGCCCGACGCGCCGGACTTCTTCGTCATCCACGGCGAGCTGGACAGCCTCGTGGCCGTCGACCAGGCGCGGATGTTCGTCGCCGAGCTACGACGCACGTCGGAGCAGTCGGTGGTGTACGCCGAGCTGCCGGGCGCCCAGCACGCCTTCGACGTCTTCCACTCGATCCGCAGCGCCCACGCGGTGCGGGCCGTCGACCGCTACCTCACCTGGCACTGGAACACCTGGCGCCACGGCCTCGAGGCCGACAGCGGCGTCGACCCCGCCGAGCTCGACGGCGCCGCCGGCTAGCCCTGGGTGATGAACCCGACCTGGTTGCCGGCCGGGTCGGTCAGCAGCGCGAGCGAGGTCCCGCCGCCGACCTCCGTCACGGGACGTACGACGGTCCCTCCGGCCGCCTCGACCTCGGCCACCTTGGCCGCGAGGTCGTCGGTGGCCCAGTAGACGACCGGACCGGTCATCCGGTCGCGCTCGCCGTTGGGGTTCAGCCCGATCTCCTGGCCGTCGAGGTTGAAGCCGACGTAGTAGGGCGTCTCGGTGTGCGGCTCGGCGCCCCACGCCGTGCGGTAGAACGCCGTCGCGGCCTCGAGGTCGGCGGCGGGGATGACGATCGTGTGGTTGCTCATGTCTGCTCCTCGGTGAGTTGGTGAGTGGATGCCTTCACCCACCTGACGCGTGCCGGGACGCAGGTGTGACCGCACTAGGGTCGTCTCCGTGATGCCCGCCGACCTGCTCGTCCATGCCCGCGCCGCGAAGGGCTTCATGCCCGAGGACGAGGGGGCGCTGCTGCACCGCTGGGCCCGCGAGCGGCTCCCGTTCGGTCCCGCCCTCGAGGTCGGCACCTACTGCGGCAAGTCGGCCGTCTGGCTGGGCGGCGCCGCCCGGGAGGTCGGCGGCACGGTCGTCACCGTCGACCACCACCGCGGATCCGAGGAGAACCAGGCGGGCTGGGAGCACCACGACGACAGCCTCGTCGACCACGACCTCGGCGTGATGGACACGCTGCCGACCTTCCGCCGCACCATCGCGACGGCGGGTCTGGAGGACCAGGTGGTGGCGGTCGTCGGCCGCTCGGAGACGGTCGGCGCGTGGTGGCGTACGCCGCTCTCGCTGCTCTTCATCGACGGCGGCCACGGGGTCGAGCCCGCCCGCACGGACTTCCGCACCTGGCCGCACTGGGTGATGGCGGGCGGCGTGCTCGCCATCCACGACGTCTTTCCCGACCCCGCGGACGGCGGCCGTCCCCCCTACGAGGACATCTACCTCCCCGCGCTGGCGAGCGGCGCCTTCACCGAGGTCGAGGCGGTCGGGTCGATGCGCGTGCTACGCCGTACGTCCGGCGACGCCGGCGACCCGCTCGGCTGACGGGCAACCGCACTCCAGCCCGATCTCCGCGAAGTCCGGCGCCAGCGTCGTGCCGCGCATGATGTCCGCACCCGACGTCCCGTCGCTGAGCGCGTCCACGGCCAGGACCACGGCCGCCGCCGTGTAGGTCGTCTGCTCCACGGGCCAGTTGACGCCCACCTCGTCGACATCCGTGGGGAACACGTAGCCGGTCCAGTAGGACCCCTCCGCAGTGCGCAGGTGCTGCATGTCGGCGAGCAGCTGCAACGCCCGGGCACGGTCGCCGAGGGCGTCGAGGGCGAGCACGAGCTCGCAGGTCTCCGCGCCCGTCACCCACGGGTTCTCCGAGACGCACCGGATGCCGAGGCCCGGCTCGACGAAGATGTCCCATCGCTCCGCGAGCAGCGCGTGCGCCTCGGGCCCGCGCACCGCCCCGCCGAGCACCGGGTAGTACCAGTCCATCGAGAACGTCGACTTGTCCAGGAAGAGGTCGCGGTGCTCGCGCAGGGCGTGGCCGAGGCGGCCGCCCGCGAGCTCCCACTCGACCTGCGGCTCCCCCACCAGCTCCGCAAGCGCCACGCCCGCGCGCAGCGAGTGGTAGATGCTCGACGATCCCGCGAGCAGGGCGTCCTCGTTGACCGGCCCCGGTCGGCCGTCGTGCCACTCCTGCGACCAGGCGATGCCGCCGAACGGCAGCTGCATCGAGACCACGAAGTCCAGCGCGCGGCGCACCGTCGGCCACATCAGCCGGACGAACGCCTCGTCGCGCTCGACCAGCCAGCGGTGCCACGCGGCGACGGCGACGTAGGCCGACATGTTGGTCTCGCCGGAGTGGTCCTCCACCTCGCCGACCACGATCTTCATCGGCCACGAGCCGTCTTCGCGCTGCGTGGCGCGCGCCCAGGCGAAGGCTCGCTCGGCCGCCTCCGGCTGGTCGCCGACGACCAGCGCCATCGCCGCCTCGAGGTGGTTCCACACGTCGGTGTGCTCGCCGGGCGTCCACGGGATCGCCCCGGAGGCCTCCTGCACCGCCGCGATGGTGGCAGCGGTCTGCTCGACCTGGGCGCGGGTGAGGATCGCGCCGACGGCGGGGGCTCCGCTCACGCCGCGTCCGGCTTGCGGAAGTAGAGCACCATGCTCTTCCCGATGAGCGGGTCGAGCACCTTGCCGGCGTACTGCAGCGCCTTGGGGTTCTTCATGATCTCCCACACCAGCAGCTTGTGGTACGCCTTGGCGAGCGGGTGGTCGTCGTTGGTGACGCCGACGGCGCACTTGATCCACCAGTAGGGCGTGTGCAGGCCGTGGGCGTGGTCGCGGCCCGTGAAGACCATCGCGTCGCCGGGGGTGCCGTCGTTGGGTCGTCCGGCCTTGGTGACCTTGTCCACGAGCTCCTGGGCCGTGTAGATCCGGATGTGGCCGCCCTCGGCGTTGTGGTAGTCCTCGGACAGCTTCCAGTTGACGACCTCGGGCAGCCAGCGCGGCACGGAGATCGCCAGCGTGCCGCCCGGGCGCACGACCCGCACGAGCTCCTTGATCGCGTCGACGTCGGCGTGGATGTGCTCCAGCACCTCGGCGGCCACGACCCGGTCGAACTCCCCGTCGGCGAACGGCAGGGCGAGCGCATCGCCCTCCTTCACGTCGGCCTCGGCACCCGCCGGCACCTCGCCGGCCTCGCGCATCGCGGTGAACCACTCGCGCACGGTCGCGAGCTCGTCGGCGTCCTGGTCGAAGGCGATCACGTCGGCACCGCGCTTGTACATCTCGAACGCGTGGCGGCCCGCGCCGCAGCCCATGTCCAGCGCGCGGTCGCCCGGGCGCAGCCCGAGCCGGTCGAAGTCGACGGTCAGCACGTCAGCTCTCCTCCTGGCGCCGCGCGCCCTGCTCGCCGTGGAAAGCGGCGATGGTCTCCTCGTACGCGGCGGCGGTGGCCTCGGCCACGGCACGCCAGCTGAACAGCTCCTCGACGCGGGCCCGTCCGGCCGCACCCATCGCCGTACGACGCTCCGGGTCGTCGAGCAACGCCGCGACCGCCTGCTCGAGCTCGCCCACGTCTCCGGGGGTGACCAGGTCGGCGCAGACGCCGTCCGGGCCGACGACCTCCGGGATCGCCCCCGCGCGCGACACCACCAGCGGGGTCGCGCAGGCCATGAGCTCGGCGGTCGGGAGCGAGAAGCCCTCGTAGAGCGAGGGCACGCAGGCCACCTCGGCCGAGCCCATCACCTCGACGAGCTCGGCGTCGCTGACGCCGTTGACGAAGGTCACCTTGTCGGCGATGCCGAGCTGGTCGATGAGCTGCTCGGTGCGCCCGCCGGCCTCCGGCCGCGTCACGAGGACCAGCGAGACGTCGCGCTCGACGGCGAGCTTGGCGAACGCCTCGAGCAGGGTCGCGATGCCCTTCATCGGCGCGTCGGCGCTGGCCATGGCCAGGATCCGGCCGGGAACTCGGGGGGTGGTCGGCGGGACGAAGACGTCGTCGACCCCGAGGAGGATGGTCCGCATCCGGGCCGGGTCGACCCCGAAGTCGCGCGCCACGTCACGACGCGAGGACTCCGACGGCACGAGCACCGTGCGGTAGCGCTTGGCGACCTTCGTCTGCATCCGCAGGAAGCCGTACCAGCGGCGCAGGGTCAGCCGCTTGCGCCACGTCGGCGCGGTCTGCAGGTCGATCTGCCGGTCCATGGTGATGGGGTGGTGGATGGTCGCGACCACCGGGAGGCCGTAGGACTCCAGCTCCATGATCCCGGTGCCCAGCACCTGGTTGTCGTGGGCGACGTCGAAGTCACCGGCGCGCTCCTTCATCAGCCGCGCGATGCGCGAGCTGAAGGTCTTGGGTTCGGGGAACCCGGCCGTGCACATGGTGAGGAACTCCTCGACGTCGATCCGGTCGCGGAACTCGCGCAGCTTCGGCACCCGGAACGGGTCGGGCTCGCGGTAGAGGTCGAGGCTCGGCACCTTGGTGAGCACGACCCCCTCGTCGAGGTCGGGGTAGGGCTGGCCGGAGAACACCTCCACCTCGTGCCCGAGCCGGACGAGCTCGCGGCTGAGGTGGCGGATGTAGACGCCCTGACCGCCGCAGTGCGGCTTGCTGCGGTAGGACAGCATGGCGATG
This sequence comes from uncultured Nocardioides sp., assembly GCF_947488515.1. Taxonomy (GTDB): domain Bacteria; phylum Actinomycetota; class Actinomycetes; order Propionibacteriales; family Nocardioidaceae; genus Nocardioides. The sequence goes on from NZ_CANKZF010000001.1 coordinate 170,017, forward strand.
CGCACTGTGGTCTGCCTTTCGTGGCGCTTCGTGAGTGCACCATTATGCCTACTCGTCGGTAGCGGCCGAGACGGCTCCGGGGCTCACGTCCCTGCGACGACCCGGAACTCGTGGTCGAAGGTCGCGCCGGCCGCGTCGTACGGCCTCACCTCGACGTCCACCACCCGCCCGGCGACGCCGGCACCGACGGGCGCGAACGCGAGCCCCTGCTCCACCGCCGCGACGATCCGCGCGCGCCCCACGAGCAGCTCGTCGGACGGGACCTCAGCGCCGAGCTGGCGCAGCACCAGCACGCAGATCGCGTGGAACGACCTCTCGTCGGCAGGGTCGTAGCCCAGCGGCTCGGACTCGTCGTCACCTGCCGGACGCACCGCGAGTCGCACGGTGAGGTCGACGAGCACGAGCATGTCGTCGTGCGCCACCACAGGACAACCGGTGAGCACGTAGTCGCGGTCGCGCGTGTCGACAGCCCCGGACGACCGTGTGAACAGTCCCATCGCGTCGCTCATCCCTCGCTGGAGTGACCGGGGAAGACGTGGGCCGAGGGGTCGAGCACCACCGCGACGTTGTTGACGGCGGTGGCGGCCTCCCCGAACCCGACGGCGATGAGCCGGACCTTGCCGGGGTAGTCGGTGATGTCACCGGCGGCGAAGACCCGCGCCAGGTTGGTGCGCATCGAGGAGTCGACCACGACGTGGCGCTTGTGCGTCTCGAGTCCCCACTGCTGGATCGCGCCGAGGTCCGCGATGAAGCCGAGGGCGGCGACGAGCGCCTGTGCCTTCAGGGTCTGCGGCTCCTCGCCGTCGACAGCGACCACGACCTCCTCGAGGTGGGCGTCACCGCGCAGCTCGGTCACCTGGGCGTTGGTGATGATCTGGACGCTGGAGTCCTTGACCGCGGCAACCGTGCGCTCGTGGGCGCGGAACGCGTCGCGGCGGTGCACGAGCGTGACCGACGTGGCGATCGGCTCGAGGTGCTGGGCCCAGTCGAACGCGCTGTCGCCTCCCCCGACGACGACCACGTCCTTGCCGGCGTACGGCGCGAAGCTGGGCACGAAGAACTCCATGCCCCGTCCGACCCAGCCCTCGCCGGCCGGCAGCGGCCGGGGGCTGAACTTGCCGATGCCCGAGGTGATCAGAACCGCGCCGGCGGTGACGCGGGTGCCGTCGTCGAGGGTGACGACGACCTGGTCCTCGCCGTGCTCGAGGGTGGTGGCCGTGCGGTCCAGCAGGTACGTCGGGTCGGCGGTGGCGGCCTGCGCCACCAGCCCCTCCACGAGGTCACGGCCCTTCACGCTGGGGAAGCCGGCGACGTCGAGGATCGCCTTCTCGGGGTACATCGCGGTGATCTGGCCGCCGAGCTCGGGCAGCGAGTCGACCACCGCCACGCTCAGGCCGCGGAATCCGGCGTAGTAGGCGGAGAACAACCCCGTCGGGCCCGCGCCGATGATGAGCAGGTCGGTCGTCACGTCGTCCACGTCGCGGATCCTTCCGTCGAGGCGTCCCGGCCACAAGGGCCGGTCCGCGGCTGTCCCCGCCGTGCGGGGTCGTGCTCAGAGGGCGTCGAGCTCGCTGACCTTCCACTCGCCGTCCACCCGCTGCACCGTCACCAGCACACGATCGAGGTCGAGCGTCGGACGGTCGAGGTCGTCACCCGACGTGCGCTGGTTGACGAACACCAGCACCCGGGCGTACGTCGGGGAAGCGGTCACCAGCGCAGTGTCGACGACCTCGGCCTCGACCACCCTGCGGTCACGTCGGCTCGACGTGGTGACGCCGGCCATCGTGCGGTCGTAGCGATCACGCATCGTCGGGGTCATCAGCTCGCGGGCGGCGGCCTTGTCGTCGGCCAGCGTCTTCCAGGAGTAGCCGTAGGCCGCGGCGGCCCCCTCCGCGGCGCGCTCGCGTACCGACTCCTTCACCTGCGACGACACCACGACGGCGTCCGCCGAGTCCGCGCTGCTGACGTCCGCGCCGGAGTCGTCCCCGGCGTCGCGCAGCACCCACACCAGCGCAGCCGCGGCGAGGACGACCAGCGCCGTGAGCGCCACCAGCCACCGGTTCACCGTCGTCCTGCCCGTCACGTCGTCACCGCACGAACTGCAGGTCGCTCGTGAGCCAGCGGTCGTCCTCGCGGACGAGCCGCAGGCGCAGCCGGTAGTAGCGGACCTGGCCGTCGGCGCCCGTGCCCGTGTTGGTCACCGTGCTGTTGGCCGCGACCAGGACCGTGGCCGACTCCTCGTCCTGGTCCCCCACGCCGAGGGCGACGACCTCCGGGGTCGAGGTCGCCTCGGTGCGGACCGCCTCGTTCGTCAGCGTCTCGCGCTGGGAGGCGTACTGCTTCGCGAAGCCTCCGGTCGCTCCGTCGAGGACGGCGTCGATCAGCGGGTCCATGTCACGGTGGTCGACGGTGAGGAAGGCCAGCGCCTCGCGGCGCGCCGCGCCGGCGACGTCCTGCTGGGCGGCGGTCAGGCCGGCGTCGATGTCGTCCTGCCGGGTGACGACCAGCCCGATCGCGACCAGCAGCCCGACGAGCACGACGGCGAGACCGCCGGCCACCCACCGCCCCGCTCGCTCACCCACGGGGCGAACCTAGCCCAGCGGAGCGTCGCCGTGCGGGTGATCCGCGCGTCCCTAGACTGCGTCGTCGTGGGCAGACGATTCGACCAGGTGACCTCGCACCCGTCCGGGATGCTGCTCGGCGCCCAGCTGCTCCAGGTGCTCGCCTGGCCGTTCCTCGGCGGCTCGAAGGTCGGCGGTGCGTTCCTCGGTGTCATCGGGATGCTCGCCGTCGGCTCCGCGGTGCTCGCGGTCCGGCGCACGCCCCACGTGAGCCGCGTCGTGTTCTTCCTCGGCGCCCCGACGATCGTCTTCACGCTCCTCGAGGCGATCTTCCCCGACACCGACCCGATCGTGCTGGTGTCGGGCCTGCTGCACGCGCCGTTCTACTTCTACGTCTCCTACGCGATGCTGCGCTACCTGCTCCACGACGACGTCGTCACCACGGACGAGTACTTCGCGACCGGCGCGGCGTTCACCGTCGTCGCCTGGGGATTCGCCTACCTCTTCGCGGTCACCCAGGTGGTGTGGCCCGACTCGTTCTCCAACGCCGAGGGCTTCGACCACACATGGTTCGAGCTGCTCTACCTGTCGTTCTCCACGCTCACCAGCGTCGGGCTGTCCGACATCGTGGCGGTCGGCGAGCAGGCGCGCTCGGTCGTGATGGTCGAGATGATGGTCGGGGTGTTCTACATCGCCATGGTCGTGGCGCGCATGGTCGGCCTCACGATGATGCGCCACCGCCGCTGACGGCCTCCCAGCCGTCTGGCCGGTCGCGCTTCGGCAAGCGCGAGACGACGAGCCGGTAGGACTCCTCGACCGCCTCGACCAGCTCCTCGTCCGGGATCGCGCCGCCCAGGGCGAGGTCGTTCCAGCCCGACCTGCCGATGTACGCCATCACGCCTGCGTCGTCGGGATAGCGGTCGAGCCACTCGTCGGCGACCTCACGCGTCGCGCCGGCCTTGACCCCGACCGTCGTCGCGCCGAGGAACGCGAAGATCTTGCCGCGCTCCCCCGGTCCGACCTTGTAGACCGGGTGCTCGTGGTCCCAGGGGTTGTCGGGCCACGACCCGGGGAGCCCGGCGCACAGCGCCTCCGCCTGCGTCACGTCCACGCGGTCACCTCCGGCCGGGTCAGCCTGTGTGCGGCTCGATCAGTCGTCCTCGTCCTCGTCGTCGTCGAGCAGTCCTTCCTTCTCGGCCTCCTGCACGATGCGCCGGACGTTGTCGATCCTGCCGCAGTCGGCGTCGAGCTGCGCGTTGCGCTCGGTCGCGAAGGCCTCGCCCAGCTCGACGCGGACCTTCTCGCTGACCTCCTCGCGCGCCGGGTTGAGGATCGTCAGCTCCTCCTCGGTGAGGTGGTGGTTGAGCGCGGTGGCGAGCTCCTCGACGGCGTCGTCGAAGGCCTGGGTGTCGGTGCCCTTGAGCTCGAGCACCTTGAGCATCGCCTCGTGCCCCTCGGCGTGCTCCTCCTCGCCGTGCTCGGCCTCGTGCTCGGTGATCGCGTCCTTGGTGCGGAGCTTGGGGTAGACGTGCTTTTCCTCCGCCTCCGCGTGCGCGACGTGCAGCGCGGCGAGCGCCTTGCGGACGGCGTCGCGGTCCGCCGTGCTGTCGCGGAGCTGTCGCATGAGGGCCTCGAAGCGGCGGTGGTCCTCGAGGATCAGGTCGATGACGTCACCGGAGACGGGGCGGCCGAGGTCGATGGGAGTGCTCATGACGCGAACCTAGCGAGCGCCGCCCGGCCGGACCAGCGCCCACCTCCGGACGGGTGGGACGCACCTATGCTGGCGCCATGTCCGTCGGCACCTGGGAGCGCTTCGAGCACGACCCCCGCTCGCCCCAGGCAGCCCGCCTCCGCGCCTCCGACCGCGACCGCGACGTGGCGCTCGAGGTGCTGGGGGAGGCCTACGCCGACGGTCGGCTCGACCACGCCGAGTACGACGCTCGCTCCACCGCGGCCAGCGGCGCCAAGGTGCTCGCCGACCTCGTCCCGCATCTCGAGGACCTCGTCCCGGACGCGTCGTACGCCTCCCTGGAGCCCCGCCCCGCCGGGATGGTGGCCCGGCCGGACCTCCACCAGCAGGCGGTGCGCCTGTGGGCCAAGGACCGCCGCGAGGCCCTGACCGGGCTGGTCGGGATCTCGGTCATCACCTGCACCATCTGGGCCGTGACGATGTGGGGCGGGTTCCCCTGGCCGCTGTTCCCGATGCTCGCGGCCGCCGTCAACCTGCTGCGGATCCAGATGCAGGAGCAGGACATCGTCGAGAGCCACGAGCGCCACCTGCTCAAGCGGGAGAGGAAGGCGATCGAGAAGCGGCGCAAGGACGGCGGCGCCTAGCCCCGACCAGCGCGGACCCTTCGATGGGCGTCTGGCGCGTGCGATGGCAAGGCCGAGGAGCGAAGCCGGCCCGGGTTTGGCCTGCGAGCGACGAGAACGCCGCCAGCGTGCGTGTCAGGCGCTCATCGCGTCGCCGGCGCGCTCGCTGCGCTCGCTCGCAGCTCCTCGCTCCTCGGGGGCCCCACGAACCTCGTTCCTCGGCTCGCGCGCACCGCTCGTCACTTCGTCGCCTCCATCATCTGGCGGAGCTCCTTCTTGAGGTCGCCGATCTCGTCGCGGAGCCGGGCTGCGACCTCGAACTGCAGGTCGGCGGCGGCCTGCTTCATCTGGTCGGTGAGGGCCTGGATGAGCTCGGCCAGGTCGGTGGACGGGATCCCGGCCGTGTCGGGGGCCTCGGCGTGGATCCTCGACAGCGCAGGGGTCGGCGACTTGCCGGCCTTCACCCCACCGGCGCGGCCCTTCTGGCCCACGTCGGCCCAGGTGCGGAGCAGCTCCTCGGTGTTCTCGTCCTCGCGGGCGAGCATCTCCGTGATGTCGGCGATCTTCTTGCGCAACGGCTGGGGGTCGATGCCGCGCTCGGTGTTGTAGGCGACCTGGATCGCCCGGCGCCGGTTGGTCTCGTCGATCGCCTTCTCCATCGACGGCGTGATCTTGTCGGCGTACATGTGGACCTGGCCGGACACGTTGCGCGCCGCGCGGCCGATGGTCTGGATGAGCGACTTGTCGGAGCGCAGGAAGCCCTCCTTGTCGGCGTCGAGGATCGCCACCAGCGACACCTCCGGCAGGTCGAGGCCCTCACGCAGCAGGTTGATGCCGACGAGGACGTCGTACTCGCCCATGCGCAGCTCGCGCAGCAGCTCGATCCGCCGGAGCGTGTCGACCTCGGAGTGGAGGTAGCGGGTGCGGATGTTGGCGTCGAGGAGGTAGTCGGTGAGGTCCTCGGACATCTTCTTGGTCAACGTGGTGACCAGGACGCGCTCGTTCTTGTCGGCGCGGGTGCGGATCTCGTGGATCAGGTCGTCGATCTGGCCCTTGGTCGACTTGATCACGACCTCGGGGTCGACGAGTCCGGTCGGGCGGATGATCTGCTGGACCGTGTTGTCGACGCCACCGACCCGGTCGAGCTCGTAGTTGCCGGGAGTCGCCGACAGGTAGACCGTCTGGCCGATCCGGTCGACGAACTCGTCCCAGCGCAGCGGCCGGTTGTCCATGGCGCTCGGCAGCCGGAAGCCGTGGTCGACGAGGTTGCGCTTGCGCGACATGTCGCCCTCGTACATGCCGCCGATCTGCGGGACGGCGACGTGGGACTCGTCGACGACGAGGACGAAGTCCTCGGGGAAGTAGTCGAGCAGCGTGTTGGGCGCGCTGCCGGGCTTGCGACCGTCCATGTGCATCGAGTAGTTCTCGATGCCGGAGCACGAGCCGACCTGGCGCATCATCTCGACGTCGTAGGTCGTGCGCATCCGCAGCCGCTGCGCCTCGAGCAGCTTGCCCTGCTTCTCGAAGGTGGCCAGCTGGTCGTCGAGCTCGAGCTCGATGCCCTTGATCGCCCGCTCCATCCGCTCCGGACCGGCGACGTAGTGGGTGGCCGGGAAGACGTGGAGCTCGGTGTCCTCGGAGATCACCTCCCCGGTGATCGGGTGGAGCGTCATCAGCCGCTCGACCTCGTCGCCGAAGAACTCGATCCGGATCGCGAGCTCCTCGTAGACCGGGAAGATCTCGAGGGTGTCGCCGCGCACGCGGAACGTGCCACGGGTGAACGACATGTCGTTGCGGGTGTACTGGATCTCCACGAGGCGGCGGAGCACCGAGTCGCGGTCGTGCTCCTCGCCGACCTTGAGCCGCAGCATCCGGTCGACGTACTCCTGGGGGGTGCCGAGGCCGTAGATGCACGACACCGTCGAGACCACGATCGTGTCGCGGCGGGTGAGCAGGCTGTTGGTGGCGCTGTGCCGGAGCCGCTCGACCTCCTCGTTGATCGAGGAGTCCTTCTCGATGTAGGTGTCGGTCTGGGGGACGTAGGCCTCGGGCTGGTAGTAGTCGTAGTAGGAGACGAAGTACTCCACGGCGTTGTCCGGGAAGAGCTGGCGCAGCTCGTTGGCGAACTGCGCGGCGAGGGTCTTGTTGGGCTGGAGCACGAGGACGGGACGCTGCAGCTGCTCGGCCACCCACGCCACGGTGGCCGTCTTGCCGGTGCCGGTCGCGCCGAGGAGCACGACGTCCTGCTCGCCGCCCTGGATCCGGCCGACGATCTCCTTGATCGCGGCCGGCTGGTCGCCTGACGGCTCGTAGTCGGACACCACCTTGAAGGGGGCCACCCGGCGCTGGAGATCGGTGACTGGACGCATGCGTCGAGCGTACGCGGAGCCACCGACAGCGGCCCTCCCCTGCCCAGCCTGCCGACCCGCCGTCCTACGCTCGCTGCCATGCCTTCTCGGGATCCCCACGGCGACACCGGCCGACCGCCGGACCACGTGCTCGACCTGTTCGTGGCCGAGGGCGTCCTGGAGCCCCTCCCGGGCGGCCGCGGCACGACCTGGCGGGCCGGCGACCTCGCGCTCTCCCCGGGGCACGACGCCTCCGAGGCCTGGCTGGCGCCGGTCCAGGCGCGGCTGGCGGTGCGGCTCGACGAGCAGTCGCCACGCTCGGTGCGGCTGGTGCTGCCGGTGCCCGCCCGCGACGGCAACCTCGTCGTCGACGGCTGGGTCGCGACCCGCTTCGAGCCCGGGACGACACCGTGCCTGGACCTCGCAGCGCTGAGGGCGACCGCCCACCTCCTGCACGCCCACCTCGCCAGTGCGGTGCCCGAGCGACCCGCCGCGCTCGACGCGCGCACCGACCAGTGGGCCGTGGCCGAGCGTCAGGCGTACGACGCCGACGCGGCCGTCGCGGCGGCTGCCACGCGCCCCGAGCCGGGCCTGGCCGGGCTCGTCGAGCGGCTCGTGGCCGGGCTGGACGACACCGACCTGGGCCGCGAGCACCTGGTCCACGCCGACCTCGCCGGCAACGTCCTGCTCGACGCCGCCGGGACGCCGTTCGTCATCGACCTCTCCCCCGCCTGGCGCTCACCGCTCTGGGCCGAGGCGGTCTGCGTGCTCGACGCGGTGCTGTGGCTCGGTGCGCCGCGGACCGCATTGGACGACTGGAGCACCGGCGTCGAGCGGCAGGCGATGCTCCGGGCGGCGCTGTTCCGGGTGCTCTCCGACGTGCCGTGCGACGTCGCGCGCTATGAATCGCTCGACCTGACCTGAGGCCTCAGCGCTGGCCCAGCGCACAGGGTCTGGTCAGCGCACCCGGTCGAGCGTCACGATGCGCACGCCGCCGGGAAGGTCGACCTGGTCCACGGGCTCGAAGCGCGCGTGGGCGAACGGGCCGGAGAACAGCCGCCTGCCGTCGCCGATCACCGACGGGTTGACCTTGAGGACGAGCCGGTCGATCTCGGGGAGCAGCGTGTGGGCCAGCGTCCCGCCCCCGACGAGCCAGATGTCGAGCCCGTCCTCAGCCTTGAGCCGGCGGACCCGCTCGAGCGGGTCGCCGGCGACGACCTCGACCGGCAGGTCGGTGCGGTCGGCGAGCGACCGCGACACGACGAGGTGGCGCAGGTGCGGATAGGCGTCGGTGAGCCCCGCAGCCAGCCCGATGTCGTACGAGCCCCTCCCCTCCACGACAGTGTCGAAGTGGGCTCCCGGGCCGCTGATCCCCATCGCCTCGCGGGCGGGTGCCGGCAGCGTCTCGGGCCACGACGTGACGAGGTGCTCGACCAGGTCGGGCGTGACGGGCAGGAAGTCCGATCCGCTCGGGTCACCCCCGTCCGGTGCGGCGATGAACCCGTCGAGCGTGACGGCGACCAGGTAGACGAGGCGGCGCATCGCCCGCATGCTGCCAGCCGCGCCGCGGTCACCACGACTGGGGTCCCTCGCTAGATTGACCCCGTGACCGTCGCCCGCACGCTGACCGCCGTCCGGCGCACCCTGATGGGACTCGTCGGTCTCCAGCTCACGGTCGCGGTGGCGCTCTCGCTCGTCGACTCCTACCGCCGGCGCGGCAAGCGGCCCAAGCCGTTCCCCGTGACCGGTCCGGGCACGGTGCCGGTCGGTGACGGCGAGATCACGACGTACACCTTCGGGCGCGACCTCTACGACGACATGCTCGCCGCCATCGACGGCGCCAAGAAGCAGATCCTCTTCGAGACCTACATCTGGAAGGGCGACGAGATCGGGTGGAAGTTCAAGACCGCCCTCGCCGCCGCCGCCGACCGCGGGGTCGACGTGCACTGCATCTACGACGGCTTCGCCAACATGGTCGTCTCGCCGGCGTTCAAGCGCTTCCCACCCTCGCTGAAGGTGCTGCGCTACCCCGTCTGGACGGCCGGCTTCCGCGTCTGGGACCTGCGCCGCTACGGCCGCAACCACCGCAAGATGCTGATCGTGGACGAGGAGGTCGCCTTCCTCGGCGGCTACAACATCGGCTCGGCCTACGCGACCGAGTGGCGCGACACCCACGTCCGGATCAGCGGGCCCGGCGTGTGGGACATGAAGCGCGCCTTCGCCGACTTCTGGAACCTCAACCGCCACCACCGGCTGCGGCGCAACGACCGCCCGCTGCTGATCGAGACGGCGTCCGACTGGGACCCCCAGATCCGGGTGCACAAGAACATCCCGCGGCAGTGGAACTTCCCCATCCGCAGCATGTACCTCGAGGCGATCGCCCGCTCGACCCGCAACATCTGGCTCACCACGGCCTACTTCCTGCCCGACCAGGACTTCGTCGACGCGCTCGCCGAAGCGGCGCGGCGCGGCGTCGACGTACGGATCCTGCTGCCGCTGAAGTCCAACCACATCGTGGCCGACTGGATCTCGCGCGGCTACTACGGCCAGCTGCTCACCGCCGGCGCGCGGATCCTGCGGTTCAAGGACGCGATGGTGCACGCCAAGACCGCCACCATCGACGGCAGCTGGTCGACCGTCGGCACCGCCAACATCGACCGCCTCAGCCTGCAGGGCAACTACGAGATCAACCTCGAGGTCATCGACCCGGCCTTCGCCGCGGTGATGGAGGAGGTCTTCACGAACGACGAGTCGAACTGCCTCGAGCTGACCCTGTCGGAGTGGGAGGCGCGCGACCTCAACCGGAAGTTCACCGAGAGCTTCCTCGCTCCCCTGCGCCCGCTGCTCTGAGCGCAGCCGACCCGTCCGGCGACGCCGAGGTCTAGACAGGAGAGGCGAACTTCTCGGAGAGCCTTGTGCGCCCGACGGCGCCGAACCTACGTTTCGCGCACCGTAGGGGGCCAAACGGGGGACTCCTGCACCTGTGCAGTTCGGGAGTCCGTCCATGCCTCAGACATTGCCTGCCTCGCGTCGCTCGTCCACCCTCTCGAGCATCCTGGCGATGCTCGTCTCCCTCGCCGTGGTGCTGTCCGCCGGCGGCTCGGTCACCGCCTCCGCTGCGCCGGCCGCGCCCACGGAGCCGTCGTACGTCACGGACCTCCAGCCCGGCTCCGGCGTGCGGGCCAGGTTCGCCGCCCTCGAGGAGTTCTCCCGGGTCCAGGCGCGGCTCACGAGCGGCGGGGTCGTGCAGAGCCTCGAGAAGGCCGACAGTCACCTCCAGCGAGCGTTGCCGCACCAGAGCGGGGACCGAGGGCTCGACGTCGGCCTGTTCGACGCCGACTCGGCCATGATCAACCAGCTCAACGCGCTGTCCGCCTCCGCGGCGGCGTCACGCGACACCATCGGCGCCGGGATCGCCGAGGCGGACCGCATCGCGGCCGTCACCGAGCTCGACACCTTCCTCGCGCTGCCGGTGTCGGCCGTCGGCGGCGAGGGCGCGCGCAATGCCGTCGTCGCGGCCTTCGACAAGGAGTACCGCCAGGTCCTCCAGCACGTGCGCAACAAGAGCTACGCGCAGGCGAGCACGAAGGCCGGGCGCGCGTGGCAGGTCGCCTCCACAGCCGTCACCGACTACTGGGCGCAGTCCGACCCGGACGGAGACCTGATCCCCCGGGACCGGGAGATCTCCGCCGGCACCGATCCCGACGAGGCCGACACCGACGGCGACGGGCTCACCGACGCCGTCGAGCTGCTCAACACCTTCACCGACCCGACCCGCTCGTCCACCTACGACGGCATCGCCGACCAGGACGTCGACGTCGACGACGACGGCCTCACCAGCGCCCAGGAGCAGCGGGCCGGCACGGACCCGATCGAGCCCGACACGGACGGTGACGGCCTGCTCGACGGTCGGGAGGTGCAGGGCGGCTTCAGCGACCCCTCCGACCAGGACACCGACGACGACGAGCTGCTCGACGACAGCGAGCTGCGGCTCGGGACCGACCCGCGCAAGGCCGACACCGACGGCGACGGGATCGCGGACGGCAAGGAGGTCTACACCTCGACCATCGAGCGACCGGGCGCAGGCCTGTCGGTCCGCCTGACGGGCGTCGGCGACGTGGCCCGCACCGCGGTGACCACGGTCGAGACCTCGCGGCCGCTCTACGCCGACATGCCGGGCCGCCTGTCCGCCGCCGTCGACGTGTCCGCCACCGCGGACTTCGAGTCCGCCGCAGTGAGCTTCGCCTTCGACCCGGCGGCCGTGCCGGACGGCAACGTCGACGGACTGGCCGTCGGTTACTACGACGACGAGGCCGGCGCCGTCGTGCCGCTCCCGACCACGGTCCGGAACGGCGTGGCGACGGCGACCACCGACCACTTCACGACGTTCGTGCTCTTCTACGTCCCCAACTGGAACAGCGTCTTCGAGCTCTGGGACCCGACCGACCCGGGCACCGGTGAGCCGGGCGGCGCCGAGTTCGTGGACGTGATGCTCACGCTGGACTCCTCCGGGTCGATGTCGTGGAACGACCCCGAGGGCCTGCGCCGGGACGCCGGGAAGCGCTTCGTGGACGGCCTCATCGAGGGCGACCGGGTCGGGGTCGTCGACTTCGACTCCTGGGCGACGCTCTCCCAGCCGCTGACCCGCGACTTCGCCACCGCCAAGGCGGCGATCGACGCGATCGACGACAGCGGCGGCACGGACATCGGCGCCGGGGTCTCGGTGGCCAACCGCGAGCTGATCGACAACGGCGCCCCCGAGCACCTCAAGGCGCAGATCCTGCTCACCGACGGCGAGGGCCCCTACTCCGACAGCCTCACCCAGGAGGCGGTCGACAACGACATCGCGATCTACACGATCGGGCTGGGCGAGTTCGTCGACGACACCTTGCTGCGGCAGATCGCCGAGGCCACCGGTGGTCAGTACTTCGCGGTCGCCAACGCCGAGGACCTGCCCGAGGTGTTCGACCGCATCGGCGGCGACATCGACGAGGGCGCGGACACCGACGGCGACGGCCTGCTCGACGGCGACGAGGTGCGCGGGGTCGTCACCGGCACCGGCCTCACCGTGATGACCGACCCGTTCGACGCGGACACCGACGACGACGGGCTGTGGGACGGCGACGAGCTGACCTTCGAGCGCGACTGGGGGATGCCCTACCCGGCGTTCTTCTACCGGATGGTGAGCGACCCCCACCAGGGCGACTCCGACGGCGACGGCCTCTCCGACGCCGAGGAGGTCGACGCCGGCGGCGACGCGATGCGCAGCGATGTCGACGGCGACGGTGTCGACGACGGTGAGGAGTACGTCCGCGGCTGGGACCTCCTCGCGAGCAACGCGGACGGCGACCGCTTCGACGACTCCGAGGAGCTCGAGGGCGACACCGATCCCTTCACCTACGACCCCTCGCTCGGCGACCGGACCCGGGCGTTCGTCGCCGGCGCGCTCCTCGGGGAGATCGGCTACTGGATCGCGGACCGTGGCCTGACGCCCACCATCAAGGTGCTCGACCCGCCGGGACCCATCCCGCCGACCCTGGTTCCGGGCATCAACGCGGTCGACCCGTGCAACATCCCGTTCGCCAACTGCCAGGACCTGGTCTCGTTCGAGCCGTTCCTCGCCGACCAGCCGGAGTACCTCGCCGGCATGATCACGCTGGGCCTCATCCCCTTCGTGGACATCGTCGTCGCGGTCCGCGACACCATCGGCGCGGCGATGCGCGGTGAGTGGGGCTGGGCCATCTTCGAGGTCGCCGCCGGGGCGCTGGGGTTCTTCGTCCCCGTGGCGGGAGACATCCCGGGCATCCTCAAGGACGCCGGCAAGTGGGTGGCGCGCACGGCCAAGGCGGACGAGCTCGTCGTCTGGCTCGCCAAGGCGTCGAAGGACAGCAAGGCGTTCGAGACGCTGTTCATCCCCGTCCTGCGCCTCCTCAAGCCGGGCACCTACTCGACCCTCAGCGCGAAGATGTCCGACGCGAACATCCGGCGGCTGGCTCGCGGTGGCCAGAACCTGGACCACATCAAGGCCCTCATCGACGACGCCGCCGTGGAGATCGCGTCGACGGGCGGCAAGTGGTTCGACGAGTCCGCCACGCGTGGCTACTGGGGACGCGAGGCCGAGGACTTCGTGCGGGGAGGCAGCGGCGGCAAGGCCAAGCGGTTCCCCGCGCCGGTCAACGGCGGGAAGTTCCGCATCGTCGACGACTTCGTCGACGACGCCGGCACCGTCCGGGTGAACGAGGTCAAGACCGGCGACGGGCGGCTCGACTCCCGTGCGCAGACGCAGATCGACAAGGACGCCTACCTGGTCAACAACGGCGACGTGGACGACTACACCTGGAACTTCTTCCCGAGCGGCCGGTCCGACCGGGTCGGCCCCGACGCCGACCTGCTCGCCGAGCTGAAGGCGAAGGGGATCGCGGTGAAGGTGTGGCTGCCATGATGACGCCATGCTGATCGGGGACCCGGCGTCGCCGGACCGGGCGCGGGACTTCTGCGCCCGGTGGCCGGGCCTGCTCCGCGATCGCCTGGCGTGGTTCGTGGCGGAGGTCGGCGCCGATGCACCGGCCCCCGAGGCCCTCGACCGCCTCGTCGTGGCGGTCGTCGACCGGATCGGTGAGGAGCGCGCGGTCGAGCCCGTCCCCGAGTGGTACGACGCCTCGCTGGCGTCGGCGGGGTGGTCGGCCTACGGCGCGGCCCTCGCCGAGGGCCTGACGGCCTTCGTCGCGGAGGTCTATGCCGCGCGACTCGGCCGACCGCTCCCCTGGGTGCTGGACGAGGACCCCAAGAGCGCCTACCACCTCAAGCCGGTGGTGGACGTCGAGGGGATCGCTCCCCCGTGGCGGCAGGTGATCGGCACCGTGCGGCAGGTGCAGTCGGGAACGGACCCCGGCCGGCTGCGCAGCGTCGTCGAGCACAGCCTGGCCCAGCTGCCGGCATCGGGGAGCGCGAGCCCCGAGCAGGAGGTGGACCTCGTCGAGGTCACGGCAGTCGACCGGGGGCGGTGGCAGGTGTCCTTCCCCGAGGACATCGACGCCCGACTCGGCCGTGCGGCGTACGCCGACCTCGAGGACGCGCTCGCCGGCGTCGACGGCGTGACGGCTGCCGTCATGGAGGACCGCGACCGTGCCGTGCTCAGCACGGGCGAGGGCATCGACCGGGCCGACCTCGAGGGTCGGCTGACCCGGGCGGTCAGCGCGCTACGCGACCGGTAGCCGGGGACCCCGGAGCGCGAGGATCCAGGCGGAGACGACCGCGATCCACGCCAGCCCGGCGACGTACGCCGCCGCCTGCCAGCCCGACCAGTCGACCACGTCGCCGTAGCGGAGCAGTGCCACCGCCTCGAGGACGACGAAGGCCACCCCGGTGAGCCCGACGGGCCGCACCGACTCCCGGTCGTCGACCAGCCGGGCGTGTGCCGAGGCCCAGCCCAGCCCGACCAGCCACGCCCCGATGGCGCGGGCGGTGAGCGGCGTCAGTGGCCACGACCACGCGTCAGCGGCCCACTCGGGCGCCAGCAGCAGCGCCACGCCGGTGGTGAGCAGCAGCGCGGCCAGTCCGACGAGGAGCCACCGCAGGCCCGCCGGGAGGCGTACGACGTCCACGACCGTCGTGCCGCCGGCGCGCGCCTGCAGCACCAGGCCGACGACCATGGCGACCGGCACCCCGGCATAGATCGCCAGCCAGCCCCAGGTGATCGCGCGGGCGCTGGCGCGGTTCTCGGCGCCGAGGTGGAACTTGTCGAGGTGGACGAGCGTGACGACCAACGTGAGGACGGTGAACACGAGCACGGTCCACACCGTGAGGCGGGCGCGGCCCCAGGTGCGCGAGCGCGCGCCGGCGACCTCCAGGACGGCGCTGGACCAGTAGGCCGCGCCGAGGAACACCGCGGTCATGGGCACGTCGATGGTCCACGAGAACCACTCCGCCGTCCGGGTCGCGAAGACGGTCAGCTGGAAGCCGGCGAGGAAGACGAGCACCGCCGCGACGACGAGGAGCACCCGCATCCCGCGCGTCACCGGCGCGCCGGTCCCGGCCCGGTGCCGGCTCATGCGGTCGGGGTCGCCTGCGGGTGCGCCGCGAGGTAGCCGTGCAGCGTCGCGATGACGGTCGCGCCGTCCCCGACGGCCGTCGCGACCCGCTTGATCGACCCGGCGCGCACGTCGCCGACGGCGAAGACACCCGGCAGGGTCGTCTCGAGCGGCAGCCGCCCCTCCCCGCCGGTCACCACGAAACCGGCCGCGTCACGCTCGATCTCCGCGGGCAGCCACTGCGTGCGGGGCACCGATCCGATGAGCACGAAGAGGCCGCCGGCCGGGACCTCCTCGCCCCCACCGGGACCACTGTGCTGCTCACCCAGGGTGAGCGCCGCCAGGCACCCGTCCTCCTCGCGCCCGTCCAGCACCGCCGTGCCGTAGCGGATGCCGACGTTGCGCGTGGCGTCGAGCTGCGCGATCAGGTACTCGGACATGCTGGCCGCGAGCGACGCGCCCCGCACCAGCAGCGTCACGTGGCGGGCATAGCGGGCCAGGTGGAGGGCGGCCTGCCCGGCCGAGTTGCCGCCGCCGATGACGTAGACCTCCGTCCCGGCCATGGAGGGCGCCTCGGCGACGGCCGCCCCGTAGAACACCCCTCGTCCGACGAGGCCCTCCAGCGTGGGCACGCCGAGGCGGCGGTAGTCGACGCCGGTGGCGATGACGACGCTGCGGGTGCGGATGACGCTGCCGTCGGACATGGAGACCGTCCGCAGGTCGCCGTCGGTGCCGAGCGCCTGCACCTCGCGCAGGAAGGAGTACTCGCTGCCGAAGGACCAGGCCTGCTGGAAGGACCGGAAGGCCAGGTGAGCGCCGCTGACGCCACGGGAGAAGCCGGGGTAGTTGCGGATGAGCGAGGACGTGCCGGCCTGGCCGCCCACCGCGGACTGCTCGACGACCATCGTCGACAACCCCTCGGAGGAGGCGTAGACCGCGGCCGCCAGGCCGCTGGGCCCGGCGCCGACCACCACGACGTCGTACACGCGGTCGGCCGGCAGCGGTGCCATGAGCCCGAAGGCGTCGGCGATCTCGAGGTCGGTCGGCGCGACGAGCGTCGTCGGTGGGTTGGTGAAGGCGAGCTGGAGCACCGGGAGCTCGGGGTCCTTGAGCCCGAGCCCGGCCAGCAGCCGGTTGGCGGACTCCGTGCCGACCTGGTGGAAGCCGACCGGGATGTGGTTGCGCCCGAACTGGTCGCGCAGCGCGTGGGTGCGCTCGTCGCGCTGCTCGCCGATCATCCGCACCGCTTCGAAGCCGATGCCCTGGGCGAGGTGCCAGTCGTCGAGCGTGTCGGTGATCGCTCCGTGGAACTCCTCGTCGCGCCGGCGCTCGGGTCGCAGGAGGACGAGCTCGGCGTGCCCGTGAGCGACGGCGGCGAAGACGTCGCCGGTGCTGGCGAAGTCACCCCAGATCGCGGCGACAGCCCGCTTGGCCGAGGGGTGCAGCGTGTAGGCGCGGCGCAGGAAGTCGAGGCCGTCGCGGTCGTCGGGGCCGAAGCAGGCGATCACGAGCGCCACCTGCCGGCCCCACCGGCGCAGCCCCTCGAGGACCGCACGGGCGTGCTCGTAGCTCGCGCACACGACCACCTCGTAGTCGCCTCCGTACCTGCGCCGCAGCTCCGACCCCAGCACGTCCCTCGACGTCTCGTCGGTCGTGGCCAGCAGCAGGACGGGATCGACGTCGCCCATGGCGGCCCTCCCTCAAGCCTTCACCTCGGCTTCGACGCTACTCCGGGCCCGCCGCGGGCGGCGACACCATTTCTGGGGGTCTGGACCGCGTCCGGGCCGCCCGTCAGCGGGTCGGGAGGTGCGTCGGGATGCTCATCCGCGGACCGCGCCGCGGGCGTGCCTGGCCGCCGGCCATCGCCATCGCGGCCGCGCGGCCGCGCTGGGGGCGGTAGGGCTCGAGCAGCTCCCCCATCTCCTCGTCGGTGATGTCGTGGCCGACGAGCGCCCAGCCGACCCAGTTGGCGAGGTGGTAGTCGCCGAAGCTGACCGCGTCGGGGTCGCCCAGCGCCCGCTGGCGCACCTCGGCGCTCGTCCACACGCCGACCCCACGGATCGAGCACAAACGCCGTTCGGCCTCGTCGCCCGACACCCCGGCCACCCGCTCGAGCGACGACGCCAGCCGGCAGGCGGTGACGATGGTGCGTGACTGGGCGGGCTGGACGCCGAGGCGCAGCCACTCCCACGACGGGATGGAGGCGATCGTGTCCGGGGTCGGCTGCAGCATCAACCGCAGCGGCGCGACCGGGCCCGGCGCGGGCTCGCCGTGGCGGCGGACGAGCTCGCGGAACGAGCCGAACGCCTGCTTGCCGGTGACCTTCTGCTCGAGGATCGAGGGCACCAGCGACTCCATCACCAGCCCGGTGCGCCCGATGCGCCAGTGGCGGTGGGTGCGCCACCCGGCAGCGACCTCGGGGTGGTGGTGCGGCTCGAAGGCGGACGGGTCGTCGTCGGCGCCCAGCAGCGCCGGCATCCGGTCGAGCGCCCACTCCGCTCCCGGCCCCCAGGCCCGGCCGAGGACCTCGCCCGCCGACGCCCTGGGCTGCACGCACAGCGTCGCCGGCCCCTCCGGCGTGCGCATGGCGCGCCAGACCCGGCCGGACTCCTCGTGCCGCTGCGTCGGGTCACCCGCCCCCCGGCGCTGCGGGCGCAGCACCTGCGCGGGCGCGCACGGCCAGTCGGGCACCCAGGTGCGGGTGCGCTCGTCCGGGGTGGCCATGGGACGACGGTAGACGAGGACACCGACGGGGCCACCGACGCCGGTGCGGCGAGCGCCCAGGAGCTCGGGACGGCGGATGTCGAGGTCCTCGCTCATGCGCGCCAGCGTCGGTCGACTACCTTGCAGCCATGGGCGAGACACCGAACCGGCGCGACCTCGAGGACGGCATCCAGAAGGACTTCTCGCAGTCCATGTCCTACGGCGACTACCTGCGCCTCGACACGTTGCTCGCGGCCCAGCAACCGCTGTCGGACCCGCCGCAGCACGACGAGCTGCTCTTCATCATCCAGCACCAGACGAGCGAGCTCTGGCTCAAGCTGATGATCCACGAGCTGCGCTCGGCCCGCGCGCTGCTGCGCACCGACGACCTCTCCCCCGCGCTCAAGCGGCTGGCACGGGTCAAGCACATCCAGCACACGCTCACCGACCAGTGGTCGGTGCTCGCGACGCTGACGCCCTCGGAGTACGCCGAGATCCGCCCGTTCCTCGCGACCAGCTCGGGCTTCCAGTCCGCGCAGTACCGCGAGGTCGAGTTCCTCCTCGGCAACAAGAACGCCGACATGGTGAAGGTCTTCTCCCACGACGAGGCCGCCCGCACCGCGCTCGACGAGCTGCTGCACGAGCCGTCGCTGTACGACGAGTTCCTCGCCTACCTCGCCCGCCAGGGGTACGCCGTCCCGCAGCGGTTGCTCGACCGCGACTGGACGCTGCCGCACACCAGCGACGCCGAGCTCGTCGACCTCTTCGCGTCCGTGTACTCCGCGCCCGCCGAGCACTGGGGCGTCTACGAGACCTGCGAGGAGCTCGTCGACGTCGAGGACGCCTTCCAGCAGTGGCGCTTCCGCCACCTCCAGGTCGTGCAGCGGGTCATCGGCCACAAGGTCGGCACCGGCGGGTCGTCGGGCGTCGACTTCCTCCGCCGCGCGCTCGACCTGACGTTCTTCCCCGAGCTCTACGAGGTGCGCACCCGCATCGGGCAGTAGGCGTCGGTCAGGTCCGCTCAGCGGTAGCGCTTGGCCGACTCCTCAGCGCCGAGCACGGACTCGGCCGTGCCGAGCACCGCCGTCAGGAACGGGACGCGTTGAAGGACGTCGAGCTCCAGATCGGTCGTCGCCCGCACGGTCGCCGTCCGGGGTACGTCGCGCAGCAGCGCGAGCTCGCCGAAGAAGTCACCCGGGCCGAGGTCGCGCACGTGCTCCCCGGCCACCGTCACCGCGGCACGCCCGGACACGATGACGTAGACGTCCTCGCCGACCTCCCCCTCCGCGATGGCGGTCTCCCCTGCCACGACCATGACGGTGCGGGCGCTCCGCGCCAGGCGCTCCAGCACCCGACCGGACAGCACCGACAGGAACGCGACCCTCGACAGACGCCGCAGCGGTGCCTGCGGCACCACGGCGTGCTGGTCCAGGCGGCGCATGCTGGGGACCGCCAGCAGCGCCACGACCGGCAACAGGGCCCCGGCGGCGACGAACGCGCCGGAGGCACCCAGCAGGGACACGAGCACGGGCGCCAACGCCGTACCGGCGGCGATGCCGGTCATCATCACGGCCTCGGTGACCCCGAAGACCGCCGTGAGCTGCTCGTCCGGGAGCACCCGCTGCACCAGCGACTTCAGCCCGACGTCGAGGACCACCTTCCCTCCCCCGGACAGGGCGAGCAGCGCAAGCGCCACCACGACCGCCTCTGCGAAGCCGGCGACGGCCAGCGGCAGGCCCGCCACTGCCGCACCGGCCAGGACAGCAGGCGCGAGGCGGGGCCGGCCGACCAGCAGGACGGACATCGCCGCGCCCACCACCGCCCCGACCCCCATCGCGGAGTTGAGCACCCCCGGGCCCGACTGGGCCATGTCGAGCACGTCGAGGGCCAGCACCACGAGGAGGATGTCGACGAGGCCGACGAGGACGTACTCGGCGGCCACCAGGAGCAGCAGCAGCCGCGCCGCCGGCGCCCGGAGCACGACCCGGATCGTCGGTGACGTCGGCAGCGCGCCGTGGGTGGGTCGAGGCCGGGGCACCTTGGTCAGGAACAGACACATCACACAGACCAGCGCGGTCAGAGCGGCAAGCACGAGCAGCACACCACCCGGACCCAGCGGCACGATGAGCAGGCCGCTCAGCAACGGCCCGAGGAACACCGCAGCAGCCTCCACGGTCCCGGACGCGGCGTTGCCGGCCGTCAGCTCGGGGGTCGAGTCGGATATCTCGGGCAGCAGCGCGTTGTGCACGGGTCGGGTGAAGGAGATGCTCACCGCCGTCAGCGCCGCGGTCACGGCCACGACGGCGTAGTCGGCGTGGGCCAGCAGCGCCGTCCCGCACGCCGCGAAAGCTGCGGCCTGCACGACGAACCCGGTGGTCAGGGCCCCCGCGCGAGTCATCCGCCCCAGCAGGTTCGCGGCCACAGGGGCGAGGAGCGCCGCGGGGATCAGCTGGACCAGCCCGATGATGCTGGCGGCGCGCACTCCGCCCCTGTCATAGGCCCACACGAGGAGGGCGATGTAGCTCGCCCACTCGCCGATGTTGAAGACGAGGTAGGCCACCAGAGCCCGACTCAGGTCGCGGTTCTTCAGGGCGCGCCGCAGCACCACGGTGCGCGACTCCTGCGGCAGCTCCGCGTCGTACGTCGTCACCGGGCGATGCCGAGGTGTGATCGCCAGTAGTCGGTGACGAAGGTCTGGTAGGGATCCCACTCGTTCCGCAGCGCCAGGAAGTCGGCGAAGCGCGGGTACGCCGAGGCGAGGTAGGCGGCTCCGAAGTCGGGATCGTCGCCGGGCGGGAGGTACTTGCCCCAGTGGGGGCGGTAGCCGTACTGACCCAGGACCTCCTTCGCCCAGAACTGCGGGTAGAACGTCTGGTCGGGGGGCTCGGCGCTGCGGCCGAAGTAGTAGAGGTCGATGCGGACGACGTCGGTGTGGTAGGCCGGGCTCAGCCAGAAGTCGCTGGCCTTCGCGCCGTAGACCTCGCAGGCGTAGGTGCCGGTGCGCTCGAAGCCTCCGCCGGCGTAGAAGTCGCGCAGGGTGGTCATCACCTGCGGCGCAGCGTCGAGCGGGATCCAGAGCTCGGTGAAGACCGTGGGCATCAGGTCGTCGCTGATCTGGTTGTCCATCGGCAGACCTGACCAGGCGTGGTCCCAGAACTCCTGCGGCCGGCCGCGCTGCGCGCCGATCTTGTCCTTGTCGAGGGTGAGGAAGAGCTTGTTCGTGATGAGGGGTGACCACCTCTCCTCGAACGCCGCCTCGCTCCCGAAGGCCTCGGTGAACATCTGCTGGCACAGCCCGCCTGCCGAGCGATGACCGAGCAGCGTGAAGTAGAGGCCGACGAGCACCTGCTCGAAGTCCTCGTTCACCAGGACCTGCTCGAAGATCGTCACTGGGGACTCGGGCTTCTCGGCCTCGACGATGGCGATGAGCTGCCGGGCCAGGTCGGCGCCCACCTCCCCGAGCTGTGCCTGCTCGGAGTCGTACACCGCCATGAGCTCGGACCAGTGACGCCTGATGCTCCTCTCCAGCGCCACCCACATCTCGCGCCCCTCGATCAGCGCCTCGAGGAGTCCGGCCGCGTCGAAGTACGCACCCAGCTCCTGGTACGGCTTCGGTGCGCCGCCCGGGAAGGGCTTGGTCGACGGCTTCGCCTGCCACAGGGCTACCCGGCCGACGTCACGCTGGGGCCACCAGGTCATCCGCGTGTAGTCGGTCCCGCGCAGGAAGGTGGTCAACGAGGGCTTGCCCCCGGCGCCCGGGCCGAACAGGTCGACGGCGCAGTCGGCCTCGGTGGTCACGGCTTCGTGGCCGACGATGTCGAAGGCGGGCCTGGCCGCAAAGGTGACGTCCGTGACGATGCCGAGCAGGCCGAGAGACACACCGGCGGCGTAGAAGGGGTTTTCGGCCTGCACCAGGTCGGGGGCGTCGGCGGTGAGCCGGTGCACCTGGCCGAACGCGTCGACCACGGTGATCGCCTCGATCTGGCTCTCGAGGGCGTGGGTCAGCGAGCCGCCGGACGACCCGGTGGAGAGGAAGCCACCCACCGTCTGGTGGGTGATGCCCCCGGTGTCAGCCAGCCCCAGGCCGCGCGCCGTCAGCTGGCCCAGCAGCGAGTTCTCGATGTTCGACGCCGGATCCCGGGGATCGGGCCCGAGATGGCAGCCTGCCTCCACGGTGACGCTCGTCCCGGGCGTCGTCACGGCGGTCATCTGGTCGAGCCGGACATTCAGGCCGTCGGCGGCCGTGGTCCCGATGGCGGCGGGCACCGAATGACCGGAACCGAGCACGCGCAGCTGCAGTCGCCGGAGCGTGGCGTACTTCGCCAGCTCCTGCACCTCTGGCTGCGTGGCGGGGTGGTAGCACCCGTCTGCCCCGGGTGGGATGGGCGGTGTCGGGTCGTTCATGCCGCTCCTTGCCGTGACTCGAGGTGTTCCAACGCAGTCCGGGCGTCGGCCGCGTCCATGCTCATCAAGCAGTGGTCGAAGGTCTGGGCGGCGCGCTCCAGGTCGTCGGCCGACCCGGTCAGCCGACCGCGTTCGAGCAGCGTGAGGGCGGCGCCGTACGGCACCTCCAGCTCGCTGGCGAGCGCCAGCGCCGCCTCCCACGTCTTGCGCGCCTTCCGCTGGTCCCCTGCGAGCCAGGCCGCTGTCCCCGCGAGCTGCAGCGCCCACGGCCGGGCGGCCGGCACGGTCCGGGCGAGGCGGCGGGCATCCTTGACGGCCGATCGGGCCGTCGCTGCGGCCCGCGCACGCTCCGCCTCGTCGGCCGTCTCCAGCTTCCGGAGCCAGGCCTGGGCACGTCGCAGGACGGGGTAGGCGACGCTGTAGCCGCGCAGGCCGTGGGCCTTGACGTGACCGTCCGCCTCGTCGAGCCGGGCCAGCGCGCCGTCGAGGTGACCCTCGCGCAGGTCGCACACGGCCAGGTCGCCGAGGACCTCGGACACGGAGTTCCAGGACGGAATCCTGCGGTAGGTCGCCAGCGAGGTCTCGAGGTAGGCGCGCGCCTCCTCGACGGTGCCGACCGACGAGCCGATGAAGCCGAGGTTCTGGGCGCCCCACGCGGCGAGCAACGAGTCGTTGCTGTTCACCCCGTCCTCGTAGAGGCCCGGACCCCGTTCCTGCGCGAGCGGGACATTGCCCGTCAACCGGGCGGCCTGGATCCCCATGCCGGCGCACGCGCTCGCCCGTCGGAGGTCACCGATCCGGCGATAGGCACGGTCACCGCGTGCCGTGATCGTGCTGACGTCAGCCATCCGGCCGTCGTACGACGCCTGGTGCGCCTCGCCCATCAACGCGTAGGCGGTGGCCCGGGGATCGTCGACGCGTCCGGCGATCCGACTGGCGCGCCGGGTGTAGCGCGCTCCCCACCGGGTCAGGCCGACGGTGTCGAGCACGATGGCGACGCCGACCGAACCGTCGACGATGTCGACCGGGTCACCGTTGCGCTCGGCGTTGTTGAGGATCAGCAGCACGTCGAGCACGAAGCGCTCCGGATCGAGGAAGAAGTCCATCCAGCCGAGCAGGTCGCCCAGCGCGCAGCGCTCGGTCAGGATCGCTGCCGTGTGCTCGTCCGGCGTACGCCGCCACCGCGCGGGCCAGATCACGTGCCACAGCTGCACGAGCGCCTGCCACAGGATCGCGCGCCGCATCCCGCCACGAGTGGCCGGATAGCTTACCCCGAGCAGTCGCGACGCCTCCTCGGCGTGCTCGATGGCACGACCGTGCCGCCCCAGCCGGAAGAGGGCGTCGGCCACCTTCCGCTCGAGCTGAGCCCTCTGGAGCGGGTCCCACTCCTCGCCGAAGGCGCGGCCGTAGGCATCCATCGCTTGCTGGTACTGCGCGAGGGCGACCGAGTCGGCGGCCACGCGGCTCGCGTTGTCGGCTGCGCGGAACAGGTGTTCCTGGGCCTTGTCCCACTGCTCGGCGGCCGCGTAGTGGTGCGCGAGGATGCCGGCGAACTCGTCGAGCCGGTCCTTGAACATCAGCTCGACCGACTCGGCGACCTGGAGGTGCAGCCGGCGCCGTGCGTCGACGAGCACGCTGTCGTAGGCGGCCTCCTGCACCAGCGCATGAGTGAAGGCGAACTCCAGCTCGGGATCGTTGCGGCGTTCCCTGATCAGCTCGACGAGCATGAGGTGACGTACGTCGTCCTCGAGGTCGGAGTCGGGATCGGCGAGCACCTCCAGGATCCGGTAGAGGAACGTGCGGCCGATCACTGCGGCCGTCTTGAGCACGTGCTTGACCTCGTCGTCGAGCCGGTCGATGCGCGCGCTGATGGCGGCCTGCACGGAGTCGGGGATCGCGATGGTGTGGCCGGGACCGTGCAGGCGCCACGCCCCCGAGCGCGGGTCGCGCACCAGCGTCCCGTCGGCCGCGAGCGCCCGCACCAGCTCCTCGACGTAGAAGGGATTGCCCTCGGCGCGCTCGATGATGCGCTGCCGCAGCGCGATCAGGTCGTCGCCGCCGACGAGGTCGTGGAGCAGCTCGAGCCCGTCGTCGTCGCTGAGGGGACGGAGGCGTACCTCCCTGAAGCTGTCCGAGAAGTGCTCGAGCGCCAGGCTCCTGAGCGACGCCACCGGACTCTGCTGGTCAGGGCGTGCGGCTCCCAGGATCATCAGCGGCCGCGTGCGGACGAGCGGCATCAGGTGCTGGATGAGCTCGACCGACGCGGGATCGGCCCAGTGCACGTCCTCGAAGACGAGGATCACCGGGCCGCGTGCGGCGAGCCGGTCCACCAGGGCACGCACCGCGCGGAAGACCGCCGCACCGCTCCCCTGGTTGTCGAGGTACCTCACCCGGTCGTCGAGGTCCTCCGGGACCGGCAGGCCCAGCAGGACCAGCAGGTAGGGCTCGATCTGCTCCGCCTCGTCCGGCGCGAGGTCGGCGAGCTCCTGGCGCAGGCGCGCGGCCACCTTCTCGGCAGGGTCCTCCTCTGCCACGCCGAGCCAGCGGCGCAACATGTCCTGGAAGGGCCAGTAGCCCAACGACTCGCCGAAGGACAGGGAGCGACCCTCCAACCACAGAGGGGGTGCGGATCCCGCGGGTGCGTCGGCCGCGACTCGACGGTGCAGCTCACCGAGCAGCCGTGACTTGCCGAGACCGGCCTCGCCGACGAGGCTCACGATCGCGCCGGTCCCGCCAGCCAGACCACCACAGTGGGCGATGAGCCGCTGGAGCTCCGGGTCGCGCCCGACGAACCGAGTCCGGGCGGGGGTGATGCTCGGCGACTCGGTGGTGGAGGCCCGACGGGCGGCCGCGAGCTGCACGTGGACGGGGTCCGTGAAGCCCTTCACCTGGCGGGCCGCACGGTCGGTCCAGTCGAACGCGCCGCCCGCCAGGCGGGCGGTCGTGTCGGTGGCGAGCACCTGCCCGGCACCAGAGAGACCCATCACGCGGGCGGCGAGGTTCGTCGTCCCGCCGATGGCGGTGTAGTCCAAGCGCTGGTTGTCACCGATGGCCCCGACGACCACCATCCCGGTGTTCAGCCCGATCCGCAGCGGCAGCCCGGTGAGGACCGTGCCTCCGGCCCGTATCTCCACGCTCGACAGTGCCGCCTGGAGCTCGAGTGCCGCGTGCACCGCTCGACGCGCGTGGTCCTCGTGGGCGATCGGCGCGCCGAAGAGGGCCATGAAGCCGTCACCCAGGAACTGGTTGATCGTTCCCTCGTAGCGGTGGACGACGTCGGCAGCCACCGCGAAGAGGCGGTCGAGCACGGTGTGCATGGCGTCGGCACCCACCCTGGCGGCGAGCTCGGTCGAGCCCACCAGGTCGGCGAACAGCACGGTCACCTGCTTGCGCTCGCCCTCGAGGGCGAAGCGAGAGGTGAGCACCTGCTGGTTGAGGTGCTGCGGGGTGTAGCCCACCGGGCGCGGTCTGACCCTTCCCGCGGGGGCAGTCGCCACCGGGTCGTCACCGGCCAGCGTGGCCCCACACGACGAGCAGAAGCGCGCGCCCTCGGCGCTGGCTGCACCACACGTACGACAGTTCATGACCACCCCTGCGTGCGGTCATGATGTCGGCTGGCGTCCGGAGGGGGCAACCAGGACTCTCAACCGGTCTAGGCTGCGAGCGGCGCCTGATCCGGGACGCCGCACCCCGACCCGTGAGGACCCACACCCGTGTCCGTCCGCAGCCTTCGACAGGAGGAGGCGATCGAGCGCGCGACCCTTCTGTCGGTCATTTCCTACGACATCGCTGTCGACCTCACCGACCTGCTCGAGGGGCCCGCGTTCCGGGCCGTCAGCACGGTACGGTTCACGGCCACCGAAGGTGCGTCGACGTTCGTCGACTGCTGTGCCGAGGTGGAGTCGGCGACCCTCAACGGCAAGCCGTTGCCCGCGGCCGAGGAGGGGCGCATCACCCTTGCCACCCTCCAGCAGGACAACGAGCTCGTGGTGGCCACGGTGCAGCGCGACACCAAGGACGGTCGCGGCGTGCACCGCGCCGTCGACCCCGCCGACAAGAACGTCTACATCTGGACGTCCTTCGAGCCCGACGAGGCGCGCTACGCGTGGACCTGCTTCGACCAGCCCGACCTCAAGGCCCCGCACGCGTTCACCGTCACCGCGCCGGAGTCGTGGACCGTGGTCAGCAACTCCGGCGACCCGGTGGTGGAGGACGTCGAGGGCGGGCGGCGGTGGACGTTCGAGCCCACGCCGCCGCTGTCGACGTACAACCCGGTCGTGGTCGCCGGCCCGTTCGTGGAGCTGCGCAAGGAGGCGGGCGGCCACGACCTGGGGCTCTACGCGCGGCAGACCCTGGCACCCGTGCTGGAGCGGGACGCCGGGCAGCTGTTCACCCTCACCGAGCAGGGACTCGCGTTCTACGGTGACCGCTTCAGCATGCCGTTCCCGCAGCGCAGCTACGACCAGGTCTTCCTGCCCGAGTTCGGTGGGGCGATGGAGAACTACGGCTGTGTCACGTGGACCGATGACATCCTGCGCCGCCACGATCCGACCACCGGCGAGTGGCAGTGGTTCGTCAACGTGCTGCTGCACGAGATGGCGCACATGTGGTTCGGCAACATCGTCACGATGCGGTGGTGGGACGACCTCTGGCTCAACGAGGCCTTCGCCGAGTTCGCGTGCATGTGGGCCGCCGAGCGGGCAACGGCGTACGGCGACACCGCCGCGAACAACCTCGTCAACGAGAAGCTGGCCGCCTACCTCGCCGACCAGGGCCCCAGCTCGCACCCCATCCGCCAGCCCGTGGCCACGGTCGCCGACGCCGAGTCGATCTTCGACTCGATCACCTATCCCAAGGGCGCCGCAGTGCTCAAGCAGCTCATGTACTTCGTGGGCGAGGAGACCTTCAGCAGGGGCATGAGCGACTACTTCGCCGAGCATGCCTGGGGCAACACCACCCTCGACGACCTCGTCGGCGCCCTCGAGCGGGCCAGTCGTCGTGACCTCCGGGCCTGGCGCACGGCCTGGCTCGAGACCGCCGGCGTCGACCGGCTCGGTGTCGAGCAGACCGAGGAGGGCCTGGTGCTCACCGCCGTCGGAGCACACGGCGCACCGCACCCGCAGGTGGTGGGCGTCGGTGCCTACAGCCGCACCGGCGACGGCCTCGAGGAGGTCGGCTCCGTCCTCGTGGAGGTGGACGGCAACCGCACGCCGATCGAGGGCCTGCCACCGGCCGACCTCCACCTGGTGAACCACGACGACACCACGTTCGCCACCACGCGCCCCGACGCGGCTGGGCGGGAGGTGCTGGTCGGAAGTCCCTCAGGACTACCCACCACGCTGACGCGCGCAGTGGCGATGGCGACCGTGTGGGACATGCTCTCCAGCGGCGACGCGACCGCCGCCGAGGCCGTCGGAGCGATCACCGACGTGCTGTCGGTCGAGACCGTCGAGACGGTTGTCGACCCGTGTCTCGAGCTGGCCATCACCGCCGCCCAGCAGTGGGCGCCCGAGTCGGAGCGGGTCGGCCTCGAGTCTCAGGTCGCCGCTGCTGCGCGTCACCTGGTCGACTCCGGGGTGTCGCGTCAGACGGCGCGGCGGGCGCTGGTGCGCACAGCGGCGAGCCAGGGCGACCTCGACGCGCTGCTCGAGCAGATCGGGGACGACGTCGACCTCCAGTGGTACGTCCTCGAGCGCCGTGCCGAGCTCGGCACGGTCGACGCCGACGCCGTGCAGGCCCTGGAGCATCGCGACCCCGACCCCGACTCGTGGACCCGCGCCCTGCGGGTGCGCGCGAGCTCGCCCTTCGCGGCGGCGAAGGAGGAGGCGTGGACCGAGGTCGTGGATCGCAATGTGCCCATCCAGTCGGCGAGCAAGGTGGCCGGAGCGTTGTGGCGGCCCGGCCAGGAGGAGGTGCTCGCTCCGTACACCGAGCGCTACCTCGAGGCGCTGCCCACCTTGCACGAGGGCGGGATGATCCCCGGTCTGGCGCTGACGACCAGCCTCTTCCCCGTGTACGCGATCGACGAGGCATGGGTGGCGCGCGCCCGCGAGGTTGCCGCTGCGAAGGCCGCGCCGGTCGTCGTCAGCGCACTCACCGAGCGATCCGAAGAGGTGCTGCGCATGGTGCGCAGCCGCGGCTTGTGAGGCTGTGCCCGCCCCGGTGAGGGCGTCACCGACTCAGAGCAGGCGCCCGCAGTTCGGCCACGGCGAGCGGCCGCGCTGCTTGTAGAGCAGCTTCGCACGGTAGGTCTGCTCGCCGGCGGAGGCAGAGGTCGGGAGGCCGGAGCCGCCCACGCTGCGCCACGTGCCGATGTCGAACTGGTAGAGCCCGTAGTAGCCGGCCGGGTTGACCGCACGCGGGTTGCCGCCGGACTCGCAGTTGGCGAGCGCGCCCCAGTTGAGGCCGTCGGCGCCGGTGACGGCGTAGGCCTGGCGGCCGACGAGCACGCGGCGCGGGCGCGGGTCCTTGACGACCTTGCGCTTGACCACGCGGTACTTCACGGGCTCGCCGTTGTGGAAGGTCTTGACGGCGACCACCTTGCGGACGCCGGCGCGACCCTCGCGCACGACCTTGCGGCGGCCGGGCTTGAGCTTGGTCGTCGGGACCTCGACGGTGCCGGCACGCACGCGCTCGCGCTTGGACTTGCGCTCCTTGACCACGTCGGTCAGGCGCACGACGTCGCCCTGGCGCAGGCGCTTGCGGGGACCGCTGACCTCGCGGCCGTCGCGGACGACGTCGACGAGGTCGTTGCCGTCGACGGGGACGCCCTGCGTCTCGAGGAGCTCACCGGGCCACACGCGCGGCACGGTCGCCACGTCGACGGGCGGCTGGTCGGCCACCTTGAGGCGTACGGCGACGGCGTCGCGGCTCGTCTCCTGCGCGACGGCGCTGCTGGGCACCAGGGTCAGGGCGAGGGCGGCTGCGGCGGCGCCGGCGGCGGCACCTCGCAGGCGGGCGGACAGGGCGGGTGTGGTGGTGGCACGCACGTGCTTCGGACCTCACGGGTTGTGCGCCTCCGGGGGCGCTCGGACGCGACACCGTCGAGTCGGGCGTCGAGGCCGCGGCGGGCATCACCTCGCGATGGGAGGCGCCCCGTTCACGACGGGAACCCTGGCCTGCGGCTCTTCCACCAGAACACGATCGACCGGTCATGTCGAATCCGGAGCGTGGCCTGTGTCCCCTCCTCGCGAGCCGGTGTGAGCGACCTCACGGGGTCGGTCACCGGGACCGTCCCCAGGACGTCGGCACGCACGTGCGCCGCTGGTCGCCGTGGCGCTGGTCGGGTCGAGGGTCGAGCTCGGACCGGGCGAAGCGCTCCAACGCCTCGACCCACAGGTGGGCGACGAGGGTCCTCACGGGGAAGTGGTTGATCAAGGAGATGAGGATCTTCTCCCGGGTACGGCGGATGCCCGTGTGTCTCCACTCGGCCTGCACCCGGCTGCCGCCACCGTCGGCGGGCTGGACCCGGAAGGTCCCGTCACCGGATCCTCCCCAGCTGCCCTCGACCACGGTCGTCCGGATGACCGTGGGGTCGGTCCAGTCGTAGCGGTTGACGACCCAGAACGGCGATCCAGCGGTGCTCTCACGGGCCACCGCCCACGTGTCGCCCAGCTCGCGCACCTCATAGGTCCTGGGGTCGAGCGTGCGCCGCCAGGTCTCGAGCCGCCGATCGCTGAAGTCCGTCAGGGCGCGCAGGACCTGATCCGGTGTGGCACGTGTGGTCACCTCGAAGCGCATGGGGCTCACGCACCCGCGAGCCGCACGCCGTGGCGCTGGGTGACCGCGAGGATCGCCTGCAAGGACTCCTCGACGGGTCGGTCGGGCGGCACCGAGCCGGCGAAGTCGGCGAAGAACCGTCCGGCGCGGTCCCCAGTGGTGATGCCCACGAAACGGGCGGACTCCCCGGCGACCTCGAAGCTGCACGGCGTCCCCGCGGGGAACACGACCGTCCCGCCGGGTTCCACGTCGTACGTCGTGCCGTCCACCAGCGCGGTGACCCGGCCTTCGAGCAGGTACAGGACCCCGGTCCACGGCGAGACGTGGGGAGGCGCCATCGGCCGGGCGGGCGCGATCACCTCGAAGACCTCGAAGGATCCCTCGGCGTCGTGGACAGCAGCCTTCGCGACGTGGTCGCCGTCGGGCATCGGGTTGATCCGGCCCTCTCCCGGCGGGATGTGGATGGTGGTCATGACGTCTCCTCCTCGTGCAGTTCTGTCGGTGCTCATGACAAGGCTCCTTCGGGTACGCGTCGGACGAGGCCCACGAGCCCGGCCGCGACCAACCAGACGCCGGCGAGCCCGGCGACTGGGAACAGTGGGTCGAAGGTGTCGACGAAGGCGATGGTGGCGGTGGCCAGCGCGAACGCGAGGCCGCCGAGCACGCCGAACGGCATGACGATCTTGTTGCCGAGGGCTCTGGTACGGCCGCCGACGACGGCCAACGCAGCGATCATCAGTCCCCACACGGGGTTCACGATCGTCTCCACACCCATGAAGGCCGCGACGAGCGGCGTCGTGCCGCCGTCCTCGATCTCGGCGGCCTGGGTGGCGGCGAAGAGGTGGACGACGCCACCGAGCGTCGCGACGACGGCCACCGTCGCGCTGACCGGCAGCAGCCTGCCGAGGCGATCGCGGACCACCGGGTCCCGGCCGAGCGCGAGAAGACCGGCGGCGACGCACGCGAAGCCCAGCAGGGCCACGAGGTGGGCCGGGTACCAGGCCGAGTCGACGAGCATCGAGTGCAGCTGCTCCGTCTTGTCCCCTTCGTCGCTGCCCTGCGGGTGCAGGGGGCCGCCGGCGAAGAACGCGACGCCACCGGCGATCAGGAACAGGAAGCCGGTGCGGGCGCCACGCGGCGTGGTGATGGAAGTGGGGCGGGTGCTGTTCGCAGTGGTCATGCCTCCACGGTCCACCGTGTCGCGGTGCCGCACATCCGGGCGTACCCGGGAGCGACTCGAGGGTCAACCCTGGTACGTCGACGCGCGCGCCGTGCCACCATTTCACATGGCCCCGGCCCTCGCCGCCGACCAGGCGGCGTACGACGACTCGCGCTCGGTCGCGGGTGGGGTGGTCGTCGGCAGCCTCGGCCTGCTCGTGCTCGGGCTGGTCGCCTACGGTGCGGCGCTGGACTTCCACGTCCGCAACCTCCACAACGCCCTGCTCGCCCTCACCTTCGCCGGCGTCGGGCTCTACGTGCTCCTGGCGCGGCCGAGGTTGCGCCTCGGGCAGCTCTTCGTGGGGCTCGGGGTGATGGACGCCCTGATGTACTTCGGTCGCCAGGTCGGCCTGCACAGCCCGGCGCTGCCCGGTGGAGCGTGGCTCGCGTGGGTGTCGATCTGGCTCGTACCGCTGGCGATGGCGGCCGCCGGCGCCACCGTGATGGTCTTCCCGACGGGAGTCCACCTGTCCTGGCGGTGGCGCGCCGCGTCTCGCGTCATGGTCGGCCTCGCGATCCTGGTCGCGGTGGCGTCGGCCATGTGGCCGATCGAGGACGACTGGCGCCACGGCCGGCTCGTGTTCCCGTTCGAGCTGGGCGGTGCGGACGTCGCACGGCGCGTCGGCTCGCCCCTGATGATCGGCTTCTACCTGGGCTTCCAGGTGCTGTGGGCCGCGGCAGTCATCACCCGTCTGCGCCGGGCGGACAGCGACGAGGTCCGACAGCTGCGGTGGTTCGGGTTCGCCGTGGCCGTCTCGGTGTCGCTCATGCTCACCGGGGAGCTCGTCTGGGACACCCCGCTCCCAGGGTTGTTGAGCCTCCCGCTCCTGCCGCTGGCCGCGGGGGTGGCGATCGTGCGCTACCGGCTCTACGACATCGACCCCATCATCAACAAGGCGCTGGTCGGTGGTGCGATGGTCCTGCTGATCTCCGGCGGCTACGTCGCGCTGGTCGTCGGGGTGGGCGCCCTCATCCCCGTGTCGGACCGCGTGCTGGCCCTCGCCGCGACAGCCG
This sequence comes from uncultured Nocardioides sp., assembly GCF_947488515.1. GTDB lineage: Bacteria > Actinomycetota > Actinomycetes > Propionibacteriales > Nocardioidaceae > Nocardioides. Next base: position 202,327 of record NZ_CANKZF010000001.1, read on the forward strand.
CCGTGGCGGTGGTCTTCGAGCCGGTGAGACGACGTGCCCAGGGCCTGGCCGATCGGCTCGTCTACGGCCGGCGCGCGACGCCGTACGAGACGCTGTCGCGCCTGTCCGCCCAGCTGTCCCGCAACGACGAGGGACTGTTGGAGGGACTGGCGGCGACGATCGCCGGGGGCGTCGGCGCGTCCGAGGTCGTGGTCTGGCTCGGCGGCGCGGAGCACATGACGGCCGTCGCCGCGTGGCCGACCCGAGCCCCCGCGGGCGCCAGCCCGCTCGCCGAGCTGGGCGGTCGGCGAGCGCTGGTGCGGCCGGTGTCGCGCAACGGCGTCGTGCAGGGAGCGCTGGCGCTGACGATGGCCCCGGCGAGGCGATGTCCCCGGCCAAGGACCAGCTCCTCGACGACCTGGTGGCCCAGACCGGTCTGGTCATCGACCACCGTGCCCGCCTCGAGGAGGTGGCCCAGCAGGCGGCCGAGCTGCAGGCAGCCGCCCGACGGATCGTGACCGCCGAGGACTCCGCACGGCGCCGGATCGAGCGCGACCTCCACGACGGCGCACAGCAGCGGCTGGTGTCCCTGGGCATGGAGCTCGGGGCGCTGGTCGAGCGCGCAGCGGCGTCGGGCGACCCCGACCTGGTGCTCCGGGCGGAGCACGCCCGCACCCAGCTGCTCGAGGCGACCGCGGAGCTGCGCGAGATGGCGCGCGGGGTGCACCCGGCGGTACTCACCCAGGACGGCCTCGAGGCCGCGCTGGCCAACCTCGCCGACCGCTCGTCCCTGCCCGTCCGGTTGCACCTGACGCTGGACCGGAGGCCGCCGGCGGAGGTCGAGGCGACGACGTACTTCCTCGTCAGCGAGGCGCTCACCAACGCTGCGCGTCACGCGGGTGCCCGCGTCGTCGACGTCGACGTGTCGCTCGACCAGGACCGCCTCACCGTCGAGGTGCGCGACGACGGCACCGGCGGTGCGAGGCTTGCCCCCGACCGTGGCCTGCAGGGCCTCGCCGACCGGCTCTCCGCGCTGGACGCTCGCCTGGAGGTGGCCAGCCCGCCGGGCGGAGGAACCACGGTCAGGACGGTGCTGCCGTGCGCGTGATCCTCGCCGACGACGCCGTGCTCCTGCGCGAGGGGCTCGCCCGCATCCTCACGGACTCGGGATTCGAGGTCGTCGGCCAGGCCGGTGACGCGCCGTCACTCGTCGACCTGGTCAGGCGTGAGACTCCCGACGTGGTCGTGGTCGACCTGCGGATGCCGCCCGGGTTCGCGAGCGAGGGCATCGACGCCGCCACCGAGATCCGCGCGTTCGCCCCGTCCGTGGGGCTGGTGCTGCTCTCGCAGCACGTGGAGGTCCACCACGCGATGCGGCTGATGACCGACTTCGACGGAGGCGTGGGCTACCTGCTCAAGGACCGGGTCTTCGACCTCTCGGCCTTTGCCGCCGACGTACGCCGGGTAGCGGGTGGCGACGTGGTCCTCGACTCGGAGCTGGTGACCCGGTTGGTGGCGCGACGGCGTCACGACGACCCGCTCGACCGGCTCACCGCGCGCGAGCGCGACGTGCTCGCGCTGATGGCCCAGGGCCTCACGAACGCAGCCCTGTGCTCCGAGCTGCACCTGAGCCCCAAGACCGTCGAGGGCCACGTGCGGAGCATCTTCACCAAGCTCGACCTCGACGCCGACGAGCGATCGCACCGCCGGGTGCTCGCGGTGCTGAGGTTCCTGCGCGCGTGAGGCGTGGGCGTGCGGGGCGGACGCCTCCGGTCCACATACGGTGGCTGCGTGAACCTCCATCGCCTGGTCGTCGCCCTGGAGCGCGCGTGGGACGGCGCCCGGCTCCTGAACCTCCATCGCCTGGTCGTCTCCGCAGAGCGCGCGTGGGACGGCGTCCGACTCCGGCGCCGTGGAGCGGGGACCCCCGAGCACTTCCGGATCGAGCCCTACGTCGGCCACGGCGGGCCAGCGGGCGTCGTCGTACGAGGACGCGTCCTGGACAACCCCATGGCCACCGAGGCAGTGGACGGCGAGGGGATCAGGGCTGCTGTGCGCCGAACCGTGCGGCACTTCCTGACCGACGAGCTCCCCGGCGTCCCCCTCAGGATCACGGTCGGCGGTGCCAGCGTCGACACAGCCACCGACGGCGACGGCTACTTCCTGGTCAGGATCGCACCGAGGGACGCCCTCGAGAGCCCGTGGACACCGGGCACGGTCGAGCTCCGTGGGGACTACCGCGGCGTGCGCGGCACGCGCGCTGTCGCGGTCGACGTACGCGTCCCGTCCGCCGATGCCCGCTTCGGGATCGTCTCGGATGTCGACGACACGATCCTCCAGACCGGCGTCCAGCGGGTGGTGCGGATGATCGTCCAGACCTTCACCGGCTCCTCGCTCACCCGCACGGCGTTCCCCGGAGCGGTCGAGCTCTACCAGGACCTCGCCGCCGAAGTGAACCCGGTCTTCTACGTCTCGTCGAGTCCGTGGAACCTGTACACGTTCCTGGTGGGCTTCCTGCGGCACCGCGGCTTCCCGCTCGGGCCCGTGCTGCTGCGTGACCTGCTCGGCACCTGGAAGGGGCGCGAGCAGAAGCACGACCGCATCCGGGAGGTCCTCGACCTCCACCCGGACCTGTCCTTCGTCCTCCTCGGCGACTCCGGTGAGCACGACCCCGAGATCTACGCCGACATCGTGCGCGAGCACCCCGGGCGGATCCTGGCGGTCTACATCCGCGAGGTGCGGCTGGACCCGGGCGACGGACGTGTGGAGAAGGTGTCCGACGCCTGGGGGCCGGACGTGCCCTTCGTGCTGGCCGCCGACTCCGACGCCGTACGCCGCCACGCGCAGGGCCTCGGACTGCTCTGACCGCCATGAGGTGACCCTCGGTCTCGCCCGATCGGTCCCGATGCCGGGTGACCACGGGGGCACCGTGGACACCCGGCCCGTGACCGGGCGACGTGCGTCAGCGGCGGACGCTCCTCGTCGTACGCGTCGTCACGACGAGCTGGGTGCGCTGCGGCGCCGAGGCCACCACCCGCACCGAGAGCCGCTTGCCGACGAGCTTCCCGGTGACCCGGAGGCGGGCCTTCGTGGCCCCCTTGATGCGCTTGCCGTTGGCGAGCCACTGGATCTTGCGCGAGACCGTGGTCGGGTTCCAGGTGCCCCGGGTCACCCGCACGGTGCGCGTCACCGCGGCGACGCCCTTGATCCGCGGGCGCTTCACCATCACGACCTTCGCGGTCGTCGTGGTCGCGGTCGTCGCGACCGGAGCCGGCGCGGTCTGCAGGGCGGGCGGAGCCGTGGTGGTCGAGGTCGGGTCGGCCGTCGGCGTCGGGGTGGGCACGGGAGTGGGCTCGGGAGTGGGCTCGGGAGTGGGCTCGGGAGTGGGCTCCGGCACCGGCGTGGCGAGCTGGGCGTTCAGGCCGCTGGTCGACCCGGCGTCCTGGACGGTCAGGGTGTCGGCGTCGGCCAGTGAGGCGTTGTCGTTCCAGTACTCCACGACTCCGGTGGCGGGGTCGTGGAAGCCGAGCTTGTACGACCCACCCGGAAGGAGTCCGAGGTCCCAGCGCCCGTTCTCGACGGTCTCGATGGTGGTGAGCGGGGCCCAGGCGCCGCCCTGCTCGACGTACGCCGTGACCTCCGCTCCCACGATGCCCACGCCCGTGCTGCCGGTGACCAGGCCGGACAGGTGGGCCGCGCCTCCCAGGACGACCGGCGCCATGTCGAACTTCCCGCTGCGCAGCTCGACGACGGTGGCGTCGGCGGGACGGAACACGTCGTTGTAGAACTCGGTGGAGTAGCTGCCCGAGGGGTCGTCGTAGCGCACCTTGTAGTTGCCGTCGGGCAGCTTGCCGACGTTGTAGCTGCCGTCTGCCCCGGTCGTCGCCGTGTCGATCTCGACCCACTGGGCGACACCGTCGACGGTCCTCTCACCCAGCGCCGTGACGTGGATACCGGGCAGCCCGGTTCCCCCCGCAGCGGTCACCACGCCGTGGATCCTGATGGGCGGTGCCGCCCCGGCCGGGCTCGAGAGGACCGTGGCCGATGTGAGTCCCACGGTGGCGGCGAGCAGGGTCCCCACGACCCGCTTGTCCAGTGTGCGCATGACGCTCCCCATTGCTGACGGGCATCGCCTCCCGACGCCCTCATCTGCGCACCGTAGATCTGTCAAATCGACGCATGCCCTCAATTGGGTATGTCGTTGCTCGCCCGTGGCCACACAGTGGCGCGTCGGAGGATGACCGGTCTAGCCGCGACAGCCGCGCAGGCTGATCAGCTGATCAGCTCGTCCAGGCGGGAGTACGCCTCGGCGTTGCCGCGGACGACCCGGCTCGGTCGCCCGTCGATGCTCACCGGGACGTCACCCGCGACGGTGATGCGGGCCATCTCCCGGTACTCCGTGCCGAAGTCGGCCACCGCGTAGTGCTGCGTCGCCCGGTTGTCCCAGACCGCGACGTCGCCGGGCTGCCAGGTCCACCGGATCGTGTTCTCGAGCCGGGTGACGCGGTTCTGCAGCAGCGTGAAGAGGGCGATCGACTCGGCCGTGTTCAGGCCGGTGAACGCCTTGACGAAGTGGCCCAGCACCAGCGACCGCTCCCCCGTCTCGGGGTGCACCCGCACGACCGGGTGCTCGGTCTCGAAGAGCTGCGAGGCGAAGTCGGCCCGCGTGTAGTTGGCGTCGGGCTCCTCCGACTCCTCGTCGCGCTGCGCGTAGTCGTAGCTGTTGGTGTGGACCGCCCAGAGGTCGTCGACCAGCGCCTTCAGCGGCGCCGGCAGCGCGTCGTACGCCGCCACGGTGTTGGCCCACACGGTGTTGCCGCCGTAGGGCGGCAGGTGGACCGCGCGGAGGACGCTGATCGCCGGCACGCGGTCGACGAAGGTGACGTCGGTGTGCCACGCGTTGGCCGCCATGCCCTTGTCGGCCGTCACCTTGAAGACGCGACCGCTGCCGGTGCTGACCGTCGGGTGCGCCGACGTGAGCGGGCCGAAGGTCTCGGCGAACGCCTGGTGACCGGCCTCGTCGAGGTGGTCCTGGCCCCGGAAGAAGACGACCTTGTGGCGCAGGAGCGCCTCGCGGACGGTCGCGACCACGTCGGCGGTCAGGTCACCGCCGAGGCGTACGCCGTCGACGCGGGCGCCGATCCTCCCGCCGAGCTGCTGCACGGTGACGGCGGGGCGGGCGAGGGTCGAGGTCATGGGATGAGCCCCTTTCATGGGTTCGGGTTCAGCCGACGGTGACCGGCTCGGCGGTCACCGGCGCGACGGGCGCGACGGTGCGGCGACGCGGCCACCAGGCGGGGTTCGCGCGACCCTGGCCGCCGAGGGCGGAGGTGACGCGGTCGAGGTAGATGGCGATGACGACGACGGCCAGGCCGCCCTCGATGGAGGCCGCGATCTGCAGCCCCTGGACGGCGTTCACCACGACACCGCCCAGTCCCGCTCCGCCGACGAGGCCGGCGACGACGACCATCGACAGCGCGAGCATGATCACCTGGTTGACGCCGGTCATGATCGACGGCATCGCGAGCGGGAGCTGCACCTCGCGGAGCACCTCGCGCCGCGAGGCACCGAAGGCCACCGACGCCTCGACCGTCTCGCTGTCGACCTGGTTGATGCCCAGCTGCGTGAGCCGGACGGCGGGCGGCACCGAGAAGACGATGGTCGCGACCAGGCCCGGAGCGTCACCGACCCCGAAGAACAGGATCGTCGGCAGCAGGTAGACGAACACCGGCAGCGTCTGCATCAGGTCCAGCACGGGCCGCAGCACGCTGCGCACCACCGGGTTGAACGCCGACCAGATGCCGAGCGGGATGCCGATCAGCAGGGCGACGACCGTCGCCACCAGGACCGACGCCATGGTCTGCATCGTCTCGGGCCACAGGTCCATGGACTGGATCAGCAGCAGGCCGAGGCCGAGGCTGATCGAGAGCAGGACACGACGGGTCGCCAGGACCGCGAGGACCACGAGGACGACGACCATCGCCACCGGGGTCAGCACGGTGAGCAGGTCGTAGACCGAGCGCAGCCCGAAGTTCAGGAGGTCCTTGAGCAGGTCGAAGAAGCCACCGAGGTGCTCGGTCATGAAGTCGATGACGCTCTCGCCGCGTTCACCGATGCGCAGGTCAGGCACGTGCGGCCACCTCCAGCCGGCGCTCGTCGCGCTCGCGCTCCTGGGCAGGAGCGGTCGAGAGCGAGGACAGGATCGTCGCCCGCGGCACGACGCCGCTGAGCCTGCCCCGTCCGTCGACCACGGTCACGGGCACGACCTGGCGGCCGGCCCGGTGCATGAAGTCCCCGATGTGCGCGGTGGGCTCCACGGTGTGGAAGTCCTGCGACACCGACCCCGAGAGGTCGCCGTCGCCGCGGTTGACGCCGGCCAAGAGCGCCGCGTCGGTCACCACGCCGAGCAGCCGCTCGTCCTTGCCCACGACGTACGCGCCCTGGGCCTCGTTGTCGCCGAGGCGGCGCAGCGCCGCGTCGGGGCGCTCGTCGACCTCGAAGACAAGCTTCGCGGGACGCTGCAGGTCGTACGCCGTCAGCACGCGCGCCCGGTCGACGTCGGCCACGAACTCGCTGACGTACTCGTCGGCCGGGTGTGCGACGATCTCCGCCCCCGGGGCGCACTGGACGACCCGGCCCTGTCGCATCACCATCACCTGGTCGCCGATCCGCATCGCCTCGTTGAGGTCGTGCGTCACGAACACGGTGGTCCGACGGTCCTCGGCCTGCAGTTCGAGGAGCAGGTCCTGCATGTCGCGGCGGATCAGCGGGTCGAGGGCAGAGAACGGCTCGTCCATCAGCAGGACCGGCGGGTCGACCGCGAGCGCCCGGGCGAGTCCGACGCGCTGCCGCATGCCCCCCGAGAGCTCGTGCGGCAGCTTGTCGCCGCGGTCGCCCAGGCCGACCCGCTCGAGTGCCGCGTCGGCCCGTTCGCGGCGCTCCGCCTTGCCCACGCCGCGGACCTTGAGGCCGTAGGCGGCGTTGTCGCGGACCGTGCGGTGCGGGAACAGCGAGAAGTGCTGGAACACCATGCCGATCCTGCTGTTGCGGATCTCGCGCAGGCGTGAGTCGCTCACCTTCGTGATGTCCTCGCCGTCGATCAGCAGCTCACCGGCGGTCGGCTCGTTGAGCCGGTTGATCATCCGGAGCACGGTCGACTTGCCGGAGCCCGAGAGGCCCATCACGACGAACATCTCGCCCGTGCCGATCGAGAAGCTCACGTCGGCGGCGCCGAGGTAGCCGCCGGCGGCGGCGACCGCAGCCGCGGGGTCGTCGGCCGCGAGCGCCCGGGCGGCCTGGCGGTCGCCGAGGCCGTACACCTTGGACAGGCCGCGGCCCGCGATGGCCGGCTGCTCGGTGGCACGGTGCGCCGGCTGCGCCAGCGTCTCGACGTCGGTGGTCATGACGCGAACGCCTCGGCTGCCGGCTCTCCCTCGGCGTCGTCGACGCCCTCGAGGAAGGACGCCACGGTGTCGGGGTTGGCCTCGATCCACGCCGCGGCGATGTCGGAGAGCTCCTCGCCGTCCTTGTCGTGCGCGTAGTAGAACTCGCCGGCCTGGTCGGTGGTGAAGGTGAGGTTGCCGAGGAACTCGTTGATCTCGGGGTTGTCGTCGGAGAAGCCGGCGCGGGTGACGGCGCGGATCTCGCCGGCGCCGCCCCAGACCTCGTCGGGGTCCTCGAGGAAGACGGTGTCGAACTCGACGGTCATCCAGTGCGGGCTCCACGCGAGGAAGACGATGGGCTCGTCGGCCTTCTGCGACTTCGAGACCTGCGCCAGCATCGCCGGCGTGCCGCTGGCCACGAGCTCCCAGTCCCCGAGACCGTAGGCGTCCGCGTCGATGGCGGCCTGGATGGTCTCGTTGCCGGGCGAACCGGCCTCGATGCCGTAGATCTTGCGACCGAACTCGTCGGCGTGCTCGTCGAGGTCGGCGAGCGACTTCACCCCGAGCTCCTCGGCGACGTCGCCGGGCACGGCAGGGGCGTACTCGGTGCCGGTCACGATCGTCGAGACGACGTCCACGTCTCCCCCGTCGATGAGCTCGCCGAAGGTGGGCTCCTGCGAGGGCCACCAGTTGCCGAGGTAGGCGTCGATGTCGCCCGTGCCGAGGGCGGACGCCGCGTTCTCGACGGACAGGTTCTTCTTGATCGAGGCGTCGTAGCCGAGCTCCTGGAGGACCTGGACGGCGATCTCGTTCTCGACCTGCAGGTCGACCCACGGCTGCTCGGCGAGGACGACGGAGTCGGTGGCACCGCCGGAGGAGCTGCTGGCGAAGCCGTCGTCGGTGTCGCTGTCCGAGGCGCAGCCGGTGAGCACCGCGCTGAGGCCGAGGGTGGCGAGGACCGCGAGGCGTACGCCGCGGCGGGTGGGGGTGGGGCGGTGGTTCATGGAAGCTCCTCGTTGCACATCATCAATATATGAGTGAAACGATAGACTTACAGCATTGCTTGCTCCAAGCGGAGGCACGCCTGGAGCCAGACTGGTTGTGAGCGACAGACATAGACGTGGCCTATGGCTGGCGTGACCCGCACCCGCGGACCCTGGCGCGGCAGCGGGTCAGCGCGCGCGGTCGGCCTGGTGCTCGCGGACGTGGTCCAGGAAGTCGGTCGCGGAGCCGTCCAACCCACCCGCGCGCCACACGAGCGAGACGGTGGCCCGGCTCTCGGGCTCCAGGCGCGCCACCAGGGCGCCCTTGGTCGCCGCGTCCGCGGCCATCCCCTCGGGCAGCACCGCCGCTCCCGCCCCGGAGAGGACCAGGGGCACGACCGACGCCACGTGCGCGGTCTCGACCATGACGTCGGTCGGCTGGCCGGCGGCCTCGAGCTGCGCGTCCAGGAGGTCGCGCAGGGCGGTGCCGCGCGGCGTGCCGATGAGACCGTGCTGGAGCAGCTCGTCGATCGTCGTGGTCAGCTGCGGGCCTCGGCCCGGGGGCAGCACGGCGAGCAGCTGCTGCTCGGCCAGCTCGAGGCTGGCGAGCGGCCCCGCCGCGGGCGGTCCGTCCACGAGCCCGAAGTCGACCTGGCCGGTGCGGACCTGGTCGAGCACGACCGAGCGGGCCGCCGGGTCCGTCACCTCGAAGCGCACCTGCGGACGCAGCCTCCGGAACTCACCGATCAGCCCCACGAGCGGGTGGACCGCCCACGACGTGCTCGACACGATGCGCAGCACCCCGACGTCGCCCTCGACGACGCCGCGCACGGCGCTGGCCGCCAGCCCGAAGGAGCGGACCGCCCGGCGGGCGGGCCCCACCAGCGCCTCACCGGCAGCCGTCAGCCGCACGCCCCGACCGTGCCGTTCGAACAGCGGCGAGCCGAGCTCGGCCTCGAGGGTGCGCATCGAGTGGGACAGCGACGGCTGGGCGATGTGCAGCACCTGCGACGCGCGCGTGAAGCTGCCTGCCTCGGTGATGGCGAGGAAGAACTCCAGCTGCCTGCGCTCCATGCCCCCTCCTACCCAGCCCGCTCGATGGTGGTCACGACACTGGTCACCGACGGCCGCCTGGGCGTGCTGGAGAAGCCGAACCGGCACGGCGGGTCCACCGGCGTCAGGACCCCCAGGTCCGCACCGCGCCAGCGACCGGAGATCCTGGTGACCGCCACGACCGACGTCGCGCCGTACCACTCGCGCCGGTCGTTGCCGGCCGTCCCTCGGGTGCGCACGCCCCGCAGCACGACGCGGGCGACGGGGTCGACGACGGAGCACCAGGCGGGCGACGTCGCGAGGCGGCTCGGCACCGCGGCGAGCAGCGCGCCCAGCGGCGTACGGCCGCCGGTCACCAGGCGCAGCGAGAGCGACGGCGCCGACACCTGCCAGCCGTCGGCGGTGTCCTCGACCGTGACCGGCTCGATGACGTGCTCGTCGAAGGAGTAGGTCGCCGCCACGAAGTCGCGCACGCGCTCCGTCGGCGCCAGGAGCACCCGGTGCCCGGTGGCGTCCTCGACCATCACGTCGGCGAACCCACCCCAGGGCGAGTCGTCCCACCGGCCGACGACGATGCGTACGCCGCTGGCGCTGCCCACGCCGGCGATGCGGCCGCTGAAGCGTTCACGGACGAGGGTCACGGGGCGACGAGCCCGTCCGGCTCGCGTCCGTCCGCGGCGAGACCGGTGGCGACGCCGGCGCGGTCCTCGTCGGAGCGGTTCTGGCTCAGCTTGGCCTTGGCCTCCACCGAGTCGATGACGATCTCGACGCCGACGATGGGGCGGAGGTTCTTGTCGACGTAGTCGACCGGGGCGTCGGTGACCGCCCACGGCTCCGGGCGCGGCTGCTCGTGGCGGTCGGTCAGCCGGGTGACCAGGCCGCGCACCCAGGAGGCGTCGTCGTGCACAGCGACCCGGCCGCGGAGGTGGACGACCGAGTAGTTCCACGTCGGGACGACCTTGCCGTGCTCGGCCTTCGAGGCGTACCAGGACGGCGAGACGTAGGCGTCCGGACCGGTGACGATCGCCAGCGCCGGGGAGCCGTCGACGACCCGCCGCCAGTGCCCGTTCGCGCGAGCGAGGTGGCCGACCAGCCGGTCGCCCTCCCACAGCACCGGCAGGAACGTCGCGTCCGGCACGCCGTCCTCGCCGACGGTGACGAGCTGAGCCGTGGCGACCGCGCCGACGAACGGGCGGACCTCGTCGGGGTCCATCACGTTGAACCGCGGCACGTAGAGCGAGGCAGCGGAGGCTTCGGAGGGGGTGGTGCGCATGGCCACCATCCTGCCCGTTCGGGTGGCACCGTTGTCGGTGCCGGGCGGCAGGATGGGTCCATGCTGCTCGCCGAGCTCGTCGCCACCTCCGCCGCCGTGGCCGCCACCCGCTCCCGCAAGGCCAAGGTCGCCGCGCTCGCGGAGCTGCTCGGTCGCGTCGAGCCCGAGGAGCTCGAGGTGGTGGTCTCCTACCTCGGCGGCACGCTGCGCCAGCGGCGCACCGGCCTCGGGTGGCGCGGCGTCAGCGACCTCCCCGCCCCCGCCGACGAGCCCTCGCTGACGGTCCGCGAGGTCCACGACGCCTTCGAAGCGATGGCGCACCTGTCCGGCACCGGGTCGCAGCTCGCGCGGAAGGAGGCGGCGGCGCAGCTGTTCGGTCGCGCGACCGCCGCCGAGCAGGCGTGGCTGCGTGCGATCGTCACGGGCAACGTCCGTCAGGGGGCGCTCGACGCGGTCACGCAGGAGGCGGTGGCCCAGGTGGCCGACGTGCCGCTCGCCGCGGTGCGGCGCGCCGCGATGCTGGCCGGCTCGACCGTGGCGGCCGCCGGGGCGGCGTTCGCGGGCGAGGAGGCGCTGGACGGGATCGGGCTCGAGGTCGGCCGACCGGTCATGCCGATGCTCGCCTCCAGCGCGCCCGACGTCGCTGCCGCGATGGGGGGCCTCTCCCCCGACGGCGAGACCGAGGTCGCCATCGACGCCAAGCTCGATGGGATCCGCATCCAGGTCCACCGCGACGGCGACGAGGTGCTCGTCGTGACCCGCAGCCTCGACGACATCACCGCGCGGCTCCCCGAGGTGGTCGAGGTCGCCCGCTCCCTGCCCGCCGAGCGCTTCGTCCTCGACGGCGAGGCGCTCGCCCTCTCCGACGACGGGCGCCCGATGGCCTTCCAGGACACCGCCAGCCGCACCGCCCAAGACTCTGGTGTCGCGGTCACCCCCCACTTCTTCGACCTGCTGCACGTCGACGGCCGCGACCTGCTCGACTCCCCCGGCCACGAGCGCCTCGAGGCGCTCGACGCGCTCGTCCCGGAGCAGCACCGCGTGCGCCGCCTCGTGACCGCCGACCCGCAGGCCGCCGACGCGTTCGCCGCCGAGACCGTCGCCGCGGGTCACGAGGGCGTCGTGCTCAAGGACCTGTCGGCGCCCTACGCCGCCGGGCGTCGCGGCTCGGCGTGGGTCAAGGTCAAGCCGCGGCACACCCTCGACCTGGTGGTCCTCGCCGTCGAGTGGGGGTCCGGGCGGCGCGAGGGGTGGCTGTCCAACATCCACCTCGGCGCGCGCGACGAGTCGTCCGAGACCGGCTTCGTCATGCTCGGCAAGACGTTCAAGGGCATGACCGACGAGATGCTCGCGTGGCAGACCGAGCGGTTCACCGAGCTCGCCGTCTCCCCGGCGACCCTCCGCGACACCTATGTCGTGGAGCTGCGGCCGCTGCAGGTGGTGGAGATCGCCTTCGACGGCCTCCAGCGCTCGACCCGCTATCCCGGCGGCGTCGCGCTCCGCTTCGCCCGGGTCCTGCGCTACCGCGACGACAAGGGCCCCCACGAGGCCGACACGATCGAGACGGTGCGCTCACACGTCACCGCGTGAGCGGGCCCTTCAGCCGCGCGGCTTCGCGAGGCGGCAGCCGGGCGCGTCGAGGTCGAACCTCCGCCCGGCGTCCAGGCAGCCGAGGAGCCAGGCCGTCTGCTGCCCGTAGTTCATGTGCTTGCGCACGACGACGCGACCGCGGCGGTTCTCCTCGCAGGCGGAGTCGATGCAGCGGCGGCCGCCGACGTAGCCGGTGTTGGCGACCCCGACCACCAGCCCGGTCTCGCGCGACACGATCGGCGAGCCGGAGTAGCCGCCGCGGATCGCGCAGCCGTCGTGGGCCGGCAGCCGGATCGAGCTCCACCAGTCCCACGCACGCTCGTGGAGTCGGTGCGCCGTCCCGGTGGTCGTGCAGGCACGCTGCTCGGTCCAGTAGCCGGACGGGATCCGGATCCGCTCGCCGCGCGACGGTCCCTCGGCGGCCAGGGACAGCGGGGTGACACCGCGAACGGCCAGGTCGGCGTACGTCTCGCGCAGCGTCAGCAGGGCGACGTCGGTGCGGTACATCGAGGCGTACTGCAGCCGCACGGCCCGCGCCTCGAGCGCGACCCGCCCCTCACCGTCGAGGAGATCGACCCGGGTCCAGCGCCTCTCGGCCACCAGCACCTCGCGGGCGCCGAGGAACGGCTGGCGCACGCAGTGGCCGTTGGTGAGGACGACGGCGCGGTCGGTGTCGAGGGCAGCAGGCCACCGCACGACCGCCCCGGAGCAACCGGGCAGCCGTGCCGTCCCTGCGAAGCGCCCCTCGCTGGTCCCAGCGGAGGCACCCAAGGGCGCGACCAGCGCTCCGAGGACCGCTCCCAGGACCGCCACGACAAGTGTCGTGCCGGACACGGCGACGGCACGACGGACGGCAGCGACCAACACCCCGGCATCGAACCACACCGGGGCCCGGGCGACGACCTACCTAGAATGACCGGCATGAGCACCGAGGCGACATCCGCGAACGCGCCCACCCGGGGTGGCACCGCGGCGAACCGGCGCCGTCGGCGCGAGGCCGAGATCATCTCCGCCACGCGCCGGCTCTTCGACGAGCGGGGCGTCCGGGACGCCCAGATCGAGGACATCGCCCGGGCTGTCGGCATCAACCGGGCGATCATCTACCGGCACTTCACCGGCAAGGAGGAGCTGTTCAGCCTCACGCTGGTGCAGTACCTCGACGAGCTGCGGGTGGCGCTGGAGCAGGCGGCCGCCGTCACGGACGAGCCGCGCGACCAGCTCGTACGCCTGGTGGAGGCGTTCGTGGACTACGGCCTGGCCCACCCCGCGTTCGTCGACTGCGCGCAGGCCATCATGCGAAGGCCCGGCGGCGACCTGCTCGAGGAGGTCAGCGAGAGCGCGATGTACCGCCTCGGGCAGGCGATCAGCGGGTGCCTGTCGGTGCTGACCCGCACGATCACCGCCGGCGCGGAGAGCGGCGACTTCCACGTCGACGACCCCGGCCTGCTCGCCAACATGCTCTACGCCAGCGGGCTCGGCACCCTCCAGCTCGGTCGGGTCGCGATGCGGGTCTCCGAGGAGGAGCCGGGCGTGCCGCGGATCAGCCGCGTCACCGTGGAACAGGTGCGCGACCACATGGTCGCCACCGCGCTGGCGGTCGCCGCCGGGGCTCCCGCGAGCACGGGGAGCCCGGCCCGGGGCCGCTAGCGCGAGAGGTGCCTGGCCCGCGCGAAGCAGAAGACGCCGTAGGCGGCGATGCCGAGCGCGATGGCCGTCAGCAGCACCTGGCCGAACGGCTGCTCCAGCACCGTCTGCAGGGCCTGGTCGAGCCCGCCGGACTTCTTCGGGTCGTGGGTGACCGCGGCGTAGCAGAACAGCCCGCCGACGATCGCGATCGCCACGCCCTTGGCGATGTAGCCGATCTTGCCCATCAGGACGTAGACCGAGCCGTCCTTGCCGGCCTGCCCCTGAGCATCGAGGTGCTCACGGAACTTCTCGGTCCAGCCGCGGTAGACCAGCGAGCCGCCGTAGCCGATGATCGCCAGTCCGACGACACCCACGATCAGCTGGCCGCCCGGGAGGTCCATCAGCTTGGAAGTCGTCGAGTCCGTCCCGCCGCCACCGCCGGAGCCGGTCGCGGTCTGCACCGCGCTCCAGCCGATCACGCCGTAGATGACCGCCTTGAACAGCGACGTGGCCCGCTTGCGCCACCGCTTGGTGTCGTCGGACTCGTCGCGGTAGCCGAAGGCGAACTCCAGGAGCCGCCACAGCACGAGCAGGAACATGCCGATGGCGATCAACCACACCAGCACACCGCCCATGGGCTGCTGGGCGAGGTAGTGGAGAGCACCGGAGTTGGAGGCGCTGTCCTCCTTCTCACCGAAGGCGAGCTGCAGCGCCAGCCACCCGACGAGCAGGTGGACAACACCGTAGGCCACGAGACCGGCGCGGATCGCGTGGTCCATCCAGTCGCTGTTGTGGGCCTGCTCGGCACTGCGCGTGGGGGCGTTCATGGCGCCAACCTAGGACCTCGCGCCCCCGTGCCGCGACCCGACTGACCCCTGCGGGTGAGTGGTGCCTCCACCCCCCGCGCGAGGAACCCCGGCTCGCCTCAGACCAGGGTGGCGCGGTCGCGCTGGACCGAGCCGAGGAGCCCGTTGACGAAGGCCGGCGAGTCGTCGGTGGACAGGTCCTGCACGAGGTGCAGCGCCTCGCTGACGGCCACCGTGTCGGGCACGTCGTCGTCGCCCCACAGCAGCTCGTAGACGCCGATGCGGAGCACGTTGCGGTCGACCGCGGGCATCCGGCTGAGCGTCCAGCCCTTGCTGTAGGTCGTCAGCACCTCGTCGATGCGCTCACGGTGCTCGACCACGCCCCGCACCAGCGTCGTGGTGTAGTCGTTGGTCGGGCCCTCGCCGGCCTCGATGGCGCGCTCGAGCGCGACCACGGGGTCCTCCGAGCGGAGCTCGGAGGCGAACAGGATGTCCAGCGCGCGCTTGCGCGCCTTCGAACGGGCAGCCACCTGGTGTCAGGCCTTGACGCGGCCGAGGTACGACGAGTCGCGGGTGTCGACCTTGACCTTCTCGCCGGAGGTGATGAAGAGCGGCACCGCGATGGTGTGGCCGGTCTCGAGCGTGGCCGGCTTCGTGCCGCCGGTCGAGCGGTCGCCCTGCAGGCCCGGCTCGGTCTCGGCGATCAGCAGCTCGACGGACGCCGGCAGCTCGATGAAGAGGACGCGGCCCTCGTTGGTGGCGACGATCGCCTCCTGGTTCTCCAGCATGAAGTTCTTCGCGTCGCCCACGACCTCGGGGGTGACCTCGAGCTGCTCGTAGGTGCTGGTGTCCATGAAGACGTAGGACGAGCCGTCGTTGTAGAGGTACTGCATGGTGCGCTTGTCGACGTTGGCCGTCTCGACCTTGGTGCCGGCGTTGAAGGTCTTGTCGACGTTCTTGCCCGACTCGACGTTGCGGAGCTTGGTGCGCACGAAGGCCGGGCCCTTGCCGGGCTTCACGTGCTGGAACTCGACGACGGCCCAGAGCTGGCCCTCGATCTTGAGGACCATGCCGTTCTTGAGGTCGTTGGTGGTTGCCATGGTGTGATGTCCGCCTTCGTCGATTGTCAAGGAGTCCGTGGGCGGGCCACGGGCCCGGCGCCGACCGACGAGTCTAGTGGTGGCCCGCGAGAGCCATGAAATGCGCGGCCTGCGCCTCGGTGGTGCCGCGCGGGTTGCGTCGCCAGCCCCCGTTGCCCGGCAGGAGCATCGCCAGCCAGAACGCCGCGAACAGAGGGCGGTACCCCGCCATCCGGGCGCGGTCCCCCGCGTCGAGACCGACGGCCGCGGGCAGGGCGTCGACGTCGTACACGCCGGGCAGCCGGCTGCCCAGGTGCTCGACGTGGTCCGCGAGCTCGTACGCCGGGTCGCTGAGGCCGCCGTCCTCGAAGTCGACGAGCCGCACCTCCCCGTCGTGGAGGAGGACGTTGGCCGGGTTGAGGTCGGCGATCCCGAGGACGGTGAGCCGCGGTTCGGGCAGCGGCGGAGCGGCGACGTACGCCCGCGCGAGGGCCAGGGCATCAGCCACCCGCGCCGGGTCACGGCACTCCTCGAGGGCCGGCTCGTCGGCGAGCCACTCGACGAGCACCCCGACGAGGGCGTCCGCGGCGTACCTCCGTGGCCCGATCCCGGCAGCCGTCACCGCCTCGACCGGTACGTCGTACAGCCGGCGCAGCGCAGCTCCCAGCGCAGCGGTCTCGCTCGCCGTCATCGGTCGCGCGGCCACCGGCTCCCCCGGGACCCGCGACATCACGACCACCGGGCGCTCGCCGTCCTCCCGTCGCAGCGGCCGAGGCGCGAGGCCGGGCGCGTGCTCGGCGAGGAGCGTCAGGCACGCCCACTCCCGCTCGGCCTGTGCTTCGTGGTCGGCGACGAACTCCTTGCGGACCTCCCCCTCGCCGAAGGTCAGGTCGTGGGTGGAGGTCTGCACCCGCGCCAACCTAGCCGTGTGTAGCGTCGACACCATGCGAGTCACCATCATCGGCGGGCACGGCAAGATCGCACTCCTCCTGGCACCGTTGCTCGTGGAGGCGGGGCACGAGGTCACCTCGGTGATCCGCAACCCGAACCACGTCGCCGACGTCGAGGCGACGGGCGCGACCGCCCTGGTCTCCTCGGTGGAGGACGCCGACACCAACGCACTGGCCGACCTGCTGTCCGGGCAGGACGCCGTGGTCTGGTCGGCGGGCGCCGGCGGCGGCGACCCGGAGCGCACGTTCGCGGTCGACCGCGACGCCGCGATCCGGTCGATGGACGCGGCGCAGACCGCCGGCGTCGGCCGCTACGTGATGGTGTCCTTCTCCGGGGCCGACCGCGACTCCCTCGTCCCGGAGGACAACCCCTTCCGGTCCTACCAGGACGCGAAGATCGCGGCCGACGAGCACCTGCGTGCGTCCGCCCTCGACTGGACGGTCCTCGGACCCGGGAGCCTGACCCTCGAGCCCGGCCGGGGTGCGGTCAACCCGCACGCCCGCTCGGGCGACGGCGACACGACCTCGCGCGAGCTCGTCGCCCAGGTCACGCTCGCGGTGCTGGACGACCCGCGGGCACACCGCAAGACCCTCGTCTTCGGCGACGGCGACGTCCCGATCGACGACTGGCTCGCCTCGCTCTGATGCAACGGCTGTTCGTCTACGGCACCCTCGCGCCAGGGCGACCCAACCACCACGTGCTCGAGCCGCTGGACGGGACCTGGGTCCCGGCCACGGTGCGCGGTGACCTGCTCGATGTCGGCTGGGGCGCAGAGCACGGGTACCCCGCGCTCGCCCTCCGGGCCGACGGACGCGAGGTGGCCGGATTCCTCTTCACGGCGCCTGCCCTGGCCGCCCACTGGGGCGCGCTCGACGAGTTCGAGGGTCCCGGCTACTCACGGGTGCTGGCGCAAGCGCGCCGCGAGGACGGCGAGCTCGTGGAGACCTGGGTGTACGTCGACCGCGCGGCGGCTCACTGACGCGGCTGGCGAGTGGTCGCGAAACCCTTTCCACAGGCCCCTTCCGCTGCCCGACCCACTGTCGGTGGGCTCTGGTTGAGTGGGTGCATGACAGCAGCCACAGCCGTCGATCCCGGGGTCGCCGACCTCGAGGACATGGCTGCCGGCGCGCTGCTGTCCGAGGCCAGCGAGGTCGAGGCGCTGCTGCGGGAGGGCGAGGTCCACAAGCTGCGCATCGCCTACCAGTGGGCGTTGGCGCATCCCGCGCTCGACTCCTCCTCCGAGACGTCTCGCGGTCCCTCCCTGCCGTCGGTGCTGACGGCGCCCGAGACCCTGGGCGGGGCGGGCACACCCACCGTCGCCGCGTTCACGCCCGAGCCGCTGGCGGTGGCGCTCGGGTGCTCGCCCGCGTCGGCTTCGACGTTGCTCGCCGATGCGCTCGACCTGCACCACCGTCTCCCGCTGCTGTGGGACCAGGCCCAGGCGCTGACGGTGCCGGCCT
The DNA here is from genome assembly GCF_947488515.1 of uncultured Nocardioides sp. Lineage (GTDB taxonomy): Bacteria > Actinomycetota > Actinomycetes > Propionibacteriales > Nocardioidaceae > Nocardioides. Next base: position 220,509 of record NZ_CANKZF010000001.1, read on the forward strand.
GGAAGGCGAGGCGGGTGGCCACCCGCACGCGGCACCTCTCCCTCGACGCCGCAAGGTGGGTGGACCGGCAGCTCGCCGGCCGCGCGTCGCGCCTCGGCGCCGGGGCCCTCGACCGAGTCGTCGCCGAGGCCGCCGCGCGCTGCGACGGGGAGGACCAGGCGGATCGGGAGGCGCGTGCGCGCCTGTCGTGGGACGTCGTTTTGGTCCACCCCGACCCGCTTCCACTACTCCGGCACGTCCGAGCTGCACGCCACCGGCGACACCCTCGACCTGACGCGATTCCACGACGTCGTCTGTGCGGAGGCCGAGGCCCTCGGCGCGCTCGGCGACACCGACGACCTCGGCGTGCGCAAGGCCAAGGCCCTCGGGGTGATCGCTGACGCCCAGGCGCGCCTCGACCTGACCACGCTCGTCCCCGCTCCCGACCCGGGGCGCACGAGCAGGCCCGCCGTCAGGCACTCGGACGACGTGAGGCAAAGGTCCGGCTCTACCTCCACGTCTCGCTCGCCGACGTCGTCGCAGGCAACATGTCCGCGACCGGGTCGGTCGAGGGACTCGGCCCGGTGTCCCTCGACCTGGTCCGCGGCTGGGCCGGTCGATCCCGCGTCACGGTGCAACCCGTCCTCCACGTCGCGGCCGACGACCGCTGGTCGGTGGACCGACACGACCCACCCCCGCGGATGGCCGACGAGGTGCGGCTCCGGGACGAGTCATGCGTCTTTCCGTGGTGCGGCCGTCCCGCACGCCAGTGCGACCTCGACCACCGCGCGCCCTTCGAGGACCCGGGCGACGGCGGGCCGCCGGGGCAGACGTCGCCCGAGTCGCTCGCTCCCCTGTGCCGGCGACACCACCGGGCGAAGACCTCGGGGTCGTGGTCCTACGAGCGGGTCGCTCCCGGCGCCTACCTCTGGACCGGTCCCGCGGGCCTCTCGGTCATCGTCACGCCGCGCGGCACGCTCACCGTCCCGCGGAGCTGACGCGGGCGTCTGCGACGCGGCCATCCCGTACGCGATGGGGCGTATCGCGTCAGGATGGTCAGGATCGTCTCGCGAGGCCGCTCGTTCTGCCCCTCCGCTCATCTGGAGCCCGCGCAAGGCGCATCTACCCGGTCAGGGTGCGTCCTCTGGGTCCATCACCGTCGCCCTCGCCGACCTCCGCTCCGCTCCGAGCCGAGCCCTCGACGCATCCGAGGGACGTTCGACCCCGCCGCCGGGCCGCTACTCGTCGGGACCGAGGTATCGAAGGGCCGTGCTCAGGTTGTCCCCCGTCGCACCTTCAGCATCGAGTCGAAGCCAGTCATGCTCTGGGCGGACCAGTTGGTCCTGCCACGCCTCAAGGGTCGCCTTGGGCGTGCCGAACTCCCAGTCCGTTCCGGAGACGGGTGCTGTTGCCGATGCCACCTGCGAAACCCTGGGGGATCGTTCGTCGAGGCGACCCAGCACGACCGACCAGTCTCGAACCCACAGTTCGATGAATGCGTAGCGAACCCCGAGGGCGCCAGCCTGTCGGCGACCGGACTCCAGCAGTTGCGTATACCTGCAGGGCGAGTCCAGGACAACAGTCCTGCCTTGCTCCAACAAGTCCTGAGCAAGCGCCAATGCCGCGCCGTACGTCACGGGTCCTGCGGCTGCTACGGGTACACCAGAACCGACGATCGAACTTTTCAAGACGTCTGTGTCTACAACCACGAAGCCTGTGGCCTCCGCGATGGATCTTGCGAGCCTGGACTTACCTGAGCCCGGCACACCGGAGAGCTGAACGAGCACACTTGAACCTATCCGCTCGTCGGCAGATCTGGTCGAGCTCATCGCGGCAGATGCGGACGATGTCGTTCCGCTCCGGCACCTCGCCGCGTGTCTCCCGCTCAGTACAACTAGCGAGTGGTCTGCTCGGCGGTCAGGTCGACGCGGTGCCATCGCTCCATGGCCATGTGACGCTCTCCGCCGGTCGCGCGGTACCGGAATCGGGTCAGGGTCAGCGGGTCCAGCACGGTGACGTGCGCGAGGGACGACCTGCGTTCCTTCGCCCAGTCGATGAGGCCCGGCGCGTCACGAACGGGCGCTGCGAAGTGGAGGACGAGAGTGCGTTCGGCCTGTCATGCTCCCTGGCATGGCTGAGTCCACGACCGTCGCCATCGCCGACCTACGCTCCGATCTCAGCCGAGCTCTCGACGCCACCGAGAAGTCCGGAGGCGGCCTGGCACGGCCTGTCGCACCTCATCGGTGTGCTTCGAGCGGTGGACTTCACCGCGAGACGGTGACCTCTCGCTCATCGGCATGAGCGAATGCTCGGGTCGCGGCGGATCCGGACGTTCTCGACATCGAGGCCGAGTGCGCCAGCCATCATGTCGCCATGCCGTTCGCGACAGGTGGTTTGCTTCAAGAGTGGGGGCCTGCGAAGGAAGCCCTGATCACCGTGCAACGGGAGATCCGTGACTTGAACGGGCGTGCGGACGACGACGACTACTGCGTTGATCTGGCGATGCTGACCTGGCACAACTTCCGTGAGCCCGAGCAGCCACCGGGCGTTACCCCCGGCCCCGTGGCTCGGAGCCAGCGACGGTTCATCGTGTGGCACTCGGTTCCGCAAGGCTTGGAGACGCCGGAGCAGGTCCGTGCCTGGCTGGCAGCGGCTCTGCCGGAGACGGAGCGCCTCGTGCGCGAGTACCTGCCCAGGAGGTCCAAGGCCTTCCCAATCGACCAGTTGGCTGATGAGGTGGCCGCACTTCGCGAACACTTGGCGCGCAGATAGCCCACGCTGATCGGCAGGTCCACGCTCATCGCGGCAGATGAGTGCGTTGCCGTTTCGTCACAAGGGACGAGCCGCGTCAGGCTGACCTACTGCCCGACTCGGCCGTCGATGCACTCGCGCAGCAGGTCGGCGTGCCCGCAGTGCCGGGCTTTGGGCACGTCATTCATCCCGCCATGGTGTTGGCCAAGAGCCCGCGCCGCAAGCGAGTCGACTTTCCGCTCATCGGCTACAGATCCGGACGTCCCCGACAGGCGGCGGGAGGACCGCAGCCGGTTCGGAGCAAGTCGCAGGTCGAGGGTGCATCCGCGCTTCACGCCGCTACGGCGGTGCCCGAGGAGGTCGCATCCCCACGGGTGATCCGTGGATGTGACGAGTCCGCAACGGTAGGGACTTCCCATTCCACGAAGGAGCAGAGATGTCAGATGACGCCAAGGCGGCCAAGGAACTGGTCGAGACGCTGAAGGACGGCGAGCGGGGCTTCGCAGACGCCGCCGAGAAGCTCCGCGACGGCGAGCACCCCGAGTGGGCCACGACCCTGCAGCGCTTCTCCGAGCAGCGTGCCGGCTTCTGGCGCGAGATCGTCGACATGGGTCACGACTATGGCGACGACGTCGACGAGAGCGGCACCGTCGCGGCAGCGGTGCACCGCGGCTGGATCGCGTTGAAGGACGCCCTCACCGGCGACGACGCCGGAGCCGTGCTCAAGGCTGCTTCGACCGGCGAGGACCACGCGGTCTCGGAGTACGAGGACGCTCTGAAGATGGACCTCAGCGCAGGATTCCGCGCGGTCGTCGTACGCCAGCATGCTGCTGTGGTCGCTGCCCGCGACGAGGTCAACGCGCTCCAGCACGCCGGTTAGTCGCGTCGCCCGGTGTCGCTGAGAGGCGACATCGGGTGTTGCGTCACCACGCGGCAGGATGACGCACTCGTGGCGGCAGAGCTGGACGTTCGCGACGACCTCGGCTGTGCGAAGGCAGGCAGCCGTCCATGGACAGAACCCGCACCCGGTCATGAGCAGGCGCGCGCCAGGGAGGACTCTCTGGATCGGCTGGTCGATACGCCATCGAACGCGCCGATGAGAACGGCACCACGCTCGGTGAGGAGTACTTCTCGACCGCTTCGTTCTCCTATCGCCATCGCAGCTGGAACGAGGGCGTCACGCTGACCAAGCGGCCCTACACGATGTCGGATCTGCTCAACATCTTCAGCGCAGCGGGTATGTGGGTCGAGTCCACGATCGAGCCACAGATGTCGCGGGAGATCGGCGAGCGCTATCCACTCGAGCAAGCCGTGCTGAACAGGTATCTCGGCATCCTCGTGTTCAAGTTGCGACCACGTCCGGTCCGGGCCTGAGCGAGACTGCCATGCCTCGACGGGGCTGCGCTGCTGGTCAGATCCGCGCGCTGACTCCGGGGCGACGCGCATGGCGTGATTGACGCAACCGACGGTGATCCGCTCCGGCCACCAATCGCTGTGGCTTGGCGCGGCAGGTCCGAGCGCTCAACATCGAACGTCGGCCGCCGTCTCAGGTGCAGGAGGCGGAGCTCCGCCTCCGGTCGCTGGGTCGAGGGGCGGACGTCGCATCACATCTGCAACCGCGGGTCGTCGCTCGGGTCGTCGTACGGGTCCGGACACCCGTTCTCGACGGCGTCGAGATCCAGCTCGAAGTGCCACGGCTCGTTGTCGTACACCTGGCACAGGCCGTAGTCGGCGCCGTGCTGCGCCAGCCAGTCGACGGCACTGCTCGGCCCCAGGTCGACGGCCGCGCCCGACTCGTGCACGGACGTGCCGGGCCGCGCGACCCACGCCGCTGCCGCGGCCTCCGAGCCGTGCTCGGCGACTGCCTCCTCGAACAGCAGCGACTGGTACGCAGCCGACCGCCACCCGCTGTTGACAACGATGCCGACGCCCACGGCGGACGCGTCCGCCGTGGCGGCGCGGAGCTCCTCCCGGAGCCGGCTGTCCAGTCGGATCAGCCCGGGGTGGTCGTCGTACACGGTCGCGCCGGCCGGCAGCAGTCCGTCCGCGAAGCCGCGCGACGCTCCGGACGGCGGCTGGGGCGGACCTTCGGGCACGAGGGCCGGCAGCGCGACGGACGACGACGGGTCCTGTGTTGGTGCGCAACCGAGGGCGAGCATGGCGACGAGGGCGAGCGCAGAGGGGAGACGTCGTGTCATGCGACCAGTGAAGAGAGCGCGACGTTGCCGCAGCGTATGCCGTTTTCGATACGTCGAGCACACACGGCCCTCTCTACGATCGGGGCATGCGCGTGCTGATCGTCGAGGACGAGCCCCTGATGGCGGGCGCCATCCGCGACGGTCTGCGGCTCGAGGCGATCGCGGCCGACGTCGCCGGTGACGGCGACACCGCACTCGAGCTGCTCGGGCTGAACTCCTACGACATCGCCGTCCTCGACCGCGACATCCCGGGGCCCTCCGGCGACGAGGTCGCCGCGCACATCGTTGCCTCCGGCTCGGGCGTGCCGATCCTCATGCTGACCGCCGCCGACAGGCTCGACGACAAGGCGTCCGGCTTCGAGCTCGGCGCCGACGACTACCTCACCAAGCCGTTCGAGCTGCAGGAGCTGGTCCTCCGCCTGCGTGCCCTGGACCGCAGGCGCGGTCACCACAGGCCACCGGTTCGTGAGCTCGCCGGGCTGCGCGTCGATCCGTTCCGGCGCGAGGTGCACCGCAACGGGCGCTACGTCGCCCTCACCCGCAAGCAGTTCGCCGTGCTCGAGGTCCTGGTCGCAGCGGAGGGCGGGGTGGTGAGCGCCGAGGAGCTGCTGGCGCGGGCCTGGGACGAGCACGCCGACCCGTTCACCAACGCCGTACGCATCACGGTGTCCGCGCTGCGCAAGCGCCTCGGCCAGCCCTGGGCGATCGCCACCGTGCCCGGCGTGGGCTACCGCATCGACGTGTCGGGCGCCGACGGTCGTGGCTAGGCCGCCCGGCCCCAGCGTCCGGCTGCGGCTGACCCTCAGCTATGCGGGCTTCGTGCTGGTCACGGGGGCTGGCCTGCTGGCCGTGGTCTGGGTCTTCCTGCTGCGCTACGTGCCCGACGCGGCCGGGTCGACGAGTGGACCCGGTGCACAGGACGGCGGGTTGGGCAGCACGTTCATGCCGGGTCGCTCTGACCTCTGGGACGCCTTCGCGCCCAAGGCCGCGGTGATGATGGGCCTGCTCCTCGTCGTAGGGCTGGCCGGCGGCTGGGTGCTCGCTGGCAGGATGCTCGCGCCGCTCGACCGGATCACCGCGGCGACCCGCGCCGTCGGCAGCGGCGCGCTCGACCACCGCATCCGGCTGCCCGGCCGCGACGACGAGTTCCGCGAGCTGGCCGACGCGTTCGACGTCATGCTCGAGCGCCTCGAGCGCCACGTCGCCGAGCAGCAGCGTTTCGCGGCCAACGCCTCGCACGAGCTGCGTACGCCGCTCGCGATCACCCAGACGCTGCTCGACGTGGCCGCAAAGGACCCCGACCGCGACGTCGACCTGCTCGTCGAGCGACTGCGCACCGTCAACACTCGAGCCGTCGACCTCACCGAAGCGCTGCTGGTGCTGAGCCAGGCGGACCAGCGCAGCTTCGAGCGAGGGCTCGTCGACCTGTCGCTCCTCGCGGAGGAGGCGAGCGAGGTTCTGCTCCCGCTCGCCGAGGAGCGTGGCGTCACGATCACGACCGCGGGCGAGGCGGCCGCGACGTCTGCCTCACGCGCGCTGCTGCTCCAGCTGACCACGAACCTGCTGCACAACGCGATCGTGCACAACGTGCCGTCCGGCGGCGGCGCGTGGGTCACCACCCGGACCACCGAGTCGGGGGTCGCCCTCGTCGTGGAGAACACCGGCGACCGCCTCGATCGAGTCCTCGTCGCGACGCTGGCCGAGCCGTTCCGACGAGGCTCCGGACGGCTGCACGACGACCACGGGGGCGTCGGCCTCGGCCTGGCGATCGCCCAGCGGATCGCCGCGGCGCACGACGGGACGCTCTCGCTCGACCCGCGTCCGGGCGGGGGGTTGGTCGCGACCGTCAGCCTGCCGCGACGCTGACCGGTGAACACCCCCCCTCACCGGACGTGAGGCAGCACGTCACACGCTCCGGGTGATGTCCAGTGCCGCGCGGCGCTGGACAGTGTTCGGGCGGTGTCGTGGCGGCGCGACCTCCCGTCGACGAAGGGAGCGAAGGATGTCTGTCACCTCTGACGAGCCAGCGGCTCGACTCACCGATGCCCAGATCGGCGAGGTGTTGGCACTGGCGAGGGACGCGGACAGCGTCGAGCTCAAGATGACGGTCCCGGACTCCTACCGACGGCAGGCAGCCGCCGCCCTGGGCGTCGACCCGCTCGACGCCCAGATCCGGCAGGTGTACTTCTTCGACACCCCCGACCTGGCTCTCAACGGGGTCGGTGTGGTCGCCCGGGCTCGCCGGGTCCAGGGGCGGGGGGACGACTCCGTGATCAAGCTGAGGCCCGTGGTCCCCGCGGACGTCCAGGAGGAGCGGGCATCGGACAACCTGGTGGTCGAGGTCGACGCCATGCCGGGTGGCTTCGTGTGCTCGGCGTCCATGAAGGGCGTGCTCGGCTCGAAGGCCGTCAAGGAGGTCGCGGCGGGACGCAAGGGCATCCGCACGCTGTTCTCCAAGGAGCAGCGGTCGTTCTACAAGGCGCACGCGCCCGAGGGTGTGGCGCTGGACGACCTGTCGATCCTGGGGCCCATCACGGTCTTCAAGCTCAAGATCCGACCGCCGGAGCTGAGCATGCGCATCGTCGCGGAGCTCTGGTTCTATCCCGACGGGTCGAGGATCCTCGAGCTGTCGGCCAAGGCCGCGCCCTCCGAGGCCTTCCAGGCCACGGCCGAGCTGCGGGCCTTCCTGGCCGCCAAGGGCCTGGACGTCTCGGGTGAGCAGCAGACGAAGACGAAGACAGCGCTCGAGTTCTTCGCTGCCGAGCTCTCCGCGGAGTCGGGCGCCGCGCCGGGGTGACCCGGACGGTTCGACAGTCCATGAGCGACCACACGATCCACCCGTCCGCGCCGGCCGTCGTTCCACGCTGGGAGTGGCGCACGTTCGGCGACGCCCTCGACGCCCTCGACGCCCTGGACGACCTCGACGCCCTGGCACCGTTGCGGACCACCGCGCCCGTCGAGAGCGACGAGATCTACGTCCTGTCGGTGTACGGCGACGCCTCGGTCAAGGTCCGCGCGGGAGTCCTGGACGTCAAGGTCCTGCAGCGGCTGGACGGCGCCGGTCTGCAGCTGTGGGTGCCGACGATGAAGGCCCCCTTCCCGTTGGATGCCGCAGCGGTCGCGGGCGCCTTCGCCGCGCTCGGCGTGGCACCCCCGGAGACCCGGCGGACCGATCTCGGCCTCGAGCAGCTGCAGGAGCTGGTCGCTCCGCGCGACGACCTGCGGCTCGTGGAGATCCACAAGCGCCGTCGCCGGACCCTCGTGGACGACTGCATGGTCGAGCTCACCGAGGTGAGCGCCGAGGGAGTCACCAGCCGGACCGTCGCCGTGGAGTCCCCGGACCCGGGCCTCGTGTCCCGGACGGTCGGCCGGCTGGGGCTCGACGGTCGGCCCAACGTCTGCGTGGCCAGGGGGCTCAAGTCGATGCTCGGGTGGGGACCGAGGCGGTTCGCCGTCCTCGACGTCGGCACCAACTCGGTCAAGTTCGCACTCGGTCGGCGCGACGAGGCTGGCACCCCGCGGATCGAGACGGAGACCGCCGTGGTCACCCGGCTCGGCGAGGGCCTGGTGGCGGCAGGTGGGCTGACGGCCGCCTCGATGGGCCGCACGGTCGACGCCATCGAGGACCTGGTCGACGACGCTCGACGAGGGGGTCCGCTCGACATCGTCGCCGTCGGCACGGCGGGGCTGCGACAGGCATCGAACCGGGACGAGTTCCTGACGGCCGTCCACGGCCGCTGCGGGGTCACCGTGGAGGTCATCTCTGGCCGGGACGAGGCACGGCTCGCGTACATGGCCGCCGTGTCGACCCTCCCGCTGACGGGTGACCGGCTGCTGGTGTTCGACTCCGGCGGCGGCAGCAGCCAGTTCACCTTCGGGAGCGCGGACCGGATCGACGAGCAGTTCAGTGTCGACCTGGGCGCCGTGCGGTTCGCCGAGCGCTTCGGGCTGGCGGACGCCGTGCCCCGCGAGACCGTCGACGCGGCGCTCGACGCGATCGCCGCCGAGCTCGCCGAGCTGGCGGACCGACCTCGACCGGACATGGTGATCGCGATCGGAGGCACCTCCACCAACCTGGCAGCCATCAGGCACGGCCTGGACCGCTACGACCCGGACGTGGTCCACGGGACCGTCGTCGATGTGGACGAGGTGGACCGGCAGATCGAGGCGTTCCGGACTCGCTCCACCGAACAACGGCGTGAGATCGCCGGCCTGCAGCCGGCCCGGGCCGAGGTGATCCTCGCCGGGGCATGCGTCGTCCGCACGATCCTCAGGCTCACGGGGCAGGACGCCGTGACCGTCAGCGACCGAGGCTTGAGGCACGGTGTCATCGCCGAGAGGTTCGGCGCTCCGAGACCTCGGTGAGCCTGCAGGCCGCGTCGGCTCAGCCGCGCGCCCGCCGCTCGTCGGCGGCCAGGCGCAGGTCGCGCCAGTCGGTGACGGCGAGCCGCGACGCCGAGGCCAGCTGGGCGAGGTCGCCCGAGGCGACTGTCCAGACGTCCTCGACGACCTCTGCCGGTGGGGCCGCGTCGCCGTGGTTGTCGTGCCAGGCGAGCTCGAGGAGCTCCAGGAGGTCGAGGGCAGCGTCGGCCCGGTCGCCGAACTCCAGCGTCGCGCGGTCGCGTGCGCCCTCGCGCCGCTCGTCCCTGCTGCGCGCCGCGACCGAGTGCGGGACCCGTCGACCGCTGCCGGCGCCGACAGCGCCGTCCCGGACCATCACCAGACGGGCCGTCGCGGTCGGACCGTGCTCATCGTGTGCAGCAACGCATCGCGGCGTACCGCCCGCACCTCGCCCAGCTTCACCTGGCACTCCCAGCACCGGTCGGTCGGGACGCAGCACATCGCGTCACGGACCTCGGCCTCCAGCTGGTCTGCGTGGGCGCTCCTGCTCAGGACGCTTCCCATGGTCTTCCTCCCCTGTCGTTGCCCTTCGAGTGTGACCGGGGCGGCGACACGGCCGCATCAGCATTACTACCGATGTCTGGACCGGTGGCCCGGACCAGCGGGAGCAGGCCGGACCGCCTCGCACGGCGATACCCTGCCGGCGTGCCCGTGACCGTACGTCGAGCGACCGAGGCCGACGCCGCGGGCCTGTCCCGGCTCGCGGCGCTCACCTTCCCCCTCGCCTGCACCCCGCGGAACCCGGCCGACCTCCTCGCGGCCCACATCGCCACGCGGCTCGACCCGGCGAGCTTCCGGCGCCACGTCGTCGACCCGGCCTGCACCCTGCTCCTCGCCGAGGACGGGACGGGCGGTGACCCGGTCGGCTACACCATGCTGGTCCTCGAGGAGCCGTCCGACCCGGACGTCGCGCGGGCGATCCGCCACCGCCCCACCGTCGAGCTGGTGCGCTTCTACGTCCACCCGGAGCACCACGGCTCGGGGACGGCCGGGCTCCTGATGGAGCACACGCTCACGGCGGCTGCCGGCACCGCGGCGCGAGGGTCCTGGTTGGGGGTCAGCGAGGAGAACGCCCGCGCCAACGCCTTCTACGCCCGCCACGGATTCGAGCCGGTCGGACGCAAGAGGTTCCACATCGGGGATGCCTGGGAGGACGACGTCGTGCGCGAGCGCGTGCTCCGCACCTCGTAGCCGTCTCCGCACCGGTCCATACCGGTCCACCCGTTCCGGGGACAGCGGCCTCCGTCTCCCCTACCCTCGTTGCCGGACCCAGCCCTCGGTGCCTCTGGCCGACCGTCGGGCGAGTCCGTCCGCCCGGTGCGTCGGCTAGAGGTCCACCTCGCCGACGATCCGGGTGGTCGCGTCACCCGAGACCCACACCCGGTCTGCCACGGCCTCGAGCCGGACCTCCCCTCGCGACCGATGACGCTGCCCTGGCGCGAGGTGTACGACGGCGGCAGCGCGCCGGTGCCGATGAGCCACTGGGCGAGCCCGGCGTTGGCGCTCCCCGTGACCGGGTCCTCACCGAACTCGCGGCCGTCGGCGTAGAACGCACGCACCTCGACGTCGGCGCCGAGCTCCTCGGTGGACGCCACGTCCCAACGACCGAGGACGGTCACCTTGAGGTCGGTGAAGGCGGCGATGTCGGGCACGACGCCGACGACCGCGTCCGCCGAGCCGAGGTCGACGCCGACCCAGCCGGGGCCGTTGTCGATCCACGCCATGTCCTCGACGGCCGCGTCGGTGACGCCGAGCGCGCGCACGATGCGGGCCCGCAGGTCCGCGTCCACCGGCCCGGACCGGCGCAGGGCCGGGGCGGCGAACCCGAGCCGCGGCGAGCGTCGTACGTCGACGAGCCCGGCGCCGCACTCCTGCACCACCACGTCGCCGCGGGGCACGCCCCCGGCCTCCAGCCACGCGTGGGCGCTGCCGATGGTCGGGTGGCCCGCGAACGGCAGCTCGCCGGTGGTCGTCCAGATCCGCACCCGGTAGTCGGCGGCCGGGTCGGTCGGCGCGGACAGGAAGGTCGTCTCGGACAGGTTGGTCCACCGCGCGAAGCGCGCCATCTGCTCGTCGGTGAGGTCGTCGGCGTCGTGCACGACCGCGAGCGGGTTGCCGAGCCACGGCTCGGCGCTGAAGACATCGACCTGGCGGAAGGGCAGCACCCGCCGATCCAAGCACAAGCGCCGGACGGCTCGGGCGGTCAGGCGTGGCCCGCCCACCTACGGGCCGCCTCGTCAGCGGCTGCCGAGACGAGGGCGGCTAGCTCGGGCCGGTCGGGCACCGGGAACGAGACGTACGCGCCCCGTCCCCCGGCGACCGGTCGTCCGTAGGCCTTCGCCGCGAGCGTGTCGTCGGGCAGCATCCTGACCGTCAGCGACTGGAGCTCGAACTCCTCGTCGCGGCGCGTGTCACGCCAGCGCAGCTCCTGCGGGATCACGACGTTGATGGCGAGGGCACTGAGGTCCACCGGTGCGTCCATGACGCGATCGTGCCACCTGGCGGCACCGTCATGACCTCGGACGTCATGGCCCTGCGGCCCGACCGCGACCAGCCTGAGGTCATGACCACCTCCCAGCAGACCCGGACCACGACCACCACGACACGCGACGGACGCGGCATCACCCTCCCCGTCGTCGGTCCCTTCCTCCTCGTCGACGCCCTCACGACCGGCGTCAACGGCCTCGCGTACGCCGTCGCGGGCGGCTGGCTCGCCGACTCGTTCGGCGCTCCCGAGGAGATCGTCCGCTCCCTCGGCGGATTCCTCCTCCTCGTCTCCGCGGGCGTGGCCGTCCTCGCCACCCGACGACCGGTCCCGCGACGCGGGGTGGCCGCACTGGCGGCGCTCAACCTCGTCTGGGTCGTCGCCAGCCTCGGCTACGCCGTGCTCGGCGGGCTCACGACGCTCGGCGTCGTCTGGACCGTGCTGCAGGCCGTCGTCGTCGGCGCCTTCGCCGCCGGACAGGTGTGGCTGGCGCGGAAGGGCTGACACAGTGACCACCATGACCCTCGACGTCCCGCGCGACGCGCCCGCGCCGACCGACGTGGGCTCCCTCGTGCGGCACTGGCGCCAGCGACGGCGCCTGTCCCAGCAGGCACTGTCCGACCAGTGCGGCGTGTCCACCCGACACCTGTCCTACATCGAGACCGGCAGGGCGCGCCCGAGCGCGACGATGGTGGGGCAGCTCAGCGAGGCGCTGGCCGTCCCGCTGCGCGAGCGCCGCCGGCTCTTCACCGCGGCGGGCTTCGTCCCCGACACGTCGGAGCTGCCCCTCGGCGCACCCGCGCTGGCGGACGTCAACGAGGCGCTGGAGCAGATCCTCTCCGGGCACGAGCCCTACCCGGCGCTCGTCATCGACGGGGGTTGGGACCTCGTCACCGCCAACGACGCCGCCTACCGCCTGCTCGCGGACGTGCCGGCCGACCTTGTGGAGCCGCCGGTCAACGTCGTACGGCTGAGCCTCGACCCGCGCGGGCTCGCGCCCCGCATCGCCAACCTCGACGAGTGGCGCGCGGCGATCCTGTCGCGGATCCGGCACGAGCACGACACCACCGGCGACCCCCGCCTCGCGGCGCTGCTCGCCGAGTTCCCCGTGCGAGGGCCGCAGCCCACGCCGGGGATCGTGCTCACCCTGAGGCTGCGCGCCGGCGACCACGTGCTGTCGTTCCTCACGACCACGACGGTCTTCGGCACGCCCGGAGACGTGACGGTCGCCGAGCTGGCGATCGAGGCGCTCTACCCCGCCGACGCAGCCACCCGCGCGCTGCTGGCGCGCGACTGAGCCAGCCCGACCGCGAGGGCGAGGCCCCAGGCCAGGAACAGCGGGTCCCAGAGGAACGCGTGGCCGACCATGCCGGCTCGGTCGTAGCCGCCCTCGGGGACGATCACGCCGGCCAGCACCAGGTTGCCGACGACGGTGTTGAGCCCTCCCCAGACCAGCAGCACCGCAACACCGAGCCAGCACACGCCCCGGGACAGCCGGCGTGCCGGCCACCCGGCGCGGGCAGCCGCGAGCGGGACCCAGGCCGCGACGAGCTTCACCGCGCCGATCGGGAGCAGCAGCCACTCCCACCCGGCGAACGCGTCGACCATCCGACGGCCGAGCGTCTCCACGAGCCATTCGCCGCCCAGGCCCCAGTAGAGGCTGAACGCGGCGTGGACGCTGCCGAGCACGCCCGCGAGGACGAGGGCGCTGCGTCCCCGACCGGCGTACGACGTCACGAGGTGGCGGCCAGCACCTCGAGCGCCTGCCGGTAGCCGTCGATCCCCTGCCCGGCGATCGTCGCCACCGCGTGCGGCTCGATGACGGAGGTGTGGCGGAACTCCTCGGCACGCTGCTTCGGATCCGAGATGTGCACCTCGACCAGCGGCGCGGTCAGCTGGGCGCACGCGTCCCAGAGCGCGAGGGAGTAGTGGGTCCACGCGCCGGCGTTGAGCACCACGCGCACGCCGTCGTCGGCGGCGGTGTTCAGCCAGTCGAGGAGCTCGCCCTCGTGGTTGGTCTGGCGGACCTCCACCTCGAGACCCAGGTCGCGACCCCACTCGACGCACTGGTGGGCGAGCTCGGCATGGGTGGTCGAGCCGTAGATCTCCGGCTGTCGACGACCGAGCCGGCCGAGGTTGGGGCCGTTCAGGACGAGGACCTTCGTCATGACTCTCCTCCGATCGCGGCATACGCGGCGCGCAGGTCGTCCTCGCCGGGCCCGGCGAGGATCCGCGGCGTGGCGAGGTCGTCCAGCACGACGAAGCGCAGCTGCGAGCCGCGTGCCTTCTTGTCGACCTTCATCGCGGCGTGCAGGTCGTCGAAGGAGGCGGCGTCGTACGTCGTCGGCAGCCCGACGCGGGACAGCGCGGTGCGGTGCCGCTCGACGAGGGCGGGGTCGAGGCTGCCGGCCCGGGCGGCGAGCTCGGCGACGTAGACGCACCCGATCGCGACGGCCTCGCCGTGGCGGACGGCGTAGTCGCTGGTGCGCTCGATCGCGTGGGCGAGGGTGTGGCCGTAGTTGAGCACCTCGCGACCGGGGTGGCCGTCGGCGCCGCCGGTCTCCCTGAGGTCGTCGACGACGACGTCGACCTTGACTCGGATCGCCCGCTCGACGAGCTCGCGCAGCTCGGCGGAGTCCCAGGTCAGGTCCGCCGGGTCGGTGGCCTCGACGATGTCGAGGATGGCGGGGTCGGCGACGAAGCCGCACTTCACGACCTCGCCCAGCCCGGCGACGAGCTCCTCGTGCGGCAGCGTCTCCAGCAGCGCCAGGTCGCACAGCACACCGGCGGGCTCGTGGAAGGAACCGACGAGGTTCTTGCCGGCGCCCGTGTTGATGCCGGTCTTGCCGCCGACCGCGGCGTCGACCATGGCCAGCAGGGTGGTGGGCACGTGGACGACGCGGACGCCGCGCAGCCACGTCGCGGCGACGAACCCGCCGAGGTCGGTGGTCGCTCCCCCACCGATGGTCACGACCGCGTCGGACCGGGTGAAGCCGGCCTCGCCGAGCGCCTCCCAGCAGTCGGACGCGACCGGCGCGGTCTTGGCGCGCTCGCCGTCGGGGAGCCCGAGCGCGAGGACGTCGTAGTGCTCCACCAGGGCGTCGACCACCGGGTCGGCCAGCTCGCCCAGCGTGCCGGCGTAGAGCACCGCGACCCGCTCGACCGACTCGCCCAGCAGTGCCGGCAGCCGCTCGGGCAGCCCGTGGCCGACGACGACGTCGTAGGGGGCGGCGCCGCCGACGTGCAGCACGGTGTCGCCGGACTCCTGCCGGACCGGCGGGTCGGCCCTCTCGGGCTGACGCTGGGTGCGCTGCTGCGAACGCTGCTGGGTCCGCTGCTGCTGCTTCCGGGTCTGGCGCTTCGTCATCCGAGCAGCCTCCGGACCTCGGCCGCCACCTCGTCGGCGGTGCGGCCGTCGGTGTCGACGGTGTGGGCGGACACGGACTCGTAGACGGGGGTGCGCTCGTCGAGAAGCGCCTTGATGCGCGCGCGCACGTTGCCGAGCAGGAGCGGTCGCCCGACCCCGAGGCCGACCCGCTTCACGGCGTCGGCGAGGCCGACCCGCAGGAAGACGACCGGCAGCCCGGCCAGCAGCTCGCGCGTCTCCGGCCGCAGGACCGCACCACCGCCGAGCGCGAGCACGCCCTCGTGCTCCGTGAGCGCAGCGGCGACCGCGGCGGCCTCGAGGTCGCGGAAGTGGTCCTCGCCCGACTCGACGAAGATGTCGGAGATCTCGCGGCCGGTCGCGGCCTCGATGTCGGTGTCGGTGTCGCGCACGGGCAGGTCCCAGGCGTCGCCGAGCAGGCCAGCGACCGTCGTCTTGCCGGCCCCCATGGGCCCGACCAGCACCACGCGCGGGCTCATCGGATGCTCACCGGAAACGGAGGGTGTCGAGGTAGGACTCGGCGTTGCGCCGCGTCTCCTGCACCGAGTCGCCGCCGAACTTCTCCACCACGGCGTCGGCCAGCACGAGCGCCACCATCGCCTCGGCGACGATGCCGGCCGCGGGCACGGCGCACACGTCGGAGCGCTGGTGGTGCGCGACGGTCGCCTCACCGGTGGCCACGTCGACCGTGCGCAGCGCCTTCGGCACGGTGGCGATGGGCTTCATCGCGGCGCGCACCCGCAGCACCTCACCGGTGGACATGCCGCCCTCGGTGCCGCCGGAGCGGCCGGAAGTGCGGCGCAGGCCGTCGTTGGTCGTGACGATCTCGTCGTGCGCGAGCGAGCCGGGGGTGTCGGCGAGCTCGAAGCCGTCACCGACCTCGACGCCCTTGATCGCCTGGATCCCCATCAGCGCGCCGGCGAGCTTGGCGTCGAGGCGCCGGTCCCAGTGCACGTGGGAGCCGAGGCCCGGCGGCAGGCCGTGGACGACGACCTCGACGACACCGCCGAGGGTGTCGCCGTCCTTGTGGGCCTGGTCGATGCGGGCCACCATCGCGGCGCTCGCCTCGGGGTCGAGGCAGCGGACCTCGTCGGCGTCGAGGCGCTCGACGTCGTCGGGAGCGGGGACGAGGCCAGCGGGCGCCTTGACGCCGCCGAGCGAGACCACGTGGGACACGATGCGGGCGCCGACAGCCTGCTCGAGGAAGTTGGACGCCACGCGGCCGAGCGCGACGCGGGCCGCGGTCTCGCGGGCGGACGCGCGCTCGAGGATGGGACGGGCCTCGTCGAAGTCGTACTTCTGCATGCCGACGAGGTCGGCGTGGCCGGGCCGCGGACGGGTCAGCTTGGCGTTGCGGGCGAGCGCCTCGAGCTCGACGGGGTCGACGGGGTCCGCCGACATGACCTTCTCCCACTTCGGCCACTCGGTGTTGCCGACCTCGATGGCCACGGGACCGCCCTGGGTCTCACCGTGGCGCACGCCGCCGAGCACGCGGACCTGGTCCTGCTCGAACTTCATCCGGGCGCCGCGGCCGTAGCCGAGCCGGCGCCGGGCCAGTGAGTCGGCGAGGTCGTCGGTCGTGACGCGGACGTGGGCGGGCAGCCCCTCGAGGATCGCCACCAGCGAGGGACCGTGGGACTCGCCTGCTGTGAGCCATCGGAGCATGGGTGAAGTCTCTCAGCCCCACATGCGCGCAGCGAGCGCAGTCCCCCAGACGAGACCCACCAGCGCGCCACCGACCATGAACGGACCGAAGGGGAACGACCTCTTGAGCAGGCTGCGGTCGCGTCGCGCCAGCAGCACGACGAGCGCCGGGACGACGAACAGCATGAAGCTCGCCCACAGGCCGATCGCCAGCGCGCCCCACCCGGCCCAGCCGAGCACGAGCCCGACCGGCGCGGCCAGCCGGACGTCGCCGAAGCCCATCCCGGCCGACCGCACGAACCACAGCACCCAGTAGAAGGACCGGGCGAGCACCATCGCGACGAGGGCGCGCACGAGTGCCTCACGCTCCCCCGTCGCCAGGCCCACCACCGTCACCACGACGACCGCGGCGAGGGTGACGGGCAGGACGACGACGCGGGGCAGCAGGCGGGTGTGCCAGTCGATCACCGACAGGGCGACCGCGACCGGGGTCAGCGGCACCAGCCACAGCAGCGGCCAGTCGAGCCCGGTGGCCGCGCCGAGCAGGGCCCCCGCCGCAGCCGACAGCAGCGCGCTGCGCCACGCGAGACCCGGCCGGGCGGCGATGTCGGCGTAGAGCATCTTGAGGGGCTCGTCGGCGGGTGGCGCGTCCTCCGCCACCTGCTTCGGCGCGGGCTCCGGCACGCGCGCGACCAGCCGCGGGACCAGCAGGCCGCCCAGCCCGGCGAGCAGGGCCGCGACGGTCGCGGCGAGCGCAGGGTCGGTCAGGGTGTCGGTCACGTGGTCATTCAACCGGCATGGCGCGCCGCAAGGGCGCGTTCGCCTGCTTCTCTCAGCACGTCGACCGCGACCGTCCGTCCGGTGAACAGCTCGACCTGCAGCACCGCCTGGTGCACGAGGAGGTCCAGGCCGCCGACGACCGTGCGGCCGGCCGCCGCGGCGACGAGGGGCGTGGGCCACGGGTCGTACAGCACGTCGAAGACGACGGGCACGTCCGCGCAGCCCGCGACCAGCTCGGGCGTCTGGGCCGACGCCGGGATGGTCGACACCAGGATGTCGGAGCCGGCGGGTCCGGCGCCCAGCGTCGACACCACGACCTCGGGCGCAGCCGGGTGCGCCCGGAGGGCGGCGAGGGTCTCGGTCGCCCGGGCCTCCTCCCGCACCGCGAGGACGATCGTGCGCACACCGAGGTCGGCCAGCGCGAGTCCGACCGAGGTGGCCGTCGCACCCCCGCCGAGGATCGTCGCGGTCACCAGCGGGGTCGACGTGCGCTCACGGATGGCGGCGACCGCTCCGGGCAGGTCGGTGTTGTCGCCGACCCGGGTGCCGTCGTCCTCGATCACCATCGTGTTGACGGCGCCGGCGAGGCGCGCCCGGTCGGTGAGCCGATCGACCAGCGGCAGCGCCTCGCGCTTGAGGGGCATGGTCAGCGAGAGCCCGCGCCACTCCCCGCCGAGTCGCGAGAGGAACCCCCCGAGGCCGCCGGAGCCGACCCGGTGGGCGTCGTAGGTCCAGTCCAGTCCCAGCTCGGCGTACGCCGCCCGGTGCAGCGCCGGCGACAGCGAGTGGGCGATCGGGTCGCCCAGCACGCCGCAGCGCCGGCCCGGCCCGCTGCTCACGTCAGCGGGCTCGGGGTCGGGCTCAGCATCGGTCGGAGGTCTCGCAGTAGGTCTTGTACTCGTCGCGTCCCTCGAGGAAGCCGTCGTAGTCCTCGTAGAACTTGGTCTCGCCCGTGGAGAGGTCGACCGTGACGTAGTAGTACCAGTCGCCGTCGGCGGGGTTGGCGGCTGCCGCGATGGCGTCGTCGCCCGGAGACTCGATCGGGGTCGGCGGGAGACCGGCGTTGATGCGGGTGTTGTAGGGCGTGTCCTCGGCCAGCTGGTCGGGGGTCAGCTCGGTCGAGCCGGGCGAGAGCCCGAGACCGTAGGCGATCGAGGCGTCGATGCCGAGCGTGCCGTTGGTGCCGCCCTTGTCGCCGGGCCCGTCGAGACGGTTGTAGATCACGCGCGAGATCTTGGGCATGTCGTCGCCGCGGCCCTCGGCCTCGATCAGCGAGGCGATGATCATCAGCTCGCCGGGCGTCTTGCCGAGCTCGGCGGCCTTCTCCTCGAGACCGGCGGCGTCCGCGGCCTCGCGCCAGCGGTCGACCATCATCTTGAGGATGCGGGGCGGCTTCATGCCCGGCTTGATCTCGTAGGTGGCCGGGAACAGGTAGCCCTCGGCGTTGCCGTCGGCGTAGTCGGGCAGCCCGAGGCGGTCGGGCTGCTGCAGTGCCCGGTTCCACGCCTGCTCGGGGTAGTCGGTGTTCTCGGCGAGCGTCGAGACGATCTCGGTGAGCCGCAGGCCCTCGGGGATCGTGACGGTCGGGAACCCGATGAGGTTGTCGGGGTCGACGAGGACCTCGAGGGCGTCGGCTGCCTTCATCTGCTTCTGGAGCTCGTAGGCACCGACCTGGATGCCGGCGGCGTCGGGCTCGCCGGCGGCCGCGTCGATGAAGGCCTGGACCGACTTGGTGACGCCGTCGGCCTTGAGGTTGCGACCGATCTGGGCGGTCGAGTCGCCCTCGTTGACGGTGAACTCGACCGAGCCCTTGCCCGGGCCCGGGTAGTCGTCGGGCCCTTGGAACTGGTCGGCGACCCACGAGACGCCCTGCGTCAGCGCGACGTAGAAGCCCCCGAGGAGCACCACGAGCGCGACCAGTACCGCGAGGCAGCCCTTGAGGCCGCGTCCCTTGCGGCGCTTGCCGCCCGGGACGTAGTCGCGGTCCTCGAGCTCCTCGCGCTCGTCCGCGCGGACGTCGTCGTCCGGACGGGTCTCGTGCTCACTCATCTGTCTCCGTCACCTCGACGATCTCTCCCGGGGCGTGTCCACTCGACCGCTCCGTGTCCAGTGCAGTCTGCAGGATCAGCACGGCCGCTGCCTGATCGACGACGGCGCGCCGCTTGGCCCCGTGGCGCCCCTGCTCGCGCAGGATCGACTCCGCGGACACCGTGGTCAGTCGTTCATCACACAGCCTCACGGGCACGGGGGCAACTCGGCGAGCCAGCCGGCCGGCGAGCGCACGCGCCTTCTCCGCTGCCGGGCCCTCGGTCCCGTTGAGCGAGCGCGGCAGCCCGACCACGACCTCGACCGCCTCCCTCTCGGCGACGAGCTGCGCGAGACGACGTACGTCGCCCCGGCCGCTGCGCACCGTCTCGACGGGGGTGGCGAGGAAGCCGGAGGGGTCGCTGCTCGCGACGCCGATCCGGGCGTCGCCCGGGTCGATGCCGAGCCGCACGCCGGTCCGCATCCTCAGCCCTGCACCTTCTCCGCGACCTCACGGGTCACCAGTGCGAGGGCCTCGTCGATGCGAGAGGCGTCGGTGCCGCCGCCCTGGGCGACGTCGTCCTTGCCGCCGCCCTTGCCGCCGAGGAGGGGCCCGACGGTGCGGACCAGCTCGCCGGCGGACAGCCCGCGGGCACGCGCCTCGTCGTTGGTGGCGGCCACGACCGACACCTTGCCGTCGGCCTGACCGATGATGACCACGACACCGGGCTCGCCCTGGGGCAACCGGCCACGCACGTCCATCGCCAGGTTGCGTACGTCGCCACCGCCGGCGCCGTCGGCGCGGTGGGCCACGACCTTGACCGGGCCGACCTGCGTCGCGCCGGCCGCCAGGTCGGCGCTGGCGCCGAGCAGCTGGGCGAGCCGGGCCTTCTCGAGCTCCTTCTCGGCGGCCCTGAGTCGCTCGGTGAGGCCCTGCACCCGGCCGACCAGGTCGTCCGGCTGGGTCTTGAGCAGACCGGTGAGCTGGGCGACGACATCACGCTCGCGGGCGAGGTAGCCGAAGCCCTCGACACCGGTGAGCGCCTCGATGCGACGGTTGCCCGAGCCGACACTGGTCTCGCCGGTCACCACCACGGTGCCGATCTGCGAGGCGTGGGCGACGTGGGTGCCGCCGCAGAGCTCGCGCGACCAGGGCCCGCCGATCTCCACGACACGGACCTTGGTGTTGTCGTAGGTCTCGCCGAAGAGCGCGATCGCGCCCCACTCCTTGGCCTGCTCGAGGGTCATGTAGTCCCACGACACGGGCAGGTCGGCGCGCAGCGCCTGCTGGGAGACGAGCTCGATGTCGCGGACCTGCTCGGGGCTCAGCGCCTGTGTCCAGCCGAAGTCGAGGCGGAGGTAGCCGGGCCGGTTGTAGGAGCCCGACTGCAACGCGGTGGGGCCGAGCACCTCGCGGAGGGCGGCATGCACGACGTGGGTGCCGGAGTGCGCCTGGCGCGCGCCGGTGCGCCACTCCGGATCGACGCGGGCGTGGACCTCGCGCCCGGGGTCGAGCTCGCCCTCCAGCACGCGGACCTGGTGCACGACGAGGCCCTTGATCGGGCGCTGGACGTCGAGCACCTCGAGGCGGCCGCCGTCGAAGACGATCGTGCCGGCGTCGGCGACCTGTCCGCCGGACTCGGCGTAGAACGGGGTGCGGTCGAGGACCAGCTCGCCGACCTCGCCCTCCGCGAGCCGCGGCACGGACGCGCCGCCGCTCAGCAGCGCGAGCGGGCGCGACTCGGTCTCGAGCGTCTCGTAGGCCAGCCACTCGGTGGGACCGAACTCGTCGAAGACGCCGCGATAGACGGCCGTGTCGCCGTGGGACCCCTTCTTGGCGCGGGCATCGGCCTTGGCGCGCTCGCGCTGCTCGGCCATCAGGCCGCGGAAGCCCTGCTCGTCGACCGTGAGGCCCTGCTCGGCCGCCATCTCGAGCGTGAGGTCGATGGGGAAGCCGTAGGTGTCGTGGAGCGCGAAGGCGCGCTCGCCGGACAGCGTCGTGCCACCGGTGCCCTTCACCTCGGTCGCGGCCTGGTCGAAGATCTGCGTGCCGGCCTGGAGCGTCTTGCGGAACGCGTCCTCCTCGGCGTAGGCCACCTGCGAGATGCGCGGCCAGTCGGTGAGGAGGTTGTCGTAGGTCTCCCCCATCTTGTCGCGGGAGATCGGCATCAGCTCGGGCAGTACCCGGTCCTCGCAGCCGAGCAGACGCATGGAGCGGACCGCGCGGCGCAGCAGACGGCGAAGGACGTAGCCGCGGCCGTCGTTGCCGGGCGTGACGCCGTCACCGATGAGCATCATCGAGGACCGGACGTGGTCGGCGACGACGCGGAACCGGACGTCGTCGTCGTGATCGGCGCCGTACTTCTTCCCGGTGAGCTCCTCGGCCCGCTGGATGACGGGGTAGACCACATCGATCTCGTACATGTTCTGCTTGCCCTGGAGCAGGAACGCGACCCGGTCGAGGCCCATGCCGGTGTCGATGTTCTTCTTGGGCAGGGAGCCGGAGATGTCGAAGTCCGACTTCGAGCGGACGGCACTCAGCTCGTCCTGCATGAAGACGAGGTTCCAGATCTCGAGCAGCCGGTCCTCGAGCTCGAAGGGCATGTCGGGGCCGAGCGTCGACACGTCGAAGTCGGGGCCCCACTCGGGCCCACGGTCGTACAGGATCTCCGAGCACGGTCCACCCGGACCGGGCACGCCCATCGACCAGTAGTTCTCCTTCGGGCCGAGCTGGACGATCCGCTCCCGCGGCAGTCCGGTGACCTCCGTCCAGAAACCGATCGCCTCCTCGTCGCCGGCGAGCACCGACGGGTAGAGACGGTCCTTCTCCAGGCCGTAGCCGCCGTCCTCGACGGGCTTGGTGATCAGGTCCCAGGCCAGCTCGATGGCGCCCTTCTTGAAGTAGTCGCCGAAGGAGAAGTTGCCGCACATCTCGAAGAACGTGCCGTGCCGCGTGGTCTTGCCGACGTCCTCGATGTCAGGGGTCCGCACGCACTTCTGGATGCTGGTGGCGCGGTCGTACGGCGGCGTCTCCTGCCCCAGGAAGTAGGGCTTGAACGGCACCATGCCCGCCGGGACGAACAGCAGGTTGGGGTCGTCGGCGAGCAGCGAGGCGGAGGGCACCACGGCGTGTCCGGCGGCCTCGAAGTGCGCGAGGAAGCGGCGGCGGATCTCGGCGGTGTCCATCAGTTCTCGTTCTCCTGGGTGGTGCTGGCGGTCAGTTCGGGTGGTCCGGGCTCATGAGAAGTGGGCCGCAGGCCGAGCTGCTCGCGCAACTCGGTTTCGCGCTCGGCACGGCCCTGCTGGACCTCCTCGGCGAAGAGCCGGGCGCCGGCCTGCCAGCCGCGGACGCGGTCGCGCAGGCCGTCGGCGGTGAGGGACTCGGCGACGCGGCGGGCGCGGGCAGCGGCGTACACCCCGACCCCCGCCCCGGCGACGAACCAGAGAGGGCGTCCCATCAGGCGACGTCCTCCCCGAACGATCCCGGACCGTCGTCGCGCGCTGCGGCCCGCTCACGGGCCCGGAACTCGCGCAGCGCCTGCTTCATCTCGGCGCGGCGGCCTCGCCCGGCACGCCGGGTCTCCTGCCGCACCTCGAAGCGGATCCGGTTGCGGGTCTCGGGCGACAGCGCCCGGCGCAGGCCGTGGGTCCAGCCGGCCGCCTTGACCACGGTCTCGCGGGCGACGATGTCGGTGAAGAGACGGCCGTCGATCGGGCGGGCCACTGGCACGCGCACGGCGGGCGGCGCGTCGTCCTCGCGGGGGGTGCCCACCTGGGTGATCACGAAGGCTGCGGTGTCGCTCTCGGCGACCGGGGGCGCCTGCGCCACCGGGCCCGCGGGCACGGCGACGTGCTCGGCGAGCGTGGCCACGAGGGCCTCGGCCCGGCGGGCCCTGCGGTGCGCGAGCAGCGCGACGACGAGCGCGACGAGCGCCACTGCGCACGCTGCACCCAGCCCCACCTGCTCCGTCGTCACGGCGCCGAGCCTACAAGCCCCGCGGGGGCTCAGGGGATGGCGAGGTCACCCGCGGCGCGCACCCGCAGCCAGCGGAACCCGTAGCCCTCCAGCGCGACGCGGGTCGTCGCCCCACCCGTGACCACCTCCTCGGCCATCAGGTCCACCGCCTCGAGACCCTCGTCGCCGGGATCGATCGGTACGTCGACGGTGACGGGATCGGCACCGAGGTTGTGCACCGTCACGACCGCGCTGCCGTCGAGCTGGCACCGCTGCACCAGCACCTGCGCGGACGGCTGGTCGACGACGGCCCACGTGCCCCATCCCAGCTCGGGACAGGTGCGCCGGATGCTGATGAGCTTGCGCATGAAGCTCCACAGCGAGTCGGGGTCGTGCATCTGTGAGACGACGTTGACGTGCTCGGGGGCGCAGGCGCCCGGCACGACCCGCTGCACGAGGCGCGAGGGAGGCGCTGTGGAGAAGCCTCCGTTGCGACTGGCGCTCCACTGCATCGGCGTGCGCACGGCCATCCGCCCGTCGGCCTCGAGGTCCTCCCCCATGCCGATCTCCTCGCCGTAGTAGAGCGTGGGGGTGCCGGGCAGGGAGAACATCAGGCTGTAGGCCATCCGGATCCGCCGGGGGTCGCCGCCGAGCATGGTCGGGAGCCGGCGTTTGAGGCCACGGTCGTAGACCTGCATCTCCGGCTCCGGACCGAAGGCCGCGAACACCTCCCGGCGCTCGGCGTCGCCGAGCTTGTCGAGCGTGAGCTCGTCGTGGTTGCGCAGGAACGTCGCCCACTGGCAGGTCATGGCGATGGCTGGCCGCTCCTCGAGGGCGGTGACGATCGGTCCGGCGTCCTCGCGGGCCAGCGCCAGGTAGGTCGCCTGCATGCCGATGAAGTCGAACTGCATCTGCAGCTCGTCGGCGGACTCCCCACCGAAGAACTCGAGCTGCTGGGCGTGGAGCAGGTTGACCTCGCCGAGCATCATCGCGTGGCCGGCGCGGCGGTTGAGGAAGCCGCGGATGGTCCGCATCAGCTCGTGCGGGTCCACCACGCGGGCGGGGTCCCCGATGTTCATGGCGTTCTGCTCCATGAACGGGATGCCGTCGACCCGGAAGCCGTCGAAGCCGAGCTCCAGCCAGAAGCCGACGACGCGCAGGATCTCGTCCACCACCTCGGGGTTGGCGAGGTCGAGGTCGGGCTGGTGCTTGTAGAAGTTGTGGAGGTACCACTCCCCCGTGCGGTCGTCGAGCTCCCAGATGGAGTCCTCCTGGTCAGGGAAGACGACCAGCTTCGAGGTGTCCGGCGGCTCGGTGTCCCTCCAGACGTAGTGGTCGCGATAGCGGTTGGTCGTGCTGCGCCGCGCAGCCTGGAACCACGGGTGCCGGTCAGAGGTGTGGTTGACGACCAGGTCGGCGATGACGTTGATGCCGCGGTCGTGGGCCGTGCGAATCACCTCGACCAGCTGGCCGTGGTTGCCCAGGCGTGGGTCGACGCCGTAGAAGTCGGTGAGGTCGTAGCCGTCGTCGCGGTCGGGGCTCGGGTAGAACGGCATCAGCCACAGACAGGTGATGCCCAGCTCCGCGAGGTAGTCGATGCGTTCGGCCAGACCGCCGAGATCACCCACGCCGTCGCCGTCGGAGTCGTAGAAGGTCTCGATGTCGAGGCAGTAGATGACCGCGCTCTTCCACCACAAGTCGCTCGTGTCGGTGACTCTCACGCCCACACACAAGCAGATGTAGGACCCGGCCGTCAGCCCCTGAGGGCGGGAAGGACCTCGGCGCCGAAGGCGTCGATGAAGCCGGTCTGCTCCTGGCCGACGAAGTGGAGGTAGAGGTCGTCGAACCCGACGGCCGCCAGCTCGGCGAGGCGGTCGCGGTGCCACGACAGGTCGTGGGACACCTCGACGGCGCCACGTACGGCGTCCATGTCCACGTGCTCGGCCATCACGTCGAAGGCCTGCGGGGTCTCGGTGTCCCAGTTGACCGGCTCGGTGAAGACGTTGCTGCGCCACTGGTCGAAGGCGATGGCTTCCGCCTCCTCGCGGGTCGGCGCCCACGACAGGTGGACCTGCAGGGAGAGCGGGCCGCGGCCGCCCGCGTCGCGGTAGGCCGACACGATGTCACGGAGCACCTCGACAGGCTGGTTGATCGTGACGAGCCCTTCTGCCCACGCGGCCACCCGCCCGGCGGACGCGACGGACACGGCGGGGCCGATGAGGCGCGGCCGGACCGCCGGGACGTCCCACAGACGGGCGCGGTCGACGGTCACCAGGCCGTCGTGCGACACCTCCTCGCCGTCGAGGAGTCGCTGGATCACGTCGACGCACTCCTCGAGGCGCCTGGTCCGCACCTCCTTGCGGGGCCAACGCTCACCGGTGATGTGCTCGTTGCTGGCCTCCCCGCTCCCCAGCGCGGTCCAGAAGCGGCCGGGGAACATCTCTCCGAGGGTCGCGATCTTCTGCGCCACCACGGCGGGGTGGTACCGCTGCCCCGGCGCGCAGACGCAGCCGAGCTCCAACCCTGTGCGGGCCAGCGCAGCCCCCAGCCACGACCAGGCGTAGCCGGAGTGGCCCTGGCGGGTGCTCCACGGACCGAAGTGGTCGGAGCACATGGCCATCTCGAACCCGGCCTGTTCGGCGTGCTGGACGTCGCTCAGCAGGCGCGACGGAGCGATCTGCTCGTGGGAGGCGTGGAACCCGAGGCGCATGCCGTCACCGTAGCGGGGTCAGCCGCCCCGGACGATGCGTCGTACGCGCTCCCAACGCTCCTTGACCCCGGCCTCCGCACCCAGTGCCGTGGGCTTGTAGTAGCTGGCGTCGCTGAGCACGTCGGGGAGGTACTGCTGCTCGGCGACGCCGTAGGGCTCGTCGTGCGGGTAGGCGTAGCCCTTGCCGTGGCCGAGGTCCTTGGCGCCGCCGTAGTGGGCGTCGCGCAGGTGGGGCGGCACCTGCCCGATCTTGCCGGCCTTCACGTCCGAGATGGCGGCGTCGATCGCGCTGATCACGGCGTTGGACTTGGGTGCCACCGCCAGGTGGATGGTGGCCTGGGCGAGGTTGATCCGCGCCTCCGGCATCCCGATGAGCTGCACCGCCTGCGCCGCCGCGACGGCCGCCTGCAGCGCGGTCGGGTCGGCCAGGCCGATGTCCTCGCTCGCGTGCACGACGAGGCGGCGCGCGATGAAGCGGGGGTCCTCCCCCGCCTCGATCATCCGCGCGAGGTAGTGGAGCGCGGCGTCGGGGTCGGAGCCGCGGATGGACTTGATGAAGGCGGAGATGACGTCGTAGTGCTGGTCACCCTGGCGGTCGTAGCGGACGGCGGCCTGGTCGACGGCGGTCTCGGCGGTGGCGAGGTCGATGACGGTGGAGCCGTTGCTGGCTGCCGCTCCGGCGGCCGCCTCGAGGTAGGTCAGCGCCCGTCGTGCGTCGCCGCCGGCCAGTCGTACGAGGTGGGCGCGGGCGTCCTCCTCGAGCTCGGTCTCCCCCGCCAGGCCGCGCTCGTCACCGAGCGCCTGGTCGATGACCTCGGCGACGTCGTCGTCGGTGAGCGACTGCAGGCGCAGCAGCAGGCTGCGGGACAGCAGCGGGCTGATCACGGAGAAGAACGGGTTCTCCGTGGTGGCGGCGATCAGCGTGACCCAGCGGTTCTCCACCCCGGGCAGCAGCGCGTCCTGCTGGGCCTTGGTGAACCGGTGCACCTCGTCGACGAACAGGACGGTCTCCTGCCCGCCCCGGGCCAGCTCGGCCCTCGCCCCGTCGATGGCGGCGCGGACCTCCTTGACGCCCGCCGCGACGGCCGACACCTCGACGAACCGGCGCCTGGTCTGCTGGCTGACGATGGCCGCGATGGTCGTCTTGCCGGTGCCTGGAGGCCCCCAGAGCAGCAGTGACATCGACTGGTCGCCCTCGATCAGCCGCCGCAGCGGTGACCCGGCGGCCCGCAGCTGCTGCTGCCCGACGAGCTCGTCGATCGTGCGAGGCCGCATCCGCACGGCCAGCGGCGCCGAGGCGTGCGTGTTGGCGCCCAGCGACCCGGCGCTCGGCACCTGGCCGGACGCGGATCCGGGCGCGGGTTGCCCCGCGCCCGGTATCTCGAACAAGCCGTCCACGCCGGTGAGTATCCCCGACGCCGTCGGTGCGCCTCTCAGACCCCCGTGGTCTGCTTCGACTTGAGGTCGTACCAGGTCTTCTCGTAGCCCGGGATCGTGAGCTGCTCGTTGGTCGGCGTGGCCCCGGCCACCGGGGTGCCCTGGTCGTCGATCGCGAGCAGGTCGGTGGTCACGGGGGTTGCCGGGTGCGAGCCCAGCTCGCCGGCGAAGTGGCAGGCCACCTTGTGACGCTTGCCGATCTGCAGCAGCGGCGGCTCCACCTTCGCGCAGATCTCCTGGGCGAACTGGCAGCGAGTGCGGAACCGGCAGCCCGACGGCGGGTTGATCGGGCTCGGCACGTCGCCCTCGAGCCGGATCCGCTCTCGACGGCCGCCGACCGCCGCCTGCTTCACGTCGGGCACCGCCGAGAGCAGCGCCTGCGTGTAGGGGTGGTGGGCGTGACTGTAGATCCTGTCGCGGTCACCGATCTCGACGATCTTGCCGAGGTACATCACCGCGACCTCGGGGCAGAAGTGGCGCACCACCGCGAGGTCGTGGGCGATGAAGAGGAAGGCGATGTCGAACTCGCGCTGCAGGTCCTGCAGCAGGTTGACCACCTGCGCCTGGATCGACACGTCGAGCGCGGAGACCGGCTCGTCGGCGACGAGGAGCTTGGGGTTGAGGGTGAGCGCCCGGGCGATGCCGATCCGCTGGCGCTGGCCGCCGGAGAACTCGTTGGGGTAGCGGTTGTAGTGCTCCGGGTTGAGGCCCACCACCTCCAGCAGCTCCTGGACCCGAGGCAGGATCTTGTCCTTCGGCACGATGTTGTGGACCGCGAGCGGCGAACCGACGATCGTGCCGACCGTGTGGCGCGGGTTGAGCGAGGTGTAGGGGTCCTGGAAGATCATCTGCACGTCGCGGCGCAGCGGCCTCATCTCCGAGTTGGAGAGCTTGGCCAGGTCGTGCCCCTCGAACATCATCGACCCGCCGGTCGGCTTGTAGAGGCGGGTGATGAGCCGGCCGGTGGTGGACTTGCCACACCCGGACTCGCCGACCAAGCCGAGCGAGCCGCCGCGCGGCACCTCGAAGGACACCCCGTCCACTGCCTGGACGTGACCGACCGTCCGGCGGACGAGCCCCGAGGACTTCACGGGGAAGTACATCTTCAGGTTGTCGATCGTGATGATGGGCTCGGCGTCGGGGTCGAGCGCGGTGGCCGCGTGTCCCTGCTCCGCGAGCTCGTGGAAGTCCAGCGGCGCGTGGACCACCTCGTGGTCGTCGACGACGTCCGTGTCGCGGTGGGAGAGGTCCCGGTCACCCGTCTCCGCCGCGTTGGCGCCGATCTCGCTCGCCTCGATCCCCACCTTGGCGTTGGGGTCCTGGGTCATCGAATCTCCTCGGCGAGGTCGGGGGCGATCTCCGGCAGCACTTCCGTGCGGTAGATCTCCTCGGGGTTGGGCAGGTGGCACCGCTTGAGGTGGCCGGCACGGTTGCTGGCCGGCGTCAGGGCGGGCAGCTCGGTGAAGCACAGGTCACCCGGCACCTTGTCCCGGTGCGAGCAGCGGGGGTGGAACGAGCAGCCCGACGGCGGCTTCAGCAGGCTGGGCGGGTTGCCCGGGATCGGGATGAGACGGGCGTCGGTCGAGGCACCGACCTCGGGGATGCTCGACAGCAGGCCCCACGAGTACGGCATCTCCGGACGGGTCAGGATCTCCTTGGTCGTCCCGAACTCCACACAGCGGCCGGCGTACATCACGAGCACCTCGTCGGCCATCTCGGCGATGACGCCCAGGTCGTGGGTGATGATGATGACGGCGGAGTTGAACTCGCGCTGCAGGTCCTGGAGCAGGTCGAGGATCTGCGCCTGCACCGTCACGTCGAGCGCGGTGGTCGGCTCGTCGGCGATCAGCAGCGACGGGTCGTTGATCAGGCCCATCGCGATCATCACGCGCTGCCGCATGCCGCCGGAGAACTGGTGGGCGAAGTCGTCGACGCGGCGGTCCGGCTGCGGGATGCCGACGCGGTCGAGCATCTCGATCGCCTTGCGACGGCCGTCGCGCTTGGAAGCCTTCGGGTGGTGCATCGCGTAAGCCTCGGCGAGCTGGTCGCCGACCCGGTAGAAGGGGTGCAGCGCAGCCAGGGCGTCCTGGAAGATCATCGCCATCGCGTTGCCGCGCAGCTTGCGCATGCGGCTCTCGGCAAGGCCGACGACCTCGGTGCCGCCCACGCGGATCGAGCCGGAGATCTCGCTCGACTTCGCGTCGTGCAGGCCCATCACGGCCATGCTCGAGACCGACTTGCCGGAACCGGACTCGCCGACGATGCCGAGCGTCTTGCCCAGCTCGACCGAGTAGCTCAGCCCCTTCACGGCCTGGACCGGCCCGTCCTGGGTCGGGAACGTCACCGTGAGGTCCTCCACCTGGAGGTACGGCCCGTCGACGTCGCTGGGGGACGAAGTGGAGGAGGGGGACGTGATGGTCAAGAGAGCCTCACTCGGGGATCGAGAACGCTGTAGATGACGTCGACGACGATGTTGGAGATGATCAGGACGGCGGCCGCGAACAGGGCAGTGGCCGACACCACGGGCAGGTCACGTTGGGCGACCGCCTGCAGGCTCCACAGTCCGATCCCGTCGATGTCGAAGATCGTCTCGGTGAAGATCGTACCCGCGAGCAGGGTGCCGAACTCGATGCCGAAGATCGTGATGACCGGCACCAGCGCGGACCGCAACGCGTGCTTGTAGACCACGGTGTTGTCCCGCAGCCCCTTGGCCTTCGCGGTGCGGATGTAGTCCTCGTTGAGGACCTCCACCATCGATCCGCGGGAGTAGCGCGTGTAGGTCGTGCACCCGAAGGCACCCAGTGCCATCCATGCGAGGAACATGCCACTGAACCACTTCGCCGGATTCTCGGTGATCGGGAAGTAGCCGGTGTCGGAGAACAGGGGTATCTCCCAGCTGATGGTGAGGAACAACCAGGTCAGCAGGGCGAACAGGTAGTAGGGGATGGACGAGATGACCAGGAAGCTCGACACGAGCGCCTTGTCGGTCAACGTCCCCCGTCTTCGGGCCGCGGCGACACCGATGGGGATGCCGAGGGTCAGGTAGAGGAAGGCACCGCCGATCGCCACGGAGAACGTGGCCGGCATGCGCTGCTTCATCTCCTCGAACACCGGAGCCTTGGTCCGGTAGGAGTAGCCCAGGCACGGGGCCGGGCAGTCGAACTTGGTGGTGCTGCCGAACTGGATCTCGCGCCCGGCCACGACACCCTTCATGAACTTGCCGTACTCCTCGTACCACGGGTTGTTGAAGCCGAGGTTCTCGCGGAACACCTCGAGCCGCGCGGGTGTGCAGCGGTTGCTGGTGTCGTTGTCACAGATCGTCTGCGCGGGCTCGGACGGTCCGTACCAGAAGAGCAGGAACACGCTCATCGAGATGAGGAACAGGACCACCACGCCCGAGAGCAGGCGCTTGACGACATAGGCGAACACGAGGATTTCCCTCCGGGGTTGTGAGCAGCTGTCGGCATGGCCGACACACGGTGGTGTGGGGGCCCCGGTCAACGGGGCCCCCACACCGAGGTGGAGCAGGGTCGACTCAGTCAGTCAGTCGACCCCAGGATCACTGAGCGACGAAGAGATCCTTGTAGTTGGGCGCGCCGAGGGCACCGTCACCGGTCGGGTTCCCGATCTTCTCGCCGAAGGCGAAGAGGTCGTTGCGGAACGCGGTCGGGATGATCGGGTAGAACTCGGTCGCGATCTGCTCGTCCAGGGCACCCCAGGCGTCAGGCTGCGCCTCGAGGTCCATGGTGCCGATCTCGTCCATCTTCGCGTCGATGGAGTCCTCGGAGAAGAACGCCGTGTTGTAGGTGGCGCCCGTGCGGAGCAGAGCCGGGATCATCGTGGAGCCGGACGGCCAGTCCGAGCACCAGTTGACGCCGCGCAGGTTGAGCTTCTTGTTGATCTTGTTGTCCGGGTCGGTCCAGATCGTGTAGAGCGAGGTCTCGATCGGCACGGGGTAGGACGTGACCTTGAAGCCGGAGTCGGTGAGACCCTTCTCGATCTGCTTCTGAGCAGCCTCGGTGGTCGGCGAGCCGGTGTTGTAGGCCATGTGGATCTCGTAGCCCTCTTCGCCGGCCTCGGCCAGGATCTCCTTCGCCTTCTCGGGCTGGTAGGTGATCTGCTCACCGTCGACCTGGTAGTCGGACTTGCCCGCCATGCCGGGAGGCATGACCGAGTTGGCCGGGACGCGGGTCACGCCGGGGACCTCACCGGAGGCCTGCCACACGCTCTCGTACGGGTAGGCGTACGCCAGGGCCTTGCGGATCTCCGGCGTGGTCTTCTCGTAGTCGGGCGCCCAGAAGCTGGTGCACTGCGCAGACTGCTGCACGAGGCGGTCGCCCAGGTCCTGGTTGAACTTCGCGTAGTTCTCGGCGGTGACGCTGGCCGAGAGGGCGGTCTGCGACTCGGTGTTGCCGCTGAGCATCAGCTCGTCGGTCTGGGTCGGGTCAGCAGCGAACTTGAAGATCCACTTGTCGGCGTACTGGTGGCGAGCCGGGTCGGAGTCAGCGACCCAGGCGTCGTTCTTGACGAGCACGAGCTCCTCGCTCGGGCGGAACGACTCGACCTTGTAGGGACCGGTCGACAGCGGGCTGCGACCGTACTCCGGCGGGTCCGAGACCTTGCCGAGCGGGGACGGGCCCATCGCCATGAAGGCGCCCCAGTAGTCCATGTCCGGGAACGGCATGGACATCTTGATGGTCACCGTGCGGGCGTCCTCGTCGAACGTGATGCCCTTGTAGTCCTTGCCCTTGTCGGTGTAGGGACCCTTGTAGCTGTCGGCGTCGAGGAAGTAGTGCGTCGAGTACTCGGTGCCGGGACCGGACGGGAAGGCCTCGGAGTCGAGCGAGCGCTCGATGCCCCAGGCGACCTCCTCAGCGGTGATCGGCTTGCCGTCCTCCCACGTCGCGTCGTCGCGGATGGTGAAGGTTCACTCGGTGAAGTCCTCGTTGGGGCTACCGAGGTCGGTCGCCAGGTCCGGGACGAGGATCATCTCGCCGGACTCGGTGTCGCGGGCGTACTGGGTCAGCGACCGGTGCGTGAGCGCCTGCTGGATCGAGTTGCCGGTCACCGACCAGCCGTTGGTCGGGTCGAGGTCCTCGGGGCCCGGGTCGTCCGGCAGGTACACCGTGATGGTGCCGCCGGCCGAAGCGCCCTCGACCTCAGCCGCGGGGCCCTGGCGCTCGGGGTCCTTGGCGATGGTCTCCGAAGCATCCTGGAAGCCCTCGCCGCTGTTGCCGCTACCGGTCTCGTCGTCGTTCCCGCCGCCGCCACCACAGGCAGCGAGGGTCACGAGCGCGGCACTGGTGGCGAGTGCTGCCGCCGCCTTGGTCCGTCTCATTGTCCAGCCTTTCGTTGTTGTTCGCACACCGGAAGCGCCCGGGTGACGTCTGTTGAGGATCTCCGCCTCAGCGGCGGGTCTTCGGGTCGAACGCGTCACGAACCGCGTCGCCGAGGAGGTTGAGCGCGAGCACCAGGGCGACGACGCCGATCAGGGGCTCCCACAGGTAGAGGGGGTAGTTGCTCCAGTAGGGCACCGCGTTGGCGATGGTCTGGCCCCACGAGGCGCTGCCGGTGACGCCGATGCCGAGGAACGCCAGGCCGGCCTCTGCCGCCACGAACGCCGGCAGCATCAGCGAGATGCTGATGACGATGGGTGCCGTGAGGTTGGGCAGGAGCTCCTTGAACAGGATGCGCCGGGTGGGCATGCCCAGCACCCGGGCGGCGTGGATGAACTCGCGCTCACGCAGGGAGAGCACCTCGCCGCGGATCAGGCGGGCCACCGTCATCCAGCCGAACAGCGACAGGATCAGGATGAGCGAGCCGATCTGGATGGTCTCGTAGCTGTCGCTGGTGCCGAAGCGGTCGATGATGATCGGCGAGATGGTCAGCGCAGCGAGGAGGAACGGGATCGTGAGGAAGAAGTCGGTGATGAACGAGAGGATCTTGTCGACGACGCCGCCGGTGAAGCCGGACACCAGGCCGACCACGATGCCGACCACGGACGAGAAGAGCGTCGCCGCGCCCGCGATCATCAGCGAGGTGCGGCACCCGTAGATCCAGTGGGCCAGGTTGTCGGCGCCGGTGCGGGGCGCGAGGCCGAAGGGGTGCGCGGGGTCGAACGGGTAGAACGGGGGGCCGGTCTTGGGGTAGCCGACGCCCGGCTCGGCGAAGTTGCACTCGAGGACCTCGCACGCGGTGACCGTGTCGAGGCTCACGCCGAACGCCTTGGCGATCAGGTCCGCGAAGATCGCCACCAGCAAGAAGAAGATCACGATGATCGCGCACGTGACGGCGATCTTGTCCTTCCGCAGCCGGCCGAGAGCGATCTGCATCGGCGACTTGCCGGAGATCTCCTTGGCCTGCTTGCTGTTCGGGTCGTTGATCTCCGGTTCGTCGCTGAGCGAGCCCAGGGTCTCAGGCCCCGTCGCTTGTGCCGACATTCTCTCCCCATCGAGTTCGGGTCCGGTGGTGTCTGCGGTCCCTCCGGGGACCGCGCCGAACGGGACTCTATGTGACCTGCGACGCGTGAACGATCACCGACGGGTAACGATCCCGTTACGACGCGTTGCGCCCGTGGTCACCGGAAAGGCCCGGCAAACCTGCGGGTGATCACTCCCTCGGCGGGACGTCCTTCGCGGGCGTGGCGTCGACACCGGCTTCCTTGCGCTGCTCCGGGGTGATGGGCGCGGGGGCCGCCGTGAGCGGGTCGTAGCCGCCGCCGGACTTCGGGAAGGCGATGACGTCGCGGATGGAGTCGGTGCCCGCGAGCAGCGCCACGATGCGGTCCATGCCGACGGCGATGCCGCCGTGCGGGGGCGCGCCGAACTTGAAGGCGTCGAGCAGGAAGCCGAACTTCTCCTGCGCCTCGTCCTCGGTCAGCCCCATCACCGCGAACACCCGCTTCTGGATGTCGCCGCGGTGGATACGGATGGACCCGCCACCGAGCTCGTTGCCGTTGCAGACGATGTCGTAGGCGTACGCCAGGGCACTGCCCGGGTCGGTGTCGAAGGTGTCGAGGAACTCGAGCTTGGGGCTGGTGAAGGCGTGGTGCACCGCCGTCCAGGCGCCCGCGCCGACGGCGACGTCGCCGCTGGCGACCGCGTCGGAGCTCGGCTCGAAGAGCGGGGCGTCGACGACCCAGGTGAAGGCGAAGGTCGAGTCGTCGAGCATGTCACCGCGACGACCGATCTCGAGGCGCGCGGCGCCGAGCAGCGCCCGGCTGCTCTTGGCGGGTCCGGCGGCGAAGAAGATGCAGTCTCCCGGCGAGGCCCCGACGTGGGCCGCGAGGCCCTCGCGCTCGGCGTCGGTGAGGTTCTTCGCGACCGGGCCGCCGAGCTCGCCGTCCTCGGCGATCGTGACGTACGCCAGGCCCTTGGCACCGCGCTGCTTGGCCCAGTCCTGCCAGGCGTCGAACTGACGACGCGGCTGGCTGCCGCCCCCCGGCATCACGACCGCGCCGACGTAGTCGGCCTGGAACACCCGGAACGGGGTGTCCTTGAAGTAGTCGGTGCACTCGACGAGCTCGAGCCCCATCCGGAGGTCTGGCTTGTCGGACCCGTACCTCGCCATCGCGTCGGCGTACGTCATCCGCGGGAGCGGGCGCTCGATGGTGTGGCCGGCCTGGGCCCACATGGCCTCCAGGACGTCCTCCATCAGCGTGATGACGTCCTCCTGGTCCACGAAGCTCATCTCGATGTCGAGCTGGGTGAACTCCGGCTGCCGGTCGGCGCGGAAGTCCTCGTCGCGGTAGCAGCGGGCGATCTGGTAGTAGCGCTCCATGCCGCCGACCATGAGCAGCTGCTTGAACAGCTGCGGGCTCTGCGGCAGGGCGTACCAGCTGCCGGGGGCCAGACGGGCCGGCACCAGGAAGTCGCGGGCGCCCTCGGGCGTGGAGCGGGTCAGCGTGGGCGTCTCGACCTCGACGAAGTCGCGGGCGTCGAGCACGTCGCGGGCGGCCTTGTTGACCTTGCTGCGCAGGCGGAGGGCGGCGTTGGGGCCGGAGCGGCGCAGGTCGAGGTAGCGGTGCTTGAGGCGGGCCTCCTCACCGACCTCGCCGCCCTTGTGGCCGGACGCGTCGTCGACGGGGAACGGGAGCGGGTCGGAGGCCGAGAGCACCTCCACCTCGGTCGCCACGACCTCGATCTCGCCGGTGGCGAGGTTGGGGTTCTCGTTGCCCTGCTTGCGGGCGACGACCTCGCCGACGACCTTCAGGCAGAACTCGCTGCGGAGGCTGTGCGCGACGGCCTCGTCGCGCACGACGACCTGCACCACGCCGCTGCGCTCGCGGAGGTCCAGGAACGCGACCCCGCCGTGATCGCGCCGACGCGCCACCCACCCGGCGAGCGTGACGGTCTGGCCGACGTGCTCGGCGCGCAGGGCGCCGGCGTCATGGGTGCGGATCACTGGTTCTCCTCTGAATCACTGGTGGTGCTGCTGGGGGTGGCGGTGCTGATGATCGTGGGCCGCAGGTCGGCCTCGGGCGGGGTCCACGACCCCGGGTCCGCCTCGACCTGCTCGCCGGTCCGGATGTCCTTGACCTGGCTGGTGCCGTCGGCCTGGACGAACCAGACGTAGGGGATGCCTCGACGCTCGGCGAAGCGGATCTGCTTGCCGAACTTCGCCGGCGACGGGGCCACCTCGCAGGCGACGTCGCGGGCCCGCAGCGCGGCGGCGATGCCGGTGCTGGCCGTGCGGTCGTCCTCGTTGTTGAGGGCGACCAGGACGACGCTGGGCACGGGTCGGCTGCCGGACAGGACGCCGTCGGCGATGAGCGGGACGAGGGTGCGGGACACGCCGAACGACACGCCGACGCCGGGGTACGTCGTACGCCCGTCGCTGGCGAGCGCGTCGTAGCGCCCTCCCCCGCCGACGGACTTGAGCCGCTCGTAGCCCTCCATGAAGATCTCGACGACGGTGCCGGTGTAGTAGTCGAGCCCCCGCGCGATGCGCAGGTTGGCCTCGACTCCCACGCGGTCGCCGGCGACGGCGCGGCAGCCCTCGACCACGGCCGCGAGCTCCTCGAGCCCCTGGTCGAGCAGCTCGTCGCTGACCCCGAGCGCTCGGACCTTCTCCACGAACGAGGTGTCCTCGACGCGGATGGTGGCGAGCTCGAGGCAGCGCTGCGCCTGCTCGGGCGTGGTGCCGACACGGTCGACCAGCAGCCGCGCGACCTCGTCGGCCGGGAGCTTGTCGAGCTTGTCGATGACCCGGATGGCGTCGGTGACGTCGTCGATGCCGAGGCCCCGGTAGAAGCCCTGGATCAGCTTGCGGTTGTTGAACTGGAACGACACCCGCGGGATAGGCAGCCGGCCGAGGGCGTCGACCATCACCGCCATCACCTCGACGTCGTGGTGGAAGGGCAGCTCGTCGCGGCCCACGATGTCGACGTCGGCCTGCGTGAACTGCCGGTAGCGCCCCTCCTGCGGCCGCTCGCCGCGCCAGGCGGGCTGCACCTGGAAGCGCCGGAAGGGGAACTCCAGGTGGCCGGCGTGCTCGAGGACGTAGCGCGCGAAGGGCACCGTCAGGTCGAAGTGGAGGCCGAGCTCCGCCTTCGCGTCGGGCTCGGCGGCGATGCGCTGGAGGACGTAGATCTCCTTGTCCACCTCCCCGCCCTTGGCCAGCCGGTCGATCGGCTCGACGACCCGGGTCTCGATGTTGGTGAAGCCGTGCAGCTCGAACGTGCGCGAGACCGAGGCGATCACCTCGCGCTCGACGGCGCGCTGCGCAGGCAGCAGCTCGGGGAACCCGCTCAGCGGGGCGATCTTGCTCATCAGACGTCCTGGGTCAGGTCTTGGAGGAAGGGGTTGGTGGCGCGCTCGCGTCCGATGGAGGTCTGCTCACCGTGACCGGGCAGCACCACGATGTCGTCGGCCAGTGGCAGGACCTTGCCGGCCAGGCTGCGCAGCATCGTGGCGTGGTCGCCGCCGGGGAGGTCGGTGCGGCCGATGGAGCCGGCGAAGAGGAGGTCGCCGGAGAACATCAGCTCGGAGACGTCCTGCTGCGCGTACGGCGTCCGGAACGTCACGGATCCCTCGGTGTGGCCCGGCGTGTGGTCGACCACGAACCGCAGCCCGGCGAGCTCCAGCTCGGCGAGGTCGGACAGCTCGCGTACGTCGTCGGGCTCGGCCCACGAGTAGTCGCCACCGAGGAGCATCTGGGTGGTCTCCGGGCTCATCCCGGCCATCGGGTCGGACAGCAGGTGCCGGTCGGACGGGTGGATCCACGCCGTCGCGTCGTAGGTGCCCGCGACAGGGGCGACGCACCACATGTGGTCGACGTGACCGTGGGTGACCAGCACGCTGACCGGCTTGAGCCGGTGCTCCCGGACGACCTGGTCGACGCCGGCTGCGGAGTCCTTGCCGGGATCGATGACCACGCACTCCGACCCGGGACCCGTCGCCACGACGTAGCAGTTGGTCCCCCAGGGTCCGGCGGGGAAGCCGGCGATGAACACGGGCGTCAGTCCTTGCTGGTCGTCGACCGGTGTCCGGCCGGTCGTCTGCTTGTCGGTGGGAAGCCTACCGAGGGCAGTCCGGGCCATGACTACGATGGGCGACCATGAGCTCCGACAAGCAGTCCCGAGACGACTCGGCACAGGGTGGGCAGCCCTGGGGCCGGGTGGCCGAGGACGGCACCGTCTACGTCCGAACCGCCGATGGCGAGCGTCCCGTGGGGTCCTACGAGGCCGGCACGACCGAGGAGGCGCTGGAGTTCTTCACCAAGCGCTACGAGGAGCTCGAGGGGAAGGTCCACCTGCTCGAGCAGCGCGTGGCCTCGGGGCGACTCGCGCCCGAGGAGGCGACCTCGTCGGTGAAGGCGCTGCGCGAGCAGGTCGTCGACGCCCACGCGGTCGGTGACCTCGTGTCCCTCGCCGCCCGCCTCGACGCGCTCGCCCCGGTGATCGCCGTCCAGCGCTCGGCGCGCAAGGAGGAGCGGGCGCAGAAGAGCGCCGAGTCCAAGGCGGCGAAGGAGAAGCTCGTCGCCGAGGCCGAGCGGCTCGCCGACAGCACCGACTGGCGCAACGGCGCCAACCGGCTCCGCGAGCTGCTGGCCACGTGGAAGGAGCTCCCCCGGCTCGACCGCGCCACCGACGACGCCCTGTGGCGCCGCTTCTCCACCGCGCGGACGACGTACACCCGCCACCGCAAGGCGCACTTCGCCGAGGAGCACGAGCGCCGCGACTCCGCGCGCGTCATCAAGGAGCGGCTGGCCAAGGAGGCCGAGGCGCTCTCGTCCTCGACCGAGTGGGGCCCGACCGCCGGCAAGTACCGCGACCTGATGCGCGAGTGGAAGGCCGCCGGCCCCGCGCCGCGCGAGGTCGACGACCAGCTCTGGCAGCGCTTCCGCGGCGCCCAGGACACCTTCTTCGGCGCCCGCGACGCGACCAACGCCGCGCTCGACGAGGAGTTCGCCGCCAACGCCGAGGTCAAGGACGCGATCCTCGTCGAGGCCGAGGCGCTGCTCCCCGTGACCGACCTCGAGGCCGCCAAGAAGACCTTCCGCGACCTCGCCGACCGCTGGGACGCCGCCGGCAAGGTCCCCCGTGACCGGATGAAGGAGCTCGAGGCCCGGATGCGGAAGGTCGAGCAGGCCATCCGCTCGGTCGAGGACGAGCAGTGGAGCCGCAGCGACCCGGAGAAGTCCGCGCGCGCCGACGACATGATCGGCAAGCTCGAGTCCGGCATCGCCGAGACCCAGGCCAAGCTCGACAAGGCGTCCGCCGCCGGCGACGACCGGCGGGTGAAGGACCTCGAGTCCGAGCTCGCCAACAAGCAGGCGTTCCTCGACATGGCCCGGCGGGCCGCGGCCGACTTCAGCTGATCCGCGCTCGCTCCGCCCGTCCGGGCGGAGCGGGCACCGGCTACGCCGTGACGCGGTAGGCGTCGAACACGCCCGGCACGGCGCGTACGGCGCGGAGTACGCCGTCGAGGTGGGCCGCGTCGGCCATCTCGAAGGAGAAGCGGCTCTTGGCCACCCGGTCGCGGGTGGTGGAGAGCGTCGCGCTGAGGATGTTCACGTGGGCGTCGGAGAGCGCCATCGTGATGTCGGAGAGCAGCCGGGCGCGGTCGAGTGCCTCGACCTGGATGTTCACCAGGAACGTCGACTGCGACGTGGGCGCCCACTCGACCTCGAGCACCCGCTCCGGCTGCCCGAGCAGGCTGGAGGCGTTGGTGCAGTCCTTGCGGTGCACCGACACTCCCCCGCCCTTGGTGACGAACCCCAGGATCGGGTCGGGGGGCACCGGGGTGCAGCACTTGGCGAGCTTGACCCAGAG
Source organism: uncultured Nocardioides sp. (assembly GCF_947488515.1). Taxonomy (GTDB): domain Bacteria; phylum Actinomycetota; class Actinomycetes; order Propionibacteriales; family Nocardioidaceae; genus Nocardioides. The sequence goes on from NZ_CANKZF010000001.1 coordinate 260,533, forward strand.
GTCGTCGACGCCCTTGACGATCACGCCGGAGTCGGTCGGGCCACGCTTGGTGGCGGTCCGTGACCGGCCGGTGATGGTGACGCCCTCGGAGAGGTCCTCCTGGGCTCCGTCGTCGCCGCCGTGCAGGTCGATGACGCGTCGTACGACGGCCTGCGCGCTGAGGTTGCCCTCGCCGACCGCGGCGTAGAGGGCGGAGACGTCGGCGTGGTGGAAGTGCTCGGCGACGAGCGCGAGCACGTCGTGGGTCATCAGCCGGGTGAGGGGCAGGCCCTCCTTGCGCATGAGCTTGGCGATCTGGTCCTTGCCGCGCTCGATCGCCTCCTCGCGGCGCTCCTTGGTGAACCACTGGCGGATCTTGGAGCGGGCGCGCGGGGACTGGACGAAGTTGAGCCAGTCGCGCGACGGGCCCGACGTCGGCGACTTGGAGGTGAAGACCTCGACGACGTCGCCATTGTCCAGCGTCGACTCCAGCGGCACGAGGCGGCCGTTGACCCGAGAGCCGATCGTGTGGTGGCCGACCTCGGTGTGCACGGCGTAGGCGAAGTCGACCGGGGTCGCGCCCGACGGCAGCGGGATCACGTCGCCACGCGGGGTGAAGACGTAGACCTGCTGCTGGTTCATCTCGAAGCGCAGGGACTCCAGGAACTCGCCCGGGTCCTCGACCTCGCTCTGCCAGTCGAGCAGCTGCCGCAGCCAGGTGAGGTCGTCCTTGTCGCCGAGGCGGTCGGTGTCGACGCCCGCCTTGCTGTTCTCCTTGTACTTCCAGTGCGCGGCGACGCCGTACTCGGCGCGGCGGTGCTGGGCGAAGGTGCGGATCTGCACCTCGACCGGCTTGCCCGCGGGGCCGATGACCGTCGTGTGGAGCGACTGGTACATGTTGAACTTCGGCATCGCGACGTAGTCCTTGAACCGCCCCAGGACCGGGTTCCAGCGGGAGTGGATCACGCCGAGGGCGCTGTAGCAGTCGCGGTCCTCGTCGACGAGGATGCGGATGCCGACGAGGTCGTAGATGTCGGAGAAGTCGCGGCCACCGACGATCATCTTCTGGTAGATCGAGTAGTAGTGCTTGGGCCGGCCGGTGACCTTGGCGTTGATCCGGGAGGCCTTGAGGTCCTGCTCGATCTCGGCCACGACCTCGGCGAGGAACTGGTCGCGCGACGGCGCGCGCTCAGCGACCATCCGCACGATCTCGTCGTAGATCTTGGGGTGCAGCGTCGCGAAGGCGAGGTCCTCGAGCTCCCACTTGAGGGTGTTCATGCCGAGCCGGTGGGCCAGGGGCGCGTAGATGTCGAGGGTCTCGCGGCTCGATCGCTCCTGGGAGGCGGCCGGGACGTAGCGCAGGGTGCGCATGTTGTGCAGCCGATCGGCGAGCTTGATGACCAGCACCCGGATGTCGCGCGACATCGCCACGATCATCTTGCGTATCGTCTCGGCCTGCGCCGAGTCGCCGTACTGCACCTTGTCGAGCTTCGTGACACCGTCGACGAGCAGAGCGACCTCGTCGCCGAAGTCGGCACGCAGCGCGTCGAGGGTATAGGGCGTGTCCTCGACCGTGTCGTGGAGCAGCGCCGCGACCAACGTCGGCTCGGTCATGCCGATGTCGGCGAGGATCGTCGTGACGGCGAGCGGGTGGGTGATGTAGGGGTCGCCGCTCTTGCGCATCTGGCCGGTGTGCCACTTGTCGGCGACCGCGTAGGCGCGCTCCAGGAGCGCCAGGTCGGCCTTCGCGTGGTTGGCACGCACGGCCCGGAAGAGAGGCTCGAGGACCGGGTTGGACGAGGGCGGGCGGGTGCCGACCCGGGCGAGGCGAGCACGCATGCCCCGAGCGGTGAGGGGCGCCTTGGCGTCCTGCGCGGGTGCCTCCTCCTCTGCCATTGGCCCAGTCTAGTGAGGAGTCGGGCACCGCCGCGCGGGGACCGGGGTGGATCCGGTCAGATCGTGAGCAGCGTGGCGATCGGGAGGTCGCCGGTGACCGACCGGGGGTCCAGGAACGACAGCTCCATCAGCACCGTGGCGCCGGTCGCGACGCCGCCGCAGGCCTCGATGAGCTGCCGCGTCGCGACTGCCGTGCCGCCGGTCGCCAGCACGTCGTCGACCATCAGGACGCGCTCGCCCGGCGCGATCGCGTCCTTGTGCACCTCGAGCGTCGCCTCGCCGTACTCCAGGGCGTACGACACCGCGTGCGCGGCCCTAGGCAGCTTGCCGGCCTTGCGAACCGGCACGAAGCCGATGCCGAGGGCGAGCGCCACCGGCGCGGCGAGGATGAACCCGCGCGCCTCCATGCCGACGACCTTGTCGACGACGACGGTGCCGTGGTCGTCACGGCCGGCGGCGGCGAGCGCGGTGATGATCGCGGAGAACGCGTGGTGGTCGGCGAGGACGGGGGTGATGTCCTTGAACGTGACGCCCTTCTCCGGCCAGTCGGCCACGTCGACCGTCAGGCGCTGCAGCGCCTCCTGGGCCGTACGGCGGTCAGGCATCGTCGCGCGTGTCGGGAGCGGGCTGCTCCAGCGGCTCGTCGACCTTGGCGATCGCGGCGCGGGCGATGTCGATCTGGGTGCCGGGCGCGATCTCGAGGCGGGCGCGGTCGTCGGCGAGCGAGACCACGGTGCCGTAGATGCCCGACGACATCATCACGCGCTGGCCGACCTCGATGCTCTGCTGGAGACGGACGACGTCCTTCTGCCGGCGCTGCTGGGGGCGGACCACCATGAACCAGAAGAGGGCCAGGATGGCTACCAGGGGCAGGAGTGCAGCAAGGTCGTTCACGGTCGGGGCTCTCCTCGAGGGGTGGGGTGCGGGAGCGCGTGGAGTCTACGCGGGTGCCCCGACCCGCCTCACACGTCGTCGAAGAGGGTCGAGTCGACGGTCGGGAGCGGCGGCGGCGTCAGGCCGAGGTGGTGCCATGCCGCGGGCGTCGCCACCCGCCCGCGGGGCGTGCGCGCGAGCATCCCCATCCGGACCAGGAACGGCTCGGCGACCTCCTCGACCGTCTCGCGCTCCTCGCCGACCGCGACGGCCAGGGTGGAGACACCCACCGGTCCCCCGCCGAAGCGTCGGCACAGCACGTCGAGCACGGCGCGGTCCAGCCGGTCGAGGCCGGACTCGTCGACCTCGAAGAGCTCGAGCGCGGCCTGGGCGACCGGCAGGCTCAGCACGCCGTCCGCGCGCACCTGGGCGTAGTCGCGGACCCGGCGGAGCAGGCGGTTCGCGATGCGGGGGGTGCCGCGCGAGCGCGAGGCGATCTCGCTGGAGCCCTCCGAGGTGAGGTGCACGCCGAGCAGCCCGGCCGAGCGGTGCACGATCTGGTCGAGCTCGTGGGGCTCGTAGAACTCGAGGTGCGCGGTGAAGCCGAACCGGTCGCGCAGCGGGCCGGGCAGGAGGCCCGCGCGGGTGGTGGCGCCGACGAGGGTGAAGGGCGGGATCTCCAACGGGATGGCGGTCGCCCCGGGCCCCTTGCCGATGACGACGTCGACCCGGAAGTCCTCCATCGCCATGTAGAGCATCTCCTCGGCCGGCCGCGACATCCGGTGGATCTCGTCGACGAAGAGGACGTCGCCGTCGTTGAGTCCCGACAGGATCGCGGCGAGGTCGCCGGCGTGGGTGATCGCCGGGCCGCTCGTGAGCCGCAGCGGCGTGCTCATCTCGCCGGCGATGATCATCGCGAGCGTGGTCTTGCCGAGCCCGGGCGGACCGGAGAGCAGCACGTGGTCGGGCGCCCGGCCCCGGCGGCGGGCCGCCTCGAGGACCAGCCCCAGCTGGTCGCGCACCCGCGCCTGCCCGACGACCTCGTCGAGCGTCTTGGGGCGGAGCGCCGCCTCGACGGCGCGGTCGTCGCCGTCGGCCTCGGCGTCGGTCAGCCGCTGCAGGTGGCCCAGCTCGGCCTCGGTCAGCTCGACGTCGTCGGTGTCCGCGTCGGTGTCGTCCCAGTTCATCGTCGTACCCCTCTCACGCCTTGCTCAGCGTGCGGAGGGCGGCGCGCAGCAGGGCGCCGACGTCGGGGGCGTCGCCGGCGTCGGGGGCGACGGCCTCGACCGCCTTCTCCGACTCCTTCGCCGACCAGCCCAGCCCGATGAGGCCCTGCTGCACCTGGTCGCGCCAAGCCTCCTGCGGCTGCGCCTCGGTCGTGGCGTGGTGGCCGCCGGTGGGCGGGCCGATGCGGTCCTTGAGCTCGAGGATGATGCGCTGGGCCCCCTTCTGCCCGATCCCCGGGACCCGGGTCAGCGCCTTGACGTCCTCGGTCGTGATGGCACGACGTACGTCGTCGGGGCTCATCACCGCGACGATCGCCTGCGCGACCTTGGGGCCGACGCCGGACGCGGTCTGGACGATCTCGAAGACCTGCTTCTCGTCCTCGTCGAGGAAGCCGAAGATCGTCAGGCTGTCCTCGCGCACGACCATGCTGGTGGGCAGCGTCGCGGGCCGGCCGACGCGGAGCGTGGCGAGGGTGCCGGGCGTGCACATCAGCTCGAGGCCGACGCCGCCCACCTCGAGGACGGCGCTGGACAGCGTGACGGCGGCGACCTCGCCGCGGACGAAGGCGATCATCGGGTCCTCATCGGGGTCTGCTTCTGGGCCTGCTTGTGGGCGGCCTGGGCCTGCGCGCGGGCCTGGGCGGCGGCGGCCTCGAGCCGGCTGTGCGCCGAGCCGCGCCAGACGTGGGTGATGGCCAGCGCGAGCGCGTCGGCGGCGTCGGCGGGCTTCGGGAGCTCGGACAGGCGCAGGATCCGGACCACCATCGCCCCCACCTGGGCCTTGTCGGCGCGCCCGTTGCCGGACACGGCGGCCTTCACCTCGCTCGGGGTGTGCAAGGCGATCGGCAGCCCGCGTCGCGCAGCGACGACGAGCGCGATGCCGCTGGCCTGGGCGGTGCCCATGATCGTGCTGGAGTCGGAGCGGGCGAAGACCCGCTCGACCGCGACCGCGTCGGGCCGGTGCTCCTCGATCCAGGCGTCGAGGCCCTTCTCGATGGTGACCAGCCGCTCCGCGATCGGCAGCGTCGAGCTCGTGCGCACCACGCCGACGTCGACCATCGTCAGCGGGCGGCCGACGCTTCCGTCGACCACGCCGACGCCACACCGGGTCAGGCCGGGGTCGATGCCGAGCACGCGCACACGCACACCCCTTCCGCCGTCGATCTCGTCCGAACATGTGTTCGTGCGATCACGCTAACCCGCGCCGGCTGCGCGACGTCGTACGACACGCGGCGCGTCCCGCTCCCGCCCGAGCTCTCCTGCCCGTCTCCCCCGCCCGCGCTGCCTCGGATGGCCGCGGATGGCCGCTGGATGGCCGCTGGATGGCCGCTGTAACGCCGGGTTAATCGCTGTACCCCCCATGATCTATCCCAGTGGGTACAGCTCCTGACCCGGCGTTACAGCACGAGATCACCGCCGTCGGCGGACGACGCGGTAGGGCGCCAGGTCGTCGATGTCGGTGCCGAAGCGGGCGCAGGTGTCGGCGTACTCGCGCGCGGCCCGGGCGAGCGCTGCGCGACGGCGGGCGAAGAGGTCGACGTAGGTGAGCCGGCTCATGCCGAGCTTGAAGCCGGTCAGGAAGTCATGGCGCTGCTTCTCCTCGGCCAGGACCACGGCCGGCTGCTTGCCACTCGGGTTGCCCTCCGGGTACTTCAGCAGTCCGTCCGCCTCGAACAGGTGGCGGCGCACGCGAAGGTCGGCGAACGCGGTCTGGTGGCCGTCGGTCAGGCCGAACTGCAGGTCCGTCGGCCCGATCCCCAGCTCCAGAACGAAGTCACGGACGAGCGACTCGAGGTAGCTCTCGGCCAGAGGGTCCGCGTGCGCGATGCACCAGCGCATGCACCTGCTGTGCGGCCAGTCCTTCATCCGGTCGAGCCGGGCGAAGAGCTGCTGTCGGGTGACTCCGTGGCGCATGGCGGCATCGCACGCCGCGAGTCCGTGCGCCCGCCCGTGCTCGCGCACCATGTCGAGCGCCGTACGCGGTGGGTCGAGGACGCGCAGGCCGTCGACCTCGAGGACGTCCTCGGAGAGGTACGGCGCGAGGTGGTGCTTCACCCCGGCGCGAACCGCGTCGCCGTGCACCTTCGTCCGACTCACGTGGACCAGCGCGGTGGGCGGAGCGGGCGCGCCCATACCCAGGACGATCGCCGCCGAGTCGTGGCTGAAGGCGTAGCCCGTCGACGTCAGGCTCAGCTGCGCGGCCCGCATGCGCAGGAGCGGTTGCGCTCGATAGGGGTCCAGGCCCTGCCACGCCTCGCGGTCGACGTAGACGCCGCGCCGCAGCCGGACGAGGTGACCACGGCGGATCAGGGAGCGGACGTCATTGGCGTCGAGGCCGGCGGCACGTAGCTGGCGCGCGGCGATGAGTCCGTGCTGGGACTGCATGAGGGCGATCGTCGGGAGGTACATGCCGATCGAGCGTCGGCAGGCGGTCCGACGGCGAGATGGCGGACGACACGCCGCCTGTGGACGACGCGGCCGCCGAGCGACCTGTGGACGTCCACGGGCCTGCTTGATCCGCTGTAACGCCGGGTTAGGAGGTGTACCCACCCGGATATATCCAGGTGGGTACAAGCACTAACCCGGCGTTACAGCGGCAAGCACGGGCCCGTTAGGCGTCGGCGGTCTCGAGCTCGGCCATCACGTCGGCGGGGATGTCGACGTTGGTGAAGACGTCCTGCACGTCGTCGAGGTCCTCGAGGGCGTCGACGAGGTGGAGCACCTTGCCGGCGCCGTCGGCGTCGACCGGGATCTCCAGGCTCGGGACGAACTCCACGTCGGCGGAGTCGTAGTCGATGCCGGCGTCCTGCAGGGCGGTGCGAACCGCGACGACGTCGGTGGCCTCGCTCTGCACCTGGAACGCCTCGTCGAGGTCGTTGACCTCCTCGGCGCCCGCGTCGAGGGTCGCCTCGAGGACGTCGTCCTCGGTGACCTCACGGACCGTGCCGTCGTGGTCCTGCGACTTGGGCACGACCACGATCCCCTTGCGGGTGAACAGGCGCGAGACCGAGCCGGGGTCGGCCATGGTGCCGCCGTTGCGGGTGACCGCCGTGCGGACCTCCATCGCGGCGCGGTTGGTGTTGTCGGTGAGGCACTCCACGAGGATCGCGACGCCCTGCGGGCCGTAGACCTCGTAGGAGATCGACTTGTAGTCGACGCCGCCCGACTCCGCACCCGAGCCCCGCTTGAGCGCGGAGTCGATGTTCTTGTTGGGGACCGAGCTCTTCTTCGCCTTCTGGATGGCGTCGTAGAGCGTCGGGTTGCCGGCCGGGTCGCCGCCGCCCTGCTTCGCCGCGACCTCGATGTTCTTGATCAGCTTGGCGAAGAGCTTGCCGCGCTTGGCGTCGATCGCGGCCTTCTTGTGCTTGGTCGTTGCCCACTTAGAGTGGCCTGACATGAGTCCCTCTATCCGTCGCTTCGTCTGTACGTCGTCAGGCCGAGCGCACCAGGTCCACGAACATGCCGTGCACCCGGCCGTCGCTGCCGACCTCGGGATGGAACGAGGTCGCCATCAGGGGGCCTTGACGGACCGCGACGATCCTACCCGCGGCGGGCCCGTCCTCCACCCGGGCCAGCACCTCGACGTCGTCGTCGATCGCCTCGACCCACGGCGCGCGGATGAAGACCGCCCGCACCGGGTCGGCCAGTCCGTCCACGTGGAGGTCCTCCTCGAAGGAGTCGACCTGACGGCCGAAGGCGTTGCGGCGCACCGTGATGTGCAGGCCGCCGACGGTCTCCTGCCCCGCCGCGCCGTCCTCGATCCGGTCGGCGAGCAGGATCATCCCCGCGCACGTCCCGAAGGCGGGCAGCCCAGCGCGTACGGCGTCGCGCAGCGGATCGAGCAGGTCGAAGATCCTGGCGAGCTTGACCATCGTCGTGGACTCGCCGCCCGGGAGGACGAGGCCGTCGCATGCGGCGAGCTCGGCGGGACGGCGTACGGAGATCGGGTCCGCGCCCAGCGCCCGCAGGACGGCGAGGTGCTCGCGCACGTCGCCCTGCAGCGCGAGCACGCCGATGGTCGGATTCACGAACGCCGATCCTAGGACCGTCGGGTCGCCGTAGGCTCACGCCCCATGAGTCTCCCCCGCCCGGCCCTCCTGGGCGCCGCGCTCCTCGCCCTGTCACTCGCCGCCGGCAGCACCTCCGCGAGCACCGCCGGTGCCGTCGCCGGGTCGGTCGACGCGACCTCCGGCCGTCCCGCGCCGGGCGCCCGTGCGGTCGAGGGGTGGCCCGTCGCGACGCCCTCCCGACTCGGGCTGCGCAAGAAGGCCATCGAGCGCGGTGCGGCCGAGGCCCGGCGGCTCGACTCCACCTGCTTCGCGGTCCTGCGCAAGGGCAAGCTGGTCGGCGAGTGGAACTGGAGGCTGCCCCGCGAGGAGCCCCGCGAGGTCTTCTCGATCACGAAGTCGGTCACGAGCACCTTGGTCGGCATCGCGGTCCGCGACGGCGACCTGCGCCTCGACGACCCGGTCTCGACCTACGTGCCGCAGTGGCGCGGCACTGCATCGGAGTCGGTGACGGTGCGCAACCTGCTCTCCAACGACAGCGGCCGCTTCTGGTCGTTCAAGACGGACTACTCCGAGCTGCTCGCCGCCCGGAGCCGCACGAAGTACGCCGTCTCGCTCCCGCAGCAGTACGCCCCCGGCAGCGCCTGGGCCTACAACAACGCCGCGATCCAGGTCCTCGAGCCGGTGCTGGAGAAGGCGACCGGGATGCCCGTCGCGAGGTTCGCCCGCGAGCGCCTGTTCGAGCCGCTCGGCATGACCCGGTCGTCGTTCATCACCGACCGCGCGGACGACGCCGCGGTCTTCTACGGCCTCCGCACGACGTGCCTCGACATCGCCAGGCTCGGTCGGCTCTACCTCGACGGCGGGAAGGTCCGCGGGAAGGCGGGTGGCAAGCGCATCCTCGACGCGGCCTACGTCAGGCACGCCGTCGGGCGGTCCTCGACGGTCCACAACGCGGCCTACGGCTACCTGTGGTGGCTCAACCGGCCCGGTGCCCTGCGCGGCGCGACCGACCCGGTCGACGCCCAGGGGCAGCCGCTGAACCCGGTGACCGGGCAGCTCGCTCCTTCGGCGCCCGTCAACGTCTTCGCCGCGCTCGGCTTCGGCGGGCAGGTGCTGCTGGTCGACCCGTCGACGCGCACGATGGTGGTCCGCCTCGGCCTGCCCGCCCAGCCCGGCGAGGAGGCGTACGGCTTCACCAACGCCGCCCGCGTGCTGACCCGCGCCCTTCGCTGACGCGTGACGCCGCGCCGACCGGTGCGGCACACTCGGCGGATGGTCGGGTCGTGGGAGCACCTGCCGGCGGCTCGGGTCCCGGCGCCGCTCGCCCCGCACGTCCTGGCGATGTACGGCTACTCCGCCGAGGGCCTCGTCCCCGGCGTCCACCGGGGACTCCCGTCCGCCGGGCTGACCCTCGTGCTGAGCCTGGAGCGTCCGCTGCGCACCGCACCCACCGCGGAGGCATGGGACGCCGGCGTGCGCGACGCGCAGTGGGTGAGCCTCGGCGGGCTGCACACCCGCGCGGCGATGGTGGAGCAGCCCGGCCGGTGGACCGGGGTGCAGCTGACCCTCCACCCGGTGGGCGTGCGGCGCCTGCTCGGGGTCCCGGCCTCCGACCTCCCGGTCGGCAGCTGGGACGCGCGCGACCTGGTCGGAGACGAGGTCGACCGGGTGGTCGAGGAGCTGCACGCGGCGGCCGGCTGGCCCGGGAGGTACGCCGCGGTGAGCCGCTTCCTGCTGCGGATGGCCGATCGCGCGGACCGCGCCGCCTCCCGCCAGGGGCCGTCGCCCGAGGTCGAGGAGGCGTGGCGCCTGCTCACCGGCCCGAGCCCCCGAGCGGTCGCCGAGGTCGCCGAGGCGGTGGGCTACAGCCGTCGGCGGCTGACCCAGCTGCTCACGGCCGAGACGGGCCACGGACCCAAGACCGTGCAGCGCCTGGCCCGCTTCGACACGGCGCGCCGCGAGGTGGTCGCCGCGGTCTCCGTGGGCGCATCCCTGGCGCAGGTGGCCGCCCGCACGGGCTACTACGACCAGTCGCACCTGGTGCGCGACTTCCGCGAGTTCGCCGGGCTCGGGCCGTCGGCGTGGCTCGCGGCGGAGTTCCCAAATGTCCAAGGCGCGCCTGCTGGTGTCGGGGCAGCATCGGGGCCATGAGCGATCCCCACCGAACCATCGTCTGGCCCGCGCTGCAGGCGCACGACCCCGACCTCGTGATCCGCACGCTCGTTGCGCTCGGCTTCGAGGAGACGGCCGCCTACCGAGACGAGGCGGGCGTCGTCCAGCACGCGCAGCTCGACTGGCCCGAGGGCGGCGGGGTGATGCTCGGGTGCCACAAGCCCGACGGACCGTTCACCCAGCAGCCCGGGACCACGGCGGCGTACGTCGTCGCCTCCGACGTCGACGAGGTGCACCGGCGTGCCGTCGACGCGGGTCTGGACCCGTCGCCGGTCGTCGAGCAGGACTACGGCAGCCGGGAGGTCCGCGTCACCGACCCGGAGGGCAACCAGTGGTCCTTCGGGACGTACGCCGGTGAGCCGCGGCGGGGCTGAGCCCGCCGCGGCGACGCGTCACCAGCCGCGCTCGGAAAGCCGGTGCGGCTGCGGGATCTCGTCGACGTTGATGCCGACCATGGCCTCGCCGAGGCCGCGCGAGACCTTGGCGACCACGTCGGGGTCGTCGTGGAAGGTCGTGGCCTTGACGATCGCCTCGGCGCGCTGGGCCGGGTTGCCGGACTTGAAGATGCCCGACCCGACGAAGACGCCCTCCGCGCCGAGCTGCATCATCATCGCGGCGTCGGCCGGGGTGGCGATGCCGCCCGCGGTGAAGAGGACGACCGGCAGCTTGCCCGCGGCCGCGACCTCCTTGACCAGCTCGTAGGGGGCCTGCAGCTCCTTGGCCGCCACGTAGAGCTCGTCCTCGGACATGCTGTGCAGCCGGCGCAGCTCGCCACCGATGGTGCGCATGTGCATCACGGCGTTGGAGACGTCGCCGGTGCCGGCCTCGCCCTTGGAGCGGATCATCGCCGCGCCCTCGGTGATGCGGCGCAGGGCCTCGCCCAGGTTGGTCGCACCGCAGACGAACGGGACCGTGTAGGCCCACTTGTCGATGTGGTTGGTGTAGTCGGCCGGGGTGAGCACCTCGGACTCGTCGATGTAGTCCACGCCCAGCGACTGGAGCACCTGCGCCTCGGCGAAGTGGCCGATGCGGGCCTTGGCCATCACCGGGATCGAGACGGCCTCGATGATGCTGTCGATCATGTCGGGGTCGCTCATCCGGGACACGCCGCCCTGGGCGCGGATGTCGGCCGGCACGCGCTCGAGCGCCATGACGGCGACGGCGCCGGCGTCCTCGGCGATCTTCGCCTGGTCGGCGGTGACGACGTCCATGATCACGCCGCCCTTGAGCATCTCGGCCATGCCGCGCTTGACGCGGCTGGTGCCGTGCTCGATGGGGGTCTCAGAGGTGTGCTCAGCCATGTCTCGATCGTAGTGCGGCCTCATCCCAAAGGATGCATCGCCGATCGCGATGGTTGAGCGCTTGATCAGGCCTGCGAGGCCGCGCGTGCGAGCGCCTGCCGGCGGACGACCCAGATGCGCTGCGCGACGGTCACGGTGGCCGCGATGGCGAGGGCCCAGAGAGCGACCTCGAGCAGGATCCACAGGTCGAGGAGGTCGGCGAAGAAGGCTGGCACGAGCATCCCGACCAGACGGTCGGGCCGCTCGGCGATGCCGACCTTGGCGTCGTAGCCGAGGTGGTCGGCCTTCGCCCGGGCGTACGACGTCACCGCGCCCATGACGAGGATGATCAGGCACAGCCAGAGGTAGAGCTGGCTCTCCCGCTGCCAGGCGAAGAAGAGGATCAGCCCGCCGAACAGGGCGCCGTCGGCGACCCGGTCGAGCGTCGAGTCGAGGAAGGCGCCGAAGTCGTCCTTGCGCCCGACCTTGCGCGCCATCGCCCCGTCGATCAGGTCGCTGAAGACGAAGGCGGTGATGAAGAGGACGCCCTCCCAGACCATGCCGCGCGGGAAGAAGAACAGCGCACCGAAGCTGACCCCGAAGGTGCCGACCAGGGTCACGACGTCGGGGCTGATGCCCAGGCGGATGAACAGGTTGATGAACGGCGCGAGCATCACGCCCTGCCAGAACTGCTTGAACCGATCGAGCACGGCGGCAGGCTACCGGCTCCCCCTTGACCTGGACTCCACCGGAGAGGATCGTCCTAACGGTGTTAGACGTTCCTAATGGCGATCGGGTCGCGGTCCGCCGAGCCGCGACCCGGCTCGAGATCCTCGAGGCGGCGTGGGAGGTGGCGCGGTCCAAGGGCCTCGTCGAGCTCACGCTCCGGGACGTGGCGGACCGCGTCGGGATGAGGGCCCCGTCGCTCTACGGCCACTTCGCCTCCAAGCACGCCATCTACGACGCCATGTTCGAGCAGGCGTGGAGCGACTACGAGGCCACGATCCCCGACCTCGAGGGCGCCCTCCCGTCGCACCCCCGGACGGCGATGCGGGCCATCGCCGCGCACTTCTACGACTTCACCGCGACCGACCTGGCGCGGCACCAGCTGATGAACCAGAGCGTGATCGCCGGCTTCTCCCCCTCATCCGAGGCGTACGCACCCTCCGTGCGGGTCCTCGAACGCGCCCACCGCACGGTCGTCGCCCTCACCGGCGCCAGGACCGAGGACGTCGAGGTCTGGGTGGCGCTCGTCGGCGGCCTCATCAACCAGCACCACGCCAACGACGCAGGGGGCAGCCGGCACCGCGTGCTGCTCGACCGGGGCGTCGACATGTGGGCCGACGCTGTCGGCCTTCCTCCGGACGACCAGCAGTAGGACCGGCACCAGGGCCGGAAGCGCACCGCGAAGGACCCGACCATGACCACGACAGACGCCCCGCAGCGACGCCGTCACTCGCACTTCGACCCCCGGACGTCCATGACCCTGGCCCGGACCGAGCACGCGCGCACGATCGACGCGCTGCGTGCCCTCGGGCCCGACGACTGGGCGCGCCCGACGTCCTGTCCCGAGTGGGACGTCCGGCAGCTCGCGTGCCACATGGTCGGCATGGCCGAGTTCCCCTCGTCGCCGATCGAGATCGCCCGGCAGCAGCGCAAGGCCTCCGCCGTCCACGCCCGCCGCGGCGGGCCGGCGGTCGACGGGCTCACCCAGGTGCAGGTCGACGCGCGCGCCGACTGGACGCCCGAGCAGGTGGTGGCGGGTGCCGTCAGGGCTGCCCCCCGCAGCGTCCGCGGGCGGCGGTGGATCTCAGCGTGTGCCGGTCGCGCGCCGCTGCCGGGGACCCAGCCCGTGAACGGCCGCGAGGAGTCCTGGAGCGTGGGTTACCTGCTCCGGACCATCCTCACGCGCGACCCCTGGATGCACCGGACCGACCTGTCGGCCGCGACCGGCCGACCGATGACCCTGACCCCGGACCACGACGGCGTGATCGTGGACGACGTGGTCTCGGAGTGGGCCGAGCGCCACGGTCGGCCGTACCAGCTGGAGCTGACCGGACCCGCGGGCGGCTCCTGGCGGCGAGGTGACGCCGAGCTCGTGACCCTGGACGCGGTCGAGTTCTGCCGGATCATCTCCGGCAGGGGCGTCGGCGTGGGGCTCCTGGCGACCCAGGTGCCCTTCTGACAGACGCTCACCCCAGCAGCGCCGCCCGGACGTCCGCCACCGCGGCGGGCGCCCCGGAGACCGTCCAGTCCACGCCCGCGGCGGGTACGACGACCGACTCGCCGCCCGCGCCCCGGATGATCGCGGCGCCCGGGAGCCGGTCCCAATCGGCGACGGAGTGCTGGAAGAGCACGTCCCACTGACCCGACGCGATGGCCATCGTGTCCATCGTCCCGGAGCCGAACATCCGCAGCGTGCCGACCTGGCCCAGTGCACGGGCGAAGGCATCACCGACCTCGCTGCCGTAGAACGGCGGGTGCAGGTAGGTCGCGGCGCAGCGGGCCTCGCGAGGGGTGTCGGGGAGCGGGGCCAGCGGGGCGCCGTCACAGGTGCTCGGCAGGTCGGGTCCACCCACCCAGGTGCGCAGGCTGGCGGCGTGGTGGACCGCACCGAGCAGCACGTCGTCCTCGTCGTGCAGTGCGATCGCGGTGCACCACCAGTCGCTGCCGCGGGAGAAGTTGTAGGTGCCGTCCACCGGGTCGATCACCCACGTCCGGCCCGAGGTGCCGGGCCTCGACGTGCCCTCCTCACCCACGATCGCGTCGTCCGGCCGCTCGGCGGTGAGCTGCTGCACGATGAGCCGCTCGGCAGCGGTGTCGGCCTGCGTGACGATGTCGGATCCGCTGGTCTTGCGCTCCACGTCCAGCCCCTCCTGCCGGATGCGGGCGGCCAGCAGCGCCGCCTCCCGGACCAGGTCGGCGGCCAGCGCGGCGTCCCGTTCGAGTCGCGCGTCGTCGTCCACGACGGCCACGCTAGTCGGCACGCGTAGTGTGGCTGCACGGAGCCACCCAGGCTTCCTACTGAGGAGCCTCGATGAGCGACAAGTCGCCGCGGCAGGGCATGTCCAAGAAGTCCGGGAAGTCCATCAAGGAGAAGCGTGCCGAGAAGCACGCCAAGGCTGCGGGGAAGAGCGACGCGGCCGAGCCCTTCATGCCGAAGAAGAAGTGAGCCTCCTCAGCCTCGGCGTCATCGGCACGTCGGCCAAGGAGAACGAGCACCGTCTCCCGCTGCACCCCGACCACCTTCAGCGTCTCGCACCTGAGATCGCCGCAAGGACGACCCTCGAGCGCGGGTACGCCGGTCACTTCGGCATCACCGACGACGAGCTGGCCCCGCACGTGGCCGGCTTCGCGTCCCGCGACGAGATCCTGCGGGACTCCGACGTCGTCGTGCTGCCCAAGCCGCAGCACGAGGACGTCGCGGCCATGCACGCAGGTCAGGTCCTCTGGGGGTGGCCCCACTGCGTCCAGGACCCCGTTATGACGCAGCACGCGATCGACCGCGAGCTCACGCTGATCGCCTTCGAGGCGATGAACCACTGGACGGCGGACGGGCACGTCGGCCTCCACGTCTTCCACAAGAACAACGAGCTCGCCGGCTACTGCTCGGTCCTCCAGGCCATGGAGCTCGTCGGGATCACCGGCGACTACGGCCGCCGGTTGAGCGCGGTCGTCATCGGGTTCGGCGCCACGGCCCGGGGGGCGGTCACCGCCCTGAAGGCGCACGGCGTCCACGAGGTCGTGGTGCTCACCACCCGCGGGGTCGCCGCGGTGGGCTCCCCCATCCACTCCGTACGGATCAGGCAGTTCGACCACCATCCCGGGGACTCGACCGTCACCCACGTCATCACCGAGCGCGGACGGATGCCCCTGGCCCCCTACCTGGCCGAGGCGGACATCGTCGTCAACTGCACGCTGCAGGACACCGCGGCGCCGCTGACCTACCTGCAGACCGAGGACCTCGCGGACTTCCGGCATGGCAGCCTCATCGTGGACGTGTCGTGCGACGAGGGAATGGGGTTCTCGTGGGCTGTGCCGACGACGTTCGACGAGCCGATGTTCACGGTCGCGGACCGGGTGCACTACTACGCGGTGGACCACAGTCCGTCCTACCTGTGGAACTCGGCCACGTGGGAGAACAGCGAGGCTCTGCTGCCCTTCATGGAGACCGTGCTCAGTGGGCCTGAGGCGTGGGACGCCGACGAGACGATCACGCGCGCCATCGAGATCCGCGACGGCCGGATCTGCAACCCCGCGATCCTGGCGTTCCAGGGCCGGGCCGCGGAGCACCCCTACCGGGTGGTCTGAGCCGAGTCCCACGCGTCGGCCAGCAGGTCGCGGGTGTCCTCGAGCAGCTGGGGCAGCGTCTTGGTTCCGCCGACGACGGTGATGAAGTTGGCGTCGCCGGTCCACCGCGGCACCACGTGCTGGTGCAGGTGCTCGGACAGGGACCCGCCGGCGGACCGGCCGAGGTTGAGGCCGACGTTGAAGGAGTGCGGGCGGCTCACCGTCCGGATGGTGCGCAGCGCCTGCTGGGTCATCGCCATCAGCTCCGCCGCCTCCTGCGCCGTGAGGTCGGTCAGGTCGGCGACGTGACGGTAGGGCAGCACCATCAGGTGCCCGGGGTTGTAGGGGTGCAGGTTGAGCACGACGTACGTCGACTCGCCGCGCGCGACGAGCAGCGACTCCTCGTCGGGGTGCGAGGGGATGGCGCAGAACGGGCAGCCCTCGTCGTCCACCGCCGTGCGGACGTAGGCCATCCGGTGGGGCGTCCAGATCCGCTCGAGCGCGTCATCACTCATGGCAGCGATCCTAGGGTGGCCCCATGACGTCGATCCGACCGGCTGACGACGCCGACATGGCCGCTGTCGCCGACCTCTGGCACGAGGGCTGGCACGACGGCCACGCCGGCCACGTGCCCGACGGACTCACGGCCGCACGCACCCTGCCGGCCTTCCACGAGCGCACACCGTCCCGGGTGGCCGACACCGCGG
Source organism: uncultured Nocardioides sp. (assembly GCF_947488515.1). Classification (GTDB taxonomy): domain Bacteria; phylum Actinomycetota; class Actinomycetes; order Propionibacteriales; family Nocardioidaceae; genus Nocardioides. The sequence goes on from NZ_CANKZF010000001.1 coordinate 276,966, forward strand.
TCGCGGTCGCTGAGGACGGGTCGCTGCAGGGCTTCGTGATGGTGGTCGACGACGAGGTGGAGCAGGTCTTCGTGGCCCGGTCGGCGCGCGGGACCGGGCTGGCGGCCGACCTGCTGGTCGAGGCCGAGCGGCGGGTGGCGGCCGGCGGCCATGCCTCGGCGTGGCTGGCGGTCGTGGTGGGGAACGCGCGTGCCCGGCGGTTCTACGAGCGCCAGGGGTGGGTCGACCGCGGCGACCTCCCCTACGAGGTCAACGCCGGCGGGCAGACCTTCGTCTCGCCGTGCCGGAGGTACGTCAAACGCGTGGCACTGGACTGACCGTGTCGAGAACCCGACGCCGGCTCCGTCCCTGACACATGAGTGGCGGTCGGCCACTCACGGCAGTCGAGAAGGGAGAGCTACATGACCGTGCGGATGGACAACGTCCTCGTCGTCGTCGACGACCTCGAGGCCGCGATCGCCTTCTTCGGTGCGATCGGCCTGGAGGTGGAGGGCCGGGCCGTCGTGGAGGGTGAGGCCGTCGACCGGCTGGTGGGCATCGACGGCGTCCGGAGCGAGATCGTCATGATGCGGACCCCGGACGGTCAGTCGCGGATCGAGCTCGACAAGTTCCACGCTCCCGCCGCCGTGCGGGCCGAGAGCGAGCAAGCACCGGTCAACGCGCTCGGCATCCGCCGCTTCATGTTCGCCGTCGACGACCTCGACGACGTCTTCGCGCGGCTGCGCGGCGAGGGTGCCGAGCTCGTCGGCGAGGTGACGGAGTACGCCGGCTACCGGATGTGCTACCTCCGCGGCCCCGACGGGGTCATGGTCGCGCTGACCGAGCAGCTCGACTGAGTGGGCCCGGACCACCCACTCGTCGCGGCGTACCCGGACGTCTGACCCCGGGACACATGGACTCCCCTGCGCGGTCGTCCCGTGGCAGAGATCCAGCGGATCGAGGTGGAGGTCCACCGCATCGGGACTCCCTGCCGAGTGAGGTGGTCTAGCCCTCATTCACCCGGAACGGTGAATTCGCGCACCGGCCCTGCCCTGGCACGACCGCCGTGTCTACGGTCGTCGCACGTGCATGGGGGTAGGGGTCGAGGCCCCGCCAGGGTTCCGGGGGAGCTGGCGGGGCTGACCACCGCCGGGGCACCGTGGACATGGACCGCCTCGCCCAAGACGGCCGTCACACCCGCAGGCGTGTCTCGTCGGTCCGCAGGCAGCCCTGGACGTCGGTTGAGCGAAGCGACGGGCCCGGCATTCGCGCTCGTCAGGCCGGGAGTGGTCCGGCGTGACCGCCCGTCCGAGACCGTCGCCGCGCACCCACCGGGGTGTGGCCCCGCGCTCGCGGCAGGGGTACGACGGGGAGAACCCATCTCGGAGGCCACCATGTCGCTGCGCGTTCTCATCGGTCCGATTGCTCTCGCCGTGGCTGCGACCACGCTGGCCGCGCCACCCGACGCGCGTGCGGGCACCGCGGAGCGTGCGGCCCCCGACCGCGGCGCCAAGAGCACGTGGACCGAGGCGGACAAGGCCGGCTTCGGCACGGCCCGCGCCCGGCGGAGCAACGTGTGGTTCACGCTGCAGGACGGGCGGGTCAGCGAGGTCTTCTACCCCGACCTGTCGACGCCGAGCACCCGCAGCCTCGAGCTCGTGGTGACGGACGGCCGCACCTTCACCGACCGGGAGACCGAGGACGTCGACGTGGTCACGACGCGTCCCGACGAGAGCAGCATGCGCTTCCGCCAGGTCGGCACAGCGACGTCCGGCCGCTACCGCATCACCAAGACGTACGTCACCGACCCGCGCCGCGACGCGCTCGTCGTCCGGGTCCGTCTCGAGTCGCTCGACGGCGGCAGCTACCGGCTGTACGCCGTGCACGACCCGGCGCTCGCCAACTCCGGGATGGACGACCGCGGCCGCTCGACCCGGACGGCGCTCGTGGCCACGGACGTGAAGGAGCCCGTCGCGTCCGCGCTCGTCTCGCGCCCGCGCCTCGGCCGGAGCAGCACCGGGCTGCTCGGTCGCGACGACGGCTGGACCGACCTCGGGGACGACCAGCGACTCGACGAGGGCAGCCGGTCGGCCGGCCCTGGCAACATCGTGCAGACCGGCCGGATCTCGGGCGTGACGGGGCTCGCCGGCGAGCAGCGGGCGACGCTGGTCCTGGGCTTCGGACGCACGGGCGCGGAGGCGCAGCGCACGGCACGGTCGGGCCTCCGGGCAGGGGCGCGACAGGTCGCGGCGCGCTACGACCGCGGCTGGCACCGCTACCTGCGCAGTCTCAAGGAGGTGCCCGACAGCGCCGCGGCCGTCCGCCGCCAGTACCTCGCATCGGCGCTCGTGCTGGCCGCCGCAGAGGACAAGCTCAACCCCGGGGCGCTCGTGGCCTCGCCGTCGGCGCCATGGGTCTGGGGTGACGAGGTCAAGGACCTCTCCTCCCCGTCGGGCGCCTACCACCTCGTGTGGTCGCGCGACTCCTACCAGTTCGGCACCGCGTTGTGGGCCATGGGCGACAAGGCGGCCGCGCGCCGTACGGTCGACTGGCTCTTCGACGTGCAGCAGCTGCCCGACGGCTCGTTCCCGCAGAACTCCGACGTGGAGGGGACGCCGGTCTGGTCCGAGCTCCAGCTCGACGAGGTGGCGCTGCCGATCGTGCTGGCCCGGCTGGTGGGCCGCGACGGGCCGCGCACCTACCGCGGCGTGAAGCGGGCCGCGCAGTTCCTCGTGCGTTTCCGTGACGAGGAGACCGGGAGGCGGGCGCCCTTCTCGCCGCAGGAGCGCTGGGAGAACCAGTCCGGCTACTCCCCCAACTCGATCGCCACCCAGGTCGCCGGTCTGGTCTGCGCCGCCGACATCGCCCGCAAGAACGGCGACCGTGCCTCCGCCCGACGCTGGCTCCGGCTGGCAGATCGGTGGCAGTCGAAGGTCAAGCAGTGGACCCGCACGACCAACGGCCCCCTCAGCAGCAACCCCTACTACCTGCGGATCACCAAGGACGGTCGCCCCGACCGCGGCACGGAGTACGGCATCGGCGACGGCGGGCCGTCCGCCGTCGACCAGCGGCGCGTGGTCGACCCGAGCTTCCTCGACCTCGTCCGGCTCGGACTGGAGCAGCCGGACGACCCGGACGTGCTGTCCACGCTGTCGGTGGTGGACGACGAGCTGCGGGTGGACACGCCCAACGGGCCGTTCTGGCACCGCTTCAGCTTCGACGGATACGGCGAGACGCGCGACGGCGGGCAGTGGGAGATCACGGAGGACGACACCCGCACGACGCTCGGTCGCGCCTGGCCCCTGCTGACCGGTGAGCGCGGTGAGTACGCCGTGGCCGCCGGGCAGGACGCGACTCCCCACCTCGCCGCCATGGCGGCGGCCGCCGGCACGAGCGACATGATCTCCGAGCAGGTCTGGGACGGTCGCGAGCCCACGGGCGAGGCCTGTTGCCCCGCGGGCGAGGGCACCCGGGCCGCCACCCCGCTGACGTGGTCGCACGCCGGGCTGGTGCGGCTGGCCTGGACGATGCAGCGCGGTGCCCCCGTCGACCAGCAGGCGGTGGTGGCCCGCCGCTACCTGCGCTGAGCTCACCCACCGCCCAGCTCCCCGTTCAGACCGGTTCACAGACAGCGAGCTGGAGCGCCGCACCTGCGGTGAACGGCGCACGGGTCCAGTCACCGTAGCGCTCGACGATCCGCAGACCGCCGAGCGAGACGAGCAGCGGCAGCTCCTGGGGGAAGATGCTCCGGATCTCGAGCGGCAGGACGACGAAGTCGGTCTCGGAGTCGGATGAGAAGTACCACGTCCCGTGAGTCACCTGCGCGGTCGCGTCGTACGTCTCCGCGACATCGACGTGCACCGCGCCACGATCGGGGTCCACGAACGACAACGCGTCACGCCGTCGTCGTACGCCGTCGGCCTGGGCGAGCATGCGCACGCTCGGGTTGAACACGTCGAGGACGAGCCGCGCTCCGGGCGCCATGTGTCTTCGCAGCGACCGGAAGCAGTCCACCACGTCGTCCGCCTCGTGGAGGTGGAGCAGGGAGTTCGCCGCGATCATGACGAGGTCGAACGTCCGACCGAGGTCGAACCTGCGCATGTCGCCCTGCGCCCACTCCACGTCCACCCCGCGTTCGTCGGCCTTGCGCCGTGCCTCGGCGACCATGTCGGGCGAGAGCTCGAGACCGGTGCACGGGTGCCCGTCGGACGCGATCGGGATCAGCTTGTTCCCGGTGCCCGACCCGAGCTCGAGGACGGACCCGCCCTGCCGATCGGCCTCGGCCCGGTAGAAGTCGACGGCCTGCTCGCCACCGGGGAACAACCGGTCGTACAACCTCGCGTCCGAGTAGAACTGCTCGCCCATGTGGAGGATCAGGCGCGGAGGACGTCGATGACGTCCTTGCTGTGGGTGAGCGGGATCCGGTTGCCCTCGAGCTGGATGGAAGACCCGGTGGAGCTGTCGACCAGCTCAAGGATCCTCACGTTCACGCGCTGGTGGACCTTCACGTCGATCCGATCGCGGGACACGCGGAAGACCAGCGCGCCGGCGGGGCTGCTCCGGTGCGCCGCGTCGAACCCGTACACGTGAGTCGCCGTGACCCCGACCAGCATGTTCGTCGGCAACCCGCTCGCGGCGTCGTGCATCCGAGCTCCGGCGAGCGCGCCACCAGTCGTGGCCACGGAGTCAGCCAGACCGCCGGCCCCGCCGGCGAGGCTGTCGCCGATCATGCCGCCGGCGAACATGCTCCCCGTGTGACCTCGCGGCTGGAACTGGCCGGCCGCGGTCACCGCTTCCGAGTCCCCGAGCTCGCGCAGCGCAGTCTCCACGCTCTCCACCATCGTCCGCTCGGACATCCCGCCACCCCTCCAGGTTGAGACGCTCCCGCTGGACATCATGCGCGGCTTGGGAGGCCCGCGCCAGAGAGGTCGCTCCGACGAGGGCGTCCTGCCCCTTCACGTCGTGCTCTCGATGGATGATCCGCACACAGGGCCCCCGGGGGTTGCGGCAGATGCAGACGGTCACCGCAGGGGCATACAGAACCGGCCCGTCTCGACGAGACGGGCCGGTAGCCTGTGATGGGCTCCTAGGTGCCGGAGCTCCGGGTACGTACCGCAGCCGTGGTGACCTGCGCGATTGCCGCCGCCAGCATCTGGATGACCTGGCTGATCGAGCGGACGTACAGCGGGCTCATCGGTCGTTGTGGCGATCCGTGTCAGCGCTGTCGTCGTAGAAGTCACGGCTGCCGGACTTGGCGAGGCCGCGGCTGACCATGTAGCCGATGGTCAGCATGGTGATGTAGAACCACGCCTCCTGGGTGCCGAAGTCGCTGGTGTCCGTAAGGGCAGATGCGATGAGGATCGCGACCGCCACGACGACGTAGGCGATGAGTTCCGTGGTCTTGTACGACGACTTCGTCTCGGTGCTCACGCGGCGCCCGGTCGTGTGGTTGGTCCTGGTGGTCGTGGTGTTGGACATGTGTTTTTCCTTTGCGGCCGATGACTGGTGCTGCCCGTAGTTCTAGAGCCGCTGCGCTCGGTTGGAGCGCGTCCACACAGCAGTACCCCACTGACTGCGTCCCATCCGGTCACGGGGTGTGGCCCGGGTCTCGTCAGTCCCCGCTCATGCCGATGAGCCACCGACCACCCGATGAAGAGATTGGCTACCTCACGACCGCGTCGATGGTCTTCTTCAGCGCGCTCGGCGCGGCTGGGGTGCGTGGCGCCTTGGCTCTGGCCTCAGCCATCTCCGCGCCGATCTCTTGGAGCTGCTTGCGGCCCAAGCCTTCGCGGACCTGGGGGAACCAGTCCTTCTCTTCCTCCTCGATGTGATGACGCACGTTCTCGATCAGCACCGTGGTCTTGGCGGTGAAGCGCTCGGCGTCAGGCTTCATCGCGACCAGCTCCATCACAAGGACATCGGCGACGTGATGCTCCTCGTAGGACTCGAGCACATCGTCCTCGAGCTCGGGCAGCAACTCCCGCACCCGGGGGTACATGACCTCATTCTCGATGTAGGTGTGGACGGTCAGGAGCTCGACCATGCGGTTGACCAACTGGCCTTTGCGAACGTGCGCGTTCGGACCAAGCTTCTCGAAGTCCTTGAACGTCTTGAGAATCTCTTTGTGGTCGTTCTTCAACAGCACGATGGCGTCGGTGGACATGTGAGCCTCTCGGATCGGTCAGCAAGGCGGTTGCTCAGCCGGTTCCAGTGTCTCTGGACTCTGGGTGTGCCGCCCCACCCGCAGGGACCACGGGGCGCTCGATTTGCGAACAGACGGTGGTGATCGGCGCCGCCAGCGTCCCAACCTGTCCGACGAGGGGGTACGGATCTCTCTTTCGCCCACTACCCCGGACCGCTGAGACGCCACTGACCTCCCGTCATGCAGCGTCCTTGGCTGAACTGGTCTCGGCGGCGGTTCCTGTGGGCGGGTCTCGTTGGATGGGCAATCCTGCTCGTCATTCGGAGCGTGTTGCTGCGTGTCGCGGACTCCTCAGCGCTTCGAGCGGTGACGGCTCGAGCACCGTCCACTACGGCTTGACGACCTCGCGTGGACGACCTGCCCTGCAGCTTCCGCTGCAGTCACGTCCGCACTAGACCCGACGCGCTCCTGGTCAGGGTCCGGGCGAGGTCGTGGCTGACGGATCCGGACATGCCTGTGGCCCCGCTACCGAAGGGTGGCGCGTGCGGGGCGGGGTCATGGTCGGCGTGGGCGCGGAATGTCGGGCGGATCGGGTGGGTCGGCCTGGTCGGCCGCGGTCGTGCCCGTGCGGTCGCGGCGATAGTGGTGGCCGTGAGGGCTCGTCCACTCGAAGCGGCCGTTGTCGGTCATCTCGTAGCGCCAGGCGGTGTGGGTCTTGAGGCGGTGGTGAAACCTGCAGAGCGCGGCGAGGTTGGCGGTCTGCGTCGGACCGGGCTGGGGCCTGCCCTCGGCGTCTGCGTGGTGGTCGTACTCGTCGACGTGGTCGATGTCGCAGCCGCGGGCCGGTCGGGTGCACCACGGGAACACGCAGGTGCGGTCGCGCAGGATGACTTGCTCGCGGATCCGGTCGGGCACCTCGTAGGCCGGTGTCGACAACTGGGCGTTGAGGTCGATCACGGGATTGACGGTGACCTTGGTCCGCGAGTCGCCGCACCAGTCCTTGACCTGGTCGAGGAGGACGAGCCGCTGGCCCTCCTCCATCCGCCCGGTCGGACCGAACACCGTGGCCAGGTCGTCGAGGGTGGCGTCGAAGTGGGCGCGCAGGACGACCTCGCGGGCTGCCGGCAGGCGCTGGGGATCGGCTCCCGCACCGGCGAGGTCGAACGCGGTCTGGGTCCTTGCGAGGTCGCCCAACGCAGCGGACCGGCGTGCGTCCAGCGACGCATCGGACCCGAGGGCCTTCAGGCTTGCCGCGCCGCGGGCGAGGGCGCGGTCGAGGTCGAGGGCGTCGGCGATGTCGAGCTCGGCCTCGAGGCGCATGGTGCCGGCATAGTGGACGTCGTCGTCGTGGATGGTCGCGTGGCGGGGGTCGACGAACAGGTAGCCGTCCTCCGGATCCGCGGCCGGGTCGATCGCGGCGAGGTCGAACCGCGTGATCGCCTCGGCGACGAGCCGGTCCAGCTGCGCCGGCCCGACCCTCCCAGCCACCGCGGCGACCTGGGCATCCACGAACGCCGCAGCCTCCCGCGTCAGCGATGGGGTGGTGTGGATGGTGGTCTCCGCGACCGAACGCGCCCGCCAGGCGGGCACCCGACCGGCCTGGACCTGCAACCACAGCCGCGGGAGCCGATGGCGCAGCTCGAGGGCGTGACCGACGAGCTTCTTCGCCGCCGTCGTCGAGACCCCGAGGACCGCACCGAGCTCGGCGAGGCAGAACTCCGCCACCGGAGGCGCACCCTCACCGGCGATCGGCTCCTCGTGCTCAGACCCGGGCACCGTGAAGGCAGCCGCATCGTGGATCGACTCCGGCGGATGCAGGTCGGCCCACCGGGCCGCGGTGGCCAGGAGCTCGGCAGCAGCCCGGTCCTCGGTGGCCTTCTGCGCCCGCGCGAGCGCGAGCAGGGCGGAGGCGGCGAGGTCCTCGACCTCGCCTGCTCCACGCCCCGCCAGCGTCTCGATCATGTGTTCGATTCTACCGGCGCCCACTGACAGCGACCATGCCTGTGGACGGTTGGTGGTCACCCTCTCTCAGGCGGTTTCGTGACGGGACTTCGTCCCTCCTCGACCAGCGCCGGCGCTCGCGCCGACCTACGTCCAGGCCTTCGCGAGCCGCTCGACGATCTCGACGAGCCGGTCGGGCGAGGTGGCGATGTTGAGCCGCACCTGGCCGGTGGAGCCGGGGGCGTAGAACTCCCCCGGGCTGACCTTGACGCGCCCGCGCTCGAGGGCGACGGCCGCGGCGTCGTCGTGGCCGTAGGCGGAGGCGTCGAGCCAGGCCAGGTAGGTCGCCTCGAGCGGACGCATCCGCACCTCGGGGAGGTGGGCGGCGAGGAGCTCGCCGAGCAGCGCGCGCTGCTGGTCGAGCCGCTCGACGAGGGAGGCGAGCCACGGGTCACCGAGGTCGTACGCCGCCCGCGCCGCGACGGCGCCGACCGGGGAGTGCGAGTCGTTGCGCGACATCGGCTGGTCGGCGAGCAGCTGTCGGTCGGCCGCCGAGGGGACGACGACCTGCGCGCACCGCAGGCCCGCAGTGTTGAACGCCTTGGACGCGGCGACGACCGCGACCGCGTGGTCGTGGGTGCCGTCGATCGAGAGGTAGGAGACGTGCTCGGCGCCCGGCAGCACCAGCGGCGCGTGGATCTCGTCGCTCACGACCCGTGCGCCGTGGCGTACCACGACGTCGCGGATCCCCTCCAGCTCGGCACGGGCGAAGACCCGACCCCACGGATTGTGTGGCTGGGTCAGGATCAGTGTCTGCGCCCCGTCTGCGAAGAGGCGGTCGAGCCGGTCGAGGTCGACCTCGGCCCGGTCGGCCGAGGCGGGCACGTCGAGGCGCACCTCCTCGCGACCGGTGATGGTGGCGAGGCCGAACTGGGCGTTGTAGCCCGGGGTCGGGAAGACCACTCCCCCGGGACCGCTGAACACGTCGATCGCGAGCCGCACCCCGGCCGTCACGTCGACCACCGGGTGGACCGCCTCGGGGTCGGGCGCCCAGCCGAAGTGCCGCGCCGACCAGGCGGCGTAGGCCCGTGCCAGCTCCGGGTCCCAGCCGAAGAGCGGGTAGCCGGTGATACCGTCGGCCAGCATCCGCTGGACGGCCTCGAGCACCACCGGGTCGACCGCGTAGTCCATCTCCGCGACCCACGCCGGGATCACGTCGTCCGGGACGCCCCACTTCAGCGGCAGCTTGAGCCGTGCCTCCTCGTCGGTCAGGTCGACGACGGGTCGGCGGTCGGGATCGGTCACGCCTGCTCCTCGCTTCGGCTCCAGGTCGCCTCGAACTCCTCGGGCGACAGCTCGGCGAGCTGGGCCTCGAGGTGCAGGCGGGTGGCGCCGATCTCGTCGTGCGAGACGTCGATCCGGACGACTTCGGAATCGTCGGAGCGGCGGGTGACGACGTAGGTGCCACCCGCCCCGGACGCGTCGTTGCCGTCGACCGTGTCGGCCAGTGTGATCGCCTGCCAGACGGCCGCCACGAAGAGCCGCAGCCCGCGCCGCTCACGCGGCTCGAAGCGCAGGTCGAGGACGTCCCCCGCCCGATCCACGCGAGGTCAGACCTGCTCGCGCGAGGCGACCGCGGCCGCCACCCGCTCGATCGCCTCGGCCAGCGGCACCCCGTTGTCCTGGCGACCGTCGCGGTAGCGGAACGACACGGCGCCCGCCTCCACGTCGGCGTCGCCGGCGATCATCATGAAGGGCACCTTGGCGAGCTGCGCGTTGCGGATCTTCTTCTGCATCCGGTCGTCGGACTCGTCGACCTCGACCCGCAGCCCCTGCGCCTTCATCTGCTTCGCGATGTCGAAGAGGTAGTCGTTGTGGCGCTCGGCGATCGGGATGCCCTGGACCTGCACCGGGGCGAGCCACGGAGGGAACGCGCCGGCGTAGTGCTCCACGAGCACGCCGATGAACCGCTCGATCGAGCCGAACTTGGCGGAGTGGATCATGACCGGCTGCTGGCGGGTGCCGTCGGCGGCGACGTACTCCAGGTTGAAGCGGTCGACCGCCGGCTGGTTGAAGTCGTACTGGATGGTCGACATCTGCCAGGTGCGACCGATCGCGTCCTTGGCCTGCACCGAGATCTTCGGCCCGTAGAACGCCGCGCCACCCGGGTCCGGCACGAGGTCGACGCCGAACTTGCGCGCCGCGGTCTCGAGCACCGAGGTCGCGGTCTCCCACTGGTCGTTGGAGCCGATGAACTTGTCGGGCTTGGAGTCGTCACGGGTGGACAGCTCGAAGTAGTAGTCGTCGAGGCCGAAGTCGCGCAGCAGCCCGGTCACGAAGGTCAGCAGGTGCTCGACCTCGGCGGGTGCCTGCTCCGGGGTGACGTAGGAGTGCGAGTCGTCCTGGGTCATCGCGCGCACGCGGGTCAGGCCGTGCACGACGCCGGACTTCTCGTAGCGGTAGACCGACCCGAACTCGAAGAACCGCAGCGGCAGCTCGCGGTACGAGCGCTGCCGCGAGCGGTAGATGAGGTTGTGCATCGGGCAGTTCATCGCCTTCAGGCGGTACTCGGCGTGCTCCATCTCCATCGGCGGGAACATGGTGTCCGCGTAGTAGGGCAGGTGCCCGGAGGTGTGGAACAGCCCGTCCTTGCTGATGTGGGGGGTGCCGACGTAGTCGAAGCCCTCCTCGAGGTGCCGGCGGCGGACGTAGTCCTCCATCTCCCGCTTGATCACGCCACCCTTGGGGTGGAAGACCGCCATGCCCGACCCGATCTCGTCGGGGAACGAGTAGAGGTCGAGCTCGCGACCGAGCTTGCGGTGGTCGCGCCGCTCGGCCTCCTCGATGCGGTGGAGGTGCTCCTCGAGCGCCTCCTTGGTCTCCCAGGCGGTGCCGTAGATGCGCTGGAGCTGCTTGTTCTTCTCGTCACCACGCCAGTACGCCGCTGCGCTGCGCATCAGCTTGAAGGCGGGGATCCGCTTGGTGGTCGGCAGGTGCGGCCCGCGACACAGGTCGGACCACTTCGCCTCGCCGTTGCGACCGATGTTGTCGTAGATCGTCAGCTCGCCGGCCCCGACCTCGACCGAGGCGCCCTCGGTGTCCGAGGCGCCGGCGCCGCCCTTGAGGCCGATCAGCTCGATCTTGTAGGGCTCGTCCTGGAGCTCGGTCAGCGCGTCGGCGTCAGTGGTGACGCGCCGCTCGAAGCGCTGGTTCTCCTTGATGATCTTGCGCATCGCGGACTCGATCTTGACCAGGTCCTCGGGCACGAACGGGGTCTCGACGTCGAAGTCGTAGTAGAAGCCGTTCTCCACCGGCGGCCCGATGCCGAGCTTGGCCTCCGGCCAGATCTGCTGCACCGCCTGAGCCATCACGTGCGCGGTCGAGTGGCGCAGGATGTCCCGGCCGTCGGGGCTGTCGATGGCCACGCCCTCGACCTCGTCGCCGTCGGCGAGCTCGTAGGCGAGGTCCTTGAGCTGACCCGCCACGCGAGCGGCGACGACGTCGGCGTCGTCACGGAACAGCTCCCAGGCCTTGGTGCCCGTCGTGACCGTGGTCTCCGCACGCTGATCGGCGTGGATGCGGACGACCTTGATGTCGGACACGAGTGCTCCTGATGACGTGGGTGGAGGTGGGACGGGATGTCGGTGCGAGCCTATCGGCCGCGCTGCGGCCGGCTTACCCCGGTTTCCCGTCCCACCCCCGTGCCCGGCCGCGCCGGGCGGTCGGTCACTTGCTGGTCGCGAAACGCTCCCACGACCGGTGCGCCGACAGCAGGGCCAGGAGGTCGTCACGGACCTCGGCCGGATCGTCGGCCGTGAGGACTCCGACCCCGGCGAGGCCGAGCTCGTCGACCACCGCGCGTCCGTCGCCGACGGCCACCACGGCCTTGCAGTGACGGAAGCACTCCTGCACGAGCAGGTCGACGCGCGGGTCGGTCACGACCGTCGAGCCGTCACCGGCCTTGCTGTCGTGGGAGGGGGGCGCGTCGGGTGCGGGCGGTGCGGCGCCGGCCACGACGACGGCGTCGAACTCGATGGAGCGGGCGGTCGCGAACGTGCGTTGGGCCACCAGGCCCTCCCCCAGCTCGCCGCCTCGCGGGGCGATGAGGAGGGGCAGGACACCGGCTCCCAGCAGCTCCTCGCGCAGCGCGGCGACCCCGGCCAGATCGGCATCGGGGTCCACGACGATCCCGACGAGGCGACCGTCGGCCGGCCAGGTGTCGCCGACCTGGGACAGCACCGGGCTGGGCTCCGGCTCGTCGTACTCCACGGTGCGCTCCGGCGCGGGAAGGCCGAGGCCCTGCGCGACACGGGCACACAGCTCCGGGTCGATGTTGGCCAGGGCGATGAGCTGCCGCTCCTTGACGGCCTGCTCGTAGCACTTGCCCAGCTCGAACGAGTAGGCGCTGACGATGTGCTCCTGCTCGACCGGGCTCATGCTCCGCCAGAACAGGCGCGCCTGGCTGAAGTGGTCGTCGTACGACGCGGGGTTCTCCCGGACCTTGGTTGCCTCCGGCACCGTGACCGGGACGTCGACGAACGCCCCCTCCTCGGCACCCGCGAAGAACGGGCAGCCGCCGTCGAGCGAGTTCGGCTTGTAGGGCGCGACCCCGCCGTGCACCGCCTGCTGGTGGAAGCCGTCGCGGTGGTTGTCGTTGACCGGCGCGTGCGGGCGGTTGATCGGGATCTGGTTGAAGTTCGGCCCGGCCAGACGGGTGAGCTGGGTGTCGAGGTAGGAGAAGTTGCGGGCCATCAGCAGCGGGTCGTCGGTGCCGTCGATGCCCGGGACGAGGTGGCCGGTGTGGAAGGCGACCTGCTCGGTCTCGGCGAAGAAGTTCGTCGGGTTCCCGTCGAGCGTCAGTGTTCCGACGACCTGCACCGGCGCGAGCTCCTCCGGCACCAGCTTGGTCGAGTCGAGGAGGTCGATCCCCTCGAACATCTGGTCCGGGGTGTCCGGGAAGGTCTGGATGCCGAGGTCCCATGCGGGGAAGGCTCCCGACTCGATGGCGTCGTAGAGGTCGCGGCGGTGGAAGTCCGGGTCGAACCCGCTGGCCATCTGGGCCTCCTCCCACGCGAGGGAGTGCACGCCGAGCCGCGGCTTCCAGTGGAACTTGACGAGGGTCGTCCCACCGTCCGCGTCGACCAGCCGGAAGGTGTGGACGCCGAACCCCTCCATCATCCGATAGCTGCGGGGGATGCCGCGATCGGACATGTTCCAGATGGCGTGGTGCTGCGCCTCGGTGTGCAGCGACACGAAGTCCCAGAAGGTGTCGTGGGCGCTCTGCGCCTGTGGGATCTCCCGGTCCGGGTGCGGCTTGCCGGCGTGGATGACGTCAGGGAACTTGATGCCGTCCTGGATGAAGAAGACCGGGATGTTGTTGCCGACGAGGTCCCAGTTGCCCTCGCTGGTGTAGAACTTCGTCGCGAAGCCGCGGGTGTCGCGCACCGTGTCGGCCGACCCGCGGGACCCGAGCACGGTCGAGAAGCGCACGAACGTGCGGGTCTCCTCACCCTTGCCGAAGACGGCTGCACGGCTGATCCCGGAGGCCGCTCCGTTCGAGACGAAGACGCCGTGGGCGCCGGCACCGCGTGCGTGGACGACTCGCTCCGGGATGCGCTCGTGGTCGAAGTGCATGATCTTCTCGCGGAGGTGGTGGTCCGAGAGGAGGGTCGGGCCGCGCGGCCCAGCCTTGAGGGAGTGGTCGCTGTCGCCCATCCGCACGCCGGTCGCCGTGGTGAGGTACGCACCCTGCTGGGCGCTCGCGGTCGATGGATCCGCACTCGCGGCACCCGTCGGCGACACGGGCGTGGGCTGCTGCTGGTCGGGCTTCGGCGGCGGGACGTCACGCGGCTCGGTGGGCTCCTCGAGCGACGGCGGCTCGCTGCCCGGTGCGCCGGGTACGGGCTTGTCGGTGAACGAGACGGCGTCGGCCGCGGCGTTGCCTGCGGCCTTCTTCGCAGCGGCCTTGGGCTTGCTGGGGGTCATGCGGTCTCCCTGGGGAATCGATGGGCAGTTGTGTCCGGTCCCCCGTGGTGGCGTCGCCCATGCGCCCCGTGGGGCCGATCGCGGTCAACCGCCCTGCACCCGCCGGCGGGCGAGCTCGACGACGTTGGCGCCGATGGCCAGCAGGGCGTTGCCGTGCCCACCTCGCAGGCCGTTGAGCTCGTCGCGTGACTCCAGCACGTTGCCCGGGCTGGGTCCCACCTCCACCGTCTGGTCCTGGGCGGCGACGGAGAACAGCGGACCGACGAGTCGGTCGTAGGCCCACGGGAAGGCGGTGAAGCCGAACCGGATCACGTCGTTGGCGAGGCCGACCTGCCCGCCGCTGCGGCGCCCGTCGGCCACAGAGAGGGCGCGGGCCGCGATGCGCTCGGGGCTGGTGACCGGGAACGGTGGGCGCCCGGCCGCGTCGCCGTACGTCGCTGCCTGCCGGTAGATGGGCGTGTCGACGCCGCCGGGAGCGACGTACTCGATCCGGATGCCGGGGCGGTCGCGGTTGTCGACCTGCAGCTGCCGCACCAGCGCGCGGACGCCCCACTTGCTGATGACGTACGCCGCCATGTCGGGGACAACGACGTGCCCGATCACCGAGCCGACGACCACGATGCTGCCGGACCCCTGCGTGCGCATGACGGGCACGACGTGGCGCGCGAGGTTGACCGACCCGAGCAGGTTGGTCGCCACGACCTGGTCGAACACCTCGGCCGGCACGTCCTCGACGCGGCCGTAGGCGACCACGCCCGCGCTGCCGACGACGGTGTCGATCCAGCCGTGCCGTGCCACGACGGTGGCGACGGCGGCCCCGACCTCGTCGTCGTTGCTGATGTCGGCCGCCACCACCGTGGTCGAGGCGGCCCCCAGCCCGTCGCACTCAGCAGCCACCCGCTCGAGGGCGTCACGGCCGCGGGCGAGGAGGACGAGGTGGTCACCGCGTTGCGCCACGCGGTGGGCAGCGGCCTCGCCGATGCCGCTGGAGGCACCGGTGATGAGGACGACGCGGGGCGGTCGATCGTGGGTCGGCATGCCCGCCGGTACCCCGAGCGGCCGGCGTCAGACGTCCGCGGCCTCGATGACGCGCTCCATCTCGGCGATCGACGACGAGGTGTCGCGGTGGAGGACGGCGTGCCAGCCCAGGGCTCGCGCAGCGACGACGTTGGCCTCGACGTCGTCGAGGAAGAGGACCTCCCCGGCCTCGACGCCGAGCCTCCGCGTCACGATCTCGTACGCCGCCGGGTCGGGCTTGGCGAGCCCCACCTCGTGGCTGTAGACGATGTCGTCGGTGACGTCCTCGAAGCCGTGGAACCGCTCGCGCTCCCGCGCGCCGGGACCGGAGTTCGACAGGATCGCGGTGAGCCGCGCGGGACGCTGGCCGGCGAACCAGTCGAACAGCTCGCGGTCCAGCGTGCCGACGTACCAGCGCCAGAAGTCGTCCAGGAGCGCGTCGACCTGCCGGTCGTCCAGGGCGAGCGCGCGCTGCCACTCCGCGCGGACCTGCTGCTCGGTCACCTCGCCGACCACCGCGTCGCCCGGCAGCCCGGCGAGACCGCCGGCGATCGAGCCCGGCGCGAGGCCGAGGCGGCGTTCGGCGGGTGCGGGGAAGACGTCGTCGTCGACGACCTCCAGCACTCCCCCGATGTCGAGGACCACCGCACGGATCGCCATGCGCCCACCCTAGGGACCGCGGCCCGGGGGCCGACGCGCCTGACGCACCACCCGCGCGGGGCAGGACCCGGTCACCTCACCCGGCCACCGGGTCCTGCTCCTGTGCCTGGCCGGTCTGGACCCGCCACAGGGCGGCGTAGGAACCGCCCCGGTCGATCAGCTCGTCGTGCGTCCCGGACTCGACGACCCGGCCCGCGTCGAGGACCCAGATGCGGTGGGCGTGCCGCACGGTCGAGAGGCGGTGGGCCACGACGATCGCGGTCCGCTGGGCGGTGGCCCGACGCAGCGAGCGCTGGATCGCAGCCTCGGTCTCGTTGTCGACGGCGCTGGTCGCCTCGTCGAGCACCAGCACCGCAGGGTCGCGCAGGAGCGCGCGGGCCAGGGCAAGCCGCTGCCGCTGGCCACCGGACAGGGTCACGCCGCGCTCGCCCACCCAGGTGTCCAGGCCGTCGGGCATCGCCTCGATGAAGTCGAGCGCGGCGGCCGCTTCGGCGGCGTCCCGCACCTGCTCTCGGGTGGCGTCGGGTCGGCCGTAGGCGATGTTGTCGGCCACGGAGCCGGCGAACATGAAGACGTCCTGGGCGACGTAGCCGAGCGAGCCGCGCAGCGAGTCCCAGTCGAGGCCCCGCACGTCCTGCCCGTCGAAGAGGACCGAGCCCTCGCGGGGGTCGTCGAAGCGCAGCACCAGCCGCAGCAGCGACGACTTCCCCGAGCCGGTGGAGCCCACGATCGCGTGGGTCTCGCCCGCGGGGACGAGCAGGTCGATGCCGTGCAGGACGTCGGGCCCGTCGGCGTACCCGGCACGTACGCCGCGCAGCTCGACGCGGCCGGCGACCGGGCGCTCGAGGGCCGTGGCGCCGGCCGGCACCGTGACCGGCACCTGGAGCAGGCCCAGGATGCGGGCCGCCGACGCGCGGCCGCGCTGGTAGAGGTCGAGGACCTCGGCGACCTCGGTCAGCGGCCAGAGCAGCCGCTGCGTCATGAAGACCAGCACGGAGTAGAGGCCGACCTCGAGGTCGCCGCGCAGCGTCGCCCAGCCGCCGAGCAGCAGCGTGCAGGTGAATCCGGCCAGGATCGCCATCCGGACCAGTGGCACGAACGCGGCCGAGGACCGGATCGCCTCGGTGTTGGCCCGGCGGTAGGCGAGGGAGACGGCCGCCACGCGGTCGCGCTCGCGGTCCTCGGCGGTGAACGCCTTGATGGTCGCGATGCCGGAGATGTTGGACGAGAGCGTGCTGGACAGGTCGGCGACGGCGGCGCGGACCCGGTCGTAGAGCGGCTCGAGGCGACGCTGGAAGACGAGCGACCCGATGACGATCAGCGGGATCGGCAGGAAGGCGAAGAGCAGGAGCTGGCCCGACGCGGCGGCGAAGACGGCACCCACGAGCAGCACGTTGAGCGCGGTCTGCAGGATCGCCGGCGCGCCGACGTCGAGGAAGCGCTCGAGCTGGTTGACGTCGTCGTTGAGGGTGGCGAGGGTCGAGCCCGCCGGGCGGCTCTCGTGCCACCCGAGGTCGAGGTGCTGGACGTGGTCGTAGGCCTCCACGCGCAGGTCGTGCTCGACGCCCTGGGCGAGGCCGCGCCACAGGACGCTGGCGACGTACTCGCTCACCGACTCGACGAGCCACACCACGGCGTTGATCACGGCCAGCCAGCCGAGCTGGGCGAAGCGCGACTCGACGCCGAGCACCTCGCCGACGAACGACGCGTCACCGCGCACGACGACGTCGACGGCCGCACCGATCAGGAGCTCGGGGACGACGTCGGCCACCTTGTTGACCGTCGAGGCCGCGACTGCGCCGACGAACCTGGGGCGGTAGGCCCCGTATCGGCGCCAGAGGTCTCTCAGCGGCTGGACGGCATCGGGGCTGACGGGCTCGGGCACCCGCACAGGTTAGGTGCGCCTAACTACTGACCGCTCAGCGGGCCGCGTCGATGTAGGCGACCATCCGGTCGAAGAGCAGCGTGGCCCGGTAGAGGTCCTCCGACGCACCCGGCGGGTCCGGCTGGGCAGGGAGGTCCGGATCGCGCCAGCCGGGCCTCAGGTCGTCGGCCAGCGCACCGGTGATCCGGCTGGCGTCGCGGACGACCTGCGGGTCGACCGACCAGACGGCCTCGAACGTGCGCTCGCGCGGCCCCTCGGCGCCCTGGCCGGGGAGCTCGACCGCCACCAGGCACGCCGGCAGGTCGGCTGCGTCGCACACGACCAGCCACTCGCGGTTGAGCGGCGACTCGGGCGGTACGGCGACCTC
The DNA here is from genome assembly GCF_947488515.1 of uncultured Nocardioides sp. Classification (GTDB taxonomy): domain Bacteria; phylum Actinomycetota; class Actinomycetes; order Propionibacteriales; family Nocardioidaceae; genus Nocardioides. The sequence goes on from NZ_CANKZF010000001.1 coordinate 294,942, forward strand.
CACCGGCACCCCGCGCGTCGGAGGGGAGGCGTCCGCCCCGTGGGGGAAGTCGGCGAGGACGACAGCGGACCGAGCCGTGCGGGCGAGCTCGCGCCAGCGGTCGTACGACGCGCGCAGGAACCGCTCGCGCTGGAACCCCCCGAAGAGCACCGGGTCGGCGGCGCGCGCCGCGCACTCGTCCTCGATCGCGTGGCTCATCGACACCAGCGTGCGCCGCGACAGCACCTGCGGCCGGAGCAGCGGGTACTGGCGCCGCAGGTCGGCGAAGACGGACCCCGTCCGGACCTGCGGGACCTCCGCGCGGTGGACGGCGGCGGCCAGCGAGAGACCCCCGCGTCGGCGCGCCAGCACGTCCAGGACAGCCTCGACGTCGGCCTCGCCGTAGCGGCGGTGCCCGCCCGGCTGACGGCTCGGCTCAGGAAACCCGTAGCGCCTCTCCCAGCTGCGGAGCGTCGAAATGGGTACTCCGGTCCTGTGGGCCAGATCGCCGATGGTGAGCGATGCGCGGCCACGGGTGTCCAAATGGTTGTCCAAACCTTGTCCACTCCTTCGCATCGTGCCTAGATTTAGTTGGAAGTGTTGCATAGGTTTGGCAACCAAGGAACGATCGAACTGCGGGAGGCACAGATGATCGGCACCGAGACGGATGCGGCCCTGGCACGGGTCCTCGACGGTGGGCGCCGGCGCGCGGCCGCGATCGATGCCCACCACGCGCTCCTGTGGGAGGCGCTCTGCGGCGCCACCGAGGGCGGCAAGCGGTTCCGGCCGGCACTGGTGGTCGCCACCCACGACGCGCTGGGCGGCGGCGCGTCCGACGCAGCGGCCGAGGTGGGTGCGGCGGTCGAGCTGCTCCACACCGCGTTCGTGATCCACGACGACGTCATCGACGACGACCACGTGCGTCGCGGGCGACCCAACGTCAGCGGCACGTTCCGCGCCCTCGCCGGCATCGACGGGGCCGACCCCGAGGTGGCGGCCGGCTACGGGCTCACCGCCGCGATCCTGGCCGGCGATCTGGCCCTCGCGGCCGCGGTCCGCACCGTCGCGCTGAGCGGTGCCCCGGCGCCGGTCGTCGAGCGGCTGCTCGACCTCTTCGACACGGCGTTGCACCGGACGGCCTCCGGCGAGCTCGCCGACGTCCGCCACTCGCTCGACCTCGCCCCCGCCACCCTCGCCCAGAGCCTGGAGATGGAGGCGCAGAAGACCAGCGCCTACTCCTTCGCCCTCCCCCTGCAGGCGGGTGCGGTGCTGGCCGGTGCCGACCAGGAGACGACCACCCGGCTCGGTGAGGCAGGCCGGGCGATGGGGATCGCCTTCCAGCTCGCCGACGACCTCATCGGCGTGTTCGGCGACCCGGCCCGCTCCGGCAAGAGCGCCACCTGCGACCTGCGCACCCGCAAGCAGACGCCGCTCCTGGTCCACGCCCGGATGACGTCGGCGTGGACGCGGATCAGCGGCTACGTCGGCCGCGAGCTCAGCGACGCCGAGCTCGACGAGGCCCGGGCGCTCCTCGTGGCCTCCGGCTCGCGACGCTTCGTGGAGGACCTCGCCGAGCAGCACCTCGGCCAGGCGCGCACCGTTCTCGACGGCGTGGGCGTCCCGGCCGACCTGATCGACGACGTGGCCGTCCGGCCAGCCGTGCTGGGCGACGGCAGCGAGGTCGCGGCATGACGCTCTTCGTGGGCCGCAGCGCCCCCCGCAGCCTCTACGACTCCGTGTCCGAGGCGAGCTCGGCCCTGGTCATCCGGGAGTACTCCAGCTCGTTCGGCCTGGCCTCGCGCCTGCTGGGCGAGCCGGTGCGCACCCAGGTCCGCAACATCTACGCGCTCGTGCGCGTCGCCGACGAGATCGTCGACAACCCCGACCCGACCCTCGACCGGTCCGCGCGCGCCACCATGCTCGACTGGCTCGAGGGCGACGTCGCGCACGCCATGCGCACCGGCTACAGCGGCAACCTGGTGGTGCACGCCTTCGCGCGCACCGCCATCGCCGTCGGGATCGAGCCCGAGCTCGTCTCGCCGTTCTTCACCTCGATGCGCACCGACCTCGACACCCGCTCCCACACCCAGGAGAGCTTCGAGCGCTACGTCTACGGCTCGGCCGAGGTCGTCGGGCTGATGTGCCTGCGCGCCTTCCTGGCCGCGCCCGACGCCCCGCCCGACCAGGAGGCGCACTACCAGCGGCTCGCCCCGGGCGCACGCAGCCTGGGTGCGGCCTTCCAGAAGCTCAACTTCGTGCGCGACCTGTCCGACGACCACGACCTGCTGCGCCGCGACTACTTCCCCGGACTGGACGTCGAACGCTTCTGCGAGGCCGACCGCGACCGCATCCTCGACGACGTCGACGAGGACCTGCGGGCGGCCGCGGCCGTCGTGCCCGACCTGCCCCTGAGCAGCCGCCGCGCGGTCCGGGCGGCCCACGCGACCTTCGCCGAGCTGGCCCAGCGGCTGCGCGCCGCGTCGGCGGAGGAGATCCGCCACACCCGCGTCCGCGTCCCGACGACGGTCAAGCTGCGCCTCGCCGCGAGCTCGCTGCGCGGAGGACGCTCGTGACGCTGCGCCTGCCCGAACGCCTCAGCCGGTTCACCCCGACGCCCCGCCGCGCCGGTGACGGGTCGCCGCGGCGCGTGGTCGTCGTCGGTGGCGGCATCGCCGGCCTCGCCACCGCGGCGCTCCTCGCCTCGCGCGGCCACTCGGTCGACCTGCTGGAGAAGAACGATGACCTCGGCGGTCGCGTCGGCAGCGTCGAGCGCGACGGCTACCGCTTCGACACCGGCGCCTCGTGGTACCTCATGCCCGAGGTCTTCGAGCACTTCTTCTCACTGCTCGGCACCACCGCCGAGGCCGAGCTCGACCTGAGGGTGCTCGACCCGAGCTACCGCGTCTTCTTCGAGGGCCACGCCGAGCCGGTCGACCTGCGACCCGACCGCGCCCACAACCGGGCGCTGTTCGAGCGGCTCGAGCCGGGGGCGGGCGACCGCTTCGACGCCTACCTCCGCTCCGCGGAGGACACCTACGACATGGCCCTGCGCCGGTTCCTCTACACGAGCTTCGACTCACCGACGAGCTTCGTGCACCCCGACGTCCTGCGTCGGACGCCTGCGCTCGGCCGGCTGCTCACGCGGTCGCTGGAGAGCCACGTCGCCGGCTCGTTCACCGACAACCGGTTGCGCCAGGTGCTCGGCTACCCCGCTGTCTTCCTGGGCTCCTCCCCCAGCCGCACGCCGAGCATGTACCACCTGATGAGCCGGCTCGACCTCGGCGACCGCGTGCTCTACCCCCAGGGCGGGTTCAGCCAGCTGATCCGCGTCATCGCCGACCTCGCCGAGAAGCACGGCGCGCGGCTGCACACCGGCGCGGCCGTCACCCGGATCCTCACCTCCGACACGGCAGGTGGACGACCCGTCGTCACCGGCGTCGAGCACGAGACACCGGACGGTCCACGCACCGTCGACGCCGACGTCGTCGTCGGCGCGGCCGACCTGCACCACCTCGAGACGGCATTGCTGCCCACCGGGCTCCAGACGCACCCCGAGCCGGCATGGCGCGACCGCTCCCCAGGGCCCGGCGCGGTGCTCGCGATGCTGGGCGTCGAGGGCCGGCTGCCGCAGCTGCCGCACCACTCACTGTTCTTCACCCGCGACTGGGGGCAGAACTTCGGTGACATCTTCGGCAAGGATGCACGGGTGCCCGACCCCGCCTCGATCTACGTCTGCAAGCCGTCCGAGACCGACCCCACCGTCGCCCCGGAGGACTGCGAGAACCTGTTCGTGCTCGTCCCCGTGCCTGCCGACACGACCATCGGCGGCGGCGGCGACGACGGCGCCGGGTCCGAGACCGTCGAGCGCACGGCCGACGCGGCCATCGACCAGATCGCGTCGTGGGCGGGCGTGCCCGACCTGCGCGAGCGGATCCGGGTGCGCCACACGGTCGGCCCGGAGGACTTCGCCACCCGTTACCACTCGTGGCGCGGCGGGGCCCTCGGGCTGGAGCACACCCTGCGCCAGAGCGCCTTCCTGCGCCCGGGCAACGCGTCCGCCAAGGTCGACGGCCTGCTCTACGCCGGCGCGAGCACCGTGCCCGGCGTCGGCCTGCCGATGTGCCTGATCAGCGCCGAGCTCGTGCTGAAGCGCCTCAGCGGCGACCGCTCCAGCCTGCCGGTGCAGGCATGAGCGCCCGACAGGACGGGGCATGAGCCTTCCCCACTGGGCCTACGTCGCCATGCTGGCGTTCTGCCTCGCCGGGACGCTGCCGCTGGTGCCCGCCTTCCGGCTGCAGGTGCTCAAGCAGCCCGGACGCCTGCTCCTCACCATCGGCCTCGCCGGGACGCCGTTCCTGCTGTGGGACCTCTGGGCGACGCACGTCGGGCACTGGTGGTTCGACGCGGACCAGACGCTGCCGTGGCGCATCGCTGGCCTGCCGCTCGAGGAGATCGGCTTCTTCGTGGTGATCCCGGTCGTGTCGGTGCTGACGCTCGAGGGCGTGCGCGCGGCCCGGCGCGGCGTACGACCCGGCGCTCCGCGGTCCCGCGAGGACGCGAGGTGAGCCGCACGTGACCTACACCGCCATCGCCCTCCTCTGCGTGCCGCTCGCCGTCGTGCTGGACCGCTGGGTCGTCCGCACGCGCCTGACCTCGACCCGCGACTGGTGGTCCGCCTACGCGATCATCGTGTTCTTCCAGCTGCTCACCAACGGCTGGCTGACCGGCCGCGGCATCGTGCGCTACTCCGGTGACGCCATCATCGGCAGCGGGCAGATCACGATCCTGGGCGACGGCCGCCTGTTCTACGCACCGGTCGAGGACCTGATGTTCGGCTTCGGGCTCGTGCTCTGGACCTGCACCGTGTGGACGTGGCTGGGTCGCCGCCGCGACCGCTCCGGCGCCCGGTCCGGCGAGGAGGCGCTCGGATGAGCGTCGCGACGCGCCTCCAGGCGATGCAGCCGACAGACGTCGGCGTGCCGGGACCGACGTCGTGGGACATGGCCCGGGCCTTCCGCTCGATCCGCGCCGACCCGCTGACGTTCCTCGGCGAGGTGTCGCAGCACTACGGCGACACCGTCTCCTTCCCGGTGCCCGGGGCGCCGGCGCTGCTGCTCAACGACCCCGCCGACGTCAAGCACGTGCTCCAGACCTCGGCGCGCAGCTGGAGCAAGGACACCGTCCAGTACGCCGCCCTGGCGCGCGTCACCGGTCCCGGCCTGCTCGCCTCGGCCGAGCCGAGCTGGATCGACCACCGACGGCTGGCCGCCCCTGCCTTCCACCACCAGCGCCTCGAGGCGGTGGGCGACGAGGTGGCCGCGGCCGCCCGCACCGCCATCGGCGCGCGTCTGGGCGGACCGCACGCCGACGCGGTGGCGGACGGAGCGGTCGTCGACGTCGCCGCCCTGACCCACACCATCGGCCTCGACGCGGTCGGCCGCGCGCTCTTCAGCACCGACCTCTCCGACCACGCCCACGACCTGCTCGCGGCCACGAGCGAGACCGCCGACCTGGTGGTGCGGCTCGGCCGCTCGATCCTCCCCCGCGCCGAGTGGACCCCGACCCGGACCAACCTCCGGCTGCGCGCCGCGCGCCGCCGCCTCGACGCCGGCGCCGCCGCGATCATCGCCGAGCGGCGGGCCCGCAACTCCCGCGCCGGCGGGACGCCCCACCACGGTGACGACCTCCTCGGGCTGCTGCTCGACAGCGGTCTGGACGACGGCGAGATCCGCGACGAGCTCGTCACCATGGTGATCGCCGGCCACGAGACCGTGGCGGCCGCGCTCGCCTGGACCCTCATGCTGCTCGCGGAGCACCCGGAGGCGCAGGAGCGCGTGCGCTCCGAGCTCGACGCCCATCCCGGCCCGGTCCCGCTCGTGGGTCACCGCGAGCGCCTGCCGTGGACGCGCGCGGTCGTCGACGAGGCGCTGCGCCTCTACCCCCCGGCCTGGGCCATCTCCCGCCGCTCGCACCGCGACGACGAGGTCGGCGGACGGCAGGTCCCGGCCGGCACGCTCGCCATCATCAGCCCCTGGCTGGTCCACCGGCGGCCCGACCTCTGGCCCGAGCCCGAGGCCTTCCGTCCCGAGCGCTTCCTCGACGGGACTGCCCGCACCGGCTACCTGCCGTTCGGGCAGGGGCCGCGGCTGTGCATCGGGCGGGAGTTCGCGCTCGGGGAGATGGTCGTCGTCCTCGCGGAGCTGCTGCGTGAGCACCGCATCGACGTGCCCGGCGGTCCTGGCGGCTGGACGCGGCCGGTCGCGGAGGCCAAGGTCGCCGTCCACCCCCGCGGCGGCATGCCGCTCGTCGTACGACGGACGGGCACGCCGTGACGGCTGCCCTCCTCGTCGACCTCGCGCTCGCGCTGCTCCTCGTCGGAGCGGCGGCGTGGGCGCAGCGGCTGGTGGCCGACCTCCGCACCCTCCCACCGGCCGACGCCCCGACTGCCGGCACGGTCCTGGCGTCGGTGTCGGTCGTGGTCCCGGCGCGTGACGAGGAGCAGACCCTGCCGGCGCTCCTGCGGTCGGTGGCCGAGCAGCTGCCGGAGGTCCGCGAGGTCGTCGTGGTGGACGACGCGTCGCGCGACGCGACCGCCGCCGTGGCACGGGCCGGCGGCGCCCGCGTCGTGCCGGCCGGCACGCCACCCCACGGCTGGACCGGCAAGGCCTGGGCCTGCCACACCGGCGCCGAGGGGACGACGGGCGACCTGCTGCTCCTCCTCGACGCCGACACCGTCCTCCGACCGGGTGCCCTCGCGGGCCTGCTCGCCGCGCACACCCGGCACGGCGGGCTGGTGTCGGTGCAGCCGCACCACGACGTCGTACGCCCCTACGAGCAGCTGTCGGCCTACTTCAACGTGGTCGCGCTGATGGCGAGCGGGGCCTTCACCCGTCGCGGCCGGGTCCACGCGAGCCGCGCGCCGATGGCGTTCGGGCCGTGCCTCCTGACCTCCCGCGAGGACTACGGGCGCGCGGGCGGGCACGAGGCGGTCCGCGCCGACATCCTCGACGACGCCGCGCTCGCCGCCGCCTACCACCGGGCGGGACTGCCGGTCTGGTGCGCGGTCGGGGGCGACGCGGTGCGGATGCGCAGCTATCCCGGCGGCCCGGGCCAGCTCGTGGCCGGGTGGACCAAGAACATCGCCTCGGGTGCGGCGGACGCGGCCCCGTCGGCCACTGCCGCCACGGTGGCGTGGATCAGCGCCCACCACGCGGTCGCCGTCGGAGCGGTCCTCTCCCTCCTCGTCGCGCTGTCCGGACGCGGCGCGTCGCTGGTGGCCGGTAGCCCCCTGCTGTGGGCGGTGGCCTACGTCGCCGTGGCCCTGCAGCTGCGCTGGGTGCTGCGTCGCGCCGGCTCGTTCCGGTGGTGGGCGTGGACACTGTTCCCCGTGCCCCTGCTGGCCTTCGACCTCGTCTTCGCCCGCTCGCTCGCCCTCACCGTCGTGCGCCGCTCGGTGCCGTGGCGCGGCCGCGACGTCTCCCTTGCCGGCGGCCGGTCCGGGGAGGAGGTGGCCTGATGCTCCGACTCGTCATGCCGCAGACCGTCACGATCGTGGTCGACGTCGTCGCGTGGGGCGTCTTCCACGCCGCCACGGGCTATGCCGCCCACCGGCTGGGCGACGGGCGGTTGTCGCGCGACGGCTGGGGGCTGCGGGAGCGGCCCTTCGAGGACCGCGGCCGCTGGTACCGCCGACGGCTGCGCATCCACCGCTGGAAGGACCGGCTGCCCGAGGCGGGCGCCATCTTCGAGGGCGGCGTCAGCAAGCGAGAGCTGCCCGCGCGCGACGCGGAGGGCCTCGAGCTCTTCGTGCGCGAGACCCGCCGCGCGGAGCTGGGGCACTGGTGGGCGCTGTGGTGCAGCCCGCTCTTCGTCCTCTGGAACCCGCCCCTGGCCGCAGTCCTGCTCGGCGCCTACGGCGTGCTGGTGAACCTGCCGTTCATCGCCATCCAGCGCTACAACCGCTTCCGGACCCAGGCCCTGCTCGAGCGCGTCTCACGCCGATGGAGCACGACATGACCAGCCCCGCGACCTCACGGTCGCGCGACGACGCCGCAACGGCGGCGCGGGAGGCCGGGGCCGCGACCGCCGAGGACTCCCGCCACGGCCCGGTCGCCCAGCTGCTGATCGCGTGGTCGCCGCTCAGCGCGATCCTGGTGGCCTACTGGCTGGCGCAGTGGATCACCGCCCCGCTCGGGGTCGGAGACGGCGCCGACACCAACCGGCTCGGCGCGAGCCTGCACGTGCTCGGCCCCGCCCGCGCCGACGAGACGCTGTTCGGGGCGGTGCCCAGCGTCTGGCTGCAGGCCCGTCTCGTCGACGGCTCCCCGCACTGGTACGACGTCGTGGCGGCGCTCGTCTACGTCACCCACTTCGTCACCATCCCGCTCATCACCGCGGTCGTGTGGTTCCGGCTGCGCGACCGGTTCGGGCAGTGGCTCGCCGCCGTGCTCGCGATGTCGCTGGTCGGCATCGCCGGCTACCTCGCCTACCCGGCCGCGCCCCCCTGGCTCGCGGCCCGGCGCGGTGACATCGGCGCGCTCGACCGCATCTCCCACCTCGGCTGGGAGGGTCTCGGGCTCGACGCGATCGGCCGGCTGGTGCAGCTGGGCCAGTCGGGCAGCAACCCGGTGGCCGCGATGCCGTCGCTGCACGCCGGCGCCGCGCTCCTGGCGGCGCTGTTCCTGTGGCCGTCGGTGTCGCGGGTCGCGCGCGTCCTGCTGGCGGCGTACGCCCTGGCGATGGCGCTGACCCTCGTCTACACCGGCGAGCACTACGTGGTCGACGTCCTCGCGGGCTGGCTCGTCGCGGTCGTCGGTGTCGGGATCTCGCTCGTGGTCGCCCGGCTCGTCCGGGGGCCAGAGGCATCGGGAGGAGCGACATGAGCACCCGGCCCGTGACCGGCGGCGTGGACACCGGCCGCTCGGCCGCCCCCTCACGTGTGCGGGTGCTCGCCGGTGCCGCGCACGCCGGGCCCGCCCTGGCGGTCACCGTCCTGGCCGGGCTGCTGTGCGTCGCGCAGGGCCTGGACCCGACGACGACGACCGTGCTGGTCGCGGCCGTCCTCGCCGGCCAGCTCTCGATCGGGTGGAGCAACGACCTCGTCGACCGCTCCCGTGACCGCGCGGCGGGGCGGGGCGACAAGCCGCTCGCCACCGGCGACGGCTCGGTCGCCCTTGTCGGGGCCGCGTGCGGGGTGGCCGTCGTGGCCTGCCTGGTCCTGTCGTTCGCGCTCGGACCCGCTGCCGGGCTCGTGCACGTGGGCTGCGTCGCCTCGGCGTGGGCCTACAACCTCGGGCTCAAGGCCACGGTGTGGTCCTGGGTCCCCTACGCCGTGTCGTTCGGGGGGCTCACCGCGGTGGTCACCCTCGCCGACGGCGAGGCACCGCCCTGGTGGTGGCCGGTCGGTGCGGCGCTCCTCGGGGTGGGCGCCCACCTCCTCAACGTGCTGCCCGACCTCGCGGACGACGCCGCCACGGGCGTGCGCGGGCTCCCCCACCGGCTCGGCCCGCGGCGCATCGCTCCCGTCGCCGCCGTCGTCCTCGTCGCGGCGTCCGCGGTGGTCCTCGTCGGGGCCGCGCCGCCGCTCGCCGCCACGGTCACGGTCGCGGTCGCCGTGCTGGCACTGGCCGTCGTGGTCGTCGCCGGCACCGGGCGGCTCCCCTTCGTCGCAGCGGTCGCCATCGCCCTGGTCGACGCCCTGCTCCTGGTGGTGGCGCGATGAGCCGCGGGACCGCCACCGAGCACTGGGACCTCGTCGTCGTCGGCGCCGGCCCCGCCGGCTCTGCGACCGCGCTGGGCGCCCTGACCGAGGATCCCGGCCTGCGGGTACTGCTCCTCGACCGCAGCGAGTTCCCGCGCGACAAGTCGTGCGGCGACGGCATCGCCCCCCACGTGCTCGACGCCCTCGCGCCGGTCGGCGCGGCCGACGTGGTCGACGGCTGGGCGCCGCTGCGCGACCTCGAGCTGGCCCACGGCGACGTGTCCGTCTCGGGCCCGATGCGTCGCGAGGTGCACGTCGTGCCGCGCCGGGTGCTCGACGCCCGGCTCGTCGAGCGGGCGGTGGCCGCCGGGGCGGTCCTGCGCACGCACCGCGCCACCTCGCTGACGCGCACCGGCACCCCCGTGGTGCTTGGGGTGGCGTCGGGAGAGGTGTCCGCCGACGTCGTGGTGGGCGCCGACGGTGCCCACTCGTTCGTCCGGACGGCGCTGCTGGGCAAGCGTCGCGAGCCGCGCGCCATCGCGATCCGCGGCTACGCGCCGACCACGCCCGAGATGGCCGGACGGCAGGTCATCCGCTACGGCGACCGCCGCCAGCCGTCCTACGCCTGGGCCTTCGACCGCGGCGACGGGCTGGCCAACGTCGGCTACGGCGAGCTCCTGCCCGGCGAGGGTCAGGGCGGCGCGCCGAGCCGCCGACTGCTCCTCGACCAGCTCGAGCTGCTCGTGCCCGGCGCCGCCAGCACCGGCGACGACTGGCGCGGACACCACCTCCCGCTGAGCAGCTGGCGGTGGGACCAGCCCGACGGCCCGGTCCTGCTCGTCGGTGACGCCGCCGGGCTGGTCAACCCGATGACCGGCGAAGGGATCTACTACGCCGTCGCCACGGGCATCGCGGCCGGTCGCACCGCGGCGAGGGCAGTGCGCGCCGGGCGGCCTGCGGGGGCCGGCGCGGAGCACCGCCGCGTCGTACGCGCCCTGCTGGCCTCCCACCTGCGGCACACCTGGGCTGCCTCGCGGCTGGCGCAGTCGCCCCGCATCGTCGACGCCGGGATCCGCGCCGCCGGCCGCGACCGCCACGCCTTCGACGCGCTCGTCGAGCTCGGTCTCGGCGACGGTCGCATCGACGCCCGGCTGGCGGGCGGACTGCTGCGCAGCCTGGCCCGACCAGGCAGACCAGACCGACCAGACCGACCAGACCGACCAGACCGGCCAGACCGGCCCGCACCTGACCTGCCTTCGACCCCCACACCCCGAGGTGGCTGACATGAGGATCCTCTCCGTACGACACGCACTGCCGCCCCACTCCCACCCGCAGGCCGAGATCACCGAGGCCTTCGGACAGTTCATCTCCGAGCGCAGCCTCGACCGGTCCCTGATGCGCCGCTTCCACGCCAACGCCGGTGTCGAGCGACGCCACACGGTCCTCCCCCTGGACGAGTACGCCGGGCTCGGCGACTTCGGGCACGCCAACGACCTCTTCATCGAGCACGCCGTCGAGCTGGGCTCCCGCGCGCTCGTCGACGCGCTCAAGGCCGCCGACCTCACCCCGTCCGACGTCGACCTCGTGGTCACCGCGACGGTGACCGGGCTCGCGGTGCCCTCGCTCGACGCGCGCATCGCCGCCCAGGTCGGCCTGCGGGAGGACGTGCGCCGGATGCCGCTGGTCGGGCTCGGCTGCGTGGCCGGGGCCGCCGGCATCGCCCGCGTCCACGACTACCTCCTGGGCCACCCCGACCACACCGCGGTGCTGATCGCCGTGGAGCTGTGCTCGCTCACCGTGCAGCGCGACGACGCCTCGGTGCCCAACCTCGTGGCGAGCGGTCTCTTCGGTGACGGGGCGGCAGCCGTCGTCGCGGTCGGGGAGTCCGGCCCGTCCGGTCGGCCGGGACCGGTCCAGGTCCTCGACTCGCGCAGCCGGCTCTACCCCGACAGCGAGCGCACCATGGGCTTCGACGTCACGGGCAACGGCCTGCGCATCGTGCTCGACGCGGAGGTGCCCGCCCTCGTGAGGCGCTTCGTGCGCGGCGACGTCGACGCCTTCCTCGCCGATCACGGGCTCACCCGCGCCGACATCTGCTGGTGGGTGTGCCACCCCGGCGGCCCCAAGGTGATCGAGGCGCTCGAGGAGGCGCTCGAGGTGCCCCGTGACGCCGTCCGGCTGACCTGGGAGTCGCTGGCCCGGGTGGGCAACCTGTCGTCGGTGTCGGTGCTCCACGTCCTGGAGGACACCCTGCGCGAACGCCCACCCGCCCCCGGCAGCCACGGCGTCCTGATGGCGATGGGGCCGGGCTTCTGCTCCGAGCTCGTGCTGCTGAGGGCGACGTCGTGACCGGGCTCGTCGCGTTCACCGTCCTGGTGGCGCTCGTCGGTCTCGAGCGGATCGCCGAGCTCGTCGTCTCGACCCGCAACGCCCGGTGGAGCCGCGAGCGCGGCGGCGTCGAGCACGGCCTCGGGCACTTCCCGTTCATGGTCGTGCTGCACACCGCGCTGCTGGTCGGCGCGCTGGCGGAGGCGTGGATCCGGCAGCCGGAGGTGCCGTCCCTGCTGGCGTGGTCGATGCTCGCGCTCGTCATCGCGTCCCAGGCCCTGCGCTGGTGGTGCATCGCCACCCTCGGCCTGCGCTGGAACACCCGCGTGATCGTCGTGCCGGGGATGGCGCCGGTGACGTCGGGGCCCTACCGGTTCCTCCGCCACCCCAACTACGTCGCCGTCGTGGTGGAGGGGATCGCGCTGCCGCTGGTGCACGCCGCCTGGATCACCGCGCTCGTCTTCACCGTCCTCAACGCCGCGCTGCTCGTCGTACGCATCCGGGTGGAGGACGCGGCGCTCGCCACCCTGCCGCGTGCCGACGCGCCCACCGAGCCCCGGACGGAGGTCGCCGGTGCATGACCTCGTGGTGGCCGGCGGCGGTCCGGTCGGCCTCGCCGCGGCGCTGCACGCCCACCGCGCCGGGCTCTCCGTCGTCGTGCGCGAGCCCCGCACCGGCCCGATCGACAAGGCGTGCGGTGAGGGCCTGATGCCCGGTGCCGTCGCCGAGCTGGACGCCCTCGACGTCCACCCGCACGGTCGCGAGCTGACCGGGATCCGCTACCTCGACGGCTCGACCGACGGTCCCGGGGCGACGGCGAGGTTCGCCCGCGGGCCCGGACGCGGCGTGCGCCGCACCGTGCTCCACGACGCGCTGGCCGAGCGGGTCTCCGCCGCCGGCATCGCCATCGACCCCCGCCCCGTGACCCGTGTCGACGACGCCGGCGACCACCTGCTCGTCGACGGCGAGCCGACCCGGCACCTCGTCGCCGCCGACGGCCTGCACTCGCCGGTGCGCCGCCTCGTCGGGCTCGACGTGCCCGTCGCCGGCCGGCGCCGCTTCGGGCTGCGCTGCCACGTGCAGCAGGCGCCGTGGTCGTCGTACGTCGAGGTGCACTGGTCGCCGCGCGCGGAGGCCTACGTGACCCCGGTCGACGACGACCTCGTCGGGGTGGCCGTCCTCGGCGCGGCCGGGTCGCGCTTCGAGGAGCTGATCGACGACTTCCCGCTGCTCCAGCAGCGGCTCACCGGTCCGCGCACGCGGGTGATGGGCGCGGGACCGCTGCGCCAGCGCGCACGCTCGCGGTCGGCGGGGCGGGTCCTCCTGGTCGGCGACGCCGCGGGCTACGTCGACGCGCTCACCGGCGAGGGCATCGCCCTCGGCCTGGCCCAGGCGCGCGTCGCCGTCGCGTGCATCGCCGACGGTCGCACCGAGCGCTACGACCGGCTGGCCGGCCGGCTGGGGCTGCGCCACGAGCTCCTCACGCACGCCCTCCTGCGGGCCACCGCCCACTCCGCCGTCCGCAGGCGCCTCGTCCCGGCAGCGTCGCGGCTGCCGTGGCTCTTCGACACCGCCGTCAACCAGCTCGCCCGACCCGTGGGGAGGCCCGCATGACCCCGACCGACGCCACCAGCACGACCGACACCGTCACGCCCGAGCTGGTGGTGCTGCTCGACGACGACGGACACGCCGTCGGCACCGCCGACAAGGCGGGCGTCCACCACGCCGACACCCCGCTGCACCTGGCCTTCTCGTGCTACCTCTTCGACGACGCGGGCAACGTGCTGGTCACCCAGCGGGCCCTGCACAAGCGCACGTTCCCCGGCGTGTGGACCAACAGCTGCTGCGGCCACCCGGCGCCCGGCGAGCCGCTCGACGACGCCGTACGCCGCCGCGTCGAGCAGGAGCTCGGCACCACCGTCACCGACCTGCGGCTGGTGCTGCCCCGCTTCCGCTACCGCGCCGAGCAGGGCGGCGTGGTGGAGAACGAGATGTGCCCGGTGTTCGTGGGGTCCGCCTCCGGGACGGTCTCCCCAGACCCTGACGAGGTCGCCGACGCCCGGTGGGAGCCGTGGGCGGCGTTCCGCGCCGCCGTCGTCGACGGCAGCCGCACGGTGTCGGTGTGGTGCCGCGAACAGGTCGCCCAGCTGCCCGCCGACCCGGTGTCAGCGGCAGCCGCGGACGTCGATGACCTCCCGCCCGCCGCGCAGGTCGTCCACAGGCGACCCTGAGGTTGCGCCGTTCGGCGGCGCCACGCGCCCGCGTGTGACACCCTGAGCGCGCGCGTCGACGAACGTGGGCCGCCGACCTGGCATGAGAAGGACCTGTGACCGACGACGACTCCCCGCCGCCGACCTCGCGGTCCGTCCTCGACGCGGAGAGCGACCGTCTCGCGTGGCGCCTCGCCGTCGACGCCGCCGGCGTCGGTGCCTTCGTCTGGGACCTGGTGACCGGCGACCTCCGCTTCGACGATCGGCTCCACGAGCTCTTCGGCCTCGACGAGGAGAGCTTCGGCGGGACCATCGAGGCCTTCAGCCGCTCCGTGCACCCCGACGACGTCGGACGCGTCTCCGACGCCCTCCAGAGCGCCATCGCCACCTGCGGTGACTACGCCGCGGAGTACCGCGTGGTGCTGCCCGACGGGACCCTGCGCTGGATCGAGGCGCGCGGCCACGCCTTCGCCGACCAGCCCGACGGTCCACCCGTCCGCCTGGTCGGGGCGGCGTACGACACCACCCAGGTGCGCGAGGGCGAGGCCCGCATGGGTCGCATGCTCGAGTCGATGTCGTCGGCGTTCTTCCAGCTCGACCGTGAGTGGCGCTTCGCCTACGTCAACTCCGAGGCCGAGCGGCTGCTCGGCGCGACGCGGGTCCACCTGATCGGCGCCAGCATCTGGGACGCGTTCCCCGCCGCTGTCGGCAGTGCCTTCGAGGACAACTACCGGGGCGCCGTCGCGTCGGGCGAACCGGTGACCTTCGAGGCCTGGTACCCGCCGCCGCTGGACGCCTGGTACGAGGTGCGCGCCTGGCCATCCCCCGAGGGCCTGGCCGTCTACTTCGTCGACATCACCGCCCGCCGCGACGCCCAGGAGGCGCTGGACCGCTCCGCGCACCGCCTCGCGCTGCTGGCGGCGGTGTCGGAGGCCCTCACCGCGACGCTCGACCCCACCGAGGGTGTCAGCCGGCTGGCCACCCGCCTGGTGCCCGAGCTCGCCGACTGGTGCCTGGTGACCCTCGTCGAGGACCCGCACGCCACCGACTGGCGCCGCGGGTTGCGCGACGTTGGCTGGTCGCACCGCGACCCCGCCATGGAGGACGTCCTGCGCGACTACGCCGCCCGACGGCTGCGCGCGATGACCGACAGGTCCTACCTCGCCCAGGCGATCCGGGAGATGACGCCGGTCCTGATGGAGTCCTCCGCGTCCGAGGCAGTGGCGGCGGTGCTGGAGCCCGGCACGGCGCGCGACCTGTTGCGCCGACTCGCACCCTTCTCTGCGACGGTCGTCCCGCTGCGCGCCCGCGGCCGCACGGTCGGGGTGGTCAGCGCCTTCCGCGGCATCCACCGCACCCCGTTCACCGCCGACGACGTGTCCCTCCTCGAGGACATCGGCGCCCGCGCTGCGCTCGCGCTCGACAACGCCCGTCTGTACGAGTCACAGCGCGACGTCTCCGAGGCCCTGCAGCGCAGCATGCTCACCGCACCGCCGCAGCGCCGCGGCCTCCAGGTCGCGACCCGATACACCCCCGCCGGCGAGGCGGCCCGCATCGGCGGTGACTGGTACGACGCGTTCCTGCAGGGCAACGCCGCAGGCCCGACGCCGGACATCGTGGTCGTCGTCGGCGACGTCGTCGGGCACGACGTCGAGGCGGCTGCCGCCATGGGGCAGGTGCGCGGCCTGCTGCGCGGCATCGCGGTGCACAGCGGCGACGCGCCCGCTGCGATCCTGTCCGGCCTCGACACGGTCATGCAGTCGCTGCAGCTCGAGACCACCGCCACGGCGGTCGTGGCCCGCTTCGAGCAGGTGGGCCCGGCCAGCAACGGCTCGGCCCAGGTCCTGCTGCGCTGGTCACATGCCGGGCACCCGCCGGCGCTGCTCGTCGACCACGACGGGACCGTCACCCGGCTCGCCGACGCCGACGCTAACGACCTGCTGCTCGGCTTCGACCCCGCAGCCGACCGCCACGAAGGCGTGGTGACGCTGCAGGCCGGGGCGACCCTCGTGCTCTACACCGACGGGCTCGTGGAGCGCCGTGACCGAGACATCGAGGACGGCATCGAGGCACTGGAGCGGCTGCTCGCCGAGATGGCTCCCGGGACGACCGACCTCGACCACCTCTGCGACCGGCTGCTGGGTGCCATGGCGAGCGAGGAGCAGGAGGACGACGTCGCCCTGCTCGTCGTCCGGTGGACTCCCGACGCCGCCTGAGCCGCTGCTCCCCTCCAGCCCTCACCCACGTGGGGGGAGGTGGGTCTGGCGAGGAATGCCCGATCCTCGTCGCGGGTGCCTGATTCCCGGCGAGGAGGTCGATCCATGTCTCGACGCCGTCTCGTGACCACGGGGAGGTGCGCCGCATGAGCCAGCTCTGGGTCCCGGCCCCCCGAAGAGACGTCTGGGCGCGCGGGCTCCTCGTGCTGAGCCGGGTGGTCGTCACGGTGTCGCTGCTGTTCGCGACCTACTTCCTGATCCCGACGAGGCAGTCAGACGGGTTCGAGGTCTGGTGGCTGGTCCTGCAGCTGTGCGTCTTCGTCGCCATCGTCGGCGCGCAGGTCCCGGCGATCATCCGCTCGCAGCACCCGGTCCTGCGCGCGATCGAGGCCCTCGCCGTGCTGGTCCCGGTGTACCTGCTGATCTTCGCGCGGATCTACCTGGAGAACTCGCAGAACGACCCGGCGGGCTTCTCCCGTCCCCTCGACCACGTCGCAGCGTTGTACTTCACGGTCACGGTGTTCGCGACCGTCGGTTTCGGGGACATCGTCGCGTCCAGCGAGAGCATGATGTTGTTGGTGACCGCGCAGATGCTCCTCAACCTGGTGGTGCTCGGGTTGGGGATCAGGCTGCTCACCTCGGCGGCACGACGCGGCATCGCCCGTCGCGGAGGCCAGACCGACATCGGGGACCGGGACCACCCCCTCGTCTGACGGCACGCCCGACCGGTCGACTATCGCCCACTGCGGGTGAGGGCAGCTCGTCGGAGCCGCCCGTACCGTCGGCCCGGAACGGCGTGGACCCGGTCCGTGACCGGAAGGATCTCGATGAGCGACGTGGCCACAAGCAGGACCAGCAGGACGAAGGCGGCGGGCGGGGTCCTGGTGGCCACCTGCATCTCCACCTTGGTGGTGAACGCCAACACCTCGGCGGTGAGCATCCTGCTCCCGGCGATCTCCGAGGACACCGGCATGGGTCTCGACACGCTGCAGTGGGCCGTGACCGGCTACTCGCTCGTCGGTGCGGCCGTGATCATCACGTCCGGTTCGCTGGGTGACGTGTTCGGGCGGAAGCTGGTCTTCCAGCTCGGCCTGGCTCTCTTCGTGCTCTCGTGCGTGCTGATCGCGCTGGCCGGGTCCGGCGGCATGGTGATCGCCGGACGGGTGATCCAGGGTGCGGCCGGCGCCACGATCCTGGCCTGCGGCCTGAGCCTCCTGACGGTCGCGACGTCAGGGGACCAACAGCTGAAGTTCGTGTCGCTGTGGGGCGCCGCCGCCGCGGTGGGCGCCGCCGCCGGTCCGCTGCTCGGCGGAGTCCTCGTGGGCATCACCGGCTGGCAGGGTCTCTTCTGGATCGACGCCGGGGTCGCCGTCGCCTGCATGGCGCTGACCTTCGCGACGGTCCAGGAGTCGCGTGACGAGGGGCGGCCACGCTCGATCGACTACCTCGGCACCGTGCTGATCGCGCTCACGCTCGTGCCGCTGATCTACGGCTTCACCAAGAGCGGGGACTGGGGGTGGCTCTCCGCCGCGACGCTCGGTTGCTTCGCCGCCTCGGTCGTCGCCGGCTTCCTCTTCATCATGACCGAGAAGCGGGTCGCGGTGCCGCTGCTCGACCTCGCGCTGCTGCGCAACCGGATCCTGGTCGGCTCGACCCTGGCGATCCTGATCGGCGCTGGCACGATCAACGGGCTGATGTACCTGCTGAGCCTCTACTTCCAGAACCCCGCGGCGCTCGGCTTCAGCCCGCTCGAAGCCGGCGTGGCGACGCTGCCGGCCACCGTCGGCCTGGTGGTGGTCGCCCCGCTCGTGCCCAGGATCGCCAACCGGCTCGGCGGCCGCCAGGTGATCGGCGTCGGCTTCATCGCGATGGCCGCCGGGTTCGCGGCGATCGGGCTGGTCGACTCGGCATGGGCCTACACCGCGTTCCTCCTGCCGATCGTGGCGATCGCCATCGGCATGGGCCTGAGCAACGGTCCCGCCTCGTCGGCTGCGACCGCGTCCGTCCCGCAGGAGCAGGTCGGCGGGGCCTCCGGGGTCTCGAACATGGCGCGGTACGTGGGCGCGGCGGTCGCGACCGCCCTGTGCGCCACGATCTACGCCAGCGTCCAGAGCAACCAGCTCGACGACGGTGCCAGCGCCGGTGACGCCCTGGCCTCGGGCCTGGCCGCCGCCTCGTGGCTGATGGCCGCGATCAGCGCGCTCGGCATCCTCCTCGCCCTGGTCGCGATCCGTCGGCACAAGGCGGCCGAGGGCACCGCTGGGGACGCCGCCGCCTCGGCCGCGGCGCACCTGCACACGATCCCGACCACGGCCTCGGGCAGCGGGTCATGAGCGCGGTCCCCTTCACGCGGGATGACTACGCCGCGCGGATGGCGCGGGTCGTGGCCGATGCCGAGGCCGCCGGCCTCGACGGCGTCCTGGTGACGCCCGGCCCGGACCTGGTGTGGCTGACCGGCTACCAGCCGACCGCGATCACCGAACGGTTGACGCTGCTCGTCCTGACCACCGACCGCGAGCCGACCCTGCTGGTGCCGACCCTGGAGCGGCCGGACACCGAGCGCGCCGCCGGCACCGCCGCCACCGCCCTCGTCGACTGGCTCGACGGCGCCGACCCGTACGCCGCGGCGAGCGCGCTGCTGCGTCCCGACGGTCACTACGCGATCTCCGACGGCGCGTGGGCCATGCACCTGCTGGCTCTCCAAGCAGGTCTGCCGCACACGGCGTACGACGCGATGACGACGCGCCTGCCGATGCTGCGCGCGGTGAAGGACGCCAACGAGCTCGCCCGGCTCGAGGCCGCAGGCGCGGCCGCGGACGCGACGTACGAGCAGATCCTGGGTGTGCGGTTCTCGGGGCGGAAGGAGACCGACGTGGCCGCCGACCTCGCCGGGCTGCTGCGCGACCACGGTCACGAGCAGGTCGACTTCACGGTCGTCGGGTCGGGACCCAACGGCGCCAACCCGCACCACGAGGCCGGCGACCGGACCATCGAGGTCGGCGACTGCGTGGTGCTCGACTTCGGTGGGCTGATGTTCGGCTACGGGTCGGACACCAGCCGCACCGTCTGCGTCGGCGAGCCGTCGGACGACATCCGCGAGGTGCACGAGGTGGTGCGACTCGCCCAGCAGGCCGGCGTCGACGCCGTACGGCCCGGCGTCGCGTGCCAGGAGGTCGACCGGGCGGCACGTGCAGTGATCACGGACGCCGGCTACGGCGAGCAGTTCATCCACCGCACCGGCCACGGCATCGGCACCACGACGCACGAGCCGCCGTACATGATCGAGGGCGAGGAGCAGCGCCTGGTCCCGGGCATGTGCTTCTCGGTGGAGCCCGGCATCTACCTCGCGGGTCGGTTCGGCGTTCGCATCGAGGACATCGTCACGGTCACCGACACTGCGGGGCGGCGGCTCAACAACACGGACCGCGCGCTGCAGGTCGTCGAGTGACGGGATCCTCCCGTCGCCCCACCACTGCTCAGTGCAGGAACACCTTGCCCAGCACGGCGAGGACACCCAGCAAAGCCGCCCCGGCGGACTCGAGCGCGAGCCGCCAGCCCCGCATGCCTGCCCGGTGGGCGCCGAGGTAGCCGATGACGGCGAGGAACGCCACGGAGAACCAGAGCGCCCAGTACGCCGCGCCGCTGGCGGACAGCCCCAGCAGGTCGAGCGAGAGGTAGACGACGACGGCGGGCACGCCCCCGACCAGGATGTACACCTCCTTGGCCGCGGCGTGGGGGGTGCGGCGATGGAGCGGCCGGTGGTCGCCGTGGAAGAGCATCTCCTGGCTCTCCGTGTAGACATGGGCCAGCCAGTAGACGACCACGACTGCTCCGACGCTGAGGGCGACCCGGTGGATGTGCGAGTTGTTCGCACTGACCGCGGCCAGGACACCGGCCGTGATCACGGCCCCGTACAGGAGGCCGCCGGGGTCGCGACGTGCCAAGGTGTCCGCGGCCCTGCTGCGGTGACCGTCACTCACGCGTCGATCCTCCCGTCAGGCACCGCGCACCGGCGGCACCCTGCCTACGCAGGCGCGCCATCGTCCGGCCAGACGCTATGGCCCGGCCCCCGGGCCAGACCTCACCTCGCACGGGTGAGCCGCCGACGCCGCCCCGCGCGTGGAATGGACGGGCCGACCCGTTGACGAAAGGAACACCGCCATGTGTCGATGGCTCGCCTACTCGGGTTCGCCAGTGCTCCTCTCGGACCTGCTCTTCGCCCCGGAGAACTCCCTCGTGGTGCAGAGCATGCACTCGCGGCTCGGGGTCGAGGCCGTCAACGGCGACGGCTTCGGGGTGGGCTGGTACGGCGCGAAGGAGGAGCCGGGGATCTACCACAGCACCGAGCCCGCCTGGAGCGACCGCAACCTGCGCGAGATCTCGGGCCACGCGTCCGCGGGTCGGGTGTTCGCGCACATCCGGGCGACGACCGGCACGCCCGTCCAGCAGACCAACTGCCACCCCTTCCGGCACGGGCGCTGGCTCTGGATGCACAACGGGGCGATCGGGGGCTTCGCCTCGGTCAAGCGCGACCTGACGCTGGAGGTGGAGCCCGCGCTGTTCCCCCACATCGAGGGGTCGACGGACTCGGAGCTCTTCTTCTTCCTCGCCCTCACCTACGGGCTCGAGCAGGACCCGCCCGCCGCGGTGGCCCGGGCGGTCGGCTT
The DNA here is from genome assembly GCF_947488515.1 of uncultured Nocardioides sp. Lineage (GTDB taxonomy): Bacteria > Actinomycetota > Actinomycetes > Propionibacteriales > Nocardioidaceae > Nocardioides. Next base: position 316,042 of record NZ_CANKZF010000001.1, read on the forward strand.
CATCGAGGAGACGGGACGGCGGCACGGCGTCGAGCACCCGATCCAGATGACGGTCGCCACCACCGACGGCGCGACCACCTGGGCCTTCCGCTACTCCAGCGAGGGCAAGTCCCGGTCGCTGTTCCACAACACCGACGTCACCGCCCTCCGGCTCCAGCACCCCGACAACCCCACCCTCCAGCACCTGTCCGACGACGCGCGCCTCGTGGTGTCCGAGCCGCTGGGGAGCCTGAAGGGCGCGTGGCGGGAGGTGCCGGAGTCGACCTGCCTCGTCATCCAGGGCGGACGGGAGCAGCTGCACCCGTTCACGCCGACCGCGGCCACGTCACCGGCGGGCTCCGCCACCGCGGCCCCGTGAGGCGACCACGATGACGGCCCTCACGGTCTGGCGCTACGACACCCCCTTCGGGGCCGAGGCCGCGTCAGTGCGCCTGAAGCGCCTCGAGGAGCTCAAGGTCCTCACCGTCCACGACGCCATCACGATCGCGTGGATGCCGCAGGCACGGGAGCCGGTGATCGGGCACCTGAAGCACCCGACGGCCGCGAGCGCCGGCAAGGGATCGGTGCTGGGCGGCCTGGTGGGCATGCTCGTGCTGGCGCCGGTGGCCGGAGCCGCGCTCGGAGCCGGGGTCGCGTCCGTCTCGGCGCGACTGCGCAAGTCCGGCATCGACGAGGAGTTCGTCCGGGAGCTCGGCGAGCAGCTGACCCCGGGCTCGTCGGCGCTCCTCGTGCTGTCGAGCGACGGGGACCTCGACGAGGTCCGACCCGCGATGGAGCGCGAGCTCGAGCGGGGGGACGTCGTGCTGCTGCACGCCGAGCTCTCCGCGGACGCCCCGGCGGCCATGGTCGAGGCGATGGACGAGCTCCGGCGGGACGGCGGCACGTCGGGGTCCTGACCCGGCGCGCGAGCGTCACCCGTGCCGGGTGAGTCCGACGCACCGATGTGGTGCGAGCCTGTGCCCGACAGCATCGGGACGAGGAGGAGCACCATGACGAGTGACACCACCCGGTCGCACCGCCAGGAGGCGGACGATGCACCATCCTCGCCCCTGTGGACCGGCATGCTGGGCTTCGCGTCCATCATGCTCCTGCTGCTCGGCGGCTTCCACGCCCTGGGCGGGTTCATCGCCCTCCTGGAGAACCGGGTGTACGACGTCGACGCCTCCGAGCTGCTCCTGTTCCGGAGCTACGCCGGGTGGGGCATCGCCCACATGGCGATCGGCGCCGCCGCGTTCCTCACCGGGATCGCCCTGTTCTACCGCCGGCCCTGGAGCCGGATCGCGACCATCGTGATCGCGTCCGTCAGCGCCGTGACGAACCTGGCGTTCCTCTCGGCTGCCCCCGTCTGGTACGGGCTCCAGATCCTCCTCGACGTCCTCGTCATCTACGCCGTCACCGTCCACTTCGACGACGAGCGCGACTAGGGTCGGGGCCCCGCGGTCAGCGGGGGTCGAGGTTGCTGAAGTAGTGGTCGTGCTGAGCGCGCACGACGTCGTCCAGGGTGTCGTCCTCGAAGGCCGGGGCGGCGGCGAGCTGGACCCGATCGAGGGCGATCCGGACGGTGCGACCGTCGTGGTGCATCGAGGTGACTGCGCCTGCAGGCACGAGGCGCGGCCCGGCGATCGGAGGACCGGCGTCGACGACCAGGTAGGCCGCCGCAGACGAGCTGGAGGCACGGGCGACGACACCGAGGTGGCCGTCGGGGGCCTCGACCTCGTAGCCGAGGAGGTCGCGGTCGAGGGTCCACGTGGCCTCGCGGTAGTCCCAGACGGAGTCCCGGTAGTCCCACAACCCGCCAGTCATCGTGCCACCTCGCTCGGGAACCGCGGGCCAGCCCCGCGTGCACCTTCAACGTCCGGCAGCTCGCACCGTTACGCCCGAGGTGCTGAGGCCCCGTACCCACCGGGCAGCGGTTCATGCGGACGTGGCGTCAGCCGGCGAGGATGCGGGCCTTCTGCTGCTCGAACTCCGGCTCGCTCAGCACGCCGGCAGCCTTCAGCTCGCCGAGCTCCTTGAGCTGGGCGAGCTTGTCGTCCATGCCCGTCTGGGGAGGGGGCGGCGGCGGCGCGTACTGCTGCGGCGGCGGCTCCTGGGCGTACTGCTGCTGCTCCTGGGACGCCCACCGGCCCGCCTGTCGGCGCGAGACCCGGTTGGACACGGCCGTGGCGGTACCGGCGACGACGGCGGTGCGTGCGACACCGCGGATGAGACCTGGCATGACGTGTGTTCCTGTTCTCTCGAGGTCAGACCGAGGAGGCGGCGGCGTCGGCCGCGTCGACAGCGGCCAGCATGGCCTGGACGGGGATGCGGCCGCTGGCGACCAGCTGCCCGCCGCCCTGGCGAACCGCCCGGGCGAAGGGAGCGGCCCAGACGTTCTCGTAGACGAGGATGCCCGCGGAGCTGCCCGCTTCGAGCGCGGTGCCGGCCTCGTCCAGGTCGTCCCCGTCGAGAAGTCCCGACGAGGCGCCCTCGAAGACCGTCAGGTCCAGCTCCCCGTCTCCGTCGACGTCGCTGATGTCGATCGCGTGGATGGACCCGTCCGAGTCCTTGGTGACGAAGGCGAGGTCCAGGATGCGGATCAGCCCGCGTTCGACGAGGTCGAGCAGGATCGGGAAGCCCTCCCCCGTCATCCTGCTGCCCGGGAACTCGACCACGATGTAGTCGATCGGACCCATCAGATCGAGGTCGTCGCCGGTCTCCTGGTCGAGGTCGTTGGACATGCTCTCCTCCTGCGGCTCGTTGGGACGCGACCCGGTGTGGTCACCCGGCCAGTCGTCCTCTCGGAGCCTAGGGAGCGCGCGCGCCGCGCCGCTTCACCCGCAGCGGATGAGCCCCGGCGCCCGGTCCCCGTCAGGGCAGGGTGGCCGACGATCCGACGTCCAGCACGAGTGGACGGCAGGACGGCGCCTCGTGGGCCAGGGCCTCCTCGAACCGCGGGCCGGCGAGGTCCATCCAGCCGCGCGGGAACCGTCCGGCCACCGGGACGTGCAGGGTCTGCCAGTGCACCGGCACCGCAGCGCGCGCGGACACGAGCCGGCACGCGGTCGCCGCCTGCTTCGGCCCCATGTGCCCCGGGGAGAGGCGCGGCCCCCACCCCCCGACCGGGACGACGGCCACGTCGACCGGGGAGCCGGCCAGCGCCGGGTGGCTCTCCATCTCCGGGTAGAGGTCGGTGTCACCCGCGAGCCAGACGACTCCCGACGGGCCACGGACGAGGTGCCCGTTCGCCGCGTTGGGTCGGTGCGGCATCGGTCGGGAGTGGTGCACGGCCGGGACCAGCCGCACCGCCACGTCGCCCGCGGCGCCGACGGGCACCCACTCCCCCTCGCCCACCCCGCGCCCCATGAGGCCCTTCTTCGCCACCCAGACGGCGTTCTCCGGTGCCGTGAGCACCGGCACGCCGCCGAGCATCCTCAAGGACCCGACCTCGGCGTGGTCGTGGTGGAGGTGGGAGAGCAGGACGGCGTCCGCGCCGGACCAGGCCTCGCCCTCCGGGGTGGCGCCGCCGCGGCGTCTCAGGATGCCGTTGTGCCGCCGAAGCAGGGGGTCGGACACGACCCGGACACCATCCATGTCGACCACCACGGTGGCGTGCCCGAGCCAGGTGACGGTGATGGTCACGCCGGCCTCGCGGGAGGAGCGAGGCCGGTCACGACAGGAACCCAGGACGCGGCGTCACCAGGACGACTCCCCCGTGCGCTTGCGTGCCGCGCGTGCCAGGACGAGCGAGAGCCGCATCGCCGTCCGCGCGTCCCGCAGCGAGCGACGTACGGCGGGGGACGTGAGGGTCAGCGCCAGCACGATGACCAGCCCGGCGGGGGCCCAGACGGCGACGAGGCCCGCCGCGCCGACGGTCGCGAGGGTCGTCAGCGCGGACACGTCGACCACGACCCGCACCCGCGCGAGGTCGACCTTGCCCAGGCACGCGACGAAGAGCAGCACGGAGATCGCCACGCTGGCGAGCACGACCGCGCTCGGGACGACCCATCCCCACTGCACGACGGCCAGCAGTAGACCGACGGAGCTGCACCAGTGCAGGCACCGCCACCACGCCCTGTCCCGGCCCCGGTCGATGACGCCTTGCCGGTCCTCGAGCCACAGCTCGTGCGTCGTCCTGGCCATCGTCCTCTCCTCTCACTGGAGCGCGGCCGTGAGCCGCATCGTGTTGTCGAGGTACCGCTGCCAGGCCGAGCGCTGCTGCCACTCCTCGAGGGTCAGCTCGCGCGACAGCGCGCGGTAGTCGTCCTCGACCTTGCGGAACCGAGCGACGATGTCCGCGCCGGTGAGCATCATCGACACCTCGTGGTTGAGCGCGAACGAGCGCAGGTCCATGTTGCTGGAGCCGATGACGGCGACGTCGTCGTCGATGGAGAAGTGCTTGGAGTGGAGCACGGCCGGGGCGGGGTAGAGGTGGATGCGCACGCCCGCCTCGAGCAGCGCCTGGTAGTAGGAGCACTGTGCGTGGTACACCATGAACTGGTCGCCCTCCTCGCTCACGAAGAGCTCCACTTCCACGCCTCGTCGGGCCGCCGTCGTCACCGCGTACAGCAGCGGCTCGTCCGGGACGAAGTAGGGACTCGTCAACGAGACGCGCGACTGCGCGGAGTAGATCAGGGCGGTGAAGAGCCGCAGGTTGTTCTCCGTGACGTAGCCCGGACCGCTGGGCAGCACCTGTGCCGTCACCCCGCCCGGGTGGGTCTGCGGCTTCGACGCCACGACCTGCTCGGCCAGGCGCTCGTGGGTCTCGGTGAACCAGTCCTTGGCGAACACGGCGCGCAGGGCACTCACCGTCGGCCCGTCGATGCGGGCGACGAGCTCGACCCACTCGCGTCCCGCGGCGTGGTTCTTCGGCTTGTTGTAGCCCGGCTCGATGAGGTTCTGCGACCCCATGAAGGCCACCGTGCCGTCGACCACCAGGATCTTGCGGTGGTTGCGCAGGTCAGGGCGCCGGAACTCCCCCTTGAGCAGGCGCAGCGGGAGCATCGGACGCCACTCGATGTCTGATGCGTCCAGTCGCTTCGCGAACTCGTCGTAGCCCGGGATGCCCCTGGACCCCAGGTGGTCGACAAGCAGCCGCACCTGGACGCCGCGGGCGGTGGCCGCGACCAGCGCCTCGAAGAAGGGGCCGGTCACGTCGTCCCAGGCCGTGATGTAGAACTCGACCTCGACCGTCGACCGGGCTGCGGCGACCTCGGCGGTCATCGCCGCGATGGAGTCGTGGTAGCCGGGGATCAGGTCGATCTTGTTGCCGCCCTGGAGGGGCAGCGCGCCGAGGTTGTAGTTGAGGGTCGCCATCGACGGGAGGTACGCCGGCTCGGAGACGGTCGTCGCGGGCAGGACCTCCGTCGCGGCACGGATGGCCGCGTCGGCCTCGCGCTGCCGCGCCAGCCTGCCCCTTCCCAGGTTGGTGCGACCCAGGACCAGGAAGACGAAGAAGCCCGCCAAAGGCACGATCAGGATCAGGATCAGCCACGCCATGGCCGACGAGGGCTTCCTGTTGCTCGGCAGCACCCCGAGGGCCAGGAACTTGATCACGTAGTCGACGACCACGAGGGCGGCTCCCAGGACCACCATGACGTCGGCCATCACCGCGCTCGCCCGCTCCGGTGGTGTCGGATCATCTGCACCCACCTCGCCATCGAGCCCGTCGGGACGACCGACGCGCGGTGTGGCACACCGTCCGCACGGCCTCCGGTCGAGTCTCGGACTCGACGGGCCCGGGCGTATCACCCCCCGCGAGTGAGCCGCGCGTACCCGTCTCCGCGCCTCACCCACGCCGGATGACGACAGCGGCACCGACGCGACCGAGCATGACGTGGTCAGGACCCGCGCGGAGGCGGGTCGAGGAGGCGACGAGCAGGGGTGAGCTGATGCGCCTGCTCCCGGAGGAGCGCTCGGACGAGGTCAGCGCCCTGTCGCGCCGGGTCGCCGCGTCGTTCCTCGGCCAGTCCGTGCGGCGCTTCGCCCTCATGGAGGGGTTCGACCGCTGCATCGTGCTCTCGTCCCAGGCACTGACCGCGCTGATCCCGCTCTTCATCGTCGTGGCCAGCGCCGCTCCGGCCGGGCAGGAGGACGTGATCGCTCGGTCCATCATCCGGAGGTTCAACCTGTCGGGCGACTCCGCCGACGCCGTGGAGCAGCTGTTCCTCGCCCCCGCTGGGGCGTCGAGCAGCGTGTCGTTGTTCAGCGCGCTGCTGCTGATCTACTCCGCGATGGCGTTCAGCCGCCGGCTCCAGTCGATGTACCGCGCCGCGTGGGGACGGACCAAGGCCGGCATGCGGAGCACGATGTACGCCGGGCTCGGGCTGGTCGCCTTCACCGTGATGGCCGGCCTGTCCTACCTGGTGCGCGAGCTGGCCAGCCGGTTCCCGCTCGAGTGGCTCTGGACGATCCCGCTCCAGTTCGGTGTCGGCCTCGTGCTGTGGACGTGCATCCCCTACCTCCTGCTCGAGCGGCAGGTGCACTGGCGTCGTCTGCTCGCCACCGGGGGCGCCTCCGCGGTGTTCATGACCGTCCTCGCCATCGGCACACCCATCTACATGCCGGGGATGATGGATCGTGCCACCGCCGACTTCGGCCTGTTCGGGGTCACGATCACGCTGCTCGGGTGGCTCCTGGCGGCGGCCGGCATCGTCATCGCCTCCGCCGTCATGGGAGTCCAGTTCGACTCCTCCGACGCCCGATGGCTCGTCCAGCTCAGGCACCAGTTCGCGCTCACCGACCCGGCGGCCGGCGAACCGGTGGAGACGGAGCCCCACGTGGTCGAGGTCGCCGACTCCGGCCTCACGAGCGGCGACCTGCTGGCCATCGTCCACGTCCTGGTGAACTGGTCGATCATGGCCGCGGCGGTGTGGGTCGCGACGGCACTCGTCCCGGGCATCACGGTCAACGGCGGGCTCGGGACCTACCTCGCCGTGTCCGTGCTCTTCGGACTGGTCAACGCGATGGTCGGCCCCGTGCTGCAGTGGCTGGCCGGCTCCCAGTCGTGGCTCCGGATGGGCGCGTCCGCGCTCCTCGTCAACGGCGCCCTCTTCGCCGTCACAGCGGGCCTGAGCCCGAACCTGGACGTCGCCGGTGCGGGCAGTGCACTGCTGGGCGCCGTGGTGGTCGCGGTGACCGGGACCCTGCTGGAGCTGGTGATCAGGCCGTCCGAGCCGAGCAGCAACCCGTGATCCAGGCGCTCACGCCTGCGTGCCTGGGCGCACCGCGGACGGGCGTCACCCGCAAAGGGTGACGCGATCCCGCACCCCCGTGGCGCACGGTTGGAGCACCCCCGGAACCCCCGGCAACCCCGTCGACGAATCGAGGACTCCATGTCGAGATCGGCCTACGAGATCCGCGCCGTGGGCGACGTGCCCTCCGAGCTGCTGGACGACTTCGAGGGCGCGACCGTCTCGATCGACCCCGGCGGGTTCACGATCCACGTCGTGCTCGGCGACGACGCCGAGCTCCACGGGCTCCTGGCGGCGCTCAGCCGCGAGGGCTTCGCGCTCGTCGACGTACGCCGCGAACCGGACGTCTAGCCCCGGAACCGCCGCCGCACCCGGGGGTCCCGGGACGGTCCCGGGTCCAGACGTTGACCCGACGATGGCCGTATGGTCAAGATCAGGTCAAGAGCAGCTCGGGGGAGACGGGCAGGGCGGGATGGGAGGCTGACCGATGAGCGCGTTCGGGTCGGAGCCGCCTGTCCGTGGCGCCGTCCTCGTGCCGTCCATGGACCACCTGTCGGACGTGAAGCTCCATCCGCCGTCCCGTCGCGCGAGCTGGGTCGACCGACCGCGCCTGATGGATGCCATGGCCCAGGCGGTCCGCCGTCCGGTCACCCTCGTGGCTGCTCCGGCCGGCTACGGCAAGACCACCGTCGTGGCACAGGCGCTGCAGGGCGAGGAGTGTCCCGACGCCGCGTGGGTCTCCCTCGACGCCGGCGACAACGACCCGGTGCGGCTGTGGAGCCACGTGGCCGCGGCCATCGAACGGGCGGGGTGCGTGCTGCCGCTCGTCGAACCCTCGCGGGTGTTCGGCAGACGCCTGCAGGCGCCGCCGACCTTGCTGGCGACGATCATGGCAGCGCTGGCGGCCATGCCGGACGACCTGGTGCTCGTCCTCGACGACTTCCACTTCGTCCAGCTGACCGCACGCCACGAGGAGGTCGAGCTCCTCGTCCAGAGCCTGCCGGAGAAGGCGCACGTGGTGATCATCACCCGGTCCGACCCCGGCCTCCGGTTGGGGCGGCTGCGCGTGTCACACGACCTGGCCGAGCTCCGGGCCGAGGACCTGGCCTTCACGCCGGAGGAGGCGGGCGAGATGGTCACCCGCACGGGCGTCGCCCTCTCGGACGACACCCTCGCCGAGCTGGTCGAACGGACCGAGGGCTGGCCCGCGGCGCTCTACCTCGCCGCGCTCTCCCTCGCCGACCGACCGGACCCCGACGACTTCGTGCACCGATTCAGCGGGAGCAACCGGTTCATCGGGGACTACCTCACCGAGGAGGTTCTCAGCCGGCATCCGGAGAGGCTGCGGGACTTCATCCTCGACGTCTCGGTGCTGGACCGGTTCTCGGCCGGCCTGTGCGACCACCTGCTCGGGCGCAGCGACAGTGCGACGATCCTCAACGACCTCGAACGCGCCAACCTGTTCCTGGTGCCGCTCGACGGCGATCGCACGTGGTTCCGTTTCCACCAGCTCTTCGCCGCCGTCGCCCGCAGCGAGCTGGAGCTGTCGCGCCCCCAGCGCATCGAGGAGCTCCACGCCCGGGCCGCTGAGTGGTACTCCGTCCACGGTCTCGTCCCGGAAGCGATCTCGCACTGGCTCGCGGCAGGAAGGACACCGGACGCATCCGAGCTCGTCCAGGCCAACTGGCTGCGGTTCGTGGACGCCGGTCAGGCCGCCACCGTCGAGGGGTGGCTCCACCTCCTGGGTCCCGGCGACGGCGCTCCCCCGGCCCACGTGACGGCCGCCTGGATGGCCGGCCTGGCCGGTGACGAGCAGGCGCTGGGGCGCCACCTCCACGCGCTCGAGGGCATGGACGACTACGGCCCGCTGCCGGACGGCTCCCGGTCGGTCGAGTCCGCCACGTCCCAGATGCGCGCCATCTTCGGCTTCGGCGGACCCGTCGACATGATGGCCGCGTCGCGGCGCGCCGCCGAGCTCGAGACGGACGGCCGGTCTGCCCAGTTCGGCATCGCCCAGGCAGCGCTCGGTCATGCCCACTACCTGCAGGGCGAGCTCGACCAGGCTCTCCCCCACCTGCGGGCGGCCACCCGGGCCGACGGCGCGCCCGGGATGATCCGCGTCCTGGCCCTGACCCTCGAGTGCTTCGTGGAGAGCGAGCGGGGCAACGCCACGCACGCCCGCGAGTGCGCGGAGCTGGCCATGGACGTGGTCGACGGCCGGGGACTCGGAGCGACGCCACAGGCCTCGTTGGCCTACGTCGCCCTGGCCCTGGCGCAGGCCGACGCGGGCAAGTCCGACGACGCCATGCGCACCCTGGAGCTCGGTCTCTCGACGCGCCGGCTCGACAACGCACAGGCGGAGTGGGGACCCATCCACCACCTCCTCGTGAGCGCGCGGATCGCCGCCCGCCTGGGACATGCCGCTCTCGCCCGGGACCTGTTGGCGGAGCTCACCCAGCGCATGGGCCGCTTCAGCGACGGGATGACGGCGATGCGCGCGCGAGCGGACGCGGTCAGGAAGCTCGTCAACGACCTCGACGCCCTGGAGGTGCTCGGCGAGCCGCTCACCGAGCGCGAGATCGACGTCCTCCGCATGATGCAGGGCTCACTGAGCCTCCACGAGATCTCGGTCGAGCTGTACCTGTCGGCCAACACGGTCAAGTCGCACGCCCGGGCCGCCTATCGCAAGCTCGGCGCCCACTCGCGGGCCGATGCCGTGCGGCTCGCGCGCCGGCAGTCCCTCATCTAGTCCACTCGGCCTCACCCGGGTGAGATCTTGGCCCGGGTGTTCCCGCCTCACCCCGTTGGGTGGCTAATTGACAGGTGCCCGCTCGTCGCCGACCTGGGAGCCCCGACATGTCACTGCACCCCCCTGCCCGGCAAGCCCCGTCACGCCAGACCCACCCGCCCGCCTGCATCGCCGGCCCCGCCGTGCCACGTCCCCGCGCGACCGGCCACGAGCAGGCCCCGCCGACATGGGGGTGGGCACTGGTGGAGATCCGGGCGGACGGCACCTGGGGTGAACCCCGCGTGATCCCGGCGCCCGGGGCGGCCGAGCACCCGCTCGCGGACGTCCGGCCGACCAGCCAGGCGCTCGTGCCCTCCAGCATCACGGAGCTCAGCGAGCTGCTCAAGACCCATCTCGCAGCCGCGCGGGTCAAGGACGCAGGCCGCGGCGAGGTCGCCTCGGTGCTCTCCCGGGGAGCGGACGCCGCCACCCCGGAGACCCGCAGCCGGTTCCTGGGCCCGCTGGCCCACGTCGAGGCGCTCCAGGGCGACCTGCGGCGGGCCGAGCGCCACGTCGAGCAGGCGCAGTCCGGCCACGTCGATCCCCACGGCGCCTCCAGTCGTGCCCACGCCCTCCTCGCCCAGGCCTGGATCGCCCTCGAGCGCGCCGACTTCCCCGCTGCCCGGCGCCACCTCGACACGCTGGACGACGTCGTGCGCGGGCACGACGCGTGGCTGGCGACGAGCCACGTGCTGCTCGACGCGAAGCTGTCGATCGCGGTGGGAGCACCCGAGGCCGCGACGCGGCTCCTCGCAGCCCGGGAGGGAGCGGCCCCGGCCGCTGGGTCGAACTGGCTCTCCGAGCTGGTGACGGTCGTGCGGGCCGAGGCGCTGATCGCGTCGGGCGAGCCCCACCGGGCGATGGCGTTGCTCACCCCCGTGCCCCAGCACGCCGTGGTCGAGGCCATGGTCATGGCGGCGCTCGCACGGCGGACGATCGGAGACGTACGCGGTGCCCTGGCCGTCCTCAGCCGTGCGGTCACCGATCTCGACCACGCTCCGCTGGCCCTGCAGATCGAGGCGTGGCTGCTCGAGGCACGGATGGCCGAGGAGCAGCGGCGACCCGAGCGGGCACGACTGCTGACCGACCGCGCCCTCCGCTCGGCCACGGGCGAGGGGATGCGCCGCGCGTTGATGCGGGACGGGGCCTGGCTGCGCAGGACCGTGGAGCGTGACCCCGCCCTGATGCGAAAGCACCGGGAGTTCCTGGCGACCTGCCCGGGCGACGACAGCGGGATCGCGCGCCCGGCGCCGGTCGCACCAACCCCTGGCGTGGACGCCGACCAGCTCCGTCCCTCGCTGCTCACCGAGCGCGAGAGCCAGGTCCTCGAGCTGCTGGCGCAGATGAACTCGACGGAGGAGATCGCCGCGGCGCTCTTCGTGTCCACCAACACCGTCAAGACCCACCTCAAGGGCATCTTCGGCAAGCTCGGGGTCAACCGCCGGGTGGACGCCGTGCGCCACGGCCGGACCCTCGGCCTCTGCTAGCCCGAGCCCACGAGGGCGGGGGTGCCCACGCGGTGCACCCGGGCCAGGCCTGCCCCGCAGTCGGTGCAGGCCTGCAGGAACCGGTGGAGCTCGCCCGCGACCAGCGTGAGCCGTACGAGCGTCTGCTTCTGCACGGGGTAGTGCGTGCACTTCAGGTATCGCAGGGAGGTCCCTCCCAGCTCGCCGACGACCCGGACCTCGTAGAGACCCGCGCCGGCGAGGCTCGTGCCGCTGGCGCGGTGCTGGTCCCGGGGGGACGCACCGCGATCGTCGTCCTCGACGCTCATCACCCGGTGCACGTCCGTCAGGGTCAGGCCGAGGGAGCCGATCTCGACGAGCAGCGCGCTGAGCTCCTCGGGTCCCTCGACCCGGCGCCGGAGGGCGGTCTGGGCCTCGGTGCTGCGCACCGTCATGCCGGGGTAGAGGGCGCGGAGCGCGTCGTCCGGACGCCGGGTCAGCTGGACGTCGTACTCGAACTCTTGCTCCTCGTGGACCATCACGCCACGGTGCTCCGTCGGCGGGTTCCTCGCGTCACCCTCGGGGGGTGAGGCCGTCCCAGTGCGCTGTCTTCATGCTGAGGGAACGAGCACGACGAGAGGGAGGCAGGCCGATGGCGACACCGAGCCCGGTGGCATCGCAGGACCGCCACGAGAACCGTTCCACCGGCGGTGCATGGTCGGGCTGGATCATGTTCGCCAGCACCATGATGTTCATCCTCGGGTGCTTCCACGCGATCGCCGGCTTCGTCGGCATCTTCGACGAGGACTACTACCAGGTCGGCGAGAACGGCCTCGTCGTGAGCGTCGACTACACGACGTGGGGGTGGATCCACCTGGTCCTGGGCATCGTCGTGGCCTGCGCGGGCGGAGCGCTCCTCCGGGGTGCGATGTGGGCCCGGATCGTGGCCATCGTGCTCGCGGTGGCGAGCTCGATCGCCAACCTCGTCTTCATGCCGGCCTATCCCTTGTGGTCGCTCATCATGATCACCGTCAACTTCCTGGTGATCTACGCCGTCACGGCCCACGGTGACCGTCGATCCCTCGACGGCTACTGAACGGCAGGCGTCGCGTGGCTCGGCGCCCGTCCCTGTTCTGTCCATCCCGTCCCGTCACACGAACGTAGGAGCAGGTCGACATGTCAGATGACTTCGGATTGTGGGACGTGATGGTCTCGATCTTCTGGTTCACGATCCTGCTGGCCTGGATCTCGCTCCTCATCCACATCCTGGCCGACATCTTCCGCGACGACAGCCTGAGCGGCGGCATGAAGGCCCTGTGGACCATCTTCATCATCCTCGTCCCGTGGCTGGGAGCGCTCGTCTACATCATCTCGCGCGGGGACTCCATGAACCGGCGCAACCGTGAGGCGGCGATGGCGCGCATGGCGGTCTACGACTCGCAGCGATCGCCCTCGACCCAGGTGTCGGAGGAGCTCCGGGGCCTCGCCGAGCTGCGCGACAGCGGCGTCCTGTCCCCCGCCGAGTACGAGCAGGCCAAGGCAAAGGTCCTGGCCTGACCGCACCGCGCGGACTGCTCGAGGGGCCCGACACAGGAGGAACGATGGGATTTCGCGACCGGGGCCTCGACGGCCCCACGTTCCGGATGCGCGAGAAGCTGGTCGCGATCGGGGACGACTTCTGGATCGAGGACGACAAGGGTCGCCGGCTCTTCAAGGTCAACGGCAAGGCTGCCCGGTTGCGGGACACCTTCATCCTGGAGGACGCGAGCGGCAACGAGCTGTGCAAGATCCAGGAGAAGAAGCTCTCCGTGCGCGACAAGATGACCATCGAGCACGGCGCCGTGACCGCGACGGTGCACAAGCGACTCCTCGGCATCCGCGACCACTACGTCATCGAGGTGGACGACGGCGAGGACCTCAAGGCACACGGCAACATCGTCGATCACGAGTACGAGATCGAACGGGACGGTGACACGGTGGCCAAGGTCTCGAAGAAGTGGTTCCGCGTCCGTGACACCTACGGCGTCCAGCTGGCCGAGGGCCAGGACGTGCCCCTCGTCCTCGCCATCACGGTGTGCGTCGATGCGATGGCTCGGGGCTGACCGCGCACTCCAGGCGGGTCACCCGCCGCGGATGATCCGCGGCTCGCAGCGGCCTCACTAGCGTCGAAGACCCAGGCACTGGCACTGGCTCGTTCGTTGAAGGGGTGATGACGATGACTCGTGGTGCGGAGCTCGACACGAGGCTGCGGTACACGTGACCACCGGTCAGGAGGTCGCCGCGCGAGCCAAGGTGCCGGCGACCACCTACATCTCGTGGGTGGCCCTGGCGATGATGACCACCAGCTCGGTGGCCAGCCTCCGCGCGGCGCCGACGATGGCCGTCTACGGCCTCGCCTGCGTGTTCCTCTACCTCCTCCCCGCCATCGTCTTCCTGCTCCCGACGTCGCTGGTGTCGGCGGAGCTGGCGTCGGGCTGGGAGGGCGGCATCTACAAGTGGGTCTCGGAGGGGATCTCGAAGCCGATGGGCTTCCTGGCCGTGTGGTGCCAGTTCGCGATGACGATCTTCTACTATCCGAGCCTGCTCGGGTTCGTGGCCAGCACGCTCGCGTACGTCTTCAATCCCGAGTTGGCCAGCAGTGGCGTGTGGACAGCGGCCGTGATCATCGTCGTGTACTGGTCCGGCGTGTGGATCTCCTCGCGCGGCACCAAGGGCGTCGCCGGTCTGGCCAGCGGTGGCCTGATCATCGGGACCCTGATCCCCGGCGTCGTGCTGGTCCTGCTCGGCATGGTCTTCCTCGGACAGGGCAACGAGTCCGCGGCGCCGATGACCGCCGACAACATCTTCCCGGTGTGGGCGGGCCTCTCGAGCCTCGTGCTGATCGTGAACAACTTCCTCTCCTACTCCGGCATGGAGATGAACGCGGTCCACGTGGGGTCGTTGAAGAACCCGGGCAAGGAGTTCCCGAAGTCGATGTTCCTGGCCATGGGCCTGGTGCTCACGATCTTCATCCTGCCCGCACTGGCGATCAGCTGGATCGTTCCTGCCGAGGAGCTGTCCCTGACCGCTGGCGTCATGCAGGCCTTCGACGCGGTCTTCGCGAACTTCGGCTGGCAGTGGCTGACCCCGATCGTGGGCATCATGCTGGTGGCCGCCTCGCTGGGCGGCATGCTGACCTGGCTCGCAGGCCCCTCGAAGGGACTGCTCCTCATCTCCCGCCAGGAGGGCTACCTGCCGCCGTTCCTGCAGAAGCTCAACAAGAACGGTGTGCAGCAGAACATCCTGGTCGTCCAGGGTCTCGTCACCACGGTGATCGGCCTGGCCTACGCCCTGATCCCGGACGTCTCCAGCGCCTACTGGATCTTCTCGGTGATCACCACGCAGGTCTACCTCATCATGTACCTGCTGATGTTCGTCGCTGCGATCCAGCTCCGACGGAAGCACCCCGACCACCCGCGCGGCTACCGCGCGCCCATGCTGGTCGGGATGTGCGGCATCGGCTTCGCGGCCTCCCTGGCCGCCCTGCTCGTCGGCTTCGTCCCGCCGTCGCAGTTCGCGGACGGCAACGCCGGGCTGTACTTCGCGATCGTGGGCGGCGGCGCGCTCGGGCTCGGGCTCCTGGTGCCGTTCATCTTCTACAAGATGCGCAAGCCCAGCTGGAAGCAGCCCGAACCGGCGGAGGTGATCGCGTCATGAGCACTCCTGCCGAGACGCAGAGCCCGCGCGAGCGCAGCTGGATCTTCATCACCGTCGTGGTCCTCCTCGCGGTGGTCACCCTCGCCGGCGTCCTCGCCTTCAGCCGCGGGGTCAATGACGCGCAGGCCCAGAACAAGGCCAACGAGCTCATCAACGCGCTCACGGAGGTCGGAGCCCGCACTCCCGACGTGGACCAGGTCGCACGTGTCCTGGGTGACGACGGCGGCGCCACCTGCGAGAACCCGAACGAGGCACTGAGCCGGGCCGTCCTGCTCTCGCAGCTCACCAACGGGGCGACCGGTCCCGGGCAGAGGCCGGTGATCGCGGACAGCCGGGTCGTGCAGGGCCAGCTGCTCATCATCCAGATCTACTGCCCCGACGAGCTGGACGACTTCAAGGACTTCGTCGGTGACCTGAAGACCGACGACGTGGCGGGCTCGTGACCATGGAGGTGGGCATGGACCTGCGTGCCCGTGTCGCCGAGCTGATGCCCCGGGCAAAGGAGGAGCTGGCCGACCTGGTCGCCATCCGGTCGGTCGCCGACCCGCGCCAGTTCCCGCCGGAGGAGTGCGACCGGGCGGCCGCCTGGGTCCTCGATCACTTCGCGGCCCTCGGCTTCACAGACGCGCGGCTGGCCAGGACAGCGGACGGCAGCAACGCGGTGGTCGGCTCCCGCCCGTGCGCGCGCGCCGACGCGCCCACGGTCCTGCTGTACGCCCACTACGACGTGCAGCCGCCCCTCGACGACACCGCCTGGGAGACGCCGCCCTTCGAGCTCACCGAGAGGGGCGGGCGGTGGTACGGGCGCGGGACAGCGGACTGCAAGGGCAACATCCTCATGCACCTCCTGGCACTGCGAGCCCTGGGCGAGGACGTACCGGTGAACCTCAAGCTCGTGGTGGAGGGCTCCGAGGAGCAGGGCACCGGCGGGCTCGAGGCCTTCGTCGTCGAGAACCCCGACCTGCTCCGCGCGGACACGATCCTCGTCTGCGACACCGGGAACGCTGCGGTGGGCCGGCCGGCGGCGACCGTCAGCCTGCGCGGCATGGTCAACGTGGTCGTCACGGTGGAGGCACTCGCCTCCGAGGTGCACTCCGGCATGTTCGGCGGCGCGGCCCCGGACGCCCTGGCGGCACTCGTCGCCATGCTGGCCACCCTCCGGGACGCGGACGGCAACACCACGATCGACGGCCTGGACAACACCAGTCGGTGGGAGGGCGAGCCCTACCCGCCGGAGCAGTTCCGGGGCGACGCCGGGCTCCTGGAGGGAGTGCGGCTCCTCGGTGACGGAACGGTGTCGGACATGCTGTGGGCCCGTCCGTGCGTCACCGTGCTCGGCATCGACTGCCCGCCCGTGGTGGGCTCGGCTGCCGCGATCGTGCCGAGGACGGCGGCGCGGCTGAACCTCCGGATCCCGCCCGGGCTGGAGCCGGAGGTGGCCGAGAAGGCCCTCACGGCGCACCTCCACGACGCCGCACCGTGGGGGGTCCACGTCACCGTCGAGGTCGAGGCGACCGGCTCGCCGTTCCGGGCCACGATCGACGGACCGGCCTACCAGGCGATGGGCGCGGCGATGTCGGAGGCCTACGGAACACCGATGGTCACGCTGGGGCAGGGCGGCTCCATCCCGCTGTGCAACGTCTTCACCGACACCTACCCGGAAGCCGAGATCATCCTCATGGGCGTGGAGGAGCCGCAGGCGTTGATCCATGCCCCCAACGAGAGCGTCGACCCGACGGAGATCTCCGCCATGGCGCTGACGGAGGCGCTGTTCCTGCAGCGCTACGCCGCCGCCTCGAGCTGACGGGCACGTGCTTGCTTCCGTCGGCCGGGCTACGTGGCCGCAACCACCCGCACGCCGTGCGGGAGGAGCGAGCCGTCACCGACCGCGTCGTCGAGCCACAACCCGATCACGCCTGCCAGCTCCGCAGGGTGGCTGAAGTTCACCGCGTGCGCCGCGCGGTCGATGACGGCGATCGTCAGGTGCTCCGGAGCGAGCCGGGCCACCTCGCGGATGCGGTCGGGGGACGGCAGGAGGGGATCGCGGGTCCCCAGGACGGCGAGGGTCGGGACGGGGGTGTTCAGCAGTCGATCGAGCGACGGGAAGCGGGTCAGCTCGCCGAAGAGACGCAGTGCGTTGAGCGGCCCGAACCTCACGTAGTCGGGCACGGCGACGGGAAACATCCTCGTGCTCTCGCGGAAGACGTCCCTCGCCAGCTGCCCGACGGCTCGGCCCATGGGTTGGTTGTGCACGCCCCCGGCCGGCGAGACCAACACGAGTCGGTGCACTCTTTCGGGCGCCTGGTGAGCGACCTCCAGGCTGACGGCGCAGCCCATCGAGTTCCCGACCAGCACGGCCTTGTCTACCCCGAGACCGTCGAGGATCGCGATCGTGCTGTCGGCCAGGCCCGGGATGTCGAGGACGCGATCGCGTCGCTCACTGCGCCCGTAGCCGGGCAGGTCCGGCACCACGTTGACCCCACGGGCGGCCAGGGCTCGGGCGGTCGGCATCAGGTAGGCGCCGGAGATCGCGAAGCCGTGCAGGTGCACGAGGGCGACACCGTCCTCGGTGGTGCTGCGCCGGTAGTGGACCGACGTCCCGCCCACCTGGATCTGTTCGTCCAACCAGCCGTCACCTGGTCCCCGGTGGGCCTTCATGGGCCGAGGCTAGGCGAGGATGGTCACGCATGGGGATAGAACCCGCCGAGGACTGGCGCCGCGGCGATGCCGTCGACACACCGCCCCCGACCTCGCCTCCCACGTTCGAGCTGGCACCGGACGACGTCTCCGGCACACCGCTGTGGCCCGTCCAGCAGATCGTCGACGGCGCCTTCTTCGTGATCGGCACGGTGCTCGTCATGTGGCTGGGGTGGATCGTGCTGACCGTGGGTGTCGACGACGGCTGGTACGTCATCGCCTCGGTGTTCCTGTTCTGGGTGCTGCTGGCCTACGTGGGACTCCCCCGCCTCCAGGAGGTGCTCTCGAAGGTCTACGTGCCCGACTACTTCATCGGGCGGTCCCTCACCGACATCGGTGTGCTGGGTGACCCGATCAACCTGGCCCTCGACGGCAACGAGGCGGACATCCACGCCGCGATGCTCCGCGCCGGCTGGACCCGTGCCGACGAGCTCACGATCCGCTCCTCCTGGCGGATCGTGGTCTCGTCGGTGCTGCGCCGCCCCTACCCGGAAGCCCCCGTCTCGTCGCTGTTCCTCTTCGGGCAGCGGCAGGCGTTCGCCTACCAGCAGGAGGTGGACGGCAATCCGGCGCAGCGCCACCACGTGCGTTTCTGGCCGGTCCCCGACGGCTGGAAGCTGCCCGGTGGGTTCGAGGTGCAGTGGCTGGCCGCAGCGACGTACGACAAGGCGGTCGGCATCTCCCTCTTCACCCTCCAGGTGACGCACCGGGTGGACGCCGACATCGACATCGAGCGCGACTACGTCATCGACACGGTCCGCTACGCGGTCCCGGGCATCTCCCTGCGCGTCATCAAGGACTACTCCAGCGCCTTCACCACCCGCAACGGTGGAGGCGACGTCGTACGCACCGACGGCAGCCTGCCGATCCTGGACCTGACCACCCTCCAGACGCCGGAGCCGGACCGGTTGCAGCCGGCCGACGACGCGTTGTCGCGCGCGGTGTCCCACCGCGTACCGCCACCGACGCTTCTGGCCGCGGCCGCGTTGAGCGTGGGCAAGTCTGCGGTGACCCTGACGGCCGTGTTCGCCGCCGTCGTCCGTGGCGACGGGGCCCCGGCCGCCGCCTCGACCTTCGAGATCGCCGTGATGGGGATCAGCGCGCTGTGCCTCGTCGGCCTGTGGGCGTTCATGCTCGCTCACCATGCCTGGGCCCGGTTCGCCCTCATGGTCGTGTGCACCGTGGAGGCCGTCACCCAGCTGCTCGACCTCGGCGCCGCCGGCGAGGTCCACGTCTCCGTCCTGATGAGCACCGCGATCACCGTCCTCATCCTCATCGCGGTGAGCTCGGACGGAGCCCGCCGCTGGGTGAGGCTCGATCGGCGGCCCTGAGCCGGGCGCCACGATCGCTCCTCGTCGGCCGACCACCGTCACCTCGTGCGACCGTCCGTCGTTGTACCGATCATGAGTCGTCCGTTGGTGGGCCGTGCCGCTGGTGTCCGGTGGAGCCACGGCGGCCGCGCGACCGAATGCGGACGGCCTGGGAACAACAGAGCCGCGCTACCTGGTAGCGCGGCTCTCGGTGATCTTGGTGGGCGATACTGGGTTCGAACCAGTGACCTCTTCGGTGTGAACGAAGCGCGCTACCACTGCGCCAATCGCCCAAGCTCGCCAGAACCGTATCCCATCGTGCGGCCCGGGCCGGAATCCGGGTCAGCTGTCGGCACCGACGGTGCGGTCCTCGGCCTTGCGGCCGCGCGCCTTGATGTCGCTACGCAGCTCGTCGGCCTTCTCGGGGTGGCCGTGGAAGCGCCGGTAGCTGTAGATGATCAGGCCGACCGCGATGAAGGCGGACGCCACCTGGGTGACGCCGGTCCAGACCCCGCCGGGCAGCCACCACGTGTCGGCCAGCGGCCACCAGTCCGGGGACGGCGGCTTCATGATCCAGAGCACACCGCACGCTGCCAGGACGATCGCACCGAGGCAGGAGGCGACGATGCGGGGCCAGGTCTCGACGCTCTCCGCGGCGCCGAGCATCGCCCGCAGCCGGACCGGCTCGACCCGCCGCTCCGCCCAGTCGTACTGCTGGGAGAGGAGTGCGAGGCCGGCGAAGATGCCGAGCAGTCCCGGGCCCGGCAGGAAGATCGCCGCCACGCCCAGCACCAGCAGGGTCCACCCCAGGACCTCGAGCACGATGCGCTTGGCTGCCCCCGTCATGGGAAGAACCTACCCGGGGGGACCAGAGGTTTCGCACCAGCCGAAAGGCCGGGTTACCGTCAAGTTCGCCATGAGCCGCCATCAAGATCCGGTCTGGACCAGCCCGGGTCATCTTTTGCCGTTTTGCATCACGAGGATCCCGGCATGCCGTCTCATGAGCACGCAGCCTCGGAGAAACCCTCACTTCGGGCGATCACAAGGAGCTCTCGATGAACATGTCCGGTAGCGGGCACACCCTGTCCGACGTCGCGTTGGACATCACCGTCGAGTGCATGGACGACCGCGGCATCCGCCACGAGATCGACACCGTGCTCAGCTACGCGGCCTCCGACCCGTTCGCGGTCGCGATGACGTTCGTCACCTCTGACGGCAACCTCGTGTGGACCTTCGGTCGCGACCTGCTGATGCGTGGTACGGAGTCTCCGGCCGGCGACGGCGACGTGCACGTCTCCCCCGCGATCGGCCTCAGCGGCCGCGCCATGGTGTCCATCGAGCTCAGCTCCCCCGACGGCCACCTCGTGCTGCTGGCCCGCGCCGCGGACGTCGTCGACTTCATCGCGCGCACCGTCGCGGTGGTCTCCCCCGGCACCGAGTCCGACGTCTTCGACGCGGACATGCTCATCAGCCAGCTGCTCGCCTCCTGAGCCCGCCTCGACCTCGCGGGGCCTACACCCGCGAGTGCTGCGCGACCCAGCTCGCGTGGAGGCCTGCGTAGACGCTGCCGGCCTGCGTGACGAGCTCACGGTGCGGCCCACGCTGCACGACCCGTCCCTTGTCGACCACGATCACCTCGTCCGCGCTCTCGGCCGTGGACAGCCGGTGCGCGATGGTGACCGACGTCCGTGACTGCATCAGCCGCTCGAGGGCGCGGCCGATCTGCATCTCCAGCGCCGGGTCGACGGCACTGGTGGCCTCGTCGAGGACCAGGAGGTCGGGGTCGGCGAGGTGCGCGCGCAGGAGCGCGACGAGCTGCCGCTCGCCGGCCGACAGCGACTCGCCGCGCTGTCCCACCTGGGTGTGGAGCCCGCGCGGGAGGCCGCGCAGCCAGTCGTCGATGCCGAGCTCGACCGCCGAGGCGCGGATGTCGTCCTCGGTGGCGTCGAGCTTGCCGTAGCGCACGTTGGCCGCGATCGAGTCGTCGAAGAGGAAGCCCTCCTGCGGCACGAGCACGACGCTGCGCCGCAGGGACCGCGCCTCGATGCGGCGGACGTCGACACCGTCGAGCAGCACGGCGCCGTCGGTCGGGTCCATCAGGCGGGTGAGCAGCTTGGCGAAGGTGGACTTGCCCGAGCCGGTCTCCCCCACGATCGCCACCCGGGTGCCGGCGTCGATGGCCAGGTCGACCTCGCGGAGCACCGGCGGCCCGCCGGGGTAGGCGAAGCTGACATCGGCGAAGCGGACGTCGATCGGACCCCGCGGGAGGGCCTCGCCGTCGGCCCCCGGGTCGATGAGGTCGGCAGGCGTCTCGAGGATGCCGAGGACGCGGCGCCAGCTGGCGATGGCGTTCTGCGCGTCGGTGAGGATCTGCGTGCCCATCTGCACCGGACCGACGAACAGGGTGACGAGGAACGCGAAGGCGAGGACCCGGCCGGGGGTCATGTCACCGGTGAAGCCGAGGAGCACGCCGACCACGATCACGCCGGCGTTGGCCAGGCCGGCCGAGAGGCCGCCGAGCGAGAACGACGTGACGGTGTAGGTCTGCGCGTGGGTGTAGGCGTCCTGCCAGTCCTGGATGGCGGTGTCGATGCGCGCCTGGGTGCGGTCCTCGACGCCGTAGGAGCGGACCACGGCCGCGCCGACGACCGGCTCGGAGATGGCGCCGAGCAGCACGCCGACCTGGTGGCGTACGACGGTGTAGGCGGCCGACAGCTTCTTCTGGAACCAGCGGATCGAGAGGAACAGCGGCGCGAACGACAGCCAGACCACCAGCGCGAGCTGCCAGCTGTAGAAGACCATCAGCACGGTCGCGACCAGCATCTGCCCGATGCTGACGACGAAGATCAGGCCGCCGAAGACGAGGAACTGGCTGACCTGGTCGACGTCGCTGGTCACGCGGGAGACCAGTGCGCCGCGGCGCTCGGTGTTCTGGGTGAGCAGCGGGAGGTCGTGCACGTGGCGGAACGCCTTGGTGCGCAGCGTCGCGAGCCCGCGCTCGGAGGTGGTGAAGAGCCGGCTGGTCATCAGGTAGGACGCCCAGCTCGTCACGGCGATCGCGAAGGCGGCGAGCACCCCCATCCAGACGACGTAGTCGAGGCGGGGACCGCCGGGGCCGTTGAGCCCGCGGTCGAGCGTCTGCTGGACCGCGATCGGTACGACGATCTGGCCGCACGAGGCGATCACGGCGAAGAACAGCGTGAGCCCGAGGCCTTCGCGCAGCTCGGGAGAGTACTTCATGCCGAGGCGGAGGGTCGCCATGGCGCCGATGTCCTCGCCGGTGTCCATCCGGGTCCCGGAGGTGGGTGCGACGGCGCTCACTGTGGCCTCCCTCCGTCGGTGGCGGGTCCCGCGTCGGCATCGAGCGCGGCGTCGGTCTCGTAGGCGTTGACCAGCTGGGAGTAGGCCGGGCTGGTGGCGAGCAGCTCGGCGTGGGTGCCCCGGCCGACGATCCGGCCGTCCTCGAGGTGCAGGACCTCGTCGGCCAGCGAGATCGTCGCCTTGCGGTAGGCCACCACGACGAGCGAGGCGGCCGAGTCGCCCCCGTCCTCGTCCCGGTCGTCGCGGAGCGAGGCGAGGATGCGCGCCTCGACCTCCGGGTCGACCGCGGACGTGGCGTCGTCGAGGATCAGCAGCCGCGGACGGCGCACGAGGGCGCGGGCGAGCGAGAGCCGCTGGCGCTGGCCACCGGAGAGCGAGGTGCCGCGCTCGCCGAGCTTGGTGTCGATGCCGTCGGGCAGGGCGGCGACGAAGCCGTCGGCCTGGGCGGTGCGCAGCGCCGCCCACACGTCGGCGTCGGGGACGTCGGCGCCGAGCGTGACGTTGCCCCGGACGGTGTCGTCGAACATGAAGGCCGTCTGGGGCACGAGCGCCACGTCGCGGGGCAGCACGCCCTTGCGGAGGCCCTTGAGGTCGTGACCGTCGATGCGGATCCGGCCCTCGTCGGGGTCGACCAGCCGGGTCATCAGGCTGGTCAGCGTGCTCTTGCCGGAGGCAGTCGCTCCGACCAGCGCGACGGTGCGCCCGGGGCGTACGTCGAAGTCGACGCCGCGCAGCAGCGGCGCGTCGGCGTCGTAGGAGTAGTGGAGGTCCTCGACCTCGAGGAGGGCACCCGACGTGAGCACCGGCAGCTCGTCGTCGCCGTAGGCCATGTTGCCGGTCGCGTCGAGGACCGCCTTGGCACGGCGGTAGCCCACGACCGAGCGCGGGAACTCGCCGAGCAGCCACCCGATCGCCCGGATCGGGAAGGAGACGATGGTCAGCAGGTAGGCGACGGTCACCACGTCGCCGGCCTCGGTCGCGCCGCTGGTGACGCGGGCGACGCCGACCGCCAGGACGACGAGGACACCGAGGCTGGGCAGGCTGGCCAGGGTCGGGTCGAACACCGCGCGGATCCGGCCGGCCCGCACGTTGACGTCGCGCAGCTCGTGGGCCTTGGCGCGGAACCGGTCGGTCTCCTCGACCTCGCGGCCCAGCGTCTTGACGACCATCGCGCCGTCGAAGGACTCGTGGGCGATCTCGCTCACCTCGGCCCGGAGCCCCTGCGCGCGGGTCATCAGCGGGGAGGAGAAGTGCTGGTAGAGCAGGTTGGCCGCGACGACGGCGGGGAAGACGAGCAGGCCGACCACGGCCAGCACGACGTCGGCGATGAACATCTGCACGACCGCGATGACCATCATCACGACGGTGCCGAGCGCCATCGGCAGGGGCATGATCGGTGACCACGCCGCCTCGACGTCGGAGTAGGCGTTGGAGAGCAGCTGACCGGTCGGGTGGCGCTGGTGCCACTCCATCGGCAGGGACAGGTACTGGCGCGTCACGCCGCGGCGCGTGTGGGACTGCATCCGGTAGTACATGATGCCGCCGCCGAGGCGACGGGCGACGATGCCGACCGCGCGCAGGATCGCCACGCCCATGAAGAGGGCGACCACCCAGAGCAGCATGTCGGTGCCGATCTCGCCGGTGTCGAACGCCGGGATCAGGACGTGCTGGGTGGCCCAGCCGAGCACCCACGCGTCGGCCACGGTGAGCACCCCGAAGAGCACGGCACCCAGCGTCGCGACCGTGAAGACGATCGGCTCGCGCTTGATGCCGACCCACAGGACCCGGAAGCCGTCGAGAGTGGTGGTGCCCCGCAGCTCCGCGTCGTCGCCCACAGGTGTCGCCCGCCTCCTCGTCGTCCGGTGTCTCCGCTGGTCAGTTGCCGAGCGCAACCAAGCAACCGGGCAAGGCTATTCCTCGGCACCGACACTCCGCGAATCGAAAAGCGTTTCGATCAGGGGTCGACCAGGCTGCGACCCGGGTCCGATCAGGAGGCGCGGATCCGGGAGAGGAAGGCGCGCGTACGGTCCTCCTGCGGGTCGCCGATCACCTGCTCGGGCCTCCCCCGCTCGT
Source organism: uncultured Nocardioides sp. (assembly GCF_947488515.1). Taxonomy (GTDB): domain Bacteria; phylum Actinomycetota; class Actinomycetes; order Propionibacteriales; family Nocardioidaceae; genus Nocardioides. The sequence goes on from NZ_CANKZF010000001.1 coordinate 340,544, forward strand.
GGATGCGACCGTCGTGCAGGAAGCAGACCTCGTCGGCCACGTCGCGGGCGAAGCCCATCTCGTGGGTGTTGAGCAGCATGGTCACGCCCTCGGCCTTGAGCTCGGTCAGCAGGTCGAGCACCTCACCGACGAGCTCCGGGTCGAGCGCGCTCGTCACCTCGTCGAGCAGCATCAGCCGCGGGTTGGCCACCAGCGCCCGCGCGATCGCCACCCGCTGCTGCTGCCCGCCGGACAGGTCGTCGGGGCGCGCCTCCGCCTTGGCGGCGAGGCCCACCCGCTCGAGCATCGCCGTCCCGCGGGACCGCGCCTCCTCGGCGCCGACACCGTGGACGAGACGCAGGGCCAGGGTGACGTTGCCGATCACGTCGAGGTGCGGGAAGAGGTTGTAGGCCTGGAAGACCATCCCCATGCGCGAGCGCACCTCGTCGCCGTCCACGCGCGGGTCGGTGATGTCGCGGCCCTCGAAGGAGATCACCCCGTCGTCGACGACCTCGAGGAGGTTGACGCACCGCAGCAGCGTCGACTTGCCGGATCCCGACGCGCCGATCAGCACGACGCACTCGCCGGGCTCGATGGTCAGGTCGACCTCGCGCAGCACGACGTGGTCGCCGAAGGACTTGCGGACGCCGTGGAGGCGCAGCAGCTCGCTGTTCACGGGGTCCCCGCGGCGTTGCTCGGAGGAGCGAAGCGGAGGAGAAGAACGTCGTGGAGTGTCCTCACAGGTGGCCTCCAGCCCCGTGGTAGCCCTTCTTGCGGGCGTAGCGGTCGGTCAGCCTTGCCATCGGGATGGTGAGGCAGCAGAACAGCACGCCGGCGACGACGTACGGCGTGTAGTTGAAGTCGATGGCCGTCTCGATCTGGGCCGCGCGGATCGCGTCCACGACGCCCAGCACGGCGATCAGGCCGGAGTCCTTCTGCAGCGAGACCAGGTCGTTCATCAGCGGCGGGATGACCCGGCGCCAGGCCTGGGGCAGCACGACGTGGCGCAACGTCTGCCCGTAGGTCAGGCCGAGCGACCGCCCGGCCAGGCGCTGGCTCGGGTGGACCGACTCGATGCCGGCGCGGAACACCTCGGCGACGTAGGCCGAGTAGGACAGCACCAGGGCCGCGCACCCCCAGAAGAGAGCCGACGTGGGCAGCCCGGACAGGCTGAGCGCAGGGCCGCCGAAGCCGAGCAGGAAGATCACCAGCAGCAGCGGCAGGCCGCGGAAGACGTCGACGTACGCCGTGCCGACCAGGCGCAGCGGGAAGGCGACGGGACCGCGGATGGTGCGCATCACCGCGATCGTCAGGCTCAGCGCGACGATGAGGACCGCGCACAGCGCCATCACCCTGATGTTGAGCCACAGGCCCTCGAGCACCGCCGGGAACGACGAGACGGCCTTGTCCCAGTCGAAGTAGGTCTCCTGGACGCGCTCCCAGCCCGGCGAGCTGACCACCAGGCCGCCGACGACCCCGATCAGCAGCACCGTGCTGCCCGACGCGATGGCCGCGCTGCGGATCGTGCGCCGGCGCCGCCACTCGTCGCGCTCGCGCTGGACCTCGGAAGGCTCCCAGGCGGTGTCCACCTGGTCAGTCACGGGGTCGGCCTTCAGGACAGCTCGGGAGCGCCCTGCTGGGCCAGCCACTCCTGGCCGATCTGGTCGAGGACGCCGTCCTCGCGCAGCGTGTCGACGGCCGACGAGACGCAGTCGGTCAGCGGGCTGTCCTTGGCCAGGACCGCGCCGAACTGCTCCGGCTCGCCGTCCGGGAGCGGGAGCTGGCCGACGATGACGCCGTCGTCGAGCTGCACGGCGGTCATGAAGTAGGCGGTGGGGAGGTCGACGACGATGCCGTCGATCTGGCCGTTCTTGAGCGCCTGGACCGCCTGGTCGTTGGTGTCGAAGACGGCCGGGTCCTGCGAGGGCTGGATCTGGTCGGTGATCGCGGTGTAGCTGGTCGTGCCGACCTGGGCGCCGAGCTTGGCGTCGGCGAGGTCGGCGAGGCTGGTGGTGCCGTCGATCGCGCTGCCCTTGTTGGTGATGACGGTCTGCACGACGTCGTAGTAGCCGGAGGAGAAGTCCACGGCCTTGCGGCGGGCCTCGGTGATGGACACCTGGTTGACGTCGAAGTCGAAGTCCTTGGGGCCGGGCTGGACCACCTTGTTGAACGGAACCGTCACCCAGGCGACCTGGTCCTGGGTGTAGCCGAGCTGCTCGGCCACGGCGTAGGCCACCGCGGACTCGTAGCCCTCACCGTTGGTCGGGTCGTTGTCGACGAACCAGGGCTCGTAGGCGGGGGTGTCGGTCGCGATGGTCAGGGTGCCGTCGGCGACGGTCTCCATCGCGTCGGGGGTGCACTCGTCGGCGGCAGGCGTCTCGGACGCCGAGCTCTCCGAGCTGTCCGACCCGGCGTCGCTGCCGCTGTCGGCCTCGTCGGTCGGGGCGCACGCGGTGAGCGCGATCGCAGCGGACGCGAGGGTGACGACGGCGAGGTGGCGCTTGGCTGCGCGCCGGGAGGTCTTCAGCATGGCCGAATCCTACGACTGCGCCCGCCGTCAGCGGACCGGATGGCCCGCTGTGGACAGACCGGCCTTGACCTCTGCGATGGTCAGCGTCCCGAAGTGGAAGACCGTGGCAGCCAGCACCGCGTCGGCGCCGGCCTCGACGGCGGGCGGGAAGTGCTCGACCGCACCCGCTCCCCCGCTGGCGATGACCGGGATGCCCACCTCGCTTCGTACGGCGCGGATGAGCTCGAGGTCGAAGCCGTCGGTCGTGCCGTCGGCGTCCATCGCGTTGAGCAGGATCTCGCCCGCACCGAGCTCGGCGGCGCGCACGGCCCACTCGACCGCGTCGAGCCCGGCACTCTTCCGACCGCCGTGCGTGGTGACCTCGAAGCCGCTCTGCGTGCCCGCTGCGCGTCGCGCGTCCACGCTCAGCACGAGCACCTGGTTGCCGAAACGGTCGGCGATCTCCGCGACCAGCTCGGGCCGGTGGATCGCGGCGGTGTTGACCGCCACCTTGTCGGCACCTGCGCGCAGGAGCCGGTCGACGTCCTGGACGCTGCCGACGCCGCCGCCCACGGTGAGCGGGATGAAGACCTCCTCGGCGCAGCGGCTGACCACCTCCATCGTGGTGGCACGGCCCTGGTGGGAGGCGGAGATGTCGAGGAAGGTCAGCTCGTCGGCGCCCTCGGCGTCGTACAGCCTGGCGAGCTCGACGGGGTCGCCGGCGTCACGCAGCTCGGTGAAGTTGACGCCCTTCACCACCCGCCCGCCGTCGACGTCGAGGCACGGGATGACGCGGATCGCGAGGCTCATCGCTCCTTCTCCTGCTCGGGTCCCTGCTCCGGGTCCTGCTCCTGGCGCGCGCGGGCTGACAGGGCGACGTCGACGATTCCCACGCGGGACTGGGCGTCCAGCTCGGCGAGCGGCACCCAGGCTGCGTGGTCGGTCGACCCGTCGACCTCGGTCGTGCCGAGCTCGCCGCCGGTGATCGTCGCCTCGAAGACGAACCGCTGCGAGCGGAACAACCCGTCGAAGGTGCGCCCCCGTCCGGTGAAAAAGTCGTCGGCGAGGAGGGCACCGGGCTCGATGCGGTAGCCGGTCTCCTCGAAGACCTCGCGCACCAGCCCGTCACGGATCGACTCGTCGAACTCGATCCCGCCGCCGGGAAGTGACCAGGCCGGATCGCTGTGCCCCTCGCCGTTCCACCACGCGAGCAGCACGCACTCCTGCCCGTCGACCTCGTCGACGAGGAGCACGTAGGCAGCCAGCCGCGTGTGGTAGTCGGTGAACTCCATGCTCATGGCACCGGCTTCGTCAGCGCCAGGGCGTCCTCGAGGCTGAAGCGGCCCTCGTAGAGCGCGGTGCCGGCGATGGCGCCTTCCACACCCTCCTCGACGAGGGTCATCAGCGCGCGGATGTCGTCGAGGGTGGTGACGCCGCCGCTCGCCACGACCGGCTTGTCGGTGGCGGCGCAGACGTCGCGGAGGAGCTGGAGGTTGGGCCCCTGCAGCATGCCGTCCTTGTTGACGTCGGTGACGACGTAGCGGGCGCACCCCTCGGAGTCGAGGCGGGCGAGGGTCTCGTAGAGGTCGCCTCCGTCGCGGGTCCAGCCGCGAGCGGCCAGGGTCGTGCCGCGCACGTCGAGCCCGACCGCGACCCGGTCGCCGTACGTCGCGATGGCTCGGGCGCACCACTCGGGCTGCTCGAGCGCGGCGGTGCCGATGTTGACCCGCCGGCACCCGGCCGCCATCGCTGCCTCCAGCGACTCGTCGTCGCGGATGCCGCCGCTCATCTCGACCTGGATGTCGAGGGTGCCGACGATCCGGGCCTGGAGCTCCCGGTTGTGCCCGTGGCCGAAGGCGGCGTCGAGGTCGACGAGGTGGATCCATTCAGCGCCGGCCTCCTGCCAGCGCAGCGCCGCCTCGATGGGGTCACCGAACCGCTTCTCGGACCCGTCCACCCCCTGCACCAGCTGGACGGCCTGGCCGCCCTTGATGTCCACGGCAGGAAGGAGCTCGAGGTAGGGCTGCTCGGGGGTGCTGGGCATGGGTCGATCCTAGGAGCGACCGCTCCCCGTCCCCACCGGGTGGTGGCCCGGCGAGACAGGCCGGCTCACCACTTCGGTTCGTCGATCCAGTCCGGCGGGGCGATCTCCGGACACGCCTGAGGCCCCGTCACCGGGTGGGTGGCGGGTGCGGGGCGGGGTCATGGTCGCTCGGGCGGCTGGTCCTCGTCGGTCGAGGAGGGTGCGCTGGCGCCCGTCACGAGACTGTCGTCGATCGGGCCGGTCCCGTGTCGGTCGCGTCGGTAGCGGTGGCCGTGCGGGGACGTCCACTCGAAGCGCCCGTTGCTCGTCATGCGGTAGCGCCAGGCGGTGTGGGTCTTGAGTCGGTGGTGGAACCGGCACAGGCACGCCAGGTTGCGGGTCGCCGTCGGACCCGGCTGGGGCCGACCTGCCGTGTCGGCGTCGTGGTCGAACTCCACGATGTGGTCGACGTCGCCGCGCCGGGCCGGGCGGGTGCACCACGGGAACGCGCACGTGCGGTCGCGGAGAATCACCTGCTCGCGGATGCGGTCGGGGACCTCGTACGTCGGGGTGAAGAGGTCGGCGTTGAGGTCGATCACGGGCTTGACGGTGACCTTCGTGCGGGAGTCGCCGCACCACGACTGGACCTGGTCGAGGAGGACGAGGCGCTGGCCCTCCTCCATCCGTCCGGTCGGACCGAACACCGTGGCCAGCCCGTCGACGGACGCATCGAAGTGCGCATGCAGCACGACCTCGCGGGCTGCCGGCAGGCGCTGGGTGTCGGCTCCAGCCCCGGCGAGGTCAAGCGCCGTCTGGGTCCGGGCCAGGTCACCGAGGGCAGCGGACCGGCGAGCGTCCAGCGGCGCATCGGAGCCGAGGGCCTTCAAGCTTGCCGCGCCGTGGGCGAGTGCCCGATCCAGGTCGAGCGCGTCGGCGATGTCGAGCTCGGCCTCGAGGCGCATCGTGCCGGCGAAGTGCACGTCATCGTCGTGGATCGTGGCATGGCGCGGGTCGACGTGGAGGTAGCCGTCCTCCGGATCCTGGGTCGGGTCGACGTCGGCGAGGTCGTAGCGCTGGATGGCCTCGGCGACCAACCGGTCCAGCTGCGCCGGCCCGACCCTCCCGGCGACGGCGGCGACCTGCGCGTCGACGAACTCCGCTGCCTCGCGGGTGAGCGAGGGAGTGGTGTGGATGGTGGTCTCCGCGACCGCGCGACCGCGCGGGCCCGCCAGGCCGGGACCCGGCCGGTGTGGACCTGCGCCCACAGCCGCGGGAGCCGGTGGCGCAGCTCGAGGGCGTGACCGACGAGCTTCTTCGCCGCCGTTGTCGAGACCCCGAGGACGGTGCCGAGCTCGGCGAGGCAGAACTCCGCGACCAGTGGCGCACCTTCGCCGGCGATCGGCTCCTCGTGCTCGCAACCGGGCACGGTGAACGCGGCGGCGTCATGGATCGACTCCGGCGGGTGCAGGTCGGCCCACCGGGCAACGGTGGTGAGGAGCTCAGCAGCGGCGCGATCCTCGGTCGCCTTCTGTGCCCGGGCCAGCGCGAGCAGGTCGGAGGCGGCGAGGTCCTCGACCTCACCCACATCCCGCCCAGCCAGCGCCTCGATCATGTGTTCGATTGTATCCGCGACCACCGACAGTGGCCCGGCTGCAGACGGTTGCTGGCCGGCCCTCCTTGGACTGGTTTCGCGACGGGACTTCGTCCCTCCTCAACCAGCGCCCGAGTCACCCGCGGCGCCGCGGAAGTGCCCCTCGATCTGCTCCTGGGTGTAGGGCTGCTCGACCACGCGGGGAGGCCCCGCGAGCCCGAACAGCTCGCGGAAGGCCTGACGATCGTTGGTGCGCGGCATCGGGACGTCGGGGACCGGCAGTCCGAGGAAGTCGCAGAGGGGGTCCCAGCCCTGCGTGACGTCGTACTCCAGCAACCGGTCTCCCGGCACCCCGGCGCGTACGGCAGCGTTGTGCTGCTCGTAGGCGGCGATGAGGTCGTCGGGCGACTGCCCCTCGTAGGGAGAGCCGAACGATCGCGTGGTGAGCACGTGGCCGAAGACCGACAGGTCGACGAGCTCCTGCCCCACCTCGTCGGCGTCGGGTGTCGGCAGGAGCATGAGCTCGTGGATCGTCTCCGCGTAGGACTCCCACCACCGGTCGGCCGGGCGCACTGTCAGCAGCACCTTCGCGTCCGGGTAGAGCGACAGGAGCTCGCGCCACAGCGAGCATCCCGGCCAGTCGACGGTGGCGCCGTAGCCGTCGAGGACCCCACGGAGCGCGCCGGTGTCGCCGCTCGCGGCAGCGAGCCAGGCGGGCTGGTGCTCGAGGTGCGAGAGCGCCTCGAACATGTGGTAGCAGGGCCGCTGCAGCAGCGTCTCGAGCGCCGCCTTGGTCGACGCCGTCCCCGTGCGGCCGAAACCGGCCCCGATCACCTGAAGCATCCGATCTCCCCGTCCACCCGCGTCCAGTCTCCGATCCGGACCCATGCGGCGCCACCGCGGACTGGACCGGGGCTAGCGTGGGGCCGTGATCGGCGACCGGTGGGGTGTCACTGACGCCGAGGTGCGCCGTGCCTACGGGTGCGACGCCTTCGTCACCGCGCCGACGCTGCAGGCGTGGCGCGGCGTCACGGTCCGGGCCGAGCCCGCGACCGTGTGGGCCCGCGTCCGGCAGGTGCGCCTGGCGCCGTACTCCTACGACCTCGTCGACAACCTCGGGCGGCGCTCACCGCGCGACCTCCGCGACCTGCCGGACCCGCAGGTCGGAGACCCGTTCACCCGCGCCCTCGGCCGTGACCAGGGGCGGGTGGTGGCAGTCGTTCCCGGCCGCGAGCTGACGGCGACGATCATGGGCGCCCACATGTCGTACGCCGTCCTGCCGCGCGAGGGCGACGTACGCCTCGTGCTCAAGGTGGTGGCTCGCACCAGCAGGTGGCTGGCGCCGGCCCTCTCGGTCGGCGACCTGGTGATGGCGCGCAAGCAGCTGCTCACCCTGAAGGAGCTGGCCGAGGTCTAGTGCCGGCCGCGCTTCAGGGTCGGCAGCTCGTAGGCGATCCCGTCCATCGGGCGGGTCGGTGCGATCCCCATGGCGTGCAGGATCGTCGGCATGATGTCGACCGACCTGACCTCGGCACGCAGGTCCTTGTGCGACGTGTTGGCGCCGGCGAAGACGATCGGGACCTGCTGCGACGTGCGCTGGATGCCGCCGTGGTCGCCGAGGACGGAGTACGTCGTGTTGTCGGGCAGCGTCGCGACCAGGTCGGGACCGTAGTCGGCGGCCTGGGTGTCGACGAGCTCCTGCGCCTTCGTGGCGAACCACCGCTTCTCGGCGCCGTGCATCCGGTCCCAGCGCACCGGGGTCACCCGGTCGAAGTGATCGCCGTCGCGCTGCCAGACCGCGGTCACGTCGGCCAGGCCCTCCATGATGGCCGCCGCTTCGGCGACCTTCTCCGGGGACTGGTCCTTCAGCCACACGTTGAGCGAGGAGTCGCTGTAGGAGAAGCCGACGTTGGTCTTCCCCGTGCCGTCGTCGGTGCCGTCGATGAGCGGTTGCAGCGCCTCCTGCGGGCTCGGGTAGGGCACGTCGTTGGCCGGCGAGCCGTAGTACCAGTTGAAGTAGCCGTAGTCGTTCACCGGCTCGAAGTCGCCGTGGAAGTGGCCCTCGTCAGCCGCGACGGAGCCGTGGTCGGCGGTGAGGACGACGAGCGTGTCGTCGAGCTGGCCACTGTCCTCGAGCGCCTGCATGATCCGGCCGACCTGGGCGTCCGCGGTCTCGGTGGCGTACTCCATGTGCGTCATCGGGTCGTAGCCCGGCGTCGCGCCCTCCGGGTCGTTGACGCCTCCCCACATGTGCGCGGCCTTGTCGACGCCGGGGAGGCTGACGAAGATGCCGCTCCAGCCGTCGCCCTCCTGCCCCATGATCTCGAGGACGGCATCGGTGGCCCAGATGTCCCCGCCCTGGTGTGCCGGGTCGTGGCCGACCACGTAGCGGTTGTCGGTGGCGGGGTAGAGCTGCGCCGGGTACTGGAGGGTGTCGTAGCCCGTGTCGCGGGCCACCACCCACCGGGAGCCGCAGTCCGCCGAGAAGTACGCCGGCACGTTCCAGCCCGTCGGCGCGCGGTGGCGGGTGGTCACCGGAGGGTTGCTCCCCGGGACGGGGCACGTCTTGCTGCCGAACGTGATCGTCGAGGTGTTCGCCGACCCGGGACCGCTGAGGCCCCATGCGGCGTACCCCTTCGGGCTGACGGTGAACACCTTGCCGGTGTCGTCCAGGTAGTCGGACAGGTGCGGGTAGCCGGCGGCCTGCTGCAGCGGCGCCATCTGGTCGCGCCCGAAGTTGCTGGTGATGTAGAGGCCGCCGGGGGCGCCGAGCAGGCCGGCCACGTCGCGGTAGCCCTCGTTGGTCCAGCCCATGTGCTTGGGCGAGGCACCCGTCGTGACCACGTTGTGGGTGACGACCGTGACCGACCCGGTGTGGCCGAGGTAGCCCTTGGGCGTGTCGACACCGTCCTTCATCAACGCCTGCACGTTGCGCATGCCGTAGGTGTCGACGATCTCCTTGCTGAGCGCGTCGACGACGATGACGACGACCTTCGTCGGCCGGTCGGGCGGTCTCGTCCCGTGCTCCCCGCGACCCCCGGCCTGGGCACCCGACTGGGTCCCGACGACGGTGAGCGCGACCGCCGAGGCGGCGACGACGGCGAGCAGACGAGCACGGTGCTGAGCCATGACGACTCCCTCCCGGCGCGGCGGCGCTGCCGCGGTCCGTGAGCCGAACGTAGACCCGGCCCGCACCCCCGGCAATCCCCCGGGATGGGTAGGTCCGCGCCCCCGTCGAGCCCGGCGGATCAGCGCCAAACGGGCGCGACCTCGCGTCGGTAACGGCGCGCGACGAGCAGGGTGAGGATCGTGATGACGGGCCCCGGGATGTTCTCGCGCAGCGCCGCCCGCTCCCGCTCCCCCGCGCCGTCCTGCATCCAGGCCAGGGAGTTCGCCGCGTCGACGGGGCTGGCCGGGCGCAGCTTCTTGGTCAGTGCCTTGAACTCCTCGTCGTCGTGCAACGCGCCCATCGGGCCCTCCACGTCGCGTTCCTCGTGGTCCAAGTGGCCGTTGATCACCTCGCGAGCTCGCGCGACCTCGTCGGCCGCGGCCGCGGCGTTGATCGCGGACGGTGCGCCGACGACGGCATCGAGACTGGTCGAGACCGACGTCAGCGCCTGCTTCATCGCCACGTGCTCGGACTCCATCTGCTCGAGGAGCGTGAGGTCGACACCGCGCGACTGGAGGAACGGCCACACGTGCTCGTCCTCGGCCTCGTGGTGGTGCGTGAGCTCACGGACCAGGTTGCGCCAGGCCGTCCGGATCTCGCGGGCTCGCGCCGTGTCGCCGTCGGGCAGCGTGCGCAGTGCCTGCTCGGTCCGGGTCACGTCGCGGCGCACGGCCGCGTGGATGATCTGGTTCATGCTCATGGTCCCCGTCATGCTCGCGACGCTAACGAGGCGACGCGTCCCCCTGCGACCCGATTTCGGGGTAATTCGCGGGCCGCGCGTGGGCCGTCTGCGGTTCACGGCCGGACGGTCCAGAATACGGTCCACCACATGTCGACCCGCCAGGGTCGTCCGACGACGGGGGACCCACCATGCGATCGCACCGGCGCGCACTCACCTCGGCGACGCTCGCCGCTGCCCTCCTGGGCCTGTCGACGACAGCCGCGCATGCCGACCGGTGGTGGGGCCGCGACGCCGCGCGCGACGTCACCCAGCTCACCTTCACCCCTGAGCCTCCCCCGTGCGGGACCTGGGAGGTCACGACCCAGGCCCAGGACACCGCCACCGACCTCGTCGGACTGTCGGTGGTGCACGGACGCGACGAAGTCGTCCTGCGGGCGCACTACCGCGACCTCACCGGGTTCGGCGGCCGCTACGTCAGCTTCACCCTCGCGACGGACGGTCGCGACTTCGAGGTCGCCCTCCACGAGCGTGGCCGTCGTCCGGTCGCGGAGCTCTGGAGCGCGCCGACGCCACCCGAGGAGGTGGACGCGTGCGGTACCTACTCGGTGATCCAGATGGGCCGCGGGTGCGACGTCGACTCGCAGGTGCTGCTGGAGCGTGACGTCATCGCCGTGACCGTCCCTCGCGACTGCATCGGCGATCCGCGCTGGGTCCGGGCGGGAGTCGTCGACCAGCGCTCAGTCGGCGCCCGGTTCCGCGGCGACGTGTGGGGACTGACCGGAGAGGGAGCCGAGACCGATCTCGCCGACGCGCCCCTCACACCGCGGGTGCGGCGCAGCCCCTGACCCGTCGCGGCTCGGCCTAGACCGACACCCGGAGCGACGCCACCCAGTTGGCGAGCAGCGCGGCACCGGCGTCCCCGGACTTCTCCGGGTGGAACTGGGTCGCGGCGAGCGGGCCGTTCTCGACGGCGGCCACGAACCGGTCTCCCCCGTGCTCGGCCCAGGTCACCAGCGGGGCCGCGGTGCGGTCGTTCGTGACGAGGTCCCAGGAGCGCGCCGCGTAGGAGTGCACGAAGTAGAACCGCTCGTCCTCGACGCCGGCGAACAGCCGCGTGCCCTCGGGGGCCTCGACCGTGTTCCAGCCCATGTGCGGCACCACGTCGGCCTCGAGCCGGGTCACGAGGCCGGGCCACTCCTCGCAGCCCTCGGTCTCGACACCGTGCTCGACACCGCCCGCGAACAGGATCTGCATGCCGACACAGATGCCGAGAACCGGGCGCCCGCCCGCCAGCCGCCGCCCGATGATCCGCTCGCCCTTGATCTCGCGCAGGCCGGCCATGCACGCGGCGTAGGCGCCGACACCGGGCACCACGAGGCCGTCGGCGGCGAGCGCGGTGTCGAAGTCACCGGTCAGGGTGACCGTGGCGCCGGCGCGCTCGACGGCGCGCACGACCGAGCGGAGGTTGCCCGACCCGTAGTCGAGGACGACGACGTCGGGAGCCGTCACAGGCTGCCCTTCGTGGACGGTACGCCGGTCTCGCGGGGGTCGATCGCCACGGCGTCGCGGAACGCGCGGGCGAAGGCCTTGAACTGCGCCTCGACCACGTGGTGCGGGTCGCGGCCGCCGAGCACCCGCACGTGCAGCGCGAGGTGGGCGTGGAAGGAGATCGTCTCGAAGACGTGGCGGGTCAGGGAGCCCATGTAGGTGGCGCCGGTGCCGCCGATGGCGACGTACTCCTGGCCCTCCGGCTCACCGGTGTGCACGCAGTAGGGACGGCCCGAGACGTCCACGACGGCCTGGACGAGCGCCTCGTCGAGCGGCACGGTGGCGTCGCCGAAGCGCCGGATGCCGGCCTTGTCGCCAAGGGCCTCACGGAGCGCCTGGCCGAGCACGATCGCGGTGTCCTCGACCGAGTGGTGGGCGTCGATGTGGGTGTCGCCGCTGGTCTGGACGACCAGGTCGACCAGGGAGTGGCGAGCGAAGGCGTCGAGCATGTGGTCGTAGAACCCCACGCCGGTGGACACGTCGGAGCGGCCGGTGCCGTCGAGGTCGACCTCGACGAGGACGCCGGACTCCTTGGTGGTGCGCTCGATCTTCGCGGTGCGGCTCATGCCGGCTCCTTCGTTGTCTCGATTGTGTCCAGCAGGGCCTTCTTGAAGGCTGCCATCTCCTCGGCCGTGCCGATCGACACGCGCAGCCATCCGTCGGGGCCGGTCTCGCGGATCAGCACGCCCCGGTCGACCAGACCCTGCCAGACGGCGTGCCGGTCGGCGAACCTGCCGAACAGCGCGAAGTTGGCGTCGGAGTCGGCGACCTCGAGCCCCTGCTCGCGCAGCCAGGCCACGGTCGCGTCGCGCTCGGCGCGGAGCTCGTCGACCTTGCCGAGCAGCTCGGGGGCGTGGCGCAGCGCCGCCAGCGCGGTCGCCTGGGTGACGGCCGAGAGATGGTAGGGCAGCCGTACGACCCGGATCGCGTCACAGATCGAGGGATCTGCGGCGAGGTAGCCCAGCCGGGCGCCGGCCAGGGCGAACGCCTTGCTCATGGTGCGCGTGACGACGAGGTTGCGGTGCCGCGGCAGCAGCTCGAGCGCACTCGGGGTGCCGGCGCGACGGAACTCGCCGTAGGCCTCGTCGACGACCACGATGCCGCCGGGCTCGTAGGACGCGGCCGCCTCGCACAGCATCGTCACCGCCTCGGGCGACAGCGCCGTCCCGGTCGGGTTGTTGGGGCTGGGCAGGAGCACGACCGACGGGCGACGCTCCTCCACCAGCCGGCGCGCGGCGTCGAGGTCTAGCGAGAAGTCCTCGGCCCGGTGGCCGGCCACCCACTCGGTCATCGTGTCGCGGGCGTACTCGGGATACATCGAGTACGTCGGCGCGAACGACAGCGCGACGCGCCCCGGACCGCCGAAGGCCTGCAGCAGCTGCAGCATCACCTCGTTGGACCCGTTGGCCGCCCACACCATCTCGGGGGTGATGCCCGAACCGCCGGACGTGTCGAGGTACGCCGCCAGGGCGGAGCGCAGCTCCACGAACTCGCGGTCGGGGTAGCGGTTGAGCGACACGGCGGCCGCACCGACGGCACGGGCGATGTCGGCCGCGGCCTCCGGCGAGGGACCGTAGGGGTTCTCGTTGACGTTGAGCTGCACGGGCGCCTGCTCCAGCGACAGCTGGGGCGCACCGTAGGGCTCGATCCCCCGCAGCTCCTCGCGCAGCGGTGGGAACAGCCCGCTCATCGGTTCGGGGTCCCCGACTGATCGCGGAGCGCCAGCGGAGCGATCTGGTGGGGTGAATACTGTGACCGGTCGCTGTCGAACCGGACGCTGACCGCCTGGCCGTGCCCCGGCAGGTCCTCCGCCCCGGCCAGCGTCACGACGTGGTCGGCGACCTCGGCGAGCGCTTCGCGCGAGTAGTCGATGACGTGCACCGACTTCGTGAACGCCCGCACGGACAGGCCGCTGGAGTGGCAGGCGCAGCCGGCGGTCGGCAGCACGTGGTTGGAGCCTGCGCAGTAGTCACCCAGCGACACCGGCGACCACGGGCCGACGAAGATCGCTCCGGCGTTGCGCACGCGTGCGGCGTGGGCGGCGGCGTCGCGGGTGACGACCTCGAGGTGCTCGGCGGCGTAGGCGTCGACGACGTCGACGCCCTGGTCCATGTCGTCGACCAGCACGATGCCGGACTGCCGTCCGCCCAGCGCGGTGCGGATGCGCTCGGTGTGACGGGTGGCGAAGACCTGCTTGTCGAGCTCGGCCTCGACCGCGTCGGCGAGCTCGAGCGAGTCGGTGACCAGCACGGACGCCGCCATCGGGTCGTGCTCGGCCTGGCTGACCATGTCGGCCGCGACGAACGCGGCGTCCGCGCTGTCGTCGGCCAGGATCGCGATCTCTGTGGGCCCGGCCTCGGAGTCGATGCCGACGACGCCGCGCAGCAGCCGCTTGGCGGCCGCGACGTAGATGTTGCCGGGACCGGTGACGAGGTCGACGCGCTCACAGGGGCCGGCGCCGTAGGCGAACATGGCGATCGCCTGCGCGCCACCGACGGCGTAGACCTCCTCGACGCCGAGCAGCTCACAAGCAGCGAGGATCGTCGGCTCCGGAAGGCCGTCGCGGTTCTTCTGCGGCGGGCTCGCGAGCGCGATCGAGCGCACCCCGGCGACCTGCGCGGGAACGACGTTCATCACGACGCTGCTCACCAGCGGGGCGAGGCCACCCGGGACGTAGAGGCCGACGCGGTCGATCGGCACCTTGCGGTGCGTGACGGTCGCCCCGGGGGCGACCTCGCTGGTGACGTCGCGCTCGAGCTCGGCCTCACAGGTGGCGCGGAGCCGGCGGATCGACTCCTCGAGACCGGCCCGCACCGCCGGGTCCAGACCCTCGAGCGCGGTCGTCAGGGCCTCGCGTGGCACGGCGATGTCGTCACCCTCCACGCCGTCGAAGCGGGCCGAGAACTCCGTGATCGCCTCCACGCCGCGCGTCCGGACCGCGTCCAGGATCGGCTGCACCTGATGCGTGGCGGCCTCGACGTCGAACTCGGCGCGAGGCACGCTCGCGCGGTAGTCGACGGACGCCGCGTCGGCGCCCCTCAGGTCGATTCGCCGGATCAGGGACATGCCCCAGATTCTAGGTTCCCCCGCGGGTCGAGCCGAAGTCGCGGGCGTCGGGTGGACACCGGCCGTTAGTGTCGTGGGTGTGAGCGACCCACTGCCGATGTTCCCGCTGAGCACCGTGGTGTTCCCGGGCATGAGCGTGCCGCTCCACGTCTTCGAGGACCGCTACCGGATGCTGGTGCGACACCTCCTCGAGCAGGAGGACCCCGCCCAACGGGTCTTCGGCACGGTCGCGATCCGCGAGGGCTACGAGGTCGGCGACCACGGCGCCCAGTCGGTCTACCGCGTCGGTTGCGTCCTGCAGCTGACCGAGGTCGACCGGCGTGACGACGGGACCTTCGACATCGTCGCCGTCGCCCGCGAGCGCCTGGTCCTCGAGGAGATGCAGCGGGGCAGCGACTACCCGCAGGGCCTCGCCGTCGTCCTCCCGGAGCCGGAGGTGGACGTGCCGGCCGAGGTGCTCGAGCGGGCCCGCGCCACCTTCACCGCGTTCCGCGTGGCGATGACCGAGCTGCAGGGCGACCCCTACAGCGGGACGCTCCCCCGCGACCCCGACTACCTCGCCTGGACCCTGTCCGCGCTCGCCCCGCTGCCCATGGCGGAGCGGCAGTCGCTGCTGGAGGCGGAGGACGCCACCGAGCGCCTCACCCTGGTCACCCGGATGCTCACCGAGGAGCTCCGCGCGATCAACGTCATCCCGTCGTTGCCGGCCACCCAGGTGGCCCGCACCGCCTGGTCCCCCAACTGACCCGCGCGGCCCGCTGATGGCGAAGAAGGCGCGCGGCGCCGGGGGTACGCCGGCCACGGTCGCGCTGTCGGCCGCAGGCATCGCGTTCGAGGTCCGTGCCTACGACCACGACCCGAGGGCGACCTCGTACGGGCTCGAGGCGGCCGAGGCGCTCGACGCCGACCCGGCCCGGGTCTTCAAGACGCTGCTGGCGTCGCTGGACGGCTCGCTCGTCGTCGGGATCGTCCCGGTCACGGGCCAGCTCGACCTCAAGGCGCTGGCGCGCGCCCTCGGGGGCAGCAAGGCGGTGATGGCGGAGGTCACGGCCGCCGAGCGCGCCACCGGCTACGTCGCCGGCGGCATCTCGCCGGTCGGGCAGAAGCGACGGCACCCCACGGTGCTCGACGCCTCGGCGCTCGAGCACGACACGATCCTGGTCTCGGGTGGACGGCGCGGCTTCGACCTCGAGCTCGCGCCGGCGGACCTGGTGGCGATCACCGGAGCGGTGACCGCCACCATCGGCCGCTGAGGCCGGTCAGTCGGTGGTGACCTTCAGGAGCCCGTGGACCACGTCGTCGTCGACCCAGCCGCTGAGCCCGAACGCCGACAGCGGCTCGAGGTTCTTGCTGACCTCGGGTGAGTCGCCGGTCAGGCGGACCAGCCAGTCGTCGTCGGCGTTGAAGTTGACGAAGAGCAGCGACTGGGCCTCGTCGGACTCCACGACCTCCGAGTAGGCGGCGCTGTCGCCGAGGCTGCCGCCGCCCTCGAGCTCGCCGCGGTAGCCGTCCTGCAGCGCCAGGACGGCGTAGCCGTCGCCCTCGGTCACCTGCATGTACTCAGCCATCTCCGGACCCGCCTGTGCGGCGATCTTGTCGAGCACGGCCTGGATCTCGTCGGCGTCGCCGTCGATCCGGATGCCCACCGGGACCTCACCCGGGCCGCCGTTGGCCACGGCGTCGGGGTCGAGGCCGCTGCCCAGCGAGACGGTGACGCCCTCACCGAGGAGGGTCTCGACGTCCTCGGGGAAGGCGAGGCCGGTCTCGGACTCGAACTGCGCGAGCTGCTCGTCGATCGTCGCGCTCTCGTCGGGCAGGTTGCGCTTGACGTAGTCGAGCATCGCGCCGGCCCAGCCCTCCTCGAGGGACATGCCGAAGGCCGCGACGGTGTCGTCCGGCAGGCCGGCGACCATGTCGGCGCCGTTCTGGCTGTCGATGAACTTGGTCATGTCGGGCTGGTAGTTGGACATGGCGTACTCGACCTCGACCGCGCCGTCGTCGAAGCGGACGGTCGCCGCCATCCCGTCGAAGTCGTCGATCATCTGCTGGAGCTCCTCGGGGACCTCCTCGGAGGGCGGCTCCTCGGCGAACCAGTTCTCGTCCTCGCCCGTCGCCGCACCGGGCATGCCCATCATCCCCATGCCGCCCATGCCGCCCATGCCGCCGAGCTCGTCGAGGTACTTGGTGACGCCCTTGCCGACGTACATCGACATGAAGCCGTCGTCGCCCGCCTCGCCGGTCCACTCCTCGAAGGAGGCGTTGCCCGCGAGGGTCGAGCCGTCGGCCGCGTCGACGACCTGCTGGGCGATCTCCGGGGTCTCCGCCACGACGATCCAGTCGCCGTCGACCACCCAGCCACCGACGTCACCCCCAGCGGCCTCGCCGCCCCCGCACGCGTCGACCAGTGCGGACAGCCCGTCCTCGGCCTTGCCGGAGTCGGTGGTCTGCACGACCCCGACCGGGGTCGGCTCGTCCTCCCCGAGGTCGACCACGGCCATCGCCGCACGCGAGCCCAGCCACGGCTTGACGTCGGCGTCGTAGTCGAGGCCCTCGCACTCGCCGGAGGAGGTGACCTCCTCGAAGAACCGCTCGCGCAGGTCGTCGTCGGTCTGCAGGTCGACCTTGTCGGTGAACCCGGGGAACTTGCGCAACGTCTTGATGGCCTCGATCTTCTGGCCGCCGCTCGGGTCGAGGTCGACGCTGAGGTAGGCGACCGTCGAGGCGGGCAGCGCCTCCGCCGGCTGCGCGCCCGTGGCGAAGAAGCTGGTGGCCGCCCAGGCACCACCCGCGATGACCGCACCGCCGGCGACGATCGCGCCCACTGCGATCATCCGCTTCTTGTTGTCGTTGTCGGGCGCCGTCTGGGTCGGCCCCGATCCGTCGAGGTACTCAGGCCCGTCGGCCGGGCCGCCCGGTGTCATGCTCATGTCGCTCTGCTCCCCCGTTGCACGGGTCCCGGCGGCGCCGGGACTGCCCACTTGCGGGCGGCGCAAGCCTACCCACGCGCGCGCCTGGCGAACCCCATGTTCCCCAAGAGATAGGACCCGACCAGCCCGGCCATCGCGCCGGCGGGCAGGACGACGAGCGCGGTCGAGTGCCACCGCACCCGCCCGGCGTCGGGGGCGGTCAGGCCGAGGTCGCCGGGCAGCGGGGTGTAGTCGGGCCGGCCGGCGGCCAGCGCCTGCGGGTCGGGCGGCCCGAGCGCGGTGCCGACGCCGTACATCACGGCCGCGGCGATGGCCGCCGAGACGAGGACCGCCACCACCGTGACGGTCTCGTGGCCGCGCCACAGCCCGGCCAGCACGGCCAGCACGAGCCCGAGCGGGAAGGCGATGAGGACGAAGAGGGCGATGCCCTCGAAGGAGAAGTCCGGCCCGGCCGGCTCGAGGTACCAGCGGCCCTGGTAGGCCAGCCCGGTCGGGGCGTCCCACAGCCGCTCCCAGAGCACCCCGCCGGCCGCACCGCCCACGACGAAGAGCGCGAGCACCGACAGCACCCGTCGGACCAGCCTGCCGGTCGACACGTTCGAGCCGTCCGGTCCGCTCGAGTCGGCGGGGCCGGCGGGCGCGGTCACGTCGCTCATCCGGTCAGGCAGCCGGGACCGAGCAGCTGCTTGAGGTCGGCGAACAGGGCGGGGCTCGGGCTGACCCGCAGGTTGTCGTCGAGGCGCAGCACCTTGGTCGAGCTGCGGGTGAGCAGGCGCAGCTGCACCTCGGTCATGCCCGGGTGGGTGCCGAGGACGTCACGCAGCTGGGCGACGACCGGCGGGGTGCACCGGGTCGACGGCAGGCTGATCACGACCGGCCCCGCCGGCCCCTGGGTGAGGTCGGGTGCCGTGACCTCCTGGGCACGGAGCTCGGGCTGGTCCTTGTCACGCGAGAGCTGGCCCTTGATCCGGACGATGTTGTCCTCGACGAGCAGCGTCGAGGCGAGGGTGTAGGCGCTCGGGAAGAGGAGGACGTCGATCGCACCGTCGAGGTCCTCGAGCGTGATCGTGGCCCACGGGTCGCCCCGCTTGGTGATCTTGCGCTGCACCGAGGTGATGAGGCCGCTGACGGTGAGCGTGGAGTTGTGGGCGCGCTCCTCGTCGAGCATCAGCTGGCCGATGGTGCAGTCGGTGCCTTGCGAGAGGACGTGCTCGAGACCGAGCAGCGGGTGGTCGGAGACGTAGAGCCCGAGCATCTCCCGCTCGTGGCCGAGCAGGGTCATCTTGTCCCAGTCCTCGACGTCCGGGATCACGACCGTCGCACCGGCAGCGCCCACGTCGTCCGGCATCAGCATGTCGATGAGCGAGTCCTGCCCGCTCTCGTCGTCCTTCTTGGCCTGGACGTACTTCTCGACGGCGTCCTCGTGGATGATCGAGAGCGCCCGACGCTTGTGCTTCATGTCGTCGTAGGCACCGGCCTTGACCAGCGAGTCCACGACCCGCTTGTTGCAGACCAGCGCCGGGACCTTGTCCATGAAGTCGTTGAAGTCGGTGTAGCGGCCCTTCTCCTCGCGCGCCGTGACGATCCGGTCGACGACGTTGCTGCCGACGTTGCGCACGGCGGTGAGGCCGAAGCGGATGTCGTGGCCCACCGGGGTGAAGTTGGCGTGCGACTCGTTGACGTCGGGCGGGAGGACCTGGATCTTCATGCGACGGCACTCGTTGAGGTAGATCGCCATCTTGTCCTTGTCGTCCTTGACGGACGTGAGGAGCGCGGCCATGTACTCGGCCGGGTAGTTGGCCTTGAGGTAGGCCGTCCAGTAGGTGATGACGCCGTAGGCGGCGGAGTGCGACTTGTTGAAGGCGTAGTCGGAGAACGGGAGCAGGATCTCCCAGAGCTTGTCGATCGCGACCTGGGGGAAGCCGCGCTCGAGCATGCCGGCCTGGAAGCCGGCGTACTGCTTGTCGAGCTCCTCCTTCTTCTTCTTGCCCATCGCGCGGCGGAGGTTGTCGGCGGCGCCCAGGGTGAAGCCGGCGAGCACCTGGGCGATCGCCATCACCTGCTCCTGGTAGACGATCAGGCCGTAGGTCTCCCCCAGCACCGGCTCGAGCGCCTCGGCGAGCGCGGGGTGGATCGGCTCGATCGCCTCGCGGCCGTTCTTGCGGCGGGCGTACTTGTTGTGGGAGTCGGCGCCCATCGGACCGGGGCGGTAGAGCGCACTGACGGCGGTGATGTCGGCGAAGACGTCTGGCTGCAGGGAGCGCAGCAGCGCGCGCATGCCCGAGCCGTCGAGCTGGAAGACGCCGAGCGTGTCGCCACGGCCCATCAGCTCGTAGGTCGGCCGGTCGTCGAAGGGCAGCTCCTCCAGCACGACCGTCTCGTCGCGGTTGACCTGGATGTTGGCCAGCGCGTCCTCGAGGATCCGGAGGTTGGACAGGCCGAGGAAGTCCATCTTGACGAGTCCGAGCGACTCGCACATCGGGTAGTCGAACTGGGTGATGACGGCGCCGTCCTGCGGCCGCGCCATGATGGGTACGACGTCGATGATGGGCTCGCTCGACATGATCACGCCGGCGGCGTGCACGCCCCAGTTGCGGATCTGGCCCTCGAGGCCGAGCGCCGTGTGGAAGATCGTGCGCACGTCGGGGTCGGAGTCGTGCAGCGCGCGGAACTCGCCGCCCTCGTTGTAGCGCTTGTGCTGCGGGTCGAAGATGTCCTTGAGCGCGACGCCCTTGCCCATCACGTCGGCGGGCAGCGCCTTGGTGATGCGGTCGGAGATCGCGAAGCCGTGGTCGAGGACGCGCGCCGCGTCCTTGATGGCGGCCTTGGCCTTGAGCCGGCCGAAGGTCGCGATCTGCGCCACCCGCTCGGTGCCGTACTTCTCGGTGACGTACTTGATGACCTCACCGCGGCGGGCGTCGTCGAAGTCGATGTCGAAGTCGGGCATCGAGGGGCGCTCGGGGTTGAGGAACCGCTCGAAGAACAGGCCGTGCTCGAGGGGGCACAGGTCGGTGATGCTCAACGCGTAGGCGGCGATGGAGCCCGCACCGGAGCCACGGCCCGGGCCGACGCGGATGCCGTTGGCCTTGGACCACTGGATGAAGTCGGCGACCACGAGGTAGTAGCCGCAGTAGCCCTTCTGCGAGATGACGCCCAGCTCCATCTCGACCCGGTCCTTGACCTCCTGGGTCAGCCGCTCGCCGGGGTAGCGGGCCTCGATGCCGCGCCACACCTCCTTGCGGAACCAGCTCTCCTCGGTCTCGCTCTCGGGGACGTCGGCGCGGGCCATGTAGCCGCCGGTGGACTCGACGAAGTCGACGTTGCAGCGCTCGGCGATCTCGAGCGTGTTGTCGCAGCCGTCGGGGATCTCGGCCCACAGCTCACGCATCTCGGCCGCGGACTTGATGTAGTAGCCGCCTCCGTCGAACTTGAGCCGGTTGGTGTCGGCCAGCCGCTTGCCGGACGCGACGCAGATGAGGGCGTCCTGGCCGTCGGCGTCCTCGGGGTTGGTGTAGTGGGTGTCGTTGGTGACGATGGTCGGCAGGCCGAGCGTCGCGGCGATCTTGCGCAGGTCCTCCCGGGTGGCCCGCTCGGCGGCGATGCCGTGGTCCATCAGCTCGAGGTAGAAGTTGTCCTTGCCGAAGATGTCCTGGAACTCGCCGGCGGCGCGCAGCGCCTCGTCGTACTGGCCGAGCGTCAGCCGGGTCTGGATCTCACCGGACAGGCACCCCGTGCTGGCGATGATGCCCTTGGAGTAGCGCTGGAGCAGCTCGCGGTCCATCCGGGGCTTGTAGTAGTAGCCCTCGAGGCTGGCGAGGCTAGCCAACCGGAAGAGGTTGTGCATGCCCTCGGTCGTCTCGGCCCACATGGTCATGTGGGTGTAGGCGCCGCCGCCGGCAACGTCCTTGCCACCCTCCTCAGCGAGGTCACCCTGTCCCCAGCGGACCCGGCGGCGCTCGCCGCGCATGGTGCCGGGGGTGAGGTAGGCCTCGATGCCGATGATCGGCTTGACGCCGTGCTGCTTGGCCCGGCGGTAGAAGTCGTAGGCACCGTGGAGGTTGCCGTGGTCGGTCATCGCGATCGCCGGCATGCCGAGCTCGCTGGTGCGGGCGAACAGGCCGTCGAGCAACGATGCCCCGTCGAGCATCGAGTACTCGGTGTGCACGTGCAGGTGCACGAAGTTGTCCGCGGAACTGGTGGAGGAGCCGGACGACATGGAGGAGACTTCCGCGCCTTTCAGGGGTCGCTGACGGTGTCACGGATGGGGCAGGTGCTGGCTGCGCAGCGGGCATCCAGAGGGAGGGGGAAGAGCCGTCAGCCTACGTCAGTGTGCCCGGCCCCACCGACAGGACACCCGACCCGATCCGCGCCGCGGTGGGCGCCACGCTCACCGCCAGTCGATCGCGTGGCCGTGGCCGTGGCTGTACGCCACCGGGGTGCCGTCGAGCGCGGTCACGAACCGCCCGGAGGGCACCTCCAGCTCGCCGGTGACGCGGGGCAGGACCCGCCTCCCCTCGTTGCTGATCCACCGGCAGCGGCCCTCGGCCACGAGGCCCGTCATCAGGTCGTGGAACCGCTCGCGGTCCGGCTCCTCGAGGTAGGCGATCACCGCCGAGTGGAGGACGACCGGGGTGCCGTGGGGCGCCGCCTCGTCGACGAGGTCGGCGACGTGGTCGAGGAGGTCGCCCTGCCGGATGGCGGGCGGCTCACGACGGGTGACGGCGACGGCGGCACGCAACCGCTCGCGACGCTCGTCCTGCTCGGGCCAGACCAGGTTCTCCAGCCACGCCATCGCGTCGGGGTCCGAGACGTCGAGAGGGTTGAGGTCGACGCCACCTCGCCAGGCGACGTGCGGATGGACGGCGGGGACGGGCAGGTCGCCGGTGGCCCGCGCGCCCAGCAGCGGGCCGCCACTCCCCCGCAGCCCGCCCAGGGGTGACCACGCGTAGTCGTAGCGGTCGGGAAAGAGGCAGAGACCAGCGCTGGCCCCGACCTCGATCAGGGCCACCGGTCCCTCGATGAGCCCGAGTACCGGGACGAGCGTCGCGAGCCGGCCGACCTCGTTGGTCTGGGTGGCCCGCGCCATGACGGTGGCGCGCACGGCCGGCTCCTGCTCGATCAGCACCGCGCGCAGGGCGGCGTACGACGCCGGGGTGGCGGCACCGTGCCACCGGGCAGCCGCGAAGACCAGGTTGGGCTGGCGCTTGACGGGCGGCAGCGTGCCGAGCCAGGCCACGACCTCCTCGTCCTCCGCGACGCCGAGCGCCCACGCCTCGAAGCACGGCGAGTCGCCGGCCGCGTAGGTCGCGAAGTCCAGGTACTCGGCCACCACGTCGTCGTAGAGCAGCACCCCGACATCATGCTCGGCCGCGGGTCCTCCGGGTGCGCAGTCCGGACGGGGGGCGTTGACCTGGGTGACGCAGGTCACATACGGTTCACCTAGTCCTATTTGTTTGGGTTCCATACAAACAAACTCCCCCCCAACACCCGAAGGACGAGTCAATGAGGAAACCGCTCAGCCTGCTCACCACCGGCCTCGCCGCCGGCGCCCTGCTCCTGACCGGGGCCGGCTACGCCTCCGCCGGAGCCGATTCGGACGCGGCCGCCGCCACCAGCGCCGCCGCGACCGCCGAGCCCTACAAGGTGCTGGTCGTCGGCAAGACGCTCGGCTTCCGCCACTCCCACATCGACGACACCACCAACGCGGTCATCGAGCTGGGCCAGGAGCACGGCTTCACCGTCGACGTCTGGGACCCGCCGATCGGTCGCTCCCCGGGCCAGCCCGCCCTGACCATGGCGACGACGCCCTTCACCAGCACCGAGGCGCTGTCGCAGTACGCGACGATCATGTTCGCCTCGCCGGTCGACGGCACCAACAGCCAGAACCCGGCCAGCCCCCGCACCCTCGACGACGCGGAGCTCGCGGCGTTCCAGGGCTACATCCGCCAGGGCGGCGGCTTCGTGGGACTCCACGCCGCCACCGACGAGATGCACGCCGTGCCGTGGTTCAGCCGCCTGACCGGCGGATCGGCCCGCTTCCGCAACCACCCGGCGCAGCAGACTGCGACGATGGTCGTGGAGAGCCCGAACCACCCGTCGACCACGATGCTGCCGAAGCAGTGGGTGCGCTTCGACGAGTGGTACAACTTCACCGCCAACCCGCGGCCCGACGTGCACGTCCTGCTGACGCTCGACGAGTCGACCTACAACCCCGGCAACGGCGCCATGGGCGCCGACCACCCGATCGCGTGGTGCCACAACTTCGAGGGCGGCCGCTCGTGGTACGAGGGCGCCGGTCACGTGGACTCGTCCTACACCGACCCGCTGTTCCTCGACCACCTGCTCGGCGGCATCGAGTGGACCGCGGGCGTCGTCGAGGGCGGCGGCAACTGCGTCACCTTCCCCGAGGTCGAGAAGATCACCGCCGACCTCGGTGAGGGTGGCAACCGCAACGCCAAGCTCAGCCGCGACGTGACCGCCTACCTGGCCTCCGCGGAGGCGGCGGCCGAGGCCGGCGACCACGCCGGGGCCGCGCACATCCTGAAGCAGGCCGAGGGCAAGGCGCACGGCCTGCAGGACGACACCATCGTCGCCAAGCTCGCCGACCTGCAGGAGTGGCAGGGAGGCCTCGTCGGCTGGTGACCACCGCCCGACCACGCACCACCTGACGCACCACCTGACGCACGACTGGTCGACGACCGGTCACGCCCGACCCCGGGCGTGGCCGGTCGTCGTGCGTGCGGAGCCGCGGCTCAGCGGGAGGCGTCGAGCGCCTCGGTGATGATGACGTCGACGATGCGGGCCACCCGCTCGGCACCCAGCTCGGGCGCCACACCGGCCACCCGCTCGGCGATCTCCGCCTCGCGCACGGGGTCACGCTCGGTCGACGGCTTGACCGCCTGCACTGCCCGGGTCAGCGCCGTACGTCGCGCGAGCACGTCGCCGAGCACCAGGTCCGTCTCGTCGATCAGCCCGCGCAGGAAGGCCAGCGGGGCGGCGCCCGGCCACGCCACGCGGACGTCCGGGGCGCCCTCCTCGTTGGCCGAGCCGTCGGTGCGCTCGAGCTCGAGGCAGCCGTGCCGGGCGTAGAACGCGCGGGCCGGCGCATTGGACTCGAAGACCCACAGGCAGAAGCCGTCCGGGCGTGTCGACGCGACGAGCTCGAACAGCGCGGTCCCGACGCCGTGGCCCTGGTGGTCGGGGTGGACGTAGAGGTCGTCGAGCCAGGTCGACGTCCAGCGCGCGTAGCCGACCGGCTCGCCGCCGCGCTCTGCCACCCAGACGTCGTACGTCGACAGGTCCCAGCCCGCGACCCACGCCCGCGCCTCGTCGTCGGGGTGCACGGACGGCGGGAAGGAGTCACCGGCCCCGCGACGGGCGGCGAGGTGGAGCTCGGCGACGGCCGGGAGGTCGTCGGTCGTGGCGGGACGGAGCGTGAGCTCAGTCTTCATCGCGGATGACGTCGAGCGCGTGCGCGAGGTCGTCGGGGTGCGTGGACTCGTAGGTGACGTAGTCACCGCTCTCCGGGTGCTCGAAGCCGAGGCGCATGGCGTGCAGCCACTGCCGCTCGAGACCGAGCCGCTTGGCCAGGGTGGGGTCGGCCCCGTAGGTCAGGTCGCCCACGCAGGGGTGCTTCAGCGCGCTCATGTGCACGCGGATCTGGTGGGTGCGCCCGGTCTCGAGGTGGACCTCCAGCAAGCTGGCGAACCGGTGTGCCTCGAGCGTCTCGTAGTGGGTCACGCTGTGCCGACCGTCCGCCATCACGGCGAACTTGTAGTCGTGGTGCGGGTGGCGGCCGATCGGTGCGTCGACGGTGCCCGCGAGCGGATCGGGGTGGCCCTGGACCAGCGCGTGGTAGGTCTTGTCGACCGTGCGGTGCCGGAAGGCGTTCTTGAGCACCGAGTAGGCGTGCTCGGACTTGCAGATGACCATCACGCCGCTGGTGCCGACGTCGAGGCGCTGCACGATCCCCTGCCGCTCGCTCGCGCCGCTGGTGGAGATGCGGAAGCCCGCGCCGGCCAGGTGACCGACCACGGTGGGACCGGTCCAGCCCGGCGAGGGGTGCACGGCCACGCCGACCGGCTTGTCGATCACCACGATGGCGTCGTCGTCGTGGATGATCCGGATGCCCTCCACGATCTCGGGCTTCACCTCGAGCGGGTCACGCTCGGCCGGGATCGTCACGTCGAGCATCGCACCGGCGTCGACCCGGTCGCTCTTGCCGACGGCCGCCCCGTCGACGTGCACCAGGCCCTGGGCGATCAGGTCGGCGGCCTTGGTCCGGGACAGGCCGAACATCCGCGCCATCGCGGCGTCGACGCGCTCGCCGGCCAGGCCGTCGGGGACGAGGACCGTGCGCTGCTCGGCGTGGGTGGTCACGCCGCCTCGTGCCCGGAGCCGCGCTCGGAGTCGCGGGTGCCGTCGAGGGCGACCCCGCGGAACGTCTGGAGGATGATCAGGCCCGCAGCGATGTTGATGCAGACGTCGGCGATGTTGAAGACCGGCCAGTTGGGCAGCATCAGGAAGTCGACCACGTGGCCGTGGAACGCCTCCGGCTCGCGCACGATGCGGTCGGTGAGGTTGCCGGCCACGCCGCCCAGCAGCAGGCCGAGGGCCAGCGCCCAGCCGATGCTGCGGA
Source organism: uncultured Nocardioides sp. (assembly GCF_947488515.1). Classification (GTDB taxonomy): domain Bacteria; phylum Actinomycetota; class Actinomycetes; order Propionibacteriales; family Nocardioidaceae; genus Nocardioides. Next base: position 366,676 of record NZ_CANKZF010000001.1, read on the forward strand.
TCCGGCGGCTCAGCCACAGCACCACCACGACCGCAACCATCGCCAGGCAGGTGAAGACGATGGTGAACTCGGTGCCGGTGCTGAACGCCGCCCCCGGGTTGAACGTCAGGTGGAAGGTCAGCCAGTCACCGAGGACCGGGATGTCGCCGTCGGCCAGCTCGGACAGGGCCCACTGCTTGCTGGCGAGGTCGAGACCGTAGGCCAGGAGGGCGACGGCCGCGAACACGAGCCGCGCATCCACGCGGGGTCGGGACGGGACCGGATCGGCCTGGTCGCTGTGGTTCAGCGACGCTCCTCGCGCTGCTTGCATGACATGCACAGTGTGGCATGCGGCACCGCCATCAACCGATTCTTGCCCACGGGGTTGCCGCAGGAGTCACAGACGCCGTAGGAGCCGTCGTCGATGTGGGCCAGGGCCCGCTCGATCTGCGCCAGCGTCTCCCGCTCGCGCGCCAGGACGGTCAGCTCGTGGTCCCGCTCGAAGCTGGTCGCCCCGACGTCGGCCTGGTCGTGACCGGCCCCGTCGCCGGCGTCGCGCATGAGGCCCGCCAGCTCCTGCTCGGACTCACCCACGATCGCGGCGAGCCGGTCGCGGTGCTCCTTGAGCTCCTTCACGACCTCGTTGAGCTCGGTCCTGGTCCACGGGTCCTCGCCCTCGAGCACCACGAGGGTGGCCGGGGTGGCCTTGCGTACCTTCTTCGCCGGCGCGGCCTTCTTGGCAGGCGTCGGAGCGGCCTTCGTCACGGGCGCAGCCTTCTTCGTGGGGGTCGAGGTGGTCGATGCAGACTTCGTGGCCGGAGCCTTCTTCGCAGCGGCCTTGGTGGCCGGGGCCTTCTTCGCGACGGCCTTCGTGGCCGGAGCCTTCTTCGCAGCGGCCTTCGTGGCCGCGGCCTTCTTGGCCGGGGTCGCCGCAGGAGCCGTCTTCTTGGCGGGTGCCTTCTTCGCCGGCGCCTTCGTGGCAGCCGCCTTTGCGGCAGGCGCCTTCTTCGCCGGCGCCTTCTTCGCAGGGGCCTTCTTCGCAGGGGCCTTCGTGGCGGGCGCCTTCTTCGCAGGGGCCTTCTTCGCAGGGGCCTTCGTGGCGGGCGCCTTCTTCGCGGACGTCGCCGCGGCCGCCGTCTTCGTCGCAGCCTTCTTGGCCGTGCTCTTCTTCGCCGTGCTCGTCGCTGATGCGCTCTTCTTCGCCGACGCCTTCGTGGCCGTGGCCCCGTCCGCGGCCCGCGTGCGACCGATCACCCGCTTGGCAGCGGCGGCCGCGGTGCCGGCCAAGGTCTTGCGCGTGGTGCCAGCCATCTCCGAGGGCCTCCAGCATCCGTCAGGTGTGGTGGGAACCACACGGTGGCAGGGAGGCTAGCCGCTGCACCCTGACGAACCAACCTCGGCTCGCCGAAATGCGAGAACGACCACCCCGAGGGGCGGTCGTTCTCGTCACGCGTGGAGCAGGTGATCAGTTCTCGTCGTCACCCAGCACCGAGCGGAGGCGCTTCGGCGCGTTGCCGCTGTCGACCGGAGCCTGCGTCTCGCTGCCGCTGGCAAGAGCCTCCAGCTGCTGCGTGAAGTAGGTCTTCAGGCGGGAGCGGTACTCGCGCTCGAACTGGCGGAGGGTCTCGACGTCGCTGTTGAGCTTGTCGCGCTCCTTCTCCAGGTCGCCGAACATCTGCTGGCGGCGCTCGGCGGTCTCGGAGTCGAGCATCTGCGAACGCTGGCGGGCGTCGGCCTCCATGCGGTCGGCCTTGGTCTTGGACTCGGACTCGACCCGCTCGGCCTTGGTGCGCGCGGCACCGACGATGCGGTCGGCCTCGTTCTTGGCGTCCTCGACGAGCTCGTCGGCGTTGCGCGTCGCGATCTCGAGGAGACGGGCGGCGGCGTTGGACGCCTCCGGCACGGTCGAGACACGCATCGTCTGCACCGGCGCGGCGGCGACCGGGGCCGGCTCGGCCCGCTGGGGCTCCGGCTCCGGCTCGGGCTCGGGCTCCGGCTCAGGAGCGGCGGGAGCGAACGACGCAGGCGCGGGGGCGGACGTCGACGCGCCACCGGACTGCGCGGCCGACAGCTTGGCCCGCAGGTCCTCGTTCTCCTTGGTCAGCCGGGCGAGCTCGGCCTCGACCTCGTCGAGGAACTGGTCCACCTCGCCCATGTCGTAGCCCTCACGGAGGCGGACAGGCGTAAAGCGCTTGTTGCTCACGTCCTCAGGCGTCAGCGGCATGACCTCACCCAAACTTTCACGATCGAATATCACGGTGGCTCTGCTGTCAGGAGACAATAGCGCCCGGGATGCCACCGGGCACAGTGACCCGTGTGACGGATGGTTCTAGAGGCCGAAGATGGTGGCGACCACGTTGAGCAAGAGCCATGCTCCCACCATCACCAGCAGGAAGCTCAGGTCGAGGGCGACCTGGCCGATCCGCAGTGGCGGCACGACGCGACGCAGCGCCACGATCGGCGGGTCGGTGGCCGAGTAGACGCCCTCCAGGGCGACGAGCAGCGGACCTCTGGGCTCCCAGCGGCGCGCGAACACCTGGACCCAGTCGACGACGAAACGCACCCACAGCAGCGCGATGAAGATGAAGAGGGCGTACCAGAGGATCAGACCGAAAGCTTGCACGGGACGATTATGGGTCAGCTCTGGTTGAAGAACCCGTCCTCGGCCATCCGCTCCTTGTCCTCGGCCGAGATCGCCACGTTGGGCGGGGAGAGCAGGAAGACCTTGTTGGTGACCCGCTCGATGGAGCCCCGGGTGGCGAAGATCAGGCCGGCGGCGAAGTCGACCAGACGCTTGGCGTCGTTGTCGTCCATCTCGCTGAGGTTCATGATCACGGGCGTGCCGTCGCGGTAGTTCTCACCGACGAGTCGCGCCTCGTTGTAGTTGCGGGGGTGCAGGGTGGTGATGCGGCTCAACTCAGCCACGACTCCCGTCTGGACCGAGGCCGGACGACGGCGCTCGGCAAGGTCGGACACAGGGGCAGGGCGACGCTCACGCTGGACCGGACGCTGCTCGACAGCCTCCTGGGTCGAGGTCTCGGCGTCGCCGTCGTAGTCGTCGTAGTGGCCGGTGTCCTCGAGCAGGCCGAGGTACTCGCCGATCTTGCGCATCGCGCCGCTCATGAGACTGTTCCTCCGCTAGACCTGGCACCCGGGACCGGGGGCCTGTTGACTGTTCTGGACATTACTGGACCGTGGGCCTCTCACCGAGGACCGCGGAGCCGACACGCACGTGTGTCGCACCGTGCCGGACGGCCGCCTCCAGGTCGCCGCTCATCCCAGCGGACAGCGTGGTGGCTTCCGGGTGGTCGCGGACGAACGACGCGCGGACGTCCGCGAGCCGGGCGAAGGCGACGTCGGGCTCCTCCCCGAGCGGCGCGACGGCCATCAGGCCGCGCAGTCGGAGCATGCCGGCCTCCTCCACGCGACCCGCCAGGTCGGCGAGGTCGTCGGGCTCCGCACCCGACCGGTTGCCGGCCCCCGGTGGATCGAGACTGACCTGGAGCAGGACGTCGATCTCCCCGGATCTGGGGTGGCCGCGGGAGTGGGCGCCCCGCGAGAGCGGGGCGACCAGCTTGGCGCGGTCGACCGACTCGACGACATCGGCGTAGGCCGCGACGGCAGCGGCCTTGTTGGACTGCAACCCGCCGATGAAGTGCCACCGCAGGCCGAGGTCGGCGCACTCGGCGGCCTTGACCTCCGCCTCCTGGTGGCGGTTCTCCCCCACGTCGGTGACACCGAGGTCGGCGAGCAGGCGGACGTCGGAGGCCGGGAAGAACTTGGTGACGACGACGAGGGACACGTCGTCCTCGGGCCGCCCCGCCTCGGCGCACGCCGCGGCGATGCGACGGCGTACGACGTCGAGGTTGGCGGCGAGCACGTCCGCGCGCGCGGTCATCGGTGGCTCCAGATGACGCCGGCGAACCTGGTCGCCGCGTCGCCGTCGCGACGGTAGGACGGCCAGGACGCGTCCTCGCGCGTGCAGGCGTCGACGGTGCGTACGTCGTCGATGCCGGCGGCGGCGAGCTGGGCACGGACGCCCGCACCCAGGTCGAGACCCGGCGTGCCCCACGAGGTGGTGGAGCGCGCCTCGGGGACGACCGCCGCGACCTGGCCCTGCAGGTCGGCGGGCACCTCGTAGCAGGAGCCGCACACGTGGGGCCCGATCCAGGCGACCGTCGGGTCGCCTCCCCTCTCGCGGAGGGCCGCGACGGCTGCCGGGACGACTCCCCCGGCGAGCCCGGGCCGGCCGCTGTGCACGGCCGCGATCCACCCGGTGACCGGGTCGGCCAGCAGGACGGGGACGCAGTCGGCGGCCCGGGCCAGGAGGGCGACCTCGGGCTGCGAGGAGACGAGGGCGTCGCACGACCGCGCACGCCCCACGCTCTCGACGGACTCGACGGACTCGACGTCGGCGCCGTGCACCTGGTGCATCAGCACCGGAGCCGCCCCGGTCTCCCGGGCGACCTGCGCCAGCGCGTCGGCGCGCACCGCATCGTCCGCGGCGTCGCCGAGGCTCAGGGAGACGTCGGTGAAGGCGACCTCGATCACGAGGTCGCCTTCGATCCGATCACGGTGGCGAAGCAGCGGCACGGTCCTGCGTCAGCTCACTTCAGGAAGTCCGGCACGTCGAGGTCGTCGTCCTCGAACTGCACCTGACGAGCCGGCCGCGAGGGCGCGGGCTGCTGGGTGGACTGCTGGGACGGCTGGGACGGCGCCTGGGTCGACTGCTGCCCCTGCTGCGGCTGGGACGGCGCGAACGTCGTGGTGGCCGGACGGTCGGACGTCGAGTCGCTGCGCGGCTGCGCGGGCGCCCTGGTCGCGATCTGCTGGGCCGCGGCGCGGGTCTCGTCCTGGCTCTGGGCCGGCTGGCCCTGGCGCAGCACGTTGCCGTCGGAGCGACGCTTGGGCATGCCGCCGTCGAAGCCGGCGGCGATCACCGTCACCCGCACCTCGTCGCCCAGCGCGTCGTCGATGGTCGCGCCGAAGATGATGTTGGCCTCGGCGTGGGCGGCCTGGGACACGAGCGCGGCGGCCTCGTTGATCTCGAACAGACCGAGGTCGGAGCCACCGGCGATCGAGAGCAGCACGCCGTGTGCACCCTCGATGCTCGCCTCGAGCAGCGGGCTCGAGACCGCCATCTCGGCGGCGGCGACCGCACGGTCCTCGCCCCGGGCCGAGCCGATGCCCATGAGGGCCGAGCCGGCGTTGGCCATGACCGACTTCACGTCGGCGAAGTCGAGGTTGATCAGGCCCGGGGTCGTGATCAGGTCGGTGATGCCCGAGACACCCTGGAGCAGCACCTGGTCGGCCTGCTTGAAGGCGTCGAGGATCGACACGCTGCGGTCGGTGATCGACAGCAGCCGGTCGTTGGGGATCACGATGAGGGTGTCGACCTCCTCGCGGAGCTGGCTGATGCCCTCCTCCGCGGAGTTGGCCCGACGGCGGCCCTCGAAGGCGAACGGTCGCGTCACGACGCCGATGGTCAGGGCGCCCAGCGAGCGGGCGATGCGGGCCACGACGGGCGCGCCACCGGTGCCGGTGCCGCCTCCCTCACCGGCGGTCACGAAGACCATGTCGGCGCCCTTGATGACCTCCTCGATCTCGTCCGCGTGGTCCTCGGCGGCCTTCGCCCCGACATCGGGGTTGGCGCCGGCACCGAGGCCGCGGGTGAGCTCGCGACCGATGTCGAGCTTGACGTCGGCGTCGCTCATGAGGAGTGCCTGGGCGTCGGTGTTGATCGCGATGAACTCGACGCCCTTGAGGCCGACCTCGATCATCCGGTTGACGGCGTTGACGCCGCCACCACCGATGCCCACGACCTTGATGATCGCCAGGTAGTTCTGCGCTGCTGCCACGGCTCCGGGGCCTTCCTTGTGTGGGTCTGTGAAGTCTGGGGATGGACGGTGGTCGACACCCTCTGCGGCCCGCCGGAACCCTAACCGTGAGCCTGAGGGTTATAGTTATGTCAACCCCGCCTTTCGCCAGACACTAGGCACCGACGGGCGCGATTCCCGGGCGGACACGCCCACGTGCCGCGTGTCGGCAAAGAATTTCTGCTGGTGCGACCCCCGGAGCTCCCGGGGCCCACGTCAGGGCGTGGTGCGGTAGGTCGGGTTCCCCGGGACGCTGACGTCGTAGTACGGCGCCTTCTGGGCGGCGAGCAGCTTGTCGACCACCTGCGCCTTGAGCTCCGACTCCTCAGCACTCCCCCACAGCACCTCGCGCTGGTCACGCATGACGAGGGTGATCTGGTCGACGGTCGCGACCTCGACGTGGTCCACGCGGGTGACCAGGCCGTCGGGCAGCGCCGACACGACGGTGGCGGCCTCCCGCAGCGCGTCGGTCCCGGCGTTGGCCCCCGGTCGGACGCGCGGCATCCCCTTGGGGACGGCCTTGTAGTCGCGGAACACCACGCCGTCGGCGTCGAGGCCACGGAGCCTGCCGGCCAGCTCGACCGCGGCCACGGCGGTGCGCTCGACGACCGCGATGCGTACGACGTCGGGCCAGGTGCGGGTGACGTCGACCGACTCCACCTCGGCGAGGGATCCGACGCGGGCGTCCGCGCGGCCGAGGTCCACGAGGGCGAGCTGGTCGCCCACCGGTACGTCGGCCACCTCACGGACCCGGGCGTCGCTCAGGAGGCTGTTGCCGACCACCTCGACGCGCTTGACCTGCAGGGTGGTGGAGAAGAACACCAGGTAGATCGACGTGCCCAGCAGCGCGAGGACCAGCAGGAGGGCCAGGACGTAGCGCAGCGACAGCCAGCGCCGAGCCCACTGCCGACGGGCGAAGCGGCGACGGGTACGGCGCGTCGCCGCGGCCTCCTTGCCCGGCTGGACGTCCGCGCCCGGCGGGCCCTGCTCGCCGCCACGGCCGATGCTGGTGCTCGTGACGCCGGCCGCCCCGCGGCCGCCCTGCTCCGGGGCGTCGCGATCCACTCAGTCACCCCCGAGGAGGTCGAGCACCCGCGGCCCGACGCCGGTGATGTCGCCGGCCCCGAGCGTGATCACGAGGTCGCCGGGACGGGCGCGCTCGGCCAGCGCCTGCGCGGCGGCGCCCAGCCCGTCGACGTAGGTCACGTGCTGGACCGGGAGCGGGACCGCGTCGGCGACGAGCAGGCCCGTCACCTCGGGGTCCGGGTCCTCGCGGGCGACGTAGACGTCGAGCACGACGACCTCGTCGGCGGCACCGAGCTCGCGGCCCATCGCCTCGCCGAAGATGCGGGTGCGCGACACGAGGTGCGGCTGGAAGGCGGCGACGACGCGCCCGTCGCCGGCGAGGGCGCGGGCGGCCTCGAGGTCGCCCCGGATCTCGACGGGGTGGTGGGCGTAGGAGTCGTAGACGCGCACGCCGTCGACCTCGCCCTTGAGCTCCATCCGGCGTCCCGTGCCGGTGAAGCCGCCGAGGCCCTCGGCGAGCGCGTCGTGCGGCAGGCCGAGGCGCAGCCCCATCGCGAGCGCGGCGACCGCGTCGAGGACGTAGTGGCGACCGGGGATGCGCAGGCGCAGCTCACCGAGGTCGTCGCCGCCGCGGGTCACTCGGCACGACGAGGTCGAGCCGTCGAGCGTGAGGTCGTGGATGCGCACGTCGGCTCCCGCCGACTCCCCCACCGTCACGACGTCGAGGCCCCGATCGCGCGCCAGCCCGGCGAGTCGTGCGGCGCCGGGGTCGTCGACGACGCAGACGACGAAGCCGTCGCGGTCGATCGTGTCGGCGAAGTCCTCGAAGGCCTGGTGGTAGGCCTCCTCGGTGCCCCAGTTGTCGAGGTGGTCGGCCTCGACGTTGGTGACGATCGCCGCGTGGGGCCGGTAGTGCAGGAAGGCGCCGTCGCTCTCGTCGGCCTCGGCGACGAACAGGTCGTCGGCACCGGCGTCGGCGTTGCGACCGGTGGCGGCCAGCACGCCCCCGACGGCGTACGACGGATCGACGCCCGCCGCGAGCAGCGCCGAGGTGAGCAGCCCCGTGGTCGTCGTCTTCCCGTGGGTGCCGGCCACGGCGAGGACTCGGGAGCCGGTCATGACCGCCGCGAGCCCGGCGGAACGGGGCAGGATCCGCAGGCCGCGCCGTCGCGCCTCGAGGACCTCGGGGTTGTCCTCGCGGGCCGCGGTCGTCACGACGAGCGTGTCGGCGTCACCGAGGTGGGCCGCGTCGTAGCCGAGGTGACAGGTCACCCCGAGCTCGCGCAGCGCCGGGAGGAAGGGGGTGTCGTGGTCGTCGCTGCCGGTGACCGTGAGGCCGCGCTGGGCCATGATCCGGGCGATCGCGGAGATGCCGGCGCCGCCGATGCCGACGCAGTGGACGCGTCCGAGCTCGGCGGCGGGCAGCACCTCGTCAGGGACCGGGATCCTCATGCGCGCGAGCCCCCTGCGTCGAGCACCATGCGGGCGAGCTTCTCGTCGGCGTCGAGCGGGATCACTCCGGTGGCCGCGGCGCCCATGGTCGCGAGCCGTCCGGCGTCGTTGAGCAGCCCGGGGACGCTGGCCGAGACCCACTCGGGGGTCAGCGCGGCGTCGGCGATCAGCAGGCCGCCGCCGGCGTCGACGACCGGGCGGGCGTTGAGCGCCTGCTCGCCGTTGCCGATCGGCAGCGGGACGTAGATCGCCGGCAGGCCCACGCCCGAGACCTCGGTGACGGTGTTGCTGCCCGAGCGGCACAGCACCGCGTCGGCGGCGGCGTAGGCGAGGTCCATCCGGTCGACGTAGTTGAGCACGACATAGGGCACGTCACCCGACGCGACGGTGAGCTCGTGCTTGGGGCCGACGACGTGCAGCACCTGCACGCCGGCCGCGGCAAGGGAGGGCGCTGCCCCGGACACGGCCGCGTTGATGCGGGCGGCTCCCTGCGAGCCGCCGGTGACCAGGAGCGTCGGCAGGTCGTCGCGGAGGCCGAACGTGGCCAGGGCCTCGGCGCGCAGCGCGCCGCGGTCCATCGTCGAGATCAGCCGGCGGATCGGCAGCCCCGTGCACACCGCGCCGCGCAGGTCGGTGGCGGGGAAGCTCGTGGCGACGTGGGTCGTCATGCGGGCGCCCAGCTTGTTGGCGATGCCGGGGATCGCGTTGCCCTCGTGGACCACGATCGGAACGCCGCGCTTGCGGGCGGCGAGGTAGGCGGGGACGGAGACGTAGCCGCCGAAGCCGACGACGACGTCGGGACGCACCCGGTCCACCACCTCGAGCGCGGCCGCGCGCGCGGCGCGCAACCGGGTCGGCGTACGCAGCAGGTCGGGGCCGGGACGACGCGGGAGCGGGACGCGCGGCACGATCTCGAGCGGGAGTCCGGCCTCGGGGACGAGGCGTGACTCGAGCCCCTCGCGGGTGCCGAGGCAGGTGACCTCGGTCGCCGGGTCGAGCCGGCGCAGGGCGTCGGCGGTGGCGAGCAGGGGCGAGGTGTGGCCGGCGGAGCCGCCGCCGGCGAGAAGTACGCGCATCGAGGGCAAATCTAGCGAGCGGGACCCGCGGAGAGTCCGGCGGAGCGGTTGCGGCGGCGTGCGGCGAGCGCGGCAGCGGCCTCCGGCTCGCGGCGGGCGAAGCCGATCACGAGTCCGAGGGCCACGAGCGAGGGCAGCAGGGCCGACCCGCCGTAGGACACGATCGGGAGCGGGATGCCGATGACCGGCAGGACGGCGAGCACCATGCCGACGTTGATCATCATCTGGCCGAGCAGCCAGACCACGATGCCGAAGGTCGCGTAGCGGACGAACGGGTCCTCGGTGCTGAGCGCGACCCGGATCGCGGCGTAGGCGACCGTGAAGAACAGGCCGACCACGAGCAGCGTGCCGACCAGGCCGAGCTCCTCGCCGAGCACGGCGAAGATGTAGTCGGTGTGGGCCTCCGGGAGGTCGCCCCACTTCTGGGTCGACGCCCCGATGCCCTGGCCGAACCAACCGCCGCTCGAGAGCGCGTAGAGGCCGTGGGCAGGCTGCCAGCCCGTGTCGGTGTAGTCCTTGAACGGGTCGGTGAAGTGGGTGATGCGCTGGAGCCGCTCGGGGTCCATCGCAGCCAGGGCGGCGGCCGCGGCCCCGAGCACGGAGATGCTGAGGACGAAGAGACGCATCGGCGCACCGACGACCCAGAGCATCCCCAGCATGATCACGCCGAGCACCATCGCGGTGCCGAGGTCACGGCCGACGAGCACGAGGCCGATGACCGCGAGCAGGCCGGGCACGACAGGCACCAGCAGGTGGTGCAGCTCTCCGAGGCGGCGCTCCTTGTGGGCGTAGATGTTGGCCGCCCAGAGCACGATGGCGAGCTTGGCGACCTCGGCAGGCTGCATGGTGAACGGCCCGACGGCGAGCCAGTTCTTGTTGCCGTTGATCAGCACGCCGAAGCGGGCCACGAGCGCGAGCAGGACCAGCGCGAACACGAACCCGGGATAGGCCAGCCGGCGCACGTGCTTGATCGGCATCCGGGACGCCACCCACGCGGCCGGCAGGCCGATCGCCACCCAGAGCAGCTGCCGCTTCACGACCGCGTAGGAGTCGTCGTAGGTGAGGTAGGACCGGACGCTGGACGCACTGAGCACCATGATCAGGCCGATGGTGAGCAGCAGCGCCGAAGCGCCGAGGAGCAGGTAGTAGGACGCGAGCGGCTTGTCGGCCGCCTCGCGCAGCCCGCGCCACGCGCCGGAGACGGTGTCGCGCACCGCGTGCCACGCCGCGACGACGCCGGCGCCCAGGGGCGCGCGGCCGCCGGTGGAGTCGCCCGGGACGTCCTCGGGGTTCGCGGTGGTCACTCCTCGCGCTCCCCTCTGATGGCGGCTGGTGGCTAGTCGGTGCGGTCGATCCTGCGGTGCACGGCGGCCGCGAACGCGTCCCCGCGGGCGCCGTAGTTGGCGAACATGTCCATGGAGGCGCACCCCGGCGCGAGCAACACCGTGTCACCGGACCTGGCGAGCCCGGCAGCCGCGTCGACCACGCGCTCCATCGGATCCCCAGTCTCGTCCGCGCCCACATCGATGACCGGCACATCGGGCGCGTGTCGCGAAAGTGCGTCGGCCACCACCTGGCGGTCCCGGCCGAGCAGGACGACACCGCGCAGCCGGCCGCCCACCGCTGCCACCAGGTCGTCGAACCGGGCGCCCTTGGCGAGGCCGCCCGCGATCCACACGACGTCCTCGTAGGCGGAGAGGGACGACTGGGCGGCGTGCGGGTTGGTGGCCTTGGAGTCGTCGATCCAGGTCACGCCGTCGGCCTCCGCGACGTGGGCGATCCGGTGGCCGTCGGGGCGGAACGCGCGCAGCCCGTCGCGCACCGCCTGCTGGCTGACGCCGTGGGCGCGCGCGAGCGCGGCGGCGGCCAGGGCGTTGGCGACGAAGTGTGGGGCGGGCGAGGCGAGGTCGCCCAGCGTGCAGAGCTCGGCGGCGCTGGTCGCGCGCTCCTCGATGAACGCCCGGTCGACGAGGAGGTCCTCCACCACACCGACGTTGCCGGCGGACGGCATGCCGAGGGTGAAGCCCACGGCACGCGCGCCCTCGCCGACGTCGGCCTCGCGGACCATGTCCTCGGTGGCGGCGTCGGCGAGGTTGTAGACGCAGGCCCGCTGCACGCCGGCGTAGACGCGCGCCTTGTCGGCGGCGTAGACCTCCATGCCCGTCCGGGCGCTCGGGTCGGTGCCCACGCCCGGCTCGTCGTCGTACCAGTCGAGGTGGTCCTCGGCGATGTTGAGCACGACGGCCGACTCCGCGGCCATCGAGCGGGTGTAGTGGAGCTGGAAGCTGGAGAGCTCGACGGCGAGGACGTCGTAGGGCTCGGGGTCCATCACGGCCTCGACGATCGGCAGCCCCACGTTGCCCACCGCGACGGCGCGGAGCCCGGCGGCGGTGAGGATGGACTGGAGCATCTGCACCGTCGTGGTCTTGCCGTTGGTGCCGGTGACGGCCAGCCACGGGGCGGGGGCCTCGGGGTCGCGCAGGCGCCACGCCAGCTCGACCTCGCCCCACACGGGGATCCCGCGCTCGGCGGCCTGCGCGAGCAGCGGCGCGGTCGGCTTCCAGCCCGGAGAGGTGACGACCAGGTCCACGTCGTCGGGGAGCACGTCGGTCGAACCCGGCTCGAGCCGGACGGTCGCACCGAGCGTCTCCAGCAGCTCGGCCTTCTCGGCCTTCTCGTCGCTGGTGGACTCGTCGAGCGCCGTCACCTGCGCGCCGAGGAAGAGGAGGTTGTCGGCGGCGGCGAAGCCGGAGACGCCGAACCCGGCGACCACGACGCGTACGCCGGACCAGTCGCTGTCACGGCCGAGGCGGTCGACGTCCACCCCGCCGGGAGCCTGCTCACCCAACGCCGGCGACCCACTCGGCGTAGAAGATGCCGAGGCCGGTGGCCACGGCGAGCCCGGTGACGATCCAGAAGCGGATGACGATGGTCACCTGCTCCCAGCCGAGCATCTCGAAGTGGTGGTGGAGGGGCGTCATCCGGAACACCCGGTGGCCGGGCTGGACCTTGAAGATGCTCCGGAACAGCCCGCTCGCCCGGCTGACCTTGAAGACCGACACCTGGATCATCACCGACAGCGTGATGACGACGAACAGCCCGCCGATGATCAGCAGCAGCAGCTCGGTGCGGGTCATGATCGCGAAGCCGGCCATCGCGCCGCCCAGCGACAGCGAGCCGGTGTCGCCCAGGATGATCTGCGCCGGCGAGGCGTTCCACCAGAGGAACCCGAAGCAGGCGCCGGTGAGGGCGGCCGCGACGACGGCGAGGTCCAGCGGGTCGCGCACCTCGTAGCACTTGGCGCCCGCCTCCAGCGCACAGGACTGGCTGTTCTGCCAGATGTTGACCAGCGTGTAGGCCGCGAAGATGAGGATGCACGAACCGGTCGCGAGGCCGTCGAGGCCGTCGGCGAGGTTCACCGCGTTGCTGAAGCCCGTGACGATGAACCAGATGAGCAGCAGCGCCAGGACCGCGGGGAGCGCGAACCGCTCGTAGTCGCGGATGAAGGAGATGTGGTCCGACGCAGGACGCCAGCCGCGCTCGTCCTCGAGCACCGGCGAGAGGGCGAGCACTCCGAACACGAGGGCGACGACCGTCTGGCCGATCATCTTCGCGCGGCTGCGCAGGCCGGTGCTGTGCTGGCGGCTGACCTTGAGGAAGTCGTCGAGGAAGCCGACGACGCCGAGCCCCACCAGCAGGAAGATCAGCAGCAGCGCCGAGGCGGTCGGCGCCTGCCCGGTGATCAGCTTGGCCGCGAAGTAGCCGACGACGGTGGCCAGCACGACGACCGCGCCGCCCATGGTCGGCGTGCCACGCTTGACGTGGTGGGTGGTCGGGCCGTCGTCGCGGATCGGCTGCCCGAATCCCTGCCGCGTGAAGAACCGGATCGCGTAGCGCGTGCCGAGCAGGGAGATCAGAAGGGAGAGTCCTCCTCCGAACAGGATGGCTCTCATGTGGTGGTTCCTTCCTTGCCGCTCCCGGTCAGGAGGTCGTCGGCGATCAGTTCCAGCGCAGCCCCCCGCGATGCCTTCACCAGGACGACATCAGCAGCCGAGACATTGTGCCGCAGCCAGTCGACCGCTTCGTCACGCCCCGCCGTGGTGATGGTCACTCCCCCGCTTGCGACGGCGTCGAAACCCCGTGAGACCCCCGCCGCGTCGTCGCCGACGGTGAGCAGCACGTCGACCCCGACCCGGGCGGCGTAGTCCCCCACCTCCCGGTGGGCCGCAGCGGCCCCGTCGCCGAGCTCGAGCATCTGACCCAGCACGGCGACCGTACGCCGACCGGTGCGGTCGCCGATGCCGGCAAGGGTCTCGAGCGCCGCCCGCATCGACTCGGGGTTGGCGTTGTAGGCGTCGTTGATGACGACGAGCCCGTCGGGCCGCTCGGCCAGCTCCATCCGCCAGCGGCTGGCCGGGACGGCGTCGGCGAGCGAGTCGGCGACGGTGTCGAGGTCGAGGCCCGCGGCGAGGGCCATCGAGGCGGCCGCGGCGGCGTTGCGCCACTGGTAGGCGCCGACCTGGGCGAGGTGGACGGTGGCACCGGAGCCGCGGTGGGCCAGCTCGAACGACTGCCGGCCGAGCTCATCGGTCGTGACCTCGCTGACGGCGACGTCGGGGGCCGGGCCGTCCGTCGTGCCGCCGAACGTGACGACCTGCGCCGCGGTGCGCCCGGCCATCGCGGCCACGAGGTCGTCGTCAGCGTTGAGCACGGCGGTGCCGTCGGCGGGCAGCGCCTCGACGATCTCGCCCTTGGCCTGCGCGATCGCCTCGCGGCTGCCGAACTCCCCGATGTGGGCGGTGCCGACGTTGAGCACGGCGGCCACGTGGGGAGGCGCGATGGCGCACAGCTCGGCGACGTGCCCGACGCCGCGGGCCCCCATCTCGACGACGAGGTAGCGGGTGTCGGGGGTCGCCCGGAGCACGGTCAGCGGCACACCCAGCTCGTTGTTGAAGTTGCCGCGGGTCGCGACGGTGGGCCCGGCCTCGGACAGCAGGTGGGCGAGGTAGTCCTTGGTGCCGGTCTTGCCCTGGGAGCCGGTCATCGCGAGGACGACGACCTCGGGCAGCTGGTCCACGACGTGGCGCGCGAGCAGCCCGAGCGCCGCGGTCACGTCGTCCACCACGACGGTGGGCAGCTCGGTGGGCCGGCTGCCGAGCACCGCCACGGCACCGGCGTCACCGGCGGCCCCGGCCAGGTCGTGCCCGTCGACCCGCTCGCCGGCCACGGCCACGAAGAGGCCGCCGTCCTCCGGGGTGCGGGTGTCGACGAACGCGCCGCCGACGACGACCGCCTCGCCGTGGGCGGTGCCGCCGACCACGTCGGCGATCTGGTCCAGGGTCATCTCGATCATGCGTCGCTCCCGGGCACATCGGCGCCGTCGCGGTCGGTCGCGAGCGCCCGGACCTCCTCGGCAGCGACCACGCGGTCGTCGAACGGGTGCACCACGTCGCCGACCTCCTGGCCGGTCTCGTGGCCCTTGCCGGCGATCAGCAGCACGTCGCCGGGACGCGCACGGCGTACGGCCTCACGGATCGCGAGTCGACGATCGCCCACCTCGACCACCTCGGCGGGGCCGCGGGCGCCGGCCAGGACGGCGGCGCGGATCGACGCGGGGTCCTCCGTGCGGGGGTTGTCGTCGGTGACCACCACCACGTCGGCGAGGCGCGCGGCGATCTCCCCCATCACCGGACGCTTCACGGTGTCGCGGTCACCGCCGGCGCCCACCACGACGACGACCTGGCCGTCGGTCAGCGGTCGCAGGGTGGCGAGCACCGCCTCGAGGGCGTCGGGCTTGTGGGCGTAGTCGACGACCACGGTGAAGTCCTGCCCGGCGGAGACCTGCTCGAGCCGCCCGGGGACGCCGCCGACGCGGGCGATGCCGTCGGCCACCTGTCGCGGGTCGAGCCCGGCGAGCGCCGCCGAGGCGATGGCGGCCAGCGCGTTGGAGACGTTGAACTCGCCCGGCACGTGGATCTCCGTGCGCAGCTCGACGTCGGGGCCGAGGACCGTGAAGCTCGCGCCCCCGGCCGTCAGGTCGACGTCGACGGCTCGCCAGTCGGCGTCGGACCCACGGGAGGAGTACGTCGACATCGGGATGCCGGCGACGTCGAGGAGGCGACGGCCGAACTCGTCGTCGACGTTGGTCAGCCCGACCCGGGCCCGCTCGGGGGTGAAGAGACCGGCCTTGGCAGCGAAGTAGTCGTCGAGGTCGGCGTGGAAGTCGAGGTGGTCGCGCCCGAGGTTGAGGAAGGTCGCGACGTCGAAGACGACGCCGTCGACCCGACCGAGCACGAGAGCGTGGCTGGAGACCTCCATGGCGCAGGTGTCGACGCCGCGCTCGCGCATGACCGCGAAGAGGCCGTGCAGGTCCGGCGCCTCCGGCGTCGTGAGCTGGGTCTTGACGTCCTCCCCCGCGATCCGGGTGCCGACGGTGCCGATGGCCGCCGAGGTCACGCCGGCCTCGGTGAGCCCCTGCTCGAGCACGCGGGTGGTGGTGGTCTTGCCCTGGGTGCCGGTCACTCCGATGACGCGCAGGCCCGCGGCGGGTTCGCCGTAGATCCGCGCGGCGAGGCGCCCGAGCACGCGGCGCGGCTCGGCCACCACGAGGGCGGGCGTGCCCGGCGGGAGCCGGTCCAGGCCTGCGGAGTCGGTCAGCACCACGACGGCGCCGGCCGCGACGGCCTGCGCGGCGAAGTCCGCACCGTGGGCGCGTGCGCCCGGGAGCGCGGCGTACAGGTCGCCGGGTCGCACCCGTGCCGTGCTCAGCGAGATGCCGGAGACGGCGACGGCCAGGTCACCGTGCACGGCGACGTCCGTCGTGGCCGAGAGCCAATCAGCGAGCTCGGTCGCAGGGGTCGACGGGGACTGCTGCGGACGCGTCGCACTCTCGGGCTCGTGCACCGGCCGAGGGTATCGAGTCACCACTCGACGGGCAGGCGCGACGGCGTGCCGTTGGTCGGCTCGACGCCGTAGCGGCCCAGGACGTAGCCCATGATCCGGGAGAACACCGGGCCCGCGATCGAGCCGCCGCCCCCGTCGACCTTGGGCGCGTGGACCACGACGTAGACGGTGAAGCGGGCGTCGTCGGCCGGCGCGAAGCCGCCGAAGGACACCGAGGTGCTGCCGTCGTAGCCGGTGCCGTCGCTGGCGACCCGCTGGGCGGTGCCGGTCTTGCCGGCCACGAGGTAGCCGGGCACCTGCGCCGCGGGCGCGACACCGTCCTCGGGATCGACGACCTTCTCCATCATGCGGGCGGTCGCCCGCGCGGCCTGCTTGCTCACGACCCGGGTGCGGGTGGCCACGTCGGTGCCGACGGTGAGCCCGTCGTCGGTGACCGCGGAGCCGGCGATCAGGCTCGGCGAAACTCGCACGCCGCCGTTGGCGACCGTGTTGACGGCCGCAGCCATCTGGGCGACGTTGACCGAGAGGGACTGGCCGAAGGCGACGCGGTCCTTGGTCTGCGAGGTCATCGCCTCGCCCGCCGTGAGGATGCCGGGGGTCTCACCGCGCACCCCGACGTTGGTCCGCTGGCCGAGGCCGAACTTCTGCAGGTAGGACACCAGCTCGACCGGCGAGAACGCGTCGGCGGCGAGCACGGTGCCGATGTTGGAGGACTTGGCGATGATGCCCGCCAGCGTGAGCCGGATGTTGCCGTGGTCGAACCAGTCGCCGATCACCCGGTCCTGCCGGGCGAGGCTGGGCGGGACCTTGAAGCGCTGGCGCGGGAACGCCTTGCCGGCGTCGATGAGCGAGGAGGCGGTGAGCACCTTCTCCACCGAACCCGGCTCGTAGGTGTCGCTCAGGGCGCGCGACCCGAGGTCGTCCTCATCGGCCTCGGTCGGCGCGTTGGCGTCGAAGGTCGGCACGTCGGCGAGCGCGAGGATCTCGCCCGTGCGGGTGTCCATGACGACCGCGGCGCCGCTCTCCGCGCGGTACTGGCGCACCGACTGCGCGAGCACCTTCTGGGTGAACCACTGGAGGTCGCGGTCGATGGTGGTGCGCAGAGGCGCACCGTTGTGCGCGGCCTTGAGCGTGCTCTCGCGCAGCGGGATCCGCACGCCCTTGCCGGAGTTGGACTGCCACGTCGCCTCGCCGTCGACACCGGCCAGCTGCTTGTCGAAGGTGCGCTCGAAGCCGCCGAGCGGCTCGTCGGTGCCCATGTAGCCGACCAGGTTGGCGGCCACGTCGCCGGAGGGGTACGACCGGATCGGGTCGTCCTGGAGGCTGATGCCGGAGAACCCGGCGTCGTCGAGCTCGGCGAGCGTGTCGCCGGCGAGGGTGCTCGGCACCCGCCGGGCGACGTACTCGTAGCGGCTGCCCTCCTTGCGACCGCGCAGGGCCGTGAGGGTCCGGAAGTAGTCGACGGAGAGCCGGTCCGAGAGCAGGCGCGCGAGCTCGGGTGCCCGGTCGGCGGTGAGGTCGGGGTCCGCGATGACCATCTTGCCCTTGACCGAGTCGGCCAGGGGTACGCCGTTGCGGTCGAGGATGTCGCCCCGCTCCGCCACCAGGGGCAGCCGCACCGCGCCCTCCGCGGCCGCGCGGACGGCGTACGAGCGCGGGTCGACGCCCTGGAGCTGGACGAGCCTGGCACCGAAGAAGGAGAGGACGATCGCGATGAGGACGAACCCGATGCGCAGTCGCAGCATCGGCGCGCCGCGCGAGGCGCCGCGCCTGGTGCGGGTGCTCGGCACTGGTCTCCTCATTTCCCGGTCGGTCCCTGCTGGATCCGACCTGCTCGACAATCTAGGTGTGCGGTGCCGTCGAACGGCGTGACCGCGCCGTCAGCGGTTGCGGTTCTTGCGGGGCTTGGCGTTCGACACCCCGGGGTCCGTCGTGGCCTGCTCCTCGACGGTGGGAGCGGCGGGCACCTCGACGTACGTCGGCTCGGGCGCGAGGATCGCCGGCTTGATCGGCGCCGGCGGCTGCAGCTGGATGGCGTTCTCCCGGGTGGCCGGCGTCCGGACCCCGGTGGTCTTGCCCGTCTCGAGGTCGAGGAACACCGGGGCCGACGGGATCACCATGCCCATCGTCTGCGCCTCGGTCGCGACGCGCTGCGGGTTGCGGAGCTCGTCGAGCTCCATCCGCAGCGTCTGCTCGCGGGCGGCGAGGGTGTCGGCCTCGGACTCGAGGGCGGACGCCGTGAACGACGCCTGCTGCATGGAGGTGTTGAAGAGGAGCAGTCCCACGATGCCGCCGACCAGGACCAGGCTCACCAGCGTCATGAACGGCACCCGCGGCGCGCGGGACCGCACGCGCGGCACCACGGTGAGGCGGGCCTTGTCGACCGCCTCCTGGGCGATCCGCGTGACGCGGGTCCTGGGCTGCAGGGCGGGACTGCTCATCGGGCGACTCCTGGGGAAGAGGGAGAGGACGGGAGGACGCGCTCGACGGCGCGCAGGCGGACGGATGCTGCTCGGGGGTTCTCGGCGATCTCGTGCTCGTCGGCCTGCTCGGCGCCGCGGGTGACGAGCCGCAGGGCAGGCTCGGCACCCTCGGGGACGAACGGCAGGTCCGGCGGCACGTCGAGCCGGGTGGCGTCGGCGAAGGCCCGCTTGACCAGGCGGTCCTCGAGCGAGTGGTAGGCCTCGACGACCACGCGACCACCGACGCCGATGACCTCGATGGAGGCGGGGATCGCGCGGCGCAGGACGGCGAGCTCGTCGTTGACCGCCATCCGCAGCGCCTGGAAGGTGCGCTTGGCGGGGTGGCCACCCGTACGTCGCGCCGGGGCGGGGATCGATGCGTAGAGCAGCTCGACGAGGTCGGCGCTGGTCGTGAACGGCGTCGTCTCGCGCCGGCGGACCACCTCGCGGGCGATCCTGCTGGCGAACTTCTCCTCGCCGTACTCGCGCAGGATGCGGGTCAGCTCCTGGGCCGTGGCGGTGTTGAGCAGCTCGGCCGCGGTCCGTCCGGTCGTCGGGTCCATCCGCATGTCGAGCGGTGCGTCCTCGGAGTAGGCGAAGCCGCGCTCGCGGACGTCTAGCTGCATCGAGGAGACGCCGAGGTCGAAGAAGACGGCGTCGACGTGGTCGAGGCCGAGGGAGCCGACCACCTCGGGCAGCTCGTCGTACACCGCGTGCACGGCGGTGAAGCGATCACCGTGCGCCGCGAGCCGCTCGCTCGACATCTGCAGGGCGGCCGGGTCGCGGTCGATGCCGATGACCCGGGCGTTCGGGAGGCGCTCGAGGACGGCCTCGCTGTGGCCACCGAGGCCGAGCGTGCAGTCGACGTAGACCGAGCCGGGGGCCTCGAGCGCAGGCGCCAGCAGGGCGACGACCCGGTCGAGGAGCACCGGGGCGTGGCGGGGAGTCGTCATCTGCTCAGCCCTGGGAGCCCAGGTGGGTCAGCAGGAGCAGGGCCAGTGCCAGGCCGCAGGCCGTGGCGGCCGAGAACGCGATCAGGGCGGCCGCCTCGCGCGCCTGGTCGCGCACCCGCAGCGGGGGTGCCGCTGCCGTGCGTCCCACGGGCTGGGTGGTGCTCATGGTCTCGACCCCACTGGTGTGCTGCGGATGTGCTGGCTGGTGCTGCTGGTTGGCGGTGCGGCTGACACTCCCCGTCGTGTGGCACGGGGCGAGCCGCCGCACCAGGTCCCTGCCCGCTCCTCTGCCCCTCTCGGGGTGGGTGCCCTCTGGTGCCGGGGAAGTGCCCCAGATGGCCACGCGAGGAGCGGGCTCGAGACCTGGTGATACGGGTCGCGATGTCAGCTGTGGAGTTGTCGGGCGGTGCTGGCTCAGATGCCGGGGAAGACCTCGTCGCTGAGCTCGGAGAACTTCTGCTCCTGCTCCTCGGAGTAGGTCGCCCACGAGGTCGGGTCCCAGATCTCGATCCGGTTCATCGACCCGATGACGACGCACTCCTTGCGGAGCGAGGCGTACTCCCGCAGCGGTGCCGGGATGTTGATGCGTCCCTGCTTGTCCGGCACCTCCTGGCTGGCGGCGGCGAACAGCATGCGGACGTAGTCACGGGTGTTCTTCTGCGTGACCGGCGCCTCGCGGAGCCGGTCGGTGAGCTTCTCGAAGTCGGCCATGGACCAGACGGTGAGGCAGCGCTCCTGACCTCTGGTCACCACGAGTCCCTCCGTCAGCTCGTCCCTGAACTTCGCCGGGAGGAAGAGCCGGCCCTTCTCGTCGAGCTTGGGCGTGTAGGTGCCGAAGAACATCCGGCACCTCCCCTGCTCGGCGGGCAGATCGACCCTGTCCCCCACTTCGCACCACAGTACTCCACTTCGCTCCACCGTCAACCAGATCACGCGTGTTTCACGCACGAATTTCGGGCTTTCGAGGCGTTGCCGCCGCGGCTGACGCGAACCGCTCCGGCGCTCGATCAGTCGTGCAGGAGCGCCGATCCACGCTCAGGAGAGGTCGCCGGCAGGCCAGGTGGAGCGCCGGTGGGGAGATCGGGCCGCCAGTGGTGGGGCGAAGTGGGGGAACCGGGGTAGCCCGGGTGGGTGACGCCCACGACGAGGAGCCGCGTGGGTGGGGTCGGACGGGTATGTTGCGCGCACCACATACCGTGGGGACGAGCACGTACGAGGGGACGGACAACGTGACGACTGGGTTTTCCGAGCAGGCGCCCGACCTGGACACCGTTCGGCGGGTCACCGGCGCCGTGCGCCAGAACATCGAGCGCGTCATCGCGGGCAAGCCCGACGTCGTCAACGCCGCCCTGGTCGTCCTCCTCGCCGAGGGTCACCTCCTCATCGAGGACGTGCCCGGCGTCGGGAAGACCCAGCTCAGCAAGGCGCTGGCCCGCAGCATCGACTGCTCGGTGGCGCGCATCCAGTTCACCCCGGACCTGCTGCCCTCCGACGTCACCGGCGTCTCGATCTTCAACCAGGACACCCGCCAGTTCGAGTTCCGGCCCGGCGGTGTGTTCGCCAACATCGTGGTCGGCGACGAGATCAACCGGGCCTCCCCCAAGACCCAGTCAGCCCTGCTCGAGGCCATGGAGGAGCGCCAGGTCACCGTCGACAACGCGACCTACATGCTCGAGAAGCCGTTCATGGTGATCGCCACGCAGAACCCCATCGAGATGGAGGGCACGTACGCCCTGCCGGAGGCGCAGCGCGACCGCTTCATGGCGCGCGTCTCGATCGGCTACCCCGTGGAGGCCGCGGAGATCGCGATGCTCGAGGGGCACACCGCCCACAACCCGCTCGACGACCTCGAGCCGGTCACCGACGCCGGGGAGATCCGCAAGGTGATCGAGATCGTCGGCCGGGTGCACGTGTCCACCGCGGTGCACCGCTACGCCGTGGCCCTCACCACCGCGACCCGCGCCAGCAACGACCTGCACCTCGGCGCGTCACCGCGCGCGACGCTCCACCTGGTGCGGGCGGCCAAGGCGGTGGCCGCCACGCAGGGACGCGACTACGTCCTGCCCGACGACATCCACGGCATCACGTCCCCGGTCCTCGCCCACCGACTGCTCCCCAACGTCGAGGCGACGATGAGCGGACGCACCACCGCCGCGATCCTGTCCGCGATCGTGGAGTCCGTGCCCGTCCCCTCGGCGTCCGACTCGACCTCGGTCCCACGCGGCAGCCGTGCGTGAGGCACTCGCTGCTCTGACCGTCCGCGGACGGGCGTTCCTCGCGGCCGGCATCACCACGGTCGTGGCCGCGATCGTCGTCGGGCACTCCTCGGTCGTACGCATCGGCGTGCTGGTCGCGGTGCTCCCACTGCTCACCGCCTGGTGGGTCGGCCGGTCTCGCTACCGCCTCTCGCTGGTCCGCACGGTCACGCCCCAGCTCGTCGTCGCCGGGCAGTCCGCGACCGTCGAGCTCACCGTCTCCAACGAGTCGCGCACGCCCACGGGCGTGCTGCTGCTGGAGGAGCGACTCCCCTACGTCCTCGGCACCCGCCCGCGCTTCGTGCTGGAGGGTCTCGGGCACGGCTGGCGCCGGCACGCGACGTACCAGGTGCGCTCGGAGCTGCGCGGACAGTTCGAGATCGGTCCGATGTCGGTGCGGGTGACCGACCCGTTCGGCTTCGTCGAGCTCGGCCGGACGTTCCACGCCACGACGCGGCTCACCGTCACGCCGCGCACCTCGCCCCTGCCCAGCATCCCGCTCGGTGGCGCCTGGACCGGGTCGGGCGACAACCGTCCCCGGGCCTTCGCCACCGGCAGCGCGGAGGACGTCACGGTCCGGGAGTACCGCCGCGGCGATGACCTGCGCCGCGTCCACTGGCGCAGCTCGGCCCGCGTCGGTGAGCTGATGGTGCGCCGCGAGGAGCAGCCGTGGCAGTCGCGCGCGACCGTGTTCCTCGACAACCGCGGCATCGCCCATCGCGGACAGGGAGCGGCCAGCTCGCTCGAGGGCGCCGTGTCCGCGGCCGCGTCGATCGCCATCCACCTCGCCCACCACGGCTACACCGTCCGCCTGGTCACCGCGTCGGGCGACAGCCGCGAGACCGAATGGCACTCCCACAGCGCGGAGGCCAGCACCATCCCGCTCCTCGAGGCGCTCGCCGTCGTGCAGCTCGACCACTCCCCCGCGCCCGACACCCAGTGGCTGGCCGAGCCCGGGCACGGCGGTCTCACCATCGGGGTCTTCGGCGGACTGGGCGACCCAGACCTGCCGTTCCTCCGCCGCCTGCAGCACCACGCCTCGTCGAGCCTGGCGATCGCACTCGACGTGGACGCGTGGGCTCCGCACCTGCCCGTCCAGCCCGGCCCCGCCGCGTCCGCCCACCTCACCTCGACCGGGTGGCGCTCGATCAGCCTCGGCCCGCGTGACCGCCTCGACACCGCTTGGCAGGAGCTCGGCCTGATGCAGAGCCGGGCCACGGCATCACCGGCAGGAGCCCGTCGATGAGGGCCTCGTGGAGCACGCTCCCCCACCAGCTGCGCATCGCCGGCATCGCGCTCCTGGCCTCCTGGACGACCGTGCTCTCGTGGCGCGTCCTGACCGAGGGCTTCGGCGAGGTCGCGATCCCGCTGCTCCTCATCGGGGTCGTCCTGGCCGGTGGGGGCGCCCTGGCTCGTTGGAGCCGGCTCCCGGGACTCGCGATCGTCGCCGGCCAGCTCGTGCTCGGCGGCCTCCTCGTGCTCGGCACCACCACCGGGTCGCCCATCCCGACCCCGAGCAACGTCGACACCTTCATGGCCGCGCTGTCAGACGCGCTCGAGACGTCGCGCAGCTACGCCGCGCCCGTGCAGTCCGGCGTCCCGCCGGTGCACCCGTTGCTCCTCATCGGCGGCACGCTCGTCGTGCTGCTGGTCGACCTGATCGCCTGCACCATGCGGCGGGCCCCGGTGGCCGGCCTCGTGCTGCTCGCCGCCTACACCCTGCCGGTCGCGGTCACCGGAGACGCGGTGTCGTGGTGGCTCTTCGCCGTGATCGCCGGCCTGTTCCTCACCCTGGTCTTCATCCAGCACAGCGACCACGTCACCAACTGGGGCCGCGCACCCGACGGCGAGAAGGGCTCCTTCTCGGTCCGCACCGGCGCGATCGGCAACACCGCGCTGGCGCTCGGCGCGACGGCCATCGCGCTCGCGGTCGTCGTTCCCGTCGCCGTGCCCACGATGAGCATGAGCGTCTTCGAGGGCAACGGACCCGGCTCCCGCGAGGTCGAGGTCCAGGACCCGATGGTCGACCTGCGCCGCGACCTGCGCCGCGGCGAGGACATCCCGCTGCTGTGGGTCACCACGCTCGCACCGAAGCCGACCTACCTCCGCATCTCGGTCCTCTCCCGCTTCAGCGGCTCGCAGTGGACGCCCGGGGACCGCGAGATCCCCGAGTCGCAGGCCGCGACCGGCGCGCTGCCCCCGCTCGACGGCGTGGCCCTCGACGTGCCGCGCCGCGAGTTCAAGTACGACGTGCGCGTCGGGCCGGACTTCGCGTCGACGTGGCTGCCCACCACGGCGCAGACGACGCGGATCGCGGCCGGCAACGACTGGCGATACGACCTCGACACCCGCGACGTCATCGCCGCCCGCGAAGGCATCACGACGGCCGACAGCACCTACGACTACACGGGTGTCCAGCTCGAGTACGACGCCGACCGGATGAACTCCGCGGTCTCCGGTGCCGGCTCGGTGGCCGGGATCTTCACCGAGGTGCCGAGCACGCTCAACAACGAGATCCGCCGGCTGGCGGCGAGCATCACCGCGGACGCGCCCACCCGTTTCCAGAAGGCGCAGGTGCTGCAGCAGTGGTTCCGCGAGGACGGCGGCTTCCGCTACGACCTCAGCGAGGTCCCGTCAGCGGGCGACGGCAGCGCGGACCTCCTCGCGTTCCTCAACGACCGGGTCGGCTACTGCGAGCAGTTCGCGGCGTCGATGGCGATCATGGCGCGCATCATCGGCATCCCGAGCCGGGTGGCGGTCGGCTTCCTCGAGCCCGAGCGCGCCACCAACGGCTCGTGGGAGTTCTCCTCGCGCGACCTGCACGCCTGGCCCGAGCTCTACTTCCCGGGATCGGGCTGGGTGCGCTTCGAGCCCACCCCCCAGGCCCGCACCAGCCAGCCGCCGGACTACACCGAGGCGCAGTTCGCCGAGGTCACCGCGACTCCCACGCCGAGCGCCGCCCGCCCCAGTGAGGACCTGCCCGAGCGCGGCGCGGATGCCGCCGCCGACGCGGCCTCCGACGACAGCAGCGCCTCGTCGATCCCCTGGGTCCCGATCGTCGCCGGCCTGCTCGGCCTGGCGGTGGTTGGCCTCCTGCTGCTCACGCCCCGGCTGGTCCGTACGGCGCGGCGCCGGCGCCGCCTCGACGGCGACGTCGAGGACCTCTGGCTCGAGCTCCGCGACGTCGCCGTCGACCTGGGCCACGCCTGGCCGGTGGGCCGGTCGCCCCGACGCGCCGGCGAGTGGCTCGGCCACCTGCTGGCGACGCCCGTCCACGACGGCTCGCGACCCGACCGTCCGCGACGCGGTCGCGACCAGGCCCCCGAGGCGGCTCAGGCCCTCGACCGGCTCGTCTCGGCTCTCGAGCGCAGCCGCTACGCCCGCGACCCCGAGACCTTCACCGCCGACCACCTCGCCGGCGACCTCGTCCTCGTCGAGGAGTCCCTCGTCGCCGGAGTGACGTCGCGTGAGGCGCGCCGCGCGGAGTGGTGGCCGACCTCCGTCGTGGGACGCCGCAGGTCGTGGCGCCCGCGCACCCGCGCGGGCCGGGCGTCGACCGCGACCCCGGACCACGAGTCGACCCGGACGGTCGACGAGCTGGTCGGCTGAGCGGACCGGCGGCTGGTCTGGCGTCGTACGCGGCGAGTCCCCGACGGTGCGCCACCCACCTGCGGACGCACGAACGCCCGGTCCGAGGACCGGGCGACGGGGTGCGATCAGGCTGGGGTCAGAGGCCGCGCTCGCGGCGGCGGCGCCACCGCTCCTCCATGCGCTCCATGAAGTGACCCCCGGAGCGCTGGCGGCTGGGGCGGTGCGGACGACCGCCGTCGACGACGCCGAACCCGGTGCGGCCCGAGGCGCGAACCTTGGGCGTCGCGCGACCGGGGCTGCGCGCGGAGGTGAGGGCCAGGATCGCGCCGGCGAGCATCACCACGAAGCCGAGGACACCGGTGATCGTCTGGAGGACCGCGGTCAGGTCGAGCAGCACCGCGACGATGAGGAGGCCGATGCCGACGACGAGGATCGCCCCGCCGAGGATCATCCGGCGACGTGCCGCTCGTTGGAAGGAGGTGCCGCGCAAGGTCGAGGCGAGCTTGGGGTCCTCTTCGACGAGGGCGCGCTCCATCTGCTCGAGCATTCGCAGTTCTTCTTCGGAGAGCTCCACGTTTCCTCCTCACCTCTGGGGCAAGTCTAGGCACCCGCCACCACCTACGGTAGGCGTCCCCGGAAAATTCACCCCCGGGGCAGGAGCGCGACCTCACACCAGGCTCGCCGGACGGACTGCCGCCGTCCCGAACCGCCGTGTCGCGCGGTCCACTGCACGGTCGGCCTCGGCCCATCCGCGCTCCGGCTCGCCGAGGACGAGCTGCCGGTGGACCGTCGCCCGCGGCACCAGTCCCTCCACCCGTACGCCGACCAGTCGCAGGCGCGCCCGCTGGAGCCCGAGCGCGTCGTAGAGACGGGTCACCGCGCGGTGCACCTCGACGGTGACGTCGGTGGCCTCCGGCATGGTGCGCGAGCGGGTGATCGTGGTGAAGTCGGCGAACCGCACCTTGAGGGTGACGGTGCGGCCGGCCACTCCTGCCGCGCGCATGCGTCCGGCGACGCGGGCCGAGAGGCGCAGCAGCTCGCGGACGATCACGTCGCGGTCGTCGGTGTCGCGCGCGAACGTCTCGTCGGCCCCCATGGACCGCTCGGGCTCGTACGGACCCGCCGTCGGGGTGAGGTCGCTGCGGTCGGTGCCCCACGCCAGGTGGTGCAGCTGGCGACCGAGGTGGTCGCCGACCGCACGTTGGAGGGTCTGGAGCGGGGTGTGGGCGACGTCGCCGACCGTGACCAGGCCGAAGCGGTTCAGGAGTGCCTGTGTCTTCTCCCCCACGCCGTAGAGCTCGCCGACCGCGAGGGGGTGCAGGAACGAGGTGACCTCCGCCGGGGGCACCACCACCACGCCGTCGGGCTTGGCACGCCGGCTCGCCACCTTGGCCACCGACACCGACGCCGCCACCCCGACGGAGCAGGTGATGCCCTGCTCGTCGTGGATCGTCGCGCGCAGGTGCTCGGCGATCTCCGCGGGGGTGCCGAGGCGTCGCGTGGACCCCCGCACGTCGAGGAAGGCCTCGTCGAGCGACATCGCCTCCACCACCGGGGTGACGTCGCGGAACGTCTCCATCACCGAGGCGGAGACGCTGGTGAAGGTGGAGTAGTCGGGCGGGAGCACCACGACGTGCGGGCAGAGGCGACGGACACGGGTCATCGGCAGCGCCGACCGGATGCCGTAGCGGCGGGCGACGTAGTTGGCGGCCAGCACCACTCCTCGGCCGCTGCCGCCCACCACGACCGGCTGGTCGACCAGGTCAGGGCGCTCGCGGAGGGCGACGGAGGCGTAGAACGCGTCCATGTCGACGTGGAGCAGCGGCGTCTCGGTCATCGCCCGCCCCCGTCGTGGCGACGGTCAGCGGCGCGCGACCACGTGGAGCTGGGCAGCGAGCGGGAGGTACTCGGGGCGGGTGGCCACGGCCTTCTCGAGCTCGACCAGCGCGGCCGTCGCGCCGGGCTCGAGGTCGAGGAGGCTGCCCGGCACCAGGTCGGCGAAGACCCGGACTGCGTGGACCCACTCGGGGTGCAGGCCGGCGCCGGCCAGGAGGTCGACGACCTCGTCGTGGGTGAGCCGGCGCCCGCCGCGCCCGACCGGGCCGCCCGCGGCGTGACCGGCCGAGCCGTCGGGCGCGTCGTCGAGGAGCTCGCGGGCGGCCTGGAAGTGCCCGGCCATGGCGCGCGCCACGACGGCGGCGTGCCGCTGGGCGACGAGCAGGCTGAGGTGGCCGCCGGGACGCAGCACGTCGGCGATCGAGGCGAGGGAGGCCGCGGGGTCGTCGACCATCTCGAGCACGCCGTGGCACAGGACCAGGTCGGCCTCGTCGGCGAGGTCGGGCAGGTCGGACAGGTCGCCCTGCTGGCCCGTGACCCGGTCGGCGACGCCAGCCTCCCGAGCGCGCCGGTCGAGGGAGGCGAGGGCGTCGGGGCTGGGGTCGATGACCTGCACGGTGTGGCCCAGCTCGGCGAGCGGGACGGCGAACCCGCCGGTGCCTCCGCCGATGTCGACGATGCGGGCCTGCCGCCCGTCGGTCGCGTCGCCGGACTCGAGGAGGCGGCGTACGCCCTCCCAGACCACGCCGGTGCGGACGGACTGGCGGCGCTCGCTGGCAGAGGAGCTCGCGGTCGGCTGGGCCATGGACGCAACCCTAGTGGCTCGGCGTGCGGGGTCCCGCTGCGGCCGCACGCGCTGAACGGGCGGCGTGTCGGAGCGGTGGCGCCGTTCATCCGGGGCTCCCGGGACTGCGGTGCCAGAGGGTGCGCGACGGGGCCCGGTCTCCGACCCGGGGGTCGGCGCCGGGGGTCGCACCGAGCTTGCGCCCGACGTCGCGGGCGGGGTCACCGGCCGGCGCGACGTCGGCGTAGGGCGAGAGCCGGAAGCCGCTGGAGTGGACGAGGGTTCGCCGCTCGGCGGGTTCGCCCGCGCCCTCCGCGAGTGGCTCGGGCCGTCGGGCCAGCTCGGCGCGCACCTGCTCGAGCGCCTCGTCGGTGGTGCGGGCGCGTTGCCAGAGGGCGTGCAGCGCGGGCAGGTCCCAGGCACCGGTGGCGCGCAGCGAGACGCCCCGGCGGCCGGTGCGCCGCAGCTCGCCGCGCACGACCAGCAACCAGGAGGAGAACACGGTCGCGGCGTAGGGCCCCTGGGCGTCCTCGAAGAAGGTCGCGTCGACCGGGCCGGTGCCGTCGTCGAGGGTCAGGAACACCACGCGCCGCCCGGACCTGATCGGCGGCGTCTGGGTCGCGACCTTCACCCCGGCCACGAGCAGCTCGGACCGGCTGCGCCGGCGGAGCAGGTCGCGGCTGCGGGTCACCTCGAGCGCGTCGAGGAGCGAGGCATAGGGCGTGATCGCGTGCTGGCTGACGTCGAGGCCCAGGATCTCCAGCTCGGCGCGCATCCGCTCCGACGTGGTCATCTCCGGCAACCCGGTCGCCCGCTCCCCCGGCCGTCCCGGTTCGTCACCGAGCTCCAGCGTGAGCTGGACCGACTCGGCCTCGATCACCGGCCGCGTCGCCCGCGACTGCGCGGAGGCACGCGCCCATACGCCGGCCTCAGCCAGCGCGTGCCGCTCCGTCGACCCTGAGCCGTCCCGCACCGCAGGGTCGGTGCTGTTGCGGGCAGCGGCGTCGGCCGCAGCAGTGGCAGCCGTCGACGGCGCGCTCCGCCTCGTCAGGCCCCGACCGCGCGCCCGCGAGGCCCGGTCGACCAGACGCGCATGGAGGTCGAGCTCGGCGACCTGCAGCAGCAGGTCGCGTCGCGTGATGCGACCGCGCCGGTCGAGGGCCTGCTCGCCCGTCGCGATGCCGTAGACCCCGTCGAACCCGCCGGCCAGCACCAGCCGCTCGAGGGTCGGCCGGGAGACCCGGGCTCGGTGGAAGAAGTCGGACAGCGAGGCGTAGCGGCCACCCCCTCGTGCCTCGACGATGCGGGCCACCTCGGCGGCGCTGATGCCCTTGACGTCGGTGAGGGAGAGCCGGATCGCATGGCTGCGGGGTCCGTCGGCGGCGTCGTCGGCGCGCTCCACGACGTAGGCCGATGCGCTGGCGTTGACGTCGAGCCCGCGCACGCCGACCCCGACCTGGCGGGCATCGTCGAGGATCAGGCGCTTGGGGTACATGCCCGGGTCGTGGGTCAGCACCCCGGCGAGGAAGTGCGCCGGCCAGTGGGCCTTGAGCCACGCCGACTGGTAGGTCGGCAGGGCGAACGCTGCGGCGTGGGCCTTGCAGAAGCCGAACGAGGCGAACGCCGCCAGGACCGTCCAGATGCGCTCGACCAGCGCGAGGTCGTAGCCCTGGCCCATGGCGCGCGGGAGGAACCACGTCCTCGTCGCGACCATCCCGTCGGTGCTCCCGAGCGCGCGGCGCTTCTCGTCGGCCTCGGCGTAGGAGACCCCGGCGAACGTCGCGATGATCTCGATCACCTGCTCGTGGAAGACCACCACTCCGCGGGTGCCCTCGAGGATCGGACGCAGGTCGTCGTGGAGGTAGTGGACGTCCCGCCAGCCGTGCTTGGCCTCGAGGTAGGGCGTGATCATGTCGCTCTTGACCGGGCCGGGCCGGAACAGCGAGATGTCGGTGACGATGTCGTCGAAGGTCTCGATGCCGGACTTGCCGACGAGCTCGCGCTGTCCGGGTGACTCGATCTGGAAGACGCCCAGGGTCTTGGCGCTGCTGATGAGGTCGTAGGTCGTGGCGTCGTCGAACGGCACCTGCGCCTCGTCGTCGAGGTCGAGGTGCACCCCGTCGACGCGGCGCACCTCGGCGACCGCGTGGGCCATCGCCGACTGCATCCGGATGCCCAGCACGTCGAGCTTGAGCAGGCCGAGCTCCTCGACGTCGTCCTTGTCGAACTGGCTCATCGGGAACCCGGCGTGGGACGCCTCGACGGGCGTGCGGTCGAGCAAGGTCACGTCGGAGAGCAGCACCCCGCAGGGATGCATCGCGATGTGGCACGGCAGACCGTCGAGCCGCTCGACCAGTCCGAAGAAGCGGTCGAGCGCGCCGTCACCGAGCCCGCTGGCCCGCAGCTCGGGCAGGTCGCGGAGCGCCGAGCGGGCGTCGCGGGCACGGACGTGGGGGAATGCCTTGGCGATCGCGTCCACCTCCCCCGGCGGCATCCCGAGGGCTGCGCCGACGTCCCGGACCGCGTGGCGGACCCGGTAGGTGTCCATCATCGAGACGGTGACGCACCGCTCGCCGCCGAAGCGGTCGAGGATGGCGCGGTAGACCTCCTCGCGCCGGGCAGACTCGACGTCGACGTCGATGTCGGGCAGCGAGGCACGCAGCGGCGACAGGAACCGCTCCATCAGCAGGCCGTGGCGGATCGGGTCGACCCCGGAGATGCCGAGCAGGTAGTTGACGAGGCTGCCGGCGCCGGACCCGCGCGCGGCACGACGGACACCCATCTCGCCGATCAGGTCGGTGACGTCGGAGACGGTCAGGAAGTAGGACGCGTAGCCCAGGGTCCGGATGGTCTCGAGCTCGTCGTCGAGGCGCTTCCAGACCCGCATCCTCGGGCCGGTGCCGTAGCGCCAGCCGATCGCCGCCTCGCAGCGGGCGCGCAGCAGCGCGTCGGCCGTGCGGTGCGGGCCCGTGTCGGGGAGCTCGAGCTCCGGGAAGTGCACCTCGCCGATGCCGAGGTCGGTGCGCGGGTCGAGCGCGCACCGGTCGGCGACCGCCCGCGTGCGGGCGAGCAGCCGCCTCGCCTCCCGCTCGCTGTCGCCCATCCCGGCGAGGCGGCAGATCTCGTCGGCCACCTCGTGCATCTGCTTGCCGGTCTTGAGGAACCCCTCGGCGTTGCCGCGAGCGCCGTCGGGACCGACGTCGCGCAGCCCGGCCGAACCCAGCGGCACCAGTCGGCGGGCCGCGTCGAGCACGTCGACCGTCGGCGCGTCGAGCCGGTCGGTGTAGCGCACCGCGTTGGTCAGCACCGTCGTGAGGCCGGCGCGACGGGCGAGTCCGGCCATCCGCGCGGCGTGGGCCGACGTGCCCGGCCCCCAGGTGCTCCCGCGGCCGCCGAGCCGGTGGGAGACCAGCTCGACGACCAGGTTGGGGCGGGGCACCACCTCGAGCCACGGCGCGAGCACCGTCGGGCCGAGGTCGTCGCGGCGCCGGGTGGCGACCGCGCCCAGCTCCGAGGACGGCCCGAGCAGCACGAGCACGTCACCACCCACGAGGTGGGGGGCCAGCAGGTCGAGCGTGGCGACGGGTCGCCCGCGCTCCCCGGACAGGTGGACCGAGGACACCATCCGGCACAGCGCCGCCCAGCCGGCCCGGCCCATGGCCAGGAAGGTGACGCGGGCGCCGCCCCCCTGCTGTGCTGACGGGTCGCGGGACACGCCCCCGCGCGCCGGCGTACGACGTCGGAGCGGGCGCCCACCTCCCCCGGTCGACGCGCCCCCGGTCGCCATGTCGGTGCCCATGTCGGTGGCCATGTCGGTGGTCGGGGCGACCGCGAGGTCGACCCCGAGCACCGGCCGGATGCCGGCCCGGCGGGCGGCGCCCACGAACTTCACCGCGCCGTAGGTGCCGTCACGATCGGTGAGGGCCAGGGTGTCCATGCCGTGCTCGACCGCCCGCTGGACGAGCACGTGGGGGTGGGACGCGCCGTACCGCAGGGAGAACCCGGAGGCGACGTGGAGGTGGACGAACGGGTCTGACGACACCTCGCCCCGCCCTCAGGCGACGCTGGCGTGCGGGACCAGGCCGAGCGCCTGCTCGACCACGGCGAGGAACCGGTCGGCGTCGCGCAC
Source organism: uncultured Nocardioides sp. (assembly GCF_947488515.1). Taxonomy (GTDB): domain Bacteria; phylum Actinomycetota; class Actinomycetes; order Propionibacteriales; family Nocardioidaceae; genus Nocardioides. The sequence goes on from NZ_CANKZF010000001.1 coordinate 398,998, forward strand.
CAGGTCGTCGGCCTCCCGCTCGGTCACGGCCCGGGTGGACCCGGCCTCGGCGGCGGCGCGCTTGCCGGCACCGGCGGCGAAGAAGCTCGCCCACTCGGTCAGCTCGGGAGCCACCTCGGCGAGCAGGACCCATGCGTTCTTCTGCCGGCGCCCCCGCGGGGCCGGGCGGGCCCGGGCCGCGAGCAGGGCGGCCGCGGCGCAGAGGGCCGCGACGTGGGCGCAGGCGTAGCGGGTCGGCACGTCGCGCGCCGTGATGGAGTCGCGCAGCGACGTCGCGGACCGCTCGAGGTAGGAGTGCGAGGTGGCGGGGAGCATGTGGGGTCCGACGGAGGGACCGGGGCTGGTCGTCGAGGTCATCGCCGGCCCTCAGTCCAGGCACCCGACGAGCTGCCAGCGCCCGTCGGTCCAGTCGAAGGAGAGGTCGAAGACGCCGTAGGACTGCTGGTCGCCGGACTGCTGTGGCCCGCCCTGGATCCCGCGGCCGGCCTCCACCCGCCACAGCTCCCGCTCGGCGACGAGGTCGGTGATCGTCCTCGACTGCGCGCCGTCGGACCCGCCCTCCGACGCGCCCTGCCACCAGGGACCGGTCTCCACCCAGTGCGCGACGACTGCGCGCACCTTCCACAACCTGCCCCGCCACAGGAACTGGTCGGGGTCCTCCGCCTCGCCTCGTCGCACCTCGACGGGGTCGTCGTACTGCCTCATCGCGCCTCCTCACATCCGTCGACCCCGGGGCCGACCCGGGGGACGGTGGGGGTCGAGGTCACCGCCACCCGGGTCGCATCGAACACCTGTTCGAACAACCAGAACGGTACTCCCCTCCACCGACAGCCCGTCAAGGGCAGACGCGACTCTGGAGGAAAGAAGCCCGAGGACGGAGCCCGAGGACGACGGGACTGGCCCGCGCGGCGGACGTCAGACCCGACGCAGGTAGTCCGTCGTCTCGCGCCGCCAGAGGAAGAACGAGAGCACCAGGCCCTCGACGATCACCAGGGCCGACAGCACCACGAAGATGACCGGGAGGTGGTTGTCGAGGCAGACCACGCCGACCAGGACTCCGACGCCGGCGGTGGCGGTGAGCACCGGACGGGTCCAGCCGTAGCCCCCGACGAAGAACGAGCCGAGCACGAGCACCAGCAGGGCGAAGCCGACGAACGCGACGACGGAGAGGGCGACGAACCCGGGCACGATGGGGCTGTCGCGCAGCAGCTCGATGCCGCCCTGGGAGAGGATCTCCTGTGCCGACGGGTTGCCCTCGGCCCAGGAGACGATGACGTCGTCGCGCATCAGCCAGATCAGCAACGTGATCACGCCGGACGTGGCCACGATCAGTCCGAGCACTCGCATGCTGTTGACCACGGATCCTGGCAGGTCGCGCGCCATCTTGAAGTCCCCCTGAGGATCGTCGTCGTTCGTCGCTAGGCTCGCATCATGTCGACCGAGCACGCATCGATCACCTCATTTCGCGGCGACCTCTCCCGGCGCGGCGGCACCGGTGACGTGGTCATCCTGCCCGACAGCGCCCACACTGCGGCACTCGCCGCGGCGGCGCTCGGGTGCGAGGTCGGCGCCATCGCCAACAGCCTGCTCTTCGACGGTGACGGCGAGCCCGTCCTCATCCTCACCTCCGGTGCCCACCGTGTCGACACGGCGTCGGTCGCCGACCGCATCGGCGTGACCCGGCTCAGGCGTGCGGACCCCGACTTCGTGCGCCGCCACACCGGTCAGGTGATCGGCGGCGTCTCCCCCATCGACCACCCGGCGCCGATCCGCACCTGGATCGACCCGTGGCTGCGTCGGCACGAGGTCGTGTGGGCTGCGGCCGGCCACCCCGCCGCGGTGTTCTCGACGTCGTACGACGAGCTGGTGGCCATGACCGGCGCGGTCGAGGTCGAGGTGGACTGATGGGGACCCGCTGATGGACGCCCTGGCCCTCACCTTCTCCAGCGGGTGGGCCAGCGGCATCAACGCCTACCTCGTCGTGCTGGTGCTGGGCATCGCCGACCGCGTCGGCTCCTACGCCGACATCCCCGACGCCCTCGGCCGCTGGGACGTGCTGGCCGCGGCCGGCTTCATGTTCGCGATGGAGTTCGTCGCCGACAAGATCCCCTACATCGACTCGACCTGGGACGCCATCTCCACCGCGATCCGGCCGACCGTCGGCGCGGTCATCGGCGTGCTGCTCGCCGGCGACGCCGCCTCGTTGGACCAGGCCGTGCTCGGCGTCGTCGGCGGCGGCACCGCGCTCCTGAGCCACCTGGCCAAGGCCGGCGGCCGGCTGGCCATCAACTCCTCCCCCGAGCCGGTGACCAACATCGGGGCCAGCCTCACCGAGGACGCCGCCGTGCTGGGGGTGGTGTGGTTCTCGCTCGAGCACCCGCAGGCAGCCGCCGCGATCGCCGGTGTCCTGCTCCTGACCGGCCTCGGCCTGCTGCTGGTCCTCACCCGGCTGGTGCGCCGCGGCTGGCGGCGCTGGAAGAACAAGGAACCCGTCGAGCGGCCGAGCTAGCGGACGCCTAGGGTTCCCCCGTGGCTCGTGTGGTGGTGGTCGGAGGCGGCTTCAGCGGCATGGCGGCCGCAGCCCGGCTGGCCAAGCTGGGCCACGAGGTCACGCTCCTCGAGCGCGCCGAGCACCTCGGCGGCGCGCTGACCACGGTCGAGCACGACGGCTTCGCGTGGGACGCCGGGCCGACCACGACGCTCCTGCCGGCCGTCGTGCGCGACCTGTTCCGGAAGTCGGGCCGCCCGCTCGAGCGCGAGCTCGACCTCCAGCCGCTCGACCTGGTCCGCGAGCACCGCTTCGCCGACGGCTCGTCGGTGCGGCTGCCCGGCGGCTCGCGATCCGCCCAGCTCGCGGCCGTCGAGTCCCTCGGCGCGGGCCTCGGGCGGCAGTGGGTCGACCACGTGGCGTCGTACGGCGAGCTGTGGGAGCTGCTGCGCAAGGAGTGGTACGAGCGGCCCTACGACCCCGACGTCGCGCCACGCGAGCTCGTGGCGATGCTCGACCGGCGCGAGTCGCTGCACAAGCGGCTTCGTCGGTCGCTCGACGACGAGCGGCTGCGGCTGCTCGCCGGCCACCGGACCGTCATGGACGGCCACGACCTGCGCCGGGCGCCGGTGCTCGCCGGCGTCGACGTCTACCTTGAGCAGCGCTTCGGGTCGTGGACCGTCCCCGGCGGGCTCGCCGCCCTCGGCGTGGCGATGGCCGACCGGCTCGCGCTGCGGGGCGTCACCGTGCTGACCGGCACGCAGGCGGTCGACCTCGTCGTGAGCGACGGCCGGGTCGCGGCGGTCCGGACCGCGGTCGGCGAGGTCGACGCCGACCACGTGGTCGTCGCGATCGACCCGCGGCGGCTGCCCGCCCTCGCGTCGTACGTCCGGCGCACGATGCCTGCCTTCCCACCGGTCGTGTGCCACCTGGGGCTCGAGGGCGAGGTGCCCGACCTGCCCCACGAGGTGGTGCTCCACGGAGACCCTCTGCTGGTGGTGCGCACGGGTGGCCGGGCGCCGGACGGTGCGGCGGCGTGGACGGTGCTGGCACGCGGTCTCGTCGCGGAGGACGTCGTGACGGCGCTGGCGCGCCACGGCCTCGACGTCCGCAGACAGGTCGTCGCCCGCGTCGACCGCACGCCGGCCGACCTCGTCGAGGCGTGGGGCGGCTCGCCGCACGGCGTGCAGTGGCAGGGTCCCCGCACGGCCCGCGCGCGGCTGGGGCCGCGGACGCCGATCGCCGGCGTGTTGGCCGCCGGGGCGCACGCCACCACCGGGTCGGGCCTGCCGTTCGCCGGCCTCAGTGCCGCGCTGGTGGCCGAGATGGTCGGCCGGGCCCCACGTCAGTAGGCGAGCTCCCACACCACCGTGACGGTGGTGGCGACCGACACCTCGCCCGGCTCGAGGCCACCTGCCGACGCTCGGGCCAGCGCCATCCTCGGCATCGGCGAGGGGCCCCGGTCGGCATCGCCCTCGACGATCGTCTGCACGGCGCCGAGGCCCGCACCCGCAACCCGGGCCAGCTGGGCGGCCCGCTCGCGCGCGTCGTGGAACGCGGCCTCGCGGGCCCGGGCACCGGCTCCGTGGTCCTCGGTGACCTCCAGGGCCACCCCGTCGATCGCGAGCGAGTCGCCGACCTCGCCCGTCAGGTCACCCAGCAGCGCCCCGGCGGTCGCCAGGTCCGGGCACGCGATCGCATAGGCGTGCCGCGCCTCGTAGCCGGTCTCGCGCCCCTCGTGGTCGCGCGCCGGCCACACGGAGATGCCGGAAGAGGCGACCCTGCGCTCCTCGGTGTGGCGGTGCGCGACCGCCACGACGGTGGCAGCGGCCCCTGCCATCGCCGCGTAGGCCTCGGCGACGCCGGTCCCCCGTGCCACGGCCGCGAGCCGCACCACCGCGCTGTCCGGCACGACGGCGACGACGCCGGTGCCGGTCACGGTGACGGTCTGCATGTGCGTCAGACGGTGATCTGCAGGTTGGCGAAGATCTCGCGGGTCGCCTTCGACCGGTTGAGCGTGTAGAAGTGGAGGCCCGGCGCCCCGGCGTCCAGCAGCGTCGCGCACAGCTCGGTCGCGATCGCGATGCCCTCGGCCCGCAGCCGGGCCGGGTCGTCGGCGTACGGCGTGAGGCGGGCGGTGATCTCCTCGGGCAGCTCGCGCCGCGAGAGCTCCACCATCCGCTGCATCGAGCGGAGGTTCAGGATCGGCATGATGCCCGGGATGATCGGCAGGTCGGCCCCGACGGCCCGGGCGCGCTCGACCAGCGCGACGTAGTCGGAGGCGCGCAGCACCATGTCGGTCACCGCGAACTCCGCCCCGGCGTCGTACTTCGCCCTGAGCACGCGCGCGTCCGCCTCGAGGTCGGCGGCCTCGACATGGCCCTCGGGGAAGGCGGCGACGCCGATGCGCATGTCGGTGCGCTCCCTGATCAGGGCGACCAGCTCGTTGGCGTACGTGAGCCCACCCTCCGTCGGCGTCCACGGCGTGCCGGGACCTCCGGGCGGGTCGCCCCGCAGCGCCATCACGTGCTCGACGCCCGCGTTGCCGAGGTCGTGGAGGATCGCGGCGATCTCGTCGGTCGTGTGCCCCACGCAGGTGAGGTGCGCGACCGGGAGCATGCTGGTCTCGCGGGCGATCCGCTCGGTGATCGCGACCGTGCGGTCACGGGTGGCACCACCGGCGCCGTAGGTCACCGAGACGAAGGTCGGGCCGTAGGGCTCGAGCTCGGTGATGGCCTGCCACAGCTGCTCCTCACCGGCCTCGTCCTTCGGCGGGAAGAACTCGAAGGAGAACGACCGGTCTCCGCGCGCGAGCAGCTCGCGCATGCTCTGTCCCCGTCCGTGCGTCATGCGCAACAGCCTACGGACGACCGCGCCGTCCTCGGCGCCGTGTCCAGTGTTTAGGCTGAACTGGTGACGACCTGGGACCCCGCCGACTTCCGCGACCGGGTCCAGCAGGTGCTGGATGCCTTCCTCGACGAACGCGGGGCCGAGCTCGCCCCGCTCGGTCCCGACGCCGGTCGCCTGATCGCCGAGGCACGTACGGCGGTCAGCGGGGGCAAGCGGTTCCGGGCGGCCTTCTGCCACTGGGGCCACCGGGCCATCCGGCCGTCGGTCGACGACGACGCGGCCCTCGCCCGGGCGTGCGCCTCTCTGGAGGTGCTGCACGCCAGCGCGCTCGTGCACGACGACTTCATGGACGCCTCCGACACCCGGCGCGGCCGGCCCGCGACCCACCGCGCCTTCGAGGCCGAGCACCGTGCCGCCGGGTGGCGCGGCGACCCCGAGCAGTACGGCGCCGCCGCCGCGATCCTGCTCGGCGACCTCCTGCTCGGCTGGGCCGAGGACATGCTGCGGCGCAGCGGCTTCCCCGCCGAGGAGGTCGCTCCAGGGCTGGCCATCTTCGAGCAGTGCCGCAACGAGGTCATCGCGGGACAGTTCCTCGACGTCTCCGTGCAGGCGCGCGGTCGGGCGGACGTCGAGACGGCGATGACCGTGCTGCGCTACAAGTCCGCCAAGTACTCCATCGAGCGCCCGATCCACATCGGCGCCGCCCTCGCCGGGGCCACGCCCGGCCAGCTCGAGCAGCTCGGCCGCTTCGGCCTGCCCCTCGGCGAGGCGTTCCAGCTGCGCGACGACCTGCTCGGGGTGTTCGGTGACCCGGCGGAGACCGGCAAGCCGGCCGGCGACGACCTGGTCGAGGGCAAGCGCACGGTGCTCGTCGCCCTCGCGCTCGATGCCGCCCCCCGCACCGCGGCCGAGCGCCTCGACGCCGCGCTGGGCACGTCGCTCACCGCCGCCGACGTCGACGAGCTGCGCGGCATCATCGACGACTCCGGGGCGCGCGCTCAGGTCGAGGCGGTCATCGGCCAGCTGTCCGAGCACGCGGTCGAGGCCCTCCGGGCAGCCGACATCGACGTGCACGCGCGCGACGTTCTCGTCGAGCTGGCGGCAGCGGCCACCCAGCGATCGGTCTAGCTGCGGCGCCTAGTCGAGGCTGGTGACCCCGGGCACGACGGGACCCTCGCCCCGCAGCAGCACGGTGAACGGCACGCCTCGCTCGTCGTTGACCCGCGAGCCCAGCACGGTGAGGGCGATACTGAAGGCCTTCTCGTCCGCGCGGGCGAGCGTCGACCAGCCGTCCCACAGCAGGACGACTCCGTCGCGGCCGCTCCCGATGTCGTGGAGGCAGTCGGCGAGGGCATCGAAGTTCTGCCCGTAGTGGTCGGGGAAGTCGAGCGCCTCGCCCACCGCTGCGAGGAACGCCGGCTTCGTGTCGGCGCCGGTCCAGCCGTCCACCCAGCCGAAGCCCCAGCCGGCGTGCTCGACGGAGTGGCGTACGTCGGCGACGTCGAACGCGCCGTGCCAGAGATGGATGCCTGCGGGTTCGTGCCCTGCCAGCACCGCTGCGAGGCCGCTCATGGACGTGCTCGCCTCGCTCCGTGCGCCCATGAGGCTCGCCCCGCACTGCACTGGATGGTTCCCTCGCTGTGCTCGGTCACGTCCCTACCTCCTGATGAGTGCGAACGAGCTGTAGTGGTCGTCGGTCCAGTAGAGCTCCTCGCCGTCGTCGCCCGCCACGATGCGTCGAGCACCGTGGTCCTCGACGCCGGGCGTGGGGACCGTGTACTCCCGGTAGTAGCCCATCGGCTGGTCGGGCAGCAGCTCCTCGCGGTTTCCGAAGGTGCCGCCGTCGTGGTCGGGCTCCGGGAACGGCCCGCCGGCGTCGATCAGCTCGACGGTCCGTGCCGCCTCGGGTGGGAGGGCGGCAAGGCGGACGACGGGCAGACCGCTCGCCGCGTCGGTCGCGTCGGTCGCGTCGCCCGGGGACGAGGACGTCGACGAGGACGAGGTCGTCGACGAGGTCGACCCGCCGTCACCGGCGGGGTCGTCGCCCTGACCGCCGCCGGAGACCAGCCAGGCGACGAGCATCGCCGCCGCCGCGAGGAGCAGCAGCCAGCGGTAGCGCTGCCTGCCCGTCGACGCGGCCCGGGCCATCAGTACTCCAGCACCTGGGCGCGGCGCTTGACCTCGCTGCCGCGGTTCTCGCGCAGGGCGTCGATCGGGCGGCCCGGGAGGTCGTCGTCGGTGAACAGCCAGGCGATGCACTCGCGGTCGTCGAAGCGGTGGTCGTGCAGGAGCACCAGCAGGCCGGAGAGGCCCTTGACCACCAGGCCGTCCTGGATGAAGTCGGCCGGCACGCGCGGGCCGGCACCCGGCTCGGACACCGCGGCGGCGAGCTCGTGATCACGGATCATCGTGCGCACCTTGCCCGGCGTCACGCCGAGCAGCTCGGCGACCTGGCTCCAGTCGAGCCACTCGGGGACGAGCGCGGCCAGGTCACGGTCGGCAAGCGGGACGTCAGTCATGCCCTCAGCCTAGGAGAGCGCCCGCGCCACAGCGAAGTCGCGCGAGGGCCGCCGAAGTTGTCACCCCGGCGGGTGGTCCGTACCGTGCCGGGGATGCACCCCCTCCGATCCGCACTCGCAGCAGCCCTCGTGGGCCTGCTGGCGCTCACGCTCTCCCCGGTCGTGTCCCCCGCCTCGGCCGACCACTACGACGGCGCACCCGGCCCGGTCCACGCCGGAAATACGTTCGGCTGGTACCAGCACGGCGTGTTCCGCCAGGAGTTCATCGGCCCCAAGCCGGGCTTCTGGAAGAAGAAGGGCCGCGGCGTCGTCCGCACCCAGAACGGCATGCTCACCCTGATGAGCACCAAGCGCGGCAGCGTGTCGGCCACCCTCGACCTCAAGGGCCACACCTACGGTCGCTGGGAGATCCGGATGCGCGCCCGCACCATGGCGAAGGTCAAGGGCGGCAAGCCGTTCAAGGTCGTCACCGAGCTGGTCCCCGGCGGCACCCGTGACCAGCACTGCGGCGGCCGCGACATCGGCATCCAGAACTTCACGCTCGGCACCAACACCGTGAAGTCCTACGTCCACACGCTCCCCAACAGCTCCTACCGCGGGTTCCTGGGTCGCCACCTGCGCAACGACCGCTGGCACACCTACGCCGTCGAGGTCGCCAAGGACCACATCTCCTGGTTCGTCGACGCCCACGTCATCCACACCGAGCGCCGCAACGAGGCCCTCGACCCGTTGCCGCGGCAGCTGAAGTTCGAGCTGCGCGCGAAGAAGGGCAAGACGATGGACCCGGCCCGGATGCAGATGGACTGGATGCGCTACTGGTCGATGCGCGCCCCCAACGAGAAGTCCATCAAGGCTCCCCAGTTCGAGCTCAGCACGTTCAACGGAGGTTGCTGACCGCCCTCGGACCGGAGCACCCACGCGCGGCGGCCGTGGCCGGGGCGACACGCCCGGCCCGGCCGCCGTTCGCGTCCCGCGGCCGGCAGTGGCTAGCGTCGACTGCTCGTTCGCGCGCTTCCCTCCCGCGGGCCTCGGACCCCCGGGCGCAGCGGACGTGACGAGGAGCGACCCCCGTGCCCCCACACCCCCGACCGGCCCGACCAGACCGACAGGCCGGCCCGTTCCGTCGGCTCGCGCCGTACGCCGCCGGGATCGTGCTCGCCGTGACCACGCTGTCGGGCCTGGCCACCCCCGCCCACGCCGACCACGAGCGGCTCCCGCCCGGCCGCACGCTGGTGTCGTACGTCGTGGAGCCGGGCGACACCGTCTCGGGCCTCGCCGTCCAGTTCCACGCGTGGACGGCCGAGATCGTCTCCCACAACCACCTCGGCCGGAACGGCTCGCTGGAGGTCGGCCAGCGGATCGAGATCCCGGTCGTCGGCAAGACCCGCGGGAGCACCCCGACCACCATGTGGCAGCACCCCGACCGGGACCGCGAGAAGGTCCGCCGCGTCGTCGCCGGCGCGGCCCGCAACCACGGCGTCGACCCGCAGCTCGCGCTGGCGGTCTCCTGGCAGGAGTCCGGGTGGCAGATGGGCCTCGTCTCGCACGCCGACGCCATCGGGGCCATGCAGGTGCTGCCCTCGACGGGACGCTGGATGGAGCACTACGCCGGGCGTCCCCTCGACCTGGAGAGGCTCGGCGACAACGCCACGGCCGGCGTGCTGCTGCTCAAGGTCCTCTCGCGCCACACCCATCGTCGTACGCACAAGATCGGCGCCTACTACCAGGGTCTCGGCGCGGTGCGACGGCACGGGTTGTACGACGAGACCCGGGCGTACGTCGCCGACGTCGAGGCGATCAAGCAGCGCCTCGAAGCCGGTCGGCCACCGTCGTGACGCCTGCGTGCCGGCCTGCGTGCAGGCCTCGGTGCGAGCCGCGACCACGCCGGACGCCACGCCGGACGCCACGCCGGGACCGCGCCTGAGCGTGGGCGCAGGCGCTGCTTCCGTACGATGGGCGCGCCGGATCCTTCCCCGTCTCGCCCCAGGTCCGGCTTGGAGGTCGACCAGTGGAGCCACCCGAGCACGCCCGCGCAACCGCGCCCGGCGCGTCTGGCGACCCCCTGGTCGGACGGCTGCTGGACGGCCGCTACCGCATCCTCGCCCGGGTGGCTCGCGGTGGCATGGCCAGTGTGTACGAGGCCACCGACACCCGGCTCGACCGCACCGTCGCGGTCAAGGTGATGCACCCCGGGCTCGGCGACGACCAGGAGTTCGCCCAGCGCTTCGTGCGTGAGGCGCGCGCCGCCGCCCGCCTCAACCACCCGCACGTCGTGGGTGTCTACGACCAGGGCGACGACACCTCCGACGGCACCGACACGATCTTCCTGGTGATGGAGTACGTCCCGGGCCACACTCTTCGCGACGTCCTGCGCAAGGAGTCGCCGATGCCGCCGGCACGGGCCCTGGCCCTGCTCGAGCCGGTCATCTCCGCGCTCGCCGCCGCGCACCGGGCCGGGCTGGTCCACCGCGACGTGAAGCCGGAGAACGTCCTCATCGCCGACGAGGCGCACGGTGGCATCGTCAAGGTCGCCGACTTCGGCCTCGCGAAGGCGGTCAGTGCCGACACCCAGCACACCGCGACCGGGGGCGTGCTCATCGGCACCGTCTCCTACCTCGCGCCTGAGCTGGTCATCGACGGACGCTCCGACGCCCGGGCCGACGTGTACGCCGCTGGCGTGGTGCTCTACGAGCTGCTGACCGGCAGGAAGCCCCACGAGGGCGAGTCACCGATCCAGGTGGCCTACCGCCACGTCCACCACGACGTGCCGATGCCGTCGCTGGTCGAGCCCGGCATCCCCGACTACGTCGACGCCCTGGTGGCGCGCGCGACCTCCCGCGACCGCGCCCAGCGCCCGGCCGACGCCACCGTCCTGCTGCACCACCTCCACCGGGTCGAGCAGGCGCTGCGCGAGGGTCTGGCCTCCGACCCCGAGCTGGCCGCCGACCTGCTCCCCCGGCGCGCGGTCGAGACGGCCGACCAGGCGCCCTCCCCCGACGACACCACGCCCGAGCCCTTCGACGCCGGCGCGCTCGCGCTGCTGACCGAGGTCGACCCGCGCGACTCGGGGCTCGTCGACGACGGCAGCCCCGACCGCACCACCGCCCTCGAGCGTCACCCGGCTCCCCCTGCGGGACCGGCCGCGACCGACGAGCCGGCCGGTGGCCCCGTCACCGAGCCGATGCGCACCGCGATCGCCCCCACGGGAGCCGTGACCACCACCCTCCCGGCCGCGCCGACCGGTGCGCGGCCGGCACCGGGTCGTGCTCCGACCCGGGTGGCACCGGTCGAGACGACCGCGCGCCGCCGGTCGAGGAAGGGCCCGCTGCTCCTCCTGCTGGCGGTGCTGCTGGTCGGTGGCGTCGCGGCCGGCGCGTGGTGGTTCGGCTGGGAGCGCTACACCACCACCCCCGGCGTCCTGGGCCTCGACGAGGCCGCCGCCACCGTCGAGCTGGAGGACGCCGGTCTCGAGGCCGAGGTCGGCGAGCCGGCGTACAGCGAGAACGTCACCGCCGGGCTGGTCATCGCCACCGACCCGGGACCGGGCGGCAAGGTGCTGGACGGCGGCACCGTCACCCTGACCCTGTCGCTCGGCCCGGAGCGCTACGACGTGCCCGACCTCGCCGGGCAGACCGAGGACCAGGCCCAGGACGCGCTCGCCGCGACCAACCTCGCCTTCGGTGCGAGCAAGGCGCGCTGGAGCGAGACGGTGCCCGAGGGGCAGGTCATCCGCACGTCCCCGAAGGCCGGCACCACCCTCAAGCCCGGCGCCAACGTCGACCTCGTCCTCAGCCGCGGCCGCAAGCCGATCGAGGTGAAGGACTGGACGGGCAAGTCGTTCGACGACGCGTCAGCTGCCCTCGAGAAGCGCGGGCTGCAGGTCAGCGTCACCGGCGAGGAGTACAGCGACACCGTCGCCGAGGGCGACGTCATCTCGCAGGACCCGCCCACGGCCAGCCTCTTCCGGGGCGACACGGTGTCGTTCGTGGTCTCCCTCGGCCCCGAGCTGGTCGAGGTCCCGCGGGTGCAGGCGATGGGCGTCGAGGCCGCGACCGAGCTGCTCGAGGGTCTCGGCTTCGAGGTCGAGACCAAGGAGTCGGACACCTACCTCGGACTCGGCTTCGTCGCCAGCTCCGACCCCGGGTCCGGCGAGGAGGTCCCGAAGGGCTCCACGATCACGCTGTTCCTCGTCTGACCACCTAGATTTCGTCCGTGCACGCCGAGCAGACCCGTCGTACGTCCCTGCTCGCGACGGCCGCCCTGCTGGCCCTGGCGGCATGCTGGGGGTCGACGTTCTTCATGATCAAGGACCTCCTCGAGCGGGTCCCGACGCTCGACTTCCTGGCCCTGCGGTTCGCGATCGCCTCGCTCGCCCTGCTGGTCGTGGCGCCCAAGGCCCTCGGCCGGCTCTCCCCCGTCGTCCGTCGCCACGCGATGGTCCTCGGCCTCCTCTACGGCGTCGCGCAGATCCTCCAGACCGCCGGCCTGGCGCACACCCCCGCGAGCATCAGCGGCTTCGTCACCGGCCTGTACGTCGTGTGCACCCCGCTGCTGGCCGCCGCGATCCTGGGCACGCGGATCCCGCCGATCACCTGGGCGGCCGTCGCCCTCGCGACCGTCGGGCTCGGTGTGCTCGCCCTCAACGGGCTCAGCATCGGCTACGGCGAGCTGATCACCCTGGCGTCGGCGGTGCTCTACGCGCTGCACATCGTCGGGCTCGGCGCGTGGTCGACCGCCCAGGACGCCGTCGGGATGACGATCCTGCAGGTCATGGTGATCGCGGTGGTGTGCACGTTGGCGACCGCGCCCGACGGGATCGTCCTGCCCGACCGGGCCGCCGACTGGTGGTCGGTGCTCTACATGGCGGTGGTGGTCGGCGCGCTCGGCCTGCTCGGCCAGACGTGGGCGCAGGCGCACCTCCCACCGACGCGCTGCGCGATCATCATGAGCATGGAGCCGGTGTTCGCGTCGTTCTTCGCCGTCTGGCTCGGTGGCGAGGACCTCACGACGCGGCTGCTGCTCGGCGGTTCGATGGTCCTGGTGGCGATGCTGACCGTCGAGCTCGCCCCGCGACGGGTGGTCGAGGGCGAGGTCCCGCACATCGCCGTGTAGGAGCGCCCCGTCCCTCGGGTGGGACCCTGCACGGGTCCGTCCCCCTATCGTGGGGCCCGTGGACACGTGTGTGGCGTGCGGCGCCGAGCTGGGAGTGGGGCGGTTCTGCCTCAACTGTGGGCACCGCATCGGCGCGCCCGCGCCGGTCCGCCTCGATCAGCCACCGGCTCCGTCGTCGACCGTGACCGCCACGGCTCCAGCCCGCGAGCGACCGGCTCCGCCCGACGAGGCGCCGCCGACGGCGTCGGACCCCGCTGCCGACCGCGCTGCCGACCCCGCCGCCGAGTCGCCCGACGATGACGACCCCGCGCCGGACGCGGACGTGACGCCGGCCCCCGTCTTCCCACCCGTCGTCCCACCCGTCGTCCCACCCGTCGTCCCACCCGTCCAGGCAGCCGACCCCACCCCGGTCTCGCCGACCGGCCCGCCCGACGTCGTACCCGACGAACCTGGCCCTTCCCCCTCGCGGCGTGCGACGTGGGACCCCCGCGAGGAGCTGCTGCCCTACGAGGAGGTCGACGACGACGACGGCGACCTGCCGGTGCACGGCCTGGCGTGGCTCGGGTGGGTCCTGGGCGCCGCGCTGCTGGTGGGCCTGGCCTTCCTGCTGCTGCGGGTCTTCGACACCGACGCCGACGAGGTCGCCACCGACCCCGCTGACGCCGCCATGGGCACCTCGCAGGCGCCGGACCCCGGCGCCGGGAAGGCGGACGACCCGAAGCCGACGGACGACGGCGGCGACGACGAGGCACCGGCCGGCGTCGGCAAGGCGCTCGACCTGGCCCGCGGCGCGACCTTCGAGGTCCCCGGCACGGCACCGCCGACCACCGACTTCGACGGCAACCTGGTGGCCTACGAGGCGAGCCAGATGGGCGACGGCAACCCGGCCACGGCGTGGCGTACGGCCGGTGACGCCACCGGCTCGACCATCACGGTGATGCTGACCGAGCCCGGCGTGGTCACCCGGGTGGGGCTCGTCAACGGCTACGCCAAGCAGGTCGCCGGGGTCGACTGGTACCCCAACAACCGTCGCATCCTGTCCGTCACCTGGGGCTTCGACAACGGCTCGACGATCGAGCAGTCCTTCGCCGAGCGGCCGGACATGCAGTGGCTCAAGATCCCGCCGGGCGAGACGAGCACCATCACCATCACCATCGACGCCGTGACGCCGCCGGGCTCCGGCAGCCTCGGTCGCGACTACACCGCGATCAGCGAGGTCAGCGTCAGGGGGCGGCGAGCCGGCTGAGCACCGCGGCCGCACGCTCGGCGTCAGTGCGCGAGACGTCGAGGTGGGTCACGAGGCGCACGGTCCGCGGTCCCACCGCAGCGATGCGCACGCCGTCGGCCGCAGCCCGCTCCACGAACGACGCGGCGTCCGGGCGCTCGACGACGACGATGTTGGTGTCGATGACCTCAGGGTCGAGCCCCAGCGCCTCGCCCAGCAGCCGCGCGTTGGCGTGGTCGTCGGCCAGTCGCTCGAGGTGGTGGTCGAGGGCGTACGCACCGGCCGCCGCGAGCACGCCGACCTGCCGCATCCCGCCGCCCATCCGCTTGCGCCGCACCCGCGCCACGGCGATCGCGTCCGCCGAGCCGACCATCAGCGACCCGATCGGCGCGCCGAGCCCCTTGGACAGGCACACGGCGAGCACGTCGGTGACGCGGCCGTAGTCCGCCAGCGGCGTCCCGGTGGCGACGTGGGCGTTCCACAGCCGCGCGCCGTCGAGGTGGACCTTGGTCTGGTTGGTCTCGGCCCAGGCCCGCAGCGCCCGCAGGTCCTCGATCGGCAGCACCGCGCCGCCGGCGAAGTTGTGGGTGTTCTCGACCGACACCGCGGCGGTGCGCACGAAGAACGGACCCATGTCAGGGGCGTGCATCGCCTCGATGGCGGGCAGGTCGACCTGGCCGCGCGCCTTCGTCCAGGTGCGCATCGTCAGACCGGTGATGGCGCCGTGGGCGCCGAGCTCGGCGCGGGCGATGTGGGCCGAGGACTCGCACAGCACCTCCTCGCCGGGCGAGACGACGCTGGCCACGGCGAGCACGTTGGCCATCGAGCCCGTCGGCGTGAACAGCGCGGCCTCGTGGCCGAACATCCCCGCGACCCGCTCCTCCAGCGCCGCGACCGTCGGGTCCTCGCCGTAGACGTCGTCCCCCACCTCCGCGCGGGCCATCGCCTCACGCATCGCGTCGGTCGGGCGGGTCAGGGTGTCGGAGCGAAGGTCGATCACCCGGCGAACCTACAAGGGACCCGCGGACCGCCCCCGAGCGGTCAGGCCTTGCGCAGCATCTCCGCCACGAGGAAGGCGAGCTCGAGCGACTGGACCCGGTTGAGACGCGGGTCGCAGACCGACTCGTAGCGGTGGGCCAGGCCCACCTCGTCGATCTCCTCGCCGCCGCCGACGCACTCGGTGACGTCGTCGCCGGTGAGCTCGACGTGCACGCCGCCGGGCCAGGTGCCGAGGCTGCGGTGCACGTCGAAGAAGCCCTGGACCTCGTCGATGACGTCGTCGAAGCGGCGGGTCTTGTAGCCCGAGGACGCCTCGAAGGTGTTGCCGTGCATCGGGTCGCAGACCCAGGCGACGTTCAGCCCCTCGGCGGTGACCTTCTCCACGAGGGCGGGCAGCCCGTCGCGGATCTTGCCGGCGCCGAATCGGGTGATGAAGGTGAGCCGGCCCGGCGTGTTGTCGGGGTTGAGCCGCGCGGCGTAGGCGAGCGCGTCGTCGGGCGTCGTCGTCGGGCCCAGCTTGATGCCGATCGGGTTCCTGATCTTCGACAGCAGCTCGATGTGGGCGCCGTCGAGCTGGCGCGTGCGCTCACCGATCCAGACGAAGTGCGCGGACACGTTGTAGGGCTGGTCGGTGCGCGAGTCGATGCGGGTCAGCGCCTGCTCGTACTCCAGCAGCAGCGCCTCGTGGCTGGAGTGGAAGTCGACCCGGTGGAACTCGTCGGGGTCGGCGCCGATCGCCTTCATGAAGGTGAGCGCACGCTCGATCTCGTCGGCCACGGCCTCGTAGCGCTGCCCGAACGGCGACGTCTGGACGAAGTCGGTGTTCCAGGTGTGGACCTGGCGGAGGTCGGCGTAGCCGCCGGTGACGAAGGCACGGACCAGGTTGAGCGTGGCGGCCGAGGAGTTGTAGACGTCCACGAGCCGCTGCGGGTCCGGGATGCGGGCCTCGGGCGTGAAGTCGTAGCCGTTGACCGCGTCGCCGCGGTAGGCCGGGAGGGTCACGCCGTCGCGGGTCTCCTCGTCGGAGCTGCGCGGCTTGGCGTACTGGCCGGCGAGGCGGCCCAGCTTCACGACGGGGACCGAGGCGGCGTACGTCAGCACGACCGCCATCTGCAGCAGCACGCGCAGCTTGTTGCGCACGTTGTCGGCAGTCACGCCGGCAAAGGTCTCGGCGCAGTCGCCGCCCTGGAGCAGGAAGGCCTCGCCACGCGTCACCGCGGCGATCTTGGCGGTCAGGTCGTCGCACTCACCCGCGAAGACGAGCGGCGGCACGGTCCTCAGTCGGGCCACGGCAGCGTCGACCGCCCCGGAGTCGGGATAGGTCGGCTGCTGCTTCGGCCCGAGGGCGTGCAACTGCTCGAGGGTGGGGATCGCGGTCACCTGACAAGGGTACGGCGCGCGCACCGCCCCGCCCGAACCGTGACCGATCCCTGAACGCGTGACGCCGCGCACGCCGGCGCGGGTGTCCTCAGTCGAGAGGCGCCAGCACGCCCTCGGCGTCGCCCACGCGCAGTCCTCCCGAACGGGTGCGGCTGGCGACGAGGGTGCCGGTGACGACGGACGCGTCGGGGTAGCTGATGTGACCCGGCGCCCCCTGGCGCGACGTGGTCCAGAGCCGGTCCTCGAACCCGATCTCGCCGCGGAACTGGTGGTTCTCCAGCACCAGCCGGTCGGCGGTTGCCTGGGCGAGGACGTAGGACGCCTCGCCGCGGTAGAGGAGCGACCCGTGCGACACCTGCAGGATGCCGTCGCGCTGGTGGACCGTCTGGTCGTGCACCTCCCCGCTCAGGTAGACGTCGACGCCGCCGGCGACCATGGCCTTCCACAGGTCGGAGCGCGCGCCCTCCTCGTAGACGAGGTTGCTGGAGTTGCGGACGCGCACCTTCGGGGTCATCGGGACGTGTCCTTGGACCATCACCCACGGCACGTCGTCCTTGCGGGCCTTCCAGAGGACACCCTCGAGCCAGCGCAGCTGCGCGGGGTCGACGGACATGTGCACGTCGCCGCCGCGGCGTTCGAAGACGTCGAGCGTGACGAGCAGGACGTCGGCGTCGAGGCGTACGGCGTAGGCGGTGCGGCCGGCCTGCCCGGAGGGCCGGTCGTCGAACCGGGGCCGTCCGCCCTCGCCCGTCAGCATGTGGTCGGCGTAGATCCGCTTGAACTCGGGCACGTGGCGGCGCTTGAAGTCGATCCACGGGTTGTTGCGGGCCCGCCACGGGTCGTCGCCGATCTCGTGGTCGCCGAGGGCGGGGTAGGTCGTGAGGCCGCGGTCCTCGAACCGCTCACGCCAGGCGGGGTAGTAGACGTCCGCCGCGCGGCGCCAGGCCCGCAGGCGCTGGGACTGGGTCCGCACCGGCCCGAAGACGCCGGTGCGCGCGTCGTCGCGGCCCCAACGTCCCTCGACGAGGTCGCCCGCGACGAGGACGTCGTCGGTGCCGTGCGACGCCATCTCGTCGATCACGTGGTCCAGCGCCGCGTCGTAGTCGGCGTTGGTGGAGTTCGCGACCTCTCCCGTGCGCTTGTCGACGAACTCCTTGCGCCCGTCGGCGGTGAGGTCGGCGACGTCCTGGTTGAGGAAGTCGGGGGCCGAGACGAACCGGTAGGCCCCGGCCAGCTCGGGGGCCGCCGGCACGGTGGGCCGGTCCCGCGGGCCGCGCTCGGCAGCCGGGCCCACGGGCGTCGTCGCGTCGCCCTCCGGAGTGGCGTCCGAGATCGTGGGCGCCGGGTGGTCGGAGCTCGGTGTGGCGCTCGCGGTCGGCGCCGAAGGGGAGACCGTCGAGCAGCCCAGCGCGCCGGCCACCAGCAACGCCAGCACGGGCCCCACAGGTCGTTTGGTCACCCGCCCCACCGTAGACGGCGAGGCCTACGCACGCGTGCGGGACCCCGCCGTGTCGGCGAGGAGCCTCACTCGAGGTGGTCGATGTCGCGGAATCCGGTCTTCTTGGCGCGCACGCCACGGTTGGTGAGCCAGGTCAGTGCCCAGAGGACCACGCCGATGGCGAGCAACCCCGCGGCGATCTTGTACTGCACCATGTCGGCCTCGAGTCGCGCCCACGGGCCGAGGAGGTAGCCGCAGCAGATCGCACCGATGACCGGGAGCGCCGTCGGTGCGCGGAAGGCGCGCTCGGGCGTGGGGTCGCGGCGCAGGATCAGGCACGCGATGTTGACGATGGTGAACACGGCCAGCAGCAGGAGGGCCGTGGTGCCCGACAGCGCCCCCACGACCGAGGACTCCGAGTCGAGGGTGACGACGCTGATCAGGCCCAGCGCCAGGAGCGTGGTGAAGACGATGGCGGTCCACGGAGAGCGACGGCCCGGGAGCACCTTGCCGAGGGAACGCGGAAGGACGTCCTGCTGGGCCATGCCGTAGATGAGCCGGCTCGCCATCAGCATGTTGATGAGGGCGGTGTTGGCGACCGCGAAGACCGTGAGGAACGGGAAGATCGTGTCGATCGGCAGGTCGGGTGCACCGATCTTGACGACGTCGAGGAGGATCCCGGCTTCCGCGTTGGTGGGCTCGGCGATCTGCCCGGCGGGGATGACCGCGACGACCGAGATCGCGACGAGCATGTAGATCAGCACGGCGATGCCCAGGCCGGTCAGCATCGCGCGCGGGAAGATGCGCAGCGGATCCTGGGTCTCCTCGACCATGTTGACCGAGTCCTCGAAGCCCACCATGGAGAAGAACGCGATGGCGGTGGCGATGGTGACCGCCATGAAGAGGCCCTTGTCGTCGGGGCTCTCGAAGACGGTGACCCGGGAGAGGTCGCCGTCGCCACGGGCGATCACCCAGATCCCGATGGCTATGACGATGGCGAGGGCCGTCATCTCGACGAGCGTCAGGAGCACGTTGAACTTCACGCTCTCGCCGACGCCGCGCAGGTTGATCGCGGCGAGCACCAGCATGAACAGCAGCGCCGTGATCAGGATGGCGCTCGGGCTGGGGTCGTCGTTGCCGAAGCCGATGAGCAGGTTGGCCGCCAGCAGGTTCGACGACGTCGAGGCGCTGGTGATGCCGGAGCAGACCACGGTGAACGCCACCAGGAACGTGATGAAGTGGATGCCGAACGCCTTGTGCGTGTAGAGCGCGGCGCCGGCGGCCTGCGGGTACTTGGTGACCAGCTCGAGGTAGCTGAAGGCGGTGACGGTCGCCACGGCGAAGGCCACCAGGAACGGCAGCCACGCGATGCCGCCGACCTGGCCGGCGATCTTCCCGGTGACGGCGTACACACCGGCACCGAGGATGTCGCCGACGATGAAGAGCAGCAGGAGCTTGGGGCCGAGGACCCGCTTGAGGTCGGCGTCCTCCGGTCCGTTGACGTCCTGCTGCTCGGCTTCCGTTGCGCTCATCGACACTCCCCTCATCGGCCCGTGCAGCTCACGGCGCCTTCTCACAATGGCCTCGCCGCGGGGGCGTGGCAACCACCACCGCACCCCGACAACGCCGTGTCGCCGCCCGGGTCACGCGGAGGCGTGCCGGGAGCCCCCGGAGGGGTGGGATGGACGCACTTCCGGGCTTAGAACGTTCCAACTACCCTGCTCCCCATGCCGAAGCGTGTTGCGATCCTGACCGCGGGCGGGTACGCCCCGTGCCTCTCGTCCGCGGTGGGCGCCCTCATCCAGACCTACGACGCCACCGACCCCGACATCGAGCTGATCGCCTACCGGCACGGCTACCACGGCCTGCTCACCGGCAACAGCATCACGATCGGCGCCGAGGAGCGGGCCGGCGCCGCGCTGCTGCACCGCTACGGCGGCAGCCCGATCGGCAACAGCAGGGTCAAGCTCACCAACGACGACAACTGCCGCCGACGCGGCCTGATCGGCGAGGACGAGACCGCGCTCGAGGTGGCAGCCGCACGGCTGCAGGCCGACGGGGTGGACATCCTGCACACCATCGGGGGTGACGACACCAACACTGCAGCAGCCGACCTGGCGGCGTACCTCGCGACCCAGGGCTCCGAGCTCACGGTCGTCGGGCTGCCGAAGACCATCGACAACGACATCGTGCCCATCCGCCAGAGCCTCGGCGCGCAGACGGCGGCCCAGCAGGCTTCGCGGTTCGCCCAGAACGTGCTCGCCGAGCACGGCTCCAACCCGCGGATGCTCATCGTCCACGAGGTGATGGGCCGCGCCAGCGGCTGGCTGACGGCGGCGGCCGCTCGCGACTACATGGCGTGGCACGCCGAGCAGGAGTGGCTCCCCGGCATCGGGCTCGACGGCCGGAAGTGGGCGATCCACGCGGTCTACGTGCCGGAGCTCGCGATCGACCTGGCGGCGGAGGCCGACCGGCTGCGAGGGGTCATGGACGAGATCGGCTGCGTCAACATCTTCCTCGCCGAGGGAGCCGGCATCGACGACATCGTCGCCGACCTCGAGGCGTCGGGTGAGACCGTGGGTCGCGACCCGTTCGGGCACGTCCAGATCGACACCATCAACCCGGGCCGCTACTTCGCCGACCGCTTCTCGGAGGCGATCGGCGCCGAGAAGAAGATGGTGCAGAAGTCGGGCTACTTCTCCCGCTCCGCGCCCGCCAACGACACCGACCTCGCCCTCATCCGCGAGATGGCCGAGCTCGCCGTCGCGTGCGCCCTCGATGGCACGCCGGGCGTGATCGGCCACGACGAGGACCACGACGACGAGCTGCGGGCGGTCGAGTTCGAGCGGATCGCCGGGCACAAGCCGTTCGACGCCGGGCAGGCATGGTTCACCGGCCTGCTCGCCGACATCGGTCAGACCTGAGCCGTCCGACCCTGCTGCTCTCCCGAGGGTGGCGGCACATCGCATGCTCGGCCGCCCCGGGTGCGCAGTCCGCCGCCACCCTGGCGCGCCCCACCTCGAAGGTGGCGGCGTACGACATCCCTGCGACCCCGGATGATGTCGTGCGCCGCCACCCTCACGCGGGGTCGGGTGCGGCCTGCTCCTCGACCCGGTTGGTCACGCGCCTACCCGCCGCGGGCAGGACCTGCGGCAGCCGCTGGAGGTACGCCGCGCTGGCGAGCGCGACCAGCGCCAGGACCCACCACAGCGTCGTCTGGCCGTGGGCGAGGAGCCACGTGAACGCGACCGGCGTTACCGCTCCCCCGAGCCCCCAGCTGAGCTGGAACAGGCCGAGGTAGCGGCCGCGGAGGTGGTCGGGTGCGGCCTCGGCCGCGGTCGCGCTGAAGACCGGGCCGCCGGTGAGCTCACCGGCGGTGTAGATCGCGGCTCCGACGAGCATCACCACGATCGCCAGCCAGACCGGGAGCCAGCCGGCGACGACGAACAGGGCGTAGGCGGCGACGAAGGTCAGCTGCGCCAGGCCCATCATCCGTGCGCGCACGCGCCCGGTCATGCGGCGTACGACGAGACCCTGGCCGAGGCCGACCAGCGCCGTGTTGAGCGTGAAGATCGCCCCCACCACCCACCCGGGCAGGTCGATCGTCTCGGCGACGTAGACCGGCAGGGCGAAGTTGAGCACCATCATCCCTGCCACGAAGCCGAGCTGGCCGAGCACGAGCCGCAGGTAGGCGGTGTCGCGCAGCACCACTCCCCAGCCCTCGACCGGGGCGTCGGCGGGATGCACCACGCGGTGGTCGGGCACGTCGAGCAGCAGGACGAAGGCGATCACGAAGGTGACCGCGTTGACGACCACCACCGACTGGTAGGCGACGTCGGTCCCGACCTGCAGCGCGAGGCCGGCGAGCACCCCACCGATCGAGTAGCCGAGGTTGCGCACGGCCTGCAGGAAGCCGAACCACATCTCCCGCTCCCCGGGGGCCGAGATCGCGGTGACGACGTTGCCGAAGGAGCCCCAGAAGGCCTGGCGCCCGAGGTTGAGCAGAGCCGTCCAGAGCGCGACGACGAGCAGCGAGTCGGCCCACAGGTAGGCCGCCATGCCGGCCGCCTGGACGAGGTTGCCGATCAGCATCATCTTCCTCGGACCGAACCGGTCGACGAGGCTGCCGATGACGAACGCGCCGGGCATCGTCAGCACCGCGGACAGCGACAGCGCCGAACCGACCTGCACGAGTGACAGGTCGGTCATCGCGAGGAAGTAGAGCAACGTGATCGGCATGAACAGCCCGCTGCCGACGGTGTCGGCGACGATCGCCGCGACGAAGCGGCGGTGCTCCCCCACGCTGGGGAATCCGAGACGAGTCAGCACGGCCGCATCCTCGCACCCGGGTCCGACGATCCCCTCATGGATGTCGGCGGTCTCGACACGACCCGGTCACGGCCTCGCAGGCTCGGCCATGGGGCCACTCGACCTGGCCTTCCACACAGCGACCGCTCGTTCCTCGCGGCCGCTATGTTCGGCGCATGACTTTCTCGATCGTGGCCCGGTCCGACGACGGCGAGTCGTGGGGCGTCGCCGTGGCCTCCAAGTTCCTGGCGGTCGGGTCCGCCGTGCCGGCAGCGGCGGCCGGGGTCGGCGCGATCGCCACGCAGGCGGACGCCAACCTCGCCTTCAAGTACCTCGGGCTGGCCCACCTCGACGACGGCGCGACCGCGCAGGTCGCCCTCGACCGGCTGGTCGAGGAGGACGAGGGCCGCGAGCACCGGCAGGTGGGCGTCGTCGACTCCGACGGCAACGCCGCGACGTGGACCGGCTCCGAGTGCTTCGCCTGGGCCGGCGGGACGACCGGGCGCAGCGGCGAGCGCGGCGGCTACGCGATCCAGGGCAACATCCTCACCGGTCCCGAGGTGGTGGAGGCGATGGAGCGCGCGTGGATCGCGGCCGAGGCACAACCCGTCGAGCGACGCCTGCTCGCGGCGCTGGCTGCCGGCGACGACGCGGGAGGTGACAGCCGCGGGCGCCAGTCGGCGGCACTGCTCGTCGTACGCGACGGGGCCGGCTACGGCGGGCACGACGACGTCGCCGTCGACCTGCGCGTCGACGACCACGCCGACCCGGTCACGGAGCTGGCCCGGTTGGTCGACCTCAACGAGCTCTACCTGACGGCGTCGACCCCCGAGGAGCAGGTGCCGGTCGACGACGCGCTGATGATCGAGCTCGAGTCCCTGGCCAAGGCCGAGGGCAAGGACAGCTTCCACATGTGGGTCGGCTCGGAGAACTACGAGATGCGCGTCGACTCCGGAGCGCGGCCGGAGTGGATCGACCGGCGCATCCTCGCGATCATCCGGGGCAGCAACGACGGGCAGGCGTCATGAGTGTCCTCGCGATCGACGCCGGCACCACCGGCGTGACCGCCGTCGTCGTCACCCCCGCCGGCCGCATCCAGGCCAAGGGCTACCAGGAGTTCCGCCAGCACTTCCCGCAACCCGGCTGGGTCGAGCACTCCGCCGAGGAGATCTGGCAGGCCACCCTGGAGGCGACGCGCGAGGTCCTGACCAAGGTCGACCAGTCCGAGCTCACCGCGGTCGGCATCACCAACCAGCGCGAGACCGTCGTGCTGTGGGACCGCGAGACGCTCGGCTCGCCCCGCCGCGCCATCGTGTGGCAGGACCGTCGTACGGCCGACATCTGCGACCGGCTGCGCGCCGACGGCCGCGAGGACCGCGTCGCCGAGCTCACCGGCCTGCGCCTCGACCCCTACTTCTCCGGCACCAAGCTGATGTGGCTGGCCGAGAACGAGCCGCACACGTGGGCGCTGGTGGAGTCGGGACGGTACGCCGTCGGCACGGTCGACTCCTACCTCATCGCCCGGATGACGCGCGGCACCTGGCACGTCACCGACGTGTCCAACGCCTGCCGCACCCTGCTGCTCGACCTCGAGTCGGGCGACTGGTCCGACGAGCTGTGCGAGCTCTTCGGCGTGCCGCGTGACGCCCTCCCCGACCTGGTCCCCAACTGGGGCGAGATCGCGCCGACCGACCCGGCGGTGTTCCTCGGGCTCTCGCTGCCGATCGCGGGCATCGCCGGCGACCAGCAGTCCGCGCTCTTCGGGCAGACGTGCTTCGAGGAGGGCGAGTCCAAGTGCACCTACGGCACGGGCTCGTTCATCCTCACCAACACCGGCACCCAGGTGGTGCGCAGCGATGCCGGCCTGCTGTCGACCGCGGCCTGGCGCTCCCCCGACGGTGAGCTCACCTACGCCCTCGAGGGCGCCATCTTCGTGACCGGGGCGGCGGTCCAGTGGCTGCGCGACGGGCTGCAGATCGTCGGCAACGCCGCGGAGACGGCGGCGATCGCCGCGACCGTCGACGACACCGACGGGGTGGTCTTCGTCCCCGCGCTGACGGGGCTCGGCGCGCCCCACTGGGACCCGCACGCCCGCGGCACCATCCTCGGCATCACCCGCGGCACCACCCGTGCCCACCTCGTGCGGGCCACGCTCGAGGGGATCGCCTTCGAGGTCCGCGACGTGCTCGAGACGCTGCCCGAGCTCACCACGCTTCGCGTGGACGGCGGTGCTGCGGAGAACGACTTCCTCTGCCAGCTCCAGGCCGACCAGGTCGGTCGCGCGGTGGAGCGCCCCGAGATCGTGGAGACGACCGCTCTCGGCGCCGCGTTCCTGGCCGGGCTCGGCACGGGGGTGTGGGGATCGACCGACGACCTGCGGGACACATGGGCGCTCGACCGGCGGTTCGAGCCCGGTGGCGACCGTGCGGCGCTCGACGCGTCGTACGCCCGCTGGACCGACGCGGTGGAGCGGTCGAAGGGCTGGGCGGGCTGACTAGGTCCGCTCGCGCGCCTCGCGGGCGGCGTCGACCTCGGCCTGCGCCTCGTTGACGGCCTCCTCGACCTCGGCCTGCGCGGCCTCGGCCTCGGCGAGCTCGTCGTCGACCTCCTCGAGCGTGTCCTCGAGGGCCGCGATCTGGCTGCGGAGCTCGTCGATCTCGGACTGGACCTGCAGGGTCCGCGCCTGCAACTTCTCCACCGCCCGGCGCGCGGCGCGGTGCTCCTTCTCGTGCTCCTTGAGCACGGCGCGGGCGTCGGCGAGTCGCTCGTCGGCGGCTGCCCGGGCCTTCACGTCGGCGTCGGGATCGGGTACGACGTGGAGCTGGGGCCGCTGGGTCGGGTCGGGTGCCGGGGCCGGGCGGGACCTCGCGCTGAAGCCGAGCGCCTCGGGCAGCGCCACGGCACCGCTGAGGTCGAGGTCGCCGAGCCCGGTCGCCGACAACGACGTCACCAGCAGCCCGCTGCGCACGGCACGCGCGGCGTCCGGCTCCACCATCGCGGCGGTGAGGGTCGCCTCCACCTGCTCGGCGACGGACTCGGTCGTCCGAACCCCCTCCTCCCGCGCCATCCGGCGCGCCGCGGTGGTCACCGTCGCGGTCAGCTGGCGGCGCTGCTTCGTGAACTCCCGCAGCTGGGTGGCGTCGAGGTTCTCCTGCGCCTCCCGCAGGGCCTCCCCCACGGCCAGCACCTGGTCCACCTGGTCGGGGTCGCGACGCACCAGCAGGTTGACCACCCACGCCGCGGCCGAGGCCTTGCGCAGCCCCTTGATCGAGGCGGCGAGCGCCTTGTCGGCCTTGTGCTCCTTGACGAGCGCATCGCGGGCAGGCGTGAAGTCCGCGAGGGGCAGGGCGTAGAGGTCGTCGGCGATCTCCAGCAGCGGGTCGGCGTCCGGCATGCCCCGATCCTAGGGAGCGGCGTACTCGACCTCGGTCGGGTACGGCGCCCAGGGGCACTCCTGGGTGGCCCCGGTGGGGGTCCAGCCGAGCGACTCGTAGAGCCCGCGCGCCCGTCCGTTGGCCTCCAGCACCCACAGCCGTCTCGCTCCGGCGGCCTCGGCCCGGAGGACTCCCTCGCGGCCCAGACCGGCGCTCCAGTGGTCGGGGCGGACGGCGAGGTGCCGCAGCGTGGCACCGTCGTGGGCGGCAAGGACGACCATCCCCCGCTCGTCCTCGACCACCTCGACCGTCACCTCCGGGTCGTCGAGGAGCAGCGCCCAGCGCGCCAGCACGTCGTCGTCGGGGTAGGGCAGCTCGCCGAACACGTGCGCCAGCCCGGTCTGGCTCGCGATGCGCTCCAGGTCGCGCAGCGCGACGGCGTCCTCCGCGGTCGCGCGACGCCAGGTCCTCGGCTCGCGGTCGCTCATGGTCGCCCCGCCTCCTCCCAGGCGCGGTGCGAGGCCTGCGTGCGCGCCCACAGCGCCGACCACTCGTCGTCGGTGACGTCGTCGACCGGCACCAGCAGGTCGTCGACGAGCGCGCCGCGCCAGTCGTCGTACGACGTCAGGTCGCGCTGGTCCTTCGAGGTCGGCGTCATGACCTGGTGCACCATCCCGCGCACCGTGCGCTGGTGCGGTCCGTCGATGCGCTGGGCGACGACCATGCGCCGGAACGGTGACGCCTCGCCGGCGCTCAGGCTCATGTGGGATGCGGCGATCGCCTCGTCCCCGTGGTCGCGGGAGGTGACGACCATTCCGCGCAGCACCCCGCCGGGCAGGTGCCGGTACGTCCAGGCCGCCGGGCCGGTCGGGCGCCCGGCCGCCTGGGCGCCGAAGCCTGCCCCGATGCCGAACGACCACCCGTCCACGTCGTGGTCGCCCCGGACCAGGGGAAGCGGCTCCGCGAACCCCTCGCCGAGACCCGCGTCCGCCCACCAGTGCCCACCGGGGTTGCCGTCGGTCGGCAGCCCGGACACGACGAGCACCAGGTGGTTCAGCGCGGCACCGAGCTCGTCCTCGGGGCGGGCCCAGACGTGGCCGTGCCGTCGGCTGATCGCGAACCCGAGCCTCTCGAGCAGCCAGCTGAGGGCGCCGTTCTGCTGGAAGCAGTAGCCCACCCTGGTGCCGGCGGCGGCTCGTGCGGCCGCCGCTGTCGGGTCGACCGCGTCGGCCCGGTCCAGCATGATGGACAGGTTGTCGTACGGGATCCGCCCGACGTGGGCGCGGTGCAGCACGCGCAAGCCGTCGACCGTCGGCTGCGGGGCGGAACCCAGGCCGATGCGGGTCAGGTAGCCCTCGACCGTCGTGTCCACGTCCACTCCTCCCTCCCGTCGTCCGCCCGTTACCCCGAGCTGGCACGAAGGTAACGGTAGGCGTGTCGGCGCGGACGGACGTACCCGATATCGGGGTTGAGGCACCGGAGCCCGAAGTGTTCAGGTGAGGTCCGACGTCCTGACCGGGGCGGCGTCGTAGTGGGGGCTATGGGGGTGTGGTCGGAATGCGTCGACTCTCAGCAGTACTGGCGGCCGCGTGCCTGCCACTCATCGCCGGGGCACCGGCCGGGGCTGACGTCCCGGCACCGTCACCGGCTCGTGTCAACGTCGTGCAGGCCGTGCCCGGGGCGACGGTCGACGTGACCGTCGACGGTCGCCCGGTCGCCGGCGGCGCCGGCGTCGGCGAGGTGCTCGGGCCGTTCGAGCTCGCGCCCGGCAGCCACGAGATCTCGTTCCGCGGCAAGGGCGTCAAGGTGGAGTCGACCCTCGACGTCGGGGCCGGCGACACCAGCGACGTCGTGCTGCACCTCCCTGCGGACGTCGGGGGCGACCCGGTGGTCCACTCCTACGTCGCTCCTGCCGGACCGATCGGTCCCGGCAAGGCCCGCGTCCTGCTCGCCCACACGGCGACCGTCGCGCCCGCAGACGTCGAGGTCGACGGCCAGACGGTGTTCACCAACATCGCCAACGGCGAGTTCGCCGACGCCGACGTGCCGGAGGGCTCGATCAGTGTGGCGCTGCTGCCGTCGGGCGCGGCCGGCGCCGACCCCATCCTCGGTCCGCTCGACGTGGCCCTGGAGGCCCGTACCCTCTCGATGATCTACGCCTACGGCAACCCGCGCGACGGCTCGATGAACGTCATCGCCCACACCGTCGACCTGGCGGCCGACGGCAGCGTCCGGCCCTCACGCATCGAGACCGGGTCGGCGGGGCTGGCCGGGGGTCGGGTGACCACCTTCAACGGCTCGACGGCCGACGGCGACCGCGGCCCGCTCCCGACGGTCGGAGCCCTCGGCGCGGCGCTCCTCGTGGCGCTGGGCGTCTCGGGCGTGGGACTGCGGTGGCGCCGTTCGCGCCTCGTGCCGCCGACCGGATGAGCGTCCGCACCCGCGCGCTCATGATCTCCGCCTGCCTCGTCGTGGCCACCGGCTGTGCCGGCAGCACCGACGCCACCCGTCCGGACACCCGGTCGCCCTCCGCGTCGTCCGGGTCCGCCCCGTCCTCCACGCCCTCCTCGTCCTCCGCCGAGCCCGTGACCCCCGCCCGACGCGCCGAGTCGGTCGTGGCGCCGCGGCGGCCGGTCCGGGCGAGGCTGCCGAGCGGGCGCGTCGTACCCGTGTCCGCGGCCGGCACCACGGGCACCGGGGTGCTGGACGTGCCCGACGACGTGGACGTCGCGGGGTGGTGGCGCGGCGGCTCGCGCATCGGCGACCCGTTCGGGTCGATCCTCGTCGCGGCCCACGTCGACTCCGACTCCGAGGGCCTGGGGCCGTTCGCAGAGCTGCTCACGGTCCGTGAGGGTGCGCGGATCCGCCTCGAGGCCCACGGCCTGCGTCAGGACTTCGAGGTGCGGTCGCGCCGGCTGGTGCCCCAGGGCAGCCTCGTCGACGACGCCTGGATCTACGACGCCGCGGGCGACCTGCGCCTGACCCTCGTCACCTGCGCGCCGCCGTACGACGCCTCCCGCGGCGGCTACCAGAACCTGGCCGTGGTCACGGCCGTGCCCCTCGGCCCGCCGGAGGCGACGTGAGCCCGAAGAAGCCGTACCAGAAACGGCTCCCCAGCGTCCTTCCCCCGGCCCCGCGCCGTTCCCCGGCGCAGGAGGCCATCCGGCCGCGCCCCGCTCCCCCACGTGCACGCCGTTCCCCGCCGCCGACACCGCCGGTCGAGGAGGCGCACGAGGCCCCCGTCGAGGCACGCGTCGAGGAACCCGTCGCTGCCACCCCGCCACCGGCCGCGGCCCCGGCCCCGGCCCCGGTGGGATCCCCGGATATCCGGGGAGACTCCCCCTTGTCGGCCGAGATTCCAGCCGACGAGCGGGAACTCGGGACGACAAGTCCGACCGAGCGTGCCGCCGTCGTCGCGCCGTCCGGGCCGGGCCCCCGTTCCGGACGCCAGTCCCGCAGGACGCTCGCGCTGGTGGCAGCTGCCCTGGTGGGCGTGGTCGCAGGAGGGGTCGTCGCGTGGCAGGTCGTCGGTCCGGGCGACTCGTCACCGTCCCCTGCCGCGTCGCTGCCGATCGACGGCTGGCCGATCGCCGCGGAGTCGCGCGCCGTGACCGAGGTGCTGCCCGGCGGTGACCTGGAGGTGACCCACTGGATCCACGCGGAGGACCCGATCGACGAGGTGGGCCTCACCCTGCCGGAGGTCGACGGCGCGGAGGTCTCGGCGACCGATGTCGAGGTGACCGCCGACGGTCGCGCGGCGTCCGGTCCCGCGACCGTCGCGCCGAGCGGTGCGACGTACGCCTTCGCGGACGCGACCCGGATCCAGGTGCGCTACCGGATGTCAGGTGCGGTGGAGCTCAGCTCTTCCGCAGACGGCCGCGGCCTCGCCAGCGCGACGTCGCTCGTCGTCACCGCCACGCAGGCGCGCGACGTCCGCGTCGTGCGGTCGCAGGAAGTGCTGTCGCTCGCGTGCGCCGCGCCGGAGGAGCAGCCCCTGCCATGCGGGACGTCGGAGGGCGAGGACCAGTGGCGGGTGGAGCTCACCGGCACCGACGCCGGGAACCGTGTGCTCGCCGTCGTGACCGTCCCGTCCTGAGCGAGCGGTTCAGGCGTTGCCGTCGAGGCCGTGCTCGATGGCCCAGCGGGTCAGCTGCACGCGGTTGTTCATCTGCAGCTTCCGCAGGGTGTTCTGGACGTGGTTCTGGACCGTGCGGTGCGACAGGACCAGGCGGGCGGCGATCTGCTTGTAGCTCATGCCGGTCGCGACCATCTTGAGGATCT
This sequence comes from uncultured Nocardioides sp., assembly GCF_947488515.1. Lineage (GTDB taxonomy): Bacteria > Actinomycetota > Actinomycetes > Propionibacteriales > Nocardioidaceae > Nocardioides. The sequence goes on from NZ_CANKZF010000001.1 coordinate 428,972, forward strand.
CGGTCTCCCGCTCGGTGAGCTGGTCGCGCGGGTCGTCGGCCGGGCCGTCAGCGATGCGCCGGAACTCCCCCAGCACGAGACCGGCGAGGCCGGGGGTGAAGACGGTGTCGCCGTCGGCGACCCGCGTCACGGCGTCGATGAGCTCGGCGCTCGAGGCCGACTTCACCAGGTAGCCCGTCGCGCCGGCCTTGATCGCCTCCAGCACGTCGTCCTGCTCACCGCTGGCCGACAGGATCAGCACCCGGGCCGTCGGGTCGTGCTCCAGCATCATGCTGGTGACCTGGACCCCGCTGTGGTCGGGCAGCTGGAGGTCCAGCACGACCACCTGCGGCGCCGCCGCCGGGAACCGCGCCATCGCCTCACGCCCGTTGGCCGCCACCGCCACGACCTCGTGGCCGGCCGCCTGCAGGTCGCGCTCGACCGCGTCGCGCCACATCGGATGGTCGTCGACCACCATCACCCTGACCATGGATCCCCCTCCCGGTTGGACCGCAGCGTAGACCGCTCAGACGCCCGGCGGGACGTAACGACCCCGCCGGTGGACGAGCGGTTCGGGATCGTCGCCGACCACGACCTCGTCCAGCGTGCAGGTCACCAGCCGCGACCAGCCCACCTCGACCTCGGTCTCGACGCTCACCAGCGCCCAGGCGGCAGCGGTCTCGAGCCGCGGGCCGTGCGTGCTCTGGTCCCACGCGGCCATCCGCCACGGGCCGCCGGGCGCCGGGGCGACGCCCGCGAAGGCGTCCGCCAGGTCGCGGTCCGACCACGACAGCAGCTGTACGACGCCCCTGCCGGTCGCGAGGAGCAGCTCGGTGAGGTCTGCGTCGGGGTCGAGCAGCGCGAGCACCCGTCCCGGCTCGCCGCCAGCCACCAGCCACGACGTGACCGTCAGGCCCGCCCGTTCCGCGTCGTCCCCCGCTGTCCAGAGCGAGACCGCCCCGCCGAGGCGCCCGCGCAGGCGTCGTACGGGGTCGTCGGGGGTCGGGAACGGGTGGCCGGCGTGGATGGTCACGCGGTCACGCTAGCGGCAGCGACAGCTCCCACTCGGTGCCCCACTCGCCGCTCTGGACGGTGGCGGTGCCGCCGAGTCCCTCGATGCGGCCGCGGATCGAGGAGGCAATGCCGAGTCGTCCCTCGGCCGCTGCCTCGTCCACCCGGCCCGGGGGCATGCCGGGACCGTCGTCGCGCACGGAGACCGTGATCATGTCGGCTGCGGCCTCGGCCAGGATCCACGCTGACGCGCCGGGCCCCACGTGGGCCAGCACGTTGTCGAGGCACGCCTTGGCCGCAGCGACGGTCTCGGTGCCGACGTGCTCGTCGACCAGGACGGCGCCACCGGGCGTCGCCACCTCGACCCGGACCGGGTGCGCGGTGGCCATCGCCTCGAGAGCGCCGGCCAGGTCGACCCTGCCGCCCGACCGGGCCGGCACCGTGTCCTGCTGCCGGATCAGGGAGCGCAGCCCGCGCTCCTGCTCGCCTGCCAGCCGGCCGAGCTCGGCCCACTCCCCGCCGGAGGCGGCACCCTGGCGCTGCACCATCGCGAGCACCTGCAGCACGCCGTCGTGCACGGCGCGCGCGAGTCGGGTCCGTTCCTCCGCCGCCGCGGCTGCGTGCTCGGCCGCGTCCCGCTCCCGCGCCATCCGCTGCAGCGACTCGCACATGTAGCCGACGATCGGTCCGCCGATGAGCACCAGGAAGACGTTGCCGTAGTTGCCCTGGTCGACCGCCTCACGCGGCAGGAGGTCCGCCAGCGAGAGGGCGACCGCGGCCACGAGGCCGCCCTTCCAGTGCCAGTGGATCGCCCACGCCAGCAGCGCGCCCATCACCCAGAATCCGGGCAGCGTCGCGTTGAAGCTCTCCGACTTCAGCCAGGGGGTGACGCCGATCGCCGCCGCGGCGATCAGCAGGTCGGCGACGAGCAGCGCGGGCGTGCGCGTGGAGCGCCGGCCGTAGAGCCAGATCGCGACGCCGGTCCACACCACCAGCGCCAGGACGACCGTCAGGGCGAGGGTCGGGTGGGAGAAGCTGTCGCGCCGGTAGGCGTTGAGGGCGACCATGTTGATGGTGACCACGACCCGCACGATGGCGAGCGCGGAGTAGAGCCGGTCCTCGACGGCGAGGGCGGAGTCGGCCCGCGGCTGCTGCTGCCGCGGGTGCGGGTCGGCGTTCAGGACGCCTTCTGCTCAGGCCCGTCCTCGGCCTGCTCGCGCGCCGCCTTCTCCCGCTCGGCCTTCTCGCGCTCGGCCTGCTTGGCCTTCTCCTTGTCGAGCTCCTTCGCCTTGCTGGCGTAGAGGTCGACGTACTCCTGCCCGGAGAGCCGCATGATCTCGTACATGATCTCGTCGGTGATCGAGCGCAGGATGTAGCGGTCGTTCTCCATACCGGCGTAACGGGAGAAGTCGAGGGGCTTGCCGAAGCGCACGACCGGACGCGTCCACGTGCCGTAGACCTTGCCGGTCGGGGCCACGACGTCGGTGCCGACCACGGCGCACGGGATGACCGGGGCGCCGCTCTCGAGCGCGAGCCGGGCCACGCCGGTCTTGCCGCGGTAGAGCTTGCCGTCGTGGGACCGCGTGCCCTCGGGGTAGATCCCGAACAGGTCGCCCTCAGCGAGGATCTTCATCGCCGACTTCATGGCGCCCTCCGCGGCGTTGGCGCCCGACCGGTCGATCGGCACCTGCCCTGCCCCGGTGAAGAACTTCTTCTGGAACCAGCCCTTGATGCCGGGGGTGGTGAAGTACTCGGCCTTGGCGACGAAGGTGACCCGCCGGGTGAGCGTGAGCGGCATGAACAGCCAGTCGGCGTACGACAGGTGGTTGCTGGCCAGGATCGCGGGACCCTCCTCCGGCACGTGGTCGATGCCGTAGGCCTTGGGCCGGAACACGAGTCGCAGGACCGGCCCGAGGGCGATCCACTTCAGGAACCAGTACAGCACGGTCCGAGACTATCCCTGCTGCTCGCTGGTGACCCGCTCGATGAACGCGGCGGACTCCGCGAAGATCCGCGGGGCGTCGTTGTCGAGGGTGGCCACGTGGTAGCTGTCCTCCAGCAGCCGCTCCTCGAAGTCCTTGGACGACAAGCTGGCGTGGAGGGCCTTCGACGTCGAGATGTCCGCGACGTGGTCGTCCTTGGAGCGGAACGACAGCACCGGGATGGTGACCTTCGGCAGGTCCCGTCGCAGCTGCGACCACCCGGTGGACATCTCGTACGCCGCCTTGAGCGGCATGACGGGGTAGGCCACCTCGTCCATGCCGGGCTTCTTGATGTCGTTCCGGATCCCGGGGAAGGCAGGCACCACGCGCTTGAGGACGGGCAGCAGCACCGCGTCCTTGCGCAGCGTGTCGACGGCCGCGTTGACCAGCACGAGGCCGGAGAGCTCCTCGCCGCGGTCTGCGGCGAGGCGCAGGCACAGCGACGCGCCCATGGACAGGCCGACAGCGAAGACTGCGTCGTTCTCGGCTGCGAGCCTGTCGAACGCCCCCTCGACGGTCGCGACCCAGTCGGACCAGGTGACCTTGTTGCAGTCCTGCCACCGGGTGCCGTGGCCGGGCAGCAGCGGCATCTCGATGGCGTACCCGCGCGCTGACAGCTCCTCCGCCCACGGCCGCATCGAGGCGGGGCTACCGGTGAAACCGTGCACGACGAGCACGCCGACGCGCCGACCACCGGTCGAGGCAGGGTTGGCGGGGGTGGACATCGGCGCGACCAGGGTGGGGTCGAGGGGTGCGGCCTGCGTGCCGCGGAAGGGGATCCTCACGGGCACAGTGTGCACCAGCTGGGCAGCCGTGAGGCCCCCGAACGTCGTGTCGCCGGGTGGCGAGGTACGAGCGCAAGGAGCGTGGAGACCACGCCCCCGCTACCGTAGATCCCGTGAGTCGCCCGGAGGACGAGAGCCGCACCGAGCTCGCGTGGCGCGAGATCGTCGAGAACTACGGCGAGCGCGCTGTCCTGGACGACCCGGCGGCCCCGGCGGACGAGGCGGCGGCCGTCCCCGAGGGCCCCTCTCCGGACGCTCCCGCGAGCCCCGGGAGCCCACCCTCGGACGACCTGCCGGAGCACCTGCGGGACGACGACGAGGTGGAGCGGCGCGAGCAGGCCATCGCGAAGGCCGAGCGCTTCCGGCCACCGCCGGCACCCCCGTTCCCCGTCCCCCGCACGTGGCAGCGTGGGCTGGCCTGGGCCGGGATCTTCGTGGCTCCCTTGATCGCCCTCGTGATCGGTCTGTTCTCGATCTACGTCAACCCGCTGATCGGCTGGGTGCTGGTCGGGTGGTTCGTCGGCGGGTTCGGCTACCTCGTCCTGGTGATGCCCAAGTCGCCCCGCGACCCCTGGGACGACGGCTCACGCATCTGAGTCGGATCGTCCTGCGGCCAGCTGACGCCGGCCAGCAGGAGGACCGCTCCGATGAAGGCGTAGTAGTTGACGAAGGCCTGCCTGGCGAAGATCACGGTCACCAGCAGGCCGAGTCCGACGCATAGGGCGAACGACGTCGAACCTGGCCGTGTCCACCGCGCGACGAAAGCCGACACGGCGAACCCTCCGAAGGGGGCAGCGACCGTAAGCCAGGACGGGAGCCCACCCGCCACCGCCTGCAGAGCAGGTAGCAGGGACACCGCGTCCTCCCGGAATGGCTGGACGAGCTGCAACTGGACGGCTGACCTGTAGAAGGCGGCTGGTTCCATCAGCAAGACGCCAACCACGATGGCGATCCCGACGGCTGCGGCGCCTGCGACGACGGCCGCGCCCATACTGCGAAGCACCGGCCAAAGGGATGCGAGGAAGAAGGCGGAGTACTGCTTGGATGCGAACAGGGCTCCAATGGCGATGGCGGCGATGCTCCGGCGGTGTCGTTGCATTCCCCACCACGCGACCGCAAAGAATCCGATCATGGGTGCTTCGATCCAGTAGTTGACGATCAGGACCGGGGTTGCCGGACCTAGCGCAAGTACGATCACGGCCGCGCGGCCGAGAACGTCGCGCGCTATGCGCCACCCGAGGACCACGGCGACCGCAATCCATGCGGCGTGCATCCAAACCGCGTCCGCGACAAGATGAGCCGGAAGGTCCATGAGCAGCCCAGCGGGAAGATACGGGTACCCGTACTGGACCTGCCCGCCCTCGACGACACCGTCGCCGTAGACGCGTGCCGACTCCGCGGCGGGGTAGACGTCGTCGATCGTGATGGCGTAGGGCGACGATCCCCGGCTCAAAGCGTCCAGTCCTCCGCTTGTGAACAACTCGACGTCAATGGGTTGTGCCCAGACTGCGATAAGGGCCGCGACCAGGACGGCACCGCCGGCCGCGAGCAGGGCGAGCGCGGGACGGGTCGGCCGGATGCGGGCCGTGATCACGCCGACACCGACCACCATCGCCGGGACGGCCGCCAGCAGCACCAGTCCGGCACTCGCCCCCTCGGCGACGGCCACACCGGCCGTCAGCACCACTCCGGCAACCGTGGCCCCGGCCATGAGCCAGACCAGGGGTGTGGCGCTGAGGCCAATCCCCCGGGGCGAGCGCAACGTCAGGACGAGCAGGACGGCGAGCCCGAGGAGCGCGGTGCAGTAGACGAACGACAGACCGGCGCTGGACGACCAGGGGCACAACAGGCACAGGACCCCGATGAGGACGGTGACCCACCGCGCCAGCGGCACCTTGGATCCGTCGTCGAGCACCGGCGGAGTATGTCAAGGATATGGTCGGCACGTGGGGGTATCGGAGACAGTGGAGGTCACGGGTCACCTCATGGACAGCGGCATCCTGTCGCGCGTCCTCGACGACATCCGCGAGTACGGCGGGGACTTCGTCATCGAGGAGTTCGACGTCGGACACGAGGCGCACGACCCGAGCAGCGCCCGCATCACGGTCGAGGCCCCGGACGACGCCTCGCTCCAGCGCCTCCTCATGCGCCTGCAGACGCGTGGCGTCAACCAGCTCGGCCACGGTGACGCCGCGGTCGCGACCTCCGAGCAGGACGGCGTGCTGCCCGACGGGTTCTACGCCACCACCAACCTCGCGACGCAGGTCCGCCTGGGCGGCCGCTGGTACGACGTGGACCGCCCCGAGATGGACTGCGGCCTGGTCGTCGAGGACTCGGCCGCAGGCGACCCGCGCGTGCGGACGGTGCCGTTGTCCGACGTCACCCGGGGCATGCGCATCGTGGTGGGCGCGGCCGGCATCCAGGTGAGCGTGCCCAGCTCCGGCCCCTCGGTCGAGGCGATCCGCCCGTTCGACGCGGACGGTCCGGAGCGCCCGCAGACGGTGCTGGTGCGCCAGGTGGCCGACGGGATGCGGCAGGCACGGGCCGCGGGCACCCGGTTGCTGTGGGTGGCCGGCCCCGGCGTCGTCCACGCGGGCGGCGTACCGGCCATGGCAGCTCTCGTACGGGCCGGTTGGGTCGACGTCCTCTTCGCCGGCAACGCGGTGGCCGCGCTCGACATCGAGACCGCGCTCTACGGTGCCGGCCACGACAGCACGTCCCCGCCCGGTCACGAGCACGGTCACGAGCACCGGGTCCGGGCGGTCAACACCATCCGCAAGGCCGGCTCGATCGAGCGCGCGGTGCACGCCGGGGTGCTCGCGAGCGGCCTGATGCACGCGCTCGTCACCGAGGGGAAGCGCTTCGTCCTCGTCGGATCCGTCCGCGACGACGGCCCGCTCCCCGAGGTCCACACCGACATCGTCGAGGGCCAGCGAGCCATGCGCGACGAGATCCACGACCTCGGCTACTGCCTGATGATGGCGACCCAGCTCTACGCCGTCGCCACGGCCAGCATCCTTCCCGCGTCCGTGCCGCTCGTCTGCGTCGACATCAACCCCGCCACCGTCACCCGGCTCGCCGACCGTGGCACCGGCCAGGGACGCGGCATCGTGACCGACGTCGGCCTGTTCCTGGAGCAGCTCGCCCTCGAGCTGGTGGCCGACTGACCTCCGTCACGAGACCAGCAGGGCTCCCCCGATCATGCCCGCGAGTGGGCCGAGCTCGGCTGCGAGCAGGTCCGGGACCCGGCGATGTGCGGCGCCCACGAGGGTACGACGCAGCGCGTCGCGCGCGGGGTCGAGCAACCGGTCACCGGCGGCCGACACGCCACCACCGATGACCACCACCTCCGGGTCGAGGGCGGCGACCAGGTTCGCCACACCGACGCCGAGCCAGTCGCCGACGGACGCGAAGGCCCGTCGCGCGACGAGGTCGCCCTGCTCGGCCGCGCTGGTGACCATGGGCCCGGTGACCCGGTCCGGGTTGCCCTCCGTCATGTCCGCGAGGACCGACGGCTGCTCGACCATCAGGGCGCGGGCGTTGCGGACGAGCGCGTTGCCCGAGGAGTACTGCTCCCAGCAGCCTCGCCGACCGCACTCGCAGGGTTGCCCGTCGGGCACGACCTGCATGTGACCGAACTCCCCCGCCATCCCGTTCGCGCCCCGCACCACCCGTCCCTCGAGCAGCACGGCACCACCGATGCCGGTGCCCATGGTGACCATCAGCGCCGAGGCGGAGCCCTTGGCCGCGCCGTAGCGGGCCTCGGCGCGCGCCGCGCAGTTGGCGTCGTTGTCGAGGCCGACCGGGCAGCCGAGGCGCTCCTCGAGCAGGTCCTTGAGCGGCTCGCCCTGCCAAGGAAGGTGGGGTGCGAACATGACGCGCTCACCCGCCGAGTCGACGAACCCGGCTGCGGCGACCCCGACGCCCGCGAGGGGCGCGCTGCCCGCGGCCTCGAGGATCGCCTCGACCAGGGCGTCCTCGACCCGAGCGGTCACCACGCGACGCCCGGGCGTCGTCCGCAGCGCCGTGCGCACGACCCGCCCCGCTTCGTCGAGCACTCCCGCCAGCACCTTGGTGCCGCCGATGTCGACCCCGACCACCACGCCCTCGTCCACGGGCCACATCTTGGCGTACGGCGCGGGGCATGGCCCGATCGGATGGTCTGACTAGTCACTTCTAGTCATCTCGCGTCACGGAGGCCCACGAGTGTCGTCAAACCAGCGACACCCGAGACCGCCACCTCCTACGGTGGCGGGCGGACAACTCGGGGAAAGGGGATCTCATGCTCTGGCGCTCACGCCTCGACGACCGCACCGAACGAGGTGCGTCGGCCGTCGAGTTCGCGCTGGTGGTGATCCCCCTGCTGATGGTCATCGCCGGCGTCGTCAACTTCGGACTCGTCTTCGCCCAGCAGCTGGCGTTGGACAACGCGGTCCGGGCCGGTGCGCGTGCGGGAGTCGTCGACACCGGCAAGGTCCCCGGCACCGTGGCGACCGAGCAGTGGACCGGCACCGCCATCGCGCAGTCCCAGACGTCAGGACTCACCATGACCTACCCCGGAGCCGTGGGTTCGTCCTGCAAGGACAGCACGTTCGGCCAGGGCCTCGCGCTGCGCGGGGCGGTCACCTCGAAGTTCTTGATCCCATGGCCGCTGCCCGGCGTGCCCCAGACCGTGACGCTCACCAGTCAGGCGGAGTTCCAGTGCGAGTACGAATGACGACGTCCGACCGCGGCGACTCGGGAGCAGTCGCCGTCCTCGTCGGGATCCTGGCCATCTTCCTCATCGGGCTGTCCGCGTTCACCGTGGACCTCGGAGCGTCGTACGTCAGCAACCGCAACCTCCAGAAGGCGGCAGACGCCGGCGCCCTGGCCGGCGCGCAGGTGCTGACGAAGACCAAGGGCACGTGCAACTCCGTGGCCTCCGACTCCACCGCGGTCGCGGCCGCCCACCAGGCGGCCATCACCGTCGCGAAGAAGAACTACCCGCACGTCAGCTGGGCCGAGGACGCGAGCTGGAGCGTGAAGTGCGACCCGAAGCTCAAGGTGCTGCTCGTCACCTTCGGCAACTCCGGGGAGACCGACGCGCGGTTCACGGGCGTCTTCGGCGGCAGCGACAAGATCACGACCACGCGTGCCGCCGAGGCCACGGTGGACGTGGCACCCGGCACGGGCGACAGCGTCCGTCCGATCGCGCTGTGCTCGGCGTCCTTCGACCCGGCCTACATGGATCGCAGCGGCGACTTCGTCCGCATCCACTTCCCCGGCGCCGGCCGGGTGCCGCCGGCCGCGTGCAACGTCAACCTGTCCGGCAACTGGTGGCTCACCGACTGCCCGGGTGAGCGCACCGGTGCCGCCGGCGGGGAGGACGGACTCCCCAACCAGATCATCAACGGGTGCCCGGACGCCGTGTCGGTGATCCCGGGCCAGGCGGACGCGACCACGCCCGGCGCGCTGACGGTCGTGCTCGAGGACGCGTGCCCGACGGCACCGGAGTACTCCGAGACGTGCATGAGCGGCAACCCGGGAAACATCACCCAGGGGCAGACCGGCGCCGCCTGGAAGACCTTCATGGACTCGGGCGACATCGGAGTGTTCCCGGTGTTCTGCGCGCCGTCGTCGTGCTCGGCCGTCACGGCCAGCGGCAACGGCACCAATACGGTGTTCCCGGTCTACAAGCTGGTCAGCGCCTACCCGTGCGGCTACCACTTCGACAAGAACAGCTACTACGACGCCACCCACGCCAACTGCGCCGGGAACCCCTTCTCGACCGCTGGCGACTCGTCGTCCAACAACTACTTCGTGTTCAAGATCGTGAACTTCCGGACGAGCGTGTCCAACAGCAAGTCGGAGTGCGCGCTGGGTGCCGAGTGCGACGGCGGCCTGCGGCGGACGCGGCTCACGGGCTGAGGACTGTCAGCCGCTCACGCGTCGTCGGGCCAGTCGTCCGTGAGGTCCACGTGCTCGACGTCGTGCGTGGCGCCGGGTCTGCGCGGGGCAGTCGCCAGGAACGCAGCTGCTGCCTGCGCGAGCGAGGCGGCCGCAGCGGACAGGTGGGCCGTCACCTCCGGGCTGAGCTGGCGGACGGCGCTGACCGTGCGGCACAGGGGGCACACCGTGCACTCCGCGGCGCCCGTGGCGAGGTGGTCGTTGAGCTCGTGCGCGGACGCGGCGGCCTGCGACGCCAGTCCTGACAGGCCGTCACCGGCCTCGACGCCGTGCTCGCGCGCCCAGCCGGACAAGGCGCCGAGGAGCTTGGCCGCCTCCTCGCCGAGCGAGCCGACCTCGTCGCGCTCGGGGTCGGTCACGAGACCTCCTCCGGCAGCTCGGCCGGCGCTGTGAACCGGACCTGCAGCTGACCGTCGCGCACACGCGCACCGGCCACGCGGTGCCGCGCGAGTCCCGTCGGCAGCGTCACGAGACGACGGTACGACGCGACAGAGACGATCAGCTCGTCGCCCTTGCGCACGAGGCCGACGTCGTCCTGGGCGGCCAGGGGCAGGGGAAGCGACAGCACGAGCCCCGCCGACGTGGTGCTGACCGACATCGGTGGCACGGACGCGCCGAGCGCGATCGGGTCCACGTCGTCGTACACCGATGCCGCGAGGTCGAGCAGCTCATCGCGCCCCACCGGCTCGGCCGCCCGGTAGACCGACGTGCGCAGCTCGAGCCCCGCGAACGAGTCGGCGGCCTCGTCGAGGTGCCGCGCCTGCGCAGCTACCCAGCTGCGCCGCCACTCGTCGGCACCCCCGTCGGGGAAGACCCGGTTCACGATCGCCGTGTCGACGCGGTAGCCGAAGAGCGTCAGGAACGTGTAGGCCCGCCGCGCCTCGGCCAGCACCACCGACTCAGGTGTCAGCACCAGGCGGACCGACGTCTCCGGTCCGGTCAGCACGGCGCGTACGTCGTCGAGGTCGGCGTGGAGCCGCTCGATGGCGTCGAACACCGAGTCCTCGGGCATCGGCACGCCCGCCGCCCGGGTCAGGACGGGCTTGAGCGCCTTGACGACGCGTCGTTCGACGGGGAGGACGCGGGTCATGTACCACCCGAGGGCCTCCGGGAGGGCGAGGAGCCGCAGGGTCTCGGCGGTCGGCGCGCAGTCGACGACCAGCACGTCCCACTCCCCCGACCGCGCCTGGGCGCGCACCTCGAGCAGGGCGAGCACCTCCTCCGCGCCGGGGATGACCGTCAGCTCCTCGGCGGCGACGGGGTCGACCCCCGCCACGTCGAGCACGCTCAGGAGGTAGCCCTGGATGTCGACCCACGACCGCTCGAACCGCTGCTGCGCGTCGACGTGCTGCACCCACAGGTTCGCGGCGGCCTCGGTCGGCTCCGAGGTGGCAGGCACGTCCAGTGCGTCGGCCAGCGAGTGGGCGGCGTCGGTGGACAGCACGAGCGTCCGGTGGCCGGCTGCCGCGCTGGCGCACGCCGTGGCGGCGGCCAGGGTCGACTTCCCCACGCCGCCCTTGCCGGTGAACAGCAGGATGCGCATGCCCGGACCGGGGGTCAGAGCGACTCGACGCGCTTCTTGAGGCCCTTCAGCGCGGCGTCGATGAGGATCTTCTCGCCCTTGCGCTTGAGCATCCCGATCAACGGGATGCTGACGTCGAGCGCGAGTCGGTAGGTGACCTCGGTGCTGCCGTCGCCCTGGTCGACCAGGGTGTAGGCGCCGTCGAGCGCCCGGAGCATGTTGCCCTCGACGAGGGTCCAGGTGACCTCGCGGTCGCCGTCCCAGTCGTAGGCGAGGGTGTACTCGTCCTTGATCGGCGACACGTCGAGCGCGAAGTAGACCTGGTCGGCCCGGTCGCCGGTCCCCGGCTCGACGATCTCCGCCTTCTGCACGCCCTTGGCCCACTCGGGGTAGGACTCGAAGTCGGCGATGACGGCCATCACGTCGGCCGGAGGAGCGTCGACGACGATCGAGGAAGAGGTCTGTTCGGCCATGGCCGGAGCCTAGTCCACGGGCGCGGTGGCCCCGGGCCGGTGGCACCGGGCGTTCTCCGGGCGGCTGACCGGGCGATAGCCTGCGGACCGCAGTCCACCACCCTTCAGGAGGTTCCATCGTGCGGGAGTTCTCGTCGCCGCTCAGCATCACCATCCCGTCCACCGGGAACCTCACCGACGACGTGGTGACCAACGGCCGCGACTTCGCCGACACCGTGGTGTTCAGCCGACGCACCGGCGACGAGTGGTCCGACGTCACCGCCGCCGAGTTCCTCGACGAGGTGCAGGCCGTCGCCAAGGGGCTGGTCGCCGCCGGCGTCGAGGCCGGCGACCGCGTCGCGCTCCTCTCCAAAACCCGCTACGAGTGGACGCTCCTCGACTACGCCATCTGGTTCGCCGGCGCCGTCACCGTCCCGATCTACGAGACGTCGTCCGCCGAGCAGATCGGCTGGATCCTCGAGGACTCGGGTGCCCGGGCCATCGTTGCCGAGGGCCCGGACCACCTCGCCCGGGTCCGCGAGGCCCGCCGGTCCGGCGACCTCGCCGAGCTGCAGCACGTGTGGTCGCTCCAGGACAACGCGGTCGACGTGCTCGGCCGCCTGGGCTCCGACATCTCCGACGACGTGCTCGAGCAGCGTCGTACGACGGCGACCCCGCAGGACGTCGCCACGCTGATCTACACCAGCGGCACGACCGGGAAGCCGAAGGGCTGCATGCTCACCCACGGCAACTTCATGTTCGAGCTCGGGGTCGCGGTCGACGAGCTGCACGAGCTGTTCGACAGCCACAACGCCTCGACCCTGCTCTTCCTGCCGCTCGCCCACGTCTTCGCGCGCATCATCCAGGTCGGTGCCGTCAAGAGCCGGGCCAAGCTGGGCCACAGCGCCGACATCAAGAACCTGGTGACCGACCTCGGCGAGTTCAAGCCGACGTTCATCCTGGCCGTGCCGCGCGTGTTCGAGAAGGTCTTCAACAGCGCCTCGCAGCGGGCTACCGCCGACGGCCGCGGCAAGATCTTCGACCGCGCGGCAGACGTCGCGATCGCCTGGTCGCGGGCGTCCGACGGCAAGCGGGTGCCGGTGCGCCTGCGAGCGCAGCACGCGCTCTTCGACCGCCTGGTCTACGGCAAGCTGCGCCAGGCGCTCGGCGGGAGCTGCACGTACGCCATCTCCGGCGGCGCGCCGCTGGGCGACCGCCTCGGCCACTTCTACCGCGGCATCGGCCTCACCGTGCTCGAGGGCTACGGTCTGACCGAGACGACGGCCGCGCTGTCCGCCAACCTCCCCGACGCGACGAAGATCGGGACGGTCGGTCGCCCGCTGCCCGGCACGAGCGTGCGCGTGGCCGACGACGGGGAGCTCCTCTTCCGCGGCGGCCAGGTCTTCGCCGGCTACTGGCGCAACGACGAGGCGACGACCGAGGCGGTCGACCACGACGGCTGGTTCCACACCGGGGACGTCGGCGAGGTCGACGACGAGGGCTTCGTCCGCATCACCGGCCGCAAGAAGGAGATCCTCGTGACGGCCGGCGGCAAGAACGTCGCGCCCGCCGTCCTGGAGGACCGGCTCCGGGCCCACGCCCTCGTCGACCAGTGCCTCGTCGTCGGTGACGGACAGCCGTTCATCGGCGCGCTCGTCACCATCGACCGCGAGACGTTCCCGGCCTGGGCCGAGCAGCACGGCAAGTCCGCGGACCTCGACGCCCTCATCGACGACCCCGACCTGGTGGCTGCGGTCCAGGAGGCGGTCGACGACGCCAACAAGGCGGTGTCGAAGGCCGAGTCGATCCGGAAGTTCACCATCCTGCCCGGTGAGTGGACCGAGGAGGGCGGGCAGCTCACGCCCAGCCTGAAGCTGAAGCGACGCGTCGTGATGCGCGAGTCGCGCGAGGAGATCGAGGCGCTCTACCTCGGCTGACGGCCCGGCATGGCTCGCGATGGGGATCGTCGCAGGGGCCCGGAACACCGCAGGTGACTAGGCGCGACTAGTCACTTCGGGTGGCACCGGGACTACGTTCGGGTGGTTTGCTCGGTTTAGCCCACGGCCCTGTCGGGACGCCCCTAGATTCGTCGCGCTGGGAGGGCTTCGGGGCCTGTGTTCTCGCGACAGTGCCTGAAATCTCCTGCGCGCCCGGGACCCCGCCGTGGGGCGCCCACGAACCCGCGAAGGACCGCATCATGGCTCGCCGATCCGTACTTCTTCTCGTCGCCGCCCTCATCGCGCTCGCCGGCACGGCCATGATCGTGCTCTACGTCCAGGGCATCGATGCTCGTGCGACCAAGGACCAGGAGCTCGTCGAGGTCCTGGTCGCCACCGAGACCATCGACACGGGCGAGGCGGTCAGCGCTGCCCAGGAGGCGGGCAAGATCGAGAAGGCAGAGGTACGCCGCGCCGATCTCGTCGACGGCAGCCTGTCCTCGACGTCCTCCATCGCCGACCTGGTCGCCGTCGGCACCATCTACCCCGGTGAGCAGCTCATCGCCCGGAAGTTCGGCAGCCTGGGCGACACCGAGAGCCTGGTGATCCCGGACGGCAAGATGGCCGTCTCGGTGGAGCTCACCGACTTCGAGCGTGTGGCCGGCTTCGTCAACCCGGGCAACGAGGTCGCCGTGTTCGCCACCGCGCTCGATCCCGTCGCACTCCTTCCCGAGGGCGAGGAGCAGAAGCTCGGCAGCGTCACCCGGATCGTCCTCACCCGCGTGCCGGTCCTCGGAGTCGGTACGACGAGCGTCACCTCGCGCACCACCGAGGGCGAGGACGGAGCCACGACCGAGGAGGTCGCGCGCACCATCCTGACGATCGCGGTGACCCAGGACGAGGCCGAGCGACTGATCCACGCCGACCGTGTGACGGAGCTCAACTTCGCCCTCCTCACCGATGACTCCAAGGTCGAGAACGAACCGGGCGCGGACCTCGGCACCATCTTCCCCGAGCTCAACCTGCGCAGGCTCCCGTGACCGCCGTCCTCGAGCCTGACGGGGCGCAACGCTCCGTCCTGCAAGCCATGCTGCACGGCTCCCAGGCGTTCGCCGACCTCGACGGTCTCGAGCAGCACATCCGCACCGCCGACACCGAGTTCGCCGTCGTCATCGGGCCGTCCGTGCCCGGCGAGGCTGCCGCGGAGCTGGCGCAGTGGGCCCGGGTGCACCGGCCGGACCTCGGCGTGATCCTGCTCCGCCACGACGTCGACAGCAACACCCTCGCGCTCGCCCTGCGGAGCGGCATGCGCGAGGTGGTGGCCGCGCGCGACCTGGCCGGCATCACGACCGCCGTGCAGCGCGCGCGCAGCGTCGCCAACGCCATCGGGCAGACCATGCTCGACGAGGTGCAGGCCGCCGCGAAGACGGCACGCGCCGAGGTCGCCGCGGAGGTCGCCAAGGCCGCGGCCGACGCCCAGGCCGAGGCCGACGCTCCTCGCGGCAAGGTCATCACGGTGTTCTCCACCAAGGGTGGCGTGGGCAAGAGCCTGGTCGCCACGAACCTCGGCGTGGCGCTGGCGGACAGCGGCCGCAGCACGTGCCTGGTGGACCTCGACGTCAACAGCGGCGACGTCGCGATCATGCTCCAGCTGACCCCGCAGCGAACGATCAACGACCTGGTCGGCTTCAACGGCGTCATCGATGCCGAAGGCATCGGATCGATCCTGACGCGCCACTCGGAGAACCTGTCCGTCGTGGCGGCGCCGGTCCGGCTGGACTCCCCCGACCAGGCCTCGGTGGACGACATCGGCAAGCTCCTCGACTCGCTCCGACGGATGGTCGACTTCGTCATCGTCGACACGTCCGGGGTCTTCGACGACCACGCCCTGTGCGCCTTGGACCGCTCGGACCTGATCGTCCTGGTCGGCACGCTGGACATCCCCTCGCTCAAGGCGCTGAAGCTCGCGACGAGCACCCTCGAGATGCTCAACTTCCCCAAGTCGACGTGGAGGTTCGTCCTCAACCGCGCCGACGGCAAGGTCGGGCTGACGACCGAGGAGTACGAGAAGACCCTCGACCTCAAGGCCGACTGCTCGCTGGTGTCGAGCCGCGAGGTCCTCGCCGCCGTCAACCGGGGTGAGGCGCTGGTGAGCGCGTACCCCGGACATCCCAACAGCAAGGCCCTGGTCTCGTTCTCCACGAGCGTGGCTGCCATCGCAGCCAGGCCCGACGGAGCGGACGAGGGCAACCCGTCGAGCCGGAAGTCCAGCGGCTCCCGGCTCCGTCTGAGGAGGGGCTGACATGAGCCTGACTGACCGACTGGCCGCGGCACGCGGTCGTAGCACCGAGACCATCGACGCACCGGCGCCCGGCGGCGCCGGCGTTGCGGGCGGTGCCGGCGGTGCTGCCGCTGCGGGGAGTGCGGGAGGGGCCAGCAACGTTCCCGTGCCGACCACCAGCGAGACCAGGCGCAAGGCCGCCGCCCCGCCCAAGGGCGACCCGTTCCAGGACCTCAAGCGCATCGTGCACCAGCGCCTCGTCGAGACGCTCGGCCCGAAGATGTACGACGCGCACATGACGCAGTCCGAGCTGGAGCAGCAGGTGCGCCTCGCCCTCCAGACGGCCATCGCCGACGCCGACATCCCGATGTCGTCGGCCGACCGCACCCGGGTGTCGCAGGAGATCGCGGACGACATCCTCGGCTACGGCCCGATCGAGCCGCTGCTCCGCGACCCCAGCCTGTCCGAGGTGATGGTCAACTCCTACAAGGACATCTTCGTCGAGCGCAGCGGAAAGCTCGTCAAGGTCGACACGGCGTTCACCGACGAGGCGCACCTGCGCCGCACCATCGACAAGATCGTGAGCAAGATCGGGCGCCGCGTCGACGAGACCAGCCCGATGTGTGACGCGCGACTTCCCGACGGAAGCCGCGTCAACGCCATCATCCCGCCGCTGGCCCTGGACGGTTCCAAGCTCACGATCCGCAAGTTCTCCGAGGATCCCTACACCGTCGACGACCTGATCAACTTCGGAACCCTCACCCCCGCCTCGGCACGGCTGCTCGAAGGGTGTGTCCGGGGCCGGCTCAACATCCTCGTGTCGGGCGGCACCGGCTCGGGCAAGACGACGACCCTCAACGTCCTGTCGGCCTTCATCCCGGAGGACGAGCGCATCGTCACCATCGAGGACGCCGCCGAGCTCCGGCTCGGCCAGGACCACGTGCTCCGGCTCGAGTCGCGACCGGCCAACATCGAGGGAAAGGGCGCGGTGACCATCCGCGACCTCGTGAAGAACTCCCTGCGCATGCGGCCCGACCGCGTGGTCGTCGGTGAGATCCGTGACGCGGCGGCGCTCGACATGCTGCAGGCGATGAACACCGGTCACGACGGCTCGATCTCCACCCTGCACGCCAACACGCCGCGGGACGCGCTCGCCCGGCTGGAGACCATGGTCCTGATGGCCGGCATGGACCTGCCGGTCCGGGCCATCCGCGAGCAGGTCGCGAGCGCCGTCGACCTGATCATCCAGCAGACCCGTCTCAAGGACGGCACCCGCCGCATCACCGCGATCACGGAGATCGTCGGCATGGAGGGCGACATCATCACGACGCAGGACGTGTTCCTCTTCGACTACGCCGCCGGCCTCGACGAGAACGGGAAGTTCAAGGGCGGGCTGCTCTCGATGGGACTGCGACCCCGCTTCCTGGAGCGCCTCACCGACCACGGCGTGCACGTCGACCCCGCCATCTTCGCCACCGGTGGAACCCTGCGATGACGCACACGTACGCGCCGCGCGTCGCCCGGGCGGGCGCGGCCCTCGCCGCGGCAGGCATCCTCGCCCTCACCGCCGCGGCGCCGGCCAGTGCCGCTGACGAGGTCAACATCGACCACGTCGAGACGGCCGACGGCAGCGTGTCCCTGGTCCTCGGCGTCGACGGCGTCCCCGCGGGAGCGACGGCTGACCCCGCCTCGGTCGAGGTGGACGTCGACGGACGCACGGTGGACTCGACGGCCAAGGTGATCTCCGCCGGGGACGTCGAGCGCACCACCGTCCTCGTGCTCGACGCGAGCAACAGCATGCTCCAGGGCGACAAGTTCGATGCCGCCACCGCTGCGGTCGACGCCTTCCTGTCGGCGGCTCCCGAGGACGTGCGCATCGGGCTGGTGCCCTTCGCCGGCGACCTCGGCGAGGTCGTCGAGCCCACGACCGACCACGACGCCGTGCGAGCCGCGCTCGCGGACATCACCCTGCGCAAGGGCACCGCGGTCTACGACGCGATGGCCGCGGGGCTCGAGCAGGTCGGGACCGGCGGATCACGATCACTGCTGGTCCTGTCCGACGGCGGCGACACGAGCAGCTCGACGACGCTGGACGTCGTGACGAAGGACGCCACCGACGAGGGCGTGATCGTCGACGTCGTCTCCCTGGCCAACCCCAAGAACGCCGAGACCATGTCCGCCGTCGCCGAGGCCACCGGTGGACAGGTGATCCCCGCCGAGCAGAGTGCGCTCCAGGACGTGTTCTCGGCCCAGGCCGACGCGCTCGCCGAGCAGCTGGTCGTGACATTCGAGCGTCCCGCGGACGCCGCTGACGAGGTCAACCTCACGGTGAGCGTGGAGGCGGGCGGGACGCCGTACACGGACTCGGCCTTCATCTCCATCGGCAGCGCCGCGGCCGGCCCCGACATCGTCAGCTCCGGCCGGTCGCTGGTCGGCACCCCCGGCATGCTGTTCGGCGCCCTGGCGCTGGCCCTGGGCTTCGCCGGAGTCCTCGCCGTCGCCCTCGCAGGACCCAACAAGTCCTCGGCCGACCGGCGTCTGGACGCCTACTTCGGCCAGGGCAAGTCGGGGAAGCGCAAGTCCGACGCCACGGCCGACCTCAAGGGGTCCGCGGTCGCGCTCGCGGACAAGGTGGTGACCGCCGACCTCGAGACCCGGATCTCCCAGCGGCTGGCAGGTGCCGGATCGGCCCTCACCGCCGCCGAGTGGCTGCTGCTCCACGTCGGCATCGCCGTGGGGACCGCACTGACCTTCTTCATCCTCGGCGGTCCCGGGCTCGCCGTCCTCGGACTCGTCCTCGGCGTCGTCCTGCCCTGGATCTACCTCAAGTTCCGGCACTCGCGTCGACTCAGCCGGTTCAACGGCCAGCTCGCGGAGACCCTCGGCCTCATGGCAGGCGGCCTCCAGGCTGGCCTGTCGCTCCCCCAGGCCGTCGACAGCGTCGTCCGCGAGGGCAGCGAGCCGATGGCGGGCGAGCTCCGCCGGGCGCTCGTGGAGCAGCGCCTCGGCGTCGACATCACCGACGCCCTCGAGGGTGTCGGCCAGCGCATGGACAGCGAGGACTTCGGCTGGATCGTGATGGCCATCCGCATCCAGCGCGAGGTCGGCGGCAACCTGGCCGAGATCCTCCACACCGTGTCCGACACGCTGCGCGAGCGGGAGTACCTGAGGCGTCAGGTCAAGGCGCTGAGCGCGGAGGGTCGCCTGTCCGGCTACATCCTCACCGGGTTGCCACCGCTGATCGGTATCTACATGATGTTCGTCAACCCGGAATACATCGCACTGCTCTACACGACGTTGCCCGGCTTCGTCCTGCTCGGGGCTGCCGTCCTGTTGCTGGGGGTCGGCTCGTTCGCCATGTCCAAGCTCGCGAAGGTCGAGGTCTGACGATGACGCAGATGACGCTGTTGCTCGGGGCAGGACTGCTCTGTGTCTCGATGGTCCTCGCCCTGTCCGTGATCGGCGTGGTGACCGCCGAGCGCCGTGGGGTGGCCAGGTCGGTCGCGGCCGTGCAGGCGCTGGACTCCGCGCCGAGCGTGCTCAAGGAGGAGATCGAGCGACCCTTCGCCGAGCGGGTGATCGCCCCACTGGGTGGTCGGATGGTCGGGCTCGGGCGCAAGATGGTGCGCGCCGACACGGCCCGGAAGATCCAGTACCGGCTCAACATCGCCGGCAACCCCCCGGCCTGGGACGTCAACCGCATCCTCGGTCTCAAGGTGATCGGCCTCGCGCTCTTCGGTGGCCTCGGTTTCCTCTACATCCTCGGGATGGGGTGGCCGTTCTACCGCGTCGTGCTGGCCACGGGCCTGGTGGCGGCGTTCGGCTACGTGCTCCCCAACGTGCTCCTCTACAACGCGGGCAAGAAGCGCGAGACGCTCATGCGCAACGCGCTTCCCGACGCGATGGACCTGCTGACCATCTCCGTCGAGGCGGGCCTCGGCTTCGACGCCGCGGTCAGTCGCGTGGCGAAGAACGGCGACGGCCCGCTCAACCAGGAGTTCGCCCGTCTCCTCCAGGAGATGCAGCTGGGTGTCGGACGCGTCGACGCCATGCGCGCGATGGCCGAGCGCACGTCGCTCCCCGACCTCAAGTCCTTCTGCAGCGCGATGGTGCAGGCCGACAGCCTCGGCATCCCGATCGCCCGTGTGCTCCGCATCCAGAGCGGGGAGATGCGGACGAAGCGACGGCAGCGCGCCGAGGAGAAGGCTCAGCAGGTGCCGGTCCGGATCATGATCCCGCTGGTGCTCTTCATCCTGCCGTGCCTCTTCATCGTGATCCTGGGTCCCGCCGGCATCCAGATCGCCGAGACGTTCTCCAGCATGTGACGGGGAGATGACCCCCTCCGCCGCCCAGGATCCCGGGCTGTCCCGACCCGCCCTGCAGTCCTGGCGTACGACGACCGCGGTGCGGGTGTTCGCCCTCGCCCTGGCGACCGGCACCGCGATCAGCGACGGCGTGCTCGTCACCTCTGCGCCGATGCTGGTCGTGCTCGGCCTGCTGGCGGCGTTCGCCTCGACGCTGGAGTGGATGACCCGCGACCGCCCCACGCACTGGCATGCGGTCGGCGAGGCCATCGCGGTGACCACGCTCGTCGTCGCCACCCAGTCCGGGTCGGACTTCGGCGCGTACCTGGCGGTCCCGGCCATCAACGCCGGCGTTCGCCACGGGCTGGTCGCCACGCTGAACGTCACCCTCGTGACAGGACTCACCGCGGCCGCGGCGATCGCCGCCGACCCGCCCAGCGACTCGGTCCAGCGGATCGGCGAGACCCTGCCGTGGCTCATCATCGGGCTCGGTGTCGGACTGTTGGCCAGCTGGCAGTCACGCTCCATCCGCAGCCTCGCCGCCAGGCAGGCGCCCTACGCGGCAGCCCACCAGCTGATGGCCCGGGTCCACCAGCTCGCGAGCTCCGGCTCCCTGGGCCTCAACAGTGCCGCGCTGGCCGAGGACCTCGACGCTGCCATGCGCGACGCCACGGGCTGCGCTCGCACCACCATCTTCGTCGTCGAGCCCGACGAGACGCTACGCGCGCTCAACGGCGGGGAGGACGTCGACCGGATGGCCGAGGAGATCTCCCTCGACGACGGCGACCGCACCCCCGGGGCGGCGGTCGTGCCCCTGCGAGGCGCCGCCCAGACCCTGGGCTACTGCGTCCTCATCGGCGTGCCCCGCTGGACCCCCGAGCTCGACGAACGCGCCCAGGACGTGGCCGACGACTTCGCGGTCCGCCTCGACACCGCCGTCCTCTTCGACGACGTGCGCACGCTGGCGACCTCGGAGGAACGCAACCGGATCGCCCGCGAGATGCACGACGGCGTGGCGCAGGAGATCGTCGGACTGGGCTACCTCGTGGACGAGATCGAGTCGATCAGCGACCATGCCCACACCCGCGAGCTCGCCTCGACGCTGCGCGCCGAGATCACCCGGCTGGTCTCGGAGATCCGTTTCTCCATCTTCGACCTCCGGCACGAGATCACCGACGGGCGCCTGGCAGCCTCCCTGGCCGACTACGCCCGAGAGGTCAGCCACGCGACCGGCCTGCGGGTCCACCTGTCACTGGCGGAGTCCGGCCCGCCCCTGTCGCCCCGCACGGCCACGGAGGTGCTGCGAGTGGCGCAGGAGGCCATCGGCAACGTCCGCAAGCACGCCGGCGCCAGCAACCTGTGGGTCACCTTCGACTCCGACGGGTCGACCCTGAGCCTGGCGATCGAGGACGACGGCGTCGGAAAGGCCGAGCCGCGCGAGCACCACTGGGGGCTGCAGACGATGCGCGAGCGCGCAGAAGGCGTCGGAGCCCGGCTCGACGTGTCACCCCGACCCGACGGCGGAACCGTCGTCAGCCTGCGGTCACTGGTGCCCGCAGACTCACACAGAGAGAAGGCCCATGGGCACCACCGTGCTACTGGTTGACGACCACGAGCTCATTCGTCAGGGCCTGGCCCGCGCGTTCGAGCGTGAGGACGGCATGACCGTCGTGGGCCAGGCCGGCAGCGTCGCCGAGGGCGTGTCGCTCTGGCGGAGCCTCGAGCCCGACGTCGTCGTCACCGACCTGCAGATGCCCGACGGCAGTGGTCTCGACGTGGTCCGCGCGATCCGCCAGGAGAGCGAGTCGACCGGAGCCGTGGTCCTCACGATGCACGCCGGCGACGACCAGATCTTCGCGGCGATGGAGGCGGGCGCATCGGCCTTCGTCGGCAAGGACACCCGAGCCACCGAGGTGGTGAGCGCGGCCAGGCACGCCGCAGTCGCTCCTCGCACGTTCCTCTGCGCGGGCCTCAGCCAGGCCGTCATGCGGCGTGCGACCGCACCCGCCCCGCCGAAGCTGTCCGGGCGCGAGTCCGAGGTGCTCGCGCTGCTCGCCGACGGTCTCGGGACCAGCGAGATCGCCTCCTCGCTCTACATGAGCGAGTCCACGGCCAAGACCCACATCACGCACATCTACCAGAAGCTGGGTGCCGTCAACCGGGCCCAGGCGCTGGTCGGCGCGATGCGTCTGGGACTGCTCGACCACGCCTCGCCCGAGCGCTTCTGACGGTCGTAGTCCGCGAGCCCTTGCCGGGTGGTCGACGACTAGTCACAAGGGACTACCCAGACGAGGCCGATCACCTGATTCGTCGATCGGCGGATCTTGGCAGAGTCTTCCTCGACGGGTCCTCGTGGGCTCGGAGACCCAGGCTCATCACACAGACAAACCAAGGGGAAACATCATGCTCGAGAAGCTCCAGTTCATGACCATCATGCTCGTCAACGACATCAAGGCCAAGCGTGACGACCGCGGTGCCACCGCTGTCGAGTACGGCCTGATGGTCGCGCTCATCGCCGTGGTCATCATCGGCGCCGTCACCACCCTCGGTGGCAACCTCAAGGCGATGTTCACCACCATCTCCGGCTCTGTCTGAGAAAGCGCCTTCGATCGGCATCCGGGTGGGCACGCTCTGTGCCCACCCGGTCCCTTTAGCGGGCGTCGTTCGCGTGGACTCCCAAGTCTCGCTGCACCGCCCCAGCCGGACCGATTCTGTCGACATCCCAGCTGAAGATAGGAACCGCACATGATCGAGAAGTTCGTTGCATTGATGCTGCTTGGCCCCGACGAGGAAAAAGGTGCCACCGCCGTCGAGTACGGCCTCATGGTCGCCCTGATCGCGGTCGTCATCATCGGCGCCGTCACCACCATGGGCGGCAACCTGAAGGGGCTGTTCGAGACAATGGCCGGCTCTGTCTGAGCGAGCGCGTCACAACCGCGCGTGCTCCGTACGCTTACTAGGAGAGACATGGTCATCCCAAATTGGGACGAGGAGAGCGGAGCTACAGCTGTCGAGTACGGCTTGATGGTGGGACTCATCGCCCTCGTCATCGTCGGAGGCGTCACTCTCTTCGGGATCTCGGTCGGCAACCTCTTCACCATCCCGGCTGGCACGTTCAAGTCCTGACAGCCGGGCGGCTCGACCGCACCACGGGGCTCCGGTCCTACTGTCACTGAAGGCGACCTGGTCACCAGGTCGCCTTCAGCGCGTCCGGGTCCCCTTCTCCCGCCGGCTCATCGGACGAGGTCCCGCAGCCGATCCCGCCAGACCGCGACGAGGTCCGGGAGCGACAGCCCCGCGCGGCGCAGGACCGCCCCTGTGGACGTCCCCCCTGACGCGGCGTCGTACACGTCCACCAGGCCCCGCTCCCCCATCCTCTCGGCGATGACCCGACAGGCGAGCCACGCCTCCTCGTAGCGGGCCTGCAGGTCGCGCGCGCGGGTGTCGAAGTCCGCCGCCGTCGGCAGCGCGTCCGGTACGCCGTCGCGCCTGGCCGCCGCGACGGCCCGTCCCAGGGTCACGCGGTCCGGCAGGCGCGTGCCACGGAGCGCGACGTAGTCGGCAAAGCCCTCGAGCAGCCAGGGCTCGACCGGCTCGCGCACCGCATCGGTCGCGACATGGACCAGCTCGTGGCTCATGACCACCTGCGCGCCCACGCGGCGCAGCCCGTCGGTGACGTCGGGGTTCACGAACACGTGGACGGGCCCGTCACCGTCCGAGGGTCGTCCGACCGGGGCGGTCACCGCAGCGATCCCGGCGTAGGTCCCGGGTCGCGCGCCCAGGGTCTCGTCGAGCGCCGCTGCGGTGGCGGGCACCTCCACCACGACGGGCGAGCTCCACTCCGGGAGGACGCGCCGTACGACGTCGATGCCCCGCGCCGTGCGTGCCGCCGTGACCTCGGCGACGCTCGAGGAGCCGTCCGCCATCACGAGGACGCCGTCCGACCGGGAGACCGCGAGGCGGCCACGGAGCCACAGCGGCAGGCGCGTCCCCGCTGCGTCGGACGTCGCGAACTCCGCGATGCCCAGTCCCCCGCCGCTCGGCGCGAAGCTCACGACCACGTCGCTGCGCGCCGGCGCCGCGTCGAAGCCGCGCACGCGCCAGGTCAGCTCGGCCACGCCCCTCCACGAGCCGTCCGCGGCGACGGTGCCCAGCTGGTCGACGTAGCGTGCGTCCACGGCCGTGAGGTCCAGCGAGCGGACGTTGGCCGCGATGCCGGACAGCAGGTCGTCCGCGGCCGGCACCTGAGGGGGCGCCAGCTGCGCCAGGGCCTGCCCGTCACGTTGCTCGACGGCCTCGACGAACGCGGTCAGCGCGGCCGCCGCCTCCGCCGGACTCGCCCGTGGCGCCTCGGTCGGCTGAGCGGGCGCCACCTCGTGCCGGCCGTCCCGGGTGAGGACGACGAGGACGACCGCCAGGACGACCCCGAGGAACAGCGAAAGGCCGGCCGCCCACAGGAGTGGACGACCGGCCTTCGATGTCTGCTGGTCAGCCAGGGCGGACCGCGCCGACGAAGGGCATCGAGTACAGGCCCGAGACGGCGACGCCGGTGCCGGGGTTGGCAGCGTGGACGATCATGCCGTTGCCGATGTACATGCCGACGTGGCTGATCGGGCTGTAGTAGAAGACCAGGTCGCCGGGCTGCAGGTCGCTGGCGGCGATGCGCGGACCGGAGCTGAACTGGGCGCTGGACGAGTGCGGGAGCGACACACCGGCCTGGGCCCAGGCGCGCATGGTCAGGCCGCTGCAGTCGAAGGCGTTCTCACCCATCGCGCCGTAGACGTAGGCGTCGCCCACCTGTGCCATCGCGTACTGGACAGCCGCGGCAGCGCGGCCGGACGCGGGGACGGAGACCGAGCTGGGCGCGCGGGTGGTGGTTCCGCGCGAGGCGAGCACACGCTCGCGCTCCTCGGCCTCGAGGTCGGCGAGCAGGTCCTTGGCCTCGGCGAGCTTGTCGTCGACCGTGTCCTTCTCGGCACTCAGCTGCTCGGTGATCTCAGCGATCTCCTTGGTGCGGGACGCGGTGGCCTCGCGACGGATCTCGAGGGCCTCGAGCTCGGTGTCGTAGTCGGAGAGCAGCGACGCCTGGAGGTCGTTGAACGACGACATCGTCGAGAGCGAGTCGAGGAACGCTCCCGGGTCGTCGGAGACGACGATCTGGCCGACGGTCGAGATGCCCTCTCCCTCGAGCTGGCGCACGACGGCGTCGGAGACCTGGTCGCGGACGGCGCCGAGGCGCTCGTCCTGGCGATCCTGGTCGGCCTTCAGACCGTCGAGGTCGCTTCGCAGGTCAGCGAGGTCGAGCTGGGCGTCGTGGAGGCGCTCCTGCGCCGCCTCGGCCTCGTGGTAGAGGCGGTCGACGCGAACCTTGACGTCCTTGATGTCGGGGTCGGCCTGCGCGGGGGTTGCAGGCACGAAAGCGATGGCAGCGATCGCGGAGAGACCAAGAACGGTCGCGCCAACTCGCTTGCGGGTGTGAGCCACGAGCGGGGGAACTCCTCGGGGTGTCGTACGCCTACCAGGTGAGCTGACGGGTTCGGCACGACTGGCCTACTCCTGCTCCTCGTGCCGCTCGCGCAGCACGCCTCACAGGCGATTCACCCCAGGGGGAAGTGTGGTTCCCCGGCTCGTCGACCACGGTGATGCGGGGGTGTGGTCCACGACTCGGCGCGACGTCCGCGCGGGCCTGGTGACCCACTGCCACGGACGTCAGCCCACACCCTAGACCGCACGGGAAGCCGTCGCCAATCTTCGGGTCAACTTGTGGGAAGTCGTGTCGCGGCCCGGGGTCAGGCCGACTCGATGACCGGGCCGTTCACCGGCTCCACGAGCCGCAGGGGCGGCACCAGGCCACCTGAGGCCAGCACGTCGAGCGCGGCCATCTCGTCGTCGTCGATGGTCAGCTCGGGAGGTGGGCCGAGGAGCACCGTCACCACGCAGTCGTGGCAGTGCAGCCCACGCACCACGCAGGTGTCGCAATCGATCCGTGTCGTCATGTCCCGAACGGTGACAGGGGCCACCGACAACGGCCTCCGGTGCCGCCGCAGCGAGGGGGACGCCGGCCTCAGCGCCTGACGTAGCAGGTCCAGGTCTCGCCGCAGTCGCGTGGCTCGAAAGCCGGGTCCCCGGACATGAGGTCGGCCTGTGCCGAACCCTCCTGCGCCACCACCACGTCGGAGCCTGCGACCGCGACCGCTGCGCCCTCGTCGCCGTCGAGGAAGTCGAGGTAGGCGGCCTGCACGGGGTGGCTGAACGCGTCGAGCGGGTTCCCCGCCCACAGCACCACCCCCGCGACTGCCAGGGACTCCGACAGGGGCGCCGGGGCCAGGACCACACCGTCTCCCGCCACCCGCGCGACCTCGTCGACCACGTCGGGCGGGGCGCCCAGCACCGCGTCGCCGCGCACGACGACGATCGGCAGGGCGACCACCAGCGGGATGCCGATGGCGAAGGCCGCGAGCCGGGCCGGGCGGCGGTCTGCCCGGACCTCAGCGGCTCGCCCTCCCTCGACACGGCGGCTCCCGGCGAGGACCACGAGGAGCATGAGCAGCCACGTGCCGTGCCTGGCTGCGGTCGCGGTGGCCAGGCACAGACCCAGCACCGCGACGTACTCCCACGGACGCCGACGTGAGCGCACGAACAGCGCGAGGAGGACGGCGGCGGACAGGACCATGACCACGTCGAAGGGCATGC
Source organism: uncultured Nocardioides sp. (assembly GCF_947488515.1). Lineage (GTDB taxonomy): Bacteria > Actinomycetota > Actinomycetes > Propionibacteriales > Nocardioidaceae > Nocardioides. The sequence continues at coordinate 455,864 of NZ_CANKZF010000001.1, forward strand.
CGAGGCTGGGCCGGGCCCACAGCCCCTCGCCCCGCTGGGCCGACACGTTGTCGAACACCTCGGCGTAGTAGGTCGGGGTGCGCCACAGCTCCGGGGTGGCGCACAGCGCGAGCAGGCTCGACACGCCGACGGCCGTGGCCAGCCAGAAGTCCGAGCGGATGCGTTCGACGACCAGGTAGGCGCCGAGCACGCACACCCCCAGCAGGGCGGCCCCGTGCAGGTTGCCCCACACCGCGACGAGCGGGACCGCCCACCAGATCCGTCGGTCCGGGTGGCGGGCCTGGCTCGCGACGAGGGCGAGCAGCAGCGCGAACGGCACCAGCGAGAGCGTCTGCGCCCGCACGATGCCCAGGGTCGCGAGCGCCCCCGCCCCCAGCGCGAGCAGCGCACCAGCGGTGTAGCGGTCGCTCGCGCCTCCGGACCGCGCCGTCCGGGCCAGCACGTACATGGTGACGACGAGCACGACAACGTGCGCGAGCACGGTTGCCTGCTCGCCGAGGTCGTGGACGACGGAGGCGAGGAGCTGCGCGAGGACCGGGACGTTGTGCCAGCCTGCCGTGTCGCTGGCGGCGAAGGGCACCCCGTCCGGCACGTGCATCGCGGCCCGGATGTCGTCGCCGAGCGCCACCAGCCAGTCCCAGTCACCGCCGACCCGGACGAAGGCGGCGAAGAACGCCGAGACGAGCGTCATCGACGCGATGGTCCACCGCCACGACGCCACACCGGTTGCGGTGGCGGGTGCGGTGGAGGTGGCGGTCGTGCTCATCCGATCAGGCTCTCGAGCACGGCACCGGGCACGACCCGCGCGCCGTCCCGCGCCACGTCGCGCGCGACCGCCTGGTCGCTGGTCACCACGACGACCACCCGGCCGCGGGGCTCGGTCGCCACCAGCTGACGGATCACGTCGTCGGCGATGACGCCCTCCGGGCTGAACACCACGCGGACGCCGCGGGGCGCCGGCATCGCCGTGCGCACCGTGGACTCCGCTGCGTCGAACACCACGGTCGTCTCCGCCCCCGTCCTCGCGACCAGCGGCCCCAGCGCAGCGACCAGTCGGCTGCGCTGCGCCTCGAGGCTCGCGCTGGGCCAGCGTTGCTTGGTGACGTTGTAGCCGTCGATCACGAGTCGGGCCCGCGGCAGCGCGAGGGTCTGCTCGAGCAGCGCGGGTGTGGCCGGTGCGCTGGAGGAGGGCGCCGCCTCGACGCCTGCCAGGGCGGCCTCCACGGCATCGCCGGGAGCACCGCTGACAGCGGGGAGGGCGAGCTCGCGCCGCAGTCCCGTCGCGGCGTCGACGACCGCGTCGAGCAGGAGCCGCGCCCGGATGCTCGCGGCGTCGCGGTCGGACCGCGTCTCGCGTCGGCTGGCGGCGAGGCCCGCCTCGGCCTCCTCCAGCTGGGCGCGCAGTCGTCGTACGTCTGCCTCGGCGGTACGGGTCGCAGCCGCTGCAGCAGCCAGGGCCTCGTCCCGGGCAGCGTGGGCCTCGTCCCTCGACTGCTCGGCGGCACGCAGCACACCGCGCGCCTCGCCCAGCCTCTGGCGCAGCACCTTGTGGTCGGCCTTCGCGCGCTCGAGCTCCTCGCGGTGCTCCGCGCGTACGGCACCGAGCTCGGCCTGCAGCGCTGCCACCTGCGCGGCCAGGCGGGCGTGCTCGGCGTGGGCCTGCTCGTCGCGCTCCTCGTGCTCGTCCAGGGAGGCGGCAACCTCCGCGACGACGGACTCCCAGCCCTCGTCCCTGGCAAGCCAGGCGCGAGCGGCGGTGTCGACCGGGTCGTCCGCAGAGGCCGGCACGACCGCCACCTGCACCGCCGCGTGCTCGCGGAACGCGGCGTCGTCGAGGGCAGCCCAGATCGCCGAGCCGCCGAGCCGGGCACGGCGTACCGGCGCGAAGCCGGCGACCTTGCGGAGGGACGGCGGCATCGGTGCGACCGACGGCAGGACCGCCGAGACCAGTGCGACCACCCGCAGGCGCAGCCGCTCCGGGAGGGCCGCTGGGTCGGTCACCGACGTCCCGTCATCCGGCGGCCGGGTCGGCTGCCGTGTCCGCCGAGGCGCGATCCACGACCTCGATGGCGTCGTTGCGTCCGCACCATCGGCAGGAGACCGACTCGACGGCCTCGGAGCGCACCGTCTCCTCCTCGACCTGGTGCTCGCCCGCGAGGTCGAAGTGCCAGTACTCCGTCGTACGACGGGTGCGGGTGACGTCGAAGCGGGTGAGGTTGCCGCAGCCGCCACAACGCCACCGCTCGCCGTCGCCGGGAACGCGGAGGTCGCTGGTCAGGTCGGGCACGGAGGTCTCCTCGGTCGTCGGTAGCCGCCCCTGGTGGGCGGGCGCGGTCAGCGTAGTCCGCGCGCCGCGGCCGCGATGTCGGATCCCACGTCTAGCGTCGTCGGACATGAGCACCACCGCCCACCGCCCGACACGGGAGAGGTCCCGCTGGGAGGCGCAGCGCAGCTTCGACGAGCTGGGGCGGCCGCTGCGGGACCTGACCTTCTGCGTGGTCGACCTCGAGACGACGGGCGGTTCCGCTGCGGCCGGGTCGATGATCACGGAGATCGGCGCGGTGAAGGTCCGGGGCGGCGAGGTGCTCGGTGAGTTCCAGACGCTGGTCGACCCGCACACGGAGATCCCGGCGTTCATCGCGGTGCTCACCGGCATCAGCAACTCCATGGTCCGCGACGCCCCTCCGATCGAGACCGCGTTGCCGGCGTTCCTGGACTTCGCGGCCGGGTGCGTCCTCGTCGCGCACAACGCGCCGTTCGACGTCGGGTTCCTCCAGCACTTCGCGCGCGAGCAGGGACGCCCGTGGCCGAAGTTCGAGGTGCTCGACACGGCCAAGCTCGCGCGGCGCGTGATCACCCGCGACGACGCCCCCAACTGCAAGCTGTCGTCGCTGGCCAAGGTGTTCGGCTCGACCACGACGCCCAACCACCGTGCGCTCTCCGACGCCCGGGCCACGGTGGACGTCCTGCACGGCCTGATGGAACGGCTCGGCGGCCTCGGCGTCCACACCCTCGAGGAGCTCCAGACGTTCTCGGCCCGGGTCAGCACCGCCCAGCGCCGCAAGCGCCACCTCGCCGAGGGCCTGCCCCACTCCCCCGGCGTCTACCTCTTCCGCGACGACCGGGCGCGCGTCCTCTACGTCGGGACCTCCAAGGACCTCCGCACCCGCGTGCGCACCTACTTCACGTCCTCGGAGACCCGGACCCGGATGGGCGAGATGGTCGGCCTCGCGGAGTCCGTGACGGGCATCGAGTGCTCGACGCCGCTCGAGGCCGAGGTGCGCGAGCTGCGGCTGATCGCCGAGCACAAGCCGAAGTACAACCGCCGTTCCCGCTTCCCCGAGAAGGTGCACTTCCTCAAGCTCACCCGCGAGGCCTGGCCGCGCCTCTCCCTCGTGCGCAAGGTGCTCGACGACGACGCGGACTACCTCGGTCCCTTCTCCTCGAAGAAGACGGCCGAGAAGTGCCTGGCCGCCCTCCACGAGACCTTCCCCGTCCGGCAGTGCAGCGGACGGCTTCCCCTCACGCCCTCCCGGTCGGCCTGCATCCTCGCCGAGATGGGACGGTGCCTGTCTCCCTGTGACGGCTCCACCGACGCCTCGACCTACGCAGCGATCGTCCGTCAGCTGCGCGACACGCTGCTGCGCAGCCCCCACGAGGTCGTCGAGGCCATCAACCAGCGCATGACCGCACTGGCCGATCGTGAGCGCTTCGAGGAGGCCGGCATCCACCGTGACCGGCTGGCCACCTTCGTCCGGGCCGCCGCCCGCACCCAGCGGCTCTCTGCGCTGACCCGCTGCCAGGAGATCGTCGCCGCCCGGCGGGAGGACGACGGCCGCTGGTCGGTGCACGTGGTGCGCCACGGACGCCTCGCCGCGGCCGGCGTGATCCCGCCGGGTGCCGACGCCCACCAGTACGTCCGCGAGCTCACCGCGAGCGCGGAGACCGTCAGCGGGGCGCCCGGTCCGGTGCCGGCCGCGACCGCGGAGGAGTCGGAGAAGATCCTGCGCTGGCTGGAGTCACCGGGCGTGCGCCTCGTCGACGTCGACGGCGAGTGGGTCTGTCCCCTCGGCGGCGCAGCACGCCACCTCGCGATCTACGACGCGGCCAACCAGTCCCGTCTCTCGCTGGTGCCGTTCGACGAGCAGCGCCTGCCGTCACCGGTGCACCGGCCCGTTCGGTAGCCGTTGGTCGAGGAGGGCGCCCAGCGCCCGTCGCGAGACCTCAGTCGAGCCCGATGCTGAACGCCGACTCCAGGTCGTGCTTGGAGTAGGTGCGGAAGGCGATGTGCGTCTCGGTCTCGGTGACGCCCTCGACCTTGTTGAGCCGGTCGGCGACGACCGAGGCGACGTCCTCGTGCTCCCGCACCCGGACGAGGGCGATGAGGTCGATCTGCCCGGTCACCGAGTAGACCTCGCTCACCCCGTCGAGGGACGCGATCGCCTCCGCGACCTCGGGGATGCGCGCGACGTCGGCCTTCACGAAGACGATGGCGGTGATCATGGGGCCACGCTATCGCTGGATCTTCCCGCTCGCGCCGATCGGTCGGACCCACTAGTCCTTTATGACTAGCAGGAGGTCGTTTCCTCTCCGCGGGCAGCTCGCCCCACCTAGCGTGACCGGGTCTGAGCCAACCCAAGCAGGGGGAGATTCCGGGATGTTGCGATTTGACCGCAAGCGAGCGGCCGCGGGCGGGAGCCTGACCGCCGTGGCAGCGCTCGTGCTGACGGCACTGGCGCCCATGACGGCTGCCAACGCAGTCCCCCCGGCGCAACCCGTCAGCCTCTCGAACCAGCAGCCCGACGGGTCCACCGTCGTCCTGTCGTGGCAGCACGCGGCGGCCGCCGTCCGCTACGACGTGCAGGTGGACGACAACGCGGCGTTCTCCAGCCCCGAGGTGTCCGCGAGCACGGTGAGCAACAGCTACGTGCCGACGGTCAACCTCCGCCCGGGCGTCCAGTACTGGCGCGTCCAGGCCTTCTCCAACCTCGGCGAGGGCTCGGGCTGGGTCGAGGCCACGCTCGCCAAGGTGGCGGTCGAGGTGCCGGTGCTGGTCAGCCCCGCCAACGGCGTCAACCTCACGCAGCCCAACGACCCGCCCCTGATGCGCTGGAACCCCTCGCCCGGCGCCGTGACCTACCTCGTCGAGGTCGACGACAACAGTGACTTCGTCGGCTCCAAGACCGTCGAGACCCGCAGCACGTCGATGGTGTGGCCCGACCCGCTCACGAGCGGCGACTGGTTCTGGCGCGTCGTCGCCACGAAGGAGAACCCCGCCAACGCGGGCCTCCCCTTCCGCTCGCAGGCGAGCGAGGCCCGCTCGTTCGACATCACGCCGATCGCCGCCCCCGTGCTCACGTCCCCGCCGAGCAACCCCGACTTCGAGCTCCAGGACGTCGTCCTGGACTGGGAGCCGGTGCCCGGCGCGGTGTCGTACGAGGTCGAGGTGGCGACCAACACCGACTTCTCGGACGGCTCCCGCATCGACCGACGCAGCGGCATCCTCGGCACGCGCTACACGCCGGCGATCACCTACGACAACAACCAGTACTACTGGCGGGTGCGCGCCTACGACACGGCCAACCAGCCGACGCCATGGAGCGCCGCGCGCTACGACTTCAACCGCACCTGGCCGCACCGGCCGGAGGCCGTCTACCCGGCGGCGGCCGGGATCGAGGACGTCCCGGCACCCCTCTACTTCCAGTGGACCTCGGTCCCGCACGCCTCGGAGTACGAGCTCCAGGTCGGCACCCAGGAGAACTTCAGCGTCGGGACCTACCACTCCTGCCGCACCGCCGGCACGACGTACACCCCCGGCATGTTCGCCATCAACAGCAACGGCCAGCCCACGCCGTTCCGGGAGAACGAGGACTGCGAGCCGGAGATCGGCGACATCAACTACTGGCGCGTGCGTCCCCTCGACCGCCCCTTCAGCAAGCCGGGTGACGTCCCCGGCGTCCAGGGGATCTTCTCCGAGACCCAGGCCTTCCGCTACCTGCCCGAGGTCATCACCGACATGACCCCCACCCTGGGTCAGACGGTCGACGTGCCCACCCTGCGGTGGACCCCGGGCCTCGGCACGGACGCCTACACCGTGACGATCAAGAAGGCAAACGGCGAGACCGTCAAGACGGTGACGACCTCCGCCACCTCCTACACCTACGACGGCACAGAAAAGCTCCCGGCCGGCTCCTACCGCTGGTCGATCCAGGCGTCGTCGATCCGTGGGCCGAGCTCGCTCATCTACCACAACGAGTTCACGATCAGCGGCAACGTGCCTGCCAGCGCCTCCCCGGCGCTCACCCCCCTGACCCCGGCGCCGTCCACCACAGGAATCAAGGGAGCGCCCGAGCTGACATGGGCCCCGATGGCGGGAGCGGCGTACTACAAGGTGTTCGTCGGCAACGCCACGGACACCAACCAGGTCTGGTTCGGCAGCGCGTACAACAACCTCTTCAGCGCGGCGGTGCCGTACCCGTCCATGACGGAGATCTCCAAGCGCCTGATGCTGTCCGGCACCTACGACTGGCAGGTCGAGGCCTACAACTCCAGCAACGTCCGCATCGGGACCGGCCCGGAGGGCCGCTTCACGGTCCAGCCGATCGCCGCCGCGACCGGCCACTCCGTGGCGATAGGCGGCCAGCAGCTCGACGCCAACTACACCGGCCAGAAGAACCCGTGCACCCAGTCGACGGGCGGCTGCACGGTGCCCACGACCCCTGTCATCAAGTGGGACCCGGACCCGCGCGTGGCCTGGTACATGGTCTACGTCAGCGAGGACGCCAGCTTCACCAACCTCCTCGAGCCCGGCAACATGATCCCGGCGACGAACAACTCGATGTACGCGCCGGCGCTCGACAACGACGACCACACCTACGGCGACAACCAGGCCGGCAAGGCGTACTTCTGGTACATCAGGCCGTGCCGCGCCGCGCTCGACTGCGGACCCGACCCGGTGTCGACGATCGACAAGGCGCAGGGCACCTTCATCAAGCGCTCCCCCGCGGTCACCGGGCTGGAGAGCAGCTCCGGCGCCGGCGGTGAGATCAGCTTCAGCTGGGACGACTACTGGGACAGCAACCAGGCCTACACCTGGCCCCAGACCGGGGAGAAGGGTCCCCAGGCGGCCAAGCAGTACCGCATCGAGGTGTCGGTCAACGGCACCTTGGTGGAGTCCACCCTGGTCGACCAGACGACCTTCACCTCGCCGTCGCGGCTCTACCCGGAGGGGGCGCTGACCTGGCGCGTCCAGGCCGTCGACTCCGACGACAACGGACTCACGTGGTCCGCGGTCGAGACGGTCACCAAGGCCTCCCCGCGCATCGTGCCGACGTCTCCGGCCGGCTCCGAGGTGGTCCTCGGCACCACGCCGCTGCGCTGGCCGGCGCAGGCGTTCGCGTCGTCGTACGACGTCCAGGTCGCGCGTGACGACGACACCACCTTCGCGAGCGGCAGCCTCGTCGTCGACCGCTCGGGCATCCAGACGACGGCGCTGACGCCCAACGTGCCGATCCCGGCGAGCGACAACTTCTACGTCTGGCGCGTGCGCAAGACCGACGCGTCGGGCAACAAGGGACCGTGGTCCGTCCCGGCACGGTTCAAGGTGGCGCCGGCGACGATGTCCCCGATCGCCCCGACCACCGGCGTGAGCGTCCCGCCGAACGGCGCGGTCATCCAGTGGACTGCGGTGCCCTCGGCCACCCGGTACACGATCACCGCGCGGCCCACGAGCGGCGCGTCCGTGTCCGCCAACACGGTGGGCACGTCCTGGGCGCCCACCTCGTTCCTCACGGTAGGGACCTGGACCTGGACGGCGGTGGCCTACGACGCCAACGACAAGCAGGTCGGCACCACCTCCTCGTCGTTCAGCGTGGACTCGCAGATCCAGGCGGTCCAGGCACCCGGCGTCGAGTCGCCGGAGGGCACGGGCGTCGGCAAGACGCTGACGAGCCGTCCTCCGCAGTGGAACGTCGCCGGTGTCGAGACCACCTACCAGTGGTTGGTCGACGGGCAGGCTCCGTGGTCCGCGACCGGGACCACCTACACGATCACGGCCAACGACTACGGCAAGGCGATCTCCCTGCGGGTGACCGGCAAGAAGGCCGGCTACCTCGACGGGACGTCCACCAGCTCGTCGCTGACGGTGACGTCGGGCGACTCCGTCAACAACCTGACCCGCCCCACCATCTCGGGGTCACCCACGGTCGGCAGCTTCCTGACCGCCAACCCGGGCACGTGGTCCGGCAACTACACCACCAGCGTGCAGTGGATGAGGGATGGCCAACCGATCGCGGGAGCCACCAACGGCAACTACGTGGTGGCCGAGGTGGACGGTGGACGGTCTATCACCGTCCGGGTAACCGCGAAGGTCTCGGGCTACTCCGACGGTGTCGCGACCTCGGAGCCGCTCGTCATCCAGACCCTGCAGGCCAGCGCCGCCGTCACGGTGTCCGCACCCTCCGGCGCCGGCGTTGGGTCCGCGCTAACCCTGACGGCGCCCGTCTGGAACCAGTCCGACGTGACCACGAGCTACGTGTGGCTCCGCGACGGACAGCAGCAGTGGCTGAGCACCGGAACCATCTACACGATCACCCCCGACGACGTCGGGAGGGTCATCTCCGTCATGGCCACCGGCAAGAAGCCGGGCTTCCCCGATGCTAAGTCAGTAAGCAACGGAGTGGCCGGCACCTCGGGATCAGCGCCGCAGGTGGTGAGCGCGCCCACCATCAAGGGCACGCCCGTGATCGGGCAGACTCTCAGTGTCGACACCGGGACGTGGAGCGTCAACAACCTCACCTTCACCTACGCCTGGATGCGCAACGGCGTCCCGGTGCCCGGTGCTACGAGTGGCGCCTACACGATCACGACTGCCGACGCGGCGTCCGGGCTCTCCGTGCAGGTGGTCGCGAGCACGCGCGGCCGAGCGGACGGGATCGCCGTCACGGCGCCTGTCTCGGTGCCCCAGATCGCCTCCAAGACGTCCCTCTCCGTGCTGCCCTCCCCGCTGACGAAGCAGCAGCGCGGCAAGCTGACGATCACGGTGGCGGCACCCGGGGTCGCGTCGCCCCTCGGCACCTTGCTGGTCAAGGACGGCAAGAAGACCCTGAAGAAGCTCACGCTCGCCACCAAGCACAAGGGCGTGCTCACGTTCAAGCTGCCCAAGCTCAAGAAGGGCAAGCACAAGCTCTCGGTCGTCTACTCCGGCAACGCCGTCGTGAAGACGTCCAAGGCCAGGTTGGTCGTCAAGGTCGGCCGCTGACCGGCGAGCCGGCACGGGTCACGGCGGGGGGATAGTCTCCCGCCGTGACCTGGCTCGCCGACCACTGGCTCGACGTCCTCGGGTGGGGCGGGAGCGCCCTGCTCGTCTACTCCCTGTTGCAGGCGAGCGTCCTGCGTCTGCGCGTGCTCAACGCGATCGCGTGCGTGATCCTCATCGTGTTCAACGCCGCGCTCGAGGTCTGGCCGATGGTCGGCATGAACACCGTGCTCGTCGCCATCAACGCCTGGTTCATCGTGCGGCTCCTGCGTGACCGCCACGACGAGACCGCCTTCGAGGTGCTCGAGGTCGGGCCCGCCGACGAGTACCTGCGCCACACCCTCCGCGTGCACGGAGCGGACATCTTGAAGTTCAACCCGACGTTCGTCCACGACCCCGCTGACGACCAGGACGCGTTCCTCGTGCAGAAGGGCGACGAGACCGTGGGGGTCGTGCTCCTGCGCGAGACCGGGGAGACGGCGGACGTGCTGCTCGACTACGTCACGCCGCGCTACCGCGACTTCTCCCCCGGTGAGTTCGTGTGGCGCAAGAGCGGCCTGCTCGCCGACCGCGGGATCCGCCGTGTGGTGACACCGCCGGAGATGGTCGGCGCCTACTACGACCGGCTCGGCTTCCGCCGCGAGGGCGAGTCCTACGTCCTCGAGCTCTGAGTCAGGCGGAGGTAGCCGCCACCCACCGCTCGAGCGCGGCCTGCGCCGCACCCGAGTCGATCGCGTCGGCAGCCTTCGTCACCCCGGCGGCGAGCGAGGAGTCGACGTCGGAGTCCGGGGAGTCGTAGACGGCCAGGGCGGCGCCCGCGTTGAGCAGCACCGCGTCCCGGACCGGGCCCTGCTCCCCCGCCAGCAGGCGTCGGACGACGTCGGCGTTGTGCGCGGCGTCGCCGCCACGCAGGTCCTCGGTGGTCGCCCGGGCGATGCCGAGGGACGCCGGGTCGAGCGACGACTCCGTGACCTCGCCCTCGTGGACGCGCCAGAGGGTCGAGGTGGTCGTGGTCGTCAGCTCGTCGAGACCGTCGTCGCCGCGGAAGACCCAGGCGTCGACACCCCGGCCGGCCAGCACGCCGGCCATGACCGGCGCCATCCGGGCGTCGGCGCACCCGATGGCCTGCGCCTGGGGCCGCGCGGGGTTGGTCAACGGACCGAGGATGTTGAACGTCGTGGCGATGCCGAGCTCACGCCGCGGCACGGCCGCGTGGCGCATCGCAGGATGGAACGCGGCCGAGAAGCAGAACGTGATGCCGGCCTCGTCGGCCACCTCGGCGACGCGGGCCGGCGGCAGGTCCAGCCGGATGCCGAGCGCCTCGAGCACGTCGGCGGACCCGGACTTCGACGAGGCCGAGCGGTTGCCGTGCTTGACCACGCGCGCACCGGCGCCCGCGGCGACGATCGCGGACATCGTGGAGATGTTGACCGACATGGACCGGTCGCCACCCGTGCCGACGACGTCGAGCAGTCGGCCGGGCACCGAGATCGGGTTGGCCGCGGCGAGCATCGCGTCGGCGATGCCGGTGACCTCGTCCACCGTCTCGCCCTTGGCACGCAGCGCCACGACGAGCCCGGTCAGCTGGACGGGGGTCGCCGCGCCCGCGAAGACCTCGTCCATGGCCCATCGCGCCTGCGCGGTCGTCAGGTCGTCACCGGCGACCAGCGTGGAGAGGACGTCGGGCCAGGTGTGGGACATGGGATCAGGCTAGTGGCGCGGCCGGCGCGCAGCCGAGGGGTGTCAGGAGGTGGCCGGGACCGACGGTCGGAGCAGGCCGACGACGGCCTCGGCGAGCTGGATCGGGTCGAGCGGGTGCGGGACGGCGGCCTCGGCGCGCGACCAGGTCGCGAGCCAGGCGTCCTGCGGCCGGCCGGTCAGCACCACGACGGGCGGGCACTGGTAGATCTCGTCCTTGAGCTGCTTGGCGATGCCCATCCCACCGGCGGGCACAGCCTCGCCGTCGAGGATGGCGAGGGCGATGTCACCGCGGTCCATGTTCTGCAGGACGACCGGCTCCGTGGCCACCTCGACGTACTCGAGCTCGGGGAGGTCGGGATGCGGACGGCGGCCCAGCGCGAGGATGACCTGCTGGCGGGTGTTCACGTCGTCGCTGTAGACGAGGACCTTGAGGGTCGCGGAGCTGTCAGTCACAGTCTCATCGTATCCCTGTGCGGAGGCCGTCACTCCCATAGGCTCGGCCGGTGGAGATCGACCTGCGCAGACGGCTGCCCCTGGTCGTGCTGTGCTTCGTGCTGGCCAGCATCGGCGTGATCGAGTCGATGGCGCACCTCCAGCTGACGGGTCCCGGGTGGGACGCTGCCGCCTACTGGGACGCCTGGCGCGGCTCGATGTACGACGGATCGGTGGGCGACCCCGGCCACTACCTGTACAGCCCCGCCTTCGCCCAGGTCGTCTGGCCTCTCGCCCACACCACGTGGCCGGTCTTCGCGTCCGTGCTCATCGCGGTCAACGGCATCGGCCTGGCCTGGCTCCTGAGACCGCTCCCGATCACCCTGGCGGTGCCGTTGTGGTTGGCCGGCTCGCAGGAGGTGCTGTCGGGCAACATCTTCATTCCCATGGCGGTCGTCGCGGTGCTCGGCATGCGCACGCCGGCCCTGTGGTCGTTCGTGGCCCTCACCAAGATCACGCCGGCCCTCGGTCCGGTCTGGTTCGCAGCGCGGGGCGAGTGGTCCGCCGTGCTCAAGGCGGCGCTCGCCACCGCGGCCGTCGTCCTGGTCTCCGCGTCCATGGCACCGGACCTGTGGCAGCAGTGGTTCGGGTTCCTCGTGGACCAGGCGCGACTCTCGGGCGGCGCGGTGGGCTACGAGTTCCTGCCGGGACCGGCCTACCGCCTGCCCGTCGCGCTCGCCCTCGTCGTCTGGGGCGCGCGCACGGACCGGGTGTGGGTGATCCCCGTCGCCATGGTCGTCGCGTCGCCGTTCATCTGGAACGGCACGCTCACCCTGCTGGCGGCCATCCCCCGTCTCAGGGCAGCCGAGCGCCGCGCCGCTCCGCGAGGTCCAGCCGCCGGTCCTCCCGGGCAGCTTCCTTCATCGACGAGCGCACCCACTGGATGAAGATGACCCCGAAGAACAGCACGCCGATGAGGTCGCCGCTGGCCCAGAGGATCCCGCCGGCCAGGTGCTGGTCCTCGAGCATCGGCGGCAGCCAGGCGCCCATCGGTCCCTCCCGCAGCGCGAGGTAGTGCTCCTCGCCGATGAGCGTCGTCTGGCCCATGATCGTGACGCCCAGGAACGCGTGGAAGGGGAGCGTCATGAGCGTGAGGAGCACGCGGAACGGGGGGCTGACCCGGCCGGGCACCGGGTCGACGCCCACGAGGGGCCAGAAGAACAGCGTGCCGACCAGCACCAGGTGGATGTGCATCATCTGGTGGACGAACGACGAGCCCAGGCTGGCGTCGTACCAGGGGCTGAAGTAGAGCGCCCACGGCGAGGCGACGTAGAGGGCGAAGGCCAGCGGCGGGAAGGACAGCACCTTCGCCACCCGGGAGTGGAGCACCACCAGCAGCCACCGCCGCGGCGTCGCCGGCAGCGTCCGGAGGGCGAGCGTGACCGGTGCGCCGAGCGCCAGGGCGAGCGGCACGACCATCGACAGCACCATGTGCTGGACCATGTGGACGCTCAGCAGCGTCGTGTCGTAGATGCCCAGGCCCGACATGGTGGCGAAGGCGAACGAGCCCATCCCCAGCACCACGAACGACAGCGTCCGGCCGATGGGCCAGCGATCGCCGCGGCGGTGCAGGACGACCACCCCGAGGCTGTAGAGCCCGACCGCCCAGACGGTCACCACGAAGGGGATCGGGTCGATCCCCCAGTCCGTGAGCGCGCGTCCGAGCGTGAATCTCGGGAGGACCTCGGCGGCGTCCGCGGAGAGGGGGAGGAGGGCGTTGTGCACGCTGTGAACTTTATGACGGGACAACACAGGGGGTCGGGGTGCCCCTCGTCCCCACCAACGGCCATAATGTCTCCGTGGCGACAGCAACTGCGACGATTCCGGCCTCCCGTCTGCACGGGCACCACGACCGACCCAGCATGGTCAGCGTGGGCACGATCATCTGGCTCTCGAGCGAGCTGATGTTCTTCGCGGCGCTGTTCGCGTCCTACTTCACCATCCGGGCGGTGAGCCCCGAGCTGTGGGCGCAGGAGACCGCCAAGCTCAACGTCCCCTTCTCCACCGCCAACACCGCGATCCTGGTCGCGTCGTCCTTCGCATGCCAGTGGGGCGTCTTCGCCGCCGAGCGCGGCCAGGTCGGGCGCACCGGGGGGCTGCTCAACGTCGCCAAGTGGGGCCTGCGCGAGTGGTTCATCCTCACCTACGTCATGGGCGCAGTGTTCATCGGCGGCCAGGCCCTGGAGTACGCCGAGCTGATCGAGCACGGCGTGACCATCCCGAGCTCCGCCTACGGCTCGATGTTCTACCTGACCACCGGCTTCCACGGCATCCACGTGGCCGGCGGGCTGATCGCCTTCCTGTTCGTCCTGGGCCGCACCTACCTGGCCCGACGCTTCACCCACGAGCAAGCCGTCACCGCGATCGTCGTGTCCTACTACTGGCACTTCGTCGACGTGGTCTGGATCGGCCTGTTCTTCACGATCTACGTCATCCAGTAAGCACCGCCCAGACAGCCAACACCGTCGCAACCGGCAAGGACTCATCGTGCGTTTGCTCAACCGAACCGCTGGACGCCTCTCCCGGCACCGTCGGGGACCGCTTGCGGGTCTCGCCGTGCTGCTGCTGGGACTGTTGATCAGCGGCTCCCTCTACGCGGCCTTCTCCCCCGCCCAGGCTGACTCGCAGGCGAGCGAGACCGAGCAGGTCGCGAAGGGCAAGGAGCTCTTCCTCGCCAGCTGCTCGTTCTGCCACGGCCAGAACGGCGAGGGCGTGCCCACCCTCCGCGACGGCTACCAGCTCGGCCCGTCGCTCGTGGGCGTGGGCGCCGCTGCCGTCGACTTCCAGGTGGGCACCGGCCGCATGCCGATGGCGAGCCCTGGCCAGCAGGCGCCGCGCAAGCCGGTCGCGTTCAACGACGAAGAAGTCGCCGCGCTCGCCGCCTACGTCGCCTCGCTGGGCCCCGGCCCGGCCATCCCCAACGAAGCCGACTACTCGATCGACGACCTGTCGGAGGAGGAGCGCGAGGAGGCGATCTCCCGCGGCGGCCAGATCTTCCTCACCAACTGCACCGCGTGCCACAACTTCAACGGCGCCGGCGGCGCGATGCCCCGTGGCGGCTACGCCCCCACGCTCCACGGCGTCGAGCCGAAGTACATCTTCGAGGCGATGCTCACCGGCCCCCAGCAGATGCCCAACTTCAGCAACGGCAACCTCTCCCCCGAGGAGAAGCGGGACGTCATTGCCTACCTCGGTAGTCTCGAGGAGACCCCCGAGTACGCCGGCTTCACCCTGGGCGGGCTGGGCCCGGTCTCCGAGGGCCTGTTCGCCTGGGTGATCGGCATCGGCGGTCTGGTGGGCGCAGCGGTCTGGATCGCCTCGCACACGACCCGCAGCAAGAAGAGCAAGGTGAACGCGTGAGCAACGACAACTCCTCGACCCCGGAGCACCCCGTCAACGCGCCCGACGGCACTCCCGTGCCCTACGAGACGCACGTGCCCACGCACCGCGACGCCGAGCCGATCTCCGACCCGGGCCTGCCGGTCCACACGTGGCGCCCCACCGACGTCGACCCCAAGGCCGAGAAGCGCGCCGAGCGCCAGATCGCGGCCATGTTCATCGCTGCGATGATCAGCGCCGTCCTGTTCGTGGTCGCCTACTTCTCCTTCGAGGTCGGCGACAACTGGGACACCTTCGCCGGCCTCGGGGCGTCGACGATCACCCTGGGCCTGACGCTCGGGCTGAGCCTGCTGCTGATCGGCACCGGGATCATCCACCTGGCCCGCAAGCTGATGGCCGACCACGAGATGGTCGAGATGCGCCACCCGGCCGCGTCGCCGCAGGAGGACCGCGAGGCGACCGTGCAGGCCCTCAACGACGGTCTCGCCGAGGCCGGCATCGGCCGACGTCCGCTGGTGCGCAACACCATGCTCGGCGCCGTCGCCGTGCTCGGCCTGCCTGCGGTCGTGCTGCTGCGCGACCTGGCTCCCGGCGACGCTCTCGACGTCGAGAAGCTCGGGCAGACCATCTGGGAGCCGGGCATGCGCCTGGTGCGCGACGTCGTCGGCACTCCCATCCTCGCCAGCGAGATCGAGATGGGCGACCTGATCAACGCCGCCCCTGAGGCGATGTTCCCGACCGAGGAGAACGGCTACCCCGAGCTCCACGGCGCGGAGGAGCAGGCCGAGAAGGCCAAGGGCGCCATCATCATCGTCCGGATGGACCCCGACGACATCATCCCGCTCCCGGGCCGGGAGAAGTGGACCGTCGACGGGATCATCTCCTACTCGAAGATCTGCACCCACGTGGGTTGCCCGATCTCTCTCTACGAGCGCACCACCCACCACGTGCTGTGCCCGTGCCACCAGTCGACCTTCGACCTCGCGGACCACGCGAAGGTCATCTTCGGTCCGGCTGCCCGCCCCCTCCCCCAGCTGCCCATCGCGGTGGATGACGAGGGCTACCTGGTCGCCCAAGGCGACTTCAACGAGCCCATCGGGGCTAGCTTTTGGGAGCGTGAGAAGCTGTGAGCGTCGACACCAGCAAGGTCGCGACGAGCAATCGCACGGACGCCGCAACCGCATCGAAGCCAGGCCCTGCCGGCTCGCTGGCCTCCTGGGCCGACGACCGCCTCGGTCTGGCCACGGCGATGAAGAAGAACCTGCGCAAGGTCTTCCCCGACCACTGGTCGTTCATGCTGGGCGAGATCGCCCTGTGGAGCTTCGTGGTCCTGCTGCTCACGGGTGTCTTCCTGACCCTGTGGTTCAACCCCTCCATGGGTCACATCACCTACGAGGGCTCCTACGACCAGCTGCGCGGCGTCGGGATGTCGGAGTCGATGGCCTCGACCCTGCACATCTCCTTCGACGTGCGCGGCGGCCTGCTGATGCGCCAGATGCACCACTGGGCGGCCGCGATCTTCATCGCCTCGATGATGGTGCACCTGCTCCGTGTCGCCTTCACCGGCGCCTACCGCAAGCCGCGCGAGCTCAACTGGGTCATCGGCTGCCTCCTGCTGCTCCTCGGCACGCTCGAGGGCTTCACCGGCTACTCGCTCCCCGACGACCTGCTCTCGGGCACCGGCGTCCGAGCGGCTGACGGCTTCCTCAAGGCGACCCCGGTCGCCGGCAGCTACATGTCGTTCCTGCTCTTCGGCGGCGAGTTCCCCGGCGAGTCGATCATCCCGCGCCTCTACATCATCCACGTGCTGCTGATCCCGGGCATCCTGCTCGCCCTGATCGCCGCCCACATGCTGCTGCTCGTCTACCACAAGCACACGCAGTGGCCCGGCCCCGGCCGCACCGAGCAGAACGTCGTCGGCTTCCCGATGCTCCCGGTGTACGCCGCCAAGGCCGGTGGCTTCTTCTTCATGGTCTTCGGTGTCATCGCCATCATGGGCGGCCTGCTGTCGATCAACCCGGTGTGGAAGTTCGGCCCCTACGACCCGACCAAGGTGACGGCCGGCTCGCAGCCCGACTGGTACATGGGCTGGCCCGACGGCCTCCTGCGCATCATCCCGACCGGCTGGGAGTCGGTGATCTTCGGCTACACGATCTCGTGGAACGTGATGCTGCCGATCCTCATCGTGCCCCCGATGATGCTGGTCATCCTGATGCTCCTGCCGTTCATCGAGGGCTGGATCACCGGCGACAAGCGGGACCACCACCTGCTCCAGCGTCCGCGCAACGCGCCGACGCGCACGGCGGTCATGGTGTCCCTGATGACCTTCTACGGCCTCGCCTGGGCCGCGGGCGGCAACGACATCATCGCCATCAAGCTGCACCTCAGCATCAACCAGATCACCTACTTCATGCGGGTCGCGATCTTCCTCGGTCCGCTCCTGGCGTTCTGGATCACGCGCCGCTGGTGCATCTCGCTGCAGCGTCACGACAACGAGAAGCTGCTGCACGGCTACGAGACGGGCATCATCACCCGCTCCCCCGAGGGGCAGTACGCCGAGCGGCACCTGCCGATCAACGAGACGTCCGCCTACACCCTCACTGCGCGCGACCGCGACGAGGTCTACACGGTCGGGGGCGACACCGACGCCTCCGGCGTGGCCGCACCCAACTCGCGCTCGGAGAAGCTGCGGGCCAGGCTCTCGTCGTGGATGTACAGCCACAACGTGCAGAAGCCCACGCGGGCCGAGCTCGAGGAGGCGCACCACCACGCCGAGCACGAGGCCGAGCTCCAGGCGGGCCTCGACCACCCGGTCGACGGTCACCAGTTCGACGACCACCGCCTGCGCGACACCGACGACGTGCCGCTGCGCGACCACTGATCGACGTACGACACGCACGAGGGCCCGCCGGGATGACTCCCGGCGGGCCCTCTGCTCGTCCGTGGCGGCTCAGCCGGCGGCCGCGCCCGTGGCTCAGTCGCCCTTGACGTTGACCAGCTGACGCAGCACGTGGCGCACCTCCACCAGGTCGGCCGCGTCGGCCATCACCTGGTCGATGTCCTTGTAGGCCGCCGGGATCTCGTCGATGAATGCGTCGGTGTCGCGGTACTCGATCCCCGCCATCGCCGCCCGCAGGTCGTCCCCGGTGAAGGTCTTCCGCGCCCGGGTCCGGGAGTACTCCCGGCCGGCCCCGTGGGGTGCGGAGCAGAGCGACGCCGGGTCGCCCTTCCCGACGACGACGTAGGACGCCGTGCCCATCGACCCCGGGATCAGGCCGGGCCGACCAGCCTCGGCGTTGATCGCGCCCTTGCGGGACAGCCACACGTCATGGCCGTAGTGGTGCTCGGGCTCGGTGTAGTTGTGGTGGCAGTTGATCTCCTCCACCCGCTCCACGTCGCCGTCCACCCACTCGCCGAACTGGCGCACGACCCGGTCCATCATCTCCTCACGGTTGAGCAGCGCGTAGGTCTGCGCCCATCGCATCTCGCGGATGTAGGCGTCGAACTCCGCCGTGCCCTCGGTGAGGTAGGCCAGGTCGCGGTCGGGGAGGTCCTCTCCGGCGCAGAGCTCGCGGGCGACAGCGATGTGCTTCTGCGCGATCCGGTTGCCCACCCCTCGCGAGCCCGAGTGCAGGAACAGCCACACTCCCCCGGTCTCGTCGGCGGTGACCTCGATGAAGTGGTTGCCCGACCCGAGGGTGCCCAGCTGCAGATCCCAGCGCTCGGCGTACGACGCCGGGTCGAAGCCGGCCTCGGCCGCCAGGCCCCGCAGCTGCTCGAGCCGCTGCTCGGTGTGCTCGCGGCTCACCGTGCGGTTCGCGGCACCGGCGTTGAGCGGGACGGCCCGCTCGATCGCCTGGCGCACCGGCTTGCGGTCGCTGGGCAGGTCGACGGTGGCGTACTGGGTGCGCACGGCGATCATGCCGCAGCCGATGTCCACGCCGACGGCGGCGGGGATGATCGCACCGAGGGTCGGGATGACCGACCCGACGGTGGCACCCAGGCCGAGGTGTGCGTCCGGCATCAGCGCGACGTGCGGGTGGATGAACGGCATCGTGGCCGTCTGCTCCGCCTGCGCGCGCGTGTTGTCCTCGAGGATCGACGCCCAGCTGATGAGCGTCGGGGTCAGGTTCTCCATCGTCCTTCCTTCTCTGGGAGGGTCCCGCACCGTTGCGGGCCGACCCAGGACCGTACGCACGCGGAAACGGCTTGCACCGCCCATTTCCGGTGCCGTAGGGGCGACGGCGGAGAGGCGCGTCAGCTGAGCGCGGAGCCCTGCTTCCATGCAGCCGGAGCGAGGTTCCAGTCGCCGTAGCCGTTCTCGAGCGTCATCTGACGGTCGGTGCCGGTGTACTCCACGACGTCGCCACGCCGGGTCATGGCGTAGAGCCAGCCGGCGTCGGCGGTCGACATGCCCGTGCAGCCGTGGGAGACGTTGGCATAGCCCTGGGAGCCGACCGACCACGGTGCGGCGTGGATGAACTCGCCCGAGTAGGTGACCCGCATCGCCCAGCGCACGTCGTCGATGTCGTAGGCCTCCGGGCTGTTGCGGTTGATGCCGACCGTCTCGGAGTTCATCCGGCGGGTCTCGAACTTCTCCATGATCACCTTGACCCCGGAGCGGGTGGTGAAGCCCGGCTTGCCGGTGGTGATCGGCAGCGTGCGGAGCAGCTCGCCGTTGCTGAAGACCTGCATCTGGTGCGTCTGGGCGTTGACCTTGTAGACGTGGGCGTCGCCGACGTGGAAGGACAGCTGACGGTCCTCCTGGCCGTAGATGCCGTTGCCGGCGGGCAGGCTGTTGAGGTCGAGGTCGACCGAGACGTCGGTGCCGGCCTGCCAGTAGCGGGCGGGGCGGAAGTGCGCCTCGCTGTCGCTCAGCCAGTACCACGAGCCCTTCTGAGCGGGGGTGCTGGTGACGTTCATGTGCTTCTCGAACGTCGCCCGGTCGGTGACCGGGATGTCGAACGTGACCACGACGGGCATGCCGACGCCGACGGTCTCGCCGTCGAGCGGGGCGATCGAGGGGTAGGTCTGCTGGTCGAGGGTCAGGTCGACGGTGTGGAACGCACGGGTGCGCTCGACCGCCTCGCCGTCGGAGCGGGTCGCCGAGGCGGAGATCCGGTAGTCGGTGCCCGGCTCGAGCAGGGACGTGGAGGTCCACGTGCCGCCCTCGACGCTGCCCTGGACCGGTCCGGCCGCGGACGTGACGCGTACGTCGGACAGGTCGCCGCCGTCGGCCGACACGGTCACCGGCGCGTCGATCGGCACCGACCCGGGGTCGGTGAAGCTGGTGGTCAGCCGGACGGGGTCGACCTGGGCGGCCTCCGAGGCGCCAGGGGTGTCGCCGGGAGCGGCCGGGGAGCCGTCATCGGACGTCGTGCTGCTGCTGCACGCGGCGAGGCCGGCGGAGAGCATCAGCAGCGCCGCCGCGGCCGCCGTACGACGGTGCGCGGGACGCGTGGACCTGAGCGCGCGAGTGCGCATGCGACGTGACCCCCATGGAGAGCCCGCCCAGACGGGCGGCGGAACAGAAGAACCCGTCCAGCGTACGTCGCGGACGGGCTCTTCCAGAATCGCCACTCAGGGGCGCGGCTCAGTGGGCGTGCTCGCCCCGGTAGTACTCGAAGACGAAGCCACACGTGACGACGGCACCGGCGGTGAAGCCGATGATGACCAGCCACCAGGCCGACATCGCGACGCCGTAGACCATGAGTCCGAGGGCGAGGGCGCACCACAGCGGCCACCAGGAGTAGGGCGGGAAGAAGCCCAGCTCACCGGCCCCGTCGGCGATCTCTCCCTCCTTGCGGTCCTCGGGCCGCGGGTCCATGCGCGCGGCGTGGAACCCGAGGTAGAGGGTGATCATCGCGGTGAGGAGGGCGGTCATCACCAGCGCGGACGTACCGGTCCAGTCGCCGGAGAGGAACCAGTAGCCGGGAGCCACCACCGCCACGAACACGGTGGTGATCCCGAAGATCCATGCCTCGGCCTTCATCGGTCCCTCTCCTCGTCGGTGCCGTCGACCGGCTGGTCGGCGCGGTCGCGCAGCATCTCCTCGCGGCCGTGCACCTCGGGCGCGTCGGCCACCTGGCCGTCGCGCTCGGCGTCGTTGTCGGCCAGCTCGAGCAGCGCGATCTCCGGGTGGTGCAGGTCGAAGGCGGGCGACTCGGAACGGATGCGCGGCAGCGTGTGGAAGTTGTGGCGCGGCGGCGGGCAGCTGGTCGCCCACTCGAGCGAGCGGCCCCAGCCCCACGGGTCGTCCACGACCACCTTCGGCGCCTTGGCCGACAGGTAGACGTTGAGCAGGAAGGGCAGCGTCGAGGCGGCCAGCAGGAACGAGCCCACCGTGGAGATCTGGTTGAGCGTCGTGAAGCCGTCCTGCGGGAGGTAGTCGGCGTAGCGGCGCGGCATGCCCTCGACGCCCAGCCAGTGCTGGACCAGGAACGTGGTGTGGAAGCCGACGAACAGGATCCAGAAGTGCAGCTTGCCGAGGCGCTCGTCGAGCATCCGGCCGGTCATCTTGGGCCACCAGAAGTAGAACCCGGCGAACATCGCGAACACCACGGTGCCGAAGACGACGTAGTGGAAGTGCGCCACCACGAAGTAGGAGTCGGACACGTGGAAGTCCAGGGGCGGGCTGGCCAGGATGACACCGGTGAGGCCACCGAAGAGGAAGGTCACCAGGAAGCCGATCGACCAGAGCATCGGGGTGTCGAAGGACAGAGATCCCCCCCACATCGTGCCGATCCAGTTGAAGAACTTCACTCCTGTCGGGACCGCGATCAGGAAGGTCATGCCGGAGAAGAACGGCAGGTCCACGGCGCCAGTGACGAACATGTGGTGCGCCCACACCGCCACCGACAGCATCGCGATGCCGAGGGTCGCGGCGACCAGGCCGACGTAGCCGAAGATCGGCTTGCGGCTGAAGACCGGGAGGATCTCGGACACGATGCCGAAGAACGGCAACGCGATGATGTAGACCTCCGGGTGGCCGAAGAACCAGAACAGGTGCTGCCACAGGATCGGACCGCCGTGCGACGGGTCGAACACGTGGGCGCCGAGGATCCGGTCGGCCTCCAGCGAGAGCAGCGCCCCCGCGAGGATCGGGAACACCATGATCACGAGCATGCTGGTGATCAGCGTGTTCCACACGAAGATCGGCATCCGGAACATCGTCATGCCGGGCGCGCGCATGCAGATGATGGTGGTGATGAAGTTGACGCCACCGAGGATCGAGCCGAGACCGGCCATCCAGAGGCCCATGATCCAGAGGTCGCCACCCACGCCCGGACTGCGTACGGCGTCGGAGAGCGGCGTGTAGGCGAACCAGCCGAAGTCGGCGGCACCCGAGGGCGTGAGGAAGCCGGACGCGGCGATGAGGCCACCGAACAGGAACAGCCAGTAGCTGAACATGTTGAGGCGCGGGAACGCCACGTCGGGCGCACCGATCTGCAGCGGCATGATCACGTTCGCGAAGCCGAAGAACAGCGGCGTCGCGAACAGCAGCAGCATGATCGTGCCGTGCATCGTGAACAGCTGGTTGTAGAGCTGGTCGTTGACGATCTGCTGGCCCGGGTAGGCGAGCTCGGAACGGATCAGCATGGCCATGAGGCCGGCGACGAGGAACCACCCGAACGAGGTGATCAGGTACATCTTGCCGATCAGCTTGTGGTCGGTCGTCGTCAGCAGGCGCACCGCCTGCTCACCGAGCGGCTTCTTGCGCTCCGGCGGAGGTGCCGCGGCGTGCGGGGTGGCTGTGGTTGCAGCGCTCACTCGCTGTGTCCTTCCGAGTCGTCGTCGAGACCCGCCTGTTCCCGGACGTAGTCGCCACCGAGCACGGGCTGCTCGGCGGTGTTGCCGGCGTCGGCCAGCTCGAGGAGGTACGCGTCGTAGTCCTCCTGGCTGACGACCTCGACGTTGAAGAGCATCCGCGAGTGCGAGACACCGCAGAGCTCGTAGCACTTGCCGGCGTAGGTGCCCTCGACGGTCGGGGTGACCTGGAGCCTGTTGACCCGGCCGGGGATGACGTCCATCTTCACGAGGAACGACGGGACGCCGAAGTCGTGGATGACGTCAGGAGAGTGGAGGTTGAACTGGATGGTCTGGTCGACCGGCAGCACGAGCGTGGGGATGTCGGCACCCGTGCCGGACGTGTACACGTAGGAGGCGTAGGCGAAGTCGTCGTCCTCGGCGGTCGCGGACGGGTTCTGCTCGCCGACGCCGTAGTTGAACGTCCACGACCACTGCTGGCCGAGCACCTCGACGGTCATGTCGGGGTTGGCGTCGAGGTTGAGGACCTCGTCCTGGACCCGCACGGTGTGGAAGAAGAACACGACGCACATGAGGACCGGGGCGATCGTGTAGAAGACCTCGAGCGGCAGGTTGTAGCGCGTCTGCCGCGGCACCTCGTCGTCGCTGCGGCGACGGAACTTCACCACGGCGTAGAAGATGAGGCCCCAGACGATGACGCCGGTCACCATGGCGGCGACCCAGGCCCACTTCCAGAGCTCGTAGGTGTAGGGACCCTCGGCGGTGGCCCGGTCGGGCATCGCCAGGTTGCGGATCTGGTGCGTGTCCGCCTCGGAACATCCGGCCAGCACCAGCATCGTCACGCCCAGGAGCGCGACCCTCAGGGTGCGCTTCAGGGGCGCGCCTGAAAGGTTGGGGACTTGCAGACCCACTGACGAGCCTCTCTCTCGGTCCTTCACGACACACAGAGAGTATCCCCATCTGACCGCGTCGTGCGGGGCAGGGTCGGGTGTCGGCCGATCTGCGCAGGTCAGGGTCCGTCCGCCCGCGCGCAGGCGGCTGCGCGTGGCATAAGTTGCCCGTGTGACTGCCCCTCCGGCCCGGTCCGTCGACCTCGACAGCGCGTCCTCGGCGCCGCTGCACCCGGCGGCGCGCGAGGTGCTCCTGGCCGCCCTCGACCGGGGGTACGCCGACCCGCGTCGCCTGCACCGCACCGGCCGCGACGCACGGCTGCTGCTCGACAACGCGCGTGAGGCCACGGCGGGCGCGCTGGGCGTGCGGCCCGACGAGGTCACCTTCACCCCCAGCGGCACGCACGCCGTCCACCTGGGGCTGCTCGGACTGCTGCGGGGCTCACGGCGCGGGAGCGCGGTCGTGCACTCGGCCGTCGAGCACTCGGCCGTGCGCCACGCGGTGGCGTGGGGGGCCGACGGCGACCGGGAGGTGCGCGTCGACCGGTCGGGTCTCGTCGACCGGGACGGGCTCGTCGATGACGCCCGCTCCCCCGGCGTAGGCGTCGTCGCCCTCCAGACCGCCAACCACGAGGTGGGCACCCTCCAGCCGGTCGACGGGCTCGAGCTGCCCGACGACGTCCCGCTCTTCACCGACGCGTGCGCGTCGATGGGTCGGCTGCCCCTGCCCGGCGGCTGGGCGGCGGCCGCGGGGTCGGCCCACAAGTGGGGTGGCCCGGCGGGCGTCGGCGTGCTGCTCGTCCGCAAGCGGGCGCGGTGGCGCAACCCCTTCCCGGGCGACGACCGCGCCGACGAGCGGTCGACCGGCTTCGAGAACGTCCCCGCGGTCCTCGCTGCGGCGGCCGCGCTGCAGGCGGTGGTGGCCGAGCGCGACGAGGTCAACGCCCGCCAGCACGAGCTCGTGGACGTCGTACGCCGCCGGGTGGCCGCGGAGGTGCCCGACGTGGAGGTCGTCGGCGATCCCGACCGCCGCCTCCCCCACCTGGTGACGTTCTCCTGCCTCTACGTCGACGGCGAGGCCCTGGTGACCGAGCTCGACCGGCGCGGTTTCGGCATCGCGAGCGGCTCGGCCTGCACCGCGTCGACCCTGACCCCGAGCCACGTGCTGGAGGCGATGGGCGTGCTGACGCACGGCAACGTCCGGCTCTCGCTCCAGCGCGAGACGAACCGCGCCGACGTCGACGCCTTCTGCGACGCCCTGCCCGGTGTCGTCGCCGAGATCCGGTCGCGGGTGGGCCTGTGACGCCCCCTCCCGGTGGACGCCTCGACGTCGCCCTCGAGCTCGACTGCCGAGACGTGCCGTGCCCGATGCCGGTCATCGAGCTCGCGCGCCACCTCGGCGACGTGGAGGTCGGCGAGCTGCTGGCGGTGGTCGCCCACGACCCCGCGGCTGCGGTCGACGTACCGGCCTGGTGCCGGATGAAGGCGCAGGACTACGTCGGCGCGGACACCGCCGACGACGGCGCGCCGCGCTACGTCGTACGACGCCTCACCTGAGGTCGAGGGGTCGGGCCCTCAGGGACGGATCGTGCGCAGGTGCGGCTCGAAGTCGGCCGCGGCCGCGTCGCCGTAGGTCGCCGCGCAGCGCTCGAGGAACGCGGTGCGGGAGATCTCGTACTCCTGGGTGCCGACCTGCTCGACGACGTAGACCGCGAGCAGGCAGCCGAGCTGGGCGGCGCGCTCGTGGCCCAGGCCCCAGCTGAGGGCGGCCATGAAACCGGCGCGGAAGGCGTCGCCGACCCCCGTCGGCTCGACCTTCTCGATCTCCGGGACGGCCGGCACGACGACCGACTCCGCGCCCTTCCGGTCGATCCGGACACCGGCCGGGCCGAGCGTGACGACCCAGGTGCCGACGCGGTCGAGCACCTCCGCGGCGCTCCAGCCGGTCTTCTGGGTGATCAGGCTGGCCTCGTACTCGTTGGAGAACAGGATCTCGGCACCGTCGATGAGCGGACGGATCAGGTCGCCGTCGCCGAAGGCGAGCTGCTGGGAGGGGTCGGCCAGGAACCGGTAGCCGCGCTGGCGGCACTCCTCGGTGTGGCGCAGCATCCCCTGCGGGTCGTCGGGGCCGATGATGACGTAGTCGGGATCGCCCACGCGGTCGACGATCGGCTTGAGCTCGATCTCGCGCGACTCGCTCATCGCGCCCGCGTAGAAGCTCGCGATCTGCGCGTGGGCGGTGTCGTTGGTGCAGACGAAGCGGGCGGTGTGGCGGGTCTCGGAGACGTGCACCGAGTCGCAGTCGACGTTGTGGCGCTCCAGCCACGCGCGGTACTCGGCGAAGTCCTCCCCGACCGCCCCGACCAGCACCGGGCGCAGGCCCAGGTTGCCGAGCCCGAAGCAGATGTTGGCGGCGCAGCCACCGCGTCGTACCTCGAGGTCCTCGACGAGGAACGAGACCGAGAGCTTGTCGAGCTGGTCGACCACCAGGCTGTCGGCGAACTTCCCCGGGAAGGACATCAGGTGGTCGGTCGCGATCGATCCGGCTACGAGGAGGGACACGACGCGGACACTACCCCGCGGTACGGCTCGGGATACGCATCAGTAGCCAATACCGTCGACCCCATGACGACGTCCCGACGCCCCGCGCCCCTCTTCAGCGACGAGCTGGGCACCCCCGCCGAGATGGCTGCCGACGGACGGGAGACCAGCCGCAACCTGGGCCTGCAGAGCCGCCTCGAACGCGCCGCGCAGGCCGCCGTCGCCCCCGCGCCCAGCCTGCACTTCGACGACTACCCGGCCGAGGTCGGCAAGCGCGAGATCCGGGTCTCCGACGCCGCGGCCCGCATCGCCAACGCGCTCCACCTGCACCTGGACTGATGTGACGCGCGGGGCTGAGCCTGCGAGCCCCGGTCAGCGGCCCCGAGCCACCGACGTACGACGAAGGCCCCCGCCAGTGGCGGGGGCCTTCGTGATGTCTCAGATCAGTGGAACGAGTCGCCGCAGGCGCAGGAGCCGGTGGCGTTGGGGTTGTCGATCGTGAAGCCCTGCTTCTCGATGGTGTCGACGAAGTCGATCTCGGCACCGTTGAGGTAGGGGACGCTCATCCGGTCCACGACCACGGTCACGCCGTCGAAGTCGGTGGTCACGTCGCCGTCGAGCGTGCGCTCGTCGAAGAAGAGCTGGTAGCGGAGGCCCGAGCAGCCACCGGGCTGCACGGAGATCCGCAGGGCCAGGTCGTCGCGACCCTCCTGCTCGAGGAGGCTGTTGATCTTGCTGGCGGCGACAGCGGAAAGGTTGATCTGATCGGTGCGGCGCTCGGTGGTCTCGACCTGCTCGGTCATCTCATCACTCCAGAAGTCTCGGGTACTGCTTGCCTCAATGGTCGCACACCGAGGGTTATTCCCCGAGGTCGTGGCTGGAGAACTGCCGGACGTCCGCCGCCCAGGGTGGCGGCACATTGCAGGTGGGGCGGCCGATCGTCACCCATCTGCCGCCACCACCAGTGCTCGATCCGGCGGGGTGGCGGCAGATCGCGCTGTTGCGGGCCAGCGGTGGCCCATCTGCCGCCACCACCAGTGCTCGATCCGGCGGGGTGGCGGCAGATCGCGCTTTGATGACCCGCGGAGGTGCGATGTGCCGCCACCGTCCGTACGCCATCTCGCGAGGTGGCGGCAGATCACACGCTGCCGACTCGAACAAGGGCGATCTGCCGCCACCTTCAGGCGGTACGCCGCCGGGGTGGCGCCACGGGGATCCGCTTGAGAAAGGCGAGCCTCCCTGCGGGGGTGAACAGCGAGTCCCGGAGAAGCCGGTGCCATCCCCGTACGCGAGTGGGGTCGTGGTCCCTCCCCAGCGACCGGTCGGCGTCCTCCAGGATCGTCACCGCCCGATGGATGACGTCTCCCCCGGTGTACCCGCGGCGCACGAATCCCTCTCGATCGACCCGGCGGTCCCGTCGCCGGTCACCGACCCTGCGTGGTGCCTTCTCGTGTTCGTCCCCGTCGAACTCATGGAGAGCAGTCGTACCGACGACCCACAGATCGGCCTGAGCCACCAGCACTCCGTCGGCATCCACCAGCTCCCACTGTGGCTCCACGTCGATGTCGCACACGACGTGGAGCAGCCGGAGCAGCGACTCCCACAGGGACTGGGCTCGACCGTCCACCAAGGGCAGCGCCGCTCGCAGCCGCCGGCCACCCGGTCGCCGGGTCTTCGCGATCACCTCCAGCTGCTCCAGCGAGACCAGCTCGAGGAAGATCGCCGCGTCGATCAGCGCGACGGTGTCGACGACACCGAGCCACCGCGCCGCCGCAGTGAGCGCCTCAGGGACCGTCGCGACACGCAAGCCACGCACGATGACGTGCTCCACGGGTCGGATGTGGCGGCTCGTGTGCACGCCGCTGCGCATCGGCCGCGGGTCGTCCTTGGCCAACGCGACGAAGACAGGGCATTCCTCGGGCAACGGGGGCAGCGGAACCCCGTGGACCTCGAGCGCCGTGAGTCCGGTGAAGCAGCCGACGTCGGTCATCAGGAGCTGCCACCCGGACAGGTCGTCCTCAGCCCAGGCCGGAGGATGCTCCGCCGTCTGCGAGGCACCCGCCCGCTTGTGCACGCCGTACGTCACGCGCGCCCACGTCGCTCCGCGTCGATGCCCACGCACCGCGTCCAGCTCATCCATGCCTCGAGGGTCATGGCACCCCCTCCGGCCGTCACGGGACCGCGACCGAACCTGTGGACAACGATCTCGAGGTCCTCGCTGTGGACGGTTGCGGGCCCGGGGTCGACGTTCGGGGTGGCGGCACATTGCGCAGGCTTCGCCTCTGGCCACGCGATCTGCCGCCACCCCCGCAGCGAGCGGATGGATGGTGGCGGCAGGTTGCGCACGAGGAGGCCCACTGCGTGCGATCTGCCGCCACCCCCGGAGGCACCACAACCGGGATGCGTCAGCGCGACCAGGTGCGCGCGACCCGGGCGGCGAGGTCGGCGAGCGCGTCGGCGGGGGCGCTGAAGGCGCGCTCCTCGCCCACGAGGTCGACGACGGAGTACGCCGACTCGATGCCGAGGGCGCGCATCTCGCGCGAGCCGACGAGCACCTGGCCGGCGAGGGCGATGCAGGGACGGAGGGCTTCCGAGGCGACGGCGGCCACGCCGTAGGGCACCTTGCCCGCCCGGCTGGAGAAGTCGAAGGCGCCCTCGCCGGTCACGACCAGGTCGGCCGCGCGGGCCCGGTCGGCCAGGGACACCGCGGACGCGACCAGGCCGATGCCCGGCTCCCGGGAGGCGCCGAGGACGAGGAGGGCGTAGCCGATGCCGCCTGCGGCGCCGGCGCCCTTCTCCAGGGAGGTACGCCGGTCGGTGGCGGCGGCGAAGGCCTCGAGCCACCCGTCCACCTCGGCGATACGGTCCTCGGCGACGCCCTTCTGCGGCCCGAAGGTCTTGGTGGACCCGAAGAGCCCGGTCAGGGGGTTGTCCACGTCGCTGGCCGCGACGAGCGTGACTCCTTCCAGCCGGGAGCGTGCCGCGGACAGGTCCACCGTCGTCACGGTCCCCAGCGGGGCTGCCCCGCCGTCGAGCACGCCGTCGGCCTGCGCGCCGAGGGCGGCCAGGACACCCGCTCCGCCGTCGTTGGTGCCGGTCCCGCCCAGGCCGACCACGACGGTGGTCGCGCCACCGGTCACCGCGGCCAGCACCAGCTCACCCACGCCCGCGCTCGAGGCGGTCTCGACGGGCCCCGAGGACAGGTGCAGGCCGGCGGCCTGCGCGCTCTCGACGTACGCCGTCGTGCCCACCCGCAGCACCACCGCGGGCACCGGGTCGCCATGCGGTCCGCTGACCGTCACGGCGTCGACGGATCCGCCGAGGGCGGCGTGCAGGACGTCGACGAAACCGGGGCCGCCGTCGGCCATGGGAGCGAGGTCGAGCTCGTCGTCCGGCGCGTGCCGGCGCCAGCCGGCGGCGACGGCCTCCGCGGCCTCGACCGCGGTGAGGGTGCCGGCGAACTTGTCCGGGGCGATCAGCACGCGCATGGCTGCATCCTTGCAGCGGGTGCGTCGGGCATGCTTGCCGCATGAGCCTGGAACCCATCGTCGCCGAGATCACCGTGCCGGCGACCCCGACCGAGGCCTTCGTCGGCTTCACTGCCCAGATGGGCGAGTGGTGGGACCCCCTCCTCAGCCCCGAGCCGCCCACCTTCACCGGCATCGCCATCGACCCCAACGGGCCCCTCGCGTCCGTGCACGGCGACGAGAAGTACGTCTGGGGCCGGGTGATGAAGTGGGACCCGATCGGTCACTACACGCAGGAGCTGTGGCTCTGGCACCCCGAGGACGAGGCGACCGTGCTCGACGTCCGCTTCACCGAGAGCCCCGAGGGCTCCCAGGTGCGGCTGGTCCACAGCGGTTGGGTCCCCGGCACCGAGGACGTGCGGGAGAAGTTCACCGGCTGGGACAGCCTCCTCCAGCGCTACGCCGCGCACGTGTCGTGACCGCGCCGGTCGTCCGCCCGATGCGGCCGGAGGACCTCACGGCGTTCGCCGAGATCACTGCGACCTCGTACCACGAGGTCGACACCCGCACCCACCAGCGCGCCTGGCCCGACCCCGTACGACGCCCCGCCGCCCGCAACGGCCACTGGATCCGACGGACCGGGCAGGCGCTGGTCACCGACCCGGGAGGCTGCTGGGTGGCCGAGGTCGACGGCGAGGTGGTCGGCGGCGCGGTGTCGCGGGTCCGCGAGCTGATGTGGATCCTCGCGTCCTTCGCCGTCCGTCCCGAGCACCAGGGTCGCGGCATCGGCACCGAGCTGATGGCGGCGGCCATGCACCACGGCCGCGGGTGCCTGCGCGGCATGTTCGCCGCCAGCGCCGACCCCGGCGCCGTACGCCGCTACCGGCTGGCCGGCTTCGACCTGCACCCGCAGATGATGCTCACCGGGGTGGTCGACCGGAGCGCGATCCCGGTGGTGGACCGGGTCCGCGTGGGCACGGCCGCCGACGTGGACCTGATGGACTCCGTCGACCGCCGCACGCGCGGCGCGGCCCACCTCGGTGACCACGATCTGCTGCTCGCCCAGTTCAGGCTGGTGGTGACCGACCACTCGACCGGATCGGGCTACGCCTATGTCGACGACGACGGCTCGCCGGTGCTGGTGGCGGCCACCAACCGACGTACGGCGTCGGGGCTCATGTGGGAGGCGCTGGCGTCCTCGTCACCGGGCACGCAGGTGTCGGTCCACCACGTCACGGCGGCCAACGCGTGGGCGCTCGACGTCGGGCTGGCCGCGCGGATGGCGATCTACACCAACGGCTACCTGTGCCTGCGACAGATGAAGCCGCCGGCGCCCTACCTGCACCACGGCTCGCTGCTCTAGCCCGACGAGCCGTCGGGCGGCGCGTCAGGTCGCCGAGCCCGGCTCCAGGCGTGCGCCTGCGGCCACGGTGCCGGAGACCCGGGAGTCGCGGCCGACGAGCACGAGGTCGTCGTCGTGGGCCAGGCGCCGCGACGGCTCCGCGCCGACCCGTGACTTCGCAAGCACCTCGGAGCGCTCGTCGAGGACGGCGGTGCGCACCACCGATCCCGCACGGATGACG
Source organism: uncultured Nocardioides sp. (assembly GCF_947488515.1). Taxonomy (GTDB): domain Bacteria; phylum Actinomycetota; class Actinomycetes; order Propionibacteriales; family Nocardioidaceae; genus Nocardioides. The sequence goes on from NZ_CANKZF010000001.1 coordinate 486,900, forward strand.
CAGTCCTCCATCACCACGCTGTCGTGGACCTCCGCGCCCTTCTCCACCACGACGCCGGGACCCAGCACGCTGCCCGTGACGAGGCCGGCGACGTCCGACCCCGGGGACAGCATCGAGTCGCGGCACTCCCCCGACGCCCGGACGCGGGCGGCGGGACGGTCGGGCCAGTGCGAGATGACCGGCCGGCCGGGGTGGTCGAAGACGTCGACCCGTCCGGCGAGCAGGTCACGGTGGGACTGCAGGTAGAGGCTCGGCTGGCCGACGTCGCGCCAGTAGCCGGTCAACGGGACCGCAACGGTCTTCCCGGTCTCCACGAGGCGCGGGAGGAGGTGCTCGCCGAAGTCGCCGATGCCGCTGTCGTCGTCGTCGGCCTCCGCCGACAGCTCGCGCCGGAGGTCGCGCAGCGTCGCCAGCAGCGCCTCGGTGTCGTAGAGGAAGATCTCGGTCGCGACGGTGCCCGCCGAGGGCCGTGACGGCTTGTGCTCCACACCGGTGACGGTGCCATCACGCCCGGCGAGGACGACGACGTTGTCCGAGGCGTCCTTCTTGGTGACCTGGCTGGTCAGCACGGTGGCCACGCGGCCGGCGGCCACGTGCTCCTCGACCACGGGCGCGAGGTCCATGTTGAAGACGTGGTCGGCGCTGCACACCACGAGCGTGCGCGCACCGAACGCCTCGAGGTCGGCCGACATCCGCAGCAGCAGGTCCCCGTTGCCGTGGGCGAAGCCGCTCTCGGTCGCGGGTCCGGTGCCGGTCTGCGGGACGATGCGGCGGAAGCCGCCGCGGTTGCGGTCCAGGCTCCACGGTCGACCACCGGACAAGTAGTCGTCGATCGAGGTCACCTGGTACTCCAGGGACACCCACACGTCGGCCAGGTCGGCGTGCACGAGCCCCGAGAGGGCGAAGTCGATCAGCCGGTGCACCCCGCCATAGGGCAGCGCGGGCTTGGCCCGTTCGCGCGTCAGCACGTCCATCCGGGACCCCTGGCCCCCGGCCTGCACCAGGGCAAGCACCTCACCGCGTCGCGTCATGGCCGAAGCATGGCACCCGGGGTGAACTGTCCGGGCCCCCTCATAGGATGAAGGAATGAGCCTCGTCGACCTGCCGCTCCTCCCCCTCGGCAAGGGCCGCGACCTCGACGCCGAGCGCGGCGTGGAGTGTCCCGGCGACCTGCCGGCGGCGTCCGACCCCGACCTCGTCGCCCGGGCGCGCGCGGCCAAGGAGGCGCTGGGCGAGCGGGTCTTCGTCCTCGGCCACCACTACCAGCGCGACGAGGTCATCCAGTTCGCCGACGTCACCGGCGACTCCTTCAAGCTCGCCCGCGACGCGGCCGCACGCCCCGCCGCGGAGTTCATCGTCTTCTGCGGTGTCCACTTCATGGCCGAGTCCGCCGACATCCTCACCTCACCGAGCCAGCAGGTGGTCCTCCCCGACCTCGCCGCCGGTTGCTCGATGGCCGACATGGCCCGTCTGCGCCAGGTCGAGGACGCCTGGGACGCGATGGCCGACGCGGGCATCCAGGACTCCGTGGTCCCGGTGACCTACATGAACTCCAGCGCCGACATCAAGGCGTTCTGCGGGCGCAACGGCGGAGTCGTCTGCACCTCGTCCAACGCCGACGTCGCGCTGGACTGGGCGTTCGCCCAGAAGGCCGATCTCGGCGAGGGAGCCAAGGTGCTCTTCCTGCCCGACCAGCACCTCGGTCGCAACACCGCGGTGCTCCAGATGGGCATCGGCCTCGACGAGTGCGTCGTGTGGGACCCGTTGCAGCCCGGCGGCGGCCTGACCGCCGACGAGCTCCGGAAGGCGCGGATGATCCTGTGGAAGGGTCACTGCTCGGTGCACGGCCGCTTCTCCGAGGACGTCGTCGACGAGCTGCGCGTCAAGCACCCCGGCATCAACGTGCTGGTCCACCCCGAGTGCAAGCACGAGGTCGTGCTCAAGGCCGACCTGGTCGGCTCCACCGAGTTCATCATCAAGACCATCGAGGCCGCCGAGCCCGGCACGGTCTGGGCCATCGGCACCGAGCTCAACCTGGTGAAGCGTCTCGCCGACGCCCACCCCGACAAGACGATCGTCTTCCTCGACCGCAACGTCTGCTACTGCTCGACGATGAACCGCATCGACCTCCCGCACCTGGTCTGGGCCCTCGAGAGCCTGGTCGCCGGCACCGTGGTCAACCGGATCAGCGTCGACCCCGACACCGAGGCCGACGCGCTCGTGGCGCTCCAGCGGATGCTCGACCTGCCCGGCAAGTCGCACCGCGACTGAGCGACCCGGGCGCGACGATGGCACGACGGCGGATCAGCGACTCCGAGCGCCGCAGCCGGATCGCCGTACGACACGCGCTGGCGCCGGACCACCGGCTGACCGACGTCACCGCCGTCACCCGCGCGATGACGGTCCTGCACGCCACCGAGGCAGCCACCGTGCACCTCGCGGTCGCCGCCCGCGCCGAGGGCGTCAAGCCCGAGGACGTCGACGCGGAGCTGTACGACGCCCGGTCGGTGGTGAAGCAGCTCGCGATGCGACGGACGCTGTTCGTCTTTCCACGTGAGCTGCTGCCCGCGGCGTGGGGCAGCGCCTCGGCACGAGTGGCGACCTCGGAGCGCAAGCGGATCGCCAAGGCGATCGCCGCCGGCGGCATCGCCCCTGACGGGGAGGCGTGGCTCGACGCCGCCCGGGACGCGACGCTCGCCCGCCTGGGTGAAGGGCCGGCGACCACCGCCGAGCTGCGGGCCGAGGTCCCGGAGCTGGCCGGGATGGTCGGTGGCACCACCGACAAGACGTGGGACCGACCCGTGTCGGTCGCCCCCTGGGTGCTCACCCACCTCGGCCTTGAGGGCAAGGCCCTGCGCGGGCGCAACGCCGGGCACTGGCGCCTCAACAAGCCGACCTGGACGACCGCCGAGGACTGGCTGGGCGTCGTGGACGAGCCGCTCGGGCAGGACCCCGGCTACGCCGCGCTGGTGGACCGGTGGCTGAGCACCTTCGGACCCGGCAATGCGACCGACATCCAGTGGTGGTTGGGGTCGACCAAGACCGCCGTCAGCCGCGCACTGGCCGACGTGGGCGCCGTCGAGGTCGACCTCGACGACGGCACGACGGGCTGGGTCCACCCCGCCGACGAGGACACCGGACCCGTCGAGCCGTGGGCGGCGCTCCTGCCGACGCTCGACCCCACGGTGATGGGCTGGAAGTCGCGCGGCTTCTACCTCGCCCCGGAGCACGTCCCCTACCTCTTCGACACCAACGGCAACGCCGGCACCACCGCGTGGTGGGACGGCCGCATCGTGGGCTGCTGGGTCCAGGACGAGGAGGGGGTGGTGCGGCTGTCCCTGCTCGAGGACGTCGGACCCGACGGGCTCGCCGCCCTCGATCTCGAGGCGCAGCGGCTCACAGCCTGGCTCGACGGCACCGTGATCGGCAACGTCTACGCCTCGCGGCAGATGAAGCAGGCCAAGCTGCCCTGACCCCGGGCGCGACCGGCGCGGGACGCGCTCAGGCGTCGGCGCGAGGCAGCTCGAACCAGAACACGGCTCCGCCGCCCTCGCGGTCCTCGACGCCCATCTGGCCGCCGTGGGCCTCGACGATCCGGCGACACGTCGCCAGCCCGATGCCCGAGCCCTCGACGGTCTTGTCGAGGCGCGCCAGGGGCGCGAAGACCCGCTCGCGCTTCTCCTCCGGGACCCCGCGGCCCCGGTCGCGCACCTCGACGCGGTGGTGCCCGTCGATCGGCATCGAGTCGACCTCGACGTCGGGCTGCTCGCCCGCGGCGGTGAACTTCGCCGCGTTGTCGACGAGGTTCATCAGCACCGACCGCAGCTGGCCGGCGTCCCCGCGCACCAGCGGCAGCTCGCCCACGCCCACCTGCTCGCGGGGGATCCGACCGGCGAGGTCGTCGAGCGCCGACTGCATCTCCACGGCGAGGTCGACGACGTCGTCGCCCGGGGCCTGGCCCTGCTGCGCGAACTCCAGCAGGTTGTTGATCAGGTCGGTCATCCGGTCCACGCCGCGGCGCGCGCGGGCCAGGGTGTCGAGCTGGTCGGGCTCCTCGATGTCGAGCTCGAGCGTCTCGAGCGACAGCGAGATGGACGTCAGCGGGTTCTTGAGGTCGTGGCTGACCTGTCCGGCGAACTGGGCGAGGCGCTCGTTGGAGGTGCTGAGGCGGGCGTTGGCCGCGCCGAGGCGGCGCGAGGCGAGCTCGAGCTCGAGGACGTCCACCACGCGGTCGGCGAGCTGCGCCAGGCCCCGGGCCGCCTCGGGCGTCACCTCGTGGGACCGGTCGTCGAAGACGCAGAGGGTGCCGATCGTGACACCGGCGGGCGTCGTGAGCGGGTGGGAGCCGTAGTACTTCACGTCGGCGAGCTCGCCGGTCGTCCACGGGTTGTGGGCGAAGCGCACGTCGTCACCGGCGTCCTCGAGCATGATCGGCGTGCCGCTCTCCACCACGAGCCGGCACATCGAGTGGTCGATCGGCGAGTCCGCGCCGTCGAAGCCGGCCGTCGCGACCTGGTGCTGCGAGTGGGAGCTCAGCAGGTTGACGGCGGCGAAGGGCACCCCCGCGACCTGGGCGGCGAGCTGCACGAGGGAGTCGAGCTCGCGGCGCGGCGCACCGTCGAGGACGTCGTACGCCGCGATCGAGCGGTCGCGTGCCTCCGCGTCCGTCACAGCCCCGGGGCCTTCCAGACCGCCAGCCACCGCTGCAGGTCCGGCTCCATGGGGAGCTCGGCTCCCAGCAGGTCGCGCACGGACAGCTCCAGCAGCGTGTCACGGGTCTGCTCGCCCGAGGGCGCGAACGGGTAGAACGTGCCCTGCTTGTAGAGGTAGGTGAGGCCGAAGCGCTGACCCGACGCGTTGGCGAACGGGACCATCGAGCACAGCAGGCCGGACTCGAACCCGTTGAGCTCGAGCGTGGTGTTGACGGCGTGGAGGTCGGTGCACAGCCCGGACACGTCGTCCTTGTCACCGGCGACCACGAGCCAGGTGAACCCGAAGTCGTCCTGGGTGATCTCGACCTCGGGCGCCTCGGCGTCGTCACGGATCAGGGCAAGCACGTCGGCCTGGGTCTGGGCGAAGGCCGCCCCGGCAGCCGAGCGGTAGCAGACCGATCCCACGCCGGTCGGCTCGAACCCCAGCGCGGTCTGGAGCGTGATCGCCGCGCTCGGCACGTGGAAGAGCGCGTCGAGGTTGTTGCGCTTGGGCTGCGTCCTCGCGCGCATCGCCTCCCAGAGTCCCATCGCCGTCCCCTCAGTCGTTCGGCCGGCTCAGCTCGGCCTGGATGCGGGCGAGCTGCTCGAGCCGTTGCTGGAGGGGCGGGTGGGTGGCCATCAGGCCGCTCAGGCCACCGGCGAACGCCGGGACGATGCACAGCGCGCTCGCCGAGTTGGCCGTGCGCAGGTCCTTCGTCGGGGTGGCCGCGGCCGACTCGCCACTGATCTTCTGGAGGGCCGACGCGAGCGCTGCCGGCTTCATCGTCAGGTAGGCGCCCGACCGGTCGGCGCAGAGCTCGCGGTAGCGCGAGAGGACGCGCAGCATCACGAAGCTGACGGCGTACACGAACAGGCTGACGAGCAGCACCACCAGGGCGACCGGCAGGGCGCTGTTGTTGTTGCCGCGCGAGCGGCCCATGCCGCCGAACTGCGTGAAGCGCATCAGCAGGCCCGCCGCGATGCCGGCCGACGAGGCGATCGTCATCACCAGCACGTCGCGGTGGGCGACGTGGCTCAGCTCGTGGGCCAGGACCGCCTCGAGCTCCTCGGCATCGAGCTTCTGGAGGATGCCGGTCGTCACGCAGACCACCGCACGGTCGGGCGAGCGACCGGTCGCGAACGCGTTGGCGACCGGAAGGTCGGAGACACCGACCCGCGGCTTGGGCATGTCGGCGAGGGCGCAGAGCCGGTCGATCATGCCGTGCAGCTCGGGCGCCTCCTCCGGGCTCACCTCGCGGGCGCGCATCGCCCGCATCGCGACCTTGTCGGAGCTCCACCACTGCCAGAAGGCGATGCCGATCGCGATGGCAGCGACCGCGATGGCCCCGCCGGCGCTGTTGACGTAGGCGATGACCAGCGAGACCAGGCCCACGAACAGCGCCCCGAGCAGGAACATGGTGAGGGTCATCCGGGCGGTCAGCCCGGAGTCCTTGATGAAGCGGGACTTGGCCACGAGTCGGGCGACTCAGCCCGGGATGAGGCCGTCGTCGCCCAAGAGCTCACGGACCTCATCGATGGTCGCGTCCGGCGGCGGCAGGATCAGGTCGGACTCGTCGAGCGAGTCGAGCTCGTGGTGCGAGCCGTTCGCGCGGACGGCGGACAGCAGGCCGTGCAGGGCGGTGCGGAACATCGCCTCGTCGCCCGAGTCGACGGCCTGCTCGATCTGGTTGTCGAGGCCGTTGAGGGCGTCAAGCGCGTGGTCGTCGAGGTCGTACTGACCCTCGCCGAGGATGCGGACGATCATGCGCGTCCGCCCTCGTTGGTCTCGCCCTCGGCGCGCACGGTCTCGGGCTCCTCGGCGAGGATGTCGCCGCCCGTCTCGGAGGACTCGATGGCCTGCGGGGAGCTCGAAGCCTTGAGCCGCGCCAGCTCGGCCTCGACGTCGGAGCCCGAGCTGAGGGCGTCGAGCTCACGCGTGATGTCGTCGCCGGCGTTGAGCTGGGAGGCGTCGTCGAGGGCGCCGGAGGCGATCAGCTCGTCGATGGCCTGGCCGCGCGCCTGCATCTGGGCGGTCTTGTCCTCGGCACGCTGGATGGCGAGGCCGACGTCACCCATCTCCTCGCCGATGCCCGACATCGCCTCGCCGATGCGCGTCTGCGCCTCGGCGGCGGTGTAGGTGGCCTTGATGGTCTCCTTGCGGGTGCGGAAGGCCTCGACCTTGGCCTGCAGCCGCTGCTGCGCCAGGACGAGCTTCTCCTCCTCGCCCTGGAGCGTCGCCTGCTGCTCCTTGAGGGCGGTGATCTGTGAGGCGAGCCCCGACTTGCGGGTCAGTGCCTCGCGGGCGAGGTCCTCGCGACCGGCGCCGATGGCCTTCTCGGCCTGTCCCTGCAGCTTGGCCGCCTGCTGCTCGAGCTGGTTGACCTGCAGCTCGACCCGCTTGCGGCTGGTGGCCACGTCGGCGACACCGCGGCGGACCTTGGAGAGGAGCTCGAGCTGCCGCTGGTAGCTGTAGTCGAGGGTCTCGCGGGGGTCCTCCGCCTTGTCCAGGGCCTTGTTGGCCTTGGAGCGGAAGATCAGGCTGATGCGCTTCATGAGACTCATCGGGGTGGAGACCCTCTCTTGGTCATGCGGGGGTGGTGGCTGGAACGACTGGACTTTCGTCCTCACCCTAGAACCAAACCCAAGGCGGAGGTAGGGCATCCCGCGACACCGCGCCCGGCGGGTCGCGACGATAGGCTGGGCACACCGTCACGATCCGTCCATCCGTTCCTCCCGTAGCCATGTGAAGGCAGCACGCGTGTTCCGTCGTACCAACTCCGAGCCGGAGACCCCCACCACCGACCTGAAGGCGGGCGGCAAGGGTCGACCCACGCCGACGCGCAAGGAGGCCGAGGCGGCCGCCCGGGCCCGCGCGAAGGTGCCCCGCACGCGCAAGGAGCAGGCCGCCGCCCAGCGCGCCGCGCGCGGCGACACGTCCCGCAAGATGCGCCAGGCCATGAAGACCGGTGACGAGAAGTACCTGCCGGCCCGCGACCGCGGTCCCGTGCGCCGCTTCATCCGCGACTTCGTCGACTCGCGCTTCTCCTTCATCGAGCTGATGGTCCCGCTGCTGATCGTGTCGATGGTGCTGGGCTACTCCGGCAGCTCGACGATGGTCCAGCTCGGCAACACGGTCCTGTTCACCACCCTGCTCGTGATCGTCTTCGACATCGTGATGCTCCGGTTCCGGCTGCGCCGCGAGCTCGCCCGCCGCTTCCCCGAGGAGCCGATCAAGGGCACCACGCTCTACGCCGCGATGCGGTCCCTGCAGATGAAGTTCCTCCGGCTGCCCAAGCCGCAGGTCAAGATCGGCGAGAAGCTCCCCGAGACCTATCGATGAGCCGACGCTGATGTCGCACAGCCACTCCCCCGCAGGCGGGGGACCCAGTGCCGACGTGTCCGTGCGGGTCGCCTGGGCCGACGACGCGCCGGCGATCGCCGCCGTGCAGGTCCGGGCGTGGCCCGAGCTCTACGCCGGCCTGCTGCCGGCCGAGGTGCTGCCGACCGACGTCGACGCCGTCGCCGAGCAGTGGCGCCAGGTGCTCGCGCGTCCGGCCGACGCCCGCAACCGGGTGCTCGTCGCCCTCGAGCGCAACCGGGTGGTGGGCTTCGCCCTGACCTCGGCGGCCGTCGACCCCGACTGCGACCCCGTCGCCGACGGCGAGCTGGCCGAGGTGACCCTCGACCCCTCGGAGCGGGCGAAGGGCCACGGCTCGCGGCTGCTCCAGGCGGCCGTCGACACCCTTGCCGCCGACCGCTTCACCCGCGCCGTCAGCTGGGTCAACGCCGGCGACGACGCCCTGCGGACGTTCCTCACCGACGCCGGCTGGGCACCCGACACGGCCCACCGCGAGCTCGACCTCGACGGGACCGGCACGACCACCGTCAAGCAGGTTCGCCTCCACACGGCGATCGCCTGACCTCGTCCCTCACCGCCCTCGCGGCATGACCCGATCGGGGTAATTCACCCCTGGGAGTCTTGCTTTTCGTGTGACGCCCGTCACCATGGAGTGACCGGCCGCTCGCCGGTCCACCACGGGGGTCCAGATGCTAGGTCCGCTTCCCGCTCTGCACAGGTACGTGCTCGTCCTCGCCGCGCTCGTCGTCTGCGTCGGCATCGGCCTCTGGTTCGGCGCCGTGCCGGAGCTCCCGCTCAACCTGCGGGTGGGGCTGGTCGCCGGCGCCGCAGCCGGGGCCGCCGCGGCGTTCGTGCTCGTCCACGACTTCCACCAGCAGCAGGGCCGCGCCGCCCGCGTACGCCGTCGCCACTGAGCTGGGGGGCCGGGACGGGCTCCGGGCCCGACCGGCAGATGACCTAGCCTCGGGGCGTGTCCGAAGCCTCCCTCAGTCCCGCTGAGCGGTCGGCGATCGTCCGCGACAGCCTGGCGGTCGGCCTGGCCACCGGGGCGTACGGCTTCGGCTTCGGCGCCGTGTCGGTCGCCTCCGGCCTGAGCATCGCCCAGACGTGCGTGCTGTCGCTGCTGATGTTCACCGGCGCCAGCCAGTTCGCCCTCGTGGGAGTCGTGGCCGCGGGAGGCGCCCCGGTGTCGGGTGCGGCGACGGCGCTGCTGCTCGGCACCCGCAACACCCTCTACGGCCTCCGGATGGCGCCGCTGCTGCGCTGGCGCGGCTGGCGGCGCGTGGCGGCCGCCCACGTGCTGATCGACGAGTCGACGGCGATGGGGGTCACCCGCGACACCACCGAGGGCACCCGCCTGGGCTTCCTCACGACCGGGGTCTCGGTCTTCGTCCTGTGGAACGTCGCGACCGCCGTCGGGGCGGTCGCCGGCGAGGCCGTCGGCGACCCCCGCACGTTCGGGCTCGACGCCGCCGTGGGCGCCGCGTTCCTCGCCCTGCTGTGGCCGCGGCTCCGCGACCGGCGCAACGTCCTCGTCGGCGTCCTCGCCGCGGCCGTCGCGCTCGCGGCGGTGCCGGTGACCGCGGCCGGCGTGCCGGTGCTCGCGGCAGGCGGGGTGGCCCTGCTCGTCGGGGTGCTGGGCAAGCGCCAGGACCCCACCGAGGTCCCCGGGCCGGACGACGTGGCGGGGAGGCACCACTGATGTGGACCGCTGTGCTGCTGGCCGGCGTCGGGTGCTACCTGCTCAAGCTGGCGGGGCTGTCGCTGCCGGAGCGGGTGCTGGCGCACCCGACGGTCGAACGGGTCGCCGACCTGATCCCGGTCGCGTTGCTGTCGGCACTGGTCGCCGTGCAGGTCTTCTCGACGGGGCCTGAGCTGGTGCTCGACGCACGCGCGCTGGGCCTCGCCTTCGCCGTCGTGGCCCTGCTGCTGCGCATGCCGTTCCTCGTCGTGGTCGTGGGGGCGTCGGTCGTGGCGGCCGTGGCTCGACTCGTCTGACGCTCGGTCTCAGCCGGGAGTGGCGCGCGCCTATGAGGGTGGCGGCACATCACACCCAGCCGCCTCCGGACCTGCTGTCTGCCGCCACCCCCGGTAGAGCGCCGTACGGAGGAGCTGGCTTGGCGCTCAGCCGATGTCGAGGAAGGCGTCGAGCCCGACGGTGAGGCCCGGGTGGTCGCCGATGGCGCGGATGCCCGCGAGCACGCCGGGCGTGAACGAGACCCGGTCGAGCGAGTCGTGGCGGACCGTCAGGGTCTCCCCCGCCGTCCCGAGGATGACCTCCTGGTGCGCCACGAGGCCGCGGACGCGCAGACTGTGCACACGGACGCCCTCGACGTCGGCGCCACGCGCGCCCTCGAGGCCCGTGGACGTCGCGTCGGGCATCAGGGCGCTGCCGGCGTCGAGGCGGGAGGCGGCGATCAGCTCAGCCGTGCGCCGCGCGGTGCCGGACGGAGCGTCGGCCTTGTCGGGATGGTGCAGCTCGACGACCTCGACCGACTCGAAGAACGGGGCGGCCTGCGCGGCGAAGCGCATCATCAGGATCGCGCCGATGGAGAAGTTGGGGGCGATCAGCACGCCGACACCCGGGGCGTCGGCGAGCCAGGCCTCGAGCTGGTCGAGCCGGGGCTGGTCGAAGCCGGTCGTGCCGACGACGGCGTGGATGCCGTGCTCGATGCAGAAGCGCAGGTTGTCCATCACGACGTCGGGGTGGGTGAAGTCCACGACCACCTCGGCGCCCGCCCGGGCGAGCTCCTCGAGGTCGTCGCCGGCGTCGACCGACGCCACCAGCTCGGCGTCGGGGGCCCCGTCGACGGCCCGGCAGACCTCCGAGCCGACCTTGCCGCGGGCGCCCAGCACGCCCACCCGGATCTGTGCCCGGACCTGTGCGTCGTCTCCTGTGCTCACGCGGTCAACCGTATCGGCCGTGCGTATCGGTGTGTGGCGGTGGCTGACGCGCGAACAGCCGTCTGGCAGGCTGTGGGCCATGCCTGCTTCGACCATCCCGCCGCGCATCAAGTGGGCGGTCGACCTCATGGACGTCCAACCGGCCGACCAGGTCCTCGAGATCGGGTGCGGTCCCGGCGCCGGCGCCGAGGCGATCTGCGCCAAGCTGGAGACCGGCAAGCTGTTCGCGATCGACCGGTCCGAGTCGGGCGTGGACCGCACCAAGCGCCGCAACCAGAAGTACGTCGACGCCGGCCGGCTCGTCGTGCGCCAGATCGACCTCGCCACGCTGCGCGTCCCGGTCAAGCGTCTCAACAAGGTCTTCGCGTTCAACGTCAACCTGTTCTGGGTGCGCCCCTGCGACGACGAGGTCGCCCTCCTGCACGAGCGCGTCGTCCCCGGGGGCGCGGTCTACCTCTTCTACGAGGCCGCCCGCCCCGAGCTGGTGCCCAACATCGTGAAGAAGGCCTCCGAGAACCTCCTCCGCGGCGGCTTCCGGGTCAGCGTCGTGGAGCAGAAGGCTCCCCCGGTCATCGGGATCATCGCCAAGCGCTGAGCCGGTCCGTCAGGACTTCGTGGGCCCCACGACCGCGAGCAGCTCGGGCTGGGTGAAGAGCTCGCGGGCGAGCGTGGCGACGTCCTCGGGGGTGACGGCCTCGATCCGGGCGACCACCTCGTCGATCGTGAGCAGCTCGTCGTGGACGAGCTCGGCCTTGCCGATGCGCGACATCCGCGAGCCGGAGTCCTCCAGGCCGAGCACGAGGCCGCCCTTGAGCTGACCCTTGCCGCGCTCGACCTCCTCGTCGGTCAGGCCCTCGGCCGCGACCTTGGCCAGCTCGTTGCGCACGGTCTCGAGCACAGCGGCGTACTTGCCGGGCAGGCAGCCGACCGAGACCCCGACGACACCTGCGTCGGCGTGGTGGCTGGCGAAGGAGTAGACGGAGTAGGCCAGGCCGCGCAGCTCGCGCACCTCCTGGAACATCCGCGAGGAGGTGCCGCCGCCGAGGGCGGTGTTGAGCACGCCGAGGGTGTAGCGGCGGGGGTCGGTGCGGGTCATTCCCTTGACCCCGAGGACCAGGTTGACCTGCTCCTGCGGGCGGATGGTGCGCGCCTCGCCGGGGGTCACCTTGCGGGCGCGCTCGGACTGCGTCGAGGGGGTCGGGTCGGCCTCTCCCTCGAGGAAGCCGCCGCGACCGAACGCCTGCCGCACCTGGCGGACGACGGTGGCGTGGTCGATGTTGCCGGCGACCGACACGACCATGTTGTCGGGGCGGTAGTGGCGCCGGTAGAAGCGCTGGATCTGGGCGCGCGTCATCGCGGTGATCGAAGCATCGGTGCCGGCGATCGGGCGACCGAGCGGGGTGTCACCCCACGCCTGGTGGGCGAAGAGGTTGTGCACCACGTCGTCCGGGTCGTCGTCGTGCATGGCGATCTCGTCGAGGATGACGTCGCGCTCGGCCTCGACGTCGGCCGCGGCGATGGTCGAGGCGGTGACCATGTCACCGAGCACGTCGACCGCGGTGCCGAGGTCCTCGTCGAGGACCCGCGCGTGGAAGACCGTGTACTCCTTGGTCGTGAAGGCGTTGAACTCGCCGCCGACCGCGTCGAGCGCCACGGAGATGTCCATCGCCGTGCGCTCGGGGGTGCCCTTGAAGAGCAGGTGCTCGAGGAAGTGCGAGCAGCCGTGCAGCGCGGGCGTCTCGTCGCGCGAGCCGACCGCCACCCAGACGCCGATGCTCGCTGAGCGGGTGCCGGCCATCTGCTCGGTGACGACGCGCAGGCCGCTGGGCAGGACCGTACGTCGTACGCGCGAGGTGACCGCGCCGTCGGCGTCCTTCACGGTGTGGAGGGTGCGGGTGGTGCCGTTCTTCTGCACAGGGGTCCTTCCGGGCGGAGCAGGGGCGGTTCACAGTGGCGCAGGGGTGAAGCGCCACGACCGGCCGGCCAGACGGCCGACCGGTCGTGGGTGGAGCAGGAGCGTCAGGTCACTCGGCGTCGACGGTCTCGGGGGCGTCGGCCGACTCCTCGGAGTCACCCTCCGCCTCGTCGACGACGGGGACCAGCGAGAGCTTGCCGCGGTCGTCGATCTCGGCGATCGAGACCTGGACCTTCTGGCCCACCGACAGCACGTCCTCGACGGCCTCCACGCGCTTGCCACCGGCCAGGGCGCGGAGCTTGCTGATGTGGAGCAGGCCGTCCTTGCCCGGCATGAGCGAGACGAAGGCACCGAAGTTGGTCGTCTTGACCACGGTGCCGAGGTAGCGCTCGCCGACCTCGGGCATCGTCGGGTTGGCGATCGCGTTGACCGCGGCCTTGGCGGCCTCGGCCGCCTCGCCGTTGGTCGCACCGATGTAGACCGTGCCGTCGTCCTCGATGGACAGCGTCGCGCCCGTGTCGTCCTGGATCTGGTTGATGACCTTGCCCTTGGGACCGATGACCTCGCCGATCTTGTCGACGGGCACGCGGACGGTGATGATGCGCGGCGCGTGCACCGACATCTCCTCCGGGGCGTCGATGGCCTCGGCCATCACGTCGAGGATCGCCAGGCGCGCGTCGCGGGCCTGGTTGAGGGCGGACGCCAGCACCTCGGCGGGGATGCCGTCGAGCTTGGTGTCGAGCTGGAGGGCCGTGACGAACTCGCGCGTGCCGGCGACCTTGAAGTCCATGTCACCGAACGCGTCCTCGGCGCCGAGGATGTCGGTCAGCGCGACGTACTGGGTCTCGCCGTCGACCTCGTCGGAGATGAGGCCCATCGCGATGCCCGCGACGGAGGCCTTCAGCGGCACACCGGCCTGCAGCAGCGACAGGGTCGAGGCGCAGACGGAGCCCATCGAGGTGGAGCCGTTGGAGCCCATGGCCTCGGAGAGCTGGCGGATGGCGTAGGGGAACTCCTCGCGCGACGGCAGCACGGGCAGGATCGCGCGGCGCGCGAGCGCACCGTGGCCGACCTCGCGACGCTTGGGCGAGCCCACGCGACCGGTCTCGCCGGTGGAGAACGGCGGGAAGACGTACTTGTGCATGTAGCGGCGGTGCTTCTCCGGCGACAGCGTGTCGAGCTGCTGCTCCAGCTTGAGCATGTTGAGGGTGGTGACGCCCAGGATCTGGGTCTCGCCACGCTCGAACAGCGCCGAGCCGTGGACGCGCGGGATCACGTTGACCTCGGAGTGCAGCGGACGGATGTCGGCCAGGCCGCGGCCGTCGATGCGGATCTTGTCGCGCAGCACGCGCTGGCGGACCAGCGCCTTGTTGAGCGAGCGGAACGCCGCGCCGATCTCCTTCTCGCGACCCTCGAACTGGCCGGAGAGCTTCTCGACCAGCGCGGCCTTGATCTCGTCGACCTTGAGCTCGCGCTCCTGCTTGTCGGCGATGGTCATCGCGGCGGCGGTGTCGTCCTTCGCGGCGGCCTCGACGGCGGCGTAGACGTCGTCCTCGTAGTCGAGGAAGACGGGGAAGTCCTGGACCGGCTTGGCGGACTCGGCGGCGAGCTGGGCCTGCGCCTCGACGAGCTGCTTGATGAAGGGCTTGGCGGCGTCGAGGCCACCGGCCACGACCTCCTCGGTCGGCGCCTGGGCGCCGCCCTGCACGAGGGCGATGGTGTCCTCGGGCGCCTCGGCCTCGACCATCATGATGGCGACGTCGCCGGTCTCGGTGACGCGGCCGGCGACGACCATGTCGAAGACGGCCGACTCGAGCTGCGAGTGGCTGGGGAACGCGACCCACTGGCCGTCGATGAGCGCCACGCGGACGCCGCCGACGGGGCCGGAGAACGGCAGGCCGGAGAGCTGGGTCGACAGCGACGCGGCGTTGATCGCCAGCACGTCGTAGGGCATGTCGGGGTCGAGCGCCATGACGGTGATGACGACCTGGACCTCGTTGCGCAGGCCCTTCTTGAAGGTCGGGCGCAGCGGCCGGTCGATGAGGCGGCAGGTGAGGATCGCGTCCTCGCCCGGGCGACCCTCGGAGCGGAAGAAGGAGCCGGGGATCTGGCCCACGGCGTACATCCGCTCCTCGACGTCGATCGTCAGGGGGAAGAAGTCGAAGTGGTCCTTGGGCGTCTTGCCCGCGGTCGTCGCCGAGAGCAGCATGGTCTCGTCGTCGAGGTAGGCCGTGACGGAGCCGGCGGCCTGACGGGCGAGCAGGCCGGTCTCGAACTTGACCGTGCGCTTGCCGAACTTGCCGTTGTCGAGGACGGTCTCGACAGCGGAGATGATGGGTTCACTCATGGAAGCAGGATCCTGCTTTCTCTTCGCGGAGCGATCCGCGGCGTCCACCCCTCGTGCGGTGGACCATCGAAGGTCCCGCGGGGCCGGTCTTCGATCGAGGCCCGCAGATCGACGCGCCCGAGGGCGGGGATCTGAAAGCCACTACCGAGGACCGGGCGACGAGGCGGGTCGCTCCTGTTGGGTGTTGTTTCAGTTGTGCCGGGACGACACTAGCGCGGCGCGGCCCGGATGTGAGAGGAGCGGCTCCCCGTGGCGGGGAGCCGCTCCGTGACTCAGCGGCGGAGGCCGAGGCGCTCGACGATGGAGCGGTAGCGCTCGATCTCCGTCTTCTGCAGGTAGTTGAGCAGGCGGCGGCGCTGGCCGACGAGCAGCAGCAGACCACGACGGCTGTGGTGGTCGTGCTTGTGCGTCTTGAGGTGCTCGGTGAGGTGCGAGATGCGGTGGCTGAGCAGCGCGATCTGCACCTCGGGGGAACCGGTGTCACCCTCGGTCAGGGCGTACTCGGCGATGATCTTCTTCTTGGTCTCCGCGTCGGTACCAATCGACATGGGGGCTCCTTCGGTTCTCGTTGCGCGGCGCGCCCGGGCCTGTTCACCGGGGCACTCTGGTTCCGCGGCCGTCGTGACGGCATGTCGCCCACCTGGGCAACCGGTCGAGCGTACCAACGAGCGGCTCGGCTCCCCCAATCCACGCCTGACGCCGCAGGAGCCCCCGCCGTGTCCGGCGGGGGCTCCTGTCCACGTGGACCGCGAGCGGCTCAGACGGCCGGCGGGGCCGGCGGGTCGGACTCGGTGGTCCGCTGCGTCGACGCCTGGCGGCCCTGGGCGTCGGTGGTGGTGGCGGTCGTGGTGTGCTGCCGCTTGGTGTTCTGCTGGATCAGCGTGAGCACCAGCCACAGCGCCCCGGCCAGGACCAGGATCCATCCCAGGGTGGTGACCTCGAGGGGACCCACCTGCTGCTGGTTGAACGCCAGCGCGAGGATCAGTCCCACGACGATCAGGCCGATCGGCCCTCCGAAACCCATGACGTGCTCCGTTCTGTTGGTGGATGCTGCCCGGCGACCCTGTGGCCCGGCCCGGGCTCGGCAGAGTCTGGCGCGCGACCGCTGCGCTGTCATCCCCCTGTGGGAGGTGCGGCGTGCGACGATCCCCACATGGGCGAGCAGCAGAAGCGGATCGGGGTCTGCAACCTGTGCGAGGCGATCTGTGGCCTCGAGCTGACGATCGAGGGGCGTGACGTGGTCGGCGTGCGCGGCAATCCGGCCGATCCCCTGTCGCGCGGGCACATCTGCCCGAAGGGGGTGGCCATCGCCGACGTGTACGCCGACCCCGACCGGCTGCGGCGCCCGGTCCGTCGTGTCGGCGAGGGCGACGACGCCCGGTGGCAGGAGATCGGCTGGGACGAGGCGTTCGACCTGGTCGCCGACAACCTCGCGCGCGTGATCAACGAGCACGGCGACGACGCGCTCGGCGTCTACCTCGGCAACCCCAACGCCCACAGCCTGGGGTCGATGACGCACGGCACCGCGATGTTCAAGTCGTTCCGGACGAGGAACCGCTACTCCGCCACCTCCGTCGACCAGCTCCCCCACCAGCTCGTGGCACACCTCGTCTTCGGCCACCAGCTCTTCCTGCCGATCCCCGACATCGACCGCACGTCGTGGTTCCTCGTGGTCGGCGGCAACCCGATGGCTTCCAACGGCTCGCTGATGACGGTTCCCGACTTCCCGCAGCGCCTGCGCGACCTGCGGGCGCGCGGCGGCAGGATGGTCGTCCTCGACCCGCGCCGCACCGAGACCGCCAAGGTGGCCGACGAGCACCACTTCGTCCGCCCGGGCACCGACGCATGGGTGCTGCTCGCAATGCTGCACGTCCTCACCGCCGAGGCCTCGCCCGACGACCGGCCCACCGTGGCGTCGTACGTCGACGGGCTGGACACGGTGGTCGAGCTCGTCGCCGGGTTCACCCCCGAGCGCGCCGAGGCGGTCAGCGGGTTGCCGGCGGCGGAGGTACGTCGCCTCGCCCACGAGCTCGCGGCCGCGGACTCCGGCGTCGTCTACAGCCGGATCGGCGTGTCCGCCGGCCCGTGGGGCACCGTGTGCCAGTGGGCGGTGACCTGCCTCAACGTGCTCACCGGCAACCTCGACCGCCCCGGTGGCGCGATGTTCACGACCCCGGCGATCGACGCGGTGGGCACGGGGCTCATCGGCCGCGGCCACCACGACGCCTGGCGCTCACGGGTGCGCGGGCTGCCGGAGACCGCCGGCGAGCTGCCCGTGGCGGCGCTGCGCGAGGAGATCGAGACGCCCGGCGAGGGACAGGTCCGAGCCGTGCTCACCGTCGCCGGGAACCCGGTGCTGTCCACGCCCGACGGCGCCCGGCTCGACCGCGCGTTGCGCCACCTCGACTTCATGGCCGCGGTGGACATCTACGTCAACGAGACCACCCGGCACGCCGACGTGATCCTGCCGCCCACCACGGCGCTCGAGCGCGACCACTACGACCTCGTCTTCCACCTGCTTGCCGTGCGCAACACGGCCCGCTTCACCCCGGCCGTCTTCGAGAAGGAGCCCGACCAGCGCCACGACTGGGAGGTCTTCCGCGAGATCACCCTGCGCACGGCAGCGCGCCTGGACCGCAAGGCCCCGCTCAAGAAGCGGCTCGTGCAACGGGCCCGGCTGACCGCGAGCCCCACCTTCCTCATCGGGCAGCTGCTGCGCCGCGGGTCGAGCGGCGTCACCCTGGCCAAGCTCCGGAGGCGACCGGCCGGCGTCGACCTCGGTCCGCTCCGCGGCGGCCAGCTGCCCGACCGGTTGCCGGCGCGGAGCAAGCGGGTCGACCTGGCGCCCGCCCTGGTGGTGGAGGACGTGGCCCGCCTCGCGCGCGTCACGGCTCCCGCAGCCGACGAGCTGGTCCTCATCGGCCGCCGCCACCAGCGCGACTGCAACTCCTGGATGCACAACTCCGAGCGGCTCACCCGTGGCCGGCCGCGCCACCAGCTGCTGATGAACCCCGACGACCTGGCGCAGCGTGCCATCGAGGACGGCTCGCGCGTGCGGGTCACCTCGCGGGTCGGGTCGGTGGAGGTGGAGGTGGCCGCGTCGGACGACCTGATGCCGGGCGTGGTCTCGCTCCCCCACGGCTACGGGCATGCCGGCGACGGCGTCCTGATGTCGCGCAGCCGCGAGGTGCCGGGCGTCTCCGTCAACGACCTCACCGACCCCGAGCTGCTCGACGTGTCGGGCAACGCCGCGCTCAACGGCGTACCCGTCGCCGTCACCGCGGTCTGAAGGCTCAGGCGCTGACGTCGCCCAGGACGGCGAGCACGTCGTCCGGGGTCTGCGCCGCGTCGAGGGCGGCGATGCTGGCGTCGTCGGTGAACGCGCCGGCGAGGGCCTGCAGCACGGTCAGGTGGTCGTCACCCGCACCCGCGATGCCCACGACGTAGCGGGCCGGGCTGCCCTTCCAGTCGATCGGCTCGTCGTAGCGGACGAACGAGATCGCGGTGTGGCGGATCAGCGCCTTCGCCTCGTTGGTGCCGTGCGGGATGGCGAGCCCGTTGCCCATGAACGTGGAGACCGAGGTCTCGCGCTCGTGCATGGCGTCGACGTAGGCCTCGTCGACCGCGCCGCTCGCGACCAGCAGCCGACCGGCCTCGGTGATCGCTGCGTCCCTGTCCGTGGCCTGGCCGCCGAGCACGATGGCCTCCCTGCTCAGTACGTCGCTCATGGGGCGTCTCTCTTCCTCGCAGTGTCGTCTTGGCTGGAAATCATCAGACCACACGCTCGCGGCGGAGGGTGGTCGCCGAAGGGTCGAGCCCGGCCCCCACGGGGGGAGGGCCGGGCTCGACGGTCCGGACGTCAGGTCCGGTTGTTCTCGCGGACCATCTCCACGATCTCGTCGTAGCGTGGACTGGCCATGAAGTTGTCGACCGAGACGTGCTCGGCGGACGGTGTCTTCTGGCGGGCCCGGTCGGTGAGGTCCTGGTGGCTGACCACGAGGTCGTAGCTGTCCTCGAGGTTGGCGATCGCCTTGTTGACGACCGTCACCTCCGGGTGCCCGGCGTTCTGGATCTTCTTGCGGAGCACCGAGGCGCCCATGGCCGAGGACCCCATCCCCGCGTCGCAGGCGAAGACGATGTTGCGGATCTCGCGGGTGGCGGTGGCGGTGGCCGTGGCCACGCCGCCTGTCAGGGCGCCGGCGACCGACGACTTCTTGCCCTTGTTGGCCTCCATCTGCGCGGTCGCAGCGCTCAGGTCACCCTCGTCGTCGGACTTGTCCATCTTCAGCAGCAGCGACGCCACGACGAGCGTGACGGCCGCGGCGCCGAAGACACCGAGGGTCACTCCGAGGTAGTCACCCCTGGCGGTCTGTGCGTACACGGCGAAGATCGAGCCCGGGGCCGCCGGCGCCCGGAGGCCCACGTCGAACGCCACGTTGATCGCGACGCCGGTCATGCCGCCGGCGATCATGGCGAGGATCAGGCGCGGCTTCATCAAGACGTAGGGGAAGTAGATCTCGTGGATCCCGCCGAAGAACTGGATGATCGCCGCGCCGGGGGCGGTCGCCTTCGGCACACCGCGGCCGAAGAACGAGTAGGCGAGCAGCAGGCCGAGGCCCGGACCGGGGTTCGCCTCGAGCAGGAACAGCACCGACTTGCCGGTGTCCGCGGCCTCGGCGAGGCCCAGCGGGGTCAGCACGCCGTGGTTGATGGCGTTGTTGAGGAAGAAGACCTTGGCGGGCTCGATGACGATCGAGGTCAGCGGCAGCAGGCTGTTGTCCACCAGCCACTCGACCGCGTTGCCCAGGACCTCCATGACCTCGTTGACCACGGGAGCCACGACGTAGAACCCGACGAGCGCCATCAAGAAGGCCAGGATGCCGGCCGAGAACATGTTGACGAGCATCTCGAAGCCGGCCTTGACCTTGCCGTCCCAGACGGCGTCGAGCCGCTTCATGAGGTAGGCCGACAGGGGGCCCAGGATCATCGCGCCGATGAACATGTGCACCTGGCCGAGCGGGGGGTCGCCCGCGGGCAGGTCGGCGTTGAAGTTCGCCACGAGCAGGTCGGAGCCGGCGATCGCACCCATCACCGCGAAGCCACCGACGACGGCACCGCGGTCGCCGTGGACCATGCGGCCGCCCGTCGCGGCGATGAGGATCGGAAGGGCGTAGTGGATGATCGGGCCGACCATCGTGGCGAGGTCGGCGTTCGGCAGCCAGCCGACGTCGATGACCAGGGCGGTGAGCAGTCCCCACGCGATCAGTGCCGGGATGTTGGGCATGATCATGTTGGAGAGGAAGGTGCCGAACTTCTGCACGCGCACCCTGGCACCGGAGCCGGTGGGGGCCGTGAATTCAATGGCCATGCTGATGTCCTCCAGTCGAACGTGGGGGTGAGCCCCGTCACATGATGTCGCGATTAAACCTCACGTTCGGGCATGTTGCCAAGCATTCGGGCACGATTTGTGCCCGACCTTGTGGCTTTGGCCCGGACAGTCAGCCCTGGCCGCTCAGCTGGCTGTCGAACAGCGCCTTCTCCGTCTCGTCGTTCCAGGTGTCGCCGGGTCCCAGCTTCGCGGCGACGTCAGGCAGCTTCTCCTTCAGCTCGTCGAGCCCCATGAGCGGGAGGTCGTGGATCTGGGGGAAGATCAGGACCTTCCCGGAGTAGCTGCCGTCGACCAGGGCCTGGAGCCCGTCCTTGGCCGCCCGCATGCCGCCGACGGCACCCACGATGGATCCCGGGGAGAGCTCACCCCGGTTGGCCAGGTCGACCACCTGCTGCTGGTCGTGGATGGTCAGTCCCGACGTCCCGGTGTACTGGGCGTTGTCCAGGTACACCGCGCTCAGGTTCAGCGGCGCCAGCGTGCCGTTGGGGACACCGGCGAAGAAGACCAGCATGCCGTCGGCGTTCATCAGCGTGTCGGCCTCGGCCATCACGCCGGAGATGGGGACGCTGACCACCACGTCGTCGGCCCCCCGGCCGTCGGTGATCCCCATGACGAAGTCGTGGAGGGACTGGTCCGACGTCTGGGAGTTGAAGGTGAGCAGCTCGCAGTCGTTGCTCGCCGCCAGGTGGGCCAGACGGTCCTCGAGGGCCTTCAGGCGCTCGTCGCTCACCTCGGTGGCGACGATCGTCCGGGGACCGTCGGGCTGCTGGATGGCCCGCTGGACATGCATGAGCCCCATGGGGCCGCCGGCGCCCACGAAGACCGTCGTGCCCTGCGGACGCAGGTCGCAGCGGTTGCGTGCCTCTCCGTAGGAGGCAGCGATGTCCGGGCCCCGGCCGCCGAGGTAGGCGGTGTAGTCGTAGTGAAGACGGCCCACGTCGGTGTCCACCAGGCCGTCGAGAGCGGTCTCCCCCACCATGTTGAGGGTGCCCCGCCGGGCGATGTGCTTGGCCACGGCACCCGCCGTCGCAGCGGTTCGCGGATCGAGCATGACGATGTCGTCGAAGCCGGCGCCGTCGGTCAGCTCGTCCACCAGTGCCTGGTAGTCGTCGGCGCCGATGCCGTTGCGCACGACCGTGTCGGCCGAGGTGCGCTCCACGAGCTCCACCACCGAGGCGGGCACGTCGGTCATCACGATGGTGGCCGGGGCGTCCAGGCCGGAGGAGAAGAGGTAGTCGCGCTCGTCGCCGGGCCGGCCGACGATCCACATGGTCCCGCCGGCCTTGGGCTCGAGGCGGCGACGCTGGGTGTAGGCGGCCATCACGCATCCCCAGGGCTCCAGCGTGGAGCCCTCGGCGTACCCCATCGTGTCGGGGAGCGGCAGCAGGCAGGCGCCGTCGTCCGTCTCGAGCATCTCCGCACCCATGAGGTGGTACTGGATCAGTCCGCCGGGGATGGTGTAGCCGTAGGCGGTGCTCTTGCCGTCCTGGTAGATGTCGGGCTGCACGGCCAGCCGCTGGCCCGCGTGGTAGCGGTCCTTGAGGTGGTCACCGACCTCGATGACGGTGAGGCTCACCTCGTGCCCCAGCCGGGTGGGCTCCTTCGCCAGGTCGCGGTCGTAGAGCTTCGGGTGGCTGCCGCCCTGACGCATGATCTTCACGTCGGAGAAGCAGAGGCCGACGCTGTCGATGCGCACCAGCATGTGGTCGGCGTCGGGTTCGGGGATGGCGACCAGCTCGGGCGCGCCGCCCTTGCCCATGTTGTCCTCGCCCGCACCCCACAGGTTCCAGGCCCAGGCTTCCTCCGGCAGGTCGAGATCGGCCGCGCGGTAGCGGTCGTACGCTGATGTCATGGTTCCTCCGTGGTGAGGTGGACGGCGCCTCCGGGGGCATCACCAGAGCCACGGGCCGGAGGCCGATCTCCCGAGGCTGGTCCCGCCTGACGAGGCGGGGAGTCCATCGACGCTCAGTGACCGAGCAGCTCCCGGACGGCAGCGCGCGCGGCCATCGGGTCGGGAGCCCCCAGGGCGGCCTCGGCCGCCGCCTCGCACGTCTCGAAGCTGACCTTGCCGAGCTGCGCGCCCACGGGGCGTACGGCGCGCGCGGCCATGGAGAGCGACGTGATGCCCATCCCGATGAGCGCCGTGGCGAGCAGCGGGTCGGCCGCCGCCTCGCCGCAGACGCCGACGGGCTTGCCGGCCTCGGTGCCGGCGTGGGCCGTGATCGCGATGAGCTGCAGCACGGCCGGCTGCCAGGGGTCGGTCAGGTGCGCGAGGTCGGTGGCCATCCGGTCGGCGGCCATGGCGTACTGGGTGAGGTCGTTGGTGCCGATCGAGAGGAAGTCGACGACCTCGAGCATCCGGTGCGCGAGCAGCGCGGCGCTGGGGATCTCGACCATCACGCCGGCCTTGAGCCCGCGCGCGTGGACCTTGGCGGAGAAGTCGGCGGCCTCGGCCACGGTGGCGACCATGGGCGCCATCACCCAGGTCTCGGTGCCGGTCCGCTCGGCCGCGGCGGCGATGCCGTCGAGCTGGCGGTCCATCAGGCCGGGGTTGTCGAAGCTGAGCCGCAGTCCGCGGACACCGAGGGCGGGGTTCTCCTCGCCCTCGTGGGTCGCGAACGCGATCGGCTTGTCGGAGCCGGCGTCGAGGGTGCGTACGACGACGTAGCGGCCGTCCGCGTAGGGCGCGAGGACCGCGCTGTAGATCTCCGCCTGCTCCTCGACGGTCGGCTCCTCCTTCTGGTCGAGGAAGCACAGCTCGGTGCGGAACAGGCCCACTCCCCCGACCGGTTCGACCCCCGCGGACTCGGCAGAGGGGCCGTCGGCGACGTTGGCGAGCAGCTTGACCGGCATCCCGTCGGAGGTCGAGGCGGGGCCGCTCCAGGTGGCGAGCTCCTCGCGGAGGCGACGGCTCTCCTCGACGCGCGCGCGGGCCTCCTCGGGGTCGGCGCCCTGCTCGATGGTGCCGGCCTCGCCGTCGACGACCACGAAGGCCCCGGCCGGGACCTCCATGATGCCGGCGGCGCCGACCACGCACGGGATGCCGAGCTGGCGGGCGATGATCGCCGTGTGGCTGGTGGCGCCGCCGCGCTCGGTGACGAGGGCGGTGACCAGCTCGGGGTCGAGGCCGGACGTGTCGCTCGGAGCCAGGTCCTCGGCCACCAGGATCGACGGCTCACTCGGGGTCGGCACACCGGGGGCGGGCTCACCCACCAGGTGCGCGACCACGCGCCGCTCGATGTCGCGCAGGTCGGTGACGCGCTCGGCCATCAGGCCGCCCATGTTGGTGAAGATCGTGACGAACTGCTCGACCGCTCCCTGCACCGCGGCGACGGGACCCTGCCCGGCCTGCAGGTTCTTGGCGACGCCCGAGCGCAGGCCCTTGTCGCGGGCCAGCCCGGCGCTCGCGGTGAGCACCTCGGCCGCCGCACCCTGGGCGGAGGCCGCCTTGGCCGTGAAGGTCTCGGCGACCGCGGCCACTGCGTCGTCGTAGGCCGTCAGCGCGGCGTCGGCGTCGGCGAAGTCGCCGTCGCCGTAGCGGGCGATCGCGTCGGGCGACACCTCGCCGCGCACGTGGAGGACGGGTCCGGCGGCGACTCCCGGGACGACCGGGGTCCCGCTGAGCGTGGTCGCGGATGACTCGGCGGATGTGGTCATGGACACACCGTAGAACACGTGGTTGTTGACAAGCAACACATTCGGGACTAAAACAACACATACACAGATCGTTCGTCGATGTACGTGGAGGGTGGACCGAATGTACGCGGAAGAGCGCCAGCAGGCGATGGCCCACCTGATCAGTCGGCGCGGCCGGCTCTCGGTGGTCCAGCTGGCGGAGCAGTTCGAGGTCACCACCGAGACCGTGCGCCGTGACCTGTCCATGCTCGACCGGATGGGACTGGTCCGACGCGTCCACGGCGGCGCGGTCCCGGCCGGCTCGCTCACCGTCATCGAGTCAGGCATCGGGGAGCGCGACCAGTCCAACACGCAGGCCAAGGAGGCCATCGCCAATGCAGCCGTCTCCCTCCTGCCGCCGCCGGACTCGGTCATCGTGATCGACGCGGGCAGCACCACCGCGCGCTTCGCGGCCGCCCTCCCCCGCGACCACCGGCTGACCGTCATCACCCATGCCGTGCCGGTCGCGACCCGCCTGGCCGGGTTGCCCCAGATCGAGCTCCACCTGCTGCCCGGCAAGGTGCGGCCCACGACCCACGCCGCGGTCGGCGCCGAGACCGTCGCCGCCCTGTCGGACCTCCGCGCCGACGTGGCGTTCATCGCCACCAACGGGCTCACCGTCGGCCACGGGCTCACCACCCCCGACAGCGACGAGGCGGCGAGCAAGCGGGCGATGATCGCCTGCGCGCGCAAGACCGTCGTGCTCGCCGACTCCACCAAGCTCGGCGTCGAGACGGCCGTGCGGTTCGCGACCCTCGACAGCCTCGACGTGCTCGTCACCGACAGCGACGTGGAGCCATCGGACCTCCGGGCGCTCGAGGGCGCCGGGATCGAGGTGGTGGTCGCATGATCCTCACCCTCACCCCCAACCCCAGCATCGACCGCACGGTCGCCCTCGACGGCGAGCTGTCCCGCGGCCAGGTGCACCGGGTGGCGTCGGTGACCTCGCAGGCGGGAGGCAAGGGCGTCAACATCTCCCGGGCCGCCGTCACCGCCGACATCCCCAGCATCGCCGTCGTACCCGCTGCCAAGGACGACGCCTTCGTCATCGAGCTGCTGGGTGCGGGCATCGACTGCCGGCCGGTGCGACCCGCCGGCGACGTACGGGTCAACCTCACGATCACCGAGCCCGACGGGACGACGACCAAGCTCAACTCCCCCGGCGCCGCCGTGCTCCCGCTCCACCTCGAGCTGATGGCGCAGGCCGTGCTGGTCCGCGCCTCGAGCGCCGACTGGACCGTGCTCGCCGGGTCGTTGCCCGCGGGCGCCCCTCCCGGGTTCTACGCCGAGCTCGTACGACGACTGCGCGAGGTGGGCGGCCGCGTGGCCGTGGACACCAGCGAGGCCCCGCTGCAGGCGCTCGTCGACGCGCTGCCGGACTCCGCGCCCGACCTGATGAAGCCGAACGGCGAGGAGCTCGCCTCCTTCACCGGCGGCGACGCCGACGAGCTGGAGTCCGACCCCCGCGCGACCGCGGCGGCCGCCCGCCAGCTCATCGAACGCGGCGTCGGAGCCGTGCTGGCCACCCTCGGCGGCAACGGCGCCGTGCTCGTGACGCCCGACGGCGCCTGGCACGCCACCCCGCCCCCCACCACAGTCGTCAGCACCGTGGGTGCCGGCGACTCCAGTCTCTTCGGCTACCTGCTCGGCGACATCCGGGGGCTACCCGCCCCGGAGCGCCTCGCACTGGCCGTCGCCTACGGCAGCGCCGCCGCAGGGCTCCCCGGCACCACCATCCCCCAACCGTCGCAGCTCCGCACGGAGCTCGTCGGAGTCACCGCCCTCACCCCCTCCACGGGAGGCACAGCATGACCTCACTGATCACCACCGACCTCGTCCGGCTGGGCGCCGACTGGGGCTCGGACAAGCACGACGTCATCCGCGCCCTCGCCGGCGTCGTGGACGACGCCGGCCGAGCCACCAGCAAGGACCAGCTCATCGAGGACGCGTTCGCGCGCGAGTCCACCTCCGCCACCGGTCTGCCGGGCGGCATCGCGATCCCGCACTGCCGCACGGCCGGGGTCGAGGTGCCGACGCTCGCCTTCGCGCGCCTCGAGCCGCCCGTCGACTTCGGCGCCAAGGACGGCCCGGCCGACCTGGCGTTCCTCATCGCCGCGCCGGCCGGCGGCGACGCCGACCACCTCACCATCCTCACCAAGCTGGCCCGTGCCCTGGTCAAGCCCGCCTTCACCGACGCGCTCCGGGCCGCGGAGAGCGACGAGGAGGTCGTCGACCTGGTCGCCCACGAGCTCGGCGAGCCCGCCCCGGCCCCGAAGCACGCCGCCCCGGCGTCCGGTGCGCCCTCCGGAGCAGCCGTCCCCGGTGGCGGGGAGACGACCGCCCCCGAGCAGGCCGCCGGCGCCGCGGCCCCTGCGGCGACTGCCACCGCTGCTCCCGCCGCCACGACGTCGCTCGTCGCGGTCACCGCGTGCCCGACCGGCATCGCCCACACCTACATGGCCGCCGAGGCCCTCGAGGCCGCCGCCGAGCGCGCCGGGGTCGACATCGCGGTCGAGACCCAGGGCTCGGTGGGTGCCACGCCGCTGCCGCACGACACGATCGCCCGCGCCGGCGCGGTGATCTTCGCCGTCGATGTCGGCGTGCGCGACCGCGGCCGGTTCGCCGGGAAGCCGATGGTGAGCTCGAGCGTGAAGCGCCCGATCGACGATGCCGACGCGATGATCGCGGAGGCACTGCGCTACGCCGCCGATCCAGCGGGATCACCGCGCGTGGAGGGCGAGGCCTCGGCCGGGGGTGCCGCTGCGGCCGAGGAGTCGTGGGGCGGGCGCATCCGGCGGGTCCTGATGACCGGCGTCTCCTACATGATCCCGTTCGTGGCCGCGGGCGGTCTGCTGATCGCTCTCAGCTTCCTGCTCGGTGGCTACGAGATCGTCGGCCCCTACGGCGACATCGCCGTCAACTACGGCCTCTTCAACCTCCCCGACCCCGAGGCACTCGGGCTCGACCACGCGCTGTTCAACTCCGGGCTGATGGCCTACATCGGGGCGCTCTTCTTCATCATCGGCAAGACGGCCTTCGCGCTGTTCCTGCCGGCCCTGGGCGGGTACATCGCGTACGCGATCGCCGACCGCCCCGGCATCGCACCGGGCTTCGTCCTCGGTGGCCTCTCGGCCAACCTGTTCAACGTGCAGACCTCCGACGGCGTCGCCTACCCGGCCACCGGGTTCATCGGCGCGATGATCGGCGGCGCCCTGGCGGGCATCGCGGCCCACTGGATCGCGAGCTGGAAGGTGCCGACCTGGGCCCGCGGCCTGATGCCGGTCCTGGTCATCCCGCTGTTCGCGTCGGTGCTGGCCGGCCTGACGATGCTCATCGTGCTCGGCAGGCCGATCTCCTGGCTCATGGACCAGCTGACCGAGGGCCTCAACTCGATGTCGGGGAGCAGCGCGATCCTCCTCGGTATCGTCCTGGGCCTGATGATGGCGTTCGACATGGGCGGTCCGCTCAACAAGGTCGCCTACACCTTCGCCGCCGTCGGTGTCGGGGGTGCGTCACTGGCCAGCGACGCACCCGAGCTCCAGATCATGGCCGCGGTCATGCTGGCGGGCATGGTCCCGCCGATCGCCCTGGCGCTGGCCACCGTCGTCCGGCCCGGGCTCTTCAGCGTCCCCGAGCGGGAGAACGGCAAGGCCGGGTGGCTGCTGGGACTGTCGTTCATCACCGAGGGTGCCATCCCCTTCGCCGCGGCCGACCCGCTGCGCGTGATCCCGGGCATCATGGCCGGCAGCGCCGTCACGGGCGGGCTGTCGATGGCGATGGAGGTCGGCGTGCGCGCTCCGCACGGAGGGATCTTCGTGCTGTTCGCCGTCGAGAACGTCCTCGGCTACCTGATCGCGCTCGCCGCCGGCGTGGTCGTCGGTGCCTTCGCCGTCATCGCGCTCAAGAGCATCGGCAAGCCCGACACCGACGTCGCTACTGTCTGAGCACCATCACCCGTCCCCGCCGTCCCGACCCCCGTCCCGACCCCAGTCCAGACCCTTGAGGAGAACCATGCCCAGCAAGTCCGTCGTCGTCGGCTCCGCCGTCGGCCTCCACGCCCGTCCCGCCGCGATCATCGCCGAGAAGGCCGCCGAGCTCGGCTCGGACGTCACCATCAACGGCGTCGACGCGAGCTCCTCGCTGATGATCATGACCCTGGGCGCCGGCAACGGCGACACGGTCGAGGTCGCCGGTGACGACCAGGCCGCGGTCGACACGATCGCCGCGCTGGTCGAGCAGGACCTCGACGCCTGACCTCAGGCTTCACCGTCGTGGGCGGTGCGCCAGCCACACTCCGTACGTCGGAGGTGGCAGGGGCACCGCCCACGCGTACGTCGGGAGCGGCGGGTCGTCAGCCCCGAGGTCCGAGCAGGTAGCGCACGCGGACGCGCAGCGCCTGCTCGAGCTCACCGAGCACCTCGGTGAAGAACTCGCGGCGGTAGTTCTCGTCGGTCACGGCGTAGACGGCGAAGTAGAGCCCGCTGAAGGCCGCCAGGAAGGTCGAGACCTGGACGAGCTCGCGGCTGACCGGCCGGATGTCCCACGGATAGTTCAGGGGCTCGCCGATCCAGGCCTCGAGCACCTTCTCGTCCATGGCCACCGCGCCGAAGACGAGGAAGAAGGCGAAGACGGCGAGCGAGAGCAGGAGCACCTGGAAGGCCTGGGTGATGAGCAGCACCAGGACCAGGTTGGTGCGCTGGAGCCCCACGACATCGGCGTCGTCGCCCAGCTCGTCGCGCCCGACCTCGTCGTCGAGGCGGTCGACCTCCTCGGTCAGTCGCACCACGAGGAACCCGACGGCGAGCGCCGCGAAGAGCATCACCGCTCCCCACAGGATGCCGCCGTCGAGTGCCGAGGCAACCATCCAGACCTCGGTGTTGATGAACAGGAACGTCACGAAGAGCAGGAGCATCGGCAGCGCCCGCGTCGCGAGCGGGAACAGCAGCCCCAGGCTCGCCAGGGTCTGTCGCAGCGCCCAGGTCGCGATCAGGTGCACCCGGAGCGCCCGTCCTGCGTAGACCGCCGCCACCGCGACGAGCACCGTGATCCCGACGGAGATCCCCGCCGACGGCTCGTTCCACCAGGCGACGGCGATCCCGGCGGGAACGGCCAGCAGCAGACCCGCGAGCGCCACGGACAGCAGCCGGGCACGGGACAGGCGACGGCGCACCTGCTCGCGGATCGGGTCGACGAAGTAGGGCAGGCCGTGGGCCAGGAACCACGCCTCCGCCTCGCGGCGGTCGGCCGGCACCGGCTGCGTCACGCGAGCAGCTCGCGCGCCCGGCGTACGTCGTCGTGCATGGTCTCGATGAGGGCCTCCATGCCCTCGAACTTGACCATCCCGCGCAGCCGGTCGACGAAGGCGACCTCGACCTCGACGCCGTAGAGCTCGAGGTCGTCACGGTCGAGGACGTAGGACTCCACGCGACGGTCCCGCTCGCCGTCGAAGGTCGGGTTGGTGCCGACCGAGATCGCGGCGGGGTAGGTCTCCCCCGTGTCGAGCCGGGTCAGCCGGCCGGCGTACACGCCGTCGGCGGGGGCCGCGTCGACGGGCGGGATCGGGACGTTGGCCGTCGGGTAGCCCATCTCGCGGCCACGCTTGTCGCCCTCGACGACGGTGCCGCGGACCGTGAACGGTCGGCCCAACGCCTCCGCCGCCCCGGCGACGTCACCGGTGGCCAGGCACTGGCGGACATAGGTCGAGCTCCACACCTGCGGTCCGCCGTGGAGCGCCACGCCGACGGTCTCGAAGTCGCGGGACCTCCCGGCCTCGACCAGCGTCGCGACCTCGCCGGCGGCCTTGGCACCGAAGCGGAAGTTGGAGCCGACGACGACCGCCCCGGCGTGCAGCGTGTCGACGAGGATCCGGTCGATGAACTCCAGCGGCGACCACGACGCGATCTCGCGGTCGAAGCCGATCACCAGGATCGCGTCGACGCCGGCGCCCTCGAGCAGCCGGGCGCGCGTGTGGATCGAGGTCAGGGTCGGCGGGGCGTGCTCGGGCCGCAGGACCGCCATCGGGTGCGGGTCGAACGTCACCGCCACGACCGTGTCGATGCCCAGGCGCGCGGCACTGGCCCGCGCCTCGCGGAGCACGTGGGCGTGCCCGAGGTGCACGCCGTCGAAGTTGCCGATGCTCACCACGGTGCGGCCGAGGTCGGCCGGCACGTCGTCGACGTCTCGCCAGATCTGCACCCGCGAAGCCTACTGGCGGGGCACCTCTCGCGACCTCCCCCACCCTCGGGCTAGACGAAGACCGCGACCGGTCTGGCCTGCGGCCCGCGCTGCTCGTAGAGCGCGAGGAACTGCCCGTCGGGTGCGAACACCGCATGGGGGCCGTCGCCGGGAAGGGCGAGGTCGAGCCCACGACCGACCCGCACGTCGCCGGCCTGGTCCTCGTCGAGGTCGAGCGACGCGAAGCTCGCGCGGGCGGCATCGGCGATCGGCAGGACCGCGAAGTCGTCGGCCAGCTGCTCGAGGGTGCGGGCGACGGAGAGGTCGAAGGGACCGACGGCCGTACGCCGCAGCGCGGTCAGGTGGCCGCCGACACCGAGCGCCGCCCCGACGTCGCGCGCGATGGCGCGGATGTAGGTGCCCGACGAGCACCGCACCGAGATGTCGACGTCGAGCCAGTCGCCGGCGACGTGCTGGTCGTGCACCACCAGCTCGTGGATCGTCACGGGCCGCGCCTTGAGCTCGACCTGCTCGCCGTCGCGGACACGCTGGTAGGCCCGCTTGCCGTCGACCTTGATCGCGGAGACCGCGGTCGGGACCTGGAGGATGTCGCCGACCTGCTCCTCGAGCTCCGTCTGCACCAGACCCGGCTGCAGGTGGGACGCCGGGGTGGACGCGGTGACCTCGCCCTCGGCGTCGTCGGTGGTCGTCGAGACTCCGAGCCGCAGCGTGGCGTCGTAGGCCTTCTCGGTGAGCATGAGGTGGCCGAGCAGGCGGGTGGCGCGGTCGACGCCCAGCACGAGCACGCCCGTGGCCATCGGGTCGAGCGTGCCGGCGTGGCCGACCTTGCGGGTGCCGGCGAGCCGGCGTACCCGGGCCACCACGTCGTGCGAGGTCATGCCCGGGGCCTTGTCGACGACGACCAGACCGGGGTCGACCATCAGGCGCGATCGTCCTCGGCGTCGAGGTCGTCGAGGTCGTCGAGGTCGTCGTCCTCGTCGTCGAGCTCGTCCTCGGCCACCCGCGGCTTCTTGTAGGGATCGGGCTCGCCGGCGTACGCCTCGACGCGACGGGCGGCGACCTCCTCGTCCAGCTGCTTGGCACGCGCCAGCACCTCGTCGAGCGCGCGGGCGTTCTCGGGCAGGGCGTCGGGGATGAACGTCAGCGACGGCACGATGCGCATGCCGAGCTGCTTGGCGACCTCGGAGCGGATCACGCCCTTGGCCGACTCGAGGGCGGCGGCGGTGCTGGCCAGCTCGTCCTCGGTGCCGAGCACCGTGTAGAAGACCGAGGCCTGCTGGGAGTCACCGGTGACGCGGACGTCGGTGATGGTGACGAAGCCGAGGCGGGGGTCCTTGATCCGTCGCTCGAGCATCTCGGCGACGATCACCTGGATCCGGTCGGCGATCTTGCGGACGCGGGGATTGGTCATGGCTCCAGTCTCTCCTACTCGGTGACCGGGCACTTCCTCGCGCCCGGACGTGCTGACCGGGCACTCCCTCGCGTTGGTACGCGAGGAAGTGCCCGGTCGGTGACACAGACGGGCACGAAGGTGCCCGGTCGATCAGGTGCGCGCGATCTCGCGCATCTCGAACGCCTCGACGATGTCGCCGATCTTGATGTCCTGGAAGTTCCGGAGCACCAGACCGCACTCGAAGCCCTCGCGGACCTCGGACGCGTCGTCCTTCTCGCGGCGCAGCGAGGAGAGGTCGAGGTTGTCGGCCACCACCGCTCCGTCGCGCAGGACCCGCACCTTGGCGTTGCGGCGGATGAGACCCGACGTGACCATGCAGCCCGCGATGTTGCCGGCCTTGGACGAGCGGAAGATCTCGCGGATCTCCGCCTGGCCGAGGGTCGACTCCTCGTAGATGGGCTTGAGCATGCCCTTGAGCGCCGCCTCGATCTCCTCGATCGCCTGGTAGATGACCGAGTAGTAGCGGATCTCGACACCTTCCTTGTCGGCCATCTGGCTCGCCTTGCCCTGCGGGCGGACGTTGAAGCCGATGATGATGGCGTCGGAGGCGGCGGCGAGGTCAACGTTGGTCTCGGTGATCGCACCGACACCGCGGTCGATCACGCGCAGGGAGACCTCGTCGCCCACGTCGATCTGCGACAGCGCGTCCTCGAGTGCCTCGACCGAACCGGACACGTCGCCCTTGAGGATGAGGTTGAGCTCCTGGCTCTCGCCCTTCTCCATGGAGGCCATGAAGTCCTCGAGGCTGCGGCGCACGCGGCGCTTGGCCTGCATGGCCGCCCGCTCGCGCGCCTCGCGCTTCTCGGCGATCTGGCGGGCCATGCGGTCGTCCTCGACCACGATGAAGTTCTGGCCCGCACCCGGCACCGCCGAGAGACCCAGCACCATCGCCGGACGCGACGGGTCGGCCTCGGTGATCTCCTGGCCGTGCTCGTCGAGCATGGCACGCACACGACCGTGGGCCGGACCGGCCACGATCGAGTCGCCCACGCGGAGGGTTCCGCGCTGGACGAGCACCGTGGCGACCGGACCGCGACCGCGGTCGAGGTGCGCCTCGACCACGAGGCCCTGGGCGTCCTGGTCGGGGTTGGCGCGCAGGTCGAGCGACGCGTCGGCGGTGAGGACGACGGCCTCGAGCAGCTTGTCGAGGTTGAGCCCGGCCTTGGCCGAGACGTCGACGAACATCGCGTCGCCGCCGTACTCCTCGGGGATCAGGCCGTACTCGGTGAGCTGGCCACGGACCTTGGTGGAGTCGGCCTCCGGCTTGTCGATCTTGTTGACCGCCACCACGATCGGCACGTTGGCCGCCTTGGCGTGGTTGAGCGCCTCGACCGTCTGCGGCATGACGCCGTCGTCGGCCGCGACGACCAGGATCGCGATGTCGGTGGCCTGGGCACCACGGGCACGCATGGCGGTGAACGCCTCGTGGCCCGGGGTGTCGATGAGGGTGATGCGACGGTCGTCGCCGTCGACCTCGGTGTGGACCTGGTAGGCACCGATGTGCTGGGTGATGCCGCCGGCCTCCTTGTCGACCACGTTGGCGTCACGCAGCGCGTCGAGGAGCTTGGTCTTGCCGTGGTCGACGTGACCCATGACGGTCACGACCGGCGGACGGATGACCAGGTCGGACTCGTCGCCCTCGTCGGCACCGAACTCGAGGTCGAACGTCTCGAGCAGCTCGCGGTCCTCGTCCTCGGGAGAGACGATCTGGACGACGTAGTTGAGCTCCTCGGCGAGCAGCTCGAACGTCTCGTCACCGACCGACTGGGTCGAGGTGACCATCTCGCCGAGCGAGAACAGCATCTGCACGAGGGCAGCTGCGTCCACGTTGATGCGCTCGGCGAAGTCGGTCAGCGAGGCGCCACGCGGGAGACGCACGGTCTCGCCGTTGCCCTTGCGGACCCGCACGCCACCCAGGGTGGGGGCGTCCATGGCCTCGAACTCTTGACGACGTGCGCGCTTCGACTTGCGACCACGGCGCGACGGGCCACCGGGGCGACCGAAGGCACCCTGGGTCTGGCCACGCTGGCCGGGACGACCGCCACCGGGACGACCGCCACCGGACGGGCCGAAGCCACCGGGACGACCGGGGGCACCACCGGGGGCGCCGGCGCCGGGACGACCCGGAGCACCGCCACGGCTGGGGGCACCCGGACGGCCGGGGCCGCCTCCGGGGCCGCCACCGGGACCGCCACGGGCCGGACGACCGCCCGGACCGTTGCCGAAGGCCGCGGGGGACTTCGGCATCATCGCCGGGTTGGGGCGCGGCATGCCGGGACGGCCCTCGCCGCCGGCCGGCGGACGGGGCGGACGGCTGTCGTCGCCACCGGTGCGCGGGGCGGGGCGCTGGCCCATGCCCTGGCTCGGGGCGAACGGGTTGTTGCCCGGGCGCGGGGCTCCGGGACGACCGACCGGACGAGGTGCGGGGCTCGGGGCCTTCGCTGCCGGAGCAGCAGGTGCCTCGGGCTCGGCCGGCGGGGCCTTGGGCTCGGCGGCCGGTGCCTTGGGGCCGGGCTTGGGGCCGGGCCGGGCAGCAGGCGCCGCCGGCTCGGCGGCCGGGGCCGCGGTCTCGGCAGGCGCCTCGGCCGGGGCCTCGGGAGCCGCGGGGGCCTCAGCGACCTCGACGACCTCGGGGGTCTCGGTGGCTGCAGGGGCCGGTGCGGGCTTGGGGCCGGGCTTGGGCGCGGCCTTCTTGGCGGCGGGCTTGTCGGCCGCCACAGTCTCGGCGGGGGCTGCGGCCGCTGCGGCCTTCAGCTCGTCGCCGTACTGCTTCTTGAAGCGCATCTCGACGGGCGGCTCGACAGTCGACGATGCCGACTTGACGAACTCCCCCATCTCCTTGAGCTTCTCGAGAACGAACTTGCTCTCGACTCCGAACTCCTTGGCGAGTTCGTGGACTCGGGTCTTTGCCACGGTTGTTTCGGTCTCCTTCTGGTCCGTGACCCCAGAAGGAGAGGGGAAACGGAACAGCTAGTGGGTGTGCACACTCATTACGAGTTACTCATCGAGTGCTCATGAGCTGCGTGCTCCAGTTTCTGGTCGGTGCTGCGGTGAATCGGACTGGTGGATCTCGGCGAGGTGGTCGGCCACCGGCGCCGCGCTGAGCCCCTCGCCCGAGCGGAGGGCCCGGGGAAACGCTCGGCGTCGCACCGCGAGCTGCCAACACTCGGGCGTGGGGTGGACGTGCGCCCCGCGGCCGGGTGCCCGGCGGTCCGGATCGGGCACCAGGGCTGGTCTGCCCTCGGCGTCCGAGCCTGCAACCACACGCAGCAGCTCGCTCGCAGCGGCCTTCGCGCGACAACCCACACAGGTCCGGACGGGTCCGGGCGCAGGGGTGTCAGTCGTGGTGGCCACTGACCTCCACTCTAGCCGGTGTGACCAGTGGTTTACGAACTGGGCGTCCGCGGGGGCCGGGGCTACTCCGGCGCGGGAGCCTCATCCGAGCGGATGTCGATGCGCCAACCGGTGAGCCGGGCGGCGAGGCGGGCGTTCTGCCCCTCCTTGCCGATGGCCAGGGAGAGCTGGAAGTCGGGCACGACCACCCGGCACGAGCGTGCGGCCAGGTCGACGATCTCCACCGAGGTGACCCGGGCCGGCGAGAGCGCATGCCCGACGAGCTCGGCCGGGTCCTCGGCCCAGTCGACGATGTCGATCTTCTCGCCGTGCAGCTCGCTCATCACGTTGCGCACGCGCTGGCCCATCGGACCGATGCAGGCGCCCTTGGCGTTGACGCCGGGGACGGTCGAGTGCACCGCGATCTTGGTGCGGTGGCCGGCCTCGCGGGCGATGGCGGCGACCTCCACGGTGCCGTCGGCGATCTCGGGCACCTCGAGCGCGAAGAGCTTCTTGACCAGGGTCGGGTGGGACCGGGAGAGCGTGATCTGGGGGCCGCGCATGCCCTTGCGGACCGACGTGACCAGGCACTTGATGCGCTCGCCGTGGACGTACTTCTCCCCCGGCACGCGCTCGCTGACCGGCAGGATGGCCTCGATCTTGCCGAGGTCGACCATCACGTCGTCGGGGTTGCGCCCCTGCTGGATGATCCCGGAGATGATGTCGCCCTCCTTGCCGGCGAACTCCCCGAACTTGATCTCGTCCTCGGCGTCGCGCAGCCGCTGGAGCATGACCTGCTTGGCGGTCGTCGCGGCGATCCGACCGAAGCCCTGGGGCGTGTCGTCGTACTCCGCACCGGCCGTTCCGTCCTCGTCGATCTCGCGCGCCCAGACGGTGACGTGACCGGACTTGCGGTCCAGCTCGACGCGCGCGGGGTGCGAGGACTCGGTGGCGCGCTGGTAGGCGGTGAGCAGGGCCTGCTCGATGGCCTCGGCCAGCACCTCGAAGGAGATCTCCTTCTCACGCTCCAGCATGCGCAGGATGCTCAGGTCGATGTCCATCAGTCGTCCTTCTTCTCGGCCTTCTCGGCCTTCTCGGTCTTGCGATTGAACTCGATCTGCACGAGCGCCTTGGCCACGTCGGCGTAGGCGACCTCGTGCTCCTCGCCGGACACGTCGATGGTCGCCGACTCGTCCGACGACGTCAGGATGCGGCCGGTCAGGCTCGACCCGTCGGCGAGGGTGGCCTTGACGAGGCGGTCCTGGTTGCGGCGCCAGTGGCGCGGCAGCGTCAGGGGGCGGTCCACGCCGCGGGAGGTGACCTCCAGCGTGTAGGGCATCTCCCCCATCACGTCTGACTCGTCGAGCACCCGCGACACCTCGCGTGTCGCGTCGGCGACGTCGTCGAGGGTGACCCCGCCGTCCTTGTCGACGGCGACGCGGAGGACGCGGCGCTTGCCCGCGGGGGTGACCTCGACGGCCTCGACGTCGAGGTCCATCGCTTGCAAGGGGTCGACCAGCTCCGCCTCGATGCGGTCCCGGGTGGCGTCCTGGTGGGGGGTGCTCATCGGGTCTCGACCTCCTTGTGTAGTTGTCTCGGGACCACGATAGCGGCCCCGACCCGGGCCGCGACAAACACCCGTGGCCGGTCCGGACCGGGCCACGGGGCGGCTAGGGTTCGGGGGTGCCCGGACGCTCGCTGACCCGTCGTACGGCGGTGGGCGTGACACTCGTCTCGCCCCTGGTCGCGACCGCCTGCGACATCGATCCGCCGTCTCGCGACAACGGGTCCGCCGACGCGCCGCCGCCTCCGCCGGAGGACTCCGAGCTCGTGACCGCGGTCGTCGCGGCACTGGTCCGGGCCCGGTCGGTGGTGGAGGCCGCGACGCTCTCGGTCCCCGACCTGACGCCCCTCCTGGAGCCCGTGGCGACAGCACACGCCGCTCACCTCGGGGTGCTCGAGGGAGCGGTCGCCGACGCGGACGTCCCGACCCCGGCGCCGCCCCGCGTCCCCGCCGACCGGGCAGGGGCGCTGACGGCGGTGCGTCGTTCGGAGCAGCGGCTGCTGCGCGAGGTGCGCCGTGGGTGCGTCGACGCCGCCAGCGGCGACCTGGCGCGCGTCCTGGCCAGCATGGCGGCGTCCACCGCACAGCACGGTGCGGCGCTCGCCGATCCCGCGGCCGGGCAGGAGGGGTCGTGACGGTCCTCGACGCCCTCCAGGCGACCCTCGCCGACGAGCACGTTGCGCTCTACACCTACGGCGTCCTCGGCGCGCGGACGTCGCAGGCCACCTCCCCCGTGCTCTTCGAGACCCTGACGTCCGGCTACCGCCGCCACCGCGCCCGTCGCGACCAGCTGCAGCTCATGGTGCGCGACGCCGGCGGCGATCCCGTCGCCGCCGAGGTGGCGTACGACCTCGACGGCGCGCTGCTCCGTCCGCCGCAGATCGAGCGTGCCGCGGCGGACCTTGAGGCCGCGAGCGTCGAGGTGCTGCTCGCGCTGGTCGCGCAGTCGACGGCATCTGTGCGCGAGTGGGCGCTCACCGAGGCGACGTGGTCGGCGGTGTGGCGCCTCCAGCTCGGCCAGACCGCCGAGACATGGCCGGGAGCTCCCGAGCTCGACCAAGCCTGAACGGCTCGCCCACCGCGGGGCGCACCGTGCCCCGACACAGGGAAAGCGGCCCGCGGCCTCAGCCTTTGGGAAAGTCCCGAGATCTCTCCCAAAAGCCGAGGACGCGGACCGCCATGGGGTTGGTCAGCATCACCCTGTGTCGCCCAACCTGTGGGGGTGGTGGAGCGACATGCACAATCATGCATTCGATCCGCCGGATGCGAAAGCCGGATCCACTTGCATGTTCCTGCAACGCACGAAGTTGCAGAAGTGCCACGCTCAGGACGTCGCGGTCGCCCCTCCTCAGGAGGCGTCGAGCCGGCGTACGACGTCCGGGACCTCGCGGAGGGACGTGATCGTGGCGTCCGGCTCGCCCTCGGTGTGGCCGACCTGGTTGGCGGGGATCGCCGACAGCGGGACGTGGATCGCTCGCATCCCCGCGTTGTGGGCGCCCCACACGTCGTCGAAGAGCCGGTCCCCCACGTAGACGCAGGAAGCCGGGTCGCTCACGCCCACGGCGTCCATGGCCGCTCCGAAGGCGAGCGGCGAGGGCTTCGTCCACGGGACCTCGCTGGTGTAGACGTCGCCGTCCACGAGGTCGTAGACCCCGTCGCGCTCGAAGAAGCCGACGTGCCACTCCCGCGGCCAGATGGTGTTGGACAGCACGCCGACCTTCACCCCCGCCGAGCGCAGCTCCTCCCACATCGGCCGCACGTCGGGGTCGGTGAGCGTGTGCGGCTCCCAGAACTCGTAGTAGGCCGCGAGCAGGTCGGGGTCGTGGTCGAGGCCCGCCTCGGTGAAGAGATCGGCGATGGTGGCGCTCTGCTGGTGGTCGCGGCTGCGTCCCCAGATGACGTCGCCGGCGCGGTGCAGGCGCTCGGCGTGGGCGTGGTGGTCGTCCTCCGGCGACGGCGTACGTCGTACGGCCTGGGCGAGCGCCACCGACTCGGCGTGGAAGTCCACGTCGTGCCAGCGGGTCAGGGTGCCGCCCCAGTCGAAGATGACCGCCTCGATCCGCGCATGAGCCATGCGCGTCAGCTGC
The DNA here is from genome assembly GCF_947488515.1 of uncultured Nocardioides sp. GTDB lineage: Bacteria > Actinomycetota > Actinomycetes > Propionibacteriales > Nocardioidaceae > Nocardioides. The sequence goes on from NZ_CANKZF010000001.1 coordinate 525,811, forward strand.
GGACGATCTCGGTGATCCGGGCGACGGCGGAGGCGACCGGGACGTCCTCGCGCTCGCCCGTGCGGCGGTCGCGGACCTCGACGTTGCCGTCGGCCAGGCCACGGCCGACGGTGACGATCGTCGGCACGCCGATGAGCTCGGCGTCCTTGAACTTCACGCCGGGGCTGACCTTGCCGGCGCGGTCGTCGAGGAGCACCTCGACGCCGGCGCCCTTCAGGCCCTGAGCGAGCACCTCGGCGGCGGAGAAGATCGCCTCGTCCTTGCCGGCGGCCACCACGTGGACGTCGGCGGGGGCGACGTTGCGCGGCCAGCACAGGCCCATGTCGTCCAAGGTGCCCTCGGCGATCGCGGCCACGGCGCGGGACGGACCGATGCCGTAGGAGCCCATGGTGACGGTGACGAGCTTGCCGTTCTCGTCGAGCACCTTGAGCCCCAGCGCCTCGGCATATGAGCGGCCGAGCTGGAAGATGTGGCCCATCTCGATGCCGCGTGCGGACTCGAGCGAGCCCTCGGCGCAGTTGGGGCAGGCGTCGCCGTCGCGCACGTCGGCGGCCTCGATGGTGCCGTCGGGCGTGAAGTCGCGCCCGACGACGAGGTCGATGACGTGGGAGCCGGGGACGTTGGCGCCGGTGACCCAGCGGGTGCCCTCGACGACGCGCGGGTCGACGAGGAACCGGATGCCGGACTTCGACTCCTCCCCCAGCGCCTCAGGACCGATGTAGCCCTTCACCAGCGCGGGGTGCTTGGCGAGCTCGGCCTCGTCCATGGGCTCGACCTCGATCGGCTCGAGCTGGCCCTCGAGGCGCTTCTGGTCGACGTCGCGGTCGCCGGGTACGCCGATCGCGAGGGGCTCGCGGGTGCCGTCGGGGTGCTTGAGCACGACCATCACGTTCTTGAGCGTGTCGCCGGCCGCCCAGGGACGGTCGTCTCGCGGGTAGGCCTCGTTGAGGTGGGCGACGAGGGTGTCGATGGTGGGGGTGTCGGGGGTGTCCTCGGCGTGCGCGGCGGGCGCGTCGTCGTACGACACCGCAGGCGGCGCGGGCACGGCGACGGCCTCGACGTTGGCGGCGTAGTCGCAGTGGGTGCAGCGGACGTAGGTGTCCTCGCCGACCTCGGCCTTGGCGAGGAACTCCTCGCTCGCCGAGCCGCCCATCGCGCCCGACGTCGCCTTCACGATGACGTACTCGAAACCGAGCCGGTCGAAGATCCGGATGTAGGCGTCACGGTGGAGCTGGTAGGACGCCGCCAGGCCGGCGTCGTCGATGTCGAAGGAGTAGGAGTCCTTCATCACGAACTCGCGCCCGCGCAGCAGGCCCGCGCGGGGACGTGCCTCGTCGCGGTACTTGTTCTGGATCTGGTAGATCGAGAGCGGCAGGTCCTTGTAGGAGGAGTAGAGGTCCTTCACCACGAGGGTGAACATCTCCTCGTGCGTGGGGCCGAGCAGGTAGTCGCCGCCCTTGCGGTCCTGGAGCCGGAAGATGTTGGGGCCGTAGTCGGTCCACCGGTGGGTCGCGTCGTAGGGCTCCTTGGGCAGCAGCGCGGGGAACGACAGCTCCTGGGCGCCCATGTCGTCCATCTCCTCGCGGATGATGGCCTCGATCCTGCGCAGTACCCGCAGCCCCAGCGGCAGCCACGTGTAGATGCCGGGTGCGGCACGGCGGATGTAGCCGGCGCGGACGAGCAGCCTGTGGCTCGGCACCTCGGCGTCGTTGGGGTCGTCGCGCAGGGTGCGCACGAACAGGGTCGACATGCGGAGGATGCGGCCAGTCATGGGCGCAACGATAGGGGTGGGCCCGTGGCGGCCGCGAACCAGATTGCCGACTGGGCGGAGGCAACCCCGACGGCCACGACGGCGTCTCCCCAGTGACACCACGTCCTTTCCGGGGGTAACCACCATGCCGCGCTCGACCACCGTCCTGCGGGCCGCGCTGCGGCCCGTGCTCGCCAGCGCCCTCGCCGCGCTCGCCGTCAGCGCCACGATCGGTCTGCCCTCCGCCCGGGCGGCAGCGCCCACCGACCTTCAGCCGCAGGCGCTGGCACGCGGCGCGGACATCGCCGTCCCCCACCTCGAGGACGGCGTCTTCGTCGACGGGGAGCGCCGCATCGAGCTTCCGGGCACCGACGGGGACGTCCTCGGCGCGTCGGGGGCCGCGTGGATCGCCGCGACGTGGACGAACAACCGGGTCGGCGAGCAGCGGCGGGCCCGCATCGTGCGGGTCGAGCCCGACGGGACCGTGAGCACGATCTTCGTCGGTTTCGAGTCCCGCTGGGCACTGCTCAGCGAGGACGGCTCGCGGCTGGTGACGACGGCGGACTCCGGCTACCGCAGGGCAGCGGTGACGGTGCGGTCGGCGACCGACGGCTCCGAGGTCCGCAGCCGGGTCTTCGACGGCTGGCCCCAGGCCGTCACGGCCGACGACCGCAAGGTCGTGGTGCAGACGCTGCGACGCACCGTGCTCTGGCGCGTCGGGCCGAACCGCGTGCGGACCGTGACGCGCGATGCCGCCGGCGCCGTCAGCATCGAGCACGACCTGCTCGCCACCTCCACCGACGACCCCTACATCGGCGGGTGCACGCGTCTCGTGCGGTTGAGCGACCCGGGCACGACGGTGTGGCGGTCCTGCAAGGAGCGCGTCGCCGCCATCTCGCCGGACGGCACGCAGCTGCTGACCTTCCACATCCTCACCGACGGGGTAGGCCCGGGCAGGATCACCCTGCGCACCCTCCGCGGGCAGCGGCTCGCCACCTGGACGACGGGGTGGTTCAGCGGCTGGCAGTGGGAGTCCCCCGGCACGGTGCTGCTCGAGGTCAACGGCACGCGGAAGGCGGCGACCGTACGCTGCACGCTCGCGGAGTGTGAGAACGCCACCGACCCCGTGAAGGTCACGCCTCCCTGACCCAGGGCACTGGTGTGAGCGCTGCGGTCCGTCCGGTGGGTGGCGGCAGATCGCAACCGACACACCCCTCGGCGTGCGATGTGCCGCCACCCTGCCGCCACCAGCCCGGCGGGTGGCGGCAGATCGCAGCCGACACACCCCTCGACGTGCGATGTGCCGCCACCCCGCCGTCACCCGTCCCGGTGGGTGGCGGCAGATCGCAGCCGACACACCCCTCAACCTGCGATGTGCCGCCACCCCTCCGCCACCAGCCCGGTGGGTGGCGGCAGATCGCAACCGACACACCCCTCAACCTGCGATGTGCCGCCACCCCGCCGTCACCCCTCCGGTGGGTGGCGGCAGATCGCAACCGACACACCCCTCGACGTGCGATGTGCCGCCACCCCGCGGCGGCAGGCGCTCAGATGCCCAGCACCGTGAACGACGCGGCGGTGGCGGCCAGCACGGAGTCACCCGCCGCGGCCTCGCGGGCAGCGAGCATCGCGTCGCCGAGCCCGCCCCCCTGCCGGAGCCGGGCGTGGAGCGCGACCATCACGTCGACGGTCGCGGCGTCGTCGACCTCGGCGAGGCTCGAGACCACGCCGGCGGTGCCCATGGACAGCAGCGCGGCTGCCAGTCCGAGGAGCTCCTGGTCGCCGACCGGCTGCATGACGCCGGACTCGCAGGCCGACAGCACGACCCGGTGGGGCGGCCGCCCCAGGCCCTGGAGGTCGTGCACGAGCAAGGGTCCGTCGGCGAGGGTGAGCGAGGAGAAGAGCGGGCTGTCCTCGCGGAAGCGACCGTGGGCGGCGACGTGCGCCAGCGCCACCCCGTCGAGCGCCGCGAGGGCAGCCGAGACGGTCGCCGCCTCGCCGTCGAGCACCTCTGCCCGCGGGTCCTCGGCGGCCACCGCAGGCACCTCGGCGCCGCCGCTGCCGAGCCCCGGCCCGACGAGCATCACCCGACGGTCGTCCGCCGGGGCGGACGTCCGGGCCCGCAGCCAGAGCCGCGCCGACGGCGTACCGGTCACGGGTCGGTGCGCCAGCGACGGGAGCAGGCCCCACGGGACGCCCTGCAACGCCGCAGGCGCGCAGACCACGACGCGCTGCTCACCCACGCCGTCCAGCGCGGCCCCGAGCAATGCTCGCTCGAGCCGGGCGCCGGCCACCTCGAGCTGCGCCCGGCGCCCGCGAGCGGCCTGGCGCAGGGTGAACAGCGAGAAGTCCACGGCAGCGGCAGCAGCCGCTCCATCGCCGACCACCCGGTGGCGTACGCGGCCGCGACCCGCCACCAGTGCGTGCAGGACGCCGTCGAGCTCGGCCAGCTCGACGAGGACCGTGTCGTCCTCGGTGAGCGCCTCGAGGAGCGACCTGACGTCGAGGGCCGCGGCTGCCTCTCCGGATCCTCGCTCCTGCAACAGGCGGCGGCGCACCTGCTGCTCGAGGCGGGTGGCACGCGCCTCGAGCGCGACGGTGGGCGCTCCTTCGGAGCGGGCCTGGTCGAGGCGTTGACGCTGGGCCCGCAGAGCAGCCAGGTCGGCAGCGGTCTCCGCATCGTGGCGCGCGCTGCGGAGGGGCGTGGAGAGGGCCGTGGCCCGCCACCGTTCGGCCCATCGCAGCAGCTGCCGGGGGTCACCGCCGGCCAGCGCGGTCCGGGTGCCGAGCTCGGCCAGGGCCGCACCATGTCCGGCGGACCCAGCCCGCAGCTCCTGGCTGCCGAGGGTGGCCCGGTGCTCGTCGAGCGCGCGCAGGCCGAGCTCACAGGCGCGCAGCACACCCCCCGAGTCACCTGCCAGGTCACGCTCCCTGGCCTGCGCCAGCCAGCCGAGCGCCCGCTCGGAACCGGTGGTCGCGCGGCGGTAGGACGCCGCCTCGGCGAGCCAGTCGGACGCGAGCCCGGCCGCACGAGCCGACCGGACCCGGCTCGCCAGCCCTGCACCGACGAGGAGAGCCTGCGGCAGCTGGGGAGCCCGAGCCTCGCGCATCCCCGCGACGACGCGCTCAGCCCGTCGCAGGAGGGGGGCGGGTGGCTCACCGGCGCGGTCCCGGGCGGTGATCGACAGGAGGTCGGCCTCCAGCCGATGGATGTGCCGGGACTGCGCGCGCAGCAGCGACGAGCCCTCGTCGGCGGCCGACACGGCACGGTCCCAGTCGTCAGCGGCCAGCGCCGCACCGGCAACCGCCACCAGGAGGTCCGCCTCCTCGCGCGGCTGCAGCGGTCGGGCGACGAGAGCGGACTCGACGACGGCAAGGGCGTCCTGGGCGAGCCCCCCGGACAGGTAGGCAGCCACCTGGTCGAGGACGAGGTCGACGTTCGTCGTGCCGCGGGAGTCGAAGAACGCGGCCGCTGCGGCGTACTGCTCGAGCGCGCGCGGCAGGTCGCCGCGGAGGAAGGCCAGCCACCCGGTGTTGTGGTCGGCGACGGCGACTCCGGACGGGTCACCGAGGGAGGCCGAGATCTCGCCGAAGCGCGCGAACGCCTCGGCTGCGGACTCGACCTCGCCCAGCTTGACGTCGACCAGGGCCTGCAGGTTGAGCACGCGGGCCTCCCACACCTGGTCACCCGAGCCGGAGAACAGCTCACGGGCCCTCCGCAGGTCCGCGGCGCTCTCCTCGAAGCGGGCGAGGAGGTGCCCGAGGACGTAGGCGCGTCGGTGGAGCACACGCGCGAGGGGTACGCCGTCGAGCATGGTCGACGCCTCGTCCAGGTGCCGCAGACCGTCATGCATGCGACCGACGACGCACAGCGAGATGCCCAGGGTCGCCATCACGTCGGCCGCGCGGGCCGGCTCACCGGACCGCCGCGCCAGGCGCAGGGCCGTCCGCAGCTCCCGCAGTGCCCCGTCCATGTCTCCGAGGTCACGGATGACGATGCCCACGACCTGGTGCCCGATGGAGGACAGCGCCGGATCGGGATCCGGCACCAGCGCCGTCTCGGCACGGGTACGCGCCGCCCCGGGATCAGCGAAGAGGTTGCGGAGCAGCTCCTCCGCCTCGTCGCGCTCCACCCGCTCATCCTCGCGGATGACCGGAGAAAACTCAGCCAAACCCCTCGGCCCGAGACCCGGTCGCCGCTAGCGTCGGACCATGTCAGGTGACTGGAAGATCGGCGACGACCGACGACGACGCTCCACCGACCAGATCCGCGCCTTCCAGAAGGCCAACGAGGGCGAGGTCGCCTGGGACACCCTGGCCCCCGCCGACTTCACCTTCGTCTTCCACCCGGACCGGGTCCTCGTGGACGGCGACGACGTCGAGGCGTTCGAGGGCCTCGTGGCGCAGCTCGGCGACCGGATCCTCACGGGCGAGCCGCGCCGTGACGACGTCGAGCTGCTCGGCGGCGAGGTGGTGCGCTACGTGCTGCCCGAGCGCCGGGACGGTCAGTCGGTGCCCGAGGTGCTCGACTTCCTCGAGGACAACGGCCTGCGTCCCGGGGCCGCCTCGCCCGACCACTGGGTGCACGTGTCCCCGGGTGGCGGCGGCGGAGCCATGTGTCCGGCGATCGAGCCCCAGGAGACCGGGCTCACCGAGCCGTGGCCACCGCAGGCGGACAAGACCGGGGGCAAGGGCGGAGAGGTCAGCGTCGTCGTCGTCGACACGGGTTGGCACCCGCCCGCCGCGACCGACCCCCGGACGCCGTGGCTCAAGGGCGTGAAGGGCGACGACGAGCTCAACGGCCCCGACCTGCGACCGTACGCCGGCCACGGCACCTTCATCGCCGGTGTCGTGCGGTGCGTCGCCCCCGAGACGAGGATCTACGTCGAGGGCTTCGCCGTCGGCGGCGTCGGTGGGGGCGGGATCCTCGAGTCCGACCTCGTCGTTCAGCTGGAGCAGGCGTTGCGGCACGACCCGCAGGTCATCAACCTCTCGGCAGGCTGCCGGACCCGCCGCGACCGGCCCTCGATCCCCCTGCGGAAGTTCCACCGCCGGCACTTGGAGGGGCGCGACTGCGTGCTCGTCGCGGCCGCCGGCAACGACTCCTGGGCCGCACCCTTCTGGCCCGCCGCCTTCGACTGGTGCGTCGGCGTCGGCTCGCTCGACCGGGACGGGCGCGTCTCGAGCTTCTCCAACTTCGGGGTCTCCGCCGACGTCTACGCGCTGGGGCGCAACCTGGTCAACGCGTTCCCCGACGGCACGTTCGAGTGCAACGAGACGCCGGACAAGGGCGACATCCGGGTGTTCAGCACCGGCATGGCGCGGTGGAGCGGCACGTCGTTCTCAGCGCCGGTCGTGGCGGCGCTCATCGCCCGCGAGATCAGCGAGACGGGCGCGTCGGCGCCGGACGCGCGCGACGCCGTGCTGAGGCGCGCCAGGACCGACTCCGACCCGACCATCGGGCCCCACCAGGAGCTGCGCCAGCCCTACCCGCACCCCTGAGGGAGGGACAGGGCCGGCGACTCAGAGCTCGATCCAGCGACTGGTGGCCGACCGGCCGGCGTCGCGCACCGTGAAGCGCACCGACCCGGTGGGCTCGGCGGCGAGGGCGAAGAACCCCACCTCGTCGAGCGCAGTGGTCCAGCTCTGCCCGTCGGAGGTCTCGACCACGACCTCGACGGATCCCATGTCACCGTCGAAGTCGAGCAGCTGTCCGCGGACCTGGCCGTCGTCGAGCTCGGCGTCGAGCGACCAGCCCTCGGCTGCGGTGAAGTAGAGGATGCGCGACGTGGCGAGTCCCCTCACCTGGGCAGCGGGCTCGTCGCGCGAGTCGCGGACGAGGGTGAGCATCTCCCACTCCGCATCGAGGTCGGCGGCAGCGACGGCAGCGATCATCGTCGCGACGAGGCCGGGCGGCGGCGGGTCATAGGTCATCCACATGTCACGCAGTTCCTCGAGGAGAGCGGCGTCCCCATCAGTCATCGCTCGCCTCCTTTCATCAGAGCGGTCCGGACCTTCGCCAGACACCGGGCCCGGGTGGGTCCGATGCTCCCGACCGGCATGTCGAGGTCCTGGCTGATCGACTGGTAGTCGGGGCGGTCCATGAAGGCCACGACTCTCAGCAGCTTGCGGCAGCGCTCGTCGACGGTCGCCACGGCTCCCCACAACCGTGACGCCTCGTCGTCGAGCATCGCGAGCGCCTCGGCCGACTCCGCATCCGGGAGTGCGGCGTGCAGCGTCTCGTCCTGCACCGGGGTCGCACGTCGCGCGGCCCTGGCATGGGCGGCTGCGCCGCGCCTGGCTGAGGTGATCAACCAGGACGCGACCGCCTGCGGGTCCTCGATGGTCCGGTGGAGGCGTACGAAACCGAGCCAGGTCGCCTGGATCACGTCCTCGGCGTTCTGGCGGTCGTGCCCGTATGCCCGCACCACGTGCCACAGGACCGGTGTCATCGTGGCAACCAGCTCGTCCATCGCTGCGGCGTCCCCCGAACGCCAGGCGATGAACGCCCCACTTGCCATGTCCCACGGTGACTGGTCGGACTGCCCCTCAGCCCTTCGGTCCTCTGACATGGTGACCATTGTCCCCATGTCAGCACAGGTGCGCGCACACCCCTGCGTGATACACCCGGACAAGATTTTTTTCGGCGCGCGACCGGCCTAGAACATCAGCGTCGCGAAGGTCGCCGTCTGCTCGAAGCCGACACGCGCGTAGGCCGCCCGCGCGGCGGTGTTCCACTCGTTGACGTAGAGCGAGACCACCGGCGCCACGCCGGTGGAGATGACGTGGGAGACCACGGCCGCCATGCCGCTCGTCGAGAGCCCCTCGCCCCGGCGGTCGGGGCGTACCCACACGCCCTGCACCTGGGCGGCGTACGGCGTCACGCAGGCGATCTCGGCCTTGAAGACCACGCCCTGGTCGTCGAAGCTCGCCATCGACCAGCCGCGGCCGATCAGCTGCTGGATGCGCGCACGGTAGAGGTCTCCCCCGCCCGCGTCGTTCTCGGGCGAGACACCGACCTCCTCGGTGTACATCGCCACGCACGCGGGGTAGAGCCGCTCGAGGTCGTGCGGGGTGGTGACCCGCACGCCGGGGTCGGCGGCGATGGTCGGGACCCGCCCCATCTCGAGGTGCGGCTGGTCGGGACGGATCTCCCGCGGCGTCGCCCAGCGCGGCTCGATCTGCTCCCAGAGCGCCGCCACGACGGCGGCGGGGCCGACGATGGTGCCGACGGTGCTGCGCCGGCGCAGGGCCACGTCGGCGAAGGCACCCACGTCGTCCCGCGTGCACTGCACCGGGACGAGGTTGGCCCCGAGGTGGCAGCCCGCGACGAGCCGGTCCCCCTCGAACCGTCCCCACACCTGTCCGCCGAGCCACCGCTCGTCGAGGTTGGTGAGCCGGGCGCGGTAGTCGGCGAAGACGTTGACGACCGGGTCCTGCTCCGCGAGCGCGATGAAGGCGTCCCGGTCACCCGGGCCCAGCACGCGCACCTGCTCGCGGGTCCTCAACACGCTTGGAGCCTAGTGGGAGCGAGCGGCTCGCTGTCTCCGCCCGGGGGACGTCAGGAGACGCTGACGCTCGCCTCCGCGCCTTCGACCGGTTCCATGCCCTCGGCGATGCGCATGGCTTCCTCGATGAGGGTCTCGACGATCTGCGACTCGGGGACGGTCTTGACGACCTCGCCCTTCACGAAGATCTGGCCCTTGCCGTTGCCCGAGGCGACGCCGAGGTCGGCCTCGCGCGCCTCGCCGGGACCGTTGACGACGCAGCCCATGACGGCGACGCGGAGCGGCACCTCCAGGCCGTCGAGGCCGGCGGTGACCTCCTCGGCGAGCTTGTAGACGTCGACCTGGGCGCGGCCGCAGGACGGGCAGGAGACGATCTCGAGGCGGCGCGGCTTGAGGTTCAGCGACTCCAGGATCTGGAGGCCGACCTTGACCTCCTCCACCGGCGGCGCGGACAGCGAGACGCGGATCGTGTCGCCGATGCCCTGGCTGAGCAGGTGGCCGAAGGCGACCGAGGACTTGATGGTGCCCTGGAACGCGGGGCCGGCCTCGGTGACGCCGAGGTGGAGCGGCCAGTCGCCGGCCGCGGCCAGCTGCTCGTAGGCCCGGACCATCACGACCGGGTCGTTGTGCTTGACCGAGATCTTGAAGTCGTGGAAGTCGTGCTCCTCGAAGAGGCTGGCCTCCCACACCGCGGACTCGACGAGCGCCTCGGGGGTCGCCTTGCCGTACTTGTCGAGGATCCGCTTGTCGAGCGACCCGGCGTTGACGCCGATCCGGATCGAGGTGCCGCGGTCCTTGGCGGCCCTCGCGATCTCCTTGACCTGGTCGTCGAACTTGCGGATGTTGCCCGGGTTGACCCGCACCGCGGCGCAGCCGGCGTCGATGGCGGCGAAGACGTACTTGGGCTGGAAGTGGATGTCGGCGATGACCGGGATCTGCGAGTGCTGCGCGATCTCGGGCAGGGCGTCGGCGTCGTCCTGGCTCGGGCACGCGACGCGCACGATGTCGCAGCCCGTGGCGGTGAGCTCGGCGATCTGCTGGAGGGTCGCGTTGACGTCGGAGGTCAGCGTCGTGGTCATCGACTGGACCGAGATCGGGGAGTCGCTGCCGACGCCCACCGTGCCCACCTTGATCTGGCGGGTCTTGCGGCGGGGGGCCAGGACGGGGGGCGGGAGGGCGGGCATGCCCAAGCCGACGGAAGTCATGGACTCATCGTACGGGCCGGGCAGCACGACACCGCTGCTCGGGCACGCCTCCCGCGCACGCCCGGGCAACGGCGCCTCTCGCAGGATTCCACAGCGAGCGCGAGCGCTCAGACAGTTGCGTGATCCTTTGCCTGCGTCCCACCCACCCGGGTGCGGGACGGGTCAGCTCAGCCGCAGCGGCACGACGATGTCGGCGACGATGAGGACGACGCCCATGACCAGCATCGCGAGCCCCACGACGTAGGCCACCGGCAGCAGCTTGGCGACGTCGACGTGCCCGGGGTCGGGGCGGCCGAGGAGCCGGGCGATGCCGCGCTTGAGGCCCTCGTAGAGCGCACCGGCGATGTGGCCGCCGTCGAGCGGCAGCAGCGGCACGAAGTTGAACATGCCGATGAAGAAGTTGAAGCTGGCGATGAGGAACAGCAGCGTGACGACCTTCTCGGTGAGCGGGAAGGCCTCGCTGGCCGCCGCCTCGCCCGCGAAGCGGCCGCCGCCCACGATCGACACCGGGCTCTCGGGGTCGCGCTCCTGCAGGCCGACGATGGCGCGGCCGACCTCGTAGACCTTGACCGGCAGCTGGCCGAGCGCCTTGACCGTCTCGACGGCCATCGTCTCCATCTGCTTGGCGGTGTAGATCACGCCGCCGGTCTCGAGCCGGGTCTCGGGCTGGACGCCGAGGAAGCCCACCTCGGTGAGGGTCCGGTCCTCCATCGACGTCTGGCGCAGCGTGACGGTGGTGTTGGTGGTCAGCGTCAGCTGCTCGTCGCCGCGGCGTACCTCGATGACGGCGTCGCCGTCGGCGTTGGCGCGGATCTGCGACTGGAAGCTGTCCCAGTCGCTGAACGGCGTGCCGTTGAAGCTGAGGATCTCGTCGCCGGCCCGGAGCCCGGCCTCCTTCGCAGGCGTGGGCGGGTCGTCGGCGGCGCAGGCACGGCCCTGCTCCTCGACGGGCACCACGCACGCGGGCACGGCGGCGACGACGGGCTCGACGACCTCGTCGCGCGGGTTGCCGTACGTCGCGAACAGGAGGGTGAACAGGCCGAAGGCGATGGCGATGTTGACCATCGGCCCGCCGGCCATCACGATCACCTTCTTCCACCACGGGAGGCGGTAGAAGAGCCGATCGGTGTCGTGCTCCTTGACGTACTCCCACTCCGCGGCCCGGGCGTCGGAGATCAGCTGGGTGAAGATGCCCGTGTTGGAGCGGCGGACCTTGTGGACCGCCTCGCCGTCCTCGTCGTACGTCGTCTCCTCGACGAGGTCCTCCGCGCCAGGGGGCAGCATCCCGACGATCTTGACGTAGCCGCCGAGCGGGATCGCCTTGACGCCGTACTCGGTGTCGCCGATCTGCTTGCTCCACACCGTGGGGCCGAAGCCGATGAACCACTGGGGCACCTTGCAGCCGAACTTCTTCGCGGGCACGAGGTGCCCGAACTCGTGCAGCCCGATCGAGACGAGGATCGCCAGGACGAAGGCGACGACACCCAGGGTGTAGAGCAGGGCGGACATGTGCGTGGGGTCCTTCTCGGGGTGGGGACGTCGGTGACGTCGGGGAAGCGTCAGATGAGGGCCGCGGCCTCGGCTCGCGCCCAGGAGTCTGCGGCGAGGACGTCGTCGACGGTGAGGTGCTCCTTCGATGGTACGTCGTGACGGTCCAGGACGTGTGCCACCGTGGAAACGATGTCGGGGAAGCGCAACCGACCGTCGTGGAAGGCGTCGACGGCGACCTCGTTGGCGGCGTTGTAGACGGCGGGCGCCGTGCCGCCGCGCTCCCCCGCGGTCCGGGCCAGGGTGACGGCGGGGAAGACCACGTCGTCGAGGGGCTCGAAGCGCCAGTCCGCCGCCCGGGTCCAGTCGATCGGCGTCTCGGCGTCGGGGACGCGGTCTGGCCAGCCCATCCCGAGGGAGATCGGGACGAGCATGGTGGGCAGGCCGAGCTGGGCCACCACCGCGCCGTCGACGAACTCGACCATCGAGTGGATGAGCTGCTGCGGGTGGACGACGACGTCGATGCGGTCGAAGGGGATGTCGAAGAGCAGGTGCGCCTCGATGACCTCCAGGCCCTTGTTGACCAGCGTCGCGGAGTTGGTGGTGATCACCCGCCCCATCGCGAAGTTGGGGTGCGCGAGCGCCTGCTCCGGGGTGACGTCGGCGAGCTCCTCGGCCGTGCGACCGCGGAACGGGCCCCCGGACGCGGTGAGGACGAGGCGTCGTACCTCCGCGGCGGAGCCGGCCCGGAGGCTCTGGGCGATGGCACTGTGCTCGGAGTCGACCGGCACGATCTGGCCCGGTCGCGCGCGCTCCTTCACCAGCGGGCCGCCGATGATGAGCGACTCCTTGTTGGCGAGGGCCAGCGTGGTGCCGGCGTCGAGGGCGGCCAGGGTGGGGCGGAGACCGACGGCTCCGGTGATGCCGTTGAGCACGACGTCGCACGGTCGCCCGGCGGCCTCGGTGGACGCCTCCTCCCCCAGCCCGGAGTACGCCGGCGCGAACTCCGCGACCTGGGCCGCGAACAGGTCGGGGTTGGACCCGCCGGCGGTCAGGCCGACCACGCGGAACCGGTCGGGGTGGGCGCGGACGAGGTCGAGCGCCTGGGTGCCGATGGACCCGGTCGAGCCGAGGATCACGATGTCGCGGGCAGTCACCCCTGCAGTTTGTCAGGATGGGCCCCGTGGACAGCGGAGGGGCGGACTGGCGGGCGCTCGCCCACGCCGAGCAGCTCCTCGACCTGCGCCGCGACGTCGAGGCGGAGCAGCGCTTCCGCGACGTGCTCACCGGTGACCCCGGGTCGGGCCGCGCCCTGCTCGGGCTGGGCCGCGCCCTCAACCGCCAGGACCGCCACGCCGAGGCGGAGCAGGTCGTGCGCAGCGCCCTCGCCCTCGACCCGGAGGACGCCGGGGCCCACCACGTGCTGGTCGACGTGCTGTGTGACCGCAACGACGGGACAGGCGCCGTCACGGCCGCCGAGTCCGGCCTCCGGCTGGCGCCGCACGACTTCACCTCTCACTACCAGTACGCACGCGCTCTCCTGAGCCTGCGCCGCCCCCGCACCCGGGACGCCTACGAGGCGGCGCTGCGCGCGGTGGAGGCGGCGCCCCACAGCCCCGACGCCCACAACCTCGTCGGTCTCTGCCTCGACGCCCTCGGCAACCACGAGGGCGCGCAGGCGGCCTTCCGCAACGCGATGGCGCTCGACCCGCAGCACACGCTCGCCCAGAACAACCTCGCGGCGTCGGAGATGGATCGCGGACGGCTCGGCCGGGCAGCCGGCCTGCTGCGGGGCGCCGTGGGCAGCGACCCCCAGCAGAAGCAGGTCCGCGACAACCTCGACACGGTGCTCCTGCTGCTCGGCCGGCGGGTGATGTGGTCGCTGTTCGCCGCCGCCATCGTCCTCGGCATCCTGCTCGTGACCGGCGCCCCGTGGTGGTCGCGGGCGCTCGCGGGAGCGGCGTACGTCGCCGTGGTGGTCGTCCTCGTGCGGCACGTGGTCCGCGACCTGCCGCGGGGCGTCGGGAGCTGGGGTCGCGGGCTGTTCCGTCGCACGCGGTGGCAGGGCAGGTACCTCCTCGCCCTGCTCGCGCTGCTGTCGGTCGCCGTGGTCGTGATGGCCTTCGCGCCGTACGCCGTCGCCGCGGGCGCCGGGATCGTCCTGGCCGGCGTCCTTCGCACGGTCGGCTTCATCTGCGTGATCGGCTGGGTGGTCATGGCGCTCGTCCACCTCGTGCGCGGCCGCTGACGGCTCTCCTAGGGTGGGGCCGTGGACGAGCGCCTGATCGAGAGCCTGGCCGCCGCCGTGCGCGCCGCCCCGGACGACCTGCCGCTGCGGCTGCACCTGGCCGGCCTCCTCGTCGAGGCCGGCCGCGGCGCCGAGGCGGTCGAGCACGTCGCGACCGCGCTCGCCAAGGACCCGACCTCGGCGCAGGCACGCGAGCTGATGGCGCGGGCGATGGGCAGCGCTCCGGCCGCGCCCGATCCCGCCGCGGCTCCGGCCGCGCCGTCGGAGTCGCCGGACTCGTCGGGAGACGCGCCTGCCGCGAAGCCGTCGACCTTCGACTGGCACGCCGCCGAGTCCGACCTCGGCGAGACGGTGGGCCCCATGTTCGTCGACGGCACCACCGAGGACCCCGGCCCGTCGGCGTACGACGTCGAGGCGGCCGGGGTGCGGCTCGCCGACGTCGGCGGACTGACGGACGTCAAGAAGCGCCTGGAGGCGAGCTTCCTCGCGCCGCTGCGCAACCCCGAGCTGCGAGCGCTCTACGGCAAGTCGCTGCGCGGCGGCCTGCTGCTCTACGGGCCGCCCGGCTGCGGCAAGACGTTCCTCGCCAAGGCCGTCGCCGGCGAGCTGGGGGCGTCGTTCCTGCACGTGTCGCTCGCCGACGTGCTCGACATGTACATCGGCCAGAGCGAGCGCAACGTCAAGGAGCTGTTCGAGGTCGCCCGCACGTCGGCGCCCTGCGTGCTGTTCCTCGACGAGCTCGACGCCATCGGTGGCAAGCGCTCCCTCAACCGCGGCTCCGGGGCGCGGACGACGGTCAACCAGCTGCTCACCGAGCTCGACGGCGTCGGGTCGGACAACGAGGGCGTCTTCGTGCTCGCCGCGACCAACCACCCCTGGGACGTCGACCCCGCGCTGCGCCGCCCGGGTCGGCTGGACCGCACCCTGCTCGTGCTGCCCCCGGACCGCGAGGCGCGTGAGGCGATCCTGCGCACCCACCTGCGCGACCGGCCCGTGGAGCGCATCGACACCCGCCGCCTCGCCAAGGCGACCGAGGGCTTCAGCGGCGCCGACCTCGCCCACCTGTGCGAGTCGGCCTCGGAGAACGCCCTGATGGAGTCGGTCGGCTCCGGGCAGGTGCGGATGATCGGGATGTCCGACTTCGACCAGGTCCTGTCCGAGATCCGCCCCTCGATCGGCCCGTGGGTGGAGACCGCGCGCAACGTCGCGCTCTACGCCAACGCGTCCGGGGAGTACGACGAGCTCGCCAAGTGGCTGCGCAAGCGACGCTGAGCCGCTAGCGCTGCGGCGCGTCGAACGACCAGAACCTCAGGCCGCCGACGTCGACGAGCGTGGCCCCGGTCGGCACCGGCAGGTCCTGCTCGCCGGACGCGCCGAGGGCGTCGAGGACCGTGAGCGTGTCGGCGCCGTGGCGGGAGAGGACCGCGTCGCCGGGTACGTCGGCGCACCCGGCCGGGTCGGTACGACCGGCGCGCATCGCGACGTCCCACGGGACGTCCTCGCCCTCGACCGACGCCACGACGCCGTCGGAGGTGCTGCGGACCACGACCTTCCCGGTGGCGCCGGGCGAGTCGTCGTACTGCACGACGGCACCCACCCGGGCGGCCGCGAGGACGGCCACGGCGCCGGTCCCCTGCGGCACGGCCCCCAGCGCGACCGTGTCACCGACCTCGACGCCGCAGGCGCGCAGCAGCCCGGCACACGCGCCCACCTCGGTGAGCAGCCAGGCGAAGGTGCGCCCCGTGCCGTCGAGGTGCGCCGCGACGTCGTCGGCGCGGCCGCGGACGACGTGGATGTCGAGCGCGTTGTAGCAGGCGTTGAGGAGGCCGGGGTGACCGTCGGCTGGCGGCCGGAACCACGTCACCCCGGTCGTCTCGCTGGTCATCGTCAGCCGAGCCCGTTGGCGGCCGTGGCGGCGGGCTTCGCGAGCGTGCGGAGCCAGGTGTCGAAGAACGGGCCGAGGTCCTGCCCGCTCACCCGGGCGGCCACCTCCTCGAACTCCGCGGTGGATCCGTTGCCCCCGCGCTGCTCGTGGATCCAGGTGCGCACGACCCGCCAGAAGGCCTCGTCCCCGACCCGGTTGCGCAGGGCCTGCAGCGCCATCGCGCCGCGACCGTAGACCGCGCCGTCGAACACCTTGGCCGCACCCGGGTCGTCGACCGCGACCTTCCAGAAGGCGGAACCCGCGTCGACGTTGGAGTAGTAGTTGCGGAAGACGGTGTCGGCGGAGCGGCCACCGTGCTCCTCGGCCCAGCGCCACTCCATGAAGGTCGCGAATCCCTCGTTGAGCCAGATGTCGGACCACTGCTCGACGGCGATGTCGTCGCCGAACCACTGGTGCGCGAGCTCGTGGACGACGAGGCTCGTGGCGCTGCCGCCGACCGCCGGGTAGGTGGGCCGGGTCTGGTTCTCCAGCGCGAAGCCCGGGTTGAGGCCGGTCGTGATGCCGCCGACGACCGAGAACGGGTAGTCGCCGAGGTCCTTCTCGAGGCCGGCGATGACCGCCGGGGTCTTCTTCATCAGCCGCATGCTGGCCGCCTGGTCGCGCTCGCCCAGCTGCTTCGAGACCGCGACGAGCCACGGCAGGCCGCGGTGCTTGCCCTTCTCGATCGCGAAGTCGCCTGCGGCGAAGAACGCGAGGTACGGCACCATCGGCTCGTCGGCGCTCCAGTGCCACTGCGTCGAGCGCTTGCCGACCTTGCGGCCGCGGAGCTTGCCGTTGGAGACGACCTCGCGGCCGTTGGGGACCCGGACCTTCACGTCGACGATCGCCTTGTCGAGCGGATGGTCGTTGGCGGGGAACCACCACGGCGCCATGTGCGGCTCGTTCATGGCGACGACCTCGGTCCTGCTGGCCAGCCAGTTGCGCTCCCCGGCGTAGGAGTAGCGCGCCGGGTGGTCGTCGTACGCCACCTCGACGGTGTGCTTGCTGCCGGCCGCCAGCGGCTGCGCCGGGGTGATCCGCAGCTCGTGCCCACCGTCGGTCTTGGCGAAGCTCGCCTTCTCCCCGTCGACGGTCACCGTCGACACCTTCAGCAGGAAGTCGAGCGAGAAGCTCGCGAGGTCCTCGGTCGCCGTGAGCCTGACCTTCGTGGTGCCGCTGAGCCGCTTGGACTCCAGCGCGTAGCGGTTGTCGATCTTGTACGTCGACACGTCGATGCCGCCGTTGCCGTCGAGCGGCCAGTAGGGGTCGCCGATGCCGGACGCCCCGTCGACGGGCGCCGTGGAGGCCCCGGCGCTCGCGGTGGCACCGCCCGCCCCGACGGCCAGGCCGGCGGCCAGCGCCGTCGCGAGGGCTGCGGACAGGACGGGGCGATGGATCGGTCGCGTGGTCACCGTCCGAACCTAGCGCCCTTAATTGCGTTGCGGTGCCGCGCGGGGCCAGCGACCATGGGTGCGACGCGCCGCGAGTGTGTGTGCGTCCACCACGTGCCGACCCGCACGCCGGTGCCCGTGAGACGAGAGGAGCCGTGACATGTCCATCGCTGTCCTCGGCCTGTCCGCCGACCACCTCTCGCACCAACGGAGCACCTACCTTGACTCACCGCATCCCGGAGGACTTTCTCCGGCCTGACGACCGTTCGCCCCTCGAGGGCATCGACGAGTCGTTCGTCTTCACCTACGACACCTACGCCGACGAGCTCGGCACGGGTCAACGCTGGTCCCGCTGGCAGGACCTCGAAGCCCTCATGAAGGGCCCTGAACCGCGCCCCGACTGGGTCGTGACCTCCAGCGGCGCCATCGACACCGAGCTCGGCGTCCTCAAGACCGGCAAGGAGGCCGACGTCTTCCTCCTCGAGCGCGAGGACCCGCACCGTCCGGACGACGCCGTCGTGATGGCGGCCAAGCGCTACCGCGACACCGACCACCGGACCTTCCACCGCGCCGCGTCCTACACCGAGGGCCGCTCGATGAAGCGGTCCCGCGACAACCGCGCCCTCAAGCGGAAGTCCACGTGGGGGAAGCAGGTCGCGGCCGGCGAGTGGGCCGTCTCGGAGTGGAACGCACTCTGCCGCTGCTGGGACCTCGGCCTGCCCGTCCCCTACCCGGTGCAGATCGACGAGACCGAGATCCTGATGGAGTGGATCACCGTGACCGTCGACGGCGAGACCGAGACCGCCCCGCGGGTGGCCCAGGTCCGCCCGGAGCGCTCGGTGGTCGAGGGCTACTACGACCAGCTGCGCGACGCGCTGACCACGCTCGTCCAGGCGGGGCTGGTCCACGGCGACCTGTCGCCGTACAACACCCTCGCTGCAGGCGACCGGCTCGTGATCATCGACCTGCCGCAGATGGTGGACCTCGTCGGCAACCCGCGCGGCATGGACTTCCTGATGCGCGACTGCGCCAACATGTGCGCCTGGTTCCGCTCGCGCGGGCTCGAGGTCGACGACCAGGAGCTGTTCGGCGAGCTCATGGCCCACGCGTTCTGAGCCGGGCAGCGGGGTTGTCAGGCTCCTCCGTCGGTTGTCGGCCCGTGCACGGCCTGACAACTTCAGCGATCCCCGGTCAGCCGGGGATCGCTGGAGCACGGCCACCGGCAGCCTAGGTTGGCCCCGTGAAGCACTCCCACGGACGTGTCATCGACGTCACGAGCCTCCCCGACCTCGACCGCAGGCTCGCCGCCGGCACCCGCTCGCTCGCCGGGTGGCGCGTCGTCGGGCTGGACCTCACCGAGCGCGGGGCAGCGCTGATGGAGAGGTCGCTCGGCGGGGCGCTGTTCCTCGGCTGCGACTTCACCGACGGCGACGACGACGTCCTGCGTCGTGCCGGTGCGATCGTGCTGCCCGAGATCCCCGGCATCCCGGTCGACACCTACCGGTCCACGCTCTACTCCCCCGGCGACCTCTACGACGCCCCGCGTTACCAAGACACCCTCGACGCGCGGACCTACGCCTGGTCGCGGCGCGGCACCAGCCCGGAGGACACCCTGGCGATGGCGCTGCACGACCACCACGTCGACACGGCCCTGGCGGCGTGGGTGGCCGGCCGTGACCTGGTCGGCGTGATGGGCGGTCACGCGCTCGAGCGCGGCAACCCGGCGTACGCCGCCGCGGCCCGCCTCGGGCACGCGCTCGGCGACCACCTCACCGTGGCCACGGGTGGCGGTCCGGGCGCCATGGAGGCGGCCAACCTCGGCGCGTTCCTGCCCGTCGGCCTCGACGACGCACTGGGACGCCTCGAGGCGGTGCCGTCGTTCCGGCCGGACGTGGCTGCCTGGGCGCGGGTCGCCCTCGACGTCGTGGGCGCGACCTCGGGCGGCCGGGAGTCGCTCGGGATCCCGACGTGGCACTACGGCCACGAGCCGCCCAACGTCTTCGCCACCGCGATCGCGAAGTTCTTCGCCAACGCGCCGCGCGAGGCGCTGCTGCTCGAGGTGTGCACCGGGGGCATCGTCTTCCTGCCGGGCGCCGGTGGCACCGTGCAGGAGATCTTCCAGGACGCCTGCGAGAACTACTACGCAGGCCAGAGCGCCGTCGCGCCGATGGTGCTGCTCGGCCGGCGGTACTGGACCGAGGAGCTGCCGGTGTGGCCGCTGCTCCGGGCGCTGGCCGCCGGGCGGGCGATGGAGCCGCACGTGCACCTCGTCGACACCGTCGAGGAGGCCGTGCAGGTCGTGCGGGACACGCTCAGCCGGCGCGGCGACGGGTCACGGAGCTCCGGCTGACGTCGCGGTAGTGGTCCACCAGCAGCTCGTTGACCGCCTGCCACGTCCGGCCCTGCACGCTCTGGCGGGCGGCGAGCGCCATCCGGCGCCGGAGCACGGGGTGCGCGACCAGCCGCTCGACGTGGGCCACCAGGTCTGCCGCGTCACCGGGCTCGTAGAGCTGCCCGGCGACGCCGTCGGGCACGACGTCGATCGGCCCACCGGACCGCGGTGCGACCACGGGCACCCCGCTGGCCAGCGCCTCCTGGGCCGACTGGCAGTAGGTCTCGTGGCGCCCGGTGTGCACGAAGACGTCGAGCGTGGCGTGGGCGCGCGCGAGCTCCTCGCCGTGGAGGACGCCGAGGAAGGCCGCGTCCGGCAGCAGCGCCCTGAGCCGGGCCTCCTCCGGCCCGCCGCCGACGAGCACGAGGCGCACGCCCGGGAGCCGGTCGACGTGGGCCAGCAGCTCCAGCTCCTTCTCCGCGGCCAGCCTGCCGACGTACCCGACGAGGAGGCGGCCGTCGGGGGCGAGCTCGGCGTGGAGGGCCTCGTCGCGGCGCGCCGGTGCGAACAGCTCCTGGTCCACGCCGCGCGGCCAGCGGGCGACCGCGTGCACGCCGAGCCCGCCCAGCTGCGCGATGCTCGCGGTGGAGGGCGCCAGCGTGCGATCGACCCCCAGGTGGATCCGACGGGTCAGCGCCCCCATCGCCCGCGCGCCTCCCGGGACGCCGTACTGCTCCGCGAAGCCGACCAGGTCGGTCTGGTAGATCGCGACCGTCGGGATCCCGAGCGATCGCGCCGCGCGCGCCGCCTGCAGGCCGAGCGCGGCGGGCGAGGCGACGTGCACGACGTCGGGCCGGAACCGCTCCATGGTGGCGCGCAGCCGGCGACGCGTCTCCAGCCCGATGCGGAAGTCGGCGTAGAACGGCAGGCAGGCGCCGCGGGCGAGGGTCACCGGGAAGCCGGCGTACGTCGCGGGGCCGGTCGGCGCGACCAGCTCGGCCTCGTGCCCCTCGGCCGCCAGGTGCTCCAGCACCCGGCGCACGGAGTTGGTGACGCCGTTGACCTGGGGCAGGAACGACTCGGTGACGACCAGCACGCGGAGCCGCCCGGCACGGGCAGGCGCCGGTCGGTCGGGCGCGAGGGGGACGACGGTGGCCGGGACGGTGCGGCTGCGACGCCGCCTCTCGAGCAGGTCCATGCCCCGGACGCTAGGAAGGTCGCCGCAACGCACGACCCGACGCGGACGGACGACACGTGAACGGACCGCGACGTCTCGGCGGTGGTGCTGGGGCTGCTCCTTGCCCTACTCCTCGGCCTACTCCTTGGCGGCCAGCTGGCCGCAGGCACCGTCGATCTCACGCCCGCGGGTGTCGCGGACGGTCGTCGGGATGCCCTTCGCCTCGAGCCGGCGGACGAACTCGCGCTCGTCGGCCGGGTCGGACGCCGTCCACTTCGAGCCCTCGATCGGGTTGAGCGGGATCAGGTTGACGTGCACCCAGCCCCAGTCGCCGTAGGAGTTGAGCACGTCGCCGAGCAGGTCGGCGCGGTGGGCCTGGTCGTTGATGCCGCGCATCATGGCGTACTCGATGGAGACGCGACGCTTGGTGACGCGGGCGTAGTCCCAGGCCGCCTCGACGGTCTCCGCGACCGAGAAGCGGGTGTTGATGGGCACCAGCTCGTTGCGCAGCTCGTCGTCGGGTGCGTGCAGGCTCAGCGCGAGCGTGACGGGGATGCCCTCGTCGGTGAGCTGGCGGATGCGGGGCACGAGGCCCACCGTCGAGACGGTGATCCCGCGCGCGCTCATGCCGAGGCCTGCCGGCGAGGGGTCGGTGAGGCGACGTACGGCCCCGACGACGGCCTTGTAGTTGGCGAGCGGCTCGCCCATGCCCATGAAGACCACGTTGGAGACGCGACCGGGACCGCCGGGGACCTCGCCGCGCGCCATCGACCGGGCCCCGGCGACGACCTGCTCGACGATCTCGGCGGTCGACATGTTGCGCTGGAGACCGCCCATGCCGGTGGCGCAGAACGGGCAGGCCATGCCGCAGCCGGCCTGGCTGGACACGCAGACGGTGGCGCGCTCGGGGTAGCGCATCAGGACCGACTCGACGAGGGCGCCGTCGAAGAGCTTCCAGAGCGTCTTGCGGGTGGTGCCCTTGTCGGCCTCGAGCGTGCGCAGCGGTGTCATCAGGTCGGGCAGCAGGGCCGCGACGAGGTCGTCGCGCTGGCCGGCCGGGAGGTCGGTCATCTCGGCAGGGTCGTCGACGAGCCGGCCGAAGTAGTGGGTGGAGAGCTGCTTGGCCCGGAAGCCCGGCAGCCCCATCTCCTCCAGCAGCGTCTTGCGGCCTGCCTCGTCGAGGTCGGCGAGGTGGCGCGGCGGCTTCTTGCGCCCGCGCGGCTCGTCGAACACGAGGGGCAGGGTCTTGATGGGCTCGTGCGTGGATTCGGACATCGCGCCGATTCTCCCACCCCGACGGTCGACGGGGCCATTCAGCGGGCCGACCGGGCCAGTCGGGTCAGGCGTCGGCCATGAAGTAGAGCACCAGCGAGGCGACGCCGCCCACGACCAGGGCGGTGACGACCATGCCCACGAACATGAACTGGGCGAACCGCCGGGTCTTGCGCTTGATCAGCATCGCGATCGGCAGGGCCAAGGCGAGGAGCACGAACGGGAACAGCTGCTCGGACGTGTCGTGGTCGAAGAGCAGCCGGAGCAGCCCGGCGAACGCCCCCGGCAGGGCGGTGACGAAGAGCATCCCGGCGAAGAAGCCGGTGATGCCCGCGAACGTGGGGTGGCTGTGGTGCCACCACTCGAAGTGGCGTTCCTGCGACGCCTCGTGCGCCTGCTGCTCTTGCGTCTCCACACCACCAGCCTAGGCGCTCGGCCGCCACCCATTGCGCGGGGCGCGCGGTGGCAGGGAGGTCCGTCCGGGCGGCAGGCGCCGCGGTCAGGCCAGGAACTCGCGGGCTCCCCGCAACCGGGTCGACAGCAGCGCCGCCGCGCGCGAGGAGTCGAGGCGCACGTCGACGGGGCCCGGCACGGCCAGCGCCGCCCGCGTCGTGGCCCGCAGCACGTCGGGGTCGAGGCCGTCGCGACGCGCGATGAGCCGGCCCAGCTCGTGCCGGCTCATGCCGTCGGCCCCGGCCACGTGCAGGACCCCCTGCACATCGCCCTCGGCCAGCTCGACGAGGGCGCGCGCGAGGTCCTCCACGTGGACCGGGCAGCGGCGCTCGTCCTCGAAGAGGGCGCCGTCGGCGCCCGCCGCCAGTCGTCGGACGAGCTCCTCGTGCTGCGACGCGCCGTCGCCCAGGATGAGCGAGGTGCGCGCCACGACAGCGTCGCCACAGGTGTCGAGGACGGCGCGCTCCGCGGCCACCTTGGCCTCCCCGTAGGGCGAGACGGGGTCCGTCGGTGCCGTCTCGTCGTAGGGGCGGTCGGAGCCGCCGAAGACCACGTCGCTGGAGACCAGCACCATCCGGGCGCCGTGCCGGGCGGCCGCGCCCGCCACGTGGGCCGCGCCGTCCGCGGTGACCGCCCGGTCGGACTGGACGTACGCCGTGTGGACGATCGCGTCGGGGTGGTGCCGCCCGACCATTGACTCCACCGCCTCGGCGTCCCGCACGTCGGCGTCCGCGGACCCCACGGCGACGACCTCGTGGCCTGTCGCGGCCGCTGCGACGACGTACCGCCCGAGGTAGCCGGTGCGGCCGCCGGTGACGAGCAGGCGCATGGGACGTCCCGTCGCAGGGCTCGTCAGAAGACGAGGTAGTAGAGGACCAGCCAGATCGGGGCGACGGTGGCGAGCAGCGAGTCGAGCCGGTCCATCAGGCCGCCGTGGCCGGGGATGACCTGGCTCATGTCCTTGATGCCGAGGTCGCGCTTCATCACCGACTCGCACAGGTCGCCCAGCGTGGCCATCACCGCGGCGATGACCCCGAGGAGGACGCCGACCCACCAGTCGCCGCCGAGGAACGACGTCACCAGCCAGACGCCGACCGCGATGGTGGCGACCATCGAGCCGGCGAAGCCCTCCCAGGACTTCTTGGGCGAGATCACGCGGGCCATCGGGTGCCGGCCGAAGAGAACGCCGGCGATGTAGCCGCCGGTGTCGGAGGCGATGGTGATGGCGATGAAGGTGATGACGCCGCGCACGCCCGGGTCGTCGAGGTCGAGGCCGAATGCGGGGGCGGTGCCGCCCTCACCGAGGAGCAGCGCCACGAAGGACGCCAGGAACGGCACGTAGATGAGGGTGAAGACCGACGCGGTGGCGTTCATGACGTAGCCGTCGACGCCGCGCCTCAGCAGCCACAGCATGATGACGAGCGCGGTGACAGCGGTGGCGGTGACCAGCGCCGGTGCGCCCCAGACGTAGGCGACGACGACCATCACGACGCCACCGAGCATCAGCGGCTGCTCGGGGATGTCGATGCCCTTGGCGGCCAGCCCCTGGTGGAGCTCCCAGACCGCGACCACGACGGCGACCGCCACGATGCCCATGAACGCGGGCTTCCAGAACAGCAGCGACAGCAGGATCGCCGCGACGAGGACGACCGCCGAGATGACGGCGGCCCGCAGGTCTCGACCGGCGCGACCGTGGTCCTTGGGTGCGTTCGGTGGGGGGGCTGGCGCCGCCGGAGGATCAGGAGTGGTCATCGGCAGGGTGGCTCAGACCTCGAGCAGCTCGGCTTCCTTGTGCTTGAGGAGCTCGTCGATCTTGTCGGTGTGGGTCTTGGTGACCGCGTCGAGGCGCTTCTCCGCACCCGTGACGTCGTCCTTGCCGACCTCGCCGTCCTTCTCGAGCTTCTCGAGGGCCTGCTTGGCGGTGCGACGCACGTTGCGCACCGAGACCCGGCCGTCCTCGGCCTTCGACCTGGCGAGCTTGATGTACTCCTTGCGGCGCTCCTCGGTCAGCTCGGGGAAGACGCAGCGCAGCACCTTGCCGTCGTTGGCCGGGTTGACGCCGAGGTCGGAGTCACGGATGGCCCGCTCGATGTTGCCCATCGCGCCCATGTCGAAGGGCTGGATGAGGATGGTGCGGGCGTCCTGCGAGGAGAAGCTGGCGAGCTGCTGCAGCGGGGTCTGGGTGCCGTAGTAGTCGGCCGTGATCTTGGCGAACATCGCCGGGTTGGCGCGGCCGGCCCGGATGGCGGCGAACTCCTCGCGCGTCGCCTCGACGGACTTGCCCATCTTGGCGTCGGCATCGTTCATGACGTCGTTGATCACGGTTGCTCTCTCTCCTCGTACGTCGTGGTGCTGGTGGGGCAGGCAGGTGGGTCGGGCCGGTCAGGCCGTGCTGCTCACCAGCGTGCCGATCTTCTCACCCCGCACCGCCCGCCCGATGGTGCCCGGGGTGGAGAGGTTGAAGAAGACGATGTCCATCCGGTTGTCGCGGGCCATGGCGATGCCGGTCGCGTCGGCGACCTTGAGGTCGCGTGCGAGGTACTCGTCGTAGCTCAGCTGGTCGAACTTCACCGCGTCGGGGTTGGTCTTGGGGTCGGAGTCGTAGACGCCGTCGACGCCCTGCTTGCCCATCAGGATCACCTCGCAGCGCGTCTCCAGCGCACGCTGGGCGGCGACGGTGTCGGTGGAGAAGAACGGCATGCCGGCTCCGGCGCCGAAGATCACGACGCGGCCCTTCTCCATGTGCCGGATGGCCCGGCGCGGGATGTAGGGCTCGGCGACCTGGCCCATGGTGATGGCCGTCTGCACGCGCGTCTCGACGCCGTGCTTCTCGATGAAGTCCTGGAGCGCGAGGCAGTTCATGACCGTGCCGAGCATGCCCATGTAGTCGGCACGGGCCCGCTCCATGCCGCGGTGCTGGAGCTCCGCGCCGCGGAAGAAGTTGCCACCGCCCACGACGATCGCGATCTGGACGCCCGACTTGGCGACCTCGGCCACCTCGCCGGCCGTGGCATTGATGACGTCGAGGTCCAACCCCACCTCACCTCCGCCGAACACTTCACCGGAGAGCTTGAGCAGGACTCGCTTGTACGCCACGTGCATCCCTTCACAGCCAAACTGGGTGGGTCATCCGAAACCTACCGGAACGGACGGGGGCCGACGAACCCGGACTGTCTGCCCGGCCGGGAGGCGTCGTACGAGCGGTGGCTGGGCCACCTTCCCGACGTCCCGCGGGTGGGCGGGGCACCGCCACCGCAGGTGCGACGAGGGGCCGTACGCCGTGTGGCGTACGACCCCTCGTCGGTGATCGGGTGAGGCGTGGCTCAGGCGCCGACCTCGAAGCGGGCGAACCGCTTCACGGTGGTGCCGGCCTCGTCGAGGACGGCCTTGACCGACTTCTTCGACTCGGTGACCGACTCCTGCTCGAGCAGGACGATCTCCTTGAAGAACCCACCGAGGCGACCCTCGACGATCTTGGCGATCGCCTGCTCGGGCTTGCCCTCCTCGCGGGTCTTCTGCTCGGCGATGGAGCGCTCGGACTCGACGACCTCGGCCGGGACCTCGTCGCGGGTGAGGTACTGGGCCTTCATCGCGGCGATCTGCATCGCGGCGGCGCGGGCGGCAGCCTCGTCGCCCTCGAACTCCACGAGCACGCCGACGGCGGGCGGGAGGTCGGCGGCACGCTTGTGCATGTAGGTGACGGTGGTGCCGTCGAAGTAGGCGACCTCGCCCAGCTCGATCTTCTCGCCGATGGTGATGGCCAGGTCCTCGACGACCTCGCCGACGGTCTTGCCGTCGAGCTCGGCGGCCTTGAGGGCAGCGGTGTCCGCGGCCTTGACGGAGTCGGCGACATCGGCGATCTGCTGCGCCTTGGCGATGAAGTCCTCGTTCTTGGCGACGAAGTCGGTCTCGCTCTTGAGCTCGACCAGGGCGTTGCCGGAGGTGGCGACGAGGCCTGCGGCGGTCTCACGCTCGGCGCCGCGGGCGGCGGCCTTGGCGGCACCCTTGACGCGGAGCAGCTCGACAGCCTTGTCGAAGTCGCCGTCCGCCTCGGTCAGCGCCTTCTTGCAGTCCATCATCCCGGCCTGGGTCAGCTCACGGAGCTTCTTGACGTCGGCGGCGGTGAAGTTGGCCATGGTCCTTCTTCCTTTGATCCAGGGGGTTCACGGGCCGGCTCGAGGCGAGCCCGCGGTGGGTGGGACGACGCGGGGCGTCGGCCGCGGACGTGAGCCCGCGGCCGGCTGACCTGCTCAGTCCTTCTTGTCGGCCTCGGCCTCGGCGGGCGCCTCGGTGGCGGCGGCCTCGGTCTCGGCGGGGGTCTCGGCGGGGACCTCGGCGGGGGCCTCGGTCGCGGCCTCGGCCTCGGCGGGCGCCTCGGTCGCGGTCTCGGCGGGGGCCTCGGTCACGGCATCGGCAGCGGCGTCGGCCTGCGGGGCCTCGGACGCGGCACCGGTGGCCTCGGCGGCCGGGGTCTCGGCAGCAGCGTCGCCGGTGGCGGCCGCGGCGGCCTTCTCGGCGTCGCCACCGAGGAGCTCGCGCTCCCACTCGGCGAGGGGCTCCTCGGCACCGACGGTCTCGTCGGCGTCTCCGGCCTTGACGCCAGAGCGGGCGATGAGGCCCTCGGCGACGGCGTCGGCGACCACGCGGGTCAGCAGGCCCACCGCGCGGATGGCGTCGTCGTTGCCCGGGATCGGGAAGTCGACCAGGTCGGGGTCGCAGTTGGAGTCGAGGATGCCGATGATCGGGATCCGGAGCTTGCGCGCCTCCTCGACGGCCAGGTGCTCCTTGTTGGTGTCGACGATCCACACCGCGGAGGGGACCTTCGTCATGTCACGGATGCCGCCGAGCGTCTTGTCCAGCTTGGTGCGCTCGCGGCGCATCTGGAGGAGCTCCTTCTTCGTGCGGTTGGAGCCCGCGACGTCGTCGAAGTCGATCTCGTCGAGCTCCTTGAGGCGGTTGATCCGCTGGTGCACGGTCTGGAAGTTGGTGAGCATGCCGCCGAGCCAACGCTGGTTGACGTAGGGCATCCCGACGCGCGTCGCCTGCTCGGCGATGGCCTCCTGCGCCTGCTTCTTGGTGCCGACGAACATGATGACGCCGCCCTTGGCGACGGTCTCCTTGACGAAGGCGTAGGAGCGGTCGATGTAGGCCAGCGACTGCTGCAGGTCGATGATGTAGATGCCGTTGCGCTCGGTCATGATGAAGCGCTTCATCTTGGGGTTCCAACGACGGGTCTGGTGACCGAAGTGGACGCCGCTCTCGAGCAGCTGGCGCATGGTGACGACTGCCATGGGTTCTCCTGTTGTGACGGAGACGCTCACCGACATGCCCGACCTTCGGCAGGTCGGACCGGGAGCGAGCTCCTGTTGTTTACAGTTGACGCGCCCGGCGGGAGCCGGGAGCCCTGACGCTCACACGCCGGTCCGATCCGCACCCACTCCGATGGACCTGGAGCTGGTGGGAACTGAGGACCGACGCCCGCGGGTGGTCCGGGATCGAGGAGCATCCCGGGCACGGTCGGCGAGCGTGCGAAGTCAGTCCGGGTGGACTGCTCCGCACATCGTAGGCCAGAGGCTCCCCGCGAGGCGAATCACTGCCGCCCCCTCCTCCGAGCGTGGGCCGAGCGGGGATCCGGTGGCCGCCAGGCGTCCACAACCGGTGGCTCGGGGTGCCCCTCCACAGGCGGCGTCACCGCTGCCCGTCCGGCGTCGCGGACCGGGTGAGGATCGGCCGATGCGAGCCGTTCTCGGAGCTGTCCTCCTGGCGCTGGTCCACCTGATCCTCTCCGGTGTCGCCGGACCGGCACACGCGAGTCCCGACGGCCCCGTCGGCGTGTGGCCCCTCGATCCCCGACCCGACGTCGTCCGCCACTTCGAGCCGCCGCCGAACCCCTACGCCGCCGGGCACCGAGGCGTCGACCTCGCCGGGTCGCCCGGCCAGGCGGTCCGCTCGGCGCTGCCCGGCACGGTCGGCTTCGCGGGCTCGATCGGCGGCAAGCCGGTCGTCACCGTGCTGCACGGCGGTCGTCGTACGACGTACGAGCCGGTCGTCGCGTCCGTCGAGCGCGGCCAGACCGTGGGCGCCGGTGACGTGCTGGGGCGCCTGGTGGTCGCCGAGAGCCACTGCTTCCCCGCCGCCTGCCTGCACTGGGGCCTGGTCGAGGGCGACGGCGACACCCGGACCTACCTCGACCCGCTGGCGCTCGTCGGCGGCGGCCCGGTGCGGCTGCTGCCGCTGTGGCGCGACGACCCGGTCACGGTCCGGCTGCCGTGGAGCCCGCCGCTCTCGAGCTGGCGCCGTCCGGTCGAGTGGGTCGCCTGACCTGACCCGCCCACTGGCCCCCTCGCTCGCGGCCCGGAGGGTCGCGTCTCCGGTCTCGATACGAGCCGGTCGCCTCGTCCCTCGGCGGCGCGGCGCACTCGACCACCATGAGCGGATCCGCTGGCGCGTCTCCGCTCAGGCGCGGGGGTGGGCCTGCTGGTACGCCCGACGCAGCCGGTCGGTCGTGACGTGGGTGTAGAGCTGGGTGGTGGCGAGCGAGGCGTGGCCGAGCAGCTCCTGGACCGAGCGGAGGTCCGCCCCTCCCTCGAGCAGGTGGGTGGCGGCGGTGTGGCGCAGGCCGTGCGGCCCGATGTCGGGCGCACCCGGTACGTCGGCGATGCGGCGGTGCACGAGATCGCGGACCGCCCGCTGGTCGATCCGGCGACCGCGCACGCCCAGGAACAGTGCCGGGCCGGAGCCCTCGACCCGCAGATGGGGTCGGCCGGTGGCCAGCCAGCGGTCGACGGCACGGCCGGCCGGCGTGCCGTAGGGCACGGAGCGTTCCTTGCGGCCCTTGCCGAAGACGCGCACGACCCGGCGCTCGTCTTCGACGTCGTCGATGTCGAGCCCGACGAGCTCGCCGACCCGGATCCCGGTCGCGTAGAGCAGCTCGAGCATCGCGACGTCACGCAACCCGACGGGGCTGCCGTCGTCGGCGAGGTCGGCGGCCGAGCGGATGAGCGACTCGGCCTCGTCGGCCCGCAGGACCGGCGGGAGGGTCTTGTGCTTCTTGGGCGAGCCGAGCGCGGCGCCCGGGTCGGTCGGCAGCCGGCCGGTCCGGTGCAGCCAGGCCGTGAACACCCGCGCGGCCGTGGCGCGCCGCGCGATCGTCGTCCGGCTGCGGCCCGTGGTCTGGAGCCGCGCCAGCCAGCTGCGCAGCGCGCGGAGGTCGAGGTCGGTCACGTCGGTGACCCCGAGGCGTTGGCAGTGGTCGAGCAGTCCGGCGACGTCACCGAGGTAGGCGCGCACGGTGTGGGGGGCGAGGTCGCGCTCGGAGACGAGGTGGCGCTCGTAGTCACCCAGCAGGCGGACGAAGGACTCGGGCAGTCCCTCCCCCTGGTCCTGATCGGACTCCTCCGGCTTGCTCACCCACGCAGCGTAGGCGGGCGGAGGCGGCTCACACGTCAGGCACGAGGCGCCACCCCTCGTCGGTCAACTTCACGAAACCCTTGGACCTCAGCCGGCGCAGTGCGCCCTCGGTGGTGCGGAGCGGGAGGCCGCACAGGCGTGAGATCGACTCGACCCCCGCCGGCTCGCTCACCGGAACCCACTCCACGACGGTCTGTTCGGTCGGCGTGAGCCCGTCGCGCGGCCGGTGCTCGCCCCGCGGGGGGTCGACGAGGTACTGACCCGCAGCACCGATCAGCTCGAGCACCTCGGCGCCGTGGGTGACCACGGTGCCCCGACCCTCACGGAGGAAGTTGTTGACGCCCTGCGAGGTGTAGCTGGTGACGGGGCCCGGCATGCACATCACGTGGCGGTTCAGGCTCTCGGCCCACCCTGCGGTGTTGAGGGCGCCACTGCGCAGGGCCGCCTCGACCACCACGGTGCCGTTGGTCATGGCGGCGATCAACCGGTTGCGCGCCAGGAAGCGCGGTCGCGTCGGCGCCGAGGCGGGCGGTTGCTCGGACACGACCGCGAACTCGGTGGCGAGGTGCTGGAGCAGGAGTCGGTTCTGCTGGGGGTAGACCCGGTCCACCCCGCAGGCCAGGACCGCGGCCGTGACGCCGTCGGCGGACAGCGTGGCGTTGTGTGCCTCGAAGTCGATGCCGAGAGCCCCGCCCGAGACGACCGGCACACCCGAGAGCGCGAGGTGCTCACACACCGCACGGGCCAGCTCGACGCCGTAGACCGAGGCGGCTCGTGAGCCGACCACGGCGACCGAGGTGGCGAGCTCGGTGAGCGGCATCGGACCCTTCACCCACAGGCCCGGAGGCGTGCCTCCGAACCCCTCCACGGTGATGGCGTCGTCCAGCTCGTCGAGGCTGGTGGGCCACTCGTCGTCGCCCGGGACGAGGAAGCGGATGCCGCAGCGGGCGGCCTGGTCGAGCTGGCGGACCGGGTCGATCTCGGCCAGCCGCACCGCCAGCATCTCCCCGGGCTCACCCTCGGTCGCGGACCGCGCCTTCGCCAGCGCGCGCTCCGCGCCCATCTGGCGGATGAGGGACGACGTCGTCCCGTCACCGGGCTCCACCGCGCAGCTCAGGGCCACCCGGGCGAGGCGCTCGGCCTCGGGCACCTGACCCACCGGCTCCGCGACGGGCGGCGCTGACCGCACGTGTGCGGCCGTCATGACGCCACTCGGACCACGCTCGCCGGCAGTGAGCGCGCGCTGTCGTCGGACCGAAGCGCCAACGCGATCTCCGCCTCGCGCTCCCCCGGCCTCGGCACCCCCGAGCAGTCCGCCACCGTCCAGGCCAGGCGCTGCACGCGGGTCAGCCCCCTCCGCGTGAGCCTGCCGTCGGACAGCTCCTGGTCGACGAGTCGCTGGCCGTCGGGCTCCAGCGGCCACCGCTCGACCAGGACCGGACCGGGACACGAGGCGTTGAGGAGCCACGAGCAGTCCCGGTAGCGGCGGGCCTGGCGCAGCCTGGCCTCGACCACCCGGGCCCGCACGTCGGCGGAGGACTCCGGCTCGGGTCCGAAGGACACTCCCCGCCGGCGACCCTGGGGTCGCACCTCCATCCAGATGTCGACGCGATCGAGGATCGGACCGGTGAGCTTGCGGCGGTAGTGGGAGCGCTGGAGCTCGGTGCACTCGCAGCTGCCGCCCGACAGGCCGTGGAAGTTGCCGCACGGGCACGGGTTGGCCGCCAGGACGACCAGCGAGCGGGCCGGGTAGGTGGCGGACTCCTCCCCGCGGGCGATCGTCACCTCCCCCGACTCGAGCGGCTGCCGCATCGCCTCGACGACGTCGGCGCGGAAGTGGGGGAACTCGTCGAGGAACAGCACGCCGTGGTGCGCGAGGCTGACCTGTCCGGGCCGCACCCGGCCGGTGCCGCCGCCGAGCACGCTCGCCGCGGTCGCCGAGTGGTGCGGGGCGAACCACGGTGGCCGCCGCACCAGCCCGCGCCCCTGCGGCAGGACGCCGGCGACGGAGTGCAGCGCAGTGACCTCGAGCGCCTGCTCGGTCGTCAGGTCGGGGAGGATCGTCGGGATCCGCTCGGCGATCGAGGTCTTGCCGGTCCCGCGGGGGCCTATCAGCAACGTGGGGTGGCCGCCCGCCGCGGCGACCTCGACGGCGTAGCGGACGTCCTCGAGCCCGTCGAGGTCGCGCAGGTCGACGTCGGCCAGGCGGTCCTCGCCGCGCCAGGTCGACAACGGGCTGGACGACGGACCGACGACCGGGTCGGCCTCGGGCACCTCGACGCCGCGGAGCACGGCGGACACCTGGGCCAGTGAGCGGACACCGAAGACCGTCATCCCCGGGACGAGGCCGGCCTCGCCGGCCTGGGGCTCGGGCACGAAGACGCGGGTGATGCCATGGGCGGCCGCGGCGATGACCATGGGCAGCACCCCCGGCACCGGGCGCAGCGCCCCGGCCACGGACAGCTCACCGATGAACGCCCACCCCTCCAGCAGGTCGGGCGTCAGCTCCTCGTGCTTCTTGTCGGCTGCCATGACCGCCATCGCGATCGCGAGGTCGTAGTGGGTGCCGCTCTTGGGGAGGTCGGCGGGCGCGAGCAGGATCGTCACCCGCTTGGTCGCCGGCCACCGCCCGCAGTCGTTGTTGATCGCCATCCGCACCCGGTCGCGCGCCTCGGACAGGGTCTTGTCCACCCGGCCGACGATCGTGGTGTTGACCAGGCCCGGGGAGACGTCGACCTGGACGTCGATCACGTGACCGTCGGCGCCCTTGAGCGCCAACGAGCGAGCCGTCGCGAAGGCCATCAGCCGACCCCCTCGACGTGCTCGACCTCGACCGGCCCACCGCGCGGGGCAAGCACGCCCACCAGGTCGATGCGGACGTCGTCGGGATGGCAGTCGTGCACGAGCAGCCACCGCGCGCCGAGCCGTCTCAGGCGGTCGGCCTTGCGTCGGTCGACCGCCTCGAGCGGTGCGCCGTAGTCGGTGGACGTGCGGGTCTTGACCTCGCAGATCACCAGGACGTTGCCGTCGCGCAGCACCAGGTCGATCTCGCCGGCGTCGCAGCGCCAGTTGCGGTCGAGCAGGACCAGCCCGAGCCGGCAGAGGTGTCGCGCCGCGATCGTCTCGCCGCGCTCCCCCAGCCGGCGGCGGTGCTCGGCACCGGGGTCGAGGGCGAAGGGGGAAGCGGCAGCTCGTCGGGCCATCGTGGGTGCCTTCCGGTGGGCAGGTTCGGGAGGAACCAGCACACCGCGCCCCACCGACGCCCCTCGACGGTCCGGGCGGCGGCCTGTGGAGATCGGCCGGAGGAGGTCGCTTGTGGAAGATCCGTGGCCAGGTCCGCCCGGACCTCAGTCCTTGGGCGGGTCGATGTCCTGCGGTGCGAGCTCCTCGACGTTGACGTCCTTGAACGTCAGCACCTTCACGTTCTTCGCGAACCGCGCGGGGCGGTACATGTCCCAGACCCAGGCGTCGGTCATCGAGACCTCGAAGAACACGTCACCGCTCTCCGAGCGGGCCTTCACGTCGACCTGGTTGCAGAGGTAGAAGCGGCGGTCGGTCTCCACGACGTACTTGAAGATGCCCACGACGTCGCGGTACTCGCGATAGAGGGTGAGCTCCATCTCGGTCTCGTACTTCTCGAGATCCTCGGCGCTCATCTGTCCTCCTCGGTGGTGCTGTCCGGCGTGGGGCCGAGACTAGCCACCTCTGCCCCCGGGACCGGCTCGAGACCCGCCGCGCGCCGCACGTTGACGAACCGCATCCGGTGGAGCGGGCACGGACCGTGCTGCGCCAGGGCCGCTTCGTGGTCGGCGGTGATGTAGCCCTTGTGGGTGCGGAAGTCGTAGTCGGGCCACTCGTCGTGGAGCCCGACCATCAACCGGTCGCGGGTCACCTTGGCGATGACCGAGGCTGCGGCGATGCACGCGGCGACCCGGTCGCCCTTCCAGACCGCGAGGCCGGGGACACCGAGACCGTCGACGGGGAACCCGTCGGTGAGGACGTACGACGGCCGCGTCCCGAGGCGGGCGACCGCGCGCCGGAGCGCCTCGAGGTTGGCGACGTGCATGCCGAGCCGGTCGCACTCGTCGTTGTCGATGACCACGACGGACCACGCCAGCGCCCGACGCACGACCTGGGCGTAGACCCGCTCGCGCGCGGCCTCGGTGAGCAGCTTGCTGTCGGCCAGCCCCGGGACGACGCCCGCCTTGCCCGGCGGGAGGATCACCGCGCCCGCGACGAGCGGACCGGCACATGCTCCGCGTCCCGCCTCGTCGACCCCCGCGATCGGTTCCAGCCCGGCCCGGCGCAGGGCGCGCTCGTAGCCGTAGATCCCGGCGTCGCGACGGACGGTCACGCCTCCGGGGAGGGGTTGGGGCGGCAGCTGGGTGGACACGGTCACGAGGACGGGTCCGGCACGTCCTCGAACGTGTCCGGACGGGTGTTCCAGCGGAAGCGGTCGGCGGGCCACAGGAGCACGAAGACCTTGCCGACGACCAGGTCGACCGGGACGAACTCGTCGCCGGGCACGCACTCGGTCTCGTCGGACTGGCACATCTTCTGCGAGCTGTCGGCCGAGCGCGAGCGGTTGTCGCCCATCACGAAGATGTGGCCGCCGGGGATTGGCCCCACGGACCACTTCTCGTCGCAGGCGCCGTTGGTGGGCATCGGGCCGTTGCAGGTCGCGCCGCCGCGCTTGACGTAGTCGGACTCGTCGAGGGGATGCCCGTTGACGATGAGGCGGCCCTGCGCGTCGCAGCACTCGATGGTGTCGCCGGCGACGCCGATCACGCGCTTCACCAGGTGACCGCCGGTCGGGTAGAGGCCGACCTTGGCCATCGCCTTGGCAACGGGGTTGGTGGGGCCCGCCGAGTCGATCGGCGGCAGCCAGCCACCCGGATCCTTGAAGACCACGACGTCGCCGCGCTCGGGCTCGCCGTCGCCCCAGTAGGAGACCTTCTGGATGAGGATCCGGTCGTTGAGGATCAGCCCCGGCTCCATGGACTCCGAGGGGATGTAGAAGGCCTGGACGAAGAACGTCTTGATGACGATCGCGAGCACGAGCGCGACGCCGAGCAGCAGGATCGTCTCCTGCCACAGCGGCAGCTGCTTGCGCTTGCTCCGGCCGGTCTTCTTCTCCGGTTCGTGCTGGGCGCGACCACTCATCGCGTCATCCTCCGACTGCTCGCCACGACGCGACGACCGCGGTTCCTCACCCGCTGATAGGGACGAGAAACCGCGGTCGTCAGAAGTCACTCGCAGAGACTAACCAGTCCCTGGTCGAACCCACGCCTCGCGGCGCGGTGCGACAGATCACGCCTCGCGGCGCTCCTTGATCTTGGCAGCCTTGCCGCGCAGGTTGCGCAGGTAGTAGAGCTTGGCGCGACGCACGTCACCGCGGGTCACGATCTCGATCGTCTCGAAGATCGGGGAGTTCACCGGGAAGGTGCGCTCGACGCCGACGCCGAAGGAGACCTTGCGGACGGTGAAGGTGCGGCCGATGCCCGAGCCGTGGACGCGGATCACGACGCCCTGGAAGACCTGGACACGCGAGCGGCTGCCCTCGATGACCTTGACGTGGACCTTGACGGTGTCGCCGGCGCGGAAGGCCGGGACGTCGTCGCGCTTGAGGGCGGTGCCGAGGTCGGCGATGACGTTGGTCATGACGTTGCTCCTCGCGAGTGCCACAGGTCAGCCGCGGATTCAGGTGGTGATGGAATTGGCTGGTGCTCGGTGCGGCCGGCCGGCGCGCCCCCTGTGGCAGGTGCGGTACGGCGGGACCCCGGCGCGGCGCATCGGTGATGCATCCGGGCGACCCTGGCCTCGAGCGGACCAAGGGTGAAGTCTGCCAGAGCGTGACGTCAGCGTGAAATCCGACGTCGGGCCTGCTTGGTCATCACGACGGCACCGGGCGGCGCCTTGCGGTCCGGCCGCAGCCGGAACCCGGCCTTCTTGTACATCCTCTGGTTGTCCACGGACCCGGCGCCGGTGAACAGGACGTAGGTCGTGACGTCCTCGGGCGCGAGGTCCTCGACCAGCTCCAGGAGCGCCCTCCCCAGGCCGCGGCCCTGAAGGTCGGGCGCCACCATGATCCGCCCGATGTCCCACTCGCCGTGCGCGTCGAGCCGCCCGCGGACGGCACCCACGAGGCGGCCGGACGACGGCTCACGGGCAACCCTCACGGTCCACTCCCCCACCCCGCGGCGTACGTCGTCGAGCGTCTCGCGCAGCGCCGGGATGTCGACCCCCGGGTTGGCCTCCATCTCCTGCAGCCAGCAGGCGCGCTGCAGCGTGTAGAGCTCCCCGGCGTCGGCGGGGACCGCGGGGCGTACGTCGAGGTCGGCGAGGGCGGCGACGAGCGCTGTCGCCGGCAGCAGGTCGGGACGGCGGTCGGCCGTGCGGCGCTCGCCCTGCTCGCGACGCCACGCGGCGATCCGCGCGTGGTCGCCCGACAGCAGCACCTCGGGGACGTCACGCCCGTTCCACGAGGCCGGCTTGGTGTAGACGGGGTACTCCAGCAGGCCGTCGGCGTGCGACTCCTCGACCAGCGACTCGGCGTTGCCCATGAAACCGGGCAGCAGGCGCACGACCGCCTCGGTGATGGCCAGCGCGGCCACCTCCCCACCGTTGAGCACGTAGTCGCCGAGCGACACCTCCCGGACCGTGCCGAGGGTGGCGGCGTGCTCGATGACCCGCTGGTCGATGCCCTCGTAGCGCCCGCAGGCGAAGACCAGGTGCTCCTGCTCGCTCAGCTCGTGGGCGAGCGCCTGCGTGAACGGCTCTCCGCTCGGCGTGGTGAAGACGATCGTCGCTCCCGCGGCCACCGCGTCGAGCGCCTGGCCCCAGGGCTCCGGCTTCATGACCATGCCGGCGCCACCGCCGTAGGGCGTGTCGTCGACGGTGCGGTGACGGTCGTCCGTCCACTGGCGCAGGTCGTGGACCCCGATGTCGAGCAGCCCCTTGTCGCGGGCCTTTCCCGGCAGGCTCAGCTCCAGCGGCGCGAGGTAGTCGGGGAAGATCGTGACGACGTCGATCCTCACGACTGCGGCTCGCCTGCGCCCTCGGGTGCTTGGTCGGGTGTTTCGTCGGGTGCGTCGTCGGGGAACGGCGACACCAGGCCCGGCCGGTCGGCGACCACGATGCGGCCGGCTGTGAGGTCCACCTCGGGCACGAGCGCGGACACGAACGGCACCAGCGTGTCGCGCCCGTCGGGCGTGTGGACGGTCAGGAGGTCCTGCGCCGAGCCGTGGACCAGCGCCTTCACCGTGCCGAGCGGCGAGCCGTCGAGGTCGACCACGTCGAGCCCGACGAGCTGGTGGTCGTAGTACTCCTCGGGGTCCTCGGGCGTCTCGTCGTGCGCGATGGTCGCGTGCAGGACGGTGCCGCGCGCGGCCTCGGCGGCGTTGCGGTCGGCCAGCTCCTCGAAGGTCACGAGGAGCGTGGTCTGGTGCCAGCGGGCGCGGGCGACGGTCAGGCTGGAGGGGCGCCGGTCGGCGCCGGCGGGTGCCTCGGCGCGAAGCGTCGTACCGGGGGCGAAGCGCCGCTCGGGCTCGTCGGTGCGTACGTCGAGGGTGACCTCGCCGCGGATGCCGTGGGGCTTGCCGATCCGGCCGATGACGACCTCGATGCCGGCCCGTTCCTGATCACTCACCCGCCGAGGTTATCGCCGCCCCATGGATCCCCCGTCGACCGGGGATCGCTGGACGGGCCCGGAAATGCGCGACGGGCGCCACCCCGGTGGGGTGACGCCCGTCGACGGACGGTGCTGGGCTCAGCGGCGCCGGTCGGTGTCGACGAAGTCGACCCGCGCACCGCCACGGCCGGCGAGGGCCGAGACGACGGTGCGGAAGGCGGTCGCGGTGCGGCCGTTGCGGCCGATCACCTTGCCGAGGTCGTCGGGGTGGACCCGGACCTCGAGGATCGAGCCGCGACGCATCTGCTTGTCGCGGACCACGACGTCGTCGGGGTGGTCGACAATGCCACGCACCAGGTGCTCGAGTGCCTCGGCGAGCACGTCGCTCACGCCTCGCTCTTGCCGGCGTCCTCGGCGGTGACCGTCTCAGCGGCCTCGGCAGCGTCGGCCGCACCCTCGGGGGTCTCGTCCGCGGGAACCTCGGCAGGCGCCGCGGCGGGCTCCTCGGTCTTCTCGACCTTCTCGGCCTTCTCGGCCTTCTTCTTGGTGGTGGTCGCGGAGCCCTTCGACTCGGCGGACACCTCCTTGAGGGCCTCGTTGAAGATGTCGAGCTTGGAGCGCTTGGGCTCCTTGACCTTCAGGGTGCCCTCGGCGCCCGGCAGGCCCTTGAACTTCTGCCAGTCGCCGGTGACCTTGAGGATCGCCTCGACGGCCTCGGAGGGCTGCGCGCCCACACCGAGCCAGTACTGGGCCCGGTCGGAGGTCACCTCGATGAAGGAGGGCTCCTCCTTCGGGTGGTACTTGCCGATCTCCTCGAGCACCCGGCCGTCGCGCTTCTTGCGCGAGTCGACGACGACGATGCGGTACTGCGGCACCCGGATCTTGCCCAGGCGCTTCAAACGAATCTTGACGGCCACGTTTGTGGTGTCTCCTCAGGAATTGTCGTGGGTGAGGGACCGTTCCCAGGTGGGGTCACCGGTGCTGGTCCTTCGAAGGGCACTGCGTCGCTCGGATGAGAGGGTCCGGGCACGCAGGACACGAGGGAAGAGTCTGCCAGACGGTGACCGCGCTCGACCAATCCGGTGGGGTCGACCCGGTTCGTCCCGCTCTACTCCTGGTGCTGCCAGCGCCCCTGCCACAGCCATTCGGCGAGCGCGTCGTACCTCGTGCGGTCGACAGAGTCGAAGACGACGTCGTTGCCGATCGTGTGCCACGCGAGCGAGGTGGCGCAGCTCGGGCACGTGTCCGAGACGGTCGTGAGCACCAGGACGTGTCCGCGCTTGAACCTGTAGTTGCCGAAGTCCCACGCCGTCGCCTCGAAGTCGTCGTCATTCGTCCAGATCGTGAAGGTGCCCTGGTGGAGCTTGAAGCCGAGTGGCAGCACTCCGTCGTCGCCGACCAGCCGGCGCACGGTACGTGCCGGGACGCCGAGTGCGCGTCCTCGCTTCGCGGTGACCTCCCGCACCCAGCCCCCGTGCTCGGGAAGCGTCGGCACCGTGGTCGAGGAGGCGCCCCGCTCGGGGTCCCCCGTGAGGTTGTGGCTCGTCCCGCCTGCGGGGTCGCAGGCCGAGGCGAGCGCGGCGACCGTGACGGCCGCGGCGATGGTGCGCTTGTCCATGGTGTCCTCCTTCGGGGCGGTGTGCCCCCTCACCGGAGAACAGTCGTCAGCGGCGGGCGGGGTTGACCCTGGCGACCAGCCGGGGGCGACCTGCACCGCGACCGCCGCGAGCAGGGCCGCGGCCACGCCGAGCGACGCCGCCAGGGCCGCGTTGTGGCGACGTCGCTGGCGGTGGACCTGCCGCAGGCGCGACTCCCCCTGCGGCGAGAACGACGTCGCGTTGGCCTCGAGGCCCTGCCGGAGCCTGTCCTCAACGGGCATGGTCGTTCACTTCCCCTCCCAGCAGCATGGCCAGGCGGTGCCGAGCCCTGAACAAGTGCTGCTTGACGGTCGACTCGGACACCGAGAGCACCTCGGCGATGTCGTGCACGGGACGGTCCTCCCAGTAGAACAGCACGACGGCCGCGCGTTGCATCGGCGCCAGCTCCGCCACGGCCCGGGCGATGTCGGGGTCGGGCAGGTCGTCGTACGCCGTCGGCTGGGCCAGACGCTCCTTGTCGGTCCGTGCGGCGCGCCGCTGCAGCTCGCGCACGGCGATGCGGATCGCGACCCGTCGTACCCACGCCTCGGGGCGCTCGTAGCCCGACACCGTGCGCCAGTGGCGCAGCATCCGGTAGAGCGCCTCCTGGGTGATGTCCTCGGCGAGCTCGCGGTCGTGCACCATCAGGAAGACCGTCCGCGACACCGGCCCGAAGGACGCGCGGAAGTACCAGTCGTACTCACGTTGCTCAGCGGCTCGCACGGAACGCCTCCATGACAGGTCACAGCCACGAGGCGACCGGGCGGTTGACCCGTCCCGACGAGTTTCGCGCGGGCTAGGCCACCGCGTCGAGCCCGAGGAACGAACGCACCGCCTCCGCCCCCGTGACGCGGATCGGCTCGGCGTCCCGGACGAAGGTCTCGGGGGTCAGGACGAGCCCCTGGTTGAGCGCCAGCTCGCCCTCCCGCCGCTTGATCCGGCTCACCGCAGTGGGTCGGTAGCCGACCTTGCGGGAGACGCCGAGCGACGCCGGGTTGTCGAGGAACGCCGCCGAGGTGATCTCCTCGAAGCCGAGGTGGTCGAAGAGCAGCTCGCACATCGCCCGGCGCATGGCCGTGCCGAGCCCGCGGCCCTGGAACTCGCGGCCCAGCCACGAGCCGGTCTCCCCGGTCCGGGTCACCGGGAAGTGCTTCGCGGCCACCCCCTGGGCACCGATCACGCGGCCGTCGAGGACCACGGCGAGGTCGAGGCAGAAGTCCTCGGGCGAGAAGGTGGACCGCTTGCCCCAGTGGTACGCCGCAGTGTTGCGGGCGAGCTCACCGGGCGCGGCGGCGGTCCACGGGAAGTAGAACGGCATCTCGGCCGGGTCGTGGATGCCCTTCTCGGCGAGGTCGCACAGCTCGAGGATGAGCTCGTCGGTCAGACCGCGCAGCTCGAGCGGGCCGGCCTGCACGTGCAGGCCGAAGGGCGGGAAGAGGTCGACGAGGGTGCTCACGCCCCCATCCCACCTCCTGCACCGCCAGGCGCTCAAATCGGTTTCCGACATCGACCACGGCACCGGCGCAACAACTGGTCGCCGAGCGACGTCTCCCCAGCATGACCGCCGCGCCCGTCGAGCCGCTGCAGCTGCCGGCCCGCCTCACCGCTCCCCCGCGCCTGACCCAGCGCCACCCGTGGCTGCTGCCCGCCGCGACGGCGGTGCACCGCGCGCGACGTCGTACGACCTGGGTGCGGGACGAGTGGTCCGGCCGCGTCGTGTGGGCCGCTCACCGCGGTTCCGCCGACCTCCCGGTGCGGCTCGTGCAGCACGGCTCGCTGCTCCTGCGCGAGCTCGACCCCGACCGGATGCACCTCCAGCACAACAAGGTCACCAACCTGCGTCTTGCTGCCGAGCGCGTGGACGGCCTCGTCATCGCCCCCGGTGAGACGTTCTCGTTCAACCGGGTCGTCGGCAACTGCACGAGACGCAAGGGGTACGTCGAGGGGATGCGGCTGTCCAACGGGTCGGCGGAGGCCGGCGTCGGCGGCGGGATCTGCCAGCTGGCCAATCTCGTGCACTGGATGGTCCTGCACTCCCCGCTGACCGTGGTCGAGCGCTCGGAGCACTCCTTCGACCCCTTCCCCGACCAGGGTCGCGTGCTGCCGTGGGGCGTCGGCTGCTCGATCGTCTACAACTACGTCGACCTGGTCGTGCGCAACGACACCGACCGCCCGTTCCAGCTGCGGGCGTGGGTGGGCCGGCGCTACCTGCACGGGCAGCTGCGCACCGACGAGCGACCGGACCACTCCTACCGGGTCGAGGCCCGGCACGAGCAGTTCCTGCGGCAGGACGGACGCGTGTTCCGGCGCAACCAGATCTGGCGCCGGGTCATCGGCCGCCGCACCGGGGACCAGGTCGGCGAGGAGCTGGTGAAGAAGAACTGTGCGCTGGTCGTCTACGAGCCCCGGCCCGACGTGGACGTCATCGACGTCGGCTGACGGCGTCTGGCACGGGCAGGCCGGGTGCCGACGCCGCGGGCATGGCCCGAAATGACCATGCGGGATGACTGATCCTCGAATTGTCTGGACCACCTGTGTGCAGCAGGGTGGGTGGCCGTCAGTACTCCATCCCCCCATCAACAGGAGCACTCCCAGATGAACACCGCCCGGCGGATCACCGCCACCGCCCTTGCCACCGCCGCGCTGGTCGCACCGTCCGCACTGGCTGCCACCGCCACCGCCGTGGCCACACCGGACAAGCCGACCAAGCCGGCGAAGACGGTGAAGGCGCAGACCAAGCAGCTGCTCAAGGACATCGCGGGCAAGGACAAGCGCCTCGAGCGGCTCTCGACCAGCACCGCCGTCGAGGCTCTGGCCGACGACACCGAGACCGAGGTCGTGGCCAACGTGACCGACGCCCGGACCGTCCTCGCCGAGCTGAAGACCACTGTCGAAGCTGCCGACAGCACCGTCGACACCCGGGCCGCCCGCAAGGAGCTGCGCTCGTTCCGCGTCGAGAACTTCCGCATCGTCGTCACCATCGTGAAGAAGGTCGAGGGCCTCGAGGAGGCCGCTGCCGCCGACCCGGAGGCGGTCACCCACCTCGCCGCCGCCGAGGCCGCTGCGCTCGAGATCACGGCCACCAGCACCAAGGCCGACATCAGGGCCGCGCGCGATCACGTCAAGGACGCCCAGGCCGAGCTCGGGAGCGAGACCGCCTGACAGCCGTCACGTCGCCCGAGGGGCGGTCATCCGACCGGGTGGCCGCCCCTCGTCGTCGGTGGTGTCAGCCCGTCACTGCACGGCCACGGAGCACGATCGCGGTGGGCGTGCGCAGCACGGACAGGTCGGCGCGCGGGTCGCGGTCGTAGACGACGAAGTCCGCCGACGCGCCCTCGACCAGGCCGTCCACCCCGAGCCACTGCCGGGCCCGCCAGCTGGCGGCGCCGAGCGCGTCGTGGGCCGGAATCCCGATCCGCACGAGCGCCTCGATCTCCCCCGCGATGTTGCCGTGGCGGCTGATGCCTCCGCCGTCGGAGCCCGCGTAGATCGGCACCCCGGCCTCGTAGGCCGCCATGATCGTGGCGGGCATCCGTTCGTAGAGGCCGACCATCGTGTCAGCGTAGGCAGGGAACCGCTCCTGCCCGGCTGCCGCGTGCTCGGGGAACTTGTCGAGCTGCATGACGGTGGGCACCAGCCGGGTGCCGTGCTGGACCATCGCGTCGATCAGGTCCTCGGTGAGACCGGTGCCGTGCTCGATGCAGTCGATACCCGCCTCGATCAGCCCGGGCAGCACGCCGTGGCCGAAGCAGTGCGCGGTCACCTTGGCACCCTCGGCGTGCGCGGCGGCGATGGCGTCGGCGAACGCCTCGGCGGGGAACGACGGGGCGAGGTCGCCCTCGTCGCGCGAGATCCAGTCGCCGACCAGCTTGATCCAGCCGTCGCCGTTGCGGGCCTCCTGGGCGGCGTACGACGCCAGGTCGGCCGGCTCCACCTCGTGGGCGTAGCCGCGGATGTAGCGCTTCGTCGCGGCGATGTGCCGACCGCAGCGGATCAGCCGGGGCAGGTCGTCGCGGTCGTGGATCCAACGCGTGTCGGCGGCCGAACCGGCGTCGCGGATGAGGAGCGCCCCGCCGTCACGGTCGGCGATCGCCTGCTGCTCGGTGGCCGCGTCGTCGGTGGCACCGAAGTCGTCGAGCCCGAGGTGGCAGTGCGCGTCGACCAGGCCGGGGACGATCCAGCCCTCTGCGGCGGTGTCGGCACCGGGCTGCGCCTCGTAGGTGATGCGGCCGTCCACGACGTAGAGGTCCCGTGCCTCGCCGTCGGGCAGGACCGGTCCACGGAAGCGCTGCGCAGTCATGCGGCCGACCCTAGCCACACCGTCGTGCGGGCCGTTCCGTCCCGCTCCGAGCGCACGTCGGCAGCAGCGTGCCCAGTAGTGGGCATGACGTCGCGCGCGGTCCCGCCGAGGATGGGTTGATCCTGTGCACCGCGGTCGGTCCTGGGTGCGGCGACACAGACCTGCGCAGCAAGGAGCCTGCCGTGCCTGGTCCTCGACGTCTCGTCGTCCTGATGTCGCTCGTGCTGGCCGCGTCGGGGCTCTCCGTGCTGGTCACCTCCACCCCGGCCTCGGCCGCACCGTGCGACCCACCGGTCACCAACGCCGTCGCCTGCGAGAACACGCTGCCCGGCAGCCCTGAGAGCGAGTGGGGCATCACGGGTGCC
Organism: uncultured Nocardioides sp.; assembly: GCF_947488515.1. Lineage (GTDB taxonomy): Bacteria > Actinomycetota > Actinomycetes > Propionibacteriales > Nocardioidaceae > Nocardioides. The sequence goes on from NZ_CANKZF010000001.1 coordinate 569,901, forward strand.
GGGTCGAGCACCATCCAGGGCTTCGCGACGGACATGAGCGTGGACCAGGGGCAGACGATCGGGTTCAAGGTCGACACCCCGGCGACGTCGTACCGTCTCGACATCTACCGGATGGGCTACTACGGCGGCGACGGCGCCCGGAGGGTCGCGACGGTCCTTCCCACGGTGCTCAACAACCAGCCCAACTGCCTCACCGCCGTGGCGACGGGCCTGGTCGACTGCGGCAACTGGACCCAGAACGCGTCGTGGGCGGTGCCGCCCACCGCGGTGTCGGGGATCTACTTCGCGCGGCTCGTGCGGACCGACGGCACCGCCGGCGCGAGCCACGTCTTCTTCGTGGTGCGTGACGACGACGGCGGCTCGGACCTCCTCTTCCAGACCTCGGACACCACGTGGCAGGCCTACAACGCCTTCGGCGGCAACAGCCTCTACACGGGCGCGCCGGCCGGGCGCGCCTACAAGGTCAGCTACAACCGCCCGTTCACCACGCGGGGCAACGCCCCGGAGGACTGGGTCTTCAACTCCGAGTACCCGATGGTGCGCTTCCTCGAGTCCAACGGGTACGACGTCAGCTACAGCTCCGGCGTCGACACCGACCGTCGGGGCGCAGAGCTGCTCGAGCACGAGGCCTTCCTGTCCGTCGGACACGACGAGTACTGGTCCGGCGCACAGCGCGCCAACGTCGAGGCGGCCCGCGACGCGGGAGTCGACCTGGCGTTCTTCTCGGGCAACGAGGTCTTCTGGAAGACCCGGTGGGAGACCAGCATCGACGGCTCCGGGACGACGCACCGGACGCTGGTGTCGTACAAGGAGACCCACGCCAACGCCAAGATCGACCCGCTGGCGAACACCTGGACCGGCACCTGGCGCGACCCGCGATTCAGCCCGCCGGCCGACGGCGGTCGACCCGAGAACGGCCTCACCGGCACGATGTTCGCGATCAACTGCTGCGCCACCAACATGGTGGTCGGCCAGGCCGACGGCCAGATGCGCTTCTGGCGCAACACCCGCGTCGCCACCCTCGGCACGAACGCGACGACGACCATCGGCACCAACGTGATCGGCTACGAGTGGGACGAGGACCCCGACAACGGCTTCCGACCACCGGGCACGTTCCGCGTGTCCCAGACGGCCGGCTCGGGCGAGCGCCTCCAGGACCACGGCAGCACGTACGCGCAGGGCCAGGCCACCCACGCGATGACGACGTACCGCGCCGCGAGCGGGGCGCTGGTCTTCAGCGCGGGCACCATCCAGTGGGCCTGGGCGCTCGACAGCAACCACGACCGCGGGTCGGCCGCACCGGACACGGCCGCCCAGCAGGCAACCGTCAACCTGCTCGCCGACATGGGGGTCCAGCCCGACACGCTGGCAACGGGTCTCGCTGCGGCGACCGCGTCCACCGACACCACCGCCCCCACGGCCGCCATCACCTCGCCCGCGGCGGGCGCGACGCTGCCGGTCGGCTCGCCCGTCACCATCACCGGCACCGCGACAGATGCCGGGGGCGGCCGGGTCGCCGGCGTCGAGGTCTCGACCGACGGCGGCTCCACGTGGAGGCGCGCGAGCGGCCGCGCCACCTGGACCTACACGTTCACCCCGGCATCGGCCGGTGCGCTGACCCTGCGGGCCCGTGCCGTCGACGACAGCGCCCGGCTGGGCGCCGCGGCGACCACCTCCGTCACCGTCGGGACCCCGGCGACACCCTGCCCCTGCACGATCTGGCCGAGCACCGCCACGCCGGCCGGCACCGACCCCGACACCAGCGCGGTCGAGCTCGGCGTGAAGTTCCGCGCAGCCGTCGACGGCATGGTCACCGGGATCCGCTACTACAAGCCCACGCAGACCAGCGGCGTCCACGTCGGGTCGCTCTGGAGCAGCACCGGCACCCGGCTCGCGCAGGTCACCTTCACCAACGAGACGGCCAGCGGCTGGCAGCAGGCGTCCTTCGCGACACCCGTCCCCGTGACGGCGGGCACGACCTACGTGGCCTCCTACTTCACCCCGAGCAGGTACGCCGTCACCTCGGGCTACTTCGCGTCCGCGGCGACCACGCGGGGGCCGTTGACGGCGCTGCAGGACGCTCCGTCGGGCGGCAACGGCCTCTACCGGTACACCACGACCGCCGGAGCCTTCCCCAACCAGACCTACGGCTCGGAGAACTACTGGGTCGACGTCGTCTTCACCGAGGCCAACGACACCACCAAGCCGACGCTGACCAGCCGCACGCCCGCGCCGGGAGCGACTGGGGTGCCGCTGGCGAGCGACGTGACCGCCACGTTCTCCGAGCCGGTGCAGCAGTCGACCGCCACATTCGAGCTGCGGGGGCCCGGTGGTGCCCTCGTGCCCGCCACGGTGTCGTACGACGCCGCCAGCCGGACCGCGACGCTCGACCCGACCGCCCCGTTGTCCGCCACGACGACCTACACCGCCTCCCTCTCCGGCGCCCGCGACCCCGCCGGCAACCAGATGGATCCGGTGACGTGGTCCTTCACGACCGACACCCCCGACACGACGAGCCCGACGGTCACGGGACGCACCCCGACCGCCGGCGCCACCGGGGTTGCGCTGGGCGTCTCGCCGACGGCCACGTTCAGCGAGCCGGTGCAGCAGACCACGATCGCCCTCGAGGTCCGCGGCCCGGGGAACACACTCGCGCCCGCCGCCACGACCTACGACGCCGCGAGCCGCACGGCAACCGTCAACCCGAACGCCAACCTCGCCGCGAGCACGACCTACACGGTCAACCTCACGGGGGCGCGGGACGCCTCGGGCAACCAGATGGACCCGGTGTCCTGGTCGTTCACCACGACGGCGGCGGTCTCCGAGTGCCCCTGCACGATCTGGCCCTCGACGGCAACGCCGGCGGGCACCGACCCCGACACCAGCCCGGTCGAGCTCGGCGTGCGGTTCCGCGCATCGACGGACGGCTTCGTGACCGGCATCCGCTACTACAAGCCCACGCAGACCAGTGGCGTCCACGTCGGGTCGCTCTGGACGAGCACCGGCAACCGCCTGGGGCAGGTCACCTTCACCGGCGAGACGGCCAGCGGGTGGCAGCAGGCGACCTTCGCCAGTCCGATCGCGGTCACCGCCGGGACGACCTACGTCGCGTCCTACTTCACGCCGAGCCGCTACGCGGTGAGCTCGGGCTACTTCGCGAGCGCAGCCACGACGCGCGGCCCCCTCACCGCGCTGCAGAACGGGACCGACGGCGGCAACGGGCTCTACCGCTACACCTCGAGCGCGAGCACCTTCCCCGACCAGACCTACGGGTCGGAGAACTACTGGGTCGACGTGGTGTTCGAGGACGGGCCCGACTCCACCAGGCCCACCGTCACCGGGCGCACCCCCGCACCCGGTGCCACTGGTGTCGGCGTGGGCTCCGACGTGAGCGCCACCTTCTCCGAACCGGTGCAGCAGTCGACGCTCGGCCTCGAGCTCCGCGGCCCCGGCGGCACGATCGTCACCGGCACCACGTCCTACGACGCGGCGACCCGGACTGCCGTCCTCGACCCGGCGGCAGCGCTGGCCGCCTCGACGACGTACACCGCGACCGTGACCGGCGTCCGCGACACCGCCGGCAACCTGATCGACCCCGTGTCGTGGACCTTCACCACCGACACGCCGGACACGACGAAGCCCACGCTCACCTCCCGGGCCCCCGCCCCCGGCGCGGGGACCGTCTCGACCGCCGTCTCGCCGACCGCGACGTTCAGCGAGGCGGTCCAGGCGGCCACGATCACCTTCGAGCTGCGCGCACCGGGCGGCGCGCTCGTCCCGGCGGCGACGACGTACGACGCCGCCAGCCGCACCTCGACCCTCGACCCGAGCGCCACCCTGGTCGCCAACACGACCTACACGGCCTCGGTGAGCGGTGCCAGGGACGCCGCCGGCAACGTGATGGACGCGGTCACCTGGACCTTCACGACCAGCGCCACCACGTCGGGCTGCCCCTGCACGATCTGGCCGGTGAGCGCCACCCCGGCCGGCATCGACCCCGACACGAGCGCGGTCGAGCTGGGCGTGAAGTTCCGGACGGACACGCCCGGCTACATCACCGGGATCCGGTACTACCGCCCCAGCCAGGCGACGGGGACCCACGTGGGCAGCCTGTGGAGCGCGACCGGCACCCGGCTGGGCCAGGTCACCTTCGCCGGCGGCACGGCCAGCGGCTGGCAGGAGGCGATCTTCGCCTCACCTGTCGCGGTGACCGCCAACACGACCTACGTCGCCTCGTACTTCACCCCGAGCCGGTACGTCGTGAACAGCGGCTATTTCGCCTCCGCCGGCACCACCCGCGGACCGCTGACGGCGCTCCGCAACGGCGCCGACGGCGGCAACGGGCTCTACCGCTACACCTCGACCCCCAGCACCTTCCCCAACCTGAGCTACGGGTCCGAGAACTACTGGGTCGACGTCATCTTCCAGGAGGAGTCGAACGACACCACCCCGCCCACGCTCGAGGGGCGCGTCCCGGCGTCGGGTGCCACCGGCGTCCCGGCGTCGGTCCGGCCCCAGGCGATCTTCAGCGAGTCGGTCACGGGGTCGACCGTGGCGATGGTGCTGCGCGGCCCCGGCGGCCAGGTGGTGCCGTCCACCACCGCCTACGACGTCGGCACCCGCACGGCCACCCTGACGCCCGGCGCCGGCCTCGAGTGGTCCACGTCGTACACCGTGGAGGTCAGCGGCGCCCGTGACGGGTCGGGAAACACCATGACGTCGGCGTCATGGTCGTTCCAGACCTCGGCACCCCCACCGCCCGGGCCCGAGGAAGGGCCGGGCGGCCCGATCGCCGTGGTCACCAGCACCGGCAACCCGTCGTCGTCCTACCTCTCCGAGATCCTCCGGGCGGAGGGACTCAACGAGTTCGCCAACGTGCGGGTCTCCACGCTCAGCGCCGCCACCCTCGCGGCGTACTCCGTCGTGGTGCTGGGCGACGTGGGCATCACCGACGCCCAGGTCGCCGCCCTCACGAGCTGGGTCGAGGCCGGCGGCAACCTGATCGCCATGCGGCCCGACACCAGGCTGCACGGCCTCGCCGGGATCACCGCCCAGGCAGGCACCGTCACCGACGGCTACCTCGCCGTCAACGCGGCCGTTGAGCCCGGAGCCGGCATCACGACGGACACGATGCAGTTCCACGGAGCCGCCGGCCGATACTCCCTCAGCGGCGCCACCAGCGTCGCCACGCTCTACTCCAACGCCACCACCAGCACCGGCCTGCCGGCCGTGACGCTGCGCAGCGTGGGGAGCAACGGCGGGCAGGTCGCCACGTGGGCCTTCGACCTCGCCCGCTCCGTGATCGCCACCCGGCAGGGCAACGTCGCCTGGGCCGGCCAGAACCGTGACGGCGCGACACCGAACCGGTCGAACGACCTCTTCTTCGGCGGCAGCGAACCGGACTGGCTCAACCTGTCCAAGGCCCACATCCCGCAGGCCGACGAGCAGCAGCGGCTGCTCGCCAACCTGGTCACGGTCACCGCCCGCGACCGGTTCCCGGTGCCGAGGTTCTGGTACTTCCCGGGCACCCACAAGGCCGTGGTCGTGGCCACCGGCGACGACCACGCCACCGGAGGCACGCCCGGGCGCTTCAGCACCTACGCGGCGGCCAGCCCCAGCGGCTGCTCGGTCGTCCGGTGGGAGTGCCCGCGCTTCACGTCGTACGTCTTCACCAACACTCCGATGACCAACGCCCAGGCGGCGACCTTCGACGCCCAGGGCTTCGAGGTCGGCCTGCACCCGGACAACAGCTGCACGAACTTCCTGTCCTACCAGGCGCTCCTGAACGGCTACACCGACCAGCTCGGCGCGTGGCGCGCGAAGTACTCCTCGGTGCCTGCTCCCACGACCAGCCGCTACCACTGCATCGTCTGGAGCGACTGGGTCTCGCAGGCCAGGGCCGAGCTGGCGTCAGGGATCCGCCTCGACACGAACTACTACTACTACCCCGGCTCGTGGATCGCGGACCGGCCGGGGTTCATGAACGGGTCGGGCATGCCCATGCGCTTCACCGACACCGACGGCACGATGATCGACGTCTTCCAGGCCAACACCAACATGACCGACGAGTCCGGGCAGACCTACCCGTTCACGCCCGACACCCTGCTCGACCGGGCACTCGGCAGCCAGGGCTACTACGGCGCCTTCACCGCCAACCTGCACACCGACCGGGCCTCGACCTTCGAGGACACCCAGGTGCTGGCCTCGGCGCAGGCGCGTGGCGTGCCCGTCATCGCCGCCCGCCAGCTGCTGACGTGGACCGACGGACGCAACGGCTCGTCGTTCAGCGGCATCTCGTGGAGCGGCAGCACCTTGTCCTTCACCGTCGGGATCGGAGTCGGAGCGACCGGGCTGACGGCGATGCTGCCCACCACCGGCCCGGGCGGCACGACGCTCAGCGCCGTCACCCGAGGGGGCGCCTCCGTGCCGTTCACGACGATGACGGTCAAGGGCCAGCAGTACGCCGTCTTCCCGGCGATCGGCGGCGCCCACCAGGCGACGTACTCCGCTGGGGGCGGCGGCGCCAACCGCGTCTCCGACGCATCGGTCACGACGTCCGACACCGGCGACACGACGGCCACCTGGACGACCGACGAGCCCGGCACCAGCGACGTGCTGCTCGGCACCACGCCCGGCGGGCTCTCCACCCGGGTCTCGATCGCTGGTCGGACCACCGAGCACCTCGCGGAGCTCGATGGCCTGCGGCCCGCAACGCGCTACTACTACCGCCTCGAGTCGCGCGGCCCGGGAGGGCGTCACACCTTGTGGCCGGCGGCCGATGCCGCACCGGCGTCGTTCACGACACCGGCCGTCGACGGGGCCGCGCCGCGCATCAGCCGGATGAAGGTCCTGCCGCTGCCCGACGGCTCGGCCCGGGTCACCTGGCGGACGAGCGAGCCCGCGACCTCGGTCGTGCGCCTCGGACGGGCCGGCACCCCGCTCCGGCGGCGCGGGTTCGACTCGAGCCTGACCAGGAACCACACGATCGTGGTGACGGGGCTGGCGCCGCGGCGGGAGTACGCAGTGAGGGTGGCCTCGCGTGACACCTCAGGCACGGCCGCCACGCCTCGGTCGGAGCAGTTCCGCACCCCGCGCGCCGGCATCGCGATGATGACGGCCGAGGACTTCCGCACCGGCACGCTCAGCGGCGACGTCCGCGTGGACGAGTCCGGGCTGGGTGGCCTCGCGCTGAGCGTTCGTGGCTGGGGCCGCTACACCTCGCGGGTGGTCGACTCCGGGCGCAAGACGACGTGGCGGGGACTCGTGCTCGATGCACACCGGCCAGCGGGCTCGCAGGTCGTGGTGCGGGTCCGCGCCGGTGAGCGGGCGACGCCCGACGACACCTGGTCGGGCTGGAAGGTCGTCACCGGGGCGGGCAGCCGCGCCGAGGTGTCGGGACGCTACGTCCAGTACGACGTCACGCTCGCAGCGGCCCAGGGCGGGCTGCCCAGCGTGCGGGCCGTCGGCCTCACGCGCACCGGAGGGCTCGCGCCGCACGAGGACTAGGACGTCCAGCCGTCAGAGCCGGTCGAGCAGCCAGGACGGGCTCAGCACCTGGGCGGGCGCCACGTTGGCAGCGAGCGCACGGTCGGCGGTCACCACGACGACGTGGCCGCCGGCCTCGCCCGCACGGCGCGCCTGCTCCCGGATCTCGGCGTCGCCGTCGCGCGCCGCGTGCACCGTCCGCACGTGGCCGTCCCGGCCGGCCCGCACGCCACCCTTGGCCTGGCCCTCCAGCACCAGCACGATCTCGTCGTACGACGTGTCGGCGACCAGGAGCCGCTCGTGCAGGCGGCGCGCCGCCCCCGCGCGGTCCTTCCACCAGCCGTCGGGCACGGACCCGACGACGTTGGCGCCGTCGACGACGAGGGTCGACATCACTTCAGGAACTGTGAGAAGTCCTTCGGCAGGTTGAGCTGCTCGGCAGCCTTCTCGTAGTCGACGTCGGCGCCGTCGGGGTTGCCGAAGGGGTTGGCGGCCTTCCCGTCCGAGGCAGTCTTCTGCGCGGCCTTCTGCTGGGCAGCCTTCGCCGGGTTGCCCGAGACGCGCTTCTTGCCCTTCTTGCCCTTGACCTGGGCCGGCTGACGCGCTCCGGAGCGCTTGCCGCCGGCCATGCCGGGCATCCCCGGCATCCCCGGCATGCCGCCGCCCTTGGCCATCGACTCCATCATCTTGCGCGCCTCGAAGAAGCGGTCGACGAGCTGGTTGACGTCGGACACCTGGCGGCCGGAGCCGGCAGCGATGCGGGCGCGACGCGAGCCGTCGATGATCTTCGGGTTGTCGCGCTCGGCCGGCGTCATCGACTGGATGATCGCCTGGATGCGGTCGATCTCGCGCTCGTCGAAGTTCTCGAGCTGGTCGCGGAACTGACCCATCCCGGGGAGCATCCCCATGATCTTGGTCATCGAGCCGAGCTTGCGGATCTGCATCATCTGCTGGAGGAAGTCCTCCAGCGTGAAGCCGCCCTTGGTGGCGAGCTTCTCGGCCGCCTTCAGCGACTGCTCGGAGTCGAACGCCTTCTCGGCCTGCTCGATCAGGGTGAGCATGTCGCCCATGTCGAGGATGCGCGAGGCCATCCGGTCGGGGTGGAACAGGTCGAAGTCGGTCATCTTCTCGCCGCTGGAGGCGAACATGACCGGCTTGCCCGTGATCGAGCGGATCGACAGCGCGGCGCCACCGCGGGCGTCGCCGTCGAGCTTGGTGAGCACCACGCCGTCGTAGCCGACACCGTCGAGGAAGGCCTGCGCGGTGGTGACCGCGTCCTGGCCGATCATCGCGTCGACGACGAAGAGGACCTCGTCGGGCTGCACCGCGTCGCGGATGTCGGCGGCCTGCTGCATGAGGGTCGCGTCGACGCCGAGGCGTCCGGCGGTGTCGATGATGACGACGTCGTGGAGCTTGCGCTTGGCCTCCTCGATCGACGCGCGGGCGACGTCGACCGGGTTGCCGGTGCCATTGCCCGGCTCGGGGGCGAAGACCGGGACGCCGACTCGCTCGCCGTTGACCTGCAGCTGCTGGACGGCGTTGGGACGCTGGAGGTCGGCCGCGACGAGCATCGGCGTCTTGTCCTGGTCCTTGAGCCACAGCGCGAGCTTGGCCGCGAGCGTCGTCTTGCCGGCACCCTGGAGGCCGGCGAGCATGATGACCGTCGGCCCGCTCTTGGCGTAGCGCAGGCGGCGCGTCTCGCCGCCGAGGATCGTGACAAGCTCCTCGTGGACGATCTTGATGATCTGCTGCGCCGGGTTGAGGGCGCCGCTGACCTCCTCCGAGCGGGCGCGCTCCTTCACCGCCCCGACGAACTCCTTCACCACGGGCAGCGCGACATCGGCCTCGAGCAGCGCGATGCGGATCTCACGCGCGGTGGCGTCGATGTCGGCCTCGGAGAGCCGGCCCTTGCCCCGCAGGTTCTTGAAGGTGTCGGCAAGGCGGTCGGAGAGTGTGGCGAACACGGTGTGGGTCTGTCCCTCGCATCGGTGGTGGATCAGGGTGGATCAGAGTCTGGTACGACGACCAAGACTAACGGCCGCACCCCGTCCGGGCTCACCCGACGAGCTCATCCGCCGAGCTCAGCCAGCTCAGCCGCCCAGTGCCGTGCGTACGGCATGGGCAGCCGCCGCAGCTCGCTCCTCCGTGGGGCGCACCCCACCGACCTCCTGGACGTAGAACACGTCGACCGCCTGGGGGCCGAGCGTGGAGACGTGCGCGGAGGCCACCGTGAGCCCGAGCCCGGCGAGGGTGGTGAGCACGCGGTGGACCACACCGGGCCGGTCGGAGGTGCGGATCTCCAGCACCAGCGAGGCGCGCGAGGCGTCCGGGCGGACCTCGACGATCGGTGGCAGCTCGCCGTCCGGGCGCGCGGGCAGGTCGGGGAGCCGCTGGGTGCCCTCGACGACGCGGCGGATCCGGTCGCGGACGACGCTGGCGTCGAGGTAGGCGTCCGGGACCTCCCACGCGCTGACGGCCCACTCGCCCTCGGCGTCGACCTGCGACCAGGCGCGGGCGGCGTGCACCGGCACCCGCAGCGCGGCGAGTCCTCCGGCGACGTCGGCGAGCAGCCCCACGCGGTCGGCCGCGACCACGGTGACGGTGGCGCCGACCTCGTGCGGGGCGATCTCGACCGACACGGCGGTCGGGTCGCGTCGTACGGCGTCGGGGACGGGCAGCGACCCCGCCGGGTCGACGTGCGTCATCTCGGCGCCGAGCGCGTGCCCGGCGCGGGAGACGAGGCGGTCGATCAGGGACGCCCGCCACGTCGTCCACGCCGCCGGCGAGGCCGCCCGGGCGTCGGCCTCGGTGAGGGCACGCAGGAGCTCGAGGCTGGCCGCGTCCGGGACGTGGGTGAGCAGCTCGGCGGTGGTGGCGGGGTCGTCGGGGTCGCGGGTGGTCGCGAGGTCCGCCAGCAGCAGGTGCCAGCGCACGAGGGAGGCCACCACCTCGGCGTCGAGGTCGGTGAAGCCCATCCGGGCCACGACCTTCCGAGCCAGGGGCTCACCGGCCACCGAGTGGTCGTGCAGCGACCCCTTGCCGATGTCGTGCAGCAGCGCGGCCACGAGCAGCAGGTCGGGCCGGCGGACGCTGCGGATCAGGGCGCCCGCCTCCGCGCAGGTCTCCACGACGTGCCGGTCGACGGTGAAGCGGTGGATGGCCGAGGCGTGGGGCAGCAACCGGATCTGCTCCCACTCGGGCAGGAAGGTCTCGATGCCCTCGACCTCGTCGAGGGTCTCCCAGACCGGCAGCAGGGCCGGCCCGCTGGCGAGCAGACGGACGAGCGCGTCGCGGGCAGGGGCGGGCCACGGCACGGGGAGATCGGCCCCTTCCCGGACCAGCCGGGCGGCGGTGGTGGGCGCGAGCACGACGTCACGGCTCGCTGCCTCCGCCGCCGCACGGAGCAGCAGGGTCGGGTCGTCGCCGGGCCTGGTCCCGGCGTCGAGGACGACCTCGCCACGCGAGAGCGCGATCCCGGGGGCGATCCTCTCGAGAGCGGGCGTCCGTCGGCCCCGCTCCCCCGTCGATCGGGCCATCACGGCGTCCGTACGCCGCCACGCCAGCCGCGAGAGGTGGGCGATCCGGCGGCCGAGGGAGCGGACGTGGCGCTGGGCGGCCCCGGCGTCGGGAAGTCCGAGGCGCTCGGCCAGCGGGCCCCACATCTCGGGGGCGATGCGGTCGGCCGGCCGGCCGGCGAGGTCCTGCACCTCGTCGCGGACGTCGAGGAGCATCTGCCGCGCCGCCTCGAGCGCGGGGGTGGAGGCGTCGACGAGCCAGCTGGCCTCGATCGCCTTGAGCACGCCGGCATCGCGCAGCCCGCCCTCGGCCTCCTTGACGTCGGGCACCGACGCGTGGGCCAGCTCGCCGGTGACGTCGTGGCGCTTGAGCGTCATCGCCTTGAGCTCCGGCAGCCGGGTCCGGGCCTGACGACGCCAGTCGGCCAGCATCGTGGTGCGCAGCCGGAGGCTGAGGCCCGGGTCGCCGGCGAGGTGGCGGGCGTCGAGCAGGCCGAGCGCGACCCGGAGGTCCGTCGCCGCCTCGAGCACCTCGCTCATCGAGCGGACCGAGTGGTCGAGCCGCCGCCCGGAGTCCCACAGCGGGTACCAGAGCGTGGCCCCCAGGTCGCCCAGGTCGTGGCCGTCCTCGTGGACCAGGACGACGTCGAGGTCGGAGTGCGGCGCGAGCTCGCCCCGGCCGTACCCCCCGACCGCGACCAGGGCCACCCCGGTGACGGGCCCGCCGGAGGCGGCGTACGCCTCCCGGCAGAGCTCGTCGGCCGAGGTGGCCCTGGTCTGTCGCAGTTCTGCGGTCACGCGGGGTCCCTACGTCGTTGCTCGGAGGAGCGGAGCGGAGGAGAGGAACGGCGTGGGGTGCTCACGCGTCCACGTCCCCGCGAGTCCCGAGAAGAGGGAACGTCATCAGAGCGCCGACGCGTCCTGCTCGCCGGTGCGGACACGGACAACGGTCTCGACGGGGCTGACCCAGACCTTGCCGTCGCCGATCCGACCGGTCTGCGCGGTCTTGACCACGATCCCGACGATGTCGTCGACGTCGGCATCGTCGACGACGATCTCGATGCGGATCTTCGGGACGAGGGCGATGTCGTACTCCGCCCCGCGGTAGACCTCGGTGTGGCCCTTCTGGCGGCCGTAGCCGCTGACCTCGGAGACCGTCATCCCGGCGACGCCGAAGGTCTCGAGCGCCTCGCGGACGTCCTCCCACTTGTGCGGCTTGATCACCGCGGTCACGAGCTTCATGCGCTGGCTCCTTCGGTCTTGGTGGTGGTGGCGACAGGGGCGGTGGAGGCGGCGAGGACGCTGCTGCTGCCACCGCTGCTGCCGCTGTGCAGGTCGTACGCCGTCTCGCCGTGGGCGACGAGGTCGATGCCGTTGACCTCGTCCTCCTCGTCGAGGCGCAGGCCCATCGTGTACTTGATCGCCAGGGCGATGACAGTGGTGAGGACACCCGAGTAGACGACCGCGACGAGGACACCGAGGGTCTGGTCGCCGAGCGAGGCGAAGCCGCCGCCGTAGAGCAGCCCGTTGACGCCGCCGGCGCCCTCAGCCGTGGAGAACACGCCGATCAGCACGGTGCCCACGATGCCACCGACGAGGTGCACACCGACCACGTCGAGCGAGTCGTCGTAGCCGAGCCTGTACTTCAGGCCGACGGCCCAGGCGCAGAGGCCACCCGCGATGATGCCGATGGCCACGGCGCCGCTGATGTCGACGGCACCGGCCGCCGGGGTGATCGCGACCAGGCCGGCCACGATGCCGGAGGCGGCACCGAGCGAGGTGGCCTTGCCGTGCAGGAGCCGCTCGATCAGGAGCCAGCCGAGGATGGCGGCCATGGTGGCCAGGGTGGTGTTGGCGAAGGTGCGGCCGGTCTCGGAGTAGAACTGCGAGAGGAAGGCCTCGGGGTCCTCGTCGAAGCTGGTGCCGAAGACGATCGAGCCGACGTTGAAGCCGTACCAGCCGAGCCACAGCATGCCCGCGCCGAGCATGGTCAGCGTGAGGTTGTGCGGGCGCATCTGCTCGCGGGGCCAGCCGATGCGCTTGCCGAGGAGCAGCACGAGCACCAGGGCCGCGACGCCGGCGTTGATGTGGACGGCCGTGCCGCCCGCGTAGTCCTGGGCGCCGATGCGGCCGCAGATGAGCGAGTCGGGGGTGCAGCTGAAGACCATGTGGGCCATCGGGAAGTAGACGATGAGCGCCCACAGCGGGAGGAAGACCACCCAGGCGGAGAACTTCAGCCGGTCGGCCACCGCGCCACTGATCAGGGCCGCGGTGATGATCGCGAAGGTCATCTGGAACATCACGTAGATGTAGTTGTCGGTGGTGACGCCGTCGAGCCAGAACAGCTCGAACGGGTTGGCGAAGAAGGTGCCGTTGCCGCCGAAGCCCATCGACCAGCCGACAGCGACGTACAGGATGCCGACGATGGCGGCCGCGATGAACGACATCATCATCATGTTGAGCACGGACTTCGACCGCGACATGCCGCCGTAGAACAGGGCCAGCGCGGGCACCGTCATCATCAGGACGAAGGCAGTCGCCACCAGCATGAAGGCGTAATAGCCGTCCACAGGACCTCCAGGAACTCGAGCACGAACGAAACGGGGGGGTCACCCAGGCCATGACGCCGCTGTCATGGCGGTGCCCACGTGATGACCCGCAGCCTGTGCGGCCGAGGTTTCGCGGGGCCGCGACGGATGTTGCACGCACGCAACGGAATGAGCCCTCGTGTTACAGGTGTGTGAACGGATCGTCGCCGGAGGCCGCTTGTTAGTGTTCGGCCGTGTCCAGACTGGCCGTGATGGCGCACTACGACGTCGCCGGGGAGCTGCGGCCCCACGTGCGCGGTCAGGTGGAGGCGCTGGCCGCGTCGGTCGACACCCTGCTGGTCTGCACCACGGCCAACCTCCAGGACTCGGCGCGCGCCTGGTTGACCGAACGGGCGGTCCTCGTCGAGCGGGCCAACTACGGCTACGACTTCTTCAGCTACAAGGTCGGCCTCGACGCCGCCGGCGACCTGACGGCGTACGACGAGGTGGTGGTCTGCAACGACACCTACGTCTTCGCCCTCGACTCCTACGAGCCGATCTTCACCGAGATGGCCACGCGGCCCTGCGACTTCTGGGGCCTGACGGGCGCCGAGCGCGTCGCGCCGCACATCCAGTCCTTCTTCATCGCCTTCCGCCCGTGGGTGGTCGGTTCGCGGGCGTTCACGACGTTCTGGGAGGAGATGGAGCCGATCTCCAAGCGCCGCCAGGTCATCCGGCGCTACGAGGTGGGCATGTCGCGCCGCCTCTACGAGGCGGGCTTCCTCTCCGACACCTACTTCGTCGAGACCCCCGAGGACCGGCGCATCGCCCGCGAGCGGATGCGCTGGTGGGCCGCCCACCGCTCCCACTTCCCGCGCACCCGCGCCGAGGTGCGCGAGTGGCGCGAGCGGGCCAACGAGCCGTGGAACCCTGCCCGGAGCCTGGCCGACCGGGTGCTCGACAACGCCCGGCTCCCCTACGTCAAGATCGACACCCTGCGCTACGACCCGTACAACCTCGACGCCAAGCGGCTGCTCGAGCTGTGCGAGCGGCGCTTCCCGCAGCGCTTCGACGGCGTGCGCGAGTTCCTCGAGGAGACCGCGCAGTACTACCCCCTCCGCGACACCGAGCGGCTGCTGCCCACGCCGCTGGCCCTCGAGCCCCTCTTCCCGCGGGTGAGGTACTCCGATGCGCGGTGAGCGTCGGCGGCCGGGCCAGGTGAGGCTCGACGACGCCGCCGAGGTCATGGTCGCCTCCGGCCTCGTCGACGCCGACTACGTCGCCGCCCAGCTCGGCACCACCTTCGAGTCGACCCTCGAGGCGGCGCGCGCGGTCGTCGACGCCGGCGACGTGTCCCCCCACCCGCTCTTCGAGGCCCAGTGGATCGGGCGGCGCCGCTCATGGCAGCGGGTCGGCCAGCACCCCGTGCTCTGGTACGTCTCCGAGCGTCGGCGGCGCAACCGCATCGCGCCGCACCCGCTCGTCGACCCGCGGATCATCTTCGCGGCCTACCCCGAGGCCCGGCACCACCCCTACGGCGCGCTTTCCTACTGGCTCTCGGCCTCCGGGCCGGGCACCCCCCTGCCGACGCGGATCCTGCCCCGCAAGGTGTCCTGGTCCACCTACCGCGCCGCCGCCATCGCCGCCGCGACCGAGTGGCGCGAGGAGGTCGTCCGCGAGCGTCCGCAGCTGGTCGGCCCCACGCCGGCGCTCCCCGCCTCGATGGGCACCTCCCCGGCGGTGACCGTCGTGATGGCCGCGCAGGACGCCGGACCGCTCGTCCACCAGACGGTGGCGTCGCTGCAGGCCCAGTCCTTCACCGACTGGCACCTCGTCGCCGTCGACCGCGGATCGGTCGACGACACCGCAGCAGTGCTGCAGGGCGTAGCGGCCTTCGACGACCGTGTCACCGTCGTGCGCGAGTCGCGGTGCGGGCTCGCCCGCGCGCTCAACGTGGCCCTCGAGCACGGCACCGGCGAGCACGTGGCCTTCCTGCCACTCGGGCGCGAGTGGCTCCCCGAGATGCTCGGCGACCTGCTGGCGCACGCCCACCACAGCGGGGCTGCCGCCGTGGTGGCGGGCGCCGGCGCTGTCGGCCGATCGCGCCACGAGCTGCTCGGCGGGCGCCAGGTCGACCTCGCGACCGCGCTCCTGCGACGAGACGCCGTCAAGGACGTCGGGGGCTTCGACGAGGGCCTCGACGGGGCGGTGGAGCGCGACCTGCTGCTGCGGCTCACCCGAGACCACGAGCCGCTCGCCGTCGACGTACCCGTCCTGCGTCGGCCCGACACGCCGCCGCCGGGCTTCGACGACGACTGGGACTCCGTCGTCCTCGAGCGCCAGCTCGTCGACTGGGACGCCGCCGCGCGCCGGGAGACCGACGAGTCGCTGGTCAGCCACGTCATGCCGCTGGGGCCGGAGCCCCGCCGCACGGTGGAGTGGCTCGGCTCGGTGCCGCGCGAGGGCTCGGAGCTGGTGCTCGTCGGCGTCCGCATGCGTCGGGCGCACCACGTCCTGGCCGCCTCCATCGCGTCGGTGATCTCGGGCGCCCGCTTCGTCTCGGTCCCCGCGCCGGTGTCGATGTCGGTCGCCACCAACGTCGGCGTCGTGGAGGCCGCCGGCAGCACCGTGGTGCTGGTCCGGCCCGAGGCGATGCCGCCGCGCCAGCCGATCGCCGAGCAGCTCGCCGGGGTGCTGCGCGAGCCCGGTGTGGGCGTGGCACAGCCTCTGGTCGTCGACCTGGACGGCGTGGTGCTCAGCGCCGGTGCCCGCTTCACCAGCGACAACCCGCACCCCGAGCTGTTCCTCGCCGGCATGCCCACCAGCGACGCCGTACGGATCGGCCGGTGCGAGGTCGCCGCGCCCGCCTCGCCCCTGGTGGCGCTCCGCACCGAGACCGCGCTCGCGCTGCACGGTCTCGACTCGCGCTACCACTCGGTCCTCGCGGAGACCGACCTCGGCCTGCGGGCGCAGCGGGCCGGCCTCGGCGGATCGGTGCTGGTGCCCGACGCGGTGATCACCTCCCGCACCGCCTACGCCGACGCCGAGACGCTGATCGGCGCGATGGCGTCGCTGCGTGCGACCGTGCTCGCCGGACCCCGGCCCCCCGCCGACCACTCCCACACGCACCTCGGCGCCGCCGGGCTCGAGGTGACCGACGAACGCAGCCGGATGGTCAGCGCCGACCCCGACGACCGGAGCGCGCCGGCGGTCCTGGTGCCCGAGCTCGTCCTGCGGGCCGTCGAGGGCATCCGCGAGTCGCCCCCGCGGCTGCGGTGGGCCGTCGACATCGCCGCGCCGGCCGCCCAGCGCGGCGACCGGTGGGGCGACACCTACTTCGCGCGGTCCCTGGCCGATGCCCTCGAACGACGCGGCCAGCACGTGGCCATCGACCGCCGCGACGCCCGGCACCGCGACTCGCGTGACCACGACGACGTGCTGCTGGTGCTCCGCGGCCTCGACCGCGTCACCCCCCGGCCTGGCCTGCTCAACGTGGAGTGGATCATCAGCCACCCCGACATGATCACGCCCGACGAGGTCGCCGGCTTCGACCTCGTCTACGCCGCCAGCACCAGCTGGTCGGAGCGCGTGAGCCGCGAGTGGGGCACCCCCGTCACGCAGCTCCTGCAGTGCACCGACACGCGCTGGTTCCACCCCGACCGGGCCGAGCCCGACACCGGGCCCGCACTCCTCTTCGTCGGCAACTCACGCGGCATCTACCGCTACGCCGTCCGCAGCGCGCTCGCGATCGGCGCCGACCTGACCCTCCACGGCAACGACTGGACCGACTTCGTCGAGCGCGACCAGATCGCCTCAGGCGGCGTCGACAACCGCGAGGTCGGCGCGCTCTACGCCTCGGCGGGGATCGTGCTCAACGACCACCACCTCGACATGCGCCGCGACAGCTTCGCCTCCAACCGGCTCTTCGACGCGGCGGCCTGCGGGGCCCGCATCCTCAGCGACCGCATCGACGGTCTGGAGGAGATCTTCTCGGGTCTCGTGCTCCCCTTCGACAACGAACACGAGCTCGCCCGCCTGGTGACGCCGCCGTACGACGCCTTCCCCGACGACGCGACCCGCCGCGAGATCGCGACCAGGATCATCGCCGAGCACAGCTTCGACAAGCGCGCCGAGACCCTCATCGACGACGCCGTGCGCGCCCTTCTCGCCCGCCGCTGACCGGCGTACGGCCGCGGTGACTCACGCCCCGCACGCAGGGGTTGTCAGGCTCTCGCTGAAGGTGCGGATTCGCGAAGGGCGCCGGCGCGAGGACGCGCCGCCCGTCAGCCGAGGAGCGCGTCGACGAAGGCGGCCGCGTCGAACGGCGCCATGTCGTCGGGTCCCTCGCCGAGGCCGACGAGCTTGACCGGGACGCCGAGCTCGCGCTGCACCTGCACCACGATGCCGCCCTTGGCGGAGCCGTCGAGCTTGGTGAGCACGATGCCGGTGACGTCGACGATCTCGCTGAAGACGCGGGCCTGGATGAGGCCGTTCTGGCCGGTGGTGGCGTCGAGGACGAGCAGCACCTCCGTGACGTCGGCCTGCTTCTCGATGACGCGCTTGATCTTGCCGAGCTCGTCCATCAGCCCGGCCTTGTTCTGCAGGCGGCCGGCGGTGTCGACGAGCACCGTGTCGACGCCGTTGTCGACGCCGTGCTTGACGGCCTCGAACGCGACGCTGGCGGGGTCGCCGCCCTCGGGGCCGCGCACGACCTCGACACCCACGCGCTCACCCCAGGTGGCGAGCTGGTCGACGGCGGCGGCGCGGAAGGTGTCGGCGGCACCGAGCGTGACCGAGAGGTCCTCGGCGACGAGGATCCGGGCGATCTTGCCGACGGTGGTGGTCTTGCCGGCGCCGTTGACGCCGACCACGAGGACCACGCCGGGCTTGCCGTCGGTGCCGGTCACCTGGACGCGTCGGTCGAGGTCGGTGCCGACGAGCTCGATCAGCTCCTCGCGCAGCACCGTTCGTACGTCGGACGGCTGGCCACCCTCGACCCGCAGGCGGGTGCGGAGACGCTCCACGAGCGCCTGGGTCGGTGCCACGCCGATGTCGGCGGTCAGGAGGGTGTCCTCGATCTCCTCCCACGTGTCCTCGTCGAGGCGCTCACGGCTGAGCAGGGCCAGCAGGCCCTTGCCGAGGCCGCCCTGGGAGAGGGAGAGCCGCTGGCGCAGCCGCACGAGGCGCGACGCCGTGCCCTCGGGCTTCTCGACCGTCGGGGCCGGGGCGGCCGGCTCGGCGGTGTCGACCGCCGGCTCCGGCGGCGCCTCGGTCGCGACCTCGCCCTCGGTCGGCGGCGGTGCGATGACGTCGGTGCGGCCGCTCGGCGGCGGCACCTCCTTCCGCCGTCGTCCGGAGGTCAGCAGCCCGGCGAGCGTGAGGAGGCCCACGGCCGCGATGGCGATGATCAGATAGAGCCAGTCACCCATGGGGCAATCCAATCAGAGGGGCACAGCGCGGCGAAGCCGGGTGAGCACCCCGGCCGCTCGGCGGGCCTGCTCCTCGGCCAGCCGGGCACGCAGGTCGTCACGCTGGGCGACGAGTCGGGTGGCCCGCTCGCGCTCGCGTGCCAGGCGGCCCTGCGCCTTCGCGAGGTCGGCGAGCACGGCGTCGAAGGCGGCGGTGAGGCCCGAACCGGGGCCGCCCGCCAGCATCGGGGACGCGCTCCCCCGGCCCGGGTGCACCACCCACACGACCTCGTGGGGCATCAGCCGGAACCACCGGACCGCGGACTCCCCCAGGAGCGCCGGCGGCGTGACCCGCACCGAGGCGAGGCCGGCGTCCGCGAGGCGCGCGTCGAAGTCGTCGCCGTACCAGCGCACGTGGTCGACCTGGCCGAAGCGACGGAGGCGCTCCTCCGGGGTCGCCGACGGGTCCTCCTCGGTCGCCACGCCCATCTTGATCGGCACCTCGAGGAGCGCGATGCCGCGCGGGCTGAGCACCCGCGCGATCTCGCGCATCGCCGCGCAGTCGTCCGGGACGTGCTCGAGCACGTGGTAGCAGACGAGGAGGTCGACCGAGCCGTCCCGCAGCGGGAGGTGGGTCAGGCTGGCCAGCGCGTCGACGTCGCGGGCGTCGTAGCCGGCGTCCAGGCTGATCCGGCGCCGGGCCGCGAGCCGGTCGAGCAGCACCTTCGACTGCCGCGACGGGGCGATCTCGACCACGGTGTCGAGGTCGCGCAGCTCGGGCGACAGGCTGCCGAGCAGCAAGGAGAGGAACCGGTGCCGCTCCAGGCTCCCGCACCGGGGACAGGCTGCGTCGGGGCGGCCATTGGGTCCGGGCCGGAACTGCCGGGACACCATCGCGCCGCAGGCGGCGCAGTAGCCCTTGGCGACGTCGTGGCGGGTGCCGGTCACCTCTCGCACGCTAGTCCGCGCGGGGGTCGGCGCGAGGCGCCACGCCGGGCGTCACCCGCCCGGTGGGATCAGACGCGGGACTCCGAGTCCTCGAGGGTCGGGAGGGCGTCGACACCCTTGCGCATGGCGTCGCCGAGCTGCGGCGCGACCGGCATCTCCTCGCCACGGTGGGGGTAGGCGACGTAGACGGCCACGGCCGCGGCGACGAGCACGCCGAGGGACATCATCAGGACGATCGCGAGCACGGGGTTCCTCCGAGGTGGGCCGGTCGGGTCTCCTCCACGGTGGCACACGACGGGTGGCGCCCACGCATCGACGACCGCCACCGGCGCGTCGGGGTGAGGACGCTCACCCCTCCGGGCGGAGCAGGGGTACGACGGCCGCGCGCACGACGTCGGGCATCGGGGTGACCGGCCGCTCGCCGGCGCCGTTCGCGTTGTCGACGTAGACGTGGACGAAGCGCCCCTCGGCAGCCGCCTCGTCCGAGGCTCCTTGGAACAGGCCGATGCGGTAGACGATCGAGCTGGTGCCCACCTTGTCGACCACCAGACCCATCTCGATCGGCTCCGGGAAGCCGATCTCACGGAAGTAGCGGCAGCTCGTCTCGGCGACGACGCCGATCTGCGGCAGCGCCCGGACGTCGACGCCGGTCGCCTCGTAGAGGTAGGCGTTGACCGCGGTGTCGAACAGCTCGTAGTAGGTCGCGTTGTTGAGGTGGCCGTAGGCGTCGTCGTCGCGCCACCGCGTCGTCGCGGTGCGCCAGGCGACGCAGTCGGCCCGCGTGGGGACGTCGTGCGGCATCAGGCCGACTCGGCGTCGCGGAGGCGCTGGCTGATGACGGCGGACACGCCGTCGCCGCGCATGGTGACTCCGTAGAGCGCGTCGCCGACCTCCATGGTGCGCTTCTGGTGGGTGATCACGAGCAGCTGGGAGTTCTCGCGCAGCTCCTCGTAGATCTCCAGCAACCGTCCGAGGTTGGTGTCGTCGAGGGCTGCCTCGACCTCGTCGAGGATGTAGAACGGCGAGGGTCGCGCCTTGAAGAGCGACACCAGGAACGCGACGGCCACCAGCGAGCGCTCGCCGCCGGACAGCAGCGAGAGTCGCTTGACCTTCTTCCCGGCCGGTCGTGCCTCGACCTCGATGCCGGTGTTGAGCATGTCGTCGGGGGCAGTGAGCACCAGCCGCCCCTCACCGCCAGGGAAGAGTCGGGCGAAGGTGGAGTCGAAGGCCTTCTCCACGTCGGCGTAGGCCTCGGTGAAGACCTGCTCCACGCGGGCGTCGACCTCGCGGACGATGTCGAGGAGGTCCTTGCGGGTGCGCTTGAGGTCCTCGAGCTGCTCGGTGAGGAACTTGTGCCGTTCCTCCATCGCGGAGAACTCCTCCAGCGCGAGCGGGTTCACCCGGCCGAGCATCGACAGGGCACGCTCGGCGGCGCGCAGGCGCTTGGCCTGCTCCTCGCGCACGAACGGCGTGGGCTCCGGCGGCTCCTCGCCGTCGGGCACCTCTCCGGTGAAGGGGATGAGCGTGGCCGGGCCGTAGTCGTCGACCAGGCCGGAGGGGTCGAGGCCGAGCTCCTCGAGCGCGCGCTCCTCGAGCTGCTCGATGCGCATCTTCTGCTGGGTGCGGGCCATCTCGTCGCGGTGGACGGAGCTGACGAGCTCGTCGTGCTCGCGGCCGAGGTCGCGCAGCTGCGTGCGTACGGCCATGAGCTCCTGCTCGCTCCCCCGGCGGGACTCCTCCACCGCGGCGCGCTCGTCGGCGGCGAGCATGACCGAGCGCTCGAGCTGGTGGAGGACGACGCGGACCGCGGAGGACACGGCCTTCGCAGCGGCCCCCTCGCGGATCAGCCGCTCGCGGCGCTCGGCCGCGCGCGCGCGCGACTCGCGCTCGGCCTGGGCGGCGCGCAGGAGGGAGTCGGCGCGACCGTTGAGCGCCCGTGCCCGCTCCTCGGCGGTGCGCAGGGCGAGACGCGCGTCCATCTCCGCCTGCCGTGCCTCCCGGGCCGCCTCGGCCAGCCGCTCGCGGTCGGCGGTGTCGGGCTCCTCGTCGGTGACGTCCCGGGCCGCGGCGAGGCGGGCCTCGAGGTCGACCAGCCCAGCGAGGTCGGCCTCGCGCGCCTCGCGGGCGGTGGTGATGGCGCGCTCGAGCCGGTCGGCCTCGCCCTTGGCGGCGCGGGCCTGCGAGCCGTACTGCCCGAGCTCCTCGGCCACCGCGGCCAGGGTCGCGTCGGACTCGTGCAGCTTGGCCAGGGCGACGTCGACGCGCTTGAGGGCGTCATGGCGGGCTGCCTCGAGGCGGGAGATCTCGAAGCCCAGCCGCTCCGCGGACGCGATCGCCTCGGCCAGCTGGTCGCCGGCCTCGTCGACGGCTGCCTGGATCTCGATCAGGCTGGGCTGGCTGGTGGACCCGCCGGCCGCGAAGTGGGCGCCGAGCAGGTCACCCTCGCGGGTCACGGCGACGACGTCGGGGTGCTCGTCCACGAGCCGCCGGGCGGCAGGGAGGTCGTCGACGACGGCGACCTGGTGGAGCAGCCGCGCCACCGCAGGGCGTACGTCGTCGGGTGCGGACACGACGTCGACGGCGTAGGCCGCTCCGTCGGGGAGCGCAGGCCAGTCGCGGTCGGCGGCCGGTGCGCCGCCGAGCAGCATCCCGGCGCGACCGAGGTCGTCGTGCTTGAGGTGGGCGATCGCCTCGACGGCCGAGGCGGCGTCGGCGACGACGACCGCGTCGGCGGCGGCACCGAGCGCGGCGGCGACCGCGGTCTCGTAGCCGTGGTCGACGTCGAGGAGCGCGGCCACCGAGCCGAGCAGGCCGCTGACCTCGTCGGTCGCGGCCAGCAGCGCGCCCGCGCCGTCCTTGCGGTTGAGGCCGATCTCGAGCGCGTCGCGACGTGCCACGAGGCCGGCACGCTCGCGCTCGGCCCGCTGAGCGTCCTCACGGGCCCGGGCGAGCTGCTCGTCGATCTCGTCGAGCACCGCCACGGCGTCCTCGTGCTCGGAGTCGAGGCCCTCCTCGCCGGCGTCGAGCCCGGCGACCCGGGTCTCGAGCGCGGTGAAGTCGCGCTGCGCCCGCTCCGCGCGGGTCACGGCCTCCTCGCGGGCGTCGGTGAGCCGCTGGATCTCGGCGTCGGCCGCCTCGGAGCGGGACGTCAGGGCGTTGACCTGGCCGGTGAGCCGCGCAAGCCCCTCGCGCCGGTCGGCGGCTGCCCGTTGGAGCCCCGCGATGCGCTTGTCCTCCTCGGCCGCGGCCTCCTCCGCCGCACGCTTGGCGACCACGGCGGCGTCGAGGTCTGCGCGCTGCTGCTCGACCTGCTCGGCGATCTCGGCCTCCTGGCGGCGCACGCGCTCGGCCTGGGCCTCCAGGTCGTCGGGGTCGCGACCGGAGTCGACCGTGTCACCCTCGGCGGCACCCGCCGCGTTGCGGATCCGCTCGTCGGCCAGCGACGCGGTGCCGCGCAGCCGCTCCTTGAGCCCGGACAGGGCGAACCAGGTCTCCTGCGCCGCGGCCAGGCGGGGCAGGTCGTCACGCAGGGTGGCCTCGAGCCGGGACTCCCGCTCGCGCCCGGCCGCGACCTGCGCCTCGACCTCCTCGCGCCGCTGCACGAGCAGCGACTCGTCGGCCATCTCGGACTCGAGCGCCGTGCGCGCGGTGACGAGGTCGTCGGCGAGGAGCCGGGCGCGTGCGTCGCGCACGTCGGCCTGCACGGTCTGCGCCTGCCGCGCGACCTCGGCCTGCCGGCCGAGCGGCTTGAGCTGGCGACGGATCTCGGAGAGCAGGTCTGCGAGGCGGGTCAGGTTGCCGTCGGTCGCGTCGAGCTTGCGGAGCGCCTTCTCCTTGCGCTTGCGGTGCTTGAGGACGCCGGCGGCCTCCTCGATGAAGCCGCGGCGGTCCTCGGGGGTGGCGTGCAGGATCGAGTCGAGCTGTCCCTGCCCGACGATCACGTGCATCTCGCGGCCGATGCCGGAGTCGCTGAGCAGCTCCTGCACGTCGAGCAGCCGGCACCCGGTGCCGTTGATGGCGTACTCCGAGCCGCCGTTGCGGAACATCGTGCGGCTGATCGTGACCTCGGCGTAGTCGATCGGCAGCGCGCCGTCGGAGTTGTCGATGGTCAGCTGCACCTCGGCGCGGCCCAGCGGGGGGCGGCCGGACGTACCGGCGAAGATGACGTCCTCCATCTTGCCGCCGCGCAGGCTCTTGGCGCCCTGCTCGCCCATCACCCAGGCGAGGGCGTCGACGACGTTGGACTTGCCCGATCCGTTGGGACCGACGATGCAGGTGATACCCGGCTCGAGCTGCATGGTCGTCGAGGACGCGAAGGACTTGAACCCCTTGAGGGTCAGGCTCTTCAGGTACAACGCGGGCTCCTCACCGGGTCGAGACGGCCACTGACAACTGGGGAAGCTCAGCGCGGCTCACCCTACGACACCCGCCGCCGCTCGCGGCCGTTGCACGCGGCGTGGCACCGGGCCATGCTGGGGCGATGCGGAGCCCGCTCATCCCCCTGGCCGCGGCCCTGGCCGTCCTCGCCGCGCTCCTCGCGCCGTCATCGGCCGTCGCCGCGCCGGCACCTCCCGAGCGGCTCACCCGGGCGCACCTCCTCACGCTCGAGGACCACGTCGTCGTCTACCCCGACATGCGCGATCCGCTGCGGACCGTGATGCGGTCCCCCGTCTTCGCGCCGCGGGGCTGCGAGGACCAGGGCGTGGCGGTCCGCGGCAGCAGCGCGATCGAGGGCAGCGTCTCGCCCGACGGCCGGCGCCGCTCGGTGGCGCTCATCGACCAGAACCTCGTCCGGTTCGGCTCGGTGCGGAAGGCCCGGGCCCTCGTGCAGCGCTACCGTGACTTCAGCAAGCGCTGCGTGGGCGACGTCGACACCGACGACGGCGAGGGCAGCGACGTACGCCTCAAGAACCGCGCGTGGTTCCCGCCGCTGGTCGGTGACGAGTCCGCCGGGATGCTGATCGGGTGGTTCCAGTCCGGCTTCGTCGACTGGCGCCGCGTGCTGGTCGTGCGGACGGGCCGCACGGTCTCGGTCCTCGACGTCAGCTTCACCGACGTACGCCCACCACAGCGCAGCGTGCTGGCGCTCGGTCGGCTGGCGGTCGGACGGCTGGGTTGAGACCCGTCGTCGGAGCGGTCAGAGGTCGCGGCGCATCTGCTGCGCCGTGACGGCGTAGCCGAGCGAGTCGTAGAGCCGGATCGCCGCCGTGTTGTGACCGAAGACGTTGAGGGCGATCGTCGTCGCGCCCAGCTCCCTCGCCTGCTCGTGCAGCGCCTCCATCAGCTGCCGGCCCAGCCCCTGCCCCCGTCGGTCTTCGTCGAGGTGCACGTCGTAGACCCAGGCCGACACCCCGGAGACCTTGCGGCGCAGCTCGAGCCAGCCCAGGCCGACGGCCTCGTCACCGACCTCTGCCGTCCACAGGTGCATGCCCGGGCTGGTCAGTCCGTCGGGCAGCAGCTCGGCGAGCTCCCCCTCGGCGGTGGCGACGGCGTCGGCGTCGTCCAGGCCGCGCGCCTCGGCGATCTCGCGGGCGTAGTCCTGAACCGACCGCGCGCGGTAGGAGTCGTACTCCTGCTGCGTCATCGGGCGCAGCCCCAGGCCGTCAGGCACGACCCAGGACGTCCCGCAGCGCCGCGAGCACGAGCAGCACGGCGTCGGGGCGGGCGTTGCGGCCCATCAGGCCGATGCGCCACACGCTGGCGGCGTAGGCCCCCGCGCCCGCACCGATCTCGATGCCGTGGCGGTCGAGCAGCTGCTTGCGGACGGCCGCGGAGTCGACGCCGTCGGGCACGTTGACCGTCGTGAGCTCCGGCAGCCGGCTGCCCTCGGCGGCGAACAGCTCGAGGCCCATCTCCTGGAGCCCCGCCTGCAGCGCGTCGCCCGCCGCCTGGTGGCGCGTCCACACGGCCTCGAGCCCCTCCTCGAGGATCCGGGTGAGACCGCCGTGGAGGCTGGCGACCATCGCCGTGGGTGCGGTGTGGTGGTAGGTCCGCTGGCCGCCCTTGACACCGGCCTCGCCGACGTAGCCGCCGAGCATGCCGAGGTCGAGGTACCACGAGCGCGGCGTCTCGACGCGGCGCTCGAAGGCGCGGTCGTTGATGGTGAACGGCGCCAGGCCGGGGGCGACGCCGAGGCACTTCTGGGTGCCGGCGTAGCCGATGTCGACGCCCCAGTCGTCGGCGCGCAGCTCGATGCCGCCGATCGAGGTCACGGCGTCGGTGACGAGAAGGGCGTCACCCTTCCCGGCACCCAGCGCGGCGATGTCGGAGCGGACGCCCGTCGAGGTCTCGGCATGGACTGCGGCGATGATCGCGGGCGACGGGTGCGCGGAGAGAACGCGGTCGACGTCGACCGGCTGCCCCCAGTCGTGCTCGACCGCGACGACCTCGGCGCCGCACCGGGCCGCGACGTCGGTCATGCGCTGGCCGAAGAGCCCGTTGACCGCGACCACGACGACGTCGCCGGGGTGCACGGTGTTGACGAATGCCGCCTCCATGCCGGCCGAGCCGGTCGCGCTGAGCGGCAGCGTGCGGGCGTTGTCGGTGCCCCAGACGGTGCGGAGCATGTCGCAGGTCTCGTCCATGATCCGGAGGAACTCCGGGTCGAGGTGCCCGAGCAGCGGCTCGGCGAGTGCCCGCGTGGCCTCCGGGTAGGGGTTGGAGGGACCGGGACCGAAGAGGTGGCGCTCGCGGATCATGGCACCGACCGTAGACGACCGCCGCACGACCGACGTGCGGGCTTCACAGGACAGCACCGGGGTTGAGGATGCCGGCCGGGTCGAGGGCGTCCTTGATCCGCCGCGACAGCGCCATCACGTCCTCGCCGAGCTGGTCGGGCAGCGCCGCCTTCTTGGTGCGCCCCACCCCGTGCTCGCCGGTGATGGTCCCGCCGAGGCGGATGGCCGCCTGGAGGATGTCGTCGAACGCGGCGCGGGCCCGGCGCTCGGAGTCCGCGTCGGCGGCGTCGTAGACGATGATCGGGTGGGTGTTGCCGTCGCCCGCGTGGGCGACGGTGGGGATCTCGACGTCGTGGCGCTCGGCGATCTCCTCGACCGCGGCGAGGAGGTCGGGCAGCAGCGGCACCGCGGCGCCGACGTCCTCCAGCAGCAGGCTGCCGCGCGCCTCCACGGCAGGGAAGGCCATCCGCCGTGCCTCGACGAACATCTCCCCCTCGGCCGGGTCGTCGGTGACCACGACCTCGGTCGCACCGGCGGCGACACAGGCCGCCTCGACGGTGGCGATCTCCGCGGTCCGGGCATCACCCGGTGCGTCGGACTGGGCGACCATCAGCGCGCCGGCCGTGCGGTCGAGGCCGCGCGGGCTGAAGTCCTCGACGGCGTTGATGGTGGCCCGGTCCATCAGCTCCATCATCGAGGGCCGCAGCGAGCGTCGTACGGCGACGACCGCGGCGGCCGCGGCCCCCACCGACGGGAACGACGCCACCAGCGTCGCGGGCGGCAGCGGCAGCGGCACCAGCCGCAGGATCGCCCTGGTGACGATGCCGAGCGTGCCCTCGGACCCGACGAACAGCTTGAGGAGGGAGAGCCCGGCAACGTCCTTGATCCGCTTGCCGCCGAGCGTGATGAGGGTGCCGTCGGCGAGCACGACGTCGAGGCCGAGGACGTAGTCGGTGGTGACGCCGTACTTCACGCAGCACAGGCCGCCGGCGTTGGTGGCGATGTTGCCGCCGATCGAGCAGATCTCGTAGGACGACGGGTCCGGCGGGTACCAGAGGCCGTGCTCGCGCGAGGCGGCCTTCACCTCGGCGTTGAACGCGCCCGGCTCGACGACGGCGACCTGGCAGCTGGTGTCGATCTCGATCGCGCGCATCCGCTCGAGGCTGAGCACGATGCCGCCGTCGACGGCGCTGGCGCCGCCCGAGAGACCGGACCCGGCCCCGCGCGGCACGACCGGTACGCCGTGCCGGGCCGCCCAGCGGACCGCGACCTGCACCTGCTCGGCGTCCTCGACGCGGACCACCGCCACCGGGGTGCCGGCGCCGACGTCGCGCGACCAGTCGTGGCGGTAGGTGTCGACGGTCGCGGGGTCCGTCGCGACGACACCGGCGGGCAGCGACTCCACGAGCTCTGCGAGGGCATCCACGCGCCCATCGTGGCACGGGGTGCGGGCCACCGGCCGGGGGACGACCTAGGGTCGGCAGGCATGAGAGCCGCACGCCGTGCCCGGATCGTGGGGGACGCCGACCTCCGACAGGGGCGTTGCCTCGAGATCGGTCCACTGGCCAACCCCGTCGTCAGCCCCGAGGTGGCCGACGTCCGCTACGTCGACGTCGTCGACCGGACCGGGCTGGTCGCGCACTACGAGGGCAACCCGGCCGTCGACCCCGACGCGATCCCCGAGCAGCACTTCTGGCTCACCCGGCCCGACGGCACCGTGTCGACGCTCGCCGAGGCGGTCGCGGCCGACGCGCCCTACCAGCACGTGGTGGCCAGCCACGTCATCGAGCACGTGCCCGACATGGTCGGCTGGCTGCGCGACGTCGCCCAGGTGCTCACCTGGGACGGCGCCCTGCTGCTGGCCGTCCCGGACCGCCGCTACTGCTTCGACGTGCACCGCACCCCGGCGACCGTGGGCCAGGTGGTGCAGGCGCACCTCGACGGTGACCGCACGCCGTCGATCCGCGCGGTGCTCGACCACTTCATGCGGGCCGTCGACTACTCCGCCGAGCAGGCGTGGGCCGGGGAGGAGCCCCCGGCACAGGGGTCGCACCCGATCGACGACGTGCGCCGGCACGTGGCCCGGCAGCAGGCCGGTGACTACGTCGACTGCCACGTCTGGCCCCTGACGCCGCAGGTCTTCGCCGGCCTGCTGGACGACCTGCTCGCCCTCGGCCACGTCGACTTCGCCGTCGAGCGGATCACGGCGACGCGGGTGGGCGACCAGGAGTTCTACGCGACCCTGCGACGGCTCGACCGCCGGCGCGACCCGGCGGTGGCCACCGAGGAGGAGCGAGCCACCCTCGCCCGGCTCCGGGCCGAGCTCCCGGACGAGTCACCGTCGCCGCAGTCCGGCGGCGCGGACCTGGTGCCGGCCCACGTCGTCGCCGACCTCGAGCAGCAGCTCGCGGAGACGCGAGAGCGTCTCGCGAAGGTGCGGTCGGCCCGCGACCGGGCACGCCGCGAGCGCGACCGGGCGCGCGCCGCGACGACGGAGCCCGTCCCACGGGACGGCACCGGTCTGGTGGCTCGGCTGGGGCGCCGGCTGCGCCCCTGACGTCGGTCCGGAGCCGTCGTACGCCGGTCAGGCTGCCGCGGCCGCGGGCTCGTCGGCGTGGGCGATGCTCGGCAACCGCGACCACACGAGCGCGAGGGTGAGGCCGGAACCGACGAAGGCGAACCAGAACGGCGCGGCCAGCCCCCAGTGCTGGGCGATCACGCCGCCGATGGCCTGCCCGATGACCATCCCGCCGAAGACGAAGATCAGGTAGACCGAGCCCACCCGGCCCTGGAACTCCATCGGCACGGCCCGCTGCCGCACGACCTGCGAGACGTTGAACCACACGAACGCGTAGGCACCGAAGCCGAACATGATCAGCAGCGCGACCCACGGAACGGTGGTGAGCGCCAGCGCCAGGTGCATGAGGACCTCCAGGAGGAGGCAGGTCTTCATCAGCGTCGCGAGGTCGAAGCGGCGCTCGAGGCGACCGTAGAGGAACGTGCCGAGCATCCCGCCGAGCGCCGAGGCGGTGGTCAGCAGGCCGAAGCCCACCTCCCCCATGTGCACCCGGTCGAGCGACCAGAGCACGAGGATCGACCACGCGGCGCCCCAGGTGATGTTGAAGGTCAGGATGACGATGGCAAGGGTGCGGATCGCCGCGTGCCCCCAGAGCCACCGGATCCCCTCGACGATGTCCTGGCGCACGTGGGTGTCCACCGAGTCGCGCACCTGGTCGCGGGTCGAGCCGATGCGCGACACCAGGACCACGCCGAGCAGGACGCAGACGAGCTGGGTGGCGAACGGCCACACCATCCCGGCAGCGAACAGGAACGCCCCGACCGGCGGTCCGACGAGCTGGTTGGCCGTCAGGAGACCGGCCTGCATCCGGGAGTTCGCGGTGCCGAGGTCGGACTTGTCGACGAACATCGGGGTGAGCGTGCTCGAGGTCGAGTCGGCGAACACCTCGGCCACGCCCAGCGCGAAGACCGAGACCAGCACGACCGTGATGGACACGTGACCGGTGGCGATCGAGGCGCAGAGCAGCGCGAGGACGACGGTGCGCACGAGGTTCGCGGTCACCACCACCGTACGCCGGTCGAGGCGGTCGGCCATGGCTCCCGCGTGCAGCCCGATCAGAAGCCACGGCAGTCCGCGCAGCAGGCCGGCCATCGCGACCAGGCGTGCGTCGTCGGTCTGCGAGGCGACGAGCAGCGGCCCGGCCGCCATCGCGACGCCGTCGCCGATGTTGGTCGTCCACGACGAGACGAGCAGCCACCGGAACCGCCGGCCGAGGCGTGCCGGCAGGACGGTCTCGACGAAGCGGCTCACAAGCGCGAGACCCTACGCCGGGGGTCGACGGGGTGCAGCAGGTTTTCGATGACGTGACGCGAGTCGCGTCAGGCGGGCTGGAGGTCCTCCACCTTCAGCTCGTCACGAGCGGCCGCGGCCAGGCGGTCGTTCTCGGCCTGCAGCCGGAGGACGAGCGACTCGAGGTCCCCGACCCGGCGGCGGAGCCGGCTGTTCTCGACTGCCAGGACCGAGGCGGTCCGTACGTCGTTGTTCACATGACCCATCAGCGCCTTCGCCATGGGGTGCCTTTCCAGAAGGGGGTACTGGACCGCGTAGCGGCCGTCTCCAAGCGTCCCACCGAGGTGGCGGCCGGTCAACGCCTACCGGCGCGCCGCGCACGCGGCGGCCGCTGGCAGGTCGGGCAGAAGAAGGACGAGCGGTTCATGAAGGCCACGCGGCGGATGGGGGTGCCGCAGCGTCGGCACGGCTCCCCCTCCTGGCCGTAGGCGTCGAGGGAGCGGTCGAAGTAGCCGGACTCGCCGTTGACGTTGACGTAGAGGGCGTCGAAGGACGTGCCGCCCTGCGCGAGCGCCTGGCCCATCACGTCGCGGACGTGGCCGAGCAGGTCGCGCAGCACCGGGCCGGTGAGCCGGTCCCCCGGCCGCTCGCCGTGCAGCCGGGCGCGCCACAACGCCTCGTCGGCATAGATGTTGCCCACGCCCGACACGAGCCCCTGGTCGAGCAGCAGCCGCTTGACGGCGGACGTACGACGCCGCGCGCGGCGCACGAACTCGTCGTCGTCGAACTCCGGGTCGATCGGGTCGCGGGCGATGTGCACGATCTCGGACGGCAGCTCGGCCCCGCCCGCAGAGACCACGAGGCCGCCGAACATGCGCTGGTCGACGAAGCGCATCTCGAGGGGCCTGCTGCCGGGCGCCGGGGCGCCCTCGACCAGCGGCGCGGGGGCGGCGAGCGTGAACCGGACCCGCAGGTGGCGCTCGTCGAGCGCACCCGGCTCGTGGAGGAGCATCTGCCCGCTCATGCCGAGGTGGCCCAGCAGGGCGTCACCGTTGGCGAGCGCGAGCCAGAAGTACTTGCCGCGCCGGCGGACGGCCTCGATGCGCTGGCCGGTCAGGGCAGCGGCGAAGCCGGTCGGCCCGCGGTGGTCGCGGCGCACGGGCCGCGGGTGGAGCACCTCGACGGCCTCGATGGTCGCGCCGACGACGTGGCGCTCGAGGCCGGCGCGGACGACCTCGACCTCGGGGAGCTCGGGCACGTCTCAGGCGTCGGGACCGGTGGCCGGTGCCACGGCAGGCGCGGGAGCAGCGTCCGGCACGGGCTGGCCGTTGGCGTGCGCCACCTTGATCTCGCGGTAGGCGGTCTCGGCGGCGCCCTGCTCGGCCTCCTTCTTGGAGCGGCCGGTGCCGTTGCCGAGGATCTGCTGGCCGACGCGCACGCGCGCGACGAAGGTCTTCATGTGGTCGGGGCCGTCGTCCTCGATGAGGTACTCGGGGACACCCAGCCCGAGGTCGGCCGAGAGCTCCTGCAGCGAGGTCTTCCAGTCGAGGCCGGCGCCCATGGACGCGGCAGCCTCCATCACCGGGTCGAAGAGGAGGTGGACGACCTTGGCGGCCTCGTCGATACCACCGCTGAGGTGGATCGCCCCGATGACCGCCTCGACGGTGTCGGACAGGATCGAGGCCTTGTCGCGACCGCCGGTGGTCTCCTCGCCGCGGCCGAGCTTGATGTGCTGGCCGAGCCCGATCTGCCGGGCGACGTCGGCGAGGGCGCGCGCGTTGACCACCGCGGCCCGCAGCTTGGCCAGGCGGCCCTCGCTGAAGTCCGGGTGGACGCGGTAGAGCGTCTCCGTGACCACGACCCCGAGCACGGAGTCCCCGAGGAACTCCAGGCGCTCGTTGGTCGGGAGCTGCCCGTTCTCGTAGGCGAACGAGCGGTGGGTCAGGGCACGCTGCAGCAGCTCGGGATCCAGGACCGGATCACCGAGCGCTGCGCGGAGCTCGTCGGTGGTCAGAGGACGATCAGAGAACTTGGCGACGGTCGGCCTTGGCGCCGTACTGGCCGCACTGGCCGCACGCGCGGTGCGGGAGGTGCTTGGCGCCGCAGGCGGGGTTGGCGCACGTCGCGAGGGTCGGCGCGACGGCCTTCCACTGCGAACGGCGGTGACGCGTGTTGCTGCGCGACATCTTCCGCTTCGGAACAGCCATGGTGGTCTCCTACTAACGTGTGGCTTGCTTGCTTCTCCGCCGGGGATTCCCGGTGGAGTTCAGATCTGGGTGTCCTGCTGGTTCGGTGCTGGATCTGCTGCCGTGTCCGGCCTGAGCTGCTGGAGCCCTGCCCAGCGCGGGTCGATCGCCGCGTCGTGCGCGTGGTCCGGGTCGTCCGCGAGTCGCGCACCGCACTCGGTGCACAATCCCGGGCAATCGTCCATGCACAGCGGCTGGAACGGTAGTGCGAGCACCACCGCGTCCCGCAGCAGGGGCTCGAGGTCGAGCAGGTCGTCCTCGAGCCGGCTGGTCTCGTCGTCGAGGTCGCGGTCGTCGTGCTCCGCGGCCTTGTCGTGCTGGTCGGGGTAGACGTAGAGCTCCTGCAGCGTCACGTGGATCTCGTCCTCGATCTGCTGCAGGCAGCGTACGCACTCCCCCTCGAGCGTGGCCGTGGCCGTGCCCGTGAGCAGCACGCCCTCCATGACCGCCTCCAGCCGCAGGTCGAGCTCGACCGGCGATCCTTCGGGGACAGAGAGCACTTCGATGCCAAGTTCTGCTGGCGCCGGAACGGAGAGCTCGAGCTCACGCTGGGACCCCGGACGGCGGCCGAGCTCGCGCGTATCAAGCACAAGCGGCGCCCTCGGGTCCAGGCTGCTCACGTCGAACTCCCACATCTGGACACCAACACAACCTCGGAATCGTATCCGTCGCCCCACCGGCGGGGCAAAACGAGTGACGGGTGGGGTCTCCCCCGGGGGGTCTGCGAGGGCCTCGGGCCCAGCGTCGGACGGCGTCAGGCCCGGCGCTCGGCGAGCCGCGCGACGAGCTGCTCGCGCACGGGCTCGGGCACCAGGCCGCGTACGTCGCCCCCGAGCGCCGCGACCTCCTTGATCAGGCTCGAGGAGACGAACGCGTTGCCGACGGCACCGGGGAGGAAGACGGTCTCGACCGCGGTGAGGTGCGAGTTCATCTGCGCCATCGGCAGCTCGTACTCGTAGTCGCCGGCACCGCGCAGGCCCTTGACGATCGCCACGGCCTCGATCTCGCGGCAGAAGTCGACGATGAGGCCGTCGAAGCCGGACACGCGCACGTTGGCGATGCCCGAGGTGGCCTCGCGCAGCATCGCGATCCGTTCGTCGGGCGTGAACAACCGGTTCTTGCTCATGTTGACGCCGACGGCGATGACGACCTCGTCGAAGAGCCTGGCGGCACGGCCGACGATGTCGAGGTGGCCGTTGGTCACCGGGTCGAACGACCCGGGGCAGACAGCGCGACGCACGGGCGTCCTTCCTTCAGGCTTGGGGGCTCCGGTCCCGTCTCGGGATCAGGGGGCCAGGGTGGCGTGACCGTACCAAAGCGCGGTCTCGCCGTAGCGGCGCGTGCGGTCCTCGTCGAGGCCGGGCGGCCAGGTGACGACGGTGCGCTTGGCCGCCCGTTCGACGACCACCAGGGCACCCGGCACGAGCCAGCCGTGGTCCACCAACGCCACGAGGTCCGCGTCGACGTCCTGGTCGGACATCGGGTAGGGCGGGTCGGCGAAGACCACGTCGTAGGGCGCGGCGGGCGGCGAGGCGAGGAACGACGCCACGGAGGTCGCGACCACCCGGGCGCGCGAGAAGCCGAGGGTGGTGGCGTTGCGGGCGATCAACGCCGCGGTGCGCCGGTCCTGCTCGACCATCGTCACGACGCCGGCCCCCCGCGACCACGCCTCGAGCCCCACGGCGCCGGAACCGGCGTACAGGTCGAGGAAGCGCAGCCCGTCGAGAGATCCGGTGCGGGACTCGATCGCCGAGAACAACGCCTCGCGCACCCGGTCGCTCGTGGGACGGGTCGTCTGACCGCGCGGCGTCTCCAGACGGCGGCCCCCCGCCGTGCCCCCGATGATGCGAGTCATGTCCCCGTGGTCAGCCCTTCTCCATGAACTCCGACGCCGCGGAGCGCTCCACCTCGGCGACGACGTCGGCCAGGGCGGGCGCCTGTGCGAGCGCCGGATCCTCGGAGAGTAGCGCCTCCGCGGCGTTCCGGGCACGGACGATCGTCTTCTCGTCGCGCAATACCCGAAGTGTGACGAGACCGGAGCGGAAGCCCGACTGGTTGGCGCCCAGCACGTCACCCTCGCGGCGCTGCTCGAGGTCGACGCGGCTGAGCTCGAAGCCGTCGGTGGTCGCCGCCACCGCGTCGAGCCGCTCGCGGGCGGGCGTGCCGAGGTCGGCGTGGGAGACCAGCAGGCAGAGCCCGGGGAGGCCGCCCCGGCCGACGCGACCGCGCAGCTGGTGGAGCTGGGAGACGCCGAACCGGTCGGCGTCGAGGAGCACCATCGTGGTGGCGTTGTGGACGTCGACCCCGACCTCGATGACCGTGGTCGACACGAGCACGTCGATGTCACCGGCGGCGAAGGCGCGCATCGTGCGGTCCTTGTCGTCGGGTGCCATGCGTCCGTGCAGGACGGCGGTGCGGAGCCCGGCGAGGGGGCCCGCCACCAGCTCGGCGTGGACGTCCTCCACGGCCGCGAGCGGACGCCGGGGGGTGATGTCGGCGCCGTCCTCGTCGAAGTCGAGCTGGTCGGTCTCGCCCTCCTCCCCCGCATCACCCGAGATCCGCGGGCACACGACGTAGGCCTGGTGGCCCTGCTCGACCTCCTCCCGCACCCGCTGCCAGACGCGGTCGATCCACGTCGGCTGGTCGGCCAGCGGGACGACGTTGGTCTGGATGGGCGCCCGCCCGGCCGGCAGCTCGGCGAGGACGGACGTCTCGAGGTCGCCGAAGACGGTCATCGCGACGGTGCGCGGGATCGGGGTGGCGGTCATGACGAGCACGTGGGGCGGCGTGCCGGCCTTGTCGGTCAGAGCGGCGCGCTGCTCCACGCCGAAGCGGTGCTGCTCGTCGACGACGACCAGGCCGAGGTCGGCGAACTCCACCTTGTCCTCGAGGAGGGCGTGGGTGCCGATGACGACGCCGGCCTCGCCGGTGACGATGCGCAGCATCGCCTCCTGACGAGCCGCCTTGCCCATCGACCCCGTCAGCAGGACGACCTGGGTGGCGTCGGCGTCGCCGCCGAGCATGCCGCCCTGGGCGAGGTCGCCGAGCATCGCGGAGATCGAGCGGTGGTGCTGCTGGGCGAGCACCTCGGTCGGGGCGAGCAGCGCGGCCTGCCCCCCGGCATCGACCACCTGGAGCATGGCGCGGAGCGCGACGAGCGTCTTGCCCGAGCCCACCTCTCCCTGCAGGAGGCGGTTCATGGGATGGTCCCCGCCCAGCTCGTCGGCGACCAGGTCGCCGATCTCGCGCTGACCACCGGTCAGCTCGAACGGCAGCCGAGCGTCGAAGGCGGCCAGCAGCCCGTCGTCGCGGCGGGTGCGGGCACGGGCACCCTGGGCGCGGTGCGCCGCCCGGCGCCGGGCGAGGACGAGCTGGAGCACCAGCGCCTCCTCGAAGCGGAAGCGCTTGAGAGCGGCGCCGACCTGCTTCCAGTCGTCGGGGGCGTGGACCCAGCGCAGCGCCTGCATGACGTCGAGCACCTCGAACCGCTCGCGCAGCTCGGGGGTGAGCACGTCGGGCACGCCGGTGACCAGGTCGAGCGCGGCGGCGACGACCTTCTGCAGGTCCCAGGAGTAGAGCTTGGCGGTGAGGGGGTAGATCGGGATGAGCTTGCTCATCGAGACCGCCTCGTCGCCGTCGAGGGCGAAGCCGTGGGGCTGCTCCAGCTGCCAGCTCCCGCGGTACTGCTTGACCTTGCCGGTGAAGATCGCCCGGCTGCCCGGGCGGAACTCGGCCTCGTGGCGCTCGGCCAGGCTGGCGTAGGGGCTGAACAGGGTGATGGAGAAGTCGGGCCCGTCGGTGCGGACCCGCACCGTCGTACGGAACTGGCGGCGGTTGCCGCTGAAGAACGGGGCGCTCTCGCACGAGCGGACCTCCCCGACGATCGTCAGCTGGTCGCCGACGACCGGCGTGGCGACCTCGGTGAGCTCCGTGGCGGCGACGTAGCGGCGGGGGAAGTGGCGCAGCAGGTCACCGACCGTCGTCAGTCCGAGGCCCTCCTCGGCGAGCTTGCGCTTCTTGTGGCTGTTGCCGAACACCACGCCGATCGGGCTGTCCGGGGTGATCGCGACCATGCGGAGATCCTGCCGGTCACTCGACGCTGACGAGCAGCGGGTAGCGCGGCTGGCCGCCGTCGTGGACGGCGACGTCGACGTGGGGATGGCGCCGCTCGACGTGGGCGGCGACCCGCTGGGCGAGGTCCACGCCGTCCTCGCCGGACACGATCGTCACCAGCTCGCCGCCACCGGCCAGGAGCCGCTCGAGCACGTCGGTGGCGACCTCCTCGAGGTCGGAGCCGACGACGGCGAAGTCGCCGGCGATCACGCCGAGCGCGTCGCCGGGCTCGCACGCACCGGCCATCGTGATCGCGCGGCGGGCGGCGACGGTGACGGCGCCGTGACGGGCGTGGCGGGCGGTCGCGGTCATCTCGCGGACGTCGGCGTCGAACGCGCGACCGGGCTCGTGCACGGAGACGGCGGCCAGGCCCTGCACCTGCGCCTGGGTCGGGATCACCTCGACGGAGACGTCGTGCTCGACCTCGGCCGTGCGGGCCGCGATCTCCGCGGCGCGCACGGTGTCGCTGTCGTTGGGCAGCACCACGACCTCGGCCGCACCGCAGCTGGTGATGGCCTCGAGCAGCTGGCCCGTGGAGGGACGCTGACCCGGACCGCCGGTCACCACGACCGCGCCTGCCGACTCGAACAGCGCGGCCAGGCCCGGACCCGCGGCGACCGCGACGACCTTGCGACCGGTGCGGTTCGAGGTGCGGGTCGAGCCGGGCTGCGGGCCGGCGGCGACCTGGTCGGCGAAGTGGGTGACCCGGACGCGGTGCGGGCGACCGGCGGTGATCCCGGCCTCGATGGCGGCGCCGACGTCGTCGACGTGCACGTGGACGTTCCACAGGCCGTCGCCGCCGACCACGACGAGGCTGTCGCCGAGCGTGGCGAGCGTCGCGCGGAGGTCGGCGACGTGCTGGTCGTCGGCGTCGAGGAGGTACATCACCTCGTAGCCCGGGCCGTCCTCGGTGAGGTCGTCGCCCGGGGGCGCTGCCGCGACCGGGATGAGGTGGGTGCCGATCGGCGCCGACCACGGCGTGGGCCGCCGCCCGGTGGCCGTCGTCTCGACCGCGTCGAGCACGACGCACAGGCCCCGGCCGCCGGCGTCGACGACCCCGGCCTGGGCCAGCACGGCGAGCTGCTCCGGCGTACGGGCCAGGGCCGCACGAGCAGCCGCGGCCGCCGCGGTGAACACGTCGCGGGTGCGCGCGCCGCGGCCGGCCGCCTCCATCGCCGCGTCGGACGCGGCGCGCGACACGCTGAGGATGGTGCCCTCGACGGGCGCCCCGACGGCGGCATAGCTGGCCTCCGTCGCCTCGGCCATGGCTGCGGCGATCGTCTCCGCCGGCTTGTCGGCGATCGCGGCACCGGCGAGGTGGCGCACGTAGGCGCGCAGCATCTGGCTGAGGATCACCCCGGAGTTGCCGCGCGCCCCCATGAGCGCAGCACGGGCGAGCACGGCCATCCCGTCGCCGAGGGACAGCCCGGGGTCGCTCGCGAGGGCCTCGCGCAGCCCGTCGCGGGCCGCGGAGACGGTGAGGAACATGTTGGTGCCGGTGTCGCCGTCGGGCACCGGGTAGACGTTGAGCGCGTCGATCTCCTCGCGGGCCGAGGACAGCGCGTCGGTGGCGATGTCGACGAACCGCGCGACGCCGTCCAGCGTGATGCCGTGGGTGACGTGCTCCATCGCGTCGGTCTGCTCCCGGGTGTGTGCTGGATGCCTGGTGATGCCTGGTGGTGTCTGGTGGGTGCCCCGCTGGGGGTCGCCCGGATGTGGTGCTGAGGCTGCTGCGTCGTACGATGTGGTGCGCGCCACAGGGTAGTGCCCGGCACCCACGGCCCCTGCGATTTCATCTCGCCGCAGGTCCTCGGCTACTCTTGCGCGGTTGCCTGCTGCCGCTTCTGGCGGTCAGGCCTGATGAACATCTATCACCCTCGAACGGATCGGAGTGCACGGTGGCTGCCGTCTGCGACATCTGCGCCAAGAAGCCGGGCTTCGGAAACAACCGTCCCTGGTCGCGCAAGATCACCAAGCGTCGTTTCAACCCCAACATCCAGCGCGTCCGGGCGACCGTGAACGGCACGCCCAAGCGACTCAACGTCTGCACCGGTTGCCTCAAGGCCGGCAAGGTCTCGCGCTGACCTGACGTCTTCTTCGTCGAAGCCCCCGTCGTTCTGCGGCGGGGGCTTCGTCGTTCCCGGGGGTTGTCCGCGGGCTTCAGCGATCCCCGGCTGACCGGCACTTCCGTACGTTGTCAGGCCTTGCACGGCCTGACAACGTCAGCGATCCCCGGCTGACCGGGGATCGCCGAAGTGGTCGCCGGACGAGCTCAGAAGTGGGTCCAGCCGGTGGGGCCGTCGTACGTCCCGCCGTCGACGGTGACGCCCTCGCCCTCGCGGACCTCACCGATCACCTGCCAGCCGGACGGGACCGAGGCCGCGTCGGGGAAGGTCGCCAGCAGCGAGTGGTCGTCACCACCACTGAGGATGAACTGCATCGGGTCGGCGCCCAGCGCGGCGCCGACGGCCTGGAGCGGCTCGGGGACCTCGAACGCGCCAGTGCGTACGTCGATGGCGACGCCGCTCGCGTCCGCGATGTGCCCGGCCTCGGCGAGGAGGCCGTCGGAGACGTCGATGAGGGCGGTCGCGCCGGCCTCGGCGGCCTCCTTGCCCGCGGCGTACGGCGGCTCCGGCCGGCGGTAGGCCTCGACGAGCACCCGCGGTGAGCGGAATCCGCGGCCGAGGACCGCGAGGCCGCCGGCGGCCCACCCCTGGCGACCGGTGATCGCGAGGACGTCGCCAGGCTGGGCGCCCGAGCGCAGGACGGGCGCCTGGGTGCACTGGCCGAGGACCGTGACGGCGATCACCACCTGGTCGGCGCGGGTGACGTCGCCGCCCACGACCGTCGCACCGACGCTCGCGCACTCCTCCGCGAAGCCGCGGGCGAAGTCCAGCGCCCACGCGACCGGGAGGTCCGCGGGGGCCGCGAGGCCGATGGTGAGGTGACGCGCGGTGCCGCCCATGGCGTTGATGTCGGAGAGGTTCTGGGCGGCGGCCCGGTGGCCGACGTCGGCAGCGTCGGCCCAGTCGCGACGGAAGTGCCGACCCTCGACCATCAGGTCGGTCGAGACGACCACGTGGCCGTGCTTGACGCGCAGCACGGCGGCGTCGTCGCCGGGTCCGACGAGCACGTGCTCGTCGCCCTCGAAGATCTCCACGAGCTGGGAGATCAGGCCGAACTCGCCTGCCTCCCCGAGGGTTGCGTCTGCTGCCGGTGCCATGCGCCCATCCCACCAGACCGAGGTGGTGACCACTGTCACCCATCCCCTGTCGGGGCCGGCGCGCGGCGCGGTAGGTTGTGCCGGTCACACCCGATGAACGAGACCGAGGAGTCCACGATGGTCGTCCAGGCCTACATCCTGATCCAGACCGACGTCGGCAAGGCCGCGGAGGTCGCCCGCGAGATCGCCCAGGTCAACGGCGTCACGCTCGCCGAGGACGTCACCGGTCCCTACGACGTGATCGTCCGAGCCGAGGCCAAGAACGTCGACGAGCTCGGCAAGCTCGTCGTCTCGAAGGTCCAGAACCTCGACGGCATCACCCGCACGCTCACCTGCCCGGTCGTCCACATCTGAGCCGACCGGCCCACGTGCACCTGAGTCGACGCCTCGGTCCGTCCACGGGCCGGGGCGTCGTCGCGTCCGGAGCCGCCGCCGTCGTGCTCGCCCTCGCGGGCTGCAGCAGCACCCCGACGATCGACGACGTCGAGCTCTCCGACGCCGACCGGGCCGCCTGCGAGGCCCTGGTCGCCGACCTCCCCGACACCCTCGCCGGTCTGGACCGGCGCGACGTCGAGCCGGCCGACGCGCTGGGTGCGGCCTGGGGCGATCCGGCGTACGTCCTCACGTGCGGCGTGCCCGAGCCGGGCGACTACGAGCCGACCGCCGAGTGCAACGTCATCGACGGCGTGGGCTGGTACGTCCCTGACGACCAGCTCTCCGACCAGTCCGAGGACGCGACCCCGATCGCGCTGAGCCTCGAGCCCTACGTCGAGGTCCTGGTGCCGGCCGACTACCGCACCGAGGGCATCGACCGCGCGCTGGCCGAGCTGGCGCCGGCGCTGGAGCAGCACCTCGGGGAAGGTCTGTCCTGCCTGTAGCCGTGCTCGGCCTCAGCGGAGGCCGGTGTCGCGCCGCAGCGCGAGCTGGACGAGCCGGTCCACGAGGTCGGGGTAGGACATGCCGGTCGCGGCCCACAGCTGCGGGTACATCGAGGTCGGGGTGAAGCCCGGCATCGTGTTGAGCTCGTTGATCACCAGCGAGCCGTCGGGCATCACGAAGAAGTCCACGCGCGCGAGGCCCTCGCACGACAGGGCCTCGAAGGCGCGCACGGCCATCGCGCGCAGCTCCTGCTCGATCGCGGCCGGCAGGTCGGCGGGGAGGTCGATCTCGGTGTGCTGGTCGGCGAGGTACTTCGCCTCGAAGTCGTAGAACTCGTGGTCGCCGCCGGTGCGGACCTCGCCCGGCCGCGACGTCTCCGGCGGGCCCTCGAGCGTGCCGAGCACACCGCACTCGACCTCGCGCGCTCCCTCCATCGACTGCTCGACGAGCACCTTGGGGTCGTGGCGGAACGCCTCCTCGAGGGCCGCGTCGATCTCCGAGGCGTCGTGCACCTTGCTGATCCCCATGCTGGAGCCGGCGCGGGCGGGCTTGGCGAACGACGGGAAGCCGACCTCCTCGACCCGCGCGCGCACGCCGATCGCGTCCTGCTCGAACTCCGTGCGGGTCACGACGATGCCGGGCGTCACCGGGAGGCCGGCGGCCTGCAGGACGACCTTCATGTAGGCCTTGTCCATGCCGATCGCTGACGCGAGCACCCCCGAGCCGACGTAGCGCACGCCGGCCATCTCCAGCATCCCCTGCAGGGTGCCGTCCTCGCCCCACGGGCCGTGGAGCAGCGGGAAGACCACGTCGACCTCGCCGATGACCGAGGGGACGCTGGCCGGCTCGGCGACGACGAGGTCGGTGCCGGTCGCAGCACCCATCAGCGCCACCGGGGACCGTCCGGCGTCGACCTGCGGCAGGTCGTTGCCGCGGATCGCGAGCCGGGTGGGCTCGTCGCTCTCCAGCACCCACCGGCCGTCGGGGGCGATCCCGACCGGCACGACGTCGTAGGCCTCGCGGTCGATCGCGGCCAGCACGCTCCCCGCGGTCACGCACGAGATGCCGTGCTCGGAGGAACGGCCGCCGAAGACGACCGCGACGCGCGGCTTGCGGCTCGTGGCGGCTGGGGTCGGGTCCGAGAGGGGGGCTGCGGTCTTGTCAGGGGAGGTGTCGTTCATCGCCTCGACCCTATCCACCTACGCTGGCGCGCATGGCTGCAGACTCACCGCTCAGGCCCGGCACGATCGCCGTCACGGCCGGCCGGCCGGACAAGGTCCCCGACGCCCCGCTCAACACGCCGATCACCATGGCGGCCACCTACGTGGCCGGCGGCGAGGTGGAGTACGGCCGCTACGGCAACCCCACCTGGACGGCACTCGAGGACGCGCTCGGCGCCCTCGAGGGCGGGCGGTGCCTGACGTTCGCGTCCGGGCTCGCCGCTGTCGCCACCGTCCTCGACCTGGTGGGCAAGGAGGGCAAGGTCCTGGTGCCGAAGCACGGCTACACCGGCACGATCATGCAGCTCGCCGACCTCGAGTCGCGCGGTCGGCTCACCGCCGAGATGGTCGACGTCACCGACACCGACGCGGTCGTCGCGGCCTGCGACGGCGCCGCGCTCGTGTGGCTGGAGTCGCCCACCAACCCCGCCCTCGAGGTCGCCGACATCGCGACGATCACGAAGGCCGCGCACGAGGCCGGCGCCTACGTCGTCGTCGACAACACCTTCGCCACCCCCCTGCTGCAGCGCCCCCTCGAGGACGACGTCGACATCGTGGTGCACTCCGCGACGAAGTACCTCGCCGGGCACTCCGACGTGCAGATGGGCGCGATCGTCGTCCGCGACGACGAGCTCTACGCCGTGCTCAAGGGCCGTCGGGACCTCGTCGGCGCCATCCCCGGTCCCTTCGAGGCGTGGCTGACCCTGCGCGGCCTGCGGACCCTGCACCTGCGCGTCGAGCGCGCGCAGTCCAACGCCCAGGAGCTCGTACGCCGCCTCGCCGAGCACCCCGCGCTGTCCGAGGTGCGCTACCCCGGGTTCGGCGCGATCGTCAGCATCGTCCTCGCCCAGGGCGAGATGGCCGCCGACCTCCTCAGCCGCAAGACGCGGCTCTGGATCCACGCCACCTCGCTCGGCGGCGTCGAGTCGAGCCTCGAGCGCCGCCGCCGCTGGAAGGCCGAGGCCGCCACCATTCCCGAGGGACTCGTCCGGCTGTCCGTCGGCATCGAGGACGTCGAGGACCTCTGGGAGGACCTGCGCGCAGCCCTGGACGGCTGCGTCGGCTGACCGCAGCGTCCAGCCCGTGTAACGCTTCGGCCCCATGGGGCGAAGTACGGGCATGGAGCCACCAGCCGATGTCGCCGACATCTCCGACATCGGGCGCGACCCGGACGCCTTCGAGGCGTTCTACCGCGAGCACCTGCCCTGGGTACGCCGTTTCGTGGCGCGCCGCGTCGACGACCCGCACACCGCCGCCGACCTGACGGCCGACATCTTCCTCGCCGTCATCGACAGCGCAGCACGCTACGACGCCTCTGCCGGCACGGCCACCGCCTGGCTGGCCGGCGTCGCCCGGCACGTCGTTGCCGACCACGTCCGTCGCCGGGTGCGCGAGTCGCGGGCACACGGCCGGCTGTCCGGGCGGGCGCTCCTCGACGAGCAGTCCACCGAACGCATCGCCGACCGCATCGACGGCGAGCGGATGGCACGAGAGCTCCACCGCTCGCTCGCGTCCCTGCCCGACAGCCAGCGGGCCGTCGTCGAGCTCGTCGCCGTCGACGGCCTCAGCCTCACCGAGGCGGCGCAGGCCCTCGGCATCTCCGCAGGCAACGCCCGGGTTCGTTACCACCGGGCCCGGACCCGGCTCCAGGACGTCCTCCCCAGTCCCTTCGAGGTGACGGCATGAGCACGCACACCCCTCCCCCGCCCGACCTCGACACCTTCGAGTCCCGCCTCCTCGTCGGCCTGCGCCGCGAGGTGGCGACCGCGCAGGCCGCCACTCAGGACGCCGCCCCGATCACACGTCGTACGCGTCGTCGTGCCCTTGCCGTCGCGGCAGGCGTCGCCGCCACCGCGGTCGTGGGAGTCGTCCTCGTGCCCGGGCTCGGGACGACGCCCGCCTACTCCGTGCAGGAAGGCAACGCGGGCACCATCGAGGTCCAGATCAAC
The DNA here is from genome assembly GCF_947488515.1 of uncultured Nocardioides sp. Taxonomy (GTDB): domain Bacteria; phylum Actinomycetota; class Actinomycetes; order Propionibacteriales; family Nocardioidaceae; genus Nocardioides. Next base: position 613,900 of record NZ_CANKZF010000001.1, read on the forward strand.
CGCCCGCAGGACGCCGCCGGACTCGAGCGCGCGATCGAGGAGCACGGGATCGCGGCCGACATCACCTACCTCCCCGACCTCCAGGAGTGCGCACCAGACCGCTACGCCGAGGTGGACCGCGAGGTGGGGATCTCGCTCCAGGTCGGCCAGGAGATGGTCAAGGTGACCCTCCCGCCTGGCGCGGTGCGTGACGGCGAGACCTTCGTGATGGTCCTGTCGGTCGAGGCGATGACCCAGGACGAGCTGTCCGACATCGAGGAACGCGAGGGGCAGCGCGTCGTGGAGGGCACGAAGTCCTCCGTGACCGCCGAGGTCGCCGGCGGACCGGTCGGGGCGTGCGACGTCGTACCGGCGCGGGGCTGAGTGCCTGTTTCGTCGTTCGAGGAGGTCGCGCAGCGACCGTCACGAGACCCAGGTCGGGACTCCAGGGTGCTGCTGGCCCACTTGAGCCCCCACGCCCCGACCTCGTACCTCGGTCGGAGCTGGGCGTCTCATCAGTGCAGCTCGGGCTTGGTGTCTCGGGCGATGAAGGAGTTCATCATGTCGAGCGCGGTCATCTTGCCGTCGACGACGGCGTCGACCGCCTCGGCGATGGGGGCGTCGACGCCGGTGCGGCGGGCGAGCTCCAGCAGGGACTTGCAGGACTTCGCGCCCTCGGCGACCTGACGGGTGGAGGCGTAGATCTCCTCGGTCGTCATGCCCTGGCCGAGGCGCTCGCCGAAGGTGCGGTTGCGCGAGAGCGGCGACGAGCACGTGGCGACGAGGTCGCCGAGGCCGGCGAGACCCATGAGGGTCAGCGGGTTGGCACCCTGCGCGGTCGCCAGACGGGCGGTCTCCGCGAGACCGCGGGTGATGACCGAGGCGGTGGTGTTGTCACCGAAGCCCAGCCCGACCGCCATGCCGACGGCGAGGCCGACGACGTTCTTGTAGGCACCGCCGATCTCGCAGCCGAGCACGTCCACCGACGTGTACGGCCGCCACGACGGCCCGTGCGTGAGGGCCTGGATGTGCTTGGCGCGCTCCTCGTCGAGGCAGGCGACGACGGACGCAGCCGGCTCGCGACGGGCGATCTCGCGCGCCAGGTTGGGGCCGCTGACGACGGCGATCCGGTCGGCCGAGGCGTCGGTGACCTCCTGGATCACCTCGCTCATCCGCATCAGGGAGCCGAGCTCGACGCCCTTCATCAACGACACGAGCGTGGCCTTCTCGGGGATGACCGGCGCCCACGCGGTGAGGTTCTCCCGGAGGGTCTGCGACGGGACGGTGAGCACGACGACGTCCGCGTCCGCCGCGACCTGCTCGGGATCCGTCGACGCGGAGATCGACGGCGGCAGCTCGATGCCCGGCAGGTAGTCGGTGTTCTCCCGGCGCTCGTTGACGGCCTCCACGACCTCCTCGCGCCGGGCCCACAGGGCGACGTCGTTGCCGGCGTCGGCCAGCACGAGCGAGAAGGCGGTGCCCCACGACCCGGCACTGAACACTGCGATCTTCGTCATCGGGTGCGCTTCCTCTTCGTCCAGTGGGCCCCGTCGTGGGTGGTGTCGTACGGGTTGCCGGTCTCGCGCACGCCGCTGCTGCGGGGGTCGTAGCGCTGCTCGGGTGCGGTCTCGTCACGGAGGTCGGCCACGATCGCCGTGACCGCGGCCATGATGCGGTCCGTCGCACGAGCCGTCGTCTCGGCGGACGCGGGGAGCCCGAGCAGGTCCTCGAGGTCCACCGGGTCACCGGCCTTCATGACGATGTTCTTGCGCGGCACGAGGTGCGGCCGCTTCGTGTAGGGCGGGAGCACCTCCTGCGCACCCCACTGCCCGACCGGGATCACCGGACAGCCGGTGGCCAGGGCGATGCGAGCCGCGCCGGTCTTGCCCTTCATCGGCCACAGGTCGGGGTCACGCGTCAACGTGCCCTCGGGGTAGATGATGATGCACTCGCCCTCGCCGATCGCCTTCACCGCGGCGTCGTACGCACCGATCGCGTTGCGGCTCAGGCGCTCGACGGGGATCTGGCCGGCGGACGTCAGGAAGCCGCCGAGGTACTTGTTGCTGAAGAGCCCGGACTTCGCGAGGTAGCGCGGCAGCCGGCCGTGGTCGTAGACGAAGTGCGCCGACAGCAGGGGGTCGACGTGGGAGATGTGGTTGATGACCACGATGCAGCCACCGGTGGCCGGGATCTTCTCGCCGTCGATCCACGTGCGCGACGTCGCGCTGATCAGCGTCGGCTTGAGGATCGACGCGGCCACGGTGATCGCCCAGCCGCGCTTCTGCTCGAGCTTCCTGACGCGCACCGCCACCCCTCCCGATCGTGCTCTCCTCGCGGGCCCCGCCCGGACGCTGCCTGCGTCGCGAGCAGGCTACTCGGTCGACGGGGTGCAGGGACCCCACCGGCACGCTGGTGCCGGATGGGAGGATCGGCGTGATGTCCGCCGATGCCCGACCCACGCGCTGCGTGGTCGTCGTACCCGTGAAGTCGCCCACCTACGGCAAGTCCCGGCTGGCCGGGCTCGCCGACGACCATCGACGTGACCTGGCCGAGGCCTTCGCGCTGGACACCGTCCAGGCCGCCGCGGCCACGCCCGGCGTCGACGCCGTCCTCGTCGTCACCGACGACCACCGCCTGGCCGCGTCCGTGCGCACCCTCGGGTGCGAGGTGATCCCCGACGGCGTCAGCGAGGACCTCAACGCGACACTCGTGCAGGCGGGCGCGGAGGTCGCGCGACGCTGGCCCGGAGCGGTGCCCGTCGTGCTGTGCGCCGACCTGCCGGGGCTGCGGCCCGTCGAGCTGGCCGGAGTGCTGCTCGAGGTGCACGAGCAGGTCGCGGCCGGACGCGCCGCGTTCGTCCGCGACCACACGGGCATGGGCACGACGTTGTACGCCGCCCCTGCCGACGGCTTCGACCCGTCGTTCGGTGTCGCCTCCGCGGCGCGCCACGAGGGCACCGGAGCCGTCGAGGTCGGCACCACCGCGACCAGCGTGCGCACGGACGTCGACGACCCGGACGACCTGGATGCCGCGCTGCTGGCCGGTGTCGGTCCGCACACGACGCGGGCAAGTGAAGGGCGGGCCACCCCCTCGGGGTGACCCGCCCTCTCGACGCGGCGCCGGCGAGCCGGCGGCTTCGTCAGGACTTCTTCGCGGTCTTCTTGGCGGTGGTCTTCTTGGCGGTGGTCTTCTTCGCCGGCGCCTTCTTGGCCGTCGACTTGCTCGCCGTCGCCTTGCTGGCGGTGGACTTGCTCGCCGTCGTCTTGCTGGCGGTGGACTTGCTGGCCGTCGACTTGCTGGCCGTCGACTTGCTGGCGGCCTTCGTGGCGGTCTTCTTCGCGGGCGCCTTCTTGGCGGTGCTCGCGCTGGACGACTTCTTGGCGGTCGACTTCTTGGCCGTGGTCTTCTTCGCCGCGGACGTCGAGGACGCCTTCTTCGCCGGGGCTGCCGACTTGGAGGCCGCGGACTTCGCCGGCGCCGACTTCTTGGCGGCGGCACCCGTCACTGCTGCCGCGGCAGCCCGGACACCGGGCGGCTTGGGCATCGTGGCGGCGGTCAGCCTCGGCAGCTTCTTCGCGCCCGAGATGACGTCCTTGAGCTCCTTGCCGGCGGAGAACTTCGGCACGGCCTTCTTCTTCGACTTCATCCGCTCGCCGGTCTGCGGGTTGCGGACCCACCGGGCGTTGCGGACGGCCTTCTCGAACGAGCCGAAACCGGTGATCGCGACCTTCTCGCCCTTGGCGACCTCGCGGGTGATGGTGTCCAGCACGGACTCGAGTGCGTGGGCCGCCTGCTTGCGGTTCCCCTCGTAACGCGCGGCGAGCGCGTCGATGAGCTCTGACTTGTTCACTAGCTTCCCTTCCCAATGAACCTCGGACGCCGAGCTCGTGCTCGACCCTCTGCAAGGCACGCTAGGCACATGGAAGGGTGAGGACAATCACCAAAGCCCCTGTTTGTAGGGGTTTTTCAAGCAGTGACGGGCTTCCAGCTCGGTCGTTCCGCCTCAAAGGCGGTGATGTCGGCGTCGTGCGACAGCGTGATGCCGATGTCGTCGAGGCCCTCGAGGAGGCGCCACCGGGTGTAGTCGTCGATGTCGAAGGAGTCCTCGACAGCGTCCTCGCCGACGCCGGCGCGGACGGTGCGGCTCTCCAGGTCGACGGTGATCTCGCCACCCGGGTTGTCCTCGAGCCAGTCCCACAGCCGCTGCACGACCTTCTCGTCGACCTGTGCCGCGACCAGCCCGGCCTTGCCGGAGTTGCCGCGGAAGATGTCGGCGAAGCGCGAGGAGATGACGGCCTTGAAGCCGTAGTTCTGCAGGGCCCACACCGCGTGCTCGCGCGAGCTGCCGGTGCCGAAGTCGGGGCCGGCGACCAGCACCGAACCGCCGGTGTAGGTCGGGTTGTTGAGCACGAAGTCGGGGTCGTTGCGCCAGGCCGCGAAGAGCCCGTCCTCGAAGCCCGTGCGGGTCACCCGCTTCAGGTAGACCGCGGGGATGATCTGGTCGGTGTCGACGTTGCTGCGCTTGAGCGGGACGCCGACGCCGGTGTGGGTCGTGAACTTGTCCATGGGTCAGACCTCCTGCAGGTCGGCGGGGCTGGAGAGGGTGCCGCGCACGGCGGTGGCGGCGGCGACGGGCACCGAGACGAGGTGCGTGCGTCCGCCCTTGCCCTGACGGCCCTCGAAGTTGCGGTTGGACGTCGACGCGCTCCGCTCCCCCGGGGCGAGCTGGTCGGGGTTCATGCCGAGGCACATCGAGCAGCCGGCGCCGCGCCATTCCGCACCCGAGGCGATGAACACCTTGTCGAGACCCTCGGCCTCGGCCTGCAGGCGTACGCGTACCGAGCCGGGCACGACGAGCAGGCGGGTGTCGGCGGCGACGGTTCGGCCCTCGAGGATCGACGCCGCCAGGCGCAGGTCCTCGATGCGGCCGTTGGTGCACGAGCCGACGAAGACAGTGTCGACCTTGACGTCGCGCAGCGGCGTGCCGGCCTCGAGACCCATGTACTGCAGGGCCTTCTCGGTCGCCACCTTGTCGTTGGGCTCGTCGAAGTCGTCGGGGCTGGGGACGCTCGCACCGAGTGGCGCGCCCTGGCCGGGGTTGGTCCCCCAGGTGACGAACGGCGTCATGGTGGAGGCGTCGAGCTCAATGACCTTGTCGAAGACCGCGTCGTCGTCGGTGCGCAGGGTCTTCCAGTGGGCGACGGCTGCGTCCCAGTCGGCACCCTTCGGCGCCTCCGGCTTGTCCTCGATGTAGTCGAAGGTGGTCTGGTCGGGCGCGATGAGGCCGGCCTTGGCGCCCCACTCGATCGACATGTTGCAGACGGTCATCCGACCCTCCATCGAGAGCTCCTCGATGGCCTGGCCGCGGTACTCGACGATGTAGCCCTGGCCGCCACCGGTGCCGGTGTGCGTGATCAGGGTGAGGACGAGGTCCTTGGCGGTGACGCCCTCGGGCAGGCTGCCGTTGACGGTGACGGCCATCGTCTTCGGCCTGGCCTGCGTCAGGGTCTGGGTGGCGAGCACGTGCTCGACCTCCGACGTGCCGATGCCGAAGGCGATCGCGCCGAAGGCACCGTGCGTGGAGGTGTGGGAGTCGCCGCAGACGATCGTCATGCCGGGCTGGGTCAGGCCGAGCTGGGGGCCGACGACGTGGACGATGCCCTGCTCGATGTCGCCGAGCGGGTGCAGGCGCACGCCGAAGTCGGCGGCGTTCTTGCGCAGCGTCTCCACCTGCATGCGGCTCACCGGGTCGGCGATCGGCTTGTCCCAGTCGAGGGTCGGGACGTTGTGGTCCTCGGTCGCGAGGGTGAGGTCGGGACGGCGCACGGTGCGATTCGCCAGGCGGAGGCCGTCGAAGGCCTGCGGCGAGGTCACCTCGTGGAGGAGGTGGAGGTCGATGAAGAGGAGGTCGGGCTCTCCGGGGGCACTCCGGACGACGTGCTCGTCCCAGACCTTCTCGGACAGGGTCTTGCCCATGACACAAACTCCTTTGCCTTTGCCGCGTGCGGTAGGACGACGCTACATCTTGCATCCCACTCTCTGAGATGAGAATATCGGCATATGGACAACGGATCTGGCGTCGGCGTACTCGACAAGGCAGCGCTCGTGCTCGCGGCGCTGGAGGCCGGACCGGCCACCCTGGCCGGCCTGGTGGCCGGCACCGGGCTGGCCCGACCCACCGCTCACCGACTCGCTGTCGCGCTCGAGCACCACCGCCTCGTGGCCCGCGACATGCAGGGCCGCTTCGTGCTCGGGCCGCGGCTGGCCGAGCTGTCCGCCGCCGCCGGCGAGGACCGGCTCCTCGCCGCGGCCGGCCCCGTCCTGGCCCGACTGCGCGACATCACCGGCGAGTCCGCCCAGCTGTGGCGCCGCCAGGGCGAGCACCGCGTGTGCGTCGCCGCCGCCGAGCGCCCCTCCGGCCTGCGCGACACGATCCCGGTCGGCTCGCAGCTGACCATGAACGCCGGATCGGCCGCGCAGATCCTGCTGGCGTGGGAGGACCCCGAGCGCATGCACCGGGGCCTGCAGAACGCCGCCTTCTCGGCCACCGCCCTGTCCGGCATCCGCCGCCGCGGCTGGTCGCAGTCCGTCGGCGAGCGCGAGCAGGGCGTGGCCTCGGTGTCCGCGCCGGTCCGCTCCCCCGGCGGCAAGGTCATCGCCGCGGTGTCGGTCTCCGGTCCCCTCGAGCGACTCTCCCGCCAGCCCGGCCGGATGCACGCGCCCGCCGTGCTCGCCGCCGCCGACCGGCTGTCGGAGTCGCTGCGCCGCGCCGCGTCCGAGTAGCCCCCGCTCGCCGTCGGAGATGGTGACGGCACATCGCACGCCAGCACGGCGTCCGACTGCGATCTGCCGCCACCCTTCCGGCCGACCCCCGGATGGTGGCGGCACATCGCACGCCAGCACGGCGTACGACTGCGATCTGCTGCCACCCTTCCGGCCGACCTCCCGATGGTGGCGGCACATCGCACGCCAGCACGGCGTCCGACTGCGATCTGCCGCCACCCTTCCGGCCGACCTCCCGATGGTGGCGGCACATCGCACGCCAGCACGGCGTCCGACTGCGATCTGCCGCCACCCTTCCGGCCAACCCCCGGATGGTGGCGGCACATCGCACGCCAGCACGGCGTCCTGCTGCAACCTGCCGCCACCTTCCGGCCCGCAATGATCTCGGGCAGGGTGGGCGCATGGCAGACCTCGTGGACCTCGGACCCGCAGGTGAGCGGCTGGCCGCCGTCGCCGCCAACGTCACCGACGACCAGCTCGACGGACCGACCCCCTGCGAGGGGCGTACGGTCGGGCAGCTCGTCCAGCACCTCGTGGGACTGACGCTCGCCTTCAGGGCCGCAGCGGACAAGGACTTCGGTCCCCTCACCGACACCAGTCCCGACGAGGCCGGGTGGCCCGAGGTCCAGCCGGGCTGGCGCGAAGCCCTCGCCGAGCAGGTCCCGGCGTTGGTCGCGGCCTGGCGCGACCCGGCGGCGTGGGAGGGCATGACCCGCGCCGGTGGCGTCGACCTCCCGGGCCAGGTGGGCGGGCTGGTCGCGCTCGACGAGGTCGTCCTGCACGGCTGGGACCTGGCGCGGGCCACCGGCCAGCCCTACGACTGCGACGACGCGACCGCCGGTGCGTGCATGGCGTTCGTCGGGGGCTTCGACGAGGGCGGCACCCCGGGCCTGTTCGGTCCCTCCGTGCCGGTCGCTCCCGGTGCGTCGGCCTTCGAGCAGGTGCTCGCCCGCTCGGGCCGCGACCCGGGCTGGTCCGCCTGAGCCGGTCGCGGGTCCAGACCGCTCCGCCGTCGCGATGACGCCGGGGCTGACCGGTGGGACGATGCGGCCATGGAGGCGCCCCCGCGCGCACTCGACCTGTTGCCCAAGGTCGACCTGCACTGCCACCTCGAAGGCACCATGCGGCCGACGACCGTGGTCGAGCTGGCCCGCAAGAACGGTGTCCCCCTCCCCACCGAGGACCCCGCCGAGCTCTACGCGTACTCCTCGCTCGACGAGTTCCTGGCGGTCTTCTGGCTCGTCCAGTCCACCCTGGCGGACCGCGACGACTGGGCGCGCCTGGCCTACGAGGCGGTGACCGACAGCGCCCGGCACGGCGTCGTCCACCAGGAGTGCTTCGTCACCCCTGCGCGCCACCGGGACGGTGGCCAGCACCTTGGGGCCGTCCTCTCCGGGATCGCCGAGGGCCTGGATGCGGCCGAGGCGGAGACCGGCACGACGTGCCGGTTGATCGTCGACATGGACCGCGCGTTCGGCCCGGAGGCCGGACGCCAGCTCGTCGAGGAGCTCGTCGATCTCCGATCGGCACGATCGCCGGGAACGGAGCGGGTGATCGGTGTCGGCATGGACTCGACCGAGCTCGGCGTCGACTCCACGAGCTACGCGCCTGCGTACGACGTGGCGCGACGCGCCGGCCTGCGGCTGACCGGACACCAGGGGGAGAACTCCACCGCGCAGCAGGTGGCCGACTGCATCGACGCCCTCGGACTGGAGCGGGTGGACCACGGCGTGCCGGTCCTCGACAGCGCCGTGCTGACCGCGCGGATGGTCGAGGAGCGCATCCCGATCACGGTCTGCCCGACGTCCAACGTGGTCGTCGCCCACTGCTTCGACCGGCTCGAGGACCACGTTCTCCCCCACATGCGCGCGGCCGGCCTGCTCGCGACGGTCAACACCGACGACCCGGCGCTCAGCGACCTCGACCTCGGCCGGGAGTACGCCGCCGTGTCGCGAGCCTTCGGCTGGGGCTGGGAGCAGATGGTGCAGGTCGCCCTCGACGGCATCGAGGCAAGCTGGCTCGACGACTCGGAGAAGGCGGACCTGCGGGCCCTCGTGGCGATGACCGAGGAACCCTCGCGCTAGAAGAGCGCGTCCTGCTCCAGCTCCAGCAGCTGCTGCTTGCGCTCGAGGCCGCCGGCATAGCCGGTCAGCGTGCCGTTGGCGCCGATGACGCGGTGGCACGGCACCACGATCGGGATCGGGTTGCGACCGTTGGCCAGGCCGACCGCGCGCGACGCCGCGTTGGTCATGCCCAACCGGCCGGCGATCTGGCCGTAGGACGCGGTCTCGCCGTAGCCGATGAGCTCGAGCTGGGTCCACACGCGGCGCTGGAAGTCGGTGCCGGCCGGCGCGAGAGGCAGGTCGAAGTCGGTCAGCTCGCGCTGGAAGTACGCCGTCAGCTGCCGCACGGCCTCGGCGAGCACGGGGTCGTCGTCGGAGCGCGCGCCCAGCGGCCGACCGTCCACCGGCTGGCGGAACGGCGAGAACTCGATCGCCACGATCGAGCCGTCGCGCTCGACGATGCGCAGGTCGCCCACAGGTGAGGGCATCACGGTCCACATGTCAGTTCTCCTCATCAGCGCGGGACGGCGCGGGGGTGTCGGGCATCAGGGTGTTCCAGAGGTGCATGAGGGCGTAGGAGCGCCACGGCTTCCATCGCTCGGCGTCCGGGTCGCCTCCTCCGGGCGTGGCGAGGCCGGCGAGCAGCCGGCGCACCGCGAGGTCGGTGGGCAGGAAGACGTCCGGGTGTCCGAGCGCCCGCATCGCGACGTAGTCCGCCGTCCAGGGGCCGATGCCGGGCAGCTCCAGCAGCGCGCGTCGTACGTCGTCGCGGTCGGGGCCCCGGTCGAGCAACACCCTGCCGTCGGCGAGCGCCGCGGCCAGACCGACGAGCGCCCGGCCCCGCGCGCGGGGCATCGGCAGGGTGGTCGGGTCGGCCGCCGCGAGCGTCGCGGCGTCGGGGAAGAGGTGCGTCAGGCCCGGGACGTCGGACTCGACGGGGCGTCCGTGCTCGATCACGAGGCGTCCGGCGACCGTGCGGGCGCCGGTGACGCTGACCTGCTGCCCGATGACCGTGCGGATCGCCGTCTCGTCGCCGTCGACCTGGCCGGGGACGCGCAGTCCCGGGGTGGCGCGGACGAGGTCACCGAGCACCGGGTCGGCGGCGAGGTGGTCGTCCACCGCGCGCGGGTCGCAGTCCGCGTCGAGCAGGCGGCGTACGCGCTCGCTGGCGGCGGCGGTGTCGCGCAGGTCCTCGAGCCGGAACTCGGCGGTGACGAAGCCGGTCCCGCCACCGGCGCGGTCGGAGGCGTCGGGGAGGTCGGCCAGCTCGAGCCGGACGGTGCCGCTGCCGTGGGGCAGGTCGAGCGTGCGGGCGTACCAGCCGGGTGCGGCGACCTCGACGCCCGGCACGAGGTGGTAGGCGAGGAAGTCGAGCATCCGCCGCCCGGCGAACGGCGTGCGGACGGGCAGCCGCATCGTGACGGCGCCGGCGCTCCGGGCGCCGGAACGACGACCGCGCAGCTCGCTGGGCGAGGACGCGTAGATCTCGCGCAGCGTCTCGTTGAACTGGCGGACGCTGGCGAAGCCGGCCGCGAAGGCCACGTCGGTCAGCGGCAGGTCGGTGGTCTCGATGAGCACCCGCGCGCTCTGGGCGCGACGAGCCCGGGCCAACGCGAGCGGACCCGCACCCAGCTCCTGGGTCAGGAGGCGACCGAGGTGGCGCGGGGTGTAGCCGACCCGGCGGGCCAGCCCGTCGACACCCTCGCGGTCCACGAGTCCGTCAGCGATCAGGCGCATCGCCCGCCCGGCGACGTCGGCGGCGACGTCCCACTCCGGACTGCCGGGCGTCGCGTCGGGCAGGCAGCGTTTGCAGGCGCGGAAGCCGGCGGCGTGCGCGCTCGCTGCGGTGGGGTGGAACGTGACGTTGCCCGGCGCGGGGGTCCGCGCCGGGCACGAGGGCCGGCAGTAGATGCCGGTGGTCCGGACAGCGGTGTAGAACACCCCGTCGAAGCGGCGGTCCCGGCTGCTGACGGCGCGGTAGCAGGCCTCGGTGTCGAGGTGCCCGGTCGGTGTCATGACCCGAGCCTGTCACCCGGAGGCACCTCGCACCAGCGGAAATCGGACACCGCCGTGGACGTCGGGCGCGGTCGACCTAGGCCTGTCCGGCCGGCCGGTAGCGGCGCTCCGGACGCCCGGCTCCGCCGTACTGCAGGCGTACGACGGCAGCGCCGCGGGCGACGAAGTGCTCGAGGTAGCGGCGCGCGGAGACGCGCGAGATGCCGACGAGTTCCGCGCACTCAGCAGCGGAGAGCTCGCCGGCGCTGCGCAGCGCGTCCTGCACCGCCTCGGCGGTCTCCGGGCTCAGCCCCTTGGGCAGGCTCACCGGCGGCGACGGGGCCGCCGCGGCGGCGCCGAACACCGCGTCGATGTCGTCCTGGCCGGGCGCACCCGATCCGGAGAGCGCGAGCTGCGCGGCGCGGAACGTCTCCAGCCGGACGCGGAGGTCCTCGTAGTCGAACGGCTTGACGAGGTAGTGGACCGCTCCCCCGGACGCCGCGGCCCGGACCGTGTCGGCCTCGCGCGCCGCGGTCACCATCAGCACCCCGACGTCGTCGCCACCGCCCCGGAGCCGCCGCAGCACGTCGATGCCGGTCATGTCGGGGAGGTGGACGTCGAGCAGCACCAGGTCGGGTCGCAGCCGCGCGATGTCGTCGAGGGCGGCCTGACCGCTGCTGGCGACCCCGACGACGACGAAGCCCTCGGTGCGCTCCACGAACTGGGTGTGGATGCGCGCGACCATGAAGTCGTCGTCGACCACCAGCACCCCGAGGTCGTCCGTCCCGCTCACCCGACCTCCACTCCCGGCAACCGCACCTCGAAGACCGCGCCCGTGCCGTCCTCGCCGGCACCGACCCCGACGGAGCCTCCCCGACGCTCGCAGACGACCTGCACGAGCGCCAGTCCGACACCCCGTCCCTCGACGGTCGGCCCCTTGGAGCTCCAGCCGCGGCGGAAGATCCGGCCCACCTCGTCCGGCGGGACACCGGGCCCGGTGTCGGCCACCGCCACCCGGACGACGTCGCCGTCGAGGCCCAGCGCGACCTCCACCGAGCTGCCGCCCACCGACACGGACGCGTCGACGGCGTTGTCGACCAGGTTGCCCAGCACCGTGCCGACGTCGGTGGACCCCTCCGGGTCCAGCCGGGGCAGGCTGCTGTCGGCGGCGATGCTGAGGTCGACGCCCCGCTCGACGGCGAGGCTGGTCTTGGCGATGAGGAGCGCCGCGACGGCCGGGTCCTCGACGTGGGCCAGGACCGCGTCGGAGATCTCCCGGCGGCGCCGGCTCAGCGTGCCGACGAGCCGGGACACCTCGTCGTACTCCCCGAGCTGCACGAGGCCGGAGATGGTGTGGAGCTGGTTGTGGAACTCGTGGGTCTGCGCCCGCAGCGTGTTGGTGATCGACTCGCGCGCGCTGAGCTCGCTCTGCAGCGCGAGCAGCTCGGTGCGGTCGCGCAGGGTCGTCACCGATGCGACGGTGCGCCCGCCCTCGACGACCGGGTTGCGGTTGACCACCAGCACCCGCTCCCCCAGCACGACGACGTGGTCGCGGATCGCCGCGTCGTCGGACAGCAGGTCGCGCACGGCCGGGTCGAGGTCGAGGTCGTCGACCCGGCGGCCCTCGACGTCACCGTCGAGGCCGATGAGCTCGCGCGCGCTGTCGCTCAGCACGGTGACGGTGCCGTCGTCGGCCACGGCGACGACGCCCTCGCGGATCGAGTGCAGGAGCGCCTCGCGCTGGTCGGCCAGGGCCGCGATGGCGGCAGGCTCCAGGCCGCGCGTACGACGGCGGATCAGCCGCGAGAGCAGGAACGAGCCGGCCACGCCGAGACCCAGGGCGAACCCCGCGAAGGTGAGGAGGTCGGGCACCACGCTGCGGGCCCGCTCGCGCCAGGTGGGGTACTCCTCGGCGACCATCGAGATGCCGACGAGGTCACCGTTGTCGTCGATGATCGGCACTTGGGCCGCGATCGACGGCGTACCGAAGTCGTCGACGTCACCGGTCCACGTGCGCAGCTGCTGCACGGTGCTCGAACCGAGGTCGATGCGCTGGTCGCGACCGCCGAAGTCGCTGCTGACGAGCACCCGCCCCTCGGGGTCGGTGAGGTAGACGCCGCTGGCCTGCACGTTGTTGCGCACCCGCTGGGTGTACGACGTCAGCGTCCCGCGTCTGCTCTCGACCCGGTCCGCGACGAAGGCGTCGCGCACGACGGCGGTGTTGGCCATCGACTCCGCCGCGGCTCGCAGCCGGGCACCGCGGGTGTCACGGAAGTCGGCGTCGCTCTGCTGCACCGACACGATGCTGGCCAGCGCCACGACGGCGAGGAGCACCGTCAGCTGCAGGACCAGGAACTGGCCGGCGAGCGTCGCCGGCCACCAGCGCGAGCGTGACCACAAGTTCCACAACCTCCATTGCTTACCCAACCGTGACGTCCGCCACAGGAGTCTCCCACCATCGTCTGAGTCGGAACCGACGACACGGACTGCAGGGAGATGGAGACCACATGCTGCGCCAACGAACCAGGCGGACCGGGAGGACCCGGCGGGCTGCGGCCGCGCTGACGGCCCTTGCCGGCGTCGTGCTGCTCGCCACCGGTTGTGGGGTGACCCGTGGGCCCCAGACCGCCGACGACCTCACGATGCTGATCCCCAACAGCCCGGGCGGAGGCTACGACCAGACCGGTCGCACCGCCATCGCGGTGATGGAGAACGCCGACATCAGCCCCGGCTCGTTCGAGGTCACCAACGTCATCGGCGCCGGCGGCTCGGTCGCCATGACGCGACTGATGAACGCCGACGGCGACGAGCGCACCATGATGACCGCCGGGCTCGGCGTCGTCGGGTCGCTCTACTCCTTCGGCGCCCCCTACAAGCTCGACGACGCGACGCCGCTGGCGCAGCTCATCGAGGACCAGGAGGGCGTGCTGGTCCCGGCCGACTCGCCCTTCAAGACCATCGACGACCTCGTCGCAGCCTGGGAGAAGGACCCCGACTCGGTCGTCATCGGCGGCGGGTCGTCACCGGGCGGCCCCGACCACCTGTTCCCGATGCAGCTGGCCACCGCGGTCGGCGTCGACCCCCGCGAGCTGCGCTACGTCGTCTACGACGGCGGCGGCCCGCTGACCACCGCCCTGCTCGGCAACAAGATCGACGTCGGCTTCTCCGGCGTCGGGGAGTTCGAGGGGCCGCTGTCCTCCGGCGAGCTGCGGCTGCTGGCCGTGTCCGGCGAGGAGCGGCTCGAGGGCGAGGGGATCAGCGAGTCCCCCACCCTGACCGAGGCCGGCATCGACCTGGTCTTCACCAACTGGCGCGGCGTCTTCGCGCCCCCCGGCATCAGCGACGAGCGGCGTGACGAGCTGATCGCGATGCTCGAGGAGATGCACGACACCCCCGAGTGGAAGCAAGCCCTCGAGGACAACGGCTGGATCGACGAGTTCAAGACCGGCGACGAGTTCACGACGTTCCTCCAGGAGCAGGACGAGCGCGTCGCCACCACCCTCGAGGAGCTGGACCTGCTGTGAGCACATCACTCGACACCCCCACCACCCCCACTCCCCCCGGGGCCCCGCGGGAGACACCCGACCGTGACCTCGCCCAGCTCGGCCTCGCCGCGCTCCTGGTCGTCGTCGGCGCCTACACCTTCTGGGAGGCCACCACGCTGCGCGTCGGCTTCGGCGACCCGGTCGGTCCGCGGGTCTTCCCCTACGTCATCGGCGCCGTCACCGTGCTGCTCGGCGTCCTGCTGGTGATCGCCACCCTGCGCGGCGACGTGCCCCAGGCCGAGGGTGGCGAGGACATCGACCTGCGCCACCCCGCCGACTGGACGACCGTCCTCAAGCTGGTCGGGGTGCTGCTCTTCACCGTCCTGACGATCACGTTCCTCGGCTGGGCCGTGAGCGGTGCGCTGCTGTTCGTCGGATCGGCGTGGTCGCTCGGGAGCCGCACGCTCGTGCGTGACGTCATCGTCGGCTTCGTGCTCTCCGTGGCGAGCTGGTACTTCTTCCACGAGGGCCTGGGCGTCATCCTCCCCGCCGGGATCCTGGACGGGGTGCTCTGATGGACAACCTCGGACTGCTCATGGACGGCTTCGGGGCCGTCCTCACCCCGGAGAACCTGCTCTACGCCGTCATCGGCGTGCTCCTCGGCACCTTCGTCGGCGTCCTGCCGGGCATCGGCCCGGCCATGGCGGTCGCGCTGCTGCTGCCCGTGACCTACGGCCTCGAGCCGATCTCGGCCTTCATCATGTTCGCCGGCATCTACTACGGCGGCATGTACGGCGGCTCGACCACCGCGATCCTGCTCAACACACCGGGCGAGTCCGCGTCGGTGATGACGGCCCTCGAGGGCAACCTCATGGCACGGGCCGGACGAGCCGCACAAGCGCTCGCCACCGCGGCGATCGGCTCCTTCATCGCCGGCACGATCGGCACGCTCCTCGTCGTGTTCTTCGCCCCGGCACTCGCATCGGTGGCGGTCGAGATCGGTGCCCCGACCTACTTCGCGCTGATGGTGCTGGCGATGGTCATGGTCACCAGCGTGCTCGGCGGATCGCCCCTGCGCGGCTTCATCGCGCTCTTCCTCGGCCTCACCATCGGCCTGGTCGGCCTCGACCTCAACACCGGCCAGTCGCGGCTGAGCTTCGACCAGCCGCTGCTGGCGGACCGCATCGACGTGGTCGTCGTCGCGGTCGGCATCTTCGCCCTGGGCGAGGCACTCTGGGTCGCTGCGCACCTGCGTCGCAGCCCCGCCCACGTCATCCCGGTCGGACGCCCGTGGATGAGTCGCTCCGACCTGAAGCGGTCGTGGGGTCCGTGGCTGCGCGGCACGGCGTACGGCTTCCCGTTCGGCGCGCTGCCGGCCGGCGGCGCGGAGATCCCGACGTTCCTGTCCTACATCACCGAGAAGCGGATCGCCGCCCGCAAGGGCCACGACGACTTCGGCAAGGGCGCGATCGAGGGCGTGGCCGGACCGGAGGCGGCCAACAACGCCTCGGCCGCGGGCACCTTCGTCCCGCTGCTCGCGCTGGGCCTGCCCGTGACCGCCACCTCCGCCGTCATGCTGGCCGCCCTGCAGGGCTACGGCATCGAGCCCGGTCCCGGGCTGATGACCGACCAGCCGGAGCTCGTGTGGGCCCTGCTGGCCAGCCTGCTGATCGGCAACGTGCTGCTGCTGGTGCTCAACCTGCCGCTCGCGCCGCTGTGGGCGAAGCTGCTGCGCATCCCGCGGCCCCAGCTCTACGCGGGGATCCTGTTCTTCGCGGCCCTGGGCGCGTACGCCGCCAACCTGCAGGCGTTCGACCTCTTCCTGCTGCTCCTGCTGGGCCTCCTCGGCCTGATGATGCGGCGCTTCGCCCTGCCGGTCCTGCCACTGATCCTCGGCGTGATCCTCGGGCCGCTCATGGAGTTCCGGCTCCGCGAGGCGATGGCCATCTCGGGTGGTGACGTCTCGGCGCTGTGGAGCGAGCCGCTCGCCATCGTGATCTACGTCGTGGTGTCGATCGCCGTGGTCGCACCGTTCGCGGTTCGCCGGCTGCGCCCGACGCCCGCCGCAGTGGCCGCGGACCAGAGCCTGACGACCGACAACGTCCACACAGAGGAGAAGGTCCGATGAACGACGGTGCGAACGTGATCGTGGTGGGCTGGACGCCCGACGAGTTCGGCGAGGTGGCGTTGCACCGCGGCGTCGAGGAGGCGAGGCTCCGCGCAGGTCGCGTCGTGGTGGTCAACGCCACCCGCGGCGACGCGCTGGTGGACGACCGCTTCGCCGACGACGAGCAGCTGGGCCGCCTGACCGCGGAGCTGGCCGCCAGCGGCATCGAGGTCGACGTACGACGCTCGATGGGCGCCGACGTCGGCGACCAGGTCCTCGCGGTGGCCCAGGACGTCTCCGCCGACCTCGTCGTGATCGGCCTGCGCCGGCGCTCCCCCGTGGGCAAGCTGCTCATGGGCAGCGTCGCGCAGCGCATCCTGCTCGGTGCGGACTGCGCCGTGCTGGCGGTGAAGCCCGCTGGCTAGGTCGGGCTAGGTCCCGCTCGGGGCGGCGCGGCGCCGGTGCCGGATGACCAGCGCGCCGGCCCCGGACAGCAGCACCACGCCGGCCGGCACGACGATCCCGCGGAGCACTCCGTCGGGATCGTCGTCGTCCCCGGACGACGAGGACGCCGCCGCGCCCACGGCGTCGGGCGTGCCGTCGCCCACCTCGAAGCGGATCTCACCGGCGATCTCGTGCCCGTCGGAGGACACGACGTCGTAGGTCAGGGTGTAGGCGCCGTCAGGGCCCGCCCAGAGGTTCTGCCGGACCTCGGGCCCCGTCGCCGTGGCGGTGCCGTTGGCGACGCTCCCGTCGGGCCCCGTGACGGTCACCTCGTGGACCTCGGCGACCGGACCGGTGAAGGTGAGGACCGCCCGCGACGGCATCTCACGCAGCACCCCCGACTCGGACGGGTCGGAGAAGAGGAGCTCGTCGTGGGCCGCAGCCGGAGGCGCCGTGGCCCAGCAGAGGGCGGCCGCGGCGGCGGCCAGGACGAGCCGGACGACTCCTCGCCGCGCAGCAGGGCCGGTCACGACCCGAGCCCCGCCCGCCAGGCCACGAGGTCCTCCCACTGCTGGGACAGACGGTGCTCGGTGGCGCCGACGGGGTCCTTGAAGAAGAAGGCGAGAGCAGTCAGCGGACCCGCCCGGCCGGCTGCGTGCCCGGCGGACACCAGGCGGGCCAGGTCGAGGACGAGCGGCGCGGCCAGCGCGGAGTCGCAGCCCTCCCAGGTGAGCTGCAGCGTCATCCGGGTGCCGAGGAAGCCGTCGAAGCGCACGTGGTCCCACGCCGTCTTCCACTCCCCCAGGTCCTCCACCTGGTCGATGTGCATGGGCCCCGGGACGGGGCGGCCGACGATGGCGTCGAGCCCGCTGCGCTTCGCGACGGTCTTGCTGCGAGCGGCCTCCGGGTCGGCCAGGGTCGCCCCGTCGCCACCGCCGAGGAGGTTGACCGAGGTCCACGACCGCAGCTCGAGGGCCCGCATCACGAACATGGGGGCGAGCGCCGACTTGAGCAGCGTCTCCCCGGTCTTGCCGTCGCAGCCTGCCCACGGCAGGCCGCGCTCACGTGCGGCCTGGACGACGACCGGGAGCCGCAGGCACGGGCTGGGCGTGAACGACACGAAGGAGGCGCCGGCGCGGAAGGCCGCCAGGGCGTAGACCGCCCCGACCGGCAGCGCGTCGTCGACCTCCGTCATCGAGTCGGGGTCCGGCACCGGAGGCTGGGTGCTGGCGACGTCGACGACGACCACCCGGTCGAGCTGGTGCCGGTCGCGGAAGTCCGCGATGTCGCGGGCGAGCCGCTCCACCGCCTCGGCGGCGGTGGCCGAGCCGGCGACGTGGCCCGGGCGCACCTCGGCGTCGACGGCCTCGAGGTGGGCGCGAGCGGCGTCCACCAGGGTGGGCGGCACGACGCCGCCCTCGGCCAGCTCCTCGGCCCGCTTGGGCAGCGAGTGGGAGCTGACGTCGTGGCCGCCGAAGACCAGCCCCGCCAGGGCCGGCAGGCCCTCGGGCTGCAGCTCCGGGAGCTCGGTCACGAGAGCGGTGGTCGGTGCGAGGCCATGCGCCACGGCGTACGCACCGACCACCGCTGTGGTGGCCACCGAGCCCCGCGCACCCACGAACCACACGCCTGTCCTGGCCGTCACCTCGGGCGTGGGGGTCATGTCGTCCTCCTCGGACGGATGGGCGGGGGCCCAGCGGACATCAGGGGGCCTTCAGGGGGCTGTCAGGACGAGGTCGAGAACGCCGCGTCGAAGGCCGCGGTCGGCGCGTCGAAGGCGAGCCGGCGCACGAACTCCAGCGCCTCGGGGGCTCCGACGAGACGGTCCATCCCGGCGTCCTCCCACTCCACGGAGATCGGGCCGTCGTAGCCGATCGTGTTGAGCATCCGGAACGACGCCTCCCACGGCACGTCGCCGTGACCGGTGGACACGAAGTCCCAGCCGCGGCGCGGGTCGGCCCAGGCCAGGTGCGAGCCCATGCGGCCGTTGCGGCCGTTGCCGACCTGGCGCTTCGCGTCCTTGCAGTCGACGTGGTAGATCCGGTCCTTGAAGTCCCACAGGAAGCCGACCGGGTCGAGGTCCTGCCAGACGAAGTGCGAGGGGTCCCAGTTGAGGCCGAACGCCTCGCGGTGGCCGATGGCCTCGAGCGCCGCGACGGTGGTCCAGTAGTCGTAGGCGATCTCGGACGGGTGCACCTCGTGGGCGAAGCGGACGCCCTCGCTGTCGAAGACGTCGAGGATCGGGTTCCAGCGGTCGGCGAAGTCCTGGTAGCCCGCGTCGACGAGGGCCTGCGAGGCCGGCGGGAACATGGCGACGTACTTCCAGATCGAGGACCCGGTGAAACCGACCACGACGTCAACGCCGAGCTTGCGCGCGGCCCGGGCGGTCATCTTCATCTCCTCCGCGGCGCGCTGGCGCACGCCCTCGGCGTCGCCGTCGCCCCAGATGCGGTCGGGGAGGATGTCGCGGTGGCGCGCGTCGATCGGGTCGTCGCAGACCGCCTGGCCCTTGAGGTGGTTGCTGATGGCGAACACCTGGAGGTCGTACTTCTTCAGCATCTCGAGCTTGGCCGGGACGTAGGACTCGTCCTCCACCGCCGCCCACGGGTCGAAGTGGTCGCCCCAGCAGGCGAGCTCGAGGCCGTCGTAGCCCCAGCCCGACGCGAGCTTGCACATCTCCTCGAACGGCAGGTCGGCCCACTGGCCGGTGAACAGGGTGACGGGGCGTGGCATGTGTGCTCCTCAGGGTGTGGTGGTGCGTTTCGGCTGGTTCTGGTCGTGATGGTGGTGCTGGTCAGGTGGATCGGGGTGGTGGTCGGGCGGGCCGGGTGGCCGCGCGGACCGGTGCCGGGACGGAGCGCCGTGTCCCGGCACCGGCCGCTGGGGGCGGCGCCTCTCGGCACCACCCCCCGCCCGGGCGGGGGCCCGGCCACCGGGGCGCACGCAGGGCCGATCCTGCGTACGCACCGGTTCACCTCACCCGAGGGTGATGTGCTGGCCGAGCCGCCCACCTTCGGACGTCTCGTGCTCGGACCGGCGCCTACAGCTGGGACTTCAGCGTCCGCGACAGGCGCTTGAGAGCGAGCTTCACCTCCTTGTCCTTCACCCGCGACGCGAGCCGCTCGAACTTCTTGAGCGACCGGAGAGCCTGGCCCGCGTCCTTGCGCCCTTCGGCGCGCTTGGCGGACGTCAGCTCCTGCTTCAGCTTCGCGGCGAGCTTCGGACCGACGAGGCCGTCGTCGACGAGCCGCTTGACGAGCTTCTTGCCGGCGCCGTAGGACCCGACCACCCGGAAGGTGACGGTCTGCGACGCCTGGTTGCCGGCCTCGTCGAGGACGGTGACCTCGAGCTCGTGCGTGCCCGGCGACAGCGACATCGCGGCGATGCGCACCGGCGCGCTCACCACCTTGCCGTCGAGACGGACCACCTGCTCGGCGGCGCCGGACGTGGTGTCCGAGACCCTCACCCGAGCGGTGCGGACCGCGGCGACGTCCAGCTTCGCCCCGTCGGCGATGCCGTCCACGGCCACGGTGGGCGCGGTCGCGTCCATCTTGACGGTGAGCGTGCTGATCGCCGACGTGGTGCCGGCTGCGTCGGTGGCGCGGGCCTGGACGAGGGTGACCCCGTCGTTGGTGACCCGGAACGGCGCGGTGTACGCCGTCCAGGCGCCGTTGCCGCCGAGGCGGTACTCGAGGCCGAGCTTCCCCTCACCGCCGGCTCCCGCGAGGGAGACGGTGACCGGCGAGGTGAACCAGTTCGCACGACCGTTGGCCGCGGCGGGTGCCGTGGTCAGGCTGACCGACGGCTTGGCCGGCTCGACGGGCTCGCCCGGCTCGCTGACCGTGACCTCGAGCTGACCGCCGGCGGTGTTGCCCGCCTTGTCGGTGGCGCGGTAGCGCACCAGGTAGGTGCCCGGCTCGTCGAACGACAGCGGCGCGTCGTAGGTGCTCCACTCCGCGTCGTCGCCGATCCGGTACTGGATGCCCGCCACGCCGGAGGTGGCGTCGGTGGCGGTCAGCGTGACCAACTTGGTGGTGGTGCCGGACTCGGCGCTGGTGACCACCGGCGGTGCGGTGTCGACCTTGACGGTCTGCGACCGGGCCGCCTCCACGTTGCCCGCGGCGTCGGTCGAGCGGTACTCGACCAGGCGCTCACCCTCACCGGTCACGGGGACCGCGATGGTGTAGGGCATCCACTCACCGCCGGCGATGCGGTACTCGATCGAGGCGATGCCCGACCCGGCCGCACCGTCGGTGGCGGCCAGGGTGATCGACGGACGCGTGGTGTGCCACCCGTCCGTGCCCGTGGCTGCCGGCACGGTGATCGTCGCGGTCGGTGCGACCGTGTCGATCTTCACCGTCAGGGACTTGACCTCCTCGGCGTTGCCCGCCTCGTCGGTCGAGCGGTACTCGACCAGGCGCGAGCCCTCACCCGGGACCTGGACCGCCCCGGTGTAGGGCGTCCAGGCACCGCCGGCGATGCGGTACTCGGTCGAGGCGACGCCCGACCCGCCCGTCTCGTCGGTGGCAGCGAGGGTGAACGACGGCCGCGTGGTGTACCAGCCGGCCTGGCCGGTGGCACCCGGGATGGAGATCGTCGTCGTCGGTGCCGTGGTGTCGCCCGGCTCCTCGCCACCCGGCTCGCACGTCTCGTCCTCACCCAGGGTGAAGAAGTCGAAGCTGGCGGTGATGCCGGCCCCACCCGCCTGGTTGGCGGCGGAGAGCAGGCCGATGCGCGGGTTGGTGATGCCGGCGAGGCTGTAGCCCGCCGCCATGTCCGTCCACGACTCACCGTCGGTGCTGTAGCTGCCGAGGACCTGCTCGCCGTCCTCGCTGGTCAGGCGCAGCCAGACGGTGCTCGGGAAGGTGGCCCCGAGTCCCGACGTGTTGGTCTCGGCGGCCGTGCCAGTCGTCTCACGAGCCGTCTGGATGATGTTGGACGCGGCGTTGGGGTCGGCGCTGCGTCCCTGGAACACGTGCTTCAGGTAGTTGTCGTCGTCCCCGTAGATCAGCAGGCCGGCCGACTGGTACTGCCTGTTGATCGGCGCGGTGACCTTGGTCGTCGCCACGAACGGACCCTCGGGAAGGTCCGTGAGGACCAGGTCGCGAGCCGTGTTCGTGGTCTGGTAGAGGTCGGTCGCCTCCATCGGGATCTTCAGCGAGCTGCCGGAGACCGTGAGGTTGCCGCTGGGGCGGACCGTCGTCCAGTCCGAGCCCAGTGCGTTGCCGTCGAACTGCTCCACGACGCACGGCGGGCTGCACTCGACAGCGGTGTCGTCCGGCGTGATGGTGAAGTAGTCGAACTCGGCGGTGATGTTGTCAGCCGCCCCCGCAGCCGTGCTGCCCAGGGCGAGCAGGCCGACCTTGGGCGCCGTGATGCCGGTCAGGTCGCGGGGTGCGGCCGTGCCGTTCGACGTCGTGATCGGGAGCCACGTGGCCCCGTCGGTGCTGTAGGTGGGAGTGACGACGTTGCCGTCGCTGCTCGTCATCCGCAGCCACACGGTGTCGGGGAAGGTCGCGCCGAGGTTGGTGGAGTTGGACTCCGACGCCGTGCCGTTGACCTCCTTGGCGAACTGGATGACGTTCGCTGCCTTGCTGCCCGCCGCGGCCGTGGATCGACCCGAGTAGACGAGCTTGAGGTAGTTGTTGTCGTCGCCGTAGATGATCAGTCCACCCTGCTGGTAGCCGCGGACGGCAGGCAGCGTGAGCTTGGTCGTGACCTCGAACCTTCCGGCCGGCAGGTCCTGGAGGACGATGTTCGGCGTGGTGTTGGTGCCCTGGTAGATGTCGGAGTTGGTGAGCGGGATGTTGAGCGTCCCGTCGGCCACCGTCATGGTCTGGTTCACCCGGACGTTCCGGTTCCACCTGGTGCTGTCGAGCTCGGTGCCCACGAAGTCGTCGGACCGTCCGCTGAAGCAGATGTCCTTGGCGGCGGTCGCGGTGATCTCCGTCGTGCGGGTGCTCTTGGCCCCCCGCGAGTCGGTGACCGTCAGCGAGACGACGTACTTGCCCGGAGCGGTGTAGGTGTGGCTGGGGTTGGCCTCCGTCGAGGTCGAGGCCTCGCCGTCGCCGAACTTCCAGGCGTAGGTGACCGGGGTGTCACCGTCCGGGTCGGTCACCGTGCTGGTGAACGACACCGGGAGCGGCACCTCGCCCGTGGTGGTGCTGGCGTTGATCGCCACCGTCGGCGGCTGGTTGTCGGTGATGCCCCGGCCCTTGAACTCGAGCCAGTTGACGTTGGCCCCACCCGTGGTGGCGACGAAGTAGAGCGCCTCGCTGGAGGCCGAAGCCCCGTTGAAGGTCGTCGTCACGTCCTGGTAGGTCTGGGCGCCTCCGGTGTTGGGCACGTCGAGCGTGCCGATCACCGTGCCCGTGGGCGAGCCCTGTCGCACCTCGAACGCAGCGCCGGCGGTGCTCGACGCGGCGCGCATGGTGACGCCCGTGATGCCGGTGAGGTTCATGACGTTCCAGCGGAACCAGTCGCCGGCCTCGACGCCGGTGACGTTCTGGCCACCGCCCGTGTCGGTCGTGGTCTGCGTCGTGACACCTGCCGAGCCGGTGGTGTTGCTGCCGGTGCGGCCGGTGGCGTCGTAGAACTCGGCCTCCTTGTGCTTGGTGTGCAGGACGATGCCGTCGACGCTGGTGAGCGCCCCGGCCGCGCCGTTGCCCTTGTCGGTGTAGGTGGCCTTGATGGTGCCGAAGATGTTGGCGCCCACGTGGCCGGCGTCACCGGGCAGCGGGAACGAGCCCTCGCAGCCGGTGTACTGCTCGTAGTCGTGCGAGTGCTGGTCGTGGCCGAGGCCCGGCTGGACGACGACGTCGTCGCAGTCGATCTCGCCGTCCTCGGCGTCGGTGACGACCACCTCGTAGTTGACGTAGTCACCGAAGTCGAAGAACCCACCGTCCTTCGGCAGGACCAGCTCGACGCTCGGGGCCGTGTTGCCCACCGTGATGTCGATGTTGGTCGTGCCCGTGCGGCCGTCAACGTCGGTCACCGTCAGCCGGGCCGTGTAGTTGCCCGCCGTGGTGTACGTGAAGCTTGCGGTCGGCGTGGTGGCGTCGGTGGTGCCGTCGCCGGTGAAGTCCCACGCGTAGGTGAGGCCCGTGGCATCACCGGTGTCGGGGTCGAACGATGCCGATCCGTCGAACTCCACCGTCAGCGGGGCCGGACCGGACGTGCGGTTGGTCGTGGCCCTGGCCACCGGTGCGCGGTTGCCCTCGACGTAGTCGATGCGGTAGACGCCGGAGTCGGTGTTGTTGCCGTTGAACCCGCTGCCCCACTCGATCATGTAGAGGGCACCGTCCGGCCCGAACTGCAGCGCGTGCGGGCGCTGCATGGGCAGGTTGGAGAGGAACCGGTTGATGTCGGTGTAGCCGGTCCCGGCCTCGTTCATCTGCACGGTGAAGAGGCGGTTGTTGTTCCAGTCGGCCCAGATCGCCTTGCTGTCGAAGTAGGCGGGCCACTTGCGGTCCGAGTCGAGGTCGGGGTCGTAGGAGTAGGTGCCCGAGGTCATCGGGGCACCGCTCGCCCCGATCTCAGGAGTGCCGGTGAGCGAGGCGTTGTTGCTCTGCCAGATGACCGCAGCCTTCGCCGGCGGCAGGTTGGTCAGGCCCGTGTTGTTGGGCGAGTCGTTGACCGGCGCGCTGCAGTTGAACGTCGCGCCCGCGGTGCTGCTGGCGAAGTTGTAGTCGTTGTAGGGCGTGTTGTTGCCCACGCAGTAGGGCCAGCCGTAGTTGCCCGGCTCGTCCAGGACGTTCCACTCCACGCGGCCGTTGGGCCCACGGGTGGCGCTGACGGAGCCGGCGTCGGGACCGTAGTCAGCGACGAGGAGGTTGTTGTTCTGCTCGTCGAGCCCGATGCGGAACGGGTTGCGGAAGCCCATGGCGTAGATCTCGGGGCGGGTCTTCTGCTGGGTGTCGGCTGCCTCGTCGAAGAGGTTGCCCGCGGGGACCGTGTAGCCACCGTCGGCCTTCGGGGTGATCCGGAGGACCTTGCCGTTGAGGCTGTTGGTGTTGGCGGAGGTGCGCTGGGCGTCCCACGCGCTGCGGTCGGGACGCTCGTCGATCGGCGCGTAGCCACCGGAGTCGAACGGGTTGGTGTTGTCACCCGTGGCGAGGTAGAGGTTGCCGTCGTTGTCGAACTCCATCGACCCACCCGCGTGGCAGCACTCGTTGCGCTGCGTCGGGACGTCGAGGATCGTCGTCGCCGTGTTGAGCTGCAGCGTGTCGCCCGACATCGTGTAGCGCGAGATGCGGTCGATGGACTCCGAGCCGGTCGGCGAGTAGTAGAGGTAGACCCAGTTGTTCGTGGCGAAGTCGGGGTCCAACGCGATGCCGAGCAGGCCGAACTCCTGGCCCGTGTAGACCGGGACCGTGCCCGCGGTCAGCACGCTGCCGTTCTCCTTGATGATGCGCACGGCGCCGTTGCGGTCGATGTAGAACACCCGACCGTCATCGGCGATGGTGAGCTCCATCGGGTTGGAGGTGTTCTCGTCGAGGGCCACCTTCTCGAAGCTGGGCGTCAGGGTCGCCTTGCAGTCCGAGTCCACGACACCGGCAGCGGTCTGGATGCCACCGAGGATGTGGCCCAGGAAGGCCGGGTCGACGAAGGACGCCTCGGTGTGACCCATGCCGGTGTACCAGCTGCGGCCGCCGTCGTAGTCCTGGCACCAGGCGATCGGGTGCTCGGTGCCCATCGAGCCGTTGCCCGGGGTGTAGGTGGTCTCGTCCAGCGACGCCAGCACGTGGAGCTTGGTGCGGGGGTTGGCCGCCGGGTTGGTCCGGAAGTTGTACCACTCGTCGGTGCGCTGCCAGCGGCGCTGGATGCCGGCGGTGGAGGGGTGCGCGGGGTCCTCGACCTTGACGGTCGCGGTGGGTGTGCCCGCCGGGTGGTTGTTGAAGTAGGCGCCGACGAGACTGCCGTACCAGGGCCAGTCGTACTCGGTGTCAGACGCTGCGTGGATGCCGGCGTAGCCGCCGCCGGCCTGGATGTAGCGCTCGAACGCGGCCTGCTCGGACGGGTTGAGCACGTCACCGGTGGTGGAGAGGAAGATGACGACCTCGTACTGCTCGAGGTTGGCGTCGTTGAACGCGCTGCTGTCCTCGGTGGCCGTCACCGTGAAGTTGTTGTCGGCCGCCAGCGCCTGGATGGCGGTGGTCGCCTCGTCGATGTTGGAGTGGCGGAACGCGGCCGTCTTGGAGAAGAGGAGCGCGTCGAACGACTCCTCCGCGGCTGCGGCGGCTGACGCCTTCGGGTCGGCGGTCCACGGGACCGCGTCGCCCAGGGTGCTCGCGGTCTCGGCCTTGCCGGCCTTCCCGGCCCCCTGGGGGGCCTTCTTCGCCTGGGTGTCAGTGGCGGCGGCGGGCTCGGGGCTCGGTGCTGCGGTGGCCGTGGAGGCCAGCCCGATGGTCGCGCCCAGCGGCAGCGACACGATCAAGGCCATGGTGGAGCCGACCGCGACGCGGGAGCGCCTCTGCAGTCGCGTGATGAGTCTGTTCATCACGATCCCTTCTCTGGTGACGGATGTGCGCTCCATCAGTTCCGGGGCGGGTCCCCGGGCGTTCGGCCCTCGTCATGCGGTCGAGCTGTGCTGCGGTCGTGCGGGTGGGACAGGTGTGTGCCCGGCGGGTTCGGCGCCCGCCGGGCCCACGGTGGTCGGTCAGCGGACTCCCAGCAGGTGCTCGAGCGCGAGCTGGTCGAGCGCCTCCTGGCCGACGCTGCGGGTGGCGAGGCCCTCGACGTCGTACGACGCCGCGCGGAGGTCGGCGAGCGACTCCCCCTCGCCAAGGGTCGGGGTGCGCAGGGTGCCGATCTCGGCGGCCTCGAGGGCCGCGACGACATCGGGGTCGGCGCGGAATGCCTGGACCTTGTCGCGCAGGATCAGGTAGTTGCGCATGCACCCGCGGGCGGACTCCCAGACACCGTCCATGGCCTCGGCGCGCGGCGGCTTGAAGTCGAAGTGGACGTAGCCGTCGTAGGCCTTGCCGGTGCCGGCGCCCAGGAGCGCGTCGACGGTCCAGAAGGCGCCGCGCACGTTGCCGGCCCCGAAGCGCAGGTCTTGGTCGAAGCGCGGACCGTGCTGGCCGTTGAGGTCGACGTGGAAGAGCTTGTCGTGCCACAGCGCCTGGCTGATGCCGTGGGCGAAGTTGAGGCCGGCCATCTCCTCGTGGCCCACCTCGGGGTTGAGGCCGACCATGTCGGGGTCGTCGAGCTCGGAGATGAGCGCGAGGGCGTGGCCGATGGTCGGGAGCAGGATGTCGCCGCGCGGCTCGTTGGGCTTGGGCTCGAGCGCGAACCGCATGTCGTAGCCCTGGTCCTTGACGTAGGCGCAGAGCAGGTTCAGCGACTCGCTGTAGCGGTCGAGCGCGGCCTGCACGTCCTTCGCAGCACCGTGCTCGGCGCCCTCGCGGCCACCCCACAGCACGAACGTCTTGGCGCCCAGGGACGCCGCCAGGTCGATGTTGCGCAACGCCTTGGTGAGCGCGTAGCGCCGCACCTCGCGGTTGTTGGCGGTGAGCGCGCCCTCCTTGAACACCGGGTGCCCGAACAGGTTGGTGGTCACCATCTCGACGGCGAGGCCGGTGTCGGCCAGCGCCTTCTCGAAGCGCTCGAGCACGGCGTCGCGCTTGTCGTCGTCGGGGACGAGGTCGTCGTCGTGGAAGGTGACGGCGGCTGCGCCGAGCTCGGCGAGCTGATAGGTCGCGTCGACCGGATCGAGGAGGTCACGGGAGCTGGGTCCGAAGACGTCGGTGCCCTGCCATCCCACCGTCCAGAGGCCGAACGAGAACTTGTCCTCAGGGGTCGGGGTGTAGTCGGTCATGCGGGGATCTCCTGCCACGAATCGTTGTCAGAGCTGGTCTCGACCGCGGCCAGGACGCGTTGCACCTGGAGTCCGTCGGCAAAGGTTGGGGTGGGATCGGTGCCGTCCGCGATCGCGCGGACGAGGTCGACGGCCTGGTGGATGAACCCGTGCTCGTAGCCGATGACGTGGCCGGGCGGCCACCACGCACCCACGTAGGGGTGCACGGCCTCGGTGACGAGGATCCGGCGGAACCCGGCGGTGCCGGCGTCCTCCGTGCCGTCGAAGAAGTGGAGGACGTTCATGTCCTCGAAGTCGAACGCGATGCTGCCGCGCGAGCCGTTGATCTCGATGCGGATCGCGTTCTTGCGGCCCGAGGCGAAGCGCGTCGCCTCGAAGACGCCCATCGCTCCCCCGCGGAAGTCCGCGAGGAAGGTCGCTGCGTCGTCGACGGTGACCTTGCCGGTGCCCGTGCCGGCCGTGCCGGAGAGGCCGGCGTGCTCGCTGGGGAGCGGCCGCTCGTCGACGAAGGTGCGCAGCCGGCCGGAGACGCGGGTGATGGTGTCGCCGGTGATGAACTGAGCGATGTCGATGATGTGGGCACCGATGTCGCCGAGCGCGCCGGAGCCGGCCTTGTCCTTCTCCAGGCGCCACGACAGCGGCGCCTGCGGGTCGACGATCCAGTCCTGGAGGTACTGGGCGCGCACGTGGTGCAGCGTGCCGAGGCGTCCCTCGGCGACGAGCTGCCGGGCGAGGGAGATGGCCGGCACGCGCCGGTAGGTGAAGCCGACCATGGCGCGTACGCCGTCGGCGGCCGCGCGCTCGGCGGCGCGGGTCATCGCCTCGGCCTCCTCGACGCTGTTGGCCAGCGGCTTCTCGCACAGGACGTGCTTGCCGGCCTCGAGGGCGGCGATCACGATCTCGGCGTGGGTGTGGCCGGGGGTGCACACGTCGACGAGGTCGATGTCGTCGCGCTCGACCAGGGCCTGCCAGGACGTCTCGGTGGACTCCCAGCCGAGGCGCTCGGCTGCGGCGCGGACGCCCTCGGGGTCACGACCGGCGACTGCTGCCATGCGAGGACGGAGCGGCAGGTCGAAGAAGCGGGGCGCGGTGCGCCAGGCGTGGGAGTGCGCTGCGCCCATGAAGGCGTAGCCCACCATGCCGACCGCCAGGTCGCGTCGGCCGTCAGGGGCGTCGGGAGTGGTGGTCATCGGACCTCCTCGGGGGCAGGGTGCAGGGTCGGGGCGTGCGAGGGCGCAGCCCGGAGACGCCCTGTCGTTTCGATCGGGCGGCTGCTGACGTGCTGTGGGTGGTGCCGGGTGCCCGCTGGGGCGGTGGTGCCGCGGCGGCTCCGGGGTGGGGAGCCGCCGCGGGACCGATCAGGACTCGAAGGCCGAGTCGATGAAGTCGTCGACGTTGTCGGACGTGACGACCGGGGCGTAGAGCTGGACGGTGCGGGGCACCTCGACCTCGACGAGGTCGCTCATCGCCTTGCCCTGCACCAGCAGGCGGGCGAGCTTGACACCGTCGGCGCCCTGGGTGGACGGGTAGATGACCGTCGCCTTGAGCACGCCGTTGTCCTCCTGGATCGCGCGCATGGCGTTGGCCGAGCCGGCGCCACCGATCATGGTGAACTCGTCACGGCCGGCGTTCTCGATGGCGGCGAGGACGCCGACACCCTGGTCGTCGTCGTGGTTCCAGAGGAAGTCGATCTTCGGCTCGGCCTGGAGCAGGTTGGCCGCGACCTCCTCACCGCTCTCGACGGTGAACTCCGCCGCCTGGCGGGCGTCGACGTCGAGGCCGCACTCGGACAGCGCGTCCTCGAAGCCCTGGCTCCGGTCCTGGGTCAGCGGCAGGGAGTCGATGCCCGCGATCTCGGCGACGATGGCGTCCTTGCTGCCACCGGCCTGCTCACAGACGTACTGGCCGGCCGAGACGCCCATGCCGTAGTTGTCGCCGAGCACGGTGACGCGGGCGGCGTTGGGGTCGTCGAACTCGCGGTCGACGTTGATGACCGGGATCCCGGCCTCCATCGCCTTGAGCGCGACGGGCGTCATCGCGGCGCCGTCGAAGGGCAGCAGGACGATGGCGTCGACCTTGTCGTTGATGAAGGTCTCGACCTGGCTGATCTGCAGGTTGACGTCGTTGGTGCCCTCGGCGACCTGGAGGTCGATGTCGGGGTACTCCTCCGCGAGGTCGCGGACGTTGTTGGTGATGGCGGCCATCCAGCCGTGGTCGGCGGCGGGCGCCGAGAAGCCGATGGTGACCTGGTCGCCCTCCTCGTCGTTGCTGCCGGCCGCGGCGGCCGGTGCGGAGTCGGAGCCGCTGTTCTCGTCGTCGGCAGCGTCCTCGGCGCTGCCGGTGCAGGCAGCCAGGGACAGGACGGCGACCGCGCCGACCACGATGCCGGTGTAGCGGCGGCTCTGGTGCCGTCGAAGGGGGGTGCGCAGTCGCATGTGTGGTGCTCCTAGTTCATCTCGATGGTTGCGGTGCGGCCGGCACTCCCGGGAGTGCCGGCATGGTGGTGCGGTGGTTCCGAGTACGGGGTGAGGTGCGAGCTGGTGACCGTTCGCTAGGTCGACGTCGCGTTGCGGGCCAGGCGCTGCTGGAGCAGCACGGCGACGATGATGATCACGCCCTTGGCAACGGCCTGGGTCGAGGTGTCCTGGTTGTTGAGGGTGAACACGTTGCCCAGGGTGGCGAAGATGAGCACGCCGAGGACGGTGCCGGCGATGGTGCCGCGTCCTCCGGTGAGCAGGGTGCCGCCGATGACGACGGCCGCGATGACGTCGAGCTCCAGCAGCGTGCCGTGGGTCGAGCTTCCGGTCGTGGTGCGGCTCACCAGCATCAGGGCGGCGAGCCCGCAGCAGAACCCGACGAGCACGTAGAGCAACACGGTGTGGCGGTTGACGTTGATGCCGGCCAGGCGTGCCGCCTCGGGGTTGCCACCCACGGCGAGCGTGCGCCGCCCGAACGTCGTGCGGTTGAACAGGATCCAACCGGCGACGGACACGACCGCGAAGATGATGACCAGGAACGGCACGCCGAGCACGTCGGCGGAGAAGAAGTCCTTGAAGCCGTCGACGGTCACGATCTGCGTACGCCGCTCGGAGATGATCTCGGCGAGACCGCGCGCGGCAGCGAGCATCGCCAGCGTCGTGATGAACGGGACGACTTTCCCGTACGCGATGAGGACGCCGTTGACGAGCCCACAGGCGGAGCCGACGGCGAGGGCGACGAACACCATGATCACCCAGTGCGTGTCCCCGGCCATCGTCTGGGTGGCGAACGTCGTCGCCCAGACGGAGCAGAGCGCCAGGATCGCGCCGACGGACAGGTCGATGCCCCCGCCCGTGATGACGAACGTCATCCCGATGCTGACCACGCCGATCGTCGAGGCGAAGCGCAGGATCGTGAGGGTGTTGTCGATGCTGGCGAACCGGTCGCCCGCGGTGATGACGCCGGCCGCACAGATCAGCAGGAGTGCCACGACGAGGCCGAGGTTGCGGCCGAACGAGCCGCTCATCAGTCCTCCCCCGCCGCCTCGTCCCGACTCTGCTGCGGCGCGCTCCACCGTGACCGTGTCCGTCGAGGGGGTGACGGTGTTCTCCACCGCGCCCCCCTGCCTGTTCGTGCTCTGCTCGCTCATGCGACCTTTCCTTCCATGACCAGGTCCAGGACGCGGGACTCGTCGATCTCGCCCGCGGGACCTTCGTGCACGACACGGCCCTCACGGACCACGAGGACCCGGTCGGCGAGACCGAGCACCTCCTCTACCTCGCTCGACACGACCACGACGGCGACGCCGGAGTCGGCCAGCGAGCGGACGAGGGCGTAGATCTCGGCGCGAGCGCCGACGTCCACCCCTCGGGTCGGCTCGTCCAGGAGCAGCACGCGGCACCCGCGGAGCAGCCACCGGGCGAGGACGACCTTCTGCTGGTTGCCGCCCGACAGGAGGCGCACGAGGCGGTCCACCCCCGCCGGGCGGACGTCGAGGGACTCCGCGACCTCGGCGGAGCGCTTGCGCTCGGCGCGGCTGTCGAGCAGCCCGAACCGGCTGAAGCGCCCCAGCGTGGACACGGTGATGTTGGCGTAGATGGCCTGGTCGAGCAGGAGGCCCTGGCTCTTGCGCTCCTCGGGGGCGAGCCCGACGCCGGCCTTCACCGCGGCGGGCACGGAGCCGCGACGCAGCTCGCGACCGGCGACCCGCACGGTGCCCGCCGACGGCCGCCGCGCGCCGTAGAGGGTCTCGAGGATCTCCGAGCGTCCGGCGCCGACGAGCCCGGCGAGACCGACGATCTCCCCCGCCCGCACGCTCAGGTCGACGCCGGTGAAGACGCCCGCCAGCTCGAGGCCGGTGACCTCGAGGACCGGGTCGCCGGTCGGCTCGACGACCTCGCCGCGGGGCGGGAAGACGTACTCGATGGACCGGCCCGTCATCAGCTTGATCAGCTCGCTGGTCGGCGTCTGGTCGACGGCGAGGCCGGTCGCGACGGTGCTTCCGTCCTTGAGGACGGTGATCCGGTCGCCGATCTGGCGGATCTCCTCGAGCCGGTGCGAGATGTAGACGACGGCGACGCCCTCGGTGGTGAGGTCGCGGATGACGCGGAACAGGTTGTTGACCTCGCCCTGGTCGAGGACGGCGGACGGCTCGTCGAGGATGAGCAGCCGGGTGTCCTGGGAGAGGGCGCGCGCCATGCTGACGATCTGCTGCGCGGCGGGCGAGAGCCGGCCCACCGAGCGGGTGGCCGGGATCTCGGAGTGCCCGAGCCGGGCGAGCAGGTCGCGCGTCCGACGGAGCGTCTCCCCGCGCTGGCTGAAGCCGGCCGTGCTGAGCTCGTGGCCGAGGAAGATGTTCTCGGCGACGCTGAGGTCGGGGACGAGGTCGAGCTCCTGGTAGATCGTGGAGATGCCGAGGTCCATCGCGGTCTGCGGCGTCGACAGCGCGACCGGCTCGCCCTCCCACAGGATCTGGCCCTCGTCGGGCTGGTAGCTCGCGGACAGGACCTTGATCAGCGTCGACTTGCCGGCGCCGTTCTGGCCGAGCAGGCAGTGCACCTCCCCTGCGCGCACCTCGAGCTCGACTCCTCCGAGCGCGAGCACTCCGGGGAACCGCTTGACGATGCCGCGCATGGTCAGCAGCGGGGCGTCGTTCATGACATCACCTCCAGCGTGGGGACCGCCCGGGGCACGAGCGTGGGGTCGTCGTAGACGTGGTCGATGGCGACGGCGGCGGCACCGTGCACTGCTGCCGAGAAGCCGAGGCTCGAGAGCGCGATGCGCGTGCCGCCGGCGTCGGGGGCGAGCACCCCGGCGGCGAGCTCGGACTCGACCTCGGGGCGGATCCGCTCACCGATCTCGCCGAGGTAGCCCGAGAGCACGATCATCCCGGGGTTGAGCACGTTGGTGAGGATCGCGGCGCCGATGCCGACCCAGCGACCGACCTCGCTCAGCGCGGCCAGGGTCCGCTCGTCGCCGGCGGCGGCCCGGCGGGTGATCTCCTCGACCTTGCCCTCGAGGTCGATGTGGGGCGATCGCAGGAGGTCGTCCTCGCCCGCGGCGGCCAGCTCGATGAGATGGCTGAGACCGATGACGGTCTCCCAGCACCCCGTGCGACCACAGCCGCACCGGCTGCCGTCGCGGTCGACGACCATGTGGCCGAACTCGCCGGCGTAGCCGCGGCGTCCGGCGAACGGCCGGCCGTCGGCGACGATGCCGCCACCGATGCCGACCTCGCCGTGGATGACGAGGATGTCGCGGCGCTCGGGGTCGCCGGGGATGGCCTCGGCGACGGCGGCGAGGTTGGCCTCGTTGTCCACGTCGAGGAGGTAGTCGGGGTCGCCGAGCCGGGCGCGCAGCAGGCTGGCCAGTGCGACGTCCTGCCACCCCAGGTTGGCCGCGACCGAGACGGTGCCGCGGTCGTGGTCGACCAGGCCCGCCACTCCCACGACCGCCGAGACCGGGGCCGCGCCGAGCGCGGCCAGGTCGGACAGCGTGCCGTGGACCAGGTCGACGAGGCGGTCGACCACCTCGTCGGGCTCGAGGCCGCGGGTGTCCACCGACGTACGCCGCTCGCTGACCACGGCGCCCGCCAGGTCGACCGCGCGGGTCGAGACGTGGTGGACGTTGATCTCGGCGCCGAGGCCGTAGGCGCCGGCACCGTCGATCTCGACGATCGTGCCGGGGCGCCCGACGGCGCCGCGCTCGGCGCTGCCCTCGCGGACCAGGCCGCGCTCGCGCAGCTCGGTGACGAGGCTGGAGACGGTGGCCTTGTTGAGCCCGAGGTCGGCGGCGAGACGGGCCCGGGACCGGGCGCCGCCCTCGCGGAGGCTGCGGAGGACGAGCGACAGGTTCGCGCGGCGCACGGTGCCCTGGTCGGCACCGCCCGTGCCGGTCGTCGACCAGCCATCCCGCACCTGCGACATCGGGCGTCCTCGATCCTGCGCGTGACCTCGGTCACTCACTTAGTTTGACGGACCGCCAAACTAAGTGAGTGACGGCCATCACGTCAAGGGTCGCACGCCGAAAGCTCAGGTGGTCTTGTCCAGGTGGCGCGATCGCCCCTCTGCGTAGCGCTCGCGCACGCTCGGCACGGGGTCCGAGGCATAGCGTCGGGTGCCCTCGCGGACCCACTCCGGCGGTGCGTCCGCGCCCGACAGCGCCCAGGCCGCCTGGCGTGCGGCACCGTCGGCGACGTACTCCCCCGGCGGCGGGACGTCGACCGGCACACCGAGCACCTCCGCGGCCACCGTGCGCACGGCCTCCGAGGCAGCAGCGCCCCCGACCAGCAGGACGCGCGAGGGAGTGACCCCGGTGGCGACGACGGCGTCGAGTCCGTCCGCGAGGCTGCACACCAGTCCCTCGACGCTGGCCCGGGCGAGCGCCGGCCGGGTGGCGGTGGCGAGGGTGAGGCCGTGCAGCGAGCCGGTGGCGTCGGGCAGGTTGGGCGTGCGCTCGCCCTCGAGGTAGGGCACCAGCACCAGCCCGCCAGCGCCGGCGGGGGCCTCCAGCGCGAGGCGCGACAGCGTCTCGTGGTCGACGTCGAGGAGGCGGGCCGCGGCGTCGAGGACCCGCGCCCCGTTGAGGGTCGCGACGAGCGGGAGGAACAGCCCGGAGGCGTCGGCGAAGCCCGCCACGGAGCCGGTCGGGTCGACGGCGGGCGTGCTGGTGACGGCCGTGACGACACCTGAGGTGCCGATCGAGACGACCACGTCGCCCTCCCCCGCCCCCAGGCCCAGCGCAGCGGCGGCGTTGTCCCCGGCGCCCGCACCGAGTGCGGTGCCGTCGACCGTCGCCGCCACCTCGCCGGGCCCCACGACGCGCGGCAGGTGCGGCACGGCGCCGAAGGCACGCTCGAGGAGGTCGGTGCGGTAGTCGCCCGTCGGGGCCGACCAGTAGCCCGTGCCGCTGGCGTCGCTGCGGTCGGTCGTCAGGTCGCGCAGGTCGGTGCTCCCGGACAGCTTCCAGGTGAGCCAGTCGTGCGGCAGGCACACCGCGGCCGTACGACGGGCGTGCTCGGGCTCGTGCTCGGCGAGCCAGCGGAGCTTGGTCACGGTGAACGACGCGACCGGCACGACACCGACCGCCTCGGCCCAGGCGCGACCGCCCTCCTCGGGACCGCCGAGCTCGTCGACGAGGTCGCGGGCGGCGCCGGCCGAGCGGGTGTCGTTCCAGAGCAGCGCGGGGCGCACGACGGCGCCGTCCTCGTCGAGGCAGACCATGCCGTGCTGCTGCCCGCCGACGCTGACGGCAGCCACGTCGTCCAGCCCTCCGGCCTCGGCGATCGCCGCCTGCAGCGCGGCCCACCAGTGGTCCGGGTGCACCTCCGTGCCGTCCGGATGTCCGGCGCGGCCCTGCCGCACGAGCGCGCCCGTCACGGCGTCGCGGACGACGACCTTGCAGGACTGGGTGGAGGAGTCGATGCCGGCAACCAGCCGGGGCCCGTCAGTCATGGGCGCGGATGCTAGCCCACCGCGCGCAGTGCCCGACGACGACGAAGGGCCCGGTCCGAGGACCGGGCCCTTCCATGCGTTGGTACCCCCGACCGGATTTGAACCGGCGTTACCGCCGTGAGAGGGCGACGTCCTAGGCCGCTAGACGACGGGGGCTTGCATGTTGCTGCCCTGGAGCAGCGGAGCGAAACTCTACCGAAGTTGGAGTGCCGCACCAAATCCGGCCCCTGGTGGGGCGGATCCGCTGGGGTACTAGGACTCGAACCTAGAACAACTGGACCAGAACCAGCCGTGTTGCCAATTACACCATACCCCATGGGGGTATCAGTTCGACCGGCCTGCGATCGCCCTGACCACCACGTGATTCCTTGCGGAACCGATCCCGAACGTTACACGCGGGGTGGCGGCACGGCCAAAACGGGGTCCCCGCCGGCGGGCGGCAACGCTCCCCCGACGGGCGGCCCTGTGGTGACCAGGCCCATCGCCCGCGCCACCCACGTCGCGAGGCCCAGGTAGACCAAGGACTGCGTCAGCGTGGAGAGGATCGTCCACCAGCTGCTGCCCCCCTCCGCGTTGAGAGCCGTGGTCAGGTCACCGAAGGTGAGCGCCAGCCCGAAGGCCAGGAAGTTGTTGAGCACGTGCATCGCGATGGGAGCCTCCAGGCCCCCGGTGCGGATCACGAGGATGCCGGCGACGACGCCGAAGGCGAAGCGGTCGAAGAAGACCGGCCAGTCCTGCGACAGGCCGTGGAAGAGCGCGAAGATCAGCGCCGGTCCCAGCACGGCCAGCGCCTGCGACAGCTGCTTGGCCCACACGAGCGACCCGAAGGCCTGGGTGAGGTAGCCGCGGAACAGGTACTCCTCCCCCGCGGCCTGGAGCGGGGTCAGGAGCAGGATCACGAGGATGAAGTCGCGCGTCTGCGAGGTGAAGTCGTTGACCGTGCTCGCCGGCATGTCGCCGGTCTGCACGGGCAGCAGCATCGCCACGCCGAGCGAGGCGAGGAGCGCCACCACCGACAGTCCGAGGCAGACGAAGAGGTAGCCCCACCGGAGGCGGGGCGCCACCGAGGAGATCCAGCGCGGCTTGAGCCGGTGCAGCCACCAGGTGACCAGGAAGGTCAGCGGGATCGCCGCGGCGATGATCACGTTGAGCAGGGCGAGCCCGGCGGGCGTCGCCTCTGCCGTCACGTCGAGGACGGTCGAGGCCTCGCTCGCGCTGCTCCCCGTGGCGAGCAGCAGCGCGAAGGCGATGCCCCCGACCACGAGCGGCACGACGGCGAAGACCAGGACGAGGAGCAGCACGGCTCCCACGACCGAGCGCCACCAGCCGGGCCTGCCCACCCGGTGCAGCTCGTGGTAGCGCGGCCGGAAGTCGGGGGCCAGCGGTGCGGGCACGGCGTCAGGCCAGGGCCGACTGCAGGCGCCCGAGGCTGCGCTCGCGGCCCAGCAGCTCCAGCGACTCGAACAGCGGCGGGCTGATCCGCTTGCCGGTCACGGCGACCCGCACCGGACCGAAGGCCACACGGGGCTTGAGCTCCATGCCCTCGATCAGCGCCACGCGCAGCGCCTCCTCGATGGCGGCGGTCGACCACTCGTGCAGCCCCGAGAGGGCGTCGTACGACGCCTGGACGACGCCGCGGCCCGTCTCGTCGAGCAGCTTGGCGACGTCGGCGGGGTCGCGCTCGAAGTCGGCCTCGTCGACGAACAGGAAGCCGAGCATCGGCGCGGCCTCGGTGAGCTTGTTGATCCGCTCGGCCACCAGAGGCATCGCGAGCTCGAGCATCTGGGCATCGGGGTCGGTCACCGGGTCGCCCACGACGCCTGCGTCCTTGAGGAAGGGCAGCACGCGGTGGGTGATCTCGTCGATCGACAGCAGCCGCATGTGCGAGGCGTTGATGGCCTCGGCCTTCTTGAGGTCGAAGCGCGCCGGGTTGGGGTTGACGTCCTTGATGTCGAACTTCTCGACCATCTCGTCCAGGGAGAAGACGTCGCGGTCCGCCGCGATCGCCCAGCCGAGGAGGGCGAGGTAGTTGAGCAGCCCCTCGGGCAGGAAGCCCTGCTCGCGGTAGAGCGCCATGTGGGCCTGCGGGTCACGCTTGGAGAGCTTCTTGTTGCCCTCGCCCATGACGTAGGGCAGGTGGCCGAACGCGGGCGTCTCCTTCGCGACGCCGAGCTCCTTGAGGGCGTCGAAGAGGGCGACCTGGCGCGGCGTGCTGGAGAGCAGGTCCTCGCCGCGCAGCACGTGGGTGATCTCCATCGTGGCGTCGTCGACGGGTGCGGTGAGGGTGTAGAGCGGGTCGCCGTTGGCGCGGCACAGCGCGAAGTCGGGGACGAACTCGGTCTCGAAGGTGATGTCGCCGCGGACCAGGTCGTTCCAGGTGATCGACCCGTCGGGCATCCGGAAGCGGACGATCGAGGACCGACCCTCGGCCTCGAAGGCGGACCGCTGCTCGTCACTGAGCTCGCGGCAGAAGCCGTCGTAGCCCATCACCTTGGAGCCGCTCGCCTTGCGGCGCGCCTCGACCTCGTCGTTCGTGCAGAAGCAGTCATAGGTGTAGGACGACTCGCGCAGCCGGGTGAGCACGTCGGCGTAGATCTCGGTGCGCTCGGACTGGCGGTAGGGACCGTGGGCACCGCCGACCACGACGCCCTCGTCCCAGCTGAGGCCGAGCCACTGCATGAGGTCGATGAGCGAGTCGTAGGACTCCTCGGTGTTGCGTGCCTTGTCGGTGTCCTCGATGCGGAAGACGAAGGTGCCGCCGTGGTGGCGGGCGAACGCCCAGTTGTAGAGGGCGGTGCGGGCCAGGCCGACGTGGGGCGACCCCGTCGGGGACGGGGCCATGCGGACGCGGACGGGGGTGCTCCCGGGGGTGCTCATGCTGGTGCTCACGCTCTCTGGGCGACGGGGTTGGTCAGGGAACCGATGCCGGCGACCGAGATCTCCACCTCGTCGCCCACCTCCATCGGCCCGACACCCTCGGGGGTGCCGGTCAGGATCAGGTCGCCGGGCAGCAGCGTCATCACCGACGACACGTGGGCGACGAGCGTCGGGATGTCGAAGATCATGTCGGCGGTCGAGCCGTCCTGGACGACGTCGCCGTTGAGGAACGTCTGCACCTGGCGGCCGTCGCTGAAGTCCTGCGGGTCGAGGTCGGTCTCGATCCACGGGCCGACCGGGCAGAAGGAGTCGAACCCCTTGGCGCGCGTGAACTGCACGTCGGAGCGCTGCAGGTCGCGCGCGGTGACGTCGTTGGCGATGGTGTAGCCGAAGATCACGTCGGTCGCCTGCTCGGCGGGCACGTCGCGGCAGATCCGACCGATCACCACGGCCAGCTCGCCCTCGAAGTGGAGGTTGCTGGTCTGCGAGGGGTAGAAGATCGGGTCGCCCGGGCCCACCACCGAGGTGTTGGGCTTGAGGAACATCAGCGGCTCGCTCGGCAGGTCGTTGCCCATCTCGGCGGCGTGGGCGGCGTAGTTGCGACCGATCCCGACGACCTTGCTGCGCGGGATGATCGGTGCGAGGAGGCGTACGTCGCTGAGTCGGTGCTCCTCCTCGAGCAGCTTGATCCCGGCGTAGAGCGGGTCGCCAGCGAGCGCCACCACCACCGAGTCGTCGGCCGGCTGGCCGAACTCGTCGACCTCACCGGTGACGACGCCGAACCGAGGCTCCTCGCCCGTGCTGAACCGACAGATGCGCATGCGCCGAGGCTATCCAACCGTGCGGAGCCGGGACGACGTCGGGAGTCCGCACCCTCGGGCGGACGCCGTCAGTGGCCGGCGGCGCGGTGCAGCGCGGCGAGGCTGGAGGCGACGTCGTCGACGGTCGTCGACCAGTTGCTCACGCTGACCCGCAGCACGGCCTGGCCGTGCCAGCGCGACCCGGTCGTCCAGGCGGTCCCCTCGCTGAGCATCGCCTCGACCACGGCCCGGGTGCGGTCGTCGTCGCCGAAGGAGGCGCACACCTGGGTGAAGTCGACGTCGTTGAGCACCTGCGCCCCCTCGATCGCGGTGATCCCCTCCGCGAACGCCGCCGCGTGGTCGCAGAAGCCGTCGACCAGGTCGGCGACGCCGTCGCGTCCCAGCGCGCGGAGCACGGCCCACACGGGGAAGGCGCGGCCGCGGCGGCTGATCTCGGGCACCTTGTCGAACGGCTCGCCGGAGACGTCGTGGATGAGGTAGTCGCCGTGCATGCCCATCGCGGCCCGCAGGGCAGCGCGGTCGCGCACGATCGCCAGCCCGCAGTCGTACGGCACGTTGAGGGTCTTGTGGGCGTCGGTCGCCCAGGAGTCGGCGCGGTCGGCGCCTGCCATCAGGTGCCGACGGCGCGGCGAGGCCCCGGCGAAGAGCCCGAACGCGCCGTCGACGTGCACCCACGCCCCCACGTCGTGAGCGGCGGCGATGGTCGCGTCGAACGGGTCGAAGGCCCCGGAGTGGACGTTGCCGGCCTGCAGGCAGACCACCGTGGGACGGCCGTCGCCCGCGTCGAGGGCCGCCGCCAGCGCGGCCGGCTCGATGCGTCCCTGGTCGTCGACGGCCACCGGCTCGGGCACACCGAGGCCGAGGTAGCGCAGGCTGAGGTCGATGGTGTCGTGGCGCTCCGACC
This sequence comes from uncultured Nocardioides sp., assembly GCF_947488515.1. Classification (GTDB taxonomy): domain Bacteria; phylum Actinomycetota; class Actinomycetes; order Propionibacteriales; family Nocardioidaceae; genus Nocardioides. The sequence continues at coordinate 654,108 of NZ_CANKZF010000001.1, forward strand.
CCACCAGCACGCGTACGCCGGGCGAACCCACCAGTCCGCGCTCGGCGACGTCCCAGCCGGCTCGGCGCAGCACCTCGTCGCGACCGGCGGCGAGGCAGGTGAAGTTGGCCATGGTGCCGCCGGTGACGAACCCGACCGCGCTGCCCGCGGGGAGGCCGAGCAGGTCGACCACCCACGCCTCCGTCACGTCCTCGACGGCGGAGTGGGCGGGGGTCAGCAGCCGCAGCCCGGAGTTCTGGTCCCACGCGCTGACAAGCCAGTCCACGGCCAGCGCTGCCGGGTGGGTGCCGCCGATGACGAAGCCGAAGAACCGTCCGCCCGGCATCGCGGTCAGCCCGGGCTCGCACGCCTCGGCCAGCTCGTCGACCACCGCGACGGGATCGGTCGGGCCGTCCTGGAGGCGCCGGTCGAGCCGGTCCAGCATCTCCTCGGCCGTCATGGCCGGCGGGACCGGCCGCGCCGCGAGGGAGTCGAGCCACCCGAGGGCGTGAGCGTGCGCACGGTCCAGGCCGGCGGTGCGGTCCATCTCGGAAGTGTGCTCCAGGCACGAGCCCCACGTCGAGTGCCGTCGAAGCGGCCCGGGCCGCTCCCCGGCACTAGCCTTGGGGCAGTGCGCGTGCTGTCGACCTCCGAGTGGCGTCCCCTCGCCGAGGCCCATGCCGCACGCGTCGACGACTTCGTCCGGCCGCACCTCGCCCGTCGCGCCGGCCAGGTGAAGCACCCGGTCCACGACTTCCTCTTCACGTACTACTCCCAGCGCCCCGCGCACCTGCGCCGCTGGCACCCCGGTTACGGGGTCGCGCTCGAGGACGCGGAGGAGCACGCGAGCCTCAAGGGCTACGCCGGCGACCCGGTCGCCGTCACCGCGGCGTACGTCGCCGCGCAGCGCCCGCTGCTCACCCAGCTGCACTCATTGCTGACGGCGACGGCCGCCCGCCCGCCGCAGCTCGGCTGCTTCGGCCTGCACGAGTGGGCGATGGTGCACCGTTCGGCGGAGCACGTGACCCGGCACGACTGGCCCCTCCGCCTCGGTCCCGAGGGCACCGACGCGGTCGTCGAGTCGCACCGGGTCGCCTGCTCGCACTTCGACGCCTTCCGCTTCTTCACCCCCACCTCCCGCCCGCTCAACACCCTGCAGCCCGGGCGCGACGACAGGCCGGCGTTCGAGCAGCCCGGTTGCCTGCACGCGGGCATGGACCTCTACAAGCACGCCTTCCGGCTCACGCCGATGGTCCCCAGCGAGCTGGTGGCCGACTGCTTCGAGCTGGCACGCGACATCCGGGTGCTCGACATGCGCGCGGCGCCCTACGACCTCGCCGACCTCGGCTTCGAGCCGGTGCGGATCGAGACCACGGAGGGCAAGGCGGCGTACGTCGAGGCCCAGCGCGGGTTCGCGGAGCGCGGGGCTCCCCTGCGGGCCCGCCTCGTCGCCGAGTGCGAGCGGCTGCTGGACGCCACGCCCTAGCCGAGGTCGGGGTCGGGGTTGTCGGGGTCGGGGTTGGCCGGCGGGTCGTCGGGGTCGAGGCAGGCCCACTCCGAGACGTCACCGTGCTCGTCATGCACGCGGACGCAGGGCCGCTTCGGCTGGTCCGCACGCACCTCCACGGTGACTCCCGGGGACGCCGTGAAGCTCTCGCCGGCCACCTCCACCGACTCGCCGGGCGACAGCTCGACGGGGACGGACTGCCCCGTCACCTGCACGTTCTGGCTCTGCAGCCACAGCATCTCGGCCCGGTCGGCGTACATCGGCTTGACGCGGTCGAGGACCGAGTCCAGCAGCACCGCGACCGGGAAGGCCAGGGCGAACAGCACTGCGGTCGCGATCCAGACCGCGACGGTCGCCGTGAGCCAGGCCGGCCGGGTCGGGGGCATCAGAACTCGTAGCCGAAGGCCTCGACGGTGTCGGCGAACACCGTCGCGACCCGTTCCTTGGACGCGGGGGTGTAGAGCTCGCGGTAGTGGCCGGCCGGGCGCGCGTTGCCCTTGGCGCGCGGCAGGTCGGGCTCGCCCGGCAGCCCGAGGTGCTCCCACACCTCGCGGAGCTCGTCGTCGAGGTTCTCGTAGCGCAGCACCCGGTCGAGCGCCATCTTGCCGCGGATGCGGTAGAGCCGTCGGTTGTTGGCGAGCTGCTCGATCCAGATCTCCTGGACGTAGGTCTCGAAGTCGGGCAGCTCGGGCCGGTCCTTGTACTTCCAGTAGTAGAGGGACACGACGGCGTCCCACGGGTTCCGCTCGATCGCGAAGGTGAAGTAGTCGGCGAACACGTCGGCCCCGACGAGGTCGCGCGTCGCCTTGGCGCCCATGTGGTTGTAGGCCTTGCGGGGCTGCGGCGGCGACTCGAAGTTCTGCGGGGCACGACCACCGGCGGCCTGCCGCAGCTTCTCGTCCTCGGGACTGATCTCGGTGATGACGTCGTCGGGCCCGCACACCTTGGACAACGCGATCTCCACGCTCGTGCCCGCCGTCTTGCGGGTCTTGAGGAAGATGAAGCGGTGCTGGTGGGACGCGATCACGGGGACGACCCTATCCGTCCCGCCCTCCCCCGTGGCACGACTACGGTGGGCGCCGTGACCGAGGCCCAGGTAGCGAACGGCAGGCACTTCCGCGGCGACGACTGGTACGGCGACGACCTCGGCGCCGCGCGCTTCGTCGAGTGCACCTTCACCGACGTCGACCTGTCGGAGACCGCGACGTCCGGCGCCACCTTCGAGCGGTGCACCTTCCACGGCGGTCGCTTCAACGCCTCGGTGCACACCGCGACGGCCTTCGTCGGGTGCGACTTCCGGCGCACGTCGTTCTTCGACGCGACGCTCGACGGCTGCAAGCTCGTCGGGTCGGTCTTCGCCGAGTGCACGCTGCGGCCCCTCACCGTGAGGGGCGGTTCCTGGCTCGGTGTCACGATGCGGGGCGCCAACCTCTCGCGCCTCGACCTCACCGGCGTCGACCTGCGCGAGGCCGACCTGTCGATGTCGGACCTCACGCTGACCACACTGGCCCGCGCCCGCCTCGACCACGCCGCGCTGCGACAGGCCAAGCTCGACCGCACCGACCTGCGGGGCGCGAGCCTCGACGGTGTGGACCTGCTGACCGCCGACCTCAGGCGGACCCGCCTCGACCTCGCCGGCGCCGTGCTGCTCGCGGAGCTGCAGGGCGCGGACGTCGACACCTCGGCCTAGACACCTGAGGACGTGGTGGACGGATCTCGGGCCGCCATCCGTCCACGGCGTCCTCAGATATCGGGGTCGGCGAGCCGCGCCCGCAGGCCGTCGATGACGAGGTCGAGGCCCAGGTCGAAGTCGGGCAGGGAGTCCAGGGAGCGCTCGACGGCACCGAGGCCCACGGCCTGGCGGGCGGTCTGCTCCTCGAAGGCGTGGCCGAAGACGTAGTGGACCAGGGTGCGCGATGCGACGGCGACCAGCTCGTCGGGGACGTCGGCATCGGCGAGGACCTTCTCCATCTCCGCGACCGGCGCCGCGGCACCGAGCCCGAAGGCCCACACCGTCGCGACCACGTCGGCGCCGTCGGTGCAGGCGAGCATCGCGTGCCGGAGCTCCGAGCACACCTCGCGCAACCGGTCGGGCCACTCCGACGCCGTACGAGGTCGCGCACCGCGGGCGAGGATCTCGTCGGCGACCGCCGCCAGCAGCGCCTGCTTGCTCGGGAAGTGGTGGTAGATCGCGCTCGGCTGGACCCCGAGCTCGGCCCCGAGCCGGCGCATCGTCAGCGCCGAGAGGCCGTGCGCGTCGAGCAGGGTGACGGCGTGGGCGAGCACGTCCGCGCGGCGGTGCGGCACGACGTACCCCCTCCCTCTCCGACCCATCTGGCGATCCCGACGCCTGCCACCGTGGTTGACGCGGCGTCCCCACCACCCTAACCTGAACGCCGTTCAACTGATCACCGTTCAGGTAGAGGAAACACCCCATGAGCACTCGCCGCAACCCCGGCACCGACGTCGCCCTGATCGCCGCCTTCGCCGCCCTCGTCGCGGTGTGCGCGCTGCTGCCGGCCATCAAGGTCGCGGGTCCCGTGCCGATCACCCTGCAGACCTTCGCGGTGCTGCTCTCGGGTGCGGTGCTCGGCATGCGACGCGGCTTCCTCGCCGTCCTGCTCTACGTCGTGGCGGGCGCAGCCGGGCTGCCGGTCTTCTCCGGCGGCGCCGCCGGCCTCGCCGTCCTCACCGGCCCAACGGCCGGCTACCTCATCGGCTTCCCCCTGGCGGCCGGGCTCTGCGGCGCGATCGTCGAGCGACTCCCCCGCCGCTCGCTCGTCAGCCCGGTCGCGATCTTCTGTGCCGGGCTGATCAGCTCAGCGCTCTGCATCCACACCCTCGGCATGGCCGGCCTCGTCCTGCGCGCCGACCTGACGTGGGCCCAGGCCTGGGACATCGACAAGATCTTCTGGATCGGCGACGTCCTCAAGAACGTCGCCATGGCACTCGTCGCGACCGCGGTGCACCGCGCCTTCCCGGGCATCCTCGACCGCCCGGCCGCGCCGGCGCCCGCCGCGCAGGGACAGCCCGAGGGCACGCCCACCGCGTGAGCGGGATCCGTCTCGAGCAGGTCACCGTCTCGGTCCCGACCCAGGACGGCGAGCGCCGCATCCTCCACGAGACCTCGCTCGAGCTGACCGAGCGCCGGGTCGCGCTCGTCGGCCCCAACGGCTCCGGCAAGTCCACCCTCGCCCGGCTCCTCAACGGCCTCGTCCCGGCCACCACCGGCAGGGTCGTGGTCGACGGGCTCGATGTCGCGCACGAGGGCCGGGAGGTACGCCGCCGGGTCGGCTTCGTGTTCACCGACCCGGCCGCCCAGCTCGTGATGCCGACCGCCCGCGAGGACGTCGCCCTGTCGCTGCGGCGCACGCACCGCGACAAGACCGAGAGGCTCGTCGCCGCCGACCGGGTCCTGGCCGACTTCGGACTCGCCGGCTTCGGCGACCGCAGCGTGCACGGGCTGTCCGGGGGCGAGGGGCAGCTGCTCGCACTGGCCGGGGTGCTCGCCACGGGGCCGTCGATCCTGGTGGCCGACGAACCGACGACGCTGCTCGACCTCGGCAACAGCCGCCGCATCGGCGACCTGCTGCTCGGCCTGGAGCAGCAGCTCGTCGTGGTCACGCACGACCTCGACCTGGCCGAGCGCTGCGACCGGGTGCTCCTGGTCCGCGACGGGCGGGTGGAGCGCGACGGCTCCCCGGCCGACGTCGTCGGGCACTACCGGGCGACCGCATGACCACCCCACGGAGCTGTGGGCCTCCCCCGCGTCGCTCCTCCGTCCCACACGTCCGCGGGGACCCCGGATGAGCGCCCAGCTCCTCGGCCTCCACCAGCCCGGCACGACGTGGCTCCACCGGCTGCCCGCCGGCGCGAAGCTGCTCGGCCTGATGGCTGCCAGCCTCGTCGTGGTCCTGGTCCACGGCCCCGCGTCGGCCGTGGTGTTCGTCCTCGTCGCCGCCGGCCTGGTGGTGTGGTCGGGCGCGCGACTGGGGTTCACCCTGCGCGCGATGCGCTGGCTGCTGCTGACCGCGGCGATCCTCGGCGCGTGGACCGTCTGGCAGAACGGCTGGCCGCGCGCGGTCGAGGTCGTCGGCGACCTGGTCGCCCTCATCCTGCTCGCCACCACGCTGACCGTCACGACGCCGGTCGACGAGGTGATGGACGCGGTCGCCCGCGGACTGCGTCCGCTACGCCGGGTCGGTGTCGACCCCGAGGCGGTGGCGCTGGCGTTCTCGCTGATGCTGCGGGCGATCCCGACGACCATCGGGCTCGCCGAGGAGTCGCGGGACGCAGCCGTCGCCCGCGGACTCGAGCGGTCGCCGCGGGCGCGGCTCATCCCGTTCGTCGTCCGTGTCGTCGCCCGGGCGCACGACACAGGGGACGCGCTGCACGCGCGCGGCATCGGCGACGACTGAACGTCACCAGCCGGGCGGTCGCCTGTCAGCCCAGGGCGCAGCGGCCTCGACCTGGGCGGCGAGCGACAGCAGCAGCTCCTCCTCGGCCGGTCGCGCCGCGACCATCACGCCGATCGGGAGACCCCCGTCGGTCCAGTGGAGCGGCAGCGACATCGCCGGCATGCCGGTGACGTTCCACGCGCTCGTCCACGGCGTGAACGCCTTCTGGGCGGCGAAGTCGTGTGCCGGGTCGGCGTCGTCCCGCAGCGCGCCGACCTCGACCGGCGGGCTGGCGAGGGTCGGCGTGAGGACGACGTCGTACGGCGCCAGCGCGGTGAGGGCCGCCGCCGCGTGCTGCCGGAGCCGCCCGATGGCGAGCCCGAAGTCCGGCCCGCTGACGGCGTGGCCGAGGCCGCCGAGCCAGCGGGTGAGCGGGCGGAGCCGGTCCTCCCGGCCCGGGGGCGCGGGCGACAGCGCGGTCAGCACCGCCCAGCAGGTCTCGAAGTCGGCGACCGCCTCGCGCGGGATCGGCACCGGCACGTCCTCGACCTCGTGGCCGAGGGCCTCCAGCAGCCGCGACGCGTCGTCCCACGCGGTCATCGAGGACGGGTGGACGTCGACGTCGGCGATGACCGGGGTGATGAAGCGCGCGACCCGCAGCCGGCCCGGCTCGCGGTCGCAGGCGTCGAGGAAGCTGCCCGACGGCTCGGGCGCCCAGAACGGGTCGCCGACGCGTCGCCCGGCGAGCACGTCGAGCAGCGCGGCGGCGTCGCGCACGCTGCGGGCCAGGGTGCCGGCGGTCGCGAGCCCGACCGGGTCGCCGTAGCGGGGCGCCCCGCTGATCCGTCCGCGGGTGGGCTTGAGCCCGACGAGTCCGCAGCACGACGCCGGGATCCGGATCGAGCCGCCGCCGTCGGAGCCGGGCGCGACGGGCAGCAGGCCGGCGGCGACGGCCGCCGCGGCCCCGCCGGACGAGCCGCCGGCGGTGCGGGTGGTGTCCCATGGCGTGACCGCCGGAGGCGCGACGTCGGGCTCGGTGTAGCAGGGCGAGCCGAACTCGGGTGTGCTCGTCTTGCCCAGGCTCGGCATCCCCGCGGCCTCGACGGTCAGGACGAGGTCGTCGGAGGCGTCGGGCACGAAGTCGTCGTACGCCGCGGAGCCGAAGGTGGTCCGGACCCCAGCCGTCGGGTGGAGGTCCTTGATGCCCGTCGGGACGCCCCAGAGCGGACCTGCGTCCGCGGGGCGTCCCGCTCCTGTGAGCCGGCGGGCGTGGTCACGCGCCTGCTCGTGGGTCGGCGTGATGAACGCGCCCACGGCGTCGGCACGGCCGGCGTAGTGCTCGACCAGCTCGAGCGGCGACACCTCGCCGCGGCGTACGGCGTCGCCCTGCTCGAGCGCGGTCAGGTCGTGGAGAGACACACCTCGAACCTACCGGCGGCGAGGCCCGGCGCTGGAGTCACCGGATATCCGGTGACTTCCCCGCTCTGCACCCGAGATCTGAGCCGACAAGCAGGAGACTCGGGTGCAAGGTCGGGAAGATCAGGCCGCGACCTCGACCTCGTGCGCGACGAGGGCGTCGAGGGCGCCGAGGAAGCGCTGAACGGCCTCCTCGTTGGCCAGCGGGTCGCCCTCGAGAGCGGGCTCGTCCACGACGATGCCCTCGACGACGACGGCCCCGGCGATGGTGGCCGAGTGGCGGGCGTGCTCGTGCGACCACTTGCCGCCGTACGGCGTGGGGGTGGCGCCGATGGCCGCGAAGGGCTTGCCGACGATGGCGCCCTGGCCGTAGGGCCGCGACAGCCAGTCGATGGCGTTGTTGAGCACGGCCGGCATCGTGCCGTTGTACTCCGGGGTCACGGCGAGCACGCGGTCGGCGCTCGCGACGGACTGGCGCAGCGCGGTGGCCGCTGCAGGAGCCGACTCGCCGTCGATCTCCTCGTTGTAGAACGGGACGGCGTCGATGCCCTCGACGACGTCGACGGTGACACCCGCGGGTGCGTGGTCGCGGAGGTGCTCGGCGATACGGCGGTTGAGCGAGCCGGCGCGGTAGGAGCCGAGGAGGACAGCGACACGGGTCTGCTTCTGAGTGGTCATGGACGTCAAAACGGACCGCGGTCCGTTTCTATTCCGTTTCGGGCGAACTTTCTTCCGACCTAGGCTGAGGGCGTGACCCACCTCCTGCCGCTGGCCGACGAGCCCGCGCCGGAACGGGCCGACGCGGCGCGCAACCGCGAGGCGATCCTCGCAGCGGCGCTGCGCCTGGTGGAGACGCAGGGGGTCGGGTGCGTGACGATGGACACGGTCGCGACCGAGGCCGGCGTCGGCAAGGGCACGCTGTTCCGGCGCTTCGAGAGCCGGGAGGGGTTGATGGCCGCGGTCCTCAACGAGTCCGAGACGGCGTGGCAGGGCAGCGTCATCTCGGGTCCGCCGCCCCTGGGCCCGGGCGCACCGCCGATGGAGCGGCTCCTGGCGTTCGGCCACTCGCGGATGCGGGTCAACGTCACCCACGGCGACCTGATCCGGGCCGCCACCGGGACGGACCCGGTCCGCTCCCGGGCGGCCGCCGGGTTCGCCCTCATGCACGTGCGCCACCTGCTCGGGCAGCTCGAGGTGACCGGCGACCTGCACTTCCTGGCGTTCGCCCTGCTCGCCCCGCTGGAGGCGATGGCGCTCCAGCAACAGCGGGTCGACGGGGTCAGCCTGGCGCAGATCGAGCTGGCCTGGGACGACCTCGTGGCACGCGTGGTCGGCTGACCGCGGGCACCCGCAGGGTCAGCTGCCCAGCCGCATCTTCATCGCGGCGATCTCGACCTGCTGGTCGGTGCCGATGTGGCTGGCCAGCTGGAACACCTCGGACTCCTGGCCGCCCTCGCCGCCGGTGAGCAGCGTCTCGACCATCACCACAGCGCCCTCGTGGTGGCGGATCATGCCTTCCAGGAACAGCCGGTCGAAGCGCTCGCCCTTCGACCGCGCGAGCTGGTCGAGCTGGGCGGGGGTGAGCATGCCGGGCATGTTCTGGTGGCCGCCCGCGCCGCCGTGGTCCCCGTGCCCGCCGTGCATGCCCGACACCATCTCGCCGCGCTGGCTGAGCCACTTCTCGAGCAGCGCGATCTCGTCCTGCTGGGACACCTCGATGCGCTCGGCGAGCTGGGCGAGGTCGGGGTCTGCGGCGCGGTCCTCGACGAGGGCCGTCATCTCGAGCGCCTGCTGGTGGTGCGGGAGCATCATCTGGACGAACTCGACGTCGGCGTCGGTCCAGGTCGGGTCCTCGATCGCCTCGGCCTCGTCCGGCGAGAGGGTCTCTCCCGCCTCTCCGGGGGCGCCGAGCTGCACCACCGGCGCCGTCTCGTCCGCGGGCGCGTCGTCGTCGGACGTGCAGGCCGCCGACGCGAGCGCGACGGCGAGACCGACGAGGACCGCCGGCCACCGTCGGACGCGGCCGGTGCTGCTGTCGGTCCTGCTCCCCATGCGGGTCTCCCACTCGCTCGATGCTTGCTGGTCCGGCCTGCTGGCTCGATCCCGGTGCCCCAACTGGTCGCCCGAGGGTATGGCGGTCCACCCCCGACTCTCGCTACCTTGTCCGACATCGTAGGTCGATCTCGCGGCGGGCCTCCCGGGCCCGGAGCATTCGGGCCGACCTGATCGGGAGGGTACCCACATGTCGCGTCAGCCTCGTCCGAGCCGGTCCGTGCTTCGAGCTGCCGGGGTGGTGGTCCTGGCCGCCGCACTCCTGCCGGCGGTGGCCTACGCCGCCGACGACGACCCGCGCGAGGGTCTCGCACCGGGCTACCTCCCCTGGTCCGAGGCGAGCAGCAACATCGAGCTGCTCGACAACGACCCGCGCGTGGCGCCCTTCGACGCCCCTCCGGGCAACTTCGGGTTCGTGAACTCCGACCTCGCGTTCACCGGCGACACGGCGGTCGTGGGCAACTTCAACGGCTTCCAGTTCTACGACATCTCCGACCCGACCGACCCCACCCTGAGCGGCTCCTTCGTGTGCCCCGGTGGCCAGGGCGACGTGTCGGTCTACGGCGACCTGCTGTTCATGTCCGTCGAGGAGACCCGCGGCCGCATCGACTGCGGCAGCCAGGGCGCCGCCGGAGCGGTCAACCCGGAGCGCTTCCGCGGCGTCCGGATCTTCGACATCAGCGACCAGAGCAACCCCGTCCAGCTGCCGGGCGTGCAGACCTGCCGCGGGTCCCACACGCACACGATCGTGACCGACCCCGACGACCCGGCCAACATCTACATCTACAACTCCGGCACGTCCGGCGTACGCCCCGCGGCCGAGCTGGCGGGCTGCGAGAACGCCAACCCCAACAACCCCGCGCCGGTCACCTCGGGCAACCCGACCCAGTGGCGCATCGACGTGATCAAGGTGCCGCTCGCCGCACCGCAGACCGCGGCCATCGTGAGCCAGCCGCGCATCTTCACCAACCCGGCGACGGGCGCCTACAACGGGCTGCAGAACACGACCCCCGGCACGCTGCACCCCAGCGGTACGGCGTACTCGCCCCTGCCGAACACCAACACGTGCCACGACCTGACCTCGTTCCCGGCGCGCGAGCTCGTCGCCGGCGCGTGCCAGGGCAACGGCATCCTGCTCGACACCTCGGACCCCGTGAACCCGGTTCGCCTCGACGCGGTGTCCGACCCGAACTTCTCCTACTGGCACTCCGCGAGCTTCAACAACGACGGCACCAAGGTGATCTTCACCGACGAGTGGGGCGGCGGCACCAGCGCCCGCTGCCGGGTGACCGACAAGCCGGAATGGGGCGCCGACGCGCTCTTCGACCTCGACGGCGACCAGATGGAGTTCGCCAGCTACTACAAGATGCCCGCCGTGCAGACCACGCAGGAGAACTGCGTGGCCCACAACTCCTCGCTGGTGCCGGTGCCGGGTCGCGACATCCTCGTGCAGGCCTGGTACCAGGGCGGCGTGTCGGTGATCGACTTCAGCGACACCGCGAACCCCGTCGAGATCGCCTACTTCGACCGCGGGCCGATCAACACCCCCAACCCGACCGGCCTCAACCTCGGCGGCCTCTGGTCGACCTACTGGTTCAACGGACAGGTCTACGGCAGCGAGATCGCCCGCGGCTTCGACACCTTCGGGCTGACGACCAGCGACCTGCTGAGCGAGAACGAGCTCGACGCGGCCCGCGAGGTGCAGCTCGACGAGTTCAACGCCCAGCACCAGGAGCAGATCGTCTGGACGCCGAGCTTCAACGTCGCGGGTGCCTACTTCGACCAGGCCGTCCGCTCCGGCGAGCTGAGCGGCCAGACGCTCGACACCGTCGAGAAGCACCTCGCCAAGGCGGAGAAGCTCGCCGACAACCCCGGCGCCGCAGCCAGGGCGCAGCTCGCCAACGCGATCCGCGTGCTGGGCACCTCCGGCGACCAGGGCGAGCTGCGCCAGGCGCTGGTCGAGCTGCGCGACAGCCTCTGACCAGGGCGAGCGCCGCCACTGGTCCGGTGGCGGCGCCGCCCCTCAGCGGTGGTGTCGGCGCAGGCCGAAGGTCAGCCCGTCGACGAGCGCGCCCCACGACGCCTCGATCACGTTGGCGCCGACCCCGACGGTGACCCACGACGACTCCCCGTCGGTGGTCTCGATGAGCACGCGGGTGATCGCGTCGGTGCCGTGGCCCTGGTCGAGGATGCGCACCTTGTAGTCGATCAGCTCGAACTTCGCGACCTCCGGGAAGGCCTGGCCGATCGCCTCGCGAAGGGCGGCGTCGAGCGCGTTGACCGGACCGTTGCCCTCGCCGGTGACGACGTAGCGCACGCCCTCGGACCGCAGCTTCACCGTCGCCTCCGAGATGGCCTCGCCGTCGGTGCGGGTCTCGGTGATGACGCGCCACGACTCGACGTCGAAGTACGACGGACGCGCGCCCTCGACCTCCTCGGCGAGCAGCAGCTCGAAGGAGGCGTCTGCGGCCTCGAAGGTGTAGCCACGCTGCTCGAGCTGCTTGACCCGGTCGGTGACCCGCGTGACCAGCTCCCGGTCGTCGCTCAGGTCGTAGCCGAGCTCCCGGCCCTTGAGCTCGATCGAGGCGCGCCCGGCCATGTCGGAGACGAGCAGGCGCATGTCGTTGCCGACGACGAGCGGGTCGAGGTGCTGGTAGAGGTCGGGGTCGACCTTGATGGCACTGGCGTGGAGGCCGGCCTTGTGGGCGAACGCCGACGTGCCGACGTACGGCTGGCGAGAAGCGGGCGGCACGTTGGTGACCTCGGCGACGGCGTGCGCGATGCGGGTCGCCTCGCGCAGCAGGCCCTGCGGCAGCACGTTCCGGTCCAGCTTGAGCTCGAGGTTGGCGACGACGGTGACGAGGTCGGCGTTGCCGGTGCGCTCGCCGTAGCCGTTGATGCAGCCCTGCACGTGGCTCGCTCCGGCGGCGACGGCGGCCAGCGAGTTGGCCACCGCGCAGCCACTGTCGTTGTGGGCGTGGATGCCGACGCGGGCGCCGGTCGTCTCGATGACGTCGAGCACGACGTCGGAGACCCAGTCGGGCAGCATGCCCCCGTTGGTGTCGCACAGGGCGACGACCTCCGCGCCGGCCTCGGCAGCCGTGCGCAGCACCTCGAGGGCGTACGCCCGGTTGGCGCGGTAGCCGTCGAAGAAGTGCTCGGCGTCGAGGAAGACCGTCTGCCCCTCCTCGCGCAGGTGCGTGACCGTGTCGCGCACCATCGCCAGGTTCTCCTCCAGCGTGGTGCGCAGCGCGAGCTCGACGTGGCGGTCGTGCGACTTCGCGACGAGGGTGACGACGCCGGCGCCGGAGTCACGGAGGGCACCCACGAGCGGGTCGTCGGCAGCACGTACGCCGGCCCGGCGGGTGGCACCGAAGGCCGCGAGCCGCGCATGGCGGAGGTCGAGCTCCTCCCGGGCGCGGCGGAAGAACTCGGTGTCCTTGGGGTTGGAGCCCGGCCAGCCGCCCTCGATGTAGCCCACGCCGAGGCCGTCGAGCTGCTTGGCGATGCTCAGCTTGTCGGCGACCGAGAGGTTGAGCCCCTCCTGCTGGGCGCCGTCGCGCAGGGTGGTGTCGTAGACGTGGAACGAGCCGTGCAGGTCCATCGGAGGTCTCTCGGTCTCGGAGTCGGGCGGAGGTGTGCGGGCAGAAAAAAACCTCCTGGGGTGCAGGAGGTCGGCGCGGCGGGGAGTCCCGCCGCGCTAGGCAATGATGATCGTGCTGGTGCTCACGCCTTCATGGTGCCACCGATCCCCCGCTGGTGAGATCTGCGTCTCGCCATCCGGTCGACACGAACGTGCCCCGGGTGCCGCCCCCCACGAGCAGCACCCGGGGCAGGTTCGTCCCCCCAGATCGTCCCCCAGCTCGGTCCCCCCAGGACCAGCGGCCGGTCAGCAGTCGTACGCGTCCGCCCCGGCGACGTACGTGGCCACCATCTCCTCCGGGAGGGGCGAGCCGGCCCCGAAGTACTCCAGGCCCTTGCCGTCGGCCCCGTTGGGGTTCATCCGGCCGGTGTGCTTCGGATCGCCGATGGTCATCTTCTCGAAGACCTTGAGCCCGACCGGCAGGCCGGCGTCGCGCAGCGCGGCGTACCCGGCGTCGCGGGCGCCGTCGCAGGCGGCGGTGTAGCCCTCGAAGCCCGCCCCCTCCTCGGCGGAGACGACGAACCAGTTCGGCGAGGCCGGGCCGTCGAGCGAGTACATCGGGACGAAGCAGTGGTGCGCGCTGGCGCTGGCCGCGGTCACGGCGATCGCGGCGGCGGCCCCAGCGGTGACGACGCCGAGGCGTCGGACGGTGATGATGCTCATGTGTTCCACCCCTCCTGCGGGCCCCCTGCGGGCCAGCACGAGCAGTCCACCGCCTCGCCCCGGCGGCCGCCACGGCCAGCGACCCGCACAGTTCTCGTACAGTTCGCCGGCCGCGGAGGCCACGGCCGCGCTAGCCGACCCAGGTCGCCTTGGCCCCGCCGTCCTGGGAGGAGTTGACGACCATCTGCCCCTCCTCGAGCGCGACGCGGGTCAGGCCTCCGCGCGGCACGGTGACCTCGTGACCGTCGAAGAACACGAACGGTCGGAGGTCCACGTGGCGCGGCTGCGGGACGCCGTCGACGATCGTCGGCTGGGTGGACAGCGAGACGACGTCCTGGACGATCCAGCGCGTCGGCTCGTCGCGCATCGCCCGCCGGGTCGCGGCCAGCTGGTCCGCGGACGCCGTCGGCCCGATGACGACGCCCTCGCCGCCGGCCCCGTCGCGGGGCTTCGCGACCAGCTCGGGCAGCCGGTCCAGCGCCTCCTGCAGCCGGCCGGCGTCCGTGAGGTCGTAGGACGCCACGGAGCGGACCCGCGGCTCCTCGTGGAGGTAGTAGCGGACCATGTCGTCGACGTGCGCGTAGACGGACTTGTCGTCGGCGACACCGGTGCCGTAGCAGTTCACCATGCCCACCCGACCGGCACGCCACGGCTCGAGGAGCAGACCCGCCACGTCGACGCCGGCGTCGCGCGGCGCCAGGCCGTCCTGCTCGGTGCGACGGTAGGCGGCGCGCACGGGCGTCCCGTCGGCCAGTCGCAGGCCGTCCCCGTCGCGCCGGAGGCCGTCGGGCTCGACGAGCTCCAGCCCGGCCTCGTCGGCGAGGCGCCGGTGCTCGTAGTACGCCGAGTTCTCGGGGCCGTCGGTGATCAGCACGAGCGCGCCCTCCCCCTCGGGGTTGGTTGCCTGGAGGCAGCGGCGCAGCGCCGAGGCGCACTCGTCGAGGCCGGACGACGGCTCGACGCCCAGCACGTCCGACACGGCCTCGGACACGGCCATGGCGTACGCCATCCCCGACGGCGTGCGGACGTTGTCCTCCAGCACCAGCAGCGTGCCGTCCTCGTCGCGGACCACGTCGAAGCCGGCGACCGAGATCCAGGCGCCCGCCACCGGGGCACTGCCGGTGAGGTCGGGCTCGAGGTAGGGCGTCGCGTCCAGGACGTGGGCCGGCACGACGCCGTCGGCGACGCACCGGCGCTCGGCGTAGACGTCGGCGACGAAGGCGTCCAGCGCGCGGATGCGCTGCGCCAGCCCGTCGGACAGCTGCTCCCACTCGTCGGCGTCGAGGAGCCGCGGGACGGGGTCCGCGCGGAAGGCGTGCCCGCCGGCTCCGCCGAAGCGGACGCCCCGCTCCTCCAGCACGTCGTTGACGCGGCGGCTCAGGTCGTCGCGCTCCGCCGCGGACGAGGGTCGCTGGGTGGGGTCGGTCGGGTGGGTCGGGTCAGCAGGCTGGTGCATCCGACCTGTCTACCAAGGGGGTGACCGGACCGTCCCCCCGTAGGGAGGTGCCTGCGGGGGGACGTCCGGTCTTCCGGTCGGTCAGCCGATCTCGCGGTACGCCGTCCACGCCGCCTGCATGCGGGCCGCCTGGCCCTGGGTGAACTGGGTCATGCAGGAGTCGTAGGTGTAGTCCATGAAGTTCGTGATCGGGTCGACTCCCCCACCCGCGCACGTGTCGCGCCCGACCGGGCACTGGAACGCCGGCGAGGCCTCGGGCGCGGTGTCGGAGACGTAGTCCCCCGGCTCGGAGCACCCGCCCTGGAACGTGTGGTAGAGCTCGAGCCAGTGCCCGATCTCGTGCGTCGCCGTGTCGCCCTCGCCGTAGGTGCTGTACGCGCGGCTGTCACCGGTGTCATTGGGCACGGTCGGGAGGCTCCGGTAGTCGATCACCACGCCGTCGCGGTACTGCGGTAGCGGGTTGCCGGCCGTCGCCGCGGCGTCGAAGTCGGAGGGGAAGTAGGCCCAGCCGAGGAGCGACTGCCCGAGGGATGCCGAGTAGATGTTGAGCGTCTCCGACGTGCTGTCGCCGTAGAGCGCCTTCTTCATCGCCACCTCCTTGCCGCCACCGCGGTAGAAGCGCGGGTCGCCGCCGTTGGAGGAGATGAGGTTGAACCACTGGGGCTCGTAGGTCCGGGTGACCTGCTCGAGCACGAAGGAGAAGCCGTGCGGGGCGTAGGCCGCGTTGAGCACCCGGATCTGCTCGGCGATGCGGGCGTCGGAGACGTCGCCACCCTCCTGGCCGCGGTCCTTCGCGATCACGTGGAAGCGGACCGGGACGGTCACGGGGGCGAAGGCCGCCGCCGTCGTGCCGGAGCCCGGCTTGCCCCTCGCGGACGTGCGAGCCGCCCTGGCAGCCTTCAGCACCCCGGCCAGCGGGTCCTTGTGCACGACGTGCAGGTCGTCGCGCGGGATCGTGCCGGCCGGCGCCGCGGTGACGTCGCCGTAGTCGATGCAGTCGGTGGGCTTGTCATTCGCCGGCGCCCCGGAGGACGGTGTCGACATGCCCATCCCGAGGGCGAGTGCGGTCACTGCGACGCCGATGCGTCGTACGGCAAGGGTGCTGCGAAGGTGCATGGGGGGTCCCCTCACGTGAGTCGTTGGAGGGAACGTAAGCCCGCCGGGCCCGCCGGGAGAAGACCCACCTTCGGGTGGAGCAGGCCGTCCTGACGACGCGAGGGCCCCCGACCCTGGGGGTCGGGTGCTCTCGTGGGTCGTCGCTACGGTCGGTCGGGCTCCTCGTCCACGACCTCACCATCGAGGAGCAGCGGGTCGGCGGGCTCGGGGTCGTCGACGACGTGCACGGCCGCCTCCTCGGCGCCGGCAGCGGCGCCGTCGATGCCCACGTCCTCGGCGACGAGGTCCTTCTCGGTGTCGGTCCGGACACCTTCGTCCGCGGCGACCAGGCGTCCCGCGCGCTCGCCCTCGGCGGCCTCGACGTCGGCCTGGACGGCCTCGCCCTCGCTCGAGTCCTCGGCCACCATCGCGGCGAGGTCACCGCGCGCGGCCTCCTCGTCGGCGACCTCGTACGGGTCGGGCTCGACGACCTCCTGCTCGACCCGCTGGTCGAGCGACTCGCCCTGGATCTCCTCGAGCGGGGTGTTGCCGTAGCCCTGCGCCGCCGACCACTTCTCCGGCGGCGAGTAGCCCTCGTCCAACGGCTCAGCGAGGCCTCGGTCGTCGACCAGGCTGTCGCCGTCGCCCTGGGGCTGGTCCTCGTCGTCGACGCTGTAGCCGTGGTAGCTCTCGTTGTCGTCGGAGCTCATCGGTCCTCCTGCTGTCGGGTGCGTGGACCCGCTAGGTACCCCGGTCGGACCTGCCTGAACGGCGAGGTCCGTCACAACCAGCCGGGAAGCCGTACGTCGGAGAACGGGGCCGAGTCGTCGGGTGCCCAGCTGGTGCCCTGCGCGGACGCCGCCGCGCCGAGGCCGGACGCGGCAGCCGCGACGAGCAGCGTGACGAGCAGCCACGGCACGCCGCGGCGGGCGAGCGGGTCGACGACGCGGTGGACGGGCGAGCGGAGCCGCTCGGAGCCCGGGCCCCACCAGGTCGACAGGGCGAACATCGCCCCGATCACGGCGAGCGACGTGGTCAGCGACAGCGAGCCCGCGAAGCAGAGCAGAGCGACGCCGCAGGCGATGCCAGCGCTCCACAGGAACAGCACCAGCGAGCCGCCGAGGCCGGCCACGGCGTGCCACGGGGCGGCGAGCAGCACCTGGATGCCGTCGTACCACTTGGCTCCGCGACGGTCGCGCCGGTTGCCCGCGGACGACGCGGCCAGCGAGCCGCTGCGCAGCAGCCAGACGACGACGGCGAGGACGGCGATCGAGACATAGGGGGCGAACGTGATGGCGCCCGCGACGACGCCGCCCGCGGCGAGCAGGGTGAGCGTGCGGCGCAACCGCTCGCCGGCCGGCACGTGCGGCCGGGCTGGCGGGCCGTAGTCGCCGACGTACTCGGTGGAGCCGTCCGGCAGCACGCGGGTCTGCCGGTGCGGCTGCGTGCCGGCGTCGCCCCACCCGACGGTGTGGTCATCGTCGCGCCAGGCGTCGGTGCGGTCGTCGACCTGGTCGTCGGTGGGGTCGAGGTCGTGCCAGGCGCGGTCGCCGTGCCGGTCGTCGTCGCCCGGTCGGTCCCAGTCGTGGGACCAGTGCACCGGCTCACCGACCGGCTGGGTGTACGCCGGCGCGACGGCCGGCGCGAACGGCTCCGCCGTGGCCGTGCCGACGCGGGTCGGCGCCTCGAGGTCCTGACGGATGCCGGCGACGTAGGGCAGCGTGACGGGGGCGGCCTCGCGCTCCTCGCGCCCGTCGGGCTCGGGCGAGCCGAGGTCCTCGAGCCAGTCGCGGACCTCCTCGAGCGTGGGCCGGTCGGCGGGCTCCGGGGCGAGCGCCTCCTCGACCAGCTCGAGGACTCCGGGGGCCAGGCCGGCGAGGTCGTGCTCGCCGCGTCGCACGCGGTCCATGACCGCCACCGACGGCCCGCGGCCGAACGGCGCGCGACCGGTGCCGGCGTAGGCCACCGTGGCCGCCCACGCGTGCACGTCGGAGGCGATCGTGGCGTCGTCGCCGTAGAGGATCTCGGGGGCGAGGTAACCCGGCGTGCCGAGCAGCCAGCCGTTCATGGTGATGCGCGAGTCCTCGGCGACGCGGGCCAGGCCGAAGTCGATGAGGATGGGCGTGCGGCCCTCCATGATGACGTTGGACGGCTTGATGTCCCGGTGGAGCACGCCGACCGAGTGGACCGCCTCGAGCGCCTCGGCGAGGCAGTCGGCGAACCAGAGCAGGTCGTCGCCCTCGAGCGCTCCCTCCTCCTGCACGTGGTCGTGGAGCGAGAGGCCGGGCACGTAGCGGGTGGCGACGAAGGGGATCTCGCCGAACGGGTCGGCGTCGACGATCTCGGCGATGCGACGGCTGCGGACCCGGCTGAGGGAGCTGACCTCGCGCGCCAGCCGGCGCCGGGCCTCGTCGTCGCCGACGACGTGCGGGCGCAGGACCTTGATCGCCACCGGGCGCTCCCCCGGCTTCTGCCCGAGGTGCACCACGCCCATGCCGCCCTCGCCGAGGCGGGCACGCAGGGCGTAGCCGCCGACGGTCAGCCCGGGCGGCGGCGCCTTCGGGGACGTCGTCACGGCACGAGGATACGGCTGGAGCCGGTCGTTCCCCCGATCCCGGACGACGCGCCGCGCGCCGCTGTCGGACGCGTGGGCGACGATGGAGCGGTGGACGAGGTACGACGGCGCCTGACGCTCGAGCGCGAGCAGGCGCTCGCGCGGCTGGCCAGCCTGACCGGCGACCACGAGGCGATGGTGGCCGCCTCCCTCGACACCAACGCAGACGACGAGCACGACCCCGAGGGCACGACCATCGCCTTCGAGCGCTCCCAGATCGGCGCGCTCGTGCGCCAGGTGCAGCACCACGTCGCCGAGGTGGATGCGGCCCTCGACCGGGTCGGGGCCGGCACCTACGGCGTCTGCGAGGTCTGCGGCCGCGACATCGGCGCACCGCGCCTCGAGGCCCTCCCCGCCGCCCGCACGTGCATCAGGTGCGCGCGGCGGCGGGCGTAGGTGCCGTCGTCTCGGCCCATCCGACTGGGTCGCCCAGGGTGGCGGCACATCGCATCCCGGCCGCCCGATCCTCGCCATCTGCCGCCACCTCGGTCTGCCCGCCGCCGAAGGTGGCGGCACACGACATCCCGGACCAGCCGATTGGTGTCGTCCGCCGCCACCTTGGCCGCCCCGCCTGAGAAGGTGGCGGCACACGACATCCCGGACCAGCCGATCCATGTCGTCTGCCGCCACCCACGGCGGCGGGGCGCCGCAAGCGGTCATCCGGGCGCCGCACTCGGTCATCCGGCCGATCCGCGTAGGAGCTGCGGGGCACTAGCGTGCACCCGTGCTCGCGCAGATCCGCTCCGTCGCGCTGTCCGTCTGGCGTCTTCCCGCGCCCCCGGACGCACGACCTGCCGGACGCCTCGACCATGCGTTCGTGGCGGGCGTCGCCGTGCTCGCCCTCATCGAGGCCGCCGTGCTGCGTCCGGACCTGCCGCTGCGCTGGCTGTCGCTGGCGGGCTTCGTGGTCTGGCTGCCGACACTGCTCGTCCGACGGACCAGACCGATGCTCACCGTGACGGTCTTCGGGGCGGTGATCCTCGCCCTCCTGGTGGTCTCGAGGGTGACCGACGGAGCTCCACCGGGTGACCTCAACACCGCCATCGTGGCGCTCCTCATCCCCTACTCCCTGGCGCGCTGGGCACGCGGGCAGGACGCCGTCCTGGGCCTCCTCCTCTTCCTCCTCATCGCGGGCGGCTCCCTGGTCTCGCAGGACCTGCCCGCCGCCGACCGGATCGGCGGCACCGCGGTGATCGTGGCGGCGGTCGCGCTGGGTGCAACGGTCCGCGCCCGGTCGATGCTGCACACGCGGCAGCTCGACGACGTACGCCGCGGGGAGCGGGAGCGCCTCGCCCGCGACCTGCACGACACGGTCGCCCACCACCTGACGGCCATCGCGATCAGCGCCCAGGCGGGCCTCGCGGTCGCCGGGCGTGACCCGGCGGCGGCGACGGACGCGCTGCGCCGCATCGACGAGGAGGCGACGCGCACGCTGGCGGAGACCCGCACGGTGCTGCGCCTGCTCCGCACCGACGAGGAGGCGCCCGACCGGCCGCTGTCGGACCTCCGCGGCCTGGCGAGCGGCGGGCCCGGACCCGTGGTGACGGTCGCGGTCGACGACGACCTCGACGACCTGTCCCCGACCGTCGCGGCAGCGCTGCAGCGCATCGCGCAGGAGGCGGTCGCCAACTCCCGCCGGCACGCCCGCGACGTCACCTTCGTGCAGGTGCGGGTCAGCCGCGAGGAGGACGGCGTGCAGCTCGTGGTAACCGACGACGGCCGGGGCTCGACGGGCAGCGGGGACGGCTTCGGCATCGTCGGCATGACCGAGCGGGCGGCGCTGCTCGGCGGTCGCCTCGAGGCCGGGTCGCTCGCTCCCCTCGTGGGGTGGCAGGTCACTGCGACACTGCCCCTCGAGGAGGCACGATGACACTGCGCGTGCTGGTCGCCGACGACCAGGAGATCGTCCGCACCGGGCTCGCCATGATCCTGGGCGCGCAGGACGGCATCGAGGTGGTCGCGACGGCCATCGACGGGCAGGACGCCGTCGAGCAGGCGCGGGACCTGCGACCCGACGTGTGCCTCCTCGACATCCGCATGCCCCGGCTCAACGGCATCGAGGCGACCCGCGCGCTCGCCGGGCCCGACGTCGCGGACCCGATGGCGGTCGTCGTGGTGACCACGTTCGACCTCGACGAGTACGTCTACGGTGCGCTGCTGGCCGGCGCCAGGGGCTTCCTGCTCAAGGACTGCGGCCCGGAGCTGCTCACCCACGCCGTGCGCGCGGCCGCCGACGGCGGGTCGCTGATCGCGCCGACGGTCACCACCCGCCTGCTGAAGAGGTTCGCGGCCAGGGACACGCCGCCCCAGCCGACCTCACCGCTGACCGAGCGCGAGGAGCAGGTGCTGGTCGCGGTGGCCCGCGGGCTGACCAACCACGAGGTCGCCGCCGAGCTCTACATCTCGCTCAGCACGGTGAAGACGCACCTCGGCTCCCTCATGGGCAAGCTCGGCGTCCGCAACCGGGTCGAGCTCGCGCTCTGGGCCTATCAGACCCGCCGGCTCGACTGACGTTCCTGCGAGCGTCGGACCAGCCACTCCGCCACGGCGAGGTTCAGCACCCACGCGAACCCCATCCCCGCGGCCTTGAGGCCACCGCCGGGCTGGTCGACGAAGAGCACCATCGGGCCGAGCACGAGTGCCTGCGTGCCGGCGCCCTGCGCGACGGCGTACGACCTCGCCATCCACCGCTGGTGCGTGCGCACGTCGCGGGCGCGGATCGCGGCGAGGCCCAGCACCAGCCCCACCGCCATCAGCGTGCCGAAGACCAGGCGGAGCCACATCAGGGCGGTGTTGTCGTACGCCGGCAGGCGGCCGGACACCGCCATCACCAACCCGCTCACCGCTGCCGCGAGGCCGGCCGGGACGAGCACGCGACCGCTCCACCGGTGCCAGCGCGGTCTGCGCCGGCGGAAGGAGGGCATGAACTGGAAGGCCCCGAGCACGCAGTACGTCGTCGCCCCGAGGATGTGCACCACGACGGGGACGGGGAGGTCGAAGAAGCGCGCGTTCTCGCTCGTCCGACCCGACGACAGGTCGACCAGGCGCGCGGCGCCGGCAGCCACTGGCACGAAGGTGAGGGCCAGCAGGCTCGCGGGGATCCACCACTCGCGGCGGGGACGGGGCGGGGCGTCGGGTCGGTCAGCTCGGGAGACGGTCGTGCTCATGCCGACGAGCCTCGCGGCGCGGGGCGTACGACGCATCGGCCCGCGGGCCGCAGCAGGTCAGCCGATCGGCCGAGGCGCCGCCTGCGACGACTCGAGTGCCGTGATCAGGGTCAGCGCGTCGTGGGGCCCGATGTGGCGCGTCTCGCCGATGAAGAAGGTCGGGGTGCCCCGCACCCCGCTCTCCTCGGCCGACGCGACGTCGTGGGCGACGTGGCGCGCCAGGTCGTCGTCGTCGATGTCGCGCAGGAACTGCTCCACGTCGAGGTCGAGCCCGGCGGCGTAGCCGACGAGGTCCTCCAGCTCGAGCTCGTCCTGGTGGGCGAAGAGCACGTCGTGCATGTCCCAGTAGTGGCCCTGCCGTGCCGCCGCCTCGGCACCCAGCGCGGCCAGCTCGGCGTGCGGGTGGACCGGCAGGGGCAGGTGGCGGGTGACGTAGCGCAGCCGGTCGCCGAAGTGCGCGCGCAGCTCCTTGCCGACCCCGCTCACGCGGGCGCAGAAGGGGCACTCGAAGTCGAGGTACTCGACCAGCGTCAGCGGCGCGTCGACCGGTCCGGTGATGTGGTCGCGCGCCGGGTCGACCGGCCGGCTGAGGTGCGTCGGGAGGGCCGCGTCACGCTGGCCGAGGAAGCGGGCGGCGAAGCGGAAGGCGAGCCAGCCGGCGAGGCTCGCGAGTGCGGCGGCCACCAGGACCCCCACGCGCGCCTGGTCCTGCAGCCGCGACGACTCGAAGGCGAGGCTGATGATGAGCAACGACACCGTGAAGCCGATGCCGGAGAGCGCACCGCCGGCCAGGGTGTGGCCCAGACCGACGCCCTGCGGCAGCCGCCCCCAGCCGAGGCGCACGCTCGCCCACGCGCCGGCGAAGATGCCGAGCGCCTTGCCGACGACGAGGCCGAGCACGATGCCCCACATCAGGCGCGACGCGAACGCGTCGCCGAGCACGCCGTCGCGCAGGTCCACGCCGGCGTTGGCCAGCGCGAAGACGGGTACGACGACGTGGCTGGTCGGGGAGTGCAGCGCCTCCTGCAGCCGCTCGTTGACGGAGATGGCCCGGGTCAGCGACCGGCGCGCCGCCCGCTGCACGCCCGGCATCGGCGACTGCCGGAACGCGCGGAAGCTGCGCGCCGCGTCCTCGACGTCGGACCGCCGCGGGTCGAGGGCGGGGACCAGCAGGCCGCTCAGCATGCCGGCGATCGAGGCGTGCACGCCGGACTCCAGGGTGGCGAACCACAGCACCAGCACGACCAGCACGTAGGGCGCCGCCTGCCAGACGCCCGCCCGGCCGAGACCGACCAGCACGAGCAGGCAGAGGGCGGCGACGGCCAGGGCCACGAGGGACAGCTCGTCGGAGTAGACGACGCCGATCACGCTGACGGCGACGATGTCGTCGATGACGGTGAGCGTCAGCAGGAAGATCCGCAGCTGGGTGGAGACCGCCGGGCCGACCAGCGCCATCACGCCGAGCAGGAACGCGGTGTCGGTGCCGATGACCGCACCCCACCCGGCCGCCGCCTCGCCGGAGGGGTTGAGCGCCAGGAAGATCGCCGCCGGCACGAGCATGCCCATGACGCCCGCGACCAGCGGCACCACCACGCGGCTGCGGTCGACGAGCTCGCCGATGGCGAACTCCTTGCGGACCTCGAGGCCGATGACGAAGAAGAACACGACCATCAGGCCGTCGTTGATCCAGTGGTGCAGGTCCATCGTCAGGCCGCCGTCACCGAACCTGATCGACACCTCCGTGTGCCACAGGTCGACGTAGGACTGTGACCACGGCGAGTTGGCCCACACCAGCGCGATCAGCGCCGCCATGACGAGCATGCCGGCGGAGCCGGACTCGGTGCGGATGAAGTCGCGCAGCGAGCGCGAGCTCTGCGCCTCGAACGCCGCGGCTCCCCGGCAGGAGGACTGGTCCGGGTCCGGGTTCGCCTGGTCCGTGCTCACACGACGCGGTGCATCCAGCCGAAGGTGTCCTCCGCGCGGCCGAACTGCATCCCGACGAGCGCCTCCCGGATCTGCATGGTCAGCTCGGTGCTGGACGGCGCGGGCGTGACGCCCTCGGGCGAGCGGAGCTCACCGACGGGGGTGACGACCGCGGCGGTGCCGCACGCGAAGACCTCGGTGATCTCACCGGAGGCAACGCCGTCGCGCCACTCGTCGATGGAGACCTTGCGCTCCTCGACGGCGTGGCCGAGCTTGCCGGCGAGCTCGATGATCGAGGCGCGGGTGATGCCCTCGAGGATGGTGCCGGTCTCGGGGGTGACGACGCGGCCGTCGGCGTGGACGAAGAAGAGGTTCATCCCGCCGAGCTCCTCGATGTAGCGGAACTCCTGGTCGTCGAGGAACACGACCTGGTCGCAGCCCTGCTCGATCGCCTCGCGCTGGGCGGCGAGGGACGCGGCATAGTTGCCGCCGGTCTTGGCCGCGCCCATGCCGCCGCGACCGGCGCGGGTGAAGGTCTCCGACAGCCAGAGGTTGACCGGCTTGATGCCGCCCTTGAAGTAGGCGCCCGCCGGCGACGCGATCACCATGAAGGTGACGTGCTGGGCCGGCCGGACGCCGAGGAACGTCTCGGAGGCGAACATGAACGGGCGCAGGTAGAGCGACTTCTCGCCACCGCCGGAGTTGTCCGGCACCCACCGCTGGTCGACCTCGACCAGCGCGTCGACGTAGGCGACGAAGTCCTCGACGGGCAGCTCGGGGAAGGCCAGCCGCTGCGACGAGCGCACCATGCGGGCGGCGTTCTGCTCGGGACGGAAGGTCCACACCGACCCGTCGTCGTGCCGGTAGGCCTTCATCCCCTCGAAGGTCTCCTGCGCGTAGTGCAGCACCGCCGTCGCCGGGTCGAGCGTCAACGGACCGTAGGGCTGGATCCGGGCGTCGTGCCACCCCGCGTCGGGCGTCCACTCGACCAGCAGCATGTGGTCGGTGAAGTGCTGACCGAACCCGGGGTTCGCGTGGATCTCCTCGAGCCGGGCGAGGTCGACGGGCGTGGGGTTGGCGGTGGTGCTGATCTGCATGGGGTCAACCTATTCCAGAGGCCCGGAGGGGCGCTCAGAGACGGGCGGCGATGGCGTCCCCGACCTCGCTCGTACGACGACTCGTGCCGGGGTCGCGCTCGGTGAGGTCGGCCAGGACGGCCGCCTCGATCGCGGCGGCCGCCTCGGCGTGGCCGAGGTGGTCGAGCAGGAGCGCGCCGGAGAGGATCGCGGCGGTCGGGTCGGCCTTCTGCTGCCCGGCGATGTCGGGGGCGGAGCCGTGGACGGGCTCGAACATGGACGGGGCCGTCCGGTCGGGGTTGACGTTCCCGGAGGCGGCCAGCCCGATGCCACCGGTGATGGCGGCGGCGAGGTCGGTGATGATGTCGCCGAAGAGGTTGTCGGTGACGATCACGTCGAATCGGGCGGGGTCGGTGGCCATGAAGATCATGGCCGCGTCGATGTGGATGTAGTCGGTCGTGACGTCAGGGAACTCCGACGCCACCTGCTCGAACAGGCGCCACCAGAGGGAGCCGGCGTTCACCAGGACGTTGGTCTTGTGGACCAGCGTGAGCTTCCTGCGCGGTCGCTTCTGCGCCCGGGCGAAGGCGTCCCGGACCACGCGCTCGACGCCGTACGCGGTGTTGACCGACACCTCGGTCGCGATCTCGGCCGGGGTGCCGACCCGGAGCGCGCCGCCGTTGCCCGTGTAGGGACCCTCGGTGCCCTCGCGCACCACCACGAAGTCGACCTCGCCCTTGTCCAGGACGTGCCCGGCGAGCGGCGAGACCGAGCCCGGGAAGAGGCGCGAGGGGCGCAGGTTGACGTAGTGGTCGAGCTCGAAGCGCAGCTTGAGGAGCAGGCCGCGCTCGAGGATGCCGGGAGGCAGGTTCGGGTCGTTGGGCTTGCCGCCGACGGCACCGAGCAGGATCGCGTCGTGCTCGCGGATCTCCGCGAGCACCGAGTCGGGCAGCACCTCGCCGGTCGCGAGGTAGCGCTCGGCGCCGAGGTCGTAGCGCGTCGACTCGAACTTCACCGGCGAGGCGACCTCGAGGACCTTGAGGGCCTCGGCGGTCACCTCGGGGCCGATGCCGTCGCCGGGGATGACGGCGAGGGTAGGGCTCCCGGTGTCGCGGGCGGCGGCGGTCTGGTCGGTGTCAGGCATGCCGCGAACGTTAGTTGTCGTCCGGACGCTGGCCGCCGCCGTCTCGCAGGTCAAGCGCGGTCTGGACGGCGACCGTCGTGTTCTCCGCGCTGCGGGGGTTCTCGGGGTCGTGGGCCGCGGGGCCCCAGGTGTCGGGATACATCTGGTACATCGATCTCACTCCTACGTACGTGACGGTGGGTGAGCCCGAAGCCGCCGACACCGCGGCGGGTAGGGAAGCAGGACGGCGGGGATCGCCCGGGCCCGGCTGCCGGCCGACGAGCGTGCGGGTCGCGCAGGACTGCGGAGGACCCGCCGCGAAGGCGGTGGCTTCGAGCTCTGCCGAGCAGACGCTCGGCGAGAGGGGCGAAAGGCCGGGTGGCGGAACCTCGTCAACGCCGAACACCGCGACGAGGTGGCCCTTCTGTCAGGCCTCGCCGCGGCGGTCGATAAGTACGAAGACGCTCCGCATGGTGGGACGACTGTACGACTGCCGGACGGGCCGCCGCACGCGGTTTCGCCGAACGTGTCAGATCGTGAGATGTCGGCCCGTCCAGTGGGATCGCGCGCGAGGAGTGACAGACTCGGCGACCTCATGTCTGCTCCTCCGGAACTCCCCGAGATCGTCCAGCGCGCGTTCGACGTCTGCCGCCAGGCCGGCTACGTCGCGTTCTGCCGCAACGAGACCGGTCGCCTCCTCGCCACCCTCGCCGCGACCAGGGGCGGCACCATGGCCGAGTTCGGCACCGGCTGCGGGGTCGGCACCGCCTGGCTGCGCAGCGGCGTGCGCAACGGGGCGCGGATCCTCACCGCCGAGCTCGACGAGTCGCTGGCCGGTGCCGCGTCCAAGATCTTCGACGACGACGCCAAGGTCGAGGTGCTCGCCGCCGACTGGAGCGTGCTGCGCGAGCACGGCCCCTTCTCCCTGCTGTTCCTCGACTCCGGCACCCCGTCCGAGGTGGGCGTCGACGCCGTCATCGACCTCGTCGAGCCCGGCGGCATCGTGGTGCTCGACGACTTCGCGCCGTGCGAGTCGTGGCCGCCGATCACCTACGGGCGCGTCGACACGCTGCGCGAGCAGTGGCTCACCGACGAGCGGTTCACCGCGGTCGAGGTGATGGTGGCCGCCGACGCGTCCGCCGTCATCGCCACCCGGCGCTGAGCACCGGCCACCGGTCCCCCGTGAGACCCCTCGCCGTCGCGGCCCCGAGCCACGAGGCCGCGGACGCCGCCGAGGCGGTCGCCCGCGCGGGTGGCTCCGCCGTGGACGCTGCGATCGCGGCTGCGCTGGTGGCGATGGTCACCGAGGTCGGACTCGTCTCGCTCAGCTCCGGCGGCTTCGTCACCGTGCAACCTGCCACCGGTTCGGCGTACACCGTGGACGGGTGGATGGACCGGCCCGGCGTCGGGCGTGGCCCGGGCGCGCCCCCACCCGAGACGTGGGACGTCTCGACGGAGTACGGCGGCGGGGTGGAGATCACGATCGGCGCGGGGTCGGTGGCGACGCACGGCTCCCTCGCCGCCTTCGGCGAGGCGCACGCGCGCGACGGGCGCCTCCCCTGGGCCGAGCTCGTCGCCCCGGCCGTCGACGTCGCGCGGGGCGGCTTCGCCCTGGGCTCGGCGTCGCGCTACTACCTCCGCCACGTGCACGAGTCGATCTTCGGGTGGGACCCGGCGAGCCACGCGGCGCTGCACGATGCGGCTGGTCGGCTCACCGAGGACCGGGTCGTCGTGGCCGACCTCGCGGCGACCCTGGAGCACATCGCCACCGACGGCCCGCGAGCCCTCCACGAGGGCGACCTCGCCGACGCGATCGCGGCCGACGTCGGTGCCCGCGGCGGCCTGCTCGGGCGCGCCGACCTGGCGGCGTACGCTCCCGTCGTCCGCGAGCCCCTGACCACCCGCGTCGCCGGCTGGAGCCTGGCGACGACGACGCCCCCGTCGGTGGGCGGCGTGGTCCTCGCGGCCATGATGCGGCTCCTCGAGGATCGACCGCGGGGGCTGTGGGACGCCGACGACGTCGAGCACCTGGTCCGGGTGCAGCGCGCGGTCCTCGGCCACCGGCGCGGGTCCTGGAGGTCGCCCCCGATCTCCCGGCCGCGTCGCGCGCGTGGCTCGACCGGGTCGACGCCGACCACCGGGCCGTCCTCGAGTCGGGCTCGACGGCGCACGTGTCGGTCACCGACGCCGACGGCGCGGCGTGCTCGCTCACGGTGTCGTCGGGCTACGGCTCCGGCATGATCGCCGCCGGCACCGGCATCTGGCTCAACAACTGCCTCGGCGAGCAGGAGCTCAACCCTCCCGGCCGCGCCGTGGCGCCGGGCTCACGCCTGCTGTCCAACATGGCGCCGGTGGTCGGGCGCCACGACGACGGATCGACCCTGGCGATCGGCTCGCCGGGAGCCGACCGCATCACGACGGCGGTCGTCAGCGCCCTGGCCGGGTTCGTCAACGGCGGTCTCGACCTCGACGACGCCGTGGCCCATCCCCGGGTGCACGTCCACCGGGCCGGCCTGCCGGACGAGGAGGTGCGCCGCGAGGAGGGCCTGTCGATGTACTTCGGCGGCGTCGGCGCCGCCCTGACCCGGGCCGACGGATCCCTCGAGGCCGTCGCCGACCCGCGCCGCGACGGCGAGGCGCGGGTGGTCGGGGTCAGCCCTCGCCCGGGGCCATCAGGTCGACGGTGAACCACGGCAGCATCAGCTGGGTGAGCGGACCGATCGCCAGCGCGTAGACCACGGTCCCGACGCCCAGGACGCCACCGAGCAGCAGGCCGATGACGACCACGGCCACCTCGAGGCCGGTGCGGACGAGCCTCAGCGAGAGCCCGGTGCGCCGCGCCAGGCCGGTCATCAGGCCGTCGCGCGGCCCGCGGCCGAGCTGTGCGCCGATGTAGAGCGCGCTGGCCAGCCCGCAGAGCAGGACGCCGCCGACCATCAGGCCGAGCCGCCCCGCCATCGCCTCCGGGCGGTCGAGGACCGCCAGTGTCGCGTCGGCGGAGAGGCCCACGACGATCGCGTTGCTGATCGTGCCGAGCCCCGGCATCTCCCGCAGCGGGATCCACAGCACCAGCACCACGAAGCTGAACAGCACGACGGCCTGGCCGAGGGTCATCGGGACGTGGCGGATGAAGCCGGAGTGCAGCACGTCCCACGGCGCGAGGCCGAGGGCGCCGCGGACCATCAGCGCCAGCGAGACGCCGTACAGGAAGAGACCGACGTAGAGCTGCGGCAGGCGCCGCGCCAGGCGTCCGGCACGCAGCTGGGCGACAGGTCCCAGGTCGACGAGGACGCCGCGGGGGGCGTGGACGGTTCCGGTGGGGGTCGTGCTGGTCATGACCCCATCCTGATCCTCAAGTGGCCTTGTCCGACATAGCCAATGATGGAACAGTGGCCTGCATGAACCGCATCGTCAGCGCGCAGCGCGTAGCCACCCTCGTCGGCGACTTCCCGCGCTCCCCCGCCTACCTCGGCCTCGCCGAGAGCCTGCGCGTGCTCATCGGCGACGGCCGGATCGGCATCGAGGTGCGGTTGCCCAGCGAGCGCGACCTCACCACCGCCCTCGACGTCTCGCGCACCACCGTGACCCGTGCCTACGAGGTGCTGCGGGAGTCGGGGTACGCCGAGGCGCGCCGCGGGTCCGGCACGTTCACCACCGTGCCGGGCGGGCAGCGCCGCGCGCACGACCGGTCGCTGATGCCGGGCACCGGCGGCGAGGACGTCATCGACCTCAACTGCGCGGCGCACTCCGCACCGCCCGGCCTCGTCGAGGCCTACCAGCGCGCCACCGAGCAGCTGCCCGCCTACCTCAGCGGGCCCGGCTACTTCCCGCTCGGGGTGCCCGCCCTCCAGACCCGGATCGCGGCGGCCTACGAGGCGCGGGGACTGCCGACCGTGCCCGAGCAGGTCATGGTCACCGCCGGCGCGCTGGCCGCGGCGTCGGTGGTGGCGCAGGCGTTCACCGCCCCCGGCGAGCGCGTCGTCGTCGAGTCGCCGACGTACCCCAACGCGACCCAGGCCGTGCGCCACGCGGGCGCCCGGCTCGTCGCGGCCACCGTCGACCCGGACGGCTGGGACCTCGACGCGCTGGCCGCCACGCTGCGCCAGACCTCGCCCCGGCTCGCGTACCTGATCCCGGACTTCCAGAACCCCACCGGGCACCTGATGAGCGACAGCCAGCGCGAGGAGCTCGCCCACGCGCTCGCCCGCACCCGCACGACGGTCGTCGCCGACGAGGCCCACCAGGCGCTGGCGCTCGCGCCCGGGCTGGCCGACGACATGCCGCTTCCGCTCGCGGCCCATGCCCACGACGCGATCACCATCGGCAGCGCGAGCAAGTCGTTCTGGGGCGGGCTCCGTCTGGGCTGGGTCCGCGCCCCGCTCGCCGACATGGACCGGCTGCTGCAGGCCCGCATCGGCCTGGACCTGGGCGCGCCGGTCTTCGAGCAGCTGGTGCTGGCCGACCTGCTCGACCGCGCCCACGAGGTGCTCCCGCTCCACCGCGAGCGACTGGTCACGGGCCGCGACGCCCTCGTCACCGCCGTCCGCGAGCACCTCCCGTCGTGGCGCTTCCGCGTGCCCGACGGCGGGCTCGCCCTCTGGTGCGAGCTGCCCGAGGCGCTCGGCACCGCGACGACGGCCGAGGCCGAGCGTCGCGGCGTCGTCGTCGCCCCCGGTCCGGTGTTCGCCGTGGAGGGTGGCCTCGACCGCTTCGTGCGGATCCCCTGGACCGCCTCCCCCGACGACCTCACCGAGGCTGTACGACGCCTCGCCGCCGCGTGGGAGCACGTGACCACCATCTCGGGGCTGGACGCAGCCGGGCCGGCAGCGCGTCGCGCTGCCGGCCGGGTGATGGTCGCCTAGGGGCGGTCCGTCAGGACAGGTCCACCGCGCGCACCGAGGCGGCCTGCATCGCGGCCTCGATCTC
Organism: uncultured Nocardioides sp.; assembly: GCF_947488515.1. GTDB lineage: Bacteria > Actinomycetota > Actinomycetes > Propionibacteriales > Nocardioidaceae > Nocardioides. The sequence goes on from NZ_CANKZF010000001.1 coordinate 685,145, forward strand.
GGTGAGGGTGTCGGACGGGATCGCCGAGTCGACGCTGAGCGCGACGAGCGCTGCGCCACCCTTGTCCTGGCGCGAGACCTGCATGCCGGCGATGTTGACGGCGGCGTCGCCGAGGATGCCTCCGATGAGGCCGACCATGCCGGGACGGTCCTCGTAGGTGAAGAACGCCAGGTGGGTCGTCGGCTCGATGTCGACGTCGAAGCCGTTGACCTCGACGAGCCGCTCCTTCTGCGCGAGCCCCACGAGCGTGCCGCTCACGGACACCTGGGTGCCGTCGGCGAGGGTCCCCCGCAGGGTGATCAGGTTCCGGTGGTCGGGGCTCTCCGCCTCTGTCACCAGGCGCACCTCGGTGCCGCGCTCGGCGGCGAGGAGCGGCGCGTTCACGTAGGAGACCTGCTCCTCGACGATGTCGGCGAAGACGCCCTTGAGCGCGGCCAGCTCGAGCACCTTGACGTCGAACTCGGTGATCTCGCCGCGAACCTCGACGTCGAGCTGCTGCGCGACCTCGCCGGCCAGGGAGGTGAAGACCCGGCCGAGCTTCTCGGTGAGCGGGATCCCGGGACGTACGTCCTCGGCGATGACGCCGCCCTGCACGTTGACGGCGTCGGGCACCAGCTCGCCGCTCAGGGCGAGCCGGACCGAGCGGGCCACGGCGACGCCGGCCTTCTCCTGGGCCTCGTCGGTCGACGCGCCGAGGTGGGGCGTGGCGACGACGTTCTCGAGCTCGAAGAGGGGGCTGTCGGTGCACGGCTCGCTCGCGAAGACGTCGAGGCCGGCGGCGGCGATCTGGCCGGTCTTGAGGGCGTCGTAGAGCGCGGCCTCGTCGACGATCCCACCGCGGGCGGCGTTGACGAGGACCAGGCTCGACTTCGCGCGGGCCAGCTGGTCGACGCCGATCAGCCCGACCGTCTCCGGCGTCTTGGGCAGGTGGACGCTCATGAAGTCGGACTCGGCGAGCAGCGTGTCGAGGTCGACGAGGCGGACGCCCATCTGCGCGGCGCGGCCGGCCTGCACGTAGGGGTCGTAGGCGATGACCTTCATGCCGAAGGCGCTGAGTCGCTGCGCGACCAGGACGCCGATGCGTCCGAGGCCGACGATGCCGACCGTCTTCTCGTAGAGCTCGATGCCGGTGTACTTCGAGCGCTTCCACTCGCCGCCACGGAGGGCGGCGTGGGCCGGGCTGATGTGGCGGGCCGCGGCGAGCATGAGGGCGACGGCGAGCTCGGCGGCGCTGACGATGTTGGAGGTCGGCGCGTTGACGACCATGACGCCTGCCTGGGTGGCGGCCTTCACGTCGACGTTGTCCAGACCCACGCCCGCGCGGGCGATGACCTTGAGCCGACGGGCGGCGGCGAGGGCCTCGGCGTCGACCTTGGTGGCGGAACGGACCAGGATCGCGTCGACGTCGGCGATCGCCGGGAGGAGCTCGGCGCGGTCGGCACCGTTGCAGCTGCGGATCTCGAAGTCCGGGCCGAGCGCCTCGATCGTGGCAGGGCTCAGCTCTTCGGCGATGAGTACGACAGGCTTCGCGTGTGCGTTCACAGCGGGGTCCTCGGGTGATCAATGGTGTGTTCGGGGACTGCACGACGCTGTGCCCGGCTCACATTACCCGCGAGTGGGACACGAGTCCCATCGCCCCAGCATCCGGACGTCGTACCCGACGCCTACGATCCAGGCATGGGCGCGATGGACGACGCGGAGCGGTTCGAGCCGGCGACCGTCGAGGAGTGGAGCGCGTGGCTGCGCGACCACCACCCGCAGCCGCAGGGCGTGTGGCTGGTCAGCCCGCGCAAGGCCGCCGAGCGGGCCTTCTCCTACGAGGAGGCCGTGCTGGAGGCGCTGCGCTACGGCTGGGTCGACTCGACCGTCAAGCCCGTCGACGAGCTGCGCTCGATGCAGTGGTTCGCCCCGCGCCGACGGAGCAGCATGTGGACCCGCATCAACAAGGGCCGCGTCGCCCGCCTCGAGGAGGCCGGCCTGATGGAGCCCGCCGGTGCGGCCGCCATCGCGACCGCCAAGGAGACGGGCATGTGGACCCTCATGGACGACGTCGAGGACTGCATCGTGCCGGACGACCTGGCCGCCGCCTTCGACCGCAACCCGGGCGCGCGCGAGCACTGGGAGTCGTGGTCGGCCTCGGCGCAGAAGCTGATCCTGACGTGGATCGTGCTCGCGAAGCGGCCGGAGACGCGCGCCGTCCGGATCTCGACGACGGCGGAGAAGGCGGCTCAGGGCATCAAGGCGCAGTGACGCGCGGGCGTCAGATGGCGCAGCCGTCCGGGCCGCACTCCTGCCCGTCGGCACCGGTCGCCAGCACCTCGATCTTCGGCTGCGACTCCGCCCACGCCCGCTCGAGCACCTGCGTGAACACCTCGGTGGGCTGCGCCCCGGAGACGCCGTATTTCTCGTCGACGACGAAGAACGGGACACCGCTGGCGCCGTAGGCCTGCGCCTGGGCGACGTCGGCGTGCACGTCGTTCTCGAACTCCCGGGAGCCGAGCACCTCCTCGACCCGGGCGGCGTCGAGGCCCGCGGCCTGCGCCACGTCACGCAGCACGGCGTGGTCGGCGACGTTGCGGCCCTCGGTGAAGTAGGCGGCGAGGAGGGCCTCCTTGACCCGACCCTGGAGCTCGTTGCCGCCCTGCTCGTGGGCGAGGTGGATCAGGCGGTGGGAGTCGACGGTGTTGAGGTGCAGCGTCTGCGAGAGCCGGTAGACCAGGCCCTCCTCGGCGGCGACCGCCTCGACCCGGTCCTGCATCTGCTGGGCACCGTCGGGCGACTGGCCGTACTTGCGGGCCAGCATCGTCGTGGTGCTCTCCGTCGGCTCGGTCGGCGCGCCCGGGTCGAGCTGGTAGGAGCGCCAGTGCACCTCCACCTCGTCGGCGTGCTCGAACTCGGCCAGGGCGTTCTCGATGCGACGCTTGCCGATGTAGCACCAAGGGCACACGACGTCGGACCAGATCTCGATCTTCACGTCGTCCCCAACACGCCGTCTGACCTGCGTGTTCCCCGGCGGACTGTGCAGTGAGTCTCCAGGAGACTCAACGGCCATTCCCGGGCGTGTCGCGGCTCAGGACTCCTGGCGGCGGACCTTCGCGCGCCGGGCCACGAAGGTCACGCCGAAGCCCACGACGAGCGCGAGCAGCACGCCGAGGTTGGCGTAGGCCCACGGACCCTCCCAGTAGGGCCCGGCCGGGTCGTCGACGTAGGTGCCGAGTCCGAGCGGCTCGATGAGGAAGCCCTGCCAGTTGTTCCACGTGGCGTCGGTGGCGAAGTTGTTGACGACCAGGCCCCAGCCGAGGACCGAGGCGCCGATCATCGTGGCGAGGGCGGGGACGTCGACCGAGCCGTAGCGCCCCGCAGGGTCGAACAACGCTTCCTCGTCGTAGTCGCTCTTGCGCAGCGCGATGTCGGCGATCATGATCCCCGCCCACGCGGCGAGCGGGACGCCGAGGGTGATCAGGAAGCTCTGGAACGGGCCCAGGAAGTCCTCGGCGAAGAAGACGACCCAGATCGTGCCGAGGGTGAGGATCACGCCGTCGACGAACGCGGCGGCCGGCCGCGGGATCCGCACGCCCAGTGAGAGCAGCGTCAGGCCGGAGGAGTAGATGCCGAGCACCGCGCCACTGACCAGCGCGAGGATCGCGGCGAGGAGGAACGGCACCAGGAACCACGTCGGGAGCAGGGTGCCGAGGGTGCCGATGGGGTCGGCGACGATCCCGGCGGACAGCTCCTCGGACGAGCCCGCGAGCAGCAGCCCGAACACCACGAGGAACACGGGGGCGACCGCGCCGCCGAAGGTGTTCCAGCCGACGATGGCGGCGCCCGGGGCGTCACGGTGCTGGTAGCGCGACCAGTCGGCGGCGATGTTGATCCAGCCGAGGCCGAAGCCGGTCATGACCATGACGAGCGCGCCGACCATCTGCTGCACGCTGCCGTCGGGGATCGCGCTGACCGCCGACCAGTCGATCTCGTCGAGCGTGAGGAGCACGTAGACGATGGTGGCGATGCCGGTGATCCACGTCAGCACCGACTGCATCCGCATGATCACGTGGTAGCCGGCGACGCTGGCCGAGACGATCAGGAGCGCGACGACGATGGTGGCGACGACCTGCGTCGTGGTCCCGCCCGACCAGCCGAGCTGGTCGAAGATCGTGGCCGTCGCGAGGACGGCGAGGATCGCGAGGAACGTCTCCCAGCCGATGGACACCAGCCACGAGACGACGCCGGGCACCTTCTGCCCGTTGACGCCGAACGCGGCCCGGCTCAGCACCATCGTCGGCGCCGAGCCGCGCTTGCCGGCGATCGCGATGACTCCGCACAGCGCGAACGACACCACGATGCCGACGACCGTGACGACGACCGCCTGGACGAAGGAGATGCCGAAGCCCAGCACGAACGAGCCGTAGCTGATGCCGAACACCGACACGTTGGCCGCGAACCACGGCCAGAACAGGTCCCGCGGACGCGCCGTCCGCTCGGACTCCTCGATGATCTCGATGCCGGTCGTCTCGACGCCCAGCCGACGGGTCTGCTCCAGGCCCGACGAGGGCGTGGTCGTGTTGCTCATGACGGCATCGTATGGCCGCGAGCGGCGGGTCGGACGACCACACCGCGGCGAGCGCCGCCGAGACGCGCGCACGGCGCGCCGGACCGACCACTTCTGGTCGTCCGACGCGCCGTCGGTGGCGCCGGTGCGGGCCTCAGCGGGCGGAGCTGCCCTCGGTGTAGTCGGAGTCGTGCGACTTGACCCAGGCCATCAGCTTGCGCAGCTCGCGGCCGGTCTGCTCGATCGGGTGCGACTCGCCCTTCTTGCGGAACTCCGTGAACTCCGGCGAGCCGTTGTCCATGTCGGTGATGAAGCGCTCGGCGAACGCGCCGTTCTTGATGTCGGCGAGCACGTCCTCCATGTTCTTCTTCACGTCGGGCGTGATGACCCGCGGGCCGGAGACGTAGTCGCCGAACTCGGCGGTGTCGGAGACCGACCAGCGCTGCTTGGCGATGCCGCCCTCGTACATCAGGTCGACGATGAGCTTGAGCTCGTGGAGGCACTCGAAGTAGGCGACCTCGGGCTGGTAGCCGGCCTCGGTCAGCACCTCGAAGCCGTACTGCACGAGCTGGGACGCGCCGCCGCAGAGCACGGCCTGCTCACCGAACAGGTCGGTCTCGGTCTCCTCGGTGAAGGTGGTCTTGATGCCGCCGGCGCGCAGGCCGCCGATCGCCTTGGCGTAGGAGAGCGCGAGGTCCCAGGCCTTGCCGGACTCGTCCTTCTCCACCGCCACGAGCACGGGCACGCCGCGCCCGTCGACGTACTCGCGACGCACCAGGTGGCCGGGGCCCTTGGGGGCGACCATGAAGACGTCGACGCCCTCGGGCGGCGTGATGTACCCGAAGCGGATGTTGAAGCCGTGGCCGAAGACGAGGGTGTCGCCCGGGGTCAGCGCCGGCTCGATCTCCTCGGCGTAGAGCTTCCGCTGGTGCTGGTCGGGGGCGAGGATCACGATCAGGTCGGACTCCTCCGCCGCCTCGCGCGGGGTGAGGACGCGCAGGCCCTCGGCCTCGGCCTTGTCGCGGCTCTTCGAACCGGGCTGCAGGCCGATCCGGACGTCGACGCCGGAGTCGCGCAGGGACAGCGCGTGGGCGTGGCCCTGGCTGCCGTAGCCGATCACCGCGACGTTCTTGCCCTGGATCAGGCTCAGGTCGGCGTCGTCGTCGTAGAACATCTCAGCCACTTGGGGGCTCTCCTTCATGTTGGTGTGTCACTCGGTGATCGAGCAGCCGCGAGGAGCGGCGTGTCGAGGTCTGGGTCAGTTGGCGATTGCGGAAACGGGGGCGGGCACGGCGACGGGGCGGTGGGTGCGTTCGCTGATCGAGCGCGACCCGCGACCGATCGCCACCATGCCCGACTGCACGAGCTCACGGATGCCGAAGGGCTCGAGCACGCGGAGCAGGTCGGCGAGCTTGTCGGCGTTGCCGACGGCCTGCACGGTCACCGCGTCGGGTGCGACGTCGACGACCTTGGCCCGGAAGAGCTGGACGGCGTCGAGCACCGCGCCACGGGTGGTGGCGTCAGCGCGGACCTTGACGAGCAGCAGCTCGCGGTTGACCGATCCGGCGCCGTCGAGCTCGACGATCTTGATGACCTCGACGAGCTTGTTGAGCTGCTTGGTGACCTGCTCGAGCGGGGACTCGTCGACGTTGACCACGATGGTCATCCGCGAGATCTCGGGGTGCTCGGTCGGGCCGACGGCGAGGCTGTCGATGTTGTAGCCGCGGCGCGAGAACAGGCTCGCGATGCGGGCCAGGACGCCCGGCTTGTTCTCGACCAGCACGCTCAGGGTGTGCTTGTTGCTGGAGCTCGTCATCAGATGTCGTCCTCGTCGAACTGGGGCGCCAGGTCGCGCGCGTACTTGATCTCGTCGTTGCTGGTGCCGGCGGCGACCATCGGCCACACCATCGCGTCACGGTGCACGCGGAAGTCGACCACGACCGGCTGGTCGTCGATCGCCATGGCCTTCTCGATGGTCGCGTCGACCTCCTCGGGCGACTCGCACGCCAGACCGACGCAGCCGTAGGCCTCGGCGAGCTTGACGAAGTCGGGGATGCGCTTGGAGTGCAGGTCGGTGTTGGAGTAGCGCTCGTTGTAGAAGAGCGTCTGCCACTGCCGCACCATGCCGAGCGACTCGTTGTTGATGATCGCGACCTTGATCGGGATGTCGTTGATCGCGCAGGTCGCGAGCTCCTGGTTGGTCATCTGGAAGCAGCCGTCGCCGTCGATCGCCCAGACCGTGGTGTCGGGCCGGCCGACCTTGGCGCCCATCGCGGCCGGCACCGAGAAGCCCATCGTGCCGAGGCCGCCGGAGTTGATCCACGTGTTGGGATTCTCGTAGCCGACGTAGTGCGCCGCCCACATCTGGTGCTGGCCGACTCCGGAGGCGTAGATCGCCTCGGGGCCGGCGATCGCGCCGAGCCGTTCGATGACGTACTGCGGGGCGAGCGAGCCGTCGGCCGGGGTGTCGTAGCCGAGCGGGTAGCGCGTCTTCAGCCCGGCGACGAAGGCCACCCACGCCTCGTAGTCGCCGTCGGCGCCCTCGGTCGTGAGCAGCGCGACCAGCTGGGCGATGACCTCCTTGCAGTCGCCCACGATCGGCACGTCGGCGTGACGGTTCTTGCCGATCTCGGCGGGGTCGATGTCCGCGTGGATGACGAGCGCGTTCGGCGCGAACGAGTCGAGGTTGCCGGTCACCCGGTCGTCGAACCGCGCGCCCAGGCTGATGATCAGGTCGCTCTTCTGCAGGCCGGCGACCGCGGCGACGGTGCCGTGCATGCCCGGCATGCCGAGGTGCTGCGGGTGGCTGTCGGGGAACGCCCCGCGCGCCATCAGCGTCGTGACGACCGGGATGCCCGTCAGCGCCGCCAGCTGCGCCAGCTCGCGCGACGCGCCGGCGCGGATGACGCCGCCGCCGACGTAGAGCACCGGGCGTCGGGCCTCGCGGATCAGCCGGACGGCCTCCTTGATCTGCTTGGCGTGCGGCGTCGTCACGGGCCGGTAGCCGGGCAGGTGCAGCTCGTCGGGCCACGCGAACGTCGTCTGCGCCTGCAGCGCGGACTTGGCCACGTCGACGAGCACCGGGCCCGGACGGCCGGTCGAGGCGATGTGGAAGGCCTCGGCGATCGTGTGTGGGATGTCGGCCGGGTCGGTGACCAGGAAGTTGTGCTTGGTGATCGGCATCGTGATGCCGCGGATGTCGGCCTCCTGGAAGGCGTCGGTGCCGATCATCGCGGCGCCGACCTGCCCGGTCACGGCCACCATCGGCACCGAGTCCATGTGGGCGTCGGCCAGGGGCGTGACGAGGTTGGTCGCGCCGGGACCGGAGGTCGCCATGCAGACACCCACCCGGCCGGTGGCGGCGGCGTAGCCCTGGGCGGCGTGCCCGGCACCCTGCTCGTGGCGGACCAGGATGTGGCGGATCCGCGTGGAGTCCATGAGGGGGTCGTAGGCCGGGAGGATCGCACCGCCCGGGATCCCGAAGATGTCGGTGACACCGGCCGCCTCGAGGGACGTGACGAGGCTCTGCGCGCCCGTGACCGATCCGCTTCCCTGTGCGCCCTGCTCCGTCATGTCCTTCTCTCCTGCGTGTGCGATGTCCGGCGATGAGCCCATGAAAAAACCCCTCGGCCCGGTGGGCGACGAGGGGTGACGCGCGTGCGTTGGCCGACTGGCCTCAGCTCACGCGTCGCGTGCGTACAAGAATCTCGGTGCGCATGCGACAACCGTCGTCGCCGGGGTGGTCCGGCGTCAAGCAAGTGTGACAGGCGTCCCAGTATCTGGAACGGGAGTCTCGCCATGTGGCGTGGCGCGCTCCGGGAGGAGGGTCCCCGGTCACCCGCGGTTGAGCGGCGTGCAGATGCAGGAGCGGTTTCCGTCGGGGTCCTCGACCACCCAGAACGACGGCGCCTCGGCGTCGCTCACCAACCGGCCACCGGCGGCGAGGACCGCCTCGAGCCGCCGCTCACCCTCGTCGTGGGGCACCCAGACGTCGAAGTGCCAGCGCTGCTCGGGGTCCTGCGGGGGAAGGGTGGACTCGCCGCGCTCGCCCTTCTGGAACCACAGCCCCGGCACCTGACCGCTCGGGTCGACGGGCTCGCCGTGCGCGACCTCGCCGCCGAGGAGCGCGGCGTAGAAGGCGCCGAGCCGCTCGGGCGCGGCCGTGTCGAGCCCGGGCTCGAGGGCGGTGAGCCCGGAGGTGTCGGCGCTCGCGCCGAGCTCGGCCGCGAACCCGCTGATCCGCCGGGCGAGGTCGACGTCACGGCTGGTGATGCCGCCGACGTCGTGGCTGCTGAGCGTGACGATGACCTCGGGGTAGGTCAGCGAGACGTCAGGGTGGTGGTCGGCCTCGTCTGCGGCGGCCCCGATGCGGTCGACGAGGGCGACGCCCGTCGCGAAGTCACCGGTCCGGAAGCGGGCCCGGAGCCGGTTGAGCACCTTGCGCCAGTCGTCGAGACCTGCCTCGAGGATCTCGTCGTGGCTCAGGCGTGCCTTCGGGTCCGTGGTCGCATCGCTCATGGCACCGACCCTGCCACCGTCCACCGACAGCGACCAGCCCCTTCGTGTCGCCGGCGTCGCCGACCTCAGGCGATGGACTGGGTGATCTCCCGGGTCTCACCGTCGACGACGACGCGGGCGAGAGCACCGTTGATGAGCGGCAGGTGCGGCGGCACGTGCCCGATCTCGAGGTCCCACACGATCGGGACGTCCAGCCGACCGAGGGCGTCGAGCACCGCCTCGCGCTGCGTCAGGTCCTCGTGGTCGGGCGCGCTGGTCCGGCCGACCAGCACGGCGGCCGCCCGGTCGAACCACCCCGCCAGCCGCAGGGAGTGGAGGTAGCGGCAGATGTTGATCGCGTTCTCCTCGCACGCCTCGACATAGACGATCGTGGGCTCGTCGAGGTCCTCGGCCCACGCGCGCACGTCGCCGTACGGCGTGCCGGCGAGGTTGGCGACCGTCTCGGCGCAGCCGCCGATCAGCCGGCCGGTGACGTCCAGCGGACCCCCGCCCTCCACCTCCCAGCGGCCTTCGCCGACGTGCGTCCACTCGGTGGCATGCGCGTCCTGCTCGAATCGGACCCACGTGGCGACCAGGCCGGAGTCGCGCTGCACGAACGGCCCCGGCTCGCCGGCGAGGTCGAGCCAGTGCAGCAGGCCGTCGGGGACGGCGTACGGCGTGTCCGCGAGGTTGTCGCCGTGGAGCGTGGCCCAGCCAAGACGGGTCGCGACGGGCAGCAGGAGGGTGGACATGTCGGAGTAGCCGACGAGCCACGTGGGCTCGGCCTCGGCGAGCGCGTCCCAGTCGAGCAGGTCGACCATGTCGATCGCGGTCTCGCCGCCCCACGGAGGCACGACGCAGTGGATGTCGGGGTCGGCGAGCATGCGAGTCAGCTCGGCCGCGCGCTGCTCCGCGGGGGCGGAGGTGAGGCCGTCGCCGTAGAGGCACTCCCCCACCACGACGTCGTACCCGCGACCACGCAGCCAGTCCAGGCAGAACTCGATCCGCGCCGCCGAGGCGCCGGTGACGCCGGCGGACGGAGCAGTCACGGCGATGCGGTCACCGGGGCGGAGCGGGGCCGGGAAGCGGAGTGGTCGGGACATGTCACGAGTCTGACACTGTGTGTCCATGGGTTTCGGTGACGTCGTGCAGCAGGCCATCCACGCCGGGACCGCGGTCCCGCGGTTGTACGCCGCCGCCACCAGGGCCGGCCTCGGACCCTCGGGCGCCTTCGAGGTGCTGCGCGTCTCGCAGGCCGCCCTGCAGGCGGCCGCGACCCACGGCCGCGGTGTCCCCGGGCGCACCAACGCGATGCGCCACTTCATGTGGCAGGCGACGCTCACCGCGCGCTTCGGGGTCGACGTCGCCCGCTCGATCGCGGCCGCGCAGGAGGCCGGCACCCCCAACCGTCGCGACTCCAGCGTCGACGAGCAGAACAATGCGGCAGGCCGGGCCTACGGCACCGAGCACGCCGAGGACCTCGCCGGGCTCACGCCGTCGGAGGCGATGAGCAGCCTCGTCCCCGTCGCCCTGGCCATGTGGGAGTCGGGCGAGCTCGTCTGGCTCCGTCCCAGCTAGGAGTGCGCCTCGGGCGCGAGCAGTCGTCGTGGGCGGAGCGGTCGTGCACACCTGCCCGGCCTCCTGCGCGGCGGCGGGCGCGCGGGGCGAGGTCGAGCGCCGGCGCAAGGCCGAGGAGAAGAAGGCACTGGACCTTGAGTCTCCTGGAGACTCACGGGCAAGCGGGGCTACCGACTCCAGGACGTGAGGCTCTCGCGGTCGTGCTCGCCTTCGGGCCAGACGGCGCGGATCACGCCGGCAGCGGCGAGCGCCTTGCGGCAGCCCGGGCAGGGCGGATCGGTGATGTAGGCGGTCGCACCCTTGGTGTCGCGGGTCGCGAACAGCAGGGCGTTGACCTCGGCGTGGATGGCGATGCAGAAGCCCGCCGTGCCCGGCCGATCGTAGTCGCCGAGCCCCGGCACCTCGTCGTACCCGAGCTGCCCGCGCGGGCACGCGCCGGCCAGGCAGTCGTCCTCGCCGGGCGCGGCGCCGTTGTAGCCGGTGGCGATGATGCGGTGGTCGATGGTGAGGACGGCGCCCACCCGTCGGCGCGTGCACTTGGCCCGGGCGGCGACGGCGTCGGCGATGCCGAGGAAGTAGTCGTCCCACCCGGGGACGGCGGGTCCGGTGCCCGGGGCGCTGGCGGTGCTCACGGGAGCACAGACTGCCCGATCTCGCCCGGGTTGTAGGCCACTTCCCAGCGGAAGCCGTCGGGATCGGCGAAGTAACCCGAGTAGCCACCCCAGTCGCGCTCGCTCGCCTCGCCGACCTGCGACGCCCCGGCGGCCCGGGCCTGCTCGAGGACGGTGTCGACGCCCTGCGTGGTGGCGAGGTTGTGGGACAGCGTGACCGGGGGTACGCCGCCGCGCGCCGGCGCCTGGCCGACCTCGGCGACGAAGCCGCTCTCGGTCCACAGGCTCAGCACGACCTTGTCGGCGACCTTGAACATGAGCACCTCTCCCGGCACGTGGATCTCGGGCTCCCAGCCCAGGCCGTCGACGTAGAAGCGCCGGGTGGCCTCGAGGTCGGTCACGACGAGGGTGATGAAGCTGACGCGCTGGTCCATCTCAGGCCTCCTGCTGGTCGGGTCGCGGAGCCCGGGCGGCCAGGCGGGTGCGCTGGCGGCCCATGTCGTCGAAGTTGTCGTCGTCGAGCCACGCGTCGAGCGCTGTGCGCACGCGCGGCCACTCGCCGTCGGTGATCGAGAACCAGTCGGTGTCGCGGTTGCGGCCCTTGTAGACGAGGGCGTTGCGGAACCGGCCCTCCCAGATGAAGCCGAGCCGGAGCGCTGCGCGACGCGACGGCGCGTTGAGGCTGTCGCACTTCCACTCGTAGCGGCGGTAGCCGAGGTCGTCGAAGACGTGACGCATCAGGAGGGCCTGCAGCTCGGTGGCAGCGCGGCTGCGCTGGAGCTGGCGACCGAGGGCGATCGCTCCCACCTCGATCGAGCCCATCTGCGGGTCGATGCGCATCAGCCCGCAGAAGCCGGCCGCCCGGCCGGTCTCGGTCGGGACGATCGCGACGAACACCCGCTCGCCGTCGGTCGCGAGCTGCTCGACGAGCGCGGCCATCTGCTCGCGGTCGCGCGGGCGTTCCCAGGCCAGGTACGTCCAGAGCGCGTCGTCGTCCTCGCGGCACAGCGCCGCGAACAGATCGTCAGCGTGCTGGGCGCCGATCGGCTCGAGGCGGACACCCCGGCCCTCGAGGACCACGTCCTTCGCCGGCGCGGTCGCACCCGTCCACTCGACCGGTCGGCCCAACGGCTGCCCGTGGTCGTTGGTCGACCGGGTCCGCGTCGCCGACAGCCGCACCCCCACCGGCCCGGTCATCGCAGGGCCTCGGCAACTGCGGCGATGCCGCGCTCGACCTCGTCGAACGACGTCGACAGCGGGGAGAGCCCCAGCCGCAGGCCGCCGGGGTCGCGGTAGTCCGGGATCACGTCCCGCTCCCACAGGAGCGCGGTGACCTCGCGCATCCGGTCGTGGTGGAGCGTCACGTGGCCACCCCGCAGGGCCGGGTCGCGGGGCGAGGCGAGGGTGACGTCGGGCAGCGTCGCGTCGGCGAGCTCGACGGCGTACGACGTCAGTGCGACGGACTTGGCGCGGATCGCCTCGATCCCCGCCTCCTCGACCAGCGCGAGCATGTCCTGCATGGCGACCATGCCGAGGATCGGCGGGGTCCCGGAGATGAACCTCCGCATGCCCGGCGCGGGCGTGTAGCCCGGCCCCATCAGGAACGGGTCGGCGTGGCCCATCCAGCCCTGGATCGGCTGGGTGAGCTGGTCCTGCAGGCGCGCGTTGACGTAGCCGAAGGCCGGGGAGCCGGGACCGCCGTTGAGGTACTTGTAGGTGCAGCCGACAGCGAGGTCGGCGTCCCACTCGTCGAGGGCGACGGGCACCGAGCCCGCAGAGTGGCACAGGTCCCAGAGGACCAGGGCGCCGGCGTCGTGGCTGATCCGGGTGAGCTCCGGGGCGTCGGCGAGCCAGGCCGAGCGGTACGCGACGTGGTTGAGCACGACGAGGGCGGTGCGCTCGCCGACCGCCTCGCGGAGCTGGTCGGCGGTGACGCCCTCGGAGGTGTCGACCTCGATCCACCGGAGGGTCAGCCCACGCTCGGCGGCGATGCCCTCGGCGACGTACCGGTCGGTGGGGAAGTTGTCGGTGTCGATGACGATCTCGGTGCGGCCGGGATCCGTGCGCACCGCGTGGTCGACGGCGGCGCGCATCAGCTTGTAGAGCCACACCGTGGTCGAGTCGCCGATGGCCGTCTGGCCCGCGGCGGCGCCGAGGCAGACACGCGCCAGGTCGTCGCCGAGCGTGGTCGGCAGGTCCATCCACTGCTCGTCCCACCCGCGGATGAGGCGGCCGCCCCAGTCCTGCTCGACGAAAGCGCCGAGCCGGCCGGCCGTCGCGGCGACGGGGCGGCCGAGGGAGTTGCCGTCGAAGTAGACGAGGTCGCTCGCGGCCCCGACGAACCGGTCGCGGAAACGGGCAAGGGGGTCGGCGGCGTCGCGCTCGGCTGCGCCCACCTGGATCGGAGTGCTCACCACGGCAACCTATCCGCCGCCCGGACCGTCCGGTCGGTCCGGCCGTACGTCAGTAGCAGACCGCTCCGTGGGCGGCGCTCTGGACGACCTTGCGGTACTTCCCGAGCACGCCACGGGTGTACTTCGGCGGCAACGGCTCCCAGCCCTCGGCGCGCGCGGCCAGCTCGGCCTCGTCGACGTGCACGTCGAGGGTCATGTTGGCCACGTCGAGGGTGATCTGGTCGCCGTCGCGGAGGAACGCGATGGGGCCGCCGTCGCTCGCCTCGGGGGCGATGTGGCCCACGCAGAGACCGGTGGTGCCGCCGGAGAAGCGACCGTCGGTCACCAGCAGGACGTCCTTGCCGAGGCCGGCGCCCTTGATCGCCCCGGTGATGGCGAGCATCTCGCGCATCCCCGGCCCGCCCTTCGGGCCCTCGTAGCGGATGACGACGACGTCGCCGGCGGTGATGGCGCCCTCGCCCAGGGCGTCGAGCGCCTTGCGCTCGCCGTCGAAGACCCGAGCGGTGCCGGTGAAGGTGGAGTCGTCGAAGCCGGCGCTCTTGACGACGGCTCCCTCCGGCGCGAGCGTGCCCTTGAGGATGGTGAGTCCGCCGGTGGCGTGGATCGGCCGGTCGAGCTGGCGCAGGATCTCGCCGTCGAGCGGCTTGGGGTCGAGCTCCGCGAGGTTCTCGGCCATCGTCTTGCCGGTGCACGTCAGCACGTCGCCGTGCAGGTGGCCGGCGTCCAGCAGGGCGCGCAGCAGCACCGGGATGCCGCCGACGCGGTCGAAGTCGGTCCACACGAAGCGACCGAACGGCTTCATGTCGGCCAGGTGCGGCACGTTGCGACCGATGCGCGTGAAGTCGTCGAGGGTCAGGTCGACCTCAGCCTCGCGGGCGATGGCCAGCAGGTGGAGGACGGCGTTGGTGGAGCCCCCGAGTGCCATCGCCATCGCGATCGCGTTCTCGAAGGCGGGGCGGGTCATGATCTGGCGGGCGGTGATGCCCTGGCGGAGCATGTTGACGACCGCCTCGCCCGACTTGTGCGCGAAGCCGTCGCGGCGGCGGTCGACCGCCGGCGGGCTCGAGCTGCCGGGCAGGGACATGCCGAGCGCCTCGGCGACGCTGGCCATCGTGTTGGCGGTGTAGGCCCCACCGCAGGCGCCCTCACCCGGACAGATCGCACGCTCGATCTCGTCGACCTTCTCGCGGGTGATCTTGCCGGCCAGGCAGGCGCCGACGGCCTCGAACGCGTCGATGATCGTGACGTCGCGACCGTCGACCTGGCCGGGCATGATCGTGCCGGCGTAGAGGAAGACGCTGGCCAGGTCCAGCCGCGCGGCGGCCATGAGCATCCCTGGCAGCGACTTGTCGCACCCGGCGAGGAGCACCGACCCGTCGAGGCGCTCGGCCATCATCACGGTCTCCACCGAGTCGGCGATGACCTCACGGCTGACGAGGGAGAAGTGCATGCCCTCGTGGCCCATCGAGATGCCGTCGGAGACCGAGATGGTGCCGAACTCCAGCGGGAACCCGCCGCCTGCGTGCACGCCGTTCTTCACGGCCTTGGCGAGCCGGTCGAGGCTGAGGTTGCAGGGGGTGATCTCGTTCCAGCTCGACGCGACGCCGATCTGCGGCTTCTGCCAGTCGTCGTCGCCCATGCCCACGGCCCGGAGCATCCCGCGCGACGCGGTCGCCTCGAGGCCGTCGGTGACGTCGCGGCTGCGGGGCTTGATGTCGGGTCCGTCGGCTGCGTGGGTCATGGCTGCAGGCTAGTCGGCGCGCCCGGCGTATCTGCGCGGTGTCTCATCCCCATCGCACGGTCCGTCAGGCCGCCCGCCGCAAGCGCCTCTCGTCCCTCTGCTCGTCCAGGAACCTCACCTCGGCGGCGAGCTGGTGCGACGCCGGGTGGTCGTCCGGTGTGCCGTGCAGCTCCCGCTCGATCCGCTTCCGGAACCGCGAGACGTGGTAGCGCACCGCGGGGTCCCCCAACCGCCTGGACCGGTCGCGCCAGGTGAACGCCTCGACGGACGTCATCGCCCGCAACCTCCGCGGGACCCACCACCCGGTGGCGCGCAGGTCGACGTGCGCCGGGAAGCGGCTGCCTCCGTAGGTCCGCGCCCCGTCGGCACGCATCGGCCCGACCTCACTCCCGTCCTCGTCGTGGACGGTGACCCGCAGCCGGGCGAGCCGCAGCAGCCGCTCGACCACGGACGCCCGCGGACTCGTACGCCCGGTCTCCCACCGCGCCACCATCGATTGCGACACCTCCAGGATCGCGGCCAGCCCACGCTGGGACACGTCCAGGATCCGCCTGATCCGGCGGACCATGCCCGGCATCCCGCCGTCGAACGGACCCATGAACCAGTAGTCCCTCTCAGCCTGCGTCCAGTTCGCCAAGCAGTCCCAGGTCGACCCGTCGACCTCCGCCGTACCGTCCTGCTGGTCCTCGTCCTCGCGACTCACCAGATCCACGGCCCCACCTCTCGTACCGGCACCCGCGGTCGGGTACCTCGTACTCCCAGCACACCCATGGGCACCCACAGCGGTCGGCTCTCGTCCACAGCCGGGGCCCGGGATCCGGTCATGAGGTCATCTGTGGACGATTCGTGGCCCCCTCCGACCGGCCCGGCGAGACCGGTCCCGACGGCGCCTGGTTCGCCGGCTCCTCCTGTCCCCTTGCCGGTGAGTCGCTCAGAGACTCACCGGCAACTGCCGGCGACAGCAGAGGCCGGACAGGCCGCCAGGGCCTTGAGTCGCTGACAGACTCACCGGCAAGGGTGGGTGGGTCAGGCGCCGCGCTCGGCCTGGGTCTTGAGGTCCGCGAGGCCGCGGTCGAAGTCCTTGCCGATCGCCTTGTCGAAGAAGAGCCTGCCGCCCACCGACATGATCGCGCTGCGGGTGCCGGTCATCGTCCAGGT
Source organism: uncultured Nocardioides sp. (assembly GCF_947488515.1). Taxonomy (GTDB): domain Bacteria; phylum Actinomycetota; class Actinomycetes; order Propionibacteriales; family Nocardioidaceae; genus Nocardioides. The sequence continues at coordinate 701,693 of NZ_CANKZF010000001.1, forward strand.
GACGTCGGTGGCGTCGCCGACGGGGGCGAGGTCGAAGCGGGTGACGTTGGTGGCCTTGAAGGGCTTGAGGAAGACCAGGTCGACGACGACCGACGTCGGGGTCGACTCGGTGATGGCCATCTCGCCCTCGCCGGCCTTCTTGTTGCCGGCCCAGTGGTACGACGACCCGACGCCGTGGTCGGGGCCGGAGTACTCCCGGTCCAGGTCGGGGTCCACGCCCTCCCAGGGCGACCACTTCTGCCACTCCCGGAAGTCGTCCAGCAGCGCATGGATGCGGTCCGGGGACGCGTGGACGCGGGTGCTTCGCGACAGGGAGAAGTCGGCCATGGCGTGAGGCTAGACCTCGGTCGGCGCCTTCGTCAGGGTCATGTCAGATCCGCGCGGCACGGACGACCAGGACGTCCGGCAGGTCCTTGTGGATCTCCCGCCACGACGCCCCCTCGTCGGGCGAGGCCCAGACGCCGCCGTTGCGGCCGCCGAAGTAGAGGCCGGGCTGGTCGTGGTCGTCGACGCAGAGGGCGTCGCGCATGACGGCGGTGTAGTAGCCGTCGGGCAGGATCCCCTCTCCCAGCGGCTCCCAGGACGAGCCGGCGTCGGTGGTCCGGTAGACCCGCGCCTTCCCGTCGACGGGCCAGCGGGCCTCGGCGCCCGTGATCGGGAAGTTGTACGCCGTGTCCGCGCGGTGCGGGTGGGCCACCATGGCGAAGCCGAACTCGGTCGGCAGCCCCGGGGCGATGTCCTGCCAGGACGCGCCGCCGTCGTCGGAGCGGTAGACGCCGCCGTGGTTCTGGAGGTAGAGCCGGTCGGGATCAGCGGCGTCCCGGGCGACCTTGTGCACGCACTGGCCGAACTCCGGGTAGTTGCGCTCGCCGGGGAAGAACTCCGCCTTCACCCCGGTGTTCGACGCCTTCCACGACGTGCCGCCGTCCTCGGTGACGTACACCCCGCCCGTGGACAACGCCGCGAGCACGCGGGAGGGGTCGGAGGGGTGCGGCAGGATCGTGTGGAAGGCCTGCCCGCCGAAGCCCTCGTTCCACTCCGGTCGGTGCGGGTGGTCCCAGAGGCCGCGGACGAGCGAGAACGTCTCGCCCCGGTCCTCCGAGCGGAAGACCGCGCCTGGCTCGGTGCCCGCCCAGACGACGCCGTCACCGCCGTCGGCCGAGGTGCCGGGCTGCAGCTGCCACACCCGGGCCAGCGTCGTGTCCGTGTCCTCGGGGAAGCGGGCGGCACCGTTGGGCGTCTCGTCCCACGTCGCGCCGAGGTCGTCGGAGCGCCACACCTGCGGGCCGAGCCAGCTCGACGAGGCGCCCGCGAGCAGGCGGGGCGTGCTCCCGCGGGTGTCGACCATGACGGAGTAGACCTCCTCCATCGGGAAGTGCGGCCCGGTCCAGTCCCACGAGGTGCGGGATTCGTCCGAGGTCCCGAGCCACATGCCCTTGCGGGTTCCGACCATGAGCAGGGTGCGCGACATCGGGGCCTCCGCGACGGCGAGTTGGGTGACTATTCCGATTAGGAACACTACTCTCGGAGGGCGATGAGTCAAGACGTCCCGGTGACGGGCTACGCGATCCTCGGCCTCCTCACCTTCGGCGACGAGCTGACGGGGTACGAGATCAAGCAGCGCGCCGACGTCACGCTCCGCTTCTACTGGGTCTCCCCCGCGATGAGCCAGATCTACACCGAGCTGCGCCGCCTCACCGGGCTCGGCCTCGTGCGGGCGGACGCGCGTCCGGACGACGGCCGCGAGGTGACGACGTACGCCATCACCGACGCGGGCCAGCAGGCGCTCCGGGACTGGATGGACCAGACGCCCGCCGGGTTCCCGGTCCTCAAGCACACGGTGCTGCTGCGGCTGCTGATCGGCCACGCGAGCGAGCCCGAGCAGACCCGACGCATGCTGGAGGACTACCTCGACGAGCTGGAGCGGGCCACGACCGACCTCGCCGAGGTGCGCGAGGCGCTGCGCGGCGCGGACCGGCCGGGCGAGCCGTTCCGGTTCCCGTCACTGGTCGCCGACTGGGGGCTCGACTACTTCGCCGCCGAGGGACGCCACGCCCGCCGTGCGCTGGACAGCCTCGAGGACGGCGCACCGGGCTGAATAGGCTTGCCCGGTGACCCAGCGACCGAGCCCGACCCTGCTCGGACCGGTCGGCCTGGTGATGGTCGGGATCCTGTCGGTCCAGCTCGGCGCGGCGATCGCCAAGGGGCTGTTCGGCGAGATCTCCCCCACCGCGATGGTGTGGCTGCGCCTGGTGACCAGCGCGCTCGTCCTCGCCGCCGTCGCCCGACCGCGGTTCACCGGCCGGACGCAGCGCGACTGGCTGGTGGTGCTCGGCTTCGCCGCCAGCCTCGCGACGATGAACTGGGCGATCTACCAGTCCTTCTCCCGCATCCCCCTCGGCATCGCCGTGACGATCGAGTTCATCGGCCCGCTGTCCCTGGCGCTCCTCGGCTCGCGCCGCGCCCGCGACCTGGTGTGGGTGCTGCTGGCCGCGGTCGGGGTCGCCCTGCTCGGCTTCCAGCGGACCGGGCTCGACCTCGTCGGTGTCGCGTACGCCCTGCTTGCCGGCGCCGCGTGGGCGGCGTACATCCTGCTCAGCGCGAGCACCGGACGGCGGTGGGCGGGGTTCGACGGTCTTGCCGTGGCGAGCATCATCGCCGCGGTCGCGATGACGCTGCCCGCGCTGCTGAGCGCGGGTACGTCGCTGTGGGACGGCCGCGTGCTGCTGATCGGTGCGCTCGTCGGGCTGCTCAGCTCGGTCATCCCCTACAGCTGCGAGCTCGTCGCGCTGCGCAGCCTGCGACCCGCGGTGTTCGGCATCCTGATGAGCCTCGAGCCGGCCGCCGCGGCGCTCGCCGCGATCGTGGTGCTGCAGGAGCACCTGTCGCCGATCCAGTGGCTGGCCATCGGGTGCGTCGTCGCCGCGTCCATCGGCGCGACCCGCTCGGGAGCGAACCCGAGCGAGCCACGGGGCCGTCACGACGACGACCATTCGGCGGCCCACGGCACACTGGCCACATGACCGGGGGCGGCAGGACATCCAAGATCGCCCTCGCGGCGCTGGTGCTCGCGCTCGGCGCCGCGGCCGGTGGTTGCTCGGGCACCGACGCCGAGCCGATCCCGCGCGTCACCCAGCCCACCGACCTGCCGAGCCAGCCGACCCCCACCGACACCCCGACCGAGGGCGAGTCCGGACCCGGGACGCCGTCCGGCTCCCTCGGCGGCCCGCCCGAGGTGGTCGACACGCTCGTCGAAGGACTCGAGGTGCCGTGGGGCGTGGACTTCCTCCCGGACGGCGACGCCGTGGTCACCGAGCGGATCTCCGGGCGCGTGGACCGCGTCGGGACGGACGGCGAGGTGACGCCGCTCGGCACGGTCGCGGGCGCCGTGCCCCAGGGCGAGGCCGGCCTCCTCGGCGTCGCCGTGTCCCCGGACTTCGAGACCGACCGGACGCTGTTCCTGTACCTGACCACCGACACGGACAACCGCGTCGTCAGAGCAGAGCTCGACGGCTCTCGGCTCGGACGTACGACGGTCGTCCTCGACGGCATCCCCGCCGGCTTCATCCACGACGGCGGGCGCATCGCCTTCGGCCCCGACGGCCACCTCTACGTCACGACCGGCGAGACCGGCAACCCCGACCTGGCCCAGGACCCGCAGAGCCTGGCCGGCAAGATCCTCCGCATCACGCCCGACGGCGACCCCGCTCCCGGCAACCCGGACCCCGACTCTCCGGTGTGGTCGCTCGGCCACCGCAACGTCCAGGGCCTGGCGTGGGACGACGAGGGGCGGCTCTGGGCCTCGGAGTTCGGCGACTCGGAGTGGGACGAGCTCAACCTGGTCGAGAAGGGCGGCAACTACGGCTGGCCGGAGGTCGAGGGTGCCGGCGGCGACGCGTCGTACATCGACCCGCAGCTCGTGTGGCCGGTCGACCAGGCCTCGCCGAGCGGGCTGGCCTTCGCCGACGGCCACCTGTGGATGGCGGGCCTGCGCGGCCAGCGCCTGTGGCGCATCGTGGTCTCGGCCGACGGGAAGGCGTCGAAGCCGCGGGCGTTCTTCGGCGAGGAGTACGGGCGGCTGCGCACCGTGGCCGTCGCACCCGACGGGCTGCTCTGGCTGACGACGTCCAACCGCGACGGGCGCGGCGAACCCACGCCGGACGACGACCGGATCATCCGCATCCAGCCCTGAGCGGGGAGGCGTCGACGCCCCGGACGTCAGCCGGGGCGGACGACGGCGCGACGGGCCGCCCGGCGCAGCGTGGTGAGGATCGCCGGGCCGAGCACGGCGATCGCGATGCCGGTGGTGATCGCGCGCCCGGTGTCCCAGCCGCCGGTCGAGGTCAGCAGCGTGTAGACGAGGAACCGGTGGGCGTTCTCCAGCACCGGCGCCCCGGCGACGTAGGCCAGCGCGCCCTCGTGGCCGGGGACCACGATGCCGAGGGTGAACGGCCAGAAGCTGAGGTTCATCAGCATGCCGTAGAGGTAGGACGCGACCACCGCGTAGACGATCAGCATCACGATCTCGGCGCGGCCGCTGACCCGCCGCGGGAGCAGGCCCGCGCCCATGCCGACCCAGGCCGCGCAGATCATCTGGAACGGCAGCCACGGCCCGACGCCCGCGGTCAGCAGCGCGGAGGCGAACAACGACGTACAGCCGAGGACGAAGCCGAAGCCGGCCCCGAACACGCGACCACCCAGCACGAGGAGGAAGAACACCAGCTCGATGCCGGCCGTCCCCGCGCCGAGCCCGCGCATCACCGCGTTGATCGCGGAAAGGACCCCGAGGACGGCGAGCACGCGTGAGTCCATGCCGCCCTCGCCCATCTCGGCGAGCACGACGACCATCACGAGCGGGAGCAGCGCGAGGAACATGAACGGCGGCTCGACCCGGTCCCCGGGCTGGGCCACCAGCAGCAGCGGCCAGCACAGCATCATCAGGCCGACGACGGAGGCGAGGACCAGCACCGCGGCGGTCCGCGGCCCGATCGGCAGGGCGACCTCCGGCTGGGTGGTGGACCGGGTGCGTTCGAGGATGCTCATGCGCGTCCCGCCCCCGTCCGCGCCAGGGCCGCCGCGACCTCCTCGACGACCAGCCACGGCGGTCCGAGGACCTTGGTGACCTGGGGGGCGAACGACGGTGACTCGGCGAGCACGCGTCGTGGCGTGCCGTGCGACACGATCTCGCCCTCGGCCATCACGACGACCTCGTCGGCGACGTGGGCGGCGAACTCGACGTCGTGCGTCGCCAGGAGGACGGCGTGGTCGTCAGCGGCGAGGTCGGCGACGATGCGCGCGAGCTCCGCCTTGCCGGCGTAGTCCAGACCGCGGGTCGGTTCGTCGAGCAGCACGACCGGAGGACGGGCGGTCAGGACGATGGACAGCGCGAGAGCGAGCCGCTGCCCCTCGGACAGGTCGCGCGGGTGGATGGCGTCGTCGACGCCGGGGGCGAGCCGGTCGAGCAGGCCGCGGCAGGTCCCGGGCTCGGCGGCGGCGCCGGTGTCGGCCGCGGCGCACTCGTCGGCGACGGTCTCGAGGTAGAGAAGGTCGGCGGCGGTCTGAGGCACCAGCCCGACGTGCGTACGACGCTCGGCGGGCGCGAGGTCGGCCGGGTCGTCGCCGGCCACGTTGATCGTCCCGGACCGCCTCCTGCCCGAGCCCTGCAGCGCCCAGATGAGGCTGGACTTGCCCGAGCCGTTGCGGCCCATCAGGACCGTGACCCGTCCCGGGGACAGCGTGAGGTCGACCTGGCGGACGGCGACGTGCGAGCCGTGCACCACCGTCACGCCCCGCGCGGCCAGCAGCGGGTCGCTCACCGGTGGCGACTGCGGCTCGGGCGGGACCATCTCGGGCAGGGAGCGCGCCTGCCGGCGTGCGTCGCGCACGGTCAGGGGCAGCGGGTCCCACGCGGCGAGGCGGCCGAGCTCGACCAGCGGCGGCGCGACCGGCGAGTCGACGAGGATCCCGCGGGGCTCGTCGACCCGGATGCCGCCGTCGCCGGTGACGAGGCAGATCCGGTCGGCGAACGGGACCACACGCTCGAGCCGGTGCTCGGCGAGGAGGACCGTCAGGCCGAGGTCGTGGACCAGGCGCGTGATGGTCGCGAGGACCTCCTCGGCCGCCGTCGGGTCGAGGGCGGAGGTGGGCTCGTCGAGGACCAGGACGCGGGGGTGGGTGGTCAGCACCGCCCCGATGGCGACGCGCTGCTGCTGGCCGCCCGAGAGGGTGCGCAGGTCGCGGGCGCGCAGGTCGGCGATGCCCAGCAGGTCGAGCGTCTCCTCGACCCGGCGGCGCATGGTCTCCGGAGCGGTGCCGAGCTGCTCCATGCCGTAGGCGAGCTCCTCCTCGACCGTGTCGGCGACGAACCCGGCGAGCGGGTCCTGGCCGACGTACCCGACGAGGTGCGCCCGCTCGCGCGGCGGCTGGTCGACGATGCTGCGCCCGTCGAGCAGGACGTCGCCGGTGAGGACCCCGCCGGTGAAGCGCGGCACGAGGCCGGTGACGATGCCGAGGAGCGTGGACTTGCCGACGCCGGTCCGGCCGGAGACGAGGACCAGCTCGCCCTCCTCGAGGGCGAGGTCGACGCCGTCCAGCACCTGGTGTTGGGCGTAGCGGAAGCCGATGTCGCGCAGCTCGATCACGCCGTGGCCGTTCATACGGTCACCTCGCGTCGTACGGGGGCCGTGGCGGGGACGGGGGTCGCGACGGCGGGCAGCGCGCCGAGCACGCCGAGCGCGAGGGCGAGGGGCGACAGGTACGGCACGACGGTCACGCCGGGGTAGGCGACGAGGAGCTGCGTGCGGCTGACGTAGTAGCCCAGCACCGCCACGGCGATGCCGATCCCGACCGTGAACAGCTCGGCCCCGCGCCACGCGTCGGGCCGGTAGCGGGTGCGCTGGACACGCCGTCCGGCGCTGATCAGTCCGACGACCGCGACCGCGACGCCCGCGCCGAGCATGGGCAGCGCGAGGACCTGCGGGGCCGTCGGGTCCAGCCAGGCGTACGTCCCGACGCAGATGCCGGTGAGGGCGAGGAGCAGCAGCGACCCGGTCACCCACCGCTCGCGGACGGTCGCACCGCCGGAGCGGCCGTAGCCGCGGGTGTCCATGCCGGCCGCCAGGGACAGGGAGCGCTCCAGCGCGTCCTCGAGGACCGGCACCAGGAAGCGCTGGAGCCGTCCGACGCCGGTGGTCGCGCCGCCGCGCAGGGCCTGGGCGGCCCGGACCCGCCGGGCGCTGTCCGCGAGCTGCGGGAAGATCGTCACCGCGACGACGAGGGCCGTGCCGATCTCGTAGAGCGCCGGCGGCACGGAGGCGAGCACGCGCTTGGGGTTGGCCAGCGAGTTGGCGGCGCCCACGCAGATGATGATCGCGGCGAGCCGGAGCCCGTCGTACAAGCCGGCCAGCAGCGCCTCGCTCGTCACCGGACCGAGCAACCGGATCCCGGCTGCCCAGTCCGGCAGCGGGATCTCGGGCAGGTCGAGGAGCACGTGCCCGATCTCCTGGCCCCCGAAGATGAGCCGGAAGACCACCCGCATCACGACGGTGAACACCGCCAGGAGCACGTAGAGCCGGAACGACCGGCCGAAGGGATGACCGGACCGACGCGCCATCACCACCACCGTCGCCGACCCCATGATGAGGAGCAGCAGCAACGGGTTGGTGGTGAACGATGCCGCCGTGGCCAGCCCGATCGCCCAGGCCCACCAGGCGAGCGGGTGCAGGTCACGCGGCAGGGCCGCCGGTCCGGTCACGCGCGTCAGACCCCCCGTCTACGACGCGCGACGACCGCGCTTCCCGCGATGGCGACCACGAGAAGCCCGAGCACGCCCCAGGTGACGGCGGCCGGCACGCGGGCGGGACTGTCCGCCTGCGGGTCGGTCGCCTCGGAGGACGCGTTCGTCACTGAGTCTCCCGGGGACTCAGAGGCGGAAGCGGAAGGATCGTCCCCGGCGCTGGACGGTGAGTCGCTGGGAGACTCATCGTCGTCGGAGCCCTTCGCGGACCCCTTGCCGGAACGCTTGTCGGACCCCTTGTCGCCCTTCGCGCCGGCCCCTCCCGGGCCTGCGCTGCGCTGTGAGTCTCCTGGAGACTCACTGGCCATCGGCGACTCGGAGGGCGTCCCGGACGCGGACGGCGAGGACGACGACGGGCTGGACGACGGGCTCGACGACGGGCTGGAGCCCGAGCCGCCGGACCCGCCCGAGCCGCCCGAGCCGCCGGACCCGCCCGAGCCGCCGGACGGCGAGGGCGAGCTGCTGGGCTGGGAGCCGCCGCCCGACCCCGAGCCGCTGCCGCCGCCTGACCCGCCGCCTGACCCGCCGCCCGACCCGCCACCACCCGAGCCACCACCCGTGCTGGGCGAGGAGGTCGGTGACGAGGTCTGCGACGGGGAGGACGTGGGTGACGGCGTGGGCGTCGAGGTGGGGGTCGACGTCTTGGTCACGGGCGGCGCGACACCCGGCGGGACGCTCGACCCGGCCGCGCGGTCCTGCTGCCACGACCAGGCGACCGAGCCGCCGGCCGGGACGGTGAGCGATCCGACGCCGTAGGACGAGTACGTCCAGGACGCCTGGGAGCCGTCGGCCCACCACAGGCCCCAGTAGGCGTTGGACGGCGAGGTGTTGACGCACGGGTCGCTGGCGGGGACGCCGTTGACGCGGCACACGAACCCGGGCTGGCGGGTCGCGTAGGTGATGTCGACCCCGACGGAGGCGAAGACCGCCGCGGCGCTCTTGCCGCCGCCGTCGGCCGAGCAGGCGGTGACGGTGCCGCCGCCGAGCTCGCGGTAGTCGACCACGACGCTGACGCCGCCCGAGGTCGCGCACGTGGCGGCGCTCGCCGCGGTGGCCGACCCGAGGACGAGCCCCGGGGCGGCCACCAGCAGGAGAGCGGTGAGCACACGGCGCACGGCGTACGTCGTCATCGCAGCGTCACGCTCGTGGAGCCGGAGCGCAGCGCGGGGAACTGGCCCACGGCACGCACGCGCACCTTGGCCCGGCCGTCCGGGAGGGCGACGCGGGTGAGGAACCGGCCCTTGGCGTTGGCGCGTCCCTTGGCGAGCGTCCGTCCGGCGACGATCACCTTCACCTTCTCGCGGGCGGCGAGGCGGCGGACCAGCACGCGGGTGCGGGGACCGTCGCTGGCGAGCGTGGAGACCTTGAGCGTGCGCTTGCCGAGCACGCGGGTGTCGACGCCGACCTGGCCGTCGGAGCCGACGAGCACGTAGGCCGCGGTCGTCGTGGCCTTCGGGAGGGTGACCGAACGGGTCAGCACACCGTCCGACGCCGCCACGACCGTGGTGTCCGCGAGGCCGGGGCCGCGGAGCACGAAGCGTGCGCCGGGGGCGGCGCCGACGACCTCGAGGGCCACCTTGCTGCCGGCCTTGCGGAAGCCCGCGGGGCCGGTGAGGCGGACCCCGGCGACCGAGCCGCGGGCGGAGTCGGGCTGGGATGCAGGTTGGACGGCGACGCGGTGCGTGGTCGCGCCGTCGCGGCCGGTGAGGGTGTACGTCGCCGTGCCGGACGCAGCCGGGAGGACGACCTTGCTCGTCAGCGTGCGGTCGGAGCCGACGACGACGGTGCGGCTGCCCTGGATGCCGGGGCCGGTGAGGCAGAACCGGTCACCCACGGCGCCTCCGGTCGCGGTGAGGGTCGCGGTGCTGCCGGGCGCAGTGCCGGACGAGGTCACGGTGAGCGCCTTGGCGGTGCCGCGGGCGTGCGTCAGGCCGGCGACGGCCTGGACGGTCGCGCGCCACCACTGGTCACGGCCTGCACCGATGCCGCTGGCGGCGGCGCCGTCCATCGCGCCCTTGTCGTAGGCGAGGGCACCCTCCTCGCCGGCGAGCGGCGAGCTGGCGGGCTGAGGGCCGACCTGCAGCGAGCTGACCCACTCGGCTGCGCGGCCGGCCTGCTCACAGGTCCCGGCCGCCGCGAGCGCGCTCGCGGCGAGCCCGGTGCTGTTGGTGTTGGGGTCAGGCGTGAAGGTGCTGCCGACGAACGAGCCGTCGGCCTTCTGCGTGGCCGCGAGCCAGGCGACCGCCTTGGTGATCGCGGCGTCGACGGCTGCGGTGCGCGGCGACGTGGCCGCCAGCTGGTTGACGACGAACGCGGTGGTGTCGGTGTCGGTGGGGTCGGTGCCCTCGACGCACGACTGCCCGGCCGCTGCCGCGTCGGTGGTGAAGAAGACCCGGAAGTAGCCCGACGAGCACTGCTGCTTCAGCATGAAGTCGGTCGCCGCGGCGGCCTTGGCGGAGCCGGCCGCCGACAGGCCGCGCACGGCCAGCGCCTGGCCGAAGCTGTTGGCGTAGTCGCCGTAGGCGGAGAGGTCGGCGAGACGACCGGCGCTGGGACCGCCGGCGGTCACCCGCGCCTCGGTCTCCGCGACGAGGTCGAGCCCGCCGTAGGTCCGGGGGTCGGCACCGGAGACCTGGGCGAAGACGAGCGACTTGGCCAGCGAGCCGGAGTAGCGCTCACCGGCCGACGGGGCGGCGTACTCCGCGATCCGCGTGGAGAGCGCCGAGCGGATCTGGCGGACCATGGCCTGGTCGCCACCGACCTCGTCCATGCTGAGCCCGATGTCCATCGTCATGCCGAGGTCGTCGAAGTCGTAGGTGTCGTTGTGGATGACACCGTTGGTGAGCTGGGTGGCGAGCCACCCGGTGCCGGCGCGAGCGGCGCTCGTGGCCGGGACGTCGGTCGCGGCCTGGGCCGCGGGAGCGAGCAGGGGTTGCGCCAGCGCGGTGGCGGCGACCGTGAGAGCGAGACCCGACAGGGCGGTCCTCGACGCGGAGAACTTCATGGTTCCTTCCCTCGCTGCGACAACGAGGGAGGCGGAATGCACCGGCTCGCCCCGCTGCATTCCTCGACAGCGATGGTGGTCAAGACGCGTCGAGGTGGGTCTTCCGGCTCGCACGGGATCCCTCCCGTGCCCACGGTTGCGGGTCAGCGCCGGTTTCGGACCGGCTTTCCCCACCTCGGGCGTGTGTGGTGCCGGCCCGGGCGGGCGCGGCCTGCGAAGCGTAACCCCCGCCGGTCCCCGCACGCACCTCGGCCCGGCGCCACGAGATGAGCTCCGTGGGCGCCGGGCCGAGGGGTGGTGCTGGTGGTGCGTGGAAGCAGTCGGCTACGCGTCAGTTGCGCACGCGGAGCGACGTACGGGCCTCGTCGTCCGAGGTCTTCACCAGGGCGACGCGGCGCTGGTTGCCCGTGGGCAGCTGCAGCTTGCGGACGATCTTGTCGCCCGTCTTCTTGCCCTTCACGCGGACGAAGTCGCCCTTGACCTGCAGGCACGCGCTCTCGCTCGGCGCGAGACCGAACACGCGGAACTGCACGCGCTCGCCGGCACGGGCCTGCTTGCGCGCGGACACGATGCGGAGCTGGTCCTTGCTCGCCGGGGCGAACTGCAGCCCGAGGATCGCCTGCGAGGTGGCGCGGCGCCACTCGTCACGGGCGTCGGCCGGGATGCCGCTGGTCGTGGCACCGGTGGCCCGGTCCTTGCGGTAGGCCACGGCACCCGTGTCCTTGGTCAGCGCGGTGCGGCACTTGTACTTGTCGACCGGCTGGTTCTTGCGGATCCACAGTGCCGCCTTCTGGGCGGCGTTGCGGTTCTTCAGCAGACCCAGGGCGTAGCCGCCGAGCGCCGTGGTGTTGGTGTTGATCTTGCTGACCGGCGCCGCGGCGCGGAACGCGCCGCTCCCCCGCTGCCGGTCGGCGAGCCAGGTGCCGGCCTTGGCCAGGGCACCCACGACGGCCGGGCTCTTGTCGCCCGACTCGACCAGGTTGATGACCGCGAGCGCGGTGGCGTCCGGGTCGGCCGCGCTGCCGGCGACGCCCTCGGTGCACGACTGGTTGGGCACGTCGGCCTTGTCGAAGTCGGCGCGGAAGTAGCCCGACGCGCACTGCTGCTTGAGCAGGAAGTCGCGTGCGGCACCGGCCTCGCTGGAGTTCGCGAGCGTCAGCGCGCGCACGGCGTAGGACTGGCCGACCACGTTGGCGTAGTTGCCGTACTCGGACTTGTCGAAGATGCGCCCCGCGAACGCGGCCGCCTGCGGCTCCGCGGTCGGGTCCGCCGGCACGTTGGCGGTGCGCTCCTCGAGCCGGGTGATCAGGTTGATGCCGCCATAGCTCGTCGGGTTCTTCTTGGCGACGCGGGAGAACGCGGCCGCCTTGGCCAAGGGGCCGGCGTAGGACTCCTTGGTCCCGTCGCCGACGTACTCGGCGATGCGCGGCTCGAGGGAGTTGTTGATCGCCGTGACGGTCCCGCTCTGGCTGGCGACGGTGGTGAGCGCCATCCCGGTGTCGATGGTGAGGCCGAAGTCCGGCCCCGAGGAGCCGACCATGAGGCCGTCGCGGAGCTCTCCGGCGATCCACTCGGCGGCGATGGTGGAGGGGGTGCTGTCGGTGCTGACCGCGGCCTTGGCGGAGCGCAGTGCGGTCGAGGGGTCGGCCGACGCGGGCGGAGCGGCGAGCACGCCGACCCCCAGTGCTGCGGTCGACACGGCGACCAGAGTCGTGCGGACAAGTCGTTTGCGATGGTGCATGACTTCCTTCCCGCTCGCCGAGGTCGTCACGGCCGCATGCCGCGGCCGGCCACTCCCCCGATGGTGCGAGCGTTGGTTGGTGATGTGACCAATGGGACTCGCGACAACCCTAACAAGTTGTCTAGACCGCGCCACGGGGTGCATGTTCCGACCAAAGTAGGGGTCAGGACAGCTTCTCCAGGATCAGCTCGCGCACCCGGGCGGCGTCGGCCTGACCGCGCATCTCCTTCATCACCGCGCCGATGAGGGCCCCCGCGGCGGCGACCTTGCCGTCGCGGATCTTGTCGGCGACGTCGGGGTTGGCGGCGATCGCCTTGTCCACCGCGGCACCGAGCGCGCCGTCGTCGGACACCACGGCCAGTCCGCGCTTCTCCACGACCTCGTCCGGGGAGCCCTCGCCTGCGAGGACACCCTCGAAGACCTGGCGGGCGAGCTTGTCGTTGACGACCTTCTCGTCGACGAGCGCCTGGATGCGGGCCACGTCGGCCGGGGTGATCGGCAGGTCGACGATGTCGACGCCGTCCTCGTTGCTGCGGCGGGCGAGCTCCCCGAGCCACCACTTGCGCGCGGCCTGCGGGGCCGCGCCCTCCGCGATGGTCTCCTCGACCAGACCGAGCGCGCCGGCGCCGATCGTGTCGCGCATCTCCATGTCGCTGAAGCCCCAGTCGGCCTGCAGCCGGGCGCGACGCACGGTCGGGTTCTCCGGCAGCGTCTCGCGCAGCTCGTCGACCCACTCGCGGCTCGGGGCCACGGGGACGAGGTCGGGCTCGGGGAAGTAGCGGTAGTCCTCGGCGTCGGACTTCTCCCGGCCGCTCGTGGTGATGCCGGTGTCCTCGTGCCAGTGGCGGGTCTCCTGCAGGATCGAGCCGCCGCCACTGAGGATCACGGCGTGCCGCTGCATCTCGTAGCGGACGGCCCGCTCGACCGACCGGAACGAGTTGACGTTCTTCGTCTCGGTGCGGGTGCCGAGGGCGCCGCTGCCCTTCGGGGACAGCGAGAGGTTGACGTCGGCGCGCAGGTTGCCTTGGTCCATCCGGGCCTCGGAGACGCCGAGCGCCACGATCAGCTCGCGCAGCTGGGCGACGTAGGCCTTCGCGACCTCGGGCGCCTTCTCCCCCGCGCCGAGGATCGGGCGGGTGACGATCTCGATGAGGGGGATGCCGGCACGGTTGTAGTCGACCAGGGAGTGGTCGGCGCCGTGGATGCGACCGGTGGAGCCGCCGACGTGCAGCGACTTGCCGGTGTCCTCCTCCATGTGCGCGCGCTCGATCTCGACCCGGTACGTCTCTCCGTCGACGTCGACGTCCATGTAGCCGTCGAAGCAGATCGGCTCGTCGTACTGGGACGTCTGGAAGTTCTTCGGCATGTCCGGGTAGAAGTAGTTCTTCCGGGCGAACCGGCACCACTCGGCGATGTCGCAGTTGAGCGCGAGGCCGATGCGGATCGCCGACTCCACCGCCTTGCCGTTGACGACCGGCATCGCGCCGGGCAGGCCCAGGCACGTCGGACAGGTGCCCGCGTTGGGCTCGCCGCCGAAGACGGCCGGGCAGCCGCAGAACATCTTCGAGGCCGTGTTGAGCTCGACGTGGACCTCGAGGCCGAGGGCGGGGTCGTAGGCCGCCAGCACGTCGTCGAAGGGCATCAGGGTCTCGGTCACGTCACTTCACCTCGGCGGTCGCGGCGCCGGCCAGGGCGGGTGCCTTGTCGAGCAGGGGGCCGCCCCACTGGTCGGCGTAGAGGGCTTCGAGCGCGGCGCCCACGCGGTAGACGCGCTCGTCGGCCAGCGCCGGCGCGAGCACCTGGAAGCCGCTGGGCAGGCCGTCCTCGTCGGCGAGGCCGTTGGGGACGGAGATCCCCGGGACGCCGGCGAGGTTGGCGGGGATGGTGGCGAGGTCGTTGAGGTACATCGCCATCGGGTCGTCGAGCTTCTCCCCGAGCTTGAACGCCGTGGTGGGGGCCGTCGGCGACACCAGCACGTCGACGTCGGCGAACGCGGCGTCGAAGTCGCGGCTGATCAGCGTGCGGATCTTCTGGGCCTGGCCGTAGTAGGCGTCGTAGTAGCCGCTGGAGAGCGCGTAGGTGCCGAGGATGATGCGGCGCTTGACCTCGTCGCCGAAGCCGGCGTCGCGGGTCGCCCGCATGACCTCCTCGGCGCTGGGGTTGCCCTCGGGCGTCACCCTCAGGCCGTAGCGCATCGCGTCGAACTTCGCGAGGTTGCTGGACGCCTCGGCGGGGAGGATCAGGTAGTACGTCGCGAGGGCGTGCACGAACGAGGGGCACGACACCTCGACGACCTCGGCGCCCGCCTTGACCAGCAGGTCGACCGACTCCTGGAAGCGCGCCATGACACCGGCCTGCCAGCCCTCGCCGGCGAGCTCGGTGATGACGCCGACCTTCACCCCGCTCATGTCGCCGGTCGAGCCGGCCCGCGCCGCCTCGGTGAAGGACGGCCACTCCTGCTGGATCGAGGTCGAGTCGCGCGGGTCGTGGCCGCCGATCACGTCGTGGAGCATCGCCGCGTCGAGCACGGTCCGGGTGACCGGGCCGGCCTGGTCGAGGCTGTTGGCCAGGGCCACGAGGCCGTAGCGGGAGACGCCACCGTAGGTCGGCTTCACGCCGACGGTGCCGGTGACGGCGCCGGGCTGGCGGATGGAGCCGCCGGTGTCGGTGCCGATGGCGAGCGGTGCCTCGAAGGCGGCGACGGCGGCCGCGGAGCCGCCGCCGGAGCCGCCCGGGATGCGGTCGAGGTCCCACGGGTTGCGGGTGGGGCCGTAGGCGGAGTGCTCGGTCGAGGAGCCCATCGCGAACTCGTCCATGTTGGTCTTGCCCAGGATCGGCAGGCCGGCCTCGCGCAGGCGCGCGACGACGGTGGCGTCGTAGGGCGGGACCCATCCCTCGAGGATCTTCGAGCCGCAGGTGGTCGGCAGTCCGCGGGTGGCCAGGACGTCCTTCACCGCGATCGGTACGCCGTCGAGCGGGCCGCGTGCCTCGCCGCGGGCCCGACGGGCGTCGGAGTCGGCGGCGTCCGCGAGCGCGCCGTCGCGGTCGACGTGGAGGAAGGCGTGGACGGCGCCGTCCACGGCGTCGATCCGGTCGAGGTGGGCCTCGGTGAGCTCGACGGAGGTGACCTCGCCGGCGGCGAGCCCGTCGGCGAGCGCGGCAGCGGTGCTGCGGGTCAGGTTGCTCATCACGCCTCCTCGTCCAGGATCCGCGGGACGGAGAAGCGCTGGTCCTCGACGGCGGGGGCGCCGGACAGCGCCTCCTCGGCCGTCAGGCCGGGCACGACGACGTCCTCCCGGAACACGTTGGTCATCGGGAGGGGGTGCGACGTGGGCGGCACGTCGTCACCCGCGACCCCGTTGATCGAGGCCACCGACTCGAGGATGACGCTCAGCTGGGGCGCCAGGTGGTCGAGCTCGGCGTCGGAGAGGTCGATGCGGGCGAGCATGGCCAGGTGGGCCACCTCGTCCCGGGAGATCTCAGGCATGGGGTTGATCCTAGGTCCCCGCCCGCTCGGCTCCGGCGGCCGGTCGGGACGGTGGTCCTGATCGTCCCGACCTCCCGGGATCGCCGCCCCATGTGCCGGGAGGTGCCCCCGGACGAACGTCGTCATGACGGCGACGGGACCCTCCGACGCCACGGCCGAGGAGATGGCGATGCGGACACGGTGGGCGAGGCTCGGGACAGTGGTCGTGGTAGCGGTCCTGGTGGTGGGGACCGGGTGTGCCTCGGCCGAGCGGGCGGGCAGGGACGCGGGCCGGGACGGGGGCGGCGGGGCGGCGATCGGCATCCCGCGGGCGCAGGCTGACGCCGAGGCCACCGAGCAGGCGGAGCCGGAGCCCGCGCCGGAGCCGCGCGGGTCGGAGGACTGGCGGGTGAGCAGGACCTCCTTCCACGGCGAGGTCGCGGCCTACACCACGCACGCCAGCGGCGTCCCGGGCACGCGGGTGGGACTGAAGGTGTCGACCACCGAGGGCGGCTGGGAGGCGGCGGCGTTCCGGATCGGGTCCTACGAGGGTGGCACCGGGGCCTTCGTCTGGGAGTCCGGCTTCCGGCGGGGTCGGCAGCAGTCGGCGCCGCGCTACTCGTCGTACGAGCGGCGCACGGTGGTCGCGCCCTGGGAGCGCGACCTGGCCGTGGACACGTCGACGTGGACGCCTGGCTTCTACGTCTTCCGGCTGCGCACCGACACCGGGTGGGAGACCCAGGTGCCCTACGTCGTGACCTCCGAGTCGGCCGAGGGCACCGTCGCGCTGGTCGCGCCCGTCACCACGTGGCAGGCCTACAACGAGTGGGGCGGCTACAGCCTGTACGCCGGCGCCAACGGGGACACCCCGAGCCACGCGGTGAGCTTCGACCGGCCCTACAACGGGGCGACCGGGGCCAACGACTACCGCACGGCCGCCATCCCGGTCGTCGTGCGGGCGGAGAGCACCGGCGTGCCGCTGTCCTACTTCACCAACGTCGACCTGCACACCACCCCGGGAGCGCTCGCCGGCGCCCGCGGTTACGTCTCGATGGGGCACGACGAGTACTGGACCAACACGATGCGCGACGTCGTCCTCGGCGCCCGCGACGCCGGGACCAACCTGGCCTTCCTGGGCGCGAACACGATGTACTGGCGGATCCGGCTGGAGCCGGGATCCGAGGGGCCGGCCCGCGTGGTCGTCGGCTACCGGCACTCCGCGCACCTCGACCCGCTGTACGCGCAGGGGTCCGCCGAGGCGACGGCGATGTTCCGCGAGCCGCCCGTGCCGCGCCCCGAGCACGACCTGCTGGGGATGCAGTACGAGTGCTACCCCGTCGACACCGACTACGTCGTCGCCACCCCGGACTGGTGGGGGTTCCGCGGCACGGGCGTCCGCCGCGGCGACCACGTCCCCGGCCTGGTGGGTCCGGAGGCCGACCGGGTCTACCCGGACGGCCGGCTGCCGCGGCCGCTGCAGGTGCTCAGCCACTCGCCGTACTCCTGCCGGGGCGTCACCACCACGACACAGTCGGTCTACTACACGGCCGGCTCGGGGGCCGGGGTGTTCAACGCCGGCACGCTGCGCTGGGGGTGCGCGATGGTCGACCGGTGCGAGCGCCCGCTGGGCGCCGTCACGCAGGAGTTCACCCGGACGGTGACCGGCACCCTGGTGACGGAGTTCGTCCGCGGCCCCGTCGGCACCCGGCACCCGGCCCGGGACAACGTCGCGGAGTTCGACCTCTCCACGGTCAACACGGTCCCGGCGAGCTGAGACAGGTCAGGCTGAGTCGGTCATGATGATCGCCATGGGCTCCTCTCGACGCCGCGCAGGGTGGACCGCGCGCGCCGGCGCAGCGGTCGCCCTGGCGGCGCTCGCCGCCGGTTGCTCGACGGGAAGCCCGCCCGAGGACGAGCCCACCCCGACGGCCGAGTCCGCGGCGCTCCGGGTGCAGACGGTCACCGGCGCCGAGCGGCTCGACCAGCAGACCCGCACCGAGGTCGAGGGGGCCGTCGGCGACGTCCTCTCCGACTACGTGGTGGCCGCCTTCCTCGGCGAGTTCCCCCGCCAGGAGTTCGTCCGGGCCTTCGAGCCCTTCACCAGCGTGGCCGCACGCAAGGCGACCCGCGACATCGACTACCTCACCGCGGCCACGGCGCGCGACGCGACCGCCGTGCGCGCCACCGACCTCGACGCCAAGCTGTCGTTCCTGACCCAGGGGGACGAGGTGCTCGGCGGGACGGCCGCGGTGCACTTCGCCTTCGACGCGACGATGGAGGACGGCACCACGCGACCGCTGGTGCTCGACGGACGCTTCATGCTGGAGGCCGACGACGACGGCACCTGGTCCATCTTCGGCTACGACGTCACGTTCGACGACGGCGACGAGACGCCCGCCGAGGCGGAGCCGGGAGCCGGGGCATGAGGCGGGGCATGAGCTGGAGCACGACGCTGGGCACGAGGTGGGTGCGGCGCGTCGCCGTGCTGGTGGCGGTCCTCGCCGGCGCCGCGGTCGTCGTTCCGGCCGCCTCCGTGCACCCGACGAGCATCAGCCTGACGACCATCGGCACCGCCAAGGCCGTCGACGCGGGCGACGGCATCGTCTGGGTCCTGGCCCTCGGCTCCGAGGCCGCCGCCGGCGACGACGTGACGACCGGCCTGACCGACGCGATCCAGCTCATCGGCGTGCAGCTCGACACCGGGCGGGCCGTCGCCATCGGGCTCCCCCGCGACCTCTACGTCGAGATGAGCAACGGCCGCGCCCGCCTCAACACCGCCCTGCGCGACGAGGGGCCCGAGGGGGTCGCCCGCGAGGTCGACGACCTGCTCGGGATCGAGCCGGACGTGGTCGCGGTGACCGGGTTCGACGGGTTCCTGTCGATGATGGGCGCCGTGGGCGACGTCCAGGTGGACTCGCCGCTGGCCTTCACCACCGAGGAGGGCGACGTCCAGGTGCGTCGCGGCCCCAACACCTTCGACCCCGACGAGGCGCTCTCCTACGCCCGCACCCGCGAGACGCTGCCCGGCGGCAGCGACTTCGAGCGTGCGGCCAACCATCAGCGGCTGCTGCTCGGGGTGCTCGAGCGGCTGCGCGAAGCCGAGGACGAGGCCGGCTTCATGGAGGCGGTCACCCTGTCCGCACTGGGCGGGCTGCAGACCGACATGTCGCCCCCGCAGGTCTACCGGCTCATCCAGGCGCTGACGACGGTCGACCCGGGTCGTACGGACGCCTGCATCATCGTCGGCTCGTTCGGGGTGGAGAACGGCGCCTCGGTGGTCTACCCCGACGTGGAGCAGGCCCGGGCGGTGGGGCGCGACGCCCAGGACGACGCCCGGCTCCAGGGCGGCTGCCGCGACGGGTCCGGCTGACCGGACGGGCGTTCAGCCCAGGCCCGCCTCGCGCGCCTTGACGATCGCCTGCGCCCGGTGCGCGACCTGCAGCTTGGCAAAGATGTTGCTGGCGTGGTTGCGGACCGTCTTGACCGACAGTCCGAGCTGTCGCGCGATCTCGCCGTTCTCCTTGCCCTCCGCGATCAGGCCGAGCACGACGCGCTCGCGCTCGGTCAGGTCCGGGAAGGCGTCGGCGACGGGCCGGTTGCGCACGCCCAGGAAGTAGTCCATCACCCGGTCGGCGACACCGGGCGCGAAGATCACCTCGCCGGCACCCACAGCCTCGACGGCCCGCAGGATCTCACCGCGGCGCGCGCCCTTGAGGAGGTAGCCGCGGGCGCCGGCCCGCATCGCGGCGAAGACCGACTCCTCGTCCTCCATCATCGTCAGCACGAGCACCCCGATGTGCGGCGAGGAGGCGACGATCTGCGCGGTCGCGTCGATGCCGTTGACCCGCGGCATGTGCAGGTCCATCAGCACCACGTCGGGCTGGAGGTCCAGGGCCAGCGCGATCGCCATCGCGCCGTCGGAGGCGGTGCCCACCACCTCCACGTCCGGCGTCGCGGCCAGCAGGGCCTCCAGCCCGCGCCGGAACTCGTCGTGGTCGTCGGCGATCAACACCCGGTGGCCGTCCATCGGCTCCTCCTCGCTCTGCTCACGCTTTCCCTGCTCACGCTGGTGGTCCCTGGTCCAGCGGCAGCCGCACCTGGACCAGGGTGCCGCCGCCGGGGCGGTCCCCGGCCTCGAACGACCCGCCGAGCTCCTCGGCGCGTTCCCGCATCGAGGACAGGCCTACACCCGGGCGCCGGTCCGGAGCCAGCCCCGATCCCGTGTCGGAGACGTCGATGCGCAGCTCGCCGTCCTCGCGCGCCAGGCGTACGACGCACCGGTCGGCGCCGCTGTGGCGCTGCGCGTTGGTGACGGCCTCGACGACGATGCGGTAGGCCGCGACCTCCACCGCGGCAGGGAGCGGCTCGATGTCGTCGCCGGCCTCCACTGACCACGGCACCCCGGCGCCGGCGGAGCCGTGCTCGGCGGCCCGGTGGCGCAGCGCCGAGACCAGGCCGAGCTGGTCCAGCGCGGGTGGTCGCAGCCCCTCCACCAGTCGTCGTACCTCGCCGATGCCCTCGCGGGCCTGGTCGGAGAGCCGCGAGACCAGGTTCGACGCCTGTTCCGGGTCGTCGTCGATGAGGTCGGAGGCCGCCTCCAGGCGCATCGCGAGCGACGCGAGCGAGGGGCCGAGGCCGTCGTGCAGGTCGCGCCGGAGCCGCCGCCGCTCCTCCTCCCGCGCCGCGACCAGCCGCTGTCGCGAGACCTGGAGCTCACGGTTGGCGGTGACCGCCTGCACGAGGGCGCCGACCTGGGTCCCCACGTCCTCGAGCAGCCGCCGGTCCCCCGGTCCGAACGGGTCGTGGCCGGCGTCGACCTCGACCCGGAGGTGTCCGACCGTGGTGCCGCCTACGGAGAGGTCCACGGTCGCGGGCGCGCCCGTCGGGGCGCCGATGGCGGCGGCGATCGGTCCGGAGGTGGGGGTGGCCAGAACGTCGACGCCCGCGTACGACAGGTGGAGGCGTCGGGCGAGCAGCTCGAGGGCCTCGCGCAGCGCGTCCTCGGGCGCGGTCAGCGCGTCGAGCCGGCGCAGGTCCGACACCACCCGATCCGGGAACTCGCGGTCGCCGTAGACCACCCGTCGCACGGTCCTCTGGACCGCGACGCCCGCGGGCAGGAGCAGCAGCGCCAGCAGCCCGCCGGCCAGCATCGAGCCGGCGGAGATGTCCGCCGCAGCGTCCACCGCCCGCACCGCGCCGGCGAACGCGGCTCCCACGACGACCAGCACGAGCGCCTGGACGAGCCCGCGGCGGACCCGCGGCTCGATCTCGCCGAGGTGGTAGCGCCCCGCGGCCACGGCGACGCAGGCCACGGCGAGCCCGCCACCCAGCAGGAGGAGCACGTCCTCGCGCAGCAACGGCGCGCCGGTGAGGAGGTCGGGGACGGGGCCGAGCACCAGCCACGCGCCGACACCGGCCCCGACACCGAGGAGGGCGAGCCTGGTGGCCAGGACGTCGGACCGCCCGCGGGCCCGCAGGTGGGCGAGCGTCGCGATCGCGAGCAGGGCCGGGACGGTGGCCCAGAGAGCCGGCGCCCAGACGGACGACAGCACCCACTGCTGCTCCAGCGCGGAGTCCGACCCGTCGGCGGATGCGGCCACCCAGACGGCGTACCCGACCGCGGGGGCGGTGAGCAGCACAGCCGTCACCCACCGGCCGCGGCCCTCCGGCCGGGACAGGAGCGCGACCGCGAGCATCAGCGCCACGAGGCCGAGGGCGGCCATGGCCTCGCCGACGGCAGCGGGCCAGGTGCCGCGCGCACCGGCGAGGTCGACGACGCCGAGGCCCAGCGGGGTGGACGTCAGCGTCGCGGGCAGCAGCGCGGCGGCGACGAGGAACGCCCACGCAGGTGCTGTCGACGGCCTCGCCCAGAAGACGAGCGAGCCCAGCGCGAGCAGCAGGACCGGCAGGAGCACCACGTGCGGCGCGGACCGCACCGCGGCCGCGAGCGGGTAGCGGTGCAGCGTGACGTCGACCTGCTGGATCAGGTCGAGGCCCGTCCCGGGGCGGCGGACCTCGTAGCGGACGATGTCGCCCACCTCGCGTCGTACGCCGTCGAGGTCGCCGGTGCCGTCCGCCCAGTCGACCAGCGCGCGGCCGTCGACGGCCTGGACCTGGTCACCCGGTCGCAGCGCCGTCTCGCCGTAGGTGGCCCGGACATGGACCGTGTCGCCCCAGCGCTCGCCCGCCGTGGGCAGCAGCCTCGAGGAGAGGCTGGTGCCGTCGGACGGCCCGGCCAGCAGAGCGAGGACGGTCCAGCAGAGCGGCACCGCCCAGGCCACTGCGAGCACGAGCAGCCTGCTGGTGCGCGCCATGGAGGCATCGTGCCCCCCTGTGCGCCCGCGGGGGAAGCAGCCGCGCTGTCCGGCAGGTCGCCGCGACTCAGCAGCTCGAGCGCTTCTCCGCCGCCTTGCAGGTGTCGTTGCCGCCGCGTCCCCGCGCGATGTCGAAGCCCTTGCCGCCGTCGAGGCGGTCGGGCTCGTCGGAGCCGGTCAGCACGTCGGCGCCGCCGCGGCCGTAGAGCTTGACGCGGTAGTCGGGGTTGGCGGTGACGATCTCGGAGTCGTTGCTGCCCTTGAAGACCGACAGCGCCCGGGCCGGCAGGACCACGTCGCTGAAGCCGGTGATCTTGCCCTCGAGCGTGAAGGGCTGGAGCCCTCGGATGGTCGTCTTCCTCAGCTGGTCGATGCGCAGGGTCGGCTTCAGGGCGGGGTTGGAGCTGGCGACGATGCGCAGCTTGTCCTGCCCGCCGTAGCCCTTGGCGACGAACCCGGACTCGGCCGGGATCGGGAAGGTCATCGTGTCGCTGCCGCTGCCGCCCCGCCAGACCTGGTGGCTCTCCGACGTCGTCGACAGGGTGTCGCCGTCGCTGCCCCCCACGAAGGTGTCGATGCCCACAATGCCGACGAGCAGGTCGTCGCCGGCGTCGCCGTAGAGCCGGTCGTTGCCGAGGGTGCCCGAGGCGTCGGCGGTGATCGTGTCGTCGCCGCCCCGACCGAAGATCGTGTCGTCACCGCCCCGCGCGGCGATCACGTCGGCAGAGTTGGTGCCCTTGACGGTGTCGCCGAACGGCGACCCGACGAGCCGGATGCCGCCGTCGAACCCCGTGACCGTGTCGTTGCCGTCGGCGGTGATCGGGACGGTGCGCGCGGCGCGGAGGTCGACGACCACCGGTGCCGGTGCGTTGACGTAGGTCACCCCGTCGAGCACCACGGTGGTGCCCTCGCCGGCGGGGCGCGGGTCGTAGCCGAGGTCGATCGTGTCGTCGCCGGTGCCGCCGGAGATGGTGTCGCCCTTCTTGACCACCCGGCCGAACTGGTCGAGGCGCACCAGGTCGGTCTCGCCGAAGAGCCGGTCGTTGCCCTCGCCGCCGAGGATCGTGTCGGCGCCGTCGCCGCCGCAGATCACGTCGTTGCCGGCGAGGCCGCGGATCGTGTCGTTGCCACCGCGGGCGACCACCACGTCACGCCGGGGCGTGCCGGTGATCGAGTTCGCCCTGTCGTTGCCCACGATCGTGGCCTTGAGGCCGGCGCAGCTCGGGGCGGCGTGGGCGGTCGGCGCGACCGCGAGCGGTGCGGCGAGGCCGACCGTCGCGACGACGGCGGGCAGGAGGTGTCGGACGAGGCGCATGCTGACTGCCAAGAAGTGGTTCGTTGCAGGGTTGATGGCCCCGAACTCGGCACCTCAAACCTCCCGGGCGCCGCGGACGGTCAGGCCAGGGCGTCGGGGCCCTTCTCCAGGAGCAGCGTGAACTGGTCCTCGTCGAGCACGGGCACGCCGAGCTGCTCGGCCTTGTCGGCCTTCGAGCCGGCGTTGTCCCCGACGACGACGTAGTCGGTCTTCTTGGACACCGACCCCGCCGCCTTGCCTCCGCGGCTGATGATCGCCTCCTTCACCGAGTCGCGGGTGTAGTGCTCCAGGGAGCCGGTGGCCACGATCGTGAGGCCCTCGAGCGTGCGGGCGATCGACGCGTCGCGCTCGTCGGCCATCGAGACGCCGTCGGCCTCCCAGGCGTCGACGATCGCGCGGTGCCAGTCGACCTCGAACCAGGCGATCACGGCCTCGGCGATCGTCGGACCCACCCCCTCGGCCGCCGCCAGCTCCTCCTCGCTGGCGGCGCGGACGGCGGCCATCGACGCGAACTCCTGGGCCAGCGCCCGGGCCGCGGTGGGGCCGACGTGTCGGATGGACAGCGCGACCAGCACCCGCCACAGCGGCACCTGCTTGGCCTTGTCGAGGTTGGCGGCCAGCCGCTCACCGTTGGCGGAGAGCTGCGGCCCGTCCTCGTCCTTCTTGGGGGCCCGCGTGAACAGCGGCGCCCTGACCAGCTGGTCGCGGGTCAGGGAGAACAGGTCGCCCTCGTCGGTGATCACCCCGGCGTCGATGAGGGCCGAGGCCGCCTCGTAGCCCAGGCCCTCGATGTCGAAGGCACCCCGGCCGGCCACGTGGAAGACCCGCTCGCGGACCTGCGCCGGGCAGTGCTGGTGGTTGGGGCAGCGGAGGTCCTTGTCGCCCTCCTTCTGCTCGGCCAGTCGCGTGCCGCATGACGGGCAGTCCTCCGGCATCACCCACTTCTCGAGCCCCTCGGGACGCAGCCCCAGCACCGGGCCGACGATCTCGGGGATCACGTCGCCCGCCTTGCGCAGCACCACGGTGTCGCCCGGACGGACGTCCTTGCGCTCGACCTCGTAACGGTTGTGGAGGGTGGCGTTCTCGACGGTGGACCCGGCCACCTTCGTCGGCTCCATGACGCCGTAGGGGGTGACCCGCCCGGTGCGGCCGACGTTGACCCGGATGTCGATCAGCCTGGCGTTGACCTCCTCCGGCGGGTACTTGAAGGCGATGGCCCACCGTGGGGCGCGCGAGGTGGAGCCCATGCGGCGCTGCAGCGCGACGTCGTCCACCTTCACCACGACGCCGTCGATCTCGTAGGGGACGATCGAGTGGCGCTTCTCCCCGGCGTTCTCGACGTAGGCCCGCACGTCGGCCAGCGACGGCACCACCCGCACCTGGTCGGAGGTGGGCAGGCCCCAGGCCGCCAGCGCCTCGTAGGCGTGCGACTGGGCCTTCGGCTCGAACCCGCGGCGCTCGCCGATGCCGTGGCAGACCATCCCGAGCGCGCGGCTGGCGGTGACCCGCGGGTCCTTCTGCCGCAGCGACCCCGCCGCCGCGTTGCGCGGGTTGGCGAAGGCGGGCCGACCCGCCTCCGTCATCGACACGTTGAGCCGCTCGAAGGCCTCCACGGGCAGGAACACCTCGCCGCGGACCTCGAGCAGCCCGGGCACCGGGAACCCGTCCGCGGCCGTCAGCCGGTGCGGCACGGAGTCGATCGTCTTGACGTTGGGCGTGACGTCCTCGCCGGTGCGGCCGTCACCCCGGGTGAGGGCCCGCACCAGCCGGCCGTCCTCGTAGAGGAGGTTGATCGCCAGGCCGTCGACCTTGAGCTCGCACAGCAGGTCGGGCGCATCGAGGCCCTCGCGCTGCAGACGGGCGTACCACCCCTCGAGCTCGTCGTAGGTGAACGCGTTGTCGAGGCTCTCCATCCGCTGGAGGTGGTCGACCGCGGTGAACTCGGTCGACACCGCTCCCCCGACCTTCTGGGTCGGCGAGTCGGGGGTGCGGAGCTCGGGGAACCGGTCCTCCAACGACTCGAGCTCGCGGAGCCGCACGTCGAAGTCGGCGTCCGACAGCGTCGGGTCGTCGAGCACGTAGTAGCGCCAGCGGGCGTCGTCGACCTGCTCGCTGACCTCCCGGTGACGCTCGCGCGCCTCGGGTGGGGCGGACTCCACCGTGGCGTCGGTGGCCTCGAGGTCGGGCTGCTCGGACGTGCTCATGGGCACAGTCTGCCGGTCGGGTCCGACAGGTGCCCGGCACGGCACGCACCCCCGGTCTGGACCGGATGGAACTGATTTGTTCCATCGGAATGGATCTGCCTACGGTGACGTTGTGGAACGAAACCGTTCCGTTTCATCATCAGCACGTCGACCGAGGAGCACGCGTGACCCCGACCGAGACCGGCACCCGCCCCCGCGTGGCGGGCGAGCGTGAGCTCGAGATCCTCGACGCAACCCTCGAGGTGCTCGACGAGGTGGGCTACGACCTGCTGACCATGGACGCCGTGGCGAGTCGCGCCAAGGCGTCCAAGGCCACGCTCTACCGACGCTGGAAGGGCAAGCCCGAGCTCGTGGTGGCCGCGATCATGGCGCACAAGGGCGAGGCCGTCGTCCCCGACACCGGCACCCTGCGGGGCGACCTGCTCGCCGCCTACTGCGGCAGCGGCGGCCTCAACGACCCGATGGCGCAGACCGTCCTCACGGCCGTGGTCACCGCCATGGGCCGTGACCCGGAGTTCGCCGAGGTCTACCGCCGCGACTTCATCGCACCCAAGGTCGCCACCTCCCGTGCGATCTACGAGCGCGCCCGCGAGCGGGGCGAGGTCCACCCCGACGTGGACCTCTCGATCCTCGCCCCCTCGCTCGCCGGGATCGTCCTGCACCGGGCCTTCCTGCTCGGCGACGCCGTCACCCCCGAGCTCGTCGGCCGCGTGCTCGACGAGGTCATCCTCCCCGCCGCGCTGCGCGGCCCCGCGGCCTCAGCACCCGACCGCTGACCACCTCCACCGACCACCTCCACCGACGCACCTCCACTGACCCACGACCACTGACTGACCGCCACGTCCGGCACCCACTGTCGGACCCCTCTGCTCGACTCGACCTGCACCACGATCCAGAAGGACGTTCCATGACCGACAGCACTCTGGTTGCCGACGAGGTGACCCCCGAGCAGCACAAGCGGCTGCGCTGGGCGCTCGTGCTCATCTCGCTCGCGCAGCTGATGGTGGTGCTCGACAGCACCATCGCGAACATCGCCCTCCCCTACATCGGCGAGGACCTCTCGATCGACCAGGCCAACCTGCAGTGGATCGTCACGGGCTACGCCCTGACCTTCGGCGGGTTCCTGCTGCTGGGCGGCCGGCTGGCCGACCTCTACGGCAGGCGCCTCATCTTCATGACCGGCGTGCTCCTGTTCGCCGCCGCCTCGCTCGTCGGCGGCTTCGCCCAGAACGAGGCGATGCTGCTCGGCGCCCGTGGCTTCCAGGGCCTCGGCGCCGCCCTGGCCTCCCCCGCCGCCCTCGCCCTGATCACCACCACGTTCCCCGCCGGCAAGGAGCGCAACCGCGCGTTCGCGGTCTACGCCGCGATGGCGGGCGTCGGTGCGGCTGTCGGTCTCATCCTCGGCGGCTGGCTCACCGGCCTCGACCCGATCCTGGGCCTCGAGGGCTGGCGCTACACCTTCCTCATCGTCGTCCCGATCGGCCTGGCGGCGGCGATCTTCGCCCCCCGCTTCTTCGACGAGTCCGAGCGTCACTCCGGGTGGCTGGACGTCCCCGGTGCGATCACCGGCACCGGCGCCCTGCTCGCGATCGTCTTCGGCCTCAGCCGGGCCGGGCAGGAGCAGTACGGCTGGGGTGCCACGAGCACCGTCGTGAGCCTGGTCGTCGGGGTGGCCCTGCTCGGCATCTTCCTGCTCATCGAGTCGCGGGTCGAGCACCCGCTGCTGCCGTTCCGGATCTTCCGGAGCAAGAACCGCGCTGCGGCCTTCGCGGTCATGATGATCGTGCCGGCCGCGATGTTCGCGATGTTCTTCTTCCTCTCGCTCTTCATCCAGCTCGTCGTGGGCTACTCCCCGCTGCACACGGGCATCGCGTTCCTGCCGTTCTCGATCGCGATGATCATCTCGGCAACTGCCGCCTCGAAGCTCATCGCCTTCGTCGACCCGCGCTACCTGTCGGGCGTCGGCACGCTGCTCTCGGCGGCCGCGCTCTACGGCTTCAGCCGCATCACCGTTCCCGAGGACCCGTCGTCGATCCTCGCCTCGCTGCCGTCGTCCATGGGCGGCCAGGGCGTCGCCCTGGGCAGCGACGTCAGCTACTGGACCCAGGTGCTGCCCTTCGTGGTCCTGATGGCGTTCGGCATGGGACTCAACTTCGTGCCCCTCACCCTCGTCGCGGTGCACCACCTGCGCGCCCAGGACACCGGCATCGGGTCCGGGGTGCTCAACACGATGCAGCAGGTGGGCGGCGCGCTCGGGCTGGCCACGCTGAGCACGGTGTCGCTCCACTTCGCGCAGACGCGGGCGGACGAGATCGCGCCCGCCATCGCGTCCGCAGCACCGCAGCTCGACCAGGCGGCGCTCGGCCAGCTCGCCTCGCTCGGGTCGTTCACCGAGGGCGCCACGATGGCGTTCCTGGTGGGCTCGCTGATGATGGTGGCCGCCTCGGCGATCGTGTGGATGTTCCTCGACGTCAAGCACGAGGAGCTGGCCACCGAGTCCGCGCCCGAGGGCGTCGGCGTCCACTGACCCACCCAGCACACCCAGCCCACCCAGCCATCCGACATCGTCGCCGTCTCGAAGGAGAGTCGTGACCGATCCCCTCCTGACGACCGACGACGTCCCGGGCGACCCGCGAGCCATGGTCCTGGTCCTCCACGGGGGCAAGCCCCGGTCGGACCAGGCCATCGGCTCGACGAGCGCGTCGTGGCACCGGGCCGCGTGGCTGCAACGCGCGATCGTGCCGCGGGCCCACGAGGCCGGCGTCGGCGTCTGGCTCGCGCGCTACCGGGTGCGCGGGTGGAACGGTGGCGCCGGCCCGGTGGCCGACGCCCGGTGGGCGCTCGACGAGATCCGGGCCGCCCACGGCGACGTGCCGGTGGTGCTCCTCGGCCACTCCATGGGTGCCCGGGTGGCGGTCCACGCCGCCGACGACGCGTCAGTCGTCGGCGTCGTCGGGCTCGCTCCGTGGTGGTCCGCGGACGACCCCGTCTCCACCCTCGCGGGCCGCGCCCTGCGGGCCGCCCACGGGCGCCGGGACCGCATCACGTCGTTCCGCGAGACGACCCGCTACGTCGACCGTGCGCGCACGGTGGCGAGCAGCGCCGAGCTCCGCGACATGGGCGGCCTCGGCCACTACATGCTCGCGGGCTCGCAGGAGTGGCACGACGTGGCACTCGCGTCGGTGCTCGACGTCGTCGCCGCCCAGGTCCCGCGCGCCGGGCGCTGACGGGGCGCGCCACGGTGCGGCCACGCCGGTCCGGCCGGGGGCTCAGAGGTTCCGGGCGACCGTCGCGGAGAGCCTGACGGCCCGGCCCGCCCACTCCGCCGACGCACCGGCCAGGCCGCAGGTCGGCGTGACGACCAGGTGCTCCCCCACGCCGTCCGGGTCAAGGCCGAGCATGTCGAGCCACCGCTGCACCCGCTCGGTGGTCCGCACCTCCGAGGCGTCGGCGGTCGGCGCCGTGGACGGTACGACGCCGAGCGCGGCGGTGCGGCCGGACTCCAGCACCTCAGCGAACGCGTCGAGGTCGGCCGGGCCGAGCATGTCGAGGTCGGCGGACAGGCCGTGCACCCCCGTCCCCGCGACGAGCGACCACGGCGTCCTCGGGGCGCAGGAGTGCACCCACGCCTCGCCCCCGGCGTCGACGACCGCCGCGACGACCCACTCGAGGTGCGCCGACGCCTCGGGGAGGTCGACGGTGCGGTGCCGGCCGAAGCCGCTGGCGGTCGGCACCTGGCCGGCGACGACCGCGGCCAGCGCCGGCTCGTCGACCTGCACGATCCAGCGGTCCACGCCGGGGAGGCGTCGGCGCAGGTCGGCGAGGTGGGTGCGGAGGCCCTCTGCGAGCGCCTGCGCGAGCTCGCGGCGGGCGCCGTGGTCGGAGAGCACCTTGTCGCCGCGCGGCTTCTCGACCGTGGCGGCCAGGGTCCACGGGCCGGCGACCTGGGTCTTGAACGCGCCCCGGTGGTCCTGCGCCAGCTCCTCGACGGTGTCGAGGTCCTGGGCGAGCAGTGATCGTGCGCGCCGGTGGTCGACCCCGCTGGCATCGGTCAGCCGCCAGCCGGCGGGCTGGAGGTCCGCGCCGAGGCCGGACACGATCGCGAGCCCGCGACCCGTCATCGCGGCCGTGACGCCTCGGCCGGGCACCTCCGCCACGTGCGGGAGGTCGGGCAGCTCGCCCAGGACCAGGCGGGTCGCCTCGGCGTGGTGGGCGTCGGTGGTGCCGGGCATCGAGCCCACGCCGGTGGCTCGCGTCACGCGTCGACCTCGACGGGACGGGTCGACTCGATGGTCGCCGAGCCGACGACCCGGGTGCCGTCGTAGATCACCGCGGCCTGACCGGGTGCGATCCCCTCGGCGGGGTCGAGGAGGTCGATCTCCACGCGGTCCCCGGACACGATGACGACCGCCCGGTGCTCCGCCCCGTGGGCGCGCATCTGCACGGTGCCCTCGACCCGCTCGGGGACCGTGCCGCACCAGCGCGGGCGCACGCCGGCGACGTGGTCGACAGCCAGGCGCTCGCGGGGTCCGACCGTGACGGTGCCGCTGACCGGCTCGATGTCGAGCACGAACCGCGGCTTGCCGTCGGCGGCGGGCACGCCGAGGTGGAGGCCGCGACGCTGGCCGATGGTGAAGCCGTAGGTGCCGGTGTGGCTGCCGACCGTCTCGCCGGTGGTCGCGTCGACGATGTCGCCGCCGTGGTTGGGCGCCCGGTCGCCGAGCTTCTCACGCAGCCAGCCGGCGTTGTCGCCGTCGGCGACGAAGCAGATGTCGTGCGAGTCGGGCTTGTCGGCCACCAGCAGGCCACGCGACCCGGCCTCGCGGCGCACGGCCGTCTTGTCGGTGTCGCCCAGCGGGAAGAGGGAGTGCCGCAGCTGCTGCTGGTCGAGCACGCCGAGGACGTAGGACTGGTCCTTGGCGTGGTCGGTGGCGCGGTGCATCTCGATCAGCCCGTCGGCCCCGGTGCGCAGCTGCGCGTAGTGCCCGGTCGCGACAGCGTCGAAGCCCAGGGCGAGCGCGCGGTCGAGCACGGCGGCGAACTTGATCTTCTCGTTGCACCGCAGGCACGGGTTGGGCGTGCGCCCGGCGGCGTACTCGTCCATGAAGTCCTCCACGACGTCCTCGTGGAAGCGGTCGGACAGG
Source organism: uncultured Nocardioides sp. (assembly GCF_947488515.1). GTDB lineage: Bacteria > Actinomycetota > Actinomycetes > Propionibacteriales > Nocardioidaceae > Nocardioides. The sequence continues at coordinate 732,676 of NZ_CANKZF010000001.1, forward strand.
TCCCAGACGTAGAACGGGATGCCGATGACGTCGGCCGCCCGCCGTGCGTCGTTGCTGTCCTCGATGGTGCAGCACCCGCGCGCCCCGGAGCGGTACGACGCGGGGTTGCGGCTCAGTGCGAGGTGCACCCCGGTCACCTCGTGCCCGGCCTGGACGGCGCGGGCGGCGGCCACGGCCGAGTCCACCCCGCCCGACATGGCGGCGACGACCTTCATCCCTGACTCAACTCGACCGACCTCAGCGTGCCTTGGCGGCGCGGGCGCGCTCCACCACCGGGCCGATGGCCTCGACGAGGGCATCGATGTCGCCCGGCGTGGTGGTGTGGCCCAGCGAGAAGCGGAGCGAGTGCCGCGCCTGGTCCGCGTCGCAGCCCATCGCGAGCAGGACGTGGGAGGGCTGCGGGACGCCCGCGGAGCAGGCGGACCCGGTGGAGCACTCGATGCCACGGGCGTCGAGCAGCATCAGCAGCGAGTCGCCCTCGCACCCGGGGAAGCCGAGGTGGGCGTTGCCCGGGAGTCGCCCCGGCCCGGCCGGCGCCCCGTGCAGGTGCGCGTCCGGGACGACCTCGACGACGCGGCGCACCAGGTCGTCGCGCAGGGCGGCGACGCGCACGGCGTGCTCGTGCTGGTTCTTGACCGACTCCTCGACCGCCGCCGCGAGGCTGGCGATGGCGGGCACGTCGAGCGTGCCGCTGCGGATGTCGCGCTCCTGCCCGCCCCCGTGCACCAGGGCGCTGACGGCCAGGTCACGGCGTACGACGAGCGCACCGACGCCGTAGGGGCCGCCGACCTTGTGGCCGGTGAAGGTCAGGGCGTCGACGCCGGAGGCGGCGAAGTCGACCGGGACCTGCCCGAGGGCCTGGACCGCGTCGGTGTGCACGGGGATGCCGTGCTCGGCGGCGATCGCGACCACCTCGTCGATCGGCTGCAGCGAGCCGACCTCGTTGTTGGCCCACATCACCGAGATGAGCGCCACCGACTCGGGGTCCCGGGCGACCGAGTCCTTCAGCGACTCCAGGTCCAGCACGCCTTCCGGCGACACCGGCAGCAGCTCGACGTCGGCGCCGTCGCTCGCGGCGAGCCAGTGGAGCGGGTCGAGGACCGCGTGGTGCTCGATGGCGGTGGAGAGAACACGCGTGCGACGGGGGTCCTCGGCACGGCGGGCCCAGAAGATCCCCTTGAGCGCGAGATTGTCGGACTCGGTGCCGCCGGAGGTGAAGACGACGTCGCCCGGTCGGGCGCCGATCACCCCGGCGATGGTCTCGCGCGACTCCTCGACCACCCGCCTGGCACCGCGTCCGGAGGCGTGCAACGAGCTCGCGTTGCCGACGCCGGTGAGCTGGCGCGTCATCGCCTCGATCGCGGCCGGCAGCATCGGCGTGGTCGCGGCGTGGTCGAGGTAGACGAGCGAGTGGTTCATGACCTGCCAAGCCTACGGTGCCGACGTGCGCCAACCCGCCCCGCATGGCCACGTTCACACCTAGGCTCGCTCCGTGCGCGCATCCCGGGCCTGGCTCGCCTGTCTCCTGCTGCTGCCGACCCTCGCGTGCCGCGCCGGCGGCCAGCCTCCCGAGGACTCCCCTGCGGCGGACCGCCAGGAGCTGTCCGCGGCACCGGGCGCGAAGGACGAGACGCTGCGCGAGGAGGCCCTCGCGCTCCTCGACGAGCGTGAGCGGGCGCTGGCGGACGGCGACCGCGAGGCGTTCCTCGCCACCGTCGACCCCGACGAGCTCGGCTTCTCCGCGACCCAGGCCCGCTGGTTCGACAACCTGGCCCAGCTGCCCATGGCGGACGTGTCCTTCGAGCTCGGCGAGGAGGACGCCCTCGCCGACGACTTCGACGACGGCGAGCTGCGGCTCCCCGTCGAGTTCACGATGCGGCTGCGCGGCTTCGACAGCCGTCCCGTCACCGACATGATGGTGTGGACGTTCGTGCACAGGGACCACGACGTGCTCCTCGTCGGCGACCGCGACGACAAGGTCGACCTGGTGAACGGGTGGATCCCGGCTCCGTGGGACCTCGCCCACATCGAGGTGCGCCGCTCGGGTGGCATCCTCGCGGTCTTCGACGAGGACACCAGCGAGCACGCCACCTACGTCATGTCCGACCTCGCCGACGCCACGGCGGCCGTCCGACGCCACTTCCCGGACTGGTCGGGCCGCTACGTCGCCTACGGCGCCTCCGACACCACCGCCATCGCCGAGATGAGCGGCATGACCGTCGACCAGACCGCGGGCGTGGCGTTCCCCGTGCTGGCGCGCCCGGACGGCCCGGTGGCCGCGTACCGGTTCGCGGTCAACCCCACCGTCGTCGGTGACGTCGTCGCCCGCGGCCTCGTGTTCCGCCACGAGCTGGCGCACGTCGCACTGGGTGCCGACGACGACCGCTCCCCCGTCTGGTTGATGGAGGGCGCCGCGGAGTACGTCGCCCGCTCGACCATGCCCGTCGACGACCGCCGCCGGATCGCCGCGTACCAGCTCGTCGGCGCGTCCGCCCGCATGCTCGAGCCCACCAGGAGCTTCTACACGGGCGATCCCACCCTCAGCTACAACCTGGCGGCGCTGGTGTGCGACTACGTCGCCACCACCAGGGGCGAGGCCGCACTGTGGGACCTGGTCCGCAGCTTCCGCACGGCCCGCTTCTTCTCCTGGGCCCAGACCGAGGGCGTCGTACGCCGTGAGCTCGGGCTCTCGACGAAGGAGCTGAGCGCGCAGGCGCTCGCCTGGGCGCGGGCCGTCTGAGGCTTCAGCCCATCGGCTCGAGCCACGGGTGGTCGGCGCGCTCCTTGCGAACAGCCTCGCGCAGCCAGTCCTGCTCCGTCGCGCCGAGGAGCGGCCACGCCACCGCGAGGTCCGCGTCGTCCTTCGGCCGGTTGAGCCGGGCCTTGTGGTGCAGCACCACCTCCGGGCGCATGTAGCGGATCCCGTCGTCCGCCACCCATGTCACGTCCGCCAGCGGCACCACGTGGTCGGCGTCTCGGCGCGACATCCACAGGCCGTCGCGGTCCTCGGCGAGCAGGCAGTCGAGGAACCACGGTGCCTGCGCGTGGTCGCGCAACCAGACCTGCCCCGAGCCCTCGTGCGGTCCGGGGAAGTCGTCGTTCACCGGCCGGAGCGCGCCGGCACCGGCGCTCCAGAGGTGGTGCCGGTCCCCCACCATCGCCCGGAAGCGCGGCAGGTCCCGCAGCCAGATCACCGCGTCGATGTCCTCGTGCCGCCGCGCCTGTCCGGTGAAGGCGTCGATCGCCCACCCACCGACGACCCACCACTCGCCGTCGTACGTCGCCATGAAGGTGGCCAGTCCGGCCGGGTCGAGCGCCTGCCACTCGCCGTAGAGCCGGCGGAACGCCGCCTCCTCGGCGAGGTCGTTCGCCGAGGGCTCCCAGTGCATCCCCGCAGGCTAGCGTCGCGCCCGTGCACACACACGAGCCCGAGGGGTACGACTGCCCGTTCTGCCGCCTGCAGAGGGGCGTCCACAACGAGCACAACCGGCCCGAGGACGTCGTCGCGGTCACCGGGCTCGCGTTCGCGCGGATCTCGCCGAAGTGGTGGCCGGCCAACGGCGGCGCCGTCCTGGTCGTCCCGCGCCCGCACCACGAGAACCTCTACGACCTGCCCGCCGAGGTCGGGCACGCCGTCTGGGACCTGACGCAACGGGTCGCGGTCGCGATGCGGTCGGCGTACGACTGCGACGGGATCTCGACCCGCCAGCACAACGAGCCGGCCGGCAACCAGGACGTGTGGCACCTCCACGTCCACGTCTTCCCGCGGTGGGCCGGCGACCGGCTCTACGAGCAGCACCTGAGCACCCGGTGGCCCTCACCCGAGGAGCGCAGGCCGTACGCCGACCGGCTGGCCGCCGCGTTGGACCTGCCCCGCAGCTTCGGCTGAGGCAGGATCGGGCCATGGAGTTCGAGCAGATGCAGCAGCGGGCCCGCGCGGTGCGGAGCAGGTACGCCGAGGTGGAGGCGTCGGCCTACGGCCGGTCGTGGACGACCGAGGAGGTGATGCTCGGCTTCCTCGGAGACGTCGGCGACCTCGCCAAGCTGGTGCAGGGCAAGGCCGGCGTCCGGCCGCGCGAGGACCTCGACGAGGCGCTCGCCCACGAGCTCGCCGACTGCCTGTGGAGCGTCCTCACCCTCGCCGACGCCTACGACGTCGACCTCGCCGCTGCCTTCACGAGCACGATGGACGAGCTCGACGAGGTGCTGGCCGGGGATTGACCGCCCGGACCTACAGCAGGACGAGGTCGTCGCGGTGGATGACCTCGCGCTCGTACGCCGCCCCGAGCGCGGCCTTCAGCTCGCTGGTCGAGCGGCCGAGGAGGGCGGGCAGCTCGTCGGCGTCGAAGTTGACGAGCCCGCGGCCCACCACGGCGCCGTCCGGGTCGAGCAGGTCGACGGCATCGCCCGCGACGAAGGAGCCGTCGACGCCGGTCACGCCGGCCGCGAGCAGCGAGGCGCGCCGCTCGACGACCGCGCGCACGGCACCGCTGTCGAGGGACAGCGTCCCCTGCCCGGACGTGGCGTGGGCCAGCCACAGCAGCCTGGTGGGGCGGCGCTTGCCGGTCGCCTCGAAGTGGGTGCCGACCTCGGCGCCGGCCAGCGCCGCGGCGGCCTGGTCGGCGGAGGTCAGCAGGACGTCGATGCCGGCGCCGGTCGCGATGCGGGCGGCGTCGACCTTGGTGGTCATGCCACCGGTGCCGACGCCGGCGGCGCCCGCCGAGCCGACGGTGACCGCGGCCAGGTCCTCCTCGGACCGGACGACCGGGACCAGTCGCGCGCCGGGGCGCGACGGCGGGCCGTCGTAGAGCCCGTCCACGTCGGAGAGCAGGACCAGCAGGTCGGCGTGCACGAGGTGGGCCACCAGCGCCGCCAGCCGGTCGTTGTCGCCGAAGCGGATCTCGGAGGTGGCGACCGTGTCGTTCTCGTTGACGATCGGGACGACCCCGAGCTCGAGCAGCTTGGCGAAGGTCTGGTGCGCGTTGCGGTAGTGCGCGCGCCGGGTGACGTCGTCGACCGTGAGGAGCACCTGGCCCGTGACGATCCCGTGGCGGGCGAACTCCTCCTGGTAGCGGTGCGCCAGCAGCCCCTGCCCCACCGACGCGGCCGCCTGCTGCGCGGCGAGGCCGCGCGGGCGCTTCGTCAGCCCGAGCGGGGCCAGGCCGGCGGCGATGGCACCGCTCGAGACCAGGACGACCTCCGCGCCGCCACCGCGGGCGGCGGCGAGCACCTCCACCAGCTGGCGTACGCGGGCCGGGTCGATGCCGCCGGCAGCGGTGGTCAGCGACGACGAGCCGACCTTGACGACGATGCGTCGGGCACCGGCGACCAGGCTCAGCCGGGCGGCCGAGCGGTCAGTCGTCACTGCCGTCCCAGTCGGGGTCGTCCTTGCTGCCGATCTCGTAGGCCATCGGGCCGACGCCGGAGCTGCCCGAGCTGCGGTTGGGACCCTTCTTCCTGCGCTCCTCGTCGAGGCGGCGGGCGACGTCGGCGCGGGCCTCCTCGTCGGCCTTCGTCTCCATCCCCTCCGCGATCTCGCGGCGGCGGTCGCGGGCGGGGCGGGCCTCGCGCAGGCGCTCGTCCTCCCCACGACGGCCGAGCATCTCGGCACCGGCCTCGACGCTGGGCTTGAAGTCGAAGACGACCGAGTTGTCGTCGGCGCCGATGAGGACGGTGTCGCCCTCCTCGGCACCCATCTGCGCGAGCTTGACCTCGACGCCGAGCCGGTTCAGGCGGTCGGCGAGGAAGCCCACGGCCTCCTCGTTGCTGAAATCGGTCTGGCGCACCCAGCGCTCGGGCTTGGTGCCGCGCACCCGCCAGCCGTCGTCGGTGGCGACGACCTCGAAGTCGTCGCTGCTGTCGACGGCCTTCGGCCGGAGCACGATGCGCTCGGGCTCGGCCGCGGGCGCGACCTCGCGGGACGCGACCACGATCTCGGCCATGGCGAAGGTCAGCTCGCGCAGGCCCGCGCCGGACGCGGCGCTGACCTCGAAGACACGCAGACCGCGACCGCGCAGCTCCTCGACCACCATGTCGGCGATGTCCTGGCCGTCCGGGACGTCGACCTTGTTGAGGGCGACCAGCCGCGGCCGGTCCTCGAGGCCGCCGTAGCGGGCCAGCTCACCCTCGATGACCTCGAGGTCGTCGAGGGGGTTGCGGCCGGGCTCGATGGAGGCCGTGTCGACGACGTGGACCAGCGCAGCGCAGCGCTCGATGTGCCGCAGGAAGTCATGGCCGAGGCCGCGGCCCTCGGCGGCGCCCTCGATCAGGCCGGGCACGTCGGCGACCACGAAGGTCGTCTCGCCGGCGGTGACCACGCCGAGGTTGGGGATGAGGGTGGTGAACGGGTAGTCGGCGATCTTGGGCCGCGCCCGGGAGATCGCGGCGATCAGCGACGACTTGCCGGCGCTCGGGAAACCGACCAGGCCGATGTCCGCGACGACCTTGAGCTCGAGACGTACGACGAGCTCGTCGCCGGGCTCACCCAGCAGCGCGAACCCGGGAGCCTTGCGCTTGGAGGAGGCGAGGGCAGCGTTGCCGAGGCCGCCGCGGCCACCGGCGGCGATGACCAGGGTCGTCCCGTGGCCGACGAGGTCGGCCAGCGCGGTGCCGTCCTCGGCCTTCACCAGCGTGCCGTCGGGGACGGTCAGGACCAGGTCCTTGCCGTTGCCGCCGTTCTTGTGGTCCCCGGCGCCCTGGCCACCGTTGTCGGCGCGGCGCTTCGGACTGTGGTGGTAGTCGACGAGGGTCGTGACGCTCGTGTCGACCTGGAGGATGATCGACCCGCCCTGGCCGCCGTTGCCGCCGTCGGGACCGCCGAGCGGCTTGAACTTCTCCCGCTTGACCGAGGCCACGCCGTTGCCACCTCGTCCGGCCGCGAGGTGCAGCGTGACCTGGTCGACGAACGTGGGGATGGCCATGGGGGGTTCCTGTCAGGTGTGGAGCGGGGGGTGAAAGCACGAAGGGCGCCCCCAGACAGGGACGCCCTTCACAGAAGTGCTCAGTGTCGCGGTGACGTCACTCGCCGGGGACGATGTTGACGACCTTGCGGCCGCGGCGGGTGCCGAACTCGACGGCGCCGGCCTGCAGGGCGAACAGGGTGTCGTCGCCGCCACGGCCCACACCGGTGCCCGGGTGGAAGTGGGTGCCGCGCTGGCGCACGATGATCTCGCCCGCGCCGACGACCTGGCCGCCGAACCGCTTCACGCCGAGGCGCTGGGAGTTGGAGTCACGGCCGTTCTTGGTGCTCGCAGCACCCTTCTTGTGAGCCATTGTTCAGTCCTTTGGAACGAAGAGTTGGTGGTCGACCTCGAGCCGGCGCTCAGAGGGAGATGTCGGTGACCTTGACCTGGGTGTACTTCTGGCGGTGACCCTGGCGCTTCTTGTAGCCGGTCTTGTTCTTGTACTTCTGGATGATGATCTTCGGGCCCTTGGTGCGGCCGGTGACCTCGACGGTCACGCTCGCCTTGTCGAGGCCGGTCGCGGTGACCTTGTCGCCGTCGACGACCATCACCACAGGAAGGGTGAGGGTGTCACCGGCGGCAGCCATCGCGTCGATCTCGATGACGTCGCCCACGGCAACCTTCTGCTGCTTGCTGCCACTGCGCACGACTGCGTACACGGCGAGTCACTCTCCTCGATACGAACTGCTGGTCTCAGGAACTGGGGGTCTGCGCACGACACCGCCTGGAACTTCGGGCGAGTACGCCGCGTGGCGGGCGCGCAGGGATGGTGTGTCGAACACCGAGGGTCAAGACTACGGGATCGGGTGCCGACCGGGCAAAACGAGGTCAGGACGACCCGGGAGACTGCAGGGACATCGCCCGTCCTGGGCTCAGCCACTCCTGCCCCGAGTAGTCGTCCTTGCGGATCGCGAGGCTCGTGATCTCGCGTACGGCGATGCGGGCGTCGCGCACCCGGAACCGGCTCGCGCGGGTGTCGTGGGCGTCGCTGAGCCGCACCGGCACCTCCCACACGTCGATCCCCTGCTGCTCGGCAGCGAGCACGAGCTCCACCGTCCACATCAGGCCCGTCTCGCGCGACACCAGGGCGAAGGAGCGCGCCCACGCGCCGTCGACCCAGATGGTCCCCTGGCTGTCCCCCACCGCCGAGTGGAGCAGCGCGCGCCGCAGCCAGCGGAAGGCCCGCGACTGCGCCTCACGGCGCCACGCGCGATCGACCTCGGAGGCGGGGTGCGCCTTCGAGCCGACCGCGACGACCGCGTCGTCGGGCAACCCGGCGAAGCCCTCGAGGTCGCTGAAGCCGAAGGGCACGTCGTCGGCGGTGAGCAGCACGCGGGTGCCGCGACTGGCGAGCACTCCGGTGCGGAGGGCGTTGCCCAGCCCGGGGTCGCTGTGGAGCACGACGAGCGGGACCGCGTGCAGCCAGTCGGACGCGATCGACTCCAGCAGGTCGCTGGTGCCGTCGGTCGAGCCGTTCTCGACGACGACCAGCTCGTCGTCGGCGCCGAGCCGGCCGGCCAGTGCGGTCAACGACTCGGCGAGCACCGCCTCGCCGTTGCGCGTGGGCACCACGACGGAGAGCCCCGCTGAACCCGCCGGCTCGATCGGGCCGCTGCGCGCACGGGTGAGGGCGCGCTCGTCGACCCGCACGGCCGAGGGCATCGTCGAGATCGCCCACACCAGCCCGCCGAGGGCGAGCGCGAAGAGGAAGCCGAGGCCGGCGGCGAGCTCGCTGAAGTAGTAGAGCATCGGCATGACCAGGACGGTCGGCGGCAGGCCCAGCAGCAGGATCGGCACGGTGGCTGCCGACGACTGCCGCAGCAGCGTCCGGCGCGGTCCACGCACACCCACCATCACGGCGGCGAGCAGGATCACGACGAGCATCGCGGCGAAGTGCTTGACGACGAAGAACGCCTTCGTCAGGTAGAGGCGGACGGCCGCGAGCGGGGACTCGGTCACGGCGTCGAGGTAGAGGTCCTTCATGATCGCGTCGTACTCCGCGCTGGCCACGACGACGTCGGGGTCGATCTCGCGGGCCTTCTGCCAACCCCACTCGTCGGACCACTCCACGCCGAACGGCGAGGGGTCGCCGGTGATCGGTGAGGGGTAGGACAGACCGAGGTAGAGCGGGTGCCAGGTGCCGTGCGCGTCCGGCAGGCGTGACGCCTCGGCCAGGACGACGCGGTCGCGGGACTCGTTGATGCGGTCCATCGCGACGCCGGGCAGCCACGACGCGACGACGACGCTGGCCGCGGCGGCCGCGCCGGCCACGAGCCAGCGCAACCGACCCTTCCAGGCGGCCCACCACACGACGGCGACCGCCAGCGCGATGCCCACGCCCGACAGCGACCGCAGCAGGTTGCCGCACGCGGCCAGCAGGACCAGCACCACCGTCCAGGCGACCGCCGAGCGCACGCGGGGGCGACGGGTGACGGCGTAGGCGACCAGCACCAGGGACAGGAACATCAGGGACGCGGGCAGGCCGTAGAGGGCGTACACGCGGGTCGGTGACACCCGGTCGGCGAGGCCGTACTCGGTGCCCGTCAGCACCGTGCCGTTGGCGAGCCACATCAGCACGGGGAGGGCCAGCATCGCCATGCCGGCGCGGGCCCTGCCGAACACCCGCGCGACGGTGACCGGCAGCAGGAGCATCGGCAGCGCACACAGCAGCGCCATCGCCCACCGGAGGCCGGGGTACGGCGACGCGGAGCCCGTGAGGTGACCCATCCACGAGGCGATGAGGTAGCTGCCGGGGTCGTCGTCGCCCGCGGCCTTCGTGAGCCCCGTGCCCGGGAGCCCGCCGTACCAGGAGCCCGTCCCGTTCTCCTTCACCAGCAGCACGCCGGTGTCGCGATAGGCGTCGTAGGTCGCCTTCAGCTCCAGGTCACGCGCCGGGTGGTAGGGCAGGTCCGGCATGTTGAGGACCGTCACGAAGGTCCCCAGGGCGAGCAGCGCTCCGGTCGCGAGAAGCAGGCGGTGGGTCGCACCGGGCCACGGCCGGTCGACCGACCGCGCGGTCCACGGCACCCGCCGGAGCGGCGCGAGCCGGTCGTCCGCCTCGGTGCCTACGTCGTCCGCCGTCCGTCCCGAGTGGTCCGACAGCCGCTCGCTCATCGCTTGCGCGAGCCCTTCTTCTTGATCGGGACGTGCTCGACGACGGGCGCCTCGTCGGGCACGCCGGACGCGGTGTCCGCACCGTCGACCGGGGTGTGCGCGACGGGCTCACCGGACGGCGTACCGGTGCCGGGCTCGAGGCCCGCGGTGCCGGGCTCGACGACACCCGTCTGCGGGACGGTGCCCGCTCCCGACGGCGGACCGGCGGGGCGGCTGGCGGACCGGCGACGCGTCCGCGTCACCACCTTGGGCTTCTCGGGCTCGGCCGGCGGCGCCTCGGCAGGCGCCTCGTCGGTCGACTCGGCGGCCTTCTCGGCATCCGGCGCGGCGGCCTTCTCGGCAGCCGGCGCGCTCGACGGGTCGCTGGTGGCCGGTGCGGCGTCGACGGGCGGCGCCTCGGCGCGCGGTGCCTCGGTGACCTCGTCCGCGGCCGCTTCGGTCGACCGGGCGTCGCCCGACTGCTCGCCCGACACGTCAGCGGCGTCCGACGACGCCTCCTCGACGGGACGCTCGTGGCGCGCCATCGCGGCGACGTCCTTGGGCGACGGGGCGGACGAGTGGGTGTGGTGCGGCTCGCCGGCCTTCGCGTCGGCGTTGCCGCCGCCGTTGTCGTTGCCGGAGTCGTCGTTGCCCGAGCCGCGACGACCGCGGCGACGGTTGCTGCGGCGAGCCTCGCCGTCCTCGGAGCGGGCGTCCGGGTCCACGGGCTGGTCCTTGATGACCACGCCGCGGCCGTGGCAGGCCTCGCAGTTCTCGCTGAACGCCTCGACCAAGCCGGTGCCGATCCGCTTGCGGGTCATCTGCACCAGGCCGAGCGAGGTCACCTCGGCGACCTGGTGGCGGGTGCGGTCGCGCCCCAGGCACTCGACGAGCCGCCGGACCACGAGGTCACGGTTGGACTCGAGCACCATGTCGATGAAGTCGACCACGATGATGCCGCCGATGTCGCGCAGGCGGAGCTGGCGCACGATCTCCTCGGCGGCCTCGAGGTTGTTCTTGGTGACCGTCTCCTCGAGGTTGCCCCCGGACCCGGTGAACTTGCCGGTGTTGACGTCGACGACGGTCATCGCCTCGGTGCGGTCGATGATCAGGGAGCCGCCCGACGGCAGCCAGACCTTGCGGTCCAGTCCCTTGTGGATCTGCTCGTCGATCCGGTACGTCGCGAACACGTCGCCACCGGTCGCGCCGCGCTCGAACCTCTCGAGGCGCTCGGCGAGGTCCGGGGCGACCGACTCGACGTAGCCGTGGACGGTGTCCCAGGCGTCGTCGCCCTCGATGACGAGCTTGGCGAAGTCCTCGGTGAACAGGTCACGCACGACCTTCAGGGTCAGGTCGGGCTCCCCGTAGAGCAGCTGCGGGCCCGAACCCTTGTGGGTGGCCTTCTTCTCGATGTCCTCCCAGCGGGCCTTGAGGCGCTCGACGTCACGCGTCAGCTCGTCCTCGCTGGCACCCTCGGCCGCGGTGCGCACGATGACGCCGGCGGTGTCGGGCACGATCTCCTTCAGGAGGGTCTTCAGGCGGCTGCGCTCGGTGTCGGGCAGCTTGCGCGAGATGCCGGAGGTGGTGCCGTCCGGGACGTAGACGAGGAAGCGACCGGCGAGGCTGACCTGGCTGGTCAGGCGGGCGCCCTTGTGGCCGACCGGGTCCTTGGTGACCTGCACGAGGATCATCTGGCCGCTCGAGAGCACCGACTCGATCTTGCGGGGCTGGCCCTCCTTGTGACCGAGCGACTGCCAGTTGACCTCGCCGGCGTACAGGACGGCGTTCCGGCCCTTGCCGATGTCGATGAAGGCGGCCTCCATCGACGGGAGCACGTTCTGGACGCGGCCGAGGTAGACGTTGCCGATGAGCGAGGTCTGCGACTCGCGGGCGACGTAGTGCTCGACGAGGACCTTGTCCTCGAGCACGCCGATCTGGATCAGGTCCTTGCGCTGGCGGATCACCATGATCCGCTCCACCGACTCGCGACGGGCGAGGAACTCGGCCTCGCTCACGATCGGCGCACGGCGGCGACCGGCCTCGCGGCCCTCGCGGCGGCGCTGCTTCTTCGCCTCGAGGCGGGTCGAGCCCGCGACCGCGGTGATCTGGTCCTCGGCCGAGCGGGTCTTGCGGACCCGGGTCACGGTGTTCGGCTCGGCGTCGTCGGAGGAGCCCTCGTCGCCCGAGCGGCGACGGCGGCGACGACGGCGCGAGGTGCCCTCGCCGGCGCCGTCGGTCGTGTCGGAGTCCGCGTCCGCCGAGGCGGGGCTCGCGGAGGCCTCGGTGGAGTCGTCGGCCGTGTCGGCGGAGCCGGACTCGGCCGCACCCTCGCTCTCACCCTCCCCGGACTTGCGACGACGGCGGCCGCCGCGACGACGGCGACGACGGCCGCCGCCCTCGCCGTCACCCTCGGTGTCGTCAGCTGACTCGGACGAGTCGGTGTCGGTCCCGGTGTCGGTCTCGGTGCTGGTATCGGCGCTGGGCTCGGTGCCCTCAGCGTCCTCGGTGGCCTCGGCCTCCGCGAGCGCTGCGGCGGCGTCCTCGTCCTCGTCGGCGACGGGCGCCTCCTCGGCGGCGGCGGCCTTCTTCCCGGACCGCTTCCGGGCCGGCCGGTCAGCGGCGGACTTCTTCGCCGCCGACTTCTTCGCGGCCGACTTCTTGGCCGGAGCCGCGGCCTCGGTGTCCTCGGTGGCGACAGCGGCGTCGGTGGACCCGGTCGTCTCGGTGGACTCCGCGGCGTCGGCCGTCTCGACCGGGACGGGCGCGGCCTTCTTGCGGGTGCGGCGGGTGGTCGTGGTGACGACGGGCGCCTGGAACAGCACAGCGTGACCGGTGGCGGCGTCGGAGGCCTCAGCGGTCCCGGCTGCCGCGGCGGTCTCGTCGGCGTCAGCAGCGGCCGGCTCGGGTGCGGCTGCGGCCTTCTTGGCGGTGCGCTTGGCCGCGGTCTTCTTGGCCGGCGCCTTGGCGGCGGCGGACTTCCGGGCAGCCGCCTTCCTGGCGGGGGTAGGAGCCTCGTCGGCGGGGACGGCCTCGGCCGGCGCGACGGCAGCGTCGGGATCGGGGGTCGCGGCAGTCTTCTTCGCGGCGCTCTTGCGCGCCGGGGCCTTCTTGGCGGGCGCTCGACGCGAGGTGGTCTTCTGCACGAGCGGGGCGTCGGCGTCTCCGGTGTGGCCGGTCTCGCTGGCGTCCGGGGCGGGCGCGGCGGCCGCCTTCTTCGCAGGCGCCTTGCGCGTCCGACGGGTCACGACGGGCACGGAGGGCGCGGCGGCCTCGGTGGGCTGGCCCGCCTCCGACCCGGTGCGCTCGGGCTGGTCGTTCTGGTCATCACTGAGCATGTGGTGCTCCTCGGGCACCGTGACGGTGCCGGTACGGCGTCCGCCCCTCTCGCAGGACGATCGGCGCGGACGCAAAGCTTCTGTGGCGGCGACCCCCTCCGCGGGTGCGTCTCCGGTCGGCCGGTGCGCCACCCGCCGCGGTCGCCGGGCCCCTGAGTCGCTGTCACCGACTCGTGTGGCCGCGTCGCGGTCCGGTGACGTCCACCCATCCGGGGTGCCGACCGCTGGTGCGGCCGGCGAGAACGTCGTCGGCTCGACGGATCCCGACGGTGGTCAGGGCGTCGAACGTGGCGAGTATCGCACACCGTGACCGGAGTGGCGCTATGCCCGATCCGCCAGCGGGTCGCCGACCTGGTCCGACCCGAGCAGGGGGCCCTGGGCCAGCCGCGTCATCAGCGGCGCCTCGTCCATCGGCAGGCCGGCCACGGCCTCGAGCCCGCGCAGGACGTCGTCGGGACGAACGGCCGGGGTCCCGTGCCGCAGCACCACGTCCATCGACGTACGTCCGGGCGCGGCCCCGTCGGCCGTGTCGACCACCAGCGAGAGGACCGCACCGCGCGCGTCGAACTCGCGCATGCCCTTCTTGGTCATCCGCTCCACGAGCACCTCGTCGGCCGCCAGGAACCGCGCGACGGCGTCCGCGACCGCGGCGTGGTCGGCGGTCAGCCCGATCCGCCAGCGGCTGGCCTCGAGCAGGTCGGCCAGCGACCCCCCGGGCGACTCGGCGACCTCGAGGACGTCCAGCCCGGGCGGGAGCGCCTCGTCGAGCATCGCGTGGACGTCGTCCGCCCGGACGACCTGGGCGAGGGCCAGCTCGAGGTACTCCGCCTCGCTCGCGGACCCCGTCGGGGCGGCTCCGGCGTAGGAGATGCGCGGGTGCGGGTTGAAGCCGGACGAGTAGGCCATGGGCACCCGCGCGCGGAAGACGGCACGCTCGAAGGCGCGGCTGAAGTCGCGGTGGCTGGTGAAGCGCATCCGCCCCCGCTTGGCGTAGCGCACGCGGAGTCGCTGGACGGGTGGGGCCTGCTGCTCGGGTTGTTGCTTCACGCGGTCCTCTCGAAGAGCTTGATGCGGTGCGACGCGACCGAACGGACCCAGGCGGCGTCGGAGTGCCGCCCCAGGGCCCAGGCGTCGACGCGGTGGAACAGGTCGGGCATCTTGTCGGCCACCCGGTAGGTCAGCAGCTGCTTGCTCAGGAAGTAGGTGGGCATCTCGTCGACCTGCCGGAAGCCGTTGCGCTCGAGGACGGCCATCGTCTGCTTGCGGGGTCGCATCTTCATGATCTTCGACGGCACCAGCTGGGGCAGCCGGAGGAACCGCTCGTGCAGGGCGAGGTGGCGCGACGACCACCGGCACAGCGCCTCGAGCGAGTCAGCCCACTCCGCGTCCGACATGACGTGGTAGACGACGTCGAACGAGTGCACGTAGTCGAACCCGCGGTCGGGGAGGTCGGCGCTGGCGATCGGCGAGCAGACCTTGGTGATGGGGAGGTCGATGCCGTCCAGGGCGGTCTGGGAGATGTCCAGGGCCGTGACGCGGAGCCCGCGGGAGTGCAGCAGCCGGGTGAAGGCACCCACCCCCGCACCGGCGTCGAGGGCCGAGGTGCCCTCCGGGAGGGCCAGCCGGTCGAGCAACCGGGAGTACTGGTCGGCGAGCAGCTGGTAGGCGAGCTGGTTGGCGCGCTCGGTCACGGTGTCGATGCCGACGGCCCTCAGCGCGCCGTCGTGGTCGTCGTGCCGCTGGCGCCAGTAGTCCTTCTCGTCGAACACGGCGTCGCCCTTCCCTGACGGGTGGTCGCCGCTGATTCTAGTCACGGCGCAGGCCGTCGCCGGTCCCTCCGCCGGGGTCTCCCCCGAGGTCGTCCTCGGTGGCCTCGACCGGGCCGCTCGGGTCGTCGGCGGTCAGCTGCTCGAGCCGCAGGTTGAGCAGCGCGACCTCCTCGGCGAGGGTGCGGGTGCGGTCCTCGAGGCGGCCGATCTCGTAGCTGAACTGGATGCTCAGCAGCAGCAGGAGCATGCTGGCCGCGAAGAAGAGCAGGTTGGACGGGACCTGGACGCCCAGGAGCGTGGACGCCCGGGTGAGCAGTCCGGGGAAGATGACCAGCAGGACCGTGCCGACGGCCACCACGACCCAGATCACGGCGTACTTCTCGCGGAGGCGCTGGCGCCGGAGCATCTCGAAGAGCACGAGCAGGGTGGCGACGGCTCCGACGACTCCGAGCGTGAGGACGGGACTCATCACTTCTCCTGGCCGAGGGTCTCGGTCGCGGCCGGCCAGCGCCGCACGAGGGCGAGCGCGAGCGCGACGACGGCGCGCACCAGGTAGGTCGCCGCTCGCAGCGGCGACTGGCTGGCCGTGCCGATCGTGCGGGGCCGCATGTGGACGGGCTGCTGCGACACGGTGCACCCCACGCGCAGCGCGATCACGAGCGACTCGACGGTGTCGCCGAGGTACTCCGCCGGGTAGTGGTCGGCGAACACGCGGACCGCGCGACGGTTGGCCACGCGGAAGCCGCTCGTGACGTCGGTGAGTCGCGTGCCGGCGAGCCGCGAGAGCACGGCGGCCAGCATGCGCATGGCCCATCGCCGTGGGCCGCGGGCCGCATAGCTGCCCTCACCTGCGAACCGGGCGCCGATGACGACGTCGGAGTCCTCGAGCCCGGCGAGGAGCTGCGGGAGGTAGGAGGGGTCGTGCTGGCCGTCGGCGTCGATCTGCACGACGACGTCGTAGCCCTCCTGCATGGCGTAGCGGTAGCCCGTGCGCATGGCTCCGCCGACGCCGAGGTTGAACGGGAGCCGGACCACCTGGGCGCCGGCGCTGCGCGCGACCGCGCCGGTCCCGTCGCCGGACCCGTCGTCGACCACCAGGATGTCGAGGTCGGGCTGGGACGCCCTCACCTCGGCGATGGTGCCGGCGATGGCGCCCGCCTCGTTCCACGCGGGGATGACCACGAGGATGCGCTGGTCGGGCCGTCCGGACATGGGGGGAACCCTAGTGGGCGGCGCGCTGGTCACTGCGTCCGGCTGTGGTCACGCTCGACCGTACGGCGATCGCGGTGGCGACGAACGCCGTGAGGGAGGCGATCGTGAAACCGCCGAGCGCCCGGTGCTCGGCGCTCCACGGGGCGACCAGCATCAGCAGCGCCGCGGACGCGATCGCCGTGGCCCAGCAGGCCGTCACGAGCCAGTAGCGCTGGAGCGCCACCAGGGCCGCCGCCTGCAGGAGGGCGCCGGCCATCACGCAGGTCGCCGCTGCCACGAGGGCGGCCGTGACTGGCGTCGGGCGGTAGTCGGCGCCAAGCACGAGCGCCACGGCCCACGGGCCGATCACGTAGCCGACCAGTGCCCCGAGGAGGGCCGCCACGGCGCTGCCGCCCGCGATGAGCTCGAGCGCCCGGGTGAGCCGGCGGGTGTCCCCGCTGCGGCTCCACCGGACCACGGTCGGCACGGTCAACGCCTGCACCGGGGCCATCAGCGCGAGCGGCGCCCGCGACAGCGTGATCACCGCGATCAGGACGGCGAGGTCCGGGGACTTGCCCAGGATCGCGACGACCACGGCCGGGAAGCCGGTGAGCACCAGGGCGGACAGCCCGTTGGCGATGCCGAGCGCGGTCACCGTGCCCGCGACGGTCGACCACGGGGTGCGCGCGCCGGACCATTCGACGCCACGCGTGAGCCTGCTCAGGGCGCCCACCCAGACCAGCGAGCCGGCGACGGTCGCGAGCACCGCCCACAAGACCGCCGCGTCGACGCCGGTCGCGATGAGGGCGGCGAGGACCACCACGCGGGCGACCGCCTCCCCCACCAGGAGGGCGGAGTAGCCCCGCAGCGCGTGGGCGCCGAGCAGGACGCCGCGCGCCAGGATGAGCATCGCGAAGTTGACGACGGACAGCAGGCTGAGGAGCAGGACCGGCAGCGACCCGTGGACGACCTCGCGACCCGACGGTGTCGCCAGGAAGGCCGCCAGCAGCACCAGGCAGGCCACGGCGGCGAGCCCGACCGCCTGGACGGCACCCACGGGCGTACGCCGTTGCTCGAGCGCGGCGGTGGTCGACTGGCGCGCGACCTCCTGCTCCAGCGACCCGAGGACGCTCGCGAAGGTGAAGATCAGCGCCCAGACGGCCTGGAACTGGAGGTTCTCCGTCGGGGTCAGCCACCGGGCCACCACGACCAGGAGCAGCAGGCCCAGGCCGCTGGCGGCGAAGAACGAGACCGAGAGCAGGCCGAGCTGGCGTCGGGCCCGGCTCACGAGGAGCTCGCGGCGAGGCGCAGCCCACGCACCACGCCCGCACCGAACAGCACGCCGAAAGCAGGGCTGAGCGCTCCCACCGCGACCGCCTCGCGCGGCGTCGCGCCGCACCAGCGCGCACCGGCGCCGGCCGTCAGGCACCCGAGGACGCCGGCGGTCGCGGTGGTGCGTGGGAGGGTGGCGGCCGCGACCCCGCCCACGACGGCGACGGCGAGCACGCCGCCGAGCAGCCCGCGCGCCCGCGCGGGGTCGGTGAGGTAGCCGTCGACGAACGTGGTGCCGCGGTAGTAGCACTGACGCGACCACGACCCGCGGCCGCTCTTGGCGTGGTGGGTGCACAGCACCTCGGGCGAGAGGTGGATGTCCTCGGCCGCGGCGACCGTGCGCAGCAGACGGGTGTCGTCGGAGGCGAGGCTGGCGTCGGCGAAGTGCGACTCGAACTCGCCGGCCGCCGCGAGCAGCAGGCTGCGGGGGGCCAGGAAGGCGCCGGTGCCCTTGGGGTAGCGGTCGAAGTCGTCGACGCCGAAGGCGATCGGCCGACGGGTGCGGAAGTAGTCGCGCCACCACACCTTGGTGATGCCGGTCCAGAAGAGGGCGCGGAGGTCGCGGGAGCCGGGGACGACGTCGTAGTTCCACACCGTCTCACCGCGGTCGACGGCGGCACGGAGCCGCTCGAGCGACTCCGGAGCCACCTCGACGCGTGCGTCGAGGAGCAGGACCAGGTCGGCCGTGACGATCTCGAGACCCACCCGGCGCGCCGCGAACCGTCCGGCGTTGGACTGGTGCACGACGCGGACGTGGGCCCGGCCGTCGACCTCGGCCAGGACGGCCAGGCTCTCGGCGTCGGTGGCACCGTCGTCGACGACCACCACCTCGAGGGGCCAGTCGGCCCGGGCGGCGGCGACCTCGAGGGCGTCGAGCGCGCGCCGGACCCAGCTGCCCTCGTTGTAGGCTGGCATGACCACGCCGAGCCGCGCGTGCGACGGTGCGGATGCTTCTGCACGGGCCTCTGCGGTGGGCAGTGGCGGGGTGTCCTGCACGGTGGTGGACCACCCTTTCGTCGGCTCGCCTGATCCGCGTGCAGACGATACTGCAACGCCAAGACCATCCCCGGACACGCACGGGGCCAGCACGGGAGAGCCAGTGACGATCGCCTTCATCGCCGGGACCACGGCCGAGATCATCAAGCTGGCACCGGTGATCCGTGCCCTCGAGGAGCGCGGCGACGGGGTCGAGCTCTGGAACACCGCCTTCCACGTCGGCGGCCTGCCGGCCACGCTGGCCGACCTCGCCCTCCCCCAGCCGGCCGTCGACCTCGTGCCGTCCCGCCGCCAGCGCGACGTGGTGCGCGTGGCGCAGGTGCCCGGGTGGGCGCTCCGCATCCTGCTGTCCGTCGTACGCCGTCGAGGCGAGCTGCGCCGGCGGTTGCGCCGGGGCACGCCCCGACCGCTCGTGGTCGTGCACGGCGACACCTTCAGCACCGTCCTCGGTGCCCTGATCGGACGCTTCCTCGGAGCCGAGGTGGCGCACGTCGAGGCCGGCATGCGCACCGGCAACATCTGGCACCCCATGCCCGAGGAGCTCAACCGCCGCATCGTGGCGAAGATCGCCACCCTGCACTTCGCGCCCACCCAGCACGAGGTCGACCACCTGCG
Source organism: uncultured Nocardioides sp. (assembly GCF_947488515.1). Classification (GTDB taxonomy): domain Bacteria; phylum Actinomycetota; class Actinomycetes; order Propionibacteriales; family Nocardioidaceae; genus Nocardioides. Next base: position 751,969 of record NZ_CANKZF010000001.1, read on the forward strand.
CCGCGAGCGGGCGCGGGGATCGATCGTCGACACCGGTGCCAACACGGTCATCGACGCGCTGCGCCTCGCGATCGACGGCGACGCCCCGGCCATCGACCTGCCCGCGGAGTTCGGGCTCGTGACCCTGCACCGGTTCGAGATGCTGCGCAACGGCCCGGTCTTCACCCAGACCCTCGAGGTGCTGCACGAGGCCAGCGCCACCATGCCGCTCGTCATGCCGGCCGGGAACACCGAGCGCAACCGGATCGAGGAGCTCGGCCTGGGCCACCTGTTCGGTGATCGCTTCCGGCTCGTGGACAAGCAGCCCTACGCGCGCTTCATGCCGCTCCTGGCACGCGCGAGCTTCGTCGTCACCGACTCCGGCGGGCTCCAGCAGGAGTGCGGGATCCTCGGCAAGCCCGCCGCCATCCACCGCGAGGCGGTCGAGTCGCAGCAGGGCATCGGCGACAACCTCGTGCTGACCGGGCTCGACATGCAGGTCCTGCGCGACTTCCTGCGCACGTGGCCCGACCGGGCGCGCCCCTCACTCCTCGACGAGTTCCACCCCACCGAGGCGATCGTCGCGGAGCTGGAGCGCGCCGGTCACGTCACAGCGTGATCTCACGCCCCTCGCCGGCCGAGCGCAGGCACGCGTCGACGACGCGGAGCGTCTGCACGCCCTCGCTCATCGGCACGATGCCCGCCGCGTCGCCGCCGAGGACGGCCTCGCGGAAGTGCGCCTGCTCGACCGCGAGCGGCTCCCGCTTCTGGATCGCGAAGCGCGTCACGTCGCCCTCGTTGACCCCGCGGAAGGTCGCCACGGCGTCCCAGTCGTTCTCGAACGTGCCGTTGGCGTAGAACGTCAGGTCGCCGGTCAGCGTGTCGGCGACGAGCGCACCCCGCTCACCGGTGGCGATGCACTGGCGCTCCTTGCGGGGCGAGAGCCAGTTGACCAGGTGGTTGACGATGACGCCGTTGGCGAGGCGGCCGGTGGCGACGACCATGTCCTCCTTGTCACGACCGGACCGGTGCTGGGTGTGGGCGGTCAGGCGGACGTAGGGCGCGCCGGCGATCCACGGGGTCAGGTCGAAGTCGTGGGTGGCGAGGTCCTGGACCACGCCGACGTCGGTGATGCGCGGCGGGAACGGCCCCTGCCGCGAGGTGGTGATCTGGTAGATCTCCCCCAGCAGCCCCTGCTGGATCCGCTCGCGCATCGCGATGACCGCGGGGTTGCAGCGCTCGACGTAGCCCACGCACCCGACGACACCGGCGGCGTCGAAGGCGGCACCGACCCGCTCGCCCGCCTCCACGGAGTGGGCGATCGGCTTCTCGACCATCGTCGCGACACCAGCCGCGGCAAGGGCGAGCGCGACGTCCTCGTGGTGGACGGTCGGCACGGCCACCACGGCCGCGTCGATGCCGGCGCCGATGAGGGCGTCGACGTCGGGCAGGACCGGGAGGTCGCCGGCCACGCCGAACCTGTCACCGACGGGATCGGCGACGGCGACGAGCTCCATGCCGGGCGTCGCCCGGATCACGCGGGCGTGGTGGCGTCCCATCGAGCCGAGCCCGATGACACCGGTGCGCAGCGTCCTGGTCGGTGCGATCGTCTCGGTCATCACGCACCCGCCTTCACGACGGTGTTGACGGCCTCGACGATGCGGTCCAGGTGCGACTGGTCGAGCGAGGGGTGCACCGGCAGCGAGATCACCTCGGCGGCGGCCCGCTCGGTCTCGGGCAGGTCCAGCCCCGGGGCGTACTGCTGCAGCGACTCCAGCCGGTGGTTCGGGATCGGGTAGTAGACGCCCGAGCCGACCTGGAACTCCTCGCGGAGGCGGCGGACGACCTCGTCGCGGTCCTCGGCGACGCGGATCGTGTACTGGTGGTAGACGTGCGTCGCCGCCTCCGCGACCGGGGGCACGACGACGTTCTCGAGGTGGGCGTCGAGGAACCCGGCGTTGTGCTGCCGGGTCGCGGTCCAGGCGCCGATCTTGGTCAGCTGCACCCGGCCGATGGCGGCGTGGATGTCGGTCATCCGGTTGTTGAGGCCGATGAGCTCGTTGGCGTACTGGCGCTCCATGCCCTGGTTGCGCAGCAGCTTGACGCGACGGACCGTCTCGTCGTCGGCGCACGCGACCATGCCGCCCTCGCCGGAGGTCATGTTCTTGGTCGGGTAGAGCGAGAACATCGCGAACGTGCCGAAGCTGCCGACCGAGGCGCCGTTCCAGGTCGCGCCGTGGGCCTGGGCCGCGTCCTCGAAGAGCATCACACCGTGCCGCTCGGCGATCTCGCCGAGCGCGGTCATGTCGGCGGGGTGGCCGAAGAGGTGGACGGGCATGATCGCCCGCGTGCGCTCGGTAATCGCGGCCTCGACCGCGCGCGGGTCGAGGCAGAAGTACGTCGGCTCGATGTCGACGAACACCGGGGTGGCACCGGTGAGGGCGACGGAGTTGGCGGTCGCGGCGAACGTGAACGACGGGACGATGACCTCGTCGCCCGGACCGATGCCGGCGGCGAGCAGGCCGAGGTGCAGCCCGGACGTGCCGGAGTTGACGGCCACGCAGGTGCGACCGTCGACCAGCTGGTCGCCGAACTCCTGCTCGAAGGCAGCCACCTCCGGCCCCTGCGCCACCATGCCGGAGGCCAGCACGGCGTCGACCGCCTTGCGCTCCTCCTCGCCGATGATCGGCTTGGCCGGGGGGATGAACTCTGGCTGCGTCACTCTTCTCTCTCCTTGAGTTGTCCGTCGATGACGTCGTGGACGGCGCCGGTGCCGGTGTCGACCAGCGAGCCGTCGGGCTGCTCCTCGAGCCGGGTCCCGGTGCGGGAGACCCAGCCGATCTGACGGGCCGGCACGCCGGCCACGAGGGCGTGTGCCGGCACGTCGCGGGTCACGACCGAACCGGCGGCCACCAGCGCCCAGGCGCCGATGCGCACCGGTGCGACGCAGACCGAGCGGGCGCCGATGGCGGCGCCGTCGCCGATGGTGACGCCGACCGCCTCCCAGTCCGAGGCGGACTTGAGCGAGCCGTCGGGGTTGACCGCGCGCGGGTAGGTGTCGTTGGTCAGCACCACGGCGGGGCCGATGAAGACGCCGTTGCCGAGCACGGCGGGCTCGTAGACCAGGGCGTGGTTCTGCACCTTGCAGTTGTCGCCCATCTGCACGCCCGAGCCGATGTAGGCGCCGCGGCCGATGACGCAGTTCTCGCCGAGGACCGCGTCCTCGCGCACCTGGCACAGGTGCCACAGGCTGGTGCCGTCGCCGATCGTCGCCTCGGGCGACACCTCGGCGGAGTCGACTGCGCGATAGCTCATCGGGTCTCCTGGGTCGTTGTCGTGGTCGTGGTCGTGGTCGCGGTCTGGGTCTGGCTGTCGGTGGGTTCCTCGGTGCGGGCCGGGGACGGCGTCGGGGCCGGATCCTCGGGCGCGGGTGCCGGCTCCGGCTCGCGCCCGGGGGCAGGTGCCGGGTCGGGTGCGGCCACCGGCTCGAGCGAGGGTTGCCAGTTGGTGACGACGAGGGCCGCGGCGAACACCGCGAACGCGACGCCACCCACCACGGCGACGGTGCCCGGCGGCGGCGCGGACTGCCACCACCACTCGAGGTCGTCGATCAGCTGCGGGCCGTCGATGCCGGTCACGTAGCGGCGCGCGTTGGCGTAGATGGCCGCCGCGTTGGCGACCGTGAGCGCGACGGCGATCACCACGGCCTGGACCCGGGAGATGGACAGGGCACGGTCGGCGGTGCGGTCGACCAGGAGCACCGCGAGCAGGATCGGCATCAGCGGCAGGATGTAGCGCGGTTGCACGCTCTCGCCCACGATCAGGCGCGTGCGGTAGAGCGTCATGAGCGGCAGCACGAGCATGGGCAGGAAGATCAGCACGGCCGCGGCCGCCTTCGGCCACGACAGCCGCCCCAGGCCGGTGAGCCCGAGGAACCCGATGACCAGGGCCACGGGGTACGCCGTCACGGCGCTGACGGACGTGTCGAGCCACCCGAGGCCGAACGCGTAGCCGAACATGCCGCTGAAGAGCGCGGGGAACTCCAGGAGGAGGTTGGGGACCACCTCGCTGAGGGGTCGCTCGGTCTCCGCCGAGGCGCCGGCGATGCTGGCGACCTGGGACGCGCCGAGCAGGCGCCAGGCGCAGACCAGGGCGACGAGGGCCGGCAGGACCACGAGCGCCCGGCGAGCCCAGAGCACCCGCCAGTGCAGCAGGCACAGGGCGACGGTCACCACGCCGGCGTAGGCCGGAGCGTCACCGCGGGCGCTCAGCGCGACGAGCAGGCCGAGCCCGGCCAGGACGCCCGCCGCGATCCGCCGACGTGGATGGGGCGTGGAGAAGAAGGTGTGGAGGGCGAAGCCGAAGCAGGTGAGCCCGGACAGCGCCCAGCTGCTGGGGTTGACCGAGGCCAGGATGAACCAGCCCAGCGGGATCAGCACGGGCGTGAGGGTCAGCGCCATCAACCGCCGGACGCCGGCGGTGGCGACGAGCGCCACCGCACCCAGCAGGACCACCCCGAGGACGACGTTGAAGACCCGCATGGCGAGGATCGACTCCGGGATGCTGTCCTGCACGAGCAGGTGCATCACGCGGTAGAACCCGCCGGGGTAGTCGCCGTTGTCGACCGCCTCGGTGCGCGTCAGCTCCCCGCGCAGCGGCTTCTGGCAGGCTGCCGACTCGGCCGGCTGGAACGCGTAGCAGTTGGGCGCCGCGACCAGCGCCGGCAGCTTCACCACGCGGCCACCGGTCTCCGCTGACTCCCCGACCACCCGGCAGGTGCTCGGCGCGGAGTCCTCGGTCGCCCCGACGCACCAGATGGTCGCCTGGTGGTAGTTGTCGTCGGGCGAGGACCCGACCGGCGACGACAGCGCCCACATGGCGCCGCACACGACAGCAGCGAGCGCAGCCACGAGCGTGGCGACGACCCAGGACGACCTCTTCACGACGCGACTCTCTCCTGAGGTGGGCGTGACGGACAAACCGTGACGCCCCGCACGGACGACGACACCGGCGACTAGCGGGTGCGACCGGGGAACAGCAGGCTGAACGCGCGCGTGTCGTCGAGGGTCGCGACGTCCAGCGAGGAGACCTCGCGGGGGGTCGCGGTGTCGAACCACAGGCCGGCGCCGTAGAGCGCGAAGAGCCGGTCGACGGTGTCCTGCCACTCCTTCACCTGGGCCTCTCCCGACCACGCGGTCGGGTTGACCTCCATCATCAGCAGCGGCCGGCGGCGCTCGAACATGCCCCACGCACCTGCGAGGAACTGCGGTTCGTGGCCCTCGATGTCGACCTTGACCACGTCCGGGTCCGCCCCGCCGGTGGAGGCGAGGAACTCGTCGCCGGTCAGCGTCGGTACGTCGATCGCCTCGGCGTCGTCGCCGACCTCGCCGATCTGGTCACAGCCGTGGGCGTCGGCGTGGACGGCCATCCGGGCGGTGCCGGTGGCGTCGGACAGCGCGACGAAGTGCGTGGTGACGTTGGTGAGGGCGTTGGCAGCGACGTTGTCCTCGAGCCGCCGGTGGCTGTCGGGGACCGGCTCGAACGCCTCGACGCGGCCCTCCGGCGCCGCAGCGGCGAGGAGGACGGCGTAGATGCCGATGTTGGCGCCGACGTCCCACACCACCGCGTCGCGCGGGACGCGTGGCAGCAGCACGTCGAGCTCCTCGGCCTCGAAGCCCCCGCTGTGCACGGCCGGGTAGAGGGTGAGGTCGCGGCCGATGCGGAACCGGTGGCCGCGGAACTCCACCTCGTCGTCCCAGCTGCCCCGGAACCTGACGCGGGAGGCGGTCCGGTAGGCCGCCACCGCGACACGGGATCGCTGAAGTCCACGCTGGTGCGCCCACGCGCGCGCCTTGCTCTCGAGCCCCATCAGCCTGCTTTCTCCGACGACGGACCGAACGATCCTAGGGGAAGGACGGGACGTTGCCGCTCCTGCCCCGCCACGCGCCGTGCTCGGAGACGGGCCGGAACCGGAACGTCGCGAACTCGTGGTGGAAGTCGCGCCGGTCGCGCTCGGCCATCGCGTCGGCGTGCCGATGCGGGTCCGCCACGGCGGAGCGCCCGTGCACCATGTCCTCCATCTCCTGCACCGTGCGCCAGACCGAGAAGGTGGAGATGGTGTGCGGCGGGCGCAGGGCGGCAGCTGCGAGGGTGACGCCCGGGTGGTCGCGCACGAGCCGCTCGACGGGCTTGCCGCTGCGCAGGAAGCGCGGCACCTCCCCCAGCCGCATCCGGGCCAGCGTCACCGCCACGACGGGCTCGTCCTGCCGCCACGCGCCGGCGCGGACGGGCATGCCCGGAAGGGCGGCGAGGGTCGACCACCGACGCAGGTACTCGAGCCGCACGTGCCAGCCACCCGCCAGCTCACGGCCCAGGGGGTCGCGGGCCAGGAAGCGCTCGAGTGCGGCCTCGTCGCGCCACTGCGCGAAGACCGCGAGCCGCCGGACCTGCAGCCGGTCCGGGGACACCGTGGGTGCACCGAGCCGCATCAGGGACAGGCACTCGGCGTGGTCGAGCCCGGGCGTCGCGGTGCCCGGCGGGCGGAGGAGCGCCCGCACGCCCACCAGGCGGGGCACCTCGGCGAGGTGGAAGGAGTGGATCACGGGACCCGCTCGAGCTTGTAGTGCAGGCGGACGGCCGACGCCGACCAGAGCCGCAGCTCGTGGTCGGTCCGCAGCACCCCGTCCACGTCGACGTACACGTGGAAGGTCTCGTACAGCGGGACGCGCGCGGCGTGGGCGCGACGGTCGCGGACGACGACGTACGCCCCGTCCTGGCCGAACCGGCCGGCCGGTGACTCCAGGAGGAGCCCGCCGTCGTCGGTCACCGTGGGACGGAGGAAGACCTGGACGTTGCCCGACTCGAGCGGGAACGCGACGTGCACGCTCGGCCGGTTTGCGCCCGGCAGCGTGCGCGCCGAGTAGGCGCCGCTGAACACCTGCCTCCCGCTGCCGCGCAGGGTACGGTTCCACGCGGCGGCGACCTGCTCGCCGTTCCGGTCACGGATCGGGGTCACCCGGCTGTCCATGCCGCGGGCGACGTCGAGGGGGCGCATCGGCAGGGCGAGCTGCTCGACGCGTCGCCCCCAGAGCCGCGACACCAGCTCGCCCGCGGGCCAGAAGACGGGAGACCAGCCCGACCACACCTCCACGTGCCAGGCCGCGGTGTGCTCGTAGAAGTCGCGGACCTCCGGGCGCAGCCGCTCGGACTCGAAGCCCGGGCCGTCGAGGAGCGCCATCGACGCCAGCAGCCCGGCGTCCGGCTCGTCACCGCCGAGCACGCCTCCGTGGCGGGCGGCCTCGGCGGCGAGCCACTCCTCGCTCACGCGTGGCAACCGGCTGACGGGTGCGTCCAGCCACCGCTCGCGCCCGTCGAGGTCGACCTGACGACCCGTGAGCTGCCAGAACTTCCGGGAACCGAGGTCCAGCACGTGGGGCACGGGCCGGATCATGCCAGTGTCAGACGACGCTGAGCGGCAACAGCCTCTGGCCTGTCGGGCCGACCTGGATCTCGGTGCCCATCTCGGGGCAGACGCCGCAGTCGTAGCACGGCGTCCAGCGGCAGTCCTCGATCTCGATGTCGGCGCCGTCGGCGGTCGCCAGGGCGTCCTCCCAGTCGCCCCAGAGCCAGTCCTTGTCGAGGCCGGAGTCGAGGTGCTCCCAGGGCAGCACCTCGTCGTAGTCGCGCTCGCGGGTGGTGTACCAGTCGACGTCGACGCCGGTGCCGGCCAGCGCCTTCTCGGCCGACGACATCCAGCGGTCGTAGGAGAAGTGCTCGCTCCAGCCGTCGAAGCGGCCGCCGTCGCGCCAGACCTCCTCGATGACCCGGCCGACGCGCCGGTCGCCGCGGGACAGCAGTCCCTCGACGATGCCGGGCTTGCCGTCGTGGTAGCGGAAGCCGATCGCGCGGGCGAACTTCTTGTCGTCGCGCACGACGTCGCGCAGCTTCTTCAGCCGGTCGTCGGTGGTCTCGTGGTCGAGCTGCGCGGCCCACTGGAACGGCGTGTGCGGCTTGGGGACGAACCCGCCGATCGACACCGTGCAGCGGATGTCGTTGCGGCCGGTGACCTCGCGGCCCTTGGCGATCACGCGCCTGGCGAGGTCGGCGACCTGCAGCACGTCGTCGTCGGTCTCGGTGGGCAGGCCGACCATGAAGTAGAGCTTCACCTGTCGCCAGCCGTGGGAGTACGCCGCCGCGACGGTCCGGATCAGGTCGTCCTCGCTGACCATCTTGTTGATGACCTTGCGCATCCGCTCCGAGCCGCCCTCCGGCGCGAAGGTGAGCCCCGAGCGGCGGCCGTTGCGGGAGAACTCGTTGGCCAGGGTGATGTTGAAGGCGTCGACGCGCGTGCTGGGCAGCGACAGCGAGACGTTGGAGCCCTCGTAGCGGTCGGCCAGGCCCTTGGCGACCTCGCCGATCTCGGTGTGGTCGGCGCTCGAGAGCGACAGCAGGCCGACCTCCTCGAAGCCGGACTTGCGGATGCCGTTCTCGACCATGTCGCCGATGGTCTCGATGGACCGCTCGCGCACCGGGCGGGTGATCATCCCGGCCTGGCAGAAGCGGCAGCCACGGGTGCAGCCGCGGAAGATCTCGACGGAGAAGCGCTCGTGCACGGTCTCGGCGAGCGGCACCAGCGGGTTGGCCGGGTAGGGCCACTGGTCGAGGTCCATCAGCGTGTGCTTGCGCACCCGGAACGGGATGCCCGGCCGGTTGGGCACGACGGCCTCGATCGAGCCGTCGGCGGCATAGGCCACGTCGTAGAACTGCGGGACGTAGATGTTGCCGGTGACCGCGAGCCGGCGCAGCAGCTCGTCGCGGCCGCCAGGCCGCCCCTCGGTCTTCCACTCGCGCACCACCTCGGAGATCGCGAGCACGACCTCCTCACCGTCCCCGAGGACCGCGGCGTCGACGAAGTCGGCGATCGGCTCCGGGTTGAACGCGGCGTGGCCGCCGGCGATGACGACGGGGTCGTCCTCGCCGCGGTCGACCGCGTGGAGCGGGATCCCGGCCAGGTCGAGGGCGTTGAGCATGTTGGTGTAGCCGAGCTCGGTGGAGAAGCTCAGGCCGAAGAGGTCGAACGCCCCGACCGGGCGGTGGCTGTCGACGGTGAACTGCGGGATGGGGCCCTGCTCGTCACCCTCGCGCATCACCCGCTCCATGTCGGGCCACACCGAGTAGGTGCGCTCGGCGACGATCCAGTCGCGCTCGTTGAGCACCTCGTAGAGGATCTGGACGCCCTGGTTGGGCAGTCCCACCTCGTAGGCGTCGGGGTACATCAGTGCCCACCGGACCGTGGGCCCGCCGGACTCGGACGTGGTGGCGCAGTCCCAGTCCTTGACGACCGAGTTGAGCTCGCCGCCGACGTACTGGATGGGCTTCTGCACTGACGGAAGCCTCGCCTCCAGGCGCGGGAAGACCGACGCGACGGACATGCTCACTTCACCTCGAACAGGGATCGGGACGGCGCCGTCGCACGCGGCGCCCACGGGCGAAGGACCAGCGTACGCGCTGGGGGCGCGGCGGCCGAAGTCAGCGCGAGCCGGTGCGGCGCGTGGTGGCGCGCGGTTCCGCCAGGCGGGCGTCGAGCAGGCGGTGCGGGTCCATCATCGGGGTGGCGACCGCGGCCGGCGTGAACCGGTCGACGTCCGGGATCCCCCACCGGCGTACGACGAAGTGCCGCTCCCAGGGGAGCACCGCCCCGTCGCGGGTCTGCGACTCGAAGTGGTAGAGCTCGCAGTTGGCGACCCAGACCGTGCGGTAGCCGAGGTGGGCGACCTTGTAGCAGAGGTCGACGTCGTTGAAGTTCGACGGCAGCGCCTCGGGGAAGCCACCGATCTCGAGGAACGCGTCGCGCCGCATGGCGGAGCACGCCGCGGTCACGCCGGTCATCTCGCGGTTGACGACCAGCTCCCCGAAGGGCCCGGCCTCGTCGCGCGTCCAGTAGCGGAAGGGGTGGTGGTAGTGCTTGTTCCAGTAGCCGTGGCCGGCGTGCTGGATCGAGCCGTCGCTGAAGTAGAGCTTGGCGCCGGTGAGCCCGACGTCGGGCTCGTCGAGGGGTCCGACGAGGTTCTCCAGCCAGCGCGGCGAGATCACCTCGACGTCGTCGTTGAGGAAGACCAGCCGATCGCCGGTGGCGTGGAGGCAGCCCAGGTTGACCTTCTGGGAGAAGTTGAACGGCAGCGTGTACTCGACGAGCACCAGCCGGTCGCCCGCGATCTCGCGCAGCTGGTCCAGCACCTCGGGCGGGGTCGGCGTGTCGTGGACGACGACCACCTCGACGTCCTCGTGCTCGGTGCGGGCGAGCGCGGAGCGGACCGTGTCGACCACCATCACGCGCCGCTCGCCGAAGACGGTGGCGGACTGCCCGATCGTCGGGATCACGAGCGAGACGCGCAGCGAGGGGTCGAGGCGGCGCTGGATGACGTAGCGGCCCGGCTCGCGGCCGCTCTCGACCGTGCCGGCGATCCCCAGCCGGTCGAGCTGGTCCTGCACCGCGCGACGCCCCGCGTCGTCGGCGTAGGGCTTGGCACCGATGTCGGCCGCGGCGGACCCGGCGACCGCACGCCAGTGGTAGAGCACCCGCGGGACGTGGACGACCCGGCGCGCCCGCTCGCTGACGCGGAGCGCCAGGTCGTGGTCCTGGGAGCCGTCGTAGCCCTGCCGGAACCCGCCCACCTCGCGCACGAGCGCGGTGCGCATGACCGAGAGGTGCGAGGTGTACATCTGGCCCCGCAGCCGCTCGGGCGACCAGTCGGGCTTGGGGAAGCGGCCGAAGAGCTCGCCGTCCTCGCCGACCTTGTCCTCGTCGGAGTAGAGGTAGTCGGCCTCGGGCTCGCCGCTGATCGCCCGCGCCATCTCGGCCAGCGCGTCGGGCGTCAGCAGGTCGTCGTGGTCGAGGAAGACCAGGAACTCACCCGACGCCTCGGCGACGGCGTCGTTGGAGGCCGCCACGATGTGGCCGTTGGTGTCGCGCGCCACCAGGCGGATGCGGGGGTCGTCGGCGGAGGCGTCCGCGATCACCCGGCGCACCTCGGGGTCGGGCGACGCGTCGTCGACGAGCACCCACTCCCAGTCGGTGTGCTCCTGGGACCGGACCGAGGCGATGGTGTCCGCGAGGACGTCGACCGGCGGCTGGTAGACCGGGGTGACGATCGAGAAGAGCGGCGACGCCTGACCGGCCATCAGCCGCGCCCGCGCAACCGTCGTACGACCCGACGCGAGAGCGGCACGCGTGCCGCGACCTGCCGGTCGAGCTCCTCGCGGAGCTGCTGGTTGCGGGTGCGGGCCGCCTTGAGCTTGGCCTCGAGGTCGCGGGTGCGGGTCATCAGGCCCTTCTTGCGGTTCTGCAGGGCCCGGATGCGCTTGCGGGACGCGACGAGCTCGGTCTGCATGCGCAGGATGTCGCGGTTGAGCCGGCCGATCTCGGCCTCCGTCCCGACGACGTGGTCACGGTTCACCAGCAGGCTGTGACGGGCGTCGACCACCTCGCGGCGCAGGGCCTCGTTGTCGCTCTCGAGCCGCGCCACCCGTGGGTCGTTCCCCGCTGGTTCCACCATGTCCTGCTTTCCCGTCGGCTGCCGTCGACCGGCCCCTCGTGGCGGTCCCGTTCGGCGCCCGAGGCTACACGACAGGGACCCCGCAACCGGTCGTCGCGGCGTGCCTCAGCGCCGGACCGGACCGGCCGACCTGAGGTGGATGTTCTGGAGCAGGCCGAGCGCCAGCATCCCGGCGAACAGCGAGCTGCCGCCGTAGGACACGAACGGCAGCGGCACCCCGGTGACGGGCATGATGCCGAGGCACATGCCGATGTTCTGGAAGGCCTGGAAGCCCCACCAGCAGGCGATGCCGGCGGCTGCGACACGGCCGAACAGGTCGCCGGCCTGGGCGGAGATGGCCAGCGCACGCCAGATCAGCACGGCCACGAGGAGGATGAGCACGCCCGCCCCCACGAGGCCGAGCTCCTCGCCGGCGACGGTGAAGATGAAGTCGGTGTGCTGCTCGGGCACGAAGCCGGATCGGGTCTGCGAGCCGTCGAAGAGGCCCTGGCCGAAGAGCCCGCCGTTGCCCACGGCGATGCGCGCCTGCTCGGTGTTGTAGCCGGCGCCCCGGGGGTCGAGCCCGGGGTTCGTGAAGGCGAGGAAGCGGTCGACCTGGTAGGGCTTGAGCACCCCCATCGACACTGCGGCGACGGCGCCGGCGACCGCCCCGAACGTCAGGCCCGCCAGCCACAGGCGGCCGGCGCCGGCCACCGCGAGCACGCCGAAGACCGTCGCGGAGAGCACGAGCATCGTGCCGAGGTCGGGCTGCAGCAGGATGAGCGCGGCGGGCACCCCGGCGATCGCGAGCATGGCGACCACCTCGACGCTGCGGACGCCGCGGCCCCACCGCCGTTCGGTGCGCTCGGCCACGACGAGCGCCATGCCGACGACCACGGCCAGCTTCGCGAACTCCGCGGGCTGGATGGACATGCCGCCGAGCTGGATCCACGAGCGGGACCCGTTGATCGTGCTGCCGGCCACGAGGACCATGACGAGTCCGCCGACGCTGGCGAGGTAGGCCAGCGGCGCGAGGATGCGCACCCACCGGTGGTCGGTGGCGAGGACGGCGACCATCAGCACCAGGCCGATGGCGACGTTGACGAGCTGCTTGCGGAGGTAGGCGTTGGGGTCGCCGCCGGTGAGGTCGGCGCGGGTCGAGGTGGCCGACCAGACGAGCAGGGTGCCGAGCGTGACGAGCGCGAGGGCGGCCAGCATCAGCAGCCAGTCGAGGCCGGGGGCGCGCAGGCTGGACGCCGTGCGCAGGGGCCGGGACGACGGTCGGCTGGTGGGCCGGGTGCTGGGCCGGTTGGACAGGACGGTCATGGCACTCACTCCCCCGCCTTGTCGGGGACGGGCGGCATGATCGACCCGTCCTGGAGGAACTGCGGCAGCTTGGCGGGCGGCACGGTGCCGGGGATCGCCGCGCGCGCCGGGCGCACGGTCTCGCCGTCGATGCCGTAGAGCGCCTCCCAGATCGCGCGGATGCCCTCACCGGTCGAGCCGGAGCCGGTGCCGCCCTGGCTGATCATCATCACGACGACGTAGTCCTTGGAGTAGGACGCGACCCACCCGGTCGACTGCTTGCCGTAGACCTCGGCGGAGCCCGTCTTGGCGCGGATGGTGACGTCGTCGATCGGGAAGCCGACGAGCTTCCAGGCCATCGTGCCGACCCGGGAGACGTTCTCCAGGGCGGCGTCGATGTAGTCGAGGTACTTCTTGGGCACGTCGACCTCGGCGACCTTGCGCGGCGCGATGCGACGCAGCACCTTGCCCTCGGGGCTGACGATCGCCTTGGCGACGGTCGGCGCCCAGAGGGTGCCGCCGTTGCTCAGCGCGGCATAGCCCCGGGCCAGCTGGAGCGGCGTGACGATCGTGTCGCCCTGGCCGATCGAGAAGTTCACGGCGTCGCCGGCTCGGTAGAGGTTGCCCTCGATGCAGAACTCGCGGGCGAACTTGTAGACGAAGTCGCTGGTGTCCTGGGTCTGCGGCTTGCCGCTGAGCTCGCAGTAGTAGTCCTTCTGCGACTCGTAGTAGGCCTGCTTCCAGTGGCGGTCGGCGATCCGGCCGGGCGCCTCACCGGGCAGGTCGATGCCGGTGCGGGAGCCGAAGCCGAACTCCTTGGCCTCCTCGACCAGCGGGTCCTTGGCGTCGATGTCCGCGGGGTCGCTCCCGAAGCGCTGCCAGAAGTCGTAGCCGACGCGGTAGAAGAACGTGTTGCAGGAGACCTCGAGCGCCTTGGCGAAGCCGATGTTGCCGTAGGCGCCGGACTCGTAGTTCTTGAAGACGCGGTTGCCGACCTGGAAGCCCGAGGAGCACGGCAGCGTCGTGTCCATCGAGTAGCCGTTGGTCAGGGCGCCGGCGGTCATGAACGGCTTCCACGTCGAGCCGGGGGCGAACTGGCCCTGGGTGGCGCGCGAGAGCAGCGGCGTGCCGGCCTTCTCCGAGTAGAGCCGGGTCAGCTGCTTCTCGCTGATGCCGCCGGTCCACACGTCGGGGTCGTACGTCGGCTGGCTGGCCATCGCGATCACCCGACCGGTCTTCGCGTCGAGGACGACGGCGGCGCCGGAGTCGGCGGCGTACTTGCGGCCGGTGACGGTGTCGAGCTGGGTGCGCTGGAAGGCGATCCGCTCGGCGAGCTGGCGCTCCACGACCGACTGCACCTTCGCGTCGATCGAGGTGACGAGGGTGTCGCCGGGGGTGCTCTCGACGAGCGAGTCGTCGCCCAGCACCCGGCCCATCGAGTCCACCGCGACGCGGCGGTAGCCGGGTAGGCCGCGCAGCCACTCGTCGTACTGCTTCTCCACGCCGGCCCGGCCGACGACCGAGGCACCGTTGAGCGAGCGGTCGTCGCGCTCGGCGGCGAGGTCGTACTCGTCCTCGGTGACCGGGCTGAGGTAGCCCAGCACGTGGGCGAGGTTGATGCCGAAGGGCCGCGGGTAGGAGCGGACGTTCTGCTGCTCGGCGAGCACGCCGGGGTAGTCCTCGGGCTGCTCGAGCACCCGCAGGGCGACGCTCTTGGGCACGTCGGTGGCGACCGGCACGGGCTGGTAGGGCGAGCCGTTCCAGCAGACGTCGCGGACGCTGCCGGGGTCGCCGCAGGTCACGAGGCGGGCCTCGACGTCGGCCGGCTTGGCGTCGACGACGACCGCGACGCGCCGGACCAGCTCGGTGCGCTGGCCCTCCTCCAGCTTGCCGAGGAGGGTGCGGTCCATCGAGATGACCCACGACGTGCGGTTGGCCACGAGCGGACGGCCCTGGCTGTCCACGATCAGGCCCCGCTGGGGCTGGACGACGATGTCGCGCACCGACTGGTCGGCGGCCTGCGCCTGGTAGGACTCCCCGCCGATGACCTGCAGGTAGTAGAGCCGGACGAACAGGGTGGCGAACAGCGAGAAGACCAGGGCCTGCACGACCACCAGGCGCAGACGGCTCTTGTCGCTCCTGGCGGTGCCCCCTCCCCTCACGACGCGGCCCACTGCGGGCTGAACCGTGCGAAGAGCTTCATCAGCGGCGGGAGCACGAACGGGGTCAGCAGCACGTCCCACACGACGGCGACCAGGACGACCTCGAGGAGGCCCGCGACCGACATGTCGGGGTCCTGGAGCAGCACGCCGGAGAGCGCGAAGAGCGACGTGCCCACGAACGACGCCGCCGCGACGGTGCCGACGACGGCGAGGGCGGTGGGCTTCTGGTCCTGGCGCACGCGGGCCGCGAGGAACGCCGCGATCGTCAGGGCGAGCGCCCACCGGCCGGCGACGTGGTCGGCCGGAGGCGCGAGGTCGAGGGTGAGGCCGGCGGCGAAGCCCAGCACGAGCGCGAACGGCGCCTCGACGGTCAGCGCGGCCGCGACCACGACCAGCAGGCACAGGTTGGGCACGATGCCGTGCCACGCGACGTGCGGGAAGAGCGTGACCTGCACGACCAGCGCGACGACCACGGCCACGAAGGCCATCAGCAGCCGGAGCCCCTTCATCGCAGGCTCCCGTCCGCCTCGATCACGGCGCGGTCGCTGCGGGAGCCGCTCGGGACCATCACGCCGACGACGTCGAGCGCGGAGAAGTCCACGAAGGGCTTGACGACCGCACGCTGGGAGGCCTCGCGCAGCGAGCTGTAGACCTCGGTGATGGTGCCGATCGGGACGCCCGGTGCGTAGGGCCCGGTCGCGCTGCCCCACGTCACGACGGTGTCGTCGCGGGCCGGCACCGAGGCGTCGTCGACCAGGCGGAGGTCGAGCCCCGACTTCTGGTCGAGCGAGCCGCTGCCGGTGACGAAGCCGATCTCCATGCTCGAGCCGACCCGGCCGCCCACGGTCGAGTCGGGGTCGATGACGAGCAGCACGGTGGCCGTGCTGCGGGTGACCCGGAGGACCCGGCCGACGAGCCCGTCGTTGTTGACGACCGTCATGTCCGGGCCGACGCCGGCCTCGGAGCCGGCGTCGATGGTGACGGTGAAGCTCTGCGACTGACGCGAGCCCAGCGCGACCACGCGGGCCGGGACGAGGGCCGATCCCAGGTCCTCCGCGGCGGTGGTGAGTCCGTCGTACTGCTCGAGGCGGTTGCGGTCGAAGCCGGCGAGCTCCACCTGGCCCTTGAGCTCGGCGTTGCTGGCCTCGAGGTCGCGGACCTGGTCGGCGAGGTCGCCCTTGCTGCGGAACCACGTGGGCACGGCGGTGAAGGGGCGTACGGCCGCGGCGACACCTGCCTCGGCGGGACCGAAGGCCTCGCCGACCACGCGACGCGCCGGCTCGATCGGCGAGCTGCCGCCGCCGGACACGTCCAGCGTGATCAGCGTGACGCTCGCCAGCACCAGCGCCACGAGCAACGAGCGCGGCGGACGGTTGCGCGACTCGAGCCTGTCGAGCCCGGTCCAGCGTCGCTCCCGGCCCTCGTGCCCCCCGAAGGCCCCCATCAGAAGCGCCTCGGGTCGGAGACGAGGACCTGCTGGAGTGCCTCGAACTCCTCCACGCACCGGCCGGCGCCGAGGGCGACCGACGACAGCGGGTCCTCCGCGAGGTGGACGGGCATGCCGGTCTCGTGCCGCAGCCGCTCGTCGAGGCCGCGCAGCATCGCGCCGCCACCGGTGAGGACGATGCCGCGGTCCATGATGTCGCCGGCCAGCTCGGGCGGCGTCTGGTCGAGGGTGCTGCGGACGGCGTCGATGATGTTGTGCAGCGGCTCCTCGAGCGCCTGGCGAAGCTCGGAGCTGGAGACGACGACGGTGCGGGGCAGGCCGGAGACCATGTCGCGGCCGCGGATCTCGGCGTCGGGCTCGCTGGGCAGCGGGAAGGCCGAGCCGAGGGTCATCTTCATCTCCTCGGCGGTGCGCTCCCCCAGCATCAGGGAGTACTCCTTCTTCATCCACGCGATGATCGCCTGGTCGAGGTCGTCGCCCGCGGTGCGCACCGACAGGCTGGTGACGATCCCGCCGAGGCTGATGACGGCGACCTCGGTGGTGCCGCCGCCGACGTCGACGACCATGTTGCCGGTGGCCTCGTGGACCGGCAGCCCGGCGCCGATCGCGGCCGCCATCGGCTCCTCGACGATGTAGACCCGGCGGGCGCCGGCCTGGTAGCCGGCCTCCTTGACCGCGCGCTGCTCGACTGCGGTGATGCCGCTCGGCACGCAGATGACCATGCGGGGCTTGGCGAAGTAGCGCCGGCGGTGCACCTGGTGGATGAAGTAGCGCAGCATCTGCTCGGTCGCCTCGAAGTCGGCGATCACGCCGTCCTTGAGCGGCCGGATGGCGGCGATGTTGTCGGGGGTGCGGCCGATCATCCGCTTGGCCTCGTGGCCGACGGCGAGCACCTCACCGGTGGTGGTGTTCATCGCGACGACGGACGGCTCGTCGAGCACGACGCCCCGGCCGCGGACATAGACCAGCGTGTTGGCGGTGCCGAGGTCGACGGCCATGTCTCGGCCGATGAAGCTGTTTGCCATGCCGCTGCTGCCCTCGCAGATCGGGTCGTACCGGGAAGTGGAGTCAGCGAGGCTGCCGACCCACGCTCAGGTTAAGGAGCGGGACAGCGTCTTCCCGGGAGGACACGCGCGAGGCGTGTGGCCCGTGTGGCTGGCGTTGCGAGCGAGCTCGTGCTCAGCGACCCAGCTCGGCGAACCAGATGCCGATCTCGCGGGCGGCCGACTCCTCGGAGTCCGAGCCGTGCACGAGGTTCTGCTGGACGGCGACGCCCCAGTCACGGCCGAGGTCCCCGCGGATGGTCCCGGGGGCGGCGACGGTCGGGTCGGTGGCGCCGGCGAGGGAGCGGAAGCCCTCGATGCAGCGCTGGCCCTCGATCACGACGGCGAGCACGGGGCCCGACAGCATGAACTCCACGAGCGGGCCGTAGAACGGCTTGCCCTCGTGCTCGGCGTAGTGCTCGGCGAGGATCTCGGGGGTCGCGGTGCGCAGCTCGACGGCCGCGAGCGTGTAGCCCTTGGCCTCGATCCGGCGCAGGACCTCGCCCGAGAGGCCGCGGCGCACGCCGTCGGGCTTGACGAGGACGAGGGAACGCTGGACGTCGGTCATGCGGGCAGCCTAGCGAGCGGGGGCCCGCATCCAGCGGTCGACGCCGTCGCGAGCGACATCAGGCGGGTGTGATGGCAAGGCGGAGGGCCGAAGGCGGGCCGCCAGGCCCGTCGAGTGCTCGACAACGCAGCCAGCGTGCCCGCATGGTGGCGTGCAGCAGGCGAGAGACCGCTGGATGCGGGCTAGCCCTGCTCCGCGCGGTAGGCGGCCCAGGCGGCGGCACGCTCGCGCTCGATCTTGCGACCGAGCAGGTCCGCGCCCGTCCAGAGTGCGGCGAAGACGAGGCCGAGGCCGAACATCACGGGGACGACGAAGCCCAGAACGATCGCAGCGACCTGCACGAGGTAGCCCGCGACGTAGGCCCACTCGGCCCGCAGCATGCCGGCCAGCAGCAGGCACACGACCGCGAGCCCGAGGCCGACGGCCACCGCGGTGCCGGCCGCGACGTCGGCGATGGTGATCATCACCGGCGTGGTCAGGCCGAGGGTGATCGCCTCGAGGCTCAGCACGGCGGCAGCCATGCCACGCCGCGGCGAGCGCTCGGTGTTGGTCGGCACCTGGTCGTCGGCGGGGTCGGGGGCCTGGTCGCTCACCGGCGGCCCTTCAGCAGGGAGCGAGCCTCGCCCACGGTGACCACCGAGCCGGTGACGAGCACCGCACCGGCGCCGATCGAGACGGTGATGGCCTCTCCCGCCTCGGCCAGCGTCGCGGCCCGGTCGATCGCGTCGGCCAGGTCGGGCACGACGCTGACGCGGTCCTCACCGAAGACCTCCGCGGCGGCGCGACCGAGCGCGGCGGCCGACATGGATCGCGGGGTGGAGTTCTGGGTGCACACGAGGTGCTCGAGGTACGGCTCGAAGGCGGCGAGCAGGCCCTCGTGGTCCTTGTCCTCCATCACGCCCATCACCCCGACCAGCGGGCTGAACGAGAAGGAGTCCTCCAACGCTGCCGCCGCGGCCTCGGCCCCGTGCGGGTTGTGTGCGGCGTCGAGCAGGATCGTGGGGCTGCGCCGGATGATCTCCAGGCGCCCGGGTGAGGTGACCTCGGCGAACGCCGCGCGCACCACCTCGTCGTCGAGCACGCCGGTCCCGGCGAACGCCTCGACCGCGGCGAGCGCCACGGCGGCGTTCTGGGCCTGGTGGGCGCCGTAGAGCGGCAGGAACAGGTCGTCGTACGTCGCGCGCAGGCCCTGCAGCGAGATGACCTGGCCACCGACGGCGGGGGTGCGTGCGACCACGCCGAACTCCATGCCTTCCCGGGTGATGGTCGCGCCGACCTCGGCGGCGCGCTCGAGGAGCACCGCGGCGACCTCGGGCGTCTGCTCGGCCAGCACGACGACGGAGCCGGGCTTGATGATCCCGGCCTTCTCGGCCGCGATGGTCACGGCGTCGTCGCCGAGGTACTTGGCGTGGTCGACGGCGATCGGCAGCACGACGGCGACATCGGCGTCGATGACGTTGGTGGCGTCCCAGCTGCCGCCCATCCCGACCTCGACCACGGCGACGTCGACCGGAGCGTCGGCGAAGGCGGCGTAGGCCATCCCGACGATCGTCTCGAAGAAGCTGAGCGGGTGGTCCTGCTCGGCGTCGACGAGGTGGGTGTAGGGGGCGACGTCGTTGAAGGCGCGCACGAAGGCCTCGTCGTCCAGCGGCTCGCCGTCGATGCTGATCCGCTCGCTCATCCGCTCGAGGTGCGGGGAGGTGAAGCGCCCGGTGCGCAGGTCGAGCGCGCGCAGCAGCGTCTCGATGATCCGGCTGGTGCTGGTCTTGCCGTTGGTGCCGGTGAGGTGGATCGAGCGGAAGGAGTGCTGGGGCTCGCCGAGCAGCTCGGTGAACGCCAGGATCCGGTCGAGGCTGGGCTCGAGCTTGGTCTCGGGCCAGCGGGACAGCAGGGCGTCCTCGACCTCGTCGAAGGTCTGGGCCAGGCGCGGGGCATCAGGGGCATCAGTCATGGCGCCCCGAGTCTATTGACCGGGTCAGCAGGTGACGACCCGCCGCCACGGCTTCACGACCTCGAGCGACCTCCCGTCGACCGGTCGCGCGCGGAACTGGTCCAACGCATCGGCCCAGCGCGGGTCGGACGTCCCGGTGACGTACATCGACGAGCCCTGGTCGGCGAGGACGAGGCCGTACTTCTTCGTCGCCACGACGATCGTGCGGGCGACGCCGGTGTAGCGCCTGGCCGGGAACGACCGCGCGAGCCGGAAGCGGAGGCCATAGGCGGGCAGGTCGCGCGCCGTGTTGCCGCCCGGACCGCAGTGGCGGGCCGGCCACGTGTACGCGGAGCGGGCGGACGGGAGCGTGAAGCGCAGCGCGTGGGTGATCCGCCCGGACGCCGCCTCCTCGTAGGACAGCAGCCCGGGGAGGATCGGCAGGCCGGCGGCGTCGGCCGAGGTCCAGCCGGCCGGGCGCAGCCGGTTGGACGACAGGTCCCAGCGGGCGGCCGACGCGGCCCGCCAGCCGACGACCTCCCCCGAGGCGTCGCGCACCCGCTCGGCGGCGTACAGCTCGATGAGGTCGCAGGTGTCGCGGCGGACCGTGACCACGTGGCGGTCGCCCTCGTCCGGGTCGGGGTCGCGGGCGCTGCCGCCCTCGATCGCCGCGTCGGCCGGCACGAAGACCGGACCGCGGTCGCTCTCGTCGCGGTAGTCCTCCCCGTCGGTGCCGAAATGCAGCGGCAGCAGCGGCTGGTCCTCGTCGACGACGTTGACCGGGATGCCGTAGTGGACCTCGGTGGCGCCGAGGTCGAGGTGCAGGTCGTGGCCCGCCGCCTGCTTGCGGACGATCGCCGACGACGACCTCCACACCGGCCGCCGGTCGATGCGCCTGTTCCACGGGTTGTCGGCGGGGAAGACCTCGCAACCGCCGACGGCGTGGACGCGTGCGGGGCGATCCGGTGCCTGCGCCGCGGGCGCCGAGCCGGCCAGCACCGGCGACGAGGCGGTGGCGACGACGACCAGGGACAGGTGAGGACCAGGCTGTGAACCAGGACGGGCCGCATCCGCCGAGACTAGGTCGTCCCGGGGACGGTGACGAGGTGCTCGGCCATGTCGACCGTCGGCTCGTAGCCCAGTCCCGCGTAGATCTTGTTGGAGGTGGGGTTCGCCCGGTCGGTGAACAGGCACATCCGGTGGCCCGCCTCGAGGCCGCGACGCGTCAGCTCCCCGACGACGTACGACGCGATGCCGCGACCGCGGAACTCCTTGGGCGTGTAGACCGGACCGATCCGGCCGACGCCGTAGGCCGGCAGCCCGGAGCCGGTCAGGTGGGCGACCGTGCCGTCGGGGAGCTCCCACAGCCACTCGACGCCCTCGCGGATGCGCACCAGCACGCTGTCGAGGGTGTTGTGCTCGCCCGACGCCGGGTCCGGCTCGCGGCCGGCCTGCTCGTCGGCCTCGGCGTGGAACGCCTCGAACCACGCGAGCACGAGCGCGGCGTCGTCCTCCGTCGCCTGCCGCAGCCGGCCCTCGGGGGCGGGCGGCACGTCGACGGACGTGGCCTCCCACAGGCGGGTCGCCTTGTCGGTGACGACCTCTCCCCCGACCAGGTCGGCCGTCGACCGGGCCAGCACGGCGGCGCCCGGGAGGGCACCGTTGGCGCCGCCCAGGAGCTCCCCGCGCTCGTGGAGGGCAGCGGCGAGCGCACGTGCGGCGGGATCGGACAGCGGCATCGAGAAGGACGGGTGGGGCTTGAACGGAGCGGTCCTCATCACCGCACTCACGACCTCGCCGGACCCGTCACGGACCACGA
Source organism: uncultured Nocardioides sp. (assembly GCF_947488515.1). GTDB lineage: Bacteria > Actinomycetota > Actinomycetes > Propionibacteriales > Nocardioidaceae > Nocardioides. The sequence goes on from NZ_CANKZF010000001.1 coordinate 773,756, forward strand.
CCCACCACCGCTCGAAGGGCGCGTCGACCTCGGCCCACGAGTCCCGGCCGTCCGCGAGCTCGCGGGCGGTCCGCTGGCTCACGCTCGCGATGACGCTGCCCAGCACGGGGTCGGTCGCCAGCAGCTCGCCGGCCGCGTCGAGGAAGGGCTGCGGGGTGTCGAAGAACTCCAGCGTGAGGTCGTCGTCGGTCGAGAGAGCCATGGCCGCACGCTAGGCCCACCGCACGCTGGGTCGATACTCGTTTTCGCAGGCCGGAGGCCCGTCAATAGACTCGGAGCATGACTGAGAACCCCAGCACCCAGGCCCCGGAGGCCGGCCCGACGACATCGAGCACCGACACGCGTGCCGTCGTCGTACCGGAGCGACCGGCGCTGGAGGGCCTGGAGGACAAGTGGTCCCGGGCGTGGGCCGACAACGACACCTACGCCTTCGACCGCACCCAGCCGCGGGAGAACGTCTACTCCATCGACACTCCCCCGCCGACCGTCAGCGGCTCGCTGCACGTCGGCCACGTCTACTCCTACAGCCACACCGACCTCATCGCGCGCTACCAGCGCATGCAGGGCAAGGCCGTCTTCTACCCGATCGGCTGGGACGACAACGGCCTGCCGACCGAGCGCCGCGTACAGAACTACTTCGGCGTCCGCTGCGACCCGACCCTGCCCTACGAGGCCGACTTCACCCCGCCGGAGAAGCCGGACCCCAAGCGACAGGTCGCCATCAGCCGGCCCAACTTCATCGAGCTGTGCGAGCAGCTCGTCGTCGAGGACGAGAAGGCCTTCGAGGCGCTGTGGCGCCAGCTCGGCCTGTCGGTCCAGTGGAACCCGACCTACACGACCATCGGTGACCACTCGCGCACCGTCAGCCAGCGCGCGTTCCTTCGCAACTTCGCCCGTGGCGAGGCCTACCTCTCCGAGGCGCCGACGCTGTGGGACGTCACGTTCCAGACCGCCGTCGCGCAGGCCGAGCTCGAGGCGCGCGACTACCCGGGTGCCTACCACCGCGTGGCCTTCCACAAGCCCGACGGCACCCCGATCCACATCGAGACCACGCGCCCCGAGCTGATCCCGAGCGTCGTCGCGCTGATCGCCCACCCCGACGACGAGCGCTACCAGGACGTCTTCGGCACCACGGTCACGTCGCCGGTCTTCGGGGTCGAGATCCCGGTCCTCGCCCACCACGCCGCCGAGCCCGACAAGGGCGCCGGCATCGCGATGTGCTGCACCTTCGGTGACCTCACCGACGTGATGTGGTGGCGCGAGCTGAGCCTCCCGGTCCGCACGGTCGTCGGCCGCGACGGACGCCTGGTCCGCGAGACGCCCGAGTGGCTCGCCGCCGAGCCCGCCGCGACGGCGTACGCCGAGATGGCCGGCAAGACGACCTTCAGCGCCCGCGAGGCGATCGTCGCGATGCTCCGCGAGTCGGGCGACCTCGACGGCGAGCCCAAGGCGACCCAGCGCATGGCGAACTTCTACGAGAAGGGCGACAAGCCGCTCGAGATCGTCGCCACCCGCCAGTGGTACATCAAGAACGGCGGCAAGGACGCAGCGCTCCGCAAGGAGATGCTGGTCCGCGGCGAGGAGATCACCTGGATCCCCACCCACATGAAGCACCGCTACGACAACTGGGTCGGCGGCCTCAACGGCGACTGGCTGATCTCGCGCCAGCGGTTCTTCGGCATCCCCTTCCCGGTCTGGTACCCCCTCGACGCCGACGGCGAGCCCGACCACGACCACCCGCTGATGCCGAGCGAGGACCAGCTGCCCATCGACCCGTCGACGCAGGCGCCCGGCGGCTACACCGAGGACCAGCGGGGCAAGCCCGGCGGCTTCGTCGGCGACCCCGACGTGATGGACACGTGGGCGACGTCCTCGCTGACCCCGCAGATCGCCGGCATGTGGGAGGTCGACGACGACCTGTTCTCCCGGGTCTTCCCCTACGACCTCGCCACCCAGGCGCACGACATCATCCGCACCTGGCTGTTCTCGCGCGTGGTCCGTGCCGACTTCGAGAACGGCGTCGTCCCGTGGTCGCACGCGATGATCTCCGGCTTCATCGTCGACCCCGACCGCAAGAAGATGTCGAAGTCCAAGGGAAACGTCGTCGTCCCGACCGACATCCTCGACAAGTACGGCGCCGACGCCGTCCGCTGGCGCGCCGCCATCGGCCGTCCCGGCATGGACTCCCCCTTCGACGAGTCGCAGATGAAGGTCGGCCGACGCCTGGCGATGAAGGTCCTCAACGCCTCGAAGTTCGTCCTCGGCAACGTCGGCGCCGTCGAGCTCAGCCCGGCCGCCGTCAGCGCCCCGGTCGACTGCGCCCTGCTGGGCCGGCTCGAGGTCGTCGTCCGCCGGGCGACCGAGGCCTTCGACGCCTACGACTACACGACCGCGCTCGAGGTCACCGAGAAGTTCTTCTGGGAGTTCTGCGACGACTACCTCGAGCTGGTCAAGGAGCGCGCGTACGACGCCGAGGGCGGCGCGGGCACCGACTCCGCGCGCGCCACGCTGGCCATCGCGCTGCACGTGCAGCTCCGGCTGCTCGCGCCGTTCCTGCCCTACGCCACCGAGGAGGTCTGGTCGTGGTGGCAGGACGGCTCCATCCACCACGCCTCGTGGCCCACCGCCGCCGACCTCGGCTCGGCTGCTGCCTCGCAGCCGCTGGTCCTCGACGCCGTGGCGGCTGCACTCACCGGCATCCGCGGCGCCAAGTCGCAGGCCAAGGCCAAGATGCGCGCCCCGCTCTCCCGCGTCGAGATCACCGGCCCGGCCTCCCTGGTGGAAGCCGCCCAGCAGGCGCAGGACGACCTGCGGGCCGTCGGCACCATCGTCGGGGACCTGGACTTCGTCACCGACGAGTCCGCCACCGAGCTGCGGGTGACCGCTGCGGAGCTCGCGCCCACCGAGGACTGAGAAAGCGCGATCCCCCTCACGCGCCGCCAGCGGTGCGTGAGGGGGATCCGTGCGTCCGGGCCAGAACCCGGGGCGTCAGCCCTTGCCGTTCCCGTGGCCGTTGCCGTTGCCGTTGCCGGCGTTGCCGCTGTTGCCGGGGGCAGTGCCCGCGGGCGTGGCGGCCTGGGCGGCCTGGGCGGCCTCCCGCTCGGCGTCGCGCTGCGCCTTCGCCGCGTCGCGCTGCGCCTTGGCAGCGTCGCGCTCGGCGTCGCGCTGCGCCCTGGCCGCGTCGCGCTCAGCCTCCCGCTGCGCCTTGGCCGCGTCACGCTCAGCCTCCCGCTGCGCCTTCACCGCGTCGCGCTGTGCCTTCACCGCGTCGCGCTCGGCCTCCCGCTGCGCCTTCGCCGCGTCGCGCTCGGCCTCCCGCTGCGCCTTCGCCGCGTCACGCTCGGCCTCCCGCTGCGCCTTCGCCGCGTCGCGCTCGGCCTTGGCTGCGTCGCGGTCGGCCTCCCGCTGGGCCTTGGCTGCGTCGCGCTCGGCCTCCCGCTGGGCCTTGGCCGCCTCACGCTCAGCCTTCGCTGCGTCGCGCTCGGCGTCGCGGTCGATCGTCGTGGTGCTGCTGTCGTCCGTGGAGCTGTCGTCCGTGGAGCCGGGGTCGGTGCCCTGGTCGTCGGTGGACTGGTCGTCGGCGTCCGCGGAAGCGTCCTGGGAGCCGGTCGCGGAGTCGTCCGTGGCGGACGACCCGGAACCGCCGGAGGCCTCGGACCCCTTGGCGGCGGCCTTCTCGGCGGAGGCTGCAGCAACGACGACGGCGAGCGGCTGGGCGCTCAGCTCGGCGGGGATCGCGGCGGGGGCCTCAGCAGGGACGTCCTCCCGCGCCGGGCCGGCGGGGCGCTCTGACGGGGTGCGCTCGACCGGCGCGGAGATGGGCCGGCCGGGGTGGACGAGGCCGGTGAGCCCGAAGCCGCGGCCGACCGAGACGAACATGAGGACGGCGCAGAGCACTGCCACGAGAGCGAAACCGACGAGCGGCCGCTTCTGGTCAACCCCCACGGGGTCCCCTTCCCACATGCTGACGAGACGCCAGTGTCTCCGGGCCATGACGCATGTTCTGCGTCGATGGCCCGGAATAGTCCGAAATGACTAGACCGTCATGGTCATGTCGGACCAGGGTCAGGCGGACTTCTTCTTGCGACCCTCGGCCTCACGCGGGATGAGGGTCGGGGCGACGTCGTCCTCGACGACCTCGCGGGTGACGATCACCTTGGCGACGTCGCCCCGCGACGGGACGTCGTACATCACGTAGAGGAGGACCTCCTCGATGATCGCGCGCAGGCCGCGGGCACCGGTGCCGCGCTCGAGGGCCGCCTCGGCGATCGAGTCGATGGCGTCGTCGGTGAACTCGAGCTCGACACCGTCGAGGTCGAAGAGCTTCTGGTACTGCTTGACGAGCGCGTTGCGCGGCTCGGTGAGGATCTGGACGAGCGCCTCGCGGTCGAGCTTGTTGACGCTGGCGATCAGCGGCAGGCGACCGATGAACTCGGGGATCAGGCCGAACTTGGTGAGGTCCTCGGGACGCACCTGTGCGAGCAGGTCGTCGGACTCGCGCTCGGCGGCACCGCGCACCTCGGCGGTGAAGCCCAGCGACTTCTTGCCCACCCGCTGCTCGATGATCTGCTCGAGCCCGGCGAAGGCACCACCCACGATGAAGAGGATGTTGGTGGTGTCGATCTGGATGAACTCCTGGTGCGGGTGCTTGCGACCGCCCTGCGGGGGCACCGACGCGGTCGTGCCCTCCAGCATCTTGAGCAGGGCCTGCTGGACGCCCTCACCGGAGACGTCGCGCGTGATCGAGGGGTTCTCCGACTTGCGGGCCACCTTGTCGATCTCGTCGATGTAGATGATGCCCGTCTCGGCCTTCTTGACGTCGTAGTCGGCGGCCTGGATGAGCTTGAGGAGGATGTTCTCGACGTCCTCGCCGACGTAGCCGGCCTCGGTCAGCGCCGTGGCGTCCGCGATCGCGAAGGGGACGTTGAGCATCCGCGCGAGGGTCTGCGCGAGGTAGGTCTTGCCACAGCCCGTCGGCCCGATCACCAGGATGTTGGACTTCGCGACCTCGACCACGTCGTCCTTCGCCTTGCCGCTGACGGGCTGGAGGCCCGCCTGGACGCGCTTGTAGTGGTTGTAGACCGCGACGGCGAGGGACTTCTTGGCGTGCTCCTGGCCGATCACGTAGGAGTTGAGGAACTCGAAGATCTCGCGGGGCTTGGGCAGCTCCTCGAGGCTGACCTCGGCACCCTCGGCCAGCTCCTCCTCGATGATCTCGTTGCACAGCTCGATGCACTCATCGCAGATGTAGACGTTGGGGCCAGCGATGAGCTTCTTGACCTGCTTCTGGCTCTTTCCGCAGAAATTGCACTTCAGCAGGTCGCCACCGTCACCGATACGTGCCACGAGTCGTGTCCTCCAGTCTCGCCGGGAAAGGGCCCCGGCACTCCACACCTTGCGCTGTGCTGCCTTGCAGTGGGCCGTACGACGGTACCCCGCGCCGGCCCCCGACGGGGGCCGGACACGAGATGTCGTCGGCCATCATTTCGAGCGTCGGCGCACCCTCAGACGAGGGCCGGGGCGCCCTTGCGGGACTCGATGACCGCGTCGATCAGGCCGTACTCGACGGCCTGCTCGGCGGTCAGGATCTTGTCGCGCTCGATGTCGCGGCTGACCTGGTCGATGTCCTTGCCGCTGGAGTCGGCGATCATCTTCTCCAGGAGCTCGCGCATGCGCAGGATCTCGTTGGCCTGGATCTCGATGTCGGAGGTCTGGCCGAACGTGCCCTCGGTGTAGGGCTGGTGGATCAGGATGCGGCTGTTGGGCAGCGCCATCCGCTTGCCCTTGGCGCCGGCGCCCAGCAGGATCGCTGCCGCCGAGGCCGCCTGGCCCAGGCACACCGTCTGCACGTCGGGCTTGATGAACCTCATCGTGTCGTAGATGGCCGTCAGCGCCGTGAACGAGCCACCGGGGCTGTTGATGTAGATGCTGATGTCGGTGTCGGGGTTCATCGTCTCCAGGCACATCAGCTGGGCGATGACCGCGTTGGCCACGTCGTCGCTGATGGGCGTGCCGAGGTAGATGATGCGCTCCTCGAACAGCTTGGCGTAGGGGTCGATGCGACGGAAGCCGTAGGAGGTGCGCTCTTCCCACTGCGGGATGTAGTAGTTCATGTTCAGTCCTTGGTCCGGGCCGGGCGGCCCTCGTCGGCGGCTTCGCGGGCGTTGGTGACGACCTTGTCGACGAGCCCGTACTCGACGGCCTGCTCGGCGGTGAACCACCGGTCGCGGTCGGCGTCGGCGACGACCTGCTCGACGGTCTGGCCGGTGTGGTCGGCGATCAGGTCGAGCAGCACCTTCTTGATGTGCAGCGACTGCTGGGCCTGGATCTTGATGTCGGAGGCGGAGCCACCCATGCCCGAAGAGGGCTGGTGCATCATGATGCGGGCGTGGGGCAGGGCGTAGCGCTTGCCCTTGGTGCCGGCGCAGAGCAGGAACTGGCCCATCGAGGCCGCCAGGCCCATGCCCACCGTCGCCACGTCGTTGGGGATGTAGTTCATCGTGTCGTAGATCGCCATGCCGGCGTCGACCGAGCCGCCGGGGCTGTTGATGTGGAGGAAGATGTCGGCCTCCGGGTCCTCCGCGGAGAGCAGGAGGAGCTGCGCGCAGATCGCGTTGGCGTTCTGGTCGCGCACCTCCGAGCCGAGGAAGACGATGCGCTCACGGAGGAGTCGCTGGTAGATGTGGTCGTCGAGGCCATACATCCCACCGGCGCCGTTCATCTCGGGCGAGAGGGCTGGGCTGGAGTTCTGGTTCACGCTGGCGACACTAGCCGGAAGGACGGACACTTCCACGCGCTGACCCACCCTGTTCGCCCACAGCGGATTCGGGCCCGGCACGCTCAGTCGAGCGCGACCTCCTCCAGCACCTCGCGGAACACCCGCCACCGCTCCGGGCCCACCTGCGCGGCCCACGCCTCGTCGCAGGCGGCCAGCACCGCCGCGGAGCGGGCGAGGGCGTCGCGCCCGGCAGCAGTGATGCGTACGACGCGGGCGCGGGCGTCGTGGTCGGCCACCGACACCTCCACCATCTCGAGCGCCTCGAGCTGGCGGACGAACTGCCCGCACCCCTGCGTGGTCATCTCGGCGCACTCGGCGAGCTCGCTGATGGTCAGCCCGTCCGCCGGGAGCCACTCCAGGACGCGGAGCTGGGAGGGCCGCAGGTCCGGTGCGTCGACGGCGAGTCGCTCGCGCAGCTGGGCGAACACCATGCCCATCAGCATCGGCAGGTGCGGCCGGGCGGCCGGGAGCCTCTTGACGCGAGTCATGAAAGCAACTTACCTTCTATGACCATGAAAGCAACTTTCACGCTGTCGCCCGGGGTCGACCGGCGTGAGGTGCTCGGCGCCGACGACGTCAGTGACGCCGAGCTCGAGGCGATGGTCGCCGACCTGTGGGACGTGCCGACGGTGCGGTTGCGCGACTCCACGGCCGAGCCCGTCGCCTATGACGTCCCGTCGATCCTCACCGGCGCCCGGACGTGGGTCCGTGGCCGTGCCACCGCCGGGGCGGACACCGGCGCCGACGGCGAGGGCCGTGAGTTCACGCTGTTCGTGAAGCGGGTGCACAACTGGCGGCACTCCCCCGCCTTCGCCGGCGTACCGCCCGAGATCGGCGAGTGGGCAGCCGCCTCGCTCCCGTGGCGCGCCGAGCCGCTGGTCTACGGATCCGACCTGCGTGAGCGGCTCCCCGAGGGGTTCTCGATGCCCCGCGGCCTGCGGGTCGAGGAGCGACCGGACGAGACCGCGGTCATCTGGATGGAGGCCACCGACGCCGACCCGGTGCCGTGGGGGCCCGACGACAGCGTCCGCGCGGCTCGCCTGCTCGGGCGCCTCTCCGCCAGCCGGGCGGTCGCCGCCCTGGCCGACATCGACCCGCAGCCCTGGCACATCGAGAGCTTCGTCGCCGGCCGGCTGGCCTTCACCGTCCTCCCCGGCCTGCACGACGAGGCCACGTGGCGCCACCCCGCCGTCGCCGAGCACTTCGGCGACCTCCGTGACGGCCTGCTGGCGGCCGCCCGCCACCTCGACGTCCTGGCCCGGGAGTTCGCCGCGTCGCGCCACCTCGCCTCGCACGGCGACGCCTGCCCCAACAACCTCCTGCGCCGCGCCGGCGAGCCGGGATTCACGCTGATCGACTTCGGCTTCTGGCGTTCGCAGCCGGTCGGGTTCGACCTGTCCCAGCTGCTGGTGGGCGACATCCAGATCGGGCGGCAGGACGCCGACGACCTGCCCGAGCGTGCGGCCGCGTGCGTCGCGTCGTACGCCACCGGGCTGGCCGACGAGGGGCTCGAGGTCCCGCTGGAGGAGGTGCGGCGCGGCCACGCGGTCAGCCTCATGCTGTTCAACGGCCTGCCGAGCCTGCCGCTCGAGCGGCTCGACGACCCGGACACCGAGGCACTCGACCACTGGTCGCGCCAGCGCGCGGCGATCGCCCGCTACGCCCTCGGCGTGCTGGCCGACACCGAGCCCGGCTAGACGACGACCGGCGCCCACCCGGGAGGGGTGGACGCCGGTCGTGGAGCGGAGCGGGTCAGGCCTTCTCGGCCTCGTCGGCCTCGTCTGCCTCGTCGGTGCTCTCGTCCGCGCTCGCCTCGGTGCTCTCCTCGACGGGCTCGCCGATGGTGCCGTCGGGACGCAGGTTCTTCAGCTCGACCACGTTGCCCGAGGCGTTCTTGACGGTCGCCGCCTCGACGATCGTCGCGAGCGCCTTGCCGCGCAGGATCTCCTGCACGAGCTCGGGGATGTGGTTGTGCTCGAACATGTGGTTGGCGAACTCCTGCGGGTCCTGCCCGGACTGCTGGGCACGCCGCACGAGGTGCTCGGAGAGCTCGGCCTGGTCGATGCCGAACTCCTCCTTCTTCGCGATCTTGTCGAGGATGAACTGGGCGGCGACGGCGTCGCGGACCCGGCGGTCGAGGTCGGCCTCGAACTCCTCCTGGGTCTGGCCCTCGTCCTCGAGGTACTTCTCCATGGTGATGCCGGCCATCGCGAGCTGCTGCTCGACGTTCTGGCGACGGGCGTTGAGCTCGTCGGTGACCATGACCTCAGGGAGCGGGATGGAGACCTTCTCCAGGAGGGCCTCGAGGACCGCGTCGCGGGCGGCGGCGGCCTGCTCGAGGCGCTTGCCACGACCCAGGCGCTCGCGCACGTCGGCGGTGAGCTCGTCGACGGTGTCGAACTCGGAGGCGAGCTGGGCGAACTCGTCGTCGTACTCGGGGAGCTGCTGCTCCTGCACGGCCGTCACCGTGACGGTCACCTGGACGGGCTCGCCCACCAGGTCGCCACCGGCGAGCTCGGAGTCGAACGTCGCGTCGCCGCCGGCGGAGAGGCCGACCAGGGCCTCGTCGAGGCCGTCGATCATGCCGCCGCGGCCGACCTTGTAGGACATGCCGGTGACCTCGCCGCCCTCGACGGTCTCGCCGTCCTTGGAGGCGACCAGGTCGATGGTGACGAAGTCGCCGTCCGCGGCGGCGCGCTCGACCGGGACGAGGGTGCCGAAGCGCTCACGCAGCGCCTCGACCTGCTCGTCGACGTCGGCGTCGCTGATCTCGACGTCGTCCACGCTCGCCTCGAGGCCGTCGTAGGAGGGCAGCTCGAAGTCGGGCTTGACGTCGACCTCGGCGGTGAACTCGAGGGACTCGTTGTCCTCGAACTTCGTCACCTCGATCTCCGGCTGGGCCAGCGGCTCGAGGTCGTGCTCCTGCAGCGCAGCCATGTACTGCTGCGGGACGACGGCGTTGATCGCCTCGTCGAGGACCGGACCGCGGCCGACCTGGCGGTCGATGACCGCCGGCGGGACCTTGCCGCGGCGGAAGCCGGGGACGTTGATCTGCTTCGCGATCTTCTGGTACGCCGCGTCGAGGCTCGGCTTGAGCTCCTCGAAGGGCACCTCGACGGTCAGCTTGGCCCGGGTGGGGCTCAAGGTCTCGACGGCGCTCTTCACAAATGTCTCCTGATGCTGAAGGTATGTGGGTGACCACACGGGGAAAGGAGCGGCACTGCCAGGGCACGGGGCCCGGCGACCGCAAACCGCGCCAGTCTATCGAGGGCACGGGCACAGGCCGAATCACGCCCTGGCCATCCGTTCGAGGCGCGGGGACTGCGTGACGGGTGGGGCCAGAGGGTCGGGGCGACAGGACTCGAACCTGCGGTCTCCTGCTCCCAAAGCAGGCGCGCTAGCCACTACGCTACGCCCCGCCAAACGGGCTCCGACGCCCCTGCGCGGGGCGCTCACAGCCTGCCTGGAGCGGATGACGGGAATCGAACCCGCGTAGCCAGTTTGGAAGACTGGGGCTCTACCATTGAGCTACATCCGCGCGCGTCCCGGCGAGGTGTCCCGCCGGTGCGGGAGTCATGGTGCCACACGCGCGAGCGTGCGCCCCAACCGGCTCAGCGCCGGTGCACCAGGAGCAGGGCGCGGTCGTCGTTGCGGGAGCCGAGCGCCTCGACGAGCCGGGTGGCGCCGCCCTCGAACTCGCCGCGCAGCAGCCGTTCGGCCTGCCCGAGCATCCGGTCGATGCCGAGGGCGATGTCACGGTTGCGGGTCTCGACCATGCCGTCGGTGTAGAGCAGGAGCGCGTCGCCGCGGCGGATCTCCCCCGAGACGGCGGGGAAGGTGGCCCCGTCGATGAGACCCAGGATGGGTCCCTCCGACTCGAGCACCTCCCACCGGCCCGACCCGGCGTGGCGCAGGGCGGCCGGCGGGTGCCCGGCGCTGCGGATGTCGTAGTGACCGGTCGCGAGGTCGAGCGAGAGGTGGATCGCGGTGGCGAACCCCTCGTCCCAGTCCTGCTGGAGCAGGAACCGGTTGGCGCCGTCGAGGAACTCGCTGGGCGGCAGCGCGCTCAGCAGCCCGCCCAGGGCCCCGCACAGCAGGAGGGCGCGGGTGCCGGCGCCCTGTCCCTTGCCGGAGACGTCGACGACCGCCACCTCCAGACGACCCTCGACGCGCGAGGCGACGACGAAGTCGCCCGCGAACGGGGTGCCCCCTGCCGACCGCAGCTCGCTGGCGGCGTACCACTCCGCGGGCAGGTCGGGGATCCCGCCCTGGCGCAGGATCCGGTCACGCAGGTCGACGAACATCATCTCGCCCTGGATGCCGGCCACCCCGAGGCGCGAGCGGCGGAAGGAGGACAGCAGCACCACGAACCCGAGGCCGAAGATGATGACGACGGTGAGGGCGATGCGGACGTTGATGTCCTGGCTCGGCACGACCAGGGCCAGGACGAGGAGCACGAAGAGCACGAACCACGGCAGCTGTCGCGGGCCGAGCACCAGGCTCGACAGCACCATCGGCACCAGCAGGGTCACGAGAGGGACATCCTGGTCGAACAGCCAGATGGCGACGCCGATCAGCAGCGTCGCGACGACGAGCAGCACCAGGGTGCGCGACCCCCGCGGGACCAGCCGGGTCGCGGCTGCACGGAGCGATGGAGAACTCATGCTCGAGCCCCTCCTGCTCTCCCAGTCCCCTTGGTGGGAGATCGTAGGGCCCGCGACCGGAACTTCGGCTGACATTTGGGGCACCAGAACGAGTTGCGTCCCGCCAGCTCCCCCGTTCGCACCGTCGTGCCGCACACCAGGCAGGGCAACGACGTACGCCGGTAGACGTAGACCTCGCCCCCGTGGTCGTCCTTGCGGGGCGCCCGACCCATCGCCTCGGGCGTGTGCTCGGGGCGCACGGTGTCGATCCGACCGGTGCGCACGCCCTCGGCCATGAGCTCGACGAGGTCGGCCCACATCGCCCGCCACTGGCTGCCGCGCAGCGTGTTGCCGGGGCGCAACGGGTGGATGCGGTGCCGGAAGAGCACCTCGGCGCGGTAGACGTTGCCGACACCGGCGAGGACCTTCTGGTCCATCAGGAGGTCGCCGATGGCGCGCGGGCTCGCCGAGATGCGCCGCCAGGCCAGGTCGGGGTCGGCGTCGGGTCGCAGCGGGTCGGGCCCGAGGCGGCCGAGGACCTCGGCTCGCCGGGCGGCGCCGACCAGGTCGCAGATGATGGCGCCGCGCAGGTCGGCGTACGCCGTCGGGCGCGGATCCGTCGGGTCGTCCAGCGTGACCATCCGCAGTCGCACCGCGCCGACCGGGTCGGGCACCCCGGCCGCGCCGCCCTCGACCCCCGTGTGGACGTCGAACTGGCCGATCAGGCCGAGGTGGACGTGCACGAAGCGCTCGCCCTCGTGCTCGAGGAAGAGGTGCTTGCCGGCGGAGTCGGCGCCGATCACCAGGGACCGGTCGAGCTGCTCGGCGTCGGCGGCGAAGCGGCCCTGCGGCGACGACACCCGGACCCTGCGGCCCGCGAACGCCGCGGTGAGGTCGTCGGCCAGCTTGCGAAGGGTGTGGCCCTCAGGCATCCGTGCGGTCGCGGGGCGCGTCGGTGCCGGGGCCGCGGAGGGCGGACTCCGGCAGCGGCGGCAGCTCGCCCGTCTCGTCGTAGGTGGAGAGCTGGCCGATGCGACGCACGTGGCGCTCGTCGCCGGAGAAGTCCGTGGAGAGGAAGACCTCGACGAAGCGGGTCATGTCCTCGACCGGGTGCATCCGCCCGCCGACGGAGACGACGTTGGCGTCGTTGTGCTCACGGGCCAGCGCCGCGGTCTCGTCCGACCAGGCGAGCGCGCAGCGGATGCCCTCGACCTTGTTGGCCGCGATCTGCTCCCCGTTGCCGGAGCCGCCGATCACGACCCCGAGGCTGTCGAGGCCCTCGGCGCGGTCGGCGGCCACTCCCTCGGCCGCCCGGAGGCAGAAGCAGGGGTAGTCGTCGAGGGCGTCGTAGACGAACGGTCCGTGGTCGACGGCCTCGTAGCCGTGGTCGACCAGCCACATCAGGAGGTGGTCCTTCAGCTCGAGGCCGGCGTGGTCGGAGCCCAGGTGTACGCGCATGGGGAGGAGTTTGGCAGAGGCGGACCGGCGAGACGGAGGGGACTACGGCGCGTTCGCCTCGTCCACGAGCTCCTGTGCGATGGCGCGCAGCTTGATGTTCCGGTGCGACGAGGCACGGACCAGGAAGGCGAAGGCGCGGTCCTCGTTCATGTCGTAGCGCGCCATGAGGATCCCGAGGGCCTGGCCGATGACACGGCGCGTCTGCAGTCCCTCGGTGAGACCTGCGCGCTCCTGTGCGTGTCCGAGCGCAATGGCTGCGTGGGTGGCGAACAGCCCAGCGAGCGCCCGTGCGTCACCAGTCACCTCGTCGGAGGTCGTGGAGTAGAAGCTGATGCCACCCAGGGTGTTGTCGTCGAGGAAGAGCTTGACCGCCATCTGGGACCGGACCCCTGCCTCGCGGGCCTGCGGCACGTACCGGGGCCATCGCTGTTCGTGGTCGAGGATCGACACCGACACCGCGTCGGTGCCTTGGAGCACCGCGGAGCACGGGCCCTCGCGCAGCGCGTACTGCACGGCATCGAGCCGCAGGACGAGGTCACTGGTGCATGCCTCGGTCTCGATCGTGCCCAGCTTCTCCACCGTGGAGACGCCTGCGTGGTCGAACCCCGGCACGGAGTTGCAGGCCACCTCGACGATCGTCTGCATGGTCTCGTCGAGACTGCGGGGTTTGTAGAGCGTGCGCGCTGCCTCGGCGATGGACTGGGCGAAGTCGGATGACGTGAGCACGGGGACTCTCTCGGTGCACTGGAAGTGAGGCACACAGAGAGGCGCTCGAACGAGACCTGCAGACCATCCGTCGGCTCGAAGGTGAGTCGCGCGGCCCTGCCAGTGTACTCCGCGGACCGGACCTCTCCCCGACGTGCGCGGATCCGTTCGCCAGGGCGCCGCCGCTCAGCTCGCCGTGAGGTGCTGGTCGAGCCAGCCGGCCACCTGGCGCACCAGCGGCTCGGAGGCGGTGAACGTCGCGTGCCGCCAGAAGCCGTGGGTCTGACCCAGGCAGCGGATGCCGACGACCTCGACGCCCGCCTCGGCGATCCGCCGGGCGAGCTCCTCCCCCTCGTCGCGCAGCGGGTCGGCCTCCGCGGTGGCGACGAAGGTGGGCGGCAGGGCGTGGAGCCGGTCGGAGAGCAGCGGCGCGAGGTCGGGGTCGTCGTAGTCGGCCTCGGTGCGGGCGTACTGCTCCCAGTACCAGGTCGCCTCGGCCGGGTCGAAGCCCGACTCCTCCCCCTGCCGCCACGACGGGTAGCCGGCGCGCGGGTCGAGGAAGGGGTAGATGAGCGCGACCGCGCTGAAGAAGCCGGGGTTGCGCAGGGCGGCGACCAGGGCGAGGTTGGCGCCGGCCGAGTCGCCGTGGGCGGCGTACGGCCCGGGCGGGCCCTCGCGGCGCAGCCAGCCGACGACCGTGTCGAGGTCGTCGGGCGCGGCGGGGAACGGGTGCTCGGGCGGTCGGCGGTAGTCCACGCTCAGCACCGCGCGGCGACCCCGGTTGGCCATGCGCCGGGAGATGCCGTCGTGGACGTCGATGTCGTTGAGCACGAAGCCGCCGCCGTGCGCGTGCACGACGAGACCGGGGGCGGGGTCGGCGGGCACGTAGAGCCGGCACCGCACCCCGTCGGCGTCGACGTCCTCCACGGACGCGACGTCCTCCCGTGGCAGGCGCAGGTTGGCGAGCCTGGCCTCCTCACGGTGCGCGGCGAGGTCGAAGCCGGGCGCGCCGAGCCCGCCGCCGGCGTCCGCCGCCACCGCGGCGCGGACCTCGGGGTACATCACGACGGTCGCACCACCTTGAGGTTGAACTCCGCAGTCCCCAGGGCGCCCATCAGCCGCAGCCACAGCGGCAGCCACATCTCGGTGCCGCGCGCGGTCTCGATCCCGCCGAGGTCGATCACGTCGCGGTGACCGAGCTGGGTGAGCAGACCTGTCACCAGCCGCTTGGCATCGGCGTCGTCGCCGCTGACGAACACGGTCGTCGGCTCGGGCAGCCGGTCGGGGTGGACCATCAGCTCAGCGGTCAGGGTGTTGAGCGACTTGACCACGCGGGTGTCGGGGAACGCGCGCTGCAGCTGCTCGGCCAGGGAGTCGGTGTCCTTGACGGCCAGGGTGGGCGGGAACCCGGCGGAGAAGTCGAGCGGGTTGGAGATGTCGAGCAGCACGGTGCCGGCGAGGTCGCCGGCCTGCCCCAGCAGGTCGAGCGCGGCCAGTCCGTTGCCGGCGTGCACGACGAGCTCCGCACCCGCGGCGGCCTCGGCGAAGGTGACGAGCGCGACGCCCGGCACCTCCGTCCAGCCGTCGCGGGCCCGGGTGGCCGCGGGGTCGCGGGTCCCGAGGCGGACGGCGTGTCCGAGGTCCGCCAGTCGTGGGGCGATCGCGCGACCCACCGAACCGGTGCCGAGGACTGCGACCTGCATGACGACCTCCTGGGATCGGTCAGGTGGGACGGGGTTGCTCAGAGGGCGGCCGCACGGGCCAGCTCCTCCTCGACGACCGACGGGTCGAGCTTGGTGAAGACCGGCGTCGGCTTGTCGACCTTCGCGCCGACCACGACCGGGCGTGACTCCCACGCGGGCGTCGAGGTGTACTCGCCGGTGATGACGGAGTACGACGTGTGCCCGGCGCCGTTGTCGGGCTCGAGCTCGTCGACCTGCTCGATGCGCGGCATCGGCATGAACTCGCCCTCGCCGCCGAGCACCGTGTGCACCTTGTTGGCCGCGTGGGGCAGGAACGGTGACAGCAGCGTGTTGCAGTCGGCCACGCACTGTGCGGCGACGTGGAGGACCGTGCCGAGGCGCTCGCGCTGCGCGTCGTCCTTCATCTTGTAGGGCTCGGTGACCGTGAGGTACTTGTTCACCTCGCCGACGACCCGCATCGCCTCGGCGATCGCGGCCCGGAGCCGGTGCTTCTCCACCAGCTCGCCGACCGACGTGAAGCCGTCACGGACCGTCGCGAGCACCTGCTCATCGACCTCCTCGAGCGGGCCGGCCGCGGGGATCTCGCCGAAGCTCTTGGCGATCATCGTGGCGGTGCGGTTGACCAGGTTGCCCCAGCCGGCGACGAGCTCGGAGTTGTTGCGGGTGACGAAGTCGGCCCACGTGAAGGCGGCGTCGGACGTCTCCGGGCCGGCGGCGCAGATGTAGTAGCGCAGCGCGTCGGGGCTGTAGCGGGCGAGGAAGTCACCCACGTAGATGACGTTGCCCCGGCTGGTGGAGAACTGCGAGTCGCCGAACGTCAGGAACTCGCTGGAGACCACCTCGGTCGGCAGGTTGAGCGTGCCGAAGGGGCCGGGCTCGCCACCCTTGTCGCCCGCGCCGTTGTAGGCCAGCAACTCGGCCGGCCAGATCTGGGAGTGGAAGACGATGTTGTCCTTGCCCATGAAGTAGTAGGACTCGGCGTCCGCGTCGTTCCACCACTCGCGCCACTTGTCCGGGCTCGTCCCCTCCTTCTCGGCCAGGCGCCGCGCCCACTCGATGGAGGCGGACAGGTAGCCGATGACGGCGTCGAACCAGACGTAGAGCCGCTTGGTCGGCTGGTCCTCCCAGCCCGGCACCGGGATCCCCCAGTCGATGTCGCGGGTCATCGCCCGCGGGCGGATCTCCTTGAGGATGTTCTGGCTGAACTTGATGACGTTGGGCCGCCACAGGCCGGTGGCCTCGCGCTGGTCGAGCCACTCCCCCAGCGCCTCCGCGAGCGCGGGCAGGTCGAGGAACCAGTGCTGCGTGTCCTTGAACTCCGGGGTCTCGCCGTTGATCTTGGACCGCGGGTCGATGAGGTCGGTCGGGTCGAGCTGGTTGCCGCAGTTGTCGCACTGGTCGCCGCGCGCCTCCTTGTAGCCGCAGATGGGGCAGGTGCCCTCGATGTAGCGGTCCGGAAGGGTGCGCCCGGTCGAGGGGCTGATGGCGGTCTTCGTCGTCTCCTCGACCATGTAGCCGTTGCGGCGGCAGGTCTCGAACATCTCCTGCACCACGGCGTAGTGGTTGCCGGTGGTGGTGCGGGTGAAGAGGTCGTACGACAGCCCGAGTCCGCAGAGGTCGTCGACGATCACCTGGTTGTACTTGTCGACCAGCTCGCGGGCGGGCAGGCCCTCGTTGTCGGCCAGCACCAGGATCGGGGTGCCGTGCTCGTCGGTGCCGCTGACCATGAGGACGTCGTGGCCCGCCATCCGCATGAACCGGCTGAAGACGTCGGAGGGCACGCCGAAACCGGCGACGTGGCCGATGTGGCGCGGGCCGTTGGTGTACGGCCAGGCGACGGCAGACAGGACACGGGTCATGGGCGCAAGCCTAGTGACCGGACGCCACCCGGTTTCCCCGGGTGGCGTCGTGACCAGGTCGAGTGACCGGGAGGGTCAGCTGAAGTCGAGGTCGCCGGTGCGCGAGCGCTTCAGCTCGTAGAAGTAGGGGAACTTCGCGACGGCGACCGCGCCGTCCCACAGCTCACCGGCCTCCTCGCCGCGCGGGATCTTGGAGAGGACGGGGCCGAAGAACGCGGACCCGTTGATGTGGATGGTCGGGGTGCCGACGTCGTCACCGACGGGGTCCATGCCCTCGTGGTGGCTCTTGGCGACGGCGTC
This sequence comes from uncultured Nocardioides sp., assembly GCF_947488515.1. Classification (GTDB taxonomy): domain Bacteria; phylum Actinomycetota; class Actinomycetes; order Propionibacteriales; family Nocardioidaceae; genus Nocardioides. Next base: position 791,202 of record NZ_CANKZF010000001.1, read on the forward strand.
GTCGAGCGACGCGTCGTCCCAGGCCTCGATCAGGTCGGCCGGGAGGCCGACGTCGGCGAGCGACGCGGCGACGGTCTCCTTCGAGAGCTCCTCGCCGTTGTTGTGGCGCCGGGTGCCGATCGCGGTGTACCAGTCACCGAGGGTCTTGTTGTCGTGGTCCTCGGCGATCTTGATCGCGACGCGGACCGGCTTCTCGGTGCCCTGCAGCATCTCGCGGTAGCCGTCGGGGATGTCCTTGTCCTTGTTGAGGTACGCCAGCGACATCACGTGCCACTGCACGTCGATGTCACGGACCTGCTCGACCTCGCGGATCCAGCGCGAGGTGATCCAGGCGAACGGGCAGAGCGGGTCGAACCAGAGGTCAGCGGTAGCCATGTCCACAACAATTCCTCGCCCCGGCCACCTATTCCCCACCGATGCGTGCACCACCACACCCCGGTGGCAGGATGCCCGCATGCCTGGAACCAACCTCACCCGGGACGAGGCCGCCACCCGCGCCGCCCTCCTGGACGTCACGGCGTACACCGTCGACCTGGACCTGACGTCAGCCACCCAGCCCGAGGCGACCACCTTCGTCTCCACCACCACGCTCGAGTTCACCTGCCGCGAGCCCGGGGCCGGCACCTTCGCCGACCTGGTCGCTCCCACCGTCCGCGAGATCACCCTCAACGGGCGCAGCCTCGACCCCGCCACGGCGTACGCCGACAGCCGCATCGCGCTCGACGGTCTCGAGGAGACCAACACGCTCGTCGTGACCGCGGACTGCGCCTACTCCAACACGGGTGAGGGCCTGCACCGCTTCGTCGACCCGGCCGACGACAAGGTCTACCTCTACAGCCAGTTCGAGGTGCCCGACGCCCGCCGCGTCTTCACCACCTTCGAGCAGCCGGACCTGAAGGCCGTCTTCACCTTCACCGTCACCGCCCCGTCGCACTGGGTCGTGGTCTCCAACGCCGCGACGCCCGAGCCCGAGGCCGCCCAGGACGGACAGGGCGACGCGTCGACGTGGCGCTTCCCCACCACCAAGCGGATGTCGACCTACATCACCGCGATCGTGGCCGGTGAGTACCACGGCGAGTTCGACACCTACGAGGGCAAGTTCGGCACCATCCCGCTCGGCCACTACTGCCGCCAGTCGCTCAAGGAGCACATGGACACGGCGGAGCTGGTCAAGCTCACCAAGCAGAGCTTCGAGTGGTTCGAGGAGCAGTTCGACTACCCCTACCCGTTCGGGAAGTACGACCAGCTCTACGTCCCCGAGTACAACGCCGGAGCGATGGAGAACGCCGGCTGCGTGACGCTGCGCGACGAGTACCTCCCCCGTAGCCGCCAGCCGCGCTCGTTCTTCGAGTTCCGCGCCTCGGTCATCACCCACGAGATGGCCCACATGTGGTTCGGCGACCTCGTCACCATGAAGTGGTGGGACGACCTCTGGCTCAACGAGTCGTTCGCCGAGTGGGCCTGCTACTGGTGCGAGGCCAACGCCACCGAGTTCGACGACGCGTGGACCGGCTTCGCGAACGCCCGCAAGCAGACCGGCTACCGCGCCGACCAGCTGCCCTCGACGCACCCGATCGCGGCCGACAACGTCGACCTGCACGCGGTCGAGGTCAACTTCGACATGATCACCTACGCCAAGGGCGCCTCGGTGCTCAAGCAGCTCGTCGCGTGGGTCGGCATCGACCCCTTCCTGGAGGGCCTGCGCAGCTACTTCAAGGAGTGGGAGTACGGCAACCCGGAGTTCAAGGACCTGCTCGCCACGCTGGAGAAGTCCTCGGGCCGTGAGCTGCAGGGCTGGGCCCAGGAGTGGCTGCAGACCGCGGGTGTCAACACGCTCGCCCCGTCGTTCGAGCTCGACGCCGACGGCGCCTACACGGCGTTCGCGGTGAGCCAGACAGCCCACGACGACTGGCCGACGCTGCGCCGGCACCGGCTCGGCATCGGCCTCTACGACGAGGTCGACGGCCGCCTGGTGCGTCGCGACTACGTCGAGATCGACGTCGAGGGCGCGAGCACCGAGGTGCCGGAGCTCGTCGGGGTGAAGCAGCCGGCGCTGCTCCTGCTCAACGACGAGGACCACGCCTACGCCAAGATCCGCCTCGACGAGCGGTCGCTCGCGACCGCGACCGCGTCGCTGTCCACCTTCGAGGACTCGCTCCCGCGTGCCCTCGTGTGGGGTGCCGCGTGGGACATGACCCGCGACGGCGAGATGCGCACCCGCGACTGGGCCGATCTGGTCCTGGCCAACATCGGGCAGGAGACCGACGCGTGGGCGGTGACCCGGATCCCGGCGTCCACCGCGCTGGCGATCAACTTCTACTCCGACCCCGCGCACCGTCCCGAGCTCAAGGCGACCTGGGAGACCGGTCTGCGCGAGCTGCTGCTCGCCGCCGAGCCCGGCAGCGACCACCAGCTCACCTTCGCCCGGTCGTACGCCGGCGCGGCCCACAGCGACCCCGCGGTCGGCGACCTCATCGGGCTGCTCGACGGGTCGTTCGAGGTCGAGGGTCTGGCCATCGACCAGGACATGCGCTGGGCGCTGATCACGGCGCTCGCCAAGCAGGGTCGCTTCGGCGACGCGGAGATCGACGCCGAGCTAGAGGTCGACAAGACCATCTCGGGCAAGGAGCAGGCCGCCGCGGCCCGCGCCGCGCAGCCGACGGCGGAGGCCAAGGCCGCCGCGTGGGACGCGCTCCTCGACCCGTCGACGCCCAACGAGACGTCGCGCGAGATCGCGTTCTCGATCTTCCGGTTCGGCCAGGAGGACGTGCTCGCGCCCTACCTCGAGAAGTTCCTCGCCGCATCCGAGACGCTCGTCGACACGCTGGGCTTCCACAAGGCCTCGACGATCCTCGAGTACGGCTTCCCCAAGCCGCTCGGTTCCGAGGCCACCCTCGGCCGGCTCGACGAGTGGCTCGCGGCCAGCTCGGCGCCCATGCAGGCGCAGCGCTACGTCGGCGAGGCGCGTGCCGAGATCGCCCGGGCGCTGGCCGCCCAGGCCTGCGACAAGGCCTGACGAGCGGGCGCGTCCTGACGCCGCACAGCAGTCGAGTCGGCGCATCCTGACCCCATCGGGGTCGGGATGCGCCGACTCGTCGCCATTTCGGCGTCAGGACGCGCCGACTCGACCTGTCAGGCGTGGAGGGTGGTCTGCGGCCGGGCGTGCTCGGCGAGCATGGCGATGCCGCGCTGGAGGCCGACCAGAAGGTTGCCGGCGGTGAACTCCGAGGTCATCTCCAGGACGGCCAGCTCGACCTCGGCGTCGCTCAGGTGGCGGCGTACCTCGCCGCCGGTGACGACCTCGATGACGCGGCGGCGCGGGTCGACGAGCACCAGCACGCTCCGGGCCGGGACCACGAGGCGGTTGTGGAGCCGGGTCGCCCAGGCACGGGTGTCGTCGCCCTCGACGGGACCGACGTAGACGGAGAACTCGAAGCGGCAGGTCTGCTCGGCGAGACGGATCGTCTTGTCGAGGGCCAGCCGGTCGGACTCGGTCAGCGCGTCACCAGCGGCCACTTGCGCCACCCGCCCGGGAGTCCTGGCCGTCGGGCGCCGGGAGCTCGGCGACGCCCTGGCGGGGTCCGCCGATCCACTGCGGCTCGCCGGCCGAGTAGTCCGGCAGCAGCTTCTCGCCGCGGACCATCGACGGCAGGTAGACCGCGACCGCGATCAGCGCGAACAGCAGCAGCGGGATCCCCAGGTACACCGCGAGGGCGTGCAGCGGATCGAGCTCGAACGGCTGGGTCTGGCCGCCCCAGCCCTCCGGCACCTCGGCGTGGGCCGGCGCGGAGAGCAGGACGAGGACCGCGCCGGCGGCCAGGGCCGAGACACGGCCCGTCCGGCGGACGCGCGTGTTGCGGGACGAGCTGGAGGGCCTGACGTGCGTGGTCACGGGCAACAGGGTATCGCCCATACTGGCGGGCATGCCTCACCCCCTCACCACCCCGTTCATTGCCATGACCGAGGTCTCCGGGAGCGAGACCAACCCCTGCGACGCCGGCGAGGACCTCTGCAACCTGACGTTCGAGCAGACCGGCGACTCCACGCTCGCGACGGCCGCCGACTGGATCGTCGGAAAGCCGTCCGCCCTCCTGGGACTGATCCTGATCGGACTCGTGGTCAGGTGGATCCTCCACCGGCTGATCGACCGCATCGTCCGCAGGGCCGAGCACGGGATGCTGCCCAACCGGGTCAGCCGTGCCATCTCCGGCGGCCGGATGGGAGCGGCCCTCAACCTGAGCGAGGACCCCGGCTACACGCGACGGGTCCAGCGCGCCAACACGATGGGGTCGCTGCTCAAGAGCATCGTCACCGGCGTGGTGCTCACCGTCGTCACGCTCATGTTCATCGCCGAGCTCGGCTACGACATCGCGCCCCTCATCGCCAGCGCCGGGATCATCGGCGTGGCCATCGGCTTCGGCTCGCAGGCGCTGGTCAAGGACTTCCTCTCCGGCATCTTCATGATCTTCGAGGACCAGTACGGCGTCGGCGACGAGGTCGACCTCGGTGAGGCCGCCGGCACGGTCGAGGCCGTCAGCCTGCGCGTCACGCGGCTGCGCGACGTCAACGGCACCGTCTGGTACGTCCGCAACGGCGAGATCCTCCGCGTCGGCAACATGAGCCAGAACTGGGCCCGCACGGTCCTCGACGTTGGCGTCACCTATGCCGAGGACCTCGCCCACGTGCAGCGGGTGCTCGCCGACGTCGCGCACGACCTCTGGGAGGACGAGGACTTCAAGGGCCGCGTCATCGAGGAGCCCTCCGTGTGGGGCGTGCAGGAGCTCGGCCCCGACGGCGTGCTCGTGCGCGTCGCCCTCAAGACCGCCCCCCTCGAGCAGTGGGCGGTCGCCCGCGAGATGCGGCAGCGGATCAAGGCGCGCTTCGACCTCGAGGGCATCGAGGTCCCGTTCGCCCAGCGCGTGCTGTGGATCCGGGAGCAGGAGCGCCCCCACCCCTCGCTCACCGACGAGGAGGAGCAGCCGCCCGCCCGGGGCCCGGCGCAGACCGAGGCCGAGGTCGCCCCCACCGGTGAGACCCCGGCCTGAGCCCGCTGGGGCGGCACGGGAGGATGGTGGCGTGACGACCACCTTCTACGAGGAGATCGGCGGCGAGCAGACGATCCGCACGATCGTGCACCGCTTCTACGCCGGCGTGGCCGACGACGAGCTGCTGCGCCCGATGTACCCCGAGGAGGACCTCGGGCCTGCGGAGGAGCGGTTCACGCTGTTCCTGATGCAGTACTGGGGCGGCCCGACGACGTACGGCGACACGCGGGGCCACCCGCGGCTGCGGATGCGCCACGCCCCGTTCAGCGTGACGCCCGACGCCGCGCAGCGATGGCTGGTGCACTTCCGCGCCGGGCTCGACGAGGCCGGCCTCACCGAGGAGCAGGACGCGAGGTTCTGGGACTACGTGACGCACGCGGCCCAGTTCATGGTCAACTCGATGGAGTGACGGCCCCGACCATGTCGCGGAACTCCTCAGGCACCGGCGCCGGGCGTCCGGTCGCGCTGTCGATGCACACGCCGACCACCTTCGCGCGGGCCAGCACGTCGTCGCCGTCGCGGACGACGGACTCGAACACGACCGACGTGCTGCCGATGTGCGAGACCCAGGTCGAGCAGTCGTAGGGCTCGGCGCGGAAGAGGATCGGGCGCCGGTAGTCGACGTCGGTCTGAGCGACGACGAGGTGGTAGCCCTGTCCGAGCTCGCGGCCGCTCGCGACCATGAGCTGGATGCGCGCCTCCTGGAAGTACTCGAAGTACTTCACGTTGTTGACGTGGCCGTAGACGTCCACGTCGCTGAAGCGGACGTGCACCGGGTAGTGCCCGCCCGGCACGTCGACGACCGGGGGCGCCGCAGGCGGTCGCACTGGCTCGTCCGGCTCGAGCAGGCGGCCGAGCGACTCACGCTCCTCGGCGTGGAGCCGGCGCGGACGCTCGGTGGCGAAGACGTACGGGGTGAGCACCGTGCGCGCCCGGAGGAACACGGTGCGCTCCCCCGCCTCGTCCTCCTCGAAGACCTCGTAGGCCATCGTGAAGCTCGCGGCGCGGATCTCGGTGACCCAGCACTCGATCGAGACCGGCTCGAAGCCGAAGGTCAGGGAGGACACGTAGGTCACCTCGTGCCGGACCACCACGACACCCTCGGCCAGGTCCTCGGCACGACTGTCGGGGGCGTGGGTGCGGAACATGTCCACCCGCGCCTCTTGGAGGTAGTCGACGTAGGTGACGTTGTTGACGTGGCCGAGCAGGTCGAGGTCGGCCCACCGGAGGGGACAGCGATAGAGGTGCCGCACGCCCCGATCGTCGCAGACGCGGAGGTTCGGGGCGTGGCGGTGTCAGTCGGTGGCCGGGAGGGCTACCCGTCCTCCCGGCGCTCAGGCGGCGAAGTGCAGGCGGCCGTAGTAGGTGGGGATGGACTCGTGGCGGGCCTTGCGGTCGCTGCGGGTCTCTCGGAGCGTGGCGGGGACGGCGACCGCAGCCAGCGCGACGGCGGCCAGGGCGGCGATGCCGACGATGACGAGGAGGGCGATGGCGGCGGTGGGGTCGATGAGCTGCATGGTCCAGTACCTTTCTACAGGTGTAGAACTTCTACGTATGTAGAAGAATACGCCGCGCAGCGAGGATCGCAAGTCGGGCCGGTAGTGTCCTGCGTCACCGCCGATCCCGACTCCGGTCGGCGCCCGAGGAGGACACCGTGAGCCCAGCGCGCGAGGAGCTGTCGCCGCGTCGCCGGCAGATCCTGGCGGCGGCGACGACAGTGCTGGCACAGCAGGGCAACCGCGGGCTCACCCATCGCGCGGTCGACCGCGAGGCGGGGCTGTCCGAGGGGAGCTCGTCGGCCTACTTCCGCACCCGCGACGCCCTGCTCCTCGCCCTGGGGGACGTCGTCGCGGACCGACTGGCCGCCGACGTGGCCGCGCTGGGCACGCGGCTCGCGTCGTGTCCCGGCGACCACGAGCGCGCCGTCGCGGAGGTCTCCCGGCTCTTCTCGCGTTGGCTCGGCGAGCCCGACCTGCTGGCCGCCCGGCTCGAGCTGACGGTCGCCGCCACCCGCGACGCGGCCCTCGCCGACCGCTTCACGCAGTGGCGCGACGACCTGGTCCGCACCGTGCGCGGCGTGATGGAGGCGGCGGACGAGGACGGGGGCACGTCGGCCGAGACGCTCGTCGCAGCGCTGGACGGCGTCCTGCTCGCGTCGCTCCTGCTCCCCCAGCGGCGGCGTCGTGCCTTCGTCAGCGCGAGCGTCGAGCAGCTGCTGTCGAAGCTCGGACCCAACCCTGCGCAGACCTGAGCCCGGTGCCGCACTAGGGTGCGGAGAGACCGTGCAACCGCCCAGTAACCGGAGTTCTCCATGCCCGAGGCAGTGATCGTTTCCGCAGCGCGCACCCCCATCGGCCGCGCCAACAAGGGCTCGCTCAAGGACTTCCGTCCCGACGACCTCACCGTCCTCGCCGTGCAGGCCGCGCTGGACAAGATCCCCGGCCTCGACCCCACCATGATCGAGGACCTGCTGCTCGGCTGCGGGCTGCCGGGCGGGGAGTCGGGCAACAACATGGCGCGCGTGGTGACCACCCTCCTCGGCCTCGAGGTCCCCGGCGCGACAGTCACCCGCTACTGCTCGTCGTCCGTGCAGACGACGCGGATGGCGTTCCACGCGATCAAGGCCGGCGAGGGCGACATCTTCGTCTCCGCCGGCGTCGAGACGGTCTCCCGCTTCGCGAAGGGCACCTCCGACCACATCCCCGACACCCGCAACCCGCTCTTCGCCGACGCCGGCGCGCGGACCGCGGAGCTCGCGAAGGGCGGTCAGGACTGGCACGACCCGCGCGAGGACGGCCAGCTGCCCGACATCTACGTCGCGATGGGCCAGACCGCCGAGAACGTCGCGCGGCTCCGCGGGCTCGACCGCAAGGAGCTCGACGAGTTCGCCGTCCGCTCGCAGAACCTCGCCGAGAAGGCGATCGCCGGCGGCTTCTGGGAGCGCGAGATCACGCCGGTCACGACGCCCGACGGCACGGTCGTCGGCAAGGACGACGGCCCGCGCGCCGGAGTGACGTACGACGCCATCGCCGGCCTCGACCCGGTGTTCCGCCCCGACGGCGTCGTCACGGCAGGCAACTGCTGCGCGCTGAACGACGGCGCCGCCGCGGTCGTCGTCATGTCCGACACCAAGGCGGCCGAGCTCGGCCTCACCCCGCTGGCGCGGATCGTGTCCACCGGCGTCTCGGGCCTCTCCCCCGAGATCATGGGCCTCGGCCCGGTCGAGGCCACCAGGAACGCCCTGAAGTACGCCGGCATGAGCATCGGCGACATCGACCTCGTGGAGATCAACGAGGCCTTCGCCGCCCAGGTCGTGCCGTCCTACCAGGACCTCGGCATCGACCTGGACCGGCTCAACGTCAACGGCGGCGCCATCGCAGTGGGCCACCCCTTCGGCATGACCGGGGCCCGCCTGCAGAACACGATGCTCAACAGCCTCGACTGGCACGACAAGTCCACCGGCCTGATCACCATGTGCGTCGGCGGCGGTCAGGGCATGGCGATGATCCTCGAGCGGATCTCCTGAGCCGTTCCGGCGCCGACTCGCACTACGCTGGCCCCATGACCGGGACGGGGGAGCCGAGATGGCTCGACGACGACCAGCAGCACTCCTGGCGTGCCCTGATGATGGGGATGACGCTCCTCGAGGAACGTCTCGACGACGACCTGCGGCGTGAGTTCAGCATGTCGCTGACCGAGTACGAGGTGCTCGTCCGGCTGTCCGAGCGACCCGGCCGGGCCATGCGGATGGCCCAGCTCGCCGACGCGATGGCGCACTCGCGCAGCCGGGTGACCCACACCGTCGCGCGCATGGAGGCGGTCGGCTACGTCACTCGCGGCACCACGCCCGAGGACGGTCGAGGCGTGGTGGCGACCATGACCGAGCAGGGCTACGACCTGCTCGTGCGCGCGGCGCCGTGCCACGTCGAGAGCGTACGACGCAACATCCTCGACCTCGTGCCGGCCGAGGACTTCGCCGCCGTGGGCCGGGTCTTCGACCGGGTGTCCGACCACCTGGTCAACCGGCACCCGGAGTCGGAGCTCCGCACCTCCTGATCCCGGAGCCCAGCCGGCCGCTCGTCCCTCGCGGCCGGCTGCTGGGCTCAGTCGCGGGTGAGGCGGCGGTGCGTGACCCGGTGCGGGCGCGCGGCCTCGATGCCGAGACGCTCGATCTTGTTCTCCTCGTAGGCCGCGTAGTTGCCCTCGAACCAGAACCAGTTGGCCGGGTCCTCGGCGTCGCCCTCCCACGCGAGGATGTGGGTCGCCACGCGGTCGAGGAACCACCGGTCGTGCGAGGTGACCACGGCGCAGCCGGGGAAGTCGAGCAGCGCGTCCTCGAGCGAGGACAGGGTCTCGACGTCGAGGTCGTTGGTGGGCTCGTCGAGGAGCAGCATGTTGCCGCCCATCTTGAGCGTCAGCGCGAGGTTGAGTCGGTTGCGCTCACCACCGGACAGCACGCCGGCCTTCTTCTGCTGGTCGGGGCCCTTGAAGCCGAACGACGCGACGTAGGCGCGGCTGTTCATCTCGAAGTTGGCGACCTTGATGAAGTCCAGCCCGTCGGAGACGACCTCCCAGACGTTCTTATTGGGGTCGATGCCGCCGCGGCTCTGGTCGACGTAGGAGATCTTGACGGTCTGGCCGACCTTCAGGGTGCCCTCGTCGGGCTCCTCCTGGCCGGTGATCATCCGGAAGAGCGTGGTCTTGCCGACGCCGTTGGGGCCGATGACGCCGACGATGCCGGCGCGGGGCAGCTTGAAGGAGACGTCGTGCATGAGCGTGCGGCCCTCGAAGCCCTTCCCGAGCTTCTCGGCCTCCAGCACGATGTCGCCGAGGCGCGGACCGGCCGGGATGTTGATCTCGGAGGTGTCGATCTTGCGCATCCGGTCGGCCTCGGCCGCCATCTCCTCGTAGCGCGCGAGACGGGACTTGCTCTTGGTCTGGCGGGCCTTGGCGTTGGAGCGCACCCACTCGAGCTCGCGCTCGAGGACCTTGGCGCGCTTGGCGTCCTTCTGGCCCTCGATCTTGAGGCGGTCCTTCTTGGTCTCGAGGTAGGTCGTGTAGTTGCCCTCGTAGGGGTGCGCCTTGCCGCGGTCGAGCTCGAGGATCCACTGCGCGACGTTGTCGAGGAAGTACCGGTCGTGGGTCACGGCCAGGACGGCGCCCGGGTAGGAGGCGAGGTGGCCCTCGAGCCACTGGACGGACTCGGCGTCGAGGTGGTTGGTGGGCTCGTCGAGGAGCAGCAGGTCGGGCTGCTGGAGCAGCAGCTTGCAGAGCGCGACGCGGCGGCGCTCACCACCGGAGAGGTTGTCGACGAGGACGTCCGGCGGCGGGCAGCGCAGCGCGTCCATGGCCTGGTCGAGGCGGCTGTCGATGTCCCACGCGTTGGCGTTGTCGAGCTCGGTCTGCAGGTCGCCGGTCTCGGCCATGAGCGCGTCCTGGTCGGCGTCGGGCTCGCCCATCTCCATGTAGGCCTCTTCGAGGCGCTTCATCTTGCCCTTGATCTCGCCGACGGCCTCCTCGACGTTCTCCAGGACGGTCTTGCCCTCGCTGAGCGGCGGCTCCTGCTGCAGCATCCCGACGGTCGCGTCGGGGTCGAGGATCGCGTCACCGTTGTTGGCGTGGTCGAGCTGCGCCATGATCTTGAGCAGCGAGGACTTGCCCGTGCCGTTGGGTCCGACGACTCCGATCTTGGCGCCGTGGAGGAACGAGAGGGTGACGTTGTCGAGGACGACCTTGTCACCATGGGCCTTGCGCACGTTGCGCAGTGTGAAGACGTACTCAGCCATGCGGGCGAGCCTACGGGGAAGCGCCCCTGCGCCGACAATCGCACCCGTCGACCCCGACGGGACGGATCACGCCGCCCGGGCCGGCTGCTCCGCCACGCCTGCGTCGTCGACCACTGGAGCGGCGACGGGGGCGCTCACCGACGGGCTCGCGGGCTCCTCCGGGGCGCTGGGCCGGGTGAGCACGGTGGTGCCGTGCGAGAGGTCGTGGCCCACCGCCGTGGCGACGACCTCGAAGGACGTCTGCGGCTTGCCGTCGCGCTCCCAGACAGCGGCCACGAGCCGGCCGTGCACGACCACCGGGTCGCCGCTGGCGAGCGAGGACGCGACGTGGCGACCGAGGCGGTTCCACGCCTTGACGGTGTGCCACGAGGTCGTGCCCTTCACCCACTCGCCGTCGCGGTATCGCGTCGGCGTGCAGGCCATCCGGAAGGTGACGACGGCTCGTCCGTCGGTCAGCTCGCGCAGCGTGACCTCGCCGCCGATCCAGCCGGCCAGGGTGATCATGGTGTCGTTCATCGAGGTGCCTCCTGGTGTCCGCGGCAGCGGGCCTGCCGCGCTGCCTCCAAGGCTCAGGGCGACGACCGACACGACCGGTCCGGCGACGCGAGGTCCTGTGGACGACGCGCGGACCGCGGCACCTGTGGACGGCTGGTGGCCAGCGACCGGCTCAGCGCAGGGCGGTGGCGAGTCCCTCGCGGACCGTGGCGTAGGAGGCGAGCTCGGCCTCGATCGGCTTCACGACCATCTCCTCGGAGACCTCGGAGATCGCGTCGCGCAGGCGCTTGTCGGCCGCGCGCGCCCGCGACCGGGCCGTGAGCGCGACCAGCCAACGGCAGACCAGGGCCAGGAGCAGTCCGAGGCCGATCCCACCGAGCAGCAGCAGGGTCGGGACCGGGAAGGCGCCGACCTCGGGCGTCGGGGGCTCGGGCAGCCGGGCGTAGGAGCCGAGGGCGAGGAGCGCGAGCCAGCCGGCACCGACGAGCGCAGCGATGATGAGGACGTACTGCAGGACGCGCACGAGGCCGGCCCACACGGGGATCTTCGTGGCACCGAGGTCGGTCGCGGAGACGGCGCGGTCGAGGCGGTCGCCGAGGTCGGGCAGACGGGAGACCGAGGCCGCGCGGACCGAGCTCGCCCACGACGGCGCCATGCCCTCCCCCACCTGGTCGGCCAGTGCACGCACCTCGGTGTCGACGCGGGCGCGCTGCACGCCGGTGGCCTGCGGCACGGACGTGCGCGCGGCACCGGTGAGCTCCTTGCCTGCGGACCCGAGGTCGAGGTGGAGGCGCTTGAGCGGGTCGGGCTTGAGCCGCGAGAACCACGCCGTGACGGGCCAGCCGGTCGCGCGGTTGGCGCGCAGCCGGGTCGAGTCGGCGACGGCCTTGACCACCGTCGGGACACCGGCCGCGTCGGCGAAGGCGTCGTCGAGTGCGGCGACGCGCTCCTTGGACAGGGTGGGCACCTTGCCGGTGCCGGTCGCCGCCTCCAGGCGCTGGGCCGCCGAGCGCACGTCGGCCTCGAGCCGGGCCCGGGTGACCTTCTTCTCCGCCACGCGCTTGGCGATCAGCGCGCGCAGCTCCTGGACGCCCCAGCCCTGGCGGGCACTGACCGGCAGCACCGGGACCCCGCCCAGGCCGTCGGCCTCGAGCAGGCGGCGTACGTCGTCGACCATGCCGGCGCGACGGTCCTCGGGCACGGTGTCGATGTGGTTGAGCACGACCAGCATCACGTCCTTGTGCCCGGCGAGGGGCTTGAGGAACCGGTCGTGGATGGCCGCATCGGCGTACTTCTGGGGGTCGAGGACCCACACCATCATGTCGGCGAGCTGGACGAGCCGCTCGACCTCGAGGTGGTGGGACACCTCCGTGGAGTCGTGGTCGGGGAGGTCGAGCAGCACGACGCCGCGCATCTCGACGTCCTCGTCGGCCTTCGACAGCATCGAGTCGCGGGTGACCTGGTGGCGGGCGGGGATCCCGAGCCACTCCAGCAGCTCCTCGGCGCCCTGCTTGCCCCACACGACGGCGGTGGCCCACGAGGTCGTGGGACGGCGTACGCCGACCGCGGCCAGCTCGAGGCCGCTCAGCGCGTTGAACGTGGAGGACTTGCCGGAGCCGGTGGCACCGCCGAGCGCGACCACGGTGTGCTCGGCGGACAGCTTGAGCCGGCTCGAGGCGCGGGCGGCCACGGCGGTGGCGTCGTCGACCACGGCGTCGTCGACCCGACCACGCGCCGCCTCGGCGGCGCGCTCGAGTCCCTCGACGCGCGCGCCGGTGTCAGAGCTCCTGGTGACCAGCTTCTTGGCCCCTTCGAGCAACGACGTCATGAATCCCTCACCGTCCGAGTGGTGCTGCTGTGCGCCCCCAACCCTAGGGGGCGTGGTCCTCGGGCTCCGACACCCGGGCGGGCTCCGGCGCCGGGGTCGTGGCCGCCTCGGGGGCGCGGCGTGCCGACGCGAAGCGCAGGTCGTCGACCTTGCGGGCGGCGGCGCGCATCCGCTCGGGGGTCTCGGGCGAGACCTCCATGGTGTCGAGCAGGTCGGTGTAGCGGCGGCGCTCGGCGTCGAGGAGGTCGCGCATGGACGCCTCGAGCTGGCGGCGGGCGCGCTCGGCCAGCGAGCGCACGGCCTGGTCGCCGAAGACGGCCTCGAGCAGCTTCTGCCCGAGGATCGCTGAGCCGCCGGCGATGCCGGCCTCGGCACCGGTGACACCCGCGGTGTGGGCGAACACCACGACCATCAGGGCCACCGACAGGCCGTTGACGCCGAAGGCGAGGAAGCGCGCCGTCGAGCGCTTCTCGGCGCCCTCGGTGCGGACCATGTCGAGCACGTCGGACTGCCAGTCGCGGACCGCGCGCTCGGCGCGGCGGCGAAAGTCGCGGGACGCCCGGCCGAGGTCCTCGCCGGCGTCGCGCAGCAGGATCTGCCCGGCAGCCGTGCTGCGCCAGGAGGCCTCGGCGCGCTCGGCGGCGGCCTCGGCGTGCTCGAGGATCAGCGTCTCGAGACCCGACTCGACCGCCACGGTGACCCGCTCGGCCTGCTGCGGCTTGCCCTTGACGGCGTTGACGACCCGGTCCCGGATCCAGCCGACGCGGGTCTCCAGCGAGCGGAGCAGCTCGCCGGTGCCGACGAACTCCTGCCAGCGCGCCAGGACCTCGCCGCGGAGCAGGGTGCCGTCGGCCGACGCCTCGCCGACCGCCGTCACGGCCCGGTCGTAGGCCTCGTTGGCGTCCTCGCGCAGGCGGCGTACGGCGTCGACCTGCTCGGTGGCGGCGTCGGCCACCGAGTGCGTACGACGAGCGAGCGTGCGGATCGCGCCGTCGAGGGTCTGCTGCACCACCGACTGGCGTGCCTCCTCGTCGTCGGCGAGCGCGCGGAGCCACTGCCGGATCTCCACCACCGACGACGAGGGCAGCAGCCCCAGCTCGGAGACCTCGCCCTCCTCGACGACGAAGAGCGGGGAGTCCTTGAGGCCGCGGCTGGCCAGCATCCGGGCGAGGTGCGTGGTGATGGTGTCGACGGCCTCGGGCGGGGTGCGGTCGAGGACGATGGCGACCGCGGCCGAGCGGTCCGCGGCCTTGCGGAGGAAGTCCCACGGCACCTGGTCGGCGTAGCGCGCGGCCGAGGTGACGAAGAGCCACAGGTCGGCGGCGGCGAGCAGCTGGGCCGCCAGCACGCGATTCTGCTCCTCGACCGAGTCGATGTCGGGGGCGTCGAGGACGGCGAGGCCGGGCGCCATGACGGGCGACGGCACGAGCTGCAGCGCGGCGGGGTCGTTGGTCTGGCGGTCGACCCGCTCGAGCTCGGGCAGCAGGCGGTCCTGGCCGAACCACTTCGCGTCGTCGGGGTGGTGGACGAGCACCGGCGACCGGGTCGTGGGGCGCAGCACCCCTGGGGTGGTGACACGGGTGCCGACCAGGGAGTTGACCAGCGTCGACTTGCCCGCGCCGGTCGAGCCGCCGACGACCGCGAGGAGCGGCGCTTCGAGGGTCATCAGGCGCGGGATCACGTAGTCCTCGAGCTGGTCGACCATCTCGGCGCGCGCGCCGCGCTGCTCGTCGGCCCCGGGGAGCTCGAGCGGCAGCCGTGCCTCCTGCAGGGCCCCGCGCAGTCGCACCAGCGCGGTCACCATCGCCATCGAGGCGTCGGGGGTACGCCGCTGCTCAGGGACTTGCTCGGCGGCCTCGTCAGGAGTCTCGTCAGGAGTCTGCTCGGGGGCCTGGTCGGCGGTCCCGTCGTCGTCGTGGGTCATCGCGTGGGGACCACCTGTCCGGGGAAGGAGATGTAGGGGCGGATCCGACCGAGCTCCTCGACGTGTTCCTGCCCGCGCAGGGAGAAGTCGGAGGGTGCCGTGCCGCGCAGGTAGCGGTGGTGGAGGTAGCCGAGCTCGATGGCGGCCGCCTGGTACTCGCGCATGGCGCGCTCGGCGAGCGGGCCGCCCTGGTGGCGCGCCCAGCGGCGGGCGTGCCTGCGGGCACGCAGGTCGACGAGCCACGGGATGTCGGTGGCGGGCAGCAGCCCACGGTCCGCGGCGTCCTGCAGGGCCTGGGCGAGCAGCGGGCGCTCGGACCGGCGCCGGTAGACCGCGAAGGCGACGACGCCGAGGAACACCGGGAACATCAGCGTGCCGTAGACGATGAGGAAGTCGCCGGTGCCGGAGAGAGTGGAGGAGTTCCACACGCCGTGGAGGAGGGCGGCGAGCGCCAGGCCGACCAGGGGCGCGAGGAGTCGTACCGAGGTCCGGCGCGAGGCGATGGCGAGGCCCACCCCGATGCCGACGAACGCGGTGAAGAACGGGTGGGCGAACGGACTGATCAGGCAGCGCACGATGAAGGTCGAGGTCAGTGCCGTGGTGCCACCGGGGCCGAGTCCGTCGGTGCCGTCGTAGGCGGCCGCGAGGTAGAGGATGTTCTCCGTGTAGGCGAACCCGACGCCGACCATGCCGGCGTAGACGATGCCGTCGAGCACGCCGTCGAGCTCGTGCCGGCGCCACCACAGGAGCAGGAAGAGGAAGGCCCCCTTGGTGACCTCCTCGGTGACGGGAGCGACGACGCTCAGCACGTCGCGCTCGGTCGCACCGCCGGCGAGGCCGAGGCCCTGGAACACGATGGCCGCCCCGGTGGCGGCGAACGCTCCCCAGAGCAGGCCGGCGACCAGCAGGTTGCGGGGCTCGGGCTCGTAGCGGTCGAGCCACATGAAGCAGCCGACGAGGGGACCGACCGGGACCGCCGCGAGCAGCGCCGCCAGCGCCAGCGACCCGGGGGCGCCGGACAGCGCGACGACCACCGCCATGACGATGGCCCCGAGGAGCACCAGTGCGGCCACCACGACGGTGAACGCGACACTGTCGCGGCGGCCTCGTTTCATGGGTCCGACCCTAACGGAGCAGCCCCCTCCGACCCGCCTTGCCGCACCCCTACGGGGGACGTCAGCGGGGCCGCACGGCCCGGGTCGGCGGGCTGGTCCGGCGGGCGGTCGCGTGTCCGGGCTTGCGGGCGACGACCCTCACCGAGATCCGGTCACCGCGGTGCGAGGCGCGCGGCGTGAACCGCTTGCCAGTGGCCACCTTGCGCCCGTCCGCCAGCCACACGAACCGCAGCTGCGATCCGGGCGTCCGGTCGTCCAGGTGCACCCGGAGCTGCCGGCCGACGACCGGACGCCCCGTGATCCGTGGGCGGTCGACGACGACCCGACCGCGGCGCACGTCAGCGTCGTCCTCGACAGCAGCAGTGGTCGGTGTGAGACCCGCGGCCGTCCCGGTGACGACGACACTGATGCGCCTTCCTCGGTGCACCGCGCGCAACCCGAGGTGTTGCCCCGTCGCCCCCGCCAGCTGCTCGCCGTCGGCGAACCAGGCGTACGTCAGAGTGGCTCCGGGCGTCCACGTGCCGGGGTCGACCCGCAGCTCGTGGCCCACCCGGGGCTTGCCCCGCAGCGTCGGCGCGCCGGGCACGACCGCGCCCGGGGCGGGCGTCGGCGTTGCGGTCGGGTCCGGTGTGGGCGTCGTCGGGTCAGGGGTCGGCACCGGGTCGGTGGGCGGGTCCGTCGGACCTCCGGTCGCGGTGAAGGTGTGCACGACGGAGTGGTCGACGGCGCCGTACGCGTCCGCCGTCCGGACATACCAGCCGTGCTGGCCGGGCTCGACCCGCCACGTCGCGGTGAGCGGTGAATCGCTGGCGACGTCGTCGAAGCCGGCGATCCGCTCCGTGGTGAGGATGTCGACACTCAGCTCGTCCGTCGACAGCGACTTGGTCCTGGCCTGCAGGCCCGAGGCGGCATAGGGGATCTCGAACTCCTGGTGGAGCGGTTCCAGCGACGGGTCGTCGGAGTCGAAGTCGTCGAGCGTGGGCGAGTAGGTCCGCACGACGATCCGGCCGCCCTCGTTGTCGAAGTGCAGCAGCCGCAGGTAACCCAGGCCGCCTTCGGGCAGGCCCTGGTAGTCGAACAGCATCGAGTAGACCGTGCGGTCGGCGACGCCGTCGCCGTCGTCGTCCATCTCGTCGGTGCGGGTGTAGGCGTCGTGGTAGTGCCCCGACCCGACCGCGATGACGTTGGCGTTGGGCGCGACGACCTCGTCCATGATCCGCTGCGGGATCGGTCCGAGCCCGCCCGTGGTGAGCATGAACTCGTGGAGGTTGAGGATCACCTTGCGCTCGGGGTGCTCGCCGATCACGCGGTTCATCCACCGGATCTGCTGGTCGCCGGCACCCCAGCCCATCGACACGACCATCAGGTCGATGCCGTCGGCGCTGACGAGGCTGTAGCTGCCACGGTTGTCCTGCAGCGAGCCGCCGAACCACGGGTTGCCGGCGAAGCGCTGCTCGCCGAACCACCGGCCGTACGCGCCGTAGTCGTTGCGGTGGTGACCGACGTCGTGGTTGCCCGCGAGCACGCTGTAGGGAATCCGCGCCTCGTCGAGGTCGCGATAGGCGGCGTCTGCCCGCTGCCACTGCGCCGGCTGGTCCCAATCGTTGACGATGTCACCGGTGTGCATGAGGAACTGCAGGTCCAGGTTGGACCGGTGCGCCACGAGGAAGTCATGGATCGCGCGCTGGTGCGGGTAGAAGTCCGGGTTCTGGTTGTAGTACTGGGTGTCGGACTCCCACGCGACCGTGAAGTCGTACCGGTCGCGCGGCGTCACGCCCTTGCCGGAGTACGGCGGTACCTGGTCGCCGCGCGCGCTCTGTCCCGGCGTCGTGAAGCCCTCGGAGTGCTGGACCAGGAGGGTGATCCGCCCGTCCTCCACGTGGTCCTTCGCCGGGATCAGTGCGTCGAGCTCGAACTCTGTCGGCGCACCGTCGGTCGTGAGGTGCTCGTCGACCTCGTCCCACACAGCGGCGGTCACGTCGAGGACGTGCAGCCCGATCCGCGCCTCGGCGTTGGCGGAGCCGGACCAGTGCACCCGCGCGGTGAAGTCGTCGCCCGCGCCCTCGGGCACCTCGACGGTGTAGAGCTGGTAGGGGAAGAGGTCGTCGGACTCGGTGGTGGCGACCAGGCCGTCCTTGGTGGTGATCGCGGCGAGGTCGTCCTCCTTCAGCAGGACGGCGCCGTCGCGTGTCACCCGCGCGGCGTCGTACGCCGTCCCGGAGCTGGCGGTGACCGCCTCGTCGTCGGCCTCGACGTGGAAGCCGCGGCGCAGCTCGACGTCGAGCACGTCGCCCTCGGGGTCGGTCGGCGTCGCCTCGAGGGCGACGTCGCCCGACTCCACCTCATCACCGTCCGCCGGCGTCCGGAGCGACGCGGAGGGCTGCTCCTCGGGCGTCGTGAAGGCGACCGTGCGGGTACGCGTGTTGCCGAGCAGGTCGACGGCGGTGAGCACGACCTCGTGGGGACCCGCCTCGAGCTCGACCGACGAGGTCGGGTGGGGCAGCGTGATCTCCTCGCCGTCGAGCGTGGCCACCAGTGAGTCCAGCCCGGAGCCGCCGTCGGTGGCCCCGGCGTCGATGTCGAAGGTCCCCCGCATCTTGGCGCCGTCCTCGACCGTCGAGGTGATCTGTGGGGCGGAGTTGTCGACCACCAGCGTCCGGGTAGCCGACTGGCCACCCGCGCTCGCGGCGACGGTGTGGGCGCCGTCGGCCACCTCGGAGGTGTCCCACTGGTGGAGCACCGAGTCGAAGGCGTCGTCAGGGACGTCGAAGGTCGCGAGGAAGTAGACGAGGTTGGCGTCGGAGAAGGCGATCCGGGTGTCGGGGGCCGGGCACGCTCGCTCGGTGGGCTCCTGGCCCTCGCCCGCGCCGGCGCACGTCACCGGTCGCAGGACCCGACCGTCGGGCAGCGCGAGCCGGGGGTCGATGGCGACCCAGTCGTCGTTGTTCTCGTCGGGGTCGGGCTCGGGCCATGCCTTGGTCCCGGCATAGATCCCGATCGTGACCTGCCGGCCCCTGACCACCTTCTCGAGGGGCACGTCCGCCGCGACGGTCTCGGTGCGCTCGTAGAAGCCCTCGTCGAAGACCGTCAGCACCTCGTCGCCGATCTTCACACCGTTGCGGAAGAACGCGTCCGTGTTGGTCGCCTCGAACGCGAAGCGGGGAGCGGCCTCCAGCGACGGAACGACGTCACCGACCTGCCGGCCGTCGACGGACAGGGCCAGGCTCGACGGGTCGCCATCGGCGGTCGCGGTGATCGGGGTGGTCCCCGACACGAAGTCCCCGTCGGCGTGGTTGAGCCGCACCGGCGGCCGCGGTCCGTCGGCGAGGTCGACCCGGACCGGCCCGAGCGTCGTGATGTGGGTGCCGTCGGACACCTCGAGGGTGTAGTCGACCCACTGCTTCCCGTACAGGTCGACGGACGGGATCGTGTAGACGAAGCGGTCAGGCGACTCGAAGCGGAGCGACCTGGTGACCGGGTCGCCGATGTCGGTGGCGAGGGTCAGCTCCGCGGTGCGAACCTGGTGGTCGTCACGGACGTCGAAGCCGAGCGTGAGGTCCTCGGTCTCCGGGAGCAGCGGGCCGCCGGTGAGGTCGTCGATGGTGGGGGCCGTGTCGTTCGTCGGAGTCGCGACGAGGCCCGCCGGCACCTGGTCGCGGTGCGTGTAGCCCGGCGTCGGGACGTCCAGCCGTGTCATCGTCTGCACCGTGCCGTTGCGGGGCTGCGGCACCCAGAGGTGGTCGGGGGACGCGGGCGGGTTCCACGCGTACTGGATCGCCGTCGTGGCCGTCGTCTGGGCGTCGTTGAAGTAGTAGGTGGTGCTGATGTCGATGCCGCTGTTGGTCGCCACCCGGATGCCGCGCAGGCCGCCGTTGGACATCCCCGCGGTGCGCACCTCGACGAGGTCCTCGCCGGCCACGAGGTGGGCGCCGAACGCGGCGTTGAAGTCGGTCGCGGTGAGCGACTCGTTCGCCGCGTTCTTCACCCACAGCACCAGCGTCCGGCCCGGGCCGATCACGGGGTCCCGCGGCGCGGCCGGCCAGAGGGCCTGGTTGGTGGTGACGGCGTTGGCGTCGATGTAGAGGTAGGTGAGGCTGAAGTCCCGGAAGCTCACGGGCCGGTCGGACGCGTTGTAGACCTCGACGAACTCGTAGGCGTCGCCACCCCCGGCGTTGGCGGTGTCCGGCGCGACCTCCGTGACCTGGAGGATCGGCGCGTCGAGGTCCGGGTCGGTGGGCGGCGCCGGCGGTTGCGTCGGGACGCCGTCCTCCTCCTCGGGCGGCGTGACGCCCTGCCCCTCGGCGAGCGACCCGGGCGTCGGGGCGGACTTCGCGGCGAAGACGGGCGCGTCGGTGACGCCTACGCCGGGGGCCGCGTAGTGGACGGCGAGCTCCGGGCCCACGTGGTCCGCCGGGACGTACGTCGAGCGGCTGACGGTGCCGTCTGCGTCCCGGATCTCGAGGGTCCGGGCACCGCCGCTGTTCGCCATGCCGGCCTGGCCGGTCACGTGCCCGACGGGCACGTCCATGTCGATGCCGTAGTGGTCACGGAAGTCGACGTCGGTGAAGAGCGTGGAGTTCGGGCTTGCGCCGCTCCAGCCGTCGGCCGAGCCGGTCTGGTAGTCGAGCCACAGCACGAGCGTGCCGTGCGCCGGGACGGTGTGCGGCTTGCCGGCGGTCAGCGCGAGGGTCGCGGTGCCGTTGTAGACCAGCGTGTGGTCCGCCAGGTCGATCTCGGCGTCGGTGGTGTTGGCGACCTCGAGCATCTCGAAGTTGTCCTGCGTGCTGGTGCGCTGGACACCACCCACGTCCGTGAACGTGTGGGTGCCGTTGTCCGGCAGGACCTCCGAGACGAAGAGCTCGGGCGCCGCGGGTGGCGCGGGCGGAGGTGTCGGGTCGAGCTGCTCGTCCCGCACGGCGCCCGGGGTGGGCTCCTGCTGGGTGGCGAGCACGCGCTGGACCGCGCTGCCGTCGGACGGGACGACGTACTCGACCGTCCTGTCGACACCCTTGTCGCCGGAGGACCAGCTGACCTGGGCGACGTCGGTGGTCGCGCCGGCCTCCGTGCGGCGGATCCACATCGTGCTGCCGCTGTTGTTGAGACCGTTCTGCCCGGACAGCACGGCCAGGTCGAAGGACCCCTCCCACCCGAGACCGGTGTAGAAGTCACGGAAGTCCTGCTCGGTGACCGCAGCATCGCCGGTGAGCCCGCTGTTGCGGGGCCACAGCACGAGCGACCCGTGGGGGGCCACCGTGACGCCGTCGTCGTGGGTGAGGGTCTTCTGGTTGCTGCCGCTCAGGTAGACCACGGAGTAGCCGGCGTCTGCGAGGTCGACCGGGGCGTCGGTGGTGTTGCGCACCTCGATGAACTCGAAGGCGTCGACGGACGACCCGTCGGCTGCCTGCCGGTTGCTGGAGTCGACGTTGATCTCCGTGATCACCAGCGCGGGCAGCTCGCCTGCGGCCCGCGCCGGGAGGGACGTCGCGGCGAGGGTCCCGGCCGCGAGGGCCACCGAGGTGGAGAGGCTGAGGACGGGGCGCATGAGGGATCTCGCAGACGGCATGACCGCACCCCACAGGTGGTGCGTGAATCGCTCCGGTACGGCCGGTGAACGCCGCGGCTCGTCCAGGCGTCGGGTCGGGCTCGGGGCATGACCACGGCCGAGCGCGGCGTCGTACAGTGACCGCGTGAGCGAGCCGACTGCCGAGAACCCCGCCGAGTCCGTCCAGACCCCCGCCGCCGACGGTGAGCAGCCCAACACCGAGTCGCACGACCCGGCCGTGCCGGCTGCCTACGCCGCCTTCATGCGCGAGGGCTGGGGCGATCGCACGCTCGACATGCCGCGGCACCCGGTGGCCGACTGGGCCGCCGCGCGCCGCGCGAAGCTCGCCGAGGCCTTCCCCGACGACCGGCTGGTGCTGCCGGCAGGCACCTACAAGGTGCGCGCGAACGACACCGACTACCGCTTCCGGCCCGACACCGCCCACACCTACTTCTCCGGCAACCAGACCTCCGACGCGGTCCTGGTCGTCGAGGACGGCGAGTCGGTGCTCTACGCCCGACCCCGCTCCGAGCGCGACACGGACGAGTTCTTCCGCGACCGGCAGTACGGCGAGCTGTGGGCCGGGCGCCGCCCGTCGGCGCAGGAGATCTCCGACTCCCTCGGCATCGAGGTCCGCCACGTCAAGGACCTGCCGTCGTTCGACGACGACCGCAAGACCCGCGACCTCTCCACGGACGAGGACCTCGCCCGCGTCGCCGACGAGCTGCGCCTCATCAAGGACGAGTGGGAGGTCGGGGAGCTCCAGGAGGCCTGCGACATCACCACCCTCGGCTTCGACGACTCGGTCCGCGAGTGGGAGCGCGTGCGCGAGTTCGGCGAGCGGTGGATCGAGGGCACCTTCTTCCGGCGCGCCCGCGCGATGGGCAACGACATCGGCTACGACTCCATCTGCGCAGGCGGCTCGCACGCCACCACGCTGCACTGGATCGACAACACCGGCTCCATCGAGCCGGGCAAGCTCGTCCTGCTCGACATGGGCGTGGAGGGCCACAACCTCTACACCGCCGACGTCACCCGCACGCTCCCGGTCGACGGCCGCTTCACGCCGCTCCAGCGGGAGCTCTACGACCTCGTGGAGCAGGCGCAGCAGGCCGGCATCGACGCCGTCCGCCCCGGTGCCCCGTTCCTCGCCGCGCACCACGCCGCGATGAAGGTCCTCGCCCACGGCCTCGAGGACATGCAGCTGCTGCCGGTCTCCGCTGAGGAGGCCCTCGACCCGGAGTCCAAGGTCTACGCTCGTTGGACCCTCCACGGCACCTCGCACATGCTCGGCATGGACGTCCACGACTGCGGTCGCTCGTCGGTCGACATCTATCCCAAGGGCGACCTCGCGGAGGGCATGGTGCTCACCGTCGAGCCGGGGCTCTACTTCCAGGAGGACGATTTGCTCGTCCCCGAGGAGCTGCGCGGCATCGGCATCCGCATCGAGGACGACATCCTGGTCACCGCCGACGGCAACCGGAACCTCTCGGCCTCGCTCCCCCGCACCTCGGCCGACGTCGAGGAGTGGATGGGCTCCCGCATCGGTGGCTGACGAGGCGCCTGCGCCCAGCCTCAGCGTCGTCGACGGCGTGCCGCGCTGCCACCACTACGACGCCTTCCGCTGCCGCTCCTGCACCCTGCTCGGGACACCGCGCGGGCGCCAGCTCTCCGACAAGGAGGCGCACGCGCGCACGCTGGTCGACTCGCCGATGTGGCTGTCGACGGTCGCCGGCGCGGACACCCGGTTCCGCAACAAGGCCAAGATGGCGGTCGGCGGCGGCGTCGACGCGCCGACGCTGGGGATCCTCGACCGCGACCTCGCTGGGGTCGACCTGCACGACTGCGGCCTGCACTCCGACGGCCTGCGGGCGGCCCTCGACCGCACGTCCGACTGGATCCGCGACGCCGGCCTGGTGCCGTACGACGTCGCGACGAGGCGCGGCGAGCTCAAGCACGTGCTGCTCACCGAGTCGCCCGACGGCGAGCTGATGCTCCGTCTCGTGCTGAGGTCGACGGCCCTCGAGGCGCGCGTCCGCTCCCGCCTGCCGGCGCTGCTCGAGGCGGTGCCGGCGCTGCGGGTGGTGACGATCAACGTCCAGCCCGAGCACAAGGCGGTGCTGGAGGGCGAGCGCGAGATCGTGCTGACCGACACCGCGACGCTGCCGATGCGGCTGACCACCGGGGTGACGCTGCGTCTGGGCCCGCGGTCGTTCTTCCAGACCAACACGGCGGTCGCGGAGGCCCTCTACGACCAGGCCCGCGCCTGGGTGAGCGACCTGCCCGACGTCCGCACCGTGTGGGACCTCTACTGCGGCGTGGGCGGTTTCGCGCTCCACCTCGCCGGGCCGGGCCGCGAGGTGCTGGGCGTCGAGGTCTCCACCGACGCGATCGCGGCCGCCAGCGCCACGTCGGCCGAGCTCGGCGTGGCGGCGGAGTTCGTCGCGGCCGACGCGACGGCGTACGCCCTCGCGTCAAACGCCGTCCCGGACCTCGTCGTGGTCAACCCGCCCCGCCGCGGCATCGGCCCCGACCTCGCCGGCTGGCTCGAGACGTCAGGCGTGCGCCACGTCGTGTACTCCTCGTGCAACGCCGAGTCGTTGGCGCGCGATCTCGCGCTGATGCCGTCGCTCCGGCCCGTCGAGGCGCGGGTCCTCGACATGTTCCCGCACACCACGCACTACGAGGTGATGGTGCTGCTCGCCCGCTGAGGGTCAGTCGCGACGGACCTTCGGGCCCTTGCCGATGCTCGTGTCGCCAATCGCGTCGCGATGACCGTCGTCGCCGAAGAACGGGACCGTCTCCGGCATCTCCCCCTCGGGAATGTCGAAGCCGGTGGCACCGACACCGAGGCGCACCCAGCGCGCTTCGTCGAGGCACGATGCCGGCACGGAGACGGAGATCGTGTCTGCCCCTCCGTCGAACTTCGCACGAAGGCCACGGCACTCGAGCTCGCCAACCCGGCCGCGCATGATGGCAACGTCCACCCTGGTCCCCGGCTCGCGCGCGGCGCCCAGGATGTAGGACCCGTTCGGAGTGAGGATCTTCAGGTAGGTCTCCTGGTAGCGCGTGTTGAGCAGGTCGCGGAAGTGCACCGTGACAGTCAGCCGGGTGTCACCGTAGGCAGCGACCGTGCGGACGATGTCGGTCGAGACCTCGTCGGGCGCAGGGACCCACACGGGCTCGTCCAGCTCGGAGGCGAGGTCGGCCTGCAGGACGTCGCCCACTGCGTCCTCGGTCACCACCTTCTCGGCGTGGGCAGCGCCCGGCAGGAGGGCGGCAGCGGGGAGGAGTGCTGCGACGAGGCGCAGCGCGAGACGGTGGTTCATCGTGTCCGTTCTGGTCGTGCCCGGTCGGGCAGATGCTGGTGGAGCAGGCCGGAGGTCAGCCGCGACGGACCTTGGGGCTGCGGCTCATGCTGGTCTCGCTGAGGGTGGACCGGAAGGCGTCGTCGGCCCAGCCAGCGAGGTTGATCGAGCCGTCGCCGATCGGGGTGACCTGGATCCGGGTCGCACCGGAGGCCACCTGGATCCACCGGGGTTTGCCGATGCACGCCGCGGGAAAGGAAGCCGTGACCGTCTCGGCCGCGAAGTCGTAGCGGCCGCGCACCGACCGGCAGGGTCGCGGGCGGACGGGGTCGCCGCTCCTGACCACGATGTCCGGGGAGAGCATGGCGAACCGGGACCCGTCCGCTGACCGGGAGACCGACAACGCGTAGCCGCCGTCAGGAGTGAAGATCCGCGTGTCCACGGAGTGCTCCGCGGTCTCGACCAGGTCGCGGAAGTACGTCGTCACGGTCACGCGCTTGCCGTGCTGGATGGTCGTGCGGACGATGTCGGTCGCCGCTTCCGTCGGAGCAGGCAGGAACGCGCTCTCCCCGCTGACGTCGAACCCCGTGAAGAACCCGTTGGCAAGGTTGAGCGCCTTGGCGTCGCCGACGGCGTCGTCCACGGTCACCTGATCGGCGTGGGCCGCAGCGGGCAGGAGCAGGGCAGCGGGAAGAAGTGCTGCGAGGAGGCGTACGCCGAGTCGGTGGTTCATCGTGTCCGTTCTGGTGGAGCCCCGGTTCGGGGCGGGTGCTGGCCGTGGGTGCCTGGAGGTCACCCGCGGTGGATCTTCGGCCCCGTTCCGATGCTGCGGAAGCGGAACGAGTCGCGGTGCCCGTCGTCGACGGTGGACGCGAGCACGGCGGGGTCGGTGCTGGGGAGCGGCGCGGCGGCCGTGACGCCCAGCCGGACCCAGGGCGGCGACGATACGCAGGCCGTGGGCACCGACACGGCGACCACGTCCGCACCGGTGTCGAGCAGTGCGCGGAGGGCGCGGCACTCGACGGTCTCCCGACGGCGGCTGAGCGTCGTCTGCGCCCGCCGTCCCTCTTCCTTGTCGACCTCGATGCGGAAGGCGCCGGCCGGGGTCCGGACGAGGATCCGCGTCGACAGCGTCCGGGTGTCCGCGAGGTCGCGGAAGTGGACCTCGATGCTGAGCCGCTTGGCCCCGTGCGCGGCGGCGGTGCGGACGATGTCGGCGGGCGCCGGGTCGGGCGTCGGCGGGAGCTCGGCGTCCTCGTCCGCGAGCCAGCCGACGACGTCCACGTCCCCCACCGGGTCGCGCGTCACGACCTTCTCGGCGTGAGCGGCGGCCGGAAGCAGCACCGCAGACGCAGCGAGGAGGGCGGCGAGCCGAGCGCCGCGCCGGAGCGACATGGGCCGAAGGGTAAGGGCGTCGTCGCCCTCGTTGTGACGCGAACCACGGAATCGAAAGTATGAACCTGCAGTTGGGCTGGACGTGCGAACCGCCACGACCACTTCCACGAGCGTCGGAGACCTCCTGACGCAGCGTCGTGCTGTCGACCTCGCTCGCACCGA
This sequence comes from uncultured Nocardioides sp., assembly GCF_947488515.1. Classification (GTDB taxonomy): domain Bacteria; phylum Actinomycetota; class Actinomycetes; order Propionibacteriales; family Nocardioidaceae; genus Nocardioides. The sequence continues at coordinate 817,802 of NZ_CANKZF010000001.1, forward strand.
GAGCGCGCTCTGTCGCCTCGGACGCATCCTCGACTGACCTCGACCCTCCTGCGTCCCCCGCCCGGTTGCGACCGTGCGGATTCGAAAGGTTACCTTTTCAGTATGAATACTTCTGTTAACACGGAGACGAAGCCCACCCGCTTCCGAACCCCCTCGTTCGGTGTCCAGGTCCTGATCGGCCTGGTCCTCGGCGTCGTCCTCGGTCTCGTCGCCCGCAGCATCGGTGCGGACGGCGTGGACGCCACGACCGGCGAGGTCGACCCCAACTGGCTCACCGAGACGCTGAGCACCATCGGCGGCACCTTCGTCACGCTCTTGCGTGCCGTCGTGCCCCCGCTCGTCTTCCTCGCCATCGTCGCCTCGATCGCCAACCTGCGTGACGTGACGGGCGCCGCCCGCCTCGCCTGGCGGACGCTGGCCTGGTTCGCCATCACGGCACTCATCGCGGTCGTCATCGGCATCGTCCTCGGCCTGGTCCTCCAGCCGGGTGACCACACCAGCGTCACCTCGGACGCGGCCTCGGCGCCGTCGACGACGGGCTCGTGGCTCGACTTCCTCACCGGTCTGGTCCCGGCCAACGTCCTCGGCCTCGAGGGCTACGACAACGGCGACGGCTCGGTCGGCTTCTCGTTCAACGTGCTCCAGATCCTCGTGGTCTCGATCGCCGTCGGCATCGCGACCCTCAAGGTCGGCGAGGCGGCCGACGCCTTCCTCGGCTTCGTCCGCTCCGCGCTCGCCGTGGTGCAGAAGGTCCTGTGGTGGATCATCCTGCTGGCGCCGGTCGCGACCGTCGGCCTGCTCGGCAACGCCGTCGCCAGCTACGGCTGGGACGCGCTCGGCTCGCTGGGCATGTTCACCGTCGCGGTCTACGCCGGCCTCGCACTGGTCGTCGCAGGCGTCTACCCGGCGTTGCTCCGGATCCACGGCCTCTCGGTGCGCCAGTTCTTCTCCGGCGCCTGGCCGGCGATCTCGCTGGCCTTCGTGTCGCGCTCGTCGATCGGCACCATGCCGGTCACCGAGTCGGTCACGGAGCGCAACCTCGGCGTCCCGCGCTCCTACGCGTCGTTCGCCGTGCCGCTGGGCGCCACCACGAAGATGGACGGCTGCGCCTCGATCTACCCGGCCATCTCGGCGATCTTCGTCGCGCAGTTCTTCGGCCTCGACCTCTCGGTCACCGACTACCTGCTCATCGCGTTCGTCTCGGTGATCGGCTCGGCCGCCACCGCCGGTGTCACCGGTGCGACCGTCATGCTGACGCTGACGCTCTCCACGCTCGGCCTGCCGCTCGAGGGCGTGGGCCTGCTGCTCGCCATCGACCCGATCCTCGACATGGGCCGCACCGCGGTCAACGTCGCGGGCCAGGCGCTGGTCCCGACCATCGTCGCCAAGCGCGAGGGCATCCTCGACCAGGCGACGTACGACGCCCCGCGCGGGCGCGACGCCTGGCGCGAGGACGTGGACGCCACCCGGGAGCCGGCTCCCGCCCTCGCCTGACCGCTCGTCCACCCACCAGCGACCCGCGTGCCGTGACGCCCTCACGGCACGCGGGTCGACCGCTGCTGGGATACTGCTCCCCGCAAGCCCCCGTGGCGCAATGGATAGCGCAACGGCCTTCTAATCCGTGGGTTGCAGGTTCGAGTCCTGCCGGGGGCGCACATCGGTGGTCGTCACGACACCGTGCAGGCAGTTCGCCGCTTGTCCCGGCGTGTTGAGCGTGACGTCGATCGAGGGCGTCACGAACTGCCTTCATGGTGCGCCCGGGAACGTGCGCCGACACGCCCGGCAGCCTCCCCGACGAGGCGGCCGTGTCCCCTCAGGATGTGGTCAGGCCCCGCCACGTATGAGGTAGCGGGGCCGAATACTTGTCCGGCGCGACACGCGCCGCGGGACGTACGACGGCCCGGAGCGGGAGGTCTCGACCTCCGGCCCCGGGCCGTCGCGTGTCTCAGCTGTCCAGGTGGATCGTCAGACGCCCAGGTTGAGGGCGGCCAGGATCTGGTTCAGCAGGGTCTGGAGCTGGCCCAGGAGCCCGGCGAGCGGACCACCGTCGAGCAGCCCGGCCACCGCGCAGAGCAGGTTGCCGAGCAGGTTGCCGGCACCGGCGACCGCGGTGATGTCGAGCACGACGCGCTGCAGGTTGATCTGCAGGCCCAGGATGTTCAGGTCCAGAGGACCGAGCACCAGGTTGAGGATGTCGCAGGCGGCGGCGTTGGCGGCGACGCGCCCGTCGGTGAGGGCGCTGCCGTTGATCTTCTTGATCGGGATGGTCTGGATGCCCGAGAACTTCGTGTTGGGCCCGGCGTCCTTGATGACGCCCTTCAGGAAGCCCGTCATGTACATCACGCCGTCGCGCTCGACGACCTCGATCGGCGTGAACGAGCCCCCGACCTTGTCGCCGGCCGACGTCTTGCCCTTCACCGTGCTGGTGATCTTGCCGACGTCGGACTTGCCGACCACACCCCGGCTGGACGTCTCGGCCGCCGAGGATCCGGCGACGGTGAGCGAGGTGAGTCCTACGGTCATGGCCAGGGCGACGACGGCCCCTGCAACGAGCCGTCGTGCTACGTGTGTGAACTGGTTCATGTTCCCCTCCGAGTGTGAACGCCTCCCGCAGAGCAGCAGGTGCCGCTCCCTGTGCTCGACGCTGGCACGGCTGTCCCGGACCGGTCATACCCCTTGGGGTAGATCGCCGGTGCGAACTCCCAGTTACCCCCGCCGGCACCGCCCTGCGGGTGAAGGTCCACTCATGTGATGTCCGCGGACGGGTACGAACGCGCGTCACTCCCCCCACCAGATCGGAGTCCTGATGTCGTACGACCTGGGCTTGAGCCTCCTGACCGTGCTCGGCGTGCTCGCCGGCATCGGCGCACTGCTGTACGTCATGGCCGTGCTCGACCCGACCAACGTCCGCGCGGCCAAGCAAATGCCCACCCACCGCGGGGCCCGCGGCCGCGCAGACACCTGACCCGCCAGGCGGGCCTCAGCCGGCGGCGTACGCCTCGATCTCGGCAGTGATCCGCGTCTTCACGTCCGCGGGCGCGAACGACGCGTCGACGGCCGCCCGCGCCAGGTCGGCCACTCCCGCCTCGTCGAGGTCGAGGAGGGCGGCCGCGACCGCATAGTCGTGGTTGAGCGAGGTGGCGAACATCGGCGGGTCGTCGGAGTTGATCGTCACCGCCACGCCCGCCTCGACGAAGGTCCGCAGCGGGTGCTCCTCGATGCGGTCCACTGCCCGCGTGGCGATGTTGGACGTCGGGCAGACCTCCAGGACGACGCCGGTGTCGGCCAGGTGCGCCAGCAGCTCGGGGTCCTGGGCGGCCGAGACGCCGTGGCCGATCCGCTCGGCGCCGAGCAGGCGCAGGGACTCCCAGATCGTCTCCGGCCCCGTCGTCTCCCCCGCGTGCGGCACGGACCGCAGTCCGGCGGCCCGGGCGGCGTCGAAGTGGGGGCTGAACTGCGCCCGCGGCACCCCGATCTCCGGGCCGCCCAGGCCGAAGCCCACCAGGGCGTCGGTGCGGTGCTCGAGCGCGTACTCCAGCGTCGCGTCGGCAGCGGGGATCCCCGACTCGCCGGGGATGTCGTAGATCCACTGCAGCACCAGCCCGAAGTCGCGCTCGGCCGCGACCCGCGCGTCCTCGATGGCCTCGGTGTAGGCCTGGATGGGGATGCCGCGGACCACCGAGGTGTACGGCGTGCAGGTCAGCTCGGCGTAGCGCAGGTTCTGGCCCTCCGCCATCTCGCGGGCGACCTCGTAGGTCAGCAGCCGGACGTCCTCGGGCGTGCGGACCAGGTCGACGACGGCGAGGTAGACCTCGATGAAGTGGGCGAAGTCGCGGAAGGTGAAGAACTCCCGCAGCGCCTCGAGGTCGGACGGCACACCTGCCGCCGGGTGGCGCGCCGCGAGCTCGGAGACGATCCGCGGCGACGCCGACCCGACGTGGTGGACGTGCAGCTCGGCCTTGGGAAGGCCTGCGATGAAGGACTGGAGGCTCACGCCCCGCAGTGTCCCAGAGGAGACGTCAGCTGCCCGTGCCGACCATCGCCTCCGCGATCTCGGCCATGGTCTGGCCCTCGACCTTCTCGCCGTCGACGTAGACCGTCGGGGTGGAGTTGACGCCGGCCTTGGAGGCAGCGTCGCCCGCGGCGTTGACCCACCCCTCGAACGTCATGTCCTCGATGCCGGGACGGACGTCGGCCTCGGTCGCGCCGGCCTCGACGGCCCACTCGACCAGCTGGTCGCTGTCGGGGAACGGGCCCTGCTCGGACGGCTGGTTGTCGAAGAGCAGGTCGTGGAAGGCCTTGGCGACCTCGGGACCCGACTCGTCGAGCACCACGGCGAACGCGTTGGCGGCCTCCGGCGAGTAGTCGCTGATCCGCTCGAGGAACGGGAGCGGGCGGTACTCGACGTTGACCTCGCCCGCCTCGACCGCAGCGTCGAGCTGGTCGCCGACGGTCTGCTCGAGCTGGCCGCAGAACGGGCACAGGAAGTCCTCGTAGACGACGATCGACTTCGGGGCGTCGGCATCGCCGACGACCAGGCCGTAGTCGCTGCTCGCACCGGCCGGCGCGGTGTCCGGCTTGTCGGAGCCGAGGTTGGTGATCAGGAAGTAGCCGCCGACGACGAGGAGCAGCGCGGCACCGATCAGGCCGAAGCGGGTGAGCTGCTCCTTGCGCTTGGCCTTCTTGCGGCGCTCCTCGGCCTCGGCCCGCGAGCGCTCGGTCCGGGCCCGCCGCGCCTCCCGCTTGGCCGCGGTCGCCGCCTTCTCGTCAGCGGTCCTGTGCGAGCTCTTCTTCTGCGCCATCGAGGCATCTTCCTTCGTGATCGGAGGTGTGATCGGTGGTGGGGTCGGTGGACGGGTCGTGGGCGGTGCGGAACAGCACGTTGTCGAGCGCGAGCCGGGACGCCGGGCGTACGACGAGCCACAGGCTGAGCGCCAGCAGGCCGACGTCGCGCGCGATCTCACCGGGGTAGGCGGCGGCCGCATCGGGGATCTCCCCACCGCCGCCGAAGCACCCGCACTCGATCGACAGCCCGCGCGCCCAGGCGCTCGAGATGCCGATGATGAAGGCCAGGAAGAGCAGCGCGGACACCACGGAGGCGCCGCGCACCAGCACGCCCAGCACCAGGCACAGGCCGATGACGATCTCGACGACGGGCAGCAGGTGCCCGACCGTCGGGACGATGGCCTCCGGCAGCAGGTCGTAGGCCCGCACGGCTCGGACGCTGTCGGCAGGATGGGGCAGCTTGAGCGCCCCAGCCGCCATCCACACGCCCCCCGTCGCCAGGCGCGCGACGAGGCCGAACCAGTCCTTCACGCCCCCGACCATATGAGGCGAGGCTGAGTCGAGCCTGAGAGCGTCCACGCGAGGGCCAAGTAGGGTGGCCCGTCGTGAGCGACAGACTGGTGTGGATCGACTGCGAGATGACCGGACTCGAACTGGGGGCCGACGCGCTCGTCGAGGTGGCGGCGCTCGTCACCGACTTCGAGCTCAACGTGCTCGGCGAGGGCATCGACGTGATCATCAAGCCGCCGCAGGAGTCCCTCGACCAGATGGTGGAGTTCGTCCGGTCGATGCACGAGAAGTCCGGGCTGCTCGACGAGCTCGACGGCGGTACGACGCTCGCGGACGCCGAGGAGCAGGTGCTGGCCTACATCAAGGAGCACTGCGCCGACGGCAGCCGGCCCCCGCTCGCCGGCAACACCGTGGCCACCGACCGCGCCTTCCTGGCCCGCGACATGCAGGCGCTCGAGTCGTTCCTGCACTACCGGATCGTGGACGTCTCCTCGATCAAGGAGCTCTCGCGCCGGTGGTACCCCCGCGCGTACTTCGCCGCCCCCACCAAGCGTGGCAACCACCGCGCGCTCGCCGACATCCAGGAGAGCATCGAGGAGCTGCGCTACTACCGCGAGGCCGTCTTCGTCCCGCAGCCCGGCCCGGACAGCGCCAGCGCCAAGGAGATCGCCGCGCGCCACGGCGGGCAGCTGACCGGCCTCGGCCCGGACACGGACGCCGATTCCGGCCCCGCGGACTGAGTGTCCTACACTTCTCGTCGTCCACAGCGCCAGCTGCGGGACATGGTGGGTATAGCTCAGCTGGTAGAGCGCCGCCTTGTGGTGGCGGATGTCGCGGGTTCAAGTCCCGTTACTCACCCCAGACGGATCGAGCCCCTGACCGCAGAGATGCGGTCAGGGGCTCGGCTCGTCTCAGCGCACGGCGTACGCGTCGATGATCGTCTGCTCGACGCTGCGGCCGAGCGTGTCGTCGGCCCGGGCCCGCAGGCTGGCCTTCGCGCCGGCCCGGTTGCGGACCATCACCGAGCACGCGCTCTTGCCGCATCCCTTCAGCACCAGCGGCTCCCACGTGGCGCCCTGGTCCCAGGAGACGTCGAGGCTGCGGTGTGCCAGCGGGCTCTCCGTAGCGCCGTTCGGCATCGGGAACGCGACCTCGAAGCGGTACTGCCCCCCTGGTGCGCTGTTGCTGCCCGACAGCTCCATCCGATAGTCGACGCCGAGCATCGGCAGCACTGACCGGGCACCCGTCGGCTGCTCGGACCGGAAGGTCCAACGGGTCCGGATCTCCGTCGAGAGCTGCCAGAAGCGGTTCTTCCGGTGGGCGTAGGTGTCCACCACGACGTCATGGTCGCCGGCCGGGATCCGCTCGTTCAGGAACGCCGACCAGTCGGTCGTGTAGACCGGCTCCCCGTCGATGGAGATGGTGCCGGAGTACTCCTGCGTCCACAGGTCGGAGTTGCTGAAGTGCCCTGCCGCATCGGTGAAGGCGCCGTGCGAGAAGTAGAGCCAGCCGCCCTCGCGGACCGGCGGCGGAGCTCCGTTCGTCACGCTCTGCAGCGGTGAGACGCGCGAGCCGACGGGCCCGCCGAACCACGTGTCACGTGTCGTCGTGCCGCCGCGGAAGGTCCTGCGCGGCGCATAGAGGTTGGCGTACTCGCCGAGGTAGGTGGCGTCGAGCACCATCACCTTCCGCTCCCACACCGCGTCCGCGGACACGTAGTGCGTGACGGTGCTCGGGAACGGGACCAGTCGCATCTGTCCGAGGTTCGCGACGCCACCACGGCTCGGCACCCAGCCGACCAGCTCCTCCATCGCCACCAGTCCGTCCTGGCTGGTCGTGCCCAGACCCTTGAGGTCCTCGACCACCGCGGCGACCGCGTCACCCGTGGCGTCCACGACGCCACCGTCGGGGACCTCGTCGGCGTAGTGGTGGACCAGGTCGTAGATGTACTCCGGGTGCGTGCGTGTCTCGATGCGCGCGGACCCGGCGTTGGCGAGCAGTGCCGATGCCTCCCACGGCCGGACCTCGAGTGCCGGCAACGACGACTCGGCGCTCATGGTGCCGGCGCAGGTCTCGCCATCACCGGCGTAGGCCACCATGCCCGCTGCCCCTGCTGCGTCGAGCGAGGCCGCGGCGGCACCGAGGTCGCTGCAGGTCCCGGACACGAAGGCGAGCGCACCGGCCACCCCGGCGGTCCGGGGCTGTGCCGCAGTGCCGGCATCGACGATCGGGTGCTTGCCGTGCATCTCGGGGGTCGTCGACTCAGCGACGGGCCTGCCCGGTAGCGGCACCGGCCGAGCGCCTACGGCCTTGCCACCGGTCGGCGTGATCGTCGCCTCCGGCTGGGCCAGCTGCCAGTTCGTGGCGAGCGACGCGGCGCCGGGAAGTCCCGCGCTGGGGAGCGCATAGACGCGGTCGTGGGCACCGGCCAGCATGAAGCTGGCACCTCCGGACTCGCCGGTCCAGGAGAAGTCGAGCGTGACGTTGTCGTCGACCACGGGGCGGTCGGCGCGGTAGCTGAACCGGCTGGTCGCGTCCTCGTCCAGGACGAACTCCCGGTCGCGGTCCACGGTGAACTGCGGCTCGTAGGACAGGATGCCCTCGCGAGCCCCGTCCGCGGCCAGGCCAAAGGACGTCACGGCGGTGCTGTAGGTGCCCGGCGGGACCCGGAAGGTCGTGGTCACGGCACCGGTGACAGCGTCGTAGGTGCGTTGGTCGAAGACCCACGGGGCGCCGATGGAGTTGAGCGACACCTGGTGGGCGGCCTTCTGAGTGCCGGCGCGAGGAACCACCCGCACGGTCACGTCATAGAGCTCCTCCTCCAGCAGGTAGCCGACGGCGGTCCGGATCGTGCGGCCCTCAGCGCTGGTCGCGGTGACGACGCCCGAGTAGCCGCCGGGCTCGCCGATCCGGGGGTCCAGGGTGACCTCCGTGACGGCCTCGCCGTGGGCCGGCACCACCAGTCGGTCGGTGGTCAGGGCCATGGTGCCGGGTCGGACCGTGGAGCCGTCCTGGCCGGCCAGGGCCAGGTCGAGCGTGACGTCGGCGTCGGTCGTGTTGGTGTAGCGCAGCGTCGTGATGGTCGGCTCCGCCTCGGCGTAGGGCCAGGCGAACGTGCCGAGGTGCAGCGAGGCTGGAGCCAGGACGTCTGCCCCGATGGCGCGGAGCGCGTCGATGCGGCCCGTACCGGTGTCGAAGGCCGTCGCGTCGGAGACCGGAACGGTGCTGTTGGCGATCGCCGACTTGAGGCGCTCAGCGCCCCACGTCGGGTGCTGCTGCTTGAGCAGGGCGGCGAGCCCGGCGACGTGCGGGGTCGCCATGGACGTCCCGCTGATGGAGGTGTAGTACTCGTCCACCGTGGGCCCGAGGTTCGTCCCTGCTGCGCGAGCCGCCGTGATGTCGATGCCGGGGGCGCTGACCTCCGGCTTGAGACCGCCGTTGAGGATGCGCGGCCCACGGCTGGAGAAGCCGGCCATGGAGTCGTTCCCGTCCACCGCGCCGACCGTCAGGGCCGCATCGGCGGAGCCCGGACTGCTCACCGTCGATGGGGACGGACCCGCGTTTCCGGCAGCGACGACGAACAACGTCCCGGAGGACGCAGAGAGCTCGTCGAGGGCCTTGGCCAGCGGATGGGTGCCGTCATCGGGGTCCCCGCCCAGGCTCATGCTCACCACGTCGGCCTGCTGCTGCACGGCCCACTGCATGCCCGCCAGGACCCAGGAGTCGGCACCCCAGCCCCCGTCGGTGAGCACCTTTCCGACGATGAGGTCGGCTCCCGGTGCGACGCCTCGCCGTAGGCGGTCGGACGCCGCGCCAGTGCCGGCGATCGTCGAGGCGACGTGCGTGCCGTGTCCGTTGCCGTCCGCGACACCTGCGTCGGAGGTGAAGTTCAGCGAGTCCGACACCTTGCCTGCCAGGTCGGGGTGGGTCGGGTCGTAGCCCGTGTCGAGGACCGCCACCGTCGTCCCGGTGCCGTCGAATCCCGCCGCCCATGCCTCGGGTGCGTGGATCTGGGGCACCGACTGCTCGAGCGCAGCCTCGACCCGGCCGTCGAGATCGACCCGGACGGCTCCGTCGGTCAGGGCGTCGGGAGAGCCGTCGGCGTCGTCCTTGGTGAGGTCGTCCCAGAAGGCCCTCGCGCGGTCCTTGTCCGCGTGGAACGCCGCGACGCCCAGCATCGGCACGGTGAGTGTGCGCTTGGCTGCCGTGAGCGAGGCGCTCCGGGACTCGGCGGCCGCGGTGGTGCCGCGACCGTAGTCGATGATCATGGGGATCGAGCGGGTCGAGGCGTCGTCGTAATCGGCCTCCACCAGAGCGGTCACGTCGAAGAGGTCCCGATCGATGCGCTCGGCCGCCAGCAGCCCGAAGGCAGACGTCGGTACGACGAAGACGTGCCCGTTGCTGCGCGTGATGGCAGCCTGGGGCACCGTGCCGTCGGGACGGGGCTCCAGAGAGACCGTCTGGTGCCCGTCGTCACCGATGGAGAGCCGGACCACGTCGCCGGTGACGAGGGTGACCCGGTGCTGGACCGGCGCACCGGAGCGGTGCTGGCCGTCGGTCGGGGATGGTGCGGCTCCCGCGGGAGGAGCAGCGACGCCGGCGAGGGAGGCGGTGAGTGCGATGGCGGCGACGAGCGCGGTGGCGCCGGCTGCTGTGGGGCGTGCGAGCGCGCAGCGGGGCGCGCTCGGACCAGTGCGTGGTGGCACGGACGATCCTTTCGATGGGAGCACGGCACCGACGCGGGTGTCGCGTCATCGCGTGCTCCCCCGACTGTCTGACGCGCCACCGTCCCGTTCAAGGGACTGGGCTGTCGCCTTGTCGCCACCGACGCATTGCCGACACTCCCCGCGGCTCAGGAGCGCCCGAGCCACCGACGACCGGCAGCGGCATGGCCGAGCTGGAAGCGTGACGACACGCCAGCTCGTTCCATGAGCTGGCGCACCCGCCGCTGCACGGTCCGTTGCGACATCCCGAGCTGACCGCCGATGGCGTGGTCCGTGAGGCCGTGGAAGAGCAGGGTCAGCAGCTGCCTGTCGAGCTCGTCCAGCGGCGCACCATCGAGGTCGTCACTCCAGTCGCCGGCCGAGTCCCCCGTCGGGCTGAACGCCTGTCCGCCCTGCCAGGCGAGCTCGAAGAGGGCGACGAGGGCGTCCAGCAGACCGCTCGGGTGGACCAGCAGCGCCCCGCTCCCACGTTCGTCCGTCCCCGTGAGCGGTAGCAGGGCGAGCTCGCGATCCGCGACGAGCAAGCGGATGGGCACCGACTCGCGGATCCGGCACGTCCCGCCGCCCTCCACCAGCTGTCGGACCTCGTCGAAGTACCCGGGCCGGTCGAAGGCGCGCGCCTCGATGACCAGCCGGTAGGCCACGCCTCGCTCGAGGGCCCGGTCCTCGTCGACGTTCTCCTCGGGGCTCACCACCGCCACCGACGCCTTCACGAAAGCGAGCACCTCACTGCGAGCCCCCCGCTGCAGCTGGAGGAAGCGCTGCGCGACCGCCTGGGGACCGTGGACCACCTCGATGACGTCGGCCAGCGCGCGCTCGTCGGCGCCCGTCCGGTAGCTCTCCGTCAGCGTGGTGAGCTGCAGCTCGGCACGTCGCAGCGCTTCCTGCCGTTCCGTGAGCATGGCACCCAACGCCACGGCGGGCGGCGAGGCCGCGAAGCGGGTGGGATCGGCGACCGAGCGTGCGACGAGACCCTTGTCCTCCAGGTCCGACAGCAGTGCCACGGCGGTCGGTGGCTCCATCCCCAGGGCCGCAGCCAGGTCTTCGGCGGACTCCGACGTCCCCGCCACCAGTCTCTGGTAGGCGCGGACCTCGTCCGCACTGAGCCCCAACGCCTCCAGCACCACTCCTCCTCAGGGCCGCCGAGCTTCCACCGCGGGCTTCCTCCCCACGACTCCACGTCGAGCAGCACGACTCTAGTGACTGCCGGCATCGGCCCTCGGTCTGCTCCTCGCCGGACACCCGGCTGTCCGGGCCTCACCGAGGTGGCGGCGAACGAGCCGCGGCGTCAGGCGCTCCCGGCGGGGCGCCGTACCGGCACCCGGATGGGCACTCGTGAGCCACCGATCGGGTTGGCCTCGGCGACCCGGTCCATGGCGTCGATGATGTTGCGCAGGTTGATGATCAGCGCCCCGTAGATCGGCCACTCGGGTGAGCGCTCGGTGGACCGGAGCTCCTCGGTGAGCACCTCGAGTCGGCGGCGTACGTCGAGCAGCGCCTCCGGGTCAGCGGCGCTGGTCGCCCGCCCCGCGTCGCCGAGCATCGAGATCCACGCCTCGGCGAAGGACTCGCCCCACGTCTCGCGGTGCGCCGTCTGGCCGCCGAGCGTGCGCGCGAGGCTCCGGGTCTCGGCGACGGCCTGCTCCATGCGCCGCAGCAGCTCGTGCCACTCGCGGGGGTTCTTCATCACCCGGGCCGAGCGGCGGGGGTTCATCCGCGCGCTCTCCTCGGCCTGCCGCACGAGCGCCCAGGCCTGGTCGAGGTCACCGTCGAGGTCACGGGTGCGGTCGATCCACTCCGTGACGTCCTCGTCCTGGCAGCCGTCACCGAGACCGCCGGCCATGTCCGCCAGCAGCTCGCCGATGCCGTCGTCGACGCGGTCGAGGGCCTTGGCCGCGGTGTGCCGGCGCAGCGGGGGCCACACGAGCACGTTGACGAGCAGGCCGACCGCCACGCCGATCGCAGTGTCGAGGAGCCGCGCGACGAGCATGACGTCGTCCTCGAAGCCGGTGGTCAGCACGACCAGTCCGGTGGTCGCGATGGTGGTGGCCTCCGCACCCAGCCACGGCACGGCGCCCAGCACCAGGGCCATCACCAGCAGCAGCGTGATCGCCCCGGTGGTCAGGCCGAAGGTCTCCCCCACCACGGTGGCGAGCAGGACCGCGACGACGGTCGCAGCGACCTGCTGCATGCCCTTGGAGAACGTGCGGTAGACCGTGGCGTGCACCACGAGCAGGGCCGCCCACGGCGCGAGGAACGGCTGCGGCAGGTCCAGCACGCTGGCCGCGATGACCCACGCCGCGACGGCCGCCAGCACGGTCTTGGCCAGCTGGAGGACGTCGTTCCACCAGATCGGGTCACCGAGCCGGTCGTCGACGCGTTCCCTCCATCTCTCCCACACGCTCACCTTCATGCGGCGCTCCTCTCCCTCATCGATCGACACTACGGAGGTCGGGAGGAGGTGCAAGTCGGGGCAGCCCCTACGGGCGGGACTCTCGACGGCCTCACGCCAGGGACAGGAAGAGCTTCTCCATCTTCTTCACGTCGAGACTGTCGATGTCGCCGTCACCGGCGGCGAGGCACTGCTGCAGCCCGGAGGCGACGATCGCGAAGCCGGCGCGGTCGAGCGCCTTGGACACCGCGGCCAGCTGGGTCACCACGTCCTCGCAGTCGCGGCCCTCCTCGAGCAGCCGCAGCACGCCGGCGAGCTGCCCCTGCGCGCGCTTGATGCGGTTGATGACGGGGGTCATCTGGTCGGGGTCGAGCTGCATCAGTCCTCCTGGGTGGACGTGGTGAGTGCGGCGAGGGCCGCGGTGAGTCGCTGCTTGGCGTCGGCGGCGACGGTGTCGAGGGCGCCGGCTCCGGCCAGGCCCATCATGGCGTCGGGGTCGAGGGCCTCCACGAGAGTGGTCACGTCGTCGAGGGCGCGGACGACGACGTTGCACGGCAGCACGGCCGCGATCGACGGGTCGACCTGGATCGCCTCGTAGGCCAGCGGCGGGCGGCAGGCCCCGAGGATCACCTGCGGGGGCAGGTCGACGTCGAGCTTGTCCTTCATCGTGGCCGCCAGGTCGATCTCGGTCAGGATTCCGAAGCCCTGGTCCGCGAGCGCCGTCCGGGTGGCCTCGACCGCCGCCTCGTAGGGGCGGTCGACCTGGACGGACATCGTGTAGCCGGTCATGGCCGAAGCATACCCCCGGGGGTGTTTTGCCTTCTGGCTGGATACCCCCTAGGGTATTCGACGAACGATCAGGACCTTCGCAGACGAGAGGAACCGCATGTCACGCCCGACGCCCGTCGCCGGCGGCACCCAGGCCTGGATCGCCTCCGGCCGCGCGGTGGGGGTGGGTCTGTGATGACCGACCTCACCGTCCTCGTGATCGACACGCCCACGCTCGGTGACCGCAGCTACCTCGTGCACGACGGCGAGGTCGCCTTCGTGGTCGACCCCCAGCGCGACATCGACCGCGTGCTGACCCTCCTCGACGAGCACGGCGTAGGCCTCACGCACGTGTTCGAGACCCACATCCACAACGACTACGTCACCGGCGGCCTCGCGCTCGCGGAGCAGACCGGTGCCCACTACCTCGTCAACGGCGAGGACGACGTCTCCTTCTCCCGCACCCCGGTGGCGGACGGAGACGTCGTCGAGGTGGGTGGACGCATGCGCGTCACCGCGCTGGCGACCCCCGGCCACACGTTCACCCACCTCTCCTACCTCCTCGTCGACGCGGCCGGCGAGGGCGACCAGCACGTCGGCGTGTTCTCCGGCGGGTCGCTGCTCTACGGCGCGACCGGACGACCCGACCTCCTCGGGCCCGAGCACACCCACGCGCTGGTGCACCACCAGCACGCCTCGGCCCACCGGCTCGCCGAGCTGCTGCCCGACGAGGCGGAGGTCTACCCCACCCACGGGTTCGGCTCCTTCTGCTCAGCCACCCAGTCCGACGCCACGTCGTCGACCATCGGCCGGGAGAAGCAGGCCAACCCCGTCCTCACCCAGGACGAGCAGACCTATGTCGAGGAGCTGCTGGCCGGTCTCGGCCCATGGCCGGCCTACTACGCGCACATGGCCCCGGCCAACGCCGCCGGCCCCTCCGAGCCCGACCTCTCTCCCCCGGCCGTCGCCGACGCCACCGAGCTGCGCCGCCGCATCGAGGCCGGGGAGTGGGTCGTCGACCTGCGCAACCGCACGGCCTTCGCCGCGGGGCACGCCCCCGGCACGCTCAACTTCGGGCTCGACGGCGGCTTCGCGACCTACCTCGGTTGGCTCGTCGCCTGGGGCACCCCGATCACGCTCCTCGGTGAGACCGCCGAGGACGTCGCCGAGGCCCAGCGCGAGCTGGTCCGCATCGGCATCGACCGCCCCGCGGCCCACGCGACCGGCGGCCCGGAGGACTGGAGCGACCGCGAGCCCAGCTCGTTCGCGACGGCGACGTTCGCCGACCTCGCCCACGTCCGACACCACCGCGAGGTCGTCGTCCTCGACGTACGTCGTGCCGACGAGCACGACGCCGCGCGCATCGACGCCGCGGTCAACATTCCGCTGCACGAGCTGTGGGAACGCCTCGGCGAGGTGCCCGCAGGCGAGGTGTGGGTGCACTGCGCCGGTGGCTACCGCGCGTCGGTCGCCGCCTCGATGCTCGACGCCGCCGGTCGCTCGCTCGTGGCGATCGACGACTCCTTCGACAACGCCGAGCAGGTGGGCCTCCACCTCGTGGGGCCCGACGCGTGATCGAGCTCCTCCTCGCCGTCGTCGCCGGAGCGCTCATCGGGCTCAGCCTGGGTGCGCTCGGCGGCGGCGGCTCCATCCTGGCCGTCCCCGTGCTCCTCGCGCTCGGCCAGTCCCCCGCGCAGGCGACCACCGGGTCGCTCGTCGTCGTCGGGGTCACCTCCCTCGCGGGGGCCATCGCCGCCCGACGGGCGGGCAACGTCCTGCTCGCCCGCGGGATCGCCTTCGGCACGGTCGCCATCGGCGGCGCCGTCGCGGGCGCGCACCTGTCGTCCACGGTCCCCGAGCCGGTGCTCCTGGCCGCCTTCTCCGCGCTGATGCTGGTGGTCGCGGGCCTGCTGACGGTCCGCCAGCTGCGCAACCGGCAGCGGTCCCGGGGCGACCATGCAGCCCGGGTCGAGCACCCGCAGCCCGACGACCCGATCATCACGTTCAGCCCCACCTTCATGTGCCAGTGCCCGCGCGCCCTCAAGGTGGTCGTCACGGCGACGGTCGTCGGACTGCTCACCGGGTTCCTCGGCGTGGGAGGCGGCTTCCTCGTCGTTCCCGCCCTCGTGCTCGCCCTCGCCCTGCCTATCCGCTACGCCGCGGGCACGTCGCTGGTCGTCATCACCATCACCAGCACGGCAGCCCTCGCCGCCCGTGCCGGGGCCGGCGTCGTACCCGACTGGCGCCTCGTGGCCGCGCTCACGGTCACCGCGGTGGCCGGCTCCGTCCTCGGTGCCCGGCTGGCCGCTCGGACCGACACCACCCGGCTGTCCGCAGCCTTCACCGGGCTCGTCCTCGCCGTGGCGGCGTACGTCGCCACGCTGGCGCTGCCCGCCTTCGTCTGATCCCTCACCCACCACTCACCCAAGGAGATCCACATGTGCCGAGCGGCGCGATGCAAGACCTGCGGCAAGACCACCTGGGCCGGCTGCGGCCAGCACGTCGGGCAGGTCAGGGCCGGTGTCCCGGCGAAGGACTGGTGCAACGGCCAGCACACTGCTGCCGAGAAGGCCGCCAGCGGCTCGGGCAGCGGCCTCCTGTCCCGGCTCTTCGGCCGCTGACCGTCACGGGTGGTACGCCGCCCGGTGCGGTCGCGGCGTCGCGAGCAGCACCGGGCACCTGGCCTCCCTGAGCACGGCGCGGGCGACCGGGCCGATGTGCGAGCCGATCGGCACGAGCGGGTCGTGGCGACCGATCACGAGCAGCTCGGCGTCGGCGGAGGCCTCCACCAGCACCTCGGAGGCCCGTCCCTGCTCGACCCGTACGTCGGCGTCCGTGGCGGCGGTCAGGTCGCCGACCCGGTCGAGCGCGGCGCACACCTCCGCCCGGGCGCTGTCCGACCACCCTCGGACCTCCTGCGCCGTGAACGAGCTCTCGTAGGGCGCCGGAATCGACCACGAGTGGACGAGCCGGAGCCGGGCCCCCCGCGCGTGCGCCTCGGCGAGCGCCGCGCGCAGCACCTCGTCCGCGCGTTCGGGGACGTCGACGCCGGCAATGACCACCCGAGGCTCCCCGTCGGGCCGCCACCCGCTCGGTACGGCGACCACGGGCACCCGCAGGTGCGCGGCCACGCCGCCCGCGACCGTGCGGTTCACGATCCGCGACAGCCGGGACAGGTGCCGGTGCTCCAGCACGACCATCCGCGCCGTCCGGCCGACCTCGACGAGCGCGCCCACCGGCGTACCCCGGACGAGCTCGTGGGTGACGGGCACCGCGCCGCCGACGAGGTCGTCGGCCACCTTCACCGCCTCGGCGAGGCGCGCGGCGCCCCAGGCCTCGACGTCGGCCGCGGGGATCAGCACGTGGTCGGCCGGGATCGGCGTCAGGTCGACGGCGTGCACCAGGTGCAGCCCGCACCCGGCGCGCACGGCCTCCCCGGCGGCGAACGCCAGGGCCGACTCGAACTCCTCGGGGCCGACCCCGACAACGATCGTGGGTCCGTGTGCGGTGGTGCGCTGCTCGGTCATGGCGTCCTCCTCGACTGCTCGTGTGCCTCCACTCTTCGCCGGTGGCGGCGTCGTACTAAGGGCCGTTGGACCCCGCGAGCGACGGCAAAGGGCCCTGCTGCGAGGGGGTCGTCGGGAGCAGGCTGGAGGTGAGCCTGAGGAGGTCGACATGCGCGCGCTGCGTCTGAACGAGTGGAGGAGCGAACCCGTGCTCGAGGAGGTCCCCGTCCCCGAGCCGGGCCCGGGTGAGGTGCTGGTGCAGGTCGGCGCCGCCGGCGCGTGCCACTCCGACCTGCACCTGATGCACGAGTTCGAGCCGGGCACCCTGCCCTGGAGCCCGCCGTTCACCCTCGGGCACGAGAACGCCGGTTGGGTGCACACCCTGGGCCAAGGCGTCACCGGCCTCGAGGTCGGTCAGTCGGTGGCGGTCGTCGGCGCGTGGGGCTGCGGCACGTGCGCGCACTGCGCGGCCGGCCTGGAGACCTACTGCGAGCGCCCCGACCTCGCACCCGTGCCCGGCGGCGGTGGCGGGCTCGGCCTGGACGGCGGGATGGCCGACTACCTGCTGGTCCCGGCGGCGCGCCACGTCGTCCCGCTCCCCGAGGGGCTGGAGGTCGTCGACGCGGCCCCGCTCACCGACGCGGCGCTGACGCCCTACCACGCCGTCCGACGCTCGCTGGGCAAGCTCGGACCCGGCAGCACCGCAGTGGTGATCGGCGTCGGCGGACTCGGCCACCTCGGGCTGCAGGTCCTCACGGCGCTGACCGCCACGCGCATCGTCGCCGTCGACGGCCGCGACAGCGCGCGGGTCCGGGCGAGCGACCTGGGTGCCGACCTCGTCCTGGAGCCGGGACCCGAGACCGCCACCCGCATCCGGGAGGCCACCGGCGGGCGCGGCGCCGACGTGGTCCTCGACTTCGTCGGCTCCGACGAGACCCTCGCCACCGCGGCCGCCTGCGTGCGCCAGCTCGGCGACATCACCATCGTGGGGATCGCCGGCGGCACCCTGCCGGTCTCGTTCTTCGGCGTCCCCTACGAGGCGAGCGTGCAGACCACCTACTGGGGCAACCGGGCCGAGCTGGTCGAGGTGCTCGACCTGGCCGGGCGCGGGCTGCTGCACGCCGCGACGACCATCTACCCGCTCGAGGACGCCCTCGCCGCGTACGACGACCTGGCGCACGGCCGGGTGGACGGACGGGCCGTCGTCGTGCCGAACGACACGTTCCGACGGTGACGTCGGTGTCGCGCCCGGGAGCACCCTGCCGAGGGACTACGTTGGATCGGTGAACGCGGCCAGGAACAGCTATGACGTGGTGGTCGTCGGCGGCGGACACAACGCCCTCGTGAGCGCGGCCTACCTCGCCCGCGCCGGGCTCTCGGTGGTCGTCCTGGAGCGGCTGCACCACACCGGTGGGGCCGCGGTGTCGGTGGAGCCCTTCGCCGGGCAGCCCGCCCGGCTCTCGCGCTACTCCTACCTCGTCAGCCTGATGCCGGAGCAGCTGATGTCCGACCTGGACCTCGACGTCCGGCTCGCGTCGCGCACCACCGCGTCGTACACGCCGTGGACTCGCGGCGAGCGCTCCGGCGGCCTGCTGGTCGAGCGGCCCGAGGGCGAGGCGACGCGTGCGTCGTTCCTCGACCTCACCGGGGGCGAGGAGGAGTACGCCGCCTGGGAGGCGTTCTACGGCGAGGTCGGCAAGCTGGCCGAGGCCGTGGCCCCGACGCTGATGCGGCCGCTGCCCCTCGAGCGCGACGTCCGCGCCCTGGTCGACGAGCGCATCTGGGCCGACGTGGTCGAGGAGCCGCTCGGCCGCGCGATCACCCGGCGCTTCGCCGACGACACGGTGCGCGGCGTCGTCGCCACCGACGCGCTCATCGGCACCTTCGCCTCGATGGACGACCCCTCGCTCGTGCAGAACCGGTGCTTCCTCTACCACCTCATCGGCAACGGCACCGGCGAGTGGCGGGTGCCGATCGGCGGGATGGGCGCGGTCACCGACGCGCTCGCGCGGGCCGCCGTCGACGCCGGGGCCGAGATCGTCACCGGCGCGGGCGTCGGGTCCATCACGCCCGGCCCGGACGGCGCCGAGGTGGTGTGGCACGACGGCGAGCGCGAGCACTCCGTGACGGGCCGCCGCGTGCTGTCCGGCGTCGCTCCCTGGGTGCTGCGGATCCTGCTCGGCGAGGGCGAGGACCCCGACACCAAGCCCGCCGGCTCGCAGCTCAAGATCAACTTCCTGCTCGACCGGCTGCCCGCACTGCGATCGGGCGTCGACCCCGCCGTCGCCTTCGCCGGGACCCTCCACCTCGCCGAGGACTACTCGACCATCGAGCAGGCCTACACCGCCGCGGCCGGCGGCTCGGTGCCGGACCCGATGCCGGGCGAGGTCTACTGCCACAGCCTCAGCGACCCCTCGATCCTGGGCGACCGCGCCGGCTCGGCCCACACACTGACCTACTTCGGGCTCCACACTCCGGCCGGGCTCTTCGACGCCGACCCGGGCGCCAAGGACGTCGCGGTGCAGCGTGCGCTCGCCTCGCTCGACGCGGTCCTGGCCGAGCCGCTCGCCGACTGCCTCGCCAGCGACGCCGACGGCCGGCCGTGCATCGAGGCCAAGATCCCGCAGGACGTCGAGGCGGACCTGGCGATGCCGGGTGGCCACATCTTCCACGGCGACCTCGACTGGCCGTGGGCCCCCAACCGGTCGCGCCTCGAGACCCCCGCCCAGCAGTGGGGCGTCCAGACCGGCCACGACTCCGTGCTCCTCTGCGGCTCGGGGGCGCGGCGCGGCGGAGCGGTCTCCGGCCTCGGCGGCCACAACGCGGCGCAGGCCGTCCTCGCCGAGCTCTGACCGGCCGCGGGGCGCGGCCACCTCGATTTCGCCTGCGGATCACGACGTTGTAGTGTTCTACTCGCTTCACCGCACGCGCCATTAGCTCAATTGGCAGAGCAGCTGACTCTTAATCAGCGGGTTCGGGGTTCGAGTCCCTGATGGCGTACAGAAGCGAAGGGCCGGTCCAGAGGACCGGCCCTTCGTCGTTCTCCCGCGGGGCTGCTACTTCGTGAACAGGCTGACTCCGCCGGGGCCGACGAGCAGCCCGACGATGATGAGAACGATGCCCCAGAGCATCTGACCCCTGATCAACGAGACGATGCCGGACACCACGAGGATGACGGCGAGGATCCACAGCAACAATGCCATGTGCATGCTCCCTTCGGTTGAAGCCTCAACCTAGCCTTCACGGTTCCGCAACGGTAACGTCCCACACCCGGATGGGCGTGTCGCCGAGCCTCAGGCCCGGTCCTCCTCGCGCAGCCGCGGGGGCGTGAACCCGTCGGGGTTGAAGCCGGTCTTGTCGGCGTAGAACTCGCGCAGCACGTCCATGTCGGCACTCACGTCGCCCGTCGGGTGGAACGTCGGACCCCAGCCGACGGTGCGCGAGGGCACGTCGAGGAAGGCCAGCGTGATCGGGAGGCCGGTCTGCCGGGCGATCCGGTAGAAGCCGGACTTCCAGTAGTCGCCGCGCGACCGCGTGCCCTCCGCCGCGATCCCGAGCAGCCAGGAGTCGCCGCCCTCGGCCTCGGCCAGCAGGTCCTTGATCGTCGCCGCGGGATTCTTGCGGTCCAGCTCGACGGCGCCCGTGCGCCGCAGGAGCCAGCCCAGCGGTCCCACGAAGAGCTCCTGCTTGACCAGCAGCCGGATCGTGATGCCGTAGCGCCACGCCAGGAGCATGGTCAGCACCCAGTCCCAGTTGGAGGTGTGGGGTGCACCGACCAGGACCCCGCGCTGCGGCACCTCGCCGACGGCCTTCCAACGGGCCGCGCCGAGGAGGAGCCGGGCGAGCGTGCGTCGCGCTCCCCCGCCGTCGGGCACCGGGGCCGGCACGGACCCGAGCGACGGCGTACGCACCGCCGCGCGATCCCGACCGGCCTTGCGCTCGCGGTCGAGGTCCCACAGGTAGTGGTCGAAGTCGACCTCCATGGTGTGCCGCGGCGAGGCGTAGAACTGCTTCTTGTCCCGCCGGTGCTCACCCTCCATCTGGCGTCGTACGACGTCGTCCGCGGGTGGCACGTAGCGACCGGCGAGCGTCTCGGCGATCCATGCCGACTGCGCCTCGGAGATCGGCATCACCGCACCGATGGCCTGCACGAGGCCGATGAAGTAGAGGCCGGGGAGGTCGGGATGGACGGTGCGCTTCCACAGCGGCAGCTCGTTGTCGTGCGCCGACACCAGCTCGGGATCGAGGAAGGGGAAGGTCACGTGGTAGCCGGTGGCCCACACGATGAGGTCCGCCGGGGCCGTGGTGCCGTCGACGAAGACGACCCGGTCGCCGTCGAGCCGCTCGATGCCCGGCCGGGCCGTCACCGCACCGGCGTCGAGGCGCTCGCGGATCTTGTCGGACTGCACGGGGTGCGACTGCCCGGGCTTGTGGGCGGGAGCCGGCAGGCCGTACTTCGTCATGCTGCCTGCGTACGTCGCCCCGATCCGCAGCCGTGCGGCGGTCACCCACCACGGCAGCCATCCCGGCAGGGCGACCTGGTCGCTCGGCTTGCCGAGGAGGAACTTGCGCAGCACCCACTCGGTGCGGCGCACCGACCACGTCGTCGTACGCGCCACGTAGGAGGACTCGACCGCGATGTCCATCGCCGAGTTGCCCGCCCCCACCACCACGACGTCGCGTCCGGCGAGCTGGTCACCGGAGCGGTAGTCGTGGGCATGGATCTGCTCGCCGGTGAAGGTGCCCGGGTAGGCCGGCTCGGGCCAGCGCGGGTCCCAGTGGTGGCCGTTGGCGACGAGGACGGCGTCGTAGGTGCGGGTCTCGGTGCCATCAGGCCCGGTGATGCGAACGTCCCAACGGCCGTCGGTCGACCGGGAGACGTCCTCGACCAACGTGTCGAAGGTGATGGTGTGGCGGAAGCCGAAGTGGTCGACGTACTGCTCGAAGTAGGCGTGCACCTGGTCGTGGCGCGCGTAGGGCGGGTAGTCCGCCGGCATCGGGAAGTCGGAGAAGGCCATCCGCGGGCACGACGTGTTGATCTCGAGGGTGTCGTAGCAGGCCGACTGGCCGTTGGAGTTGTCGAGGACCCACGTCCCGCCGATGTCACTGCCCTGCTCGAAGCAGTCGAACGGGATCCCGGCCAGGTAGAGCTGCTTGGCCGCCGCGATGCCCCCGGACCCGGCGCCGATCACGCACGCGCGCGGCAGCGACTCGTCGACGGGAACCGGTGAGGTCACCGCCGGCGCGCGGTGGGACTGCTTGACGAGGTAGGCCATGGCCAGAGCCTAGGGCTGGCCTCAGAGGTAGAGACCGGTGGAGCCGCCCTCGAGCCGCTCCGCTGCGACGGCGTGCACGTCGCGCTCGCGCATGACGACGTAGACCTCGCCGTGGACCTCGACCTCGGCCTTGTCCTCGGGGTCGAAGAGGACCCGGTCGCCCACCTCGACCGCACGGGCGTGCGGGCCGACCGCGATCACCCGCGACCAGGCCAGACGGCGGGCGCCCATCGCCGCGGTGGCGGGGATGACGATGCCCCCGCTGGAACGACGCTCGCCGGCCTCCTGGTCGACCTCGACGAGCACACGGTCGTGCAACATCTTGATCGGGGCGGCCCCGGGGTCGGTGCCCCCGGTCGCCCTGCTGCTGGAGGACACGCTCAGCTCGCGACCTTGCGGACGAGGGCGAACAGGAGGATGACCCCGACGACGGCACCGGCCGCCTTGAGGATGTTGTCGGTGCGCGGCGCGCCCGTGTCGAGCTCGACGAAGTGGGACTTCACCGTCGTCACCTGCCGGCCGACGATCGTCTTGGGGTGGGCGCGGTAGGCGAGCTGGTCGATCGTCGAGGCGAGCCGCTCGCGGGTCGCCTCGATCTCGCGCTCGAGCGCGCTCATGTCCTGGGTCACCGGGGAAGGCTATCAATGCGCCGCGGGTCGAAACCCCACGGCAGCTCGAGCCTGTGGGCAGACATCAGCTCGTCGTCGGTGAGGACGTCGAAGGTCGGCCGGTCTGCGACCACGACCCCCTCGCTCAGCACGACGCTGCGCGGGCACAGCTCCAGCGCGTAGGGCAGGTCGTGGGTGACCATCAGCACCGTCACGTCGAGGCTGCGCAGGATGTCGGCGAGCTCGCGGCGCGAGGCGGGGTCGAGGTTGGACGACGGCTCGTCGAGCACCAGGATCTCCGGCTCCATCGCCAGCACGGTGGCGACCGCCACCCGGCGGCGCTGGCCATAGGAGAGGTGGTGCGGCGGCCGGTCGACGAAGTCGGCCATCCCGACCCGGTCGAGCGCGTCCATCACCCGGCGGTCGAGCGCAGCGCCCTTGAGACCGAGGTTGGCGGGACCGAAGGCGACGTCCTGACGGACCGTGCCGAGGAAGAGCTGGTCGTCGGGGTCCTGGAAGACGATCCCGACACGACGACGGATCTCCTTCAGGTGCTCCTTGGCGACCGGGAGGCCGCTGACCGTGACGGAGCCACGCCCCGCGGCGAGGATGCCGTTGAGGTGGAGCACGAGGGTCGTCTTGCCGGCACCGTTGGGCCCGAGCAGCGCGACCCGCTCGCCGCGGTGGACGTGGAGGTCGACCCCGAACAGCGCCTGGTGGCCGTCGGGGTAGGCGAACGCGAGCCCGCGCACGTCGAGCACAGGGGTGGTCATCGGGGGTCCCCGCGGCGTTGTCCGGAGGAGCGAAGCGGAGGAGGAGAAGGTCGTGGGGTTCTCATCGGGGGTCCCCCGTCTGCGGCAGGCGGCCGTCGTACCCCCGCGACAGCATGGCGAGGTGGACGCGCTCGCCGCGCTCGTAGGACCGGATGAACAGGGCGCCCAGCGAGCGGGCCAGCACGGGCCAGTGCCGCGGCGAGCGCGGGTCGCAGCCGCGCGAGCGGAGCGCCGTCATCATCCGGCCGAGCTCCGCGGTGACCACGTCGAGGTAGCGGATCATGAAGCCCATGATCTGCACGACCAGGTCGGGGGTCCGCAGCCGTTGCAGCCCGCGGATCAGGTCCTGCGGCTCGGTGGTGGCGGCGAGGGTGAGCGAGGCGAGGACGCCGATCGTGCCCTTGATGAGCAGCGCGACACCGGCCACGAGGCCGGGCTCGGAGACGCTCACGCCGAGCACCTCGGTCTGCGGTCCGTGGGCGATGAACGGCATCAGCACCGCGAAGACGACGAACGGCACCTCGACGACCATCCGCGGCAGCAGGTAGCGCAGCGGCACGCGGGAGAGCGCGACGACGACCAGCAGGACGGCGGCCCAGAGGGCGAAGACGGGGTAGGCCTGCCGCGGCGTCGCGACGACCACCAGCATGAACCCGAGCAGGGCGAGGACCTTGAGGTGCGCCGGCGCGCGGTGCACCGGGCTGTGGCCGTGGAAGTGGAGCCGGTGTCCGTGCCCGGCGCCCATCAGGCCTCCGACTGGCGGGCGCGCTCGGCGCGGGCGTCGTCCGAGTCGACGTCACCGGAGTCGACGATCCCCG
Source organism: uncultured Nocardioides sp. (assembly GCF_947488515.1). Taxonomy (GTDB): domain Bacteria; phylum Actinomycetota; class Actinomycetes; order Propionibacteriales; family Nocardioidaceae; genus Nocardioides. The sequence continues at coordinate 841,962 of NZ_CANKZF010000001.1, forward strand.
ACTCGTCGTCGTCGGTCCCGCGGCGTCGTACGAGCCAGAACAGGCCGGTGCTGAGCAGCAGCATCACGACCACGCCGATCACCCCGGCGAGCCCGCCGCTGATGCGGGCGTCGTCGACGCCGGACGTCTGGTAGTCGGCCAACGGGCTGTCGACGGTCGCCGAGTCCTCGGCGGAGTCGATGAAGCCGGTCTGCTCGGCGACGTACTCCAGGCCATCGGGGTGCGAGCTGGCGTAGTAGCTCGCGACGCCGGCGACGAGCAGGCTCACGACCAGGGCGACGGCGAACAAGCGACGGGTGGTCATCGGCCGACCCCCGTGCGGAGCTCGAGCTCGCGCTCCACCAGGAGCGGGCGGGCGCCGTGGACGAGGTCGGGCCTCGTGGCCACCACGCTCGCGACGACCAGGCCGGTCACGACCGCCTCGCCGACACCGATCACGGTGTGCCAGCCGAGCATCGCGGTCATGACGGCGCCCAGGTCGACGGGGACGTTGCCGCCGACGGCGAAGAGCAGGGTGAAGACCAGCGCCGCGGCGGGGACGCTGACCAGGGCGCCGACCGCGGCTGCCGGTGCCACCATGCCGAGCCGCTTGGGCAGCACCCGGCGCAGGACGACGAAGACCCCGTATCCGACGACGACGGTCACGATGCCGATCAGGGTGATGTTGGTGCCGAGCGCGGTGATGCCTCCGTCGGCCATCAGCAGGGCCTGCACGACGAGCACCACCGACAGGCACAGCACCGCGGTCCACGGTCCAACGAGGACGGCGGCGAGCGCGCCGCCCATCAGGTGTCCGCTGGTGCCCGCGCCCACGGGGAAGTTGATCATCTGGGCGGCGAAGACGAAGGTCGCCACCAGCCCCGCCGCGGGCGCCGTCCGGTCGTCGAGCTCGCGTCGCGCGCCGCGCAACGCGCACGCGACCGCGACCGCGGCCACCGCCCCCGTCGCCACCGAGGTCGGGGCGTCGAGGAATCCGTCGGGCACGTGCACGTGGTCGCTCCTGCTCGGGCGGGACTGGTTGGATGTCTGGTGGCCGGCACGGATCCCCCGATACCGGGCCGGCACGCCTCGACCTTATTGCAATCGTCTTGCAACAACCAACCGGACCGCCCTCCGGACCGACCGCGCACAGGAGTCCCCATGTCCGACCGCCTCGCCGCCGGCGACACCGCCCCCGACTTCACCCTGACCAACGACGCCGAGGAGCAGGTCTCGTTGTCGGACCTGCGCGGCAAGAAGGTGATCCTCTACTTCTACCCGGCCGCGATGACCCCCGGCTGCACCAAGCAGGCCTGCGACTTCTCCGAGTCGCTCGACTCGCTGCGCGGCGCGGGCTACGAGGTGCTCGGCGTCTCCAAGGACAAGCCGGCCAAGCTCGCCAAGTTCCGCGAGCGCGACGCGCTCACCCTCACGCTGCTCTCCGACGAGGACCTGGCGGTGCACCAGGCGTACGGCGCCTACGGCACGAAGAAGCTTTACGGCAAGGAGGTCGAGGGCGTGATCCGCTCGACCTTCGTGATCGACGAGGAGGGCAAGGTCGAGCTCGCCCAGTACAACGTCAAGGCCACCGGCCACGTCGCCAAGCTGCGGCGGGACCTGGGTCTCGCCTGACGCCTCGCCGGGGTAGTCCAGTGACAAACCGTCGACCGGCACCGTTTCCGAGGACCGTACGCCACTGGACTACCTTGGGCACTCGTCCAGCGCTCGTAGCCCAATTGGCAGAGGCACCACGTTTAGGTCGTGGCCAGTGAGAGTTCGAGTCTCTCCGAGCGCACCCGACTGAAGGAGGGCTCTGCCGCGAGTTCCTCCCATGTGACGCCCGTCACCACTAGGGTCCGCGCATGGACTCCGCGCTGACCACCGTCGGGCTGCCGCTCGCCCTGGCCATCATCATGTTCGGCCTCGGCCTGGACCTCACGATCGGTGACTTCAAGCGGGTGGGCCGGGCGCCGAAGGCCGTGGCCGTCGCGCTCGCCTGCCAGATCCTCCTGCTGCCGGCGATCTGCTTCGGGCTGGTCGTGCTCTTCGACCTCCCGGCCCTGCTCGGCATCGGCATGCTGCTGCTCGCCGCGTCGCCGGGCGGCACGACCGCCAACCTGTTCAGCCACCTGTTCCGCGGGGACGTGGCCCTGAACATCACGCTGACGGCGATCAACACCGTCATCGCGGTCGTCACGCTGCCGGTCATCACCGGCCTCGCCATCGCCTACTACGACCGGCAGGACGACGTCTCCATGCCGCTCGTCGAGATCGTCAAGGTGTTCGCGCTGATCCTGCTGCCCGTCGGCATCGGCATGCTGGTCAACGCCCGCGCGACCGGGTTCGCCCGTCGGATGGACAAGCCGGTGCGGATCGGCTCGGCGGTCATCCTCGCCGTCCTCGTGCTGGGGATCCTGCTCGACCAGCGCGAGAACGTCAGCGACTACCTTGCCGACGTCGGCCTCATCACCGCCCTCTTCTGCGCCATCAGCCTCGTCGTCGGCTACTACGTGCCCAAGGCCTTCGGTGTCACCGGCCCGCAGGCCATCGCCTCCTCGATGGAGGTCGGGGTGCACAACGCCACGCTCGCGATCTTCGTCGCGGTCGAGGTGCTCGACGAGGTCGAGATCTCCGTGCCGGCGGCGGTCTACTCGCTCGTGATGTTCCTCTTCGCCGCCCTGTGGGGCGCGTGGGTCAGCAGGCAGGTCGGTGCCCGCGAGGACGTGTCAGTCGCCTGACAGGTCCGCCGCGACCTGCGGTGCGAGGGCGCGCAACGCCCGCCCGCGGTGCGAGATCCGGTCCTTCTCCCCCGGCTCGAGCTCGGCGGAGGTCAGGTCCTCGGCGTCGTGCTCGACCGCGACGAAGACCACGTCGTAGCCGAAGCCACCGGTCCCGCGCACCTTGCGGATGATGCGACCGTCCATCCGGCCCTCGACGACGCGCTCGCGACCGTCCGGCATCACCCACGCCACGGCGCACGCGAAGTGCGCACCGCGCCGCTCGTCGGGTACGTCGTCGAGCTGGGCGAGCAGCAGCTCGTTGTTGCGCTGGTCGCTCTTGGGGGGGCCGGACCACCGTGCCGAGAGCACGCCCGGCATCCCGTTGAGCGCGTCGACGCACAGCCCGCTGTCGTCGGCGACCGACGGCAGCCCGGTGGCCGCCACGCCGGCGCGCGCCTTCAGCAGGGCGTTGCCCTCGAAGGTCGGCTGGTCCTCGACCGGCTCGACGTAGCCCTCCACGTCGGCGATGCCGAGCACCTCGATCCCCGGCACGTGCTCGGCGAGGATGCGCTGCATCTCGAGGATCTTCTTGGTGTTGCCCGACGCGAGGAAGATCTTCACCGGCCCAGCGCCTCCTGCTGCAGGCGCGTCAGGTCGGCACAGCCCTTCTCGGCCAGGGCCAGCAGGGCGTCGAGCTCGGCGCGGTCGAAGGCTGCGCCCTCGGCCGTGCCCTGCACCTCGACGAACTTCCCGTCGCCCGTCATCACGACGTTCATGTCGGTCTCGGCGCGCACGTCCTCGACGTAGGGCAGGTCCAGCCGCGGCACGCCGTCGATGATGCCGACGCTGACCGCCGCGACGGACCCGGTCAGCGGCTCGCCCGTGAGTGCGCCGCTGGAGCGCAGGTGCTCGACCGCGTCGGCCAGGGCGACGTACGCCCCGGTGATCGCGGCGGTGCGGGTGCCGCCGTCGGCCTGGAGGACGTCGCAGTCGAGGACGATCGTGTTCTCGCCGAGCGCCTCGTAGTCGATGACCGCGCGCAGGGAGCGGCCGATCAGGCGCGAGATCTCGTGGGTTCGGCCACCGATGCGGCCCTTCACCGACTCGCGGTCCGAGCGGGTGTTGGTGGCCGCGGGGAGCATCGCGTACTCGGCGGTGACCCAGCCCAGGCCGGAGCCCTTGCGCCAGCGCGGCACGCCCTCGGACGCGGAGGCGGCGCAGAGCACCCGGGTGCCGCCGAACTCGACGAGCACCGAACCGGCGGCGTGGTCGAGCCAGTTGCGGGTGATGGTGATCGGGCGGAGCTCATCGTCGGCGCGGCCGTCGGCCCGAGGAGCCGGAGTCGGGACAGAAGTCATGGGCACGACCCTAGACGTGACTGAGCCGGGTCCGGTCACCCCCGTGTGTCACCGGACCCGGCTCGAAGCCCCTTCCCCTGCGGGACCGTCCACTCGTGCGCGGCCCCACGCCGCGCAGCTCCCTCCGCGCGGTTGGTGGGACCACCCTGCGCAGGCGAGACCGGCACACGCATCGGCCCTGAGGCCATGTCCATGCGACCAAAGTAGGAATTCGGCTCGTTAACCTGAGCGCCGTGGAACCACGACCCGACACCCAGCCCGAGCTGACGTGGGTGTCGCACGCCTGGCGCTACGGGCTGTGCGTGGTGTTCTCGGCAGCGGTCTGGCAGACCGTCGCAGCGGCCGAGTGGCGCGAGCACCGCCTCCTCTTCACCATCGACGTGGTCCTGGGCGTGGCCGCCTTCGTGCTGGTCTACTTCCGCCGTCGGGCGCCCAAGCGGGTCGCCCTGGTCATCGCTGCGATGAGCGCCTTCTCCGGGCTCGCGGCCGGCCCGGCCACCCTGGCCGCGGTCTCCGTGGCGACCCGGCGGCGCTGGCGCGAGGTGGTGCTGGTCGGCAGCGCGAACTTCGTCGCCGCGCAGACCTGGACGACGATCGCACCGATCGAGGACAGCGACTTCCTGGTCGCCACGCTGGTCAACCTCGCCGTGAACACCGGGATGATGGGCTGGGGCCTCTACATCGGCTCGCGGCGCGAGCTGCTCTGGAACCTCCGCAACCGCGCCGAGCGTGCCGAGCTCGAGCAGGAGCTGCGGCTCACCCAGGCCCGTTCGACCGAGCGCGCCCGCATCGCCGGGGAGATGCACGACGTGGTCGCGCACCGCATCACCCAGGTCTCCATGCAGGCCGGGGCGCTCGCGTTCCGCGACGACCTCGACGCCGAGCGCCTCCGCGAGGGGCTCGGCCAGATCCAGCAGCAGGCCAACGACGCGCTCCACGAGCTCCGCGGCGTGCTCGGGGTGCTGCGCGAGGACGACCCGAGCACGCCCACGGCGCGACCGCAGCCGACGTACGACGACATCGCCGCCCTGGTCGACGAGGCGCGGTCCCTCGGCCTCGACATCGACTGGGCCGACCACGTCGACGGTGACGTGCCGGTGCCGCCGGTGACGGGCCGCACGGTCTACCGGATCGTGCAGGAGGGCATCACCAACGTCCGCAAGCACGCCCCCGGCGCCGGGGTGGAGATCAGGTCCTCGGGGGACGAGCACGGCGGCATCACCGTCGTGATCAGCAACCCGCTCGGCAACCGGCCGAGCGCCGCGCCCGGCGCCGGCCTGGGGCTGGTCGGGCTGCGCGAGCGCACCGAGCTGCGGGGCGGCCGGCTGCACCAGCGCACGGAGGGGTCGAGGTTCGTGCTGGAGGCTTGGCTACCGTGGACGGCGTGATCCGCGTGCTGCTCGTCGACGACGACCCGCTGGTCCGTTCGGCGCTGACCCTGATGCTCGGCGGACAGTCCGACATCGAGGTGGTGGGCGAGGCCCCCAACGGCGAGGCCGGCCTGGCCCAGGTCGCCGAGCACCGGCCCGACGTGGTGCTGATGGACATCCGGATGCCGGTGATGGACGGGCTGGAGGCCACGCGCGTCCTGCACTCGCGACCGTCCCCGCCCGCCGTGGTCGTGCTCACGACGTTCGACGCCGACGACCACGTGCTCAGCGCAGTCGCCGCGGGCGCCGACGGCTTCCTGCTGAAGGACACCCCGCCCGGCGACATCGTCGGAGCGATCCGCACGGTGGCGGCCGGTGACGCCATGCTGTCGCCGTCCGCGACCCGCAGCCTGGTCTCCCGGCTGCGCAACACCTCACCGACCGACCGCACCACGACCGCCGCCGACCGGCTGACGGTGCTGACCGAGCGCGAGCTCGAGGTCGCCGTGTGCGTCGGCCGCGGGCTCAGCAACTCCGAGATCGCCTCCGAGCTCTACCTGTCGATCCCCACGGTGAAGTCCCACGTCTCCCGCCTGCTGACCAAGCTCGACGCCACCAACCGCGTGCAGGTCGCGATGGTCGTGCACGACGCCGGGCTGGTCTGACGCCCGGCTAGATGTCGTACGTCGCGCCGGCGCGGGCCAGCTCGACCGGGCCCGACCACTCGGTGCGGGCCTCGGCCTCCGCGTCGGCCGGGTCGTGCCACGGCGGGACGTGGGTCAGGACCAGGCGCCCGACGCCGGCCTGCGACGCCGTGCGCCCGCAGTCGGCGCCGGTCATGTGGAGCTCGGGCGGGTTGTCGTCGCCGCTGCGGAACGACGCTTCCGCGAGCAGCAGGTCCGCCCCGACGGCCACCTCGTCGAGCTCCGGGCAGGGCCCGGTGTCGCCGGAGTAGACGAGCGTGCGGCCACCGGCGGTGACCCGCAGGGCGTAGGCGGCGACGGGGTGGACCACCCGGCGTGCCTCGACGCGGAACGGGCCCAGCTCCGCGACCCCACCAGCGTCCCCGTAGGCGTGGAAGGCGAACTCCTCGGTCATGCCGGGATCGACCGGGAGGTCGTAGGCCCGCGCCATCCGCTCGGCCGTGCCGGCCGGCCCCCAGACGGGGATCTGCGGCTGCGCACCGGTGGGGTGGTACTTGCGCATCACGTAGTAGCCGCAGAGGTCGAGGCAGTGGTCGGCGTGGAGGTGGCTGAGGAAGACCGCGTCGATCCCGAGCGGGTCGGTGTGGCGGTGCAGCTGGCCGAGCGCGCCGTTGCCGAGGTCGAGCAGGATCCGCCAGGTGCGCCCGGCCTCCTCGGCCTCGAGGAGGTAGCAGCTCGCCGCGGACTCGGGGCCGGGGTAGGAACCCGAGCACCCGACGATGGTGAGCCTCATCGGGTGATGGCTCATCCGCGTCCTCCGGCGAACTGCGTCGCGCCGAGCAGCTCCGAGCCGAGGAAGCGGCGGCCGATCGTGGCGAAGTCGTCGGGGCTGCCGGTGGTGGAGAAGGTGTAGCTCGCCTCGCCGCCTGGACGCATCAGTCCGGTGCCGGCGAGCATCTTGTAGACGTCCTTGGCGCACTCCTCCGCCGAGCTGACCAGGGTGACCTGGTCGCCCATCACGTAGGAGATGACGCCCGTCAGCAGCGGGTAGTGGGTGCACCCGAGGATCAGGGTGTCGACCCCGGCCTCGGCCAACGGGTCGAGGTAGTCGTGGGCGGCGGCCAGCAGCTCGTCGCCGCCGGTGACACCCTGTTCGACGAACTCCACGAAGCGCGGGCAGGCCCGGATGTGCAGGTCGAGGTGCGGCGCGGCGGCGAAGGCGTCGTCGTACGCCATGGAGCTGGCGGTGGCGCGCGTGCAGATCACGCCGACCCGCTGGTTGCGCGTGGCCGCGGCCGCGCGCCGGGCCGCCGGGAGGATCACCTCGACGACGGGGACGTCGTAGCGCTCGCGGGCATCGCGCAGCATCGCGGCGCTGGCGGAGTTGCAGGCGATGACCAGCGCCTTCACGCCGCGCTCGTAGAGGTGGTCGAGGCACTCGAGGGCGTACTCGCGGACCTCGCCGATGGGCTTCTGGCCGTAGGGCTGGCGCGCGGTGTCGCCGAGGTAGACGACCGACTCGTGCGGGAGCTGGTCGATGACGGAGCGCGCGACGGTCAGCCCGCCGAAGCCGGAGTCGAAGATGCCGATCGGGGCGTCGGCGGTCTCTCTCGGCGTCGGCACAGGCAGCAGGCTAGGCGGTCGGGGCGTCGCGGGTCACGCCTACGCGTGCGTCGGCCCCGTCACACCGTCCACGTCGGGTTAGGGTCGCCGCGTGACCATGCGTACCGCGCTCGCCTCCCTCCTCGCCTGCTCCGCCATCGGGTTGTGCCCGGCGTCCGCCCCGGCCCAGGTGCCCTCCGGCGACCCCCTGCCGAGCAACCAGCGCGTCTCCGCCGACAACGCCATCGACTCGGTGGTGGCCATCTCGGTCGACGGGCTCAACACCGACGCCCTCGGCAAGCTCGGCCCCGCGCGGACACCCCGCCTGCACGACCTCATGGACTCCGGCGCGTCGACCCTCAACGCCCGCACCGAGCACGAGCTCACCATCACCCTGCCCAACCACACCGGGATGGTGACCGGCCGGCGCATCGAGGCCGCGACGGGCGGCCACGGCGTGACCTGGAACGACGACCGGCGCCGCCCGGCGACCGTCCAGGCGGCGGCCGGGCAGCGCGTCGAGTCGGTCTTCACGCAGGTCAGCGCCGCCGGCGGCTCGACGGCCCTCTTCGCGAGCAAGACCAAGTTCTCCCTGTGGAAGCGCAGCTGGCCGCTCTCCATCGACACCACCCGCATCCAGCTCGACAACACGCGCCTGGCCCGGTCGGTGCGCCGCGACCTGCGCGACAACGAGCGCGCGCTCCGCTTCGTCCACCTCTCGCTCCCCGACGCCGCCGGCCACGAGTACGGCTTCATGTCCCCGCGCTACCTGCGCGCCGTCCAGCAGGTCGATGCCCTCGTCGGCTCGATCGTCGACGCCGTCCGCGACGACCCCGGGCTCGTCGGTCGCACCGCGATCATCCTCACCAGCGACCACGGCGGCCTCGGCGCCGACCACTCCGACGCCCGCCGCCTGGCCAACTACCGTGTCGCCTTCATGGTGGCCGGACCGGGCATCCCGGCAGGCGCAGATCTCTACGCGCTCAATGCCGACGACTACCGCGACCCCGGCACGCGGCGCACGACCTACCGCCAGACCCCTCAGCCGGTCCGCAACGGCGACCTGGCCAACCTCACGCTCGACCTCCTCGACCTCCCGGCGGTGCCGGGAAGTGAGCACAACTCCAACCTCGATCTCGACGTCTCACCCCCACCTGCCTGACGCTGCCGCCCGGACGACGGGCCCGAGGAGACACCATGCCGCTGTTGAAGAAGCCCTTCCTGGGACGGCTGAGCGTCGCGACCGCGCTCGCCGTCGCCGCGTCGACCGTCGTGCTCTCCCCTGCCTCCGGGCGTGAGCCCACCCCGACCGAGCGGGCCACCGCCGCCGTCGGGTGGCCGCCGGCAGCGCCGACCCAGCTGGTCATCGACACCGCGGGTGCGGTCATCGACCGCGAGGACTACGTGGCCGGCACGGTCACCCTGGACGGCGTCACCCGGGTCACTGAGGTCCGCGGGCGGGGCAACTCGACCTGGGGCTGGGCCAAGAAGCCCTACAAGCTCAAGCTGGAGGACGACGCCGCCCTCGTCGGGTCGCGGGAGTACGACGAGTGGGTCCTCCTGGCCGGCTACGGCGACCGCAGCGGGTTGCGGACCGCCGCCGCGTTCGCGGTCGCGGCGCAGACGCGGCTCGGCTGGACGCCGAGGTTCCGCTTCGTCGAGGTCGTGCTGAACGGCGCGTCGCAGGGCCTGTACCTGCTGACCGAGCAGGTGGAGCAGGGGAAGGGCCGCGTCGACCTCCCCGACGACGGCTACCTGCTGGAGTTCAACAAGCGCTACCTCCGCGACGGCGAGCCCGGCTTCCGTACGAAGCGCGGCTCGTCGATCGCCTTCAAGGACCCGGACGAGATCACGAAGAAGCAGCGCCGGCAGGTGCGCGGCGCGGTCACCCGCTTCGAGAAGGTGCTCTACGGTCCCGGCTTCGCCGACCCGAAGACCGGCTATGCCGCCTACGTCGACGTGAAGCGGATCATCGACTGGTACCTCGTCGAGGAGCTGTTCGCCAACCAGGACTCCAACTTCCAGTCGAGCGTGCACTTCAGCTGGGTGCCCGGGAAGCGGTTCAGGTTCGGCCCGGTCTGGGACTTCGACCTCAGCGCCGGCACCAAGTGGCGCTCGACGAGCTCGCCGGAGAGCTGGTACACCCGCACCGGCAAGCACTGGATCTCGCGGATGCTGGAGGACCCGGCGTTCTCCCGCCGGGTGAAGAGCCGCTGGGCTCGCCTGCGGCCCGCCGCGGACGCGGTCGTGTCGCAGCTCCGGGTCGCCTCGGCGACCCTCGAGCCGCTCGCCGAGGCTGACTGGCGCCAGTGGCACGCCGACGGCACCGACCTGGAGTGGACCCGCCACGCGACGACCCGCAACGGTGAGGTCGCCTTCCTCGAGGACTGGCTCTCCCAGCGCGTGCGCTGGCTGAGCCGCAACGAGGCGCGCATGGGCGACAACCGGATGTCCACCGAGGAGCGCGCTCGCACGGTCTGGGTGCCGATCGAGCTGCAGAGCGCGGCGGCGCAGCCGGTCGACGTCACCTGGACGATCGCCGGCCTGACGGCCGAGCCCGGCGTCGACTTCGTCGCCGGGGACGGTCGCACGACGTTCGCCCCGGGCGAGAAGCTGCACTACGTGCCGGTGCAGGTCCTCGACGACGACGTCAGCGAGCGGCGCGAGCTGCTCACCGTGCGGCTCCTCGGGGCGAGCGGCGCCGTGCTGCCCGGCTCCCCCGGCACCACCGTCGTGGCGATCGCCCCCAACCGGCGCTGACCCTCGCCGGACCGAAGGGCCCGAGCCCGCACCGGCAGGCGCGTCAGCGTCGCCTGACCGCGGCGGCCTCCCGGGCCAGCGGCCACGGGTTGAACCGGCACCCGCCGGTGCCCTTGGACTGCTGCATCATCACCGGCGCCCGGCCGCGCCCGTGGCACGAGGCGTGCCCACGCCCCAGCCAGTGGCCGGTCTCGTGGTTCACGACCATGTGCCGGTAGTCGCGCAACGACCGTCCCGCGCGGTTCCAGGCCGGCGAGGCCCGGGTCCACCTCAGCTGGTTGATCACGACGTGCCGCCCCACGCGGCACGACCACTGCACCGAGCACCCCGACGAGAACGACGGCAGCGTGCCGGCCGCGGCGAGCACGAGGGTGAAGTCACCACCGCGCCGCACCCGGCGGAACTGCACACCGGCCGCGCGCCAGCCGCGCGGGTGGTCGAAGGTCTGCTGGGCCTGACGGCGGAACACCTTCAGCGACGTCGTCACCCGTCCGCGGGTGGTGACGGAGTACGTGACCCGACGGCTCACCGGGACGGCGTACGCCTCCACGGTCGGTTGCGTCGGCGTGGGGGTCGCGCGGCGGTGCTCGCCGGCGTCCTCGACCGTCGCATGGGCCGGAGCGGCCAGCAGCGTCAGGACGAGCGGCGCCAGCGCGACCAGGAGTCGCAGGAGGCGGGGCGCTCGGACCACCGCACCAGCCTAGGACACTGCCGCTAGGCCCAGAGCTGTCCGTCGAGCCTGTCCTCGGCCTCGTCGACCGTGCCCTCGTAGGCGCCGGTCGAGAGGTACTTCCACCCGCCGTCGCACACGACGAACGCGATGTCGGCGCTCTCCCCGGCCTTGACCGCCTTCGCGGCCTGGCCGAGCGCGGCGTGCAGGATCGCGCCGGTCGAGATGCCGGCGAAGATGCCCTCGAGCTCGAGCAGCTCGCGCACCCGGCGTACGGCGTCGCGCGGGCCGACGCTGAAGCGCGAGTCGATCAGCGAGGCGTCGTAGAGCTCCGGGACGAAGCCCTCGTCGAGGTTGCGCAGGCCGTAGACGAGCTCGCCGTAGCGCGGCTCGGCCGCCACGATCCGCACGTCGGGCTTGGCGCCCCGGAAGAAGCGGGAGACACCCATGAGCGTCCCCGTCGTCCCGAGCCCGGCGACGAAGTGGGTGATGCCGGGGAGGTCGGCGAGGATCTCCGGGCCAGTCCCCTCCTCGTGCGCCAGGGCGTTGGCCTCGTTGCCGTACTGGTAGAGCATCACCCAGTCGGGGTGCTCCCCCGCGACCTGCTTCGCGACGCGGACGGCCTCGTTGCTCCCGCCGGCGGCTGGCGAGGAGACGATCTCCGCGCCCCACATCCGCAGCAGCTGGCGGCGCTCCTCGGAGGTGTTCTCCGGCATCACGCAGACGATCCGGTAGCCCTTGAGCTTGGCGGCCATCGCGAGCGAGATGCCGGTGTTGCCGCTGGTCGGCTCGAGGATCGTGCACCCCGGCCGCAGGACGCCGTCCTTCTCCGCCTGCTCGATCATCCGCAGCGCCGGCCGGTCCTTGATGGACCCGGTCGGGTTGCGGTCCTCCAGCTTGGCCCAGAGTCGTACGTCGGGGCTGGGCGAGAGCCGCGGCAGCCCCACGAGCGGGGTGTTGCCGACGGAGGCGAGCAGGTCGTCGTAGCGCGTCACGGGATCAGGCCGGGCCGCGGGCTCACCCGCCGGCGACGGCCGGCAGGACGACGACCTGGTCGCCGTCGGAGAGCTCGGCCTCGAGGCCGCCGATGAAGCGGACGTCCTCGTCGTTGATGTAGACGTTGACGAAGCGGCGCAGGTCGATCGAGCCCGACCTGTCCTCGACCAGGCGCTCCTTCAGCCCGGGGTGGTTGCCCTCGAGGTCGTCGATCAGGGCGGACAGCGTGCCGCCGGCGCCCTCGACGGCCTTGGCGCCGTCGGTGTAGGTGCGCAGGATGGTGGGGATCCGGACCTCGATGGCCATCAGGGGGTGCTCGCTTCCTCGGTCTGCTGGGGGTTCGTCAGAGGGACGATCGTGACCTTCTCCTCGGTCACGGCTCCGTCGGTGATTCTGTAGGACCTGAACTCCACCGGGCCCTCACTATTCCCGTGCGCGCGTGTGCTCACGAGCACGTAGTGGGCGTTGGGCTCGCTGGCGAGGCCGATGTCGGTGCGGCTCGGGTAGGCCTCGGTGGCGGTGTGGGAGTGGTAGACGACCACCGGCTCCTCGTCGCGCGCGTCCATGTCCTTGTAGAGGTGCAGCAGCTCCGTGGAGTCGAACTCGTAGAACGTCGGGCTGCCGGCGGCGTTGACCATGGGGACGAAGCGCTCGGGACGGTCACTGCCCTCGGGGCCCGCAACGACGCCGCACGCCTCGTCGGGGTGGTCGCGCTTGGCGTGCGCCACGATGGCGTCGAAGATCTCCTGGGCGATGGTCAGCACACCGTCAAGGGTAGGCAGACCCTCGATGCGACCCGGACACGTCTCACCACATAGTCTTGACGTCGAGAGACTTCGAGGGGGAGCCACATGTCGTTGCCGCAGGCGCAGGCGCCACTGACCCGTCGCGGCATCCCCCTCGAGCGCGACCTGCGGGTCCTGGCGCTCGGCTCGTTCGCCAACCGGTTCGGCGCCGGCGCGGTCATGACGACCAGCGCCCTCTACTTCACCCGGCAGGTGGGCTTCAGCGCCGCCGAGGTGGCCTTCGCCCTGGCGGTCGCCGCCGTCGTCGGGATCCTCGTCCAGGTGCCGGCCGGCCAGCTCGGCGACAGCCACGGGCCGCGCCGGGTGCTGACGGTGTGCATGGTGGGCGCCGCCCTCACGAGCGCGCTGCCCGTCCTGGCGCGTACGCCGTGGCAGCTCGCGCTGCTGCTGGCGCTGCTCACCCTCTTCGAGCGCTCGGCCGGCTCGGTCCAGCAGGGCGTCATCGCGCAGCTCGCCACCGGCGGGCGCGGCGTGCAGTTCAAGGCCTACCTGCGGGCGGTGACCAACACCGCGATCGGGCTCGGCTCGGTCTTCGGCGGCGCGGCGCTCGTCGTCGACGAGTCGTGGGCCTACATCTCGGTGTTCGTGCTCAACGCCGTCTTCACCGGCTTCGCGGCGTGGAACTCCACCCGACTGCCGGACCTGCCGGCGTACGTCCGTCTCGAGGGCGAGCCCCGCCTCGCCGTGCTGCGCGACTGGCCCTACGTCGTGGTGGTCGCTCTGACGGGTCTGTTCTCGCTCCACTTCTTCGTGATGGAGCTCGGCCTGGCGCTCTACATCTCCGAGCGCACCGCGGCACCGCCGGTGATGGTCGCGGTCCTCCTCGTCCTCAACACCGCCTGCGTCGCGCTCTTCCAGGTGCGGCTCTCGCGCCGGGCCGACTCCGTCGAGGCAGGTGCCCGCGCGCTGGTCCGCGGAGCGGTGTGGATCGCGGCCGGATTCGCCATCGTGGCCCTCGCCGACCGCGGCGACGCAACCTTCGCCGTCGTGGTGCTCGTCGTCGGGTCGCTGGTGCACGTCGTCGGCGAGATGATCGGCTCGGGCGGACAGTGGGGACTGCAGATGGGCCTCGCACCGCACGAGCGGCAGGGCCAGTACCAAGGCTTCGCCGGGCTCGGCTTCAGCGTGATCGCCGTCGTCGGCCCCCCGCTGGTGACGCTGCTGTGCGTCGAGATGGGCGAGACCGGCTGGCTGGTGCTGGCGGCACTGATGCTGGGCGTCGCGCTGGTCTCGGTGCCCGCCTCGCGCTGGGCGCTCGCCTCGCGGGAGCGCTACGGCGTGCTCACCCACTCCGGCTGAGGGCCACGACCGCCGCACGTGCGCGGCCTCAGACCCAGATGGCCGCCGGGATCCCGTCGGAGAAGACCTCGGGCACGTCGGGGTACGACTCGGAGACCCCCAGCGCGTGGCGTACGGCCGTCCACGCGACGGCGCACGCGTCGAGCAGGTCGTCCTCGCCGAAGCCCGCGCCCCGGAACCATGCGGGCGCCACGATGCCGTGCGCGGCGAGCGCCTCGCGGCGGGCGCGGACGCCGTCGGCGTCCTTCTTGCGCGCCAGCAGCGGCGCTCCGGCCATCCGGGCGAAGCTCACCTCGGGGTGGACCTCGATCACACGAGTGCCGGGCCGTCCGCGCACCCACGCGTCGACCTGCAGCACCTTCTCGCGCAGGGCGTACGCCTGGGCGCTGACACTGGTGCGCCCTCCGGTCGCGGCGAGGTTGGCCGCCCGGGCCTCCTCGTAGGTGGCGGCCTCGACCGCGGCGCGCACGGGGGTGGAGAACACCGACGAGGCCTTGCCGACGAGCGCGCGACGGGCCTCGGCGTCGGCCTGCCGTCCGCCCGCGTCGGGCAGCCCGATCGGGATGTCGACCGCGACCACCGAGACGTCGTGCCGCTCGCGGACGAGGTCGACGAGGCCCGTGATGTCGGGCGCGACGAAGACCGAGGCGCGGCGCTGCGGGTCGATCACGACCCCGACCCACCCGGCCGGGCAGGCATCCACGCCGAGCACGGGCGCCGGCGGGGCGAGGACGGGTGGCGGCTCATGGTCGCCCTGCCCGGCGGGTGCGACGAACCGCGCCTCGCGTTCACCACTCGTGGCGGCCTCGATGCGCGCGAGCATGAGGTCGCTCATCGCGGGGAGGCTGCTGAGCGGCCACCACCGCACGTCGCTCGACTCGTCGTCGGCGACGTACGCATCTCCCTCGACCCAGGTGCAGGCGAAGGTGAGGTCGAGGTAGGCCGCGCGGTCGCCGTTGTCGTACACGACCTCGGGGTGCACCGAGGTCGCGGCGAGGCGGTCGACGCGGATCCGCACCCCGGTCTCCTCCGTCGCCTCGCGGGCTGCGGTGACGGCCGGCTCCTCACCCGGGTCGGTGATCCCGGTGACCGGCGTCCATGCGCCGTTGTCGGCACGCCGGACGAGCAGCACCTCGTCACCACGGGTGATGACGGCGGTGACGCCCGGGATCCACATGAGGTCGTGGCCGATCTTGGCGCGCGTCGCCAGGACGAACTCGGGGACGGGGGTCACGAGGTGAGGGCCTCGACGACCGTCTCCTGCAGGTAGCCCACCCACTCGTAGATGTCGTGCGCCTGGGCGCGCGGGTCGTCGTCGGGCAGGGAGTGCCAGTAGTGCTCGTCCCCGGCCTCCACGCCGAGCCTGGTGGCGAGGGCGAGCCGGATGTCGGTGAAGGCGCGCATCCAGGCCTCGGCGTCGGCGTGGGTGAGCTCGACGTCGATGACGAGGCCGTCCTCCATCAGCTCGGGCGGGAGGCCGGCGTCCTCGAGCGTGTCGATGATCGACCCCGCCGCCGCGGCCTTGCCGTCGCGCAGCCCGCTCTCGGTGAAGCGGCGGAAGTCGGCGGCCGACTCCTCGTCGTCGGTGTAGGCGGTCGGGAAGAGCCGTGCGAGCACGGGGTCCTCGGGGATGGTCGTGGCACCGGAGAACTCGGCCATCATCGCCTCGAACGCGTCGGCGGTGGGCGCTGCCGGCTCGGCGCGCTCGTTGCGCAGCAGCTCGACCATCTGCGAGGCGAGGGAGCGCAGGAGGTCGGCCTCGAAGCCGGTGAAGGTGGCGATCACGCGGCCCGACCTGCGGTGTCGTTCGAAGCCGCTCACCTCAGGATGCCTTCTCCATCGTCGCCCAGAGGCCGTACTCGTGCATGGCCTGGACGTCGCGCTCCATCTCCTCGCGCGTGCCGGTCGAGACCACCGACCTGCCCTCCGTGTGCACCTCGAGCATCAGCTTCTCGGACGTGGCCTTGTCGTAGCCGAAGTACTTCTGGAACACGTAGGCGACGTAGGACATCAGGTTGACCGGGTCGTCCCACACGAGGGTCACCCACGGCTTGGCCAGGAAGGTGATCTCATCGGGAGTGAGGGTCGGCTCGACCTCTACGGGACTGGCGGCTGACACGTTGCCCATCGTGGCACAGTGTCGGTCGTGACGAGCTCACCCCGTAGGTCATCGGCGCTCCTGACCGACCACTACGAGCTGACCATGGTGCAGGCGGCGAGGCAGTCCGGGACGGCCGACCGGCGGGCGGTCTTCGAGCTGTTCCCGCGGCGGCTCCCGCCGGGTCGCCGCTACGGCGTGGTGGCCGGGGTCGGGCGGGCGCTGGACGCGATCGAGGACTTCCGCTTCGACGCCGCCGCGCTGACCGCGCTCGAGGGGATCGTCGACCCCGACATGCTCGAGTGGCTCGGCTCCTACCGCTTCTCCGGCGACGTGTGGGGCTACGCAGAGGGCGAGGCCTACTTCCCCTACTCGCCGCTGCTGGTGGTCGAGGGGACCTTCGCCGAGGCCGTCCTCCTCGAGACCGTCCTGCTGTCCGTCTACAACCACGACTCGGCGATCGCGTCGGCTGCGTCCCGGATGACGCTCGCGGCAGGCGGCCGCCCGTGCATCGAGATGGGGTCGCGCCGCACCCACGAGGAGGCCGCGGTCGCGGCTGCGCGGGCGGCCTACGTCGCCGGCTTCGACGCCTCCAGCAACCTGGCCGCCCGCGCCCGCTACGGGGTGCCGTCCACCGGCACCGCCGCCCACTCCTTCACCCTGCTCCACGACGCCGAGGCCGACGCCTTCCGGGCGCAGGTGCAGACCCTCGGCGTCGGCACGACGCTGCTGGTCGACACCTACGACGTCGCCGAGGCCGTACGCCTCGCGGTCGAGGTGGCCGGCACCGGCCTCGGGGCGGTCCGCCTCGACTCCGGCGACCTCGGCGAGGTCGCCCGCGAGGTGCGCGCGCAGCTCGACGGCATCGGGGCGAGCGCGACCCGCATCGTGGTGACCAGCGACCTCGACGAGCACGCCATCGCCGCCCTCGCGGCGGCGCCGGTCGACGCCTACGGCGTGGGTACCCAGCTGGTCACCGGCTCGGGTCACCCGACGTGCGGCTTCGTCTACAAGCTGGTGGCGCGCGAGGACGACACCGGCGAGCTGGTGTCGGTGGCGAAGAAGTCGACGGACAAGCAGTCGATCGGCGGGCGGAAGTACGCCCTGCGCCGGCGTGGCCCGAACGGGATCGCGGAGGCCGAGGTCGTGGGGATCGGCGCGCCGCCGGAGGACGACGGTGACGACCGCGCCCTGCTCGTCCCGCTCGTGCGTGACGGCGAGGTCGTCGGCCACGCGACGCTCGAGGAGGCGCGGGCCCGTCACCGTGCGTCGGTCGCCGAGCTGCCCCGCTCCGTGACGATGATGTCGGCCGGCGAGCCCGTGATCCCGACGGTGCACCTGGGTCCCTGAGGGCCGGGGCGACATTTCCCGGTGCCCGACGGGGCCCTCGGCTGTCATCATGCCGACATGGGTCTCGTCGCGCGCGACGCCGAGCTCGCGATGATCGCCGAGGTGCTCGACCGCGAGCCGACCTCGGTGCGGGCGCTGGTGCTCGAGGGCGAGCCGGGCGTCGGCAAGACCAGCCTGTGGGAGCAGGGCCTGGCCGGGGGCCGTGACCGTGGGATGCGGGTGCTGGTCGCGCGGGCCAGTGCGTCCGAGACCGGGCTCCCCTTCGCCGGCCTGATCGACCTGCTCGACGAGGTCGCCGTGGACGAGCTCACGTCGGTCCCCGTGCCGCAGCTGCACGCGTTGGAGGTGGCCCTCTACCGGGCCGAGCCCGGCGAGCAGCCGCCCACCGAGCAGGTCGTCTCGCTCGCGCTCCTCTCAGCCCTGCGCTCCCTCTCGCGCGAGCAGCGCCTCCTCGTCGCGGTCGACGACGTGCAGTGGCTGGACCGGTCCTCGCAGGCCGCGCTCGCCTACGCCGGGCGGCGCCTGCAGGACCGGGTGACCGTCCTCCTCGCCCGTCGTCCCGGCCCCCGCAGCGCGGTGGAGGGTGCGTTCGGCGACGAGCGGGTCGACCGGCTCGTGGTGCGGTCGACGACCCTGGGCGGCACCCGGCAGATCCTCGCGAGCCGGCTCGGCCTGCGGCTCCCCCACCACCTGCTCCGGCGCGTCTACGACACGACGATGGGCAACCCGCTCTTCGCCCTCGAGGTCGGCCGGCTGCTGGCGGGGAGGGACCCGGCGGCGATCGGCGACGAGCTGCCCGTGCCCGACGCGGTCGAGGACCTCCTCGGCCTCCGCGTCGCCGACCTCGACCCGGCCACCCGCCGCCTGCTGCTCGCGCTGGCGCTCGACGCCGACCTGCGCGCCCCGCAGGTGCGCGAGCTCGCCGGTCCTGACGTGCTCGAGCACGCGGCCGCCACCGGTGTCGTCGACCTGGACGGGGAACGTGTCCGACCGGCCCACCCGCTGCTGGCCGAGGTCGCCCGGCGCGCGGCGTCGGCCGACGACGTACGACGCCTGCACGCCGACCTCGCCGCCGTGGTCTCCGACGACCAGCGTCGGGTGCTGCACCTGGCCCTCGCCGCCACCGAGCCCGACCCGGTGCTCGCGGCCCGGCTCGACGGGGCGGTCGCCCGCGCGACCGCCCGCGGCTCGATCCGGCTGGCCGCCGACCTCGCCGGCCACGCCCTGCGCCTCACCCCGCCCGGCGACCCCGACGCGGGGCGAGTGATGCTGCTGGCCAAGCTGCTGCAGATGGCCGGGGAGAAGCAGCGCCTGACCAACCTCCTCGCCCCCCGCGCGACGAGCCTGCCCGAGCGGGCCGACCGCGTGCGCGCGCACGTGCTCCTCACCGGCGGCGTCGTGCACGGCAACGACGACATCCTCGCCCTCCTCCAGCGCGCCCTCGACGAGGCCGGCGACGACCACGCCCTGCGCCTGCGGGTGCTGTGCCACCTCGCGGAGAACGAGGCCGTCATCGAGGTCCGCAACGTCGCCGTCGCCGACCAGCGGGCGGCCGAGGCCGTCGAGGCGTCCGCCTCCGGCTCGGGGGGCGCCCAGCGCCTCGCGCTCTACACCCGCGTGTGGACGTCGGCGCTGCGCGGGCGGCCCCTCGACAACCTGCTCGAGCGCTACGACGCGCTTGCCTGCGACTCGTCGTACCTGGCCCGAACGCCGGGACGCGTCGCCGGCCAGCAGCACGTGTGGCGCGGGGAGCCGGGTCCCGCCCGGGCCCGGTTCGAGGCGTTCCGCACGCTCGCCGCCGACCGCGGCGAGCCCAGCCCGTACGCGCTGGCCCGCCTCCACCTCTGCGAGCTCGAGCTCCGTCTGGGCCGGTGGGACGACGCCGAGGAGCTCCTCGACGAGTGGGCGACCTCGATCGACAGCAGCCTGCTCCACTGGCCGATGTACGAGCGCTGCCGCAGCCTGCTCGCCGCCGGGCGGGGGGACGCCGCCGCGGCCGGCGAGTGGGGCGAGCGCGCCGTCGCGCAGGCCGAGGAGACCGGGATCCGCTGGGACTGGCTGGAGGCGAGGCGGGCGCTGGGCGTGGCGGCCCTGCTCGACCACCGTCCCGAGGAGGCGGTCCGGCACCTGCGCGCGGTCTGGGCCCACACGCGCGACCAGGGGGTGCTCGACCCCGGCGCCTTCCCCGCCGCCCCCGACCTCGTCGAGGCGCTCGTCGGGACCGGCGACCTCGACGACGCGTGCACGGTCGTCGACGCGCTGCACGAGGCCGCCGACCTGCAGGACCACGCGTGGGCCCGGCTCACCGCCGCCCGCGGAGCCGCGACGGTCTCCCTCGCGGGCGCGTGGTCCGACGCGAAGGCGCAGGCGCTGGCGGGGGTCGCCGCGGCGTACGACGAGCGCGGGCTCGCGGCCGAGGCAGCGAGGACCTGGCTCGCGCTCGGCCGGGCGCAGCGGCGCGCGCGCAAGTGGGGCGGCGCCCGCGACTCCCTCGAGCGCGCGGTGCGCCTCTTCGAGGAGCAGGGCGCTCCCGGCTGGGCCGACGCCGCGCGCGCCGACCTCGAGCGGGTCGGCGCCCGCCGCCCGAGCTCCCCCGGGCGCCTCACCACCACCGAGCGCCGGGTGGCCGACCTCGCCGTGCAGGGGCTGGCCAACAAGGAGATCGCGCGGACGCTGGTGGTCACCGTCAGCACGGTCGAGTTCCACCTCCGCAACGCCTACACCAAGCTCGGCATCCGGTCCCGGATGGAGCTCGCGCCGCGCCTGGCGGAGCTCGACGACGCGACCGGCTGAGCCGCCCCGAGGCTGTCAACTGGGGTTGTTCCCGGGGTCATTTCCTCGGGTCATCCGCAGTTTCGGCACCCCGTCCCGGGCGAGCACCGTGGAGCCATGGCCGAGTACCTCGTCGAGCTCTACGTCGCACAGGGCGACCACGCCGTCGCGCAGCACCACGTCGCGGTGGCGGAGCGGGCCGGCGCAGACCTGACCCGGGAGGGCCGGGCGGTGCGCTACCTGCAGTCGTTCTTCGTCCCCGAGGACGAGACGTGCTTCCTGCTCTACGAGGCCGACTCGGTCGACCTGGTCACCGAGGCGGTGGGGCGGGCCGGACTCCGGCTCGAGCACGTCTCGGCGGCCACCACGTCCGTCGCCGGCGCACAGGAGTCGCCGGACGGCACCACGAAAGGAACCAGCATGACCAGCACCACCACCAGCACCACCAGCAGCAGCACCACCAGCACCACCCGGACCAGCACGCCGGACCTCACCGAGCTCCGCGACAAGCAGCAGAAGGTCTGGAGCAGCGGCGACTACAACAAGATCGCCGCCCTGACGGTCCCGGTGTCCGAGCACCTCGTCGACCACGTCGGGGTCAGTCCGAACGAACGGGTGCTCGACGTCGCGACCGGCACGGGCCACGTCGCCCTCGCCGCCGCACGCCGGTCGGCCGAGTCGGTCGGGATCGACTACGTGCCCGGGCTCCTCGAGATCGCCCGGCGCCGAGCGGAGGCCGAGGACCTGGTCGTCGAGCTGGTCGAGGCCGACGCCGAGCACCTCCCCCAGGAGGACGCCTCGTTCGACGTCGTCCTGTCCGCCATCGGTGTCATGTTCGCCGCCGACCACGACGCGGCCGCGCGCGAGCTGGTCCGCGTGACCCGCCCCGGCGGGCGCATCGGGCTCGCGAGCTGGACGCCCGAGGGCTTCGTCGGCGGCATCCTCCGCACGGTGGGCGCGCACGTGTCGCCTCCGCCGGGAGCGCAGCCCGCCACCCGGTGGGGCACCGAGGAGGTCGTCGCCGGCCTGCTCGGTGACGGTGTCACCGACGTGGGCTCGGTGACCGCCACGGTCACCCAGCGCTTCGCCGACGGCGCCGCGTTCGCCGACCTGTTCCTCACCTACTACGGACCCACCTTCGCGGCAGCGAGCCGGCTGGACGACGAGGGGCGCGCCGCGCTCCGCGCCGACCTCATCGCGCTCGCCGAGTCGCACGACCGCGGTGAGGGCGACGGCCTGGTCTGCGACTGGGAGTACCGGATCGTCACGGCGACCCGCCGCTGACCCGGGGCCCAGGGGCCGGGACACGGGGCAGCCTTCCCACGGGGTGGGGAGGGCTGCCCCGACGTCCCTGCACCGCTAGCCTCGGCACATGGCTCGAGCCCTGATCGTCGTCGACGTCCAGAACGACTTCTGCGAGGGCGGCTCGCTGCCCGTCCCGGGCGGCGCCGGCGTGGCGGCGGGCATCAACGACCTGCTGCACCGCTGGCACTCGCAGGCCGACGACGCACCGGCGTACGACGTCGTCGTCGCCACCAAGGACCACCACGTCGACCCGGGGTCGCACTGGTCGGTGAAGCCGGACCTCGTCGACTCGTGGCCGGTGCACTGCAAGGTCGGCACCGAGGGGGCCGCGTTCCACCCCAACCTCGACCCGCAGCCCTTCGACGAGGTGTTCTACAAGGGCGAGCACGAGGCGGCCTACAGCGGCTTCGAGGGGCGTACGTCGTCGGGCGACCCGCTGACCGACTGGCTGCGGGCCCGGCAGGTGGAGGAGGTCGACGTGTGCGGCATCGCCACGGACCACTGCGTGCGCGCCACGGCGCTCGACAGCGCCGGCGCGGGGTTCACCACGCGGGTGCTGACCGCCCTGTGCGCAGGCGTGGCCGAGGAGTCCACGGCCGCCGCGATCACCGAGCTGGCCGGCGCCGGCGTCGAGATCGCCTGACCGCCCACCCGATCCCGCTGGTCAGCACCACTTCTCGGTGACGGTGCGCAGCACCTTCACGGTGCGCGCGGTGCCCTTCCCGAGTGCCGTGACCTCCTTCGACGCCAGGAGCTTCGAGGTGTGGATGTTGCCCTCGAGCAGGACGTAGGCGGCACGGCCGTCGACCACCACGGTCTCCCCCTCGTGCTCGAGCGCGTGGGCGGCCTCGACGGCCTCGGCGGTCGGGGCGGCGGAGTAGAGCGTGACGTAGTGCTGGCCCGCCGGGTCGTGCTCGGCGTGCAGCTCCTCGGCCCTGGCGGTGAGTGCGGCGAGGTCCTTCGTGGTGAAGACGATCGTCGGGACCTCGAACCCCGCCGCCGCGGCGTACGCCTCCTCCAGCGCCGCCTGCACCTTCGCCACCGAGCGTGCCGAGTGGGTGAGGCGGACGTTGCCGGTGTTGATGTAGGTCTCCACGTCGCGGCCACCTGCCGCCTCCGTCGCGGCCTTGACGGCGTCCTTGGGGAACTTGCGCTTCGCGCCGAGGTTGATGGCGCGCAGGAAGGCGACGTAGGTGGGCACTCCCGGAGTATGCCTGCCCGGAGCCACGGTCGGACGGGTCTAGGGTGAGGCCCATGAAGACTCGAGCTCTCGCCACCGTCGTCAGCGCTGCCGCGCTCGCCCTCACCATCGGCGGCTGCGCCAAGGACGACACCTCCACGACCACCGAGTCGGGCATCGAGCTGGTCAAGGACGGCACCCTGACCATCTGCACCCACCTCCCCTACGAGCCCTTCGAGTTCACCGAGGGCGGCGAGGTCGTGGGCTTCGACCCGGGCGTGCTGGAGATCGCAGCCGAGAACGAAGGGCTCGAGACCGAGGTCCTCGACGTCGCGTGGGAGACGATCACGACGGGCGAGGCCCTCAACACCGGGCAGTGCGACGTCGGGGCCGGTGCCATGACGATCAACGACGAGCGCGCCGCGGTCATGGACTTCACCGACCCCTACTTCAAGGCCACGCAGGCCCTGATGACCAAGACCGGCTCCGGCATCACCTCGCTCGAGGACCTGGCCGGCAAGAAGATCGCCGTCCAGGACGGCACGACCGGCGCCGACTACGTGCGGGAGAACGCTCCCGACGACGCGGAGATCATCTCCTTCGAGGACTCGTCCCTCATGCAGCAGGCGGTCCGGACCGGCAAGACCGACGCCGGGGTCAATGACAACGGCCTGCTCAACTACTTCGTCAGCCAGAACGACGACGTCGAGGTGGTCACCGAGTTCGAGACCGGCGAGGAGTACGGCTTCTCGGTGAAGAAGGGCGGCAACGACGAGCTGCTCGCCGCCATCAACGACGCCATCGCGAGCGACGACTACGACGCGGTCTACGAGAAGTGGTTCGGTACCGCCCCCACCCAGTGACGCCTCCCCAGCCCCTCCCGAGCAAGGTGATGTGAGCCATGGCGAGTCCCCGTCAGCGTGCCGCCCGGTGGCGCTACGTCCAGTACGCCGTGCTGGTGGCCGTGCTGCTGGCCATCGCCTTCATCGCCGACTGGGAGCAGATCCAGCGGGCGTTCTGGAACTGGGAGCTGGTCAAGGAGCAGTTCCCCGACGTCATCACGATCGCGCTCAAGAACACGATCATCTACACCGCGTGCGGCTTCTCCTTCGGGCTCGTGCTCGGGCTGGTGCTGGCGCTGATGCGCCTGTCGAGCGTGGGGCCCTACCGGTGGATCGCGACCGGCATCATCGAGCTGTTCCGAGGGCTGCCGGCGCTGGTCGTCTTCATCGCGCTCAGCGTGGGCTTCAACCTCGCCTTCCCCCGCTACGAGATCCCCTTCGGCAACCTGGGGGTCGTCACCCTGGCCCTCGGCCTCGTCGGCGGCGCCTACATGGCGGAGACCATCCGGGCAGGCATCCAGGCGGTGCCGAAGGGACAGATGGAGGCGGCGCGGTCGCTCGGCATGTCGCACAGCAGGGCCATGATCAGCGTGGTCGTGCCGCAGGCGTTCCGCATCATCCTCCCGCCGTTGACCAACGAGCTGATCCTGCTGACGAAGGACTCCTCGCTCGTCTACATCCTCGGCCTCTCGCTGTCCGGCTACGAGCTCACCAAGTTCGGCCGCGAGGGCATGAACTCCTCCTCCAACCTGACCCCGATCATCGTGATCGGGTTGTGCTACCTGCTGATCACCGTGCCGCTGTCGATCGTCGTACGCCGCATGGAGAGCCGCGCGGAGAGGGCCCGCTGATGACCACCCACCCCAACGACCGCTCGGCCGACCGGGCCGGCGCCGCGATCGACGTGCAGGACCTGCACAAGTACTTCGGCGACAACGAGGTGCTCAAGGGGATCGACTTCCACGTCGGTCAGGGTCAGGTCGTCTGCGTCATCGGGCCGTCGGGCTCCGGCAAGTCGACGCTGCTGCGTTGCGTCAACATGCTGGAGACCCCCACCAGCGGCCGCATCTTCGTGGAAGGTGACGAGATCACAGATCCCGACGCCGACGTCGACAAGCTGCGCGCGCGGATCGGGATGGTCTTCCAGCAGTTCAACCTCTTCCCGCACATGACGGTGATGCGCAACCTCACCATCGCGCAGGTGAAGGTCAAGGGCCGCAGCAAGGACGAGGCGGTCGAGGTCGCTCGCGCCAACCTGGCCAAGGTCGGGCTGGCCGAGAAGGAGTCGGCCTACCCCGCCCACCTGTCCGGCGGGCAGTCGCAGCGCGTCGCGATCGCGCGGGCGCTGTCGATGAGCCCCGACATGATGCTCTTCGACGAGCCCACGTCGGCGCTCGACCCCGAGCTGGTCGGCGACGTGCTGGCGGTCATGAAGGACCTCGCGTCCGAGGGCATGACGATGATGGTCGTCACCCACGAGATGGGCTTCGCGCGTGAGGTGGGCGACAACCTCGTCTTCATGGACGACGGTGTGATCGTCGAGGAGGGCGACCCGCGCGAGGTACTCGCCGACCCGCGCCACGAGCGGACGCAGTCGTTCCTGTCGAAGGTGCTCTAGCGCCGCACCGGTGGCCGGTGGGTCAGCCGGTCAGCCCCGCTTGCACTGGCTGGGCGGGGTGACGGCGGGGTCGAAGACGTACTTGGGCGGCGTGATGCTCGTGCCGTCCGGCGACTCCTTCATCGTCATCGCCCACCAGCCCGCCTTGCGGGTGTCGATGGCGGCGAGCTCCTCCTCGGGGAGGGCGTTCCACATGTTCAGGACGTCCACGCCCACCTCGATCAGGTGGCCGTGCGGGGTGACGACCGCCCTGGCCTCGATGTCGTCGAGGGCCGGCGGCACCGCGGGGAAGAGCCCGCGCGGCATGCCGGTCAGCACGGCCTTGGCAGGCACCCCGACGGCGACGCCGTCGCCGGCGAGCTTGACCGCCCGGGCAGCGGTGACGGGCCAGGTCGGGTCGAGGTCGGTCGGCAGCGCCCAGCTGCGTCCCTCCTTGTCCTCGGTGATGTCGGCCCAGCAGTCCGCGGCGTTGGGGCCCCAGACCTCGCTGTTGAAGTACGTGCGGCCCGCGACGACGAGGTAGTCGACCTGCTGGACGTCACCGCCGATCGCGGAGTCCATCGAGAGCTCGCTGTAGCCCGTCGAGGGGCTGTAGCGGCCGTCGAGGTCGAAGATGCGCTTGCCCCCGGTGTCGGGGTTCTTGGTGAGCAGCTGGCCGTGCCACTCCACGATGCCCATCTTGGCGACCTGGCCGTTGAGTGCCTCGAGCTTCTCGCCCTCCAGCATGAAGTCGTCGCCCTTGGTGGCGGCGGCCTCGCCCGACCCCCCGCAGGCGTTGAGGGTGAGCACCAGACCGACGCAGAGGGCGGACGCCCACGTTGCGCTTCGACGACGTGCCACTGGGTTTCCCCGATCAGGTCGTGACGAGCTCCGTGCTCGATCTCGCTCGGAGCCTAGGTCCGGCTTCCGTGGCTGTCAGGGGAATCACGACATCTTGTCCGAGCGGCCGCGGACCGGCTCAGCCGGACATCCAGCCGCGGGCGGCACCCACCACCGCGTCGGTGAGGTCGTCGACGAGAGCGGACCCGAGCCGCCAGTGCTGCCAGAACAGCGGCACCTCGGGCCGCCGGCCCGGCACCAGCTCGACGAGCTCGCCGCTGTCGAGCTCGTCGACGACGTCGGACTCCGGCAGGAGCCCCCACCCCATGCCCACCCGGATCGCGCGGTCGAACTCCCGCACCGACGGCAGGTACGTCACCGGCGGCGCGAGGTGACGACGGGTGACCCGGCGGATGAAGTCGTGCTGCAGCGAGTCGCTGCGGTCGAAGGCCACGATCGGCGCCTCGCCGAGCGTGCCGGACCCCACGCCGTCGGCGAAGTGGGTGCCGTGGAATTCGCGGGTGGCGACCGCGGCGTACCGGAGCCGACCGAGACGCACCACCCGGCACCCCGGCACCGGCTTGGGCTCACCGGTGATGGCCGCGACCACCTCACCGCGGCGCAGCCGCTCCGCGGTGCGGGTGTGGTCCTCCCGCACCACCTCGAACACCACGCGGTGCCGCGACTGCACCTCAGCGAGGGCGTCGACGAACCATCCGTAGAGCGCGTCCGCGTTGACCGCGATCGGCAGCGAGGCGTACGACGTCCCGCTCGCGTCGGGCTCCTCGACCAGCTCGGCGACGGCCTCCCGCTCCAGGAGCTCGGTCTGCGTGGCCAGGCGGACCAGCACCAGACCGGCCTCGGTGGGCTCCAGCGGCTTGACCCGGTGCAGCAGGACGCGGCCGATCCTGGTCTCGAGCGCCTTGATCCGCTGGCTCACCGCAGAGGGCGTGACGTGCAGCTCGCGGGCGGCTGCCTCGAAGGTGCCGAGTCGCACGGCGACGGCCAGTGTGCGCAGCGCCACAGGGTCGAGCTGGGTGATGTCTTTCATACTTAGACATCCTAATGATTGCTCAGAATCCTTCGCTGGATTGAACACGCGCAGCGACCTAGCGTTGTCCTCATGTTCCAGGTTGCTCTCACCGGTCTGCTCACCGGACTCGCCCTCATCGTCGCCATCGGCGCACAGAACGCGTTCCTCCTGCGTCAGGGGATCCGCGGCGAGCACGTCCTGCCGATCGTGCTGACCTGCCTGGTCTCGGACGTCGTCGCGATCACCGCGGGTGTGGCCGGCCTGGGGGTCGTGCTCGAGCGCTGGCCCGGGATCCTTCCGGTGGCCCAGCTGCTCGGCGGGCTCTACCTCATCGCCTTCGGCGTGCACGCAGCGATGCGCGCGTGGCGACCGGCGGCGCTCGAGGAAGGCGAGTCGACGTCGCTCACCGTCGGCCGGGCGGTGCTCCTGACCCTCGCCCTGACCTGGCTCAACCCGCACTTCTACCTCGACGCCGTGCTCATGCTCGGCACGGTCGCCAACAGCTTCGGCACCGACCGCTGGTGGTTCCTGACCGGCACCCTCGTCGCGAGCGTGCTCTGGTTCTTCGGCCTGGGCTACGGCGCCCGCCTCCTCCGCGGCCTCTTCGCCCGACCCGGCGCCTGGCGCGTCCTCGACTCGGGGATCGCCGTGGTGATGGGCACCCTCGGCGTGGGTCTGATCGCGCACTGAGGTCCGCTCACCCGAGCGGAACGGTGTGATGCGGGTCCTAAGTCCCGGCATGGATTTACATAGGACTCCTATGTAACTATCGAGGGGTGACCACTCCTCCGATCGATCCCGATCCGGCGTTCCACCAGCTCGCGAGCGACCTCGTCGTGCTGTCGGCGCGACTGACCCGCGCCGTGCGCCGCGAGGTCGAGCACCCCGCCGGCGCCCGCGCGCTGTCGATCCTCGACGAGCTCG
Source organism: uncultured Nocardioides sp. (assembly GCF_947488515.1). Taxonomy (GTDB): domain Bacteria; phylum Actinomycetota; class Actinomycetes; order Propionibacteriales; family Nocardioidaceae; genus Nocardioides. The sequence goes on from NZ_CANKZF010000001.1 coordinate 870,107, forward strand.
GGCCGTCCGGCGTCACCGCGCTCGCCGTCGCCGACCGGTGCAGCCAGCCGACCATGACCGCCACGGTCAAGGGGCTGGAGGGGCAGGGACTGGTGAGCCGGCGTCCCCACCCGACCGACGGCCGGGCACAGGTCGTCGACCTCACCGACGCCGGTCACGCCGAGCTCGCGCGCGTCCGCCGGAGCAACGCCGACCTGGTGACCGCCCGCCTCGCCGACACCCACCACACCACCGAGGAGGTCGCCACCGCCGTCGCGGTCATGCGCGACATCCTCCGCCCGAACCCCCAGGAGGACACCCTGTGAGCAGCCCGTCGATCCTTCGCCAGCCGCGCGCCGTGTGGGCCGTGGCCTTCGCGTGCGTCATCGCCTTCATGGGCATCGGCCTCGTCGACCCGATCCTCAAGGAGATCGCCGCGCAGCTCGAGGCCAGCCCGAGCCAGGTCTCGCTGCTCTTCACGAGCTACATGGCCGTCATGGGCGTCTCCATGCTGGTGACCGGCGTGGTCTCCAGCCGGATCGGGCCCAAGCGCACCCTGCTCGCCGGTCTCGCGCTCATCATCGTCTCCGCCGCGCTGGCCGGCTTCTCGGACAGCGTGGGCGCGGTGATCGGCTTCCGGGCGGGGTGGGGTCTGGGCAACGCCCTCTTCGTCGCGACCGCCCTCGCGACGATCGTCAGCGCGTCGGCCGGCCCGGTGGGCCGGGCCATCATCCTGTTCGAGGCCGCGCTCGGCCTCGGCATCGCGTCGGGCCCGCTCATCGGCGGCCTCCTCGGCGAGGTGTCGTGGCGTGGGCCCTTCTTCGGCGTCTCGGCCCTGATGACCGTGGCCCTCGTCGCCACCGCGCTCCTCCTCCCCGCCACGCCCCCGACCGGACGGCGTACGTCGCTGCTCGACCCGTTCCGCGCGCTGCGGCACCGGGCGCTGCTCCTGCTCGCCCTGGTCGCGATCTTCTACAACCTCGGCTTCTTCACGCTGATGGCCGCCGGGCCGTTCGCCCTGCCCACCTACTCGATCATGGGCATCGGCTGGACCTTCTTCGGCTGGGGCCTGTTGCTGGCCATCGCATCCGTGTGGCTCGCCCCCGTGCTGCAGCGACGCTTCGGCACCCTGCCCACGCTCACCGCGGTCCTCGCGCTCTTCTCGCTCGACCTGGCCGCGATGGCCCTCGGCGCGGGCAACGAGACGGTCGTGACCGCCGGCATCGTGGTCGCCGGAGCCTTCCTCGGCGTGACCAACACCCTGGTGACCGAGGCGGTCATGGGTGCCGCTCCGGTGGAGCGGCCGGTGGCCTCGGCCGCGTACTCCTTCGTCCGCTTCACCGGCGGCGCCGTCGGTCCGTTCGTCGCCCTGAAGCTCGCGGAGCGGGTGGACCTGCACGCGCCGTTCTGGTTCGGCGCCGCCGCCGTCGCGATCGGGGTGGTCGTCGTGGCCGCCGGTTCACGCACCATCGCGGCGGCCCTCGACTCCGACCCGGCGCACCACGGCGTGGTCGAGGCGGAGAGCGAGCTCGTCGGCGACCTGGCCTAGTCGCCCGCGAGCCCGCTCCCTCGCTCGGCCAGCGCCTCGCCGAGCCGCGCGATCGCCACCGGCCCGACGCCGTGCATCGCGGCCAGCTGCGCTGCGGAGTACGACGCCACCTGCTCCAGCGTGGTCACCCCCACCTCGCGCAGCGCGCGCGTGGCGGGTGCGCCGATGCTCCTCGGCAGTGGCGTCCCGGTCTCGCGGGGTGCGCGCTGGCGCGGCGCCGGGAGGCCGGCGTCGACGACCGCCTGGCCGCGCGGGGACAGCAGGTAGCCGATGGCGAGCGACTCGGTGAGGCCGAGCTCCTTGAGCTTGCGCACGTCCTTCTTGAAGTCCGCTGTCTCACGCCCCACCCGGGCGGCCAGGTCGGGTGCGCGCACGGTCGGGTTGAGGTCGATCAGGTCGAGCGTCTCGCGCGTCCACGCGCCGTACGACGACGCGGCGTCGAGGCGGTCGAGCCGGGCGGTGATCGTCGCGAGCTCGTCGGCGTCCGGCACGGCGGCCCGCAGCGCCTCGCGCGGGTCGGGACCGGCGTACGCCAGCCCGATCCGCCAGGCGGGGTCCTCCGAGCGCGCCGACAGCGCCTTCTTGAGCGCGCCCAGCGAGGGCGCACCGGCACGCCGGGCGTCGTCCGCGCGCAGGCTCGACATGCTGACCTGCTCCAGGCTCGTCACCTCGATCACCCCGACGCCCGTGCGCATCCGGGTGCCGACGACGACGCGCGGCTTGGCCCACCGGCGGAACGCCAGGTCGAGGGTGCCGGCCTTGATCGCGGCCAGCTCGGCCGGTCGGATCATCATGCGCCTCAGCCTAGGGCGGCGGCCGAGCGGTGCCCCAGCCACGTTTCGCGCGCTGCGAACGTGGCCCGGACACCGCCCCGGCGACGACACGCCGGACAGACGGCTCGAGCGGTGCCCCAGCCACCTTCCGGGTCTCCGGAATGTGGGTGGACACCGCTCGGGTGGCGTCAGCCGGGCGTCACCTCACAGGTTGCCGCGGGCGTCCTGCTCACGCTCGATGGCCTCGAACAGCGCCTTGAAGTTGCCCTTGCCGAAGCCGAGGGACCCGTGGCGCTCGATGAGCTCGAAGAACACGGTGGGCCGGTCACCGAGGGGCTTGGTGAAGATCTGCAGCAGGTAGCCGTCTTCGTCGCGGTCGACCAGGATGCCGCGCTTCTGCAGCTCCTCGATCGGGACGCGCACCTCGCCGATGCGGGCGCGGAGCTCGGGGTCGGAGTAGTAGGAGTCGGGGGTGTTGAGGAACTCGACGCCGTTGGCGCGGAGCGCGTCGACGCTGGCGAGGATGTCGCCGGTCGCCACCGCGAGGTGCTGGGCGCCGGGGCCGTTGTAGAACTCGAGGTACTCGTCGATCTGCGACTTCTTCTTCGCGATCGCGGGCTCGTTGAGCGGGAACTTCACGCGGTGGTTGCCGTTGGCGACGACCTTCGACATCAGCGCCGAGTAGTCGGTGGCGATGTCGTCACCGATGAACTCGGCCATGTTCACGAAGCCCATCACCTTGTTGTAGAAGGTGACCCACTCGTCCATCCGGCCGAGCTCGACGTTGCCGACGATGTGGTCGAGGGCCTGGAACAGGCGCTTGGGCTGGCCGTCCTTCTTCTCCCAGCGGGGCTCGACGCTCACGTAGCCGGGGAGGTAGGGGCCGGCGTACGTCTCGCCGTCGACGGTGCGCTGCACGAGCGTGTGACGGGTCTCGCCGTAGGTCGCGATGGCGGCGACGCGGACCTTGCCGTGCTCGTCGGCCACGGTCTCCGGCTCCACGAGGACCGTCGCGCCGGCCTTGCGGGCCTGCGCGATGCACTGGTCGACGTCGGGGACCTCGAGGGCGATGTCGACGACCCCGTCGCCGTGACGGGAGTGGTGGGCGATGAGGTCGCTGTCGGGCGCGACGGCGCCGCTCACGACGAACTTGATGGAGCCGGACTTGAGCACGTAGGACTTGTGGTCGCGGTTGCCGTTCTCGGGGCCGGAGTAGGCGATGAGCTCCATCCCCCACGCGGAGGCGTAGTAGTGGGCCGCCTGGGTGGCGTTGCCGACCACGAAGCAGATCGCGTCCCACCCGGTCACCGGGAACGGGTCGGCGTCGGCGTCGTACTCCACGAGGCCGACGAGCTGGCGCAGCTGCTCGAGCGAGAGGTCGGCCTTCATCTCGTCCACGGTCAGGGCGCCACCGGTCGAGGCGATGTCAGTCGTCATGGGGCGAACCCTGCCCAGTTGCGGCAACGTGTGCAACAGTACGTCGAAACGTCGGACAAGTTGCATAGCCGAGGGGCACTCATGGACGCGATCGACGGCAGGTTGATCGATCTGTTCGCCGCCGAGCCGCGACTGGGCGTGCTCGAGGCGAGCCGGCGCCTCGGCATCGCCCGCGGCACGGTGCAGGCACGGCTGGACAAGCTCGTGGCTGCGGGGGTGATCACCGGCTGGGGACCCGACCTCTCCCCCGAGGCGATCGGGTACCCCGTCACCGCCTTCCTCACCCTCGAGATCCGCCAGGGCTCGGCCGACCGCGGCGGCCACGACGCCGTCGCCGCCCACCTCGCCGGGATCCCCGAGGTGCTCGAGGCCTACACGATCACCGGCGCCGGCGACATGTGGGCCCGCGTCGTCGCGCGCTCCAACGCCGACCTCCAGCGGGTGATCGACCTGGTGCTCACCGAGCCGGGGATCGACCGCTCGACGACCGTGATCGCGCTGGCCACGCAGATCCCCTACCGCGTCGTGCCACTGGCGCGCGCAGCGACCGGACTTGCCCAGGTTTGACTGATAGTGGCGATGCCCCCGCAGGCGGCGTCGATCTAGCGTCGAAGGTCCGTACGACATCTCGGGCACACTCATCCCCCCTTAGGAGTGTCATGTCTCGAACGCGTTGTGTCGCAGCGGCCCTGGTCTCGGTGGCCGCCCTCCTCGTCACGAGCCAGCCGGCATCGGCTGCTCCCGATCCGCCCCCGGTCAGCGGGGCGATCTTCACGACCGACGCCAGTGGCGTCCCGGTCAACCTCAACCACTACGCCAACAAGCGCGACGTCTACCTCAACGGCGGTCCGGGCCTCAACGCCCCCGACGACGCGGCCGGCCTGCCCGACGGCACCTACTCGTTCCAGGTCACCGACCCGAGCGGCAAGGACCTCCTCTCCACCGACGACGTCGCCTGTCGCCAGTTCACCGCGGTCGGTGGCGTCATCCAGGACGTGACGCCGAGCGGTGCGTGCGCGCACCTGACCGGCAAGGACGGGGAGGACGGCGGCGCCACGGTGCAGCTGTTCCCCTACCTGGACACGACCAACAACGGTGGCGTCTACAAGGTCTGGGTCACGCCCACGACGTCCCTCGACTGCAGTGCGCCGGGCAACAAGCACTGCTTCGTGCCGTCCCAGAGCAAGACCGACAACTACAAGGTCCGGGAGGACGCGACGGTCGAGATCGACGCGCGCTTCTGGAAGAACGGCGTGGCCCTGCTCGGGATGGCGGCCCACTGGACCGACACCAACGGCGCGTCCAACGTGAAGTTCTCGGAGTACGCCCCCGAGCTGCTGGCCTTCCGTGAGGCGCACATCGAGGCCGTCGAGCCCGGCACCCACGTGGTGACCGTGGCCGACCAGGACGGGTGCGCGATCAGCAAGGTGCGCGGCGCCCGTGGCGAGAACGTCCGGGCCGGCAAGGACGGGACCTACCGCGTCGCGGTCGACGTCGCGACCTGGCGGGCCGGCGCCGACGTGACCTACCGCGTGGAGGTCACCTGCCGCTGACACGTGGCGGGCGGGGGCCAGCCCCCCGCCCGTCTCAGCGGAGTCGTTCGGCGACGGCAGCCGCGGCGGCGATCACCTGCGGCGCCACGACCTCTTCGTCGATGGCGCCGTCGAGCGTCACGACGCCGACGCTCGCGCGCAGTCCGTCGACGCCCCGCACGGGGGCGGCCAGGCCGCGGGCGCCGGTCTGCAGCTCGCCGCTCGTGACGGCATACGCCGCCTCGTCGCGCTCCACCAGCCCGATGGCCTTGCCGGCCGCGCCCTGCGTCAGCGGGTGGCGGGCGCCGACCCGGTAGGACACGTGGAAGTCGGTCCACGACGGCTCGACGACGGCCAGCGCGAGCGCCTCCTCCCCGTCGGCCACGGTGAGGTGGGCGGTCGAGCCGAGCGACTCCGCGAGCCCGCGCAGCACCGGCATCGCGAGGTCGCGCAGGAGGGGCTGGACACCGCTGGCCAGGTGGAGCACGCCGAGCCCGACGAAGAGCCGGGAGCGCGCGTCGCGGCGGACCAGCCCGTGCTGCTCGAGGGTGCTGATCAGCCGGTAGACGACCGTGCGGTTGACCTGGAGGCGGCTCGAGAGCTCGGTGACCGTCAGGCCCTCGGGACTCTCGGCCAGCACGCGGAGGACGCGCAGGCCGCGGTCGAGCGTCTGCGAGGTCTCGGCGGGCACAGGGCCACTATGGCAGCGGATCCATGCTCAGGAGGTCTTGCGCACGGCCCACTCGCGGATCCGGTTGATCCGCTCGTGCAGCTGCTCGGCGTTGGCGACCGCCGCCGGCGGCCCGCCGCACTCCTTGCGGAGCGCGTTGTGGGTGATGCCGTGGGCCTGACCGGTGCGGTGGTGCCAGGCGGCGACGAGGCCGTTGAGCTCGCGTCGGAGCACGCCGAGCTGCTGGTGCGTGCTGAGCTCCTGCACCGAGTCGACGACACGGTCGCCGACACCGTCGGCCTTCTGCTTGCGGGCGCGCTCGCTCTGCCGCGAGTGCAGCAGCTCGCGCACCTGGTCGGCCTCGAGCAGTCCCGGGATGCCGAGGAAGTCCATCTCCTCCTCCGAGCCCGCCATCACCTCGCCGGAGTGGCCGAACTGCGCGCCCTCGTAGAGCACGTGGTCGAAGGAGGCAGTCGAGCCGAGCGCCTCCCACGACATCTCGAGCTCGCCGGACGCGGCGTCCTCGGCGTTGGCCGCGGCGAGCAGGCCCTCCTCGGCGGCGAAGATGTCGTCCTCGTCGTTGACCCGGCGGCCCAGCACGTGGTCGCGCTGCGCCTCCATGTCGGAGGCGAACTCGAGCAGGTGCGGCACCGACGGCAGGAACACCGACGCGGTCTCGCCGCGCGAGCGGGCGCGCACGAAGCGGCCGACGGCCTGCGCGAAGAACAGCGGCGTCGACACCGTCGTCGCCCAGACCCCGACGGCCAGACGCGGCACGTCGACGCCCTCGGACACCATCCGGACCGCGACCATCCAGCGCTGGTCGGAGTGGGTGAACTTCTCGATCTTCTTCGAGGAGCCCTTCTCGTCCGACAGCACCACGGTCGGGGTCTCGCCGCTGATCTTCCTCAGCAGCGCCGCGTAGGCGCGGGCGGTCTCCTGGTCGCCGGCGATGACCAGGCCGGCGGCGTCGGGCACGTGGCGGCGTACCTCCGAGAGGCGCCGGTCGGCCGCCTCCAGCACCGCGGGGATCCACGACCCGCGCGGGTCGAGGGCCGTACGCAGCGCCTGGGCGTGCATGTCCTTGGTCAGCGGCTCGCCGAGCCGGGCGACGATCTCGTCGCCGGCACGCGTGCGCCACTGCATCTCTCCGGAGTAGGCCATGAAGAGCACCGGGCGCACGACGTGGTCGGCGAGCGCGTGGGCGTAGCCGTAGGTGAAGTCCGCCGACGAGGTGGGGATGCCGTCGTCGCCGGGGGCGTAGGTGACGAACGGGATCGGGTTGATGTCGGAGCGGAACGGCGTTCCGGTCAGCGCGAGCCGGCGGGTGGCCGGGTCGAACGACTCGCGGACGCCCTCGCCCCACGACAGCGCGTCACCGGCGTGGTGGATCTCGTCGAGGATCACCAGCGTCTTGAACCGCTCGGTGCGGATCCGCATCGCGAGCGGGTTGACCGCGACACCGGCGTAGGTCACCGCGATCCCGACGTAGTCGTCGGAGGTGCGGCCCTTGCCCGCGGAGTAGGTCGGGTCGATCGGGATGCCGGCCCGGGCCGCGGCCTCGGCCCACTGCGTCTTGAGGTGCTCGGTGGGCGCCACGACCGTGATCCGGTCGACGATACGACGGCTGAGCAGGTCGGCCGCGACGGTCAGCGCGAAGGTGGTCTTGCCGGCGCCGGGGGTCGCGACCGCGAGGAAGTCGCGCGGCTGGCGGGACTGGTAGTGGTCCATCGCCGCCTGCTGCCAGGCGCGGAGGGAGGGCGCGGTGCCCCAGGCGGCCCGGTCGGGCCACGCGGGAGGCAGCGGCGCGTCAGGCCGCCCCGTCACGCCTCGGGACCCGAGCCGTCAGAGCCGTTGCCGCCGGACTTGCCCGGGTTCATCGAGTCCCAGATCTCCTTGCACTCCGGGCAGACCGGGTACTTCTCAGGGGACCGCGAAGGCACCCACACCTTGCCGCAGAGCGCGATCACGGGAGTGCCCATCACCATCGCCTCGGTGAGCTTGTCCTTCGGCACGTAGTGCGAGAACCGCTCGTGGTCACCCTCGTCCGTCGGGACGGTCTGACGCTCTTCGACCGTCTGGGTGCCCGGGGAGAATCCGATGGTGCTCATGATCGGCAAGCCTAACGCGAGGACTAGTTCATGTCGGGATCGACGGGGCGGTTCACGTGCCAGGCGAGCATGCCGGGCTGTCGGCGCATCACGTCGCGCCACAGGCCGCCCGGGTCGTCGCGGAACGCGTCGGCGGCCTCGCTGGTGACGACGTACCAGCTGCCCTCCTCGACCTCGCCGTCGAGCTGGCCCGCGCCCCAGCCGGCATAGCCGGCGAAGACGCGCATCGCGCGGAGCGTGCCGTCGACGAGCTCGGTCGGGGTGTCGAGGTCGACCATGCCCAGCAGCCCGGCGACCGGTCGCCACCCGACGGGCGGGTCGCCGGGGTCGCGCAGCGCGCCGACGGCGAGGGCGCCGTCCGTCCCGACCGGTCCCCCGCGGAACAGCACCTCCGGCTCCGCGACCACGTCGCGCCACGGCTCGAGGACGGCGGCGACCAGGATCTGGGAGGGGCGGTTGAGGACGACGCCGAGGGCGCCCTCCTCCGTGACGTCGAGCAGCAGCACGACCGTGTCGGCGAAGTTGGGGTCCTGCAGCGCCGGCGTCGCCACCAGCAACATCCCCGAAGCGAGCTGCATGGATCCACTATGGCCGACCCCGCGGCGGCGCACACCACCCGCGCGAGCCCGGCGCGACGCCGCGGTCACCTAGGCTGCGATCCATGGAGACCCGGCGGCAGCGCTACTCCGAGGCGACCAAGCAGTCGCTCGTCGAGGTCGCCGAGCGCCTCTTCACCGCGCACGGCTACGCCGCCACGTCGCTGGACGCCATCGTCGCGGGCGCCGACGTCACCAAGGGCGCGCTCTACCACCACTTCAGCGGCAAGCAGGCGATCTTCGAGGCGGCCTTCGAGCGGGTGCAGTCCCGGGCGACGACGGGGATCGCCGAGGCCGCTGCGGGGGACCCGGACCCGTGGGACAAGGCGCAGGCCGGGATGCGGGCCTTCCTCGAGGCGGTCCAGGAGCCGGCCTACCGCCAGGTCGTCGTCTCCGACGGCCCCTCGGTGCTCGGCCACGACCGCTACCGCGAGCAGGAGGAGCGCTCGACGTACGCGCTCGTCGACGAGATCGTGCGCTCGGTGCTGACCGCCGAGGGGCGCGACCTCGACGACGCGATGCTCGACACCTTCACCCGCATCTTCTTCGGCGCCATGTCGGCCGCGGGAGGCTCGGTGGCCGTCAGCGACGACCCTGCCGCCGCGGCCCTGCGGGTCGAGACGGCGATCGGCGTCATCCTGGCCGGGCTCCAGCGCCTCCTCGACGAAGGCGCCGGAGCGCTGGCGCCGGGGACTACTTCGCGAAGGTGACGTTGCCGTTGACAGCCGGGACCAGCTCGACCCACACGTGACCGGCGGGCACGGTGAGGTCACCGCCCTTGGTGGAGAGCTCGATCGCGCCGGTCAGGCCGTCCTTGGTCCACGTGCCCTTCACGACACGGCCGCCGTGGAAGAGCAGCGCAGCGCCCTTGCCCTCGAACTTGGTCTCCGGGACCGGGTAGCCGGCCGGGTCGCGGTAGCCCGCGTCGCCGACGCGGACCCGCAGCACGAGCACGGAGTCGGCGGGGAACTGGTCGCCCTCAGCGGCGTACGAGTCGGTGTTGACGTAGCCACCCTGCTGGAACTGCCAGCTGGTGGAGTGGGCACCGAAGTCGGCGGTGAGCGTGCTGGCCTTCGCGCCCTTCGGCAGGTCCGCCTCGTCGCCCCACGGGAGGTAGGGGGGCGGCTCCTCCTCGGCCTTGAGGCGCTTGGAGATGTCGCCGAGCTTGGCGAAGAGGTTGTACGGCGCCGAGCGCGACGTCTCGCGGTAGACGCCGGCCGCACCCTCGGTGATCCACGGGATGCCGGCGCCGTTGATCCGGTTGATCGTGACCGGGGCCGCCCCGCTGGTCACGACGGTCGCGCCCGGCGGAACGATCCCGATGTCGCTGGCGCGCATCGAGCGGACCGGGCCGATGGCGGCGGGCACCTTGGAGTAGTAGAACGCCGCGAGGCGCGTGTAGCCGCCCTCGACGAGCTCCTCGACGACGAGGTCGGCCGAGCCGAGACCCACCTGCGGGGCACTGGAGGACGTGTTGTCGACCTTGGTGACGACGACGGGGTGCCGGGGCGCGTCACCCTTGCGCTCGAGACCGGTCAGGGGCCAGTACGTCGGCTCCGGCGGCGCCTCGGACGTCTCCGAGCTGGTCGGCTCGGACGACGCGGAGGCGCTCGGGGCGGGGTCGTCGTCCCCGCCGCTGCAGCCGGCGAGGAGGAGCGTGGCCGCCGCGAGGGTGGCGACGATCGCACGGGGCGACGAGAGGTGGCGACGGTGACGCACGGGGAGCTCCGATCGAGCGGGGGTGTCGAGCCGGGGGGCTCGGGTCTGGCGGTTCTGGAAAGTCTGGAGGCGCGCCCTCCCCGATCGGGGAAGGCGCGCCACAGGGTAGATCAGCAGGAAGTACCTACCAATCCGGGCCTGTCACCCGGAGGCAGCGCCGATCAGGCGCGGCGGACGGTCCCGGCGAACCAGGCGGACGTCCACGGGACGGCGACGCGTACGCGCTGTCCCGAGCCCGGGGAGTGCACCATCACGGCGTGCCCGTGCGACCAGCGCAGGAAGATCGCGGCGTGGTAGACCCCGCCGCTGCCGTAGAAGAACATCAGGTCGCCGGAGCGCATGTCCTTCTTTGCGATGCGGCGAGCCTGTCCCGCCTGGGCGCTCGACGTGCGCGGCAGCGCGAGGCCGGCGCGGCTGTAGCTGTACTTCACCAGGCCCGAGCAGTCGAAGCGGTCCGGGCCGGCGGCGCCGTACGCGTAGGCGTCGCCGCGCTGGCGCATGGCGATGTCGCGTGCGGTGAGCACGCGGTTGGCCACCCGACGCTTGGCGCTGACGGGCGCCGTCCTCTGCGTCTTCTTCGCGGTGGTCGTGGTGGAGGCGTTCTCGGACGTGCTGCCGCCGGTGGCGGCGGTTGCGGGCATGGCACTCATCGTCGATGCGGTGATGCCGAGCCCGGCGAGTGCGAGCGCGAGGGCTCGCCCCTTACGAGGGGTCGCAGGCATGGATGTTCCTTTCCCACGCCTGTGAGGTGAGCTGTCGGGCTAGGGCTGGAAAGTGCCCTGCCACCGTGCTCCCGTGGTGCTGCTGGGAGGCTGGCGGCTTCGCCCCGAGCCGGTCGATGACCGGCGGTGGAACCTGTGGGTCCCCCACTCCTGCCCCGGTGTGTCTCGGGGGTCGTCCCGGCCGGGCAGGACTCGGCGTAGTCCGGGACGGTTGGGTCTCTCGACCGCCATCCAAGGTGACAGACGACCCCAAGGGACGCAAAACCGGCCACGTCCCCGAGCGTGGGGCGTGGCCGGGATCACGCCCGGAGCGCGCTCAGCCGAGCTTGCGGCCCCCGTCGACGTACAGCGTCTGACCGGTGATGAACGACGCCTCGTCGCTGCACAGGAACGCGGCCGCGGCCGCGATGTCCTCGGGCTGTCCGACGCGCCGCACCGGTGTCGCCTCGGCGTTGAGTCGCTGCAGCTCCTCGGGCTCCATCTTGAGGCGGCGCGCGGTGGCGTCGGTCATCTCGGTGGCGATGAACCCCGGCGCGATGGCGTTGGCGGTGACGCCGAAGGGGCCGAGCTCGATGCCGAGCGTGCGGGTGAGGCCCTGGATGCCCATCTTGGCCGCCGAGTAGTTGGCCTGGCCGCGGTTGCCGAGCGCGGAGACGCTCGACAGGTTGAGGATCTTGCCGTACTTCTGCTCCACGAACCGGGACTGAGCGGCCTTGGTCATGTTGAAGACGCCCTTGAGGTGGACGTTCATCACCAGGTCCCAGTCCTCCTCGGTCATCTTGAAGAGCAGGTTGTCGCGCGTGATGCCGGCGTTGTTGACCAGCACGTGGATCCCGCCGAGCTCGTCGACCACCCGCTGCACGGAGGCCTCGGCGGCGGCCGCGTCGACGACGTCGCAGCCGATGCCCACAGCGCGCGCACCGTCGGCGAGCTCGAGCCGGCCGGCAGCCTCCTGGGCGGCGGCCTCGTCGAGGTCGAGGACCGCGATCGAGGCCCCCTCGCTCGCGAGGCGCTGCGCGATCCCGAAGCCGATGCCTCGCGCTGCTCCGGTGATGACGGCGACACGGCGGTCGTAGCGACCCATGAGGACTCCTGGAGGTCGAGGTGAGATGTCCGGCCGAGGTTACCGCTCGCGCTGGTCCGGTCCACCGCGGCCGGGGGTCGCTACCGTGGACCCATGGGTCGGGGGGAATTCCGCGCGGCGGCCGTGGTCGCGGCCGTGATGGCCGGACTGGCAGCGCTGGTCGCGTGGACCCACCATCTCCCCTTGCGCGATCCCGACGGGGCGTCCCTGCCGACCTGGTTCCGGCTGCCGGTGATCGTCGCCTCGGCGATCGCGCTCGACATCGCCGCGCGGTGGGTGCTGCTCGTCCGGCGCGGCGGAACGGCCGCACGCGTCGCCCTCCGGACGGTGCTCGTCGAGCGCTGGAACCGCGACCAGATCCTCTTCACGGCGAGCGGGCTCGTCACGTGGTACGTCGCCTACGTCGCGTTCCGCAACCTCAAGAGCTACGTCCCGTTCGTCACCGATCGGCTGGCCGACTCCCAGCTCGCCCGGATCGACCGCGTGCTGTGGCTCGGCCACGACCCGGCGGTCGTCCTCCACCACACCCTGGGGACGTCGTGGGCCAACTGGGTGATGGCGGGGGTCTACCTCGTGTGGATCGGACTGGTGCCGGCCAGCCTGGCGATCGCCCTGGTGTGGACGCGCCGGTCGCCCGCCGGTGCGTGGTACGTCACGGCGATCTCACTGGACTGGTGCCTGGGCGCAGCCCTCTACTTCACCGTGCCGTCCCTCGGACCCGTCTACTCCTCGCCCGAGTGGTTCGCCTCGCTGCCGCGCACCCCCAACACCTCGGTCAGCGAGATGCTGCTCGCCGACCGCATCAAGGTGTTGGCGGGGCCCTGGGACACCGGCGCGGTGCAGACGATCGCGGCGTTCGCGTCCCTGCACGTCGCCGTGATGGTCACCATCTGCCTCATGGCGGAACAGATGAGGCTGCCCGTCGCGATCCGGGTCCCGGCGTGGGTGTTCCTCGCGCTCACCTGCGTGGCGACGGTCTACCTGGGGTGGCACTTCTTCGTGGACGTGCTCGCCGGCTTCCTCGTCGGCGCCGCTGCCTTCGTCCTGGCGGCCAAGGCCACCGGCAACCCGCTGCGCCGTCGCGATGAACCCTGGGCGTTCCGCTCCGCGACCGACGTGTCGCACGAGGTCGAGGCCCTCCCCGGCCGACGCGGCTGAGCCACCGTCCTCACCCGTCGATGAGCGCCATCCTCAGGCGATCGGCGTACGCCGCCGCCTCGCCGTCGCCGTACTTCGTGCGCGGCCAGAAGAAGCCGCGCAGCCCGTCTCCCTTGGTGCGCGGCACCACGTGGAGGTGGAGGTGCGGGACGGACTGGCTGACCGTGTTGTTGATCGCCACGAACGACCCCTGCGCGCCGAGGGCGTCCTTGACCGCCGTCGCGAGCCGCTGGGCCGCCGCGAGGAACCCGTCGCGCTGCCCTGCTGGCAGGTCCGGGAGGGTCTCGAGGTGGGTGCGCGGCACGAGCAGGACGTGCCCCTTGAAGACCGGCCGGGTGTCGAGGAACGCCACCAGGTCGTCGGTCTCCAGCACGAGGTGACCGGGCACCTCGCCCGAGATGATCTGGCAGAACACGCATCCGTCCACGTCACGGATGGTGCCACGGGACCCGACCTCGGGTGGGGTGCGAGACGCGCCGCCCCGTTGTCGGCTGCGGTCACTTGCCCCGTTCCGCCCACGTCCGCGCTGCAGGGATGTGAGGCTGGCGCCATGCATCACCAGCTCGTCCGCGCGCTCGCGCTTGCCATCGTCGCCCTGGGCCTCGGCTTCTCGGTTCCGACGCCCGCCTCTGCCGTGGTCGACCGCGACTGCGGCGCCTTCGCGAGCCAGGCCGGCGCGCAGAACTTCTTCCTGAACGCCGGCGGCGGCGACCCGCACCGCCTCGACGACGACGGCGACGGCGTCGCGTGCGAGTCCAACCCGTGCCCGTGCATCGGCCGGGGCAACACCGCGCCGCAGCAGCTCGCCGACACCGGCAACAGCCAGACCCACTCCCAGCAGGGACCCCGGACCTACCGCGAGACCGGCAACGTCGTCCGTGTCGTCGACGGCGACACCCTGCACGTCCGGCTGCGCGGCGGGTCGCAGGTCTCCGTGCGCATGCTCGGCATCGACACGCCCGAACGGGGTCGCTGCGGCGCGAACGACGCCACCGCCAACCTCCGCAGGCTCGCTCCGGTCGGCTCGACGGTCCACCTCGTGTCCGACCGCACCCAGGCCGCGAAGGACCGCTACGGCCGGCTGCTGCGCTACGTGCAGCGCCAGGGCGGGTACGGCGACCTCTCGTTCCGCCAGGCCTGGGACGGCTTCACCCGGCCGTACGTCTTCGGCGGCAAGCCCGTCGCCCGGCACCGCGAGTACGTGCGCGCCATCGACAACGCCCGCGACCACGCGCGCGGTGCGTGGCGCGGCTGCTGGTGACGACGCCCTGATCCGGGCCGGCGATAACGTCAGGCCATGATCCTGCCGGCCGTGCGCGACCCGCGCCTGGTCACCGTCAGGCGGGGCGGCACGCTGTGCGACGAGGACCACCACCGGCTCGCCCTGTGGGCCGCGGAGTGCGCCGAGCACGTGCTCCCGGTCTTCGAGGCCGCCCGGCCCGACGACCGCCGGCCGCACGCGGCGGTCGTCGCCGCACGCGCCTGGGCGCACGGCGAGCTGCCGATGATGCAGACCCGCGCGCTCGGCGGGCACGCCATGGGTGCAGCTCGCGACCTGAGGGGTGCACCGCGCTTCGCGGCGTACGCCGCCGGGCAGGCCGCGGTGGTCGCCCACGTCGCGGAGCACGACCTGGGGGCAGCGGCGTACGCCATCAAGGCGGCCGTCGCGGCCGCCCCGGCGGGTCACGAGGAGGAGGCGCGTCGCGACGAGTGCCGGTGGCAGCGCGACCGGCTGCCCGACGAGGTGCGCGACGTGGTGCTGGAGGACCAGCGCCGCCGCAACGCGATCTGCTGGGACGTCTTCGACATCTAGGTGTCGCACCGCATGAGGTTGTTGCCCCGGAACATCGGATCTGCCGATGAGCGTAAGGAGGGCTGCTCGGCCGGGCCCTTCAACCGGTGACGCGACGGTCGACGTCGCGGCGTGAGCGGTTCACGAGGCGAGGCCGTTGCGGCGTCCTCAAGGAATGAGCCTCGCCGATCGCGCGTGGTCGATCACGGCGTCCTGGGCCAGCTCGCGGTGCACGATCTCCGCGGCGACGTCGCTGAGCTTGCGACCGTGATCGCGCGCGTAGCGGCGCAGGACGGCGAACGCGGCATCCATCTCGAGGTTGCCGCCGTGGGCGATCACGCCCTTGGCCTGCTCCACGACGATCCGGCTGGTCAGTGCGTGCTGCAGCTGTGCGTTCACGAGGGCACGGTCGTTGGCGGAGCGCTCATTGACGATGGCCACGCTGGCCACGTGCACGAGCGCCTGTGCCAGGGCCATGTCGTCGTCGTCCAACGCCCCGACCTCTTCACCGAAGAGACCGAGCGTGCCGAGGACGGTGTCCCGCAGCCGCATCGGCAGCGCATGGACGGACTTGAAGCCCGCGGCCCGTGCCGCTGCGCAGAACTGCGGCCACCGCTCCTCCTGCTCGTCGAGGTCTGACACCACGACCGGCTCACCGTCGTGGTAGCAGTCGAGGCAGGGACCTTCGTCCTGCTGGAGCTGGAACATCTCGAGGTGCTGGGTGCGTTCGGAGGAGGAGGCGGCCAGGTGCAGGGCGCCACGCCAGTCAGCCAGCAGCAGGCCGGCCGAGTCCACGTCCAGCAGACGGGCGGCGTGCGAGGTGAGCTGCACCAGCATGTCCACCACGTCGTAGTCGTCGACCAGCTCGTTCGACAGGTCCACGAAGGCCCTGATCACCTCGTGCTCGCGGTCGTCATTCATGACCCGCTTCTCCCGTCTTCGCTGCCACCGCCGTCGTCCGGGCGGTCTCGATCGAGCATCAACCGCCGCTCGATGATGGCTCTCGCCACCTGGCTCGCGGTCTGGTCGGTGGCGATGGCATGAGCTCGCAGCCGCACCAATGCCTCCGCTGCGTCGACATCCAGGGCGGAGATGAGCACTCCGGTCGCCTGATGGACCTCCACCCGGTCCATCTCCGGCGGCAGGGTGCCTGTCTCTTCGGCGGTTCGCGACGATGTCTCGTCCTGCTCGTCGTCGCTCACCTCGCTGATCAGGTCGAGCAGCGGCGCCGCTGCCAGCTCAGCAGCCAGCAGCGCCCCCGCGAGCGCGTTCCCGCCCAACGGGCCGGGACGTGCGCGGAACAGGTCGAGGGCACCCACGCACACCGACGTGAGCATGATCGGCACGGCGAACACCCCCCGAATCCCCTCACCGAGGACAGCGCCGCGAAAGGCCGGCCACCGCTGTTCGGTCGGCGAGTCGAGGTCGGGAACCAGCACCGACTCTCGACTGGCGACGGCCTCGAGGCACGGCCCCTCGCCGTAGGTGAACTGGTACTCGTCCAAGCGACGGCTGGACAGGCTGCTCGACCCGAAGGTCCCCGTCGATACGCCGTCCAGGACGACTGACACCGCAGCGCCGTCCACACCGAACAGACCGACACAGGTCGTGCACAGCGCGTCGGCCAACGAGAGTCCGGACGGACTGCCCGACATGACAGCGTTGAGCTCCGACCTCATGGCGTCCAACGAGACGGTCATCAGGACTCCTCTCGTCTGCCTGATCCTGCGCAGACACCACGTGTGCCGGCCCTGCTGGCCAGCCTAGACCTCCCCGTACCCCATTGAACGTGCTCTGACCTCACGATCGACGCGAATCGCCAACGCACGATGGCCGATCGTCGCTGTGCTGCGTCTGTGACGCTCGTGGCCGGGGGAAGGGCACGACCGAGTGTCCTCGCAGGGTCGTGATCGCATGGACGTCGCCAGCCTGCCGGGTCCTGGAGCAGACGGGTTCGAGGTGCCAGATGTCGAGCATCCGCTGTGCAAACGCGCTCGCGCCGTGCAACGAGAGGACACCGCCGCCCGCGGCTGCCCTCGACCTAGCCTCGGCGAACGCGACCAGCGCAGTGGAGTCCATGAAGGTGACATCGCTCAGGTCGACGAGGACGTGTGCACCCGGGTGGGCTCGCACCGCCTCATCGAGCACGTTCAGGGCGGATCTCGCACCGATGTCGAGCTCGCCGGTGAAGACCACCATCACCCACGAGGAGAGCCCTGTGTCGTGGGAAGGTCTGGGTGGTGAGGGGTCAGCCCTCTCCTCGCGGCGTGTGTCGTCCATCGGTCCCCTCCTCAGCAGGGACCCAGCGACGAAGACACCACGCATCCCCAGGGAACGAAGACAACCGCGCCTCGAGGTGGCGACTGACGTCCACGCCACCGAGGTCCGGGGTAGCCGCCACAGGAAGTGGCTCAGATCAGGACAACACAACCCTGCCCGCGGCACAAGCGCCTCCCTCTGCATGGCGGCTGCTCGTGGCGCTACCCCGCACCCCGGTGGCGCGGCAACCTGGCGCTGCAACACCGAACCCGGGACGTCCTGCTCGAACATCGTCAAGGCGCCGACGTGGCCCGCGCGTGCTCCCGCATGTCGCCGCGAGATCGAATCTCACATCACGAGGTTGCCTGGACCTCGGACGTCCGGATGCGCCTGCTGGCTCAGGCGCTCATTCGCGGCCCGGTCCCTATGCAAGCAACGCCGATACGCATATGGTCCAAGTGAAGCAGTACGCGCGTCCCAGACCCCGACGCATCTCAACGCATCGACACACAGAGCAGGCCGCGTCACACACATGGCCGATTGTCGGGGACTCGACGTCCAGGGCAAGCAGGCCACCAGGGGATCGGCGTCCTGTCCTGGACGCCGGGGGACCAACAGCGCCGCGCACCGCTCGGGCCGCCCGACCGCCCCTATGGCTCGCCCAGGCTCTCGCCCCTGTGCGCAACGACGTCCGCCGCCAGGTCCCGCAGCTTGATGTTGCCCTGGCTCGACATCCTCGTCAGCACGCTGAACGCGCGAGCGGAGTCCATGTCGTAGCGCTCCATGAGGATGCCGGTGGCCTGACCGATCACCGTACGACTGGCGAGTCCCTGGGACATCGTGTCGACCTGCAGGGCTGCCGCCACCGCGATGGAGACGTGCGCCGCGATGGCGAACCCCTCCTCGACAGCGCCGTCGTCGAAGGCGTCGAGGGCCTTGCCGTAGAGGTTGAGCGCCCCGAGGTGGTTGGCCTTGGTGAAGAGCTGGAAGGACAGGATGCTCTGTGCGCTGGTCTTGTGCGCCACGCGCGGGCCCCAGGTCGGCCAACGCTCATCGTGCCGGAGGTCTGGGCTGCGCACCACGTGGTGCTCCCAGGTGGCGTCGAGGCACGGTCCCTCCTCGTGCTCGTACTGCAGGTGGTCGGCGGTCAGCGCCATGACGTCGGTGTACGCGACGGTCTCCACCTTGTGGCCCCGTCGAACGAACGTCAGCCCGACCGCATCGCACCCGCTCACGGACGTCTGCGCGACCTCGACCGCGCTCTGGAACGTCGCCTGCGGGTCGCCGTTGCTGTCCTGCAGAAGGCGCGCGGTGTCCGCCATCCGCCGCGAGAGAGAGACACTGTCCACTTCCGAAAGATCCCACCCCTCAGGCTCGGCTGGCTACCTCCTCCCGGTTGAACTCGAAGGTTTTGTCGAACCTCATCGGAGCCTCGCCTTGCCCGTCAACGTCCGGAGCTGACTGCGACGAGGGCGTGCGGCAGTGACAGCAACCCGGTGGGAGAACACGTCTAGGCTCGCCCGATGCGCATCGTCTCGCTTATCCCCTCCGCCACGGAGATCCTGTTCGCGGTCGGGGCGGGTGACGACGTCGTGGGCGTCACGTTCGAGTGCGACCACCCACCGGCCGCCCGCGAGCGGCGCGTGGTCTCGACCTCGGCGATGCCGGAGGGTCTCGGGCCGAAGGAGATCGACGACTTCGTCGCCGCGGCCCTCACGGCGGGCGAGGACCTCTACCGCCTCGACGCCGACGCCCTCGCGGAGCTCGACGCCGACCTCGTCGTCACCCAGGACCTCTGCGCCGTCTGCGCGGTGGACGTCGGCACCGTCGACGAGGCGCTCGGCTTCCTCGGCTGCCGCGCCGAGGTGGCAACGATCGACCCGCACACCCTCGACGACGTGATGGCGTCGATCACCGAGCTCGGGCGGATCACCGGCCGCGACGGGCAGGCGACCGAGGTGGTGACCGTGCTGGAGGCACGCCTCGCCGCCGTCGACGAGGCCGTCGCCGGCCTCGACCGGCCGCGCGTGCTGGTGCTCGAGTGGACCGACCCGCCCTTCGCGCCCGGGCACTGGATCCCCGAGATGGTCGCCCGCGCCGGGGGCGAGCCCACCCTCGGCGTGGCGGGCACCAGGTCGAGCCGCATCACCTGGGGTGACGCCGTGGCCTCCCAGCCTGACGTCGTGGTCTGCGCGCCGTGCGGCTTCGACCTCGAGGGAAGCGTCACGCTCGCCGAGGAGGCGCGCGACCGGTTCCCCGGCCTGCCGGTGTGGGCCGTCGACGCCGACGGGCACTTCGCCCGCCCGGGGCCGCGGCTGGTCGACGGCGTCGAGGCGCTGGCCGGGATCCTGCACCCTCGGGCGGTCGCCCCGTCGGCGCACGCCCGCCAGGTCTGACCGCAGTCGTCAGCCGCGCTCCGGACGCACCAGCACGTCGTACGGCCGCCCGTCACGTCGCGCGGCGAACGACCCGACCCGCTCGAAGCCGAGCGACTCGACGGTGCGACGCGCACGCGTGTTGAACGACGCCACCGTCACCCGGAACGCCGGCGGCGCGTAGGTGACGCGACCGAACGCGAGCCCGGCCCCGATCACCGCACGACCGAGACCCTGTCCCGTGAGCGAGGGCCGCAACCCGCCGCCGGTGTCGAGTGCCGCGTCGTCGTAGTCCCACCCCGGCACCTGCCCGTCCGGTCCGAACGAGCGGAAGCCGATCAGGCGCTCCCCCGCGAGCACCGCGTGGAAACCGAGGGACGGGTGGAGCAGCTCGTCGGGGTCCGCGCCGACGAGGTCGTAGACGTCGTACGGCGGGACGTAGCGCCAGGTCGCCAGGTCCTCCGCGTGCTCGCGCGTGAGAGGGGCGATCCGGATCGCAGCGGGGTCGATGACGTCACCCATCTCGACCTCCGGCGACGCGGAAGACCGGCCAGCCGATCTCCGTGCGCCAGCGGGTCGGGTCGGCGGTGTCCCGCGGGCCGACGAGGTAGGTCTCCCGGATCGGCCCGGCCACCGCGAGCGCGTTGCCCACCACCCACGTGCCCACCTCGCCGTAGGTGACCTCGATGTCGTCGTGGCTGCCGACGTGCGTGGCGACCGCCAGCTCGACCGGTGGCAGCACGACGGGGTGCACCCGCCCGGACCGCGGGGCCTCCTCTGTCGGCACGTGCACCAGGACGTGACCACGGCCGACCTCGAAGAGCGCGTTGTCGTACACCCCGCCCGGCGCTCCGGCCGGGTAGTGCACCACCGCGTCCAGCTCGGCCATCGCTCCGGCGTACCAGCCCAGGACCTCGTCCTGCGCCACGTCGCCCTCGACCGCCGCGACCTCGGTCGCCGGGACCGCACGGAGCTCGACGTGGACGGGCGCGGGCTCGGGCGCGAGCAGCCGGCGCAGGGACGCCACGGCAGCGCGCGTCCGGTCCAGCTCCGACTCGAGGCGGTGCAGGTGCTCGGCGACGAGGTGGGCGCGCGTGTCCGGGTCGGAGGAGGACACGATGCGTCGTACCTCGAGCAGCGGGACGTCGAGCTCACGGAGCCGGTGGATGACCTGGGCGGTCGGGATCTGGTCGACGGTGTAGTAGCGGTAGCCGGTGGCGGGGTCGACGGTGGCCGGCACCAGCAGGTCCGCATCGTGGTAGCGGCGCAGCGTGCGCACGCTCAGGTGGGTCAGTCGCGAGAACTCGCCGATCGCCAGCATGGGCGAAGTGTGCACCCTCCCCCAGCGGGAGAGTCCAGTGCTTGACCCTCCCGCGGGGGTACGCCGCACCGTGGTGGCCATGACCACCACAGATGTGACACCCACCCAGCTCCCGTCCACCATCCGCACCTTCCTCGACGCCCACGCCGCCCGCGACGTGAACGCCGCGGCCCGGACCTTCGCCCCCACCGCCGTGGTGCGGGACCAGGGGGAGACGTTCCGCGGCACCGCCGAGGTGCTCGGCTTCCTGCGCCACCAGGGCGGCGAGTTCACCTACACCACCGAGCTGCTCGGAGGTCGGCGGATCGACGACACCCACTGGGTCGCGGTCAACCACCTGGAGGGCGACTTCCCCGGCGGGGTCGCCGACCTCGACTACCGCTTCACCCTCGCCGACGGCCTCATCACCGAGCTGGAGATCGACGGCTGATCGGACTGTTCCTGTACGTTCGGAACGTCATCGACGACCGGAGGAGCGACCCGTGATCGAGCTGGCCAAGGGTCAGGAGCTCACCCTCACCACCGAGGACGGGTCGAGCCTGACCACGGTGCAGATGGCCGTCGGCTGGGACCACTCCCCCACGGCCGGGTTCATCGGCAGCGGAGCACCGCCGATCGACCTCGACGCCTCGGCCGTGCAGTTCGCCGGCGACCAGTTCTTCGACCTGGCGTTCTTCAACAACCTCGCCACCCGTGACGGCTCCGTGGTGCACCTCGGCGACAACCTCACCGGCAAGGGCGAGGGTGACGACGAGGTGATCACCGTGGACCTCGGTCGCGTCTACCCGCGGGTGGACACGATCCTGTTCATGGTCAGCAGCTACCAGGGCCACTCACTGGAGTTCATCCGCAACGCCTACTGCCGTCTCGTCGACCACGACGGCACCGAGCTCGCCCGCTTCACCCTGACGCTCGGTGTCCGCGAGACGGGACTCATCATGGCCAAGCTGTTCCGCGACGGCCCGGTGTGGAAGCTCCGCCCGATCGGGACGGGCATCGCATTGAAGACGCCGACGGACTCGATCGAGGCGCTCGTTCCCTTCGTGCGGTGAGGCCGGGTCGTCAGTCCGACCGTGCCCCCCAACGGGCGGAGGGATGGGGAAGCCAGTCGTAGACCACCGAGGTGCGCAGCACCAGGTCGTGGAAAGAGCGACGGTCTCGGTCGACGGCGCACCACAGCAGACCCACCGGGAAGAACGCGCACGTCACCGCTCGCACGAACGCCCGGACCAGACCCAGCAGGTCGCCGTTCCTGCTCGTCACCCGGATCCCCCAGATGTGGTCGCCGAGGCTGCGACCGGCCATCCACCAGGACACCGTCAGGTACACCACGAGGTAGGCGAGGAAGAGCGCCACCGACACAAGGAGCGAGGCGTCGGGCATGCTGAAGCGGCGCGGGTCGAGCACGAACACGAGGGCGACCCAGGCCGCGTACGAGCCGGCCAGCGCGAGCGCCACCACGAGGGCGTCGACGACGCCTGCTGACAGACGCGTGACGACGCCGGCATTGGCCCCCTGGTAGGAGCGCGCCTCGCGGGGAACGCTCCCCATCTCCTGCTCGTTCACGCCGGGCCCTCCGGGCCGGCGCGCTTGCGACGGCGCCGGAACAGGTGGTTCTCGAGGCCCCTGCTGATGGCCTCGTCGGCCGTGATGCCCGTCATCCGCGCACCCCGGATGGTCTCCGACGCCATGGAGCCGCTCGAGTCCCGGATGATGGCGGGCAGGTCGATGGCGTCGATCACCTCCTGGACCATCGCGACGAGGTCGATGCGGTCGATCACGGCATCGATGTCGAGCCTCCCGGCGATCGCGTCGATGTCGACGCCGGCCACCGCTGCGTCGAGGTCCACGCTCGCCACGACCGCGTCGAGATCGACGCCGGCAACGGCCGCGTCGAGGTCGACCCGCCTCACGATCGCGTCCACGTCGACGCGGTCGACGACCGCCTCGATGTCCACCGCGCGTACGACGTCGTCGAGGTCGACGTGGCGGAGGACGAGTCCGGTCAGGTCCAGGTGGGAGACCACCCGCTCCACGATGACGGGCGTCCAGTGGTCGACCAGCGTCTGCGCCGCTCGCAGCATCTCGTCGCGGCGAGCCGCGCCGTGTCGGGCCGCGTCGTCGAGCAGCGTCGCCGGTTGCCAGCGCTCGGGCACGAAGCCGGGGCGCCAGAGCACCCGCTGGTGCAGGAGGGGCAGGGCCACGACGGCGCGGCCCAGCGCCACGCCGGTGCCGACGACGGCGCCGGCCACTCCGAGAGCGACGTCCAGGGCGAGCTGTGGCTCCTGCAGGACAGCACCCTCGACAGGCACTCGCGGCGTCTGCGCCAGTCGTGTCATGTCCCCAGACTGCTGCTGCGCCGCCGTTGCCGCTTCCCCCGTTCGGGATGAGTCATTCGCTCGGCCGGGAACGACGAAAGACCTCCCTGCCGGACGTGCGTGGCAGGGAGGTCTCACTGGTGTGATCAGGACGTGAGCAGTCCGACGACCTTCTGCGCGGCCTCGGTGCTGGAGGCCGGGTTCTGGCCGGTCACCAGCTTGTCGTCGACGACCACGAACGGCGCCCACGAATCTCCCGAGGAGAAGGTCGCGCCGGCCTCGCGCAGGCGGGACTCCAGCAGCCAGGGCGCCTTGTCGGCGAGCCCGGCCTGTTCCTCCTCCGCGTCGGTGAAGGCGGTCAGGTTGCGTCCGGCGAACAGCCAGGACCCGTCGGCGCGCCTGGCCGGCAGGAGACCGGCCGGGCCGTGGCAGACCGAAGAGACGACCTTGCCGCCGTCGAGCATGGTCACCAGGATGCGGCCGAGGTCGTCGCTGACGGCGAGGTCCTCCATCGGGCCGTGGCCGCCGGGCACGAAGACGGCGTCGTACGAGTCGAGGTCGACATCGGCCAGGACCAGGGTCGACTCGAGCCGGCCGGCGAGGGCGTCGAGGGCCTTGCGCTGCTTCGCCGACTCCTCCTCGCCGATGGCGTCCGGGGCGAGGCTGCCCTCGTCGACCACCGGCGTGCTGCCATCGGGGCTGGCGAGGTCGACGTCGATCCCGGCGTCGGAGAACACCTCCAAGGGGGACAGCAGCTCTTCGGCCCAGAAACCGGTCGGGTGCAAGGTCTCGTCGCTGAGCGTCCAGTGGTCGGAACCGGTCAGCACGATCAAGATCTTCGGCACGTCAGTACTCCTCCGTCCGGGGGCGTGGGCGCCGCACGGCGTCCGCAGCGACGTTACCCACGAGGTGGTCGACTCGGTCGCCGGTGGCTCGGCCGGTCCGTGCGTAGCCCGCCGGGAGCTCCCCCGGCGCGGTGGTCCAGACCAGCCGATCTCGGCCATCCGATGTGGTGCCGGCGCCGAACACGCACCGTGGCTCGCTCCCTCCGGCACACCCTGGACGAGGTCCAGCAGGCCCCGTTCGTGGTCGACGTGCTGCGCAGCGGGGACCGCCTCGCGGCCGCCGCCGGCAGCGAGGGCGGACCGCAACCGGTGCGGCTGCTCGCCGCGGTGATCGACGAGCGCGACGAGCTGACCGCGGTGGCGGCCGTGCACGCCCTCGCGCAGGTGTGCGACGACGGGGCCGACGCCGTCCTGTCCGAGCTGCTGTCGCACCCCCGCCCGTTCCTGCGCGAGCACGCGAGCTGGGCGCTCGGGGCCAGGTTGCCACGCCTCGACGCGATCGGGAGGCTGGTGGATGTCGTCGTGGGCGGTGCATTCTCCGGCATGCTCGGCCAGCGCACGCTCGCCCGCTGGGCCGTGGCCGCTCCGCAGCAGGTCGCCCTCGCCATCGAGGACGCGCTAGACGAAGCGGCCGGTCCGACCGTCCGGAGCAGGCTGGTCGAGACACTCGGCCTGGCGCCGGGTCCGAACGCCGGCCGCGCGCTGCTCCGGCTCGCCCGCGACCCCAGCGAGCACCCGACGGTCCAGATGACCGCCGTCGCCGCCCTCGGTGACCGCCCGGCCGACGCCGCCGCGGTCGCGCTGGTCCGTCACCTCAGCACGGCCGACGGGGACCTCGGAACCGTGGCGCGGCTTGCCGCGATCGACCTGGGCATCGACGTCGTCGAGCGAGACCGGACTCCGTCCGGCCTGACCGTCGCCCAGCTCTTCCTGCACGCCGACATCGATCGTGACCTCAGCCGCGCCGGCGCCGGCGACAACGGCGGCGTCGCCACGCTGCTGGTGCGGCTGGGTGACGCGCTGGCGGCCGATCCCGGTGTCGGGCAGGTGCTCACGATCTCCCGCGGCCCCGCTCGCGCCGCCCTGCACGGGTTGACCCCCGCCGAGGGGCACCTGCTGACTCCCGTGCCCCTGCTCACCGAGGCTGTCTCCGCCGCGCAGTCCTGGCCGTCGCGGGTCGCGGCGGAACGCGGGATCCGCCGCGTGCTGCGGACGCACCGCGCCGACGTGCTGCACCTGCGGATGGCGGAGGTCGGCAGCCTGGCGGCGGCTGAGGTGGCCCGCGAGCTGGGCATCCCGGTGGTGTTCACCCTCGCGCCCGACCCGCACGCCGTCATCCATGCGCTGGACATGACCGGCGGCCTGCACCGGGGCAACTTCGGCACCGAGGACGAGCGAGAGCACTACTGGTTCCGTGCCCGCCTGGTGCAGCGACTGGCCGAGGACTCGGCACACATCGCCCTCTTCCCCCGCCCCGAGCTGCAGCACGACATGCGTGAGCTGCTCGGCCTCGACGTTGCCGGGCAGCCCGGCCGGTTCACCGTGGTGCCGGAGGGCGTCGACCTGCGGGTGAGTGCCGCGGCCGACGCTGCGCTGCAGCGGCCCGGACTGCCCGGCCCGGCGCTCGCCGAGCTCGACGCGCTCGTCGCCACGCTGCCCGAGCACCGCCGCGGACTGCCACTGGTGATGAGCGTGGGACGCCTGCACCGGGTCAAGGGGATGGCGACCCTGGTCGAGGCGTGGGCCGGCGATGCCGAGCTGGCCGAGCGGTCCAACCTGCTGATCGTCGGTGGCGACCTGGCCGACCCCTCCCCGGACGAACGCGAGCAGCTCGACCGGATCGCCGAGGTGTTGTCGCGGTTCCCCGCGGCCGCCGAGGGTCTGCTGATGCCCGGTCACCGCCCCAACGACGTGGTGGCGGTCTGGCTGGCGACCGCGCGGGCGGGCCGGGCGGGCGGCATCGGCCCGGCGGGGGTGTACGTGTGCAGCAGCCTCAAGGAGGAGTTCGGCCTGGCGCTGCTGGAGGCCCTGGCCTCCGGGCTGGTGGTGGTGGGTCCAGCAGCCGGGGGACCCGCGACGTACATCGATGACGGGGTGACCGGCGTGCTCGTCGACACCCGCCGGCCCGACGAGGTGGCCCGCGGGATGCGAGCCGCGTTCGACCTCGCCACGGCGCCGGGCCAGGAAGAGCGGATGGACCGGGCCCTGCAACGGATCAGCGCCGACTTCACCGTGCAGGCCATGGCCGACAGGCTGCGCGCGATCTACGCCGGTGCCGCCCGTACGGCGGGTCGTTCGTGACAGCGTTGCGCGCATGACGCTGTTGGTGATCAGTCCGGACTACGCCTCGCACCTGCTGCCGTTGGCGACTGTCGCGACGGCCTGGCGGGACGCCGGCGAGCCGGTGGTGGTGGCGACCGGCCCGGCGACCGCCGGCATTGTCGCCGGGTTCGGCTTCGACCGTGTCGATCTGGTATTGGGCCGAGGCTCGAACCCCGGGGTCATCCGTGCCGAACAGCAACCACCCGGCGAGGACGCCGCGCTCCGTGGCTTCTTCAACGCCACCCGGCACGGCATGGTGGCGACGTTGCGCTACCAGGCAGAGGCACGTCGCGCCGATCTGCTGTGGGAGCCCGTGGACCGGGCTCGCGCCGTCATGGACGTGGTCGAGCGGGTGCAGCCCGACCAGGTGATCGTCGACCACCTGGCGTTCAGCGCCCGCCTCGCGCTCGCCGTGGCGGGCGTCCCGTACGCCGATGTCGTGCTCGGCCACCCGTCCGCGCTGCCGGTCGGCGACGAGGTGTACGGCTACCCGCCCGCCTGGCCGGCGGCCTTCACCGCGCCGGAATCCGAGCTCGCCGACCTGCACCGGCTGTGCCGCGACGTCAGGGACGCCTTCACTGCGGAGTGGAACGCCGCCCTCCACGTGCTGGCACCCGGTGCCACGCCGTCGGTGGACGCGTTCGCCGAGCACGGTGACCTGCTGATGCTGAACTACCCGGCGGCCCTGCACGACCCGGCACGCACGGCGTTGCTGCCGCCCCACGCGTTCCTCGGCTCTGCCGTGCGGGCCGAGCCGGCGGCCGACGAGGTCCAGGACTGGCTCGCCGCCGACGACCGGCCGGTGGTCTACGTCAGCTTCGGCAGCTTCCTCTCGGCGCGCGGGGATGTGCTGGCGACGGTGCTGGACGCGCTTCGCCCCCTCGGCCTTCGGGTCGCGGTGGCGACCGGTTCCGCCACCGGCCTGCCGGACGTCCCGCCGGACTGGCTGATGCGTCCCTACCTGCCGCAGGTCGCCGTGCTGCAACGAACGGCGTTGCTGGTCACCCACGGCGGCAACAACAGCGTGACGGAGGCGCTCACCGCCGGGGTGCCGATGGTGGTGTTGCCGTTCTCCACCGACCAGTTCGCGGGGGCGGCGGCGATCGAGGCCTCCGGGCTGGGAACAGCGCTCGACCCCAACGTGATCACGTCCGCGGACCTGCGTACCGCCGTGGGCGCCGTCCTCGACGGCCCTGCCCCGCACCTGGCCCGAACGATCGGCGAGGATCTACGCCGGGCACCCGGCCGCGACGTGGCCCGCGCGGCCCTGCTCGACTGAGCGCCCTGGAGGCTTGCTGGCCCATCGGTTGTCGTGTCATGCACAGACAGAACACGAGAGCCGCCCCGACGGGTGTCGGAGCGGCTCTCGTCCAAGAGGGCTGTGTGCGAGTGGAGCTGCGGGGAATCGAACCCCGGTCCTCGAGCGTCGATCCAGGTCTTCTCCGGGTGCAGTCAGTGTTGTCGCTTTTCTCGGCCCCGGCGCTCGCACAGACACGTCGCCGACAGGCCCAGTCAGGATTGAGTCCCGGTCACCCCTCCTGACAGAGAGTGACCAGCAAGTCCCCTAGATGAGGCCTGGATCCGGGACGGAGACGGGTGCCCGGTCAGACCCTTCGATCACTGCTCAGGCAGCGAGAGCGAAGTCGTTGCGATTGGTGTTGGCAACTATGGATTTCCAGCGATCGTTTACGAGATGACGCTGGCTTCTCGACCCGCTTCCCCTGGAACTAACGTCCCAAGTCGAAACCGATCAGCCCCTCTTGTGTTGTCAAGCAGGCCCGAGCCCACGGCCCCAGCCTACTGGTCCCAACCGACAGATCGCGAACGCTATTCCTTCGGGCGCAGCGGCTCGGAGTGCCACGTGTCGTCGTCGAGGCGCCACAGCTGGCGGTCGTTGCCCACCGCCAGGTCGTCCGGAACGTCGTGGTCGAACTCGAGCCCGGCCTCGCGGAGCGCCTGGGTGTACTCGCCCCAGGCCGCGGCGTGCCTGGCCTTCGCGTCGGCCTTGTCCTGGTCGGTGGCCCCGACGGGGAGGAGGACGGCGCCGTGCGGCACCTCCCACCCGGTCGGTACGTCGCTGCCGTCGGGGGCGATCCCGAACAGGCGCTCGTCGGTCGTCCGGTGACCGGCCCGCACCAGGAGCGTGCCGTCCTCGCGCCAGAGGAACCGGACCGACCAGCCGTGGCCCTTGAGGTGCCCGTCGCGGTGCGCGGCGACGGCGTCGTCGGGCAGGAAGAGCCCCCAGGAGGCGAAGTGGTCGGCGAACGCCTGCTGCTGGGGCGTCGGCCCCGACACGTGCTCGTCCGTCCCGTCGGCTCCTCCCGGAGCGCCGGGTCGGGCAGGCGCGGCGCCCAGGCGTACGCGCGTGATGCGGTGGCCGTCGATCTCGACGACCTCGAGGCGACGGTCCTCGACCACCACCGAGTCACCGACCTCGCCCATCCGCGCGAGGCGGTGGAGCACGTAGCCGGCGACGGTCTCGTAGGGCCCGTCCTCCAGCGCGACGCCGGTCCGCTCGGCGAACTCCTCGATCGTCAGCCCGGCGTCCACGGTCGTCGGGTCCTGGGACGCGGCGATCTCGGCGTCGGTGTCGTACTCGTCGTGGATCTCGCCGACGAGCTCCTCCATGAGGTCCTCGAGGGTGACGATGCCGTCGGTGCCGCCGTACTCGTCGACCACGAGGGCGATGTGGGCGCCGAGGCTGCGCAGCTGGTCGATGGAGGGCAGGACCCGGTTGGTGCGCGGCAGCACGGGCAGCTCGCGGGCGATGTCGGCGACCGGCGTCGAGCTGTCGTCCGCGCGGCCGAGCACGTCGCGCAGGTGGAGGTAGCCGAGCACCTCGTCGAACGACGTACCGGTCACCGGGTAGCGGGTGTAGGGCTGCTCGACGATGACGGCGACCGCCTCGGCGAGGCTCATGTCGCCGCGGAGGAAGACGACGTCGCCTCGCGGCTTCATCACCTCGCTGAGCGAGCGGTCACCGGCCTCGAAGACGTCGTCGACGAGTCGTCGCTCGCCCTCGGGGATGTCCTCGTGGCCGGAGATCATCATCCGCAGCTCCTCCTCGTCGACCTCGTCGCCGGCGGCGTCGGGGTTGCCGCCGAGGAGGCGGACGAGCAGGTTGGTCGAGAGCGACAGCAGCCAGATGACCGGTGTCATCACGGTGGCGAACCTGCCGAGCGGCGGCGCGAAGAGCTTGGCGACCCCCACCGAGCGCTGCAGCGCGAGCCGCTTGGGCACGAGCTCACCGAGGACCAGCGACAGGTACGACACGACGAGGGTGGTCACGATCAGCGACACCGTGTCGGGCGCCGGGGTGCCGAGGCCCTCGAAGACGGGTGCGAAGGACGGTGCGAGCGTCGAGGCGCCGAAGGCGGCGGAGAAGAACCCCGCCACCGTGACGCCGATCTGCACGGCCGAGAGGAAGCGGTTGGGGTCGCGGGCGAGGGAGGCGACCGCGTGGCCGCGGCCCCCCTGGGTGTCGAGGCGCTCCACCTGTCCGGAGCGCAGCGAGACCAGCGCGATCTCGGTCGCCGCGAACACACCGCCCACCAGGATGAACGCGAGAACGAGCAGGACGTCGATCCACGTACCGGCTTCCACCCGGACAACCTAGCCCCGGCCGCCTATCGACGCCGTCGCGAGCGGCGTCAGGCGGGTGTGATGGCAAGGCGGAGGGCCGAAGGCGGGCCGCTGGGCCCGTCGAGCGCGCGACAACGCAGCCAGCGCGCCCGCATGTCGTCGCGCAGCAGGCGAGAGATGGGTGGCCCGGGCTTAACGAGTTGCCACCAACGCGGCGCCGACGGCGGCGACGGGGTAGTGCAGCGGCACCATGCTGAGCCGGTCGGCGAGGCCGAGCGAGGCGAGGAAGGGCGAGCCCTCCCCCAGCGACCGCAGCTGCCGGACCACCTGCTCGCGCAGCGGCTCGCCGACCTCGGCCACACCGCCGCCCAGCACGATGCGCTCGGGGTCGATCGTGAGGCCGAGGGCGCGGACCGCGCTGGCCACGCCCCAGCAGAAGCGGTCGCGCACGGCCACGGCCGCGGGGTCTCCCGCGGCGGCCGCCGCGAAGAGTGCCGCGGCGGGCGGTCCGTCGGGGGTGGGCCAGGCCCGCGCGAGGGCCCGGCCCGACGCGATGGTCTCCAGGCAGCCGGTCTGGCCGCAGCCGCACGCCTCCCCTGCGGGATCGACCGGAAGGTGGCCGATCTCGCCGGCCGCTCCGTGCTCGCCTCGACGCAGCCGGCCGTCGACGACGAGCCCGGCCGCGAGTCCCGTGCCGACGCTGAGGTAGACCACGTCGTCGGCCTCGACCAGCGCGCAGGCGGCGAGCGCAGCAGCGTTCACGTCGTTCTCCACGACCACCGGCACGCCGAGACGGGCAGCCAGGAGGTCGCGAAGCGGCAGGTCGTCGCCGTTGACGTCGAGGTTGACCGCGTGCCGCAGCATCCCGCGATCGCTGTCGACGAGTCCGGGCACGCCGACACCCACGCGCCAGTCCAGGCGCCCGCCGGTCTCCCGCTCGAGGGCCTGGAACACCCGCTCAGCGGTCGCGACCACCCCGTCGGCGCCGGGCCGGGTGGACTCCCTGACCTGGGCGAGGATCGTGCCGTCCTCGCCGAGCACGACGCCGTGCGTCTTGGTGCCTCCGATGTCCAGGCCGACGCTCCGCGCGCCCGACAGTGCGGCGTTCACCGCGTCCACCCGGCCCCGCGCAGCAGCTGCGTCACCGCGGCGACACCCGGCGCGGACGAGCCCCGCGTGCTGATGGTCGTGAGGCCGACGTCGCGGGCCGACGGCCAGCCCCACTCGACGACCACGGCAGGTCTGCCGTCATCCGCGAGCGCGCGCAGGAAGGCCAGCACCTCGGGGCGTCGGCCGGCGTCGCGCACCTGCACGACGAGGGGTACGCCGCCGGGGACCACGTCCGGCAGCCCGTCCGCCAGCGACCCCGGGTCGAGGCGGTGGTCCGCCGGGAGACCCCACGCCACGTCGCCGACCGCGATGTTGGCCGCCGTGTCGAGACTGACGACGACGGCGCCGGCGAGGTCGGGCAGGTCGCCGTCGACCCGCGTCGCGGAGGCAGCCGCAGAGGCCTGTCGGAAGGCGTCGGGAAGCTCCGGGTGGGTCGCGGTCACCGGCACGCGCATCGCGGCGACGCAACGGGCGGCGTCCGCGAGCCGGTCCTGGGGCAGGCGGCCGTCCGCGACGGCAGCGACGATCGCGTCACGGACCTCCAGCACCAGCGCGGCGGGCTTGTCGGGGCCGAGGCAGAGGAGGTCGCACCCGGCGGCGAGGGCCAGGACGGCCGCGTCCGGGATGCCGAGGACGGCGGACGCGCCGGCCATGTCCAGCGCGTCGCTGACGACCACGCCGTCGAAGCCGAGCACCTCGCGCAGCATGCCGAGCACGAGCGGGCTCAGGGTCGCCGGACGGTCGGGATCGATCGCGGGCACGACGATGTGCGAGGTCATCACCGCCGCGGTGCCGGCCTCGACCGCGGCGTCGAAGGGCACGAGCTCGCGGGCCGCGAGGGTGTCCGGGTCGACGTCGATGCGCGGCAGGTCGAGGTGGCTGTCGGTGGCGGTGTCGCCGTGGCCGGGGAAGTGCTTGGCGCACGCCGCGACACCGGTGGACTGGAGCCCGCGCGTCCACGCCGCCACGTGGGCGGCGACCTGCTCGGGGTCCACGCCGAAGCTGCGGGTGCCGATGACAAAGTTGTCGGGGTCGCTGTTGACGTCGGCGTCCGGGGCGAGGTCGAGGGTCACGCCCACCGACGCCAGCTCGTGGCCCAACCAGCGGCCGACGGCCTCGGTGAGCTCCAGGTCGGCGGCGCCGCCGAGTGCCGCGGCACCGAGGACGGGGCTCGGCTCTCGGGTGTGCAGCCGGCTGACGTCGCCACCCTCCTCGTCCACCGCGACCACGGCGGCGGGGTTGGCGGCGCGGATATCGGCGCTGAGTGCGGCGAGGGCGGCGGGGCCGTCGGCGGTGTTGCTGCCGAAGTAGCAGATGCCGCCGAGACCCTGCTCGAGCAGCGCGCGGTAGTCGTCGGGCAGCGCCGTGCCGGCGAAGCCGGGCAGCAGCACCCGCAGCGCCAGGGTGCCGAGGTCATCCGCTCCATCGGCTCGATCTTCGACCGACTCGGGGTCCCCGCGGCGTTGTTCGGGGGAGCGCAGCGGAGGAGAAGAACGTCGTGGGGTGAGGTTCATCCCTTCACCGCGCCTGACGTGAGCCCGCTGACCATCCGGCCCTGCACGACGAGGAAGAAGATGATGACGGGCACGGCGATGAGGGTGGAGCCGGCCATGATCCCGCCCCAGTCGGTGCCGCGGTTGACGTCGGTGAAGGTCGACAGCCACAGCGGCAGCGTCCGCTGGTCCTCACGCGTCATCACCACGAGCGCGAGGGTGAACTCGTTCCACGCCTGGATGAAGCCGAAGACGCCGGTCGCGACCAGGCCGGGGGCGAGCAGCGGCAGCGTGACGCGGAAGAACGCCTGCACGCGTGTGCACCCGTCCATCATCGCGGCCTCCTCCAGCTCGTACGGCACCCCCGCGACGAAGCCGCGCAAGGTCCAGATCGTGAAGGGCAGCACGCCGGCGACGTAGACCAGCGTGAGCCCGACGACGGTGTTGAGCAGGTCCATCGTCTCGAGCATCTTGTACTGGCTGATGAACAGCCCCTCCACCGGGATCATCTGGATCACCAGCAGGGTGATGATGAAGGACAACCGGCCGCGGAACCGGAACCGGCTCACCGCCACGGCTGCGACGAACGCGAAGAGCAGTGCGACGGTGATCGTCAGGCCGGTGACCATCAGGCTGACCTGGAGCGCGTCGAGGAACTGGTCGGTGCGGAAGACCGTGCGGTAGTTGTCGAGGTCGCCGCCGAAGGGCACCCAGGTCGGGGTCGGGCTGCGGATCTCGTTCCTCGCCAGGAACGAGCTGTTGACCATCCAGTAGACCGGGAAGGCCGAGACGAGGAACGCGAGGACACCCAGCGTGTTGGCGGTGATGCGCAGGGCGGGTCGGGTCGGCCGGCTCATCGTGCCTCACCTTCCTGTCGGAGCATGGCGCGGACGTAGGGCGCGGTCAGCACGACGGTGAGGGCGAGCATGAAGATCGCCACCGCCGCGGACATGCCGAACTCGCCGCCGCCGATGCCGAGCCGGTAGATGTAGGTGCCGAGCAGGTTGGTGTCGCGGGCGCTGCCGCCCGCCTTCTGCAGGATGTAGATCTGCGAGAAGACGCGCAGGTCCCAGATGATCTGCAGCAGGCCCACGACGAGCAGCACCGGGCGGATGGTGGGCAGCACGACGTGGCGGAAGCGCGAGGCCGGTCCGGCGCCGTCGATCTCGGAGGCCTCGACCAGCTCCTCGGGGAGCTGGGTGAGGGCGGCGTAGACCGTGAACGCAACGAACGGCACACTCATCCACACGACGATCACGGTCGCGACGAAGAAGAAGGACAGCGGACGCAGGAGCCACCCGTGGCCCTCGAAGTCGAGGCCGAGCCCGGTCAGGACGTAGTTCACGACGCCGTACTGCGTGTCGAAGAGCCACTGCCACACCGTGAGCGAGGCGACCACCGGCATCGCCCACGCGAGCAGCAGCCCGGTCTGCACGAGGAGTCGTACGCCGCGCGACATGTGCCGCATCAGCAGCGCGAGGCCGACGCCGATCGCCATCGTGAGCGCCGCGTTGACGAGGCAGAAGGCGATGGAACGGAGGGTGACCGTCCACAGGTAGCCGTCGGCGACGAGCGTGCGGTAGTTGTTGGCGCCGACCCACTCCGGAGGTCGGCCGAACTGCTGCGCGAGGCCGTAGTCCTGCAGGGAGAGCACGACCTGGCGCACGAGCGGATAGCCCAGCGCCACTGCCAGCGCCAGCCCGGCGGGGACCAGGAGCGCGTACGGCAGCAGGGTGGCGCGGCTGCGACGGGGGGCCGTGCCGCTCGCGGGCTCCTGGGAGGTGTCACGGGTCGTGTCGCTGAGCGTGCTGCTCATCGCCTCCTCCTCTCCGGTGCCGGTGTGATTGTCGCGCGGGCGCGCCCCGGTGGGGGCAGCGGCTGGCGCCGCCCCCACCGGTGGTCGTCGACGCCTCAGCCGTTGAGCTGGCTGTCCATCTGCTCGTCGGTCTTCGCTGCGAGCTCCTCCACGTCGCCGCCCTGGGCGATGGCGCTGAAGAGGTCCTCCAGGGCCCGTGAGCCCTCGACCGTGGCCCAGCCCGGAGCGGCCGGCGTGAGCTTGGCGTTGGACGCCGCGGCCACGGTGGCCTCGGCGTACTCGTCGTCACCGAGCAGCGAGGCGAGCGACGTGCGGGCAGGCGTGAGACCGGCCTCGGCCATCAGCGTCTGGTAGTCCTCGCTCAGCATGAGCTCGACCGCCTCCTGGGCGAGGTCCTGGTTGGCCGACTTGGCCGCGATGGCGATGTCGGAGCCGCCGAGCAGCACGGGTGCGGGCTCGCCGTCCGGTCCGGGCAGGGCGAAGACGCCGACCTGCTTGGCGTGGCCGTCGGGGCAGCCGGTCTCGGGGTCCTCCAGGAGCCCCTTCACCCAGCCGGGCGTCGACATCATGCCGACCTCGCCCGCGCAGAACGGGGTCCACGGGTCGGCCTCGTTGCCGTCCTTGGGCGCCCCCGACGACTCGGTGAAGAGCTGCTGGGCCATCTCCAGGCCCGCCACCGACTCGGGCGAGGACAGCGAGCCGGTCCACTCGCCACCGTCGTCGACGGCGAGGTCGCCGCCGGCGGACCACACGAAGGCCGCGCCGTTGCGCCAGTCCTGGCCGGGGAACCAGAAGCCGGAGAAGTTGGCCGGCTTGGGGTTGTCCTTCTTCAGCGTGGCGGCCGCCTCGACGAACTCGTCGAGCGTGGTGGGGACCTCGAGGCCGGACTTCTCGAAGAGGTCCTTGCGGTAGAAGATGTACTTCGAGCCGGCGTAGTACGGCACGGCGTACGTCTCGCCGTCCACCGTGGCACCCTCGACGAACCCGGGCAGCAGGTCGTCGCCGCCGAGGTCGTCGAGCTCGTCGGTCAGCGGCGAGAACGCGCCCGCCGAGGTGAACGTCGGCGCCTGGGTGTTGCCGATCTCCACGACGTCGGGGGTCTCGGACTCGCTGGAGAGCGCGGTGGTGAGCTTTTCGACGAGGCCGTCCCACTCCTGCTGCTCGATGGTCAGCGTGGACCCCGGGTTGTCGTCCTCGAAGGTCTTCTTCAACCAGTCACGGGCCTCCTGCGGAGTGTCCGTGCCGTTGAGCCAGACGCGGATGTCGGCCGACTCGGCGCCGCCGTCGTCGTCGGTGGACGAGCCGTCGTCATCGCTGCCGCACGCGGCGAGCGTCGTCAGCGCGAGCGCGGCGACCGCCACCCCGGTCAAGGACTTCCTGATGCGCACCACAGTGTTCCTTCCATCGATCTTCCAGTGGGTTCCCAAGTGGGGGCGAGGGGCGCTCACGAGACGCCCAGCTCCCCGGCGAGCACGAGCACGGCCGCTCCCACGACCACCACGTCCTCCCCGAGCTTGGAGGTGCGGACGGCCAGCCCTGTCGAGCTGATCGGCATCGTCCGCTCGCGGATGGTCCGGTCCGTCGCGTCCAGCAGCGGTCCGTCGAGCAACTCCGCGGGGCCGCTCAGCACGATCTCGTGGAGGTTGAGCGCGGCGACGACCGGCGCCAGCACCTCGCCCAGCCGGGTGCCGACCTCGGCGAGCACGGCGGGGCCGTCCGCCCCGGGCTCGGCGACGCGACGTCGAAGGCGCGGAGCCGCGAGCAGCGTCTCGAGGCAGCCGGTGCGCGAGCACGCGCACCGCTCACCGTCGGGGTCGACCACGACGTGGCCGATCTCGCCCGCGGCGCCGAGGTGGCCGTGGAGCAGCGAGCCGCCGAGGACCAGGCCCGCGCCGACACCGGTGCCGACCCGCAGCACCATCAGACCGCCGTCGCCGGACTCGCCGAAGGTGTGCTCGCCGAGGACGGCGGTGTTGGCGTCGTTGGCGACGAACACCGGCACGTCCAGCGTCTCGGCGAGCCGGGCGGCGAGCGGGGTGTCGGTCCACGCGAGGTTGGGCGCGTCGACGACGGTGCCGTTGGCGTCGACGACACCGGGGCTGCCGACACCGACGCCCAGGACCGGGCGGTCCGTCATCGTCATCAGCTGGGAGGCCAGGGCCAGGACGAGCTCGACCGCCCGCTCTCCCTCCGCGCCGTCGACGTGCACCTCGTGCCGCGCCTGGACCGTGCCGGCGAGGTTGACGACCGCGCCGGACATGCGGTCGGTCTCGGAGAGGTCGAGGCCGATGATGTGGTGGGAGTCGGCGGCGAGGCCGACCAGCGTCGGCGGCTTGCCGACCCGCGACTCGGCGGGCGCGCCCAGCTCGGACACGAAGCCCTCGGCGAGCATCTCCCCCACCAGGTCGGACACCGTGACCCGGGTCAGGCCGCTCGAGCGCGCCAGGTCGGCGCGGCTCGCGGGTCCCTCGCGGAAGAGCTGCTGGAGCAGCAGCGAGCGGTGGTGGCGGCGGGCGTCCTCCTGGAGCAGCTTGCCCCGGGGACGGAGCGGGCGGCCGACCGGTGTGTGCGGTGTCACATTAGTTAGTTCAGCGTACTTACATATCCGGCGTCAAGAGGTTCTTCCGTCGGGTCGGCGACTGGTCCAGTCCAGGTGCGGTGGCCCAGCCACCTTCCGACGGACGGGAATGTGGGTGGCGCACCGCTCGGGCGGGCGGGCATACGACACGCCCCCGGGCGGTGGCCCAGCCACCTTCCGACGGACGGGAATGTGGGTGGCGCACCGCTCCCCGGCGTGCCGTCGTACGACACGCCCCCGGGCGGTGGCCCAGCCACCGTCCGACGGACGGGAATGTGGGTGGCGCAACGCTTGGGCGGGCGGGACTTCAGCCGAGGCCGAGGAGGGCGGCCGAGCTGTCCCAGCACACGGCGCGCAGCCACTCCTCCCCCAGGCCCAGCCGGGCCAGCGCCTCCAGCTGGACGACGTAGGGGTAGGGGATGTTGGGGAAGTCGCTGCCGAGGTGGACCTTTCCCGCCAGACCGAGGTCGCGCAGCCGGGGCAGGAGGTCAGGCGGGTAGGCGCCGCCCATCTCCTC
This sequence comes from uncultured Nocardioides sp., assembly GCF_947488515.1. Taxonomy (GTDB): domain Bacteria; phylum Actinomycetota; class Actinomycetes; order Propionibacteriales; family Nocardioidaceae; genus Nocardioides. The sequence goes on from NZ_CANKZF010000001.1 coordinate 907,765, forward strand.
GAAGAACGGCGTGAACGCCATGGTCGTGTCGAGCGCCACCCGCTCGTGGGTCTCGGCCAGCGTCAGGAACTCGGCGTACTCCGGCGCCCCCGCGTGCGCGATGACCAGCCGCAGCCGCGGGTGGCGCGCCAGCAGCTCCGCCACCGGCGCGGGACCGGTGTGCTCGGTCGCCACGGGGCCACTGCCGGCGTGCAGCACCACGGGCGTCCCGGCATCCGCGACGACGCCCCACGCCTCGTCGAGCAGCGGGTCGGTGACGTCGAACGCGCCGACCTGCACGTGCACCTTCCAGACCTCGACCGGCTGGGACGAGGCGGCCGTGCGCGAGGCGACGTACGCCGTCACGCCGGGCTCGGGGAAGAACGTGCCGCACACCGCGGCCTCGGGCACCCGCTCCGCGAACCCGGCCGCCCAGTCGTTGAGGAACTCGGCCATGCCGGGCTTGTGGGCGTAGGGCAGCGCGGTGAAGCGGCGTACGCCGTAGGAGCGGAGCACCTCGACGAGCGCGTCGCCCTCGTCGCGGTAGTGCAGCGGCCACGGCCGGCCGATCAGCGGGCCGGCGGCGTCGAACTGCGCGCGGACCTTGGCCATCACCCGCGGCGGCAGGAAGTGGGTGTGCAGGTCGATCAGGCCCGGCAGGCCGAGGGCCTGCGCGAAGTCGACGGGAGTCAAGCCCGCGCCCTCAGTCCCGGCCTCAATCCCGGTGGCCCTTGAGCCGCCGCTGGACCGCCTCGACCTTCTCCCGGTTGGCCGTCCGCTCGGCGAGCGTGTGGCGCTTGTCGTAGGACTTCTTGCCCTTGGCGAGGGCGATCTCGACCTTGGCGCGGCCGTCCTTGAAGTAGAGCGCGAGCGGCACGATCGTGTAGCCCTTGTCGGTGATCTTGCGCTCGATCTTGTCGATCTCGGACCGGTTGAGCAGCAGCTTGCGGCGGCGGCGGGCGGAGTGGTTGGTCCAGGTGCCCTGGCTGTACTCCGGGATGTGCACGCCCAGCAGCCACGCCTCGCCGTTGTCGATCTCGGCGAAGCCGTCGACGAGCGACGCGCGCCCCTGGCGCAGCGACTTCACCTCGGTCCCCATGAGGACGAGCCCGGCCTCCCAGGTGTCCTCGATGTGGTAGTCGTGGCGCGCCTTCTTGTTCTGCGCGACCATCTTCTGGCCCTGCTCCTTCGCCATGGGTCCATTGTCCCAGAGCGTGTCCAATCCGTTCCGGTCGCCTCAGAGCCAGTTCATCGGGTCCACGGCCTCGCCGTTGGCCATGACGGTGAAGTGCAGGTGGCACCCGGTGGACCACCCGGTGCTGCCCTCGAAGCCGATGACCTGGCCCTCCTGGACCGTGTCGCCCACGCCGACGTTGTAGCCGCTGGCGTGGTTGTAGATCGTGGCGATGCCCTTGCCGCCGAGCACGCCGTGGTCGATCACCAGCCGGTTGCCGTAGACGCCGCTGAAGTAGGACGACACGACCTTGCCGGGCGCCGCGGCGCGCAGCGGGGTGCCGCAGCCGCCGCCGAAGTCCACGCCGTCGTGCAGGCCCCAGTAGTGGTAGATCGGGTGGGTCCGGTAGCCGAACGGCGAGGTGACGTAGCCCTCGACCGGGTAGGCCAGCAGGCCCGGGCTCGGGGTGGCTGGGTTCGACCGGGCATGGGCACGCGCCTCCGCGCGCTGGCGACGCAGGGCGGCGAGGGCGCGCTTGCGCAGCATCTCCTCGATCTGCTGCTGCTCCTTCTCGAGCTTGCGCAGCTTGGAGAGGTCCTTCGAACGTGCCTCGCTGGCCCCCGCACGGGCGTCGCGGCGCTCGATCACGAGCGAGACGACGGAGTCCTTGGCCGCCTGCTCCTCGGCTTCGAGGGACTGCATCAGCACGAGGTGCTCGGCGGCAGCCTCGCGCTTGACGGCCACGGCGTCGCGGGCCTCGGCGACCTGGTCCTCGCGCACCTGGAGGAGCACCTCCGCGGCCTTGAGCTCGTCGTACTCGCGCGCCTCCTGGCCGATGACGACGTCACGGACGCCGTCGCGGCGGGTGAGCTCCTCGGTGGAGTCGGCGTCGAGGAGGGAGGAGAACGCGATCAGCTCGGGGTCGCCCTCGGCGTACATGTCGGTGACGGTGCGGGCGACCTTCTCGCGCTGGGCGTCGCGGTCGACCTCGCCCTGCGCGAGGGCGGCCTCGGCGGCGGCGAGCTCCGCCTCGGCCGCGACCAGCTCGGCCTGCATCTGCGCGTCGCGCTCGGCGGCGACCTCCACCTTGCCGCGCGCCGTGGCGAGCCGGGTCTTGGCGACACCGAGCTGCTCCTGGGCGGCTTGGAGGCGGGCTGCTGCCTTGCGCAGCTGGGCACTGGACTCGTCGAGGTCCTGGTGGGCGCCCTTGAGCTCGCGCTCGACCTTGTTCTTCTTGTCCTTGAGGTCGTCGGCATGAGCAGCGGACACACCCAGCGCCATGACGGCAACGAGAGCTGCAGCCACAGGGCGATGAGCGGCACGGGGGAAGGTACGCACCGGGGAAGCCTTTGCGTCGGGGAAGCGGGGAAGGGTGTCCTCCCGACGCCGGGCCGGTTGGACGCCTAGACGCTAACCTCCGGCGATCAGACTTTGAGGTATTTGCGCGTCAACACGAGTGTCGGGAGCAAAGTCAGCAGCGGGCCGAGGATCGCGACGGCCCCGGCAGCCAGCCAGAACTCGTTCCAGCCGATCCATGGCACGAACCTCAGGTTCTGCTGGAGGTCGCCGATCGCGAAGCGCAGGAACGCCGCCAGCGCCCCGATGGCGAGGGCGACGCTGATCAGTGCGGTGACCAGCGCCTCGAGGAGGAACGGCAGCGCGATGTAGAGCGTGGAGGCGCCCACCAGCCGCATGATGCCGATCTCCTTGCGGCGCGCGAAGGCGGCGAGGCGGATGGTGTTGGCGACCAGCAGCAGGGCCGCCAGCACCAGCAGCGCCGCCGTGCCCAGGGCGTACGTCCGCATCTTGGTGATGGTCGCGAGGATCGGTCCGACCTGCTCGCGCAGGTCCCGCACCCGCGAGACCCCGTCGAGGCCCTGGACCGCGCTGCTGATGCCTTCGTACTGCTCCGGGTCCTCGAGCGTGATCCAGATCGTCTGCGGCATGTCCTCGGCCGTCAGCGCGGGGTTGTCGCCGGAGAACAGCTCCTCGCCGTAGAGCTCCTTCGCCTTCTCGAGCGCCACCTCACCGGACTCGAAGCGATAGCTCGACACCTCCGGGTTGGCCTCGACCACGGCCTCGATCTCGGTCTTCTGCGCCTCGGTCACCGGGTTGGGGCAGACCGGGTTGGAGTCGTTGAGCCGGCACAGGTAGACCGTGATCTGGAGCTGGTTGCCGAAGTGCTCGGCCGCCCGGGTCGCCTGCTGCTGGAACAGCAGGCCGATGCCCACCAGTGTCAGCGAGACGACCAGGGTGAGGATCACCGCCAGGTGCATCGTCAGGTTGCGTCGCAGGCCCTGGCCGAGCTCGGAGTAGACGTAGCGGAGCTGCATGGAGTGGGGGTCTCGATTCGTTCGGGGAGGCGGATCGGGTCAGGGCCGGGGCCCGGCGTCAGTTCTGGTGGCCGTAGACGCCCTGCGCCTGGTCGCGCACGACGTGCCCGTTGTCGAGCTCGATGACGCGCTTGCGCATCTGGTCGACGATGCCGGCGTCGTGGGTGGCCATCACGACGGTGGTGCCGGTGCGGTTGATCCGGTCGAGGAGCTTCATGATCCCGACCGAGGTCGTGGGGTCGAGGTTTCCGGTGGGCTCGTCGGCGATGAGGATCATCGGCCGGTTGACGAACGCACGCGCCACGGCGACGCGCTGCTGCTCGCCGCCGGACAGCTCGTCGGGCATCCGGTCGCCCTTGCCGCTCAGGCCCACCAGCTCGAGCGTCTCCGGGACGACGTCCTTGATCTCCTTGCGGGACTTGCCGATCACCTGGAGCGCGAAGGCGACGTTCTCGGTCACGGTCTTGTTGGGCAGGAGTCGGAAGTCCTGGAAGACGGTGCCGATGTCGCGGCGCAGCCGCGGCACCTTCCAGCCGGCGAGCCGGTTGATCTCCTTGCCGGCGACGTAGACGCGACCGGTGGTCGGGCGGTACTCGCGGAGCACCAGGCGCAGGAAGGTCGACTTGCCCGAGCCCGAGGAGCCCACGAGGAAGACGAACTCCCCCTTCTCGACGTCGACCGACACGTTGTCGAGGGCGGGGTGGGGGTGGCCGGGATAGCTCTTGGTGACCTTCTCGAAGCGAATCACGGCGTCGAGGCTACGTGAGGGGTGGACGCGATCGACGAATCCGGGCGCCTAGCGGCCCTCGGGCACCTCGAAGTCCGTCGGGGCACGCTCGCCGGTGGCGGCGTCCCACCCCAGGACGCCGTCGTCGGCGGCAACGGCGTAGACGACCGCGCCGTCGGGCGACCAGGCGACCGCGCCGGGGGCATCCGTGTGGCCCTCGAGCTCCTTCGCGCGGCGGGCGTCGCGGATCGGGTCCCACAGCGTCACGGACGTCTCGTCGACCGACGTGAGCGCGACCGTCTCCCCCTCGGGTGCGAACGCGGCCTCATGGAGGCGCGTGCCCCGGAGCTCGGCGACAGGGGTCCAGGTCTCGGCGTCCCACACGAGGGGCTGGCCGTCGGCGCCGATGCCGAGGAGCAGGGAGCCGTCGGGACTCCACGCCACCGTGCCGCCCTCCCCGGAGGAGACCTCCAGCGTGTCGCCCTTGACGAGGTCGTGCACCTCGAGGGGGCCGTTGCCCGCGGTCGCGATCCGGTTGCCCTCGGGCGAGACCGCGATCCGGTGCACCTCACCGCTCGTGCGGAGGGAGGCCACCTCGTCGCCGTCGACCGACCACACCATCAGTCGCTCGTCGCCGTCGTCGTCGAGACCGGCCGCCGCGACCAGCTCGCCGTCGGGGCTGTAGGCCACGGCCGTGACGGGTGAGCCGTCGGCCACGTCGTCGTCCGCGAGCCCGGCGAGCTCGCTGACCGTCTCGCCCGAGTCGAGGTCCTCCAGGACGACCGTGCCGTCGTCGACCGTCGCCACGGTCGACCAGTCGGGTGCCACCGCGACCGACCCGCGGTCGGGGACGAGCTCGAGCGACCCGTCTGTGGCGTCCCATCGGCAGATGCCGTTCCAGCAGTCGGCCAGCACCTCGTCGCCGTCGGGGCTCACCGAGAGGTCGTCGGTGGCGACGCGCTCGTAGCCCGCGCTCCCCCCTGTGCCGCCCGTGGCGCCCGCCCCGGAGTCGGTGCCCGTGCCCGTCGTCGGCTCGTCCGACCGGTCGTCCGAGCAGCCGGCCACCGTGAGGGCGAGCAACGTCGCGGCAGCGGCGACGACGCGGCGGTCAGGCACGGACCGCGGCACCGGGGACCCGGGTGACGTCGAAGTGGAGGGTGCGCCCGTCCTGGCACTCGATGCGGTCGACCCGCCGCGGCCCGTCGGCGAGCAGTCCCTGGCTGACCGGCCGCGTGCCGAGACTGTCCACGACGTCGTACTCGTCACTGATGCGCAGCACGGACCACGGGCGGTCGGCGCTGCCGTCGCCGGTCGCGAGGATGCCGTCGAGGGCGGCGCGCGCCAGCCGGGCGTGGCGGGCAGCAGCGGCCTCGCGGCCGGTGCCCCTCAATGCGGTCGCCAGCATCGCGTGGGCGGCCGGGCTGAGCAGCGACCCGGGCATGCTCGCCTCGAGCGCGACGACAGCGTCGGCGTGGCGGCCCTCGCGCAGCAGGATCTCGGCCTGCCCGCGGACCCGCAGCTCCGGGTCGAACCCGGGGGCGGCGCGCACGGCGTCGCGCAGGGGCTCGAGCGTCTCGGCGCTCGGGTCGGCGAGGTGGGCGTCGACCAGGTCGGCGTACGTCGTCACGGGTGTCATCGCTGTCCTTCCTCGAGGAGCCGCTCGAGCTCTTCCTCGGTCATGTCCTCGAGCTCCTGCTTGCCGGTGCGACGTGCGTCGACCTCGACCGGTTGCTCGAAGTACTCCTCGTAGGTGTCACCGTTGGACGTGGACTTGTAGTCGTCGAAGTTCTCGTCCCACTCCTCGGCCTGCTCCTCGGTGATCCCATCCTCCTCGTGCATGTCGAACGGGTCGTCCTGCCACGGCCAGCGCCACGCGTCCTGGTCGTCGATGGCCTCGAACTGGCGGGCGTGCCGCATCTCGTGGGCGACGGTGTTGAGGATGAACGGGTCGTCGAGGATGCCCTCGTTGAGCGCGATCTCCGAGCCGCCGCCGCGCGCCTGGCCCCAGAGGTCCCACGTCTCGGGCTCCCAGGTGATGGTCGGGGTCGGGATTCCGGCCTCGGCCGCCTGCTCCTCGATCATCTCCTCGACCACCGCGCGCCGCTCGGCGTCGGTCATCGAGGCCCACCTCTCGGCGACCTCCGGGTCGGCGACGCCGTAGTCGTCGACGGAGTCCACGTGGCCCGGAGGTACGCCGCCCGCGATGGTCGCGTCGGCGGCGGCCGCCCGGCCGAGGATGGTGGAGACGTCGTCGGCCAGCGCCTGGGCGGTCTGCTGGCGGATGCGGGACCACTCGTCGGCCTCGTAGCGGTTCGGGAAGGTCGGCGGGTCGCTGACGTCGCTGACCATGCCGTCCGTGCTGATCGAGAAGTCCTTGGCGCGGGCCTCCCCCTCGACCTCGGTGACCAGGCGCTCGACCTCGGCCACGATGGTCTCGGCGTCGTAGAGGGCGCGCTGCATCTGGCGCTTGCCGTCGATGTGACGGTCGAGCTGCTTGACCAGCAGCGTGCGGCGCGCGACGGCGAACGTCACGGCCAGCCCGGTCCACGACTCGGGCACGCCCTGCGTCTCGAGCTGGTCGCGGGCGCCCTCGAGGGCGTCGAGGTCCTTCTTGAGGCTGTCGCCGGCGGTGCCGAGCGGCTCGGACTGCCAGCGCTTCGCGTCGCCGTAGGTGATGGTCATCAGCCACCGCCCAGCAGGCCGCCGAACAGGCCACCCGTGGTCTGGTCGACCGAGCGGTAGTCCTCACCGGCGGCTGCGAGGTCGGCGCCGAAGTCGTCGGCCGCCGTCACCCACGCGGCGACCTCGTCGTCCCAGCTCGTGCCGAGCTCACGCAGGTGGTCGACCGAGGAGGCACCCGGGACTCCGCCGCCTGCCCAGGTCAGCGCGTCGGCGGACCCGTGTCCCTTGGCGTCGGCCGCCGCGCCCTGCGCGGCATTGGCGGCGTCCTGCAACGCCGCGAAGCCGACCTGCAGCTGCGACATGTGTCCCCCCGGTGGTCAGCGTGTCAGTGACTGACGTCTACCCCGGGTGGCGGCTGCGAAACACCTCAGGCGTCGACCTTGTCCGCACCCCGGCGCCAGCGGATGCCCGCCTCCATGAAGTCGTCGAGGTCGCCGTCGAACACAGCGCTGGGGTTGCCGGACTCGTGGCCGGTCCGCAGGTCCTTGACGACCTGGTAGGGGTTGAGGACGTAGTTGCGCATCTGGTCGCCCCAGCTCGCCTGGACGTCGCCCTTGAGGTCCTTCTTGAGCGCGGCCTCCTCGGCCTTCTTGCGGGCGAGGAGCTTGGCCTTGAGGACGACCATGGCGGAGGCCTTGTTCTGCAGCTGCGACTTCTCATTCTGGCAGGACACGACGATGCCGGTGGGGATGTGCGTCAGGCGCACGGCGGAGTCGGTGGTGTTGACCGACTGGCCGCCGGGACCGCCGGAGCGGAAGACGTCGGTGCGGATCTCGTTCTCGTCGACCTCGATCTCGTCGGTCTGCTCGAGCATGGGCACCACCTCGACGGCGGCGAAGGAGGTCTGGCGGCGGCCCTGGTTGTCGAAGGGGCTGATCCGCACCAGGCGGTGGGTGCCCGCCTCGACGGAGAGGGTGCCGTAGGCGTAGGGCGCGTGGATGGCGAACTCGGCGGACTTGATGCCCGCCTCCTCGGCGTAGGACACCTCGTAGACCTCGACGCCGTACTTGTGCTGCTCGGCCCAGCGCGTGTACATCCGCATCAGCATCTCGGCGAAGTCGGCGGCGTCGACGCCACCGGCGCCCGAGCGGATCGTCACGATCGCCTCGCGCTCGTCGTACTCACCGGCCAGCAGGGTGCGGATCTCGAGCGACTCGACGGACTTCTTGATGCGACCGAGCTCGGCCTCGGAGTCGGCGAGCGTGTCGGCATCGCCCTCCTCCTGGGCCATCTCGACCATGAGGGCGAGGTCCTCGATGCGGGTCTCGAGGCCCTCGAAGCGGTCGAGCTCGCCCTGGAGGGCGGAGAGACGTCCGGTGATGCGGGTGGCGCTCGCCACGTCGTCCCACAGGTCGGGGGCCGCGACCTGCTCGCCCAGGTCGGCGATCTCCCCGCGCATGCGCTCGAGGTTGAGGACCTGACCGACCGTCTTCATGGTCGCCCGGAGCTGCTTGATCTCTACGTCGAAGTCGATGCCTGCCACAAGGAGCAACAGTACGGCGCACGCGGGAAGGGTGTCGAAAGCAGCGGGCGGACAAGCAGCAGCGGCGAGCACTCCCGGCCTGTGATTCCGGTCGTGCCCGCCGCTGCGGATCGGGTGCGCGTCAGCGCGTGCAGAGCACCTCGGGCGACGCGACGGCGGCGACGGCGGCCGGGGTCGTGGAGGTGGAGAGGTCGACCTTGAGGCGGAAGACGTCCGAGACGTCGAGGACCTCGTCGACGATCACCGTGCCGACCGCCAGCGGGTGCGTGGCCAGGACGGCGCCGTCGGCGCTGACGGTCACGGCGCCGCTCGAGCCGGTGGCCGAGCTGTCGGTGAGGGCGTACGTCGCCCGCAGGTCGGTGCACTTGCGACCGAGGGTGTACTCCACCGACGACGGCGTGCCCGAGGTCGTGGTCGCCAGGCTCTGGCCGAAGTACTCGGCGCCGATGATGACGCCGTCAGGCTCGACGTTCACGCGGGGGCCGCTGAGCCGGTAGACCAGCTTCTCCCACTTGTAGACCTCGACGGCCAGGGCCTTGCTGTAGCCCTTCTTGAGGCCCTTCGAGGCCGGCTTGAGGACGCGGTACTCGCGCGGGCCCTGGGTCGAAGGCTTGTCCTTGAGGACGTAGGTGCCGTTCTTCTTGATCTTGGCGTTGCCCGTGGACTTCCACGACTTCTTGTTGCCCACGCGCTGCTGCAGGACGACCTTCTCGCCGGCGGCCTTGGGCGTGACGCGCCCCTTGACCTTGACGGTGTCCTCCTTGGCGACGGCGACCTCGAGGTTGGCCTTGGCGGTGACCTTGTAGGTCTGGGCCTTCGCGGGCGCGGCCTGCGTCGGCGCGGTGAGTGCCAGCGAGCCGGCGGTGAGGGCCACGGTGGCGGCGAGTGCGGTGATGCGGTTCATGGTTCTGTCCCCGTCGTGTGGGCCCGGATGCGGGCCGTTCACGAGGGAGACGCCGCCGGTCACGAGAAAGTTGTGACCGGTCCGAGAAGAGTTCCGGCGTGTGCCGGCACCGACAGCACCCCGTCGCGTACGTCGACCCCGGCAGGGGTCTCGAAGAGCACCTCGCGCTCCCCCACCTCGGTCGTCGCGGCCGTGTCGCCGGCGTTGACGACGACGAGCAGGTCGCCGCGGCGCATGGTGAACAGCCGGCCCTCGACGGCGCACGAGACCGAGCCGAAGGCCGGGTCCGTCAGCTGCGGCAGCTCGCGGCGCAGCCGGCCGAGTCGCCGGTAGCACTCCAGCACCACCGCGTGGCGACCACCGGACCGCTCGTCCCAGTCCAGCTTCGAGCGGCGGAACGTCTCGGGGTCCTGGGGGTCGGGGACCTCGTCCGGGTCCCAGCCCATCAGCTCGAACTCGGTGATGCGCCCCGCGGCGGTGGCCTTGCCCAGCTCGGGCTCCGGGTGGGAGGTGAAGAACTGGAAGGGGGTCGACGCGGCCCACTCCTCGCCCATGAACAGCATCGGGGTGAACGGCCCGGCCAGGGTCAGCAGCGCGGCGCAGGCGAGCTGGTCGTCGTCGAGGTGCTCGGCGAGCCGGTCGCCGCGGGCGCGGTTGCCGACCTGGTCGTGGTTCTGGTTGGCCACCACGAGCCGCCACGTCGGCATCTTCTCGGTGTCGACGGGCACGCCGTGGTCGCGGTCGCGGAAGGACGAGAAGGTCCCGTCGTGGAAGAAGCCGCGCTCGCAGACCTTCGCCAGCGCCTCGAGCGGCTCGAAGTCGGCGTAGTAGCCGGTGGTCTCGCCGCTCAGGGCGACGTGCACGGCGTGGTGGAAGTCATCGCTCCACTGCGCGTCGAGGCCGTAGCCGCCGGCCTCGCGCGGGCGCACGAGCAGGGTGTCGTTGAGGTCGGACTCGGCGATGAGGGTGAGCGGGCGGCGCAGGTGCGCGGACAGCGCGGCGGTCTCGACCGCCATCTCCTCGAGGAGGTGGACCTCGGAGGTGTCGCTCAGGGCGTGCACGGCGTCGAGACGCAGGGCGTCGACGTGGTAGTCCTCGAACCACATCCGCACGTTGTCGAGGATGTAGCGCCGAACCTCGGCCGACCCCTCGCCGTCGAGGTTGACCAGGTCGCCCCACGTGTTGCGGCCGTCCTTCAGGTAGGGGCCGAAGAGCGAGAGGTAGTTGCCCGACGGGCCGAGGTGGTTGTGGACCACGTCCTGGACCACCCCGAGCCCCTTCGCGTGGCACGCGTCGACGAAGCGGCGGTAGGCGTCGGGGCCGCCGTACTGCTCGTGGACGGCGAACCAGGCGACGCCGTCGTAGCCCCAGTTGTGGGTGCCGTTGAAGGAGTTCACCGGGAGCAGCTCGACGAGGTCGACGCCGAGGTCGACGAGGTGGTCGAGCCGCTCGACGGCGGAGTCGAGGGTGCCGTCCGGGGTGAAGGTGCCGATGTGCAGCTCGTAGACGACCGACCCCGCCAGCTGGCGGCCGGTCCAGGCGGCGTCGCCCCACTGGTACGTCGTCCGGTCCCGCCGCGAGAGCCCGTGCACGCCGCCGGGCTGCCGGCGCGAGCGCGGGTCGGGGCGCGGGTCGGGGTCGTCGTCGACGAGGTAGCCGTAGTCGACCGACTCGTCCGTCGGCACCGGTCCTGCCGGCGCCCACCAGCCGTCGGCGTCACGGGTCATCTCCACGACGCTCTGACCATCGGGGGTGCTCACGCTCAGCCGCACCCGCTGCGGGCGCGGCGCCCAGACGTCGAAGGGTCCCCGAGAGGGCGTGGTCATGTCAGTCCTTCCTCAGTCCTTCTTGACCAGCAGGGCGACGGGGTGGACGGCGAGCAGGGTGGCGAGCCGGCCGTCGGTGTCGAGGCCGGTGAGCACGTCGTGCCACCGACCCTCGGGCAGGTCGAGGGCGGTGTCGTTCCAGCCGCCGGCCGCGGCGAGCCCCACGGGGAGGCGGGTGGCGACGGCGATCGCACCACCGCGGTCGAAGGCGACCGCGTGCGCCGCGGCGGACCCGGAGGCGGTCACCGGCGCGTAGCCGGTGAACAGGTCCGGCCGCTCGCGCCGGAGGGTCAGGGCGGTGCAGGTGACGTGCAGCTTGGTCGCCGCGTCGTCCTCGGCGGTGCCGGCGAGCACCGCGGCGCGGTGGTCGAAGTCGACGGGACGGCGGTTGTCCGGGTCGACCAGCGACGTCTCCCAGAGCTCGCTGCCCTGGTAGACGTCGGGCACGCCCGGCATCGTGATCGCGAGCAGCTTGGCCACGAGCGAGTTGGCCTGGGCGGGCTCGTCGATCCGCGCGGCGAGGTCGACCAGCACGGCGCGCACGTCTTCGGAGTCGAAGACCGCGTCGACCGCGGCGTGCACCTGCGACTCGTACGCCTCGTCGGGCTCGGTCCACGTCGTCCGGTCGCCGGCCTCCCGCATCGCCTTCTCGGCGTAGCCGTGCAGCCGGTCCCGGAGGTCGGGCAGGTGGTCGGGCGTCCAGGCGCCGAGCACGGCCTGCCACAGCAGCGAGCCGAAGCCCTCGTCGGGGACGGGTGCGAGGCGGAGCAGCTCGTCGAGCGCCCGCTCCCAGTGGCCGGGCTCCTCGGCGAGCACGGTGATCCGGGCGCGGACGTCCTCGCCGCGCTTGGTGTCGTGCGTGGAGAGCGTCACCATCGCGTCGGGCCAGTCGCGCTGGCGCGCGGCCATCGCCTCGTGCCAGTCGTCGACGCCGATCGCGAAGATCGACGGGTCGCCGCCGACCTCGTTGAGCGACGTCAGCCGCGACCAGCGGTAGAACGAGCAGTCCTCGACGCCCTTGGCCATGACCATGCCAGAGGTCTGCTGGAGGCGCCGGGCCGGCTGGCTCCACTCGTCGTGCAGCAGCGGTTCGAGGACGTCGTACGTCGCGGCGAGGTCGGGGCGCTGCTCCCGCGCCCGGGCGAAGGCCTGGTCGAGGTGGTCGCGGCCCCCGGGCAGGTAGGAGCGGTAGACGGGGAAGCAGGCGAGCAGCTCGCCGATCGCGTCGGCGACGGCGTCCTCGTCGGCGCCCTCCCCCGCCTCGTCCTGCTTCGCGTGCAGCGCACGCTCCACCTCGCGGGTGATGCGGAGGACCTCGGAGTGGAGGATGCCGTCGGCGACGGCACGCTTGTTGTCGTGGACCATCTGCTCCCAGTCCACCGTCGTGCCGCGCAGCCGGTCCTCGATCGCGGTCAGCGGCGCCTCGCCGGCCGGGTCGGTGAGCACCCGGTCGATGAGCGCGAGCGCGTCGTAGCCGGTGGTGCCGTCAGTGGCCCAGTCGGCGGGCAGGTGCTCGCCGGGCTCGAGGATCTTCTCGACGAGGACATAGGCGCCGCCGGTGAGCGCGGCGAGGTCGTCGAGGTAGCGCTTGGGGTCCCGCAGGCCGTCGGGATGGTCGACCCGCAGCCCGTCGACGAGACCCTCGTCGAACCACCGCTTGACCTCGACGTGGGTCTCGGCGAAGACCTCGGGGTCCTCGACGCGCACGGCGGCGAGGGTGTTGACGGCGAAGAAGCGGCGGTAGTTGAGGTCCTCGTCGGCCGCACGCCAGTTGACCAGCTCGTAGTGCTGCTCCTCCAGCGTGGAGGTGCCGGGAGCGAGCGGGAAGCGCTGGTCGTGGTAGCGGACCTCCCCCTCCCCCTTTCCGGATCGAACGACGCGGATCGCGCCCTCGTCGTCGTCACCGATGACCGGGATCACGATGCGGCCGTCGCCGGCCGCCCAGTCGACGTCGAAGGCCGACGCGTGCTCGGACTCGCGGCCCAGCTTGAGGACGTCCCACCACCACGGGTCCTCCGAGGGGGTGGCCACGCCGACGTGGTTGGGCACGATGTCGACCAGCACGCCCATCCCGAGGCGCCGCGCCTCGGCCGACAGCGCGGCCAGGCCCTCCTCGCCGCCCCGCTCGGGGTCGACGTGGTCGAAGGCGACGACGTCGTAGCCGTGGGTGCTGCCGGGCTCGGAGGCCAGCAGCGGCGAGAGGTAGACCCAGTCCACCCCGAGGTCGTGCAGGTAGGGCAGCACCTGCACGGCGTCGTGGAGCGTGAAGTCGGGGCTGACCTGCAGGCGATAGGTGCTGCGCGGCGTACGACGCTCGGGCCGGGCGGGTGGGTGCGCGTCGGTCACGTCAGGTCCGTACCCGAGCGGGCCGCGAGTGATGCCGCCACGGAGTGGTCCGGGCTGGTCTCGGGCTCGGAGTGCTCGCGGAGCACGACGAGGCTGTGCGTGGCGAGGTCGAACGTCCCCCCGGCCTCGAACGTCGGGCCGGCGTCGGCGTCGCCGCCGGTGTCGATCACGACGTCCCACGCGGCGGCGTACTCCTCCGCCGGCAGGGTCACCGTCGCCGGGCCGTCGGCGTTGAAGTAGAGCAGGAAGTGGTCGTCGGTGATGGTGGCGCCGCGGGCGTCCTTGCCGGCGATGCCGTTGCCGTTGAGGTACATGCCGATCGCCTTGCCGCCCTCCCAGTCGCCGTCCTCCATCGGCTCCCCGTCGAGGTCGAGCCAGACGATGTCGTTGAGGCGCTCGCCGTCGCCGGTGCGCACCGTGCTGCCGGTGAAGAACCGCTTGCGGTGGAAGGTCGGGTGGTCGGCGCGCAGCTTGGCGACCGCCGCGGTGAACTCGATGAGTGGCTTGTCGGCGTCGTCCCAGTGCACCCAGCTGATCTCGCTGTCCTGGGCGTACGTGTTGTTGTTGCCGTCCTGGGTGCGGCTCAGCTCGTCGCCGTGCAGCAGCATCGGCACCCCCTGGCTGAGCAGCAGCGTGGCGATGAAGTTGCGCTGCTCGCGGGCCCGCGCCTCGAGGATCTCGGCGTCGTCGGTCGGGCCCTCGACACCGTGGTTCCACGAGCGGTTGTGGCTCTCGCCGTCGTTGTTGTCCTCGCCGTTGGCCTCGTTGTGCTTCTCGTTGTAGGAGACGAGGTCGCGCAGCGTGAAGCCGTCGTGGGCGGTGACGAAGTTGATGCTGGCGAAAGGTCGGCGACCGGAGTGCTCGTAGAGGTCGGAGGATCCGGACAGCCGGGAGGCGAAGTCGCCCAGCGACGGCTCGCCGCGCCAGAAGTCGCGCACCGTGTCGCGGTAGGCGCCGTTCCACTCGGTCCACTGGGGCGGGAAGCCGCCGACCTGGTAGCCGCCGGGGCCGATGTCCCACGGCTCGGCGATCAGCTTCACCTGGCTGACCACGGGGTCCTGCTGCACCATCTCGAAGAAGGTGGACAGCTTGTCGACGTCGTAGAACTCGCGCGCCAGGCTCGCGGCCAGGTCGAAGCGGAAGCCGTCGACGTGCATCTCGGTGACCCAGTAGCGCAGCGAGTCCATGATCAGCTGCACCGAGTGCGGGTGGCGCACGTTGAGGGTGTTGCCGGTGCCGGTGTAGTCCATGTAGTAGCGCTGGTCGTCCTCGACGAGGCGGTAGTAGGCCGCGTTGTCGATGCCCTTGAAGCTCAGCGTCGGGCCGAGGTGGTTGCCCTCGGCGGTGTGGTTGTAGACCACGTCGAGGATGACCTCGATGCCGGCGGCGTGCATCGCCTTGACCATCGCCTTGAACTCCTGGACCTGCTGGCCCTGCTGGCTCGAGGCGTAGTCGGCGTGCGGGGCGAGGAAGGCGAGGGTGTTGTAGCCCCAGTAGTTGCGCAGGCCCTGGTCGAGCAGGGTCGAGTCCTGCACGAACTGGTGGACCGGCATCAGCTCGATCGCGGTGACGCCGAGCTTCTTGAGGTGGGCGGTGACCGAGGGGTGCGCCAGCCCGGCGTAGGTCCCACGCTGCTCCTCCGGCAAGTCGGGGTGCAGCTGGGTGAGTCCCTTGACGTGCGCCTCGTAGATGAAGGACTCGTTGTAGGGGATGGAGAGACGGCGGTCGCCCTCCCAGTCGAAGAACGGGTTGATGACCACGCCGTGGGTCATGTGCGCCGCGGAGTCGTCGTCGTTGCGGGAGTCCTCGTCGCCGAAGTTGTAGGCGAACAGGGACTGGTCCCAGTCGATGTCGCCGGCAGTGGCCTTGGCGTAGGGGTCGAGGAGCAGCTTGTTGGGGTTGCAGCGCTGGCCCTGGGTGGGGTCCCACGGGCCGTGGACGCGGTAGCCGTAGCGCTGACCGGGCTGCACGGTCGGGATGTAGCAGTGCCAGACGTAGGCGTCGACCTCGGTGACCTCGAGCCGGGTCTCGGTGAACGAGCCGGGGTCGGCCGGGTCGGGGTCGAACAGGCACAGCTCGACGCGCTCGGCGACCTCGCTGAACAGGGCGAAGTTCGTGCCGGTGCCGTCGAAGGTGGCACCCAGGGGGTAGGCAGTGCCGGGCCAGGTCTCGGTCATGGCTTGAAACTACCGGCGACCTGCCGCGAGTCCCGCCACGGACCATCTGATGGGGTGGGCAGCGTGACGGCCGTTACGCGGCCCCGGTCACGGCACCACCGTCACCGCGGCCGTGCTGCTCGCGCCGACCGTCGGGCTGCTCGGTGAGCCGGGGATGGTGAGCGGCAGGTCGAGCGGCGCGCTCAGCCGGACCGTGACGGAGCGGCCGACCGGGTCGACGCGCACGCCGACGTCGATGCCGGGGTACGTCGAGCCGGCGCCGGCGCGGGCGAGGTAGTCGCGCACCGCGGCCTCGACCGCGGCCTCCTGCTGGGTGAGGCGCTCGCCGTCGAGGCCCTGCTCGTAGATGCCGGCGGACCCGAGGTCGGCGCCGTAGAGAGCCGCACCGTCGGCGAGGTTGTCGAGGCCCTGCCGCTGGAGGTAGGCGGCCGACGCGTCGATCACGACCACGATGGCCATCAGCAGGATGCTCGCGAACCCGATGATCAGCAGCGTCACCTGTCCCTCCTCGTCGCGGCACCTCATCGCTCGCCGTCCTGGCCGTCGTCGGACCCGCTCTCGACGTACTGCCCGATCGGGACCGTGTGGGTCGCGTCGAGCGAGAAGACCGCGGCGCCCTCGCCGAGGATCGCCGGGAAGAACGGCAGCTCCACCCCGGAGTCGACGCGGACCGTGATGACCGACGTGCCGACGTGGCAGCTGCCCGCGGGGGCGTCGCACGTGACGCGCACCCGGGCGCGCTGGCCCGGTGTGCCCTGGTCGGCCAGCACCTGGCGTACGACGGCGTCGGCGCGGGCCGATCCCGTGGCGTCGTCCGGCGCCAGGGCGTAGGCCCGCCCGGCAGCGCGGGCGGCGGCGCTGGTGGCGAACGCCCCCTGCTGCACCTCGAAGACCGAGATGACGATCCAGACGAGCGGGACCAGCAGGATGATCGCGAGCCAGGTGAGCTCGACGAGGGCGGAGCCCTGCTCGTCTCGCCGCGCGCACAGTCGCGTCCGGGTCACGGTGGTGCCACTTCGGCGATGGCGTGGCCCGAGACGCGGACGGGCACGCCTGCCCCTCCGAAGCCGAGCAGGCCCACGTCGGCGGTCACGACGGCCTCGTAGCCCGGGGCTCCCCCGACGAGGGCCGGGCGGACGGTCACCGTGCGGACGAAGTCCGCGGACAGGGCACCGCTGACCAGCTCCTGCACCTTGGCCCGGCCGGCGGGGGCCGACGAGCCGGCGACCGCTGCGTGGCGGGCGCCCTCCGCTGCGGCGGAGGCGAGGGTGTTGCGCACGTGGAGGACCAGCGCGAGCTGCAGGATGCCGATGACCAGCGGGAGGAGGACGAGCAGGACGAGGACGAAGTCGACGACCGCAGCCCCGCGTTCGCTGGTGCGGGCCCGGCGAGGCACCGGGACCCTAGCCGCTGACCATCGCGAAGGCCCGTGCCAGCAGGGCACGCAGCTCGTCGCTGACGAACGGCGTCAGCGCGGCCACGACGATGGCGGTCATCAGCGTGACCATCACCCAACCGGGCACGTCGCCACGGTCGTCACGAGGTCGTGTCGTGAGGTGGACGAGGAGTCCCGAGACGGACGGATGCATGGCGTGTCCTTTCGTTGAGAGGCGTCATGGGGTGGTGAGCCGCAGGCCCAGCACCCCGGGGTAGAAGGCGAACAGGATCGTCACCGGCAGCACGAAGAACACGACGGGCGCCATCATCGCGATCTCCTTGCGGGCGGCGGTCTCGATGAGCAGGCGCCGACCTGCTTCCCGTACGTCGGCGGCCTGGGCGTGGAGGACGTCGGCCAGCGGGGTGCCGCGCTCCATCGCCACGGTGATGCCGGTGGCGAACCGGGCCACGATCGGCAGCCCGGTGGAGCGGGCGAGCGACTCGAAGGCGGCCCCGACGGGCTCGCCCGTGCGGATCCGGGCGAGCACCTGCGCGAGGTCGTCGGAGAGCGCGCCGTGGCTGCGGCGTACGACGCGGTCGAGCGCCGACACCGGGCTCTCACCGGCGGCGACCGACAGCGCCAGCAGCTCGGCGACCGTCGGGAACTCGACGAGGACCTGGCGCTCGCGGTCCTTGACCTGGGTGCTGAGCCGGTTGTCGCGGAGGAAGACGCCGCACACGAAGCCGAGCGCGCAGAAGACCGCGCCGGTGCCGACGCTCCCGACGCCACCGAGCGCGCGCAGCAGGACGACGGCGGCGGCGGCCGCGAATCCCACCAGCCCCCAGACGACCTGCTCGATCCGGAAGTCCTGGACGGTGCGGTCGAGGCCGGCGCGCTGGAGCCGACGGCTTACGGACGCGGTGCCGCCGAGCACCCGCTCGACCAGGTCGGCGGCCCGGCGCAGCGGCGGACCGAAGATCCCCGCGACGGCCGAGGTGGGCGCGGGCGTCAGCGGTCGCAGCAGCCCGCCCTCGTCGAGGCGGGGCACGTCGCGGAGGTAGGGCAGCACCCGGACCGACAGCTGCGGCCGGCGCAGCACCGCGATCCGCAGGCCGACGAGGAGCAGACCCACGCCGGCGACGGCGCCGAGGAGCGCACCCCACACCGTGGTGCTCACGACAGGATCCGCTTCTCGGTCGGCAGCCGGCCGATGCGCATCATCGCCCAGTAGGCGAGCACGCAGACGCCGAACCCGATGCCCAGCACGAGGACGCCACCCGGCGAGGCGTACTGCCGGATCGCCGCGGTCTGGAACGACATCAGCAGCAGGACAATCCACGGCGCGGCGACGGCCAGCCGAGCACCGTTGACGGTCCAGGCCTGCCGTGACTCGAGCTCGGACCGCGTGCGCGCGTCGTCGCGGAGGAACCCGGAGAGGTTGCGCAGCAGACGGCCGAGATCGCCGCCGCCGACCTCGCGCGCCAGCCGCAGCCCCTCGATCACGCGGTCGCCGACGGGGTCGGCGAGCCGGTCCTTGAGCCGGTCGAGGCACTCGCCGAACCGGCCGCTGACCTGGTAGTCGAGGGCGAACTGGGCGAAGTCGGCGCGCAGCGCCTCGGGCCCGTTGGTGCCGAGCGCGGCGACGGCGTCGGGGAGGGAGAGCCCGGCGCGCACGGCGCTCGCGAGGTTGTCGACCGCCTCGGGCCACACCTCGGCGAAGTCACGCAGCCGGCGGGCCGCCCGCTGACGCAGCACGGCGATCGGGAGGTAGGCGGCCATGGCGGCGAACACGACCGCCACCGGGACGGTCCTCGACACAGCCTGCACCAGCGCAAAGGCCACGGCGAACAGTACGAGGCACAACGTGAGCACGCTCGCCGGCGTGACGTCCGCAAGGCCGGCGCGGCCGAGGAGGCGACCCAGCGCCGTCGAGGTCGGTGACGCGGAGCGCGGCGTGCGCGGCAGGGCGAAGGCGGACCAGATCAGCAGCAGGCCGACGCCCACCCCCAGCCCGACGAGCGCGCCCATCAGCGAGCGACCTCCTCGGAGGCAAGCAGCTGGTGGACGTCGATGCCGACCCGCTCGTAGCGCTCGACCCGCGCGGGCACTCCCCCGGTGCGCCGCAGGTCGGCACCGCGCCGGACGAAGATCGGCTCCACCTCGATGACGTCGGCCTCGACCCGCCCCGGCACGGAGACGATCTCGTTGACGCGGCGTACGCCGTCGGCGCCGAGGCCGAGGTGCACCACGAGGTCGACGCTGGTGGCGACCGTCGGCACCACGAAGCGCGCCGAGATGTTGTCGCCGGCCAGCAGCGGCAGGGTGCACATCTTGACCAACGCCTCGCGGGCGCTGTTGGCGTGGAGGGTGGCCATGCCCGGCAGGCCGGAGTTGAGGGCGAGCAGGAGGTCGAGGCACTCGGCCGCGCGGACCTCTCCGACCAGGATCCGGCTCGGTCGCATCCGGAGCGCCTCCTTCACGAGGTCG
This sequence comes from uncultured Nocardioides sp., assembly GCF_947488515.1. Taxonomy (GTDB): domain Bacteria; phylum Actinomycetota; class Actinomycetes; order Propionibacteriales; family Nocardioidaceae; genus Nocardioides. Next base: position 927,261 of record NZ_CANKZF010000001.1, read on the forward strand.
CGCAGCACGATCTCGCCGGTCTGCTCGAGCCCGGCCTGCCGGGTCTGCATCGCGACCCAGTCGGGGTGGGAGAAGCGCAGCTCGAAGACCTCCTCCGCACTCACCACCCGCTCACCACCGGGCACCGCGGCCGCCAGGCAGTTGAGCATCGTCGTCTTGCCGGCCTGCGTGCCACCCGCGACGAGGATGTTGAGGCCGGCGCGCACCGACGCCTCGAGGAAGAGCGCCGCCTGGGGCGTCAGGCTGCCCAGCGACACCAGGTCGGACAGCCGGTGCGCGCGGAGCAGGAACTTGCGGATGTTGACCGCGGTGAAGCCGCGGGTGATGCCTTCGAGCACGACGTGGAGGCGGTGCCCCTCGGGCAGCATCGCGTCGACGAACGGGGTCGAGATGTCGATCCGACGTCCGCTCGACTTCAGCATCCGCTCGACGAGCTCGTTGACCTGCGCCGCGTCGAGCCGGAGGTTGGTCAGCTCGTGGCGCCCGCGGCGGGCGATGAAGACCCGGCTGGGGTCGTTGATCCAGACCTCCTCGACCTCCGGGTCGTCGAGGAAGGGCTGCAGCGGGCCGAAGCCGGAGACACGGGCGACCAGCTCACCCACCATCGCGCTGTCGTCGGCGACGGGCGCGACCGCTCCGGTGAGGCTGAGGTCGTCGTGGTCGCGGACGACGTCCTCGGCGATCCGGCGTACGACGAGGGCCTCGCGCTGCGGGTCGACGCCCTCGCGCCGCACACGCTCGCGCACCTGCAGGTCGAGGCGCTCGACGAGGTCGTCGGCGTGCGGTCGCGTGACGCGATCAACGGCCATGTCGTGCCTGCTTCCCCGAGAAGACCTGCACGAGGGACGCTACCCACGCCGACACCCCCGAAAACAGCCCCAGGGCAAAGCTTGTGGAGAACTCCTCAGACCCGGCCGCGCAGGATCCGTCGCCAGTAGACCTGCGGCAGCACGTAGCGGTCCACCCACCACGTCACCGCCCGCGGCTTCGTCAGGTCGACCCACGGCACCGTCGGCTGCGGCCGGCCGTCGCGATCGACCTCGACGAGCATCAGCCGGTGGCGGGCGGTGGTGATCGGCATGACGGTGTAGCCGTCGTAGTGGCCGAGCGGGCGGCCCAGGCGGGCGGCGAGCAGGTTGGGCGCCAGGACGGCGACCTGCTTGCGCAGCGCCCCTCCGGACGGCCGGGTCCGCAGGTCGGCGACGTCGCCGAGCGCCCACACGTCGGGGAACCGGCGGTGCCGCATCGTCAGCGGGTCGACGTCGACCAGACCGGCCGGGTGGTCCCCCGCAAGCCCGGCGTCGACCACCCACCGGGGGGCGCGGTAGTGCGGGACCACGTGCGCGAGGGCGACGTCCTCGACCACCTCCTCCCCCGCCTGCGTGGCCAGCACGACGCTGCGGCCGTCGAGCCGGGAGACGGTCGACTCGCGGTGCACGCGGACGTCGTACGACGCCAGCGCCTCCTCCAGCCGCGCGTCCGGGCCGTCGAGGCCGAGAGGCGAGGGGCCGGGGAGCACCAGGTGCACGTCGATGTCGTCCAGCACGCCCGCCCGGCGCCAGTGGTCGCAGGCCATGAAGAGCGGCTTGAGCGCGGTCGCGCCGCACGGCGCCGGCTCGGGCGGCAGGGTGAAGACCACCCGCCCGGACTGCAGTCCGCGGAGCGAGGGCCACACCCGCCCGGCGGTGTCGTCGTCGAAGGTCGAGGCTGCCCACCCGGCGTCGTACGCCTCGCGAAGGCCGGGGGTGGCGTCCCAGTCCTCGTCGAGGCCGGGGCACACGACCAGGGTCCGGCAGGTGAGGCGGCGCCCGGACCGGGTCTCGACGGACCTCTCAGCGGGGTCGACCGCGACGACCTCGTCGCGCAGCGTCGTGCACCCGTCCGGCACCACGCGGTCGGCGGGGCGCGAGAGCGACGACATGGTGGCCTCGCCGCCGCCGACATAGCTCAGGAGCGGGCGGTAGCGGTGGACCGCCTGCGACTCGATGACCGCGACGTCGGGCGCGCCGTCGCGCAGCAGCCGGGCGGCGAGGGAGGTGCCGGCGTTGCCGCCACCGACGATCAGGACGTCGTGGTGCTGCGGGGTGTCGGCCACCCGTCCAAACTAGCCCGCGGACCTCAGGTGCCGGTCTCGAGCCGGAAGCCGACGCCGCGGATCGCCACGACCTTCTCGCCCGCCGCGGCGGCCTCGAGCTTGCTGCGGAGGCGGCCGATGGTGACGTCGAGGGTCTTGGTCGAGCCGTACCAGTTCTGGTCCCAGACCTCGTTCATCAGGGTCTCGCGGGGCACGACCTTGTCGTGGCTGTTGGCGAGGACGGCCAGGACGTCGAACTCCTTGGCGGTCAGCGCGATCTCACGGTCGCCGAGGTGGACGCGGCGCGAGGCGGCGTCGATCTTGAGGCCGGAGGAGGTGGTGACCGTGGTGTCGTCGGGGGCCGGGGTGCTGCCGCTGCGGCGCAGGAGGGCGCGCACGCGGGCGAGGAGCTCGGCGAGGCCGAACGGCTTGGCGAGGTAGTCGTCGGCGCCGACGTCGAGGCCGACCACTCGGTCGAGCTCACCGGCGCGGGCGGTCACCATGATGATGCCGCCGAGGTAGCCGCCCGAGCGCATCTGGCGGCACACGTCGATGCCGTCCATGTCGGGCAGGCCGAGGTCGAGGATCACGACCGCCGGACCTTCACCCACGGCGAAGGCGACGGCGTCAGCGCCCACGGACACGCGGTTGACCTCGTAGCCCTCGCGCTCGAGGGTGCGCATGAGGGGGACGGCGATGTCCTCTTCGTCCTCAACCACCAGCACGTCGTGAGCCATGGCGAGAGCATAGATGCACCTCCCGGCCCTCATGGGGCGAATCCACGGGACACCTGCGGGGCAACACCCGGACCGACGGTGTCAGGCCTCGAAGACGTCCCCCAGCCGGGCCACCCGCTCCAGCACCTGGTCCATGGTGAGCTGCTCGAGCGCCAGGTCGTCCTCGGCGCCCTCCTCGACCTCGTCCCACGTCAGCGGCGCGGCGGCGGTCGGACGCTCGCGCCCGCGGAGGGAGTACGGCGAGATCGTGGTCTTGGACCCGGAGTTCTGCGACCAGTCGAGGAACACCTTGCCGGGCCGCTTGGCCTTCGTCATCACGCTCGTGACCAGGTCGGGGTGCTCCTTCATGAGCTCCTCGGCGACCTCCTTCGCGAGCGCGGTCGTGCCGTCGCTGTCCAGGCTGCCGCGCCCGTCCGGCAGCGGGGCGTACAGGTGCAGGCCCTTGCTCCCACTGAGCACCGGGGTGCAGCTGAGGTCGCGCTCGGCCAGCGCGTCGCGCACCATCAGCGCGACCTGGGCACACTCGTGGAGCCCTGCCGGCTCGCCGGGGTCGAGGTCGATGACGAGGCGGTTGGGGTGGCGCGGCCGGCCCTTGGCGTCGACGGTCCACTGGTGCACGTGCAGCTCGAGCGAGGCGAGGTTGGCCAGCCAGGTCAGGGTGGCGAGGTCGTCGCAGATCGGGAAGCGGATCGTGCCGTCCCCCTTGCCCGAGCGCGAGCCCGTGGTCGACACCTCGTGCGTACGCACCCACGACGGCGTGCCGGCCGGCGCGTTCTTCTCGAAGAAGCTCCCCTTCTCCACCCCGTGCGGCCAGCGGATCCGGGTGACCGCGCGGTCCTTCAGGTGCGGGAGGAGCGCCGGCGAGACCTGCGCGTAGTAGTTGAGCACCTCGCCCTTGGTCGTGCCGGTGCGCGGGTAGAGCACCTTGTCGAGGTTGCTGATGGTCAGGGTGCGGCCGTCGACGTCGACCTGCAGCTCGCTCATCGGCCGACCCCGATCACCGGCACGCGGGCGGGGTCGAGGAGCCGCACCAGCGAGCGGATGAACCGCCGCGGAGCGCTGACGCAGCCGGCGGTCGCGCCGCGCCCGTTGACGTGGAGGAAGATCCCCGAGCCGCGGTGGCGCACCTGCTCGACGTTGAAGTCGGTGACGATCGACCACTCGTACTGCCGGGGGTAGTCGGTCAGCCGCTCCGAGGAGTCGGGGTCGGACTTCGGCAGCCACCAGCGGAAGCCGCCGTCGCGCTGGTTGCGCAGCTGGTTGTAGAAGTCGGAGGCGTTGTCCTGCACCCAGTGGTCCCCCTTGCGGATCCGGTGGTGCGGCAGCGACGCGCGCGGGTCGGCGGCGTGGGTGCCGAAGGTGGAGATCAGTCCGTAGGTGCCCAGCGGCGTCGTCCCCGATCCCTGCCGTCGTCGGTCGCCGTCGACCAGGCCGCCGTATCCGGTGCGACCGTCGGACGTGGTCAGCTGCCGCTCCCACCCGTCGGCGGTCAGCCGCCACAGCGAGACACGGGCGCGCACGCCACGGGTGTGGTCGACGGTGACGACCTGCGCGGTGCCGGCGCGGAGCTCGACGCGTACGCCGTCGAGGCGGACGACGTCGGCCTGCCGGGCCTCCGCTCCTGCGCCGGTCGGCGCGAGGAGGCCAGTGGCCGCGAGCATCGCCGCCACCGCCGCCATCAAGAGCCGCCTCATGTCAGGTCCTCGGGCGAGAGGTCGTCGCGGACGCCCTGGAACGACGGCTGCCGCAGGCGCTCGTAGCCGAGGCCGTGGGTGTCGATGTCGACCACGACCCGCGGCTCGACCCAGAACGTGCCGGTGGCGTCGATGCGGGGCACCTCGTCGGCGAACGGCGACGCCCCGGCCGCCAGCGGTGCCATCAGGGCGCCGAGCCGGGTGCTGGTCGCTCCGGCGATGCCGCTGCCGACCCGGCCGCGGTAGAGCAGTCCGTCGGGGGTCTGCTCGCCGACGAGCAGCGACGCCAGCCGGTCCGTCGTACCCGTCTGCGGGCGCCAGCCGCCGACGACGAACGACCCGCGGTGGCGGTGGGCGAGCTTGCGCCAGTCCTCGCTGCGGGCGTCGAAGCGGTAGCGCGAGCCGCGACGCTTGCTCACCACGCCCTCGAGCCCCTGCTGCAGGGTGGCGTCGAACAGCATGTCGCCGTCGTCGTACGCCGCCGGGACCTGCCACTTCGAGTCGCCGAGCGGAAGCCCCTCGAGCAGCGCGCGCCGCTCCTCCAGCGGGCGGGCGGTGAGGTCCTCGCCGTCGAGGCGGAGCAGGTCGAAGACCATGAGGGTGGCGGGCACGGACGTGACCAGGCGCGCGACCTCGCGGGCGTTGCGGACGTGCATGCGGTGCTGCAGCACCCGGAAGTCGGGGACCCCGCGCTCGTTGAGGGCGATCACCTCGCCGTCGACCATCAGGTCGCGGTCGCCGAGCGGCGGCGCGGCGAGGTCGGGCCAGGCAGGGGTGACGTCGTTGTCGTTGCGGCTGGTCATGCGTACGACGCCGTCGCGGGCGTCGACGAGCACGCGCACGCCGTCCCACTTGACCTCGTGCAGCCACTGCGCGCCGGTCGGGACGCGGTCGGTCTTGCTGGCGAGCATCGGGCGCACGCGAGCAGTCTGGCATCCCCACGTCCCCCATCTGGAGGGAGACGTGTGTCTGATGTGACGGCTATCGTCATGGCATGCGAGCGATCTGGAAGGGTGCCGTCTCCTTCGGCCTGGTCAGTGTCCCGGTCAAGCTCTATGCCGCCACCGAGAGCCACGACGTGTCGTTCCGTCAGGTGCACGCCAAGGACGGCGGCCGCATCAAGTACCAGCGCGTCTGCTCGCTCGACGGCGAGGAGGTGGCCTACGCCGACATCGCGAAGGGCTACGAGACCGAGGACGGCGAGATGGTCATCCTCACCGACGACGACATGTCGCAGCTGCCCTCGACGTCGTCGCGGGAGATCGCGGTGGAGAAGTTCGTGCCCCGCGAGCAGATCGACCCGCTGCTCTTCGAGAAGTCCTACTACCTCGAGCCCGAGGGCGCCGGCGCCAAGCCCTACGCGCTCCTGCGCCAGGCACTGAAGGACGCCGACCGGATGGCGGTGGTCACCGTCGCGCTGCGCCAGCGCACCACGATCGCCGTGCTGCGCGTCCGCGAGACCGAGGCCGGCGAGGTCATCGTGCTGCAGACGATGATGTGGCCCGACGAGGTGCGCGTGCCCGACTTCAAGGTCGAGGTCGACGACGCCAAGCCGCAAGAGGTCAAGATGGCCCACATGCTCGTCGAGACGCTGGCCGGCGACTTCGACGCGAGCGAGTTCGAGGACGACTACGCCGGCGCCGTCGACGCGCTCGTGAAGTCCAAGATCGAGGGCGGCGAGATCAAGCGCACCGAGACCTCCACCAAGACCTCCGGCGAGGTCGTCGACCTGCTCGCCGCGCTCCAGAAGTCGGTGGCGGCCGCGAAGACCGCGCGGGGCGAGGCCGACGCGGAAGACGACTCCGACGACGAGAAGCCGGAGAAGAAGACCACCGCCAAGAAGACCTCGGCGAAGAAGGCTCCCGCGAAGAAGACGGCTGCCAAGAAGTCGACGGCCAAGAAGACCGCGACCAAGAAGACCGCTGCGAAGAAGCAGGCCAAGAAGGCCAGCTGAGCCTCGTCCGCCGCTCGGTCGAGCGGTGCGCCACCCACCTTTCCGTCGCGCGGAAGGTGGCTGGGGCACCGCCCAGCGGCGACCTGGGCGCAGGCCCCGTCAGGAGGCGTGGGCGACCGGCGTACGACCCGTGAGCTCGCGCAGCCGGGCGCCGACCTCGGCGGCCACTGCGACCGCGAGGTCCTTCCGCGACTCGTCGTCGACCTCGGGCACCACGTGCTGGACCACGCCATCGGCGAGCAGGTCCGCGGCCCGCACCCGCTGGCGCGCGGCCATCTCGGCCGCGTGGGCGGTGTCGCCGTGCACGATCAGGCTCGCGCCCTCCGGCGGGAGCGGGGAGAGCCAGGCGTGCTCGGTCGCGATGACCGTCCGCGCCGGGAGGAACGCCAGCGCCCCTCCCCCGCAGCCCTGCCCGAGGATCACCGAGACCGTCGGCACCGTCATGGTGGTGAGGGTCGCGATGCAGCGGGCGATCTCGCCGGCGATGGCGCGCTCCTCGGCCTCGGGTGACAGCTCGGCACCGGGGGTGTCGATGACGCTGACCAGCGGCAGCCCGAGCTCCTGGGCCAGCCGCATCCCGCGCCGCGCCTCGCGCAGCGCGCCGGGTCCCATGGCGTGCCCGGGCACCTGCCGGGAGCGGTCCTGGCCGATGACCACGCACGGCTGGTCGTCGAGCCGGGTCAGCGCGACGAGGACGGTCGAGTCGCGCTCGCCCTCGTCGGTGCCGCGCAGCTGCAACGTGCCGGTGGCGCCATGGGCGAGCAGGTCGCGCACGCCCACCCGGTCCGTACGACGCGTCCGCTCGACGCTGTCCCAGGCGGTGTGGTCGCCGACCGGGCGCGAGGCGCGCAGCGGCAACCGGCCCGAGCCGGGTCCGTCGACCAGCACCGCGAGGGCGCTGTCGACCATGGCGGGCAGGTCCTCGGCGGCCACGACCCCGTCGATGACACCGGCGGCGGCGAGGTTCTCCGCGACCTGGACGCCCGGTCGGAACGGCCGCCCGTTGAGGCCGGCGTAGACCTTGGGGCCGAGGAAGCCCACCAGCGCGCCGGGCTCCGCGACGGTCACGTGGCCGAGCGAGCCCCACGAGGCGTACACGCCGCCGGTCGTGGGGTGGCGCAGGTGGACGAGGTAGGGCAGGCCGGCGGCGCGGTGGTCCATCAGCGCGCGGGAGATCTCGACCATCCGCACGAAGGCGGGCGTGCCCTCCTGCATGCGGGTGCCGCCCGACGCGGTGCTGGCCAGCAGCGGCAGCCCCTCGGCGGTCGCCCGGCGAACGGCCGCGGTGATGCGGTCCGCGGCGGCGCGTCCGATGGAGCCGGCGAGGAAGCGGAACTCGTTGACGACGACCGCGACCGGCCGGCCGCGGACCTCGCCCCGTCCGGTCAGCACCGACTCGTCGGTGCCGGCCTTCGCCGCGGCGGCCTCGAGTGCTGCGCGGTAGTCGGCGTCGGCGTAGGACAGGTCGATGGGCTCGTCCCACGAGGCGAAGGTGCCCTCGTCGAGCACCAGGTCGAGCAGCTCGTGCGCCGTCCAGCGCCGGGTCGGGGTGCTCACGGGGTCCCCGCGGCGTTGTCGGGGGGAGCGCAGCGGAGGAGGAGAACGTCGTGGGGTGTATTCACGACCCGCCCCCGCCGACCCAGGCGCGGATCTCGTCGGCGTGCTGGTCGAGCAGCGGCGGCGCGACGTGGTCGCGGCGGGTCACCTCGGTGCCCTCGGCGTCGAAGAACCGCAGGGGCGGGCCGGGGAGCGTGAGGCCGCCGAGCGTCGGGTGCTCGACGTCGACCAGCAGTCCCTGGCTGGCGACCTGGTCCCACTCGTAGACCTCGTCGAGGGAGCGCACCTTGCCCGCCGGCACGCCCACCTCGGCGAGCCGGGCCAGCAGCGGCTCGGCGTCCCAGTCGGCGAACGCCTGCTCGACGACCTCGATGACCTGCTCGCGGCGGCCGACCCGCTCGCCGTTGGTGGCCATGCCCTCGGCGTCCGGGTCGAGCCCGAAGCCTGCGCAGAACTTCTTCCACAGGCCCTCGCTGCCGAGGGCGATCTGGACGGCGCCGTCGCGGCAGTGGAAGAGCCCGTAGGGAGCGATCGAGGGGTGGTGGTTGCCCTGGGCGCGCCCGACCTCGCCGGCCACGGTCCACCGGGTGCCCTGGAAGGCGTGCACGCCGACGACCGACGCCAGCAGCGACGTACGCACGACCGTGCCCGTTCCGGTGCGCTCCCGCTCGTGGAGCGCGGCGAGCACGCCGTAGGCGCCGTACATGCCGGACAGCAGGTCCGCGATGGGTACGCCGACCCGCTGCGGGTCGTCGGGGCCGGATCCCGTCAGCGACATCAGGCCGGCCTCGCCCTGCGCGATCTGGTCGTAGCCGGCGCGGCCGCCCTCGGGCCCGTCGTGGCCGAACCCGGTGATCGAGAGGACGACGAGGCGCGGGTTGCGGCGCATCAGCTCCTCGATGCCGAGGCCGAGCCGCTCGAGGACGCCGGTGCGGAAGTTCTCGACGAGCACGTCGGCGCGCTCGACCAGACCGACCAGCACCTCCTTGTCGGTCTCGTCCTTGAGATCGAGGGCGATCGACTCCTTGTTGCGGTTGGTGCACAGGAAGTACGTCGACTGCCGGGCGTCGGGCTCGCCGACGAACGGCGGGCCCCAGCCGCGGGTGTCGTCGCCGCTGCCCGGCGCCTCCACCTTGATCACGCGGGCGCCGAGGTCACCCAGCATCTGGGTGGCGTGCGGGCCCGCGAGCGCGCGGGTCAGGTCGACGACGAGGAGGTCGGCGAGGGGCCCGGTGGCGGACCCGGTCGTGGATTCGGTCATGTCGCTGGTCACCATCCCGGGAGGACGAGGGCGGCCCACACCAGCAACGGACCGACGAGGGTCACGATCGTGGCGTAGGTGAGGATCTGCTTGTAGTAGGTGGTCTCGTCGATCGTGTCGGGCCTGTTGGCCAGCATCAGCGCACCGTTGGTGGAGAACGGGCTCACGTCGACGATGGTCGAGCTCACCGCGAGGGCCGCGACGAAGAAGCCGGCCGACAGGCCGCCCTCGGCCACGAGGGGGATCGCGATCGGGATGATCACCGGCAGCAGCGCGGTCGACGAGGCGAACGCCGAGACGATGCCGCCGACGTAGCAGAGGATCAGCGCGCCGATGGCGACCGCGCCCAGTCCGGCGGCCCACTTGCCGACGAACTCCGGGGATCCGGCGGTGGTGAGGATGGTCGCGTACGTGCTGACGCCGGCGACGAGGAGCACGGTCGGCCAGGCGATCTGCTTGACGGTGTCCTTGTAGGCCTTCGGCGTCAGGATCGAGAGCACGACCGCGGCCGTGATCGCGGCGAAGCCGATGTTCTTGTCGAAGGCGAGCGCGACGACTGCCACGGCGAGGAAGGCGAGCAGGGTGAGGACGTGCTCGAGGGTCGTGCCGGCGTCGTCGGGGTTCGGGGTGCCGGTCGTGGGCGCGGCGCCGGTGGCCGAGCGGGCGTCCGAGCGGTCGGGGTGCACGCGCGGCGCACTCCCTCCGGCACCGACCGCGGCACCCTGTGCGGCACCCTTCGCGGCGCCGACCTCGACGAGCTCACCGTCGTCGTCCATGCGCATCTTCATCAGCTGGCGGCCGCCGAGGACGACGAACAGGATCGCGGCCATCACGGTGTTGACCACCAGGCTGGAGAAGAAGATCGTCAGCGGCGTGGTGCCGAGACCGGCGTCCTCCATCACCGAGTTGGTGATCGTGCCGTAGATCGAGATGGGCGAGAAGCCGCCGGCCTGCGCGCCGTGCACGACGAACATGCCCATCATCAGCGGGCTGATGCGGTAGCGGCCGGCGAAGCCGAGGGCAATGGGGCCGATGATCGCGCAGGCGGCCGGGCTGGCCGCGCCGATCGCCGTGATCACGGCCGTGACCGCGAACATCACCCAGGGGATGAGGGCGACGCGTCCGCCGACCGAGGCCACGGCGGTGCGGACGATGAGGTCCACCGTGCCGTTCTGCCTGGCGATGGCGAACAGGTACGTGACACCGATCAGGGTCAGGACCAGGTCGGCGCTGATGCCGGCGAGGATCTCCTTCTCATCGAGCCCCAGGGAGTACATCCCGACGAGCCACGCGGCCACGTAGGCCAGCGCACCCATGTTGATCGGCAGCACGGTGCCGACCACGAACAGCGCGACGAGCGCGATGATCGCAATCCATTCCGGACCCATAACGGTCACCTTCCGAGTGAAGGCCGGCACGGCGGGGTCGCGAGGGGTGGCCCTCGTCACAATGCTGGCTCAGTGGCCTAGCCAATAGGACAATGAGCCGATCGTCAATAGGGTGGTGCCATGTCCGAGTCGTCCTCGTTCCCGCCGCGCCTGCTCCGCACGCGCCTCTACGAGCAGGTGGCCGGGCAGATCTCGTCGTGGATCGACGACAACGGCCTGCGGGCCGGCGACAAGCTCCCGCCCGAGCGCGAGCTCGCGCAGCGTCTCGGCGTCAGCCGCGCCACCCTGAGCCAGGCGCTCGTGGCGCTGGAGGTGGTCGGCGTGGTCGAGGTACGCCACGGCGACGGCACCGTCGTGACCGCGCGCCACCAGAAGTCGAGCCGCATCATCGAGGCGATCCGCAGCCACGCCGACCGGCTGCCCGAGGTCATCGAGACCCGCGACGCGCTCGAGACCAAGATCGCCTCGCTCGCCGCCGCCCGACGCACCGACGACGACCTCGCCCGCATCGACGACGCCCTCGCCTTCATGGCCGCCGACATCGAGGCCGGCGGCCGTGGCGTGGAGGGCGACGAGCGCTTCCACGGCGCCGTCACCGCCGCCTCCCACTCCCTCCTGCTCGCCCGGCTGATGGACGAGATCGGCGACCTGATCAAGGAGACCCGGCTCGAGTCGCTCGGCCAGCCCGGCCGACCGCAGGACTCCCTGGCCGGGCACCGCGCGATCGCCGAGGCGATCCGCGCCGGCGACCCGGCCGCGGCTGCGGAGGCGATGCACGCCCACGTCGCGATGGTCAGCGACGTCGCCATCATCCGCGAGGCGCAGTGACCTCACTCGAGGCGCTCCTGGTGCTCGTCACCGGGTTCGGCGCCGGCGTGCTCTCGTCCACGGTCGGGGTGGCGTCCCTGCTGAGCTTCCCCGTGCTGGTGGCCCTCGGCCTCCCGCCGGTCGTGGCCAACGTGTCCAACACCCTGGGCCTGATCCCGGGCGGCCTGGGCGGCGTCGTCGGCTACCGCACCGAGGTCCGCGAAGCGGGCCCCATCGCCCGGACCATCGTCCTGGTCTGCGCGATCGGAGCGGTGATCGGGGCCGCCCTGCTCCTCGGGCTGCCGCCGGGAGTCTTCGAGGCGGTCGTCCCCTACCTCATCCTCTTCACCTGCCTGCTCGTCGGCGTGCAGCCCCGCATCGCGAGGTGGCTGCGGGCCCGCCACGAGGCGCGGCACGGCGTCGCGCTGGCCGAGCGTCGGCACATGTCCCCCGCGACCACCGCGTTCGCCACGATCACGGGCGTCTACGGCGGCTACTTCGGCGCGGGCGCCGGCGTGATGATGGTGGCCGTCCTCGGCATCGGCACCGACCTCGAGCTGCGCATCGTCAACGGCCTCAAGACACTGTCGCTGATGGTCGGCAACGTCGTCGCCGGCCTGATCTCCATCGTGGTGGCCGACCCCCGCTGGGACGTCGTGGTGCTGCTCGCGGCCGGCTCGCTGGTGGGTGGCTACGTCGGCGCCCGCATCGGCCGCAAGCTCCCGGACGCGGTCTTCCGGTGGGCGGTGGTGGCGGCCGGTGTCGTCGCCGCGCTACTGCTCTTCTGACCGGCCGGCTTCAGGAGCGTCCTGGCCCACGGGTCGGCGAGGGTCGCGGCGTAGTCGGGTCCCGGCTCAGGACAGCAGGCCGCGCACCACCCGCAGACCGACGGAGAGACGGGCCAGCTCGGCTGTCTCCTCGCGGCAGATCTCCTCGAGCGTCGACGCCGCGCGGCCCACCAGCTCCTCGTCGGCGTCCTCCCAGGCGGCCACGCGAGCGGGCGCCGAGTCGGCGGCGTCGGTGGAGCCGAGGACCTGGGCGGTCAGCTGCTGGTGGACGCCGTAGAGGTCGTCGCGCACCGCGGCCCGCGCCATCGTCTGCCACCGGTCGTCGCGGGGCAGGGCGAAGATCCGCTCCACGAGCGCCGGCAGGCCGAGCCGCTCCCCCAGCGCGAAGTGGACCCGGGCCACCTCGACGGGGTCGAGGCCGAGCCGGTCGGCGGTCTCGACGATGCCGAGCAGGGCGTAGGCGGACGCCAGGACCGCGATGCGGGAGGCGAGGTCACCGGGCACGCCCTGGTCGGTGAGCCGCTTCTCGCGGCCGAGGTAGTCGTCGAGCTCGCGCCCGCTCATGATGCCGGGCAGCTCGGCCATGACCCGCTGGACGGGACCGCGGAAGAACTCGACGGTCGCGCTGGAGTCGAGCGGGGGTCGCCGGTTGGTGACCAGCCAGCGCGACGCGCGCTCCACCAGCGTGCGCATCTCGATGCGCATCCGGGTCTGGCGCTCGGCCGGCACCTGGTTGTCGAGCGCCGAGATCTCGTGCCGCAGCGGCAGCGATCCGAAGATCTCGCGGGCGACGAAGTTGGCCCGGGTCAGGTCGGCCGGGGAGGCTCCGGTCTCGCCCTGCAGGCGGGGCCAGAACGTCATGCCGGCGCCGTTGACGAGGTCGTTGACCACCTGGGTCACGATGATCTCGCGCCGCAGCGGGTGGTCCTCGATGGCCGCCTCGAGGTCGGGCTTCATGCGGCTCGGGAAGTAGGCGAGCAGGTCCTCACGCAGGTAGGGGTCGTCGGGCAGGTCGGACCCGACGAGCTCCTCGGCGAGCACGATCTTGGTCCAGGCCAGCAGCACCGAGAGCTCAGGGGCCGACAGCGCCTGCTTGCGGTCGAGGCGGCGCCGCACCTGGCGGGTGCTGGGCAGTCCCTCCAGCTCGCGGTTGAGCACGCCGCGCTTCTCCAGCGCGCGCATCCAGTCCTCGTGCACGTGCAGCAGCGACGGCGCGTGGGCCTGGGCGTTGGCGAGCGCGAGGTTCTGCTCGTAGTTGTCGCGCAGGACGAGCTGGCCGACCTCCTCGGTCATCTCGGCCAGGAGCTCGTTGCGGGCGTCCTCACCCATCGCCCCCGACCGCACGACGCGGTCGAGCAGGATCTTGATGTTGACCTCGTGGTCGGAGGTGTCGACACCGGCGGAGTTGTCGATGAAGTCGGTGTTGATCCGGCCGCCGTCGCCGCCAGCACCGAACCGGGCGTACTCGACCCGCCCGAGCTGGGTGAAGCCGAGGTTGCCGCCCTCGCCGACGCACCGGGCGCGCAGGTCCTCGCCGTTGACGCGGATCGCGTCGTTGGCCTTGTCGCCGGCGTCGGCGTTGGTCTCCTCCGACGACTTCACGTAGGTGCCGATGCCGCCGTTCCAGAGCAGGTCGACCGGCGCGACCAGGATCGCCTTCATCAGCTCGGCGGGCGTCAGCGAGGTGACGCTGTCGGCGAGCCCGAGGACCTCGCGCACCTGGGCCGACACCGGGATCGACTTGGCCGAGCGCGGCCAGACCCCGCCGCCCTCGGAGATGAGGGAGGAGTCGTAGTCCTTCCAGCTCGACCTCGGCAGGTCGAACAGCCGGCGCCGCTCGACGTACGACGACGCGGCGTCGGGCGAGGGGTCGATGAAGATGTCGCGGTGGTCGAAGGCCGCCACCAACCGGGTGTGCTCGGAGCAGAGCAGGCCGTTGCCGAAGACGTCGCCGGACATGTCGCCGATGCCGACCGCGGTGAAGTCCTCGGCCTGGCAGTCGACGCCCATCTCGCGGAAGTGCCGCTGCACCGAGACCCAGGCGCCCTTGGCGGTGATGCCCATCGCCTTGTGGTCGTAGCCGACCGAGCCGCCGGAGGCGAACGCGTCGCCCAGCCAGAAGCCGTAGTCCTTGGCCACGCCGTTGGCGATGTCGGAGAACGTCGCGGTGCCCTTGTCGGCGGCGACGACGAGGTAGGTGTCGTCCCCGTCGTGCCGGACGACCTCGCGGGCCGGCACCGTGACACCGTCGACGAGGTTGTCGGTGATGTCGAGCAGGCCGGAGATGAAGGTCTTGTAGCAGGCGACGCCCTCGGCCAGCCACGCGTCGCGGTCGGAGGGGTCGGGGAGCTGCTTGCAGAAGAACGCGCCCTTCGCGCCGACCGGCACGATCACGGTGTTCTTCACCATCTGCGCCTTGACCAGTCCGAGCACCTCGGTGCGGAAGTCGTCGCGACGGTCCGACCAGCGCAGGCCGCCGCGCGCCACCGCGCCGAAGCGCAGGTGGGAGCCCTCGACGCGGGGGCTGTAGACGAAGATCTCGAAGCGCGGGCGCGGCTCGGGAAGGTCGGGGATGGCCGACGGCTCGAGCTTGAAGGAGATGTAGGGGTGGACCTCGCCGTCGGCCGAGCGCTGGAAGAAGTTGGTGCGCAGCGTCGCTCGGACCAGCGTGCGGTAGGAACGCAGGATGCGGTCGTGGTCGAGGCTGACGACGTCGTCGAGTGCCTTGGCGAGCCGCTCCTCGACCGCCTCCACCTTGGCCACCCGCGCCTCGGCGTCGTGCTCCAGCGAGCGGTCGCCGCGACCGGGGTCGAAGCGTGACTCGAAGAGCTCGACCAGCAGCCGGGTGATGTCGACGTTGCTGCGCAGCGCCTCCTCGATGTAGTCGAGGGCGAAGGGCGAGTTGCCCTGCTTGAGGTACTTGGCGTACGCCCGCAGCACAGTGGCCTGGCGCCAGGTCAGGCCGGCGGCGAGGACCAGCTGGTTGAAGCCGTCGATCTCGTTGTAGCCGTCCCACACCGCGCGCAGCGCCTCGGCGAACAGGGTGCGCTCGCGGGGCGCGAGCGTCCGGCCGTGGCGCAGGCCGAACTCGTAGATGAAGGAGGGTCGGGCGAGCCCGGTGAGCTCGTAGGGGCGCTCGTCGACGACCTCGACGCCCATCGACGTGAGCATCGGCAGCATCGCGCTCAGCGACAGCGGCTCGCCGACCCGGAAGACCTTGAGCCGCGACTCGCCGCGGCGGTAGTGGCCGCCGCGCTCGTCCTGGTCGAACAGCGCGAGGTCGATGCCCACCTCACCGGGGATGGCCTCGATCCGGCCGAGGTCGGCCGATCCGCGCTGCGGCTGGTAGTCCTCCTTGTAGGCCTCGGGGAACGCGTTGGCCCAGGCCCGCGCCAGCCTCGACCCCTCGTCGACCCCGTGCTCGCTCACGACGGCGGCCACGAAGTCGTCGCGCCACGACCGCGACGCCTCCGTGAGCCGTCGCTCGAGCTCGGCGACGTCGATCTCGGCGATCTGACCGCCCTTGGGCGGGTGGACCACGAAGTGCACGTGGGCGGTCGTCGACTCGTTGACCCGAGCGGTGAACTCGACGTGCTCGCCGCCGAGGTCCTCGGTGAGGATGGCAGCGAACCGCTCGCGCACCGCGGTGCTGTAGCGGTCGCGAGGCAGGTAGACGAGGACGGAGACGTAGCGGCCGTAGGTGTCGCGGCGCACGAACGCCCGCAGCTGGCGGCGCTCACGGGCGCTCATCACGTCCTGCGCGACCGGCGCCAGCTCGTCGGGCGAGGTGTGGAACAGCTCGTCGCGCGGGTAGTTCTCCAGCGTGTCCATCAGCGCCTTGCCTGCGTGGCTGCGCGGGTCGAAGCCCGCGTGGCGCATGACCTCGGTGACCTTCTCGCGCAGCACCGGGATGCGGGTGACCGACTCGGTGTAGGCGGCGCTGGAGAACAGGCCGAGGAAGCGGCGCTCGCCGACGACCTCGCCGTCGGGGCCGAACGTCTTGACGCCGACGTAGTCGAGGTACGCCGGGCGGTGCACGGTGGAGCGCGAGTTGGCCTTCGCCAGCACGAGCAGCTTCTTCTCGC
Organism: uncultured Nocardioides sp.; assembly: GCF_947488515.1. Classification (GTDB taxonomy): domain Bacteria; phylum Actinomycetota; class Actinomycetes; order Propionibacteriales; family Nocardioidaceae; genus Nocardioides. Next base: position 943,606 of record NZ_CANKZF010000001.1, read on the forward strand.
GGGCCTTGGCCTTCACCAGTGGGGGCAGCTTGGCGAAGGAGGTGGACAGGTCCTGGTCGTGGCGCAGGATGCCGAGGCCGGTGCCCGGGAGGGCGCGCAGGCCGCACTCCTCGGGCGCTCCCTCCTCCGCCTCGAGCTGGTACTCGCGGTAGCCGAGGAACGTGAAGTGGTCGTCGGCCAGCCAGGTGAGGAAGTCACGGCCCTGGCGCAGCTCCTCGGCCGCGAGCGGCGGCGGGTCCTGGTCGAGCTCGTCGACCACGGCGAGGGCCTGGGTGTGCATCTTCTCCCAGTCCTCGACGGACTCGCGCACATCGCGCAGCACCCGCTGGAGGGCGTCGGTGATCTCGGCCGCCTCGTCGTCGTCGGTCCGGTCGATCTCGACGTGCATCCACGACTCGGCGCCCTCCGGGGCCGACGGTTGGGTCTCGGACTGGACGGCGGCGCGCGCGCCTCCCCGCGCCTCGTGCGCATGCACGTGCTGGAGCTCGCCGGTGATGTCGCGCTCCACGGTGAGCTGGGGGTGGATGATCGCGTGCACGTTGTGCCCGAGCCGGTTGAGCTCCATCGTCACCGAGTCGACGAGGAACGGCATGTCGTCGGTGACCACCTCGACGACCGATCGACCCGACGCCGACCAGCCCGCGTCGGCGATCGTGGGGGTCACGACCCGGACAGCAGCGGTGCCCTGCGGTCGGGAGGAGGCGAGCTCGCGGTGCGAGACGACGGCACCCAGCAGGTCCTCCGGGGACCGCTCGGCGACCTCCTCGGGAGCGACGTGGCGGTAGTAGGCGCGCACGAGGTCGCTCCACTCCGGACGTGTCGCCGTCGCCGCGTCGAGCTGCTGGTCCTTGGTCTCCTCAGGCGTCGCCACGCTCCGACACTAGGACCCGCGGTGTGACCGTCACAACATGGGTCGGTACCCGGCAGTCACCTCGCCCGTCGGGGCGTGAGGAGGGAGCCGGTCCTCGCCCCCGGCGGCCCCGTCGGCCATGATGTCGGCACCGGTCGGGGCGTCCGCCCCGGCCGCTCGGACGAGCACCCCGGAGGACCCTGGATGGGCAAGCGCGTGGTCAAGGACCTCACCTACGACGCCTCTCGCGAAGAGGTGGCCTCGATGCTCACCGACCAGACCTTCCGCGAGCTCGTGCTCGAGCGGATGCGCGTCGTGCGCGGCAGCGTCACCGTCGAGGGAGGCGTCGTCACGATCGAGCAGGTGCAGTCGTCCTCCGGCCTGCCGTCGTTCGCGACCAAGCTCGTCGGCGACGAGATCAGGATCGTGCAGGTCGAGTCGTGGCGCACGACCGAGCACGCCGACGTCGAGATCGCCATCCCCGGCAAGCCGGGCGAGATGTCCGGCACCGCGAGGCTGGTCGAGTCGGACGGGCGCACCACCGAGCGCGTCGACCTCGAGGTGACCGTGCGGCTGCCGCTGGTCGGCGGCAAGATCGAGGGCCTCGTCGCCGACATGCTGGGCAAGGCGCTCGACACCGAGCACCGCACCGGCGTGGAGTGGCTCGCCTCTCGATGAACGCGCTGCTCACGGAGTCCTACGACGCGCTCGCCGCCGTCGTGTCGCGGCTGCGCGAGGAGGACGCCTGGGTGCCCACGGGATGCACCGGCTGGAGCGTGCGTGACCTGCTGTGGCACCTGCACGCCGATGCCGTACGCGGGCTGGTGGCGGCCCACACGCCGGCCGGTCGCGCCGCGGACTGCGACGCGGTCGAGTACTGGCGGTCCTGGGGCAGCGACCCGGACGCCGACGAGCGCAACCGGCGGTTGACCCGCGTCGAGGCCGGGCTCCACGAGCTCGACGCCCTGCGGGAGCGCTACGTCGAGGCGGCGGCCGCGGCCGCACGGGCGATGGCCGCCGTGCCCGCCGGCGACGTGGTCGCGACGCAGGGGCACGCCCTCCGGGCCGACGACCTCGCCAGCACGCTGGCGGTGGAGGCGACGCTCCACCACGCCGACCTCGTCGCCCACCTCGACGCGCCCGGCCCTCCGGCCGCGGGCCTCGCCGAGGTGCGCCGGGTCGTGGAGGCGCTGCTCGGCCGAACCCTCGACGGGTGGTCGACCGAGCGGGTCGTCATGGTCGGCACCGGGCGCGCCGAGCCGACCACCGTGGAGCGGGACGCGCTCGCGGGACTGGACGTGCCCGTCTTCAGCTGAGGTGCTCGTCGTCCTCGCCGCGCCGGCGCCAGATCACCAGGCCGAGCACCACGAACGGCCCGAACGCCAGCAGCAGCGTGAGCGCCTGCTCGTAGGGGTGCAGCGCCCCCATGTGCCACAGGGGGCGGAGCGGGAGGACGGGGGCGAGCACGCCCCCATCCTCCCCCATCAGCTCGGGCGTCCCGACGTCAGCCCTGGTGCGGGTAGTGGTGGTCCTTCGGAGGCACGAAGGTCTCCTTGATCGACCGCGGCGAGGTCCAGCGGAGCAGGTTGACCGCTGCGCCGGCCTTGTCGTTGGTGCCGGACGCACGACCGCCTCCGAAGGGCTGCTGGCCGACGACGGCACCGGTGGGCTTGTCGTTGATGTAGAAGTTGCCCGCGGCGAAGCGCAGCGTCTTGCGCGCCCACGCGATGGCCGCACGGTCCTGCGAGATGATCGCGCCGGTCAGGGCGTAGGGGGCGAACGACTCCATCTGCTCCACGACCTTCTCGAAGCGCGCGTCGTCGTAGACGTGCACGGCGAGGATCGGGCCGAAGTACTCGTCGGCGAAGATCTGGTCGGTCGGGTCCGTGGACTCGATGATCGTCGGCCGGACGAAGTAGCCGACCGAGTCGTCGGTCTGGCCGCCGGCGATCACGGTGAGGTGCTTCTGCCGCTTGGCGCGCGCGATCGCGGCCTTGTGCTTGGCGAACGCCCGGTCGTCGATCACGGCGCCCATGAAGTTGGTGAAGTCGGTGACGTCACCCATCGCGAGCGCCTCGGTGTCGGCGATCAGCTGGTCCTTGATCTTCGCCCAGACCGACCTCGGCACGTAGGCACGCGAGGCGGCCGAGCACTTCTGGCCCTGGAACTCGAAGGCACCACGGATCATCGCCGTGCGCAGCACGTCGGGGTCGGCCGACGGGTGGGCGACGATGAAGTCCTTGCCGCCGGTCTCGCCCACGATGCGCGGGTAGGAGCGGTAGCCGGTGATGTTCTCCCCCACCGTGCGCCACAGGTGCTGGAACGTCGGGGTCGAGCCGGTGAAGTGGATGCCCGCGAGGTCCCGGTGGCCGAGCGCCACCTTCGACACCTCGAGCCCGTCACCGGGGAGCATGTTGATGACGCCGGGCGGCATGCCGGCCTCCTCCAGCAGCTCCATCGTCAGCGACGCGGCGAGCTGCTGCGTCGGCGACGGCTTCCAGATCACCGTGTTGCCCATCAGCGCCGGAGCGGTGGGCAGGTTGCCCGCGATCGCGGTGAAGTTGAACGGCGTGATCGCGTAGACGAAGCCCTCGAGCGGGCGGTGGTCGGTGCGGTTCCAGATGCCCGGGCTGTTGGCGATCGGCTGGTCGGTGAGGATCTGCTTGGCGTAGTGGACGTTGAAGCGCCAGAAGTCGATCAGCTCGCACGCGGCGTCGATCTCGGCCTGGAACGCCGTCTTCGACTGGCCCAGCATCGTCGCGGCGTTCAGCGTCTGGCGCCACGGGCCGGCGAGCAGGTCGGCGGCCTTGAGGATGATCGCGCAGCGCTCGTCGAAGGGCATCGCCCGCCAGGCCGGCGCGGCGTCGTTGGCGGCCTTCACCGCGGCCTCGGCGTCCTTGACCGTGGAGTTCTTCAAGGTGCCGAGCACGTGGGCGTGGTCGTGCGGCTGGACGACCTTCATCTCCGCGCCCCCGCCGTTGCGTCGCTTGCCGCCGATCACGGCGCGGAACGACTGCTGCTTCTTCTCCAGCCGGGCCAGCTCGGTGACGAGGGTCTCCCGCTCCGCGCTGCCAGGGGCGTACGTCAGGTTCGGCTCGTTGGTGGGAGCCGGAGGAAAGGTGATCGCGTCCATGCGGCTGATGGTGTCAGACCCGCCTGCACGCCTCAAAGTGCCGGATCCGGGGGCACGGTCACGGGGCGGCGAGGAGGTCGCCGATCTCCTGGGTGGCCCACCACGCCAGGTCGTCGTCGGCGTCCGCGTCGTCCTCGCTGTCGACGTGCACCGCGACCACGTCGCGCCAGCTGACCGGGCCGTCGCCCGCGGAGGTCTCGGCGACCACGACGACACGACGGCGTCGGCCGTCGGGCAGGCCGGCCACCAGCTCGGCGGACGCGTCGGCGGCGGTCATCAGCGCGACGTACTCGCTCTCCTCGCCGTCGTCCGGGGCGAGGACCGGGTCGACGACGCGCGGGCCGTCGGCCGCCCAGTCCTCGGCCAGGGTCGGCAGGGACGACGGGAGGTAGCGGCGGGTCACGTCTTCTCCTTCGCGGCTGCGCCCTTGCGTCCGCGCGGGGCGCGCGGCCGGGTGTCGGAGGCCGAGTCCTTCAGCTCGTCGAGCGCCTCGAGCAGGCACTGGCGGAGCACGTCGGCGTCGGGCACGGCGTCGCGATCGGTCGTGATGCCGTAGAACACCCCGCCGTCGTACGACGTCACGCCGATGGCGAGCGGGTGGTCGGGCAGCAGCGGGTGGACGGGGTAGGACTCGAGCATCCGGGCGCCGTCGGCGTAGAGCGGGAACTGCGGTCCCGGCACGTTCGTGACGGACACGTGGAAGCCGCGGCGCAGCTCGGCCGTGGCCAACCGCGCCCCGAGGGCGTGGAACGTCGTCGGGGCGAACCCGGCGATCCCGGAGAGCCGACGGGCCGAGACGTTGCGGCCGTTGTCGCGGTACGCGCGCAGGTCGTAGCTGACCTGGTGCAGGCGTACGACCGGGCTGGGCTCGCCGATCGGCAGGTTCACGAGGTGCCCGGTGATCTGGCTGCCGAGCGACGTCGGCTCGAGCTCGTCGTCGATGACCGACATCGGCACGATCGCCTTGATGGTCCGCAGCCCGCCCAGCGACTCGGCACGCGCCATCAACCAGCCGCGGAGCCCGCCGGCGATGGTGGCGAGGATGACGTCGTTGACCGTGCCACCGTGAACCTCGCGGATCGCGCGGTAGTCGGAGAGCTCGGTGTGCACCGTGACGAACCGCCGCTGCTGCGAGAGGCGGCGGTGCACCGGCGAGGAGTGCACCGGGCCGCGTCCGGCGAGGGCGTTGGCGACCTCGGCGACGCGGGCACCCGAGGCCGAGGCCGCACGGCCGAGCGACTCGGCGTTGGCGCGGGTGGTCATCCAGAGCGTGCGGGGGCTCTCGAGGCTGTCCGTGACCGCGTTGAGGGCCGCCGCGACGGGCCCGGACGGGCGGCCCGGGCGCCAGTCGTCGTCGTGCCCGAGGGTCGACCGGTCCGGGGAGGTGTCGAGCAGCACCTGGCCGATGTCGACGGTCTCGCGGCCGTCGACCAGGATCTGGTGGCTCTTGGTCAGCAGCGCGATGTGGCCGTGCTCGAGGCCCTCCACGAAGTAGCACTCCCACAGCGGACGGCTCCGGTCGAGCGGCCGGGACGCGATCCGCGCAACGAGCTCGCGCAGCTGGTCGATCGAACCCGGACGCGGCAGCGCGGAGCGTCGTACGTGGTAGCCGAGGTCGAACCCCTCGTCGTCCACCCAGGCCGGGTTGGCCAGCCGCCCCGGCACCAGCTGCAGGCGCTGCCGGTAACGCGGGACGAAGGCGATCCGGTCGGCGATCAGCTGCACGAGCCGGTCGTGGTCGAAGCCGGACTCCCCCGGGTCGAAGATCTCCACCGTCGCGTTGTGCATGGGCGTCGTGGGGGACTCTGCGGCCAGGATGGCCAGGTCCCGCGGCCGGAGCCGCTCGCTCATCTGATGCCCTCTCGTCGACGATCTTGTCCCGCATGGGATTCTGGCAGAGGTAGTGACCCGGCGGGTGCCGTGGCTGCTGCCTGCCCGCGCAGCTGCAGAAGGAGATCCTCGTGTCCGGTCGCGTCGTCACGCGCCTCGCCCCCCTCGTCCTCGTCCTGGCCGCCTCTCTCAGCGCCTGCGGAGGAGACACGGACACCGACCCGCCGGCCACCGACCAGAGCTCCAGCTCCTCTCCCTCCGACTCCGACTCGGGGTCGAGCAGCACGGGCGGCGGCGCTGCTGTCACCGTGACGCGCGAGGGCGACTCGTTCACCCCCAACGGGGAGCGCGTCGAGCTGGGGGTCGATCAGACCCTGGTGCTGACCATCGAGGCCGACGAGGCCGGTGAGCTCCACGTGCACAGCACGCCCGAGCAGGAGATCGCCTACGACGCGGGCACCTCGGAGCACGAGATCGTCATCGACCGTCCGGGCGTCGTCGAGGTGGAGAGCCACGAGCCCGACGTGATCCTGCTCCAGCTCGAAGTCCGGTGACGCCGCTCGCCGTCGGCAGCTCGATCTCGGCCCACGGCCTCGGCGGCGCCAAGGACCTGCCGATCCCGTCGGAGCTGGCGATCGCAGGTGCCGTCGCCGCCCTGGTCATCTCCTTCACCGTGCTGGCGGTGGCGTGGCGCGAGCCGCGCTACGACGCGGCGACCAGCGGTCGTCCGGCCCCCGGGTGGCTGGACCGCATCGTGTCGTCGCGCGCGCTGGCGATCGCCGCCCGCGTGCTGGGGATGGCGTTCTTCCTCTACGTCGCCGCGGCCGCGGTGTTCGGCGAGGACACGCTGATCAACCCGTTCCTCGGGACCTTCTACGTGATCCTCTGGGTCGGCCTCGTGCCGGCGTCGCTGCTGCTCGGGCCGGTGTTCCGCGCGATCAGCCCGGCGCGCACGATCAGCATGCTGTTCGCGAAGATCTCCGGCGTCCCCGAGGGCGAGGGCCTGTACGTCTATCCCGTCCGCCTCGGCTACTGGCCCGCCGCGGCCGGGTTGTTCGCGTTCGTCTGGCTCGAGCTGGTCTACCCCTACTCCACCGACGTCGGGCCCGTCCGGCTCTGGTGCGCGGCCTACCTCGGCATCATGTTCATCGGCTCGGCCCTGTGGGGCACGACGTTCCTGGCTCGCGCCGACCCGTTCGAGGTCTACTCCTCGCTGGTCGCCAAGCTGTCCGTCTGGGGGCGCCGCGACGGGGTGCTGGTCCTGCGCAGCCCGCTCGCCAACCTCGACACCGTGGTCCCGCGTCCCGGGCTCGTCATGGTGGTCGGCGTGCTGTTCGGCAGCACCGCGTTCGACTCCTTCCGGGAGTCGACGCCCTGGCTCAAGCTCGTGCAGTCGATGTCGACGTCACGGGTGTGGCCCGACACCCTCGCCCTCATCGGCTTCTCGGCCGGCGTCACGCTGGTGCTGACCGTCGCCACCATGGCGACGGGCGTCAGGAGCGACATCCCGCGCCGCTCGCTGCCCAACCTGTTCGCGCACTCGGTGATCCCGATCATCGTGGGCTACATCGTGGCCCACTACCTGACCTACTTCGTCGAGTACGGCCAGCAGACGCTCATCCAGCTCAGCGACCCGTTCAGCCGGGGCGACAACTACCTCGGCACGGCCGACCTGCAGGTCAACTACTGGCTCTCGGCCCACCCGACGTTCCTCGCCGTGAGCAAGGTCGCTGCGGTCACGCTGGGCCACGTCGTCGGCGTGGTGGCCGCCCACGACCGTGCGATCAAGCTGCTGCCGCGACGGCACCAGCTCACCGGTCAGCTGCCGCTGCTGGTGGCGATGGTCTTCTTCACCGTGGGAGGTCTGTACCTGCTGTTCGCCGCATGACGGAGCGCTGGGACGGGACCAGCCCGTAGGGCCACCCGGCCGGCAGCTCGGCGGTCACCTCGATGATGTCGCAGGAGCCGCGGTAGTCGATCACGTCGGCAGGGTCGCGCCAGCCGACGAAGATGACCCGGTCGGCGTTCCCGACGCCGCCCAGGGTCGGGTCGTCGCAGTGGATCTTGTCCTGCTGGCCGTCGGGGAGCACGTAGATCGTGTCGTTGCCCTGCTCGGTGAAGACCTTGTCGGCTCCGGGGCCGAGGAAGACGATGTCGTCACCCTCGTCGCCCTTGATCTTGACGTCGTTGCCCTCGCCGTCGATCAGCACGTCGTTGCCGGGACCGCCCTGGATCGCTCCGTCGTCACCGGGGCCGGCGTCGATGTAGTCGTTGCCGTCGTTGCCGATGTGCTTGTCGATACCGTCCCCGCCGAAGAGCCGGTCGTCGCCCTCACCGCCGCCGACGAGGTCGTTGCCGCCCTCGCCGTAGACGACGTCGTTGCCGGCGCCGGCGGTCAGCTTGTCGTTGCCCTCGCCGCCGTAGGTGACGTCGTCGCCCTGCCCGCCGTCGAGGGAGTCGTTGCCGAGCCCGCCCGAGCCCCAGTCGTTGCCGGGCTGCAGGGTGATCCAGTCGTCGCCGTCGTCGCCGCTGACGGTGTCGTGGCCGTTGCCGGCGTAGACCTTGTCGTTGCCGCCCCGGGCCGTCACCTTGTCCTGACCACCGATGGCCATGATCTTGTCGGCGCGGTTCTTGCCCATGATGGTGTCGTCGCCGGTGGTGCCCTGGAACAGCTTGGCCGACGCCGGCGAAGCGGCCAGGACGACGGCCAGACCGGAGATGGCGGCGATGCGGTAGTGACGTGACATTTAGGTTCCCCCTCGGATTCAGAACCCAAATTACGTCAAATCTTTACGCTTTTCAGAATTTTGACATCTTGACTTGCCTCATCCCGAGCGGGCGGAGCGGCGTCCCCCGCCGCGACCGGTCGAGGCGCTGCCCCGCCGCAGCCGGATCCGGACGGACGGGCCGTCGGCGCCCCCGCGGGCGTGGGCCGGGAACACCGCGTCGGCGAGGGCGGCGAGGGCGTTCACCAGTGGCGAGACGCCCAGGTCGGCGACCGGGCGACCGCTCACCAGCGCCTGGTCGAGCCCGGCGCGGTCGTCGGGCAGGAAGTGCAGGCCGGCGACCCGGCTGAAGCCCTCGACCATGCCGGCGATCTCCTTCTCCGACCACCCGATCGAGGACCGCATCCGGTTGACCGCGACGCGCACCGGCGTGCCGGGAGCGCGGTCGCGCAGGTCGACCAGACCGCGGGCGAGCCGGGTGAGTCCCACGGGGTCGGCCGAGCCCACGACGACCACCTCGTCGGCCTGCTCGAGGGCGGCGAGGGTCAGGGCGTTGCGACCGGGGCGGCCGCCGAAGTCGGAGCCGGTGTCGTCCTCCAGGCTGAACCCGGTGTCGACCACGACCTGACCGTGGGTGCGCGCCCGCTCGAGCAGCTGGTCGACCTGCGCCGCGCGCACCTCCCGCCACCGGTCGGCGCGCGGCAGGCCGGTGACCACGGCCAGGTGGTCCCCGATGCCTCGGCAGACCGAGGGGAAGCGGTCGTCGAGCTGGCCGGCGGCCGCGAGGCGGGAGGCGGACAGCAGGCCGGACACCTCGTCGAGGATGCCGAGCTGCTGGGCGACGGCACCGCCGTAGGGGTCCAGGTCGGCGAGCACCACCGCCACGTCGCGCCGGGCGAGCTCCCACGCCAGGTTGGTCGCGACCGTCGTGCGCCCGGGGGAGCCGGCCGGCCCCCACACGGCCACGAGACGCCCCGGCTCGGGCGCGGGCACGTGGTCGACCTCGAGGTCGTGCACCGGCACGTCGTCGCGCGCGCGGGTGTCGGCGACGTCCTCGACGGTGGTGACCACCCGGGGCAGCGACGCCAGCTCGCCCCGGCCGACCAGGGCCGTGATGCCCAGGCGTCCGGCGTGCTCGCGGGCGTCGAGGTCCTCCGGGAGCGCCGACGTCACGGCGACCGGGCGCACGGCGTGGCGGCGCAGGTGGGCGACGCTCGCCGGGTCGAGGCCCGGGGCGTCGAGGGAGAGGACGGCGACGTCGGCCTGGCCGCTCGTGACGGCCGCGAGCAGGTCGTCGACGTCGACGCAGCGCTTCAGGACCACCACTCCCGGGTGGGCCTCGAGGTCGGTCATGGCCGGCGACTCCCACGCCTCGCCCGCCGCGAGCAGCAGCACGCAGATCACGCCGTCACCCCCTGCCGACGACCCGGACCCGGTCGTCGCCGACGGCGGCCAGGACCTCGCCGAGCTGCTCCTCGTCGGCCTCGGGGACCGCGAGGACGAGCTGCCGGCTGGTCGCCGATGCGAAGGCGTCGGACACCACCGGGGCGTCGAGGACCGCGACGTCGCCGAGGACGAGCTCGGCGGCCGCACCGCTGCGACGCTGCGCGAGGGTCCGGTCGGCCACGACCCACACGTCGACCCGCGACCCGCGGACCAGGTCGGTGGGGACGTGCTCGGGGGCGACCGCGATCGACAGCGACACCGTGTCGTCGGCCGCCTGCTCCCCCAGCGCGGCGTCCGGCACCAGCTCGCCCGCCGACAGCGGCCGGGTGAGGGTGAGCGCTGCCGGCAGCTCCTCGTCGACGCCGAGGTAGCGGTCGTGGTCGGCCGCGTCGTCGAAGCGCACCTGGGTGGCCTCCAGGTCGTCGGCGGTGAGCGTCTGCCCCGCCACCAGGTCGGACGAGGCGGCCCACACCGACGTCATGTCGTCGGCACTGGCCAGGATGCGCGCGCCCGCCACCACCGACCCCGTCACCAGGACCACCCCGATCCACAGCCGCGGGTCGCGCCACCCGGGCGACGTGGCCCGGGTGGCGGGCGGCACGTCAGTGGCGCGGGCGGACGACGGGGTTGGCGACGGGGCGTGACGGGAGGAGCCGCGCGAGAAGGTCCGAGAGGTGGTCCGAGGCACGAGGCCATCATTGCCTCACCGGACCGACTTCACACCTGTCCCTCCACAGGGACCGGCCGGGCGGCGACGGGCTCCGGGCGCGCGGTGGCACGATGGCCCCATGGCCGACGACCCCCGCTTCCTGACGCTCGCCGACGTCGCGGAGGTGCTCAACACCTCCGGCGCGCAGGTCTATGCGCTGGTCCGTCGCGGCGAGCTGCCGGCGATCAAGATCGGCGGACGGGGTCAGTGGCGCGTCGAGCGGGTGCAGCTCGAGGAGTTCATCCAACGGATGTACGCCGACACGCGCACCTTCGTCGACCAGCACCCGTTCGTGGACGCCGACGCCGAGTCGTCCGACAGCTAGGCGTCTCGGGGTCCCCGCGGCGTTTGCTCGGAGGAGCGCAGCTGGGGAAGGACGTCGTGGGGGGCTATCCGACCTTGCCGTCGAGCTCGACCTGCACGACCCGCTCCTCGCCGCCGCGGACCACCGACATCTCGACGGTGTCGCCGGGCAGGTGGGTGCGGATGGCCACGATCAGGGCGATCCCGTCGTTGACCGGCTGGTCGTCGACCGCCGTGATGACGTCGTCCTTCTCCAGGCCGGCGCGCTCGGCCGGGGTGTCGGGCATGACCTCGGTGATCGTGGCTCCTTCGGCGTCGGGCTCGGCACCGGTGCGCACCTGGGCTCCGATGACGGGGTACTCCGCCTTGCCGGTGCGCAGGATCTGGTCGACCGTGGTGCGCACCTGCTCGATCGGGATCGCGAAGCCGACGCCGATGTTGCCCGCCTCGCCGGACGCACCGCCGTTGGTGGCGATCGCGGAGTTCACCCCGACGACCTCGCCGGCGAGGTTGACCAGCGGACCGCCGGAGTTGCCCGGGTTGATCGCGGCGTCGGTCTGCACGGCGTTGATGTAGGAGGAGTTGTCCTCGGACTGTCCTGACGTGGTCACCGGTCGGTTGAGGGCGCTGACGATGCCCGAGGTCACGGTCTGGCTCAGGCCGAGCGGGGCACCGAAGGCGATCACGGGGTCACCGACGCGCAGGACCTGCGAGGCCCCCAGCGCCGCGGGCTCGAGCTTGCCGCCGCCCTCGACGGCCAGCACGGCGAGGTCGTACACCGAGCTGCGGCCCACCACGGTCGCCTCGAGGCGCTGGCCCTGGTGGTCGATGACGATGATCGAGCCGTCGTCCTCGGCCGCGGACGCGACCACGTGGTCGTTGGTCACGACGTGGCCCTCGCGATCGAGGACGAAGCCGGAGCCGGTGGCTCCGCCCTCGCGTCCGTCGAGCTCGGCCACGATCTGGACGGTGCTGGGGAGCAGCGCCTGCGCCACCGCGGCGACCGAGCCGTTGTCGGCCTCCAGCGGGGCGGCGGTCTGCGTCCGTACGCCGTTGATGCCGTTGTCGTTGGTGCCCGGCCGGGCGGCGAGCTCGTCCTGGATCGCACCGCCGGCGAGGCCGCCGAGCATGCCGACGACCAGGGCGAGACAGGCGACCGCGGGCCAGACCCACAGCGGGATCTTGCGGGAGACCGTCGTCGGGCCGGCGTACATCGGTCGCGTCTGGGGGCCCGGGCCGAACCAGGGCTGACCGGGCTGCTGGCCCGGCTGCTGGGGGTGGGGACCCTGGGTCGGGTACGGCACGGTCGGGGCCGCGGGTTCGGGGCCGGCGCCCGGCTGCTGCTGGGACGGGGCCTGCGGCTCGCCGAACGGCGTGCGGTGCGGAGGCGGGCCGTCGAGCATCCCGTCCTGGGGCGCGGCGGCGCCGTCGGGAGCGCCGTAGACACGACCCTCCGGCTGCACGGCGGGGGCGGGCTCGGGCTCGGTGGGGCGCCAACCGGCCAGTGGCTCGGTGGGCTCCTCGTCCTGCGCGCGCGGGAGCGACGGGTCGGTGACCTGCTCGTCCGGGGTCTGCTCGTCGGGCCTGTGCTCGTCGCTCACGGAGCAATCTTCTCCCGGATCGCCACAAGGCGCTCGGCCAGGGGCGTCCGGGAGGGTGAGACAGGTCCGCGGGCGGCGCGGTCGTCACCGGTGACGGCCGGGCTCGCGGGACCGGTCGGCCGGCTCAGGTCGGTGACCGGCGGCCGGGGGTCGACGCGCGGGCCACCGGCCACGCCGAGGGCGAGCACGCCCACGACGCAGGCGCTCGCTGCGCCACCGCCGATGGCGACGATGCCGCGGCGCGGGCGCTGGCGCGACGTCGGGAACTGCGGGGCGACCAGGCCGTGGCCGGCGCCGGGCTGCAGCGACGAGCAGCGGCCCACCAGCTCCGACTTGAAGTCGTGGGAGGGCTGGCCGGGACCGAAGGACAGCTGGGCGAGCTGGGTCTTGACCCATCCCTCCTGCTCGACGAGGTCACGGCAGGCGTGGCAGGCGTGGACGTGGCTCCAGCAGCGCTCCTCCTCCTCCGGCGCGAGGCGACCGTCGAGGAGTGCGCTGACCCGTGATCCGAGGTGGCTCATCACGACACCGGCCCACGGGGGTGGGGGGCGACGGGACCCGAGTAGCGCGAGCGTCCCGCGGCCGGCTCGCGGTGCGCGAGGGCCTTGCGGAGCATCGTGCGACCACGGTGGATGCGCGAGCGCACGGTGCCGAGCTTGGCGTCCATGATCTCGGCGATCTCCTCGTAGCTGAGGCCCTCGACGTCGCAGAGCACGACCGCGGCCCGGAAGTCGGGCGGCAGGGTCGCCAGCGCCGTCTCGATGTCGTCGTCGAAGGTCCGGTCCGCGACCGCGAGCTCGGGCGCCGGGGCCGGGCTGGTCAGCCGGGCGGCGCGCTCGTCGGACAGCGGGTCGAAGCGGATGCGCTGCTTGCGGCGCGCACCGTCGAGGAAGAGGTTGGTGGTGATGCGGTGCAGCCACCCCTCGAACGTGCCCGGCGTGTAGGTGTCGAGGGACCGGAAGACACGCACGAAGACCTCCTGCGTGAGGTCCTCGGCGTCGTGCCGGTTGCCCGTCAGGCGGTAGGCCAGCCGGAACACGCGGTCGGAGTGCTGCTCCACGACCTCGTCCCACGTGGGCACGTCGACGGCATCGCCTGCGGTGTCGACGTGATCACCCACGGGTGCTCCCTGGCTCGTCTTCCTCGACCGCAGCTGCAACGGTTCGATGTCCTTCCTGACGCTAGGTATCCCGCCTGAGAGTTCCCTGTGAACCACATGCGGACCGCCCAAGAACTTCTGCCCGGGTCACCGCCTCCAACGACCGAGGCGGTCCGTGTGTTCCCGGCCACGTCCAGCGGTTGCTGCGCGATAGAGTCGCCCGCGTGCCGAACAACACCGCGCCGATCAAGCCCGCGAGCTGGACCTACGCCGAGACGTTCGTGGCCGAGGACGAGCTCCTGGCCGCCGCCCGCAGCCGCGCCGAGGAGGTGGGGGTCGCCCCTGTCGGACCCGGCGTCGGCGCCGCCCTGCGCTTCCTCGCCTCCGTGCTCGACGCGCGCGCGGTCGTCGAGATCGGCACCGGCACGGGCGTGTCCGGGCTCTGGCTGCTGCGCGGCATGCGCGCCGACGGCGTGCTGACGACCGTCGACATCGAGGCCGAGCACCAGCGCCTCGCCAAGGAGACGTTCACCGAGGCCGGGATCCCCGGCAACCGCGCCCGCACCATCGCCGGGGCCGGGCTCGACGTGCTGCCCCGCCTGACCGACGGCCACTACGACCTGGTCTTCTGCGACGGCGACAAGCGCGAGTACGCCGCCTACCTCAAGGAGGCGCTGCGACTGCTGCGCCCCGGTGGGGTCGTGGCGTTCGACAACGCGCTCTGGCACGACCGGGTCGCCGACCCCGCCCAGCGCGACGAGGAGACCGTCACCATCCGCGACCTCGGCCGGACGATCCTCGAGCACGAGGCGCTCGTGCCGGTGCTGCTGCCCGTCGGCGACGGCCTGCTCGCCGCGAAGAAGGAGTGGGCCCCCGAGGCCTGACCCGCGCGGCGGCTCGAGGCTAGAGGCGCGGGGCGGCCGTGAAGCCGTCCCAGCCCTCGGCGATCGCGACGACGTCGCACGCCTCGACGAGGATCGGTGGGCTCCCGATGATCCGGGTGCCGGGCGCGTCGTCGGCCCCCTCGGCGAAGGTGCGCTGGAAGTCCTCGCGCGCCGCGCTGGTGGCGAAGACGTAGCAGCCCTCGAACCACTCCCCCGGCACCTGGCGCCAGGTCTTGAAGCGCAGCCCGGCCATCCCGGTGAACCGGGCGTGCGAGGTCTCGGCGACGTAGGACGCGAGCTGCTCCTCGACCCCCTCCGGCGCGTCGGCGAGCGACCAACGGACGGTGAGTCCGAGCATCAGACGATCCCGGCAAGCGGGTCGTCGGAGCCGAGCCAGCTCAGCAGCAGGCGCGGACCCCAGCCGCTCGGGCCGGCGGTCCACTCGTGGCGGTCGGTCGGCGACTCCGCGGCGGAGGCGAAGTCGATGTGGGCCCACGGCACGTCGCCCGCGAAGTGCTGGAGGAAGAGCGCGGCCGTGATCGCGCCGGCGCCTCCTGCGGCGTTGTCGCCGTCGGCTATGCCGGAGGCGACCTTGTCCTCGTAGTCGGCGACGAGCGGCATCCGCCAGGTGTTCTCGCCCGACGCGGCCGACGCGGCCCGCACCTGGTCGGCCAGGCCCTCGTGGTTGGCGAAGTAGCCGCCGGTCCACTGGCCGAGCGACACCTTCATCGCACCGGTCAGGGTGGCGATGTCGACGAGGGCGGCGGGCGCGAGCTCGCTGACGGCGTAGGCCATCGCATCGGCCAGCACGAGGCGACCCTCGGCGTCGGTGTTGTTGACCTCGGAGGTGCGACCCCCGAAGTGGGTGATCACGTCGCCGGGGCGCATCGCCGAGCCGCTGATGGCGTTCTCCGCGGCCGGCACCAGGCCGACCACGCGGATCGGGCAGTCGACGTCGCGGAGCGCTGCCATGGTGGCGATCACGGCACCGCCGCCGCTCATGTCGCGCTTCATCGTCAGCATGCCCTCGCTGGGCTTGATGTCGAGGCCGCCGGTGTCGAAGGTGATGCCCTTGCCGACGAGGACCACCGTGGGCATGCGCTTGGTGGCCCCGCGCGGGGTGTAGTCCATGCGGATCAGCCGGGGCTCGTTGACGGAGGCGCCGCCGACGGCGCGGATGCCACCGAAGCCCTCGGCCTTGAGCCGCGCGTCGTCCCAGACCTGCACCTCGAGGCCGGCGTGCTCGCCGACCTCGACGGCCTGCTCGGCCAGCCAGGCCGGGGTCTTCAGGTTCGCCGGGACGGTCGCCAGGGTGCGGGAGCGCCAGCCGGCGCCGCCGTGCGCGATCGCCCGGGCGAGCTCGTCGTCGGCGCCGTCGCCGTCCACGCCCGCGAGGACGATCCGGGAGACCGGTCGTTCCTTGGGCCCGCTGGAGCGCCAGTGGAAGGCGAACGAGCCGAGCATCGCCCCGACCACGAAGGCACCGAGGCCCTCGTCGGGGGCGATCGAGGCGAGCGACGTCACGACGTTGCCGCGGTCCTTGGTGGCGCGGGCCAGCGCAGCGCCCGCACGACGGAGGTCGGTCGTGGTCGCGTCGCCGACACCGATGAGCAGCACCAGGCCCGGCCCCTCGGAAGCCCCGTCGGACGTGTCTCCGGTGGCGCGACCGGCGACCGGGACCGTGGTCAGCTCGCCGGTGCGACCGGTGGCCCGCGACACCTCGAGCGCGGCGAGGAGGTCGACGCCGAGGGCGTCACCGGCCTCGTCGGCACCCGGGCCCAGGAGCGGCCCGTCCTCACCGGGGAGGACCGGGAACGCCCAGACCTCCGCGCCGCCGATCTGGTGCGGCAGCGCGGGGCTCAGTGCGAACTCGGGCGGCGAGACCTGGGGCGGCAGTGCGGTGCTGGGCACGATCAGCCGACGACGTCCTTGAGGGCGTCACCGAGAGCCGATGCCTCCTCGGCGTTGAGCTCCACCACCAGCCGTCCACCGCCCTCGAGCGGGACGCGCATGACGATGCCGCGTCCTTCCTTGGTGACCTCGAGCGGTCCGTCGCCCGTGCGGGGCTTCATGGCGGCCATCGGCGCACCTCTTCCTGTTCAGCCATCACTGGATGTGGCTCATCACATGCGAATCGAGGCGGCTGAGTCGTTCGGCCACCTCGATCGGCGTCGTACGACGTCCATTATCCCCCATGACCTGCGTGATCGGCACCACAGGGCGGTAACACCCCAACTTGGTCAGGCAGACTGCGGCCATGACGACCTCCGAACCCGACCGTGCCGCCGGCCCCAGCGCGGGCGACAGCACCGGCACCGCCCCCGTCCTGCTCCACGTGGAGGACGGCATCGCGACGATCACGCTCAATCGTCCCGAGGCGATGAACGGCCTCGACGTGGCCACCAAGGACCTGCTGCGCGACACCGTCCACCGGGTCGCCGAGGACCCGGAGGTGCGGTGCGTCGTGCTCACCGGCAGCGGCCGCGCCTTCTGCGTCGGGCAGGACCTCAAGGAGCACCTCGCCGGACTGAAGGGCGAGGCCGACATCCCGCTGTCGGAGACCGTCGAGCAGCACTACAACCCGATCGTGCTGGCCCTCGCGACGATGCCCAAGCCCGTCATCGCGGCCGTCAACGGCGTCGCGGCCGGTGCCGGGGCCAGCCTGGCCTTCGCCGCCGACTTCCGGGTCGTCGTCGACTCGGCCGGCTTCAACACCTCCTTCGCCGGCGTCGCGCTCTCCTGCGACACCGGGTCGAGCTGGACGTTGCCCCGCCTCGTGGGCCGCGCCAAGGCGATGGAGCTGCTCTACTTCCCGCGCACCGTGTCGGCCCAGGAGGCCCTCGAGCTGGGGCTGGCCACGCAGGTGGTCGCCGCGGAGGAGCTCCCGCAGGCCGTGGGCCAGCTCGCCGCGCGATTGGCGTCGGGCCCGACGGTGGCGTTCGGCTCGATGCGGCAGGCAGTGGCGTACGCATCTGCGCACCCGCTGGAGGAGTCCCTGGCCTTCGAGGCCGACAAGATGGCGCTGACCGGAGGCACCGAGGACCACCTCGCCGCGGTCGACGCGTTCATGGCCAAGGAGAAGCCGGCCTTCCACGGTCGCTGAGCCACGGTCGCTGAGCTCAGCCGCGGCGCGCTCGGTGGGCGCCGATCGCGCCCAGCAGCTGGCGGGGCGCCTGGACGGTCATCCGGTGCCGCGAGGGCCGGCCGCCGTACTCGACGGTGAGCGCCGACCCGCGGAAGCGGTGGTTGAACCACATCGTCATGGTGCCGTGGCACAGCCCGCCGCAGTCGAGGGAGGTGCGGGGCAGCCGAAGGGCACGCGCCAGGCGCCGGGCGAAGCCGGCGTCCTTGGTGTCGGTGTCGACGCCGTGCAGCGGCTGGTGGAAGCTGATCACCCGACGCGGGTCGACCTCCTCGAGGAAGGCCATGACCGCCCGCGTCTCCGGCTCGCTCGCCGGGCGGGGGCCGGACTCGTAGGTGCCGTCGAGGTCCTTCCACAGGTGCGGGAAGTTGCGGTTGAGGTCGACGCCGCGAGCGTTGCGGCGGGTCCCCCTGGCCAGCCCGTCGGGGTTGTAGGTCGGGATGACCCACAGGTCGATGCCGCGGACCGGTCGCCCGTCGCGCAGGGTCTCGAGGATCCGGCGGGTGTGCGGCTCGTTGCCGTGCATCGTCGACACCAGCACCATGCGTCGCTTGCCCGGCTCGCCGAGCCGCCACGCACGGATCGGTCGCCCCTGGACGGACTGGCCGATCGTGCGGACCTCCACGACGGCGGGGCGGTCGACGGGCGTGGTCGCGGCGGCCGTTGCGGGCGCGGGCTGGGTGAGCCCCGCGGCGGTCAGGGCCGCGACCGCCAGCACGGCGGCGTACGCCGACCGGGTGCGGAGCGCAGGCATCACACGGCCGCGGTGAGGTAGGCGTAGGTGAAGACCAGGACGCCGACCACCATGCCGAGGTGCGCCAGCAGGGACAGGCCGGGACCGTCGCTCCACGAGTCGCCGGAGGCCTCGGGCGCGTGGCGTCCCTTGGCGGGCAGCCAGCGCGCGAGGATCAGCAGCCCGCAGATGGCGGTGAGCCACCAGCAGGCGATCGCGAGGATGCCGACGAGCGGTCCTCCGAGCAGGGAGTCCTCCGGTGCGACGAGCACGCCCAGCCACAGGACGAGCGCGACGATGCCGGCCACGAAGTGCGTGAGGGGCACGCGGCTGCTGATGGAGAAGCGGCCCGCCGCTGCGGCTCCGCTCAGGCGGAGCCGGGTCAGCACGATCGCCACGGCAGCGAGGGCCGTGAGGATCCAGACGACGATCGGGAACGACATGTCGCGGCAGTCTGCCCTAGACGCCCGGCGCCTCGCCAGACGAGGCCGACCCGTCGTGACCGGGCCCGGGCTCGTCGCGGTGCCGCTCCTCCATCTCGGTCGCCAGCCGGGCGAGGACCTCGTCGACGTCGGACATCCGGTAACCGCGGAACGCGAGCGGGAACCGCACCGTGCGCAGGTCCTGCGCCGCGATCGGTCGGTCGTCGGGCAGCGCGAGGTCGGGTCGGTCGTCGTACGCCGGGGCCATCGAGCCGCCGCGGCCGGAGGCCACCATCGCGACGCCGCCCATGGCCAGGACGACGAGGACGGCGAAGAACCACATCATCATTCGGGCCGCTCCGGCTCGGGGTCGGGCCAGCGGCCCTCACGCGCGGCCACCATCAGCGACACCGCCTCGTCGACGTCGTCGGTCAGCACCATCATGTCGAGGTCGGCGGCGTTGATCTTGCCCTCGGCCAGCACCGTCTGCCGCAGCCAGTCGAAGAGCCCGGACCAGTAGCTCGTGCCGATGAGCACGATGGGGAACGACGTCACCTTGCGCGTCTGCACCAGCGTCAGCGCCTCGAACAGCTCGTCGAGGGTGCCGAGGCCGCCTGGCAGGACGACGAACCCCTGGGAGTACTTGACGAACATCGTCTTGCGGGCGAAGAAGTAGCGGAAGTTGATGCCCTTGTCGACCCACTGGTTGAGCCCGGACTCGAAGGGCAGCTCGATGCCGAGGCCGATGCTCGCGCCGCCGGCCTCGCAGGCGCCCTTGTTGGCTGCCTCCATCGCCCCGGGACCGCCGCCGGTGATGACGGCGAACCCGGCGTCGACGAGCTTGCGGCCGACCTCCTCGCCGATCGCGTAGAAGGGGTGGTCGACCGATGTGCGCGCGGAGCCGAAGACCGCGATGGCCGGACCGGTCTCGGCGAGTGCGCCGAAGCCCTCGACGAACTCCGCCTGGATCCGCAGCACGCGCCACGGGTCGGTGTGGACCCAGTCGGTCGGGCCGCGGGAGTCGAGGAGGCGCTGGTCGGTGGTGCTGCCCTCGTGCACCTGGCCGCGACGCTCGATGACGGGACCCGTCACGCGGTCGGCCTGCCGGTCGTTGCGTCGGATGTTCATGCCAGCCACTCCTTGAGGATCCGCTCGCAGCGCTCGATGTGCTCGGTGGGGACGTGCTCGTCCTGCTTGTGGGCGAACATCGGGTCGCCGGGACCGAAGTTCACCGCCGGGACGCCGAGCCTGGTGAACTGGGCGACGTCGGTCCAGCCGAACTTCGGGGCGACCTCGCCGCCGACCGCCTCGACGAACGCCTTGGCCGCCGGCCGGTCCAGGCCCGGCATCGCGCCGGCGGCCATGTCGGTCACCGTGACGTCGTAGCCCTCGAAGAAGTCGCGCACGAACGCCTCGGCGTCGTCCTCGCTGCGGTCGGGGGCGAAGCGGAAGTTGACCTCGACGACGCACTCGTCGGGAATCACGTTGCCGGCGACACCGCCGCGGATGCCGGTCGCGTTGAGGCCCTCGTGGAAGGCGAGGCCGTCGATCTCCGGCTGCCGTGCGACGTAGTCGTTGAGCCGGCCGAGCACGGGGCCGGCGAGGTGGATGGCGTTGACGCCCTTCCAGCTGCGGGCGCTGTGCGAGCGCTCGCCGGTGGTGCGTACGTCGACGCGCATCGTGCCCTGGCAGCCCGCCTCGATCGCGGCGTTGCTCGGCTCCATGAGGATCGCGAAGTCGGCCTGCAGCAGGTCGGGGTCGCTCTCGGTCAGCTTGCGCAGGCCGTTGTGGACCGAGTCGACCTCCTCGGCCTCGTAGAAGATGAAGGTGAGGTCGCGGTTGGGCGAGGTGACGTCGGCGGCGAGCTTGAGCATCACCGCGTCGCCGCCCTTCATGTCGCAGCTGCCGAGCCCGTGCAGGACGCCGTCCTCGAGACGGGACGGCAGGTTGTCGTTGAGCGGGACGGTGTCGAGGTGTCCCGCGATCACCACCCGCTCCCCCAGGCCGAGCTCGGTGCGGGCCACGACGGTGTGGCCGCGCCGGGTCACGGAGAGGTGGGGCAGTGACGTCAGGGCCGTCTCGACGGCGTCGGCGATCTCCTGCTCTTCATGGCTGACGGAGAAGATGTCGACGAGCTGCTGGGTCAGGGAGACGACGTCGGCGGACAGGTCGAGGTGGGCCATGCCCCGATTCAACCAGCCGCCACCCGCTCCGTGCGTCAGGCCCGGGCGACCTGCACGTCCACCTCAGCGGCGTCGACGTACGACACCGCGGTGGCCAGTGTCTCGTCCGCGATCAAGGCCTCGTGGGTCCGGGCCGCGGCCAGGGTGGCCTCGGGACCGGTGATCGTCAGGCTGATCCGGTCGCTCACCTGCAGGCCGGCGTCCTTGCGGGCCTGCTGGACCGCGCGGACCAGGTCGCGGGCGGCGCCCTCGGCCTCGAGCTCGGGCGTGACGGCGGTGTCCAGGACGACGAAGCCGCCGCGCGGCAGCATGCCGAGCGCGGAGTCCTCGTCCGACGACCCGGCCACGGTCTCGAGGGCGTACTCCCCCTCGACGAGCGCGAGTCCACCGGCGGTCACGGTCCCGTCGTCGGCGACCGACCAGTCACCGGACTTCGAGCCCTTGATCGCCAGCTGGACGTCCTTGCCGAGGCGCGGACCGGCCGCGCGGGCGTTGACCGTGAGCCGCTGCGAGACGCCGTACGACTCCGCCTCGGGCGCGTCGACCGCGAGGACCTGGACTGCCTTGAGGTTCAGCTCGTCGGCGACCAGCTGCTCGAAGCCGTCGAGATCGGCG
This sequence comes from uncultured Nocardioides sp., assembly GCF_947488515.1. Lineage (GTDB taxonomy): Bacteria > Actinomycetota > Actinomycetes > Propionibacteriales > Nocardioidaceae > Nocardioides. The sequence goes on from NZ_CANKZF010000001.1 coordinate 965,282, forward strand.
TCGGTGACGACGGTCAGGCGCGCCAGCGGCAGGCGGTTGCGGAGGTTGGCGGCCTTGCGCAGCGCCGAGCCGGCCGAGCAGACGTCGCGGACGGTGTCCATCGATGCGACCAGCGACTCGTCGGCGGGCAGGTCGTCGGCGGACGGCCAGTCGGTCAGGTGGACCGAGCGCTCGCCGGTGAGGCCGCGCCAGACCTCCTCGGTGGTCAGCGGCATCAGCGGCGCGGTGGCGCGGCAGACGACCTCGAGCACCGTGTGGAGGGTGTCGAACGCGTCGGCGTCCTCGTCCCAGAAGCGCTCGCGGGAACGTCGGATGTACCAGTTGGTCAGCACGTCGAGGAAGCTGCGCGTCGAGTCGCACGCCGCCGCCACCTCGTAGTTGTCGAGCTGGTCGGTCATCGCGGCGACGTAGTCACGCAGCTTGGCCAGGATGTAGCGGTCCATCGGGTGCGCGCTGTCGGTACGCCACGTGGCGTCGTAGTCCTCGCCACCCTTGGCCGCGTTGGCGTACAGGCTGAAGAAGGACCAGCTGTTCCACAGCGGGATCAGCACCTGCCGCACCGAGTCGCGGATGCCCTGCTCGGTGACCACGAGGTTGCCGCCGCGGAGGATCGGGCTCGACATGAGGAACCAGCGCATCGCGTCGGCGCCGTCGCGGTCGAAGACCTCGCGCACGTCGGGGTAGTTGCGCAGCGACTTCGACATCTTCTGGCCGTCGTTGCCGAGCACGATGCCGTGGCTGAGGCACGTCGAGAACGCCGGCCGGTCGAAGATCGCGCCTGCCAGGACGTGCATCGTGTAGAACCAGCCGCGGGTCTGGCCGATGTACTCGACGATGAAGTCGCCGGGGAAGTGGTTGTCGAACCAGTCCTTGTTCTCGAACGGGTAGTGCACCTGCGCGAACGACATCGAGCCGGAGTCGAACCACACGTCCAGGACGTCGGTGACGCGGCGCATGGTCGACTTCCCGGTCGGGTCGTCGGGGTTGGGTCGCGTCAGCTCGTCGACGAACGGGCGGTGCAGGTCGGGGTTGCCGTCCTTGTCGCGCGGCAGCGTGCCGAAGTCACGCTCGATCTCCTCGAAGGAGCCGTAGACGTCGACACGCGGATGGTGCTCGTCGTCGGACTTCCACACCGGCACCGGGCTGCCCCAGAAGCGGTTGCGGGTGATCGACCAGTCGCGGGCGTTCTCCAGCCACTTGCCGAACTGGCCGTCCTTGATGTGCTCGGGCACCCAGCGGATGTCCTGGTTGAGCGCCATCAGGCGCTCCTTGACCTTGGTCACCTCGACGAACCACGACGAGACGCCCTTGTAGATCAACGGCTGCCGGCAGCGCCAGCAGTGCGGGTAGGAGTGGTCGTACGTCTCGCGCCGCACCAGGACGGTGCCGGGCGTGACCGAGCCGCCCTGCTCGCCCTTCGTGACCGCCTTGAGGTGGTCGATGATGTGGAGGTTGGCGTCGAAGACCTGCATGCCCTCGTAGTCGGTGACGGGGAAGGTGAAGCGCCCGTCCTTGCCGACCGGCATGACCGCCTCGATGCCCTCGCGGTCGGTGACGACCTTGTCGTCCTCACCGAAGGCGCCGGCGGTGTGCACCAGCCCGGTGCCGTCCGTGGTCGTGACGAACTCGGCGGGCACGAGGCGGAAGGCGCGCTCGTGGCCGGCGTAGTAGCTGAACGGCGGGGCGTACTCCAGGCCGACGAGGTCGGCGCCCTTGTGGCGACCGACGATCGTGGGCTCGTCCGTGTCGGGGTAGAGCTCGCGCTTGTACGACGCCAGGCGCGCCTCGGCGATCAGGTAGCGCTCGAGACTGCCGGTGGGTGCAGCGGACTGCACGACGACATAGTCGATGTCCTCGCCGACCATCACCGCGAGGTTGGACGGCAGGGTCCACGGGGTCGTCGTCCAGACGAGCACCTTGACGCCCTTGAACGGGCCGTCGGTCGTGACGTCGTAGCCGACGGTGACGGCCGGGTCCTGCCGCATCTGGTAGACGTCGTCGTCCATGCGCAGCTCGTGGTTGGACAGCGGCGTCTCGTCCTGCCAGCAGTAGGGCAGCACGCGGAAGCCCTCGTAGACCAGGCCCTTCTCGTGCAGCTGCTTGAAGGCCCAGATGACCGACTCCATGAACTCCGGGTTCATGGTGCGGTAGTCGTTGTCGAAGTCGACCCAGCGCGCCTGGCGGGTGACGTAGTCGCGCCACTCGCCGGTGTACTTCAGGACCGACTGGCGGCAGGCCTCGTTGAACTTCTCGATGCCCAGCTCGACGATCTCGTCGGTGGTCTTGATGCCGTTGAGTCGCATCGCCTCGAGCTCGGCGGGCAGGCCGTGGGTGTCCCAGCCGAAGCGGCGCTCGACCTTGTGGCCGCGCATCGTCTGGTAGCGCGGGATGAGGTCCTTGACGTAGCCGGTGAGCAGGTGGCCGTAGTGCGGCAGGCCGTTGGCGAACGGCGGGCCGTCGTAGAAGACGAACTCGTTGCTGCCGTCGGCGCCGGCGTCGCGCTGCTCGACGCTCGCCCGGAAGGTGTCGTCGGACTCCCAGTACGCCAGGACCGCTTCCTCGATGTCAGGGAAGCGCGGGCTGCTCGCGACGGACGTCGCCTGCCCGTCCGGGCTGGTGTGGCTGACCTTGGGGTACGTCATGCGGCTGGCTCGACTCTCGACTCGTGGGATGACTCCACGAGGACGATCGGCTGACCGCGGTACCACCTCGCTTGCCGCCAACCCTCTGGCGACCGCTCGTTCCGGCTGTGTCGGGCCGCACCCGCCGGGTTCTAGTGAGGTGGCGGCCGGCTCGCCGCACCCGTTCTTCCCGAGGCTCGCCGCTGATGACGGCTCAGACGCCTGCCCCGATCGTACGGCTCGGGCTCGGGCGCCCGCCAATCGGATTCCGCGCGAGCAGGTCCTACCCCCCCGGTGGTAGTCCAGTGAGTTCTGGTTGCCCTGCGGGGGTAGTCCAGTGACGGATGGTCGTTGACGGGCGTGAGGTGCAGCCATCCCTCACTGGACTACCCCGCCAGCGAGCCTGGAGAGACGGCAGGCGCGGGATCGTCAGGCGGCAACCCGCCGGTATCTGAGGTAGCGCTCCCGCTGCCACGCGGTGAGAGCCCGCCGCTGCTCGACGGTCTCCGTCCCGGTCCACCAGGACGGGGCCTCGACGGTCCACCTCCGACGACCCGCCTGCTCCCACGCCCGACGCGATGCTGCGGACAGCCTGCGCACCCAGTCGTCGACGTCGTACCAGTCCGTCGCGAACATGGACACCGGCTCGAGTCCGACGTCCCGGAAGTCGGCGTCCTGCCGGTTGTCCTTCGAGGCTCCGACCAGGCTGAGGTGGGAGTCGCCGTGGTAGAGCCCGACCAGGCCGGAACGGGGGACGATCATGTCCGGGGTTCCGACATGCCGGCCGTCGAGCGTGAACACCGGGAGGTTGCACCTCGGCCGGGGCAGTCCGGCCAGGCGCGTCCACAACCCGCGCATCCGCGTCTCACGGGGCGACCACGAGTTCTCGTCGGCCTCGAGCAGCGCGTCGCGCGCCTGCTGGATGCCGGTGACGGGCCCGAGCTGGTCCACGTACGCCCGCACCTCCGCCAGCGACACCAGGTCGGAGTAGCAGGCCATGTCGATCGCCTCGAGCGCCGCACCGAGCCCGTCGGCGTACCTCATCTCGTAGGTCACCGACCGCACCGCAGCGGTGACCGGCAGACCGTCGACCACCACGATCTCCCGGGGGTGCAGGAACTCCTGGCTCACCTCGAAGCCGGGCTGCGCCATCACGTGGCGCCGCGCCACGACGCTCACCGGTCTCGAGCGGGTCCCGTCTCGGGTGCCGTCGAACCAGGCAGCGCCCAGCCAGGCAAGCCCGGCCCATCCCGTGACGGCCTCGTCCGCCCGCAGCGCGGCCGCCGCCTCCACCGTCCGCTGTGCGGCGGTCAGCGGCACATCGGCGGGTACCCACAGGCCGCACCCGGCCGAACGCCACCTGGGTCCGCGCGCCTGCGCACGGGTCGGTCCGCGCAGGCCCGCGGCATCGACCCGGACCGGGGCGACCAGACCGGGCCGTCGCTCGTGGAAGGGAGGTGGGATGAACACCTCGAGGACCTGCCCGCCAGCGGGGCGGCGTACCGGCCTTCCACAGGGCAGAAGTCGAGGCTCCGCCGCCCGACCCCGGGACAGTCCAGTGGCAAACGGTCGTCCAGACGCCCCAGGGACAGCCATTTCTCACTGGACTACCGCGCCGAGGTCGGTATTCAGTGTTGCCAAGTACCGGTAGTCTGTGACACTGTTTACTGGTACTCAGCAACACTGAATACCAGTGACACCGACTACCGGTTGCACTGGACGACCACACCGAGAGGAGGCGGCGACATGGGCAGCAAGCAGCTGACCGAGATGCTCAAGGGCACCCTCGAGGGGATCGTGCTCGCGATCCTGGCGACCCGGCCGGCCTACGGCTACGAGATCACCGCCCGGCTCCGCGACCAGGGCTTCACCGACATCGTCGAGGGCACGGTCTACGCCGTCCTCGTGCGCGTCGAGCAGCGCGGGCTCGTCGACGTCGAGAAGGTCCCGTCGGAGAAGGGGCCACCACGCAAGGTCTACGCGCTCAACGCCGAGGGCCGCACGGTCCTGGCCGAGTTCTGGAGGAACTGGGAGTTCCTCGTCGCACGTATCGACACACTTCACGAGGAGAGCTGACATGGCCGCCAAGTGGCTCGAGGCGATCACCGGATCGCTGGAGCAGAAGAAGCAGTACAAGCAGGCGAAGGCGCGGCTTGAGTCGCTGCCGGAGCCCTACGCAGCGGCTGGAGAGGCCGTCAACCGCTACCTGATGTACTTCGGCGGGGTCGTCGACGGAGACGTCATCGTGCGGATGTTCGTCGACCTCGCCGACCTCTGGGAGCGCGCCGCGCTCGACGGGACGCCGGTGCGGGACATCGTCGGCGACGACCCGGTCGAGTTCGCCGAGACCTACGCCGAGTCCTACGGCGGCAAGCGCTGGATCGACAAGGAGCGCGCCCGCCTGGTCCAGGCCTTCGACGACCTCGAGAAGCGGGACCGGTCATGAGCACCGCGACCCTGTCCCCGGCGATCCGGGTGCAGGGCGTCGAGAAGGCGTACGGCGACCTGGCCGTGCTCCGCGGGGTCGACCTCGACGTCGCTGCGGGCAGCATCTTCGCCCTGCTCGGTTCCAACGGGGCCGGCAAGACGACGCTCGTCAAGATCCTCGCGACCCTGCTCCGCGCCGACACGGGCTCGGCCGAGGTCAACGGCTTCGACGTCCGGGACCGCGCCGGCGACGTGCGCGAGTCGATCAGCCTCACCGGGCAGTTCGCCGCCGTGGACGAGGTGCTCACCGGACGCGAGAACCTCGTCCTGGTCGCCCGGCTGCGGCACGTGCGGGAGCCGGGCGCGGTGGCCGAGCGCCTGCTCGAGCGGTTCGACCTCGTCGACGCGGGCGATCGCAAGGCCGGTACCTACTCCGGCGGGATGCGCCGTCGTCTCGACATCGCGATGAGTCTCATCGGCGACCCGCCGGTCGTCGTCCTCGACGAGCCGACGACGGGGCTCGACCCGCAGGCCCGCATCGAGGTCTGGAAGACCGTCCGGCAGCTCGCCGAGTCGGGGACCACGGTGCTGCTGACGACCCAGTACCTCGACGAGGCCGAGCACCTCGCCGACCGCATCGCGATCCTCCACGGGGGTCGCATCATCCAGAACGGCACCCTCGACGAGCTCAAGAAGCTGCTGCCCCCGGCACGGGTCGAGTACGTCGAGAAGCAACCCAGCCTCGAAGAGGTCTTCCTCGCCCTCGTCGGCGAGCAGGTCCCCAGCGCGGCAGGAAGGGAGTCCTGATGTCTGCCACCCACGCCGTCGCCGACACCGTCGTCCTCACCGGCAGGTCCCTGCGACACATCCTCCGCAGCCCCGACACGATCATCACCACGGCCGTCACCCCGATCGCCATGATGCTGCTGTTCGTCTACGTCCTGGGCGGAGCGATCGAGACCGGGTCGGACGAGCCCTACGTGACCTACCTCCTGCCGGGCATCCTGCTGATGACGATCGCCTCGGGCGTCGCCTACACGTCGTACCGCCTCTTCCTCGACCTCCAGGGCGGCATCGTCGAGCGCTTCCAGTCGATGCCGATCGGCCGGTCCGCGGTGCTGTGGGGCCACGTGCTGACCTCGCTGGTGGCCAACGCCGTCTCCGTCGCCATCGTCGTGGCAGTCGCGCTGGTGATGGGCTTCCGGTCGGGCGCGGGCGTCCTGGCCTGGCTGGGCGCGGCGGGCATCCTGCTGCTGTTCACCGTGGCCCTCACCTGGCTGGCGGTCGTCGCCGGTCTGTCGGCGAAGACCGTGGACGGCGCGAGCGCGTTCAGCTACCCGCTGATCTTCCTGCCGTTCATCAGCTCGGCGTTCGTCCCGACCGACTCGATGCCGGGCCCCGTGGCGTGGTTCGCCGAGAACCAGCCCGTCACCGCGATCGTCAACGCGATCCGGGCCCTCCTCGACGGGCAGTCGGCCGGCGGGGACCTGTGGGTCGCACTCGCCTGGTGCCTCGGCCTGCTCGTCGTGGCGTACGCCTGGGCGGTCGCGACGTACCGCCGGCGCCTGCGCTGACCGAGCCCGTCGGGCGGACCCATGCCGGGAGGCGGGGTCCGCCCCACGCATGCGTGGCCCAGCCCAGAACTCGTTTGGTCCGTGCGACGGCATGCGATTGGCTGCTGCCATGGCGAACCCCGGATACGACGGCATGTGGCTCCCGACCGACCAGGACCCGCGGATGCAGATGGGGCCGACGCGCGGGGAGCGCGAGTGCCTCACCGGCTACCTCGAGCACTACCGGCAGACGCTGGCGCTCAAGTGCGACGGCCTGACCGCCGAGCAGCTGGCGACCCGGGCGGTCCCCCCGTCGAACATCTCCCTGCTCGGCCTGGTGCGGCACATGGCGCGCGTCGAGCAGAGCTGGTTCCGCCGGGTGATCGAGGCGCGGATGGACATCCCCCGGCTGTTCCAGGACGAGGCCGAGGACGCCGGCTTCACCTTCCCCGACGCGGATGACGACCTCGTCCGCGCCAGCCACGCCCTCTGGCAGTCGGAGATCGCCTACGCCCGCGAGGTGCTCGAGCGCACCGACCTCGACGCCGTCGTCGACGTGCACGGCGAGCCCAGCGAGGTGCGGGACATCGTGGTGCACATGATCGAGGAGTACGCCCGCCACTGCGGGCACGCCGACCTCGTCCGCGAGTGCATCGACGGCCGCGCCGGACAGTAGGCCGCCACCCGGGCGGGTGGGGCGACCTCCGTAGGCTGTGCGCGTGACTGCTGCCTCCGGCTACGGCCTGCTGACCCTGCACGGCGACACGGTGCTCGACGCCTGGTTCCCCTCCCCCGTCCTCGGCGCGACCGAGGGCGACCCGTCGGAGGAGCTGGCCCACCTCGACGGCGGCGAGGACGACTTCCGCGGCGTCACGCGCGTGGTCCGCCTCGTGGAGATCGCCGACCTGGACGCGGCTCCGTCGAGCACCGAGGACGTGTGGCTGCGGCTGCACCTGCTGTCCCACCGCCTCGTGAAGCCGCACGGCGTGAACCTCGACGGCGTCTTCGGCCTGCTCGCCAACGTCGTGTGGACCTCGGCCGGGCCGTGCGCGGTCGAGGGCTTCGAGCAGGTGCGCGCCAAGCTGCGCACCGTCGTGCCCGGCCACGTCGTGCAGGTCTTCGGCGTCGACAAGTTCCCGCGGATGACCGACTACGTCCTGCCCACCGGCGTCCGCATCGCCGACGCCGACCGGGTCCGCCTCGGCGCCCACCTGGCCGAGGGCACCACGGTGATGCACGAGGGGTTCGTGAACTTCAACGCCGGCACGCTCGGCGCGTCGATGGTCGAGGGCCGGATCTCGGCGGGCGTCGTCGTGGGCGACGGCTCCGACGTCGGAGGCGGCTCGTCGATCATGGGCACCCTGTCCGGCGGTGGCAAGGAGACCATCTCGGTCGGCGAGCGCTGCCTGATCGGCGCCAACGCCGGCATCGGCATCTCGCTCGGCGACGACTGCGTCGTGGAGGCCGGCTGCTACGTCACCGCGGGCACCAAGGTGACCGTCACCGACATGGACGGCAAGCCTGCGATCGTGAAGGCGGCCACCCTCTCGGGCGTCGACAACATCCTCTTCCGCCGCAACTCGGTCAGCGGCGCCATCGAGGCGGTGCCGTGGAAGGGCGACGGGATCGCCCTCAACGCGGCACTGCACGCCAACTAGGGCCTCCGTTGCCGTCCCTCCGCACGGCCGCCATCGGCGCGGTGGTCGCGCTCGGGGCCGTCGCGACCGCCGTGGTCCTCGTGGACCGCGGTGCCGTGCCGCCCCTCCTCGACAGCAGCGGCTGCACCGCCGAGGTCGACGGCCACACCGTCGAGGTCGACCTCGAGCAGGCCGAGAACGCCGCCCTCATCACGGCCGTCGCCCTCGAGCGCGGCATGCCCGCCCGAGCGGCCAGCATCGCGCTCGCGACGGCGTACCAGGAGTCGAAGCTCTACAACATCGACTACGGCGACCGGGACTCCGTCGGCCTGTTCCAGCAGCGTCCCTCCCAGGGCTGGGGCAGCGTCGCGCAGCTGACCGACCCCGTCTACGCGACCAACGCCTTCTACGACGCGCTGCAGAAGGTCGACGGCTACGACAGCATGGAGATCACCGTCGCCGCGCAGGAGGTGCAGCGCTCGGGCTACCCCGACGCCTACGCCGACCACGAGAAGGACGGCCGCGCGCTCGCCTCCGCGCTCACCGGCAACTCGCGCGCCGCCCTGTGGTGCGACGTCCCGGGCGACGCCGACGAGGCGGACGACGCGATCGACGAGGCTGGCCTGGTGTCGCGCGCCGCCGTCGTACGCCGTGACCTGGAGACGCGCTTCGGCGCACTGTCGCTCGGCGGGTTCGAGCCCGGCGGCGTGTCGAGCGGCCACATGGAGGGCTCGGCCCACTACGAGGGCCGCGCGATCGACGTGTTCTTCCGGCCGATCACCGACGAGAACAAGAAGCGCGGCTGGGCGATGGCGTCCTACCTCGTCGCCAACGCCGACCGCCTCGACATCAAGACCGTGATCTTCGACGACCGCATCTGGCGCGCCGGCTCGTGGTCGGGTGACGGGTGGGGCAACTACCGGGTGCCGTCGTCGTCACGCGGCGACCGGGCGATCCTGGAGCACCGCGACCACGTGCACGTCGACGTCTTCGACTGAGGCGGCCTGGCCTGTTCGGGTCGCTGTCGGATTCCCCGCTCGAGCGGGGAATCCGGCACCTGGAGGCCGTTGCAATCCCCTCCGAGTGACAGATTCCCCCTCCAGGTCGAGGTGTCAGCCCGCGAGCCGGGCGGCCGCGGCGGAGACCCGCTCGTCGGTCGCGGTGAAGGCGACGCGCACGTGCTGGCGCCCGGTCGGGCCGTAGAACTCGCCCGGCGCCACGAGGATCCCCTGCTCGGCGAGCGCGGCCACGGTCTGCCAGCAGTCCTCGCCCCGGGTCGCCCAGAGGTAGAGGGAGGCCTCGGAGTGGTCGATGCGGAAGCCGGCGGCCTCGAGCGCGTCCTTCAGCAGCAGCCGACGGGCGGCGTACGTCGCACGCTGCGCGTCGACGTGGGCGTCGTCGTCGAGGGCGGCGATCATCGCGCGCTGCTGCGGGCCGGGCATCTGGAGACCGAGGTTCTTGCGGACCGCGAGCAGCTCACCGACCAGCGCGGGGTCGCCGGCCACGAAGGCGCAGCGGTAGCCGGCGAGGTTGGACCGCTTGGAGAGGGAGTGCACGGCGAGGATGCCCCTCAGGGAGCCGCCGTTGACCTGCGGGTCGAGGATCGACAACGGCCTTTCGTCGGGGTCGTCGGACCACGCGCACTCGAGGTAGCACTCGTCGGAGACGAGCACCGTGCCGCGCTCGCGGCACCAGTCGACCACCTTGCGGAGGTGGGCCAGCGGCAGCACCCGACCGGTCGGGTTGGCCGGGCTGTTGAGCCACAGGAGGCGCGGCGTGCGGGGACCGAACGCGGTGAGCGAGTCGGTGGCCAGGCTGTCGGCGCCAGCCAGCGCCGCGCCGACCTCGTAGGTCGGGTAGGCCAGCGCCGGGTATCCGATCAGGTCACCCGGACCGATGCCCAGGTGGAGCGCCATCGACCCGATGAGCTCCTTGGAGCCGGTCACCGGCAGCACGCCGTCGAGGCCGAGACCGGTCACGCCGTGGCGGCGGGCCAGCCAGTCGATCGCCGCCTGGCGCGTCGCCTCGAGCCCGATCGTCGTCGGGTAGCCCGGGGAGTCGGACGCCGCCCGCAGCGCGTCCTGGACGACAGCGGGCGTGGGGTCGACGGGGGTGCCGACCGAGAGGTCGCAGACCCCGTCGGGGTGGGCGCGCGCCGTCTCGGCGTACGTCGTCAGCTTGTCCCAGGGGAAGTCCGGGAGCCGGCGGGAGACCGGCTGGGACATCACTCGTCGTGCTCCTGCGGGGGCAGCGCGGCGACGAGCTCGTGGTCCTTGTCGATGACGCCCATCTTGGCGGCGCCACCGGGCGAGCCGAGGTCGTCGAAGAAGTGGACGTTGGCGTCGTAGTAGCCCTTCCACTCCTCCGGGGTGTCGTCCTCGTAGAAGATCGCCTCGACCGGGCAGACCGGCTCGCAGGCGCCGCAGTCGACGCACTCGTCGGGGTGGATGTAGAGCATCCGCTTGCCCTCGTAGATGCAGTCGACGGGGCACTCGTCGACGCACGCGCGGTCCTTGAGGTCGACGCACGGCTGAGCGATGACGTAGGTCACCAGGTCCTCCTGAAAGGCGGATGTGATCGGGGCTGGGATCGGGGTGGTTCGGATCGGGTCTTGCAGTCGCTCCACTCTAGTATCCGGCGGGTGCCGGACACGTCAGAACCCCATGCCAGCGAGACGACCGGGCGCCATGCGCTCGGCCCCCACGTGGTGGGCCAGCGCGTCGTCGTACGCCACCTGCTGCCCGACGGCCGGGCGAGCGACGTCCTCGGCACCTGTACGTCGTGGGGCCCGGACTCGCTCACCATCGACCGGGACGGCCCGCCGGGGCAGGCCGGACCCGTCGTGATCGCCCTCGCCGACGTGGTGACCGGCAAGCCCGTGCCGCCGCGCGCCTCCGTGCGGTCGCGGGTGTCGCCGCAGGAGGTGGAGGAGCACGTGGCGGCACTGTGGGACTCGGTGACCACCGAACCGCTGGGCCAGTGGCTGCTGCGGGCCTCTCCCCCGCACGGCGGCCGGCTGCGGCGCCGCGGAAACTCTGCGCTGGCGATGCACGAGCCCGGCATCGGCTGGGCGGACGCTGCCTTCGGCGTACGCCGTTTCTACGAGGCGCTCGAGCAGACGCCGCTCGTGCAGGTGCAGCGCGGGTCGGACGTCGAGCAGACCCTGGCTCCCCTGGGCTTCGCACCGATGGGCGACGGCGACGCGCACGCCCAGCTGGCGTCCGTGGCCCGCGCCCTGCGCTCGGTGCGCGCGGCTGCCCCCGACGTCCCCGCCACCCTCGACGAGCGGCCCGGCTCTGCCATGGCCTCACTGGCCTCCGGCGCCGCGACCGGGCGCGGGGTGGTTTCCGGCGACTGGCTGCTCGTCGAGTCGGTGGTCGTCGACGCCTCCGAGCGGCGCCGCGGCCTGGCCACCGCCGTCCTCGCGGAGCTCCTCGACTGGGGTGCGTCGCTGGCCGCGACCACCGCGCTGCTGCACGTGGAGACCGACAACGACGGCGCGATCGCGCTCTACGAGCGGCACGGCTTCGTCACCCACCACACCAACCGCTACCTCGTCGGCTCGTAGCGGACTGCCTGTCACCCGAGGTCCTGTTGGATGGCGGGGTGACCACCGCGCAGCGCACCACCGCACCCGCACCGACCGGAGCCGACCGCGGCCGCCAGGTCGGCGTCACGATCGCCGAGGTGTTCTGCATCGTCGGCACGCTCGTCGGCGTCGGCGTAATCGGCACCCGCGTCGCGGAGAGCTCGGGCGGCGCGCTCTCCGCCGACGCCACCCTGCTCGCCCCGCTCGGTCCGGCCTTCTCGATCTGGTCGGTGGTGTACGCCGGCCTGGCCGCCTACACGCTCTGGCAGTGGCTCCCCGCCTCGAGCACCGACCCGCGCGCCCGCAGCACCGGGTGGCTCGCTGCCGCGTCCATGGTGCTGAACGCCGGTTGGCTGCTGGTCACCCAGCAGGGCTGGCTGTGGGCGAGCGTCGTGGTGATCCTGGCCCTCGTCGCCGTCCTCGGCGTGCTCGTCCAGCGCCTGGCCGACCTGGGCCCCGCTCCCTCCCTCGTGCAACGCGTCGTGGTCGACGGCACCTTCGGCCTCTACCTGGGCTGGGTCGCGGTCGCGACGTGCGCCAACATCACCGCCACCCTCGTGGCAGAGGGTGTCGAGACCTCGACCCTGGTGGGCGAGCTGGTCGCCGCCCTCGTCATCGCCGTCGTCGTGGTGGTCGCGGGGGTCGTCGTGGCTCGCACCGGAGCGCGCTGGAGTGTCGCGGCGGCTGCGTCCTGGGGCCTGGCCTGGATCGCCGTCGGCCGGCTCACCGACGAGCCGGCCTCCACCCTCGTGGGTGTCGTCGCAGCCGTCGCAGCCGTGGCCGTGCTCGGGCTGACCGCCCGGGCTGCCGCGCGGGACTGAACCGTCCCCGGACGGCGCTACTCGCGCCGGGCGAAGATGCGGTCGGCGGCGCGCAGCGTGCGCTCCCACAGCAAGCGCTGCAGCACCAGGACGACCATCCCGGCCAGCACCATGCCGACGATGTTGACCGCCAGCTGGGCCACCGAGCCCCGAATCTCGGACGGCGCCCAGACCCCGATGGCGAGGCCGAGGTTGCCCACGGCGGGGATGGTCGTCACGGAGATGAACACCCCGACCATGGCATTGGCCCGGACGGTGGTCATGGCGAGCACCCCGGCCGCCCCCGCGATGAGCGCGACGATGAACGACCACTGGTCGGGGTGCCAGATGAAGCCGGTCTGCGGTCGGGGGCGGGTGACCATGTCGGCGGTGACGAGGCCGGTCAGCCGGCCGAGGAGGCTCAGCAGCGCCGCGACGACCACCGACACCACGATGCCGGTCAGCAGCAGCCACAGTGCGCTCGCCGTGAGGCGGCGGCGCGCGAAGACCAGTCCGGTGGCCACCGCCGCGACCGTGCCGAACTCAGGGCCGACGACCATCGCCCCGACGACCAGGACCGAGGAGTCGGTGATGACCGCGATCGCGGCCAGGAGGCTGGCGAGGACGAAGAACAGGTAGTAGGACACGGTCGGCCGGCTCGCGGACCAGCAGGCCTCGATCACCGTGTCCCAGATGACCGCGTCGTCGGGGTCACCCGGGGCCACCCGCTCGAGGCGGCGAGCCGCGGCGAAGGGCGTGCTGGTCGGCGTCGTGACCAGGATGCCTCCGGTCTCGTGCAGGCCCAGGGCCTTGAGCCGACCGATGACCTCGCCGGCCAGCTCCCGGGCGACGTCGCACTCCACCAGGTCGCCCTCGGGCGAGAGGGACGCGCCGCGGGTCAAGGTGAGGTTGGCCGAGCGGTCGTCGTGCCGGAGCAGGTCGACCACGGCGTCGGACAGCTCGCTCGGCACGGTGAGCCGCAGGTGCACCAGCATGGGCGGAGCCTAGGCCGGGAAAACGGTTGGACACCGCTGGACGCGGCCGTGACGATGGTGCCGGCGACCGTGGGGCCTGACGAACCCCCTGCACACCGGCAGAGCGGCGGCGCCCGTGCGTACGACGTCACCGACGAGAGGCCGGCACCCACGGGACCGCCGGCGAAGGTGTGGTGGCACCGCGACCTTGCCCCCGCCCACACCTCCAGGGCCCACGCCGACTGGAGGAACTCATGAGAACGCTCTGCCACGACCTGTCCGCCTCGACGCCCGGCGAGGGGGTCACCCTCGAGGGCTGGGTGCACCGACGACGCGAGCTGGCGCGCGTGACCTTCGTGGTGCTGCGCGACCGCAGCGGGCTCGCCCAGGTGGTGCTGCCCGCCGGGACCGACGTACCCCCGGAGGAGACGGTCGTCCGGGTCATCGGCACCGCCACGGCCAACGCCCAGGCGCCCGGTGGTGTGGAGGTCACCGACGCCGTCCTCAAGTCCTTGACCGAGCCGGCCCGCACCTCTCCGGCCGAGCTGTGGCGGCCCACCCTCGACGTCTCGCTCCCGACGCTCCTCGACCACGCCCCGGTCCTGTGGCGTCATCCGGCCCAGCGTGCGCGCTGGCAGCTCGCGGCAGCGTCGCTGCGCGGCTTCCGCTCCACGCTCGACGGACTCGGCTTCACCGAGGTCACCACCCCCAAGGTCGTCGGTACGGCGACCGAGTCGGGGGCGAACGTGTTCCCGGTCGACTGGTTCGGGAGACCGGCGTACCTCGCCCAGAGCCCCCAGTTCTACAAGCAGCAGCTGGTCGGCGTCTTCGAGCAGGTCTACGAGGTCGGACCGGTGTTCCGCGCCGAGCCGCACGACACCGTCCGGCACCTCGCGGAGTACCGCTCGCTCGACGTCGAGCTCGGCTTCATCCGCGACCACCGAGAGGTGCTGGCGGTGCTGCGCGACGTGCTCGCCGGCATGGTCGAGGCGGCCGCGTCCGAGGAGGCGGCGGTCGCCAGCACGGGCGCGTCGTTGCCGGCGGTGCCCGACGCGATCCCGGTCATCCACTTCGCCGACGCGCTCGCGCTCGTCGGTGCGCCGGCCGACGAGCCGGACCTGGCGCCCGAGCACGAGCGCGCCCTCGGCGCCTGGGCGCTGGCCGAGCACGGCAGCGACTTCCTCGCCGTCGAGGGCTATCCGATGGCGAAGCGGCCGTTCTACACGCATCCACAGCCCGACGACGACCGCTGGTCCAACTCCTTCGACCTGCTGTTCCGCGGCCTGGAGCTGGTCACGGGGGGTCAGCGGCTCCATCGGGCGTCGGACTATGAGCGCGCGATCCGCGCGCGCGGCGAGGACCCGGCGGCGTACGACGCCTACCTGCAGGCGTTCCGGCACGGGATGCCGCCGCACGGCGGGTTCGCCATCGGTCTCGAGCGGTGGGTCGCCCGGCTCGTCCGGGCGGCCAACGTCCGCGAGGTCACGCTCTTCCCGCGCGACCTGAACCGGCTGACGCCGTAGACCGGGGTCGAGTGCGCAGCCCCGTGGCGACTACTACCGCGAGCGCACTCGACCAGCGGCCGGCTACTCGTCGACCGCGTCGGGGTTGGTGCAGATCACCGTGTCGCTGGGGGTGTAGGTCGTGCTGAAGACCTCGTCGTCACGCGTCTCGGTGTTCTCACCGACCGGCTGGAAGTAGCGGACCACGTCGATGTCGAAGCCGCCGAAACCTTCGTTCTCGTGGCAGGTCAGCGAGTCGATGCGCCGCGTCTTGTGCGGCGTGAGGTTGTGGCGCTCGCCGGTGGTGGTGGTGATGTCCCAGTACTTCGTGGAGTACATGCTGACGGTCACCGCACCGGAGGACGACGGCGTCGAGTTCGTGAACGAGGTGTCGATCAGCACCCCGTAGGGGGTGTCGTTGCGGAACTGCAGGTCGACGGCGCCCCACGCGACGGTCGCCTCGCGCCCGATCGGGTAGCGGTCGATGTAGAACGAGTGCGGCTTGTGCTCGACGTCCTCGAGCCCGGCGAAGAACATGCCGTTGAACAGGGTGGTGGCCATCTGCGAGACGCCGCCGCCGAGGTCCTGCACGAGGATGCCGTCGTTGATGACGTAGCCCTTGGTGAAGCCGTTGGCCTCGGTGCGCTCGCCGACGGTGTCGTTCAGGGAGAAGGTCTCGCCGGGCTTGAGCAGCGTGCCGTCGATGAGTGCCGCGGCACGACCGATGTTGACGTTGCGGTACTCCGCGTAGGGGAAGTAGGTCGTGAAGGTCGAGACCCGCTCGCGGACCCGCAGCGCGCGGGCCTCCTTGGTGGTGAAGTCGGGCTTGGCCACCGTGGCCGTGAGGGCCAGGGTCCGCTCGCCCTGCGGCTTGGCGACGGCGCCGAGGAAGCCGGCCTCGAGCTCGGCGGGGTCGAAGGTGACGCCCGGCTTGGCCGGGACGACCTGCGGTCGGCCGCCGACCAGCGCGACAGTGGCGTCGACCGGCGCGCCCTGCGTGATCCGGGCGCCGACGACCTCGTTGAGCTTCGCCGGGTCGAGGGTCGGCACCAGCTCGCCGTTGGTCGGGACCAGGGTGAGGGCGGCCGTGTAGTCGGCCGGGAACACCTTGACGTTCGAGCCCTCGAACGTCAGCGTGACGGGCGCCGCGACCGCCGGGGACGCGAAGCCGTCGAGGGCCTCCTGGACGTCGGAGCCGTCGATGTCGGGCTGCACCTCGGCCATCTCGAGGGCGACGACGTCGGGGTCCTCGTCGAGGAACGCCCCCTGGAGCGCGGTCAGGGTGTCGCTGGGGTCGAGCGCCTTGCCCGTGCGAGCGTCGGTGGTCTTGATCTGCGCGCCGTCGAAGGCGACGGCCCCGTCACGAGCCGTGGCGCCGTACTGCTCGTCGGCACCGGTGAGGAACGCGTTGTAGGTGGGCTCGTCGACCTCGACCTCGGCGTCGAAGGCCTCACCACCGGTGAAGTAGTTCCAGAGCCGGACCGGGTCCCAGCTCTCCTTGCCCCCGGCCTCGGCGACCGAGGACTGGTAGTCGACCGAGAGCCCGGCCCGGGCGGGGTCGACGGCCACCGGCTCGCCGTCGACGGTCGTCGCGATGTCGCGCGCGACCCGGTCAGCGAGCCCGGCGCGGAGCCGCTCGGCGGCCTCGTCCTGGGGGTGCCCGCCGATGCGGACACCGGCGACCGTCGTGTTGCGCGGGACCTTGTCGCCGGCGACGTAGTGCGCGGCGACGTAGGTCCCGCCGAAGAGCACCACGAGCCCGAGGAGCAGCCACAGCACGACCTTGGCGCCCGCCTTCTCGCGGGGCTGCGCGCTGGTCTGGTTGGTCGGCACGCGGCGAGTCTAGGAGGGCAGACCACGAACTCCCGGATCGTCGGCGCGCCCCGGCCGCGTCTCCCCGGACGTACGACGTCCCGCGCCGGCGGTCGCCACGGCGGCCACCAGGAGCACCGCGGAGCCGGCCAGGAACGACCACCCGGCCGCGTCCCCGCTGATCAGGAAGCCGCCGCCCGGACGCTCCAGCGCGCCACGCAGGACCGGCACGCACCAGCCCACCGCGAACGCCAGCCGCACTCCTCCCGGCGGCAGCCAGGCGAGGGTGGCGAGCGCGGCGGCAAGGGCCAGGGCGAGGCCCCACCAGCGCTGGTGGACGAGCGTGCCCGCGGCACCGGACACGAGCCCGACGACGAGGGCCGCCAGCCCGTAGGCCGCCCTCACAGCCCCGCGAACAGGTCCTCCTCGAACCCGTCCGCGTCCGTCGCGCCGGCGGTGCCCCGCGCCAGGCGGTAGTACTCCTCCGCCCACCACGAGTGGCCGCTCTCGGCGCCGGAGAAGAAGTGGCCGTCCTGCTCGACCTGGGTCGCGTGCTTGGCCAGGGCATCCATCTTCCGCTGGACCGTCTCCCTCCCGTCGACGCGCGCGCTGATCAGCTCGTCAGGCGTCACGAACGGCGGCAGCTTGCCGTCGGGCTCCATGCCCTTGAAGGTCTCGGTGTCGCCCGACTCGCGGAGCTCGCGCAGGCTCCCCCGCATCCGCGACTCGCTCATCGCGGTCCAGTAGATCTTGGCGATGTCGTGCGGCTCGCCAAGCTCGAGCCGGTAGGACGGCACGGCCGCCAGCTGGGCGGCGTACATCGCCACGCGGTGGGCCTGGATGTGGTCGGGGTGGCCGTAGCCGCCGAACTGGTCGTAGGTGACGAGCACCTGCGGCCGCACCTCGCGGATCACCTTCACCAGCTCGTCGGCCGCCTCGGTGAGGTCGGCGTTCCAGAAGGCGTTGTCGGGGATCTCCTCGGCGGGGATCGCGTGCCCCTCCTCGTGCCACGCCATGCCCGAGTCGTGGAAGCGGCCGAAGCCGCCGAGGAAGCGGTGGTCGGTGACGCCGATGACCTTCATCGCCTCGTCCAGCTCGCCGCGGCGGTGCTCCCCGAGCCCGCCCTTCTCCTCGTAGGCGAGGTAGGAGAGCTCGGGCACCAGCACCTCGCCCATCTCGCCGGCGGTGCAGGTCACGAGGGTGACGCCGACACCGTCGTCGACGTAGCGCGCCATGGTGGCGCCGTTGTTGATGCACTCGTCGTCGGGGTGGGCGTGGACGAGCAGCATGCGGTGGTCGGTCATGGGTCAGAGCCTAGATCGGGCCGCTTGATCCGCCGGGGCGCGGTCGGGAGGTGCAGCGGCGGGGGCGCCGGCAGCCCGGCGCCGCCGGCGCCGTCCGGGCCGTCCTCCTCGTCGAGCCAGCCGTCGTGGGTGTCGACGAGGACCTCGAGCATGAACGCCGGGGCGTCGCTCAGCACCGCCCACGGGTGGTCCTCGTCGTCGTCCTCCCCCGCCAGTCGCTCGCGCGCCACGTCGGCCTCGAAGCCGTCGGCGCGGAGCCGGGCCATGACGGCCCGTGCATCGTCCTCGTCGAAGAAGATCGCCCTCACGGGGGTCATTCTCCACCGCGGCCGCTGGCTAGTGTCGGAGGATGACCACCGCCTCGGAGCCGCCGAACGTCCAGGGCGTCCGGCTGCGACGCACCGACGAGAACGTCCGCGAGATCGCGGCCCTCGCCGCGGTGCTCGGAGAGCCCACCGGCCTCGACGGGCTGCTCGGCGACCTCAAGTACGACGTGCGGCGGGCGCGGGTCGTGCCCCGGCTGCTGGGCCGGGCGGTGCGCGAGGCGTACCGCTGGGACGACTACGACGAGCGCGACGAGCAGTGGTACCCCCAGGGCATCTCGACGAGCGCGGACTCCTCCGACACCGAGGACATCGGTGGTCGCCGGGTCGTGGTCACGACCTGGTACTCCACGGGCAGGGACGGCGTGAAGCGCGGCTCCCGCGTGACCTTCGTCGACCTGGACTCCGGGAAGTACCGCCACGTGCTCCTGGTCTCGCCCGTCTTCGACAAGGCCGGCAACCTCACCCTGCGGCCGATGAGCATCCACGCCGGGGGCATCGTGTGGGCCGGCCCCTACCTCCACATCGCGGCCACGAGCCGCGGCTTCGTCACCGCGCGGGTCGACGACATCATGCGGGTGGCCGGGGACGACGACCACCCCGACCGGCTCGGCATCGAGGGGAGCTCGCTCTACTCCTACGGGCACCGCTACGTCCTGCCGGTCCGCTTCACCTACCAGGCCTTCGCCGACGAGGGTCACGAGAAGCTGCGCTACTCCTTCATGTCGCTCGACCGCCGCTCGGAACCCCCGGCGCTGCTCGCGGGCGAGTACGCCCTCGACCCCGACGCGACGACCCGGCTGGCGCGCTACGAGCTCGATCCGGCGACGTGGCAGCTCGCCACGGGCGACGACGGCTTCTCGCGGCCGCTCGCGATCGACGAGGGCGGGGTGCGACAGATGCAGGGCGCCGTCCTGGCCGGGGGTCGCTACCACGTGACGGTGTCCCATGGGCCGTGGATGCCGGGCAGCATCTTCGCCGGCCGTCCCGGCTCGATGCGCGAGCGGCGCTGGGCGCTCCCGATGGGGCCGGAGGACCTGACCTACTGGCCCTCGACCGACCGGATCTGGTCGGTCACCGAGCACCCCCGCCGCCGGTGGATCGTGTCGATGGACCGGCGCTGGTTCGACTGAGCCCGGATCCGGGCTGAGGTCAGGCGCGCGGCTGCATCGCCAGCTGACGACTCTGGGCGACGAGGCGACCGGCGGAGTCCCAGACCTCGCAGTCCTCCTCGAACATCCCGCCGGCGACGTTGCGGGTGCGGTGCGAGACCTTCAACCAGCCCGGCGCGGGGACGGCCCGGACGTGGACGCTGAGCTCGAGGGTCGGCGCCCAGCCGGGGCGGCCGAGGTCGAAGGTGACCGGCGGCAGGGCGTCGCAGACCATGAGCAGACCGACGGGGTCGACGTCGTGGCCGTCGGCCATCCGGAACCATGCCTGGATGTGGCCGTTGCCGCTCGGGGCGCCCATCGCCCACCCCACGGTCGCCGGGTCGAAGCGCATGTCGAAGCGGTCCAGCAGGGGCGCCATCCGGCGGACGTCCTCGGGGGCCAGCGACGCCGGGACGCACTCGTCGATCGGCGGCAGGATGGGCTCCTCGGCGGTGGTGCCCACGTCCGAGGGCATCGCCCGCAGGTCGCCGTACGTCGCCAGGGCGGTGATGCGGGCGGTGCCCTCCTGGCCGAGCTCGGCCGCCACGGTCGCGACCGAGCCGCCCTCGCGCAGCACGCGCGTGGAGACCTGTGCCGGCCCGGGCCGCGAGGCGGAGAGGTAGTAGGCGCTGACCGCCAGCGGGTGCGGCTTGGCCGGCACGGCCTCGGCGATCGCCCGGCCGATGACGCCGAGGAGGTAGCCGCCGTTGACGCCACCGCCGACCACCCAGCCGGGGTCGAGCTCGGCGCCGAAGAGGCCGTCACCGGCCGCGGTCAGGGAGGTGTGGGTGTCCCACTCGGAGGCCATCCCCCGAGCCTAGAACGGGCTCCGGTCAGCGGGCCCGGAGCCAGCGGGTGACCTGCGGCACACCGTCGAGCCAGCCCAGCTCGGCGGCGTACAGCGCCCGCCGGCCCCGCTGGCCGGGCTTGTGGTCCCACTTGCCGGTGCCGGTGCACGGGAGCACGGTGTCGCGGCAGGTCCAGCCGTGCAGGAACGCCGTCAGCTCGCCGTCCTTGCGCTCCACCAGGTCGGCACCACCCGGGCCGCACAGGCCGGTGGTCGTCGTGTCGAGGAAGACCCCGCCGACGGCTGCCGTCCAGTCGAGCAGCGCGGTCGAGCGGCGCCACGTCGTCCGGTAGCCGCAGCGCGTCCAGTCCCCCTCCGAGGCCAGCAGCACGTAGCCCTCGGGCCGCAGGGTCAGGACCGGGTTCTCCAGGACGCCCTCGGAGCGGAGCAGCTCCACGCTCGTCGCGCCGGTCTGCACGGACTGGCCGTCGCGGGTCAGTGGCACGACGCGGACGGTCGAGGGGATCCGGTCGGTCTTGTAGAGGAGGTACGACGACCCGTCGGCGTCGCGGAACCAGGACGGGTCGATTACCCCGGCGCGCGGGAGCGTCGGGTCGCGCGGCAGCAGCGGGTCCTGCGCGGTGGGCGTGCCGGCGTAGGACGGGCACACGAGCGGAGCACTGCCGACCGGGCGGAACGGCCCGCGCGCGGCGCGCGAACGCGCGACGCCGATGCAGCGTCCGTGCTCGCCCATGCCCTTCACCGGGGTCGCGTAGTAGAGGAGCCACTGGTTGCGCACCCGAGCCACGTCGACCGCCCACACGCCGCCCTCGCGTGACCACGACGGCTTGTGCGTCAGCAGGCCCGGCCCGCGCCGCCACGGCCCGTCGGGCTGCCGCGACCAGGCGTGCGGGACCAGGTCGCCGGTGGCGTAGGCGACCAGGCCGCCGGGGGCGGCCACGACCGCCGGATCGGGGAAGTCGACGTTGAGCACCGGGCGCGGCACCCACTCGTCGGCGGACGCGGGACCGGCGATCGACAGCACGGTCGCGGCGAGCAGCAGCACGAGCAGGCGCGCTGCTCCTCGGTTCGGCACCGGGGGAACCTATCCCGGAGCCTCGGCTCAGGGTCGGAGCGTGGCCGGGAGCGTCTCGAAGCCCCGCAGGATCCGGGTCTCCCGCCGACGGGCACCGGGCTCGAGCCGCAGGTCGGGGAACCGGTCCCAGATCGCGCGCAGGCCCACCTCACCCTCCATCCGGGCGAGCTGGGCGCCGAGGCAGTGGTGGCGGCCGGCGGAGAACGAGATGTGGTCGCGGGCGTTGGCCCGGGCGACGTCGAAGCGCAGCGGGTCGGCGAAGACCTCGGGGTCGCGGTTGGCGCCGCCGAGGATCGCGGTGACCATCGAGCCCCCGCGCACCTCCACGCCGCCGACCTCGGCGTCGCGGACCGCCATCCGGCCGGTCAGCAGCACCGGCGGGTCGAGGCGCAACGCCTCCTCGACGACGTTGGGCCACAGCAACGGGTCGGCGGTGACGCGGGCCCGCTCGTCGGGATGGTCGTGGAGCAGCGCGATGCCGTTGCCGAGCAGGTTGACCGTGGTCTCGAAGCCCGCGGCCAGGACCAGCCCGGCCGTGGCCTTCAGCTCGGTCTCGTCCAGCCCGCGACCGTCCTCGCGGGCGGCGACCAGCTGGCTGAGCAGGTCGTCGCCGGGGGTACGGCGGAGCGTCTCGAGGTGTCGGCCGAGCCAGGCGTCGAACTGCGCGAGCGCCCGGGCGGTGGACCGGTAGCGCCGGAAGCCGAGCCCCAGGTCGAGGCTCGGCGCGGCCGCCGCGCCGAAGGCGAGGACCTGTGCCCGCTCCTCCTCCGGCACCCCGAGGATCTCGGCGATGACGGTGACGGGCAGGACCGAGCAATAGGTGTCGACGAGGTCGACAGGACCCGAGGCCCGCTTCTCGAGGGAGTCGAGGAGGTCGGAGGCGATCTCCTCGGTCCGTTCGCGCAGCCGCTCCACCGCACGCATGGTGAACACGCGCGTGACGAGCTTGCGGTAGCGGGTGTGGTCGGGCGGCTCGGTCACCAGCAGCGACGGCGGCTCGACGGGGTGGAGCGTGGTCGGTGCTGCCCACCGCGAGATCCGGCCCATCGCGCCCTGGGCGGTCGGCAGCCCGGTGCGGAAGTCGTCGCTGGTGAGGACGTGGCGGACGGCAGCATGGCTGGTGGTGACGTAGCCGATGCGCGAGCGGTAGAGCGGGCCCTGCGACCGGATCTCCTCGACCAGGCCGAAGACGCCGTCCGTGCCGGTCGCCCCGAGCCGGATGAGCCTGGCCTGGAGGTCGCCCCGGTCGGCCGCCCGACGCAGGTACATCGTCGGCAGGCCGTGCGCGACGCCCCAGTGGACCGCCGACCTGAGCTCAGTGGTGGGGGCCGCCATGACCCGAGGGTAGTGCTGCCTAGGCTGGCCGGCATGTGGCTCGCGGTCGACCTCCTGCTCGTCGCCGTCTTCGCGGCGATCGGGCGGGCCAGCCACGACGAGTCGCTCACCGTCGGCGGCTGGTGGACGACCGCGTGGCCGTTCCTCGCCGGCACGCTGCTGGCCTGGGCGGCCCTGGCCGCCGCGAGGCGACCGCCCGCCGCGATCACCTCCGGCCTCGTCGTGTGGCTGGGCGCGCTCGTCGGCGGCATGGTGCTGCGGCAGGCCAGCGGGCAGGGCACCGCGACCGCGTTCGTCGTGGTGGCGACCCTGGTCCTGGGCGCGTTCCTGGTGCTGCCCAGGGTCGGCGCGAGGGTCGGTGCACGTGACCGACGCTGACGCCCGCCCGCGCGGCGCCGTACGCACCCCGGGCCTCGCCTTCGGCATCCTGTTCGTCGCCGTGGTCCTGGTCTCGGTCAACCTGCGTCCCGGTGCATCGTCGGTCGGACCCGTGCTCGAGGAGCTGCGCACCGGCCTGGGCATGAGTGCGGCACTCGCCGGAGCCATGACCGGCCTGCCCGGTCTGGTGTTCGGCCTCGTCGGGGCCGTGTCGGTGGCCTTCGCCCGCAAGGTGGGGATGACCGCCGGCATCACCATCGGACTCGCCGCGGCGGCCCTCGGGCTCCTCCTGCGCGTCACGACGGACCACGTCCCGCTCTTCCTGCTCCTCACCGTCGTCGGCCTGGCCGGGATGGCCGTCGGCAACGTCCTCGTGCCCGCCTGGATCAAGGCCCACGGGCACGCCGTCGCGTTGATGACGGTCTACGGCACCGGCCTCGTCGTGGGCGCCACCCTCAGCTCGGTGCTGACCGCGCCGGTCAGCGAGGCAGCCGGGTCGTGGCGGGCCGGCCTCGGCATGTGGGGCCTCCTCGCGGTGGTCGCCCTCCCGCTCTGGGGATGGCTGACCCTCCACGAGCGGCGCTCCCCCGCCGAGCACCAGGTCAGCGGCGACGCCGCCCCCAGCGGACGGATCGTCCACTCACCCACTGCCGTGGCGTTGACGGTGCTCTTCGGCGTCCAGTCGATGCACGCCTACGTCCAGTTCGGTTGGCTCCCGCAGGTCTACCGCGACGCCGGGATCTCCGCGTCGCACGCCGGAGCGCTCCAGGCGCTGCTCTCGAGCGTCGGCATCGCCGGCGCCCTGGTCCTGCCCACGATCATCCAGCGCGGTCGCGGCCTGCGCGCGATGGCGGTGTCGTTCGGGGTGATGCTCGCCCTCGGCTACACCGGCCTCATCGTCGCGCCGGCCACCGCCCCCTGGGCCTGGGCGCTGATGCTCGGCTACTCCGGGCTCGCCTTCCCGACGGCCATCGCGCTCATCGCCGCCCGCACCCGCCACCCGTCGGTGACCGCCCAGCTCTCCGGCTTCGTGCAGCCCGTCGGGTACGCCCTCGCCGCCATCGGACCCTTCCTCGTCGGCCTGGTCCACGAGGCCACCGGTGGTTGGACGCTCATCCTCGTGCTGCTCGCCCTCACCTCGGTGCCGCTGACCATCGCGGGCGTGCGCGTGGCGCGACCGACGTACGTCGACGACGAGATCTGACGCACGGGCAGGCCGCCGCTCAGGCCACCGTCTCGACGCGGCCGTCCGCCCACACCACCACGCCGGTGCGGAGCCGCGAGCGCAGCCAGCCCGGGCCGTCGACGCCGAGGGCGAGGGCGGTGGTCGCGTCGATGTCGACGCTCGCGAGCGAGGCGCCGACGACCGTGACCGAGGCGAGCGCGGTCGAGGGCACGCCCGTGCGCGCGTCGACCACGTGCCCACCGCGGTGCGCCGACCCGGACGTGGCGACGGCGCCACGCACCAGCGGGACGCGGGCCACCAGTCGCGTCGGGTCGTGCGGGTCCTCGACGCCGACCACCCACGGCTCACCGTCGGGGTCCGCGACGTGGCAGACCATGTCGCCGCCCGCCGACAGGCACACGTCGGTGCCGGGCAGCGCCAGCAGCGGTGCGACCGCACGATCGACCGCCCATCCCTTGACGACCCCGCTGGGGTCGAGACGTCGTACGCCGTCCGCGTCCGTCAGCCACACGTCGAACGCCCCGTCGGAGGACGCCCGCGCGTCCTCACCCAGGCGCATCACCTCGGCGACCGCCGGGTCGCACTGCTCGAGCGTGAGCTCGCCCCGGCCCAGCCGGGAGACCTGGCTGTCGGGACGCCAGGTGCTGAACACCGCGTCCACCCACCGCAGCTCGGCCAGCGCCTCCTGCCACGCCGTCTCGGCGCGGTCGTCGCGGGTGTGCGTGCCCCCCAGCGCGAGGCTGATCGGCATGCCCATCACGTGCTCGACGCGGCGGGCGACCCCGGCCCCCACCGTGGTCACAGCCCCGCCTGGTCGAGGGCGCTCTGCAGCGACTGGAGGTAGCCCTGGCTGGTGTAGGTGGCGCCGCTGACCATGGAGATGCCGCTGCCCTGCGCGTCGAGGGTCTCGTTGATGAGCTGCGGCAGGGCGTACTGGTTGATCTGCACGCTGTGGCCGTCCTGGTCGGGGTACTGCAGCACGGTGACGTCGGTGATCGTCGACCCGTCGACGGCGACCCGGACCTGCACCGGCCCGTAGGGCGTGCCGACACTGTCGCCCGTGACGGTGGACGCCGCGGTCGAGGACTGCCCCGCGGACGCCGACGACCCGGACGTCGCGGAGCCGGACCCGGAGCCGGAGCCCGAGCCCATGGCGGACCTCGTGGTCGCCTGACCCTGCAACGAGCCGGAGATCGCGTTGTCCGGGGTCCCGGTGGCCATCACCGACGAGGTGGACGTGTGGTAGCCGAGGAGGGCGACCAGGGCGGAGAGGGTGCTCAGGACCCACAGGACGATGCGTCTCACGGTGTCACCACCCGAAGCTCTCGACGTGGAGGTGCTGGTCGGGCACGCCGGCCGCGCGGAGGTCGCGGACCACCAGGTCGGTCCAGGGACCCGGGCCGCAGACGTAGACGTCGCGCTCGGCCACGTCGGGGACCCAGGAGGTGAGGGCGGCGAGGTCGGTGGGGGCCTGGATCCCGCTCCCCAGCCAGGAGTCGGGTGCCCGACGCGGACCGGGGATGCCCCAGGCGACGAGGCCGCGGTGCCGGGTCAGGGCGATGAGCTCGTCGGCGAAGATCGGCTCGTCGGACCAGCGGTGGAGGAGCACCGCGTCGCCGGGTGCGTACGCCAGTCCCTCCGCGAGCGAGCGCAGCGGGGTGATGCCCACGCCGGCACCGATCAGCAGCACCTTGCGGTTGCGGCGCACGCGGGGGCTGAGGCGTCCGTAGGGCCCCTCGACCCAGACCCGCGAGCCGACGCCGAGGCCGGGAGCGGCGCCGCTGCCGTCACCGACGTCCTGCACGGTGATCCGCAGCGACCGGCCGTCGGGGGCCGCTGAGAGGGAGTACGGGTTGGCGCGCGTCCGTCCCGGGCGCCCGAGGAAGCGCCAGGTGAGGAACTGCCCGGCCTCGACCGGCAGCCGGTGCAGGTCACGTCCGGTGACGTGCACCGAGACCGTGCCGGGGCCCTCGGGCACGACGGCGGCGACCCTCAGGTCGTGGCGCAGGTTGCGCCAGACCGGCAGCGCGACGCGCCACACCAGCACGCTCCCGGCGCACGCCGCCCACGCGGTCCACCAGAAGACCTGGCGGCCCGGGGAGGAGGTGAAGTCCGCACCGGTCCAGAGCTGGTGCGGGATCGCGAGCCCGACGCCGAGGTAGGCGTATAGGTGCATGAGGTGCCACGACTCGTAGCGGAGGCGGCGGCGGGCGGCACGGATGCTGGTCGCCACGACCATCACCAGGCACAGCGTGGCCGCGGCGGCGAGCAGCATGCCGGGGTAGTTCACGACCAGGTCCCACAAGGTGGCGGGCGCGGCGGTGATCGAGCCGGCGGCGTAGCCCCACGTGATGAGGACGACGTGCGCCACCATCAGGTCGAACGAGGTGAGGCCGACCAGGCGGTGGATCCGCACGAGCCGGTCCTGGCCGAAGGCCCGCTCCAGCACCGGGACGCGCGCCATCAGCAGGACCTGGGCGAGCAGCAGCACCGCGGCGACGAGGCCGGTGACCCGACCCAGGGACGTCAGGCCGGTCGCCCAGCCACCCAGGTCGGCGATGCCACCACCGGTGATCCACCACCAGACGACGAGGAGCAGCGAGAGCCACAGGGTGGTCCCTGCTGCGAGTCGGACGACGTCGTCGCGCCGGGCCCGGACGCCGATCGCCGGGCCCGGCGTCGGCGGCGCGAGCGGGATCGCTGCCGGGGTGGTGTGCAGGTGGGTCATGGGGTCGAACCTGCCGGTCCACGCTGGGGCCTGTGTGGGAGCGGCCTGTGAGGTTCCTGTGAGTGTTCCTGTGGGTGCTGCGCCCACGGGCGCGACGTCTGTCAGGATCTGCGCGTGAAGCAGTGGGTCGTGGTCGTCGGCGGGACCAACATGGACGTCGTCGCCCGCACCTCCTCACCCCTCGTCGCGGCGACCAGCAACCCCGGCCACACCCGGATCTCGCCCGGCGGAGTCGGCCGCAACGTCGCGGCGTGCCTGGGCCTGCTCGGCGCACCCGTGCGCCTGGTGTCCGCCGTCGGTGACGACGCCTTCGGCGACGAGGCCCTGCGGGTGACCGCCGCGTGCGGTGCCGACGTCACCGCCGTACGCCGCGCCCCCGGGACGACCGGCACCTACACCGCCGTGCTCGACGACCGCGGCGAGCTCGTGGCCGCGGTGTCGGACATGGCGATCGTCGACGAGCTGCAGCTCGAGACGGTCCACCTCACCGACGCGGCGCTCGTCGTGCTCGACGGCAACCTCGCGCACGCCCAGGCGGCCCGGGTCGTCGCCGCGGCCGCGGCCGCCGGTGTCCCGCTCGCCTTCGAGCCGGTCTCCGTCGCCAAGGCCGGGCGGCTGGCCGACCTGGTGCACGACCTGTTCCTCGTCACGCCCAACAGCGACGAGATCGCGGCCCTCACGGGTCGCGCCCCTGCCGACTGGCGCGCTGCCGTCGCCGACCTCCACGAGCGGGGCGTCGAGCACGTCTGGCTGCGGCACGGTGCGGACGGGTCGTGGATGTGCAGCCGCGGCGAGGAGCCGGTCCACCTGCCCGCCGTCGCGGCCACCGTCGTGGACGTGACCGGCGCGGGTGACGCGATGCTCGCCGCGTGGGTCGCGGCCTGGCTGAGGGGCGCCGACCCCGTCGAGGCTGCGCGCCTCGGTCACCGCGCCGCCGCTGCGACCGTCGAGAGTCCCCACACCGTCCGGCCCGACCTGGCCGACGTCGTCACGCTCACCACTGCCCACGACACCGAGCAGCACCCGTCCGAGAAGGGATCCTGAATGCTGACCGTCACCGACGAGGTCCGCGACGCGCTCGCGTCCGGCCTGCCGGTCGTCGCGCTGGAGAGCACCATCATCAGCCACGGCATGCCCTACCCGCAGAACGTCGAGATGGCGCGCACCGTGGAGGGCATCGTCCGCGACGGCGGCGCCGTGCCGGCCACGATCGCCGTGCTCCACGGCCGGCCGACGATCGGCCTGTCCGCCGACGACCTCGAGCTGCTCGCCTCCGACGAGTCGGTCATCAAGGTCTCGCTGCGCGACCTGCCCTACGTCGTCTCGCGCGGCCTGCACGGCGCGACGACCGTCGCCTCGACGATGCGGCTGGCGGCCCTCGCCGGGATCAGCGTCTTCGTGACCGGCGGGCTCGGCGGCGTGCACCGGGGTGCCGAGACGTCGTACGACGTCTCCGCCGACCTCACCGAGCTCTCGACGACGTCGGTGGCGGTGGTCTGCGCGGGCGTGAAGAGCATCCTCGACATCGGCCTGACGCTGGAGAAGCTCGAGACGTTGGGGGTGCCGGTCCTGGGCTACGGCACCGACGAGTTCCCGTCGTTCTTCTCCCGCTCGTCGGGCTTCGGTGCACCGATGCGCGTCGACTCCCCCGCCGAGGTCGCCGCGCTGATGCGGGCCAAGTGGGACCTCGGCCTCGCCGGCGGCGTCGTCGTCGCGAACCCGATCCCGGCCGAGTCCGAGATCCCGGCCGGGGAGATCGGCGCGATCATCGACCGCGCGCTCGCCGACATGGACTCCCTCGGCATCACCGGCAAGGACGCCACGCCCTATCTGCTGGGCCGCATCGTCGAGATCAGCGACGGCGCCTCGCTCACGGCCAACATCGCGCTCGTCGAGCACAACGCGCGCCTCGGCGCGGCCATCGCACGGGAGCACGTCGCGCGCTGAGGCCCGACACGCCGCCACTAGATGTGGTCCCACACTTCTCCGTGAGCCCTACATATGGTGTTCCACGTAGCTGGTTCGGCGCGTCAGCCAGGCGCGTCGAGGCAAGAGGGAACCCGGTGTGAGTCCGGGACTGCCCCGCAGCGGTGAGTGGGAACGACAGCCGTCACACAGCACTGGGTCGCCAGACCTGGGAAGCGACGGCCAGTAGGGGTCGACCGGACGAGTCCGGGAGGCGCGCCCGCGAGTCCGAAGACCTGCCAGCGCACCGTGCCCGGCCGGGCGCGGTGGTCCGAGGCCTCGTGGGAAGGCCGGTGGGCTCGTACGACGCTGCGCCTGCGCGACCTCGTGCTCCCTCACTCCTCCCCGCGACCCCGGACCTTCCCAGGACCGACCTCGCGAGGAGAGAAATGACGGTCACCACCGCACCGGGACGCACGTCCATGCAGGTGCGCAAGCGCAACGGCGACGACGAGCCCGTCGACGTCAACAAGATCGTCCGGGCCGTCGACCGGGTCAGCGCCGACCTGGCCGACGTCGACCCCATGCGCGTCGCGACCCGCACGATCAGCGGGCTCTACGACGGCGCCACCACCGCCGAGCTCGACCGGCTGTCGATCCAGACGGCCGCCGAGATGATCGGCGAGGAGCCGCAGTACTCCCGGCTGGCGGCACGCCTGCTGTCGTCGTACGTCGACAAGGAGGTGCGCAACCAGGGCGTGATGTCGTTCAGCCAGTCCGTGTCGCTCGGCCACGCCGAGGGTCTCATCGGCGACCACACCGCCCGCTTCGTCAAGGACAACGCCCGCAAGCTCGACTTCGCGATCGACGTCGACGGCGACCGGCGCTTCGAGTACTTCGGGCTCCGCACGGTCTACGACCGCTACCTGCTGCGCCACCCGTCGAGCCGGCTGGTGGTCGAGACCCCGCAGTACTTCCTGCTGCGCGTCGCCTCGGGGCTGGCGGAGTCTCCCGGCGAGGCCATCCGGTTCTACCGGCTGATGTCGTCACTGGCCTACCTGCCGTCGTCGCCGACGCTGTTCAACTCCGGGACCCGGCACACCCAGATGTCGTCGTGCTACCTCGTGGACAGCCCGCGCGACGACCTCGACTCGATCTACGCGCGCTACGCCCAGGTGGCGAAGCTGTCGAAGTTCGCCGGCGGCATCGGGATCGGCTTCTCCCGCGTCCGCTCCCGCGGCGCGCTCATCCGCGGCACCAACGGCCAGTCCAACGGCATCGTGCCGTTCCTGCGCACCCTCGACTCGTCGGTCTCGGCCGTCAACCAGGGCGGTCGGCGCAAGGGCGCGGCCTGCGTCTACCTCGAGCCGTGGCACCCCGATGTCGAGGAGTTCCTCGAGCTGCGCGACAACACCGGTGAGGACGCCCGGCGCACCCACAACCTCAACCTCGCCAACTGGGTCCCCGACGAGTTCATGCGGCGCGTCGAGGCCGACGCCGACTGGTCGCTGATCGACCCCGACCAGGCACCCGAGCTGCCCGACCTGTGGGGCGCGGCCTTCGACGAGGCCTACCGCCGCGCCGAGGACGAGGGCCGGGTCGTGCGGCAGGTGAAGGCCCGCGACCTCTACGCCAAGATGATGCGCACCCTCGCCCAGACCGGCAACGGCTGGATGACCTTCAAGGACGCCAGCAACCGCACCTGCAACCAGACCCGCGACACCCCCGGCGGGCCTGTCGTCCACCTGTCCAACCTGTGCACCGAGATCATCGAGGTCTCCTCCGACGGCGAGACCGCGGTCTGCAACCTCGGCTCGATCAACCTCGCCCAGCACCTGGGCGGCGACGGCATCGACTGGGACAAGCTCCGCGAGACCGTCCGCACGGCCGTCCCGCTGCTGGACCGGGTGATCGACATCAACTACTACCCCAGCGACGAGTCGGCCGCGTCCAACCCGCGGTGGCGCCCGGTCGGGCTCGGCCTGATGGGGTTGCAGGACGCGTTCTTCGCCCTCCGGCTGCCGTTCGACTCCCCCGAGGCGCTCGAGCTCTCGACCCGGGTGCAGGAGGAGATCTACCTGACCGCCCTCGAGGTGTCGGTCGACCTCGCCCGGCGCCACGGCCCCCACCCGGCGTACGACGAGACGCGCGCGGCCGCGGGTGTGCTCCAGCCCGACCACTGGGACGCCTCGCCTGCCCAGGCCGAGCGCTGGGTTGCGCTGCGGGAGGCGGTCGCCGCGCACGGGCTGCGCAACTCCCTGCTCGTCGCCATCGCGCCGACGGCCACGATCGCCTCGATCGCCGGCTGCTACGAGTGCATCGAGCCGCAGGTGTCCAACCTGTTCAAGCGCGAGACCCTGTCGGGCGAGTTCCTCCAGGTCAACGCCGCCCTCACCCGCGAGCTGAAGTCGCGCGGTCTCTGGACCGCCGAGGTGCGCGAGTCGATCAAGCGGGCGGAGGGGTCCGTGCAGGGCCTGGCCCAGCTGCCCGACGACGTCCGCGAGCTCTACCGGACGGCCTGGGAGCTGCCCCAGCGGGCGCTGATCGACATGGCGGCCGCGCGCTCGCCGTACATCGACCAGAGCCAGTCGCTCAACCTCTTCATCGCCGGACCCTCGATCGGGAAGCTCTCGTCGATGTACCTCCACGCGTGGAAGTCCGGCCTGAAGACGACCTACTACCTGCGCTCGCGCCCGGCGACGCGGATCCAGCAGACGACGGTGTCGGTCACCGCACCGGTCGCCGTCGAGACCACTCCCCTGACCATCTCGGACGACGAGGCGCTCGCCTGCTCGCTCGAGAACCCCGAGAACTGCGAGGCCTGCCAGTGACCACCGGCGACACCACCACCGACACCGTCGCCACCGACCACTCCGCCACTCGGATGCTGCTCGACCCGGGGATGAACCTCACCCTGCGGCCGATGCGCTACCCGCACTTCTACGACCGCTACCGCGACGCGATCAAGAACACCTGGACCGTCGAGGAGGTCGACCTGCACTCCGACCTCAAGGACCTGCAGCGGCTCAGCGACGCCGAGCGGCACCTGGTGTCACGACTCGTGGCGTTCTTCGCGACCGGTGACACGATCGTCGCCAACAACCTGGTGCTCAACCTCTACCAGCACATCAACTCGCCCGAGGGCCGGCTGTACCTGTCACGTCAGCTCTTCGAGGAGGCGGTGCACGTGCAGTTCTACCTCACGCTGCTCGACACCTACGTCCCCGACGAGACCGAGCGCCACGAGGCGTTCGCGGCGGTCGACAACATCCCCTCGATCAAGGCCAAGGCCGACTTCTGCTTCCGGTGGATCGACTCCGTCTTCGACCTCGACCAGCTCGAGACCCGCGAGCACCGGCGGAAGTTCCTGCTCAACCTGATCTGCTTCGCCGCGGTGATCGAGGGCCTGTTCTTCTACGGGGCGTTCGCCTACGTCTACTTCCTGCGCTCGCGCGGCTTCCTCAACGGCCTCGCGTCGGGCACCAACTGGGTCTTCCGCGACGAGTCGATGCACATGGCCTTCGCTTTCGACGTGGTGGACACGGTGCGCGAGGAGGAGCCCGAGCTCTTCGACGACGAGATGGCGGCGCAGGTCCGTCAGATGCTGGTCGACGGAGTCGACGCGGAGGCGCTGTTCGCCGAGGACCTCCTCGGCGGCGGGGTCGCTGGGCTCTCGACGGCCGACATGCGCTCCTACCTGGAGTACGTCGCCGACCGCCGGATGGAGCGCCTCGGACTGCCGGTCATCTACGGCTCGAAGAACCCGCTGGCGTTCATGGAGCTGCAGGACGTGCAGGAGCTCTCCAACTTCTTCGAGCGCAAGGTCTCGGCCTACCAGGTCGGCGTGACCGGCAACGTCGGGTTCGACGAGGACTTCTGAGCGCCGCACGTGCGGCGGTCGTGGCCCTCGTCCGGACGACTCGAGGGCCACTTCCGCCGCATGTGCGCGGTCATCCGGGCTCCGCGACGATCCCGTGCGGACCGCTAGCGCTGGCGGTCGAACTCGCCGCTGCGGGTGGGGACGATGTCCTTGCCGAGCGGCGCCAGCGAGATCGGGATGAGCTTGAGGTCGGCGAGCGCCAGCGGGATGCCGATGATCGTGACCGCGAGCGCCACGGCGGACAGGACGTGCGCGATGACCAGCCACCAGCCGGCCAGCACGAACCAGATCACGTTGCCGATGAACGACCCGACGCCCGCCGACGGCTTGGCGACGATGGTGCGGCCGAACGGCCAGATCGCGAAGCCCGCGATCCGGAAGGCGGCGATCGCCCACGGGATCGTGATGATCGGGATGCACAGCAGCACACCGGCCAGCACGTAGCCGAGGAACAGCCAGAACCCGCCGAGGACCAGCCAGATGAGGTTGAGGAGCAGGCGCACAGGGCGATCAAACCAGACCGCCGTCTGCCGACGGCGTGCTCAGAGCGCCGCGAGGACCTCGCGCGGGGGTGGGTTGGTGTGCGGCACGCCGCCGATGACGACGGTCGGGACGACCTCGTCGCCGTCGTTGACGCTCATGACGTACGCCGACGCGGCGGGGTCTTCCCACACGTCGACCCACACCACGTCGTCGACCCGCTTGCCGAGCACGAGCTGGAGCCGCTTGCAGAACGGGCAGCCCTTGCGCCAGTAGACGACGACCCGGCCCTCGTCCGCCGCGCGCGCACCGTCGGCGGCCGACACCGACGCCGGCTTCCGGTTGAACATGCCGACCAGTATGCGCCGTGCTTGGATCGCTGCATGGCCTCCCGACTGACCGAGATCTCGCTCGACTGCCACGACCCGGACCTGCTCGCCGACTTCTGGTGCGGGGTGCTGGGCTGGGAGGTCGTCCACCGAGAGCCGGGCCTGGTGGAGATCAGCCCGGCGAGGGTCGAGGACCAGGCGCTCCTCGACGCCGTGCGCTCCGGACCGGTGCCGCCGACGATCTTCCTGGCGAAGGTCGACGAGCCGAAGGTGGTCAAGAACCGCTCGCACTTCGACGTCTCCCCGGTCGACGTGTCCCAGGAGGAGGAGGTCGAGCGCATCCTCGCCCTGGGCGCCACGCGGGCCGACATCGGGCAGACGGGCGAGGAGTCCTGGACGGTCCTCGCCGACCCGGAGGGCAACGAGTTCTGCGTCCTCCGCAGCCTGGCGCCCGGTCACTTCTCGCTGTGAGCGCGCCCGAGGACGCCCTTGCTGACGACGCCGGGCCGGACGTGCGGCTGCCGATCGAGACCGAGCGGCTGCTCCTGCGGGGCCACCGGACGAGCGACCTCGACGACCTCGTGCAGTTCCACGGCGACCCCGAGGTCGTGCGCTTCGTGCCGTGGCCGGTCCGCGACCGCGCGGCCACCGAGGAGACCCTGCAGGTCAAGATCACCCAGACCGAGCTCGTAGCCCACGGCCAGTGGCTGGTGCTCGCCGTCGAGCTGCGATCGACCGGCGCCGTGATCGGCGAGGTGCTGCTCAAGTGGGCCTCGGACCGCCAGGGCGAGGTCGGCTTCGCGTTCGGCCGCGACCACCAGGGACAGGGGTACGCCGCCGAGGCCGCGACGGCGATGCTGCGGCTCGGCTTCGACGACCTCGGCTTCCACCGGATCACGGCCGTCTGCATCGAGGAGAACGTCGCGTCCGCCCGGCTGCTGACCCGGCTGGGCATGCGGCAGGAGGCACGCCTCGTCGACAACGTGTTCTTCAAGGGGGCGTGGGCCACCCAGCTGGTGTTCGCGATGCTCGAGGACGAGTGGCGGTCCCGCGCCGATCGGCCCTCCTCCCCCTGAGGGTCGATGGACGAACCCTCTCCTGCGCAGCGGGCGGGTGGACACCGGGTCACCACCCGTCACGGGTGATCACCCCGCCAGCTCCCGTGCCTAGCCTCTCGCGTGGGGACCTCGCGCCTGCCGGACATCGCATCCCGCGACCAGGTCCACGCCGGCGGGAGACCCGAGATCGGCCACCTCCGGTGCTCTTGTGCCGACCGGGGGTGGCCCTTCGCCCACCCCGTCAGCGAGCCGGGCCGACCAGTCGTTCGTCGGGGATGACGGCGACGCCGAGGATCTCGATGAGGGCCTCGGGCTGCCAGAGGCCGGTCGTGCCGATGCCCGCCATGGCGGGGTAGACCGGGCCGGCGAGCTCGCGCCACACGGCGCCGATCTCGCTGCCGTGCGCCTGGTAGTCGGGGATGTCGGTGAGGTGGATCGTGATCGACACCAGGTCCTCGGGGACGCCGCCCGCCTCGCGCAACGTCGTGAGCACGTTGCCGAAGGCCTGGCGGAACTGCTCGACGATGCCCCCCTCGACGATGCGCATGTCGGCGTCCAGCGCCGTCTGCCCGCCGAGGTAGAGCGTGTTGCCGCTCAGCGTGCCGTGGGAGTAGCCGCGGGGCACCGGGAGCGACGCAGGATTGACGGGGATCGGCGACAGATCGGTGGTCATCCCCCGACCCTAGGACATCTATTGACAACCTGACAACGTTCGTGGGCAGAATGAAATATGCCGACCAGCCGAGGGGCGTTGCCCCTCCAGCCGCCGGGCAAGGTGATCTGCTGCGGCCTCAACTACGGCGACCACATCGTCGAGATGGGCCGTGAGCTCCCGGCCCACCCGACGCTCTTCGCCAAGTACGCCGACACCCTTGTCCCCGACGGCGCGGACATCGTGCTGCCCGCCGACGCCCAGGTCGACTGGGAGGCCGAGCTCGCTGTCGTCGTCGGCACCGAGATCCGCGGCGCCGACCCCGACGAGGCCGCGAACGCCATCGGCGGCTACACGGTTGCCAACGACATCTCCGTGCGCGACTGGCAGAACCGCACGCTCCAGTGGTTCCAGGGCAAGGCGTGGGACGCCACCACGCCGATCGGCCCGGTCGTCGTCCCACCGGATGCGATCGATCCGGTCGCCGGCGTCGACGTGGTGTGCCGGGTCAACGGCGAGGAGCGACAGCGGGGCAACACCCGCACGCTCGTCTTCGACTGCGCCGGCCTGCTGGCGTACATCTCCACCTTCACGGTCCTGCGGCCCGGCGACCTGGTCCTGACCGGCACCCCCGGCGGCGTCGGCATGGGCATGACCCCGCCGTCCTTCCTCGCCGACGGCGACGTGGTGGAGACCGAGATCCCCGGCATCGGGACCCTCACCAACACCGTCCGCCTGACCGCCTGACACCCGACTCCGCACAGAACAGGACCGACATGGACCCGAACCTCGACAACTACGTCCTCGAGGGCGACCCCTCGATGTACGCCGACGCGTCGGGGATCGTCGCCCCGTTCGTCACCCGGGCCGGGCAGGAGCCCGACCTCACCGGGCAGAGCGAGGGCGCGACCCGCGTC
Source organism: uncultured Nocardioides sp. (assembly GCF_947488515.1). GTDB lineage: Bacteria > Actinomycetota > Actinomycetes > Propionibacteriales > Nocardioidaceae > Nocardioides. The sequence goes on from NZ_CANKZF010000001.1 coordinate 1,001,706, forward strand.
AGCGGCATCAGCATCCAGCACACACCGGCGACCCGGCTGTGGTTCGGACAGGTGCGCAACCTCGCCGGCTACCGCTCGGTCCCCCACCACCACGGTGAGGCCGAGACCGGCGGCTTCGTGCTGTCGGGACGTGCCCGCATCTACTTCGGTGAGAAGTTCGAGGACTACCTCGACATGTCCGAGGGCGACTGGGTGTTCGTGCCGCCCTTCATGCCGCACGTCGAGTGCAACCTCGACCGCAACAACCCGCTCACGTGGATGACCGCCCGGACGCCCGAGAACATCGTGGTCAACCTGCCGCAGGTCGACGACGCCGACCTGCGTGACTGGGCGGACCGACCGTGACCGCCACGTCCACGCCGTCGCCGACCTCGCAGACCTTCACCGACGCGGTCGCGCTGACCGAGTGCGACGCCGAGGTCTTCGACCGCGCGTTCACCGCGATCACGCAGCCGTGCCCGTGGCCCAAGGCCTACGGCGGCGACATGGTCGCCCAGGCGCTCGTCGCCGCCGCGCTCACCGTGTCCGACGGCAAGACGATGCACTCCATGCACTCCTACTTCATGCGCCCCGTCGACATCGGCGCCGAGGTCCGCTACGAGGTCGAGGTGCTGCGCGACGGCCGCGGCTACAGCACCCGTCAGGTGCGCGGCTTCCAGAACGGCAAGGCGGTCTACGTCTGCCTCGCGAGCTTCGCGACCGGCGAGCCGAGCGGCACCTTCCAGGCCACGGCCCCCGCCGACGTGCCCGGACCCGACGACCTGCCGACGTCCGCCGACTACCTCGAGGACCGCACCGGCGGCACCATGACCGACACGTCGAAGGCGTACTGGTCCGGCGGCCGCAGCTTCGACATGCGCCACGTCCCCGGACCGGTCTACCTCACCGTCGAGGGAGAGCAGTCCCCCCAGCAGGCGGTCTGGGTGAAGCCGTACGACGACCTGCGTCCGGTCGAGGGGCTCACCGACGCGCAGCGCGACACCGCCGCCCTCGCCTACGTCTGCGACTACACGATCCTCGAGCCGACCCTGCGGGTCCTCGGGCTCGCGTGGGCGGACGAGGGCCTCGTCACCGCGAGCCTCGACCACGCCATGTGGTTCCACCGCCCGGTGGTGATGGACGACTGGCTGCTCTACGCGCAGGAGGCCATCTCCGTCGAGGACGGGCGCGGCGCCGCCGTCGGCCGATTCTTCACCACGGGCGGCACGCTCGTCGCGACCGTCGTCCAGGAGGGCATGCTGCGCGCCGGGGGTTCCCGGTGAGCGCCGCGTCGCTGAGCCCGTCGGGGTACGCCGACACCTTCGCGCGCGACCACCTGCCGCCGGCCGACCAGTGGCCGACCCTGGAGTTCACCACCGAGTGGCTGCAATACCCCGAGCGGCTCAACGCTGGCACCGAGCTCCTCGACGCGGTCATCGCCGAGCACGGGCCCGATCGGCCGGCCTTGCGCACCCCTGACGGCGAGGTGTGGACCTACGGCGAGCTGTCGACCCGCGCCAACCAGGTCGCGCACGTCCTCGTCGACGACCTCGGCCTGGTCAGCGGCAACCGGGTGCTGCTCCGCTCGCCCAACAACCCGTGGACCGTCGCGGCCTGGCTCGGCGTCCTCAAGGCCGGCGGGATCGTCGTGACCACGATGGCGGCGCTGCGCGCGACCGAGCTGACCCCGATCGTCCAGAAGACGCGACCCGCGGTCGCCCTGGTCGACCACCGCCACGTCGAGGACGTGCAGGCGGTGCGCGACAGCGTCGCGCCGGACCTGGTCGTCGTCCCCTACGGCGGCGACACCGCGGACGACCTCGCCCGTCGCGTCGAGGGTCACGCCGGCGAGTTCAGCGCCTCCGACACGGCCGCCGACGACGTCGCCCTCTTCGGGCCCACGTCCGGCACCACGGGTGTCCCGAAGATCACGACCCACTTCCACCGCGACGTGCTCTCGATCGACAACACCTTCGGCCGCGCGCTGCTCGACCTCACGCCCGACGACGTGGTCGCCTGCACGGCACCGCTCGCCTTCACCTTCGGCCTCGGCATGCTCGTCGTCTTCCCGCTCCGCGCCGGCGCCTGTGCCCTCCTCACCGAGTCGGCCACACCTGCCCAGCTCGCCGACCTCGTCGCCGAGCACCGCGTCACCGTGCTGGCCACCGCGCCGACGGCGTACAAGCAGATCCTTGCCTCCGACCGCCTCCGGCAGCTGTCCGGCCTCCGGGTCGCGGTGTCGGCCGGCGAGCACATGGCGCAGGCGACGTGGGAGCAGATCGAGGAGCAGCTCGGGCTGAAGGTGGTCGACGGCATCGGCGCGACCGAGATGCTGCACATCTTCATCTCCGCCGCCGGTGACGACATCCGTCCCGGCGCGACCGGCAGGCCCGTTCCCGGCTACCGCGCCGCGATCCTCGACGCGGACGGCAACGAGCTCGGCGACGGCCAGGAGGGCCGGCTCGGCGTCATCGGGCCCGTCGGCTGCCGCTACCTCGACGACCAGCGCCAACGCGGCTACGTGGTCAACGGGTGGAACGTCACCGGCGACACCTTCGTCCGCGACGCCGACGGCTACTACTTCTACCGCTCGCGCACCGACAACATGATCGTCTCGTCGGGCTACAACATCGGCGGCCCCGAGGTGGAGGAGGCGCTCGGCACGCACCCCGATGTCCTCGAGGTCGGCGTCGTCGCGGCGCCGGACGAGGTCCGCGGCTCCATCGTCTGCGCCTTCGTCGTGCTGCGCGAGGGCGTCGAGGGCGACGCCGCCAAGGTCCAGGAGCTCCAGGACCACGTGAAGGGTCGGCTGGCCCCGTACAAGTACCCCCGCGCCGTGCGCTTCGTCGAGGCGATGCCACGCAACACCAGCGGGAAGCTGCAGCACTTCAAGCTGCGCCAGATGATCGAGTCCGAAGGACCGGAGGGACGGGCATGAGGATCGCGATCGCGGGCGGCGGGCCGGGAGGGCTCTACTTCGCCACGTTGATGAAGTCGCTCGACCCGTCCCACGACATCACCGTCTGGGAGCGCAACGCCCCCGACGACACCTTCGGCTTCGGCGTGGTGTTCTCCGACGAGACCCTCGGGAGCATCGAGGGTGCCGACCGCGTGGTGCACGAGCGGATGGAGAAGCGCTTCGCCCGCTGGACCGACATCGACGTCGCGGTCACCGACCGCGCCGGCGACACGCAGTCCTTCACCGTCGGCGGTCAGGGCTTCGCCGCGATGTCGCGCAAGGAGCTGCTGCAGATCCTGCAGGAGCGGGTGGCCGAGCTCGGCGTGACGGTCCACTACAGCACGGACGTGCCCGACCCCGACGAGCTGCGGTCGTCGTACGACCTCGTGCTCGCCTCCGACGGCCTCAACTCCCAGATCCGCACCAAGTACGCCGACCGGTTCGGGCCCTCGCTCGACCGCCGGCACAACAAGTACATCTGGTTCGGCACCGACCTGGTGTTCGAGGCGTTCCAGTTCTTCGTCAAGCAGACGGAGTGGGGCACCATGCAGATCCACGGCTACCCGTTCTCGGAGTCGGGCTCGACCTTCATCGTCGAGATGCACGAGGACGTCTGGCGCCGCGCCGGCCTCGACCGCACCGAGGCGGAGAGCTTCGCCCCCGGCGTCTCGGACGAACACGCCGTCCGGCGCATCGCGGAGATCTTCGCCGACGAGTTGCAGGGCCACGAGATCCTCACCAACAACTCCAAGTGGCTGAACTTCCACACCGTGCGCAACGAGAACTGGCACGACGGCAACGTGGTGCTGCTCGGCGACGCCGCGCACACCGCCCACTTCTCCATCGGCTCCGGCACCAAGCTCGCCATGGAGGACGCCCTCGCGCTGGCCGCCTGCCTGCACGAGCACCCGACGCTGGAGGCGGCGCTCGAGGCGTACCAGACCGAGCGCAAGCCGGTCGTGGAGTCGACGCAGCGCGCCGCGCAGGCCTCGCTGGAGTGGTTCGAGAACATCGGGATGTACGCCGACCAGGCGCCCGCGCAGTTCGTCCTCAACCTGCTGACCCGGTCGCGCCGGATCACCTTCGAGAACCTCCGGGAGCGAGACGCGGACTTCGCGGCACGGATGGAGGCGGAGTTCGCCCGAAGCCAGGACGGCGAGGACGGCGCCCCGGCGATGTTCCAGCCGGTGCGCATCGGCGAGCTCGAGCTCAAGAACCGCGTGATCCTCTCCCCGATGGACATGTACTGCGCCACCGACGGGGTGCCCGACGAGTTCCACCTCGTCCACCTGGGGTCGAAGGCCCTGGGCGGCGCGGGCCTGGTGATGACGGAGATGACCTGCGTGTCACCCGAGGGTCGGATCACCCTCGGTTGCCCCGGGCTGTGGAACGACGAGCAGCGCGACGCGTGGAGGAAGGTCGCCGACTTCGTCCACGACAGGACGACCGCGCGCATCGGCATGCAGCTCGGACACTCCGGGCGCAAGGGCTCCACCAAGCTCATGTGGGAGGGCATGGACGAGCCGCTCGCGGAAGGCAACTGGGAGGTGCTCGGACCCTCTCCGCTCCCCTACGGCGACGACTGCCACGTGCCCCGCGAGGCCACCCGCGCCGACCTGGACGCGGTCGTCGCGGACTTCGTCGCCTCCGCCGAGCGCGCGGTCGACGCAGGCTTCGACCTGATCGAGCTGCACGCCGCGCACGGCTACCTGCTGAGCTCCTTCATCTCCCCCGTCTCCAACCGGCGGACCGATGACTACGGCGGCTCCCTGGACAATCGGCTGCGCTTCCCGCTCGAGGTGTTCGATGCCGTGCGCGCGGCCGTGCCAGCGCACGTCCCGGTCACCGTGCGCATCTCGGCCACCGACTGGATGCCCGACGGCAACACCGAGGAGGACGCCGTCGAGATCGCGCGCGCCTTCGTCGAGCACGGCGCGGCAGCCATCGACGTCTCGTCGGGCCAGGTCAGCAAGGACGAGAAGCCGGCGTTCGGACGGTCCTACCAGACCCCCTTCGCCGACAAGATCCGCCACCGCGTCGCCGCGCCCGCCGGGGTGAAGGTGATCGCGGTCGGCGCCATCTCCAGCTACGACGACGTCAACTCCATCCTGCTCGCGGGGCGGGCCGACCTCTGCGCGCTGGGCCGCACCCACCTGTACGACCCCAACTGGACGCTGCACGCCGCCGCGGAGCAGGAGTACGTCGGTCCGGGCGCGGACTGGCCGGACATGTGGGCCGCCGGACGACGGCGCCCGCCCACCTCGCGGACCGACAAGGTCCCGCCGCGGCTCCAGCTGCTGCGTGAGGGGGCCGCCGACCAGGTCCACGTCCGCTGGACGCCCGAGGGCACGGTGCACGCGTGACCGTCGGGAGTCCCGCCGTGCAGCCGCCGCAGCCACCGAGCCGCCAGTCCCGCTCCACGGTGGTGACGTTCCTCGGAGCCGTCGTGCGGCCACTGGGGTCGTGGATGCCGATCGCCGGCACCGTCGACCTGCTCACGCAGGCCGGCCTCGACGCGCCGTCGGTGCGCACCGCCGTGCACCGGCTCAAGGGCAACGGCTGGCTGCAGTCCGAGGCACGAGAAGGCGCCCGGGGCTACGCCCTCACGACCACAGCGCTCGAGACGCTGGCCGCCGGCGACGAGGTCATCTGGCACGCCCGGACGCCGGCCGACGTCACCGACGGCTGGTGCATCGTCCACTTCGGCGTGCCGGAGTCGATGAGGGCCAAGCGGCACCAGCTCCGCGCCCACCTGTCCTCCCTCGGCTTCGGCAACGTCGGCACTGCGCTGTGGATCGCCCCTGCCCGGATGCGGACCGCAGCCGAGCGAGCGGTCACCGAGCTCGGGCTGGAGGCCCACACCGCGATCTTCGTCGGTGAGTACCACGGGACGCAGGACCTCACCGGGCTGCTCTACGGCAGCTGGGACCTGACGGCCATCGACGACGGCTACCGCGACTTCGTGGCCGTCCACGGTCCCGTGGCCGACCGTGCGGAGCGCGACCGACCAGATCCCGCGCGCGCCTTCACGACGTACCTCTCCGTGCTCGACCAGTGGCGCAGGCTGCCCTTCCGGGATCCTGGGCTACCCGCGGAGGTGCTGGCCCCCGAGTGGCACGGACCGCAGGCGACCGAGGTCTTCGAGCGGCTGGTCGTGGCGCTGGAGGAGCCGGCGCTCAGGCACGCGCGGGCGCACTGGCCTTCCTGAACGACCTCACTCCGTGTCGCGTTCCGGCAGGGCGGGACGGGAGTGGTAGTCGCTCGCCTGCGACACCCACCACGCCTCGGCCGTCCGGAGCCCGGTCGGCGGGTCGATCGTCCCGGCGCAGATCGAGATCCGATGCGGCGCCCCCGTCGCCCGCCAGAACATGGATGACCCACAGACCGAGCAGAACGCGTACTCCACCTCCGCGACCGGCGCGAACCATCGCAGCCTGTCGGAAGGGTCGCTGACCACCAGGCCCTCGACGTCGGTCGCGGTCGCTGCCAGGTGGTGGCCGGAGAAGCGGCGGCAGCGTTCGCAGTGACAGTTCACGACATCGCGCAGCTGGGTCGTCACGACGTACGTCACGTCACCGCAGAGGCACGACCCCTCCCGCGGCTGGACGCCATCGGTCACGTGGAACCTCCGCGCATGTCGTGAATCTAGTCCGATGAAGGCTCCACGGCATCGGCATCGGCATCGGCATCGGCATCGGCATCGGCATCGGCCGTCGCGGGGGTGGCCGGCCGGCGCAGGGCGAGCGGAAGCGTTGCCACCGCGATCGCGCCGGCGACCAGGAAGGCGGTCGTGAACGACGTGAGCTGGGCGATCACCCCGACGGCCACCGAGCCCAGCGCCGTACCCGCGTCGAAGCCGACGTTCCACACCGCGCTCGCCAGGTTGTGGTGCCGTCGCGAGACGGCGGAGAAGGACACCAGCAGCGTGAGGTTCTGCAGACCGCCGTAGCAGAGACCGATCAGGAGCATGGCGAGCAGGAACGAGCCGACGCGGACCCCGTCGGAGCCCGCGACGGACCACGCCACGAGCGCCATCCCCACCCCCGTGAGCGGGACCAGGGGCAGGAGGAAGCGTCGCGGGCCGTGACGGTCAGCGAGCGCACCGACACGCCATCGGCTGAGCGCGGCCGACAACCCCATCAGGAGCAGGCCCCCTGCCGCGACCGTCGGGCTGTCGACCATCTGCGGCGTGAACGTGATGACCGCACCGCCCGCCAGCGTGACCGCCAGCAACAGCAGCATCGGCGGCAGCAACCGTCCGTAGGCGGCGGACTCCGGGTCGCCCGGGTCGGGCGGATCCGTCGCACCGGGATGAAGGTCCGGCGCACTCAGCCGCAGGGCTGAGGCAAGACGGAGCGCGGCCGGGATCCCGGCCAGGGGCAGCGCGCTCAAGGTGAACACCACCCAGTAGCCGAGGCTCTCGGCGATCCACGGTCCGGCGGGCAGGAGGACGAGGTTCGGCGCTGCGACGGCGAGCCCGTACGCGCCGATGGCCTCCCCTCGGCGCTCCGCGACGACCAGGGCCGCGACCGCAGCACTCCCGGTGACCGTGAGGACACCGAACCCGATGCCCCGGACCGCCGAGAGTCCGAGGATCACCCCGAGGTCGTCGCTGAGCGACAGCAGGACGCCGGGCGCCCCGAGGAGCGCCAGCCCGACGGCGAGAACCGGCCCCCACCCGAAGCGCCGGAGGGCGCGCGGGACGAGCAGCTGGGTCAGCACCGTGAACAGCAGGAGGACGCCGTTCACGAGACCGGAACCGGCGGTCGTCGCCCCGCCTTCGACCGCCCACAGTGGTGCCACCGTGAGCAGCAGCGCGTATCCCGAGAACCCCGCACACGTCATCGCCACCAGCGGCGCCATGCCCGGCTGACGCCAGATCGGCCCCCGCGCGTCCACGGCCGGCAGTCTAACGACGGGTGGCTCCTTCGGTGTGCGTTGTACATTCCGACGCAGCGACGAGGAGGCCCCATGCCAGGACCGCAGCTCGACCCGGGCGACGCGACCGGTGGCGCCGATTCCAGAGGTCCCGGGACCAACTGGGCCGGCAACCACGCCTACACGGCGGGGCGCTACGTCCGAGCGCGCTCGGTCGAGGAGGCCCAGGAGGTCGTCCGCTCGTCCCCCCACGTGCGCCTGCTCGGCACCCGTCACTCCTTCAACGCCCTGTGCGACACCGACGGGATCCTGCTGGACCTCACCGGCCTCGCCGTCGAGCCCGTCCTGGACCTCGAACGAGGACGGGTCCGGGTCGCCGGCGGTACGCCGTACAGCGAGGTTGCGGCGCACCTGCAGGCACACGGCCGTGCGCTGGCCAACATGGGTTCGCTCCCCCACATCTCCGTGGCCGGAGCCACGTCGACCGGCACGCACGGGTCGGGCGCGGGCAACCGCATCCTCGGTGCGGGCGTCAGCCGCCTCGAGCTGATCGGGGCGGACGGCGAGCTGCGCGCGATCTCGCGCGGCGAGCCGGACTTCGACGGCTCCGTCGTCGCCCTGGGCGCCCTCGGGGCCGTCGTGTCGCTCGACCTGGACGTCGAGCCGACGTACGACGTGCGCCAGGACCTCTATGCGCACCTGCGCTGGAGCGAGGTGGTCGAGCAGATCGACGAGGTCCTGGGATCGGCCTACAGCGTCAGCGTCTTCGGCCGGTGGAACGACGCCGACCCCACCGAGGTGCTCGTCAAGTCCCGCGCCACCGACGATCGTGGGCCCGCCGGCTGGATCGGCGGGACCGAGGCCGTCCCGGCCGCCACCGCGTCGCTCACCCTCGGCGCGGGCGACCACCTCACCGTGCGCGGCACCCCCGGACCGTGGTCGGAACGCCTGCCCCACTTCCGGGGCGACCGGCAACCCAGCTTCGGCGAGGAGATCCAGTCGGAGTGGTTCGTCCCCGCCGCCGACGCTGCGGCTGCCCTGCGCGCCGTGACGGACCTGGCGGCCGCGACCGGCGGGGAGCTGGCCGCCCTGCTCATCGTGAGCGAGATTCGCGCCATCAGGGCGGACGACCTCTGGCTCTCACCCGCCGAGGGCCGCGAGACCGTCGCCCTGCACTTCACCTGGAAGCGAGAGCAGGAGGCCGTGCTCGCCATGGTCCGGCGCGTCGAGGATGCCCTCGCGCCGTTCGCCGCCCGGCCGCACTGGGGCAAGGTCTACGACCGCGTCGAGCCTGCCCACCACTCCCGGTTGGCCGAGTTCCGAGCGCTGGCCGAGCGGGTGGACCCAGCCGGCACGTTCCGCAATCCCCTGGTGGACCGGGTGCTGGGGCTGGGAGCCGGCGCCTAGACCCTGCCGGCTCAGTTGGCCAGCTGCTCCGCTGCGACCGGGATGTCGATGTCGATGACCTCGGACTCGATGGTCAGCGACACCTTCCGGGCCTGGGCACGGCCGGTGCGGGCGTCGTACGCGGTGAACACGTAGCGACCGGTGGGCGGCAGCTGGAAGGCGTAGCGGCCGCTCTCGTCGCAGTGGGTGGAGCCGATCTGGGTGCCCATCGCCTCGCTGAGCGCGACCAACGCGCCGGCGACGGGGTGACCGTCGCTGGTGACGACGCCGGACACGGTCAGCTCGTGGGAGAGGGTGATGTCCTGCTCGACCGCGCCGCCGGCGAAGTCGAACACCGTGGCCTCCGGCGCCCAGCCGACGGCGTTGGCGATCACCACGTAGGCGCCCGGGCCGGGCAGCACCACCGAGTACCGACCCGTGTTGTCGGCCCGGCTCCAGTCCAGCTGCTTGCCGTGCACGTCCAGCACGGACACCAGGATCAGTCCGCGGGCGCTGTCGTCGGGGCGAGCCAGGCGGACCTGCCCACAGACCACGGCCTCCTGCTTCGCCTCGCCCTGGGCTCGGACGAGCTCCCGCTCGCGCTGGGCACGGAGGTCCCTCGGGATCAGCGCGGCCAGTGCAACACAGAGCCCTGCCGCCACGGCGCCCAGCACCAGCACGATCTGGAAGGCCCGTTCCGACGCGAAGAACACGCCGCCGACCTCGATCGTGTAGGCGGCCATGATCGCCGCGACCAGGGTGCTCGCAAGGGATGTGCCGATCGATCGGACCAGCGAGTTGAGCCCGTTGGCCGAGGCAGTCTCGGTGATCGGGACCGAGGACATGATGAGCGTCGGCATCGCAGCGAAGGCCAGGGCCGTGCCGATCCCGACCAGGGTCGAGCCGACCACGACCGCGGCCACCGAGTCGGCGTAGAAGACGCGGCCGACGTACGTGAGGGCCATCAGCGCAGCACCGACGAGCAGCACCGCGCGACCTCCCCAACGGGTCAGCGACCACCCGGAGATGGGTGACATCGCCACCATCGCGAGCCCGGACGGCACCATCGCGAGCCCAGCGGCCGTCACGCCGAGACCGAATCCGGCGCCCGTGGCCGTGGGCTGTTGGAGCACCTGCACGGTGACCAACATGTTCACGAACATCGCCATGCCGGCGAAGATCGAGGCGAGATTGGTCATGAGCACCGGTCGCTGGGCGCTGGTGCGGAGATCGACCATCGGTTGGTTGACGCGCAGCTCCAGTGGCACCCAGAGGACGAGCAGCAGGAGCGAGGACACGAGCAGGCCGACCACCAAGGGCTCGCCCCATCCCCAGGCGCTGCCCTTCGAGATCGGCAGGAGGAGACAGACCAGGGCCGCGGACAGCACCAGCGCTCCCACGACGTCGAAGCGGCCGGGCGTGCGCACCGGCGACTCCTCGACCACGACCAGCAAGGCGACGACGAGCACGACACCCGTCACGGCGCCGAACCAGAAGATCGAGTGCCAGCCGAGCCAGTCGCTCAGCACCCCCGCCAGCGGGAGCCCGAGGGCGGAGCCGATGCCCATCGTCGCGCTCATCAACGCAACTGCGGTGCCGATGCGCTCGGGCGGGAGCTTGTCCCGCAGGATGCTGATGCCGACCGCGATGAGTGCTGCGCCGAAGCCCTGCAGCGCCCTCCCCACGATCATCGTCAGGAAGGAGACCTCCAACGCGCAGATCACCGACCCGAGGATCATCGCTCCCAGCGAGACGAGCAGCATCCGCCGCTTGCCGTACATGTCGGCCATGCGAGCGATGATCGGGGTGCCCACTGCGGCGGTCAGCAGGGTGGCGGTGACCAGCCAGGAGGAGTCCGAGGCCGAGATGTCCAGCAGGTCCGGGAACTCCGGCAGGAGCGGGATCACCAGGGTGAACTGCAGCGCCGAGACCATGCCGCACAGGGACAGGACGAGGATGGTCGCCCAGGCAGGGGCGGTGCGTTGCATCAGACTCCTTGGATCAACGGGTAGACCTGGACCCCGCACGTGAGCATCGCGGGACGGCACGACCGCCCACGCAGGTCGATGTCCGCCTCGAGGCGGTGCGGATCGGTACTGGTCGCTCAGGCTGAGCGCAGTGCAGCAACGCTCTTCACGAGACGTCGCAGCGGCGTGTCGCGCTGCACGCTGAGGCGGCCACCATCCTGCGTCAGACCGAAGTGGGACAGCAGGTCCGGGCGTCCCTCTCGCTCGGCCATCAGCAAGATCGCGTCCCGGTCGTAGGAGTCAGCGAGCTCGGCCGCGAGGGCCAGGTCGTCTGCCGTGACTGCGGCGTTGATGGACTCGACGTAGTGGGCGTACAGGGCGTTGAGCTCGTCGGTGAGTCGGGTCTGGTTCGTCATGGACAACCCCTTGGAGTCGCGGTGTGGCCTGGCGGTGACCCCCAGTCTGGGGCAGGGATTGGATCGATCCAAGAGCCCGACGCCATGATCTTGGGCACTGACCTCAGCCAGGCGTCGACTCGACGCTCTCCCGGCTCATCGACAGACCCGCCCGGTGCGCACGGGCTGCTGCCGCTCCGGTCAGGGCGTTGCTCATACGACGGCCGTTGTGAGTGCCGTCGAAGCGTCGCCGTCAGGAACAACCCAGGGCCAAGGCCCCCCTCTCGCGGGGACAGCTGGGGTTGACTTAATACCCCCTGGGGGTATCTTGAAACCATGGCCAGTCACCAGCAGGAACCGAAACCGACGACTGCTCGCCAGGTCACCGACCCGGTGTGCGGGATGATGGTCGACCCGGCCACGACCGAACACGCGGCCGTCCACGACGGCGAGCACTTCTCCTTCTGCTCGGGCGGCTGCGAGGACGAGTTCCTCACCGCCCCCGACGCCTACCCCCGCCAGCCGGGCGAGCAGGACCACACCGGGCACGACACCCAGCAGCCGCACCACGGGCATCATGTCGCGGGCGGCGATCAGCTGACGGCTCCGACACCGGCTGCGGGTGAGGCGGTGGAGTACACGTGCCCGATGCACCCCGAGATCCGTCAGGACGGGCCCGGCACCTGCCCCATCTGCGGCATGGCTCTCGAACCCGTCATCGTCACCGCCGACACCGGCCCGTCCGCCGAGCTGCGTGACATGACCCGACGGTTCTGGTTCGGCGTGGTCCTGTCCGTGCCCGTCCTCGTCCTCGGCATGGGACGCGACCTCATCCCGTGGCTGCACGACAACATCTCCGCCACCACGTCCGCGTGGGTCCAGCTCGTGCTCGCCACCCCCGTGGTGTTGTGGGCCGGCGGGCCGTTCTTCGTCCGCGGCTGAGCATCGGTGCGCACCCGCAACCTGAACATGTTCACCCTCATCGCGATGGGCACCGGCGTTGCCTGGACCTTCTCCGTCGTCGCCACCCTCGCACCCGGCATCTTCCCCGCCGCGTTCCGTGAGGACGGCGCCGTCGAGGTGCACTTCGAGGCCGCCGCCGTCATCACCACCCTCGTCCTCCTCGGCCAGGTCCTCGAGCTCCGCGCCCGCGAAGCCACCTCCGGCGCCATCAAGGCACTCCTCGACCTCTCCCCCAAGACCGCCCGCCGCGTCCGCGACGACGGCACGGACGAGGACGTCACCCTCGACCATGTCCAGATCGGCGACCTGCTCCGCGTACGCCCCGGCGAGAAGGTCCCCGTCGACGGGCTCGTCGAGGACGGCACGTCCGCCGTTCACGAGTCCCTGATTACCGGCGAGTCCATGCCCGTCACCAAGAACCCCGGCGACAACGCCATCGGCGGCACCCTCAACACCACTGGCACGCTCCTGATGCGCGCAGACGCGGTGGGTCGCGACACCATGCTCGCCCGCATTGTCAACATGGTCGCCGAAGCCCAACGCTCCCGCGCACCCATCCAGCGCACCGTCGACCGCGTCTCCGCGGTGTTCGTGCCGACCGTCATCGGCATCGCCGTGCTCGCGTTCCTCGTCTGGGCCATCGTCGGCCCCGACCCGAAGCTGGCACACGCGCTCGTCGTCGCGGTCAGCGTCCTCATCATCGCCTGCCCGTGTGCCCTCGGCCTGGCCACACCCATGTCCATCATGGTTGGTGTCGGCCGTGGCGCCCAGATGGGCGTACTGATCAAGAACGCCGAAGCGCTCGAACGGATGGAGAAGGTCGACACCGTCGTCGTGGACAAGACCGGCACGCTGACTGAAGGCAAGCCGACCGTCGTCGCCGTCGAGCTCGCCGACAACTACCGCGACCTCACCGGAGCGGAGCTGCTGAGGCTCGCGGCGGCGGTCGAGAACAGCTCCGAGCATCCCCTCGCGCGCGCCGTCGTCGACAAGGCCCGAGCCGACCTGACCGAAGCCACGAGGCTGCCCGAGGTGGCTGACTTCGACGCCCCCGCCGGCAAGGGCGTCCTCGGCACCGTCGAGGGCAGGCGGGTCCTGATCGGCACGACCGGGTTCCTCGCCTCCCAGGAAGTAGACGCCGACGTCCTGGCCGACAAGGCCGACCGGCTGCGCCGCACCGGCGCGACCGCCGTCCTCGTCGCCGTCGACGGCACCCCCGCCGGAGTCATCGGCATCGCCGACCAGGTCAAGGACACCACCCCGGCCGCCCTCGCGGCGCTGCGCAAGGAGGGCATCGAGGTCATCATGCTCACGGGCGACAACCAGGTGACCGCCGCCGCGGTCGCCGCCGACCTGGGCATCGACCGTGTCGAGGCCGAGGTGCTGCCCGACCACAAGGCCGATGTCGTCAACAAGCTCCGCACCGAGGGTCGAGTGGTCGCGTTCGCCGGCGACGGCGTCAACGACGCCCCCGCCCTCGCCGCCGCCGACGTCGGCCTCGCGATGGGCACCGGCACCGACGTGGCCATCGAGTCCGCCGGCGTGACGCTGCTGCGGGGCGACCTCAACGGCATCGCCCACGCCCGGCAGCTCTCCCACGCCGTCATGAACAACGTGCGAAGGGGCCTCTGGCTCGCCTTTGGGTACAACACCGCCGGCATCCCCATCGCCGCCGGCGTGCTCTACCCCGCCCTCGGCTGGCTCCTCTCACCCATGGTCGCCGCCGCCGCGATGGCCCTGTCGTCCGTCAGCGTCATCCTCAACGCCCTACGACTGCGCACCCAGCGACTGGCGTGACATCGACGTCTCCGTACCATCGACAGGGATGACGCCCGTGCACTCCGCCGCCGTGAGAACCCGCAGCCAGCTGTGGGTTCTCGCCGCTGGGCGGTCCCGCGCACGCGCCGCCTTGGCAGCACTCGTCGGAGCCCTTGTCGTCGGCATCCTCGGCATGCACGCCCTCGCCACCCACGGCACCACGCCCGCTCCGGCCGTCACTGCGGCCTCGAGCATGGAAATGACGGGCGGCATGCCTGCCCACGAGACGACGAGCTCGGGCGACTCGCTCCAAGGGCACACGCCACCCGTGACCTCCGGCGCCTCGACGTCGGGCGGTGACGACGAAGCCGACACTCGTTCCGGGTCGGGGCACGGCATCGGCACGATGACGATGCTGTGCGTCGTCATGCTCGCCGCCGCCGCGATGACGCTCCTCGTCCTCCTCGCGGTCCGCATCGTCCGGCCGCTGCTGCCCGCCGCGTTCCACCCCGCCGTCGTACTCCCGCGCGCTGCGCAGTGGGTACGCGGCACCGGCCCACCGCACGAGTGGGAGCTCTCCGTCATCAAGTGCTGACAGGCACTGCGATCACCCGCCGCTGCCGCCACGACGGCCCCTCGGCTGGGTGTCGCTTCCGCCTGCCCGCTGCACCCGCCTGACATCAGGAGTACTTCCATGCACGCCAAGCTCAACACCCGTACCCGCGCCCTCACCGCGCTCACCCTCAGCGTCACCCTCAGCGCCGGCCTCGCCGCCTGCGGCGACGACGCAGGGAGTTCCGGCAGCTCCGGCAGCTCGGCCGAGGTCAGCACCACCGAGCACAACGACGCCGACGTCAGCTTCGCCAGCGACATGATCACCCACCACGCCCAGGCGCTCTCGATGGTCGACCTGACCCTCGACCGGACCCTCGACCCCGAGGTCCAGGCGCTCGCCGAGGACATCCGCGCCGCCCAGGGACCCGAGATCGAGACCATGGCCGACTGGCTCACCACGTGGGGCGAAGAGGTCCCCGAGACCATGCGAGACCACGCCAACGCCGGTCATGACATGGGCGACATGTCCGAGCACATGGACGACGTGGGCGACGATGACATGCCCGGCATGATGACCGCCGACGACTTCGACGCCCTCGAGAACGCCTCCGACGCCGAGTTCCAGGACATGTGGCTCGAGATGATGGTCGAGCACCACGAAGGCGCCGTCGAGATGGCAGAGACCGAGCAGGAAGACGGCCAGTTCAAGGACGCCGTCGACCTTGCCGGCCAGATCATCGAGGCCCAGAACACGCAGATCGACACCATGCATGGTCTCCTCGACTCCTGACCCCGCAACGCGAGCGGACGCCGCCAGCGACGGTGGCGTCCGCCCCGCGCCCCACCGACCCCTCCTCCAGCTCCCCGGCGGCAGCACCCGACGAGGATGCGCTTCCGCCCTGGCCGGGCCCCGCCGATGTCCCCGCCCGGGTCGCGGCGGCTGGCCTCGACCTCGGCCCCACGGGCCCCGCCGAGACACCACCCCACCTGAGCATGCGAGGGCGATGTGGCCGACGACCGCGTCAGGGACGCCTCGGTGGGGTAGGCCTCGGTGCAGGCCCACGCACCCGGCGACTTCACGTCGACTTCTTCGCCCAGATTCGGCTCCGAACAATGAAGAGCACGATGTCGATGGCGATCGATGACGGTGCCCATCAGGTACGCGCCGTAGACGATGACGACTATGCCGTACTCGAGAAGGGACACGGCAGGCATCGACACGAGGAAAGTCGGCATTGGGTGTCCTGGTCGTGAGGTACCCAGAGACCCAGCCGCGCGACGAGTGAGGGACTCGAACGGCGTGCCGGTGTGCGAGCCGAGGGCGCTCACGGACCCGCGGCTTGTGTGTGTGTTGCTGGTTCGACGGCTGGCTTACCGGGGCGGCGCATGAGGCGTGACCGGGCGAGCTGGCCTGCTCCAGGACGACGAATTGAGTCATCTGACGGATGGCCGGAAAACGGCTGGCCGCGCAGCATGGATCCACTTGCACGCGCAGTGACTGGTCTCGGCCGGCAGTGAAGACAGGTCGTGGGTGCTGGTCAACCACGTTGGTCCGTTGAGAGGAGCCTCCATGTCCATGAAGTTCAATGCGGCCTTCACCTACGGCCGGTTCCTCGTCTTGCGGGATGCGTCGATGTGACGGGCCCGCAGCGCGGTCCGGAGGGCGTCGCTGCGAGCCCGGCCGCGGTGGGGATTGCGCTCGATAGTCGTCAGGGCCGGTGGTTGATGGCAGCGACTGTCCTGGGTTCCGGCCTCGCTGGCATCGACGCGACCGTCGTGTCGGTGGCACTCCCGAGCATCGGACGGTCGTTTGACGCGTCGTTCGCGGAGCTCCAGTGGGTCGTGACGGCGTACGTGCTGACACTGGCCGCATTCATCCTTGTCGGCGGCGCCTTGGGCGACCGCTTCGGTCGCCGGCGGGTCTTCGTGGGAGGCGTGGTCTGGTTCGCGGTGGCGTCACTACTGTGTGCGCTGGCCCCGACGCCGGGCCTCCTGGTCGCCGGCCGCGCACTCCAAGGTGTTGGTGCCGCCCTGTTCGTGCCGGGCAGCCTTGCCATCATCCAGTCGAGCGTGACGCCCGCCGATCGTGCCCGGGCGGTAGGGGCTTGGTCCGGGCTGGGTGGGGTTGCCAGCGCAGCTGGACCGTTCGTCGGCGGCTGGCTCGTGAATGAGTTCGCGTGGAACTGGATCTTCCTCGTGAACGTTCCTCTGACGGGCGTCGTGGTGTGGGCGACCCTGCACCACGTCCCAGAGACGTGCGACGCCAGCGCGCCTCGGTCGCTCGACTGGGCTGGCGGCGTTCTCGGCGCTGCGGCTCTGGCCGGGTTGAGTTACGCACTCATTGCGGCCGGCGCCAGCGGTAGCGCCGGGTACGCGACCGGGGCGGCCGCGCTTGGTGTCGTCGCTGCTGTCGCGTTCGTCGTTGTCGAGCGACGTTCGTCTCATCCGATGCTGCCGTTCCGGCTCTTCTCCTCGCCGCAGTTCACAGCCACCAACATCGTCACCTTCATCATCTACGGAGCGTTCGGCGTCGTGTTCCTGCTCGTCGTGGTCGAGCTGCAGGTCGTGTCCGGTTACGGCCCCGTGGCGGCCGGGGCGTCGCTGCTGCCCGTGACCGGGCTGATGCTGTTGCTGTCACCGCAGTCGGGGAAGGTGTCTGCCCGTATCGGGCCCCGGCTCCAGATGTCCGTCGGGCCACTGGTGTGTGCTGTCGGGCTGCTCCTGATGTTGCGGATCGGCGTTGACGCACCCTTCGTCACCGTCGTGCTGCCCGGCATCCTCGTCTTCGGGCTCGGCCTGTCGGTCCTGGTTGCCCCGCTGACCAGCAGCGCCCTTGACTCAGTTCCAGCAGATCACGCCGGTCTGGCCTCAGGAGTGAACAACGCGGTGGCCCGAACCGGTGGGCTCGTAGCCGTCGCCGCAATACCGGCCCTGGTCGGGCTCACCGGTCGCGTGTACGAGAGCCCGGTCGCGTTCGACGCCGGCTTCGACAAGGCGTTGTGGACATGCGTGGTGCTGTTGACCATCGGCGGTGTCGTGGCTGCCGTGACCATCGACAACCCAGTGCGCACCTCGGCGACCCAGCCACGACGTGTGCACCTGCGTCACTGCACGATCGCCGCCCCGCCCCCAGTCGTGCAGACAGGGCCGACGCGTCGGTCCGGGACCTGACCCCACCAGCAGCGTTCGCTACTGCTGGTAGCCCTCCACGACAGACGTGGACCGTGCCTGCGCCTGGTCGGGGTCCTGTTCGAACTCCCGACGAGCGCGTCGCTGGCGCAGCAGGTCCCAGCACTGGTCCAGCTCCTCCTCCAATGCACGCAGGCGGGTCGCGTCGACCTGGTGCCCTTCCCGCAACTGGTGCTCCTCAGCGACCAACGCCGAGATCCGCTCCAGTGCCCTGACGTCTGCCTCGTCACCCATCGTCACCCATCGTCACCCATCGTCACAGCCTCCGCGTCACGAACCGGCAGGGCAAGGACCACGTGAACCGCTTGAGCCGCAGCTGCTGCCGCCCACGTGGCCCCCTGCGCCGCTGAGGCCGCGGGCGGACCCTCACGTCCCCGGGTCTCCTCGACCTCGGCCACGGAAGGCACTCATGAGGCGCAACGGCAGTCGATCGACCGAAGCCGACACACCCCGTGGCTCCTTACGTTCAGACCCCCGCCCACACCCGTGGGCTCACCCCACAACATCGGAGGCCATTCCATGTCTCGTACGTTCCTCGCGGCCCTGAGCGCCGGTGTCGTCCTCGCGGCAGGGTCCTCCATCGTCGCGCAGGCCGGCACCGCCGCACCTCCCTCGTCCGCCTCGACGCAGCACCGTCCGTCCGAAGCTCTGGACGCATGCCAGCCCGCGCCGCCGGCCGGCTTCACGGCGCACGACGTCGACGTCGACGGCACGTCGATGCACTACCTGATCGGCGGGAGCGGACCGACCCTCGTGCTGGTGCACGGCTACCCGCAGACGTCCTACGAGTGGTACAGCGTGATGCCGGCGCTCGCTCGGCACTACACGGTCGTGGTGCCCGACCTCCCCGGCGCCGGCCAGTCCGACGCCCCCCGTGGCGGGTACGACAAGGTGAGCATGGCCAAGTCCATCCACGGCATGCTGGCTGCCAGTGGGCACGACAAGAACGTGCGGATTGTCGGCCATGACATCGGCACGATGGTGGCCTACGCGTACGCCGCGACGTACCGGGACTCCGTCAAGCGGCTGATGCTCACCGAGGCGCCCATCCCCGACAAGATCGTGTACTCGTACCCGTCCCTCACTCCCCAGGGCCCGGGCTTCTGGAACTTCGGCTTCTTCTCCCTCACCAACGGTCTGCCCGAGCAGACCATCGACGGGCATGAGAGCGAGTGGGTCGCCGGGTTCATCGACTGGCTCACGGTCAACAAGGAGAGCTTCACCCGCGAGGACACCGACGTCTACGCGTGCTTCCTGCGCGACGACGCGCATCTGCGAGCCAGCTTCGAGTGGTTCCGGGCGTTCCCGCGCGACAACGAGCAGGTCGCACGGCTCGGACGCCGGCCTTTGGCGATGCCGGTGCTCGCGGTCGGTGCGGACAACAGCCTCGGCTCGAGCGTCGGAACTCAGGCGAAGGAGTACGCCGGCAACGTGACGACGCGGGTCGTGAAGGACTCCGGCCACTGGATCTGGGAGGAGCAGCCCCGGGCGATGACCCAGATGACGCTCCGGTTCATGCGCTGACCCAGACCAACCCCCACCACCCTCGAGGAGACAACGATGACCAGCACCCCCTATGACGGACTTGACGTCATGCCCCTGGCCGGAGCGTGGCGAGCAGGTTCCTCGCCAGACCGCTTCGTCGACACTGACCCGTACACCGGGGAGGTCATCCTCGAGGGGCAGCGTGCCAGCGTCTCCGACGTCGATGACGCGTACGCAGGTGCGGTCCTCGCCCAACGCGACTGGGCGAGGACCTCACCGGGCGAACGATCGGCTGTCTTCTTGCGGACGGCCGAGCTGATCGACGCGCGCACCGAGGAGCTCGTGGACTGGCTCACCCGGGAGGCCGGCACCACGAGGATGCGCGCCTACGTCGAGATCGGGATCGTGCGAGCGACGGCGATGGCGGCCGTCACGCACACCGCGCTCGGGTCGCGGACGGTGGCCAGCGACGTTCCGGGCAAGGAGAACCGGATCTACCAACGTCCCGCGGGCGTCGTCGCAGTCATCAGCCCGTGGAACTTCCCGCTCCACCTCTCCTTCCGCACCGTCGCTCCCGCACTCGCCGTCGGCAACTCCGTCGTCCTCAAGCCCGCCGAGGACACGCCGGTGACGGGCGGGCTGTTCATCGCCAAGCTGCTGGAGGAAGCGGGTCTGCCCCCGGGCGTCCTCAGCGTCGTCATCGGAAGGGGGTCGGAGATCGGGGACGCGCTGGTCGAGCACCCGACGCCACGCGTCATCTCCTTCACCGGGTCCACCGCGGTCGGCCAGCTCATCCCGGCCAAGGCCGGAGTGAAGCGACTGGCCCTCGAGCTGGGTGGCAACGGGCCAATGGTCGTCCTCGACGACGCCGACCTCGACCACGCCGTCGACGCTGCCATCTTCAGCAACTACTGGCACCAGGGCCAGATCTGCATGGCCACGAACCGGGTCGTCGTGGACGCGTCGGTCCATGACGAGCTCGTCGACAGGTTCGTGGCCAGGGCACGCGACCTCGTCACCGGGGACCCACGCCTTCCAGAGACGCACGTCGGACCGATCATCAGCGAGCGCCAACTCGCAGGAGTGCGCAACAAGGTTGCTCGGTCACTGGACGCGGGAGCCGAACTGCTGCTCGGCGGGGACCCGAGCGGGCCGACGGGGCGTGTGCTTCCACCGCACGTGCTCCTCGGAACCAACGACATTCCGGCTGCCGTCGAGGAGGTCTTCGGGCCCGTCGCGACGATCATCAAGGCCCGCGACGAGCGTGACGCACTGGCCATCGCCAACGACACCACCTATGGGCTCTCGAGCGCCGTGTTCACCACAGACCTCGAGCGGGGAATCGCGTTCGCGCTCGAGGTCGAGGCCGGCATGACCCACGTCAACGACACCACGGTGCACGACGACGTACACGCCGCCTTCGGTGGGGAGAAGCAGTCCGGGCTCGGCAGGTTTGGTGGCGAGTGGGTGCTGGACGACCTCACCACCGAGCACTGGGTGAGCGTGCAGCACGTACGCCGCCCGTTGCCTTTCTGACCTCGATGACGTGCGGCGGAGCGACTACGTGAGGAGGACGGGAGCGTGAACGTGCAGAGGACGACCAGAACCCCCTACTCGCCGAACTATGCGGTGGCGGAAGCAAGGCTCACGGAGGATCAGATCGCCCAGCTGACGAGCCGAGGTCGCGTCGAGCGGGTCCGCGCCGGGCACCAGCTGTTCGAGGCTGGCGACGTGGACGTGGACTTCCTCGTCGTCCTTGATGGCCTGCTGCACGTCGAGCGCGGCAGCGATGCTCCTTCCATCCCGAAGAAGCGTGGCGACTTCATCGGCGAGCTGGGTCTGCTCACCGGACAGCGGTCGTTCCTGAGCGCACGCGCAGTCACCGACGCCGAGGTGTGCCGACTGACGGTGGCTCAGCTGCGACGCGTGATGGCCGAGAACGTCGACCTTGCCGACCTGGTCTGGGCGGCGTTCGTCGAGCGGCGCAGCCAGCTCACGGACACGGCGCAAAGCACGTTGCTCATCATCGGCAGGGAGGCGGATGAGCGCACGCACGCCTTGCGGTCGTACGTCCTAGCGCTCGGCCTTCCGCACCGGTGGGTCGACGCGCGAGGCGAGGCGATCGATGACGGTGAGCTCCCGACCGTCGTGCTCGGACGAACGGTCATCCCGCGCGCGGACCCCGAGGTGTTGGGTGCCGCCCTCGGGCTCACCGCCGCGGCGCACGACATCGTCGACCTGGCCGTCGTAGGTGCCGGACCGGCCGGCCTGTCGACCGCTGTGACGGCAGCCTCGGAGGGGCTCAGCGTGTGCGTTCTGGACGCTCGCGGACCCGGAGGCCAAGCAGGTGCGAGCTCGCGGATCGAGAACTATCCCGGCTTCCCCCGCGGTGTCTCCGGCCACGACCTCACCTTCGACATGACGGTCCAGGCCATCCGCTTCGGCGCCGTCCTGCGGTTCCCGTGCCGGGTGTCGGCCATCGACCCGGGAGACATCGGTGCACCGCACCGTCTCGGCCTGGAGGACGGCGGGGTAGTGCGGGCCCGCACAGTCGTCCTGGCGACGGGAGTCACCTACCGTCGGCTCGAGGTCCCGGGGTGGGACGACCAGGCAGCGGTTCGCATGTACTTCGCCGCGACCCCTCTCGAGGTCAGCTCGTGCTCAGGGTCACCGGTCGTAGTGGTCGGCGGTGCGAACTCCGCAGGTCAAGCAGCCCTGAGCCTGGCGGGCTCGGCGTCGAGGGTGACCCTCGTGGTCCGTGCAGACGACCTGTCGAAGCGGATGTCGGACTACCTCGTGCGCCGCATCATGAACCATCCCGCGATCGAGGTCCTGACCTCGGCCCACGTCACAGGAGCCTCCGACGATGGTGTCGAGATCGCCACCGGGGACGGGGCGGTGGTTACCCGGTTCGCACGAGCAGTCTTCTGCTTCATCGGTGCGCGGCCCGAGACCCACCTCCTCAGCGACGTTTCGCTCGACGAGTCGGGCTACCTGATCACCGGTGAGAACGGACGCCGCGCTCTCGAGACCGAGGCGGCCGGGATCTTCGCCGTCGGGGATGTGCGACGCGGGAGCATGAAACGCGTGGCCTCAGCAGTCGGGGACGGCGCCAGTGTCGTGCCTTGCGTCCACGAACACCTGTCGACGTTCGTGCTCCCGGAAGCAAGGACCTGATTCCGGTCCGCCGCACCGCGCACCGCCACCGCGCACCGCCGCCGCGCACCCCCGCCGCGCACCGCCGCCGCGACGCTGGCGGACTGGCCGGTGCCGGGCCATCGGCACTGCACCCCTGGGTTCTCCTCGGAGCTGCTCCCGACCGGCGGGGGCCGCCACCCGGGCGAATGGCCGCATGCGCCTGAAGGGCAGCCGGGCCAGCCCGGGGAGCCCGGCCAGCCGGGCCAGCCGGGTCAGCCGGGTCAGATGTGTGGGTGGGGTCAGCCGATCGAGCGCACTGCCTCCATCACCGTCTCGGTGACGGCCTCGGGCTGGGACACCATGGCGGCGTGGCTCGAGTCGACGGTGCCGACGACCGACCGCGCCCGCGACGCCATCCAGTGCTGGCCAGCAGGGGGGATCGCGTTGTCCTGCTCGGCCACAAGCGCCCAGGACGGCAGGTCGTGCCAGGCCGGTCGCGGTGCGGCTGCCCCGTTCAGCGCGCTCAGCGAGAGCGGCCGCTGCACGAGTGACATGAGCCGTGCCTGGGCCGCAGACACGTCGCCGGCGAACACCTCCGCGAAGCGGTCGCTGCGGATCCAGAGGTCGACGTCGGCTCCGCCGGGTGCGCCCGGTTGGGGGTAGGGGCGTGCGACGGTGGTCTCTGGACCGATCAGTCCTCCGGGGAACTCGTCAGGGTCGAGCACGCTGCCGATGCTTTCGCCCTCGTCGAGGATGTAGGCAGCGACGAACACCAGGGCCGCGACGCCGTCCGCTCCGCGGGCCGCCTCTCCGATGACGGCGCCACCGTAGGAGTGGCCGACCAGGACGACGGGTCCGTCGATGGTGGCGAGAACACTGCGGACGTACTCGGCATCATGAGCCAGCCCTCGAAGCTGGTTGGGGATGGCTACGACGGGCAGTCCGCTGTCGTCGATTGCGGCGATGGTGGCCGACCAGCTGCTGGAATCGGCGAACGCTCCGTGGACGAGTGCGACGGTCGGGTGGCTGGTCATGGTGACTCCTTGATCAGTGCGGACAACAGGTGCGCCGCGGGTGTCCGCGACGTTCCTCCGTTGCGGGCAGATGCGGCTTCAGCACGATGACTGAATGTCCGCGCCACGACGGATACGGACGTGGGGGGTGGACGCCGCACCCGAAGTGACCGCATGCTCAGGCCATGTCATCGTCGGCCTCGGAAGCACTCGTCGGACGCGACGACGTGCGCCTCCAGCTGCGCGAGTCGATCGGCCGGCACGCCGGCCGCGAGGCGCGGTGGACGGCGATCGTCGGAGAGCCGGGCATCGGAAAGAGCACGCTCCTCAAGCGAGCGGCCGCAGACGCCATGGAGTCGGGCGCAACCGTGCTGTGGACCCGCGGTCGTCAGGCTGAGTCGCAGTTCGGTTTCGCCAACCTTCATCAGCTGCTGTCTCCGCTCCTGGACGACACCGAAGAGTTGCCCGCGCAGCAGCGCGAGTCTCTGTTGGGCTGCTTCGGGATGGCCGAGCCGGTCGAGGTCAACCCCTTTTTCGTCTCGCTCGCCGTCCTCGAGCTGCTGGTCCGAGCGTCCCGCGAGGCACCCGTGGTCGTGTGCCTCGACGACATGCACTGGATGGACCGCCCCACCATCGACACCCTCGCCTTTGTGGCCCGGCGGATCGCCGACGAGCAGGTCTCGTTACTGGGCACGTCGCGTGGAGAGGGGTTCGCGGCTGGCGATGACGTACCGGTCACGCTGGTCACGCTCGGACCCCTGTCCGACGAGGCTTCCCGCAACCTGCTCAGCGCCCGGTCACCCAAGCTCGACGCGGGTCTGCAGAGCCGGGTCGTCCGCGTCGCGGCCGGCAATCCCCTGGCCCTGGTCGAACTGTCCACGGCGGTAGAGCGCGGCGGGCCGGCGTGGGACGACCTGGACCCCGACCTGCCGATGACCAGCCGGCTGGAGCGTGCGTTTGCCGCTCGCGCGGACGAGGCCAACCCGCTGACGCGCGCCGTACTCGACGTGGCGGCCCTCGACGACGGAGACGACCTCGACACGGTCTTGGAAGCGGCTGCGATCCTCGCCGGCTCGGAGACGGACCGGTCGGCCGTGC
This sequence comes from uncultured Nocardioides sp., assembly GCF_947488515.1. Lineage (GTDB taxonomy): Bacteria > Actinomycetota > Actinomycetes > Propionibacteriales > Nocardioidaceae > Nocardioides. Next base: position 1,026,469 of record NZ_CANKZF010000001.1, read on the forward strand.
TCCCGGCCCTCGACCTGGACCTGATCACGCTCAGCGAAACAGGCTACGCCTTCGCCCACCCCCTCATCGGCTCGGCGCTGCGGCACGCGATGACGCGCGAGCGCCGACGGCAGACGCACGCCGCGCTGGCGACCGTCCTCGCCGAGCAACCCGAACGTGCGGTGTGGCACCTTGCGGGCTCCGTCACCGGCCGCGACGAGCTGACCGCGGCGCGACTCGAGGAGACAGCGGACGTAGCACGCAGCCGGGGTGCCTACGCCACGGCAATGGCCCGACTGGAACGGGCAGCGGCGCTCAGCCCCAACCCCCAAGATCGCGCCGCTCGCCTCATCGGCGCAGCCGAGCTCGGCTACGAGCTCGGCCGGCACGCACAGGTCGACCAGATCACCGCACAGGTAACCGCCATGACACTGCGGCCCCGCGACCGGTCGCGGCTCATCCGTCTGGAAGGGATCTTCCACGACGGCTCCACCAGCGAGCCCGCAGACGTCCGACACCTGGTCGACCTGGCCCGCGGCGCACAGCACGACGGTGACACGGACCTCGCAATGCAGCTCCTCTTCGGAGCGGCGCGCCGCGTCTGGTGGCGCGACCCCGGCGATGAGGTACGGGCCGTCATCACCCACGCGGCCCGCGAGATGTCACTACCCTCGACCGACCCGCGCCTGCTCGCCGTCTTCGGTCTGGCAGAGTCCCTCGAGCTCAGCGCACCCGTCATCCACGAGCTCGACCGCTCACCCAACGACGGTGGCGGCCGTGCCGACCTCGCGGCCCTCCACGGCATCGCCGCCTTCTGCGCCGGTGACTTCGTCCGCGCTGACGCCTGGCTCACTGCGGCCATCAACGACCTCCGAGCCCAGGGGCGGCTCAGCCTGCTCGCCGAAGCGCTCGCCATCCGCGCGTGGGCCGAGGTCAACCTTGGCGTCTTTGACGCGGCCCGTTCGGCCGACGAAGGCGCGCGACTCGCCGACGAGACCGGGCAGCGAGTGTGGGCGGGCACCGCGCGCCTGGCGAAGGCCGCCGTCGACGCGGTGCACGGGCGCGGTGAGGACCACGACGAGCTCATCGCCCTCGCAGAGCACACGGCCCTCGCGCTGCCGAACGCCAGCTCCTCCCTGCTCGCCGGCGCACAGATGGTGCGCGGCATCCGCGAGCTCGGCCGCGACCGCCCCGAACAGGCCTACGGCGAGCTGGCCCGCGTCCTCGCGCCCACGGACCCCGCCTACCAGCGAGTGCAGCAGGTGTGGACGCTCGGCTACCTTGCCGAGGCGGCGGTGCGTGCCGGTCGGCGCGACGACGCCCTTGCGAGTGTCGATGCGATCGAGGCTGTTACGCACGGCTCGGAGGCCGTGGGGGTGCGGCTGCCGCTCGAATACGCCCACGCCGCCCTCGCCCCCGATGAAGCGGCCGAGACACTCTTCGAGCAGGCACTCGCTGGCGCCGCCCAACAGTTCCCCTGGCACCAAGCCCGGCTCCGGCTGGCGTACGGGTCCTGGTTGCGTCGGCAGCGACGCGTCACCGAGTCCCGCGACCCGCTCCGCTCGGCGCGGACCGTGTTCGAGGCCCTGGGTGCCACACCCTGGGCGTTGCGGGCCGACCAGGAGCTTCGGGCCACCGGCGAACGCGGCTGGCAGCCGACCGTGAGCAACCAGGAGGGGTTGTCTCCCCAGGAGTCGCAGATCGCAGCCCTCGCCGCTCGCGGCCTGTCGAACCGAGAGATCGGACAGCAGCTGTTCCTCTCCCACCGCACCGTCGGCTCGCACCTGTACCGCGTCTTCCCGAAGCTCGGCATCACCAGCCGCCAGCAGCTCGCCAAAGCAATGTCCGGCATGGGCAGCATCACTGACGGACCAGTGCCGAGCTCGTTGTCGGCGGAGTCGCAGTCATCCGACTGAAGCGCGGCGCAGCAGCGCATCCCTAGCGTCGGCAGGGCGCCTGGCACCCCAGGCGAACCGGTACGACGAAGGGAACCCCCGTGACGACCCCAGTGCTGTTCATCCACGGACTGTGGCTCCACGCCTCATCGTGGGACGCGTGGCAGGCCCGCTTCAGTGAAGCGGGCTACGAGACGCAGGCGCCGGGCTGGCCCGGCGACGGCGAGACGGTCGAGGCGTCACGCAAGGACCCCGACGCTATCGGCGACCACGGCATCGACGACGTGGTGGACCACTTCGCCGCCATCATCGAGCGCCTGCCCGAGCCTCCCATCCTCGTCGGGCACTCTTTCGGCGGCATGATCGCCCAAAAGCTGCTCGGCCAGGACAAGGCGCGAGCGGCCATCGCGATCGACGCCGCACAGATCAAGGGAGTCCTGCCCCTGCCGCTGTCGGCACTGCGGTCGACCCTCCCCGTGTTCAAGAACCCGGGCAACCGGCACCGAGCCGTGTCGCTGACCTCCGAGCAGTTCCGCTTCGCCTTCGGGAACGCAGTGTCGGCCGAGGAGTCGGACGAGCTGTTCGACCGCTGGACGATCCCCGCGCCCGGCAAGCCCCTCTTCGAGGCCGCGGCCGCGAACTTCAACCCTCACTCACCGGCCAAGGTGGACACCGACAACACCAGCAGGGGTCCACTGCTGCTCATCGCCAGCGGCAAGGACCACACGGTCCCCGAAGCAGTCACCAAGGCGACCCTCAAGCAGTACCGGCACTCCAGCGCCGTGACCGACCTCGTCACCTTCCCCGATCGCGGACACTCCCTCACCATCGACTCCGGCTGGGGCGAGGTCGCCGACCGGTGCCAGGCCTGGCTGCAGGAGCAGTCGCTGTGAAGCTCAACCTCGCCGGCCGGACCGCTGTGGTCACCGGCGCGAGCAAGGGCATCGGGCTCGCCATCACGCAAGCGCTGGCGGCCGAGGGCGTACGCGTCGCGGCCGGAGCGCTGCGCGGCTCCGACGAGCTCAGCGCCCTCGCCGAGACGGCAGAGGTGGCCGTCGTCCAGGCCGACCTCACCACCACTGAGGGATGCGAGCGGCTCGTCGACGAGGCGGTCGGGCGCTGGGGTGGCCTTGACCTGCTGGTCAACAACGTGGGAGGTGTCCGGCCTCGAACCGACGGGTTCGTCGAGGTGAGCGATGAGGAATGGCAGTGGGCGCTGGAGATGAACCTGATGTCCGCCGTGCGGGCCACCCGCGCAGCGGTGCCCTACCTCGTGACGTCGGCCCCGTCCGCCGTCGTCACCGTGTGCTCGGTCAACGCCACCCTGCCTGACCCCGGCGTCATCGACTACAGCGCGGCCAAGGCAGCTCTGCGCAGCTTCTGCAAGTCACTGTCGAAGGAGCTCGGACCCGCCGGCGTCCGGGTCAACACGATCAGCCCGGGACCGGTCGAGACCGCATTGTGGCTCGGCGCGGGCGGCGTCGCCGAGACCATCGGCGCCGCCCAAGGAGTCGACCCGTCCACGGTCCGCGAGGCCGCGGTCGCCGGCACCGCCACCCGACGGTTCACGCGCCCCGAGGAAGTCGCGCAACTCGCCCTCCTGCTCGCCTCGGAGACCGCCGGCAACGTCACTGGCACCGACCTGCTCATCGACGGCGGCATGGTCACCACGATCTGACTCCTGTCGCCACGCACCCGCCACCCGTTACTCCTGAAGGACGTGCACCATGAACAGTCACCACCTGCGCCGCACCGCGGCGGCCGCCCTGGCCGTCGTGGCCACCCTCGTGATCAGCCCCGGCGCCGCGCCAGCGGCCGTCGCCCCCACCGATACCCACGCGCGACACAGCATCGTCGGCCACACCTCAGGCGCGAAGCCCACCATCGTGTTCGTACACGGCGCGTTCGCCGACGCGTCCGGCTGGACCCAGGAGGTGGTCCAGCTCCAGCGGAAGGGCTACGACGTCATCGCACCGGCGAACCCGCTCCGCGGCCTGACCTACGACGCCGACTACATCCGATCTGTCCTCGCGACCGTCCCCGGGCCGGTAGTCCTGGTAGGCCACTCCTACGGCGGTGCGGTCATCACCAACGCCGCCCGGGGCGCGGACAACGTGAAGGCGCTTGTCTACGTTGGCGCGTTCATTCCCGATGCCGGTCAGACGATCCTCACGTCGTACGACCCTGCGGCCTACCCGGGGTCGCAGCTCGGTCCCGACACCGTGACGGTCCGGCCGACCTACAACCCGGCCGCGCCCGGCGGTCAGGACGCCGACGTCTACATCAAAGCGGAGGCGTTCCGTTCGGTCTTCGCGGGCGACCAGCCCCCAGCTGTCGCCGCTGCGATGGCTGCCACCCAGCGACCCTTGAGCTACTTCGCGCAGCTCGATCCTTCGGGCGAGCCGGCGTGGAAGACCCTGCCCAGCTGGGACCTCATCACTCTCGAAGACAATGCCATCTCGCCCGGCGGCCAGCTCTTCATGGCGCAGCGCGCAGGCGCCCAGATCACGAAGGTCCGCTCCGCGCACGACGTGATGATCTCCCACCCCGAAGCGGTCGTGAAGATCGTCCTCGACGCCGTCCAAGCGGCGGGATAGCCCGCGGAGCGCTCCGCACTTGGACTTCGAGGCGTCGTCGCAGGTCCCGTAGGGGCTGCGGCGACGCCTCGCGCGTCCGCGCGACTTGGAGGGGCACCCTCGGGAGACAGAGACCGCTGCCTCGCATCCACCAGTCGCAGAGCCGTCCCGACCGAACCACTGTCATTCCCCCGCGATGGTCCACGTCGCGTAGACCGCCTGCCCTTGCCAAGGCCGGCGCGCCTGTTCCGACCGTCTCCACGCCCTCACCAAGGACCTCGCACCCCATGCATTGTCGGGCCCGAGTTTCGGCGGACGAAACTCGGGCGAGGCAGCTTCGAGCGTCGGTGACCGTTCCACGCAACCGACGCTTGGGGGCGAAGTACCTCAGCCCGGCACGATCAAGACCAGGTTCGTCGATGTTCGCTCGGTGTTCCGGGCGGCGGTCCGCGACGGAATGATCGCCGTCGACCCGACCACTCCGGTCCGGCTCCCCCGGTTGCGCAAGCGCAAGGCCGACATGGCGATCCCGCCCCCGGAGTCGTGCGCAGCATTCTCGAGGCCGCTGGCCCGCGGTTCCGCACGTTCGTGGGGCTGTGCGCGTTCGCGGGACTTCGACTCGGCGAGACCGCCGCGCTGCAGATCGGCGACGTCGACTTCCTCCGCCGTCAGGTGCGCGTGCGCCGACAGGTCCAGCGACTCAACGGCGCCGTCGAGATCCGGCTGGCGAAGTACAACTCCGAGCGCACGGTCCACGTCCCCGATGCGCTGCTGTAGATGCTGTCCGAGCACGTGGCGTTGGGCCTCCCCTACGACTGGCTCTTCGCCAACGTCCGGACGCACGACCTACGCCACTTCTACGCCTCCGGATTGATCGCTGCCGGCTGCGACGTGGTGGCCGTCCAGCGTGCTCTGGGGCACTCGAGGTCGACCACCACGCTGACGACGTACGCCCACCTGTGGCCCACCGCCGAGGACCGCGTCAGGGACGCGGCAGCGCACCTCTTCGACGAAATCGTTGCTTCTGGTGAGGGCACTGTGAGGGCAGAGCGGCTGCGACCGTCAGACGTTGAAGCGGAACTCCACCACGTCGCCGTCGGCCATCACGTAGTCCTTGCCCTCCATGCGCACCCGGCCCGCCTCGCGGGCCTTGAGCATCGAGCCGGCCTCCATCAGGTCGTCGAAGGAGACGATCTCGGCCTTGATGAAGCCCTTCTGGAAGTCGGTGTGGATGACACCGGCGGCCTCGGGGGCGGTGGCGCCCTTCCTGATCGTCCAGGCCCGCGTCTCCTTGGGGCCGGCGGTCAGGTAGGTCTGCAGGCCAAGGGTGTCGAAGCCGACGCGGGCGAGCTGGTCGAGGCCGGACTCGGTGATCCCCATCTCGGCGAGCATCTCGTGAGCCATCTCGTCGTCGTCCATCTCGGCCAGGTCGGCCTCGAACTTCGCGTCGAGGAAGATCGCCTCGGCGGGCGCGATGATCTCGCGCATCTTGTCCTTGAGCGCCTCGTCGGCGAGCTCGTCGGCGTCGCAGTTGAAGACGTAGATGAACGGCTTGGCCGTCAGCAGCGACAGCTCGCGCAGCAGGGAACGGTCGATGTCGGTGGCGATGATCGGGGTGCCGGACTCGAGCGCCTCCTTGGCGGCCCTGGCGGCCTCGAGGTTGGCGACGAGGTCCTTGACCTTGCGCGACTCCTTCTCGAGCCGGGCGATCGCCTTATCGACGGTCTCGAGGTCGGCGAAGATCAGCTCGGTCTGGATGGTGGAGATGTCGTTGGCCGGGTTGACCTCGCCGTCCACGTGGGTGACGTCCTCGTCACGGAAGACGCGGGTGACCTGGCAGATCGCGGCCGACTCGCGGATGTGGGCGAGGAACTTGTTGCCCAGGCCCTCCCCCTGTGAGGCACCGCGCACGATGCCGGCGATGTCGACGAACTCCACCGTGGCGGGCAGCAGCTTGGCCGACTCGAAGACCTCGGCCAGGCGGGGCAGCCGCTCGTCGGGGACGCCCACGACGCCGACGTTGGGCTCGATGGTGGCGAACGGGTAGTTCGCCGCGAGGACGTCGTTCTTGGTCAGTGCGTTGAAGAGCGTCGACTTGCCCGCGTTGGGGAGACCGACGATGCCGATGGTGAGAGCCACGGGCCGGGAGTCTACGGCTGCGCGCTGCACGCGAGCGATTCGCGGCCGGCGGGCAGGGGTGAGGACGGCAGAGGGCCCGGCCGAGCGGCCGGGCCCTCCCTCCTGCGCGCCGCGGCGTCCGTCAGGAGCCGTAGACCGACCGCACCCCCGCGCGATCCGTCTCGGTCATCGACAGGTCGCTCGAGGACCCGTTGCACTGCGGGTAGTGCATGATCGACGCCGCGTCGTACGGCGTCAGCGGCCGCCAGTTGTTGTCCTCGAAGCACGTGCCGGCCTCGGGACGGGTGTGCTCGTGGCGGAAGCCGAGGGTGTGCCCGAGCTCGTGGGCCATGATGTTGCCCGGCGTCCACGAGCCGCTGTTCATCAGCGTGCCGGCGTTGACGAGCACGTTGCGCTGGCTGTCGGGGCTGCTCGGGAAGAACGCGCGGGCGATGTACTGCGTGGTGCTGGTCGGCTCGACGGAGAAGAGCACCGAGCTGTTCGACACCGTGCAGCTCGCGTCGGCGGACGTGACGTGCGCGAAGTCGACACCTCCCGAGGCGGCCTCCCACTGGCCCACGCCGTCGTTCATCGCGGCCACGACGTCGGCCTTGTCGGCACCGAAGCGGTCGCTGACGCAGTAGGTCAGTGCCCCCGCCTGGCTCGCCGACCACACGTCGTCGGCACCGCCGACCGTGTTGACCACCAGGGAGGTCGAGCCCGAGTCCTGCTTCCTGACCATCGAGTCGTAGTAGTCGCGCAGCTTCTTGGTCGACGAGATCGTCTCGTCACCGTTGACGACGTACTGGCCGCCGACGTCCTGGAACGTCGCGGCCCGGAACTCCTGGAAGGTCGGTATGTCGTCCTGCGCGAGGACAGCGTTCGCACCTGGCTGCACCGAGAGGGCCAGGGCTGCTGCCCCGATCGTGGCTGTGGTGAGCCGGCTGATCCTGCTGTTCGACATGCGTGTCACTTCTTCCGGTTGGGTACGGATCGGCCCTTCCAACCAACCCCGCCGGCACCGGGAGGGGGAAGGTTCGGGCAGGGTCAGGTGTCTGCACTGCACGAACCTGCAGAAGTTGCCCGCCTGCCGCCGGGCGGCGCGCAGCTGCACAAGTCCGCGGACGTCCGGGCCCTCGGGGCGACCTGCAAGACTCCTGCCCATGACTGACGTGGGGGGTACGCCGGTGCTGCGCGAGCCGGCAAACCGGGTGTCGCCGCAGGCGGTCCCGTTCTGGACCGTGTCGGCCCTGGTCGGCGACGCCGTGCTCGTGGTCGGCGCGCTGCTCGTCTGGTTGCTGGTGCCCGGGGTCCCGGGCTGGGCCGGCCTGGTGGTGCTCCTCCTCGCGCTCGTCGCGGCGGCGCACGTGGTGCTGATGCCCCGGATCCGGTTCCGGGTGCACCGGTGGGAGGTCACCGACACGGCGGTCCACACGCGCGAGGGGTGGATCGGCCGGCAGACCCGCATCGCCCCCATCAGCCGCGTGCAGACGGTCGACTCCCGCCAGGGCGCGGTGATGCGGCTCTTCGGGCTCGCCTCGATCACCGTCACGACCGCCTCGGCCGCCGGACCCATCACCGTCGACTGCCTCGACGCCGACACCGCCCGCGACGTGGTCGCGCGGCTGACCGCCATCACCGCGGCCACCGAGGGCGACGCCACGTGATCCCCGAGCCCGGCGAGGGCTTCGTCCGGCTCAGCCCGCTCAAGCTGCTGCTCGATCCCGTCAAGGCCGTCGCGCAGGCGGTCGTGCCCCTGGTCATCGCGCTGGTGGGGATCAGCCGGAGCGACACGAAGTTCTGGCCGATCATCCTCCCGCTCGTCGTGCTGGGCCCGCTCGTCCTCGGCGCCCTGCCATGGCTGACCACTCACTACCGCCTGACCGGCACCCAGATCCAGGTGCGCAGCGGCATCCTCAACAAGAAGACGTCGACCGCGCCGCTGGACCGCGTGCGCAGCGTCGACCTCGAGGCGTCCCTGCTCCACCGCATCCTGGGCCTGCAGAAGGTGCAGATCGGCACGGGGGTCGACGACGACCGCATCACGCTCGACGCCCTCGCCGCCGCCGACGCCCAGGCACTGCGTACGACGCTGCTGACGCGGCGCGCCGTCGCGGAGCAGGCCGCGCCGGCAACCATGGGCCGGCCCGACGGCCTGTCGCCCGACCAGCCCGACCAGCCCGACCAGCTCGCCCAGCCCGACGGGTCCGACCGCCCCGTGGTCCCGGCTCCCCTGCCCGCGCCGGCGGTGCCGCTCGCGCGGATCGACTGGTCCTGGCTGCGGTTCGCGCCGTTCAGCCTCGGCCGGCTGGTGCTGCTGTTCGGCGGGCTCGGGGTGCTGTCGCAGTTCGCCGACGACCTCCCCATCTGGAACCAGGAGACGGCCACCTCGGCGTGGCAGTGGCTCACCCAGTTCGCTGTCGCCGCCATCGTGCTGGTCCTCTCCGTCAGCGCACTGGCCCTGTGGCTGGTCGTCTCCGTCGCCGGCTACGTCCTGCAGTGGTGGGGCTTCCGGCTCGTGCGCGAGCACGGCTCGCTCCACCTCACCTCCGGGCTGGTGACGACACGGTCCATCACCGTGGAGGAGGCGAAGGTCCGCGGCGTCGAGATGACCGAGCCGGTGCTGATGCGGCTCGTCGGGGGCGCCGAGCTCTCCACCCTGGCCACCGGCGTGGAGGACGGCGTCACGCAGGTGCTGCCGCCGTGCCCGCGCGGGGTCGCGGTCGCGGTCGGCGAGGCCGTCCTCGAGCGTCCCGGCCCGCTGATCGGTCGGCTCGTGGAGCACGGCCCCCGGGCCCGGCGCCGCGCGTGGTTCCGCCAGCTCCGCAACGCGCTCGACGTCATCGTGCTGTTCGCGGTCGCCTGGTGGTGGTTCGACCTGACCTGGTGGTGGCTCGCCGCCATCGGCGCCGCGCTGCTCGCCCTCGCCGCTGCAGCGGGCGAGGCGTCGTACCGCCACCTCGGGCACGACCTCGCCGGTGCGCACCTCGTCGCCGGGGGCGGCACCTTCGCCCGCATCCGCACCGTGCTCGAGACCGACGGCATCATCGGCTGGGTCGTCTCGCAGTCGTGGTGGCAGCGCCGCGCCGGGCTCGTCGACCTGACCGCCACGACTGCAGCGGGCACCGAGCGGGTGCTGGTGCGCGACGTACGCCTGGACGTGGCCGTGGCGCTGGCCGACCGCGCGACGCCCGGGCTGCTCACCGACTTCCTGGACCGCGTCTAGAACCAGGCGTCGCGCATCTCCAGCGTGGTGGTGTCACCGGAGGCGAGCAGGTCGAGCATCGGGCCCACCTTGGGCAGCTCCCAGCGGAAGAAGTAGCGCGCCGCGGACCGCTTCCCGTCGTAGAAGTCGCCCGTCCGGTCCCCGACCGCGACGAGCTGCTCGAGCCACATCCACGCGACCACCACGTGCCCGGCGGCCTCGAGGTACACGGTGGCGTTGGCCATCGTCCGCTCCGGGTCACCGAGCCCGGCCAGCGCGAGCGTGACCTCGCCCAGCCGGTCGACCGCCGACTGGAGCGCGTCGGCGTGGGCGGCGGGCTCCCCGCCCAGGTCGCGGGCCCGGGTCACGGTCTCGCCGATCCGGGCGGCGAGCGCCATGAGCGAGGCGCCACCTCCGCCGAGGACCTTGCGACCGAGGAGGTCGAGCGCCTGGATGCCGTGGGTGCCCTCGTGGATGGGGTTCAGCCGCTGGTCGCGCCAGTGCGCCTCGACGTCGTAGTCGCGGGTGTAGCCAGAGCCGCCGAGCACCTGGATCGCGAGGCTGTTGCTCTCCTGCCCCCACTGCGACGGCCAGGACTTCGCGATCGGCGTCAGCAGGTCGAGCAGCCGCCCGGTCTCGGCGCGCTCCTCCTCGTCGCGCGCGGTCGCCTGGACGTCGAGCAGCCGCGAGCAGTAGAGGTTGAGCGCCAGCGCGCCCTCGACGTACGACTTCTGCGCCAGCAGCATGCGGCGCACGTCGGCGTGCTCGATGATCGGCACCTGCGGCGCGCTCGGGTCGGCCGCCCCGAGCCGGCGGCCCTGCGGGCGGGAGCGGGCGTACTCCAACGACTTGAGGTAGGCGGTGTAGGCCGTGGTGGTCGCGGACATCCCGACCCCGAGGCGTGCCGCGTTCATCATGTGGAACATGTAGGACAGGCCCTTGCCGGGCTCGCCGACGAGGTGGCCGACGGCACCCGCAGCGCCACCGGGCGTGAAGGCCCCGCCACCGAACACCGGTGCGGTGTTGACCGTCCCCCGGCTGCCGAGCTTGTGGTTGATGCCGGCGAGGGCGACGTCGTTGCGCTCGCCGATGGAGCCGTCCTGCCCGACGAGGTGCTTGGGGACGACGAACAGCGAGATGCCCCGCGTCCCGGGCGCCGCGTCGGGCAGCTTGGCCAGGACGAGGTGGACGATGTTGTCGCCCATCTCGTGGTCGCCGCCGGAGATCCACATCTTGCTGCCGAAGATCCGGTAGGTGCCGTCGTCGGCGGGGACGGCCCGCGTGACGACGTCGCCGAGGCTGGAGCCGGCGTGGGGCTCGGAGAGCGTCATCGTCCCGAAGAAGCGCCCCTCGAGCATCGGCGTGACGAAGCGCTCGACCTGCTCGGGCGTGCCGTGGGCGAGCAGCAGCCCTGCGTTCGCGACGGTGAGGAACGAGTACGCCGCGGTGCCGATGTTGGCGGCGGTGAACCACGCCATGCACGCCGACGCCACCACGTGCGGGACCTGCTGCCCGCCGACCTCCTCGTCGAGGGTCAGCGTGAGCAGGTCGGCCTTGGCGAACGCCTCCAGCGCCGTGGCGATCTCCGGGATGAGCCGCACCTTCTCACCGTCGAAGACCGGCTCCTCGGTGTCGCTGCGGCGGTAGTGCGGGGCGAAGTGCTCGGTCGCCAGCTGCTCGCACAGCGCCAGCAGCGCGTCGTACGTGTCGCGGTCGTGCTCGGCGAACCGGGGCCGCTCGGCCAGCTGCTCCACGTCGAGCCACTCGAAGAGCATGAACTGCAGGTCGCGCGCGGAGAGGATGGTCGACGGCGAGGCGGTGGTGGACACGCGCCGACGCTACCCGGAGGCGACCGGGGATCCGGCGCGGCGGTCCGGACGGGCCGAACGCCCCCTCCGCTCGGGACAGAAGGGGCGCTCGGGGCTGTCACCAGCCTAGGCGATCAGGAGCCGTAGAGGGTGGCTGCGCCCTGGCGGTCCGTCGCCGTCATGCTGAGGTTGCTCGAGGTGCCGTTGCACTGGGGGTAGTGCATGATCGACGACGAGTCGTACGGCGTCAGCGGGCGCCAGTTGTTGTCCTCGAAGCAGGTGCCGGACTCAGGCCGCGTGTGCTCGTGCCGGAAGCCGAGCGTGTGGCCGAGCTCGTGGCCCAGGATGTTGGCCGGGGTCCACGACCCGGAGGTCCAGATCGAGTCGTCCACCAGCACGTTGCGCGAGCGCTTGGGCGAGCTGGGGAAGAAGGCGCGGGCGATGTACTGCGAGGTCTGCACAGGCTCGACCGAGAACAGCACGCTGTTGTTGCGCGTCGTGCAGTTGGCGTCCTGCGAGGGCACGTAGACGAAGTTGATCTTCGACGACGCCGCCTCCCAGAGACCGGCGCCACCGTTCATCGCGTTGACGATGTCGGCCTTGCGGGTGCCGAACTTGCTGCTGACGCAGTAGGTCAGGTTGCCGACCTGCGAGGTCGACCACTTGTCGTCGGCGCCGCCGACCGTGTTGACGATCAGTCCGTCGGTCTGGGTCTCCGGGCCGACGAGCTTGTCGTAGAACTCGCGGAGTTGACCGGTGTCGGAGACGGGCTCGTCACCGTTGACGATGTACTGCTGGTCCGCGTCCTTGAACGTGGATGCGTGGAACTCCGAGAACGTCGGGATCTCCGAGTCCGTGGCGGCCAGTGCCGGTGAGGCGAGGGCCGCGCCGAGGAGTGCTGCGGAGCTGAGGGCGATCGCCCCGAGTCGACTGCGCTGCATGTGGGTTCTTCTCTCCTGATGGGGGGGATTGGCACACGCCATCTCGGAGTCCTGAGCAGCATCGGACATGACCTGGAGCTGAGGTGGTCAGCGTCCGACAAGGGTGGAGCAGGGTTTGCACGAGTTCCCGAGACAGGTGCGTGCCGATGAACTTCCCCCACGAGGCCCCGATCTGTAAAGAGTTTCCTGCGTAAAGAGTTCCTCGCCCCACGGCATGCGCCACGAACTGCCTTCCTTAGGGTGGACGGGTGCGCATCGCGACCTGGAACGTCAACTCCCTCCGCTCCCGCATCGACCGCGTCGAGGCGTTCGTGCAGCGGCACGACATCGACGTGCTCGCCCTGCAGGAGACCAAGGCCAGAGAGGACCAGCTGCCGCTGATGGGCCTGCAGGCCCTCGGCTACGACGTCGCCGTCGCCGGGCTGAACCAGTGGAACGGCGTCGCGCTGCTGTCGCGCGTCGGCCTCGAGGACGTCGAGGTCGGCTTCCCCGACATGCCCGGGTGGGGCGACCCCGTGGCCGCCGAGTCGCGCGCGATCGGCGCCACCTGCGGCGGGGTGCGCATCTGGTCGCTCTACATCCCCAACGGCCGCAAGCCCGACGACCCGCACTACGCCTACAAGCTCGACTGGCTGGCCCGGCTGCGCGCGACCGCGAACGGCTGGCTCGACGGCGAGACCGCGCTCGTCGGCGACTGGAACATCTGCCCGACCGACGACGACGTCTTCGACGTCAAGCAGTTCGCGAAGTCGACCCACGTGACGCCGCCGGAGCGGGCCGCCTTCCAGGGTTTCCTCGACGACGGCTACGCCGAGGTGACCCGCGCCCACGACGCCGGCTACACCTACTGGGACTACTACCGCCAGCGCTTCGAGCGCGACCGCGGGCTCAAGATCGACTTCGTCCTCGCCTCCCCCACGCTCGCCTCGCGGGTCAGCGGCGCCTTCATCGACCGCGACGAGCGCGACCCCGCGCAGGGCACGGGCTCGCCGTCGGACCACGCACCGGTCGTCGTCGACCTCGACTGAGGGCTCACATCACGCCGGCGGTCGGCGCTGCCACGGCGGGCTGCGGCGTGCGCCGGATGGCGTACGACATCAGCGCGGCGAGGGCGCAGAGACCGGCCGCGGCGTAGAAGGCGGGGTCGTAGCCGCCGGTGACGTCGCGGACCACGCCGGCGGCCGTTGCCGCGACGGCCGCGCCCACCTGGTGGCTGGCGAAGACCCAGCCGAACACGATCGGGCCGGACGCCGCGCCGAACCACTCCCGGCACAGCGCCACAGTGGGCGGCACGGTCGCGACCCAGTCGAGCCCGTAGACGATGATGAAGACCCACATGCTGGGCTCCACGTGCGGCGACATCAGGGCGGGCAGCGCCATCAGGCCGACCCCGCGCAGCACGTAGTAGCCCACCAGCAGCAGCCGCGGGTCGACCTTGTCGGTGAGCCAGCCCGAGGCGATCGTGCCGACGACGTCGAAGATGCCGACGACCGCGAGCAGCGAGGCGGCGGTGGTGGCCGGCATGCCGTGGTCGTGGGCCGCAGGGACGAAGTGCGTGGCGATGAGGCCGTTGGTCGTCATCCCGCAGATGGCGAACCCGCCAGAGAGGAGCCAGAAGGTCCGGCTGCGGGCGGCGTCGCGCAGCACCGCGAGGGCGCGACCCGCGCTGGAGCCGACCTGCTGGTGGGGCGGCGGGCCGGGGTCGGCCTCGGTCGCGCCGAACGCCTGCAGCCCGAGGTCGGCCGGGTGGTTGCGGAGGAGCAGGAGCACCAGCGGCACGACGGCGAGGGCGGCCGCGGCGGCCAGCAGTGCCGCCGTACGCCAGCCGTGGTGGGTGGCCAGCCAGGCCACCACCGGCAGGAAGATCAGCTGGCCGGTGGCGTTGCCGGCGGTGAGGATGCCGCTGACCAGTCCGCGGCGGGCGACGAACCAGCGGCTGGTGATCGTGGCGACGAAGGCCATCGACATCGAGCCCGTACCGATGCCGACGAGCAGGCCCCAGCACAGGATGAGCTGCCAGGGCTCGGACATGGTGACCGTCAGGCCGCTGCCGACCGCGACCATCAGCAGCGCGAACGTGACGACCGGCCGGACGCCGAAACGGTCCATCAGGGCCGCGGCAAAGGGCGAGATCAGCCCGAAGAGCATGAGGTTGAGCGAGACCGCGGAGCCGATCAGCCCGTGCGACCAGCCGAACTCCTCGTGCAGCGGCTCGATCAGCACGCCCGGCACGGACCGGAAGGCGGCCGCGCCGACGAGCGTCACGAAGGACACCGCGGCCACCACCCACGCCCAGTGGAGTCGCTGCGGCCGCCCGAGGGTCGGCTCGGAAGGAGTCGTCATCGTCACCGGGACAGTCTCCCGACAACCGCGCTGTCCGACGAGTGGCCGGAATGCCAACATGTGCAAGAATCCGGCCATGCCGTCGCCCTCCTCGCCATCGGCCGAGCCGCACCGCGTGGTCGTCCTCGCCGTCGCGCCGGTCATCGGCTACGACCTGACGATCCCGCCGCAAGTGCTCGGCGAGGCCCGCGACGCCGACGGCAACCCGCTCTACGACGTGGCGGTGGTGACCCTCGACGGGTACCCCGTGGCGGCGACCCGCGGCTACGCCATCGCCCCGTCGGCCGGGCCCGAAGCGCTCGCCCGGGCGCAGACCGTGATCGTGCCCGGCACCCAGGTCGCCGGTCCGCGACATGACGCGACGATCGACGACGACCTCCGCGCCGCGCTGGCCACCGTCCCCGCCGACGCCCGCTGGGTCTCGATCTGCACCGGGGCCTTCGTGCTCGCCGCGGCCGGGATCCTCGACGGCCACCGCGCCACGACGCACTGGAAGTACGCCGACGACTTCCGCCGCCTCTACCCCGACATCGCCGTCGACGAGGACGTCCTCTTCACCGACGACGGCCGGGTGCTCACCTCCGCCGGGCTCAGCGCCGGCATCGACCTCTGCCTCCACCTGGTGCGCAGCGACCACGGCACCGCCGTCGCCAACGCGGTCGCCCGCCACATGGTGGTGCCCCCGTGGCGCGACGGCGGGCAGGCGCAGTTCATCGAGCGGCACGTCCCGCGGCGCGCCGACGAGACCACCAGCGACGTACGCGCGTGGGCGCAGGCCCACCTGGACCGGACCCTCGACGTCGCGACCCTCGCCCGGCAGGCGTCGATGAGCGTGCGCACCTTCACCCGGCGCTTCCGGGAGGAGACCGGCCAGTCCCCCGGCGCGTGGGTCACCCAGCAGCGGGTCCGGCACGCCCAGCACCTCCTCGAGGCGACCGACCTGACCGTCGACGACGTCGCGACCCGTGCCGGGATGGGCACCGCCGCCTCGCTGCGCCAGCACCTGCACGCGTCCCTCGGCGTCTCGCCCTCGGCCTACCGGCGTACGTTCCGCGGTGCCCCCACGCCGGGGTAGTCCAGCGAGATATGGCTGTCCGGCCGGGGTAGTCCAGTGAGGAATGGCTGCGATCCCCGGGTCTGGGCGACCAATTCTCACTGGACTACCCCGGGCTGTCAGCGCCGCGTGGTGGGGTGTGCCCCATGTCGAACCTGAGAGCCCGGACGAGGTCCCTCGGCTCACAGCGGCATCGGATCGGATCGGCTGAGGCCCGGCTGTCGGTGGTCGCCGCCATGCTGGATCCATGGACACCTTCCCCCTCGTGCTGACCCTGGCGGCCGTCCTCGCCGTCGGGCTGGCCCTCGGTGCCGTGATCGGCGTGCTGTGGGCACGCAGCCGCCCGGGCGACGACACCGCGATCGCCGCGCTGCAGCAGCGGGTCGCCGACCACGCGGTCGTCCAGGACGGGCTCGAGCGGTTGCAGGACCAGCTGAGCGACCTGGCCCACGACCGCACGGCCTGGCAGGCCCAGCTCCACCAGCAGGTGAGCGACGTACGCCACTCGACCGACGTGCTGCGCCAGGAGACCCACACGCTCGCGACCGCCCTGCGCAAGCCGCAGGTGCGCGGGCAGTGGGGCGAGCTCCACCTGCGCCGCACCGTCGAGCTCGCGGGGCTCGTCGACCACTGCGACTTCGCCGAGCAGACGCGCCTCGACGACGGCCGCCTGCGCCCCGACCTCGTCGTCACCCTCGCCGGCGGACGCACCATCGCGGTCGACGCGAAGGCGCCGCTCGCCGCCTTCCTCGACCTCACCGGCGCCGACGACCCCGCCGAGCACGAGCGGGCGCTGACCCGGCTCGGCGAGCACGTCCGCAAGCATGTCGCCGACCTGGGCTCCCGGCGCTACTGGGAGGCGTTGACCGGCACCCCGGAGTTCGTGGTGCTGTTCCTCCCGGGCGAGGCGATCCTCCAGGCCGCGCTGCAGGCCGTGCCCGACCTCGTCGAGCAGGCCGCGGCCCGCAACGTCGTGCTGGCCACCCCCTCCACGCTGATCGCGCTGCTGCGCACCGTCGCCCAGGGGTGGCAGCACGAGGTGCTCAACGCCCAGGCGCAGGAGGTGCAGCGGCTCGGGCAGGAGCTGCACGCCCGGCTGGGCTCGATGTCCGGCCACCTCGACAAGGTGGGCCGCTCGCTCAACGCCAGCGTCGTCGCCTACAACCAGGCGATGGGCTCGCTCGAGGGTCGGGTGCTCGTGTCCGCGCGCCGCTTCGCCGACCTCGGCGTCACCAACGACCAGCTCGAGGGCCCCCGCCAGGTGGAGACGGTGCCCCGCTCGGCTGCCGCGGCCGAGCTCGATGTCCTCGACGACGTCCCGGGCGCGACGGGCGACCCGACGCTCGACGACCTGCTCGACCAGCACCCCGGCTCGGCGCCCGCCGCGGCGCGCCGCGCGCGGGGCGCCTGAGCGCGGCCCTAGGTTGAGCCTCGTGACACAGGCCGACACGCGGTGGCAGGCCGGGCGTGAGCCGGGCCTGCAGGTGGTGTCCCTGGGCGTCGCCCTCACGCTGACCGCCGTCGCCCTCGACGTGCTCCTGGTCGGCAGCCTCACGCTGTTCTTCGACCTGTGCTTCGTGGCGCTGTGCCTGGGCCTGGCGGCGCTCGTGCGGCGCCGGGACTTCTACCTCGTCGCGCTGCTGCCGCCGATCCTGATGGTCGTGGTCTTCGGCTTCGTCGCCGTCGTCGCACGCGACGCGATCGCCGACCCGCGCGACAGCCTGTTGCAGGCCGTCGTCTCCGGTGTCGCCACCCACGGCGTCGCCCTCTTCGTCGGCTACGCGCTGTGCCTGGGCTGGCTCGGCTGGCGCCTGCACCGCAAGGGCGACCTCGCCTCCGAGCTCGAGCGCGAGCTGGGTCAGCCGACCGGCTGACCCCGGTCGGTCACTCCTCGAAGCGCGACACGTCGCCCGCCCCACGGCGTACGACGACGGGCTCGGCGTCGGACCAGTCGATCACCCACGTGGGCTCGGCAGTGACCTCGCCCGACTCGACCACGATGTCGACGACGTGGTCGAGGTCCTCCTTGATCTCCCAGCCCATCGTCCTGGCCTCGGTCTCGCCGGGGAGGATCAGCGTGCTGGTGAGGATCGGCTCGCCGAGCTCCTCGAGCAGGGCACACACGAGCCGGTGGTCGGGGATCCGGACGCCGACGGTGCGCTTCTTCGGGTGCATCAGCCGCTTCGGCACCTCGCCGGTCGCGGGGAGGATGAACGTGTAGGGGCCCGGCGTCGCGGCCTTGATGGCGCGGAACGCGTTGTTGTCGACGTGGACGAACTGCCCGAGCTGCGAGAAGTCCTTGCACATCAGCGTGAAGTGGTGGCGGTCGTCGAGCTCGCGGATCTTGAGGATCCGGTCGCGGCCGTCCCGGTTGCCGAGCTGCGCACCGAGGGCGTAGCCGGAGTCGGTCGGGTAGGCGATGAGCTGGTCGTCACGCAGCGCCTCGACGACCTGGGAGACGAGCCGCGGCTGCGGGTTGTCCGGGTGGATGTCGAGGTAGCGGGCCATCTCGCGCTCCCGTCAGGCCTTCTGCGCCGCGCGCAGGTCGCGTCGCAGCTCCGGCGGCAGCGCGAAGATCAGCGACTCCTCGGCCGAGTGCACCGCACGGGCGTCGGGGTAGCCGCGCTCGGAGAGGAAGGCGAGCACGCCCTCGACGAGGTCCTCGGGCACCGACGCGCCGGAGGTGACCGACACGGTCTCGACGCCGTCGAGCCACGCCTCGTCGATCTCGGTGTGGTCGTCGACGAGGTACGACGCCTTGGCGCCGGCCTCGAGGGCCACCTCGACGAGCCGCACAGAGTTGGAGGAGTTGCGCGAACCGACCACGATCACCAGGTCGGCGGCCGAGGAGATCTCCTTGACCGCGAGCTGGCGGTTCTGGGTGGCGTAGCAGATGTCGTCGCTCGGCGGGTCGAGCAGCAGCGGGAACTTCTCCCGGATCGCGGCGACCGTCTCGAGGGTCTCGTCGACGCTGAGCGTGGTCTGCGAGAGCCAGGCCACCTTGGCCGGGTCGCGGACCTCGATGCGCGCGACGTCGGCCGGGCTCTCGACGAGCTGGATGTGGTCGGGCGCCTCACCCGCCGTGCCCTCGACCTCCTCGTGGCCGGCGTGGCCGATGAGGAGGATGTCGTAGTCGTCGGAGGCGAACCGCTTCGCCTCGTGGTGGACCTTCGTCACCAGCGGGCAGGTGGCGTCGATCGTCTTCAGGCCGCGCTCGGCCGCCTGCTCGTGGACCGCCGGCGAGACGCCGTGGGCGGAGAAGACCACCGTCCGGCCCTCGGGCACCTCGTCGAGCTCCTCGACGAAGATCGCGCCGCGCGACTCGAGGTTGGCCACCACGTGCTTGTTGTGCACGATCTGCTTGCGGACGTAGACCGGGGCGCCGTAGAGGTCGAGTGCCTTCTCGACCGTGATCACGGCGCGGTCCACGCCGGCGCAGTAGCCGCGGGGGGCCGCGAGCAGGACGTTCTTGGCGGTCTCGGGGTCGAGGACCGGAGGGAGGCCGAGGTCGGTGCTCATGGGCCCGAGTCTACGGGCGTGTCCGCGCCCTCCCCTATCCTCGCCGCGTGCCCTCACTCCGCGATGCCACGGCCGAGTCGCCGGCCCCGGTGCGGGCCGTCGCCAACGCCGTCTCGCAGTGGATCGACAAGCTCGGCGGCGTGTGGGTCGAGGGACAGATCGCGCAGGTCAACCGGCGCCCCGGCATGCAGACCGTCTTCATGACGCTCCGCGACACGGTCGCCGACATCTCGGTGACGCTGACGTGCTCCCGGTCGCTCGTCGACTCGATGAACCCGCCCCTCGTCGAGGGGGCCAGCGTCGTCGTGCACGCCCGGCCCAGCTTCTACGCCAACCGCGGGTCGTTCTCGCTGGCTGCCCGCGAGATCCGCATGGTCGGTCTCGGCGAGCTGCTCGCGCGGCTCGAGCGGCGCCGCCAGCTGCTCGCCGCAGAGGGCCTGTTCGCCCCTGAGCTCAAGCGCGACCTGCCGTTCCTCCCCGGCCGGGTCGGCCTGGTCACCGCGCCCAACAGCGCCGCCGAGCGCGACGTCCTCGAGAATGCGCGCCGCCGCTGGCCCGCCGTGCAGTTCGAGGTGGCCTACGCCGCCATGCAGGGCACCCGCTCGGCGAGCGAGGTCATGGAGGCCCTCGACAAGCTCGAGCGCAACGTCGACGTCGACGTCGTCGTCGTCGCACGTGGCGGCGGCTCGATCGAGGACCTGCTGCCGTTCTCCGACGAGGCGCTGGTCAGGGCGGTGCACCGGATGCGCACACCCGTCGTGTCCGCGATCGGCCACGAGCCCGACCAGCCGCTGCTCGACCTCGTCGCCGACGTCCGCGCCTCCACGCCCACCGACGCCGCCAAGCTCGTCGTCCCCGACATGGCCGAGGAGGTCCAGGGCGTCACGTGGGCGCGCGACCGGCTTCGCCAGGTCATCACCCAGCGCATCGCGCGCGAGCAGGACTGGCTGGCCCAGGTGCGCTCGCGCCCGGCCATGGCCGACCCCCGCAACCTGCTCGCCGCCCGCTCCGACGAGCTCGACGACCTGCTCGCGCGTGCCCGCCGTACGCTCTCGCACCGCCTCGACCGGGCCGCCGACGACATCGGCCACCAACGCGCGCGGGCGCAGGCGCTCTCGCCGCTCGCGACGCTGCAGCGGGGCTACGCCGTTCTCCAGGACGCCGACGGCCACGTCGTCACGTCCGTCGCGCAGGCCGCGAAGGGTGCCGCCGTCTCCGTCCGGGTCGCCGACGGACGCATCCACGCCACGACAGACCGCATCGAAGAAGCCACCCTGGTCGAGGAGGACCCCGATGAGTGACGCCACCACGGAGCAGCCCAGCTACGAAGAGGCCCGCGAGGAGCTCATCGAGGTGGTCCGCACCCTCGAGGCCGGCGGCACCACCCTCGAGGAGTCGCTCGCACTCTGGGAGCGGGGCGAGGCCCTCGCCAAGGTCTGCCAGCAGTGGCTCGACGGCGCCCGCAAGCGCCTCGACGACGCGATGGGCCCCGACGCCGACGACTGACCAGCGTCGCCCGGGCGGTGGCCCACCCACCTTCCGGCGACGACGAATGTGGGTCGCGCACCGCTCGCGCCCGCGCCACGCCGTACGAGCCGGGGCAGCGGTGACCCACCCACATTCCAAGCCCGGCGGAATGTGGCTCCGCCACCGCTCGATGCGGTGCTAGCGCGTGAGCAGCCCGATGTAGGTCTCGATGTCATCGGCCGGGGCCGAGCCGTAGACGAGGAGCGCCTCGTCGCCGAGCTCGGTGGAGTAGCCCACGTCGCCACCCTCGTCGGACCAGGTCTGCCAGGTGTCGGTGATGTCGGACGGCACGGTGGCGTCGTCGCCGGCCTCGGCGTCCTCGTCGACGTAGAGCTCCACGAGGTCGGTGACCGACGTGTCCTGCTGCCGGATCCCGACGAAGCGACCCTCGTCGGTGAGCACGCCGAGGCTCCACCGCGGGTCGTCGCCGGCGGCGAGCTCGGTGCTGGTGGCCGTCCAACCGGCCGGAAGCTCGCGGGGGTGGACGACCCGGAGGTCTGCCTGCTGCGCGAGCTCGACGCGCGCCTGCCAGTCCACGGCTTCCGGCTCGTTGTCCACGTCGCTGCGCCACAGGCCACGCCACGCGACGAACGCCAGCACCGCGAGCACCGTGACGATCAGGGCGCCGGTCATCCCGTTGAACGAGCGCGTGTAACGACTCGGCTGTCCCTGCCCACTCACGCGGGACATCCTCCCAGCCGGCCCGAAGCGGGTTGCACGGGGGCCGAGCCCGCGGCCACCACCCGCCGATAACATGCGCGGCATGAGCACCAGCGCGCCGCAGCCCGAACGCAACCTCGCCCTCGAGCTGGTGCGCGTCACCGAGGCGGCCGCCATGGCGGCCGGGCGCTGGGTGGGTCGCGGCGACAAGAACGACGCCGACGGCGTCGCGGTCGAGGCGATGCGCTACATGATCTCCACCGTCGAGATGCGCGGCACCGTGGTGATCGGCGAGGGCGAGAAGGACAACGCGCCGATGCTCTTCAACGGCGAGGAGGTCGGCGACGGCTCCGGCCCCGAGTGCGACGTCGCCGTGGACCCGATCGACGGCACGACGCTGACCGCCAAGGGCATGAGCAACGCCGTCTCGGTGCTGGCCGTCTCACCGCGCGGCTCGATGTACGACCCGAGCGCGGTGTTCTACATGGACAAGCTCGCCACCGGTCCCGAGGCCGCCGACCACGTCGACATCCGGCTGCCGGTCAAGGAGAACATCGCCCGCGTGGCCAAGGCCAAGGGCATCTCCATCCACGACGTCACCGTGGTGCTGCTCGACCGGCCGCGCCACGCCCAGCTCGTCGAGGACATCCGCGAGACCGGCGCCCGGATCAAGTACATCACCGACGGCGACGTCGCCGGCGCGATCATGGCGGCCCGCCCCGACACCGGCGTCGACCTGATGCTCGGCGTCGGCGGCACCCCCGAGGGCATCATCGCGGCGTGCGCGATGAAGTGCATCGGCGGCAAGATCCAGGGCCAGCTCTGGCCGCAGGACGACGACGAGCGGCAGCGCGCCCTCGACGCCGGCCACGACCTCGACCGCGACTTCGTGCTCGGCACCGACGACCTGGTCACCGGTGACGACGCGTTCTTCGTGGCCACCGGCATCACCGACGGCGAGCTCATGCGGGGAGTGCGCTACCGCGGCGACGGCGTGACCACGCACTCGCTGGTGATGCGCTCGCGCAGCGGCACCGTCCGCTCGATCACCGCCGAGCACCGGCTCTCGAAGCTACGCAATCTCTCCACGATCGACTTCGACAACTGACGTCGGCACCGGCGGCCGCAGCGCGGCCGAGACTGCTGTGATGACGAGGGGGTCGAACGCCATCCCCACGTGCGACGAGCGCACCTCCACCGGCCTCGCGGCCGGATCGACGCACGCGCGCCAGTCGACGATGCCGTCGCGTCGGGAGAAGATCGCGGTGAAGTCCATGCCGTCGGGGAGCGGCGCGCGCGCCTGGTCGAAGCTCTCCTGGGCGCAGTGGCCGGCGACGCAGTCCTCGGCCATCAGGCCGCGCATCCCGGCGCGGTTGAGCCGCACGAGCAGGTCGACGCTGCGGGCCAGCGAGACGTGGTGCGCTCCCGGCGCGAGCATCGGGCTGCCCATCGTGACGATGCCCGCGACGAGGTCGGGCCGGCGGGCTGCGACGCCGCGGGCCAGCATCCCGCCGAGGCTGTGGCCCACGATGCGCACGCGCGACCCGCGCCGCTGCGAGATCTCCTCGAGCCGCTCCTCGAGCTGCGCAGCAGCGGTAAGCGTGCAGCCGACGTTGGCGCGGATGTCGGCGCGGTAGGTCCGGAAGCCCTGGTGGCGCAACGTCCGGCTCATCGGCCCCAGCGACGAGTCACCGGCGAGGAAACCCGGCACCAGCAGCACCGGCTCGCCCACCCGCATCGGGCGCGCGCCCAGCGGCGTACGACGTCGCGCGCCGCGCGAGCCGAAGGCCGAGACGGCGTAGCGACCGGCCTCGGTGAGGACCGACCCTTCGCGCAGCACCGCCACCACGGAGGGCTGCGAAAAGCCCTCCGGAGTCAGGAATGCGGCCATTGTGCGCTGCGTCACAATCATCGAACCTAGCCCAGAACCCGCCTGCCACCGGGGATGTGGGCCACTTTGCGTTTATTTGGGGACGACTGTCGTGTTCACTGGCGACATGCCCGCGCCCCACCGA
This sequence comes from uncultured Nocardioides sp., assembly GCF_947488515.1. Lineage (GTDB taxonomy): Bacteria > Actinomycetota > Actinomycetes > Propionibacteriales > Nocardioidaceae > Nocardioides. The sequence goes on from NZ_CANKZF010000001.1 coordinate 1,050,109, forward strand.
GACAGCAGCCAGCCTCCCGTCGCGTCCGACGAGCTCCGCGCCCCGGTCGGCAACCAGGTCGAGCTCTGCTACCAGACGTTCGGCGACCCCGACGACGAGCCGCTGCTCCTGGTGATGGGGCTGAGCGGCCCCATGACGTGGTGGGACCAGGCGTTCTGCGAGCAGCTGGCAGGCGCCGGCTTCCACGTCGTGCGCTACGACAACCGCGACACCGGCCGGTCGTCCCGGGTCGCAGCACCGGTCCGCCGCGACCAGCTGGTGCGCGCCTTCGCCACAGGTCGCGCGCGGACGCCGTACACGATGTCCGACCTGGCCGGCGACGCCGTCGCGCTGCTCGACCACCTCGGACTGGAGTCCGCGCACCTCGTCGGCGTGTCGATGGGCGGCATGATCGCCCAGACGATCGCCGTCGAGCACCCGACGCGGGTGCGGTCGCTGACCAGCATCAGCTCGACGACCGGACGACGCACCGTCGGCTGGCAGCACCCCTCCCTCCTCCCGCGACTGATCGGGCCGCGCAAGGCCGGCCGGGACGCCTACATCGACAGCAGCGTCGCCACGTGGGCGCTGATCGGGTCTGCCGCCTACCCCTCCGACCCCGACGCCCTGCGCACCCGCGCCGGCGAGACCTTCGACCGCGGCGTCAGCGCCAGCGGCGTCGTGCGCCAGATGCTCGCCATCCTCACGCAGGGCGACCGCACCCCGCGGCTGCGCAGCCTCCGCATCCCCGCGCTCGTCATCCACGGCAACGCCGACAAGATGGTCCACGTCAGCGGCGGGCGCTCGACAGCCGCCGCCATCCCCGGCGCCGAGCTGGTCACCATCGACGGCATGGGCCACGACCTGCCGCCCGAGCTCTTCGGCACCTTCGTCGAGGCGATCCGGCGCACGGCCGACCGCGCCACCTAGCCCCTGGCCGGGCTGGTCAGCGGTCGACGGAGTGCGCGCCCTGCGACGGCTCGGCCGTGAACAGGTCGGGCTCCCCGAAGCCGGCGTCCGCGAAGGCACGGCGTACGGCGTCACTCGCCGGCTCCACGGACTCCTCGGGCACCAGCCCGATGACGCATCCGCCGAAGCCGCCGCCGGTCATCCGGGCACCCAGCGCGCCCGCCTCCAGCAGCGCGTCGACGGCGGTGTCGACCTCGGGCACGGTGATCCGGAAGTCGTCGCGCATCGAGCGGTGCGACGCCGTCAGCAGCGGTCCGAGGTCGGCGAGACGGCCGTCGTCGAGCAGCCGCACGACCGAGAGCACGCGGTCGTCCTCGGTGACGACGTGCCGCACGTAGCGGCGCAGCTCCTCGTCGTCGAGGCGCTCGAGCGCGACGTCGAGGTCGTCGGCGGTCACGTCGCGCAGCGCGGGAACGCCCAGGCGGCGAGCCGCCTCCTCGCAGCCGCGGCGCCGGGCGCCGTAGTCGCCGTCGGAGTGACGGTGGGGGGCGCGGGTGTCGGCCACCAGCACCGCCAGCCCGCTGCCGCCGAGGTCGAGCGGGACCGACCGGGTCTCGTGGCTGCGCATGTCGCAGAACAGGGCGTGGCCGGCCTCGCCGCGCAGGCTGACCAGCTGGTCCATACCACCGGTCGGCGCACCCACGGCGTCGTTCTCGATGTCGCGGGTCAGCGCGAAGAGCGCGTCGTCGTCGAGCCCGAGACCGAGGTGGTCGTCGACGGCCCGCGCGACCGAGCAGACGAGCGCGGCTGACGACGACAGCCCGGCGCCCGACGGCACGTCGGAGTCGACCTCGACCTCGAGGGCCGGGACGTCGATGCCGCGGTCGGTGAGCAGCCACAGCGCACCCAGCACGTAGCGCGACCACTCGGGCACGCCGGGCAGGTCCGCGGCAGCCAGCCCGGAGCGTCGTACGACGACCGGGTCGGGCTGCTGGACGGACCGCACCGTCCAGGTGTCGCAGCCCCCGGCGCTGCGGGCCGAGCCCGCGTCGGCGGCCGAGACCGTCGCCGTGCACCCGACGGCCAGGGCGAACGGCAGGACGAAGCCGTCGTTGTAGTCCGTGTGCTCGCCGATCAGGTTGATGCGACCGGGCGCGAACCAGCTCGTCACAGAGGCCCCTCTCGTCACGGTGTTCCTCTGGGTGAGGCGCTGTTGCCAAACATAGCCGCAGCCGATAGACCAGTGATCCGAGTCATACCTAGGAGGGCGCATGGCACCACGTTCATCGACCCGACCACGCGGTCGTCCGCGGTCTCGTCGCATCGCCGGCTCGGTGGCCTCGCTGGCGCTCGCCAGCAGCCTGCTCGCCGCGTGCAGCGGGGACAGCGGCAAGCCCGAGCTGGTCTGGTACATCAACCCCGACGCGGGCGGACAGGCCGCGGTCGCGGAGAACTGCTCGACCGACGAGTACACCGTCACGACCCAGGTGCTCCCCCAGGACGCGAGCCAGCAGCGCATCCAGCTGTCGCGGCGTCTCGCGGCGGAGGACCCGTCGATCGACCTGATGTCGCTCGACCCGCCGTTCACCGCCGAGTTCGCCGACGCCGGCTTCCTCGCCGAGCTGCCGCAGGACGCCAAGGCGCAGCTCGAGGAGCAGGGCACCTTCCAGGGTGCGATGGACGCAGCCACGTGGGAGGACAAGCTGGTCGTCTTCCCGTTCTGGTCCAACACCCAGGTCCTCTGGTACCGCAAGTCCTTCGTCGACAAGACCGACCTGGACATGTCCCAGCCGGTCACGTGGGACCAGATCATCCAGGCTGCCGCGGACAACGGCGGAAAGATCGGCGTGCAGGCCAACAAGTACGAGGGCTACAGCGTCTGGATCAACGCGCTCATCTCGGGCGCGGGCGGGCAGCTGGTGGAGAACGCCGACAAGGGCGTCGACCTCGACCTGACCATCGACAGCGCTCAGGGCGAGGACGCGGCCAAGGTCATCGAGGAGCTCGCGAGCTCCGACGCGGCTCCCGCCGACCTCAGCGTCTCCAACGAGGGAACCGCGGGCTCGACCTTCGGCGGGGACGCCGGCTCGTTCATGGTCAACTGGACCTACATCTTCCACAACTACGACGAGACCGACCCCGACGTCGCCAAGGACATCGGCTACACCCGGTACCCCCAGACGGTCGAGGGCGAGGAGTCCCGGCCGCCCTACGGAGGCATCGGCATCGGCGTCAGCGAGTTCTCCGACCACAAGGACCTCGCGCTGGAGGCCGCCGCCTGCCTGGTGGAGCCGGAGAACCAGGGCATCAACGCCGAGATGACCGGCAACATGCCGGCCAGCACTGCCGGCTACGACTACCCCGCACTGGCCGAGCTCTACCCCGATGACCTCAGGCAGCTCTTCCAGGAGAGCGTCGACGCGGCGGCCCCGCGCTCGGTGACGCCCTACTGGAGCGACATCTCGAGCTCGCTGCAGAACACCTGGCACCCGCCGGCCAGCGTCAACCAGGACACGCCCCCGGAGTCCCAGGACTTCACCCAGCAGGTCCTGGAAGGAGGGAGATTGCTGTGAGCACTACTCTGCAACGCCCACCCGCCGACGTGTCCACCAAGGCCGTGGCGAGCGATCGGTCCAAGGCCGAGAACAGGCTCGGCCTCAAGCTGGTGGCACCCGCCGTGGTCATGATGCTGCTCGTCACCGCCTGGCCGATGGGCCAGGCGCTCTACCTGTCGCTCTTCCGCTACCGGCTCACGGCACCGGACGACCGCGAGTTCATCGGCATCGACAACTACGTCACCGTCCTCACCGACAGCCTCTTCTGGCAGGACACGTGGAACACCGTCCTGATCATGGTCGTGACGGTCGCGGTCGAGCTGGTCATCGGCTTCGCGTTCGCGATGGTGATGCACCGCATCATCTTCGCCCGAGGCCTGATGCGGACCTCCATCCTGATCCCGTACGGCATCATCACCGTCGTCTCGGCATTCGCCTGGCAGTTCGCGTTCTCCCTCAACAACGGCTTCGTCAACGCGTGGTTCAGCTGGCTGCCGTGGATCGCCGAGGACACCAACTGGTTCGGCGACCACTGGCACGCCATGTTCGCGATCATGGTCTCCGAGATCTGGAAGACCACGCCGTTCATGGCGCTCCTGCTGCTCGCCGGCCTGTCCCAGGTGAGCGAGGACATGCTGGAGGCGGCGCAGGTCGACGGAGCCACGTGGTGGCAGCGACTGTGGAAGGTGATCCTGCCCAACATGCGGGCCGCGATCATGGTCGCGGTCCTCTTCCGTGCCCTCGACGCCTACCGCATCTTCGACAACATCTACATCATGACCAGAGGGGCCCAGGACACCGAGTCGATCTCCTTCCTGACCTACCGGCAGGTGATCGAGCAGATGCAGCTCGGCCTCGGGTCGGCGCTCTCGGTGCTGCTGTTCCTGTCGGTGCTGCTGCTCGCGTGGCTGATCGTGAAGCTGTTCCGGGTCGACCTGGCGTCTGCGAGAGGTGAGGGCTGATGAAGGGCAAGAACGCGATCGGCACCTGGGTCGGCTTCCTGCTGATCCTGCTGTGGTGCCTGTTCCCGGTGGCGTGGATCATCTCGCTGTCGTTCAAGTCCGTGAACGAGACGGCGGTCGGCAGTCCGCAGTTCCTCCCCAAGGACGCCACGTTCGAGAACTACAAGGCGCTCTGGGACTGGCCGTTCATCGGCCCCGACCCGACCGGTGTGGAGCAGGACTTCCAGAAGGCCCTGCTCAACTCGTTCGGCATCTCGATCATCGCCACCGTGCTCTCGGTGATCCTCGCGACGCTGGCGGCCTACGCCATCGCCCGGCTGGAGTTCAAGGGCAAGCGGCTGGTGCTCTCGCTGGCGCTGGCGATCGCGATGTTCCCGGTCGTCGCACTGGTGGGCCCGCTGTTCGACCTGTGGACCAGGTTCGGCCTCTTCAACACCTGGCCCGGCCTGATCATCCCCTACATGTCCTTCACGCTCCCGCTGGCGATCTGGACCCTGTCGGCCTTCTTCCGCGAGATCCCGTGGGAGATGGAGCAGGCGGCCCAGGTCGACGGCGCGACGTCGTGGCAGGCCTTCCGCAAGGTGATCGTCCCGCTCGCCGCACCCGGTGTCTTCACCGCGGCGATCCTGACCTTCTTCTTCGCGTGGAACGAGTTCGTGCTCGCGATCTCGCTGACCTCGACCACCGCCTCGAGGACGGTCCCGGCGCAGATGTCGTTCTTCGTCGGACCCGACCCGTTCAACCCACCGTACGCACAGCTGGCGACCGCCTCGGTCATCGTCACGCTGCCGGTGATCATCATCGTCCTGTTGTTCCAGCGCAAGATCGTCGCCGGCCTGACCTCCGGCGCAGTGAAGGGGTGAGGCCGCCATGGCTGCCATCGAGATGAAGAACATCGTCAAGCAGTACGGCGACGGCTTCCCCGCCGTCAACGACATCAGCATCGACGTCGCCGACGGGGAGTTCCTGATCCTGGTCGGGCCCTCCGGCTGCGGGAAGTCGACGCTGCTTCGGATGATCGTGGGGCTGGAGGACATCACCAGCGGCGACATGGTGATCGGCGGGAAGAAGGTCAACGACCTCGCCCCGCGCGACCGCAACCTCGCCATGGTCTTCCAGAACTACGCGCTCTACCCCCACCTCACCGTCTACGAGAACATCGCCTTCCCGCTGCGCCTCGCCGGCGCATCGGACTCCGAGGTCGACCAGAAGGTGCGCGACGCGTCGAAGACCCTCGAGCTCGACGAGCACCTCGAGCGCAAGCCGGGCAACCTCTCGGGAGGCCAGCGGCAGCGGGTCGCCATGGGGCGTGCGATCGTCCGTCAGGCCGAGGCGTTCCTCTTCGACGAGCCGTTGTCCAACCTCGACGCCAAGCTGCGCGGACAGATGCGCACGGAGATCTCCCGTCTGCAGAAGCGGCTGGGCATCACCACGGTCTACGTCACCCACGACCAGACCGAGGCGATGACGCTCGGCGACCGGGTCGCGGTGCTGAAGCGGGGCATCCTGCAGCAGCTCGCCACGCCCCGCGAGCTCTACGAGAACCCGGCCAACCTCTTCGTCGCCGGCTTCATCGGGTCCCCGCCGATGAACTTCCTGCCGGCGGAGGTGAAGGGCAACCAGGTGGAGCTGCCGTTCGGGACCGTCACGATCCCGGAGGAGAGGGCCGCGAAGGCACAGGGCAAGGGTCTGCTGATGGCGGGGATCCGGCCCGAGCACTTCGAGGACGCCAGCGTCGTCGACGAGGACAAGGTGAGCGACGAGGCGACGTTCAACGCCACGGTCGACGTCGTGGAGTGGCTCGGCAACGAGGCCTACGCCTACATCCCCTTCGAGGCGCCGCCCGAGGTCGCCAAGCAGCTCCAGCAGCTGGAGCGCGACCTCGACGGTGAGTCGCTGCGCACCCAGCTGGTGATCAGCCTCGACGGCGCGAGCCGGATCAGCGAGGGCGACGAAGCCACCATCTGGGTCGACGCCCGCAAGATCCACCTCTTCGACCCGGCCACGGGCGAGAACCTCACGATGGACGCCGAGCGCGCGGGCACCGTGCCGGGTGGCAACGCCATGGCGAAGGCCGAGGAGGTCGGGCGCGAGCAGGACGACGTGCAGCCGGGCTCGGACACCGCCACCACCTGACCCCACGGTCGTCCGGCCCCGCAGGTCGGTGTGGGACGAGGCCCCGGGAGCATCGCTCCCGGGGCCTCGTCGCGTCCGGAGCACCCTCGCGACGGCGTCAGCCGGACGACGAGGACGACGAGGACGACGCGTGCAGCCACACCGACGCGTAGGGCTCCAGCCGCACCGCTCCGTCGTGGAGGTCCGGCGCGGCGCCGCCGAGGGCGTCGACCAGGTCGTCGGAGTGCAGGCCCAGCCAGTGCAGGACGTCGGCGGCCACCCACGCCTCCCGGTCGGTGACGTTGGCGGCGGCGAGGAGCGGGCCGTCAGGGTGCCGCCGGACGACGAGCAGCACGCCGGGGTCGCGCGGGTCCCACACCTCGGTGGGCGAGGCCGCGTGCAGGTGCGGCAGCGATCGTCGTACGTCGATCAGGTGCCGCAGGCCCGACGTGACGCCGTGCGGGTCGGGGTCGGCCTCGACGTCGGCCCAGGGCATCCGCGGCCGGTGCACCCACCGGTTGTCGGCGGCGTGGTCGGGGTCGTCGGCCCACCCGTGGTCGTTGAGCAGCCCGACCTCGTCGCCCATCCAGATCACCGGCAGGCCGCCGAAGGACAGGATGATCGCGTGCGCGAGCAGGATGCGCGCGGCGGCGTGCGGGTCGCCCACCTCGAGACCGGCGAGCGAGGCGAGCGAGCCGGAGATCCGCCGGTCCCCCGTCTGCTCGTTGTGCTGGAAGACCAGCCCCCGCGCCCACGACCCGGGGAACGACCCGGCGTAGAAGTCGGACAGGAACCGCCGGTGAGCGGCCGGGTCGAGACCCACCGCGCGGGCGTCCTCGTCGGAGATGGCCCACCCGATGTCGTCGTGGCAGCGGACGTAGGTGATCCAGGCCGTCGTCGAGGGCGGCTGCGGCAGCTGCTGGAGGGCGTACGTCGCCAGGCGGGCGTCGCGGGAGGCGAGCATCGACCAGACCTGCACCATCAGCCCGTTGTGGTAGGCGAGGTCGCTGACCCGGCCCGCCTGCTCACCGACGCCGAGGTAGGCCGGGAGCTCTGCCGGGCCGACGATCGCCTCGGCCTTGAACAGGACCGCGGGGGCGGCGATGCGGGCGACCGTTCGGAGGGCGCGGGTGAGGTCGTGCACCTCGGGCTGGTTCTGGCAGTCGGTGCCGAGGCGCTTCCAGATGAACGCGATCGCGTCGAGGCGGAACACCTCCACGCCCAGGTTGGCCAGCGACAGGATGATGTCGGCGAACTCACGGAGGACGGCGGGGTTCGACCAGTCGAGGTCCCACTGGTAGTCGTTGAACGTCGTCCAGACCCAGCCCGACAGCTCGTCGTCCCAGGTGAAGCTGCCCGGCGCGAAGTCGGGGAACACCTCCGGCAGCGTCGCCTCGTAGGCGTCGGGCACCTCGCGGTCGGGGTGCACGTGGAAGAAGGCCCGCCGGCCCGGGTCGCCCGCGCGCGCCGCGAGGGCCCACTCGTGCTCACGCGCGACGTGGTTGAGCACGAGGTCGAGACAGAGGCTGATGCCCTCGCCGCGCAGGGTGGTCGCGAGGTCGCGCAGGTCGTCGACCGTGCCGAGGTCGGGCCGCACGGAGCGGTAGTCCATGACCGCGTAGCCGCCGTCGTTGGGCGCCGGCCGCGGCGTCAGGAGCGGCATCAGGTGGAGGTAGCCGACACCCATGCCACGCAGGTACGCCGCGCGCTCCCCCACCCCGCGCAGCGTCCCGGCGAAGCGGTCCGCGTAGGCCGCGTAGCCCACCATCGAGGACCGCTGGAACCAGTCGGGCTCGCGCAGCCTCCGCTCGTCGAGCGCGCGCAGCTCCGTCGGACGGGCGGCGTGTGCCGCCCGGGCGACCTCGACCAGGGACCGGGTGACCTCGGGCGCCGCGTCGGCGCCGAAGACCCGCGACACGGTGTCGTGCAGGTCGGGCTCCAGGGCGGTCAACCGCTGCTCGAAGCCGGTGTCGGGGGCCGGGGAGGACATCGGGGAGGACTCCGGCTCGGTGCGGCTCACGCGCCCAGTATGTCGAAGTCACGCCGGGGACGGCTGAGCCCCCGAGAGCGGGGCTCCCGGGGGCTCGGACCGTGTGGACGGTGCGGTCGGAGGACTCAGTCGGAGAGGCGCTCGCCCGTCTCGGTGTCGAAGACGTGGACGTTCTGCGGGTCGGTGGTGACGTGGAGCGTCTCGCCCTTCTGCGGGTGGTTGCGCCCGCTGACGCGGACGATCACGTTGGAGGGCGTGCCCTCCACGTCGCAGGTGCCGTAGACGAAGCTGTCGGCGCCGAGCTCCTCGACGACGGTGACCTTGACGGGCAGGCCACCCTCCTCGGCGGTGACCATCCGCCAGCTCTCCGGACGCACGCCGACGGTGACCTTGCCCGACATCTTGCGCTCGGCGGTCGGGTCGACCGGCACCGTGAACTTGCCGAGCTTGACGTCGCCGTCGACCGCCGTGCCCTCCATCAGGTTCATCTGCGGCGAGCCGATGAAGCCGGCGACGAAGAGGTTGGCGGGCTTGTCGTAGAGCTTGAGCGGGGTGTCGACCTGCTGCAGCACGCCGAGCTTCATCACCGCGACCCGGTCGCCCATCGTCATCGCCTCGACCTGGTCGTGCGTGACGTAGACGGTCGTCACGCCGAGGTCCTGCTGCAGGCGCGCGATGTCGGTGCGGGTCTGCACCCGCATCTTGGCGTCGAGGTTGGACAGCGGCTCGTCCATGCAGAAGACCTGCGGTGCGCGGACGATCGCGCGGCCCATCGCCACGCGCTGACGCTGACCGCCAGAGAGCGCCTTGGGCTTGCGCTCGAGGTACTCGGTGAGGCCGAGGATCTCGGCCGCCTTGGCCACCCGTTCCTTGCGCTCGGCCGCGGGCACCTTGGCCATCTTGAGCGAGAACGCCATGTTCTCCTCGACCGACATGTGCGGGTAGAGCGCGTAGTTCTGGAAGACCATCGCGATGTCGCGGTCCTTGGGGGGCACGTTGGTGACCTCCCGGTCACCGATGTAGATGCGCCCGTCGTTGACCTCCTCGAGCCCGGCGAGCATCCGCAGGGTCGTGGACTTGCCGCAGCCGGAGGGGCCGACGAGCACCATGAACTCGCCGTCCTTGATCTCCAGGCTGATGCCGGGCACGGCCGGCTCGTCGGTGCCGGGATACCACCGCTGGGCCTTCTCGAAAGTCACTGATGCCATGTTCTGCTCCTTCACCGGCAGGTACGTGCCGGACGATCCGTAGTGAAGTGACCCGGGACACAGTAGGGGCCCGGGGTGGGCGCAGCAATCAAGGCTCGACCCGTGGTCGCGCCACGGCGGCGCGGGGGCGAGCCGACCGGCAGGGCGCGCGTCTCGTCAGTAGGTGCCGAGGTACTTCTTCGGCGTGCCGGGCGCGGGCTGGCGCTGCACCGTGACCGACCCCATCAGGGCCATCCCGCGGATGCGCACGACCGGGGACCCGGGGCCGACCTCGGCGGGCACCTTGTCCTTGGCCTGGCTGAACTCGCCCATGATCGGGGTGCCGTCCATGACGACGTGCATGTCGGCCGGGACGATCACCTTCACCTCGCCCATGATCGCGCTGGCGTTGAGGAGCGTCTCGTGGGCCGAGAGCTGCGCCTGGCGGAGGTCGATGACCACGCCACCCATCATCGCGAAGGCGCTGTGGTGCTCGGGCACCGACCAGACGCCCTGGCGCTTGCACTCGCTCATGATCGCGACGGACGAGTTGTGCCCGACCGCGGGCACCGCTGACGGCGTACGACGCACCGGTGGGCCGACCGGCGTTGCGGCCGGGCCCGGCGCCTGCAGGTCGAGCGTGATCGGCACCAGCTCGCCGTAGGTCTTGGCCTGCCAGGTCAGCTCCAGCCGCTCCTCGAGCTCGTCGAGGTCGATGCGGCCGTCGCCGGCAGCGTCGCGCAGCACGTCGGCGACGCGCTGGCGGTCTGCGTCGGAGATGCGCATCTGCGACGGGTCGTGCGGGCGGTTCTCGATCTCCCCCATGGCGCCAGCCTAGCGAGGAGCGGGAGTCCTCGCCCGTGACGGGCGTCAGGGGCGCCGACCGCAGGAGGTGGCGCTGCCCGGACGCCGGAAATGCGTGGACACGACGGCCCGTGCGCCGGATTCTGGAAGTCGACGTCTCGGGCACTGCACCAGCGGCTGTCGGAGGTGACATGGGCGCACTACCGAGCCCGGTCCTGCCACCGGGCGCCCACCAGGTCCTGGTCCGGGCCCTGCACGAGCTGCACCACGAGGCCGGCTGGCCCAGCCTCCGCTCGCTCGCACGCGACACCGGTGTCTCCCACACCACGGTCTCCAAGGTCTTCTCCAGCAGCGCCCTCCCGCCCTGGGGGACCGTGGAGCTCCTCGTCGAGGCGATGGGCGGCAGCCGCACGGAGTTCCACGCCCTCTGGCTCGCCGCGTCGTCGGCCGACGACGACGCACCTCCCCCACCGTCACCGGGCATCGCCGGTCGCCGCACCGAGCTCGCCGTCGTGCGCGACCACCTGGACGGGGGCGGCGGCCTCCTGGTGGTCACCGGCGAGGCCGGCATCGGCAAGTCCACGCTCGTCGACGCGGCAGCGGCGCTCACCGACACGCGCGTGGCTGTCGGGCGCTGCCTGCCGTTCTCGACCGAGGTCCCGCTCATGCCGGTGGTGGAGCTGCTCCGGTCGATCCACGACGCGGACGACGGTCGGTGGATCGGCGAGGCCTTGTCCGGCTGCCCGGCCTACGCGCGTGAGGCGCTCGCCCGGCTCCTGCCCGAGCTGGGTGCCGCCGCGGTGTCGACCGACGACGCCGACTTCGCCCAGCAGCACCTGTACGCCGCCGTCGCTGCGGTGCTCGCCAGGCTCGCCGTGACGCGCCCCTTCGCCGTGGTGGTGGAGGACCTGCACGTGTCGGACGCGACCACCCTCGACCTGCTGGACTACGTCCTGTCCCGCGACGTGGACGTGCCGATCACGGTGACGTGGCGCCTGGACGACCAGAGGGTCGAGCGGTGGCGCAGCGAGTGGCTCGCACGCGTGCAGACGCTGCCCCGGGTCCGGACGATGACCCTCGGGCCCCTCACCCTGGCGGAGACGCGCGACCAGCTCCGGCTCGCCGGGTGGATCGACACCACCGCGGACCGCGCCCGGCGGATCCACGAGCGGTCCCGCGGGAACCCCCTCTTCACCGCTCACCTTGCCATCCAGGGGGACGACCCGACCCTCCCCCCGCTGCTGGCCGACCTGCTGGACCGGCACCTCGGCGACCTCTCTGCCGACCAGGACCGGGTGGCCACCGCGCTCGGCGTGGCCGACGGCCCCGTCGACGTCGGGCTGGTGACCGCCGCCACCGGCCTCGACGACGACGCCGTGCTCGACGCGTTGCGACACCTCGCCGCGCGGCACCTGGTGAGCGTGGGCGCCACGGACACGGTGCGGCTGGCGCACCCCCTTCTCGCCGACGCCGCCCGTCGACGGCTGCTGCCCGGCGAGGTACGCCGGCTGCACCGCACGTTCGCCGAGCTGCTCGGTCGTGGGGGCGGCGCCGACCCGGCCGTGGTCGCCGAGCACTGGCGGCTCTCGGGCGAGGCCACGGAGGAGGCCCGGTGGCGGGCCGCCGCCGCCCGCCAGGCACGCCGTCGCACCGACCCACGCTCGGAGGCCGAGCACTGGTTGCGGATCCTCGAGCTGGGCCGCCAGCACGTCGTCGCGCCCGAGGGGCTGGTCACCGCGTGGTTGTCCGCGTTCGACGCGCTGCAGCTGTCGGGCCGGCTCGAGGCCTGCGCGGCACTGGTCGACGAGGCGCAACCCGACGTCGACGCGCTCCCCGACGAGCAGGCGGCCAAGGTGATCCGCCGCGCGGCGCAGGTCGCCTGGCTGGTCGGGGACGACCCGGAGGCCGCCGTCGTGCTGGCCGACCGCGCGCTCGACCGCCTCGCCGGGCACCCCGTCGGCGCCGGTCTCGTCCACGTCCTCGACCAGCGCGCCAACGCCCTGATGGACCTCGCTCGCCACGACGAGGCGACACGCGACCTGCAGGGGGCGCTCGACGCGTGCGCGGAGCTGGACGACGACGCGTTGTACTTCCAGACCGCCGCCACCCTGGCGTGGCACGTGGGCCACCTCGGCGACCTCGCCACCGCGCTCGACCTGTTCCGCCGGGCGCGCAGCCGGGTGGCCGGAACGGCCGGACCGTGGCGGGAGGCCAACCTGGCGATGATGCACACCGACGTGCTCCTGCAGCACCACCGCCCGCCCCACGAGGTCGAGGAGGCCGCCCAGAGGGTGCTCGACCTCGGGCGGGAGTGGCAGCTCGACTTCCACCTCCTCACTCTGGTCAAGGCCAACGTGGTCCAGGCCTACCTCGACGCGGGCCGGACCGGCGAGGCTGCTGCCCGTCTGGTCGGCGTGCCCCGGTCGCACAGCTACGACGACTGGCCGGGGCAGTGGGTCTCGGCGCGCCTCGACATCGTCCAGGGCCGTACGGACGATGCGATCAGGACCATGCGTGGACTGGTGAAGGTCGGCGGCAGCACGCGCAACCGGCTGAACCGTGCGGTGTGGGAGGCTACGGCTCTGCTGTGGCAGGAGGAGCCGGCAGAGGCGTGGGGCGCCCTGCGCGACCCGCTCGAGGCGTTCCTCGACTCCCCCGGGATCGTCGACTACTGGATGGCGTTCCTGGTGCTCGCCCGAGCCGTGGCCGACCTGCGGACACCTCCGGGAGATCGCCCGTCCGTCGAGGACACCGTGGCCCTCGAGGACCTGGAGGACCTGCGCCGACGGGCCCGGCTCGACCCGCTCGACCCGCAGCGGTCCTCGGCAGGGGTCGCGGCCGGCGTGACCTGGGAGGCCGAGCTCGTCCGGGCCCGCGGCACCGACACGGTCGACCAGTGGTCACGCGCCGCGGTCGCGTGGGGCCACCTCGGCCGACCCCACGCGGCGGCGTACTGCCGCTGGCGCGCGGCGCAGGTCGCGCTCCGCGAGGGCCGCGGAGCCGTCGCTGAACGGCTGCTGCGGCGGGCCGCCGCCGACGCCCGTGAGCACGTCCCCCTGTCCCGGGTGATCGAGGAGTGGTCAGGTCGACGGGTGGTGAGCGACTGACACAAGGATGGATCCCTGCTCCGGGGAGGGGCAGGGATCCATCGGGCGGGCGCGGCCAAGGGACGAGGACCGGACGCCCCCCGACGGCGTCCGGTCTGCCCCCTTCACAGGCCGTTGTCCCGGAAGTTCATCCGGTTGAGGCTCCGGCCTTGGTCCGGGCTGGGCGTGGGCTTCGCGCGCTTGCCGTACTCGTCGCCGAACTCCTTGCGGTTGCCCGAGGCGTGGTCGGGGACGGTGGTCGCCTTGTCGGTCTTGTGCCGGTTGATGTTCTGGGCCGGCGGGTCGAGGTCGGCGCCACAGGCGGCGAACGTGGGCAGGACGATGGCCGCGACCGCACAGGCGGCGATTCGCCGGCGGACGGAATGGGTGTTGGTGCTCATGGTGTGTCCCTTCGTGGGGCCGGCCCCGGACGGGCCGGTCGTTCCTCCACGGTGGGACCGTCGCCGCAACGGTTGACAAGGGTTGACAGACGCTGACACCCCGACCTCGAGCGGTCTGGACCACCCGCGGGTAGCACACCGGATCGGCGATCCTTGTCCGATGGGTGCGCTACCGCGACCCGAGGTGCCTCCCGGTCCCCACCGTGAGCTCGTCGACGTGCTCCACGACCTGCACCACCGAGCGGGCTGGCCCAGCCTGCGGAGGCTCGCCGAGCAGACCGGGGTCTCGCACACCACCGTCTCGAAGGCGCTGTCGTCGCCGGCTCTTCCCCGCTGGGGGACGGTCGAGCTGTTGGTCGAGGTGATGGGCGGCGACGTGCCGCAGGCGCGCGAGCTCTGGCTGGCTGCCTCGGCGCCGCCGGGTGATCCCGGGACCGAGCGCGGTGCCACCCGCATCGCGGGGCGCGTCGCCGAGCTGAGGGCCGTACGACACCACCTGACGTCGGGCACCGGGCTCCTGCTGGTCACGGGCGAGGCAGGCATCGGCAAGTCGGCCCTCGTGGGTGCGGCCGTGGCCTCGACGGACCTCTTCGTCGCCGTCGGCCGCTGCTTGCACCTCTCTCGCGAGATGCCCCTCATGCCAGTGGCCGATGCCCTCCGAGCGGTGCTCGAGCACGACGGCCAGTGGATGGCGGAGGCCTTGTCGGCGTGCCCCACCTTCGTGGCCACCTCGCTGGCGAGGCTGCTGCCCGAGCTCGACGGCAGCCCGGGCGCTCGAGCCTCCGACGACCTCTGGGGCCTCGAGCGGCTCTTCGCGTCGGTGGGCAGCACCCTGCGCGCACTGGCGAACGGGCGTCGGCTCGCGGTGCACCTCGAGGACCTCCACTGGGCTGACCGGAGCACCCTCGACCTGCTCACGCACCTCACCACCAGTCCGTCGCGTCCACCGGTCGTGGCGACGTGGCGGGTGGATGACCCGGCCGTGTCGGACGCGCACACCGACTGGCTCACCCGGGCGCGCTGGACGGACGGGGTCACCATCCTCGACCTGCCACCGCTCACCCCGGCCGAGACGGTTGAGCAGCTGCGCCTGCTCACGGGCAACGGGGCGACCCACGACCTCGCCCGACGGATCCACCCCCGCAGTCGGGGCCTGCCGCTGTACACGGCGCAGCTCGCCGTGAGCCCGGACGACGCCGCGCTGCCCCGCGCCCTCGCCGACCTGCTCGACCGGCGCATCGGGGACCTCGACGACGTGTCGTGGCGAGTGGTGCGGGTGCTGGGGGTCGCTCAACGAGCGATGCCATCCGCCATGCTCCGCAGTGCGACGGGACTGCCGCAGGACGCGATGGACGAAGCGTTCCACCTACTGGCGGAGCGTCGCCTCCTTCGACCCGGCACGGCTGACGACGTGGAGCTCGCCCACCCCCTCTTCGTCGAGGCCGTCGCGCGACGGCTGGTGCCGGGCGAGGCCGCGGACGTGCACGCACGCCTCGCCGAGACGATCGACGGCACGCCCGCCGCCGAGCCAGCCGAGGTCGCCGACCACTGGATGGCTGCCGGACGCCCCGACCAGGAGATCTCTGCGCGGGTCGATGCAGCCATCGCGGCAGGCGCCCGCTTCGCCTACGAGAAGGAGCTCGCCACGTGGCTGCGCGTCCTGACCCTGTGGGACGAGGGCCACCAGCCCGGCGACGTCGACCTGTGGGAGGTTCTGGTGAGGGCGATCGACGCCGCCGTCGAGGCGGGTGACGTCGAGACGGGCCACGACCTGGCCGGCCGCGCCGGTCGGCTGCGGCTCGAGGAGCTCCCCGTTCGGGCACGCGCGCAGGTCCTGCACCGGATCGGGTCCCAGCGCTACGAGGAGGGTGACGGCGCCGGGGCGGAGGCTCTGATGGAGCAGGCGATGCAGCTGCTCGACCCGCTGACGCCCTCGCCGGAGCTCTTCCGTCTGCTCGAGGACCGCACGGGGCTCCTCATCCAGATGGGGCGGCAGAGCGAGGCACTCGCCGTGCTCCGGCGGTCGGCCGAGCTCCTCGACGTCGCGGACGCCCGGTTCCGCCGGCGTCATCGGGCGTGGCTGGTCGGGAACGTCCGCCAGGCCGGCGGGGACGCCGAAGCGGTGGTCGAGGAGGTGGTCGAGGAGGCCCTCCGGGCACTGCAGGACGACGAGAACCCGGACCCTGTCGCCGACCTGATGATCGCCGCCAACGCGACAGACGTGCTGCTCGGCACCTCTGCCTCGGCGGCGCGTGCCGAGGAGATCGCGCAGGGGCCTCTCGCCACCGCAGCCGCCTGGGACCTCGAGCTGTCCTACCCGGGCGTCCTCGTCCGCACCAACGTGTGCTGGGCGTACCTGCTCGAGGGCAACACCCGTTCGGCTCGCGCATGGATCGAGCCGATCACGCGCTCGGGCCCGACCACCAACACCGCGTTCGCCCACGTCATGCTGGCAGCCGTCGAGCTGCGCGAGGGGCAGGTGTCCGCCGCCCTCCGGCGCACTCGCGAGGCGGACGAGCACATTCGCATCCACGACCAGAACTGGACGCAGTGCCTGCGCTGGGCGGCGGAGATCGAGCTCTGGGCGGGCCGGGCGTCCGACTTCTGCACACGTCTCGCGGACGTGGTCACGCGCGACCTTGACGGCGAGCAGGCCGCCGCGGCTGCCCCGCTGCTCGTCGCGCTGGCCCGGGCCCATGCAGACGCCGCGGACGAGGCGGGGGCACCCCCGGGGCTCCGACGAGCGGAGTCGACCTCCCTCCGCGCGATGCTGGCCGGCGCCTCGATCGACCCGTTCGGCCCGGACGTCCCGGACGTCGCCACGACTGCCAATGCGCTGCGGTGGGAGGCAGAGCTGCGGCGGCTGGAGGATCGCGCCACCGTGGCCGGCTGGGCACGTGCTGCCTCCCCGTGGGACCGCCTGGGACGTCCGCACGAGTCCGCCTACTGCCGGTGGCGCGGCGCGCAGGTCGCCCTTCGCGATGGCCGCGGCACCGTGGCGATCCGGTTGGCCCGCCGGGCCCGCAAGGACGCCCGGCAGCACGTGCCCCTCGCCGACGCCGCCGCCGCAGCTCTCGACCGCGCCGGGACCGCCTGACGGGATCTGGACAACCCCGCACCGCGGGTCGATCCTGAGGAGGAACCCCTGGGAGGGCCGATGGGCCTGCTGCACCAGCCCGAGCTCGCGCCCGGACCGCACCGCGACCTCGTCGACGCGCTGCACCGCCTGCACGACGAGGCAGGACGGCCCAGCCTCCGGGCCATCGCCCGCCGGGCGGGGTGCTCGCACACCACCGTGTTCCACCTCTTCACGCACCCACGGCTGCCCGCGTGGTCGCTCGTCGAGATGGTCGTGCCGGCGGTCGGGGGCGATCCGGCGGACTTCCGGGACCTCTGGCTCGCCGCGACGGCGGACGGCGCCCGGCACCTTCCCCCTCCGGCGCGGACCATCGCCGGCCGCCGCGCCGAGCTCCTCGTCGTACGCCGCCACCTCGAGGCAGGCGGCGGGCTGCTGGTCGTCACCGGCGAGCCCGGCATCGGCAAGACGACGCTGCTGGCCGCAGCGTCGCAGCAGGTGTCGACCTTCGTGGCCCGGGCCGGTGGGCTGCCGATCCTCGCCGATGCGCCCTTCGCGCTCGTGGCCGACGTGCTGCGCCGGGTCTGGGTCGACGACGGGGGCCGGTGGTTCGGCGAGGCGCTGGGCCGCTGCCCCGGGTTCGTGTCACCGGCGCTGTCCCGGATCCTGCCGGAGATCGGACTGGCGGGTCGCGACGTGGATGACCGGTTCGCGTCAGCCCGCCTGTTCGCGGCCATCGAGTCCACCCTTGCCGCGCTGTCCTCGCTCCGTCCGCTCGCGCTCGTGCTCGAGGACCTGCACTGCTCCGACCTCAGCTCGCGCGGCTTCATCGAGCGGCACGTCGTCGGTGGCCGGGGCGTCCCGATCGTCGCCAGCCTGAGCAGCGGCGACTCTGCAGAGGCCGACGCCTGGCTGACGCGCGTGCGTCGCGAGGCCGCCCTGGTGCTCAACCTCGCGCCGCTGACCCACCAGGAGACCCGGGAGCAGCTGCGGCTGCTCATCGGTCCCCGGCTGCGACGCGGCGACGTCGAGCGCGTCCACGCGCAGGGCCGTGGGGTGCCGCTGTTCACCGAGGAGCTGGCACGTTCGATGACCGCGGGCACGGAGCCGGAGCCGCTGGCCGACCTGCTCGCCCGGCAGCTCGACCACCTGAGCCCGAGTGCCAGGTCGGTGCTCCTCGCCGCGGCGCTCGCCGACCGTCCCCTCCCCCCGCAGGTCGTCGGGGACGCGACGTCGATGGGCCGCGCCGAGCTCACCGACGCCCGGCGCGAGCTGGTGGCCAGGCACCTGCTCGCCGACCCCTACGCCGCGAGCGACGTCACCGTCCGCCACCCGCTGACGGCCGCCGCGGTGCGGGCCGAGGCCGTGCCGGGAGAGGCCGTACCGACCCACCGGAGGCTGGCTGCTTCCCTGTCTGCGATGGCGCACCCGACGCCGGCCGAGGTCGCGGAGCACTGGCGCGGAGCCGGCGATCCTCGTGAGGAGCTGCGCTGGCGGGTCGCTGCCGGACGGGCGGCCTGCGACGGGCTGTCCCGCGACGAGGAGGCCGTCCACTGGGAGCGCGCCCTGGCCCTCTGGCCCGCCGACGGCCCGCCACCGGCCGACGCCGGGATCACCAGGTGCGAGCTCCTGCTGGAGCTCGTCCACGCCGCGATCGGCTCGGGGCGCCGGGAGCAGTCGAGGGCGTGGGTGGACGAGGCCCTGGCCCTCTCCCCCGCATCGCCCGGGCACGACCACGCCCGCGCGCTGCGCCGGGCCGGCCAGACGCTCGCACAGGTCGACCCGGAGACGTCCGTGCGCCTCGCCGACGAGGCGATCGCCGTGCTCGACGCGCTTGACGACCGCGACTCCCTGGTCCGGGCCATGGCCGACAAGTCGGGCGCCCTACGAGGAGCGGGTTGCAACGACGAGGCCGACCTGGTCATCGACACGATGCTCGAGATCAGCGCGCGGCTCGACGATCCGGCGCTGCACCGCGACGCCCTGGTCGAGCGTGCCTGGCACGACATCGTCCTGGGGCGCACGGCCCACGGGCTGCGCGCGGCCCGGGAGGCGAGGACCATCGTCGTCGAGGGCAACCCCTTCAGCGACGTCTGGCTCGGGACCTACCACACCGACCTGCTGCTGATGCTGTGCGCGCCGGCCGACGACGTGGCCGACGCCGCGGACCCCGGGCTGGCCGCCGTGCGCGATGCCGGGATCGACTCGTTCGTCCTCAGCACGATGCTCCTCTGCAACGTCGCCGAGGCCCGCCTGCACGCCGGGGCCACCGGAGCCGCGTCCCGCCTGGTCCGTCCGCGCACCAAGGACGAGCCCCGGCAGGCGACCCGCTTCCTGCACCTCACCCGCGCGTGGGTCGAGGTGGTGCACGGCGACCTGGAGGCGGCCGACCGCCGCCTGGAGGCGATCGCGGCCCTCGACTTCGGGGTCAGCGCGCACCGGCAGGCGGTGGTGACCGTCCAGGCGCTGTGCGACCTGTGGCGCGGCCTGCCGGCGCAGGCCCTCGACCGGATCGGCGACGGCATCGCCGGCGAGGCGGCCACCTCGTGGTCGCCCTACACCGGATCGCTGCTGTGCCTCGCCGCCCGCGCGGGGGCCGACGTGGCCGAGGCCGACCCCGCTCGCCGTGCCGTCCTCGCCGCCCGACTCGCGGACTGGCAGCGCCAGTGGTCCACCGACCCGTTGGCGCCGGAGGCGGCGCACGCCGCCGCCCCCGCGACCCGCAGCACGTGGCGCGCCGAGCTCGCCCGGCTCCACGGCGTCGCGCAGCTGCAGCACTGGATCGGGGCGGCCGAGCAGTGGGACCTCGTCGGTCGCCCGCACGAGGCGGCGTACTCCCGCTGGCGCGCGGGCGAGCTCGCGCTGCACGAGGACCGCGACACGCTCGCCCGCCGGCTGCTGCGCCGTGCCCACGCGCAGGCGCGAGGGCACGTGCCGCTCCTCGGCGTGGTCGACCGGTCCCGCGCGATGATGCCGGACACGGTCTCCTCGGCCGCCCCCGGAGGGCCGAGGGTCCAGGAGCCGCGGGCGGCCGTCCGGGAGCGTGGCTGAGCCCCTGGCTCAGCGTCCCCGCGGCGCGGCGACGTGCTGGTAGTCCTTCGTCGACACCCAGGCGCCACCCCACTCCCATCCGATGCGCGAGAACGCCGCCACCGGGATGTCGCCGGCGCGGACGACTCCGGGCCGCGCGGGTGCCGACCGGTCCCGGTCGATCCCGACGAACGGCAGGCCGGCCGGAGGGGCGGTACGTCCCGGCGTGACGTAGGGGTTCTGCACGGGGTTGATGTCGATCGCCGCGCCGTAGGCGTGCTGCGACCAGCTGCGCTGTCCTGCGACCCGGCGACAGTTGAAGCCGGAGGTGTTGTTGGCCGCCATGGAGCGGTCGTCGTCGGCCCCGTAGTCGTCCACGAGCCGCATCCGGGCGATCGGGAAGCCGGTGTCGTACAGGCGTCCGAACGCGTCGGCCACCTGCCGCGCCCACCGCCGGTGGACGACCAGCTCGCCGGTCCGCGCCCGGCCGTCGAAGTCGCGGTGGGTCAGCCGCAGGTGGCGCAGGTCGCGGAGCGGGACGGGACAGCCGGGTCGGTGGCTGCGGCGCATCCGGTCGGCGAGGCTCGCGTCGATGCGGCTCACCGACGAGCCGTACGCCGGGTCGTCGGCCTGGGCGCCACCGCGGTCGGCGGCCAGTCCGGTGCAGCGTTGCCGGGCGCGCCAGTCGGCCACGGCACGGTTGCGCGCGGCTCCCGTGACCGGGACCGGCCGCCCGTCGGTCGGCGAGATCCTGGCCGGCGTCCACGACTTCCGGACGGCTCCCCCGGCGTCGAGCGTGACCGACAGGACCCCGGTCCGGGACTGGCGGGCGTGGTACCAGACGAAGTTGCCCAGCCCGTAGGCCACCACCGCGTCGCCGGCCCATCCCCCGCCGCCGAGGACGTGGGAGTGGCTGCCCACCACGACGTCCGCGCCGGCGTCGGCGAGGTCACGCGCGAGCAGTCGCTGCGACTGCGTCGGGCAGGACTGGTACTCCCGACCCCAGTGGACGTAGACCACGACGAGCTGGTCGCGCGCCGACGCCGCCTCGACCGCGGCGACCAGCCCCGCGGCCTTGCTGCCCCGCGCCGATGCCGTGCCGACCGTCCCGGTGCTCGCGGACCACACGTCGCTGGCGCCCTCGCGCTGGACGCCGTCGGCGGCGAGGAAGGCGACCTCGAGGTCGCCGACCTCGACCACGTGGGGGTCGTACGCCGCCTCGCCGCGGCCCGCGCCGACCATCGCGACGCCACGCTCCTGACCGGCGGCCAGCGTGTCCTGGAGGCCGGCGGCGCCGTAGTCGCCCGCGTGGTTGTTGGCCACGCTCACCACGTCGACGCCGGCGTCGGCCAGCACGTCGACGGCGGCGGGGCGGGTGCGGAACCAGTAGCGGTCGCCGGCGTGCTCGAGCTCCTTGGGATCGCGCCGCTCGCTCCGCGTCACCGGCGTCTCGAGGTTGACCATCGCGACGTCCGCGGCGCGCAGGGTGCGGGCGATGGGCCCCAGCCCGCCGGGACGGTCCAGCAGCCGACCCGCGCGGCCCTCGAAGTGCACGTCGCCGCCGAAGGCCAGGGTCACCTGCCCGTCCCGGGCCGGCGGCGTCGTCGAGGTGCTGCCGACACCCGGGTCCGCCGGCGGCTCGTCGGTGGGTGAGGGCGAGGTGCAGGCGGACGCGACCAGCACGCAGGCGACGAGTGCCGCGAGGTGCCGAGCCCGTCCCTCCATCCCCCGATTGTGCCGGGGCGGGAGAAGCGGCTGCCCCGGACCAGCGGCGACAGCCACGAGATTCCGAGGAACTCCGTGGACACGACGGCGGAGGAGGTCGATCCTGAGGAGCAGGACCACGGCCGAGGGAGGGATCCCGGTGAGCGCACTCCCCCGCCCGGACCTGCCCCCTGGAGCGCACCGCGACCTGGTGGTCGAGCTCCACGAGCTGCACCACCGCGACGGCTGGCGCAGCCTGCGCACCCTCGCCCGCGAGACCGGGGTCTCGCACACGACGGTGTCCAAGGCCTTTTCAGCGAGCACGCTGCCCTCGTGGGGCGTCGTCGAGCTCCTCGTCGAAGCGATGGGCGGCGACCCGGCCACCTTCCACGCCCAGTGGCTTGCGGCGACGGCGCCTGTCGGCGACACGGGCAGACCGGCGACTGCCATCGCGGGACGGCGTCCCGAGCTCGACGTCGTACGCCGACACCTCAGTGGCGGGCAGGCGCTGCTGCTGGTCACCGGCGAGGCCGGCATGGGCAAGACCACAGTGGTCGAGGCCGCGTGCGCTGGCGTGCAGGGAGACGTCCTCGTCGCCCAGGGCCGGTGCCTGCCGCTCTCGACCGAGGTGGCCCTGCTGCCCGTGGCCGAGGCCCTCCGTCAGGCGAGCCGCGTGGAGGACGGACGGTTCGCAGAAGCCGCCCTGCAGAAGTGTCCGACCTACGTCCGCGAGGCCCTGTCCAGCCTGCTCCCCGAGTGGTCGACCGGCGATGCGCCCCCCGAGCCCGACGACCGCTGGTTGCGCCAGCGCCTGTTTGCCGGTGTCGCGGAGCTGTGCCGGGCGCTGACCGCCGAGCGGCCCATGGCCCTGGTGCTGGAGGACCTCCACTGGGCCGACGACCTGACGCTGGACCTCGTCGAGCACCTGGCCCGCCACGGACAGGTGCGGCTCTTGGGATCGTGGCGCACCGACGACCCGGACGTGTCGGCGGGGAGGCAGGACTGGTTCAACCGGGTGCGGCGCGATGCGGCACTCGTGGCGCTCGGCTCGTTGACGGAGGACGAGACGCTCGAGCAGCTCCGGTGCCTCAGGCCGGACGCGTCACCGCAGGACGCAGCCCGTATCCACGAGCGGAGCCGCGGACTGCCGCTGTTCACCGAGCAGCTCGCGCACGCCGAGATCGGCGAGCCCACGTATCTGGACGACCTCCTGGACGGGCGTGTCGACCACCTCGCCGGGCCGCAGTGGGCGGTCGCATCCGTGCTGGGTGTCGCGGATCGCGCGCTGGACGCACGGGACCTCGCACGTGCTGCGGACGTCGAGGAGGCCACCTTCACCGGCGTCCTGCGCGAGCTGACGGAGCGCCGACTCGTCGCCGTCGACGCGGGTGGCGTCCAGCTCCGCCACCCGCTCCTGGCGGAGGCCGTGCGGCGCCGCCTGCTGACGGGTGAGGCCGCAGCGGCGCACCGGTCGGTGGCCATGGTCCTGGCAGCGGCCGACCGCCCCGGGACGGCCGGCCCCGCCGAGCCCGCCGAGATCGCCCAGCACTGGCAGGGCGCCGGCGAGCCGGACGAGGAGCTCGTGTGGCGGGTACGTGCCGCCCGTGCGGCAGCGGCACGCTACGCGGGGGCGCACGCAGCTGACCACTGGCAGCGCGCGCTTGGACTGTGGCCACACGACGCGGCTGCGGTCGGAGACCCTCCGGTGCGTCGGCACGAGGTCGTGGCAGGCATCACCACCCAGCTCGACCTCGCCGGGCGGGCGCGGGACGCGGTGCCCGTGCTCGAGGCGGAGCTGGCGCTGCCCGAGCTGGCCCACCTCTACGAGGTCGACGAGAGAGCCGACCTGCTGCGCCATCTGGCACGGCTGAACTCCTCACAGTTCGTGGTCGGAGACCTCGGCCTGCTGCTGGTCGATCAGGCGATCGAGCTCTACCGCACGCTGCCGCCGTCGCCGGG
Organism: uncultured Nocardioides sp.; assembly: GCF_947488515.1. GTDB lineage: Bacteria > Actinomycetota > Actinomycetes > Propionibacteriales > Nocardioidaceae > Nocardioides. Next base: position 1,073,866 of record NZ_CANKZF010000001.1, read on the forward strand.
GCTGGTCACGGCGCTGACCTGGAAGGGCATCGAGCTCGAGTGGCACGGCCGGCGCGCGCAGGCGACCGACGTGCTGGCCGAGGCCGCTCGCACGGCGGCCGAGACCGGGGATCGTCTGGCAGAGCGCTCGGTGCTCGCCCAGTGGGCCTGGCAGCTCGGGGCGTCGGGTGAGGTGAGGAGTGTCCACGAGATCGAACGGGTCTTCAGCGAGTTCGGGGAGGATGCCAACCCACTCAGGACCCTTTGGGTCGCCATCCGCCACACCGACATCCTCCTGATGGCGTGTCGCCCCGCCGAAGAGATTGCTCGCGCGGCGCGCCCAGCGCTGGAGCAGGCCGCCCGTTGGAGCCTCACCGGCAGCAGCGCCAACGTGTTGCGGAGCAACGTCGCCCAAGCGTGGCGGCGGGCGGGAATGGTCGGCCGGGCCATGGACGTGATCGCTGCCGAGACCACGGCCGACACACCTCGTGGCACCCCCTACGCCCACGTCGATCGCGCCGTCCTCGAGGTGCTCCTGGGCAACGACGTGGCTGCACGGCGACGCATCGGCAGCTTCGACCTGAGCGGGCTGGCCGAGGTCAACGCATTCATCCTGGAGGCACACCTCTCCTACGCGATCTGGATGGGCGACCCGGCCGTGGGACTGGATCTGGCGAAGAACGTGCTCACCTCCCGCCACGACGAGGTCTCACCCGGGCTGTCGGGAGAGCTCCTCCTCCTGACCGCCGCAGCAGCCGCCGACGCCTCGGCCGCCGGCCCGCAGGCGGCCCGACAGGCAGCGCGGCGGACGCTCGACGCGATCCGGGATGGCCTGCACCACGACCCCTTCGCGCCCGCGGCGGTCCTCGCCGATCGTGCCGCTCGGCCGCAGTGGGACGCCGAAACCCAACGGGTGCTCGGCCACGACACCGTCGAGGCGTGGCTGGAGGCGGCCACGACGTGGCACGAGCTCGACCGCCCGCACGACACGGCGTACTGCCAGTGGCGAGCGGCCCAGGCGGCGCTGCGCGACGGACGCGGCTCGGCGGCGGCCGGACTCCTCCGGCGGGCCGCGTCGCAGGCCCGTGAGCACCTGCCGCTCGCGCGGGCGATCGCCGACACCGCCGCCGGCACCTGAGCGCGTACCCCGGTGGCCCAGGTGGGCTACGCCGCCAGGGCGGCGAGGTGCCGCGACACCGCGAGGGCGGCCTGTCGACCCGCGCGCGAGGCGCCGACCGTGCTGGCCGAGGGGCCGTAGCCCACGAGCTGCACGCGCGGGTCGGCCACGGCCGTGGTCGCGCCCTGCACGTTGCCGGGCACCGGGACGAGGGCGATGCCGCCCTGCGGGGAGCGGAGGCCGAGTGGCGCGAGGTGCTCGACGGCGGGACGGAAGCCGGTGGCCCAGAGGATCACGTCGACCGGTTCGAAGCGGCCGTCGGACCACCGCACGCCGTGGGGCTCGATCCGTTCGAACATCGGGAGGCGCCGCTCGTAGGCGCCCAGCCGGGCCGCCTCCTGCTCCTGGGGACGCAGCGCCAGGCCGGTGACGCTGACGACGCTCGCCGGCGGCAGCCCCTGTCGTACGCGCTCCTCGACGGCGGTGACCGCGGCGAGGCCGGCGGCGGAGTCGAAGTCGTCGTCGCGCCACACCGGCGGGCGGCGGGTCACCCACAGCGTGTCGGTGACGGGGGCGAGCTCGCCGATGAGCTGCACCGCGGAGGCGCCGCCGCCGACGACGAGCACGCGCTTGCCGCGGAAGTGCTCGGCGCCCGGGTAGCCGGCCGTGTGCAGCTGCTCACCGACGAACGACGCGATGCCCGGGTAGTGCGGAACGAACGGACGCGTCCAGGTGCCGGTCGCGTTCACCAACGTCCGGGTGCGCCAGACCCGATCGCCCGCGCGGACGACGAGGAGGTCGCCCTCGCTCTCCACGCGGTCGACCTGCACCGGACGCACGACGGGGAGGTGGTGCCACCGCTCGTAGCCGTCGAAGTAGTCGGGCACGACGAGGTTGGCCGCCCGGTCGCTGCCATCGGGGGCGGTGGACGCCGGCAGGTCGGCCACCCCGTGGACGTCGCCCATGCTGAGTGACGCCCACCGGTGCTGCCACGCCCCGCCGGGACCGGGATTGGCGTCGAGGACGAGATGGTCGATGCCGCGCTGGCGCAGGAAGTACGACGCCGCGAGACCGGCCTGCCCCGCGCCGATCACGACCGAGTCGAGGACGGAGTCGAGGTTGGGGTCCGGGACGTGGTCGCCCGCTGCCTCGTGGACCTGCATGCCGGGTGCAACGCCCGTCCGCGCGGTCCTATGCCCCCGCGGCCCTGTGCTCCGCGGCCGGAGCGTGGCAGCCTCGACCCATGACCACCTCCGTCGCCACCCTCGCCACCCGTCTCCTCGAGCTCCACCACACCGGCTCCACGCTGGTCCTGCCCAACGTCTGGGACGCCTGGTCCGCGAAGGTCGTCGCCGAGGCCGGCTTTGGTGCGCTCAGCATCGGCAGCCACCCGCTGGCCGACTCCCGCGGCCAGGGCGACAACGAGGACATGACGCTCGACGACGCCCTCGACGGCGTACGCCGGATCTGCTCCGCCGTGCCGGAGGTCCCGGTGACCGCCGACATGGAGGCCGGCTACGGCGCCACGCCACAGGAGCTCGTCGAGCGGCTGCTCGAGGCCGGCGCCGTCGGCCTCAACATCGAGGACACCGTGCACTCCGAGGGCGGCCGGATGCGCTCGGCGGCGGAGCACGCCGACTACATCGGCGCGATCCGCCAGGCGGCGGACGCGGCCGGCGTCGACCTGGTGGTCAACGCCCGCACCGACGTGTTCCTCAAGAAGGACCAGTTCGCGGACCCGGTCGGCGAGGCCGCCACCCGCCTGCAGGCGTGCGAGGAGGCGGGTGCGCGCTGCGTCTACCCCGTCGGCGTACCGGACGCGGCTGCGCTGCAGGCCCTCCTCGACGCGCTGTCGGGTCCGGTCAACGTCATCGCCAACCCGCGCACGGGCAGCGCCGCCGGTTCGCTGGAGGACCTGCAGGTGATGGGCGTGCACCGGGTGACCTTCGGCCCCAAGCTGATGCAGGAGCTCGCACCCGACCTCACGGCCCTGGTCACGCCCTGGCGCTGACGCCTCAGGCCACGACCAGCACCGGCACCGCGTCGACGGTCAGCCGGACCCGTGTGCCGGGCTGGAGGCGCAGGGCCTCGGAGCTCGCCAGCTGGGCGACGACGTCGGTGCCGTCGTCGAGCGTGCAGGTGACCCGCGAGAGTGGACCGAGGAACATCACCGTCGTGACGGTGGCGTGGCCCCCCTCGTCCGCGACGACCGAGACGGCCTCCGGGCGCACGAGCGCGAAGCCGTCACCCGGGGCAGAACCGTCGAGGGCCGGCACCTCGCGGCCCAGCACCGAGGCGACACCGCCCGCGACGGTCGCCGGGAGCCGGTTGCTGAGGCCGACGAACTCGCCGACGAACCGGGTGGCCGGGGCCGAGTAGAGCTCGGCAGGCGGCGCGAGCTGCTCGAGGCGTCCGGCGTTCATCACGCCGACCCGGTCGGCGACGGCGAGCGCCTCCTCCTGGTCGTGGGTGACGAACAACGTCGTGGTGCCGACCTCGAGCTGCACCCGACGGATCTCGTCGCGCAGCTGCACGCGCACCTTGGCGTCGAGCGCCGAGAGCGGCTCGTCGAGCAGCAGCACGGACGGCTCGATGGCCAGCGCCCGCGCCAGCGCGACGCGCTGCTGCTGGCCACCGGACAGCTGGTGGGCGTAGCGGTCGGCGTGCTCGCTGAGGCCGACCAGGTCCAGCATGTCGCCGGCCCGCCTGCGGCGTCCCGCGCTGTCGCTCCCCCGCAGCTTGAGGCCGAAGCCGACGTTGTCGATCACCGTCATGTGCGGGAACAGGCTGTAGGCCTGGAACACCATGCCCATGTCGCGTTTGTTCGCCGGCACCCTGGTCAGGTCCTTGCCTCCCACCGAGACGGTCCCTGACGTCGCCGTGTCGAGCCCCGCGAGGATGCGGAGGACGGTGGTCTTGCCGCAGCCCGACGGGCCGAGCAGCGCGACCAGCTCGCCGGGCTCCATGTGGAGGGTCAGTCCGTCGAGGGCGCGGACGGATCCGTAGACGCGGGTGAGGTCGGACAGCTCGACGGCGAGACCGCGATCGGTCATGAGGAGGCTCCTTGCTTGTGCCGGTCACGGCTGAGGAAGGTGAGGCCGAGCAGCAGCGCGGACACGACGGCCATCGTCGCGAGCGCCGCGGCCATGGCGGCCGGCCCGTTGCTGCGGTAGATGTCCGCCATCGCCACAGGCAGGGTGTCGAAGTGCAGCAGCGACGCGGCGACGTACTCGCCGAGCACCAGCGCGACCGCGATGAAGGCCGCACCCAGGATGCCGCCGGTGATGTTGGGCATGATGATCCGCACGATGACGGTGAACCAGCTCGCGCCCAGCGACCGGGCCGCCTCGGCGAGCGTGGCCACGTCGATCGAGGACAGGGCGGCGTCGAGGGCGCGGTAGGCGTAGGGCAGCACGAACACGACGTAGACGAACGTGAGCACCAACGGGGAGTCGCCCAGCAGGTAGGTCACCCACGAGTAGACGTTGCTGATGCCGACCACGACCACCAGCGCCGGGATGGTCAGCGGCAGCAGGCAGAGGAACTCGATCAGCACCTTCGCGCGAGGGACGCGCAGGCGCACCCACACCATCGTCGGCACCAGCAGCGCGACCATCAGCACGACGGTGAACAGCGCCAGCAGCAACGAGTAGACGATCGAGGCGCGGAAGTCGTCGTCGGTGAAGACGTACTGCCAGTTGTCCCAGGTGCGCCCGGGGGCGCTGCCGCGGACCTGGGTGGAGAAGTCCAGCATCGCCAGCAGCGGCACGAAGAAGTACGCCGCGAACGCGAGCAGCGCGACGGCCCGGACGATCCGGAAGAGCGGGGAGGGGCTCATCGCATCCACCTCGACGTACGTCGCAGCAGGAGGCTGTAGGCCACCATCACCACGGTCACCACGACGATCATCTCCAGCGCGAGCGCGAAGCCGACGTTGGCCTGGCCGAGGAGGACCTCGCTCGTGATGGCCTGGCGGATGAGGAGCGGCACGATGGGCTGGCCCTGGCTGACCAGGATGGCCGCCGTGGCGTAGGCCGCGAAGGCGTTGGCGAAGAGCAGCAGCATCGCGCCCAGGAAGGCGGGGGTCAGCAGCGGGATCGCGACGTGGCGCCAGTACGCCCAGGTGCTCGCGCCCAGGTTGACCGCGGCCTCACGCCACTGCGGGCGCAGGCCCTCGAAGGCGGGCGCGAAGACGATCACCATGAGCGGGATCTGGAAGTAGCAGTAGACGACGACCAGGCCCGGCAGCCCGAAGAGCCAGCCGGATCCGTAGAGGTCGATGCCGGCCAGGTCCGCCACCGCCATGGTGACGACACCGACGGGGCCGATGGTCGCGATCCAGGCGAACGCGAGCGTGACGCCACCGAACTGGGCGAGGACGCCGCTCACCGCGAGCGTGCTCCGGCGCAGCAGGCTGCTCGGGGGCATGGTGAAGACCAGGTAGGCCAGCAGGGCACCGAGCACGGCACCAATGACCGCCGTCGACGCGGACAGGACGAGCGAGCCGCGCAGCGCGGTCAGGGCGGCCTCGCTCGTCAACGCGTCGAGGTTGCCCAGCGTCGGGCGACCGTCCTCGTCCTGGAAGGCGCCCAGCACCACGGTCAGGGTGGGGACGACCAGGAAGACGAGGACGAAGAGCAGGAACGGCAGGAGCGGGAGGGCCGGGCCGACGGCGAACCGCCGGCCCGGGCCCCCGCTCACGCGGGTCGGCGTGCTCAGCGGATGGCCTTGGACCAGTTCGCTGCGAGGTACTCGCCGGCGGTCACCGTCTGGTCGTCGGTCGGGATGACCGGGTCGCCGGTGACCTCGGGCAGGGCCCCCCAGAGCTCCTCGTCGATGGTGCCGGCCTCGGCCATCGCCTCGCCGCGGACCGGACGGGCGCCACCCTTGAGCCAGAGGTTCTGGCCCTCGTCGCTGTAGAGGAACTCCTGCCACAGCCGCGCGGCGGCCGGGTGCGGCGCGTCGGCGTTGATCGCCTGGAAGTAGTAGCCCGCGACGACGGCCTCCTCGGGGACGACCGTCTTCCACGTGTCGACGTTGGCCGCCGCGGCCGCGCCGAGGTAGTCCCAGTCGATGACGACGGGCGTGGTGCCCTGCTCGATCGTCGTGGAGTCGGGGTCGACGGTGAGGAAGTTGCCGGCCTTCTTCAGGTCGGCGAAGAAGTCGACGCCGGGCGCGATGTCGTCGGCCGACCCGCCGTTGGCGATCGCGGCCATCATCACGCCGCTGAACGCCGCACCGGCCTGCGTCGGGTCACCGTTGAGCGCCACCTTGCCCTTGAACTCGGGCTTCATCAGGTCGGCGACCGAGGTGACGTCGGGGACGACGGACGAGTCGTAGCCGATCGACATGTAGCCGCCGTAGTCGTTGACCCAGGTGCCGTCGGGGTCCTTGAACTCGTCGGGGATGTCGTCCCAGGTCTCGACCTGGTAGGGCGCGAACAGGTCGGTGTTGGCCAGGGCCACGGACTGGCCGAGGTCGAAGACGTCGGGTGCGCGGTCGGTGCCCTTGAGGTCGTTGGCCGCGTTGATCTCGTCCTGGGAGGCAGCATCAGGCTGGTCGGAGCTGACCTTGATGTCGTACTTGTCCTCGAAGGTGGAGATGACCTCGCCGTAGTTGGCCCAGTCCGGCGGCAGGGCGATGACGTTGAGGGTGCCCTCGTCCTGGGCAGCCTTCACGAGCTCGTCCATCCCGCCGAAGTCCTCCGCGGACGTGGCGGACGCGGCGTCGACGCCGCTCTCCGTGGTGGTGTCGGACTCCTTCTCGGGAGCCGCGCAGCCGGCGGCGGCTGCGAGGGTCGCCATCGCGGCGAGGGACACAAGTGTGGTGCGGAGCTTCAACTTCGACCTCCAGGGTGCTGACCGGCCGCAGCCGGTGGAATGTTCCGCGCGGAGCCTCGTCGGGCGCGTCTGCTCGGAGGCTACTCCCGCGTGACGTGTCTGGGTACGACCGATGAACGCGCGGTCTGGCGCGCCTCGGCGGTTCTCCTCCTGGACGGCCCCCACACCGCTACGCTGCCGTCGCTCCGGTCGGATCGGAGTCCCCGGCGCGTCCGGGGTCGGCATACGGGGGTATGAATCGTGCTGCGCCTGCTCTTCTTCCTGGTCCCGCTGGTCCTCAGCATCTACTGCATCGTCGAGGCCATCTCGTCCCGTGACGACGAGGTCCGCAACCTGTCCAAGGTCTGGTGGATCCTGCTCGTCCTGTTCTTCCCGTTCGTCGGGTCGATCGCGTGGCTCGTCGCGGGCCGGCCGCAGCGCGCCGCCCGTCGGCACGGCCCCCACGAGCGCAGCGCGGGCGCGTTCCCCGAGTACGACCGTCCCGGCCGGTTCGCGGCCACCGACCCCGCCGCCGACGAGGCGTTCCTGAAGAAGGTGCGCGAGCGCGCGGAGGAGCAACGCCGCAGGGCGCGCGAGCAGCAGCAGGCACGTGAGGCGCAGGAGGGCGCGCGTCCCGAGGCCCGTCCGGACCCCCGTCCAGACCAGGAGGGCGAGTCCGGCGCGGAGCCCGGCCCGGCGTAGCATCGGCAGCCGTGACGACCGCTGCCACTGGCCCCGAGTTCCACTACTCCGACCTCCTCCCGACCGCCGGTTCCAACGGCGCCCCGGAGACTCCCTACCGCCTCGTCACGACCGAGGGCGTGTCGACCGTGGAGGTCGGCGGTCGCACCTTCCTGCAGGTCGATCCCGAGGCGATCCGGCGGCTCACCGAGGAGGCGATGCACGACATCAGCCACTACCTCCGCCCCGGTCACCTCGCGCAGCTGCGCCGGATCATCGACGACCCCGAGGCCTCCGGCAACGACCGCTTCGTCGCGCTCGACCTGCTCAAGAACGTCAACATCTCCGCCGGCGGGGTGCTGCCGATGTGCCAGGACACCGGCACCGCGATCGTGATGGGCAAGAAGTCCGAGGGCGTCCTCACCGGCACCGACGACGGCGAGGCGATCAGCCGCGGGGTGTACGACGCCTACACCCGCCTCAACCTCCGGTACTCGCAGCTCGCGCCGCTGACGACGTTCGAGGAGAAGAACACCGGCACCAACCTGCCGGCGCAGATCGAGCTCTACTCGACGCCCGCGAAGGACGTCCCGGAGTACAAGTTCCTCTTCATGGCCAAGGGCGGCGGGTCGGCCAACAAGTCGTTCCTGTTCCAGGAGACCAAGGCCGTCCTGAACCCGACGCGGCTGATGGAGTTCCTCGACGAGAAGATCCGCTCCCTCGGCACCGCTGCCTGCCCGCCGTACCACCTCGCCGTCGTCATCGGCGGCACCAGCGCGGAGTTCGCCCTCAAGACCGCGAAGTACGCCTCGGCGCACTACCTCGACGACCTGCCGACGGAGGGCTCGATGGCCGCCCACGGCATCCGCGACGTCGAGCTGGAGGAGCGGGTCTTCGAGCTCACGCAGTCCTTCGGGATCGGCGCGCAGTTCGGCGGCAAGTACTTCTGCCACGACGTGCGCGTCGTCCGCCTCCCCCGCCACGGCGCGTCGTGCCCCGTCGCGATCGCCGTCTCCTGCTCGGCGGACCGGCAGGCGCTCGGCAAGATCACGCCGGAGGGCGTCTTCCTCGAGCAGCTCGAGACCGACCCGGCCCACTACATGCCCGACGCCGGCATGGCCCACGACATCGAGGGCGGCGCTGTGGTCCCGATCGACCTCAACCAGCCGATGGCCGACATCCTCGCCGAGCTCTCGAAGCACCCGGTCAAGACGCGGCTCTCCCTCACCGGACCGCTCGTCGTGGCCCGCGACATCGCGCACGCCAAGATCAAGGAGCGCCTCGACGCCGGCGAGGAGATGCCCGACTACCTGCGCAACCACCCGGTCTACTACGCCGGCCCGGCCAAGACCCCCGAGGGCATGCCGTCCGGGTCGTTCGGTCCCACGACGGCCGGTCGCATGGACTCCTACGTCGAGCAGTTCCAGGCCGCGGGCGGATCGATGGTCATGCTCGCCAAGGGCAACCGCTCGAAGGCCGTGACCGAGGCCTGCGACTCCCACGGCGGGTTCTACCTCGGCTCGATCGGCGGCCCGGCCGCCCGCCTCGCGCAGGACTGCATCAGGTCCGTGGAGGTCGTCGAGTACGAGGAGCTCGGCATGGAGGCCGTCTGGAAGATCGAGGTCGAGGACTTCCCGGCCTTCATCGTCGTCGACGACAAGGGCAACGACTTCTTCACCGACCCCTCGGGCGCGGTGACGGTCCCGATCTCGGGCATCCGGGTCCGCTCGGCCGAGTAGCGACGGGACCCGAAGCAGCCGCTGGAGCCGCGTCAGGCGGCGGCGTTGAGGCGCGCGGCGAGGTCGGCCGCCGCCTCGCCGATCTGGTGGCCGAGGGGCTCGGCCCCCTCCACCCGACCTTGGTGGGCGCCGCCGAGGAGGACGGTGGCGATCGGCGTGATCGCCTGCACGGCCTCGCGCACCGCCGGGAGGTCCTCGACGGTCGGGACCGCGAGCACCACGGCCTCGGGCAGCAGCGCACGGACGGTGTCGACCCAGCTCTCCACGGGGAGGTCGGCGCCGAGGTAGGTGACGTTGATGCCGCGGCTGCGCAGCACCATGGCGAAGGCCATGACGCCCAGCTCGTGGCGCGAGCCACGGGCCAGCCCGACCATCACCTGGGGCGCCCCGGGCTGGGCGTGCGGGAGCTGGTGGAACGCCTGCGCGAGCCGGCGCAGGACGGCGGCGCTGACGAAGTGCTCGCCCGCGACGCTCACCGTCCCCTGCTGCCAGGCCTCGCCGAGGCGTACGAGTGACGGCATCAGCCACTCGTCGACCGCAGTCGCGAGGTCGGCCTCGGCGAACGCCTTGTCGAGCATGGCCTCCAGGCGTACGACGTCGAAGTCCTCGCCGCACCCGGCGAGGTCGTCGTGCCGCGCCAGCGGCGATCCCGGCCGGGGCAGGTCGGCGGACCGGGTCGGCTCGTCCAGCACCTTCCGCGCCGCCTCGCGCGGCGCCCATCCGGAGTCGACGAGGTCGCGCATCACGGAGAGGCGCCTGACCGCCTCGTCGTCGTAGAGGCGGTAGTTGCCCTCCGTGCGCGCCGGCGACACCACGCCATACCTCTGTTCCCACTTGCGCAGGGTCTCGCGCGGCACTCCGGTGAGCTGTGCGGTGCGTCCGACGGTGTACACACCCACAAGGGTAGCGAACTTTGGACAAAGTGTGGACAACAGCCCTACTGTCCCGTTGTCCACCAACGGTGGACAAACTGTGGACAAGCCGCAGGGACGCTTCCGAGGAGGACCCATGTCGATCACGGCGCAGCCGTTCATGGCGGTGACGGCACAGCCGCTGGCGGACCTCGAGGAGCGCACCAACCGCCGGCTCCGGGTGGCCGGCGTCGCGGTCCTCGTCGCGGCCGCGCTGGGCTCGGCGCTGGGCGCGTCGCCGGCGATGACGGAGACGCCGTCCACCGACAACCACTGCCGCGTGGACATCGTCGGCGGCTACTGGTTCAGCAGCGGGTGCGCCGAGGAGCCGACCGCGCCGACCGCCCGCTGACCACCAGCGACCAGGTGCCCTGCCCTGGGTGCTAGCTGACGGCGCCGAGGCGGGTGGCGAGGGCGTCCGCCGCCGCACCGGCGTGGTGACCGAGGCGCACGGGACCCTCGACGCGGTCCTGGTGGGCGCCGCCGAGCAGCACCTCGGTGAGCGGCATGAGCGCCTCGGTCACCTCGCGCACCGCCGGCAGGTCCTCGATCGTCGGAGCGGCGAGCACCACGGCCCGGGGCTCGATGAGACGAACGGCTCCGACCCAGGCCTCGAGCGGCAGGTCGCCGCCGAGGTAGGTCACCGCGACCCCGCGTGACCTCAGCACCAGCGCGAACGCCAGCACGCCGATCTCGTGGCGCGAGCCGCGCGCGAGGCCCACGACGACGCGCGGGCCACCGCTCGGGGCGGGTGGCAGCGACTGGAACGACAGGGCGAGCCTGCGGTGCACCGCGCCGGTCACGAAGTGCTCGCCCGCCACCGAGACGAGCCCGCGCTGCCAGGCCTTGCCGAGGTGGACCATGGACGGCAGCAGCCAGTCGTCGATCACCGACACCACGTCGATGTCGCCGAACCCCTCGCCCAGCAGGCGCTCGAGCTGGGGGACGTCGAAGTCCTGGGCGCAGGCGACCAGGGTCTCGAAGCGTGCCTCGTAGGCCGGCTCCTCCGGCCGCGCGACCTGGGCCTCGGCGCCCGCGACGTCCTCGACGACGTGGCGAGCCGCCTCCTGCGCCGTCCAGCCCGCCTCGACCAGGCTGCGCATCACGACGAGCCGGCGCACCGCCTCGTCGTCGTACAGCCGGTAGTTGCCCGGCGAGCGCTGCGGGACGACCACGCCGTAGCGCTGCTCCCACTTGCGGAGTGTCCCGGAGGGCACGCCGGTGAGCTCAGCTGTGCGGCCGACGGTGTACACGAGTTCACGGTAGTCGGACGCGCCGGGTCTGGGCAGTCCTTTCGCACGACCTTCCGTCGGCGCGCCCAGCGACGCCGGGGTGGGCGGCGTGCCGTCCGGGAGCGGCGGTTGGCAGGATGGCGCCATGGTGATCCCCGAGAGCGTCCAGAGCGTGGAGATCGCCCGGGCCGAGAGCCCCCGCGGCGAGGTGGTGCTGCGGCGGCGCGCCACCGGCACCGGCGCCGACGTGCTCGAGCTCAGGGTCAACGGGGTGTTCGTGATGGACACCCTCGAGACGACGAGCGAGATCGAGCTGGCCGCGCAGGCGCTCGAGCTGGTGGAGGAGCCGGCCACGGTGCTCGTCGGCGGGCTCGGACTCGGCTTCACCCTGCAGCGGGTGCTCGCCGACCCCCGCGTCGAGCGGGCGGTCGTGGTCGAGATCGAGGAGGCGCTGGTGCAGTGGATGCGCGACGGGACGGTGCCGCACGGGCCCGCCCTGCTGGCCGACACGCGCGCCACCGTCGTCAACGCCGACATCGCCATGGCGATCGCCGAGGCACGCTCGACCTACGACCTGGTGCTCCTCGACGTCGACAACGGACCCGGCTACCTGGTGCACCAGCGCAACGAGGCGGTCTACGAGGAGGAGTTCCTCGGCCGGTGCCGCGACGTCCTCGGCCCGGGTGGCGTGCTCGTGGTGTGGTCGGCCAACGCCGCCCCGGACCTGCTCGCCTCGCTCCGCACGGTGTTCGGTGCCGCGGAGGAGCAGGCCCACGACGTGCTGCTCCAGGACCGGCCGGAGGAGTACTTCCTCTACCTCGCCCGCCGCTGAGGGTCCTCGGCCGCCCTCAGCGCAGGAACGCCTCGAGCACCGGGCCCGCGGTCTGGGACCCCGAGACGCCGGTCTCGACGAACACCGCGACGGCCAGGTCGCCCCGCGTCGCGATCATCCACGTGTGCGTCGGGAGCGCCCCGGAGGCGTCGGGCTGGCCGAACTCCGCGGTGCCGGTCTTCGCGCCCACCTCGCCCGGCACGTCCTGGAGGAAGCGGCCCGACCCGGTGGTGACCACAGCGCGCATCAGCCCGCGGAGGGTGCCCGACTCGGGACCGGTGAGCGGCTGCGGCGGGGGCACCTGCTCGACCTGGTGGTCCGGCAGCAGCACCGGCAGCACGGCCCGGCCTGCCCGCACCGACGCGGCGACGGTGGCCATCGCGAAGGGGCTGGCGAGCACGGTGCCCTGGCCGATCATGTCGGCGGCGGCGCCCGTCGCCGTCTCCGGCGGCGGGACCTGGCCGAAGTAGACCGGGAAGCCGAGGTCGTGGTCGGTTCCGAGCCCGAGGGCCTGGGCGGCCGCAGCCAGGTCTCCGTCTCCGAGGCGGTCGGCGTTGCCGATGAGGGCCGTGTTGCAGGACTGGGCGACGGCCTGGGTCAGGGTGATGTCACCGAGCGCGTCGGCCGGGTAGTCGTCGTAGTTCTTGAACGACCGGCCGTCGACGACCGTCGTGGCGGGGCACGACACGACGTCGTCTGCCCCCATCCCGCTGCGCAGCAGCGCGAGCGACGTGACCACCTTGAACGTCGAGCCGGGGGCGTACTGCCCCGTCATGGCGAGGTCGGCGCCCGCCGCCCCGGCACCGTTGGCGCTCGCCAGGACCGCGCCGTCGGAGGGCCGGATCGCCACGAGGGCCGCCGCCGGCGCACCCTCGCCGAGGGTGGCCAGCGCGTCCTCGCCCTTCTGCTGCAGCGCCGGGTCGAGGGTCGTCACCAGGTCGTCCCCGTCGGTGGCCGGAACCTCTGCGAGGGTGCGCAGCTGGTCGTCGGCGTCACGGGCGACGACGGACGCACCGGGCACCCCCCGCAGCTGCTCGTCGTAGCGGGCCTGCAGTCCGGAGAGGCCGACCTCGTCGCCGGCGACGATGCGACCCTCCGAGGCCTCGACGACCTCGAGCGTGGCGGGGCCGACGCGGCCGAGCAGCGCCGCAGCGAACTCGCGCGTCGAGGCGAGCGGCATGGTGTCGCGCACGGCGAGGGCGCCGCGGATCTTCGCGAAGCCGGGCAGCACGTCGAGCGCGTCGTCCTCGCGCAGCACGAGCGCCTCGACGAAGGCCTCGGCGCCCATCACCTCCGCGCGCTCGACGTACGACGCCACGTCGACGTCGAGGACGCGAGCGATCCGCCGGGCGCTCCGGGCGACCTGCGGCCCCTGGACCTTGGTCTTGTCGAGCCCGTAGCGCAGCACCGGTCGCTCGGTCACCAGCACCGCACCGTCGGCCCCGGTGATGTCGCCGCGCACCGGCGGGACCGTGCGCAGGCCGAGGGTGTCACCGTCGGCGAGGTCGGGCGCCAGCGCCTCGGGCGCCCAATCGACCTGCCAGCCGGTCCCGGCCGGCACGAGGGCCACCGTCGTGTCGTACTCCCAGGGTGAAGCGTCGGTCAGCTGCCACCGCCAGGCCAGCGTGGCCGTCGCGGAGCCGGGCTCGTCGCCGGTGCCCTCGACCTCGTCGACCGAGGTCACCTCGACGGCGACCGGCACCTCCTCCAACGGGGCGACGAGGTCGGCGAACGCGGCGCGGTCGGCGTCGTCGACCAGGGGCACGTCGGCGAGCGAGTGGGCTGACAGGGCGGCGGCGAGGTCGTCGGCCACCCCGGACGGCGGGTCGGTGTCGTCGCCGCCGAGCACGGAGCACGCCGAGCTCACCCCCACCAGCAGAGCGGCCGTCCCGACGTGCATCCCGAGTCGCAGTGGTCGCATGCGCCCCATGCTCCCCAACGGGTCGTTCCCGCACCAAGCGGCCACGCCGCGACCCCTCAGCCGAGCTGTGCCCGGTAGTGGTCCTTGAACGCCGGGTAGTAGTCGTCGAAGTCGACGACGGCGAGGTCGCCGCCCGTCTCGGCGAGGACCATCCGGTCGAGGTAGTAGTCCCAGCCGGGACCGACGCTCTCGGCCAGCTCGACGTCGGTGACGCCCTGCGCGAACGTCAGCGTCGTGGTGCCGTCGGCCTCGGTCAGGTCGACCTCCCACGCCCAGAGCAGGTCGGGCTCGACGGGCTGCGCGGACCGCATGACGACCCGGCGGGGCGGGTCGCACTCGTCGACCCAGATGGTCTCGTCGGCGACGTCGTCGCCCTCGGCGGTCATCCGGAAGGTGACCGACCCGGTCGACGGGTCACCGGTCCACTCCCCGATCCACCGGGCGAGGCGGTCGGACTCGGTGACGGCCGCCCACACGTCCTCGATCGGCGCCCGGAAGGTGCGCTCGAAGACGAGGAAGGTCTCGCCGTGCCGCTGCTCACGTCGTCCGGTGGGGCGGGGCTGGTGCGTGGTGGTCATGCGGTCTCCTGGGCGGTGTGGGGCTGGTCGGGCTGGTCGGGCTGGTCGGGCTGGTCGGCGGACCGGTCGCGGGTCGTACGTCGCACCTCGAGGTCGAGGCCGTCGAGGACCGACTCGTCGAACCGGGGGCGTGGCTCCAGCGCCGCGAGCCAGTCGGCGATCACCGCCAGACCGGTGCGTTCGAGCCGGTAGTGCCGTTCGCGACCCCGGTCGTCGGCCGTCACCAGTCCGGCCTCGGACAGCAGGCGCAGGTGACGGCTGATGGCCGGTCGGCTGACGGCGTGGTCGGCGGCCAGGTCGACCACCCGGGCCGGGCCGCTCGCCAGCCGCGTGACGAGGTCGCGTCGCACGGGGTCACCAAGGGCTGCGAACGGATCCATCCCCTATTGGTAACCATTCGGTTACTGGTTGTCAAGGCCGACGGAGCACCGTCGCGCCTGACCGACGCTGGACAAACCCGGGACAAACATTGGACAAACCCTCGACATCGGTGTCGCCCCGTGTTTCTGTGGATGCCCAACCTCCATCCCCCACGAGGAGCACCGCCATGAACCGCACCACCCGCACCACCAGCGGCCTCGCCGCCCTCTCGCTCGGCGTCGCCACCGTCGTGCTGGCCCCCGCCGCGGCGCAGGCCAAGCCGGACACCGACTGCATGCGTGCCGGCATCAGCACGCTCAAGTCGGCCGGCTTGTTCTCGACCGTGGCGCGCGACGGGCTGCCGATCGCCACCGCCGTCTCCGTCGGCGTCACCCCGCGCGCCGGCACCGACGTCGCGTCCCTGCCGGACCCCCTCCCCCTCAGCGTCGTCCTGGCCGACCACCGGGCCGGCGAGGACAGCTTGTTCGTCTACCCCTGGTGCTGATCCCTTCCCGCACGACGCCTCGTCGACCTTCCTCCCCGAGGTCGGCGGGGCGTTCGTCGTCTCCTGCTGCCACGGGTCCACCGAGAGGCGTAGGAGCCCCGACAGTGGGTACGGTCGTCGGGTGAGCGAGACACGCACCGAGCACGACTCCATGGGCGAGGTCGAGGTACCTCGCGACGCCCTGTGGCGGGCCCAGACCCAGCGCGCGATCGAGAACTTCCCGATCAGCGGCCTCACGCTGCAGCCCCGGCACGTCCAGGCGCTGGCCCACGTCAAGGCCGCAGCCGCGACCGCCAACGCCGCGCTGGGCGTCGTACGCCACGAGCAGGCGCAGGCCATCGTCTCCGCCGCCGACGCCATCGTCGAGGGGGCGCACGACGGGGAGTTCCCCATCGACGTCTTCCAGACGGGGTCCGGCACCAGCTCCAACATGAACGCCAACGAGGTCATCGCGACCCTGGCCGCGCACGCCGGCGTCGAGGTCCACCCCAACGACCACGTCAACGCCTCGCAGAGCAGCAACGACACCTTCCCCACCAGCATCCACGTCGCGGCGACGCTCGCCGTCGTCGACGACCTCCTGCCCGCGCTCGACCGGCTCGCGACGTCGTTCGAGGGCAAGGCCGAGGAGTTCGCCGACACGGTGAAGTCGGGGCGCACCCACCTGATGGACGCCACGCCCGTGACCCTCGGGCAGGAGATGGGGGCCTACGCAGCCACGCTGCGGCTCGGCGTCGAGCGGCTGGAGTCGGTGCTGCCGCGCGTGCGCGAGCTGCCCCTCGGCGGGACCGCCGTCGGCACCGGCATCAACACCCCGGACGCCTTCGCGGAGCGGGCCATCGCCGCACTCTCCGAGCGGACCGGACAGCCCTTCACCGAGGCGCGCAACCACTTCGAGGCGCAGGGCACCCGCGACTCGCTGGTCGAGCTGTCCGGCGTCCTGCGCACCATCGCCGTCGGGCTCACCAAGGCGTGCAACGACCTGCGCTGGATGTCGTCGGGACCCACGACCGGGCTCGCCGAGATCCACCTGCCCGACCTGCAGCCGGGGTCGAGCATCATGCCCGGCAAGGTCAACCCGGTGCTGCCCGAGGCGACGCTGATGGTGTGCGCCCGGGTCGTCGGCAACGACGCGACGATCGCCTGGGCCGGCGCGTCCGGCAGCTTCGAGCTCAACGTGATGATGCCGGTCATGGCGCACGCCCTGCTCGAGTCGATCCACGTGCTGTCCACCTCCACGGTCCTGCTCGCCGAGAGGTGCGTGGACGGGATCACCGCCGACGCCGAGCGGATGCGGCGCTACGCCGAGTCCTCCCCCTCGGTGGTCACCCCTCTCAACGCCCACATCGGCTACGAGCAGGCCGCCAAGGTCGCCAAGAAGGCCCTCGCCGACGGGGCCACCATCCGCGAGACCGTGATCGACATGGGCTACGTCGAGCGCGGCGACCTGACCGAGGAGCAGCTCGACGCCGCCCTCGACGTCGACTCGATGACGGGTCGCCGGACCTCGGGGTGAGCGGTAGCCGCTCGTCCGGTTCCGGTCGTACGGTCACCGCATGAGCGAGACGTCGTACGACATCAAACCCCTCACGTCCGAGACGTGGCCCGCCTTCGACGACCTGGTCATCCGGCACAACGGGATCTTCGGCGGCTGCTACTGCATCTGGTTCCACCCCGACGGCCCCGAGCGGGGCCAGGGCAGGGAGGGCAACCGTGCACTCAAGAAGTCGTACGTCGAGAGGGGCGAGGCGCACGCCGCGCTGGTCCTCGACGGGGACGAGGCGATCGCGTGGGCGGAGTACGGCACTCCCGCCGAGCTCCCCACGCTCCACCACCGCAAGCAGTACGACGCCGAGAAGGACGCCGACCCCGACTGGCGGATCACCTGCGTGTTCGTCGACAAGCGCCACCGCCGCCGCGGGGTCACCGAGCTCGCGATCCGCGGCGCGCTCGACCTGATCGCGGAGTCGGGTGGCGGGGTGGTCGAGTCCTACCCGCACGACCTCACCGACCAGACCAAGAAGATGTCGTCGTCGTTCCTCTACAACGGCACCCGCCGCCTCTACGAACGTCTCGGCTTCACCTACGTGCGCCCCAAGGGACTGAAGAACTGCGTGATGACGACGACGGTCGCCGCCCGTTGACGTTTATACCCCCCAGGGGTATCTTCGACGCATGGACCACGGCACGCTCCCCGGAGCCGGGCAGGGCTCCCACCACGACATGGGCAGCAGCAACGCGATGGCGGTCTCCGCCACCCTCCACTGCCTGACCGGCTGCGCCATCGGCGAGATCCTCGGCCTGATGATCGGCACCGCCCTCGGGTTGGGCAACCTCAGCACGATCGCCGTCGCGATCGGTCTGGCGTTCGTGTTCGGCTACACCCTGTCGACCCTGCCGCTGCTGCGGGCGGGGCTCGGGGTCGGGGCCGCCCTGACCGTCGTCCTCGCGGCCGACACTCTCTCGATCGCGACGATGGAGATCGTCGACAACCTGGTCATGGCCGTCATCCCGGGCGCCATGGAGGCGGGCCTCGTGAACCCGGTGTTCTGGCTCTCGATGATGCTCGCGCTGACCGTGGCGTTCTTCGCGGCCTGGCCGGTCAACCGCCACCTCCTCGCGCGCGGCAAGGGCCACGCCCTGACCCACCACTTCCACGGCGTCGAGCCGGAGGGCGCGCGGCGCTTCATCCCGGACCTCGCGACCTCGACGCTCGTCGCCGCCATCGTCGCCTTCATGCTGGGCGGCCTGGTCGTCTCGATCGCCGACGAGCTCGAGGCACCGCCGGAGACCGGGCACGCCGCGGCGCAACTTCCGGCGTCCTTGGTGCGTCCCCCTACCGCTGCGCCCAGGGCGATGCACGGACAGTGACACCCGAGGTGGTAGTCGTCTCCGCGACGTCCGTCCTGAGCCTGGCTCGACACGTCATCGGCCCGCGGCCCTCGCAGGTCCCTGTTCCGCTCACCTTCCTGGAGTTCTCGTGGCCCCTGTCGCTCCCCTGTCCGCCTGGATCGCGCTCGTCGCCACGTCCGCCGTGATGGCCGTGCCGGGTCCAGCGTCGGCCGACGTCCCGACCTGCCAGGGAAGACTCGCCACGATCGTGGGCCCGACGACGGGGAACAGCACCGCAGGGACGCCGGGCGACGACGTCGTCGTCACGACAGCGGAGGGCGCGTCCGGTCGGGGCACCATCGACGCGGGCGACGGGAACGACCTCCTCTGCATCGTCCCGGGCGCCGGCACCATCCCGCACCCGAACATCGACTCGACGTTCGACGTCCTGATGGGCGCCGGGAACGACACGGTCGTCGTGGAGGAGACCCGCAACACCAGCTACCTGCGCGTCACCCTCGGCGACGGCGACGACACGTTCCTCGGCTCGAGCCGACCAGAGACCGTCTTCGCGGGCGACGCCCAGCTGGAGTACCCCAACCTCGGCGGAGACTCCGGCCGCGACCACATCGACGCCGGCCTCGGCTCGGACACGATCTACAGCGGGTCGCCGTCCCCGGACATCCCGAACGACGACACCGTCATCTCCGGCGCTGGCGGTGACTCGCTCTACATCGGCGGGAAGGGCGCCGTGCTCGACAACGGCGGCACGGCCGGCGACGGCACGGGCGACAACCTCGCCATCATCCACCAGGGCTGGCTGCGGCGACACGTCACGGTCGACAACGCATCCCGCACGGCCACGTCGGACGCCGGAGAGCTCATGCGGTGGAGCAACGTGAAGTTCTTCCACGTCTTCGTGGACTCGCCGCTCACGTTCACGGGGTCGGATGCCGGCGAGGTCCTGACCGTGACGACGAGCCTCGCGCCGGTGTACCGCTACGCGACGACCGTCGACGCCGCCATGGGTGCCGGTGACGACGCGGTCCGGTACGCCACCGGCCCGATGAGCGGAACCCTCGACGGCGGTGAGGGCGACGACTCGATCGAGATGCCTCACTGCTCGACGATCGACTACCGGCTCGGGAGGTGGTTCAGGTGCGGCGACACGACCGCGGACGGAGGACGCTTCTCGTTCCTGACCGAGATCGATCGGTTCGAGGGCAAGGCGCTGGTGACGGCCGGCCGCCGGGCCGACATCGTCGGCACGCAGGACCGGGACGTGATCGTCGTCCGCGCCCCTCGCATCCATGTGAACGCTCGCGGCGGGGACGACCGCGTCACGGTCTCTCCCTACGCGAAGACGAAGGTCTCGACCCTGCTCGGCGGGAACGGCGACGACATCCTGATCGGCGGGAAGCGCACTGACCGGCTCTCCGGTGGTGCGGGACGCGACCTCCTCGTCGGTCGCGCCGACGACGACGTGCTCATCGGCGATCGCGGGCGCGACACGGCCCGCGGCGGCTCCGGGATCGACCGCTGCTCAGCGGAGGTCGCGCGGCGGTGCGAGGTCCCGCGGACCTGACCCGGACGGGAGTCGGCCTGAGAGGCTGAGCGCGTGGACGGCACTCACGGTGGAGACCGGCGGAGTTCGGCGAGGCCGAGATGCGCGACAGTCGCTAGCTGGAGGCGTGCGCGGCGGTCAGGTCGACGGTGTGCCAGGGCTCCATGGCCATGAAGTGCTCGTCGCCGGCGGTTCGGTAGCGAAATCGGGCGAGGGTCACGGAATCGAGGACGATGTCGTGCTGGACGGAGGACCTTCGTTCCTCCGCCCAGGCGATGAGGCCCTCCGGGTCGACGACGGGCGCTGCGAAGTGCACCACGCTGGCGTACCAGATGTCCCGCTGGTGTCCTTGCTCCTCGAACCACGCGAGGGGTCCGAGGGCAGCACGCAGCTGCCGCATGAGCTCCCACGGTCCGTTGTCCACCGGTTCCGCCTGGACGAGGACTCCGCCGACGGACAGCGTCACTCCGGTGAGACGCAGCCTGATGCGTGGCGACGCCCGACCCACCTCGTCCACCGCCGCCTTCCAGGCGTCCGCGATGGGCTCACCCGGGTTGGCGGCTTCCCGATAGGGCTCCAGCGCGCGCACTGTGAAGTGGCTGGCGTCGACCCTCCCGGTGGCGAAGTGTCGAGGTCCCGCATGGGTCAACGCCTCGTCCATGACGGCGGCCAGCACGTCGCGCGTCTGCTCGTCCGGGACGCAGACCACGCTCACGGGCCAGCGTCCACCGTCGAGGGGCCGCCGGTCCTGTCGATGAGCGCCCGCGAGCAGGGCCGGGACGGCCTCACCCATCAAGCGGTCGAAGACCGGGTTGGCGGGGACGGACACCTCACGGACCCTACTGATGACCGCTCACGCCTTGGCGCAAGCAGGGATCGTCAGATCCGGCTGGTCAGAGGCGCGCGATCAGTACCAGCCGTTGCCCTGCTTGAAGCTCCACGCGCTGCAGGGGGTGCCGTAGGTGTCCTGGATGTACTCCAGTCCCCACCGGATCTGCGACTCGGCGGAGGTCATGTAGTCCGCCGGCAGCTCGTGGAGCTCGGTGAGGGCCTGCGGGATGCCGTACGCCGACGAGGTCGGGTTGTCGGCGTCGATGCGCCAGTCCGACTCGCTGACGTAGAGCGAGTCGAGGCAGGAGAACTGGTCGGAGGAGAAGCCGTACGCCGGCAGCAGCGCGCGGGCGATGTCGCGCGGGTCGCCCTCGGACAGCTTCTCCGAGCGCGTCACGGCCGAGCCGCCTGACATCGCGAGCGTCGTGGCCTTCGCCTTGTCGGTCCGACGTGCCGAGCGCGAGACGACCTGTCGCGACGAACGCTCGAGCGTGGTCGCGTCCACCGTCGAGCCAGCGGCCTTGCTCGTGGCCTCGGCGGACGGGCTCGGGGTGGTGGTCGCCACGTCCGCGGCGGCGGGGGTCAGCACGTCGGGGTCGCTCGCGGCGAGGCCGCCGGTGACGCTCACGCCGGTCACGGCGGCTGCCAGTCCGGTCAGGACGACGCCGGTGCGCAGGGCTCGACGGGGCGCGCGCGCGGCCTTGTGCTTGCCGGGGACGCGGTGCTTCGGGACGTACTTGTCTGACTTCGGCACAGGGGCTCACGGGGGTTGACGACAGGGGGTGTCACGCCGGGTGGTGCACGGAGGCGCGGGGGCGACCATAAAGACCTGGTCCGGCGGGACGGGGCGGTGGTGCGGGGGATCCCGGCGCCCGGCCGACGACCGCGGTCACGGAACGGTCACGAGCCACCATGCATGAGGGTTCAACCACGTGCAAACCGAACGGCACAATTGGGCCCGTCCCTTGCGTCACAACAGTGTCGCTGCGTCTCGTCAGTCCCATCTGCCACGGCTCGTGACGATCGCCACCGCCTCTGCCGGGTGGCGCGGGCCCGTCGCGCGGCGCTGTAACGCCGGGTTAGGTGCTGTACCCACCCGGATCTGTCATAGGGGGTACAGGCAGTAACCCGGCGTTACAGCCCACCAGGCGGCGCCGACGGGTCAGAGGGTGACGTCCTCCAGCATCTCGGTCACGAGCGCGGCGATCGGCGAGCGCTCCGAGCGGGTCAGGGTGACGTGGGCGAAGAGCGGGTGGCCCTTTAGCTTGTCCACCACCGCGACGATGCCGTCGTGGCGGCCGACGCGGAGGTTGTCGCGCTGGGCGACGTCGTGGGTCAGGACCACCTTGGAGTTGGCGCCGATGCGCGACAGCACCGTCAGGAGCACGTTGCGCTCCAGCGACTGGGCCTCGTCGACGATGACGAAGGCGTCGTGGAGGGAGCGGCCGCGGATGTGGGTCAGCGGCAGCACCTCGAGCATCCCGCGGTCCATCACCTCGTCGATCACCTCCTTGCCGGCGAGGGCGCCGAGGGTGTCGAAGACCGCCTGGGCCCAGGGGGACATCTTCTCGTTCTCCGAGCCGGGCAGGTAGCCGAGCTCCTGCCCGCCGACGGCGAACAGCGGCCGGAAGACCACCACCTTCTTGTGCTGGCGGCGCTCCATCACGGCCTCGAGGCCGGCGCAGAGCGCCATCGCCGACTTGCCCGTGCCGGCGCGGCCGCCGAGGGAGACGATGCCGACCTCGGGGTCGAGGAGCATCTCGAGCGCCACCCGCTGCTCGGCCGACCGGCCGTGGATGCCGAAGGCGTCGCGGTCGCCGCGGACGAGGTGCACGCGCTTGTCCGCCCCCACCCGGCCCAGCGCCGTACCCCTGTCCGAGAGCAGCACCAGCCCGTTGTGGCAGGGGAGGTCGCGGGCCTCGGCGAGGTCGATGACACCGTCCTCGTAGAGCTCGTCGAGGTCGCTGGCGAGCACCTCGAGCTCGGCCATCCCGGTGTAGCCGGTGTCGGAGCTGCTGATGGCCTCGGCGCGGTACTCCTCGGCGTCCAGCCCGACGGCCGAGGCCTTGATCCGCAGCGGGAGGTCCTTGCTGACCAGGGTGACCCGGTGGCCCTCGTTGGCCAGGTTGCGGGCCACGGCGAGGATCCGGGTGTCGTTGTCGCCCAGCCGGAAGCCCGACGGCAGCGACTCCGGGTCGGTGTGGTTGAGCTCGACGCGGACCGTACCGCCCTCGGTCCCCACAGGGACGGGCTGGTCCAGGCGCCCGTTGACGATGCGCAGCTCGTCGAGGGCCCGCAGGGCGGAGCGCGCGAAGAACCCGAGCTCCGGGTGGTTGCGCTTGCCCTCGAGCTCGGTGATCACCACCACCGGGAGCACGACCTCGTGCTCGGCGAAGCGTTTGGTCGCGGCCGGGTCGGCGAGCAGGACGCTGGTGTCGAGGACGTACGTCCGGCGGGTGCTGCTGGGCGGAACGGTGCTGAGCGGTGCGGAGCTGGGTGAGGTCTTGCTGCTGGCCACGACTAACCCCTTGCTGCGGGTCGGCGCGCGCACTCCTCGCCCGGCCCGATGTCATTCAACGGACCGGAGAGCTCCCATCTGAGTGCCCAAGGTGTGCCTCCCGGTTCAGCCGGCTTCCCCACCTGCTGATGTCGCGAAAGTACGCCCGTGGATCACCCGATCCGGGGCGACACGCCCGAACGCGAGGTGACGGTCGGGTGACGTCTGCGAGCCGCCGCTCAGCCGCCGAAGCGGCGCTCGCGCTCGGCGTACGCGCGGATGGCGCGCAGGAAGTCGACGCGCCGGAAGTCGGGCCACAGGGCCTCGCAGAAGTAGAACTCCGAGTTGGCCGACTGCCACAGCAGGAAGCCGCCGAGGCGCTGCTCGCCCGACGTGCGGATCACGAGGTCGGGGTCGGGCTGGCCCTTGGTGTAGAGGTGCTCGGCGATGTGCTCGACGTCGATGATGTCGGCGAGCTCCTCCAGCGAGGTGCCCTTGGAGGCGTGGTCGGCGAGCAGGGCGCGTACGGCGTCGGCGATCTCGCGGCGGCCGCCGTAGCCGACCGCGACGTTGACCAGCACGCCGTCGATGTCGCGGGTGCTCTCCTCGGCTGCCTTGAGCCGTTCGGCGGTCTCGGTGGGCAGCAGGTCGAGCGCTCCCACGGGGTGGATCCGCCAGCGGCCCGCCTCGGCGAGCGACTCGACGGCGCCCTCGATGATCTTCAGCAGCCCGGTGAGCTGCTCGGGCGGGCGGTTGGTGAGGTTGTCGCTGGAGAGCAGCCACAGCGTGACCACCTCGACGCCGACCTCCTCGCACCAGCCCAGGAGCGGACGGATGTTGTCGGCGCCGGCCTGGTAGCCCTCAGCGGTGTTGAGCCCGACCGCCTTGGCCCACCGGCGGTTGCCGTCGAGCATGACCCCCACGTGCTTCGGGATCTGGTCGTGGGGAAGGAACTTCACCATCCGGGACTCGTAGGCCGGGTAGAGCACCCGTCGCACGGCGTCCTTCACGTTGACCACGTCTCGATGGTAGCCGCCCTGTGACGCACTCCTCGGGGCATAGACCCGCGTGACTTGAACCCGTTTGGGTACCTTCACACCATGGAGACCCCTCGCGACCGCGTCGAGCACGCCGTGGAGCGTGCCGGCGAAGTGATGGCCGACAAGATGGCCGAGATCAAGCCGCACCTGCGCGGCTGGCTGCACGCCGCCACCGCGCCGATCGCGCTCGCCGCCGGCATCGTGCTCGTCGCGCTCTCCCCCACGGCCTCCACCCGCGTCGGATCGGCCGCCTTCGCGTTCTCCGCGCTCCTGGTCTTCACGGTCTCGGCGATCTACCACCGCGGCACCTGGTCGCCGCGCACGTGGGCCTTCCTGCGCCGCTTCGACCACGCCAACATCTTCGTCCTGATCGCGGGCACCTACACGCCCTACGCCCTGCTCTTCCTCGAGGGCAGCGCGCGTACGACGCTGCTGCTCGTCGTCTGGATCGCGGCGATCGCGGGTGTGTTCTTCCGCGTGTTCTGGACCGACGCGCCGCGCTGGCTCTACACGCCGATGTACATCGCCCTCGGCTGGGCGGCGGTGTTCTTCATCCCCCAGTTCATGGAGGGCGCCAACCGCTTCAGCAGCGGCATCGCGGTCGCCACGCTGGTGCTCGTGGCGGTCGGTGGCGTGCTCTACACGCTCGGTGGCGTGGTCTACGGCCTCAAGCGCCCCAACCCCTCGCCCCGCTGGTTCGGCTTCCACGAGGTGTTCCACTCGTTCACCATCCTGGCCTTCGCCGCCCACTACGTCGGCGTCTCGCTCGCGACGTACTCCCTGCGCTGACCGTCGCCGTGCCCTTGCTCACGTCGGGCAACGATCGGCCGCGCCCGGTCGTCGTACAGGGGAAGCCCTGTCCCCCACCCCCCTTCGCGAGATGCCTGACTCCCCCATCGACACGCCCGAGCGGACCGACCGGACCGACCGCCAGCCCTTCCTCGACCTGAGCCTCCCGCAGCTCGTCGCGGGCGCCGCTGCCGCCGCGACGTCGGCGATCCTGATCAGCCACCTGAACCTCCTCGGCACGGTGCTCGGGGCCGCCTTCGCCAGCATCGTCTCCGCGGTCGTCACCGCCGGTCTCGTCGGCGGCTGGCACCGCGTGCGCACGGTGCCGAGCCGCTTCCCACGCAACGTCCACGGCATGGTGGTGACCGCCGTGGCGCTCGGCCTGGTCGTCCTGGCGGCGCGCGAGGGTCTCACCCTCGTCACGCAGGACCTGCCGCGCGGCACCTTCGCCGCGCGATGGCTCGCCGAGGTCGGCCTCAGCCGAGGCTGAACAAGGCGAAGACGACCAGCGAGGCGGCGACGACGACGCCCGCCAGCACCCAGGCCGCGACGGGCGAGCGTCGGGCCAGCCGCTCGAGGGCGAGGTAGCTCGCGCCGATGACGGCGAGGCCAACCGTGACGTGGAGCAGCACAGCGAGCATCACCCCGGCGATCGCGCCCGCCATCCGCAGCCGGCCCCAGAGCAGGCTCAGCGCCAGCGGCAGCACGATCGCCCCCGCGAACCCGCCCGCCAGCTCCGCCCACCACGGCCGCTCGCCCATCCAGGGCACGTCGACGGCACCCACCCACGAGACGTCGAACAGGTCGCCGGTGGCGCAGTAGCCGAGGTAGCCGATCGCGGCGATCGTGACGCCGGCCGCCACCCGGTAGGACCAGTGCTTGAGCGGCGACCACGGCACGGCCCGGCCGACGAAGATCGTCGCCACGGTCACGGCCGACCAGACGATCCAGCGACGGATCACTCCCGTGCCGGTGTCGGCCATCGCGTCGCGGAAGACCCGGTCGGCCTCGACCCGGTCGACCACGTGCCCCTCGGTGGAGACGTAGGACGCGGGGTCGTCGCGACCGGCCACGAGGGCGTCGTGCAGCAGCGCAGCAGGCAGGTGGGCCCCGGTCTTGGGCACCAGCCAGGTGAAGAGGGCGGGCACCGAGGTCAGGTCGGTGCGGAAGCCCGCGTCCGCAGGGACCAGCAGCTCGCCGAGGTGGCGGTCGCGGTAGGCCAGTCGACGCTCCAGGGCGAACGTCTCGACGCCCTCCTCGGAGTGCCGCTCGAGCACGATGCGCGGATCGGACCCGGGGTCGGGCGGCTGGCCCGGTCCAGCCGCTGTCGGCAGCGTGCCGCCGTCGTAGAACCGGCGCGGCTCCACCGCGACCTGTCTCCCGATCGATCCGACGCGCTCCCGAGCCTGCATGCCCCCAGTCTGGACCTGCGGACCGACAGCCTCCATCCTTCGGTCACGGCCCGACGTCCCGGGCACGGCACCCGGTGGTGCTGGCGTCAGGCGGGCATCTGGTCGAGCGCGGAGCGGATCGCCCTGAGCGCGTCGTTGGACGAGTTCACCCGCCAGTCGCGCTCCTTGTTGCCCTGGAACCAGCACACGGCCCGGACCCGCGGGAAGGTGGTCGCGGCGAACATGTCGGTGATCCAGCGTCCCTTCGAGGCGGACTTGATGCGGGGTGCCCCGTCGTCGTACGACGGCTCCTTGCAGCCGACCTCGCAGATCCACACCGGAGCGGTGGGGTGCAGGGCGACGAGCCGGTCGTACTGCTCGCGGTAGATGTCCTCGAAGGTGCGCCACGGCCCCCAGCTGAGGCCGGTGTTGCCCCAGTTGTAGCCGTCGAGGCCGAGGACGTCGACGTAGTCGTCACCGGGGTAGATGGTGCGGATGTCCGTCGTGCCCTCGTAGGTGTCGGTCGTCGGGTTGAACACCCAGCGCAGGTTGGTGACGTCCCGGTCGCGCAGGTAGGTCACGAGGTAGCGCCAGGCCGCGACGAACTCCTCCGGCGTGCCGCCGTGCTCCTTCTCGCCGGCGGGGGTCGGCTGGAACGAGGTCCAGTCGCCGTTCATCTCCGGCCAGGGGCGCACGTACATGACGTACGGGAAGGCGCGCGCCGCCGCGGCGATCTGGTCGAGGTAGGCGTCGTGCAGGCCGGCCGGCCACTCGCTGTAGCGGAACTTCCCGATCTCCCACGCGACCAGCAGGTCGCGCGCGCCACCCCGAGCGGTGTCGAGGTCCTGCTGGGCGGGGAAGACGACGTCGGGTCCGTAGAAGTAGGACGCGATCGAGACCGGCGCCTGGACGGTCCGCTGGAGGTCGTCGAGGACGCCGGGGGTCCACGGCACGTCCCACGCGTACGCGCCGAACCGGACCTGCCGCCCCAGCGGGGTGCCTGAGGCGGCGTACGCCCTGCCGGGCGCGACGGACAGTGCCGCGGCGGCGGGGCCGAGGAGGGAGGCGACCACGAGGGCGCGACGAGACAGGGTGGAACCGAGGAACGACACGGAGACTCCGAGAAGGTCGAGAACGTCTGCCAGCGGCCGCGACGGCCGGTGGGACTTCCAGAGTAGAGGCGGGCGGAGCCCCCGTCCGGCGAATCCGGGCACTCCTCCGCCGTGGCCGCCGCCTAGGGTGCGCCCATGACCACCGCGCGGACCGTTCCCGTCACCACCGAGATGGACGGTGACGAGCTGGACGCGCTCGACGCCTGGCACCTCGCACGCCACCACGGGCTGGGGAAGATCGCAGTGGAGTCCTTCGTGCGCTTCCGCTACGGCGACGGGTTCACCAACTCGCGCGCGCTCGCCCTGCAGGCCTGCCTCGCCGTCGTCCCCTTCCTCCTCGCCCTGACGGGCCTCGCCTCCGACATCGACCGCGAGCGGCCCGCCGCGGTCGTGGCGCACGTCGTCGACTCGCTCTCCCCCGGCTCGGGCGACGGCGACGCGCTCGCCTCGGCGGTCGACGACTCGGACGCCTCCGAGCGCGCCGGCGAGATCGCCCTGGTGCTGGGCCTCGGCTTCGCGCTCCTGTCGATGACCACGGCGATGGCGCAGGTCGAGCGCGGCGCCAACCGCATCTACGGCATCCGGCGCGACCGCAAGGCGCTCCACAAGTACGGCCGGGCGGCGGTGCTGACCGCCGTGCTCGCCGCGCCTGTCGGCGTCGGGTTCGTGATGATCGTCGGCGGCGGCGCGCTCGGCGAGGCGATGGCGGAGAGCTACGGCTGGTCCGACACGGCCGTCGACTGGTGGAACGGTCTGCGGTGGCCGGTCGGCATCGCGCTGCTGGTGTTCGCGATCGCCGTGCTGCTCGACCACGCGCCGCGCCGCCGGCAGCCCGCCCTCTCGTGGCTCGCGCTCGGGTCGGGGATCGCCGTGGTGCTCAGTGCCATCGCCACTGCCGGGCTCGCGGCGTACGTCTCGCTCAGCGGGTCGTTCGGCAGCGTGTACGGGCCCCTCGCCGGCGTGTTCGCCCTGCTGCTGTGGGCGCTGCTGTCGTCCGTGGCGTTCTTCTACGGCACGGCCGTGTGCGCCCAGCTCGAGGCGCTCCGGGCGGGCCAGGTCGAACCGGCGCTCGACGACCCGGGCCGCCCGCACGCCACGACCGTCGGGGACCAGGTCGCCGGCTGACAGCCGTGCCCCCGAGGCCGGGTCACGCCAGCAGGAGCGGGAGCAGCGGCCGGAGGTCGCCGTGGACCTCGACCGCGCCGGCGCCGAGGAGCACCTCGCGCGGGTGGGACGTGCCGATGCCGTGCACCTGGCGTACGCCGGCACCGAGCGCCGCGCGGACACCGGCCGGCGAGTCCTCCGCCGCCAGCGCGGCCGCAGGGTCGGCGTCCAGCCTCCGGCAGGCGAGCGCGAAGCCGGCCGGGTGCGGCTTGCCGTCCTTGACGTCGCGGGCGGTGACGACGAGGTCGACGCTGTCGAGCTCGAGGGTCAGCGACTCGACCAGTGACCGGTGCACCCAGTCCGGCCCGGCCGAGGTGACGATCGCGACCGGCGTGCCGCCGGCGCGGGCCGCCTCGATCAGCTCCCGGGCGCCCGGCACGGCGCGCGCCGCCTCGTCCGGCACGTGCTCGAGCACCTCGGCGAGAACGGCCTCGGGGTCGAGGCCGTCCCAGGGGCCGGGCTCGGTCGCGAAGACGTCGACAGCCCGGCGGCCGGTGAACACGGAGAGGTCGGGGAGCTCCCAGCCCTTGTGGGCGAAGAACGACTCGTAGCCGCGCCGGTGCAGCGGCTCGGAGTCGACCAGCGTCCCGTCGAGGTCGAGCAGGAGTGCGGAGACCCCCGTCGTCGCCCCCGTCATGCGGTCGCGAAGAGCACGTCGCCGGCAGCCACGGACCCGCCGATGGCGTCGCTCGTGACCGACCCCTTCGGTGCGTCCATCAGCACGACCGGGACGATCGGCGAGACGTCCTGGCCGCTGGCCGTGGGCGGCAGCGAGGACGGGTCCCACGTGATCATCGGGTCGCCCGCGGCGACCTCGCCCCCCTGGGTGGCGAGGACATCGAAGCCCTCCCCCTCCAGGCGGACGGTGTTGATGCCGAGGTGCACGAGGACGCCGACGCCGTCGCCGAGGACGACGAAGGCGTGGGGCAGGACCTTGACGACCTTGCCGGCGATCGGCGACACCACGGTGGTGCGGCCGGGCTCGGGCTCGATGGCCACGCCGGGGCCGACCATCTCCTCGGCGAAGACGGGATCGGGCACGTCCGCCATCGCGACGACCCGTCCCGGGCAGGGGGCGAGGACCTGGACGGCTCCGCTCACATCAGGTCCTCGATGTCGTCGGCGAGGTTGTCCGCCTCGGGCCCGACGACCACCTGGACGACGGTGCCGCTCGCCATCACGCCGTGGGCTCCGGCGGCCTTGAGGGCCGCCTGGTCCACGATCGAGCCGTACTTGACCTCGGTGCGGAGGCGGGTGATGCACGCCTCGATCTCGACGATGTTGTCGGCGCCACCGAGGCCGGCCAGGATCTGCTCTGCCTTGCTGCTCATCTCAGGTTCCTTTCGTGGGTGGATCCACTGTCGCGTACGCCGACGGGTGCGGCGCAAGGGTCGTAGGGGTCAGCGGTCGGTCTGGGTGACCTTCTTGAGGCCGCGCGGGTTGTCGGGGTCGAGGCCCAGCCGACGGGCCATCTGCTCGATCATCAGCTGCGCGGGCACGATCGACGCGATGGGCTCCACTGTCTCGGGCAGGTCCGGCCCCGCCAGGTGGAGGTCGCACTCGGCCGCGAAGTCGGGCGTCCCACCGAGCCCGAGGACGCGCGCCCCGCGCTCGTGGAGGTCGCGGACCAGGTCGACCATCGGCTCGGCGAGCGGGCCCTCGCCCGCGCCGACCAGCACGGCCAGCAGCCCCTCGCTCACCACCGAGATCGGGCCGTGGCGCAGGTCGGCGTAGGAGTAGCCGCGCACCGGGCGCAGGCACGTCTCCTCCATCTTCAGCGCCGTCTCCAGCGCGGTGCCGAGGAGCAGCCCGCGACCCGACACGACCACCCGGTCGGTGGTGGCCAGCGCCTCGGCAGCCGCGTCGACATCGGTGCGCAGGAGCTGCTCGACGGCGCCGGGCACGCGGTCGAGCGCGTCACCCAGCGGCGCCTCCCCGAGCGCGTCGGCGAGGACGGCGAGGGCCACGAGCTGGGTGAGGTACGACTTGGTCGCCGGCACCGCGACCTCGGGACCGGCCCGGGTCACGAGCGCGACGTCGGCGGCGTCGGCGAGCGGCGACCCCTCGACGTTGGTCACGCCCACGGTCGCGGCCCCGCAGGCTCGCGCCCACTCCTGGGTCTCGACGATCTCGGCGGTCGCACCGGACTGGGACACCGAGACCACGAGCGTGTCCGAGAGGTCGAGGCGCGCGCCGTAGTGGGTGGCGACGCTGGGCGCGGCCAGCCCGGCGGGGACGCCGGCGGCCACCTCAAGCAGGTAGCGGCCGTAGATCGCGGCGTTGTCACTCGACCCGCGCGCGACGAGCAGCACGCGGCGGCGCCCTGCGGCGAGCTCGCGCAGTCGCGGCTGCTCGGGCAGGAGCGCGTCGAGGGTGCGGCGGGCGGCCGCGGGCTGCTCGGCGATCTCGGACGCCATCTGCGTCGCGGGTGAAGCCGGGAGTGAGGTGTCCATCGTGGTCCTTGACAACGTCGACGGGTCGGAGCCATGCTCTGCAACTGGTACGTACCAGACCGTACCAATGGATCCATCAGACGTCGAGAGGACGACATGTCCCCCAGGATCGAGGACGGCCCGCGGCCCAAGCACGTGCAGCTGAGCGACGTGCTGGCGGAGCTGGCGACCCGCGACCTCGGGCCCGGAGCCTCGATCCCCTCGGAGCGCGAGCTCATGACGACGTACGACGTCTCCCGCGCCACGGTGCGCAAGGCCATCGACAGCCTGGTGGTCGGCGGGCTGCTAGAGAAGATCCACGGCAAGGGCACCTTCGTCGCCCGACCCCGCGTGCAGACCAGCCTGCACCTCGCGTCGTTCTCCGACGACATGCGCCGCCGCGGCCTGGTCCCGGCGACCCGCCTGATGCGCGTCGACGAGGAGCGGCCGCCGCCGGAAGTCGTCAAGGCACTGCGACTGGGCCCACGCGGCACTGCATGGCGGATCGACCGCGTGCGGCTCGCCGACGGCCAGCCGATGGCGATCGAGCAGGGGTGGTACCCGTGCTCCCTGCTCCCCGGCCTCGACACCGCGGACCTCACCGGCTCGCTCTACACGCTCTTCGCGAGCAGCTACGACCTCGTCATCGACGGCGCCGAGCAGACCCTGTGGGGCGAGGCGGCGGAGGGTGCGACCGCGCGCCGCCTCGAGGCCCCCGTCCACACACCGCTCCTGGTCTTCCGCCGCGTCTCGACCGCAGCGGGCCGACCGGTCGAGTACGTCGTCTCCCGCTACCGGGGCGACCGCTACCAGGTCCACATGAGCCTCGGCGCCACCCCCGACGCCGTCGGAAGAAGCAGCACCAACAGCACCACCAGAAGGGATCGATCCTGATGACCACCCAGGACGCCGCCTCGGGCGGCACCACGACCCGGCGCAAGCTCAACCTCGCGCCGGTCCAGAAGTTCGGGCGCAGCCTGATGCTGCCCATCGCCGCGCTGCCCGTCGCGGCACTCATGCTGCGGCTCGGCCAACCCGACCTGCTGGGCGCCGACGGACTGGGATGGGACAGCGTCGCAGCCGTCATCGGCGCAGCGGGCAACGCCCTCTTCGCCAACCTGCCCCTGCTGTTCGCCGTCGGAATCGCGATCGGCATGGCGCGCAAGTCGGACGGCTCCACGGCCCTGGCGGCCGTCGTGGGCTACCTCGTCTTCCAGGGGGTCGGCGAGGCGATGTCGCCCGAGATCCTCGAGGGTGACGAGCTGATCAACTACGGCGTGCTCGGCGGCATCGTCATGGGCCTGGTGAGCGCCTGGCTCTGGCAGCGCTACCACCGGATCTCGCTCCCGCCCTACCTCGCCTTCTTCGGTGGACGTCGCTTCGTCCCGATCATCACCGCCTTCGCGGCCGTGGTGATCTCGGTCGCGATGAGCTTCGTCTACCCGGCCTTCGACTGGGCGATCACCGGCCTCGGCGAGTGGGTGACCGACAACGCCGTGCTCGGCGGCTTCGTCTACGGCACGCTGAACCGGCTGCTGATCCCGCTCGGCCTGCACCACATCCTCAACAACCCGCCGTGGTTCATCTTCGGCGAGTACTCCTCGGGCGGCGAGACCTACAACGGCGACATCGCCCGCTTCCTGGCCGGCGACCCGACCGCGGGTGCCTTCATGACCGGCTTCTTCCCGATCATGATGTTCGCGCTGCCCGCTGCTGCGCTGGCCATCTGGCACGAGGCCAAGCCGCACAACAAGAAGCTCGTCGGCGGCATCATGCTCTCGGCCGCGCTGACCGCGTTCCTCACCGGCGTCACCGAGCCGCTGGAGTTCGCGTTCATGTTCGTCGCGTTCCCGCTCTACGTCATCCACGCCCTCCTCACGGGCTCCTCGATGGCGCTGATGAACTGGATCGGGGTCAAGGACGGGTTCGGCTTCTCGGCGGGCCTGTTCGACTACGTCCTCAACTTCAACATCGCCACCAAGCCGCTGCTGATCATCCCGATCGGCCTGGCCTACGCAGCGGTCTACTACTTCCTGTTCCGGTTCGTGATCCGGAAGTGGAACCTCAGGACGCCCGGTCGTGAGGACGAGGACGACCCGGCCGGCGGTGGCTCGATCCTCGAGCAGGACAACAAGGCCTGACGTGATCCTCGCGGCCTCACAGGTGGTCACCCCGGCGCGGGTACTCGCGCCGGGGTGGCTCCTCCTCGACGGCGACCGCATCGTCGAGGTCGGCGAGGGGGCGCCTCCGCGCGAGCCCGACGTCGACCTCGGCGGGGCGACCGTCGTCCCGGGGTTCGTCGACCTCCACGTGCACGGCGGCGGGGGTGCGTCGTTCGACCTCGGTACGGCGGACGCGGCTGCAGTCGTCGCCGACACCCACCTCGCCCACGGGACGACGTCGATGGCGGCCAGCCTGGTCACCGACTCCCCGCAGCGGATGGCCGACGCCGTCCGCGAGCTCGCCCTGCTGGTGCAGGACGGTCGGCTCGCCGGCATCCACCTCGAGGGCCCCTGGCTGAGCCCGCAGCGCTCCGGCGCCCACCAGCCCGGCTCGCTCACCCACCCGGACCCGGCCGCGGTCCAGGCCCTCCTCGCCGCGGGAGACCCATCGACAGGCTCAGGACGGCGCGGCGCCGTACGCATGGTCACCCTCGCACCCGAGCTGCCCGGCGGGATCGAGGCCGTACGGCAGCTCGACGACGCCGGCGTCGTCGCCGCGATCGGCCACACCGACGCGACGTACGACGAGTCGCGAGCCGCCCTCGACGCCGGCGCCCGCCTCGGCACGCACCTCTTCAACGCGATGCGCCCGCTCCACCACCGCGACCCCGGCCCCGTCGGCGCGCTGCTCGACTCGCCCGTCGACGTCGAGCTGATCGCCGACGGCGTGCACCTGCACCCGGCCGTGCTCCGCATGGTGTTCGCTGCCGCGCCCGGCCGTGCCGTCCTCGTCACCGACGCGATGGCCGCCGCGGGCGCTCCGGACGGCGCCTACCGGCTGGGCCCGATGGCGATCGAGGTGCGCGACGGCGTGGCACGTCTCGCCGACGGGAGCGGCACCGGTGCGATCGCCGGCTCCACCCTCACCATGGACGCAGCGGTCCGCTTCGCCGTGCGCACCGCAGGCCTGCCGCTCCTCGACGTGGTGCACGCCGCCAGCACCGCGCCGGCGCGGGTGTGGGGCCTGGACGACGTCGGCGCGCTCGAGGCAGGTCGTCGCGCCGACCTCGTCGTGCTGGACGAGGACCTGCACGTGGACCGGACGATGCGCGCCGGCGCCTGGGTCAGCCCTTCGTCGATCCGAGCGTGAGCCCGGTCCTGGACCCCGAGGGGGCCCGGGTGCTGCGACTCGTGGCCGTGGGCTGAGCCCGGCGCCGCTTCCCGAACCGGGCCTACCCTGCTGGACATGGACGCACACGCCTGGGACGAGAGGTACGCCGCCACCGACCTGGTCTGGTCGCGCGAGCCCAACCAGTTCGTGGCCG
This sequence comes from uncultured Nocardioides sp., assembly GCF_947488515.1. GTDB lineage: Bacteria > Actinomycetota > Actinomycetes > Propionibacteriales > Nocardioidaceae > Nocardioides. The sequence goes on from NZ_CANKZF010000001.1 coordinate 1,108,679, forward strand.
CCGAGCTCGCCGACCTGCCTCCGGGCACTGCGGTGGACCTCGCGGCCGGCGAGGGACGCAACGCCATCTGGCTCGCCTCGCGCGGGTGGTCGGCGGTCGCCGTCGACTTCTCGCAGGTCGCCCTGGACAAGGGCGCCCGCCTGGCTGCCGGCGACCCCCGCGGGCTCGACGTGACGTGGGTCCGCGCCGACGCCACCACCTGGGAGCCGGCGGAGCCGGTCGACCTCGTCGTGGTGGCCTACCTGCAGGTCCCCGCGGGCGACCGGCGGCGGGCCGTGCGCAACGCGGTCGGGATGCTGCGTCCCGGCGGGACGTTCCTGCTGGTCGCCCACGACTCGAGCAACCTCACCGACGGCACCGGTGGGCCGCAGGACCCGACGGTGCTGATGACCGCCCAGGACGTCGTCGGCGACCTGACGAGCACGGCCGACCTCGACGTGGAGGTGCTGCGCGCCGAGCGGGTCGCCCGCGAGGTCACCGCGGCCGACGGCCACGGCGGCGAGGAGCGTCGTACGGCGTGGGACTGCCTGGTCCGGGTGGTCAGGCGCTGACGACGACGGCCCGCCCTCCGGTGGGAGGACGGGCCGTCGGGGGGTGTCCGGGGGTCAGACGTTGATGCGCGCCTGACCACCCGGGAACCGGGTCAGCGCTTGAGGCGGACCTTCACGCGCTGCGTGGTGCCGTCCTCGTGGCGGACGACCAGCACCACCTTGAGCGACGCCTTCTTGCCGAGGAGGGCGCGTGCCGCCTTGTTGAGCTTGAGCACCACGGTGCCCTTGTCCCGCGCGTCCATGTCGAACGCGCCGGCGCCGAGGCGCTTGCCCTTCGCGCCGCGGGTCCGCAGCACGACCTTGCCCTCACAGGCGACCGAGCCGCAGCTCAGCACCAGCTTGGCCTTGCGCCGGTTCTTCGTCGCGTCGACCTTCCCGCCCTTGACGACCGTCACCGCGGGCGTCGACGGGGTCGTCGGCGGCGTGGTGGGCGGCGTGGTGGGAGGGGTCGTCGGCGGCGTCGTGGGCGGCGTCGTCGGCGGGGTGGTGGGCGGCGTCGTGGGCGGCGTCGTCGGCGGGGTCGTCGACGGCTCCACCACCTTCAGCTGCGCACTGCCCTGGCCCGGGTCGGTCGCCACGTCGCCGGCGTACTCCGCCACCAGCTCCACGGTCCCCGCCTCGGCGAACGGGCCGACCTCGAAGGTCGCCTTGCCGTCCTCGAGCTCCACCGCCGGCAGGTCGGTGCCGTCCACGGACAGCACCACCTCACCCGTCGGTGCCGCCTCGGCGGCCGAGCCGACCTCGACGACGACGTCACCCTTGGCGCCCGTCTCGAGCTCCTCCGGCGCGGTGACCGTCACGTCGGACGCGACATTCTCCGGGTCGGCGAGGTCCATGACCTGCACGTCGCGGTAGAAGACGTTCTCACCGCCGCCGTGGTTCTGCAGGCCGATGTACGAGGGCCAGGTGAGGCGCTTCGTCTGGTCCTGCGGGCTGGTGAAGTCGTTCACCAGCACGTCGTTGAGGAAGACGCGGATGCGCTTGCCCTCGACCCGGATCTCGTAGTGGTTCCACTGGTTGACCGGCTTGAGCGCCGCGTCCCGCTGGGCGTTCGCGCCCTGGAACGTGTAGATGGCACCTGTCGTACGGTCGGGCTGGTCCGTGGCGTCGATCTGGATCTCGTAGCCACGGTCCACGGCCACCCACGGGTCGCCTGCCGGGTTGGGAGCGTCACCGTCGTAGCGGGGGGTGGTCTCCGGGTTCGGGAACCCGACGAACACGCCGCCGTTGTCGTCCTTGGTGAGCTTCCAGTCCAGCTGCAGCGAGTAGTCGCCCTCGAGCGGCTCGGAGTGCCAGAGCAGGCCCAGGCCGCCGTTGGTCTTCAGCGTGCAGTCGGCCTCACGGGTGAACAGGCCGGGTCCGGCCATGTTCCAGTCGTCCATGCTCGCCGCGGTGCCGTCGAACAGGCTGCGGTAGCCCGGGTCGGCAGGCGTGGCCTCGCAGGTGTCAGGCTCGACGACCGGCTCGACCATCTTGAACCAGTCGAAGACGCCGACCTGGCTGCCGGTGCCGTTGTAGGCGGCGAGACCGATCTTGGGATCGACCAGCCCGGTGCTCGGGTAGCCCGAGCCCATCGACGTCCACGTGGCACCCTGGTCGACCGACCAGCGGCCCTGGATCGCGGTGCCGGTCGAGACCATCTGCAGCTGCAGGTCGTCCGGAGCGGCGCCCTCGGGCAGGTCGGCGTTGGTGTAGACCATGTCGCCGTTGATGCGGCGGCCCAGCTCGAGCACCCAGTCGCCGTCCGGCTTCTCCATCGCCACGAACTTGGCGTAGTTGGTGGCGCTGGTCCAGGCCACCAGACCACCCTGGAGGTAGTCGTCGGCACCGGTCATCGAGAACTGGGTCGCAGCGGCCCAGGGACCCTCGGCCGGAGCCGGCTGCAGCACCATGTTCTTGGCGTCGACCGCCCCTCCGGAGAGGTCACCGGACTGCGCGTTGATGCGCAGCTGGCCGTCGGCCACGGCGACACCGGTCGCGGTCTTGTTGAGGATCGTGCTCCAGCGGCACGTGTCCAGCTTCGTGCCGTCGAACTCGTCGTCGGCACCGGGCGTCTGGCCCGGCGCGCACGCCTCACGGGAACCGAGGTCGAGGTAGTCGATGTTGACGTTGCCGTTGTCGCCGGCGTCGCGCTGGATCTTGATGACGTTGACGCCCGCCTGCAGCTCGAGCTGGTCGGTGACCGAGCCCCACTCCTTCCAGGTGGTGAACGGCGGCAGCGACAGCTTCTTGGCGAAGACGTCGTTGACGTAGACCGACATCACCTTGGTCTGGCCGGCCTGGGGGTTCGGGCCGTTGGCGTAGCCGAGCTTCACGTTGTGGAACCCGGCCGCCGTCGCGGTCACGTCGAAGGTCACGGACGCGCCGTCGACCTCGAAGCCACCGACGTAACCGGCGCCGCTGAAGCCGGCGTGCTCGGTCTGCACGCGGTTGCGGTCACCGGTGATGGTGCCGACCTCGGCCTCGACCCGACCGCCGGTCGGGTCGACGACCTTGAGGTGGTCGAGGTTGACGTTGCCGTCGTCACCGGTCTCGTAGGCGATCTCCACGGTGGTGACGCCAGCCGGCAGGTTGACGCGGACGGTGTGCGTGCCCCACGTCTTCCAGTCCGTGAACGGCGGCAGCGTGATCGTCTGCAGCACCCCGCCGACGTACAGGCTCATCTTCTTGGCCTGGTTGGGCTGCGGGTTGGGACCGTTGGCGTAGCGCAGCACCAGGTCGTAGGCGCCGGCCCTGGGGGCGACGACGTCGACGGTGACACCCGAGCCGATGGTCTGGATGCCGTCCACGAAGCCCGAACCGGTGAAGCCGGCGTGCTCGGTGTCGATCCCGGCGGTGCCGGTGAGGATGCCGTCCTCGAGCTCGTAGATGCCGTCGGCCGGGGCCTCGGGCTCGGGCTCGACATAGCCGGGGTAGCTGTTCAGGGTGTACCAGGCCTCGGTGCTCCACAGCGTGTCACCGGACGTCGAGGCGAACGGCCGCGGCGATCGGAGGTGGACGACGCGGTCGGGCTTCAGGCCGTCGACCTCGAGCGTGACGGTCTTCCCGTCCGCGCTGGCGGTCGCGCTGGTGACGGAGAGGCTCTCCTGGTCGAGCTTGGGACCGCCGTACTGTGCCGTCGCGCGGTAGCGCCACTGCTGGACCTGGTACTTGCTCGCCAGGTCGGCCAGCGTGTCAGCGGACAGGGGCTTGGTGTACTCGATCTCGAAGCCACCCTCGACGACGTCCATCGACAGCATGTCGAAGGGAACGGTGCCGGAGAGGTCGAGCTTCTGCAGGCCGTAGCGCAGCTTGCCGTTCTGGCCCCAGTTGCCGCCGGCGCCGAGGCCACCGATGATCAGCTGGCCGTCGTCGCCCTTCAGCACCCGGCTGACACCGGCCTCGAGGCCCTGCGTCATCCGGAAGAGCGCGCCCTGCTTGCGGCCGTCGACGACCTCGAGGTCGGCGCGCTGGAGGCCGCCGTAGGTCACGTCGCCGATGAACATCTGACCGGCGTACGGGCCCCCGTCGACGACGACGGGCGTGCTCGGAGAGTTGGCGATCTCGTTCTGCGGCATCCACAGCACCGGCTTGGTGACCGGCTGGTCGTCGAAGCGACCGGGCGTGCCGTCCTTCTCGGTGGTGAAGTGGTTGTAGAACTCGCCCGGCTTGATCTCGATCAGCTTCGAGGCCGGCAGCCAGCCGCCCTGGTTGTCGGTCACGAAGATCTCACCGTTCGCGCCCCAACCCATGCCGTGCGGGGTCCGCAGGCCACCGGCGACGTAGTCGATCTCGCCGGTGTCCTTGTCGATGGTGATGTGGGTACCGCGGTCCTGCGAGCCCTGCGGCACGGTGGTCGCGCCACCGAGGTTGATGGAGACCGACAGGTTCACGTGGAACTTGCCGTCCTTGTAGAGCATGCCGAAGCCGAACTCGTGGAAGTTGCCGTCGAACGGGTAGGCCGCGATCTGCTCCTGCGACTGGAAGACACCCTGGGCGTCCTCGCCGGTCAGCTTGATCAGGCCGGTCTTCTCGGAGACGTAGATCTCGCCGTCGACGACCTTGATGCCCTGCGGCTCCTTGAGGCCGCCCGCGATCTTCGTGCGTGTCACGTCCGCGGTCGAGTCGGCGCCCTTGACGCCCTCGAGCCGGTAGAGCTCGCCGAGCTCCACGTTGCCCTGGTCGTTGCCGTTGCCGCCCCAGGTGAGGACGAGCAGGTCGTCGCCCATCCACTCGAGGCCGGTGGCCTGCGGCTCGAAGCCACTGGGGCGGAGGTCGGTCAGCTCGTACGCGGGGTTCAGCCCGTCGAGCTGGAGACCGTCGCCGGCCGAGTCGTTCTGGCCCTCGCAGTACTTGAAGCCGGGAGCCGTGACGCGCGTGACGCCGGCCTCGGTGCTGAGGACGGAGGTGGGCACGACGGTGAACGCGGCGTCACCGGGCTTCTTCCACTGCAGCGTGAGCTGCTCGCCGCCACCGGCCTCGAAGAAGTTGATCCGCAGCTTCTTGATGCCCGGCGACAGCTCCGCCGAGCCGTCCTTCGGCGTGTTGCCGTGAAGGCCGTCGTTGTCGATGACCTTCGTGTCGTCGATGAACAGCTCGGAGCCGTCGTCGCTCAGCAGCCGGAACGTGTAGGAGCCGGCGGTGGGGATGTCGAGGTTGGCGAGCGCCTCCACGACGAAGTTCTCCGACAGGCCGCCGAAGTCCTCTGGGGCGTCCCAGTCGATCGTCGGCTTGAGCAGGTCGACATTGGGGGTCTGGGCGGCCTTGAGCGTGCAGAGCTCAGAGATGCCCTGACCCAGCTGGTAGGCACGCATGGTGACGCCGGGCTCGTCGCCGGCCGGGATGGCGGACGCGGCGCTCGGCACCGTGGCAGCGAGGCTCGCCGCGACGGAGGCGGCGAGGGCCGCGGCCGCCCACCGGCGAGCGCGACGCGGTGGAGCGGTGGAGTGATTCTTCGACACCGGGGATTTACCTCTCGGGAGCCCGGGCGCGACGCACGGGCGAGGGATGTGACGGGGATGTGACGCCGCTCACCCTAGGTCCGATCCGACAGTTTGTGAACAACTTTTGACTGGCAATCGCCATAAGGGGTGGTCCCCGTTACAGTTCCGCTCGTGCTGGAGGACCTCGGACGGCTGCTGCACCGCTGGCGACGCCCGGTCCTCGCGACCTGGGCGGTGGTCGTCGTGCTCGGCGCCGTGCTCGGCGGATCGGTCTTCGACCTGGCCGAGGCCCCCGACCCACTGCGCGACGACAGCGAGTCGGCCCAGGTGAAGGAGCTGCTGGAGGCCGCCGACCCCGAGGGCGAGCTGGTGGTCGCCGTCCTGTCCGGGGCGGACATCTACGGCATCGACCTGATCGACCAGGCCACACGCACGCTGCACGCCGTACGCGACCTGCCGGACGTCGTCGAGGTGCGCGACCCCTGGACCACCGGCGCGCAGGACCTCGTCCGGCCCGACCGGTTCGGCACGGTCGTCACCGTCGAGATCGACCACACCGTCGACCGCGACCGTGCCTTGGCTGCCGCCGCCGAGGTCGAGAAGACCCTGCAGCAGGTCGGCATGCCCGAGGTGCTGGTCGGCGGCCCACTGCTCGCCGAGGAGGCCTTCGGCGAGCAGGCCGTGCAGGACGCCGCGCGCGGCGAGGGCGTCGCGATCCTCGTGCTCGTCGTCGTCCTCGCACTCGCCCTGGGCGGCCTCGTCGTCGGCCTGCTGCCCGTGGCGACGGCGCTCGGCTCCGTCTGCGTGGCCCTGCTGGCGCTGGCGGGCCTGGCCCGCCTGACCCCGGTGAGCGACTACGCCGTCAACGTCGTCACCCTGTTGGGCCTCGGCCTGGCGGTGGACTACGCACTGCTGGTCCTCGGTCGCTTCCGGGAGGAGCGGGCGGCTTCGCCGGGCGCCGATGTCGCGGAAGCGCTGGGGCGCACCCTGGCCACCTCCGGGCGCACGGTCCTCGTCTCGGGCCTCACCGTCGCGACCGCGCTCGCCGGCCTGCTCGTGCTGCGCGACCCCGTCCTCTCCCCGATGGCCGTCGGCGGTCTCGTCGCGGTGGCCGGCGCCACGCTGACCGGCCTCACCCTCGCCCCAGCGCTGGTCGCCGTGTCACACGGCCGCATCCCCGCACCGGCGTCGGGACGCTTCCTGGGCGGCACCCCCAGCGCCCACGCGCTGCTGCCGCGCCTCGCGCGGTTCGCGCAGCGCCGCCCGTGGCCGGTGCTGCTCGGGTGCACCGCACTGCTGCTCCTGCTCAGCACCCCCCTGCTGTCCCTCGACCTCCGCAACTCCGACACCCGCTCGCTCCCCCGCGACAGCGAGCCGCGGCTGACGCAGGCCGCGATCGAGGACCGCTACCCCGACCAGGTCGCCACCCCGATCACCGTGCTGGTCGAGGCGGAGTTCACCTCCCAGGAGACCGCGGACGCCATGGCCGGACTGGCCGGCATCCCCGGCGTGGTGGACGTGCTGCTCTTCGACCCCGTGCCAGGCGACCTCAGCCAGCTCCTCGTGGAGCCCGAGCCGGACGCTGCCGGCGACTACGACGGCCCGAAGGTGCAGGACCTCGTACGCCGGATGCGGGCCGCCGACCTCGGGGCCGACGTCCTCGTCGGCGGGCCCACGGCCGAGCTGGTCGACACCCGCGACGCCCTCGCCGACCGGGCCCCCATCGCGGTGCTGGTCGTCGCGCTGCTGACCGCCCTGCTGCTGGGACGGCTGACGCGCTCCGTCGTCGTACCCATCAAGGCCGTGGCGCTCAACCTGCTCTCCCTCGGCGCGACGCTCGGCGTGGTGGTCGCCATCTTCCAGCGCGGCTGGGGGTCGTCCCTGCTCGGCTTCGACTCGTGGGGCGCCCTCGACGTCACCACTCCCCTGCTGCTGTTCATGTTCGCGTTCGGGTTGTCGATGGACTACCACGTCTTCCTGGTCGCCCGGATCCGCGAGGCGTGGGACGAGGCCCTGGCCCGCCCGACGCGCAAGCGGGATCGCGGCAAGGACCTCCGGGCGCTCAACGACGAGGCCGTGCTCACCGGCATCACCGCCTCGGGACCGGTGGTGACGCTCGCCGCGGTCGCGATCGGGATCGTGTTCCTCGGCTTCGCGCTCGGCGAGCTGATCGCGGTCAAGGAGATCGGCGTCGGGATGACCGTGGCCGTGCTGCTCGACGTGACGATCGTGCGTGGCCTGCTGCTGCCGGCGTCGATGACGCTGCTGGGGCGGTGGAACTGGTGGCTGCCCGGGCAGGGGCAGCAGGGCTGAGGAGCCTCAGCGCTCGTCGGTGGTGGCGGAGGTGCCCGTCGTGCCCGAGCCACCCGGGGTGCCCGGTGCGTCCGCCGCGTCTGTCGCGTCCGCCTCCTCGGAGCGCTGGACCGGCTCGTCGCCGTAGACGCCGGCGTCCTTGGCCGCCTGCGCCTTGCGCAGCTGCTTGACGAGGCTGAACGCGATGATGACGACCGCGATGATCATGAAGATCCACACGGCGAAGCCCAGCGGCCCCGCCTTCACCTCGGTGTCCTCCGGAGTGGGGTCGTTCACGAGCGCGATGATCAGCAGGTGGAGCATGCCCCTAGTGTCCCACTTCCCGCTCAGGGAGCGGGGGTCGGGATCCCCGCGAAGAGATCGTCCTCGGGCAGCGTGCTCTCGACCGTCGACTCGACCAGCTCGTAGTCCTCGGTGGGCCAGGTCTTCTGCTGAATCTCACGCGGGATCGCGAACCACATGCCGTCGGGGTCGATCTGCGTGGCGTGGGCGAGCAGCGCCTGGTCGCGGACCCCGAAGTAGTCGCCGCACGGCACCCGCGTGGTGATCCGGTCGTCCCACTCCGGCTCGCGCTCCCACTTCTCGAGGCGCTCGGCGTAGGGCGACTCGAGGTCGTGGGCGAGCATCGCCTCGTGGAGGGCGTTGGTCTTCGCCCAGCTCCAGCCGTGGTGGTAGTAGAGCTTCATCGGCTGCCACGGCTCACCCGCGTCGGGGAAGCGCTCCGGGTCGCCGGCCGCGTGGTAGGCGGCGACGGAGACCTCGTGGCAGCGGATGTGGTCGGGGTGCGGGTAGCCGCCGCGCTCGTCGTACGTCGTCAGCACGTGGGGACGGAACCCGCGGATCAGCCGTACGAGGCGCTCGGTGGCCTCCTCGAGCGGCACGAGTGCGAAGCAGCCCTCCGGGAGCGGTGGGAGCGGGTCACCCTCGGGCCAGCCGGAGTCGATGAAGCCCAGCCAGTCCTGACGGATGCCGAGGATGTCGCGGGCGCGGTGCATCTCCTCGCGGCGGATCTCGGTGATGTTCTCCCAGACCTCGGGGCGGTCCATCTTGGCGTTGAGCACCGAGCCGCGCTCGCCGCCGGTGCAGGTGGCGACGTGGACGTCGACCCCCTCGGCGACGTACTTCGCCGTGGACGCGGCCCCCTTGCTCGACTCGTCGTCGGGGTGGGCGTGGACGTGCATGAGTCGGAGGCCGGCGCGGGGTCGGTCTGCGGGGGGCTGGGCCATGGCCTGAAGTCTAGGAGGAGGGACTTACGCTTCTGTGCGTGACCACCGACCTCGCCGACCGCTACGGCGCCCCCGCCCGGTGGCGGCGCCCCGCAGTCGTGGGCCTCGCGGTCGTCCTCGCCGTCGTCGGACTGACGTGGCTCGGCTGGACGGCGTGGTTCCACGGCAGCCCCGACGTCCGCTCCGAGGTCGTCACCTTCGACGTCACGAGCGACCACCAGGTCGAGGCCCGCGTCGACGTCCAGCTGGCGGACGGTGTGGAGGCCAGCTGCCGCGTGCGCGCCTTGGCCGAGGACAAGACGGCCGTCGGCGAGCTCGCCTTCACCCCGGTCGACGGACCCAACGAGGTCGTCATCCGCACCGAGCGCCGCGCCACCTCCGTGGAGAAGCTCGGGTGCACCTCGCCCGACCAGCCGCGACCGCGCTGAGCCGTCGGCCTGCACTTTTGCCTCAGTCTTGCTAACCTGATCGTTCTGCCCGTCCGGGTGCGCTGGCCGACGTCTGTCGCCGCGCCGACACCGATCGGACGGAAGATCCCACTGACCCGATGCGGGCGCGCTGAGGCACACCCGCATCCAGTACCACGTGAGCAGGAGCACCGACATGACCGACCAGGGCACCGTCTGGCTGACCCAGGAGGCCTACGACAAGCTGCAGGCCGAGCTCGAGGACCTCAAGGGCCCCAAGCGCCAGGACATCATCGAGAAGATCGCCGCAGCGCGTGACGAGGGCGACCTCAAGGAGAACAGCGGCTACCACGCCGCCAAGGACGACCAGGGCAAGCAGGAGGCCCGCATCCGTCAGCTCGAGGACATGCTCCGCAAGGCCGAGGTCGGCGAGACGCCTCCCAACGACGGTGTCGTCGAGCCCGGGATGGTCGTGACCGCCCGCATCGACGGCGGCGACGAGGAGAAGTTCCTCCTCGGCGCCCGCGAGAACCTCTCCGAGGGCGACACCCTCGACGTCTACTCGCCGCAGACCGCCCTGGGATCCGCGATCAACGGCAAGAGCAAGGGCGACACGGTCGCCTACACCGCGCCCACCGGCAAGGAGTTCTCCGTCGAGATCGTCGACGCGGAGCCCTACCAGGCCTGAGCACCACCCCGATCACCGCCGGAGCGGTGGTCCACCTACATTCCTGACTCGTCAGATGTGGCTGGGCCACCGCTCCTCGGCATTTCATGGCGTGTCGACCTCCGGGCGGTGGCCTACCGACATTCCGGGCGCCCGGAATGTCGGTGACGCACCGCTCCGGGCGTACGACGCTCAGTTGTCGACGCGGTAGCCGCGCTCGCGCAGCCGGGCCATCAGGTGCTCGGCGTGCGTCTCGCCGCGGGTCTCGAGCTGGATGCGCACCTCGACCTCGTTGAGGGTCAGCGACGGCGAGATCCGCTCGTGGGCGACCTCGAGCACGTTGGCGCCCTCCGCGCCGACCTCGGCGAGCAGGGAGGCCAGGCCGCCGGGCAGGTCGGGGATGCACACGCGGAGGTAGAGGTAGCGACCGGCCGCGGCGAGGCCGTGGCGGATGACCTTGCTGAGCAGGAGCGGGTCGATGTTGCCACCGGACAGCACCGCGACGGCCGGGGTCTCGAAGCCGGACGGGTTGTCGAGCAGGGCCGCGACGGCGGCCGCACCAGCGGGCTCGACGACCTGCTTGGCCCGCTCGATCAGGGCGAGCAGCGCGCGGGACAGCGACTCCTCCGAGACGGTCACGATCTCGTCGACGTGGTCGCGCACCGCCGCGAAGGTGATGTCACCGGGCCTGCCGACCGCGATGCCGTCGGCCATCGTGCTCATCGACTCGAGCGGCACCGGCTCGCCGGCTGCGAGCGAGCCCGGGTAGGCCGCGGCGCCCTCCGCCTGCACCCCCACCACGCGTACGTCGGGGCGCAGCGCCTTGACCGCGATCGCCACCCCGGCGAGCAACCCGCCACCGCCGGTGGGCACCAGCACGGTGCGGACGTCCGGCGCCTGCTCGAGGACCTCGAGCCCGAGCGTGCCCTGCCCCGCGACGATGTCCACGTGGTCGAAGGGGTGGATCAGCACCGCGCCGGTCTCGGCCGCGAACTCCCGGGCGCGGGCGAGCGAGTCCTCGAGGTAGCGGCCGTGGAAGACGACGTCGGCGCCGTAGCCGCGGGTCGCCTTCTCCTTGGGGATCGGCGCCCCTTCGGGCATGAACACGGTGGAGCTGATGCCGAGCGTCGAGGCGGCGAGCGCGACGCCCTGGGCGTGGTTGCCGGCGGACGCCGCGACGACGCCCTTGGCCCGCTCCTCGGCGGACAGGCGCGAGATGCGGACGAAGGCACCCCGCGACTTGAACGAGCCGGTGCGCTGGAGGTTCTCGCACTTCAGCGACACCCGTCCACCGACGAGCGCCGACAGCCAGCGCGACTCCTCCATCGGCGTGGTCACCGTCAGGCCCTCGAGCATCTCGCGCGCGGCGATGATGTCGGCCAGCGAGCACTGCTCAGTCATGCCCTGTCCTCGTGCTTGTCGTCGGGGTCGTCCGGACCCGCGAGGGGGCCGTCGTCGTGGACCTGGTCGCCCTCGTTGGGAGGTGGCCCGATGTCGTCCTCGAGCGCGTCGTCGGGATCGTCCTCACCGACGTCGGTGTAGGAGGCGAGGTGCTGCGCGACGGCGTTGCCGGCCGCGGCGAGGGGTACGGCGACCAGCGCGCCCGCGATGCCTGCCACGAGCACCCCGCAGCCGATCGCCACGATCACGCCGAGCGGGTGCAGCGAGACGAAGCGGCCCATGAGGAACGGTTGCAGCACGTGGCCCTCGATCTGCTGGACCAGGATCACGCCGCCCAGCATCAGCAACGCCGTCCACGGGCCCTGGTCGACCAGCGCGACGAGGATCGCGACCACTCCAGCCACGGTGGCACCGATCATCGGGACGAACGCGCCGAGGAAGACCAGCACGCCGATGGCCATGACGAACGGCACGCCGAGGAGCACGGCGACCAGCATGATCCCGATCGCGTCGACCAAGGCCACCAGGACGGTCGCCCGCACGAACTGGGTCAGCGACACCCACGCGACGCGGCCCGAGGCGTCGACGCGCTCGCGCGCGGCGCGGGGGGCGATCCGCACCAGCCACGACCAGATGCGCTCGCCGTCGGCGAGGAAGAAGTAGGTGGAGAACAGCACGATGAAGAAGCCCGCGACCACGTGGCCGAGGGCCGTGCCGACCTCGGTGGCCCGGGTGACCATGCCGTCGGTGCCGGTGCTGCCGGACACGGCGGCCTGCATCTGCTTGATGTAGCCGTCGAGCTGGGAGTCCGAGACGTGGAACGGACCGGTGCGCAGCCACTCCCTGACCTGGCCGAGCCCGGTGACCACCGAGTCGGACAGGTCGCTCGCGCCCTGGGCGACCTGCTGGCCGACGAAGGTCAGCAGCAGCCCGACCGTCCCGAGGCCGATGAGCATCACGACGCCGGTCGCGAGGCCGCGCGGCACCCCGACCCGGCGCAGCCAGATGACCACGGGTGAGGCCAGCGCGGTGATCAGCAGCGCGATGGCGAGCGGCAGGGTGATGACGGCGAAGAAGCGCAGGGTCCACAGCAGGCCGAGCATCGCGATCGCGATGGCGATGAGCCGCCAGGACCAGGCGGCGGCGAGGTCGAGGCCCCACGGCACCTGGGCGCGGCTGAAGTTGGAAGGTCCGGTGGTGAACGCCGGCTCGGTCCGGCGCTCGGCACGAGACTGCGCCCACTGGGCGACGATGCGCTCGGTGAGCCCGTCCTCCTCGCGGGCGAGAGCGGCGAACAGCCGACGTCGTCCCGACTCCACCTCGGGGTCGCCCGGGGTGTCTGCCGAGGGCCTGCTCTGCTCGCTCACGTCGTCACGCTACCCATCCCCTGAGGCCCTGAGACCATCCAGCAGGCGGTGTGCCGTCACGGGGTGCTCCTCGGCCAGCAGCCCTGCGGCGGCGAGCACGTAGTCGTGGTCGACGACCACGCGCGGGTCGCGCGGCAGCTGCCAGCCCCCCTCGAAGGCGTCGCCCGTGGCCGGCGCCAGCACCCGGCGTACGGCGCCGGGGCCACCGTGGCGCAGCACGCCACCCGAGCCGACCAGGAGGTCGACCTCGCGAAGGTCCTTGCCGCTGCGCTCGACCACGCGGCCCTCGGGGCTCACCACCACCTTGCTCCGGCCGGCGTGGCGCTCGAGGGCGATCCGGACGGCGGCCGCGGCGATGTCGAGGTCAGCGTCCTGCTCGGCAGCCGGGTCGGGGCAGCCGTCCGGGAGGAGGTCGGGCTGCTCCCGGCGGCGTACGGCGGCGGCGTGGAGGTCGTCGCGGCCGGCCGCCTCGACCGTCGAGACGGCCGACCAACGCATGCCGAGGTCGCCCTCGACCGTGCGGGTGACCGGCGTGGTGGCGACGACCTCGCGGGCCAGTCCGCTGTCCTCGGGGTCGAGCTCGACGACGCTGTGCACATCGGTGGTCGCACCACCGACGTCGACGACCACGACGTCACCGGCACCGCGGTGCTGGTCGTCGAGGCCGCGGGCGAGCAGCTCCACGCCGGTGAGCACGACGTCGGGCGTCGCGCCGCGCACGATCGAGGTGAAGGTGCGGCCTCGGGCGTCGGTGCGGCTGCTGAGGTGCTTGCCGCCGATGACGTGGCTCAGGAAGATCTCGCGGATCGCCCGGCGCGCGCTGTCCGGGGCGAGCACGCCGATGCGCGGCACCACGTTGTCGGCGAGCACGTGAGGCGTGCCCGAGCCGTGGAGCAGCTCCGCGACCAGGGGCTGTGACTCGACGTTGCCGGCCACCACGACGGGCCCCGGCCACGGCTGCCCGGCCAGGAAGCGGGCGTCGCCCTCGAGCACCTCGGCGTTGCCGCCGTCGGTGCCGCCGACGAGCAGCACCACGTCGGGCTCGGCCGCCCGGAGCGCGGCCAGCTTGGTGTCGTCGAGCCCGCCGTGCAGCACCAGCACGACCTTGCCGCCGCTGGAGAGCGCGACCCGGCGGCCGGCCTCGGCGGTGACCAGCTCCTCGTTGCCGACGACCGCGATGCGCAGCCCGCCGCCGGCGCTGGAGCAGGCGAGCACGTCGGCGTCGACTGCGCGGGGGTCCTGCTCGGCGAGCGCGGCCACGCAGGCGTCGTACCCGTCGAGGACGTCACCGGCGCCGGTCGCGTCCGGCAGCGTGGTCGGGTGGCTCGCGGTGGCGAGGAGCTCGCCTGTCGTGCGGTCCACGAGCACGGCCTTGGTGAACGTCGAGCCGAAGTCGACGCAGACGACCGCGCTCACACCAGCACCGTCAGGGCGACCACCACGATGATCGCGATCACGGCGAGGACGACCACCTGCGCGCCGAATCCGTGGGGGAGGTCGGTGCCCGTCCGGATCGCCCGCTCGGCCTGGCGGTAGCGGTGCCAGCCGACGCCAGCGGTCAGCGCCGACGCGACCAGGAGGGCGATGCCCAGGGCGACGTTGGGCCAGGCGTCGTCCAGCAGGTTGAGGGCACCGACAGCCGCCACGACGAGGCCGATCGCGGTGCGCTCGTAGGCGAGGAGGGTCCGCTCGTTGGCCAGGAGGTAGCGGGGATCGGGTGCCTCGTCCATGACTCAGCCCAGGGAGCGGTCGAGGTCGGCGACGAGGTCGTCGACGGTCTCGATGCCGACGCTGAGCCGGATGAGGTCGTCCGGCACCTCGAGGTCGGTGCCCGCGACGCTGGCGTGGGTCATCTTCCCCGGGTGCTCGATGAGCGACTCGACGCCGCCGAGCGACTCCCCGAGGGTGAACACCTCGGCGCGCTCGCAGACGGCGAGGGCCTGCTCGAGCCCACCGGCGACGCGGAACGAGATCATCCCGCCGAAGCGCTTCATCTGACGGGCGGCGACCTCGTGGCCCGGGTGGGCCGCGAGGCCGGGATAGATCACCTCGGTGACCCGCGGGTCGCCGTCGAGGAACTCGACGATCCGCTCCGCGTTGTCGCAGTGGCGGTCCATGCGGACGCCGAGCGTCTTGAGGCCGCGGTGCGTCAGGAAGGCGTCGAACGGTCCGGCCACCGCGCCCATGGCGTTCTGGTGGTAGCCGACCTTCTCGGCGAGCTCGAGGTCCCGCACGACGACCGCTCCCCCGACGACGTCGCTGTGCCCGCCGACGTACTTGGTCGTCGAGTGCACCACCACGTCGGCGCCGAGCGTGAGCGGCTGCTGGAGGTAGGGCGAGGCGAAGGTGTTGTCGACGACGAGCAGGGCGCCCGCGTCGTGCGCGACGGTGGCCAGCGCCTCGATGTCGCCGATGGTGAGCATCGGGTTGGTGGGCGTCTCGACCCACACGAGCTTGGTGCGGCCGGGCTCGATGGCCGCGGCGACGGCGTCGGTGTCGGCCACCGACGCCGAGCTGTGGTCGGTGCCCCAGACCTTGGCGACCTTGTCGAAGAGGCGGTGCGTGCCGCCGTAGGCGTCGTCGGGGATCACGACGTGGTCGCCGGGGCGCGTCAGCGCCCGGATGATGGTGTCCTCGGCAGCGAGACCGGAGGCGAAGGCGAACCCCTTCTCGCCGTCCTCGACCGCCGCGAGGGCGCCCTCCAGCGCCGTACGCGTCGGGTTCGCGGAGCGGCTGTACTCGTAGCCGCCGCGCAGGCCGCCGACGCCGTCCTGCTTGTAGGTGCTGCTGGCGTAGATGGGCGGGTTGACCGCCCCGGTCATCGCGTCGGGCTCGTAGCCGGCGTGGATCGCACGCGTGTCGAAACCGGACTTGTTGCGGTGCTCCTGGGTCACATGGCGAGGGTAGACCCCGCGGCTCTCGGCCCGGACAGGGGAACGGCCGCCGCACCGCTGGCGCGGCGGCCGTCCGATGTTCCGGTCATCCGTGTGGCCCGGCACTCCTCATGGCGCGCTGACGATGGCAGCCGGGCGGAGGGCCCACGTGCCGAAGACGACCGTCTCCCCCGCGGCGGTGGCGCTCACGTGGACGATTGCGCCGTAGACGCTGGCTCCCACGGCACCGGTGGCCGCGTTCCAGATCAAACGCTGATTCGCGTTGGTGCTGGACACCTCGTAGACGCACAGCTGGCCCGGGGCGGCGTTCGGGGCGGCTGCGGTCCCGGGGCAGTTGGCAGTTGGCGCGGCCCCGGCGTTGAGGTAGTTCACCCCGGGGGCAGCCGACAGCGTCACGCCGAAGGTGATGTTGTCGCCGACCCGGTAGTTGGCGGCGCCAGCCGTGCCGATGGCGGCGTACTGCCCGCGGATGAGTGCCTGCTTCGGGAGGTACTTCCCGTCGGACTCGGCCTTGGTGTACGACGAGCCTTTGAGCGCGTACTTCGCGTCAGAGTCCCACTTGGTGTAGTACCTCTCGTTGCTCTTGCTCTTGGTGTAGTACCTCTTGTCGCTCTTCTTCTTGGTGTAGTACCGCTTGTCTGCCTGCGGCTGGAGCTCCTGCTTCCAGATCTTCTTCCAGTTGGTGGCCATCGCGCTGCTGACCTCGGCCCCGGCCGGGGTGAGGACCATGAGGCCACCCCCCACCAGGACCCCCACGAGGGTGCCGACGAGCAGCCGTCGAACCGTTCGACGTGAAGACATGACACTTCCTTTCCACGAGTACTCCTGAGGCCTTCACCGTCCTCCTGACCCTGCGGCCCCACATTCGCCACAACGCGAACGTCTAGACCGCCTAGCTCCGCCGGTTCCCGGCCGTCCGGCGAGACGCGGTCGCGCCCCTTGCCCGGCGCGCGACAATGGAGGCATGTTCGGATTCGGCAAGCCCACCACCCTGCCCACCCCCGACCAGGCGCTCCCGGGGCGCGAGCAGCAGATGTGGACCCTGGGCGAGCACCTGGTCCTGCACACCCCCGTTGTCAGCGACGACGTGCCCGACGGCCTCGAGGTCGCCGTCCTCGGCCTCGGCTGCTTCTGGGGCGCGGAGGAGATCTACTGGCAGGTGCCTGGCGTCTGGTCGACATCGGTCGGCTACGCCGGCGGCAGCACCCCCAACCCGACGTACGAGGAGGTGTGCAGCGGGCACACCGGGCACACCGAGGCCGTTCGCGTCGTCTTCGACCCCGAGAAGGTGTCGTACGCCGACCTGGTGAAGAAGTTCTTCGAGATCCACGACCCGACCCAGGGCATGCGCCAGGGCAACGACGTCGGCACCCAGTACCGCTCGGCGATCTACTGGACCACTCCCGAGCAGGAGCAGACCGCCCGCGAGCTGACCAAGGCCTACGGCGAGGAGCTCGCGCGCCGCGGGCTCGGCGAGATCACCACCGAGATCCGCCCGGCCAGCGAGACGCCGTACTTCTACGCCGAGGACGCCCACCAGCAGTACCTCGCGAAGAACCCCTTCGGCTACCGCTGCCACGCCAACACCGGCGTGAAGTTCCCGGCCTGACCCGCGGCGGACTCAGCGCGACGCGAGGTCCGAGAGCCTGCTGAAGGCACGATGCACCGAGGCCACGGCGCTGGCTCCCTCCCCCACCGCGGACGCGACACGCTTCATCGAGCCTGCCCGGACGTCGCCTGCGGCGAACACCCTCGGAAGGCTCGTCTCGTACGGCAACGGACCGTCGGCATGGCCCGGCACCCGGGCCGCGGCCAGCGCGACGTCGGTCAGCACGAAGCCGTGGACGTCGCGCGCCACCTCACCCATCCAGCTGGTCTCGGGCTCCGCCCCGATGAAGCAGAAGATCGCGCTCGACTCGGACGCGAACGGCACACCGCCGTCAGCACTGATGACCACCGCCTCGAGCTCGTCCGCCCCACACAGCTCGAGGAGCCTGGCGTTCGTCCAGATCGTCACCATCGTGTGGGCCTCGAGTCGGCCGAGCAGGTAGCTCGACATCGACTTGTCGATGCGACCACCGCGCACGACGACGTCCACCCGGCACCCGCGTGAGGCAAGGAACAGCGCGGCCTGCCCCGCCGAGTTCGCACCGCCGACGACCGTGACCGGTCGGGACTCGCAGCCGGCAACGTCGAGCTCGGTCGCGGAGTACCGGATGGACCCACGACCCTCGAACTCCTCCCAGCGGGCCACCGAGAGGCGGCGGTAGTGCGCCCCGGTCGCGACGATGACGGCTCGGGACCGCACCTCGCTCCCGTCCTGCAGGGTCAGGACCGGGCCGTCGGGCTCGCCGCGAAGACCCACGACATGGCACGGCGCATAGACCTGCGCTCCGAACTTCAGTGCCTGCACCAGAGCAAGCCGGGTCAGCTCGTCCCCGCTGATGCCACCGGGGAAACCGAGGTAGTTCTCGATCCGCGACGTCGTCGCCGCCTGACCGCCCGGCCCCTCCGCGTCCAGCATCACGGTGACGAGGCCTTCGGAGGCGCCGTAGACGGCCGCGGCCAGACCGGCTGGGCCAGCACCCACGACGACAAGGTCGACGTCTCGGTCCGACGGCTCGAAGCTGAGTCCGACCGCCCGGGCCACGTCCTGCGGTGTCGCCCTGACCAGGACGCGGTCGAAGAGGACAGCGGCGGGCAGGTCCTCGGCGGCGAGCCCGTAGGCGGCCATGAGCGACTGGCCAGCCACCGAGTCCGCGTCGAACGCGGAGTGCGGAAGCTGCAGCCGCGCTGCGTAGGTGCGCAACGCCCGGTTGCCGGCGCTCTCCGGACGACCCACGATCTCCAGTGCGCTGCCGGCCGAGTCGAGCATGATGCGGCGTCGCAGCCTGAAGGCCTCGATCAGCACGTCCGCGATGTCGACCTGCTCGGCCAGTGCCGCACGGAACGCCCGCGCGTGGAGCTGGACGACGACGCCCTGCTCACGCACCCTCGCCGTGACGTAGACCTTCTGGCCCGTGAGGATGCTGAGCTCTCCCATGAAGTCGCCCGCGGAGCGCGTGTAGACGACGTGCTCAGGTTCGCTGACGCTTGCCTCACGCACCACGTCGACCGCGGCGGACTCGATCAGGAACAGGTCGTACGTGCTGTCGCCGGTGGCGTACAGAACCTGTCCGGCCTGCACGGTCCTGCGCTCGCCGTACGACGACAGGCGCTGGAACTGCTCAGACGTCAGCTGCGGCTCCCCGCCCTGCACGCCCGGAGCGACGTCGGTCCCGGTCACGTCCGGTGCCGTCTCGCGATGCGTCGACCGAGGATCGCCCTCGTCGCACGACGGCTCAGGATCGAGCTGCTGCTCTCGCGACTCAGGATCGAACAGTTGCTGCCATGGCTGAGGATCGAGCAGTTGCTCTGCGTGGAGAGCATCGACATCACCGACAGCACCGAGCCGATCGAGCCGATCGAGAACACCGCCCCGATCGAGCCCACGGAGCAGACCGACCCGATCGAGCCGACGGAGAGGATCGACCCGTCGGAGCAGACCGACAAGAAGGAGCCACGGGAGCGCAACGACAACATCGCCACCACTCCGTCAGGCCGTTGCTGGCGCGCGCTCGACCGCAGCCGGAGGCGCCACTCGAGGGACGGTGACGGCGAAGAGCAACAGGCCGGCGGCCGTCAGGGCAAGGCCCGCCCATGCCGTCGAGAGCGTGCCCCATCCGGCCCCCAGCGCCAGAGCACCTCCGACGGCGCCCAGCGCGTTGGCCAGGTTGAGTGCCGCGAGGTTGACCGCGCCCATCAGCGTCGGAGCCTCCGGCGCGTACTGCGTCAGGAGCACCTGGATGGTGGGGATGGCCATCATGGTGGTCGCTCCCACGCCGAACAGGCAGGGAAGCAGGACGACCAGCGCGTCGCCGCGGAGTCCGATGACGACGAGGAACACCAGCGCCCCGGCGTACCCCGTCACCAGACCGCGGTGCTCGTACTGGTCGGCCAACCGCCCGCCGATCCAGTTGCCGACCGCCATCCCGAGGCCGAACACGGCCAACGCGAGCGGGATCCACGACTCGTCCGCCCCCACCGCATCGGTGATGTACGGCCCGATGAAGGTGTAGACAGCAAAGATGCTCGAGATCCCGAGGGCAGCGATGGCCGTCGTCACCCACACCATCGGCCGGCGCAGCGCACCCAGCTCGGTCGTCACGGAGCCCCCGTCGAGGGCAGGGGTGCGGGGGACGAAGAACCAGATCGCCACTCCCGCCAGGAGGCCCGTCACGGCGACCACGAGGTAGAGGGTCTGCCACCCGGACCGTTGACCGATCAAGGTGCCGAGCGGCGACCCGACGACAGTCGCCACCGTGAGTCCGGCCATCACCGTCGCGAACGCCTTGCCGCCCTTGCCGGGACCGTACGCGTACGCCGCGACCACTGCCCCGGCACCGAAGTACGCCCCCTGCACGGTGCCGGTGAGGAACCGCGCGACCGCCAGCAGACCGAGGTCGGAGGCCAGCGCCGAGAGGAGGTTCCCGATCAGGAACAGACCGACGAGGGCCAGGAGCAACCTGCGACGGTTGAGGCGAGCGGCGACGATCGTCAGGACCGGGGAACCGATGACGACCCCCAGTGCGTACGCCGTCACCGCGTTCGTGGCCGCCGGGACCGACACGTCCAGGTCAGCGGCGATCAGCTGCACGACCCCGTTGGTGCCGAACTCACCGGTCCCGATGGCGAAGGTGCCGAGCGCAAGGGCCAACAGCGTCAGTGCGACGCGCCGCTCGACTGCGTCGGCTGGGTGTCGCCGCTCCTCCAGGTCGCACTGGGCCTGGTAGGCGTGCTCGTGCATCCGGAGCTCCTCTCGACCTCGCCAGACTCACCGAGCGGCGCGCGCGGCGGCCAGGACCACGGCCGCAGTCGTCTCCGGCTGGGACTGCATCGCCACGTGCGACGAGCGCACCCTGACGATCGTCGACCCGGCGCGCGTCGCCATGAACTGCTGCGTGGCGGGCGGGATGGTCCTGTCCTGTGTGGCCAGCAGGTACCACGAGGGAATGGTCCGCCACGCCGGCGTGCCTGACGGCTCACCCAGCGCTGCCGCCGAGAGGGGGCGCTGGGTCATCTGCATGAGACGGGCCGTGCGCGCCGGGAGGTCGGCCGCGAACGCCTCACGAAAGATCTCGGGACGGATGTAGAGGTCGGCCCCTCCACCGGTGCCCGTCGAGAAGGGCCGCACCAGGAGCGCCTGCTCATTGATGAGACTGCCCGGGTTCAGCTCGTTGAGGGCGCCGACCGGCTCCCCCTCGTCCGGCACGAAGGCGGCGACGTACACCAGCGCCCTGACGTTCGGCAGACCGGTGGCCGCACCGGTGATGACCGCACCGCCGTAGGAGTGGGCAACGAGGACGACAGGGCCCTCGATGGTCTCCAGCACGCTGCGGACGTAGGCCGTGTCGGAGGTCAGCCCGCGCAGCGGGTTGGCCACGGCCATCACGTCGAACCCGCGCGAGCGCAGGATCTCGGCTGAGTCGTACCAGCCCGACGAGTCAGCCCACGCGCCGTGGAGCATGACCACTGTCGGCCGTCCGGACACGGGATCCGGATGGGCGGCCCGGTGCGGCTCGGCCACGGGGGCCCCGGCCTGGGAGGTGGACGTGATCAGCACGGCAGCCAGGACAGCCACCAGGGTGAGGGCGATCCCGGCAAGGAGCCGGCGGCTGGAGCGGAACATGGGTGTCTCCTTGGGTGGGTGGTCTGGGCCCGAGTCACTCGGCGACGGAGGTGACGGCCTTCCTGATCAGGTCGGTCACCACCGTCGGCTGGGCGAACATGACGAGGTGCGAGCTGTCGGCCTCGATCGCCGAGACACCGGCGCGCTGGTAGCCGTAGCGCTGCACGTCGGGGTTGATCGCGTGGTCCTGCGCGGCCACGACTCCCCACGCGGGCTTGGTCTTCCATGCCGCCGCGCGGGCAGGATCACCGAACGCCGCGCCTGCCAACGGCCGCTGGGTCACGGCCAGCACTGCGGCAGTCGAGGCGTCGACGTCGGCGGCGAACACCGCGTGGAACTTGTCGAGGTCGACCGTGAGGTCCACGCCGTCCGCGGTCGGCGTCGGCACCAGTGAGGTCGCGAGGTCCGACGGCGCGAACCGGTCCTGGAGCTCGCCCAGGGCCTCGCCCTCCTCGGGCACGAAGCCAGCGAGGTAGACGAGGCTCATGACGTTGTCGGCGGTGCCGGCCACGGTCGCCACGGCGCACCCGTAGGAATGACCCACGAGCACCACAGGCCCCTCGATGGTCGCGAGGACGGAGGAGACGGCCGCCGCATCCTCGTTGAGAGCACGATTCGGGACCGCCGGCGCGAGCACCCTGATCCCGTCGCCCAGCAGGTGCGGGATGACGGGGCCGTAGCTGGACGCATCGGCGAAGGCACCATGGATCAGGACGACGGTGGGTTGCGACATGGGTGACCTTCCGGATCGGGAGCTGCGGAAGCCCACCTCACCAGTGCGGTGTTGACGATCCGTGTACGAGCGAGGCTGGTGACGTTCAGCCGAAATCCAGTGGCGCGCGCGGTGGCCCGGGCCTTCGAGCATGGCCGGGCGGGGTCTGCCTCGCCTACGATTCCGGCATCACCCTTCGGTCGGCGCTCGAGGACGGGGATGGTCGTGTTCAGCATGCACGCAGACGAGCCCAGCCCGGTGCGCCTGCAGGTCCTCGGCGCCCTGCGCGCCTGGCACGACGGGACGGAGCTGGACCTCGGGCCACGCCAGCAGGAGTACCTGCTGGCGTTGCTGCTCGCGCGGGTCGGCAGGCCCACCAGCGTGTCGGAGCTCATCGACCTGCTGTGGGACGACGATGTGCCGAGGTCAGCCATCAACATCCTGCAGAAGTACGTCGGAGCAATCCGACGTCTGCTGGAACCGACGCTCGCGGTCCGGGAGTCCGGGTCATTCGTCCAGCGCCGCGGTGGGGGGTACATCATGACCGCGGTCCCCGGCGCCGTCGACCTGGCCGACTTCCGCCTCCACGTGGAGCGAGCGCGAGGTCATCTGACGGCTGGCCGGCCGGACGACGCATCGGACGACTATGCCCACGCGCTGGGGTTGTGGCACGGCCCGGCGGGTGACGGGCTCAGCCACAGCAGGACCGCGGCACCGCTGTTCGCCGGCTTGGACAACGAGTTCTTCGACGCCTGCGTCTCGGCTGCCGCACTTGCCCGGACACAGGGGCATCCCGAGCGGGTGGTGCAGCCACTCCGGCTGGCCGCGTGGATGGCGCCGCTGAACGAGCCGGTGCAGGCCAGCCTCGTCAACGCTCTCGCCGCCTCAGGCCGGCAGGCCGAGGCGCTCTCGGTCGTGGACGGCGTCCGCGCCCGGCTCGCCGACGAGCTGGGCGTGTCCCCCGGACACGACCTGCGAGCGGCGCACGCCCGTGCCCTCGGCGGGTCCGCCGAACCCGTGGCGACGGTCAGCACCTCGGCGACGGCGACGGCCACGGCGGTCAGCCCTCTCCCGCCGCACCCGCGGTCGCCGTCCGACGCCGTGTCAGGCGGGAGCGCGCTCGTGGGCCGTAGCGAGGAGCTCGGGACGCTGACGCAGGCCCTCGATCGCGCCATCGGCGCACACCCGGCTCTCGTCCTGGTGGAGGGCGAGCCGGGCGCCGGCAAGACCTCGCTGGTGGAAGAGCTCGGCAAGGTCGCACTCCAACGCGGCGCCACAGTGGCCTGGGGGCGTTGCCTGAGCCATGAAGGCATCCCCGCGCTGTGGCCGTGGACGCAGCTCCTGACCGAGCTGTGCCGCGACCAACCCGCCGATGTGCAGGCCACCGCGGGTGTCGGCGAGCTGGGGCGACTCCTTCAACCCGGGGACGACAGCATGTTGGGGGGCGCGGTCCTGCCGGACAGCGGGGCGCAGTTCCGGCTGTTCGAGCAGGCCGTTGCCCTTGTTGCACGAGCGTCGGCCCGACGTCCCGTGGTGCTCGTCCTCGACGACATGCAATGGGCCGACGTCGCGTCGTTGCAGATGTTCAAGCACGTCGCCTCGCAGCAGCCCCTGCCCGTGCTCCTCGTGGGCATCCTGCGCGACCGGGCACCCCGCCCGGGAGTCGACCTGGGTCGCACGCTTGCGGCCGTGGGCCGGCTCGCGCACCACCAGCGGATCCCCCTTGGCCCGCTGCAGCCGGCGGAGGTGGCCGAGCTCGTCCGCCGCGAGACGGGCCGGGCACCCACTGCGTCGATCGCCCGGAGCATCCAGGCACGCACCGAGGGCAACCCCTTCTTCGTGCGCGAGCTCGCCCGCCTGCTGGCCGACGGCGACGACTCGCACTCCAGGGTGGCTGATCGCGTCGTCCCTTCGACCGTGCGGGACATCGTGCGCGATCGGATGAGCACCCTCGACGAGGTGACCCGCGTGGTCGTCCAGCGCGCTGCGCTGATGGGACGCGAGGTCGACCTGCGTCTCCTGGCGCGCGCGTCGGGCCTGGACGTCGAGGCGTGCATCGTGGTGCTCGACCCGGCTGAGGCCCTGGGCCTGCTCACGACCAGCGGCACGCCGTTCAACCTCGCCTTCGCCCACGACCTGGTGCGCGAATCGGTCATCCAGTCCACCTCACCGGTCGAGCTCGGGCGCTTCCACCTGCAGATAGCCGGCGCGCTGGAGACAGCTCCCTCGCGAGACGAGTCGCGCGACGAGCGCCTGGCCCACCACCTTCGGCTGGCCGGGCCGCTCGCGGACGCCGAGCGTACGACCGCTGCCTTGCTCCGGGCGGGCCGCAGGGCCATCTCGAGGTCGGCCTTCGACTCCGCCGCCGCCCACCTCGAGGCCGCCGCAGGAATCAGCCGGGAGGCGGGACTGCTCGAGCTCGAGCTGTCTGCCCTGTCGCAGCTGGTTGCCGTCATCGGCATGCAGTCGGGCTACATGGGCAGCGCCGACTCGACCTCGGCCCTCCTGGAGCGTGCCGAGACGACTGCCCGCACCCTCGGCCGTGAGCGTGCGGCCGCCGACTTCCTCTTCACCCACTGGGCCGCCCACTCCCAAGCGATCCAGCTCGACCGCAGCGGCGACCTGGCACGGCGGCTCCTCACCGAGGGCGAGCGGTCCGACGACCCCGTGGTCCAGGCGTACGGGCGGCACGCCTGGGGCATCCACCAGTGGGACGTGGGAAACGTCGGCGACGCGTACCGGTTCCTCAGCGAGTCCAACGCGGTCGTGCGCCAGCGTTCGCACCAGTGGGACGACGAGCCCCTGCGCCACGACCTCCAGCTCCTCTCCCCTGCGATGCTCGCTCTCAATACGGTCCTGCACGGGAAGGTGGCAGAGGGCCGTGCCCTGTTCACATCGGTGGAGACGGACGCCGGCGACCACTCCTACGACGTCACGGTCTGGTCGGCATTCGCCGTCACCGCAGCCGCCCTGATGTCCGACCCCCAATGGGCCGCGCGCGCCGCGCACCGCGGCATCGCCGCCGACCCCGAGCACGCCTTCGTCTTCCTCGGCGCATACCAGCGGCTCGGTCGGTGCTGGAGCCGCGCGATGACGGACGATGCCGCCGAGCAGGCGACGGCCGAGGCCGAGTCGCTCATCCGCGCCCACCTGCGTGAACCGTCCCGGTCCGGGCTGACCACGTGGCTGGCCCTGCTCGCCGAGATGTACCTGGTGCGCGGTCGCTTGTCCGCCGCCGAGGACGCCCTCGACCGGGCATTCGACTCCATCGACTCCTACGGCCAGCGCTACGCCGAGGGATTCGTCCGTCTCATGCAGGCTCGGTTGATGCACGCGACGGGCACCTCGACGTCGCGTGTGCGGATGGTGGCCGAGGAGGCGCGATCGATGGCACGTGCGCGTGAGGTCCACCTCTTCGAGAACCAGGCCGCGAGCTTCATCGCGCACCTATAGGTTCCCCCGGTGACGCCCGCCCTCGTCCGATCGCTGGGCGGAGGGGCCGAGGTAGCCTTCCCTCGTCGTGCCCCAGGCCGCCGATCTCCGGGGGCTCTGCATCCGTCCCGGATGCGACGAAAGGTGCTGCATGTCCGACACGGTCCACGTCGCGGCCAACGCCGAGAAGAACCGCTACGAGGCTCGCCTCGACGGGGAGCTCGCCGGCTTCGCCGAGTACCAGCTCACCGACGAGCTGATCGTCTTCACCCACACCGAGGTCCACCGGGTCCACGAGGGCAAGGGCGTCGGCTCGGCGCTGGCCAGGTTCGCGCTGGACGACGTACGAGACCACGGCGGACGCCGGGTGCTCGCGATCTGCCCGTTCATCAAGGCCTGGATGCTCCGCCATCCCGACTACGCCGATCTCCTCTACGACCGGCCGTCCTCGGTCGTCCACGACTGAGCGCCCCTCCCCGGCACGTTCGTACTCACTGCCGCGGGGGTGTCGATCCGGACCCTGGTCGTCCGTCAGAGTGGTGACGGGCCGCACGGGGCGGCCGCACAGGAGGAGTGTCATGACGAAGTACGCCATCTACTTCAACCAGCAGTGGGTGGGCGACCACCCCGCCGAGTGGTACCAGAGCCGCGTGGAGCCGAGCAGCGCGGTGGTGCGGGAGATCGAGGCCGCCGGCGCCCTCGTGTTCGCCGGCGGGCTCGTGGAGGACCGCTCCGAGGCCTTCAGCGCCGACGCCACGAGTGGCACGATCACGATCACCGACGGTCCCTACGCCGAGACCGCGGAGTACCTCGGCGGGATCACGATCGTCGAGGTCCCCGACCTCGAGACGGCGAAGATGTGGGCGGGCAAGATCGCCGAGGGGTGCGGATGGCCGCAGGAGGTCCGCGAGATCAAGTAGGTCCGCCGGAACGAGCCCGGAGGGCCTACTGCGCGACCCAGTCGGTGAAGCTGCGCGGCTTGCCGAGCCAGTCCGTGGCAGTGGTGCTGCCGTCCGGGCGCGTTCCTGCGACGCGCACGGCGACCCGCACCTCCTCCGGTGAGCCGAGCGCCTCGCGGGAGATCCGGACACGGACCTGGTCGGTGTCGTAGTCGACCCGCATCCGGTAGGAGCCCTCCACGGGCTCGGGCGAGGAGTCCGAGAAGCCGTCGACCTCGAGCAGGTTGTAGCCGGTGCCGCGGAAGAAGCCGCCGGCGAAGAGGTACTCAGGGCCGCGGTCGTCGGGGTCGGTGTCGATGAACACCGAGCCCGACGACCCCGTCGTGTACGACGGCCGCAGGTCGGTGTGGGTCGTGGTGACGACGACGTTGGCGGCCTTGTGCTCGACCTCCACCGACCGGAGGTCGACCCCGTGGCCGAGGTCCTTCGGGTCGGAGACTCCGATGCCGTCGGCGTTGGCCGGAAGGGCCTGGGTCAGGGCGAGGGCAGCGACCGCCAGGGTCGCGGCGCTCAGGAAGGTCCTACGCATGGTGCTGGTCCGTTCTCTCGTCGGGCCCCGGGTCGGGGACGTACATGGAGACGCCGCAACGCGCGCCGAGGTTGCGTCTGTTCACACCTGCGACTGGCATGATCCGCCTCTCATGCACGATCCGACCGATCCGAGGAGTCGCGTGGCCGCCCTCTCGCAGCGTCGACACACCGTCGCCGCCTGGCTGGTGCACGCCTACACGGCCTCCGGTGTCGTCCTGGCGTTCCTGATGTTCATCGCCGTCATGGAGGGCGACACCGTCCGGGCGCTGTGGCTCTTCCTCATCGCCATGGTCGTCGACGGCACCGACGGGATGCTCGCGCGCTACGTCCAGGTGAAACGGCACGCCCCGTCGTTCGACGGCGCGCTCCTGGACAACATCGTCGACTACATCACCTACGCCTTCATGCCGATGCTGCTGCTCTGGAGCGCCGGCTACCTGGGCGAGGGCCACTCGGCGACGGTCCTCGCGGTCATCCCGCTGCTCGCCTCGGCGTACCAGTTCTGCCGTGTCGACGCCAAGACCGACGACCACCTGTTCCTCGGCTTCCCGAGCTACTGGAACATCGCCGCGTTCTACGTCGTGGTCCTCGACCTGCAGCCCACGTCGGTCGCCGTCGTGCTGCTGGTGTGCGCGGTCCTCGTCTTCGTCCCGGTCGGCTACGTCTACCCGTCGCGCACGACCACGCTGAAGTGGACGACGCTCGCCCTCACGTGCGTCTGGCTGGTCGGGTACGCCGTGCTGGTCGCCCAGCTCCCCGACCCCAACCCGGTGTGGCTGGCGATCTCGGTGGCCTACGTCGCCTACTACGTGGCGCTCAGCCTCCACCTGACGGCCCGGCGCGGTCGCCTCGTGCCGGCCGTCGGGTGAGCTACGGACCCACCTGCATCCGTACGTCGACGACCTGGCCGAGGTCGACGTCCTCCGCACGGCGCACGGCGACCTTCAGCGGCAGGAACCACGTGTCCTCGCGGGGGAACATCGCGGTGGTGAACTCCGTGTCGCCGATCCACGCACGGACCGGGACCACGCCCCAGTAGACGACGTCGGCCTTCACCTCGTCGACGAGGTCGGCCGCGTCCGGCGGGAGGGCGACGAAGAAGAACGGCGCCGGCCCGCGCCACTCGACCACCTCGCCGGCGAACTCGATCTCCATGCCCTCACCTTCCCAGCAAACCGACCCGCCGGGTGGGCAGACACCGAGGCGGGCGGAAGACCCCACGGCCTCCGCCCGCCCCGCACCGCCGCACCCCTGTCGCGCGACGGCCCTCCTTGGAGGGTCTGGTTCAGCACCGGGCTGAGCCCGTGCTCACCCCAGGGCCGCGACTGCCGCCACGACGTCGACGAGGCCGTGCCCCTTGTCGTACGACGTGGTGCCGGCCGGACCGGACTGGTAGGCCGCTCCGTCGGTGAACTTGTGCGCCGAGACCTTCAGCGCCCGCTCGATCTCGGCGGGCGTCGCCGTCGGGTCGGCCTGGAACAGCTGGGCGACGATCCCGGCGATGTGCGGCGCCGCCATCGACGTACCGCTGATGGTGTTGAACGTGCCGACGTCGAGGGCGCCGGGTCCGTTGCGGAAGTCCAGGCCCGTCGAGCAGATCGCCAGGTAGAGGCGGCACGATGAGGTGATGTTCTCGCCGGGCGCCGAGATGTCGGGCCAGGTCGAGGCGTCGGTGGCGAGCCCGCGCGAGCTGTACTCGGACACGACGCCGTCGCGGGTGCCGGTGTCCTGGTCGTAGTAGGAGGCCACCGAGAGGATGCCGCCGGTGGGGTCCTGGCCGGGCGGGTTGGTCAGGCTCGTCGAGCCGTCGCCGCCGTCGTTGCCCGCAGCCCAGACCGTGACGACGCCGTCGGCCGCGAGCGCGCGCTGGAGCTTGACCGTGGCCGACTCGGGGTCGAACTCACCGCCGCCGGTCGGGCCGTACGAGTTGTTGGTGACCTTGATCGGGGGGCAGGTCGACGCGGGTACGCCGGCGCCGCACGGCGCCTCGTGGTTCTCGAGCACCCAGTTGAGCGCGGAGTCGGCGCCGAGGATCACGATGCCCGCGCCGGTCGAGATCGACACCAGCTTGGCGCCGGGAGCCGCGCCCTGCAGCTTGCCGCCGTCGGTCAGCGTGGTCGGGCGGCCGCCGACGATGCCACTGACGTGGGTGCCGTGGCCGCCGACGGAGAGGGTGTCGGTGTCGACGAAGGCGGGCACGCGCTGCACCGAGCAGGTCTCGGTCAGCGGCTCGCACAGCGCCTTGAGGTTGACGACGACCGCGCTCGAGCCGTCGGTCTCCTTGAAGTAGGGGTGGGTCGGGTCCACGCCGGAGTCGATGACCGCGACGCTCACGCCCTTGCCGGTCAGCGGCGTGCCGTCGGCACCGGTCAGGGTGGCGGCCGCCTCCGCGCCGCGGGTCGCGGTGTTGGACGTCTCCTGATAGAAGTCGATCGGCTGCGCTCCACCCTCGACGTACGTCACGCCGCTCTGGCTGCGGACGGCATCGATCTGGCTGCGGGTGGCGTCGGCGATGACGACGCCGATCCGGGTGAACTCCCCGGTCTTGCGCATCCCGGTGGCCGCAACGGCCTGGCGGGCCGCGGCGATCGAGGTGCCGTGCACCATCACCGTCGTCCTGCCGGTCAGCCCGCTCAGCTGTCCGGCGAGGAAGTCGGAGACGTTGGCCCGGTCCGCGGCCGGGGCGGTGGCCTGTCCGGCGGCCGGCGCGGTCGCGCCGACGCCGAAGGTGGCGCTGGCGGCGAGCACGCTCGCTGCGCAGGCGAGAAGGGTCTTGGGTCGCACGTTGTCCTCCCGAGGGGTCGAGGTCATCCAGTCCCTCAACGAGCGGACCGGCCCCGGGTCACGCCCCTAACTCCCGCGCGTTCACCGGTGGGTGGCGCGCCGCGTGGGAGCGGGTGTGGCAACCCGATTGCGTCGACCGGGACAATGGAGGCATGACCGAGCTCCCCCGCAAGGCTGCCGCGCGCACGGCCCGACTCGCTGCGCTCCCGCTCGGCTACGCCGGCCGGCAGGCGATGGGGTTCGGCAAGCGGCTCGGCGGCAAGCCCGCCGACGCGGTGCTCTCCGAGGTGCAGCAGCGCACCGCCGAGCAGCTCTTCCGCACCCTGGGCGAGCTCAAGGGCGGTGCGATGAAGTTCGGCCAGGCCCTCAGCGTGCTGGAGTCCGCCCTGCCCGAGGAGGTCAGCGCGCCCTACCGGGAGCACCTCACCGCGCTGCAGGACTCCGCTCCCCCGATGCCGACGGCGACCGTGCGCGAGCAGCTGGCCGCGCACCTCGGCGACGACTGGTCCGCGCGGCTGGTGTGGCTCGACGGTGCCCCGACGGCGGCCGCCTCGATCGGGCAGGTCCACCGGGGCCGCTGGCGCGACCTCGCGGGTGGGCCGGAGGCGGCGGAGGACCGTGAGGTCGCCGTGAAGGTGCAGTACCCCGGTGCCGGCGAGGCGCTGATGTCCGACCTCCGCCAGATCTCCCGCGTCGCGCGCGGGTTCGCGCCGGTCTTCCCCGGCATCGACCTCAAGCCGCTCGTCGCGGAGCTGCAGGACCGGGCTGCCGACGAGCTCGACTACCACCTCGAGGCGGAGGCGCAGGCGGCGTACGCCGAGGCCTTCGCCGACCACCCCGACATCGTCGTGCCCGCGGTCGTCACCGTCGGGGCCGAGGTGCTCGTGACCGAGTGGCTCGACTCCCCCTACTCCCTCGCGCAGGTCATCCGCGACGGCACCCAGGAGGAGCGCGACCACTACGGCGAGCTGTTCGTCCGGTTCCTCTTCGAAGGGCCGCGGCGCACCGGCATGCTCCACGCCGACCCGCACCCGGGCAACTACCGCGTCATCCCGGGGCCCGACGGCGGCCTCGGCCGCCTCGGCGTCCTGGACTTCGGTGCCGTCGCCCGGCTGCCGCAGGGCCAGCTCCCCGAGGCGATGGGCCGGCTGATCCGCATCGCGCTGGAGTCCGACGAGGAGTCGCTGGTCGCCGGGCTCCGCGAGGAGGGGTTCATCAAGGACCGCATCGAGGTCGACCCCGCGATGCTGCTCGACTACCTCGCGCCCTTCGTCGAGCCGGCCGACCAGGAACGCTTCACCTTCACCCGCGAGTGGATGCGCACGCAGTTCGAGCGGATCAACGACCCCCGCGCCGAGACGTTCACCCTCGCCACCAAGCTCAACCTGCCGACCTCCTACCTCCTCATCCACCGCACCTGGCTCGGCGCTCTCGGGCTGCTCAGCCAGCTGGGCGCAGCCGTGCCGTTCCGGGAGATCCTCGAGGAGTCGCTCCCGGGCTTCGCCGACTGACGCCCGCCCAGGTCCGTCCGTCGCCGGTAGTCCAGTGACGGGTGGCTGTCCCGCCGGGGTAGTCCAGTGGCGGACGGCTGTCCCGAGGCTCGATCCACGACCGAACGTCACTGGACTACCCCGACGACAGGCGGCCGCACGTCGGTGACCCTGTCAGGCCGCCGCGCCCGGTGGCACGATGACGCGCATGTCCCGACCCACCGAGGCCACCCCCACGTCCGAGGCCGCGCTCGCGCGCTGGCACGCCGTCGTCGAGAGCCGCGACGCCGCCGGTCTGAGCGACCTCATCGCCGAAGACGCGGTCTTCCGCAGCCCGGCCGTGCACACGCCCCAGGAGGGCCGCGAGACCGTCGTCGGCTACCTCACCGCCGCCTTCACCGTGCTCGGGCCCGGGCTGGCGTACGAGCGGGAGTGGCTCGGCGCCGACTCAGCCGTGCTGGAGTTCCGCACCGAGGTCGGCGGGCTGCAGGTGTCGGGCATCGACATGATCACCTGGGACGCCGACGGTCTGATCGTCGACTTCACAGTGATGGTGCGTCCCGCCAAGGCCCTCCAGGCGGTCATCGAGCACATGGGCGCCGAGCTCCTGCGGATGCTCGAGGCATCCGGTCACTGACCCCGACGTCGTACCACCCGGTCGAGGATGCCGAGGGTGGCACGTAGCGCGGGCTGGTCGACGACCGGGAAGATCGGCCGCCACCCTCGGCACGGGTCCGCCCCAGGTGGCGGCGGACGACAAGTCAGACCGCCGATCCGATGTCGTGTGCCGCCACCCTCGGCACGGGTCCGCCCCAGGTGGCGGCGGACCACATGCCAGACCGCCGATCCGATGTCGTGTGCCGCCACCCTCGACACGCGTCCGCCCCAGGTGGCGGCGGACCACATGCCAGACCGCCGATCCGATGTCGTGTGCCGCCACCTTGGGGCATTGCCGGCTGCACGGCCGCGCACGGCCGAAGGGACCTCAGACCCAGAACCCCCGGCCGCCGCCGTAGAAGTCGCCGAAGTGCTCGCGGTACGACGACGCCGGACCGCGCGAGCCGAGGTAGGACCCGACGACCGCGGCGCCGAGGTCGTCGAGCTCGGGACTCACCATGCGCCCGTCGACCCGACGCGCCATCGAGTCGATGAAGCGCGCCAGACCGGGGTCCTCCCCGAGCCGGAAGAACGTCGTCTGGGCGCCCAGCCGCGCGGCGGCGTCGAGCTCGCGCACCGAGTGGGCGATCGTCAGGGGGTGCGGCGGGTAGGAGAACCACACCTCGCCGTCGGGCTCGAGGTGCGCCGTCGGCTCGCCGTCCGTGACCACCAGCAGCACGGGCTGGGCGTTGGGG
Organism: uncultured Nocardioides sp.; assembly: GCF_947488515.1. Lineage (GTDB taxonomy): Bacteria > Actinomycetota > Actinomycetes > Propionibacteriales > Nocardioidaceae > Nocardioides. The sequence continues at coordinate 1,141,415 of NZ_CANKZF010000001.1, forward strand.
TGCTTGCGGAAGAACCGGTTGGCGAGCAGCAGGCCGTGGTGGAGGTTGGTCCCCTTGTCCCACCGCGCGTCGAGGGCGGTCAGCTCCTCGATCTCCATCACCTGCGCGTGTCGGCCGAAGGCGATCAGCTGGATGTCGTCACCGCGGAAGCGGGAGCGCACCAGCTGGTGCAGCGCCAGCGCCGTGCGCTTCATCGGCACCCACCGGCCGTCCATCGCCATCGAGAAGGACGTGTCGACCAGCAGCGCGACCGCGGCCTGCGTGCGGGCCTCGGTCTCGATCACCTCGATGTCGTCGACCTGGATGCGCAGCGGTGAGGCGCCGGCCTCCCGGAGCACGGCGTTGGTGATCGTGCGCGGCACGTCCCACGGCTCGGTCGAGCCGAACTCCCACCGCCGGGTCGCACCCGACGGCTCGCCCGCGAGCCCCGTCGTACGCGTCTCCCGCGCTCCCGACCGGCCGCTCATCCGCTCCGCGACGTCGCGCAGCAGCGCCTTGCCGAGCTGGCGCATCGCCTTGGGCGAGAGCCGCAGCTCGCCATCGGAGCCCCGCTTGAGGTAGCCGCTGTCGCGCAGCGCCCGCTCGAGCTCCTGCAGGGTCTTGGCCGCCACGGCGGCGTCCGGGCCGAGCTGCCCGGCCAGCGCGTCGAGGTCGACGTCGTCCATCCGCGCGCCGTGGTGCGACTGCGCGAGCTGGTCGGCGAGCGCATCGAGCTGGGCGAGGTCCTGCAGGGCGCCGGTGCCGTCGCCGAGACCCATTCCCTGGTCGCCCTCGAAGCCCTCCGAGCCCGACCAGTCCTCACCGGGCCGCAGGGCCTGGAGGTTGGCGTCCATCCGGGAGAGCTGCTCCATCAGCTGCGGCGACCCGAACGCCTGCTGCGAGAGCTCCATCAGTTCCTGGCGCTGCTCGGGCGTCATCGAGTTCAGCATCCGCTGGGCGGCGGCCGCGCGCTGGGCGAGCGAGTCGAGCAGCTCGTCCATGTCCTGCGGGTCGTCGGGGAAGTAGTCGCCGTGCTTGTCCATGAAGTCACGGAACTCCTCGTCCGTGACGCCGCCGGCGGCGTGCTTCTCCAGCAGGTCGTTGAGGTCGGAGAGCATCTCCTGGACGGCCTGCCGATCCTCCTCGGTGGCGCCCTCGAGCGCCTCCTTCATCCCGGCGAAGCGCTGGTCGAGGAGCTCGCGGCCGAGCAGGTCCTTGATCTCCTCGTAGGCCTCGCGCGCCTCCGAGGACTTCCAGTCGTACGACGACAGCTCGCCCACCGCGGCTGGGGTGGAGGACGGCAGATTGTCGAGCATGAGCTCCCGGAACGCCCGGTCGCCGTCGTCCAGCGTGATGTCGCGGGCCAGCTGCCCGCGCTCGGCGAGGACGGCCTTGTCGAGGAGCTCCTTGACCTCGCGCATGGTGCCGTCGAGGTCGTTGCGCTCCAGGATCTCGCGCCGGCGCTCGGCGACGCGGCGGGCGAGCTCGTCGAGCCCGGCCTGGTCGGTGCCCCCGCGCCGCAGGAACTCGCGCATCGCGCGCTCCGGGGAGTAGCCCGCCATGACGTCCTGGCCGATGGCGTCGAGCGCCTCGGCGAGGTCGACGGGCGGGGCGAGCGGGTCGCCTCCGTCGTACTTGCGGAACCTGCTCATCGCGCGCTCGTCCTCAGCTGCTCGTCCAGCCGTTTGCGGAGCCAGACGTCGTCGGGCCACTCGCCGTCGGTGACCCGCTCGACCTCCTCGAAGCCGCGCGCGCGGTAGAAGTCAAAGGCCTGGTCGTTGCCGTCGACGACCTCCAACCAGAGCTCGTCGCCCTCGACCATCGCCTCGACGTCGGCGAGCAGCCGGCTGCCGATCCCGCGGCCGTGGTGGTCGGGGTGGACGTAGAGCTTCCACATCACCTCACGGTCACCGGTGACGTGCGGGAAGTCGCGGTAGGACTGCGAGAGGCGTCCGAGGTTGGCCAGCGCGACGACCTCGCCGTCGACCTCCGCGACGAGGTGGGGGTTGCGCGCCAGCGACGTCTCGAAGACCTCGGGGACCCACCACTCGTCGAGCATCCGCTGGGCGTACGCCGCGTCGACGGGGCCGTAGGTGGGTGGCACGACGGCCTCGCCGAGCGCGCGGAAGGCCGGGACGTCGGCGGGCGTGCCCGGCCGGACCGTGACGACCGGGTCAGCCATAGACGGTCTCCCCGGCGTCGGTGTCCTTGCCGATGCGGCGGGCGAGGTAAAGCCCCTCCAGGGCCAGCTCGATCGCGGCCGCGCGCTCACCGTCGTTGGTGGCACCGAGCCGGTCGCAGACCGCGTCGTAGAGGTCGGACTCCCCCAGCACCGGCAGCCCGGCGAGGAAGTCGCGGGCGCCGACGCGGGCGCCGGTGCTCACCATCGCGCCCTCCTCGATGGCCTCGACCAGCAGGCGCAGGTCGATGCCGGCCAGGTGCGCGCGCACGGTCTCGGCGACCGCGGTGCGGAGGAGGTGGGTGAGGATCTCGGTCTCGCGACCCTCCTCGCCGGTCTCGAACTCGATCTTGCCGCCGAGGACGTCGACGGCGGTCTCCAGGTCGACGACGCGCGCCACCGGCTCGTCCTCGCCCTGGGTGGTGGCGCGGTGCAGCGCGGCCGCGGCGATGGTCTCGGCGCCTGCGATCGCGAAGCGGGCGCTGACGCCCGAGCGCTGGTCGACCGACTGGGAGTCGCGCAGGTGGCGGGTGAACCGCGCCAGAACCTCCACCAGGTAGTCGGGCACCTCGGCCACGAGGTCGGCCTCCTGCAGGATGACGGCGATCTCCTGCTCGACCTCGCGCGGGTAGTGGGTGCGGATCTCCGCGCCGAAGCGGTCCTTGAGCGGGGTGATGATGCGCCCGCGGTTGGTGTAGTCCTCCGGGTTGGCGCTCGCCACGACGAGGACGTCGAGCGGGAGCCGCAGCACGTAGCCGCGGATCTGGATGTCGCGCTCCTCCATCACGTTGAGCATCGCGACCTGGATGCGCTCGGCGAGGTCGGGCAGCTCGTTGATCGCCACGATGCCGCGGTGGCTGCGCGGGATCAGGCCGAAGTGGATGGTCTCCGGGTCACCGAGGTGACGCCCCTCGGCCACCTTCATCGGGTCGACGTCGCCGATCAGGTCGGCGACCGACGTGTCCGGGGTCGCGAGCTTCTCGGCGTAGCGCTCGTCACGGTGCCGCCACGAGATGCGCAGGTCGTCGCCGTAGGTCGCCACCGCCTGTTGGGAGGTGACGGTGACGGGCTCGTAGGGGTGCTCACCGAGCTCGGAGCCGGAGATGACCGGGGTCCACTCGTCGAGCAGCGCGACCAGCGAGCGCAGGAGCCGGGTCTTGCCCTGGCCGCGCTCGCCGAGCAGCACGATGTCGTGGCCCGCGATCAGCGCCCGCTCGACCTGCGGGATCACGGTGTCGGCGAACCCGTGGAGGCCCGGCCACGGGTCGATCCCCTCGCGCAGCCGCGCGAGCAGGTTGTCCCGGAGCTCCTGGCGCAGTGGCTTGAGCTGGTGGCCGCTCTCACGGAGCTGGCCAAGGGTGCTGGGTGCGGGGTGCCCGTCATGCTGGATCGCTTCAGTCACGACCTCCACGCTAGACCCGTCCGACAACGTCGAGTGCGCTCGAAGTCCGCGTTGCAGCAGCCGGTGCCCCCGGAGTCGGTCAAGGCGGCGCTCGTCGCCCAGCAGGAGACTGAACCCCCACCAACCGACCACGAGCGGGCTGATCACCGGACCCTAGGCAGGGCCTTCTCGGGACCTTCGACCCTGATCGCGGGACCGGCTCGGGGAGACGCTGGGAGTCCAGCTGAAGGAGGCTCCCATGCACACCACCCACGACCTCTCCCGGGAGGACTCCGCGCGCCTGCTCACGGCCGGCGTGGCGGGCCGGGTCGCGGTCGGCACCCCGACCGGCCCCCACATCGTGCCGGTGAACTACGCCGTGGACGGGGAGTCGATCCTCATCCGCACCACCGCCTACAGCCTGCTCGGGACCTACGGCCGCGGCGCGCAGCTGTGCTTCGAGGTCGACCAGTTCGACTACGAGCTCAAGCGCGGCTGGAGCGTCGTGGTGCGCGGCCGCGGGACCTTCGTCGACGACCAGGACGAGCTCGCGGAGATCGCCCGGTCCTGGGAACCGCACCCCTGGGCGGCCGGGCAGCGCAACCTCGTCGTCCGCATCCCGTGGACCGAGGTGACCGGCCGCCAGCTCGGCGGCGGCTGGGACCCGTGGCAGCACCTCCCTGTGCGCCGGCTCGCCTAGCGGCACACTGGTGCGGGTGACGCACACTCCCTCGCCCGACCTCGGCGCCGACGCCCGCCTGCTGCTCGAGGCCGTGACCGCGATCTCCAGCGACCTCGACCTGGCCAGCGTGCTGACGCGGATCGTCGAGGCCGCGACAGCGTTGACCGACGCCCGCTACGGCGCGCTCGGCGTGCTGGGGGGCGACGGCGAGCTCGTGGAGTTCGTCACGACCGGGCTCGACGACCGCACCCGCGCCCTCATCGGAGACCTCCCCCGAGGCCGCGGCATCCTCGGCGTCATCATCGAGCACCCCTCAGGCCTGCGGCTCACCGACCTCAGTGCCCACCCCTCGTCGGTGGGCTTCCCGGCCAACCACCCACCCATGACGTCGTTCCTCGGCATGCCGGTGCGCATCCGCGGCACCGTCTTCGGCAACCTCTACCTCACCGAGAAGGCGGGCGGCGGACCGTTCACCGAGGCCGACGAACAGCTCGTCGAGGAGCTCGCCCGCACGGCCGGCTACGTGATCAGCAACGCACGCTCCTTCGCGCTCAGCGAGCGGCGACGGCAGTGGCTCGAGGCGTCGGCCGACCTGGCCGAGCTGCTGCAACCCCCCGTCGACCTCGACGCCGTGCTGCCGCAGATCGTCACCAGTGCCCGCCTGGTCTCGCGCGCGCAGGCGGTCGCGCTCTGGTCGTCGCTCGGTCCCGAGCACGACACGGTCAGCGTCGCGCCGGACGTGGACGCCGGGCTCGTGGCTGCGGTCCTGGCCGACGCACGCGGCAGGGCCGAGTCCGGCACCGGCTCGGCGGTCGTGACCGCTTCGGCCGACGACACACCGCTGGTCGTCGTGCCCCTGCGCTCGCACCTGGCTCCGGTCACCGCCCTCGTCGCGGTCGCCCACCCCGGCTCGGGGCTGCTCGACGTCGAGGAGCGTGATCTCCTGGCGGGATTCGCCGACCAGGTGGCGCTGTCCCTGGACCGCACCCAGGCGCTCGCCGACCGCCAGGAGCTGGCGCTGATCTCCGACCGCGAGCGCATCGCCCGCGACCTCCACGACATCGTCATCCAGCGGCTCTTCGCGACCGGCCTGCAGCTCCAGGGCGTCGCGGCGATGACCGGCGGCAACGCGATCGCGGAGCGGCTCGACAAGTCCGTGGCCGACCTCGACGACACGATCAAGGCGATCCGCGGCACGATCTTCGAGCTCCAGGACCGAAGCGGCGACTCTCTGCGCGCCGCCGTCCGCACGCTGGTCAAGGAGTACGTCCCGGTGCTGGGGTTCACGCCGGTCGTGCGCACCTCCGGCCCCGTCGACACGGCCGTGTCGCACGCGCTCGGTGCCCAGCTGCTGGCCGTGCTGCGGGAGGCGGTGTCCAACGTCGCCCGCCACGCGCTCGCCGACGGCGCCGAGGTCGACGTCGTCGTGGCCGGCGACCGGCTCGAGCTCCGGGTCGCCGACGACGGAGTCGGCCTGCCCGCAGAGGTCTCGGAGAGCGGCCTGCGCAACGCGCGGCGACGCGCCGACGACCTCGGCGGGACGCTCGAGGTCTCCCGTGTCGGCGAGCGCGGCACGGTGCTCGTGTGGCGGGTTCCGCTGCGCTGACGTCGACGCGCACCGGTCGTGCGGGTCAGGCCGGGACCCGCCCGCACGCCAGAGGACCCGACGCCGAGGGGAGGCGCCGGGTCCGGTGAGGGACTGGTGTCATCGCAGGACGGGGTACTTCCGTACCAGGCTCGTGCGGTTCCACCAGTGACCCAGCCCCCACGTGGTGCCGGCCGCGCCGAGGGCGAGGACGGCCATCACGATGACGCCGATGAGGTGGTCGTCGACGACCGGGTTGTTCGCCAGCGGGAGCGAGGCGGCGTACATGAAGGCGTACATGAGTGCGCCGGCCGCCGTGCCGATCCGCATCCCGACCCCCAGCAGGAGGGTCACGCCGACGCCGAGGAGGCCGGCCATGAAGAGCCAGTCCACCCACGTCTGGCCGGCGAGGGAGGCGAAGAACCCGTGGAAGGGGTTGTCCGCGGGGACGCCGAAGGTGAGGAACCCCTCAGTGGGGCTGCCCCCGTTGAGCCAGGCGGCGTCCTGGGCCATGAAGTCGATCCCCGCCCGGGAACCGTCTTCGGCGAACTGCGCCCCGGTGCTGAAGCCCAGGGCGAAGGTCTTGTCGAGGAACGCCCACAGGAAGGTCACTCCGAAGGCGATCCGCAGGACGGCGAGGGCGCGGGCCAGGCCGACCTGGTGGACCTCCTCGGTCTCGGAGGTGGTGACGCCCTCGGTGGTGATGTGGTGCTGGCGGTGGATGACGTTCATCGTCATCTCCTCCTCGGGTGGTGGGTTTGCTGGGTCACCACCAGAGTCCCGCCGCCACGCTCGCGGCATCAGGGCCGCCTGTCACCGCCCGCCGGGACGAAGGTCCCGACCGCGGCGGGACTCAGCGCGGCCTGTCGCCGAGCAGCTTCGAGGCCAGCACGGCCGCCTGCGTACGACGCTCCAGGCCCAGCTTCGCGAGGATGCTGGAGACGTAGTTCTTGACGGTCTTCTCGGCGAGGAACATCTGCTCGGCGATCTGCCGGTTGGTCAGCCCCTCGGCGATGTGGCCGAGCAGGATCCGCTCCTGGTCGGTGAGCGAGGCCAGCTCGTCGGGCGTCTCCGGGCCGTTGCGGATCCGCTCCAGCACGGTCGCCGTCATCGCCGGGTCGATGAGCGACTTGCCGGCTGCGACGTGGCGCACCGCGGCGACCAGGTCGGAGCTGCGGATCTCCTTGAGCACGTAGCCCGAGGCGCCGGCCATGATCGCCGCGAACAGCGCCTCGTCGTCGTCGTACGACGTCAGGATGAGCGCGTTGATCGTCGGGTCGACGGCACGCACGGCACGGCACACCTCGATGCCCGAGCCGTCCGGCAGTCGCGCGTCGAGCACGGCGACGTCGGGCCGCAGGGCCGGGATGCGCGCGATCGCCTCGGTCGCGGTCGCAGACTGGCCCACGACGACGATGTCCTCCTGCTGCTCGAGCAGGAACGTGAGTCCCTCACGCACGACGTCGTGGTCGTCGAGGAGGTACACGCGGATCGGCTCGCCCATGGGGACATTCCACCAGACACTCGCCCGTGCGTGCGTGGTTCAGCCCAGGTCGAGGTACATCACGTGCAGGCCGACCCGGCCGTGACGCGTGCTGTCGAACGCGCCGGGCACCGTCCCGACGATCGTGAAGCCGAGGTCCTGCCACAGGCGGACCGCGCCGGTGTTGGTCTCGACGACGGCGTTGAACTGGATGCCGGCGAACCCCTGCTCGCGGTGCCACGCGACCATGTCCTCGGCCAGGCGCCGGCCGACGCCGCGGCCACGTGCGGTGGTGGCGACCATGAACGACGCCGTGCCGACGTGGGCGCCGCGGCCCGGGCGATTGGGGCCCATCTTGGCGGAGCCGAGGACGCTGCCGTCCTCCTCGAGGACCGTCACCCGGCTGCCGTCGAACCACCAGCCCCGGGCCTGGTCGGACGTCGCGCCGAGGGGGTAGGCGTAGGTCTCGCCGGCCTCGACGATGTCGCGCCAGAACGGCCAGATCGCCGGCCAGTCCGCCTCCGTCGCCGCCCTGATGCCCGCCCCGCTGGTCATGCGCGCTCCTCTTCGTCCGACCGGTCTGGAGCAGTCTCCCGAGGGAGCCCGAGCGGGCGCACACTGGGGGTGACCAGCAGAGAAGGAGGCGCTCCATGGCGCTCACGCACCGCACGGTCGCGATGATGATGCCGGTCACCGACGTCGACCGCGCCCGCACGTTCTACTCCGAGTCCCTGGGACTCGACTACACCGGCACCAACGACGAGGGCAGCGCGACGTACGCCCTGGACGGCGGCTCCACGCTCGTCCTGCTCCCCCGCCCCGACAGCCGTCCGTCGGAGAGCACCGCGATGAGCTTCGAGGTCGACGACATCGGCACCGAGATCGGCGAGCTCGAGCAGCGCGGCGTGGTCTTCGAGGACTACGACCTGCCCGACCTCAAGACCGTCGACCACGTGTGCGTGATGGGCGCCGAGAAGGCAGCGTGGTTCAAGGACCCCGACGGCAACGTGCTCTGCCTGCACCAGGACTGACCCGGGACGACGTGGGCGGGCGACCCGCTCAGACGTCGGTCGCGCCATCGACGGACTGGCGGATGAGGTCGGCGTGACCGGCGTGGCGGGCGTACTCCTCGACCATGTGGACCAGCACCCATCGCAGCGTCGCCGTCTCGCCCTTGGCCGGGTCGCGCGGACGCGCGACCTGCCGGCCGAGGTCCGGGTCGGCGGCGAGGGCCGTGTCGAGGCAGGCGTCCGAGCGGACGATGGCCTCGGCCAGCAGGGCATCGAGCTCGGCGTGCGTCGCACCGGCCGCGCTGTGCCAGTCCCAGTCGGGGTCCTCGGCCCACGGAGCGGCGTCCCACGGCGGGGACGGGTCCTGGCCGGCCAGGTTGTAGGAGAACCAGTAGTCCTCCACGAAGGCGAGGTGCTTGAGCATCCCGCCCAGCGTCAGGTCGCTGGGCGGGAGTCGCTGGTCGAGCTGGTCGTCGGTCAGTCCGCTCGCCTGCAGCCTGATCGTGGCGCGGAAGTGGTCGAGGTAGGACCGAAGCATCCCGACCTCGTCGTTGCTGAAGGACGGCACCGGCCGCTCGATCGTCATGGCGGCGAACCTAACGCGGGCACGGCGGGCGCGACACCGAGTTTGCCGGGCCGTGCCCGCGCGTCCGCGCGGGTCGGGTCAGAGCGACGGGCCCTCGCCGCGGAGCTTGTCGACCTCCCCCATCGCGTCACGCAGCTGGCCGAGCCACTCGTCGGCGTGCTGACCGACCAGCCGCACCGACCAGGCGAGGGCGTCGGAGCGCGAGCGGGCGACGCCGGCGTCGACGAGCGTGTCGAGCACCCGGCGCTCGGGCTGGCGCAGCCGCGTCATCACTGGCGCGGCGACGTGGGTGAACAGCGCCTCGGTGTCGCCGAGCCGCACCCCCCACGACACCTTTCGCTCGTAGCGGGCCTGGGCCTCGAGGGCGATCTCGATGCGCTCGGCCTTGGTCTCGGACCGGAAGCGGCCGATGCGGCCCTCCGCCTCGGCCCCGTTCACGTCGTCGGCGAGGGTGCCGACGACCAGGATCTCCTCGCGGTCGACGGTGACGTCGACGGCGCTGAACCATGCCTCGGGCAGCCGCCCGTGGAACCACTCGGACGCGTCGGACGCGTCCGGCAGGTCGGCGACCTGCCACCCGCCGCGGCGACCGCGACGGCTCTCATCTGTCTTCATGCATTACATGATTACACCGCAACACAAACGGTGGCCAGTATCGTCGCCCCCGTGCTGACGACCCCCTGCCCGTGCGGGACCGGTGAGTCGTACGACGGCTGCTGCGGGCCGTTGCTCGCCAACGTGGCGCAGGCGGCGACGCCGGAGCGGCTGATGCGCTCGCGCTACACCGCCTTCGTCACCGGGGACGCCGACCACCTCTTCCGCACCTGGCACCCGCGCACCCGACCGGACGACGTGCGCCCCGACCCCGGCACCCGGTGGACCGGGCTGCGGATCCTGGCCGCCGAGGCCGACACCGTCGAGTTCGTCGCGAGCTGGGAGGGCGGCGCGATGCACGAGGTGAGCCGGTTCGAGCAGCGCGCCGGCCGGTGGGTCTACGTCGACGGCGAGGTCGACGGAGAGGTCGACGGAGAGGTCGACGGCGACGTCAGTCGGTGACGTCGACCCAGCGCTCCCCCACCGGGGTCGCCTGGGACCGCCCTCCCGTCGCTGCGGCCACGAGCTCGTCGAGCCGCTCCACTCCCTCCGGCGCGGCGGCGAGCAGCAGCCGCACGCGGGCGTCGTACGCCACGTCGAGCACCACGACACCGCGCGACCGCAGCTCACCCTCGACCCGGCCCGCGTCGGCGTGGTCGAGGTCCAGGGCCAGCTCGGTGAGCAGCGAGCGGCGCAACGCCCCGGCCTCCGCCACCGCTCCGCGCACGGCGTCGCCGTAGGCCCGCACCAGGCCACCGGCCCCGAGCAACGTGCCGCCGAACCAGCGCGTCACCACGGCGGCGACGTCGCTCAACCCGGCGCCGCGCAGCACGTCGAGCATCGGCGCCCCGGCGGTGCCCGCCGGCTCGCCGTCGTCGGACGAGCGCTGGAGCGCACCGTCCGGGCCCAGCACGAACGCCGAGCAGTGGTGCCGGGCGTCAAAGTGCTCACGCCGCAGCGCGGCGACGAGCGCACGGGCGTCGTCCTCGGTCGCGACCCGGCGCAGCGTGCAGAGGAAGCGAGACCCGCGGTCCTCGACCTCGGCGGTCGCGTCGCGGGCGATGGTGACGTACGACGTCACGCCGGGCGTTGCGGCGACGGCTCGTCCGCAGGCTCGCTCGAGGGCTGGTCCGCCGATTCGCCGGGATGCTCGTCCGGGGGCTCGATGGCCCGCTCCGCCGGGCCTGGGTCCCAGCGCACCAGCACCTCCTCGAAGCCCTTGTGGCGCTGCATGCGGGCATAGAGGGCGTAGGCCTTGCGGTCGGCCTCGGTCAGCTGCACGTTGTCGGTGAACGGGGTGAGCAGCGCGCGCGGCCACAACCGGCGCGACAGGACCACGTTGATCTCGGTGGCCAGCACGGCCATGACGGCGCCGATGTAGAGGAAGCCGACCAGGCCGAGGACGAGCCCGAAGGTCTTGGTCATCGAGCTCGTGTTCACGAGCACGCGGTCGACGTAGGCCGCGCCGATGATCTGGAGCAGCTGCCACAGGATGGCCAGGGTGAAGCCGCCGGGCGCCGACCGCAGGAAGGAGTGCTGGCCGGTGGCTGCGAGGCGGAAGAGGTAGGTCAGCCCGGTGCCGACGACGAGCACCGTGAGCAACGGCAGCAGGGCGTTGAGCCCGCCCCCGATCATCTCGGTGAAGGCGTCGGTGGTGCTGGCGACCGTCGAGACGATCGTGACCGCGAGGAGCGACAGCCCGGCGGTCACGAGCAGCAGCAGCGTCTTGCCGCGCGCCTTGAGCGGGTTGGGACGGCTGTTGCGCGGCACCGACCACGCCACGTGCTGGGTGTTCTGCAGGGCCTGGCCGAGCCCCATCGCGCCGTAGAGGGCGGCGAGGGCACCGATCACGACACCGCTGACCGAGCCCTGCAGGCCCTCGGGCCGGCCCAGCTCGTCGCCGATGATCGGGAACTGCGACAGCGCGGAGTTGAGGATGGACTCCTGCCACTGCGGCTCGCCGCGCAGGAGCAGTCCCAGGACCGAGGTGCCGATCAGCATCAGCGGGAAGATCGCGACGAACGCGTAGTAGGTCAGCGCCGCGGCGAGGTAGGGGCCCTGGTCGTCGAAGTACTTGTAGATGACGGCGATGGGGAAGCCCAGCACCGGGTGGCGCCTCTGGAACCCGTCGACTGCCGAGACCGCTCCCACGAGGTGAGGCTACCGTCACCACCAGCCGAGCAGGCCGCCGCCGAGCCGGATGACGAAGCCCGAGACCACGACGAGGAAGAACACCCGGACGAACCGAGCGCCGCGCGCCACGGCCAGCCGGGCGCCGAGGTAGCCGCCCGTCACGTTGGCCGCGGCCATCACCAGCCCGAGGTCCCAGATGACCGCGCCCTGCGGGATGAAGACGGCGAGGGCCGCCAGGTTGGTCGCCCAGTTGGCGAGCTTGGCCTTGGCGGAGGCCTCGAGGAAGTTGTAGCCGAGCAGGCCGACCAGCGCGAACACCAGGAACGACCCCGTCCCCGGCCCGATCGCGCCGTCGTAGAAGCCGATCGTCAGGCCGGTGATCACCACGACGGTGATGTGCTTGCCGCCCTGGAAGCGGAGGTTGGTGAGCTCGCCCACGCTCGGCTTGAACCACACGTAGCTGCCGACGAGCACCAACACGACCAGGATGATCGGGTCGAAGGCGCTGCGCGGCAGCATCGAGGCGACGAGGGCTCCGCCCACCGACCCGAGGCCGGCGGCGAGCATCAGCGGCAGGAACGTGCGCGGGTCGGGGCGGACGCGCCGGACGTACGTCGAGGCGCTGATGGAGGTGCCGCAGAACGACGCCAGCTTGTTGGTCGCCGCGATCTGCACCACCGACGCGCCCGGCAGGCCCAGCAGCAGCGCAGGCAGCTGGATCAGCCCGCCCCCGCCGACCACGGCGTCCACGAAGCCCGCGGCCACCGCCGCCAGCACGAGGAAGAGGATGACCTCCCCGGAGAGGTCACCCATGTCGGTGCCCCACGTCAGCTGGAGGTGTCTCGGCGGAACTCCTGGACGACGACTGCGTCGTAGTCCTCAGGCATCGTCGTGCTGAGGCCCGGGCAGATGAACTGCTGGGACTGGTCGGTGACCATCGTCGCGGCCGAGCAGCTGAGCGTCGCGATCGGCGAGCCGTCGGTGGAGAACACCATCTCGAAGAGCGCGGCCCGCTCCTCGTCGGAGGTGTTCTTGATCGTGCCCTTCACCTCGGGCGTGGTGACCTCCTCGAGGCCGGCCGACCGCTTGATGGCGTTGAGCTCCCACCCGTCCTCGACGTCGAAGCCGTTCCAGGAGAAGGCCTTGCCGACCTCGACCTCGACCGGGTCGGTGCTGGTGCTGGTGCTGGCGTCGTCGCTGCTGCAGGCCCCGAGGGCGCCGAGGCAGGCGAGGGCCACGAGGCCCGTGGCCAGGCGCGTCGTGGGGCGCCTCACGAGGCGGCCACGAAGGTGAGCAGGTCCTGCCGGGTCAGCACGCCGATGGGCTTGCCGTCCTCCTGGACCAGCACCGCGTCGGCGTGCTCGAGCAGCGACACCGCGTCGGCCGCGGCCTCGGTCGACCCGATCGTGGGCAGCGCCTCGGACATGTGGTCCTCGACCTGGTCGGTCAGCTTGGCGTGGCCGGCGAAGAGCGCGTCGAGGAGCGTGCGCTCGGACACCGAGCCCGCGACCTCGGCGGCCACGATCGGGGGCTCGGCACGGACGACCGGCATCTGGCTGACGCCGTACTCCTGGAGGATGTGGACGGCCTCCGCGATCGTCTCGCCTGGGTGGGTGTGCACGAGGTCGGGCAGCTGGCCGGACTTGCCGCGCAGCACCTCGCCGACGGTGCGGTGGTCGGCCTGCGCGCCGGTGGCGAAGCCGTACTGGCCGAGCCACTCGTCGTTGAAGACCTTGGTGAGGTAGCCGCGCCCGGAGTCGGGCAGCAGGACGACGACGACGGCGTCCGAGCGTCCCTCGGCGGCGAGCTCGTGGGCGACCTGGCGGGCGGCGTAGGCCGCCATGCCCGCGGAGCCGCCGACCAGCATGGCCTCCTCGCGCGCGAGGCGGCGGGTGAAGGCGAAGGAGTCGGCGTCGGAGACCTCGATGACGCGGTCGGCCACCGACCGGTCGTAGGTCTCGGGCCAGAAGTCCTCACCGACGCCCTCGACGAGGTAGGGCCGGCCGGACCCGCCGGAGTAGACCGAGCCGGCGGGGTCGGCGCCGATGACCTGGACGTCGGGGTTCTGCTCCTTGAGGTAGCGCCCGACACCGCTGATCGTGCCGCCGGTGCCCATGCCCGTGACGAAGTGGGTGATCTTCCCCTCGGTCTGCTCCCAGATCTCCGGACCAGTGGTCTCGTAGTGGGAGCGGGGGTTGTGCGGGTTGGAGTACTGGTCGGGCTTCCACGCGCCGGGCTCCTTGGAGAGCCGGTCGCTGACGTTGTAGTAGGAGTCCGGGTGCTCCGGCGCGACGGCCGTCGGGCAGACCACGACCTCGGCGCCGTAGGCCTTCAGCACGTTGCGCTTGTCCTCGCTGACCTTGTCGGGGCAGACGAAGACGCACTTGTAGCCCTTCTGCTGGGCCACCATCGCCAGGCCGACACCGGTGTTGCCGGAGGTCGGCTCCACGATCGTGCCGCCGGGCTGGAGCTCGCCGGACGCCTCCGCAGCCTCGATCATCCGGCTGGCGATGCGGTCCTTCACCGACCCGCCGGGGTTCAGGTACTCCACCTTCGCCAGCACCAGCGGGGCGTCTGCGCCACCGTCGGGGAGGTCGAGGGTCCGGCTGAGCCGGACGAGCGGGGTGTTGCCGATCAGGTCGAGGAGCGAGTTCACGTACTGCACCCGGCCAATCTAGCCGTCCACCCGTCCGTAGCCGTCACTGCCGGTTGCGTAGCATCGGGGCGTGGGGGCAACAGGAGCAGCACGCAAGCTGGCATCGGCCGCGGCCCTGGGCGGCGGCGGGCTCTCCGTGCTGGGCGCCGGGCTCTACGGCGTCCTGGTCGCCGAGGCGAAGATCGCCCGGCGGCTGATCGGCAACGCGAACGACGTACCCCCGCAGGCGACGGGCTGGTACGGCCGCGGCCGGCCGGGCCCCGCGATCCGCATCGCCCTGCTCGGCGACTCCAGCGCGGCCGGCTACGGCGTGGACCGCGTCGAGGAGACGACCGGAGCCCACCTCGCCACGGGAGTCGCCGCGCAGGCCGACCGCCGGGTGCACCTGCGGTCGTTCGCCGTGGTCGGGGCGCAGTCGAGCGCGCTGGCCGAGCAGGTCGACGCCGCCCTCGGCACCCACCCCGACCTCGCCGTCGTGCTGATCGGCGCCAACGACGTCACCCACAGCGTGCTGCCGTCCGCGTCGGTGCGCCACCTCGCCGAGGGCGTACGACGCCTGCGCGAGCAGGACGTCGCCGTCATCGTCGGCACCTGCCCTGACCTCGGCACCATCCGGCCCATCCCGCAGCCGCTCAAGCAGGTGGCGCGCGAGTGGTCACGCCGCCTGGCGGCCGCGCAGACCATCACCGTCGTCGAGAACGGCGGCCGCTCGGTCTCCCTCGGCGACATCCTCGGCCCCGAGTTCGACGCCGCCCCGGCGGTGCTGTTCGGCCCGGACCGCTTCCACCCCTCTGCCGACGGCTACAAGCAGCTCGCGTCGGTGCTGATCCCCTCCTGCCTCGCCGCCCTCGACCTGCTGCCCGACGACGAGGCGCTGCCCGAGCCGCGCCGCCGCGAGGGCATCCTCCCTGTCGCGGCCGCAGCGGTGCGCGCCGCTCGTACTCCCGGCACCGAGGTCGACGGCACCGAGGTCGGCGGCACCCAGCGCGGCCTCCGTGGCCGCTGGGTCGAGCTCCGCCACCGCCGTCGCCGTCCCTCGACCGACGCCGAGTCGCCGGGCGAGCACGAGGACGCCGTCGAGGACCCGTCGGCCGACTCGGCCTCCGCGGGCGGTGCCTGAGCGACACTCCCGGCGCGCGGAACGTGGGTGGGCGACCGCTCCCCCGACATGCCGACGGCCCGCCCGAGCTGAGCTCGAGCGGGCCGGCGGAGTGGATCAGCTGATCAGCTGGATCAGTCGCCACGCATGATCGCGAGGATCCGGAGCAGGTTGGTGTAGATCCAGACGAGGCTCACGGTGAGGCCGAAGGCCGCACGCCACGACTCGCGCTCGGGGAGGCCGGCGGCGACGCCGTTCTCGACGAAGTCGAAGTCGAGGATCAGCATGAACACGCCGAGCACGAGGCCGGCAAGGGCGAAGAGGAAGCCGATCGGGCCGCTGCCGTAGAGCGGCGACTGGATGCCGAAGAAGCTCAGCACCAGCGACAGCAGGCCGAGGCCCACCATGCCGAACATGCCGGCGATGACGCCGCGGCGGAACTTGTCGCCGACCTTGATGTCGAGGAACTTGTAGGCGGCGAGCGTGCCGATGAAGGCGGCGAACGTGCCGAGGACCGCGCTCATCACGATGCCGGGGTACTGCGCCTCGAACAGCGCGCTGATCGCACCGAGCGCCACGCCCTCGGCGAGCGCGAACGCCATCACCAGGGCCGGGCTGATGACCCGCTTGAACGAGTTGACCAGCGACAGCAGGAAGGCGCCGCCGGCACCCAGCATGGACAGCAGGTAGACCTGTCCGAGGTCTGCGTTGCTCGAGACGTCACCGATCCACCACCAGGTGGCGAACGCGGCGACGAAGACGAGCGCGACCGAGATGGCTGTCTTCTGGACGACCAAGTCGACCGTCATCCGGCCCTGGTCCACCTGGCCGGGCGTACCGGTGCCCCAGGTCGAGGGGTCGGTGCCGGCGTCGCCGTAACCGGGGTAGGACGAGCCGCCGGCGGCGTAGGTCTGGTTGCCGTAGGAGTTGGAGGAGGCTCGGTTGAACTCCTCGGAACGGGCGAAGACGGGGTTGTTGCTTTTCATGGTCTCTCCTTGGAGGCCGCCTCCGGAGGTTCCGGAGGGTCGACGTCGTCGCGGTGACGACGCCTGTCGTGTCACCTCACTCTAGCCGGGGTGACATGTGTTCAAACGTGGGCGGAGGGCGCGCTGTTCCCGTCACAGGAACTTCTCAGGATGCGCCCCGCAGCTCGCACCCGACCAGCTCCTCCCCGCGGCAGCGGTCCACGCCGCGACCGCCGACGACCCGGTCCCGTCCCCCGCCGCCCAGCAGCACGTCGTCCCACGCGGACCCGATGAGGACGTCGTCGCCCGCGCGGCCGCGTGCGGTGTACGCCGCCCCACCGCCGACGCGGTCGTCCCCCCGGGTGCCGAGGTAGGTCCAGCGTCCGGCGTTGTGCGGCATGGTGATCTCCTCGACGGACGCCACGACGGCTCGGGTGCGCCTGCCGTGGGCGTGGCGTACACGGAACACCTCCCGACGGTGGTCCATGACACCGCGGGTGCGGCCGAAGCTGCCGATCACGGCGAGCGCGACGTGGTCGCGACCCGTGCCTCCGGTGACCGTGTGCCGTCCGCCGGTCAGGTAGACGTCGATCTCGTCCCTCCCGGGGCCACCGTCGACCGTGGCCGGTCCGCCCGCCTTGCGCATGTCGTCGGCGCCGTCGCCGCCGAGCAGGACGTCCGTGCCGCCGGTGGAGTCGACGAAGTCCGCACCGGGACCGCCGTCGAAGTGGTCGTCCGCGTTCTCACCGCGTGCCGGGGAGTACTCGTCCCAGGCGTTCATCACGAGGTCGTCCCCGCCGCGGCCCTCGATCCAGTCCCCGCCGCCCTGGCCGACGAGGTGGTCGTTCCACTCGGTGCCGAGGATGCGGTCGGCGTGCACCGAGCCGAGCACCTCCACCGCCGGACCCTCGGCAGCCGCCGGCGCCGGTACGACGACCACGTCGGTGCCCTCGCCGACGGCGGTCCCGGCGACGAGGTCGAGCGTGACGCCCGCGGCCGCGTCGGTGAGGTCGAGGGTGTCACCCGAGTTGTAGCCGCCCGCGACGAACGTGTTGGCGCCCAGGTCGACGAGGTCGTCGCCCGGCCCGGGCACGAGGGTGTCGCCGGACGGCTCGGGCGCCGCCTCGAACCGCGGCACCAGCCCGTTGTCGCCGCCGAACATCCGGTCCGAGCCCGGGCCGCCGGTCACCACATCGGCGCCCGCGTCGCCGCACAGGACGTCGTTCCCGCCGCCGCCGTCGATCGTGTCCTGGCCGCCGAGGCCGGCGATCACGTCGTCCCCGGGTGTGCCGGTGAGCTCGTCGTCCCGGTCGGTCCCCACGATCGTGGCCGCGCGCCCGTCACAGGTGGCCGCAGCCGCGGTGCCGGTCGCCGGCCCGGGTGCGAGGACCGTCGCCGCCAGGCAGGTGGCCGCGGCCAGTCGTCGTACGCGCATCGTCGTCCCCCTTGCTCGAGAGTGCCCCGGCTGGGGTTCGAACCCAGACTGTGCGGTTTTTAAGACCGCTTCCTCTACCGGTTGGGATACCGGGGCAGCGACCTGGGAGCCAGGTCAGAGGTACGTCTTGCGAGCGTAGACGGCGTGCGCGCCGGCCGCCCGGTCGAGGAAGAGCAGCCCGTCGCAGTGGTCGATCTCGTGCTGCAGCGCCCGCGCCTCGAAGGCCACGGCCTCGAGCTCGACCTCCTCGCCGGTGCCGGGCAGCTGGCCGCGTACGACGACGCGGCTGGGGCGCTTCACGTCACCGGTGAAGTCGGGGACGGACATGCAGCCCTCGCGCGCCTTCTCGTTGCGGCTGCCGGAGACGACCTCGGCGTTGCACAGCACGAAGGTGCCGTGGTGGTCGCGGGCCTTGGGGTGCTCGGACACGTCGACGCAGAACACCTTGGCGCCCACCCCGACCTGGGGCGCGGCGAGCCCGACGCAGCCCGGTGAGACGCGCATGGTGGCGACGAGGTCGGCGGCGAGGCGTACGACGTCGGGCGAGGTCGGGTCGACCGTCTGGCCGGGCGTCGACAGGACGGCGGCAGGGGCGCGGACGACCTCGCGCAGCTCCCCGGCCATGCCGAGGTCGGTCTCGGTCCACTCCAGGACCCGGGGGTTGAGGCTCATCCGCGCGCGCTCAGAGCTCGTCGGTCTCGGCGGCGCGCAGCGTGACCCCGACGCCGAGGTCGGCGGCGACGCGGGACAGCTCGCCCTCGACGGCGGCGACGTCGACCCCGGCCGGCAGGTCGACCTCGGCGACGAGCAGGTAGAGGTCGCCGGCCAGGCGGGTGGTGAGGTCGGTGATGTTGCCGCCGACGCCCGCGATCACCCCGACGACCGCGGACACGATGCCGGGGCGGTCGCCGCCATGGACCGACAGCACCCACGCCGTCGCGTCGCCGGCCTCCGAGCGCCCGGCGGGCACCTCGCGGACGGTCACGGTGAGGCTGCCGTCGGCGGTGAGCGGCGCCAGGGCCTGCTCGATCTCGGCGTCAGCGGCCGAGCCCTCGCACACCAGCATCATCGCGAAGTGACCGCGCAGCAGGGTCATCGTCGAGTCCTCGAGGTTGAGGCCCAGCCCGGCGAGCTTGTCGGTGGTCTCGGCGATGATGCCGGGACGGTCGTGGCCGAGGACGGTGATGGCGTGGAGGGTCACCGGATCATTCTGTCAGCGCCCTGGCGCGCACGAAGACGTCGTCCGTCATCTCCCGCGTCAGCCGACGGGTGTAGGTGTTGTGCGGCGAGGGGTGGTAGCAGCCGACGAGCGTGACGTCGCCCAGGGCGACCTCCGCGCCGTGGCCGAACTTCGGCCGCGTCGACGGCGCGGGCGCCCCCGCGGCGACCAGCGAGCGCACGGCGCCGTCCCAGCCGAACGAGCCGAGCGCGACGACGACCCGCACCGTCGGCAGCAGGGCCAGCTCCGCGGCGATCCACGGGGCACACGTGTCGCGCTCGACCGCGGTGGGCTTGTTCTCGGGCGGGGCACAGCGCACGGTCGCGACCATCCGAGCGTCGACCAGGCGCTGGCCGTCGCCGGCGTGCTGGCTGGTCTCCTGCACCGCCCAGCCGGTGCGGTGCAGGCTGGCGAAGAGCCAGTCCGCGCTCGGGTCGCCGGTGAAGATCCGCCCGGTGCGGTTGCCACCGTTGGCGGCGGGCGCCAGCCCGACGATCAGCAGCGAGGGCTCGGGGTCGCCCCAGCCGGAGATCGGGCGCCCCCAGTAGGGCTGGTCGGCGAACGACGCCCGCTTCTCGACCGCGACGCCCTCGCGCCACGCCACCAGCCGGGGGCACGCCGCGCACACGCTCACCCGGGCGTCGAGCTCGGCCAGCGGCACGTCGGGTGCGAGTCGTCGTACGTCGTCGGCGTCACGGGCGACCGGGGTCCCGGCTGCCGCCGGGTCGTCGGGCCAGCCGGTGCCGGGAGCAACGGGGCTGGTGAAGGCGCCTCCCACGACCGGGTGCGGGAGCAGGACCGGCTCGCTCATCGGGCGATCGCGGCGGCCATGCCGTGCAGGATGTCGGCCTCGGAGACGACGTGCTCGATCACCGGCACCCGGTCGAGGATCCGGCTCCAGATGAGGGCGCCCGCGCCGATGACGTCGGCACGCCCGGGGTGCATGTAGGGCAGCGCGCGCCGCTCCTCGACCGTCAGCGCGAGCAGGTCGTCGACGAAGGACGCGGTGGCGGCGTTGGGGAGCACGGCCCGGTCGAAGGCCTCGCGGTCGTAGGAGGCCAAGCCCAGGACGCCGCACGCGACCGTCTTGATCGTGCCGGAGGTGCCGATGACGGTGCGGGCGCGGTCGAGCGGGATCCCGGAGTCGTCGAGGTGCCGGTCGATGTCGGCCACGCACGCCGCGACCTCCTCCGCAGTCGGTGGGTCGGTGTGGAGGTGGCGCTCGTGGAGTCGGACGGACCCGATGTCCATCGACACCGCCTGCCGGTCGCTGCCCTGCCCGAGCACCAGCTCGGTGGACCCGCCGCCGATGTCGACGACGAGCACCGGCTCGGGCGGCATCGGGACCTGCGCGGCGATCGCGCCGGCGTAGACCAGCGCGGCCTCCTCGTCGCCGGACAGCACCTCCGGCTCGATGCCCAGGCGGCGGCGTACGCCCTCGGCGAAGACGGCTGCGTTGCTCGCGTCGCGGGTGGCCGAGGTCGCGCAGAAGCGGACCCGCTCGGGCAGGACACCGTGGTGTCGAAGCATCCCGGCGAGCTCGTCGATCGCCGCGAAGGTGCGCCCCAGCGCCTCGTCGGCCAGCACGCCCGTGCGGTCGACGCCCTGCCCGAGACGTACGACGCGGGAGTCGCGGAGGGCCACGTCGAGCTGGCCGTCGTCGCGCACGGTGCCGATGAGGAGCTTGATCGAGTTGGTCCCGCAGTCGATGGCCGCGACGGTCTGGCTCATGGCAGGCATGCCCACATCATGCCGACCGGGCACTTCCTCGCGCTGAGAGGTGCCGACCGGGCACTTCCTCGCGCTGGACCACCCGTCATGCGCGAGGAAGTGCCCGGTCACCGGTCTGTAGCGCGAAGAAGAGCCCGGTCAGCGCTCGACACACGGACCCGACGCCCACCAGTCGCCGAGCCGGTCGAGGACCTCGTCGCCGAGCGGGTTGACCCCGCGCCCCATGGCGAGCGACTGGCCGGCGAGGACGTGGAGGCACTTGACCCGGTCGGGCATGCCGCCGGCACTGATGCCGTCGATCTCGGGGACGTCGAGCCCGGCCCGCTCCCCCACCTCGGCGCGGAACTCCAGGTAGCGCTCGTGCGCCGCGCGGTAGGCCGTCGCGAGCTCCTCGTCGGTGCCGAGCCGCTCCTGCATCTCCTTCATCACGTGGGTGCCCTCGAGGGTGCCGATGCGCGAGGCCGCGCGGGGGCAGGTGAGGTAGAAGGTCGTCGGGAACGGCGTGCCGTTGGGCAGCCGCGGCTCGGTGGTCACGACGTCGGGGTTGCCGCAGGGGCACCGGTGGCCGATCGAGTCGATGCCGCGGGGGCGCCGCTTGAGCTGGGCGCGGATCACGGCCTCGTCGGCTGCGTCGATGCGTGGGTTGTCGCGGGGGGTCTCGTCACTCACTGCTTGGTCCCGTCGACGAGGTCGACCGGCTCCTCCTCGGGCGGGGGCGGGTTTCCGGCGAGCTCCATCGACTCCCACGCCGACGTCCACCAGGCCGTGGGCACGGTCTTGATCACGTCGTCGGGGTCGTTGAGCGAGGCCTGCGCCTCGAGCGGCTCGCCGTCGGGACCGATCACCTCGAAGCCGGCCTCGCCGGGCATCAGGTAGCCGAACCGTGCCCGGGCCTGTGCCTTGACGTAGGCCGGGTCGTCCCAGCGCTTCTTCTCCCGCTCGAGGTCGTTGATGCTGGCCTCGCGCTCGGCGATCTGCACCTTGAGGTCGCCGATGTGGGACCGCTGCTGCAAGTAGGCCCGCAGCGACGACGCGTAGGACACGGTCAGCACCGCGAGCACCAGCACCAGCACCGCGGCACGGCCCGTGAAGCGGGGTCGACGCGCGGCGCTGCGCGGGGCGGCCGGACGCGTGGCCGCATCGACCGACTCAGCGGCGCGTGCGGACGTCGTACGCGTCCCGGCTGCCCGCGGCCGTGAGCCGCGGGCGCCGGGGTGCGTGCTGGAGCCCTGACGCGGGCCGCGCGATCCCCCGGGCCCGGCCCGGGGAGTGCGGCGCTGGGAAGGCATGCAGGCAAGTGTGCCTGCTCAGCCGCCGAATCGCGGGAAGGCACCCCGGCCGGCGTAGCGAGCCGCGTCACCCAGCTCGTCCTCGATGCGGAGGAGCTGGTTGTACTTCGCGACGCGGTCCGAACGAGCGGGTGCACCGGTCTTGATCTGGCCGCAGTTGGTGGCCACGGCGAGGTCGGCGATCGTCGTGTCCTCGGTCTCGCCGGAGCGGTGGCTCATCATGTTGCGGAAGCCGGCGCGGTGGGCGAGCTCGACGGCGTCGAGGGTCTCGGTGAGCGAGCCGATCTGGTTGACCTTGACCAGCATGGCGTTGCCCTGGCCGCCGTCGATGCCGCGCTGCAGGCGCTCGACGTTGGTGACGAACAGGTCGTCGCCCACCAGCTGGGCCTGCGTGCCGAGGGCGTCGGTGATCGCCTTCCAGCCGTCCCAGTCCTCCTCGTCGAGCGGGTCCTCGATGGAGACGATCGGGTAGTTGGCGACGAGGTCGGCGTAGTAGTCGACCATCGCGTCGGTCTTCACCTTCTTGCCCTCGAAGGTGTAGGAGCCCTTCTCGAAGAACTCGCTGGCGGCGACGTCCATCGCCAGCGCGATGTCCTTGCCGAGGGTGAAGCCGGCGGCCTTGACGGCCTCGGCGATCAGGTCGAGCGCGGCGCGGTTGCTCTCGAGGTCCGGGGCGAAGCCGCCCTCATCGCCGAGGCCCGTCGAGAGGCCCTTCTTCTTCAGCACCGACTTGAGGGCGTGGTAGACCTCCGCTCCGTGCTGGAGGGCCTCGCGGAAGGTCGCGGCGCCGATCGGCGCGATCATGAACTCCTGGACGTCGACGTTGGAGTCGGCGTGCGCGCCGCCGTTGACGATGTTCATCATCGGCACGGGCAGCAGGTGGGCGTTGGGCCCGCCGACGTAGCGGAAGAGCGGCAGGCCGGCCGACTCGGCGGCAGCCTTGGCGGTCGCGAGCGAGACGCCGAGGATCGCGTTGGCGCCCAGCTTGGCCTTGTTGGCCGTGCCGTCGAGGTCGAACATCGTCTGGTCGACGAGGCGCTGGTCGTCGGCGTCGAGGCCGACGACCGCACCGGCGATCGAGTCGATGACACCGTCGACGGCCTTCTGCACGCCCTTGCCGAGGTAGCGCTTGCCGCCGTCACGCAGCTCCACCGCCTCGAAGGCGCCGGTCGAGGCGCCGCTGGGCACGGCCGCCCGGCCGAACGCTCCGTCGTCCAGCAACACCTCCACCTCGACGGTGGGGTTGCCGCGCGAATCGAGGATTTCGCGGGCACCGACGGCAGAGATGATCGACATGGCAGAGCTCCTGAAGGGGGACGTCTCGGGGTCGACAGCCAGCCTAGCCACGTCGCGCGTCGACGTCGCCGGGGTGTCCGTGGGCGCGGCTAGCCTGCGCTGGGTGCCCACCCCCGACCCAGGACCTGCCGACCGCCTGAGGGCGTACGTCGACCGCGCGATGGTCGCCGACGACCGGACGACCGACCCGGACGCCACGCGGCTGCGGCTCGCGATGGCTGGCGAGTCGCCGGCGCGCTTCCGCGACCGGCTCGTTCTCGAGCGCGCGGCATGGCTGAGCCGGGAGACCGACCGCCCGCTCCGCGACATCGCCGCGGAGTGCGGTTTCCGTGGCTACGACGTGTTCGTCCGCGCGTTCCGCCGCGAGCTCGGCGCGTCACCGTCCGAGTGGCGAGCCCACCCCACGACCTGGGAGATCGACGCCCCGGGCGAGGTGCACTTCCACCCGCCCGACGGGATCCGGCTGCCGGCGCGGCCCTCGTACGACGACACGACCTCGGTCACCGAGGCCTACCTCAGCGCGTTCGCGCCGGAGCCGACCATCGCGGCCCTCGACCAGGCGTGACGTCATGGAGATCATAGGTGCGAACCGACGATTCTCATGACGTCCGGGGCTGCTCGCCGGCCTTCTCGGCCTTCTCGGCCTTCTCGGCGGCCTTCGCGGCGTTCCACAGCCGCATCACCTCGGCGGTGTCGGTCGCCACGGCGTCACCGAAGACGTGGGGGTTGCGCCGCTCCATCTTGGCGATGACCCCGCGGGCCACGTCGTCGAGGGTGAAGTCGCCCGCCTCCTCCGCGATGACCGCGTGGATGACGACCTGCAGCAGCAGGTCGCCCAGCTCGTCGCACAACGCGGCCGGGTCACCCGACTCGATCGCCTCGACGACCTCCTCCGCCTCCTCGCGCACGTAGGGGATCAGCGAGGTGTGGGTCTGCTCCCGCTTCCAGGCGCACTCACGCTGGAGGACCCGCATCTGGTCGGCGAAGTCCTCCATCGCCGAGCTCCTGGGAGCAGGGGCGGTCATGGCCTCAGCCGCAGCGGTGGTTGACCGGCAGCGTCTCGGCGAACGCCGGGTCGGGCTCGGTCGACATGCCCGCCTTGGCGGTGTCGCCGACCGCGACCGAGGTGCTGGTGTCGACCGGGGACAGCACGCCGTCGACGCTGCGCAGGCCGTAGCGCGGGTCGATCTCGAGGTCGTGCGTGTTGGGCCACTGGTTGAAGACGTCGATGCCGGCCTGGGTGGTCTGCTCGGCCGTCGGGTCCGTGACGCCCTGGTCCTCCAGGACGATCCGGCCGACCTGGTCGAGGATGTCCTGGGCGTAGGCCGACGTCGAGGCCAGCTCGACGTAGTCGTCCTGGACCTCCTCGGGCTTGGCGCTCGCGGTGTCCTGCCGCTGGGCGACGTCGTTGAAGTAGGTCGTGCCGGGCTCGACGCCGTAGTCGTCGGCGATCTGCGAGGCCTGCGAGCGCAGCGTCAGCAGCTGGACGACGTACTGGCGCACGAAGCCCATCGGCACCGCGGACTCGAGCTCGCCCACCGCTGTGCAGTAGTTGGACGTCACCTGGTCGACGTGGCGCGTCGAGATCTTCTCGTCGCCGACCTTGACCGCGACACCGGGGTTGGCGCTGCCGCATCCGGTCAGCAGCAGTCCTGCGACGGCCGTCGTCGCAGCCGTCATCAGGCGGGTCTTGCTCACGGGGTTCACTCCTTGGTCGACGCTGGTCAGGCCGGGCTGGACGCGGGGGCGGGCGGGTCGACCACATCGTCGATCACGGCGCGGGCCCATTCAAGCAGGGCCACGCCCGCGACCGGGCGCACGGGGAAGCCGGTCCCCTGCGGCCGCGGCACGAGGATGGTGCTGACCGGCGCCTTGACGACGCTCTTCGGGTGCAGCCGCTGGAGTCGTACGACGCGTGACTCGGGCAGGTCGACCGGTGCGAACCGGACGTACTTGCCGGCCACCGTGACCTCGCGGACCCCGGCCTGGCGGCACCGGGCCCGGAAGCGCGCCACGACGAGCAGCGACTCCACGACCTCGGGCGGGTTGCCGTAGCGGTCGAGCAGCTCGACGCGGACCTCGTCGACGTCGGCGTCGGTGCGCACCTCGGCCAGCCGCTTGTAGATCTCGAGGCGCAGCCGCTCGCTGGGGATGTAGTCGTGCGGGAGGTGGGCGTCGACCGGGAGCTCGATGCGGACCTCGGCGAGCTCCTCCTCGGCGCCGCCCTTGAAGTCGGCGACCGCCTCGCCCACCAGGCGGACGTAGAGGTCGAAGCCGACGTCGGCGATGTGGCCCGACTGCTCCCCACCGAGCAGGTTGCCTGCGCCGCGGATCTCGAGGTCCTTCATCGCGATGGCCATGCCACCGCCGAGGTCGGAATGCTGGGCCAGCGTCGCGAGCCGCTCGTGGGCGGTCTCGGTCAGCGGCTTCTCCGCCGGGTAGAGGAAGTAAGCATAGGCGCGCTCCCTCGAGCGGCCGACGCGACCGCGCAGCTGGTGCAGCTGCGAGAGGCCGAGGGTGTCCGAGCGCTCGATGATCATGGTGTTGGCGTTGGAGACGTCGAGGCCCGACTCCACCAGCGTCGTGCAGACGAGGACGTCGAAGCGCTTCTCCCAGAAGTCGAGCATCACCTGCTCGAGCTGGCGCTCGTTCATCTGGCCGTGGGCGGTCGCGACGCGAGCCTCCGGCACGAGCTCCTTGATCCGAGCTGCGGCCTTCTCGATCGACTGCACCCGGTTGTGGATGTAGAAGACCTGGCCCTCGCGCAGCAGCTCGCGGCGCACGGCCGCGACCACCTGACGGTCCTCGTAGGCGCCGACGTAGGTGAGGACCGGGTGTCGCTCCTCGGGCGGGGTGGTGATCGTGGACATCTCACGGATGCCGGTGACCGCCATCTCCAGCGTGCGCGGGATCGGCGTGGCGCTCATCGACAGCACGTCGACCGACGTGCGCATCCGCTTCATCTGCTCCTTGTGCTCGACACCGAAGCGCTGCTCCTCGTCGACGATGATCAGGCCGAGGTCCTTGACCTTGATGTCGGGGTTGAGCAGGCGGTGGGTGCCGACGACGATGTCGATCGACCCGTCGCCCAGGCCGGCGACGACCTCCTTGGCCTCCTTGTCGGTCTGGAAGCGCGAGAGGCCCTTGATGACGACCGGGAAGCCGCTCATCCGCTCGGAGAACGTCGAGAGGTGCTGGGTGACGAGCAGCGTCGTGGGCACCAGCACGGCGACCTGCTTGCCGTCCTGCACCGCCTTGAACGCCGCCCGCACCGCGATCTCCGTCTTGCCGTAGCCGACGTCGCCGCAGACCAGCCGGTCCATCGGCACGACCCGGCGCATGTCGGCCTTGACCTCGTCGACCGTGGTCAGCTGGTCGACCGTCTCGGTGAACGGGAACGCGTCCTCGAGCTCGCGCTGCCACGGGGTGTCGGGACCGTAGGCGTGGCCCTTGGTCGCCTGCCGGGCGGCGTAGAGCTTGATCAGCTCGGCCGCGATCTCGCGGACCGCGCGGCGCGCCTTGTTCTTGCGCTTGGTCCAGTCGCCGCCGCCGAGGCGGTCGAGGCTGGGGTTCTCGCCGCCGACGTAGCGGGTGACCTGGTCGAGGGTGTCGGCCGGGACGTAGAGCATGTCGTTGGGCCCACCGCGCTTGCTGGGGCCGTACTCCAGGACGAGGTACTCGCGCACCGCGCCACCGATCTCGCGCTGCTTCATCTCCACGAAGCGGCCCACGCCGTGCTGCTCGTGCACGACGTAGTCGCCGGCCTTGAGCTCCAGGGGGTCGATCTGCTTCTTGCGCCGGGCGGGCATCTTGCGCATGTCGCGGGTGGACGTCTTCTGCCCCGACAGGTCGTCGCCGGTGACGACGGCGACCTGCGCCTCGTCGTCGACGATGCCGTGCACGAGGTGGCCACACGTCACGGTCACGACGTTGGGCCCGGCGGTGTCGCCCTCCTCGACGAGGCGGGCGGCGATGTCGTTCTCACCCAGCAGCTCGACGAACCGCTCGGCCGGTCCGTGACCGGCGTGCACGACCACGACGTCGCGCCCCTCGGTGATCCAGCCACGGATGTCGTCGACGGCCTGCGCCAGGTCGCCGCGGTAGGCATCGGCGGCGTGCGTGGGCAGGGTCCGGCTCGGCACGCCCGCCGTCTCGGCGTCGGGCACGTCCCCGGTGTCGATGCCGAAGGGGCTGACCGTCCACCACGCGTGGCCGAGGCCGAGGGCGTGCAGCCGCACGTCGGCGATCTCGCGGTAGGACGCAGCGCCGAGGTCGATCGGGGCGGTGCCGCCACCGGCGGCAGCGGCCCACGAGGCGCCCAGGAACTCCTCGCTGGTCGCGACCAGGTCGTGCGCACGGGTGCGGGCGCGCTCGGGGTCGAGGACCAGCACGGTGGTGTCGGCGGGCATCAGGTCGACGAGCAGCTCCATCGAGTCGACCAGCGCGACCGCGAGCGACTCCATGCCCTCGACGGCGATGCCGGCGGCCATCTTGTCGGTGAGCTCGAGCAGCTGCGGGTGTGCCTGGCCCAGCTCGGCGGCGCGGCGTCGTACGTCGTCGGTGAGCAGCAGCTCACGGCACGGCGGCGCCCACAGCCGGGCCACCGTCTCGACGGTGCGCTGGTCGGCGACCGAGAAGGAGCGGATGTCCTCGACGTCGTCGCCCCAGAACTCCACCCGCAGGGGGTGCTCCTCGGTCGGCGGGAAGACGTCGACGATCCCGCCGCGGACGGCGAACTCCCCGCGGCGCTCGACCATGTCGACCCGGCTGTAGGCCGCGTCGGCGAGGCCGCGCACGACCTCGTCGAGCGGCCGGGTGTCACCCGGCTCCAGCTCGACCGGCTCGATGTCGGCGAGGCCGGCGACCTGGGGCTGCAGCAGGCTGCGGATGGGCGCGACGACGACCTTGAGCGGACCGTTGGCGGCGTCGGTGCCGGGGTGTCGCAGTCGCCGCAGGACGGCCAGCCGGCGGCCGACGGTGTCGCTGCGGGGGCTGAGGCGCTCGTGGGGCAGCGTCTCCCAGCTCGGGTAGTAGGCGACGGCATCGGGGTCGACGAGGTCGGCGAGCTCCTCGACGAGGTCCTCCGCCTCGCGCGAGGTCGCGGTGACGGCCAGGACCGTGCGCCCGCGCTCGACCAGTCCGTGCACCACGAAGGGCCGCGCGGCGCCGGGCCCGGTGAGGTCGAGGGAGGACTGCACCGCGGCGTCGGCGAGCGCACCACCCAGGGTCGGGGTGGCGACGACACGCCTGGCGACGGCGGCGAGGGGCGTGGACGGCACCGGGGATCCCTTCGAGAGCACGCGGAAGCGCCCCCACATGGGCAGGGGGTGGGGGAGGATGAAAGTCTACGGGGGCTGCCGGACACGGGCGCGCGGGGGACGAGGGGTTTGTCCTGTGCGGCTCAGGGGTAGCACCACCTCAACGCCCGGCGTTGCCGGGCGGCCAGATCTTTCTCCTGAGAGGAACAACGGGGACATGCGCACCACTCGTCTCATCGTCGGCACCGTCAGTGCCGGACTGCTCGGCCTGGCGCCGATCGCCATCGCCGCGCCCAGCCAGGCGGCCGACACCTGGACCACCACCATCGTCGCGACGCCGAGCGCCGCCCAGGTCGAGTACGGCGACGACTTCTACGTCTCGGTCGACCTGGCCAGCTCCGACGGCTACTCCCCCGGCAGCGCCGACGGCACCGTCACGCTCATGGCGCAGGAGGCCGGCTCGTCCGCGTGGGTCCCGGTCGCCAACGCGGAGAACACCTACGCGTCGTTCTACGACGTCAAGCCGCAGATGAACACCGCCTACAAGGTCGTCTACAGCGGCTTCACCGACCCCGACCAGGGCACCTACGGCGACAACTACACGCCCAGCGAGTCCGCGCCCTTCACGATCGGCGTCGCGCGCAAGATCACCCGCCCCAGCTCCGGCTTCGTGATCAAGGGCAAGGTCACGCCCGACTACGCCAAGAAGAAGATCGTCATCCAGGTCTCCAAGAAGGAGAAGAAGGGCTACAAGAAGTTCAAGACGATCAAGACCGACAACAAGGGCAAGTACAAGGTCCGGCTGCCCCGCCGCGGCGGCACCTGGTACTGGTCGTTCACGGTCAAGGCTGACGCCAAGTACCTGGCCAACGGCTTCGGCTGGCGCACCTGGGTCTCCTGACCCACGCACCTCCACGCACCTCACGCACGGCCCGGCAGAGCACCCGCTCCGCCGGGCCGTTGCACGTCCAGGGTCCGACTTTCGACCCTTTACCGTCCGCGAGGCGGACACATAGGTTCGGATGATGGACCACATCTCGGGACCCGACCACTCCACCCTGCCCACCCACCCGACCGGCACCCTCAGCCGCCGCAGGCTCCTCGCCGGTGCCGCAGGCGGTGTCGCGGTCGTCGCTGCCGGCCAGCCCGCCTGGGCCGCCGACGCGACCCGCCCCGGCGCCGTACGCGGACCGGCGCTCCGACAGCGCGACAACCAGGTCGTGCGCCGCATCAGACCGGCCCGCGCGCTGCGCGACCTGCGTGTGCTCTCCGAGCAGATCGGACCGCGGATCGGCGGCACGGCCTCGGAGAGGGCGGCCGCCGAGTACGCGCTCACCGCCTTCCGCAGCGCCGGCTGCCGCGACGTACGCCTCGAGCCCTTCCCGGTCGCCGACAAGTTCCTCGCCGACATCGGTGACCCCGACAACCAGCTCGAGGACGGCATCTGCTGGCAGGCCGGGGCCTCCCCGGACGCCGGTCTCGACGCGAGCCCGGTCACGGGACGGGTCGTCGACGTGAAGGCAGCGAGCGCCCCGACGTGGCCGGCCGACCCGGCCGCCGTCACCGGCGCCGTGCTGCTCGCCGACGACGTGCAGAACACCGACCCGGTCGCGCGGGTCAACCAGCGCGCGGCCTTCGTGCTCGACGCCCAGCAGCGCGGCGCGGCAGCCGTCGTGCTCCTGCCGGCCGACCTGGAGTACCCCCGTCGCGCGTCCGCCTCGTCCCCCCGGCTGGTGCCGACGACCGGCTCGACGCCGCCGCCGTGGACGCCCGTCGCCACGATCCCGGTGCTCGGCGTGGCGCAGGTGCAGAAGCGCCTGCTGCGCGAGGACCTGTCGGTGCGCCCGCTCCGCCTCACCATCGGCACGACCTCGCACCGCGGGCTGACCAGCAACAACGTGTTCGCCGACATCCCGGGCCGGCAGGGCGCCAACGGCTCGGTCGTCTACGTCTCGGGCCACTACGACTCGGTGATCGGCGCACCGGGCGCCAACGACGACGGCTCCGGCACCGTGCTCACCCTCGAGCTCGCGCGGGTGCTGAGCACGCTGCCCAAGCCGGACGCCACCATCCGGCTGGCCCTGTGGGGATCTGAGGAGCAGGGCCTGATCGGCTCGCGCCACCACGTCGCGCAGCTGGCCCAGACCCAGCGCGACCGGATCCGCGGCGTCTTCCAGAACGACATGGTCGGCACCAGCTGGAGCGCGGCGACCCGCTACTGGCTGCTGTCCTTCTCGGGCACCGGCAACGCCACGACCGACCGGATCCAGGCAGCAGCCACGCGGCTCGGCTACGAGCCGCAGATCTCACCGGTCACCGCGCGCGGCGCGAGCGACCACCAGTCCTTCCAGGAGGTGGGCATCGCCTCGGCGAACTTCTCCTGGCGCGGCGAGGCGACCCCGGCGCTCCTCGAGCCGCCGTACCACTCCCCCGAGGACACCATCGAGCGCAACATCAGCATGGACCGGCTCACGGTGAGCATGGAGATGATCGGCTGCGCGGCCTACGACCTGGCCAACTAGCTGGCCGACCAGCTGGCCGACGAGCTGATCAACGAGGACCTCAGTCGCCCGCGGCCGGGGGCGGACCGGCGTCCACCTCCGCCTGCGAGCGCAGGATGCAGAACTGGTTTCCCTCCGGATCGGCGAACACGACCCACCCGGTGCCGGGGCCGTACTTGCCACGCTGGTCGCCGAGCTCGGTCGCACCGAGACCCCGCACCCGCTCGATCTCCTCGTCGCGCGTGCCCGCGCGGGGCCGGAGGTCGAAGTGGATCCGCTTCGCCGGCAGCTCCTCGTCGGGCACCTCGATGAAGAGGATCGCGTGCCCGGTGTCGGGGTCGAGGATCATGCACTCGTCGTGGCCCGGCTCGTTGGGGTCGTCCTCGACGTCGACGTAGCCGAGCAACCCCTTCCACCACTCCGAGAGCTCGTAGGCGTTGCGGCAGTCGACGGTCGTGTGCGAGACGAAGGAGGTCATGGCCCCACGCTGGCAAGTCGCGGACCCGTCCCGCAACCGGATATGGTCGAAGCTGCCCCGCACAGGGGCGACCGGACGAGGGAGCCGTACCCGGACAGCGACAAGACGGCCGTCGAGGAGATGGCCATGGCTTGGTTCGTGCTCGTCCTGTCAGGAGTGCTGGAGGCCGTCTGGGCCACCGCCCTCGGCCGTTCCGACGGCCTCACCCGCCCGGTGCCGACCGCCACCTTCGTGGTGGCGCTCGCCCTCAGCATGGGCGGGCTCGGCTATGCCATGCGCACGCTGCCGGTCGGCACGTCGTACGCCGTGTGGGTCGGCATCGGCGCCGTGCTGACGGTGGTCGTCGCGATGGTCACCGGCACCGAGGCGTTCTCCGTGCTCAAGGCCCTGCTGCTGGCCGGGCTGGTCGGCTGCATCATCGGGCTCAAGCTCGTGCACTGAGCAGGGGTGGACGCTCAGGCGGTGCCGTGGCGTCGGACGAAGTCGACGATCTGGTCGGCGAGCTCGGGACGGCAGACGATGAGGTCCGGCAGCGAGGTGTCGTCCTCGTTGTAGACCAGCGGCGAGCCGTCGACGCGGCTGCAGTAGAGGCCGGCGGCACGGGCGACGACCACCGGGGCGGCGTTGTCCCACTGGTACTGCCCGCCGGCGTGGACGTAGGCGTCAGCGATGTCGCGCACCACGCTCATCACCTTCACGCCCGCGCTGCCCATCGGCACCAGCTCGGCGCCGAGGTCGGCGGCGAGGGCCTCGACGAAGGCCGGCGGGCGGCTCCGCGAGACGGCGATGCGGGGGCGCTCCGAGGTGCGCGGCGGCACCACGCTGGGGCGGCCGGTGCTGAACGTCTCCCCCAGCGCTGGCTGGGCGACCGCGCCCGCGACGAGCTCGCCGTCCTCCCAGAGGGCGACGTGCACGGCCCAGTCGTCGCGCGGCGGCTCGGAGAACTCACGCGTGCCGTCGAGGGGGTCGATGATCCACACGCGTCGGGCGGTCAGCCGTGACTTGTCGTCGGACGCCTCCTCGGACAGCACGCTGTCGTCGGGACGGTGCTGGGTGAGGATCCGGTCGAGCTCGGCCTGCGCGGCGGCGTCGCCCGCGTCCTTGAGGGCCTTGCCCTCCAGACCGTCGGCCGCGGCCCCGGCGCGTACGTCGAGCAGCACCGCGCCGGCCCGTTCGGCCGCCCAGACGGCGAAGGCGTGGTCGTCGAGCGTCGTGGGATCGATCATGGCGCCAGCCTATCGACGGCCGGCGCCCACCTTCTCCCCGCTCCGGTCCCGGCCGGCGTGATCATCCGGGTCGTCGCCCGGATCCTCACCCGCTCCCCGGGGCCGGGGCACGATGTCGCCGCTTCCTGCGGCGTCGTAGGCCTGGTGGAACATCGCCACCGCCTTGAGCTGCGTCGAGGCGCCGAGCTTGGCGCGCAGCGCCTTGACGTGGCTGCGGACGGTGCCCTCCGCGACGCCCATCTCGACCCCGACCTCCGCGACCCGCCGACCTGAGGCGAGGAGCTCGAGCACCCGCCGCTGCTGCGGCGAGAGCGACTCGAGCTGGTCACGCACGTGGCGGCGTCGGTCACGGTCCCTGGCCCACGAGGTGCGCAGGGCCGCCCGCTCCTCCGGGTCCATCGACGAGGTGCCTGCGGTGAGGCGCTGGACCACGTCGGCGAGCTGCGACACCGAGGTCGTCACGGTCACCACGTCGACGGCGTCGTTGGACAGCAGTCCGCCCCACCGGGTCGAGGTGTCGGGAGAGCTCACGACCACCACTCGGGCGTCGCCCGGCTGGGCGAGCGCCTCGACATGACCGACGACGGCGGAGTTGTCAACCCCGTCGACGATGGCGACGACCACCGCCGGTCGTGACGCCACGGGCACGGGAGAGCCGTCGTCGTCGACCACCGACTCCCACCTCCGGGTCTCGGCCGGCACCCCGACCGAACGCAGCGCGGCCGTGACCGCCTGCGCGACCAAGAGGTGCGGCGACAGCACCCAGACCGGACCTGGCACGCTCATGGGGCCTCCTCCCGCTTGCCGGCGGCTCCAGCCTGTCCGTCGTACGCCTCCACGCGTCCAGCCCTTGGCGAACGTGCACATATTTGGGGACGCGGCCCGCCCCCGACTTCCGGCCCCCGCCTGCGACTACCCCCTTGAGGGGAAATCGCCGCGTGCTCGGGCCACGCTGGGGACGACCTGAGGGGCTCCTTGATGAAGCCTCCACGAGTCCTGCGAACTGCGGACCAGACCGCCTTTGCCCTATTTGCGGTACGACCACAGAATCATTGGACCCCCCGCACCGTGAGTTGCACTCTCAGCCGAGAGCCTGGCTCACACGTCAGATGCACGTCGCGCTCGGCAGCTTTGGGAAGCAGCCGACGCGTCTCGACAACAACTTGGGCTGTACCGCAGGGGGGTAGCACGAAATGCTGGGGTTTTGCAGGGGGGACACGCGCCACAGGTGCCGGACGGGGATCATGGGGCTCGCCTCGTTCCTCGTCCTGGTGTGGATCGGGTCGGGGACGGATCACGCATGGTGGTCACCGCCGTCGGCGTCGACGGTGCCGTCGCTGGGCGAGGGGGTCGTCAGC
This sequence comes from uncultured Nocardioides sp., assembly GCF_947488515.1. Classification (GTDB taxonomy): domain Bacteria; phylum Actinomycetota; class Actinomycetes; order Propionibacteriales; family Nocardioidaceae; genus Nocardioides. The sequence continues at coordinate 1,175,538 of NZ_CANKZF010000001.1, forward strand.
GGCGTCTTCGTCGCCGCCGCCGGCTGCACCGCGCTCATCACGTGGCGTCGGCACGCCGGCGCAGTGGCAGGCTGGACCGTGGCGACGGGCGCGCTCGTAGCAGCGCAGGCCCTGGTCGTCACGCTCATCGCGCTGCACAGCACGCCACCGCGAGGGGCGACCGTGCAGCTGCTCATGCTGGCGGTCGGCATGGTCGGGATGCTCGGGGTGGTCGTCCCGCTCCTGGCTCCCGAGCGCGTACGACGCGTCGCCGACGAGACCTTCGTCATCGGCCTCGGGCTGGGACTCGTGGCAGCGGGACACCTGCTGCTCCAGTTCCCGCGGGTCCAGCCGCCGTCCACGCAGATGCAGCTGCTCATCGGGGTCCTGCTCTGCACCCAGCTGCTGTCCGCGGTCCTCGTGCTGCAGCAGCGCGCGGGATCACGACCGATGAGCGCACTGCTCCTCGTCACGGTGGGCGTGGTCGTCCTCGGCCAGCTCGTGCCCCCGTCCGGGCTCGCCGGCGGCAACGTCGACGCCGCCCTCTGGCTCGCCCGCACGGCCGCCGGTGCCGCCTGGCTCGGGATCGCCTGGGCCACCCTGCGCCGGACCCTCGAGGACGAGCGGCAGCGCATCGACTCCTTCGAGCACGTGCTCGTCGACGCCACCCGCGAGCAGCGCGAGCGGCTGCACGAGCTGCGGAGCACGATCGCCGGACTGGTCGCCGGATCGGCCCTGCTCGACCGCGAGGACCTCACCAGCGAGACGCGCGAACGGCTGTGGGCGTCGCTCCGGCGCGAGCTCGACCGGATGGAGCGGATGCTCGCCGGCAACGGCCCGCAGACCGCCGACCTGCGCCTCGACGACGCGCTGACCAAGATCCTCGACCTGCAGCGGCTCAAGGGCCGCCACGTCGAGCTGCACTCCACCGGCGACGTCGTCCGGGCTCCGTTCGACGCCCTCGCCGAGGTGCTCAACATCCTGGTGGACAACGCCGCCAAGCACGGCGGGACCGACGAGAGCGTCGTGGAGGTCATGCGGCGCGACGAGGAGACGGTCGACATCACGGTGACCGACTTCGGTCGCGGGATCCCCCGGGACCAGCGGCCGCAGATCTTCGACTGGGGCAAGCGCGGCAGCGCCTCGAAGGGCGAGGGCATCGGGCTCAACGTCGCCCAGCGCCTGATGACCGAGGCGGGTGGCTCGCTGCGCCTGTCCGATCGGGCCGGCGCGGGATCGTCGTTCGTCATCTCGCTGCCCTCTCCCCGGCGCGCGCCGGAGAACGACCTGGGCACCGCCCGACTGACGGCGCCGAAGCTGACGATGGAGGACGGCCGTGCCTGGCGCGTCTCGGGGTGAGCACAGGGTCCTGATCATCGACGACCACCTGCTGTTCGCGGAGTCGCTCGAGCTCGCCCTCTCCCTGGAGGGCTACGACGTACGACGGCTGGAGCCGCCGGACGAGGGCGGGTCGATGGCCACGCTGAGGTCGCTCGCCCTGCGTGCCAACGCCCGCACGGTCCTGCTCGACCTCGACCTCGGCCGATTCGGCGACGGGATGAACCTCGTCGCGCCGCTCGCCCGGGCCAACGCCAACGTCGTGGTGCTGACGGCCTCGGACGACATCGGCCGCTGGGGAGCCTGCATGCGGCTCGGGGCACGCAAGGTGCTGTCCAAGACCGGTGCGCTCCAGCAGGCGCTCGCCACGGTGCGGCGGCTGCACCAGGGGCTGCCGGTGGTCACCCGCGAGGAGCTCGAGTCGCTGCTCGAGGCCTGGGCCCGCGACCGCCAGGCCCACGACGACGTACGCCGCCGCCTCGACCTGCTCACTCCGCGCGAGCGCCAGGTGCTGGGCTCGCTCATCGAGGGTCGCACCGTGCGGGCGATCGCCCAGGACAGCGTCGTGTCGGAGGCGACGGTCCGCACCCAGGTGAAGTCGATCCTCGGCAAGCTCGAGGTCTCCTCGCAGCTCGCCGCCGTCGGCATGGCCAACCAGGTCGGCTGGAAGGTCGGCGCCTGAGCCCACCGGCTCGACGACGGGGTGCCGAGCCGCGCGCGCCGGCCGAGGCGCGTGCACGCGGAAGCGGCGGCCGAGGAGGGGGACCTCGACCGCCGCCACTGGTTCGCATCGGTTCCGGGTGACGAAGCGTGGGGTTCCGCGTCACGCCAGCGGCCACCGGGAAGGCGGCCAGTGCGGGGCTGGCCCGAGAAGAGCGAACCAGTGCTTGGTGCACCTCTTCGAGAGTAGGTCCGGCCGACCGGACCTGCCCATCCCTCTGAATGGGTATCTCCCCGGCGTGCACGGCTTTCGCTCATTTGCGGCATGCCCGCCCGGACGGGCGTTCCTAGGCTCGCAGCAAGGTCAGTAACGGGGCGCCTTGGGCGGTGTCCCGAAGGGGGTTGGGGAAATGACGCAGGTCGTGACCGACATGGTGTCCGGGGTGGTGCCCGTCGTGGCACCCGACCCGGTGACCGACGCGACGGACAGGGTGACCGACACGGTGACCGACGTCGTCACCGCGGACGGTGGCCTGCTGGACAGGCAGATCCCCCGCCCGCGAGGGGTCACCGCCCTGCCACTCGTCGCCCCGGCTGTGCTCGTGCCGACCGCCCCTCCGGAGCCGGCCGTCTCGACCGTCGTCCCGGAGCTGCCGCAGCGGAGGGCCGCCCGGGCGGTCCCGGTGTGGCCGGCGATCGTCCTCGACCTCGTGCTCGCGCTGGGACTCGCCGTCGTGTCGGTGTCCCAGGGCCGCCTCGAGCTGCCCGCCGCGATCGCGACGGCCCTGGCCTGGCCGCCGCTGCTCGCCGTGTCGGGTCGCTACCGGCGTCAGGCGCTCGGGCAGTCCCGTGGCGCCCGGCTCGGCGTGGTCCTCGCCGCCGGCGCCCGCACGGCCGTGCTCACCCTGGCGGTCTCGCCGCTGGTGTGGCACGCCGACCCGCTGGCCCTCGCCGCGCTGGTGGCCGGCTTCACCGTCGCCAGCGCCCTGCCGTTCGTCGCCGGCGTACGCCGTCCCCTCCCGCGCGTCGTGCTGGCCGGCAGGCCGCGCGACGTCCGCGAGGCCGTGGCGCACCTCCGGGCGAGCGGCACCCACGAGGTGGTCGCGGCCTGCCTCACCCGTGCGTCGAAGACGCCGGTGGAGGGCGACGTGCCGGTCTACGTGGGTCTCCAGGCCTCCTCGACAGCGGCCCACGACCACGGCGCCGACGCCCTGGTGGTGCTGCCCGGCGCGAAGCTGTCGCCCGCCGAGGTGCGCCGGCTCCACTGGTCCCTGTCCGGCCTGGGCACCGAGCTCTTCCTCGGCACGGGCCTGCTGGACGTCGAGCCCCAGCGGACCCGGGTGATGTCGACCGCCGGCCTCGGCGTGCTGCACGTCGGCAAGCCGACCCTCAGGGGGCCGCGCCGGCTGCTGAAGGACCTGGTCGAGCGGACCCTCGCGCTCGGCGCGCTGGTCCTCTCCCTCCCGCTGCTGGCCGCCCTCGCCGTGGCCATCCGGATGGAGACCCCCGGTCCCGCGTTCTTCCGCCAGGAGCGCATCGGGCGCGACGGCGTCCCCTTCACCATGCTGAAGCTGCGCTCGATGGGCGTCGACGCCGAGGCCGCCCGACTCGGGATGAGCGACGACAACGAGAAGGACGGCGTCCTGTTCAAGATCGCGCAGGACCCGCGGATCACGCCGCTGGGCAGCAAGCTGCGGCGCTACTCGCTCGACGAGCTGCCGCAGCTGTGGAACGTCGTCCGCGGCGACATGTCCCTCGTGGGACCCCGCCCGGCCCTGCCGTGCGAGGTCGCCCGCTACGACGTCGACCCGCGGCGCCGGCTCGTGGTCAAGCCCGGCGTCACCGGCCTGTGGCAGGTGTCGGGCCGCTCCGACCTGACCTGGGCCGAGTCGGTGCGGCTGGACCTGAAGTACGTCGAGAACTGGTCGCTGCGCCACGACCTCTCGATCCTCGTCCGCACAGTGCGAGCGGTGCTCGGTCACCGCGGCGCATACTGACCGCGCGGGCACCATCTCGTCAACGACCGTGGGGGTCGAGCATCAGATGAACACCAGACCTGTACGGGTCGCCGTGATCGGCGTCGTGGCCTGCCTGCTCCTCGGCGGCTGCGGCGCCGACGGGGCGTCCCCGGACGCCGCGTCCCCGACCGCGTCCCCGGAGGCCACCCGGTCCCCGTCGGCCGCAGCCCGCTCGAACGAGCCGGGCCGGACGAAGGACCGGGCCAAGAACCAGACGACGGACCAGGCGACGGACGGGACCGAGGACGGCTCCGACGGCAGCGGCCAGTCCCCGGAGCCCAGCCCGAGCGCCTCGCCCGGCACCGACTCCGACGACTCCACCGACGGCACCGCACCGGGCTCCGCACCCGCGCTCGAGATGCCCGAGTCGCCCGAGTCCCCCGTCTCCAGCCTCGCGGAGCTGCTGGCGCCGACGAACCCCGCGCCGCTCGTCACGACGCCGCTCCCCCGCGGCGGGAGCGCCGAGGGCCGGCTGCTGCGGCAGTTCCCCGACGCCCTGCGCCCGACGCGGGGCGCCCGCGTCGAGAGCAGCAGCCTCTCGCCGATGGGCGACCGGCTCCAGGTCGGGCTGGTGGCGACGACGTCCCTCTCCCCGGCACAGGTCCTGATCGCCTACCGCACCCGCCTCGCCGGCCGTGGCATGGACGAGACGGCGACCCCGCCGAGCGTCGCCGGATCCCAGGCGGCTGCGTTCCAGCGGGGCGACAGCGTCGTGACCGTCACGGTCACCCCCCGAGGCTCCGGGTCGAGCTACGCCGTCCACGCCTCGCTGCGCGCCGCGGACGGGTGACCGGGATGTACATCTCCGTCCGCGACCGGCCCGCCGGCGGCACCACCCGCGGCTCGTCCTCGACCCGGCCCCCCGTGGGCCGGGTCGTCATCACGCTCGGGATCGTGTCGCTGCTGACCGACGTGTCGTCGGAGTCGGTCTCCGCGATCCTCCCGCTCTACCTCACCGCGGTCGTCGGCCTCACGCCGGTGGCGTACGGCCTCATCGACGGCCTCTACCAAGGTGTCAGCGCGCTGGTCCGCCTCGGCGGCGGCTGGCTGGCCGACGCCTCGGACCGCCCGAAGTGGGTCGCCTTCCTGGGCTACGGGCTGTCCGCCGTCGCGCGCGTCTTCCTGCTGTTCGCCTCGGGCGCTGCCGGGATCGCCGCCGTGGTCACCGCCGACCGGATCGGCAAGGGCATCAGGACTGCGCCCCGCGACGCCATGATCAGCACCGCCACGCCCACCGAGCACCTCGGTCGTGCCTTCGGCGTGCACCGGATGCTCGACACCATCGGTGCGGCGCTCGGACCGCTGATCGCGTTCGGCCTGCTGGTGATCGTGCCCGGCGGCTACTCCGTCGTGCTCGTGGTCTCGCTGGCCTTCGCCCTCGCCGGCGTGGCGCTCCTCGGCCTGCTCGGGCCCGACGTCCGCGCCCGGCGAGACCGGGAGAGGAGCAGCGGGCCGACGCCGCCGCCGTTCCGGTGGCGCGACCTGACCGACGCGCGGCTGCGCCCGCTACTCGCGGTCGCGGGGGTGCTGGGCCTGCTGACGATCGGCGACGGGTTCATCTACCTCGCGCTGCTCGACCACGGCGGCATCAACGTGACCTGGTTCCCCCTCTTCTACGTCGGCACCAACGTCGCCTACCTGCTGCTGGCCGTGCCGATCGGCCGCCTGGCCGACCGCGTGGGGCGCGCCCGCACCCTGGTCGTGGGTCACCTCGCCCTCGTCGGCGCCTACCTGTGCGCCGTCCTGCCCACCTCGACCGCCGCGGCCACCGTCGGCACGCTGCTCCTGCTCGGCACCTTCTACGCCGCGACCGACGGCGTCATCGCCGCCATCGCGGGCCGCCTGGTCCCCGTCCAGGCGCGATCCAGCGGCATCGCCGCCGCCCAGACCGTGGTGGCGCTCGCCCGGATGCTCGCCTCGGCAGGGTTCGGCCTGCTGTGGCTGCTGCTCGGCCCGACGGTCGCCATGGCGACCGTCGCCGCGCTGCTGGCGCTCGCGGTCCTCGCCGCCGCCACCCGGATCCCGCGCCTCGACGGCGCCGCGGTCACCACGTGAGCACCCGCGCCCGGGTCCTGGCCTTCATCGCGGTCGTCGTGGCGATCGCCGTCGCAGCGACCGTCTACGTCGTCGACCAGGGGCGCGAGGTGCGCGCCGAGCGGGCCGCCGAGCCCGAGGCCGAGCAGACACCCATCGCGGAGGTGACCGATGGCCCACGGATCGTCTTCCGGCACACCGGCCTCGACAGCCAGTACGGCGTCGTGGCCGTGGTGCCGCTCGACGACCCGGGCGGGCCGCGCGCGTTCACCGGCGTCTCCTGCAACCGGGTCGCGGCCCGGCCCGAGGGCGCGTCGTGCCTGATCAGCGACGAGGGCGTCGCAACGTCGTACGAAGGAGTGGAGCTCGACGCCGACTGGCAGCAGGTCGCGAGCAACGACCTGCCCGGCATCCCGAGCCGTACCCGGCTGAGCCCCGACGGCACGCTCGTGGCGACGACCGTCTTCGTGGCCGGCCACTCCTACATGTCGACCGGCTTCTCCACCGCCACCGAGGTGCACGAGTTCGGCGGCGGCGAGCGGTGGGGCAACCTCGAGAAGTTCCAGCTGGTCGTCGACGGTCGCGAGGTCAACCCCGTCGACCGCAACGTGTGGGGCGTGACGTTCGTCGACGACGACACCTTCTACGCGACGGTCGCCACCGGAGGCAGCACGTGGCTGGTCGAGGGTGACCTCGCCGAGCGCACGCTGACCACCGTGTCCCAGGACGCCGAGTGCCCGTCGCTGTCACCCGACGGCACCCGCGTCGCCTTCAAGGTCGACGTCGACCCGGGTCGTCTGGTCGAGTGGCAGATCGCCGTCCTGGACCTCACCACGGGCGAGCGCACGCTCCTCGAGGCCGGGCCTCGCGGGCTCGACGACCAGGTCGAGTGGCTCGACGACGACACCGTGATCTACGGGATGCCGCGCGCCGACGAGCCCGGCGTCACCGACACCTGGGCGGTCGACACGACCCCCGACGCCGCGCCGGAGCTGCTCATCGAGCAGGCATGGTCGGCCACCGTGGTGCGCTAGCCCGCTGCGGCACATTTTGGGGAAGTTCCTCCGCCGCCTTGTCGCTCCGCGGGTCCCTGTGGAGGATGCCGGGGACCGCGCAGACCCCTGTTCCGACCCCCACCCCCGAACGCGTGGTCTCGTCCCCTGCCCCCGTGCCATCGAGGTTCTCCATGTCGTCCCCTGTGCGCCCCACCGCACCGGCCGCTGCATCCGGCCATGCCCTGTTCCGAGGCCGTCGCCGTCTCGTGCCCGTCTTCGTCCTCGCCGCCGTCCTCAGCGCCCTCGCGCTCGTCGAGCAGCCGACCCTGTCCGCCCACGGCAGCTCGGCGAAGCCGGCGAAGGCCTCCGAGGTCGGGCTGCTGACCCGCAAGACCCCCGACGCAGAGGTCCGCAGCGGTCCCGAGCGCGAGATCGGGATGCGCTTCAAGGCCAAGGTCGCCGGCACGGCGGTGGGCCTGCGTTACTTCAAGCCGCGCAAGTCCAAGGCCTCGACCCCCGAGTCCGCGACCCTGTGGTCGAAGAGCGGCACGATCCTGGCCCGGACGAAGCTGAGCCCGGTCAAGGGCACGGGCTGGAAGAAGGTCGGCTTCGACGCCGGCGTGAAGCTCGCCGCCGGCAAGGGCTACGTCGTCTCGGTGCACACCGGGACCAAGGGGATCCACGCCGCCACCCCGGGCGGGTGGGGCAAGGCCAAGAGCAACGACCAGCTGCGCGCCCCGGGTGGCAGCAACGGCGTGACGCGGCCCGGCAGCAAGGCGCGGTTCCCGAGCCAGGAGGCCCGAGGCAACGCCAACTACTGGGTCGACGTGCGCTTCGTCCCGGCGGGTGGCGGCGGGGCGACCCCGACCCCGACGCCGACCGCTACGCCCACCACCCCGCCGCCCGGCGGGTGGCCCGGTCCCGACAACACCGGCGTACCGGCGGGCACGACGCTGACGGCCTACACCGGTCCGTGCACGATCACCTCACCGCGCACGCTGTCGGCCGTGGACGCCACCGCTCGCTGCGGCGAGCTGGTCATCAACACGACGGGCGTCATCATCGAGAAGTCCCTGGTGCCGCGGGTGCAGTCGATCTACGGCGACGGCAACAGCTCGGTGAGCATCAGCGACTCCGACGTGCGCGCCGGTGCCACGTCCACCGGAGCGCTGTGGGGCTACAACATCACCGCGCACCGGGTCGACGTCACGGGCGGCCAGCACAGCTTCCACTGCAACAACAACTGCGAGGTCACCGACTCCTGGCTGCACGACCAGTACAACCCCGACAGCCAGAGCTTCCACAACAACGCCTTCATCTCCAACGGCGGCAGCCACATGGTGCTGCGGCACAACACGCTGCACTGCACGGCGATCCTCGGCCCCAACGACGGTGGTTGCTCGGGTGACGTCTCGTTCTTCGGCGACTTCGACCCGATCGACGACGTCGTCATCGACAACAACTTCCTGAGGGCCAACAACTCGTCGATCTCCTACTGCCTCTACGGCGGGGACTCCGACTCGAAGCCCTACACCGCGACCAACGTGCGGGTCACCAACAACGTCTTCGAGCGCGGCGCCAACCGCAAGTGCGGCGTCTACGGGCCGGTGACGTCGTTCGACCGGAACGCAGCCGGCAACGCGTGGTCCGGCAACGTCTGGGACAGCGGTGAGGCGGTGAACCCGGGCTGACCCCCGGGTCAGGCTCCGACCATCACCTGGGTGCCGCTCACCACGGCACGCAGGTGAGCTCGCTGTAGAGGTAGTCGACGGCGTGGGGCTCGAGGGCGGCGCTGCGGAACATCCGTGGCCGCGGCGCCGCCTGAGCCCGGGACAGCCGCGGTGGCCGGCCGGCCACCCGTCGCTCGGCGAGCGTGACGAGCGCGTGGTGGCGCAGCAGCAGGTGGCGGTAGGGCGCGTGCCCGGCCCGGGCCAGGACGGCCGGGTCGGAGACGTGGACCAGCGAGGCGAAGAGCGGCAGCCCCTTGCGCCGGTCGCGACGGGCGATGACGTAGCAGGAGTCCTGGCCGACGCGCACCACGAAGTGCAGGGCGGCCGCGGCGCCACAGTGGTCGCGGTAGACCTGAAGGTCGTCCCCGGTCAGCGCCGCCTCGATCTCTCCGGGCGCGGTGAGCACCCGGACGCCCCGGCGCGACGGCAGCGGCAGGTTCGGCACCAGTGCCGTGGCGGTGTCGAGCCTCGAGAAGCCGAGGCGCTCGTTGATGGCGACCACGTTGCCGCTGGGCGACAGGTCGACGAAGTCGTAGTCCCGCTGGCGAAGCATCGCCCGCGCGAGGCGTACGCCGTGCGCGCGGTGCTCCTCGAGCACGCACCAGGCAGCGAGGTTGCAACGCCGGCGCAGCTCCCCGTCCACCACGCGCTCGGAGTAGAAGGCGAGGTAGACCCCGACCACGTCGTCACCCTGGCGGAGCAGGAAGCCGTGGTTGGGAGCGTCCACGCTCCACGGCGGGACGGCGCACCGCGCCCACTCGTCGGCACTCAACCTGGCATTGAGGTGGCGGTGCAGGAACGCGGCGACCGCACCGACGTCGGCATCGGTGATCGGTGCCAGGTCCACCCCCACGGACTCACCTGACATGCGCCCACCGTAGGAAGGCGGGTCGGCCCGGGCAGGGGCCGCCGAGCCACATACCCATATTTTGTGAGCCTGTGCCGGACGGCCGAGGTCGCGGAACGGCCCGCCCCTACGGTTCGACCCATGCGCGTGGTGAATGTCTGCTTCCATGGCATCGGCGCGCCGCAGCGCCGACGCGAGCCCGGCGAGGACTCCTACTGGATCAGCCGAGATGTCTTCCTCGGCGTCCTCGACACGGTCGTCGGGCGCACCGACGTGCGCCTGAGCTTCGACGACGGCAACTCCTCGGACGTGGAGATTGCGCTGCCGGCGCTGCGCGAGCGCGGCCTGCACGCGAGCTTCTTCGTCGTCGCCGGGCGCCTGGACCGTCCGGGCAGCCTCAGCCGCGACGACGTGCGCGAGCTGCACGCGGCCGGCATGACGATCGGCAACCACGGCATGTCACACCGGCCCTGGCGCGGCCTCGACCCGGCCCGGCGCCGGGAGGAGTTCGTCATCGCGCGCACCGTGCTGCAGGAGGTGACCGGCAGCCGGGTCCACGACGCGGCGCTGCCGCTCGGCCGCTACGACCGCGCCGTCCTGCACGAGCTGCGACCGCTCGGCTACCGCACCGTGCAGACCAGCGATCGCCGCTGGGCCCACACCGACCGCTGGCTGCAACCCCGCTACAGCCTCCACTGCGGCGACACCGTCGACTCCGTGGAGCGCGACGTCCTCCGCCGGCCCCCGGTGACCTCCCGCGCCCGCGGCGCGCTCGTCGGTACGGTCAAGCGCCTGCGCTGACGGCGCCGCCCTCGCGATGCACGAGTCGCGTCCGGCTCAGCGCGCCAGGGGGCGACGGATGAACCACTCAGTCGAAAGAAGCTCCTCGCGGGCCGTCGTCGACAGACGGGCGATGAGCCCAGGAAGGGCGCCTCGATCGACCTCCGAGCCGTGGGCAAGGATCGCGGCCAGCTTCTGCTCCAGCCAGGGCGAGACGTCCACCCGGTCCGTGACCTGCTCGTCCGGAGTGGCGTGCACGGCTCGTCGGGCGCCGATGATCCTTTCGATCGCCTTCACCGACGAACGCGGGTGGGTCGCCAGGTAGACGGCGCTCGGTGCCCACGGACGGCCCGCGTCGGGATACGCCTCCCTGCTGGCGGCCTCTGCGGCCAGCAGGGTCACGCGATGGGTGCGCACATGATCGGGATGGCCCGTCAGACCGCCGTGGTCGTCGAACGTCACCAGGGCTTCCGGACGGAGCTCGCGGATGTGGACCACGAGGCGGTGCACCGCTTCTTCGAGGGGCACGTCGCACCAGCGGGGACGGCCCGGAGCGGACTCCGGGACTCTCGCGTCGGCGTATCCGAGCATCCTCGGTTCGCCTGCCCCAAGGATCTCCAGCGCATCAGCCAGGTCGGCTGCTCGCTGCGTGTCCGGAGCCCACGTGGCGGTGACGACAGCAGTCCGCGCACCCGCTGCGGCATGTCGAGCCAGGGTGCCGCCCGCGGCCAGTGACTCGTCATCGGGGTGCCCGAACACGGCAAGCAGGCTCGACGACCTCACGGCAACCTTCCTGACGGGACCCCAGACCGGCCCAGTATGGGCGTGTCGTCCGGCAAGCCCAGTCACGACGTGCCGGTGGCCCCGCGACCTCGGAGGTGGCGGGGTTCGGGGCGGGGTCATGGTCGGCGCGGACATGGGATGTCGGGCTGGTCGGGGCGGCCGTCCGTCACTCAGGGACGAGCTCGGTGCCGTCGTCCCAGGTGTTGTCCTGCCACTCGTTCCCGGAGGCCGTCGGGTCGAAGGACGTGACGGGGCCGTACACGCCGCACAGGTCGTTGGTGCCCCGCTCGAAGACGTTGCCGGTGACGACCACCCCGGTGGCGACGGGAAAGGCCTTGCCCGGCGCGTGGCCGAGGTAGGCGCAGTAGGACGCCGACGAGGCGTTGGCCTTGAGCAGGTTGTCCTCGACCACCACGTCGCGGATCGGACCGAAGTCGCCGAAGAGCGACAGGTCGGCGGTGCACCCGCCGTCGGTGTCGTTGAGCGTCGGCGTGCAGTGCAGCGTGTTGCGCCGGATGACCATGTGCGAGCCGCCGTTGGAGAGGAAGGCGTTGTTGTGCGCGGCCTCCCCGTCGGGGTTGAACTGCTCGTGGAGCCACGAGTCCTCCACCAGGCAGCCGCTCCCGCAGTGGACGCTGTAGGCCCCTCCGGTGATGTCCGTACGGCGGACCGTGAGGTTGTCGCCCCACACCGCGCCGCCGATCCACTCGCCGGCGACGACGTCGGAGTCGACGACCTCGACCGAGAACGTCGGGTCGACCTGGGTGGCGGTGGACTCGACGCGCGGCACCCGTGACGACTCGATCAGCACGTCCGGCGCCTGCACCACGATCGCCGGGCAGACCTCCGTGGCGTCCACCGCCGAGAGCACAGCGGTCTCGGTGATGGTGCACGGCCCCGTGTAGGGAGCGAGGTCGGTCTCGGGCGGGACGCCGGTGGTGTCGGCATCCGGGTAGGCGTCGGGGGCGGACGAGCTGGTCCCGGCGGATGCCGGCCCATCGCTCGCGGCGGAGTCCTGAGGGGTCGCGGCCGTGGGCTCGTCGTCGAGCAGCCGGACGGCGACGACCGCGAGGACGGCCACGACGACCGCCACCACGACAGCGGCCAGGACCGCGCGCGAGCGTGTGCGTGTCATCGCCCCCTCCTTCGACGGCTCCATCATCACGCGGAGCCGCGAGCGCTCGCGTACCCCAACCGGGGGATGTCGCGGCGCACGCTCCGGAGGGCGCCGGCGGCCCGTGATCGACTCGTGCCGTGGGGATGACGATCGCATGTGTGTACAACGACGCTGCCGTGAGACGGCACTGCCTCGACCGCTCCATCGAGGCGTACGACGGCCCGGTGGAGGTGGAGTACCTGCCGGTGGACAACACCGAGCACGCCCACACGTCCGCCGGCGCGGCGCTCAACCACGCCGTGCGGCAGGCCAGCCACGACGTCGTGGTGCTGGTGCACCAGGACGTCTACCTGCACGACCTGGACCGGCTGGCCGCGTGCGCGGCGGCGCTGGAGGACGAGCGCTGGGGCATCCTCGGCGCCAACGGGGTCACCGCCGACCACACGTCCGTGGGCCGGCTGCGCGACCGCGTCATCCTGATCGGGGAGTCGGCGCCCGACCCGGTGCCGGTCGACACCCTCGACGAGGTGCTGCTCATCGCCCGACGCGACGACCTGCTCCGCGAACCGCTCAGCGAGGAGCCGGAGCTGGCGTGGCACGCCTACGCCGTGGAGTACTCGCTGCGGGTCCGGGCCACGGGCCGGCTCGCCGGAGCCGTGGACACGGCGATCACCCACAACAGCATGTCCACGAACCTGGCGCGGCTCGACGAGGCGCACCGCCACGTCGGTGACCTCTACCCGGCGCTCGTCCCGATCCACACGACGTGCGGCACGGTCGACCCCGGCGCGCGGGACTGGGGCCGGCTCCCGCTCATCCGCGACCACGGCTGGCGCCGCCGCTGGCTGCAGCAGTCCCGGATCGCGGCCCGCGTGCGCTCGGAGCTCGGCGTCCAGGTCGTGCTCGCCGACATCGCGCACGAGGTGGACCTCCTCGGCTACTCCCGGGAGCAGCCGCTCCACCTGCTCAACGCCGACCGTCGTGGGGGCTTCGCCGCCGAGGCCGGTGGGTCCGTCGTCCTCGAGCGCGACGGCCGTCCGGTGGTGATGTCCGCCGTCGCGCCGCGACACGTGCGCGACTCCCTGATGTCGCTCGGCCGGGCCGAGCACGTCCTGGTCACCGGCCTCGCGGTGTCCGACCTCGCCGACCTCGGTCCGGAGGTCAGTGGCCGCGACTGGCTCGCGGGCGTGCAGTGGGACGAGGTCTGGCTGGTGCGCGGACAGTCCGCCCGACAGCGGCCGGCGGAGTGGTCCCGGCGCCAGGCCGTCCCGCTCGGCGCGAGCCTGCCACGCAGCTGAGGACCGGCGGACCGGCGGTCAGCCCGCCGCGGCGTCCGCGACGGCCACCGCGACGGCGTACTCGTCGCAGTGGGACAGCGACACGTGGATCGACCCGGCTCCCCGGCTCTCGGCGAGCACGCGGACGTCACCGCCGAGGCGCACGCTGGGCGCGCCGTCGGCGTCGCGGCCGATCTCGATCGAGCGCCACGCGAGGGGAGCGTCGCGGGCCGGGCGCAACGCCTTGAGGACCGCCTCCTTCGCCGCCATCCGGGCCGCGAGGTGCAGCTCGGGACGTGCTCGGGAGGTGCAGTAGTCGATCTCGTCGTCGGTGAACCAGCGCCGCAGGAACCGGTCGCCGGCGGTCCGGTGCAGCGCCGCGATGCGGGCCACCGACACGATGTCGGTGCCCGTGCCGATCGTGCCCCGCACCTGGCTGCTGCCGCCCATGTCACGACTCCTCGGTCCGGCCGTCCCCCGCGGCGGCCACGGCTCCGACACTAGGCACGTCACCCGGACGGGCGGGGCGCCGCCACCACCCTCACCACTATTGGGGAGTGTTCCTGCCACGCGCTTCCGCCCCTCCCCGCCCCTGCTCCACTGGGTGGCGGGTCGACTGGGGTGGAGGCCCGGACACAGCCAGGGGAGGCGAAGGTGCACGACCAGATCAGGAACGAGCTCCGAGAATTCATCGGCGACAACTACCTCTTCGGTGACCACGACAGGTTGCCCGAGGACGAGGCATCTCTGCTCGAGGAGGGCATCGTGGACTCCACGGGCATCCTCGAGCTGATCGAGTTCCTCGAGGACCACTTCGGGATCGTCGTCGGCGAGTCCGAGACGGTCTTCGAGAACCTCGGGAGCGTGGGCGGCCTCACCAGGTTCGTCGCGTCCAAGACCCTCGCCGGACAGACCGTGGGCTGAGGCCTGCAGCTTCGGAGAGCAGCCATGGGGGAAGTCCACGACCGGGTCGAGGACCCGGACGTCCGTCCGTTCCGCACGGACGTCGACAAGTACTACACGATCACGGCGGGGGGCCGGCGTGGCCCGTCGCAACGCCTGCGACTGTGGATGTGGAACGCCGACTTCCGCGTGGTCGCGAGCTACCGCTTCGACCAGTTCGCCCGGCAGTACCACGCCGAGCACCCGGTGAAGGGTCTGCCGGCGCGGGTCTTCGCCGTGGTCTGGCGACGACGGGTGATGAACATCCACCACGCCGACCTCGACCCGAAGGCGCAGATCGGGCCCGGCCTGCTCCTCATGCACCACACGGGTGTGTTCGTCGGAGGCGCGGTCATCGGCGACAACTGCGTCATGCACCACAACGTCACGATCGGGCAGCGGGTGGCCTCGGGCGACCAGGGCGTCCCCCGGCTGGGCGACAACGTGTGGATCGGTCCCGGTGCGACGATCACCGGTGACGTCACGATCGGCGACGGCGCCACGATCTCCGCCGGCAGCGTCGTGTCGCGCGACGTGCCCGCACGCGCACTGGTCGCCGGCAACCCGGGGCGGGTCATCGCCTCCGACTACGACAACTCCGCGATGCTCAACTACCGCGTACGCCGAGCGCCGGTCGCAGCGGTCGCTCCCGCGCCGGCGCCGGAGGCCGCACCCGCGACGGCGTCCGAGCCGGCTCCGGAGCAGCGACCCGACGCCGCCCACGTGGACCGCGCGCTCGCCGAGTACGCACGCCTTCGCGACCCCGACGGGGACCGGCACCTCGAGGCGGTGAAGGCGGCGATCTTCCTGGAGGACGTCTTCCACGTCGTGCTCCGCGAGGAGCAGATCGACCCCGACCTGCTCGGCACCGCCGAGGGCATGCGCGCGGTGCTCGCGCGGGCCGGCGGGACGGACTGATGTGCGGCATCTGCGGCGTCGTCGTCCTCGACGGCCCACCCCCGGACCGGGAGCTCGTCACCCGGATGATCGGTCGGCTGCGCCACCGCGGTCCGGACGGAAGCGGCCTCTACCGCGACGACCACGCCGCGCTCGGGCACACGCGGCTGGCGATCATCGACACGGAGGGCGGGGCGCAGCCGCTGTCCAACGAGGACGAGACCCTGTGGATCTCGTTCAACGGCGAGATCTTCAACTACGTCGAGCTGGGTGAGGAGCTGCGCCGCTGCGGCCACCGTTTCCGCACCGCGAGCGACACCGAGGTCGTCGTGCACGCCTGGGAGGAGTGGGGCGAGCAGTGCTTCACCCGCTTCAACGGCCAGTGGGCCCTGGCCCTGTGGGACTCGCGCGAGCAGCGGCTCGTCCTCTCGCGCGACCGCCTCGGCGTGCGCCCGCTCTTCTTCACGCGTGACCGGCACAGGATCGCCTTCGCCTCCGAGGTCAAGGCGCTGATGGCCGACCCGGCCCTGCCGCGTGCCTTCGACCCCATCGGGCTCGACGAGGTGCTGACCTACTGGTCGACGGTCGCCCCCCGCACGGTGTTCGCCGGCATCGAGCAGCTCGAGCCCGGCCACGTCGCGGTGCTGGACCGCGACGGCTTCCGGCGCCACCCCTACTGGAGCATCGACTTCCCCGACCGGGACACCGAGCCGGGGCAGGACATCGAGACCAACGCCGCCGAGCTGCGCGAGCGCCTCGTCGAGGCGGCCAGGCTGCGCTTCGTGCGCAGCGACGTACCCGTCGGTGCCTACCTCTCCGGAGGCATCGACTCCTCCATCACCGCCGCGGTGATCGCGAGGTACACCGAGGCGCCGCTGCACACCTTCTCGCTGAGGTTCACCGACGCGGAGTTCGACGAAGGGGTCCACCAGCAGAAGATGGTGGCCGAGCTCGGCGCCCAGCACGAGGAGATCACCGTCTCCCCCGCCGACGTCGCCGAGGTCTTCCCCGAGGTGGTGCGGCACACCGAGACGCCCGTGCTGCGCACCGCGCCCGCGCCGCTGTTCCTGCTGTCGCGGCTGGTGCGGGACAACGGCTACAAGGTCGTGGTGACGGGCGAGGGTGCCGACGAGGTGCTCGGCGGCTACGACATCTTCCGGGAGGGCCGGGTGCGCGCCTTCTGGGCGCGCGACCCGGGCTCGGCCACCCGCGACCGCGCGGTCGAGCTGCTCTACCCGTGGATGGAGCGCAACCCCGGCACCGCCCCGGCCTTCGCGCGCAGCTTCTTCGGCCAGGACCTCGACGCCGACGACCCCGCCATCTCCCACCGCCCGCGGTGGGCCTCGACCAGCGCGGTCAAGGCGATGCTGTCCCCCGACCTCCGGGCCGAGCTGGACCGCGGCCCCGACGTCGTGTCGCGGATGCCGTCCGGCAGCGACGCCTGGGACCCGCTCTCACGCGCCCAGTGGTTGGAGATGACGACGCTCCTGCCGGGCTACATCCTGTCCAGCCAGGGCGACCGGATGCTGATGGGCAACTCGGTGGAGGGGCGCTTCCCGTTCCTCGACAAGGAGGTCGTCGAGCTCGCCAACCGGCTCCCGGCGCGCCACAAGCTGTGCGGGCTCGACGAGAAGCACCTGCTGAAGATCGCCTTCGAGGACCTCGTCCCCGAGCAGATCCGCCGCCGGCCCAAGCAGCCCTACCGCTCCCCGGACACCGCCAGCTTCTTCCGCGGCACGCCGCCGGAGTGGCTGACCGAGGTGACCTCGCCCGAGGCCCTCGCCGCGGCAGGGGTCTTCGCCCCGCGGCCGGTGGCCGGGCTGCTCGCCAAGGCCGCCCGCACCGGCGGCGTGCGGGCGGGGAACACCGACAACATGCGCCTGCTCGCGGTCGTCTCGACCCAGCTGCTCCACCAGCAGCTCGTCGTCGACGCCGGGTCGGCGAGCGACGACGCACCACCCGCGCCGATGACCGTCATCGACCGGGTCCAGCACGTGAGGAGCACCGCATGACCACCGTCCAGAGCGGCAGCCAGACCAGCAGCCAGGTCGACAGCCAGGTCGACGCCGACGTGCTCGCCATCGACGCCGAGGCGGAGGTCGCACGGATCAGCGCCTCGCTGCGCGGCTACCTCAGCCGCGCCCGCCGCAAGGGGGCGATCGTCGCGCTGTCCGGTGGCATCGACTCCAGCGTGGTCGCCGCCCTGTGCGTCGCCGCGATCGGCAAGGACCGGGTCTTCGGCATCCACATGCCCGAGCGGGACTCCTCCGAGGACACGCTCGCGTTCAGCACGCTCGTCTCCGACTCGCTCGGCATCGACTCGGTCGTGGAGGACATCACCCCGGTGCTCGAGGCGGCCCGCTGCTACGAGCGACGCGACGACGCGATCCGCATGGTGTGCCCCGACTACGGCCCCGACCACAAGTCCAAGATCGTGCTGCCGAGCGTCGTGGAGTCCGAGAGCCTGCGGCTCTACTCCGTGGTCGTGCAGGCGCCCGACGGCACCACGACCCGCCACCGCCTGACGACCGAGTCCTACCTCGGCATCGTGGCGGCGACGAACTTCAAGCAGCGGGCCCGCCGGATGACGGAGTACTACCACGCCGACCGGCTCAACTACGTCGTCACCGGCACGCCCAACCGCCTGGAGTACGACCAGGGCTTCTTCGTGAAGCTCGGTGACGGGGCGGCCGACGTGAAGCCGATCGCCCACCTCTACAAGACCCAGGTCTACGCGCTCGCGGACTTCCTCGGCGTCCCCGAGCAGGTCCGGACCCGGCCGTCGACGACCGACACCTACTCGCTGCCGCAGTCGCAGGAGGAGTTCTACTTCTCCCTGCCGTGGAACCTCATGGACCTCTGCCTGCACGGCAAGAACACCGGCCGACCGATCGAGCAGGTCGCCGAGTCCACCGGTCTCACGACCGCCCAGGTCGAGCGCGTCTACGGCGACATCGACCAGAAGCGCAAGACCACCGCCTACCTCCACCTGCCGCCGCAGCTGGTCGAGCCCGTGCAGGAGATCGGATGAGGAACCGCGCCACCGGTGGGGCGGCATGACCGCACGGGACTTCCTCGCTGCTGCCCTGCGACGCTGGTACGTCGTGGTGCTCGGCGCTGCGCTCACGCTCGGGGTGTTCGCGGTGGTGCAGCGCCAGGCGCCGGTGTTCTTCACGCAGTACAACATCGTGGTCGTCGGGCCGTCGGGCACCGAGCACGACAACAACGTCCTCGAGAACCCGCGCTACGGCCTGCAGCCCCTCGTCGGGGTCGTCTCCACCGACCTCAACGACGGCCATCCGCCGCTGCTGACGGGTGACGTCGACGCCACGATGGTCGGGATGGGCGCCCGGGACGGGGTCCAGGTCCGCGTGCCCAACCTCGGCACGCAGTGGCGCCCGCTCTTCTCGGCCAACTACCTCGACGTGCAGGTGGCGGGCGCGACGCCCGACGAGGTGCACGCGCTGGCCCAGGAGACCTCGGCCCGGGTGGAGGAGGTGCTCACGCAGCGACAGGACGAGCTCGGGGTGCCGGCCAACCTGCGCGCCCACGCCGTACCGTCGTCCGCGGACCCCATCGTCTATCCCATGCAGGGCAGCAGGACCCGCGCGCTCGGGGCCACCGGGCTCACCGGCATCGCCCTGACCGCCGTCCTGGTCTTCTGGCTCGAGCGCTGGCGCCCGCGCCGCCGCCCGGCGGGAGCGGCCGCCGCTGCGCCTGCGAGACGTCCGCTGGTGCGTCGGCGTACCCGGTCCGCGGAGGTGATGGCATGAGCACCCCCGGGAGCACCCCGGTGGGGCCGGTGACGGTCGCGGTGGTGACCTGGAACAGCGCCGACGTGCTGCCCGGACTGGTGGCGTCGTTGCCCGTCGGCGCCGGTGACGTGCCCTACCGGCTCGTCGTGGTGGACAACGACTCGTCGGACGACACCGTCGCGGTGGCCCAGCGCCTGTGCCCGGACGCCACCGTGGTGCAGACCGGACGCAACGCGGGCTACGCGGCCGGGGTCAACGCCGCGGTCGCCGCCACCCCCGACGCGCCGGCGGTGCTGGTGCTGAACCCGGACGTACGCCTGGAGCCGGGCTGCCTGCCCACGCTGGTGGCGGCGCTCGACCGCCCGGGCACCGGGATCGCGGTCCCGCGGCTCGTCGACGGCGACGGCGAGCTGATCCACTCGATGCGCCGGCGCCCGACCCTGCTGAGGGCCTTCGCCGACGCGTTCATCGGCGCCACCGTCGCCGGCCGGTGGCCGGCGACCGGCGAGCTCGTGACCGATCCCGCCCCCTACGCCGACGACGCGACGCCGGACTGGGCCGAGGGATCGACCCAGCTGGTCAGCCGCGCATGCCTGGACGCCTGTGGGCCGTGGGACGAGTCCTACTTCCTCTACTCGGAGGAGACCGAGTTCCACCTGCGGGCCGGGAGGAGGGGCTTCGGCGTCCGCTACGTCGCCGACGCCTGTGCGGTCCACCTCGAGGGCGACTCCTCCACCTCGCCCCGGCTCTGGGCGCTCCTCACCGCCAACCGGCTGCGGCTGTTCTCGCGGTCGTCCTCCCGCCCGCGGACCGCCCTGTACTGGGTGGCGCTCGTCCTGCGCGAGTCGAGCCGGGCGGCGCGGGGCGACGCCACCGCGCGGGCGGCTGTCCGCGTGCTGGTCCGCCCCGAGCTGCTGCGCGCCCCTCGCGGGCCCGCGTGGCTCGACCTCGCTACCCCAAATCCGGTACTCCGCCCCGGAGCGGTCCGCGCCGAGGCCGCGCGTCCGTAGCGTGGTCCGTGGGACGACGAGTGGGTAGTTCGTCGCCCCACAGCCGGTCGCCGGGGGGCGGCTCCGGCCACGGAACGAGGGGGCATTGACCTGATGCGCACGCAGCTGCACCACCTGCTCGAGGAGGGCGCCGTCCGGTTCGGCGACCGCCCGGCCCTGAGCCACCAGGAGGTCACGCTCGACTACGCCTCCGCCTGGGACCTGGCGTCGCGCACGGGCGCCGTCCTGTCCGGCCTCGGCGTCGCGCGGGGGGACCGCGTGGCGGTCTACCTCGACAAGCGACCCGAGACCCTCGGCGGGATCTTCGGCGCCTCCGTCGCAGGTGGCGTGTTCGTGCCGGTCAACCCGGCGCTCAAGGGCTCCCAGGTGGCCTACATCCTCGGTGACTGCGACGTGCGGGTCCTCATCACGACGCACCAGCGCTGGGAGTCGGTGCGCGAGGACGCCAAGGGCTGCCATGCGCTCGCGCACGTGCTGATCGTCGACGCCGACCCGGGCGTCGTCCCCGACGAGGACGAGGTGCGGGTGCACGCCCTGTCGGCCCTCCTGGGCGACGCGGTCGACCCGCCGCCCCCGAGCCGGGCGATCGACGCCGACACCGCCGCGATCCTCTACACGTCCGGGAGCACCGGCCGCCCCAAGGGCGTCGTGCTGTCGCACCGCAACCTGCTGGTGGGCGCCGAGAGCGTCTCGACCTACCTCGGCAACGACGGCGACGACGTCATCCTGGCCGCGCTCCCGTTGAGCTTCGACGCCGGTCTGAGCCAGGTCACCACAGCGTTCGCCGCGGGCGCCCACGTCGTGCTCGTCAACTACCTCCTGGCTCGCGACGTCGTACGCCTCTGCGCGCGCCACGGTGTCACCGGCCTCACCTGCGTCCCACCGCTGTGGATCCAGCTCGCCGCCGCCGACTGGCCGGCCGAGGCCACCGCGTCGCTGCGCTACTTCGCCAACACGGGCGGCCGGATGCCCCGGTCGACCCTCACCCGGCTGCGCGAGATCTTCCCGCAGGCCAGCCCGTTCCTGATGTACGGCCTCACCGAGGCGTTCCGCTCGACCTACCTCGACCCGGCCGAGGTCGACCGCCGCCCCGACTCCATCGGCAAGGCCATCCCGGACGCCGAGATCCTCGTCCTGCAGCCCGACGGCACGCCCTGCGGGCCCGGCGAGGAGGGCGAGCTGGTCCACCGCGGAGCGCTCGTCGCCCAGGGCTACTGGGGCGACGCCGCCCGCACCGCCGAGCGGTTCCGTCCCGTCCCGGGTGGCCCCGACTGGCGCGCGCCCGAGCTGGCCGTGTGGTCCGGCGACCGCGTCGTCGCCGACGAGGAGGGCTTCCTCTACTTCGTCGGCCGCACCGACGACATGATCAAGACCTCCGGGTACCGGGTGAGCCCGACCGAGATCGAGGAGGTCGCCTACGACAGCGGCCTGGTCCGCGACGCTGCCGCGCTCGGCCTCCCGGACGAGGCCCTCGGGCACCGGGTCGTGGTCGTGGTCAGCCCCGCGGTCGAGGGGTTCGAGCCCGACGCGCTGCTCGCGGTCTTCCGTCGGCAGCTGCCCCGCTACATGGTGCCGGCGGAGATCGTCGTGCGCACCGAGCTCCCCCGCTCCCCCAACGGGAAGTTCGACCGGGTGCTGCTGCGCCAGGAGATGACCGCATGAGGACCACCGACCACGTGACCGCGCACGGCACCGTCGACGGGACGCTGCTGGTGGGCGGGGTGCCCGTCGATCGCCTGGCCGAGCGGGTCGGCTCGACGCCGTTCTTCGCCTACGACCGCGCGATGATCACCGAGCGCGTCGCCGCCGTGAAGGCCGCGCTCCCCGAGCGGGTGTCGCTCGCCTACGCGGTCAAGGCGAACCCGATGCCTGCCGTCGTCCAGCACCTCGCGGGGCTGGTCGACCACCTCGACGTCGCGTCCGCCGGCGAGCTCGCCGTGGCGCTCGACACCGGACAGGACCCGACCGCGATCAGCTTCGCCGGGCCCGGCAAGACCGACGCCGAGCTGCGACGGGCCGTGGCCTCGGGCGTGACGGTCGAGGTCGAGTCGCGCACCGAGCTGCAGCGCCTCGTGCGCACCGGCAAGGAGCTCGCGCTGCGCCCGCGCGCCGCCGTACGCGTCAACCCGCCGTTCGCCGTCAAGGGCTCGGGCATGCGGATGGGCGGTGGCCCCCAGCAGTTCGGGGTCGACGCCGAGGCCGTCCCCTCCCTGCTCGGTGAAGTGAGCGAGCACGACGTCGACGTCGTCGGCTTCCACGTCTTCGCGGGGTCGCAGAACCTCAGCGCCGCGATCCTCGGCGAGGCCCAGGAGCGCACGGTCGACCTCGTCCTCGAGCTCGCCGAGCACGTGCCCGGCACCGTGGAGTACGTCAACCTCGGCGGCGGCTTCGGCATCCCGTACTTCGAGAAGGACGAGCGCCTCGACCTCGACGCCGTCGGTCGACGGCTGTCCGAGCTGGTCGACGGACGGCTCGTGCCGGCGCTGCCGGACGCCACCGTCGTCATGGAGCTCGGCCGGTTCCTCGTGGGCGAGGCGGGTGTCTACGTGACCCGCGTCGTCGACGTGAAGGAGTCGCGCGGCCGCAGCTACGCCGTCGTCGACGGCGGCATGCACCACCAGCTGGCCGCCTCCGGCAACTTCGGCCAGGTCATCCGGCGCAACTACCCGCTGGCCCTCGCCACGCGGGCCCTCGACGAACCGACCGGCCCCGTCACGGTGGTCGGCTGCCTGTGCACGCCGCTCGACCTGCTCGGCGACCAGGTCGACCTGCCCGGCACGGAGGTCGGCGACCTCGTCGTCGTGTTCCAGGCCGGCGCCTACGGCCTCACGGCCAGCCCCACCGCTTTCCTCGGCCACCCCTCACCCTCGGAGGTCCTCGTATGACCCAGCCTGCAGACACGCTCCCCGACACGCTCCCCGGGGTGGTCGAGGTGCTCACCCGCACCCTCGGCATCGAGGACCGCGCGGGGTCGATCACCCGTGGCACGCGGCTCTTCGGTGAGCTCCCCGAGCTCGACTCGCTCGGGGTGGTGGAGCTCGCGGCCGCCCTCGAGGACCGCTTCGACATCGTCATCGAGGACGAGGACTTCACCGGCGAGGTGTTCGAGAGCGTGGGCACCCTGACCGACTTCATCGACGCCCGCCGCACCGGCGGCTGAGCCAGGGAAGGGAGAGCAGCCATGGAGATGCGGGTCGTGTGGCGGTCGTTGCGCCGCCGCTGGTACCTCGTCCTCGCCCTGGCGGTGCTGACCCTCGGGGCGACGTTCCTCGTCGCGCAGCGCGTCGGTGAGACCTACGAGGCGACGGGCACCGTCCTGGTCTTCCCGCCCTCGCAGACGGAGGGCCCCACCGGCGACATGTCGGAGGAGAACCCCTACCTGTCGCTGGGCGGCGTGGGCCAGGCGCGCGACGTCGTGGTGCGGGCGCTGACCTCGAAGCAGGTCGGTGACGCGTTCGGCGAGGACTACCCCGTCGGCACGACCTACGAGATCGTCCCGGACTACACCAACAGCGCACCGATCATCCTGTTCACCGTCGAGGCGGCGACGCCGGACGTGGCGACCGAGGCGCTGTCGTCGCTGATCGATCGCGTCCCGGTCGAGCTGGAGAAGCTGCAGTCGGGGCTGGACCTGCCCGCAGCCCAGCGTGTGACGTCGGTGGTGCTCACCCGCGACGAGTCCCCGGCCGCCACCAAGAAGGCGATGATCAGGGCGTCGCTGATGACGATGGCGGCGCTCGGCGGGATGGGACTGCTGGTGATCGCCCTCGTCGACGGGTGGCTGACCGGTCGCCGCGACCCCGACCCTGAGGACCTGGCCGGCGAGGACGAGCCCGAGCACCCGCTGCCGGTGTCGCTGCACCCCGTGCACACGGACGACCCGTCCCCCGACCACACCGATCCTGACCGGGCCGCGCCGCCCGCGGTGACGGCGCGGCTGGTGAAGCGACGCCGGCGGCGGGACGAGCGCGGCGAGGCGTCGTGACCCTCGCGGTCCAGGAGCGGACCGGGACCGGCATCGCCCGCAAGGGCGGCGTCGACGCCGCGGCGCTGCTGACCGCCTACGTGTGCCTGCTGTGGTTCATCCCGTCGCCCATGGTCGTCAGCGCGCTGGGGAGCGCAGGCAGCCCCGCCACCCTGTTCGGCATCGGCCTCTTCCTCTACTGGGCCTGGCACACCGTGCGCCGCACGGAGCGGTCCGACAGGCGGTTCCGCCCGGTGCGGGCGGCGATGATGGTCCTGCTGGTCGTGATGCTCATGGTCTACGCCCACGCCATGGCCGGTCCACTGCCCGGCGACGAGATCAGCACCGCCGACTCGGGGATGCTGCGGCTGATCAGCCTCGCCGGGGTCGTGCTGCTCGCCTGCGACGGGGTCAGCGACATGGACCGGCTCGTCACCATCCTGCGGAGGCTGGCGCTCGCGGCAGGACTGGTCGCCCTGCTGGGCCTGGCCCAGTACGCCACCGGCGAGCTCTTCGTCGACCGGATCCGCGTGCCCGGCCTCACGGCGGGCACCGAGGGGTGGACGCTCAGCACCCGGTCCGGCTTCTCGCGGCCGAGCGGCACGTCGATGAGCCCGATCGAGTACGGCGTCGTGCTGGGGATGATGCTCCCGCTGGCCATCGTGTGCGCGTCGGTGCCGTCGCGCTACCGCTGGCTCTCGCGGGCCATGCTCGTCGCGATGATCGCCTCGATCTTCTTCTCGATGTCGCGGTCGGCCTACCTCTGCTCGCTGGCCGGGATGTTCGTGCTCGCGCTGTCGTGGGACCTCCGCACCCGGCTGCGCGCGCTCGGCGTCTTCGCGGTCGTCAGCGTCGTGATGTACGTGGCGGTGCCGGGCCTGCTCGGCTCGATCCGCGGGTTGTTCTCCAACGCCGACCAGGACCCGAGCATCGCCTCCCGGACCGGCAGCTACGACATCGCCGGTGAGTTCATCTCCGGGTCACCGGTCGTGGGCAAGGGCTTCGGGACGTTCCTCCCCAAGTACTGGATCCTCGACAACGCCTACCTCGGGATGACCATCGAGGCGGGCTTCCTGGGCCTGCTGGCGCTCCTCACCCTGATCGTGTCGGGTCTCGTCAGCGCCCGCAGCGCGCGCCGGGCCCTGCAGGCGGAGCGCGACGCCCGTCCGGTCGACGCAGCCGACGCCGGCAACGCACACCACGTCCAGTTCGCGCAGGCGCTGCTCGCGTCGGTCGCGGCCGGCGCGGGAGGGTTGGCCTTCTTCGACGCGTTCGCCTTCCCGCAGACCGCAGGCTGCTTCTTCCTGCTCATCGGTCTCGCCGGCGCGATGCGCCGGCTCACGCAGACGCCCGCACCCGACCCACGGCGGCCCGTGCGCTCCTGATCCTGCTCGCCGCACCACGCGGGAGGAGGAGCGCGGGACGCACCCGGCCGCTGCGCAGCAGCCGGGCCGCGGTCTCGACGCGGCGCGGCCACGACAGGAGCGGCGACACGACGTCCAGCGTCCCGGCCAGCCCCTGGCCGACGCCGTTGCCCATCACCTGCAGCAGCCGCTGGTCGAGCGGTCCCGTGCTGCGCACCGCAGACCCGGGCGCCGACGCAGGACCGGCAGCCGGCGGAGCGTCCAGGATCTTCCCGGCCAGCTCGGCCCACGCACCGTCGGCGTGGAAACGGCGTACGGCCGCGCCGGTGCTCGCACCGACCCGGTGCCGCACGTCGGCGTCGGCCAGCAGGCGGTCCACCTGGGCGGCCAGCTCGGATCCCGAGCCCGCGACCACGAGATCGTCGTCGAGCTCGGGCGTGTCAGCGCCCAGGACCCCGAGCCGCTCGTCGGGCGACCGCAGGGTGAGCACCGGCGTGTCCAGCCACGCCGCCTCGAGCATCGACGTGAGCGAGGAGAACGGGTGGGAGTCGACGTAGACGTCGGCGGCCTCGAGCAGCGTGTGCACGTCCGGCAGGAGTCCCCAGGCGCGGCCGAGGCCCTCCGCGGCCAGCACGGACCAGTCCCCGTCCGGCTCGGGCCCGGCGACGTGGAGGCGGGCCTCGGGGTGCGCCCGCATGACCGGCAGGAGCACGTCGAGGAGCGTCTCACCGCCGGCGGCGCCGTACTTGTAGGTGTCTGCGGCGCTCGCGACGACGAGCGCGTCGGGCGCCAGCCCGAGCTCGGCGCGCGCCGCGGACCGGGAGAGACGGCGGTCGCGCATCACGAGCGGACGCACGAGAAGGGCGTTGCGCGCCTCGGGGATGCCCCGGCGCTCGACGTTGAGCCGGGCGCCGCTGGTGCGCAGGTTGACGACGCGGTCGGCGGCGTGGACGCCCAGCCAGAAGACGTGGTCGGCGTGGTTGACCAGGAGCACCTCGGGGCGCTCGCCCGGCGGCAGCGCGAGCGCGATCGCCGGGACGACGTCGTTGGGGTGGACGTGGAGCACCACCTGGTCGTGGTCGAGGGCCAGCTCGCGCAACCGCGCCGCCCGGTCGAGCAGGCGCGGCCTGCCGTCGTCGAGGAGGGTGAGGGCGTCGGGACCGGTGAGG
The DNA here is from genome assembly GCF_947488515.1 of uncultured Nocardioides sp. Lineage (GTDB taxonomy): Bacteria > Actinomycetota > Actinomycetes > Propionibacteriales > Nocardioidaceae > Nocardioides. The sequence continues at coordinate 1,202,197 of NZ_CANKZF010000001.1, forward strand.
ACCCGGCTGATCTTGTCCGGGACGTCGCGTCCCTCCTGGCCGGTGACGCAGACGTGGTGCTCGCGGGCCCGGTCGAGCCGCAGCCAGCTGGACAGCATCTGGGTGTGGCCGCCGGTGCCGTAGAGCTGGGTCGCCACGTGCAGCACGCGGGGCCGGGTGCCTGCGGGCCGCGGCGGCGCGGCTCCCCGAGGCGCGGGCAGGTCGGAGCCCAGCCGCGCCAGCACGTCCTCGAGGGGGCCGCTCGCGAAGACCCCGGAGGGGTTGCACCAGGCGAAGGTCGCGGCCGTCATCGCGGCCACGGCCGCCTGCTCGTCGCGCCCCCGACGGGCCAATGACTCGGTGCGCCGCACCAGGCGGTCGAGCACCGCCCAGTTGTCGTCCAGGCGCTCGACGTCGGTGGCGGGCGCGCCGCTGCGGCCGCTTCCTCGGGGTCCCCGAGGCGTTGTTCGGGGGAGCGCAGCGGAGGAGAAGAACGTCATGGGGTGTTGTCTCACTTCTGGACCGCCTCGACGACGGGGTCCTGCGGGGCCGGGTCGTCCGGGTCCGCGTCCTCCGGCGGTGCCCCCGCCGGAGCCGCGGCACCCGACCTCAGCGCGCGGAGCTGGCGTACGTGCTCGGGGTGCAACGCGAGGACGCACGCGATCGCGGCCAGGCAGATCACCCCGGCGGCGAGGGTGGACAGCAAGGGCGAGGCCAGTTCCCGCGCGACGAGGGCGGCGGCCGCGGCAGCGACCGCTGCGACGACGAGCGGGATGAGCACGGCACCACCCAGGGGCGCGATCCTGAGGCCGCACCCGCGCAGCAGGAGCAGGTAGCACGGCACCACCACGAGCGCCATGACCGCGAGCTCCGCGACGGCGACGCCGACCACGCCGCGCTCGCGGGCGGCGACCAGCACCACGGGGGCCAGGACGGCCAGCCACAGCAGCTGCACCGTCAGCAGACGACCGGTGCGTTTCAGCACCACCAGCAGGTCGTAGGACAGCTCCACGAAGATGCGCCCGACGGTGACCAGCACGAGGACGGCGAAGATGCCGGCCGCCGGAGCCCACTCGTCGCCGTAGACGAACCGGATGACGTCGTCGGCCACCGCGGCACCGACCAGGCAGACCGGGAGGGTCACCACGGCGATGACCCGGAGGAGGGTGGTGAAGGAGTCACCGAGGCGCTGGGGGTCGCCCTGGAGCCGCGAGAAGACGGCCGGCGCGACGCTCCGCAGCGGTTGCGAGAACATGTTGAGCGGCCACGACGCCAGGTTGAAGGCCAGCACGAAGTAGCCGAGGGCCGTGGCGCCGAGCGTGGCGCCCACCGCGACCTGCTCGACGTACGCCACCGCGAACACGACGATGCTCGTCCCCGCGAGTGGGAGTCCGAAACGCAGCAGCGGCATGACGAGGTCGCGGTCGACGCGCAGGCGGTAGGGCCGGGTGGCGTGGATGAAGAGCGCGACCCCGATGAGCGTCGCCGCGACCCGTCCCCACGCGAGGCTCCAGGCACCGAAGCCGCCGAGCGCCAGGGCCAGCGACAACCCGGTGCCCGACCAGGTGACGGTCTGGTCGATCACCAGGCGGCGGCGCTGCCGGAAGCGGCGCTGCAGCAGCGCGGCCGGCCCGGCGACCATCCCGCTGAAGACCACCGAGACCGACATGAGCCGGATGATGCCGGCCGCGTCCGGGGCACCGAGCAGACCCGCGACGGGTCCGGCGGTGGCGTACATCGCGAGGAAGAGCAGGACGCTGCCCGCCGTCGAGATCGCGTTGACGGTGCCCAGGACGGCCTCCGGGTCACGCTCCCAGCGGACGACGGCCAGGCTGACGCCGAGCTCGTTGAAGCTGAGCACCGCGAGCAGCGCCACCATCGCCACGGCGAACGTGCCGAACTCCCCCGGCCCCAGGATCCGGGCCATGAGCACGCCGATGACGAGCGTGCCCAACCTCGCCAGTGCCGCGTTGAGGAAGCTCCAGCCGAACGCGCCGGCCGCCGTGCGTGCCAGGCCGGGGTCGTGACCCGCGTCCTGCTCCTGCTCTTGATCGCCGTGCTGCGTCCCCACGCCCGCACCCCCTGCTGCGTCGATGTCTGCCCCCTGTCAGCCGATCCGGTTCCGGATCACGGCGACGTCGCGCGGAAGACGACGTCGACGAAGTAGTTGGTCGAGTTGTAGGACCCGGCCGGGAAGCCGCCGCCGGCGCCGTAGCGGTAGACGCCGTTGTTGCCCGACGGTGCCGTCAGCGGGCCGACCGTGCGCGGCGTCGCGAAGTAGCCCGGCGACGCTGCGTAGCGACCGACCGGTGCGTAGTAGGAGACGACGTAGGTCGTGCCGGCCGTCACCGCGATCGGTGTCGCGAAGGTTGCGGTCTGCCAGCCGGTCGCCGTCTCGTTGGAGAAGGTGACCTGGCCGAGCCGCCCGCCGCCCGCGTCCCACAGCGAGCCCACGTGGGTGCCCGTGTTGCCCGTCCCCTTGTAGAACCGCACGGCCGTGACGGTGCCGTTCTGCGAGGGGGTGAACCGGGTGCCCAGCTCGATGGCCGACGTGTCGTCGGCCGCCGCCGTGGCCGGGGTGACGTCGGCGAACAGCGACGTCGTGCCGGAGTCGTCGTAGCCCGTCGTGAACGACCAGGTCTGCGTCGGCAGGCTGGCCCCGTCGGTCGACGTGAGCCCGGAGACCGTGACCGTGTAGGCGGTGTCGGCCGCCAGCGGCGCAGTGGGCGTGAAGGTGACCGTGCGACCGTCACCCGACAGCGCCGACGTGCCGGCGACCGATGTACCGCTCCGGGCGAGGCTCATCGACCAACCCGTGGCGAGCGGCGCGGACACGGTGAGCGACGGCTTGGCCGACACCGACACCTGACCGGCACCGGACTGCGGTGTCCGTCCCTCGACGGCCAGCGACGCGGCCGCCCGCTCGAACAGCACGTCGACGAAGTAGTTCGCCGCGCCGTAGGTGTAGCCCGGGAACCCGCCGGTCGAGGAGTAGCCGTAGCGGCCGTTGTTGGTCGCCGGCGCCGTCAGGTCGCCCTTCGTCAACGGGCTGCTGAAGAAGCCGGAGGTCACGGAGTAGTGACCCTGGGGCGCGAAGTAGGAGACGACGTAGGTCGTGCCTGCAGTCACCTGGAGCGGTTGCGACAGGGTCGCGGACTGCCACCCGGTGGCCGTCTCGTTGGCGAACGTGACGGTGGCGAGCCGGGACCCGGCCGCCGACCAGATCGAGCCGGTGTGGGTGCCGTTGTTGCCGACCCCCTTGAAGAAGCGGATCGCCTTGACGGTGCCGTTGCGTGACGGCGTGAAAGCCATGCCGAGCTCCACCGGTGCCCCGTCGTCCGCGGCGGCCGTGTCGGGCACGACGTCACCGAGGAGCGTCTGGTCCTGCAGCGTCTCGGCCGAGCGGGTCCGGAACGTCCAGGTCCGCGTGCCGAGGACGGCACCATCAGCCGTGGTGACCCCGGAGAGGGTGACGGTGACGTCGGCCCCGGCCGGCATCGGTGCCGACGGCGTCCAGGTGATCCGCTGGCGGTCGGTCGACAGGACTGCCGACCCGGCGACGGCACCACCCGCGGCGACGCTCAGCGACCAGCCGGGCTCCACCTGGTCGGACAGGTCGACGACGACCTTGCTGCTCCGCGGGACGTCGAGCGCGCCCGGAGCGGGCGACTGCGAGGTGATCGCGATGCTCGGCGGCGTCTTCTCGAAGACCACGTCGACCATGTAGTTGGTGCTGGACTGACCGCCCGGGAAGCCGGGTGCGTAGGTGTAGGCGCCCGACGTCGACGTCACCCGCAGCGGCGCCCACGACAGGTCCCGCTCGGAGAAGGCGTTGAGGGTGGCCGAGTAGCGCCCGGTCGGGGAGCGGTAGGACACGACGTAGGGCGTGTTCTTCGCGATCGCGACCGGTGTGGCGAAGTTCAGCTGCTGCCAGCCGCTGGCGGACTCGTTGGTGAACGTCCCGGACGCGAGCTCGACGCCGTTCTGGTTCCACAGGGAACCGACGTGGGCGCCGGTGTTGCCCGGCGACTTGTAGAAGCGGACGCCGGTGACGACACCCTTCACGTCGGAGGTGAACCTCGTGCCCAGGCTCAGCGGCACGCCGTCGTTGATCTCCAGGATCGTGGGCGTGGTCTCGTCGCTGAACAGCGAGCAGGGGCAGACCCCCGGCGGGTTCGGCGGCTTGGCGGTCGTGAACGACCAGGTGCCGCCCGACGCGATCGGGTTGCCCAGCGTGTCGGTCCCCGCGAGCGTCGCGGTGTAGCGGACGAACGACGCCAGTGGCGCGCTCGGCGTGAACGTGATGGTGCGCGTCGTCGCGTCGTACGACCGCGTGCCGGCGACGGCCGCGCCGTTTGAGTCGACCAGCGTCAGACCGGGCGTGCCCGGTGCCATCGGCTTGGAGAAGCGGGCCGAGACCGTCGTCGTGGCCGGGATGGCGCTCGACGAGGGCGCGGGGTTGTGGCTCATCCCGATGAGCGGGGAGTCGTCGGTTGCCGAGAAGGTCACGTCGACGAAGTAGTTGGCCCACTGGTAGCTCTGGGCGGGCATCGTCCCGGTCCCGCCGAAGACGCCGGGCGGTTGTGCCCCCCAGCCTCCGGCGACCTGCATCGCGCCGGTGTCGAGGCCGCGGTACACGAAGGCCCAGGACTCGGAGGCGTAGTGCCCGCGCGGGGCGGTGTAGGAGACCGTGTAGTTGGTGCCGGCGGTCAGCGGGACCGCCTCGCCGAACGTGGCGGTCTGCCAGCCCGTGGCGGTCTCGTTGGCGAAGGTGACCTGGGCCAGGCGCTGCCCGTTGGGGCCCCAGAGCGAGCCGACGTGCGTGCCGGTGTTGCCCGCGCCCTTGTAGAAGCGGACGCCGGTCGCGAAGCCGTCGACGACCGGCGTGAACCGCAGGCCGAGCTCGACCCCGACGTTGTCGTCGGTGTCCGGGGTGGGCGGGGTCACGTTGCCGAGGATGCTGCACGGGCAGGTCACCGAGAAGCTGCGGGTCGCCGCGGTGCCGATGTTGGCGCTGTCGTCGATCGCGCGGACCATCACGGCGCTGTTGCCGCGCCCCTTCTGCACGAAGGTCGCGGTCCACGACGTGGTGCCGGTGGCGGCCTTCCACGTCGCGCCACCGTCGGAGGAGACCTCGACGCCGGCCACCCGGCCGGCCGCGTCGGCCGCCGTTCCCGTGACGGTGACGACGTCGCCGTTCTTCTGCGCGGCGCCGGCTGCGGGCGTGGAGATGGTGACCGTGGGGCCGGCGGTGTCCGTCGACTTCGTGGCGGCGTTGACCCCGGCCATCAGCGTCGTCGGCTGGGCGCCCATGTCGGCGAGCAGGTTGACCTGCGCCTGCTGCATGCGCGGGTCGGCGACGTTGTCCGGGTACTCCGAGTCGTGCTCGGCGTCGAGGCCGTAGGTCCACTGGACGGTGCCCGCGCTGAAGACCAGGGCGCCGCTCGGCGCCTTGTAGAGCGTCAGGTGGTGCTTGGTCGTGCCCGCGTTGACCGTGTTGCCGAAGTCGCGCAAGTACTCTGGCACCGATCCGGTGGTGGTGGACATCTTGATCAGGCCCGGCGGCCCGAAGCCGTTCTCCAACGGCTCGTTGGACTCGTAGCCGACGGTGTGCGGCGCCAGCGTCGTGGACGCACCGGTCATGCTGGCGAGACCGCTGTTGCGCCACAGGCGCAGCTTGCCCTCGTCCTGCCGCACGGTCATCGCCAGGTCGCTGAAGTTGACCATGTAGGCCGTGCCGACCAGGGCGTTCTCCGGGGAGCCGCCGCCGTTGGCGGGCGAGGCGAACCGCGGGTCGCGCCACGTGCCGGTCCACTGGCTGTTGGGGTCGATCTTCGCGTTGCCCCACGTCTCCTTGTAGGACACCAGGGTCCGGTACGCCGTGCGCGAGGCGTCGGCGGACGGCTCGTAGCGGGTGCGCCAGTAGACCTCGTTGCCGGCGAGGAACTGCAGGTTGACCCCGGCGTCGCGGGCTGCCTCGACGTTGGCGCGCTGCGCGCCGCTCCAGTACTCGTCGTGCCCGACGGAGAGGAAGACCTTGTGGTTCCTGATCAGGTTGCCGCGGCGGTCGGAGTCGACGCCGGCGATGTAGGACACGTCGTAGCCGTTGCGCTCGAGGAAGCGCACACCGGCGTACTCGGCACCGAAGTAGAAGTCACGACCGCCCGCGGATCCCCGGGTGTTGAAGGGGCGGTTGTAGCTGATCTTGTAGGCCCTGCCGTTGCCGCCGCCGGTGTAGAAGTTCGACCCGCCGTAGGTGTTGTAGGCGTGCCACGTGGGGTCGGCGGTCTGGAAGACGATGTCGGAGGTGCTGGCGTCGTCGCGGACGATGAAGGTGATGTGGCTGGACTCGCCGTTGCTCCGCACGAGGTGGGCGATGTAGACGCCGGACACGGCCGTGGTCGGCACGTTCCACGAGGCCGAGACCGCCCAGTTGCCGCAGTCGTAGAGCTCGGTGGTGACGTCGGTGATGCAGTTGGGCTGGTTCTGCGGCAGTGACGCGCTCGGCGTCACCGAGGCGATCTTGCGGGCGCCGAGGCCCTGGTACCACCCGGTCCGGTAGATGTCGATCGTGTAGGCCGAGGCGGTGGTCTTGATCTTGAAGTCGACGCGCTGGCCGATGTTGACCGAGATGTCGGTCGCGAAGCCCTGGATGGAGGCGTCACCCGCACCGTTGATGTCCCAGATCTCCGGGTCGGTGCCGGGCTTGGAGTTCTCGCACGCCACCTTGTTGCCCGTCGGCCCGCACGGGTCCGCGGCGTTGGCCGCGGTCGGACCGCCCAGGAGTGCCGGTCCCACCAGCGCGTTGAGTGCCGCGACGAGCGCGAGCACCACGACCTTCAACATCCACACACGCCCGAGACCCTGCTTCTTGTTCCCAGCGCTGCTGGCCATCTCTACCCCACCCTCACGGCGCGACACGCGGCGCGCCACCGTCCTGATCCTGTTGGCACGGCACCCCGAGCGGGCAGTGAGAGGGTCGATATCCCCCATTTGGAATACGGCTTCAGAGCTCGGCCACACCCGTCGCCACACCCGCCGCCGCGACCGGCCCGCGACGCGAGCGCTGGCGCGGGATCCGCACCCCGCTGATGTGCAGCGGCGGGGGGTCGCTCATCTTGGTGACGGTCCGGCTCGCGGCCGTCACCAGGTCGCGCGCCTTGAGGCTGTCGGCGTCGCGCGAGACACAGAGGTCGCGCAGGGCGAGCTCGAGGGCGATCGTGAGCTGGTGGTCGTCGACGTGCTCGCCGTGCATCGCGCGGCGAGGCACCAGGATGGGGCACTTGCCGTTCTCCAGCGCCATCAGCGCGATGCCGGTCCCAGCGTGCGCCACCACGACGTCGGCGGCCCGGATCGCGGCCGCCATCTCCTCGGACGGCACGCGCTCCCGGCCGTCGATCCCGAGGCCGGTGACGTCGGTGCCGCCGGTCTGCCACAGCACCTCTGCGCCCTCCGGCACGAGGGGCACCAGACGGTCGAGGAGCCGGCGGAAGCCGTAGCCGTCCTGCGTGCCGAGGCTCACGACCATCGACTGCACCGGGCGCTCGGCGGCCGGGGCCGTCTCGTACAGCTCCCATGGCGAGGCGAGGAACTGCCAGTGGCCCCGCGCCAGGGCGCTCGACTGGCTGAAGGTCGTGATGCCCGGCACCATCGCGAGCGCACGGCCGGACAGCGAGGGGGCGTCCAACCGTGTCGCGCTCTCGATGTAGACCGTCTCGATGCCGCGCAGCCGCGCCTGCGGCAGCACCGCGAGGGCGAGGGCCGCGCCGGTGCTGACGACCAGCGACACGTCGTGGTCGGTGAAGAGGCTGCGGCACGCCAGTGCGTTGCGCGCCAGCGCCCGGGTGTCGCGGGGCGGGCACGGCAGCGCCCAGTGGACCCGCTGGCCCGCGAGCAGCGACTCGGTCTGCGGCGTGCGGGGCGTCACCCACACCACGTCGTCGCCCACGCCGAGCCGCGGCCGCAGGGTGTGCAGCTGCATCAGGTGGCCGCCGTCGTTGGCGACGAGCAGGGTGGTCACGAGCGGCCACCCGCCACCGCGGCGGCGAGCACCTCGACGACGCGGTCCTGCTGGGCCTCGGTGAGGTGCGGGTGCATCGGCAGCGACAGGATCTCCCCGGCCGCGGTCTCCGCGACGGGCGCCGTCCCGCGGTCGAGACCCAGGTGGGCGTAGGCGCCGGTCAGGTGCACCGGGTAGGGGTAGTGGATGCCCGCACCCACCCCGGCCCGGCCCAGCTCCGCCAGGACCCGGTCCCGCTCGGCGACCCGGACGACGTAGAGGTGCCACACGTGCTGCCCGTCCGCGCCGAGCAGCGGGCGGCGTACGCCGGCCACGTCGGCCAGCAGGCTGTCGTAGCGGGCGGCCGCGCGGACCCGCAGCTCGTTCCACTTCTCGAGCCGGTCGAGCTTGGCGCGCAGGTAGACCGCCTGCACGGTGTCGAGCCGCGAGTTCATGCCGATCACGTCGTGCACGTAGCGGGTCGACGACCCGTGGTTGCGCAGGCGGCGCACCTCGGCGGCGATGGTCGCGTCGTCGGTGGTGACGGCGCCGGCGTCGCCCGCGGCGCCCAGGTTCTTGCCGGGGTAGAAGCTGGTGGCCGCGACCGTGCCGAGCGCACCCGCGCCCCGGCCGCCGAGCCGGGCGCCCTGGGACTGGGCGGCGTCCTCGACGAGGGGCACGCCCGCGTCGCCGCAGACCTGCGCGAGCCGCTCCATCGGCGCGAGCTGGCCGAAGAGGTGGACAGCCACGACGGCCTGGGTGCGGTCGTTGATCGCACCCTCGACCTGGGCGGGGTCGATGAGGAGGCGCTCGTCGTCGCAGTCGACGAGCACCGGCACGGCGCCGATCCGCGAGACCGCCTCGGCGGTGGCGATGAAGGTGTTGGCCGGGATGACGACCTCGCCCTCAGGCCCGACACCCGCTGCCCGCAGCGCGAGCTCGAGGGCGTCGGTGCCGTTGGCGACGCCGACGCAGTGGTCGACGTCGACGAACGAGGCGTACTGGTGCTCGAAGTCCGCGACGGGCGGGCCGTCGACGAACGCCGTGGCCGCGAAGACCGCGGCGATCCCCGCCTCCACCTCGGCCGCGATCTCCGCGTGCTGCGAGGCGAGGTCGACGAAGGGGACGGTGGTGCTCTTGCTGCTCATGCATGGACTCCTGTCCGGATCGGTCGGGCGGGGACTCCCACCCAGGTCTCTCCTGCGGGGACGTCGTCGAGGACCACCGAGCCCATCCCGACGGTGGCGTCGGCCCCGATGCGCACGCCCTCGCGCACCGAGGCGTTCATGCCGATGTAGGCGGCTTCGCCGACCTCGACGTCACCGCCGAGGGAGACCCCCGCGCAGAGGGTGGCGAAGTCGGCGACGGTGCAGCCGTGCGTGAGCGTCACGTGCGGCATCAGGACGACGTGCTCGCCGACCTCGACGTCGGCGGTCAGCACCACGCCGTCCAGGGCGATCGAGCCCCGGCCGATGTGGCAGCTGCCGGGCAGCACGAGCCGCGGGTGCAGCAGGGTGGCGTAGCGGGAGGCGCCGAGGCCGACCATGGCGAGTCGCGTCGCGACCCGTCGGCGGAGCCGGCCCTTGCCGAGGGTGAGGAGCACCTCCTGGTCGACCAGCCCGGTGACCAGGTCGACGCCGCCCAGCACCGGCGCGAGGCCGTGCAGGGTGCCCCACCGGGCGGGGTCGTCGTCGACGACCTGGACGGGGCCGTCGTGCTGGACGAGGACGGCGACGGCGGTCGCCTCCCGAGCCAGCCCGCTGGCGCCGACGAGGACCAGCCCGCTCACGGCCGCCACGCCGATCCGAGCGCATCGCACACGCGCTGGTGCTCGGCGTCGGTCATCTGGTGGAACAGCGGGAGCACGAGCGTCGCGTCGGTCAGCCGCTCGGTGACCGGGAGGGGCACGTGGGCCAGCCCGGCGTGCGCCGGCTGGCGGTGCGCGGCCATGATCCCGCGGCGCGCCGAGATGCCGGCAGCGGCGAGGTGCTCCATCATCTGCTCGCGGTCCATCGGGTGCTCGGGCAGGACCTCGAGCCAGCAGGACTGGAAGTTGGTGGTGCCCCAGTCGGGGTCCCCCACCAGGCGCAGACCGGGCAGGGCCGCCACCGCGTCGGCGTACCTCGTGGCGAGCTCGCGGCGACGCGCGACCATCTCGGGGAGCCGGCCGAGCTGGACCAGCCCGACCGCCGCCTGCAGGTCGGTCATCCGGAAGTTGAAGCCGACCTCGTCGAAGCTCTCCGGCGGCGCGAGGACGCTCGCGTGCCGGTCGGCGGCGGAGACGCTCATCGCGTGCTCGCGCAGCCGGCGGGCGCGCTCGGCCCAGTCGGCGCGCGACGTGGTGAGCATGCCGCCCTCGCCGGTGGTGAGCAGCTTGCGGGGGTGGAAGGACCAGGTGGCGATCTCCGCCTCCGACCCGACCGGGCGGCCGTGCGCAGTGGAGCCGGCGGCGCAGGCCGCGTCCTCGACCACCGTGATGCCGAGGGGGTCGCACCAGGCGCGGATCGTCCGCAGGTCGAGCGGCACGCCGCCCTGGTCCACGGCGATCACCGCGCGCGTCCGCGGGGTGACCACCGTGGCGATCGTGGCAGGCGTGAGGTTGCCGGTGACGGGGTCGACGTCGGCGAAGACCGGCGTGGCCCCGACGTAGGTCGGCGCGTTGGTGGTGGCGACGAAGGAGAACGACGGCACGACGACCTCGTCGCCGGGGCCGACGCCGGCGACGACGAGGGCCAGGTGCAGCGCGGTCGTGCAGCTGCTCAGCGCCACGGCGTGCGCGACCTGCTGGGACTCGGCGAAGGCGGCCTCGAACTGCGCCACCCGCGGCCCCTGCGCCACCCAGCCGGAGCGCAGCACCTCGGAGACGGCTGCCACCTCCTCCTCGCCGAGCCACGGCTGCATCACGTTGATGCGGGTGAGCTGCTGCTCAGCGAGGTGGTCGAGGCTCATCGCGACACCGCCACGGAACGTCCCGCGGCGATCTGCTCGCGCTGGGGGCGCCACCACTCCACGAGCTGGCGCAGGCCGTCCTCGAGGCCGGTGGTGGCGGTGAAGCCGAGGTCGCGTTCGGCCGCGCACGTGTCGGCGAGGCGGCGGACGACGCCGTTGACGCCGCGCTCGGGCCCGTGCTCGACGGGCAGGTCGGAGCCCATCACCCGCAGCAGGGCCTCGGCGAGCCCCAGCAGGCTGGTCTCCTCGCCGCGGGCGACGTTGTAGACGCCCTCGACCACCCCGGAGGACGCCGCCAGCACGTTGGCGCGAGCGATGTCGGTGGTGAAGACGAAGTCCATCGTCTGCCGGCCGTCGCCGAAGATCAGCGGCGGCAGGCCGTCGTCGATGCGCTCCATCCACCGGACCAGGACCTCGGTGTAGAGGCCGTGCACGTCCATCCGCGGGCCGTAGACGTTGAAGTAGCGCAGCGCCACGTAGTCGAGGCCGTTCATCGCCCGGAAGCTGCGCAGCATGCCCTCGTTGAAGGTCTTGGCGGCACCGTAGAACGTGTCGTTGTCGTAGGGGTGCTGGTGCTCCGGGGTCGGGAACTCCTCGGCGAGGCCGTAGACCGACGCCGACGACGCGGCGACCAGCTTGTCGACGCCCGGCGCCGACGCGGCGGCCTCGACGACGTTGAAGGTGCCGTCGACGAGCACCTCCAGGGCCAGCCGGGGCTCCTCGGCGCACTGGGTGATCCGGATCGCGGCCTGGTGGAAGACGAGGTCACAGCCGCTGGTCAGGTCGTGCACCAGGTCGCGGTCGCGGATGTCGCCGCGCACCAGGACGAGGTCGGCCCCGTCGCGTCCGAGGGCGTCGCCGAGGTTGGCCTCACGTCCGCGGACGAAGTTGTCGAGGACCCGCACCTGGGCGGCCCCGGCGTCGAAGAGCTGGTCGACGAGCGTCGACCCGATCGTGCCGGCACCGCCGGTCACCAGCGCGGTCGCGCCGGCCAGGGCGGTCATCGGACGCCCTCCATCACGGGCTCGCTGGTGGCGGCGCCTGCCTGGCGGGGCACCGGCGGCGGACCAGCCGGCACTGGCACCGCCGCGTCGTACGACGTCTCCGCACGCTCGGCCAGCCGCTGCGAGGCGGCCTCGAGCACCTCGAGCACGCGCAGCCCGGACCGGCCGTCGGTCAGCGCCGGACGGCCCTCGTGGATGGCTGCGGCGAACTCGCCGACCATCGACCCGAGGGCCTCGCGCTCGGGCAGCGCCGGGGACCAGGTGTCGCCCAGGCGGTAGGAGACGGTGGAGGCGGCGCGGTCGGCGCCGGCGACCGAGGTGCGGGCCAGGTCGACCCCGCGGTCGTAGATGCTGAGCCGCTGCTGCGGGTTGAGGTCGTCCCACACGAGCGTGCGGCGCGATCCGCCGATCACCATCTGGCGGATCTTGGTCGGGCTCAGCCAGTTGACGTGCACGTGCGCGAGGCCGTCGTCCGGCAGCGGCAGGGTCAGGTGGCCGACACAGGCGCGGCCGGCGCCGATGGGGTCGGCGCCGGTCGCGCCGATGCCCGTGGTCGGAAGACCCCCCGGGAGCACGAAGTCGAGGATCGCGAGGTCGTGCGGCGCCAGGTCCCAGAGCACGTCGATGTCGGGCTGCACCAGCCCGAGGTTGATCCGGACCGAGTCCACGAAGTGCACCTGGCCCAGCTCGCCGCTGCCCACCAGCTCGCGCATCTTCTGCACGGCGGGCGTGTAGCAGTAGGTGTGGTCGGTCATCAGGACCAGGTCCTGCGCGTCGGCCAGGTCCACCATCGTGCGGCCGCGGGAGACGCTGTCCGCCAGCGGCTTCTCCACGAGCACGTGCTTGCCCGCGCTCAGCGCCTGCAGCGCCAGCCCGTGGTGCGTACGGGCCGGGGTCGCGATGGCGACGGCGTCGATCCGCGGGTCGTCCAGCACCCGCTCCACGCTGTCGGTCACCTCGACGTGCGGGCCGGCGACGCGGCGCGCGCGCTCGAGGTCGAGGTCGCAGACCAGCTCGAGGTTCCAGTCGGGGGACGCCCCGAAGTTGCGGACCAGGTTGGGGCCCCAGTAGCCGGCGCCGATGACGGCGACGCCCAGCGGGGCGTTGGTGCGGGTGCTCATCGTGCTTCCTCCAGTCGGCCAGCGGCCTCCACGTAGACCTCTCCGGTGACCGGGCAGATCCACCGGTCACGGTTGTCCGAGACGAGCGGGACGCCACTGCGGCCCACCCAGCCGATCCGCCTCGCGGGCGAGCCGACGACGAGCGCGTGGTCCGGCACGTCGCGCGTCACGACCGAGCCCGCTCCGACGCTGGCCCACCGGCCGATCCGCACCGGGGCGACGCACACCGTGCGCGCCCCGACGGACGCTCCCTCCTCGATCGTCACCCCGACGGGCTCCCAGTCCTCGGCGCCCTTGCGCCGGCCGTCGGTCGTCACCGCCCGCGGGTAGGTGTCGTTGGTCAGCACGACCGCCGGGCCGATGAAGACGCCGTCGCCCAGGACGGCCGGCTCGTAGACCAGCGCCTGGTTCTGCACCTTGCACCGCTCCCCGATCCGCACGCCCGGGCCGACGTAGACCCCGCGCCCGAGGATCGTGCCGTCGCCGACCTGCGCCCCCGAGCGCACGACGGTCTGGTCCCACACCTGCGCGCCGGGACCGACGCGGGCGCCGTCCTCGACGGTCGCGGTGGGAGCGACGAGGGCGCGGTCCCGAGGACGGGGACGTGCGTTGGACAGTGAGGTCATGTGCGTGAGCTTTCGTCTCGTTGCCAGGTGGTGAAGTCCCCGGACCTCAGCGCCCCCCGGGCGCCGAGCCGGGCGGCGACGTGGACTGCCACGAACACCGGGAGTCGGAGGGCCAGGCCGGGCCGGGTGACGGCGAGGCCGGCCAGGGTGCGCGCGCTGGTGCGCGAACCGGGGCGTCGTACGCCGAGCTGGCCGGCCTGGGCGTTGCCCGTCGCGATGCGGATGCGGCGGCGTACGAGGTCGCGGACGGTGCGCGGCGGGTGCACGACGGCGACGGCGCTGGGCACCACCCGGCGCTCCTCGCTGCTGAACGAGTCGGACATGCCGAGGTCGTCGCTCATCATCCGCGGGAGCGCGGTGACCCGCGCCTGCCCCTGCTCGGAGAGGACGACGACGCCGCGGCCGAAGAGGCCGGACTCCACCTGGGGCAGCGCCTCCCAGACGTCGTAGTACCACCGCACCCAGCGCGAGCACCCCGTGCGGGGGACGTCGCGTCGCGGGGCGGTGGCGAGGACCTCGTCGCGGGTGATCGGCTCGATCAGCCGGAGCGCGGCCACGCCGTTGAGCTCGATGTCGGCGTCGAGGTGGATGCGCGGGAAGACGTCGGTGGCGGCGTTGCCGACCCGCACGGCCTCGACCTTCGAGGGCTGCGGGATCTCGATGACGCGGGCACTCGGGTCGGCGGCGCGAGCCTCGTCGGCGGTGCGGTCGGTGCACCCGTTGCAGACCACGACCACGTCGAGGTCGGATCCGGTGCCTTCACGCAGCGCCCGCAGGTTGCGGCCGATCGTGGCCGCCTCGTTGTGGGCGGGTATGACGACGCTGGCGACAGCCATCTCACTCCCCCGACTCACGCGCCGGGCCCCACGCCCGTCACGCTCCGATCTTGTGGACTGCGACCGCTCGGTCGGACCGCCCACGGGGGCTTTCGCCCATTTTGGGGAGCCCTACCCGGCGGCGGCGAAGCTGATGTCGGCCGAGCGGAGGTCGCGCAGGTGGAGCACCAGGAGGTCGAGCTCGGCGACGGTCCAGGTGTCGTCGATCGCGACGCCCGAGGCCGTCGTGCGCAGGGCGCGGTAGAGGGAGAGGGGCTGTTTTCGCAGCTCGGCGTGGAGGGTGCCCTCCAGCACGAGGCGGAGGTAGTCGTGCTGGGCGACGGGGGCCGACCCGTAGCGGTAGGCGGCGTCCACGCCGTTGTCGGCGGCCAGCGTGGCGAAGGTCTGCCAGTCGATCGCCATCACGTGGTCGACCCGGCGGCCGACCGTCGACTCGACCGCCGCCACCGAGGCGCTCGCCGGCCGGGCACCGAGCCCCACGCGGTCGTCGTACGGCAGCGGCACGGACTCGACCCGTGCGCTGCGTCCGTCGGGGCGGACCTCGACGAGCATGACCGCCTCGACGGACTGGTCGCCGGGCAACCAGGACACGTCCTCGCCACCACCGGGTCGCGTGCCGACCATCAGGATCGTCTCGCCGAGCGCCGGCGGCGGGCGCTCGCCCAGGCCGTCGAAGGCGCCGTCGATGCGGCCCATCCGGCTGGTCAGGCTGAGGTTGAGGACCAGGGCGGCGGCGAGCCCGAGCACGCCCAGCAGCGTGACGACCGCCAGCAGGCGGCGCAGCCGCGGGCGCCGGCTCGTGGCGCCTGCCATCGAAGTCCCCCGTCCGTCCGTGCTGCCGACGCTAGGCGGTGGCGGGCGAGACCTCATGCCCCAAACGGGGGACGGTCAGGAGTTGAAGCGCTGCTGGGTCTTCTCGAGGCCGTCGGTGATCAGCGACTCGACGGCGTCGGCGGCGTCGGAGACCTGGAACGGCAGCTCCTTGCGCTCGACGGTCGAGTAGTTGGACAGCACGAAGTCGGCGACGTCCTGGCGGCCCGGCGGTCGGCCGATGCCGGCGCGGACGCGGTGGAAGTCGCCGGTGCCGAGCGAGGACCGCATCGACCTGAGCCCGTTGTGGCCGTTGTCGCCGCCGCCTAGCTTGACCCGCAGCGTGCCGAAGGCGATGTCGAGCTCGTCGTGGATGGCGATGATGTGCGCCGGGTCGACCTTGTAGAACGTGGCGAGCGCCTTGACCGGGCCGCCGGACTCGTTCATGTAGCCGCGGCCGCGGGCGAGCACGACCCGCGGCCCGCCCAGCGACAGTCGGCCCTCGACGACGTCGGCACGACCCGACTTGTGGGAGCGGAACGGTGATCCCATCCGGGAGGCGAGCTCGTCGGTGACGAGGTAGCCGATGTTGTGCCGGTGCCCGGCGTAGGTCGGACCGGGGTTGCCGAGACCGACGACCAGCCACACGTCGCTCGTCATGCTCGTCTCTGTCACGCGTCCATCCTTCCATCGGTGACCGGGCACTTCCTCGCGCTCCACAACGCCGACCGGGCGGTTCCTCGCGCTGTAACGCGAGGAACCGCCCGGTCAGTGAGCTCTAGCGCGAGGAAGCGCCCGCTCGGTGGATCACTCGGAGTCGGTGCCCTCGGCAGCGGCGTCCTCGGCGATGGCCTCTTCCTGGGCGTCGGCGATCTCGGCGTCGGAGACCTCGTGCTCGATGCCGGCCTCGGCCTCGGCCTCCTCCAGCTCGGCCTCGAGGGCCTCGGCGGAGATCTGCTCGGTCACGTTGACGATGAGGAGCTCCTCGTCGGCCAGCAGGGTCGTGCCGGACGGGAGGGTGAGGTCCTTGGCCAGGATCTGGGTGCCGGCGGCAGCGCCCTCGACCGAGACCTCGAAGAACTCGGGGATGTGGGTGGCCTCGGCCTCGACGGAGACGACCGTGTTCTCGTTGACGACCAGGGTCTCGGGGGCAGCGTCGCCCACGACGTGGATCGGGACGTCGACGGTGACCTTCTCGCCGCGACGGACGGCGACGAAGTCGAGGTGCTCGATGACGCGGCGGATCGGGTCGATCTGCACGTCCTTGGTCAGCGCGAGCTGCTCGGAGCCGTCGACGTCGAGCGCGAGGAGCGCGTTGGCGCCGCCGTGCTTGAGCGCCATCATCGTCTGGTGGCCGGGCAGGATGACGTGGACCGGCTCGTTGCCGTGGCCGTAGATGACGGCGGGGATCTTGTCGTCACGGCGGATGCGGCGGGCGGCGCCCTTGCCGAACTCGGTGCGGGCCTCGGCGGCGATCTTCTCGGGGGCAGACATCATGTTCTCCGTACGTCGGTAGGGGGTCGGGGGGCCTCGGGCCGGAGACGACGAACGCCGCGCTCCGGATCGGGGGCGCGGCGCAGTGATGCGGTCCGGCCCAGTCGATCACGGAGTCCCGTCGTGCGGGCTCCCTCGCCGAGGCAACTTCACAACCCTAGACCGCGGTCGGGTGAGAGGTCGAATCGCGGCGTGCGTCGCCGGCACCTATGTCGGAGGCGCCGCCGATGGCCCGCTCACTAGGGTGTCCCGGTGCCCCTGATGCTCCCCGAGGCGCGCGAGCGCGCCGTCCTGCTGACCGACGTCCACACCCAGCTCCACCTCGACCTGACCTCGACCGAGGACTTCGGCGTGGAGGCGACGATCTCCTTCGGTTGCGCGCAGCCGGGGGCCTCGACGTTCCTCGAGCTCAACGGCGGCACCGACGTGACCCTCGACGGCAGGCCGGCGCCGTACGCCGACGGGCGGATCGCGCTGACCGACCTGGCCGCGTCCAACACGGTGCGCGTCACCGCGCGGATGCCCTACGTCACCGACGGCGACGGCATGACCGTGACGATCGACCCGGCCGACGGCGAGCGCTACGTCTGCGCCCACACCTCGATGGACATCGCGCAGAAGGTCGTCCCCTGCTTCGACCAGCCCGACATCAAGTCGACGTTCACCCTCACCGTCACCGCGCCGTCGCACTGGACGGTGCTCGGCAACGGCCCGCTCGAGGGGCGCACGTCCGGCGACGGCAGCGACACCCCGGCGGACGTCTGGACCTTCGGCACCACCCCGCCGTTCTCGTCGTACCTCTTCACCCTCGTCGGCGGACCTTGGGTCTCGGTGACGTGGGACGAGCCGTACGCCCCCGCGCCCGGCGGCACGCTGCCGTTCGGCTGGCACGCGCGGGCGTCGCAGGGGCGCGAGCTGCAGCGCGACGCCGACGAGCTCAAGCGCATCACCAGCGCCTGCTTCCAGCACTACACGACGATCTTCGAGCCGGAGTACCCCTACGCCGACTACCAGCAGGTCTTCGCGCCCGGTCTCAACTGGGGTGCGATGGAGTTCCCCGGGTGCGTGGTCTTCCGCGACCAGGCGCTCACGCAGGGCACGCCCACCGAGCTCGAGCGCGAGTGGCTCGCCTCGACGATCGCCCACGAGATGGCCCACATGTGGTTCGGCGACCTGGTGACGATGAAGTGGTGGGAGGACTCCTGGCTCAACGAGTCCTTCGCCGACTTCATGGGCTACGACGTCGCTGGCGTGGCCGCCGGCTACACCGACGCGTGGACGTCGGCAGCGATCACCCGCAAGCCGGCGGGCTACCGCGCCGACCGGCGCCGCTCGACGCACCCGATCGCCGAGGACACCGACAAGATCGTCGACGTCGACACGGCCTTCGCCAACTTCGACATGATCACCTACGCCAAGGGCAACTCCGCCCTGGCGCAGCTGGGGCACTGGCTCGGTGACGAGGACTTCCTCGCCGGGGTCAACAAGCACCTCACCACGCACGCCTTCGGCAACGCCGACCTGGCCGCGTTCCTCGACTCGCTCGACTCCGCCACCGACAAGGACGTGCGCGGCTGGGCCGAGGCGTGGCTGCGCTCGACCGGCTTCGACACCCTGCGGGTCACCCGCGACGAGGGCGGCGTGCCCGTCCTCACCCGCGAGGGCTCGCGGTCGCACCGCATCACCGTGTCGGCGTACGACGACGCGATGCGGCTCGTGGACTCCCGCGACGTGCAGCTCGGCGACGAGCCGGTGCGGCTGGAGGACTTCACCGGCCGGGTGGTCGTGCCCAACTCCGGCGACGAGACCTTCGCGGTGGTCCGCCCCGACGAGCAGTCGTGGGCCGCGATCACCGGCGGCCTCTCCTCGATCGAGTCGCAGCTCACCCGGGCGATGCTGTGGTGGACCGCAGTCGACCTCTGCGAGTCGCAGGTCGTCCCGGTGGGCGACTTCGTCGCGCTGGCCGACACCCACCTGCGCCCGGAGACCCACCCGTTGGTCTTCGAGGGCGTGATGCGCGCGCTGCAGTCGGTCACCCGCCGCTACGCCTCGCCCGACGAGGCTGCCGGCCACCTCGCCGTCATCGCCGACATCGCTCGCGGCGCCGTCGAGGGCGGCGACCCGGCCCTCGCCGCCGGTGCGTCACGCGTGCTCGCCCGGATCAGCGCGGACCGCGACTTCCTCGTCGACTGGCTCGGCGGCGACGACGTCGACCAGAGCGTCCGCTGGGCGGCCGTGCAGCGGCTCGCCGAGCTGGGCGACGACTCGTGGATCGGCCCCGAGGAGCAGCGCGACAAGTCGGTCTCCGGCCACCACGCCGCGCTCGCCGCGCGCGCCGTCGTACCCACGCCGGAGGCCAAGGCAGCCGCCTGGGCGCAGCTGATGGGCGGCGAGCTGGGCAGCCACGAGTTCGACGCCGTCGGCAACGGGTTCTGGGGCTGGGACCAGGCCGACCTCGTCCGCCCCTACCTCGAGCGCTACGTCACTGACGGCCTCGCCCTCGCCCGGCGCTCCGGCCAGGCGATGGGCGACGTGATCGGCGATGCCTTTCCGATCCTGCCGCTCCCCGTCGACGTACGCCGCGAGCTGCGTGCCGCGGTCGCGACCGCCCTCGAGGGCGACGTGCCGACCGTCCTCGCCCGCTCGTGGAACGACTCCCTCGACGACCTCGACCGGACGCTCTGAGGTGCTTCTCAACTCCCCGGATATCCGGTGACTTTCACACTTGTCGGCCGAGATCTGAGCCGACAAGTGTGAAACCCGGGTGCGAAGTCGCGGCCCGCTCGTCCCTCGCCGTCGGCCTACGCATGACCGTCGAACATGGAGGTGACCGAGCCGTCCTCGAACACCTCGCGGATCGCCCGGGCGATGAGCGGGGCGATCGAGAGGGTGGTGAGCTTGTCGAACTGCTTCTCCGACGGCACCGGGAGCGTGTTGGTGACCACGATCTCGACGGCGGAGGAGTTCTTGAGGCGGTCGACGGCGGGGTCGGACAGGATCGGGTGGGTCGCGGCGATGATCACGCCGGCGGCGCCGTCGGCCATGCACGCCTCGGCGGCCTTCACGATCGTGCCGCCGGTGTCGATCATGTCGTCGGTCAGGATGCAGATCTTGCCCTTCACCTCACCGACCACGCGGTTGGCGACGACCTCGTTGGCGACGTCGATCCGGCGGGTCTTGTGGATGAAGGCCAGGGGTACACCGCCGAGGCGGGCCGACCAGCGCTCCGCGACCTTGATGCGGCCGGCGTCCGGCGAGACGACGGCGAGCTGCTGGTCGCCGTACTTCTGCTTGACGTAGTCGGTGAGGATGGGCAGCGCCATCAGGTGGTCGACGGGACCGTCGAAGAAGCCCTGGATCTGGTCGGCGTGCAGGTCGACGGTGATCAGCCGGTCGGCGCCGGCGGTCTTGAACAGGTCGGCGACCAGGCGGGCCGAGATCGGCTCGCGGCCGCGGTGCTTCTTGTCCTGGCGGGCGTAGCCGTAGAACGGCATGACCACGGTGATCCGCTTGGCCGACGCCCGCTTGAGCGCGTCGACCATGATCAGGTGCTCCATGATCCACTCGTTGATCGGAGCGGTGTGGCTCTGGAGCACGAAGGCGTCACAGCCGCGCACGGACTCCTCGTAGCGCACGTAGAGCTCGCCGTTGGCGAACGCCCGCGCGTCCTGTGGCACCAGCCCGCACTCGAGGAGGTCGGCGACCTCTGTGGCGAGGTCGGGGTGCGCCCGGCCACTGAAGACCATCAGGTTCTTCTCGGTGGTCCGCTTCATTCCGGTCACGCGACGCGACTCCTCGCTGTCCTGGTCAGCCTCGGGGGAAGGCTCGTTCGGAGGTGCTGGACAGAAGTCTGACCCACATCCCGGCCACCACCAACCCCGGGGTCACTGGTCGGGCGTCTCCTGCTGTTCACGCGCCGTTCGCGCGGCCTCGGCCTGCGCCGTGCCGGGCCGCTTCGACTCCGACCAGCCCTCGAGGTTGCGCTGCGGGGCGCTGCTGACCGCGAGCGCGCCGGCCGGCACGTTGCGGCGTACGACGGTGCCGCCGGCGGTGCCCGCGCCGTCGCCGATCTCGACCGGTGCGACGAAGGTGTTGTTGGACCCGGTCTTGGCGTGGCGCCCGACGACGGTGCGGTGCTTGGCCACCCCGTCGTAGTTGGCGAAGATCGTGCCGGCCCCGATGTTGGTGCCCTCACCGATCTCGGCGTCGCCGACGTAGGACAGGTGCGGCACCTTGGCGCCGTCGCCGATGGTGGAGTTCTTGGTCTCGACGAACGTGCCGATCTTGCCCTTGACCCCGAGGTGGGTGCCGGGCCGGAGGTAGGCGAACGGCCCGACCGAGGCCTGGTCGCCGATGACGGCGAGCTCACCGTGGGTGCGTACGACGCGCGCCCCGGCGCCGACCTCGCAGTCCTTCAGCGTGGTGTCGGGCCCGACCACGGCGTCCTCGCGCACGACGGTCGCGCCGAGCAGCTGCGTGCCGGGGAGGATCGTGGCGTCGGGCTCGAGCACCACGTCCGCCTCGATCCACGTGGTCGCGGGGTCCATGACCGTCACGCCGTCCTTCATCCAGCGGGTGACGATGCGGCGGTTGAGCTCGCGGCCGAGCTCGGCCAGCTGGGCGCGGTCGTTGGCGCCCGCAGTCTGCGCGACGTCGTCGATGAGGTGGGCGCCGACGGTCAGCCCGTCCTCGCGCGCCAGGCCGACGGCGTCGGTGAGGTAGTACTCGCCCTTGGCGTTGTCGTTGGTGATGCGGGCCAGCGCGGAGACCAGGAACTCCGCGTCGAAGGCGAGGATGCCGGAGCTGATCTCGTCGATCTCGCGCTGCTCGGGCGTCGCATCCTTCTCCTCGACGATCGCCTCGACGTCACCCTCGTGGTTGCGCACGATCCGGCCGTAGCCGAACGGGTCGGCCAGCCGGCCGCTCAGGATGCTCACCGCCCGCTGCGCGGCGTGGTGCTCCTCGGCGAAGGCGCGCAGCGACTCCCCCTCGAGCAGCGGGGTGTCGCCGGCCGCCACGATCACGGTGCCGGTCGTCGTGCCGGACGCCTCCATCGCGACGCGTACGGCGTGCCCGGTGCCGTCCTGCGTCTCCTGGACGGCGAGCACCGCGGACGGCACCAGCTCCGTGATGTGCGGACCCACCTGCTCGCGCTGGTGGCCCACCACCGCGACGACACTGGTCGGCTCCACGGCCTGCACGGCGTGGAGCACGTGGCCGATCATGGAGCGCCCGCCGATCGGGTGCAGCACCTTCATGGTCTTCGACTTCATGCGGGTGCCGCCGCCGGCGGCGAGGACGATGACGGTGAGGTTGTCCATGGCCGCAGTCTGTCATCGCCGGCTCCGGCCACGGGAAGCGCGGGACGTTGGGCCCTACCGGGCGCTGTCGGTGCGAGGTCGACTGGCGCCGAGGAGGACGCCATGACCGGGAGCACACCCCTGCGCGGCGGCGACGACGTGTCGCGCGTGGACCTGTACTGGCTACCGCTGGGCGCGGGCGGGCGGTGCGTGCGGCTGAACGGTCGGGTCTTCGAGGCGCTCGTCGCGCGCCGCGAGCACCGTCGGCCGGCCGACCTCTACCACTCCGCGCTGGAGGTCCGCCTCGGCACCGACCGCTGGGTCGTCGAGATGGCGCCGGTCTGGAACACGCCCGAGCCGGAGCGGGGTGTGGTGGCCGAGGGGCCGGTCGGCCTGAGGTGGCTCGGCCGGTCCCGCTGGTTCCGCTACGAGGTGAGGTGCTGGCGGGGCGGGCGGATCCCCGACATCGACGAGGCGGTGGACAGCCCCGTACGGATGAGCGACGACGCCTGGCACGCGGAGCGGGTCCTCGCCCTGGTGCCGCGCTTCCGCACCGCCACCTGGGCACTGGACGAGCAGCACACCGGCGACATGTGGAACTCGAACTCGCTCACGTCATGGCTCCTCCTCCGCAGCGGCCACGACCTGACCCGGGTCCGCCCGCCCGCCGGCGGCCGGGCGCCGGGGTGGGACGCCGGCCTCGTGGCCGGGTCGCGATGAGCGCGGCCACCGGCCGGGTGTGATCACACCTCGCCCGCCAGCTGCGCGAAGAGCTCGGCGTACTGGATGAGGTGCCGGTCGGCGAGGTAGTGGTCGCGGACGCGCAGGTGGGCGGCACCGCCCATCTCGCGGCACCGGTCGGCATCGGCCAGCAGGTCCGCCAGCGCCGCCACCAGCGCGGCGCCGTCCCGGGGGTCGGCGAGGAGGACGCCGCTCACGCCGTCCTCGACCTGGTCGCGGATCCCGCCCACCGCCGAGGCCACCACGGGCGTGCCCTTCCACATCGGCTCGGTCACCGTGAGGCCGAACCCCTCGGCGAGGCTCTTCTGGACCACCACGGTCGACCAGCGCTGCAGCGCGTTGACGACCCGTGCGTTGTCGTCGAGGTCGTCCATCGGCACGCACACGAGGTGGCTCCGGTCGCGGGCTCGCGGAGGCAGGGCCTGCCACAGGTCACGGCAGTCCGCCAGCACCTCGGCGGCGCCGGGGTCGTCGGCGATGCCGTCGGTCGCGGGGCCCGCCAGCACGAGGTGGACGTCGGCCGGGAGCTCCCTGATGTGCTCGCCGAACGCGGCCAGCACCCCGCCCATGTCCTTGAGGCGGTCCCACCGGCTCACCTGGAGCACGACCCTGCCGTCCGTGGGCAGCAGCGCTCCCTCGACCACGAGCCCCTCCCGGTGCACGAGCGCTTCGACCTCCTCCGCGCGGAGGTCGGCGTTCTTCGGGCTGAACGGGTCCAGCGAGGGCGGGATCACCCGCAGCCACCTCCGGTCGACCCAGTCGGGGGCGAACGCCTCACGGGAGAAGACGCACGCCTGCGCTGGCTCGACCAGCTCCCGCAGGAATCCCCACGCCTCGCGCGTCCACTCGTTGTGCTCGTCCAGGCCGACGTGGCAGCGCCAGACCACGAGGGCGCCACGCTCACGCAGGGCACGGGCGAGCCCGGCCGTCTGCGGGTCGTGGAGGAGGACCACGTCACCGGGCTGCACCCGCGCGACCACCTCCTCGCGCTGCCGCGCCAGCGTTGCGTCGTACGTCGCCCGGGCGGCGGCGTCGAGCCTCCCTGCGTCACCGGCGACACCGTGCAGCCTGTTGTGGATCCGCTTGGTGACGGCGAAGAACTCGGGGTCACCGCCCACCACCAGCCAGCGGATGTCGACCCCCGTGCCGGCCGCGTAGGCCACGAGGGTGCGCAGCATCTCCGCGACGCCGCCGCCGCGCGCGGTCGAGTTGACGTTCCACACGACGCGCCCCTCGAGCAGCTCCCGCGCCGCGGCGACGTACGTCTCGAGCCGCTCGACGCGCTCGGGCGTGAGGAGCGACTCGAGCCGGTGCAGGGGGACCGGCTCGACGCTGACCTCCGCGACGCCGGTCACGGGAAGTGACGTGGTCGGGGCAGCTCGATCGGGGAGCCCACGCGGACCGGGACGCCGGGCGCGGTGCGCCGCGCCACCGCCAGCGCCTCGTCCATGCACCTGATCACCCGCGCCCGGGCGGCGTGGTCGCGCAGGGGGACGGCCGCCTCGACGAGCTCGAGCGCGCGATCGGACTCCAGCGCGCGGTGCGCGGCCTCCCGCACGAGGTCGTCGAGCTCGGGGACGTCCTCGACCACCACCCGGACGCAGTCGATCGGGCGTGGGGCTGGCGCACTGGTCATCACGGGGGAGCCTCCTGGGTTCTGGAGGTTCGAGTCTCACTCCCCCGCCCGGCACCCAACAGGGTCGTAGGTCCCGGGCAGGGGCCGGGAACAGGTGCCGTTCGGCCCTCCCCGCCTCCTCCCCGCGGCGAGACGATCGAAGGAAGGAAGCGGCTCCCCGGGCCTCGTCACGCACGGGCCCGGGGAGTCGCGGAGGAAGGACTCGTCATGACCACCTCGACCGCTCACGCGACCTACCCCGTGCACGTCGACGCCGACCTCGACCCCGGCCTGAACCGCGGGCTGTGGTTGGTCAAGTGGCTGCTCGCCGTCCCCCACTACGTGGTGCTCGCCTTCCTGTGGCTGGGATTCGCGGTGCTGAGCGTGGTGGCGTTCTTCGCGATCCTGTTCACCGGCCGCTACCCCCGCGCGATCTTCGACTTCAACGTCGGCGTGATGCGCTGGAGCTGGCGCGTCTCCTACTACTGCTACACCCTCGGCACCGATCGCTACCCGCCGTTCACGCTCGCGGAGGTGCCCGACTACCCCGCCCACCTGTCCGTCGACTACCCCGAACGGCTCTCGCGCGGTCTGGTGCTGGTGAAGTGGTGGCTGCTCGCCATCCCCCACTTCCTGATCATCGCGCTGTTCACCGGCGGGGTGGCGTACGGCGTGGGCGGCGCCGGCGACAAGACCTGGATCAGCATCAGCCTGCTCGGCGTGCTCGTCCTGGTCGCGGGGGTCGTGCTGCTGTTCACCGGCCGCTACCCGCAGCAGGTCTTCGACCTGGTCCTGGGGATCAACCGCTGGGTGTTGCGCGTCGCCGGCTACGTCTCGCTGATGACCGACGAGTACCCGCCCTTCCGCCTCGACATGGGTGGACACGAACCACAGGCCGCTGTGCTCCCACCGGTCGACCCGGCGGCTGGGACGCCTCCCCCGGTCCTGCCCCAGTACGCACGTCCCGGCACACCCGGCACACCCGGCACACACGGCACACCCGGCACCCCTGGCGCCCCCGGCGGCCGGAGCGGCTGGACGGCCGGCCGCGTCGTCTCAGCGGTGGTCGGCTCCCTGCTCGTGCTCACGGGCCTCGCGTTCGCCGGCGCCGGCGGCACCCTGGCCCTGGTCGGCGCCACCGAGCGTGACGACGGCTTCCTGATGACCCCCACGACGGCGCTCGCCAGCGACACCTTCGCCATCACGTCCGAGGACGCGAAGATCGACACGGAGGGAGCACCCTCCTGGGTGCCGTCGGTGTGGCTCGGCGACGTCCGGATCCGCGCCCGGTCCGACACCGGTGAGCCGCTGTTCGTCGGCGTCGCCCGGACGTCCGACGTCGAGGGCTACCTCGGAGACGTCTCCCGCGACACCCTGAGCGAGTTCCGCGCCGGCAACGCCGTCCTGGAGACCACGGACGGGGGTGCCCCCGCGACCGGACCGGCCGACCACACGTTCTGGGTGGCGCAGGCCACCGGCACCGACGCCACGCTCACCTGGGACCTCCAGGGCGGCGACTGGACCGTCGTGCTGATGCGCGCAGACGGCACCAGAGGCGTCTCGGCCGACGTCTCCACCGGGGCCGAGCTCCCGGTCGTCAACGCCGTGATCGCGGTGCTCTTCGTCCTCGCCGGCCTGACCCTGCTGGCCGGCGCCCTGCTCATCGCCGTACCCGTCCGCAACGCATCGAGGAGAGAATGATGAAGGCAGCTGTCGTCCCCACGCTCGGAGCGCCCCTGGAGATCCGCGACGTCCCGATCCCGGTGCCCGGTCCCGGCCAGGTGCTGGTGAAGATCGAGACCTGCGGGTTGTGCCACACCGACATCCACGCCGCCCGCGGCGAGTGGCCGGTCAAGCCCAAGGACCAGCTGATCCCGGGCCACGAAGGCGTCGGTGTCGTCGAGGCCGTGGGCGAGGGCGACCTCCCCGTCACGATCGGTCAGCGCGTGGCCCTCCCCTGGCTGGGGCACGCCTGCGGCCACTGCCGCTACTGCGTCGGCGGCTGGGAGACCTACTGCACCAGCCCCGCCTACATGGGCTACACGATGGACGGCGGCTACGCCGAGTACGCCGTCGCGTACGCCAGCCATGTCGTCGCCGTTCCCGATGCGGTGACCTCGCGGGACGCCGCGCCGCTGACCTGCGCCGGCGTGACGACGTACAAGGGGCTCAAGGTCGCGGCGCCGCAGCCGGGCGAGACCGCCATGGTCGTCGGCATCGGCGGTCTCGGCCACCTGGGCCTGCAGTACGCCCGCGTCTTCGGCTCACGCACGGTCGCCGTCGACGTGCACGACGAGAAGCTGCAGCTGGCCAAGGACCTCGGCGCCGACCACGTGGTCGACGCCCGCGGTGACCAGCAGGCTGAGCTGGAGGCGATCGGCGGCGTCGACGTCGCCCTCGTGACGGTGCCCTCGCCGGCCGCGATGCGCGCCGCGCACGCCGCCCTCAACCCCAACGGCCGCCTGGTGCTCGTCGGGCTACCTGCCGACGACCGGCTCGAGCTCCCGGTCTTCGAGACCGTGCTCAAGGGCATCTCGGTGATCGGCTCGCTCGTCGGCACCCGCAACGACCTGGCCGAGTGCTTCGACCTCCACGCCCGCGGCCTGACCCGGGTCGTGACCGAGAGCCGTCGCCTCGAGGACGTCAACGCCTGCTTCGAGGAGGTCCTCGCCGGCCAGGTGCCCGCCCGCCTGGTCTTCGAGATGTAGCCGGAACTGCGTGGCCCTGCGCAAGGGCACGTCTCATTCGCGGCGGGCGTAGGAGATCGACAGCGCGGTCGCGACCGAGAGCCACGCGGCGTACGGCACCAGGGCGAGGCCGCCCCAGGCCTAGATCCTCGCCACGACGGCGACGAGGAACCAGGTGAGGGCCGTCGCCGCGGCCAGGCACGCAGCGGCGGTCATGAGGGCGTGTGGGACGTAGAAGGACCGGGCCCAGCCGAGCGCCAGGACGATGGAGAGGGCGAGCACGCCGGTGGCCGTCCAGGCAGCCACGCGAGGTGCCGTGCGGACGACGGTGAGGCCGACGAGGAGCAGCAGGCCGAAGTTGAGGGGCCACATCACCGCGAACACGACGTCGGGCGGCTGGAAGGACGGGCGGCGGAGTCCGGCGTACCACCCGGGGTCGTGGCCGTTCCAGGCGTTGGACAGGGCAGCGAACGCGAGCACGAGCGCGCACCAGGTGAGTGTCGGCGCCCAGGTCGTCACGCCGAACCGTCCCCGTCGAGGTGACGGCGCACGGCGACCTCGAAGGCCCTCACCGACCCCTCCATGCCGTCCAGCTCGCGCGCGCTGACAACCTCCTGCCACGCGTCTTCGGCGCGTGCCAGCACCACCGGCGCGCCGCTGGCCGCGACGGCCGCGCGCAGGCCCTCGTCCAGCTCGTCGAGGTGCAGCAGCCGTACCGGCACCGGCAGGGTGGCCACCATCTCGTCCCACTCGCGCTTGCGACGCACGGTCGCGTGGGTGATGTCGCACAACCCGCAGTGCCGCGTGCCGCGCACCCTGCCCCAGACGTACGCCGCCTCGCCGAGCAGGCCACCGTCCGCGTCGTACACACCAACGAGCTCGGACACGGGCATGCGCTCGACGCTACCGGGCGTGAGCCAGCGAAAACGGTTCGTCATCCAGTAGGCGGTGCGGGAAGTATCGGGTCGTGGACGACCACGAGTACGCGCGTCAACTGTTCGAGATCCTGACCAGGCCGGACGACCCGGACGTCCCGCCCGGGCGTCGGGGCGATGACTGGATCGACCGAGGTGACGGGTTCGGCACGGTCGTGCGAGTGGTGTCCGTCAACGTCGTGCCGGGCGAGCACGGCTCGCAGCTCGAGGTCGGCTTCGTGCTCCACCTGCCCGAGCACGTCGACGGCCCTTCGGACGGCACTCTCCTGCTCCCCCTCGACGAGGAGTGGCGCGAGCTGAGCGGTCTCGGCGAGCCCGAAGACTATGCACCCCGGATCGCGTCGAAGGTGATGCACACGGCCTACCGGCAGGTCAGGGACCACGGCCGCGCTCCTCGACGCACGTACGTCTTGCCCGCCCGGGACGCGCAGCACGCCATGCTCCTGCACGTCCTGGCCCGCAACGGCGAGGTGGAGGAACAGGCGTCAGACCGCTACGTCCTACGACGGCCGGACCGCGACGACCTCGTCGTGATCCTCACCGGGGAGCAGTGGGAACAGGTGCTCCAGCGGCACGGACCCCCGCAGGACGGGTCCTTCGACTACTACGAGGAACTGCTCACGGCCAGCGAAGGACCGGAGCGGTTCCTGGTGTTCTGGGACGGCGACCTGTCGTTCTCGACACGGGAGAAGCTGCCGCCGGCGACGGCTCCCCACCCGTCGATCCGGGAGATCAGGCGCCGTCTCGTCGAGGCCGAGGCGACGGGCACGAGGTTCGGGTGGTTCGCGTACCCACCCGACGACGACGGCGACGAGCTCCCCGGGTAGGAGTCGAACCTACGTCGCTAGTCCTGATTCAAAGTCAGGCGGGCCCTGCCGGCAGACCAACCGGGGAATGTGCGCCCAAGCCTAGGGCCCGCCTCGGGCGGGGCTGCCAATGCCCGGCAGACCAACCGGGACGGCAACCCGCGGCCGAGCGTCATACGGACCCGCACCCATGCGTACGGCTTCGTATGACGCAGACGACGCCGGCCCGATCTTCACGACACCTCCACACGGATCGGGGCCATCCCTGATGCCGGGCGGCGGCCGGCACCGCTAGCGTGGCGGTCGTGACGGGGGAACTCATGGGGCATCCGCCGGTCATCTCGACCGCCGGGCTCACGAAGCACTACGGGACGGTCCACGCGCTGACCGACCTCACGGTCGACGTCGGCGAGGGCGTGACGGGACTCGTCGGCGCCAACGGCGCCGGCAAGTCGACGCTGATCAAGATCCTGCTGGGGCTGCTCGAGCCCACGGGCGGGCACGCACGCGTGCTCGGCCACGACATCGAGCAGGAGA
Source organism: uncultured Nocardioides sp. (assembly GCF_947488515.1). Lineage (GTDB taxonomy): Bacteria > Actinomycetota > Actinomycetes > Propionibacteriales > Nocardioidaceae > Nocardioides. Next base: position 1,231,636 of record NZ_CANKZF010000001.1, read on the forward strand.
GCCAGGAGATCCGACGGCTCGTCGGCTACATGCCCGAGCACGACTGCCTGCCGCCCGATGTCAGCGCCAGCGACTTCGTCGTCCACATGGCGCGGATGTCGGGCCTGGGGGCGTCGGCGGCCCGTGAGCGCGCCGCCGACGTGCTGCGCCACGTCGGTCTCGACGAGGAGCGCTACCGGCCGATGGGCGGCTACTCCACCGGCATGAAGCAGCGCGCCAAGCTCGCCCAGGCGCTCGTCCACGACCCGCGGCTCGTCTTCCTCGACGAGCCGACCAACGGCCTCGACCCCGCCGCCCGCACCGACATGCTGCGGCTCGTGCAGCGTATCGGCAGCGACTTCGGGATCGCCGTCCTCGTCACCTCCCACCTGCTCGGCGAGCTCGAGCAGGTCAGCGACCACGTCATCGTCCTCGACGGCGGCCACCTGCTGCGCAGCAGCGCCACCGGCGAGTTCCTGCAGCGGACCGGCAGCCTGCTGGTCGAGGTGGTCGGCACCGAGGTCGAGCGCGACCGGCTCGGCGAGGCGCTCGCCCAGCGCGGGCTCACCTGCCGTCCCCGCGGGGCGATGGTCGCGATCGACCCGCCACCGCCGGAGCTCGCCGAGGGGGGAGCCGTCCACGACCTGATCCGCGACGTCGCCGCCGACCTCGGCCTGGGCCTGATGCGCCTCCAGCCCGACCGGCGCCACCTCGAGGACGTCTTCCTCGAAGGAGGCGCCCGTGTCTGACCTCACCCCCGACTCCGGCCGTCCCGGCGTCATCCACGACCTCGGCTACCGCCACTTCGACGGCGTCCGCGAGGGCACCCCGGCGATCGCCCGCAACCTCTTCGTCACCGGCCTGCGCCACGCCTACGGCCTCGGACGGTCGGGCAAGTCCAAGGTGATGCCGTTCCTCCTGCTCGCCATGTCGCTCCTGCCGGCCACGATCGTCGTCGGCGTCGTCGTGCTCACCGGCCTCGGCGAGCTCCCGGTGTCCTACGCCGACTACACCAACCAGACCCAGCTGCTCGTGAGCCTGTTCGCGGCCTCTCAGGCGCCGGTGCTGTTCTCCCGCGACCTGCGCCACCGCTCGATCGTGCTCTACCTCGCCCGCCCGCTGGCGGCGCCGGTCTTCGCGCTCGTCCGCTGGCTGTCGCTGACCCTCGCGATCTTACTCTTCACCGCCATCCCGACCGTGGTGCTCTTCGCGGGCGCGATGCTGTCGGGGCTCGACAAGAGCGACCAGACGACCTCCGTGCTCAAGGCGATCGCGCTGCAGGTCCTCCTCGCCATGATGGTGGCCGGCGTCAGCGGGCTGATCTCGTCGGTGTCCCTGCGGCGCGGCTTCGCCGTCGTCGGTTCGGTGATGGCGCTCATCGTCCTCACCGGCATCGTCACCGTGATGCAGAACATCGCCTACTACGAGGGCGACAACGAGTCGGTCTCGGTCGGCGTCGGCCTGCTCTCGCCGTGGTCCCTCTACAACGGCCTCGCCAACGCGTGGGACGCCGGTGTCGACACCCCGGTGCCCGTCAACGGCGCGTGGGTGCCGGCGTACGCCATCGTGGCGGTGCTGCTCGCCGCCGCCTGCCTGCTCGGCCTGGTCGCCCGCTTCCGGAAGGTGGGGTCGCGATGAGCACCCTCGTCCTCGACTCCGCGTCGCGCTGGTTCGGCAACGTGGTCGCGGTCAACGACGTCTCGCTGACCATCGGCCCCGGCGTGACCGGCCTGCTCGGCCCCAACGGCGCGGGCAAGACCACGCTGATGGCGATGATGTCGGGCTTCCTCGCCCCGTCCGCCGGCCACGTGACGCTCGACGGCCAGCCGGTCTGGCGCAACACCGAGACCTACCGCAAGATCGGCCTCGTGCCGGAGCGCGAGCTGAGCTTCGGCTACCTCACCGGCCGCCAGTTCGTCCGCGCCAACGCCGACCTGCACCGGCTGGGCGAGGCGGCCGCCGCCACCGAGCGGATCCTCGAGGTGGTCGACATGGTCGAGCCGGCCGGCCGGCGCCTCGACACCTACTCCAAGGGCATGCGGCAGCGCATCAAGATCGCGGCGGCGCTGGTCCACGACCCGACCGTCCTCCTGCTCGACGAGCCGTTCAACGGGGTCGATCCGCGCCAGCGGATGCACCTGATGGACCTCCTGCGACGGCTCGGCGACGAGGGGCGCACGGTGCTCTTCAGCTCCCACATCCTCGAGGAGGTCGAGCGGCTCGCCCGACACATCGAGGTCGTGGTCTCCGGCCGGCACGCCGCCTCCGGCGACTTCGGCGCGATCCGCCGCCTGATGACCGACCGGCCGGTGCAGTACGCCGTCCAGTCGAGCGACAACCGCGTCCTCGCCTCCGTGCTGATGGCACAGGAGTCGGTGCGCGCGGTCAGCCTGCGCGGTGACCAGCTCGACGTGCAGGTCGGCGACCTCGGCAGCTTCGCGGTCGACCTTCCCCTGCTTGCCCGGCAGCACGACGTGACCCTGTTCGAGCTCTCCCCCAGCGACGAGTCGCTGGAGAGCGTCTTCGCCTACCTGGTGGCCCGATGATCAACACGACCATTGCCAAGCTCGCCCTGCAGGCACTGCTGGGCCGACGTCGCTTCTTCCTGCTGCTGGCCTTCCCGGTGCTGCTCATCGGCCTGGTCGCGCTCGTCACGGCGCTGGTCGACGGCGACGCGGCCTACGAGGTGCTGCCCAACCTCGGCTACCCGCTCGTGCTCCCGCTCGTCGCGATCCTCGCGGCGTCCTCGGTCCTCGGGCCCGAGGTCGACGACGGCTCGATCGTCTACCTGCTCTCCAAGCCGGTGAACCGCTACGGCATCGCGATCAGCAAGTGGCTGGTGGCGCTCGGCGCCACCCTGGCCGCCGGTGCGCTGCCGATCCTCGTCGCCGCCCTCATCACGGGCGACAGCACCCGGGCGGTGGCGTTGTTCCTCGGCGCCGTCGTCGCGGGGACGGCGTACTCCGCGCTCTTCCTCGCGATCTCCGCGGTCACCCGGCACGCCGTCATCGCGTCGCTGATGTTCGTGCTGATCTGGGAGAGCCTGCTCGGCAACCTGTTCAGCGGCATCGCCTGGCTGAGCATCGGCCAGTGGGGCCTCCGCATCGGCCACGAGATCTCCAGCGCCCTCCCCGACCCCGCGAACCTGGGCTACGCGATCATCGCCAGCCTCGTCGTGACGGTCCTCGGGGCATGGTTCGCCGGCGACCGGCTGCGCTCGTTCTCCCTCACCGGCGACGAGTAGGACCCTCAGCCCCCGAAGCCGACCCGGGGGTCGATGCCGGTACGCAGGCGCCAGGCCAGCACCCCGAGGCGCAGCCCGAGCTGCTGGTCCGCGTCGTCGAGCTCGACGCCGAGCAGCCGCTGGATCCGCTCGAGCCGGTCGTAGAGGGACTGCCGACGGATGCCCAGCGCTGATGCGGCGGCAGCCTTCGACGTGCCGAGCGTCAGGTAGGTGTCCAGGGTCCGCAGGAGCTCGGTGCGGTGCCGGCTGTCGTGGGCGATGAGCGGCCCGACCTGCTCCTCCGCCACGGCAGCCCAGGCCGTCGGTCCGACGGAGGACAGCAGGTGCGGCGCGGCGAGGTCCCGGGCCAGGAGCACGCCGTCGCGTCGACCGGTGCGTCGGGCGAGCTCGAGCAGCTCCCGGGCAGTGCCGAGGGCCGGACCGAGCTCGGCCGGGTCACCGACGAGGGGCCCGGCCACCAGCAGCGCCGGCGCCGCTGCACCAGCGTCGCCCGACGCACCGACGCCCAGGCGTCGGGCGAGCTCGGCGTGCGCCTCGGTGAGTCCCGTCCTGGCCAGGCCGGGACGGGTCCAGCCACGCACCACTGCGACCACCCGGCTCCCCGCGATCCCGGCCAGCACCGAGGCCGAGACGGTGCGGAGTGCCTGCTCGAGGGCGGGCACCACGTCTGTCAGCGCCGTACCCGGCTCGACGGCGACCGCGATCGGCTGCCAGCCGCGTCCGTCCGCCGGCGGCCACCCGAGGTCGGCCAGCCGGTCGGTCACCTCGCTGCCGGGCATCGGGCTCGCTGCGCAGAGGTCCGAGACGAGCGACTGGCTCGGGCCCGGCCGCTGGCCCAGCGAACCAGCGCGGCCGAGCTCGAGCGCCACGGCCACCGCACCCTGCGCGGCCGCCCGGCGGCGCTGCCGGGTCGCGGTGCCGAGGACGTGCAGCGTGCCGACCACGCCTGCGGGTCCCCGCACCGGCTCGACCACCTCGGCGTCCTCGGCCACCGACACGATCGTGCTGCGCTCCACGAGCTGCTCGTCGCGGTCGCGCAGCTCCACCTCGCTGCCCGCCGCCCGCGACACCTCGTCGAGCAGCGCCCGCAGGCCCCGCCCGTCGATCACCACCTGCGCGAGGTCGCCCCAGCCCGCTCCCCCGCCGGCGTGGGCGCGTTGGCGGACCACCAGCTCGTGGAAGTCCTCGACCATCCGCTCGAAGGGCACCACCTGGCGCAGGCCGAGCACCACCAGCTGGCGTCTCCCGGCCGCCTCGAGGATGGCTGCCGGGACCTCGAAGAACGTCCGCCCCAGCTCGAGCGCGAGGGCCGCCAGCCCGGCGTCGGCGAGCTGCTCGACGTACGCCGTCAGGTGCTCGGAGGTGCGTCCGTGCAGGCCGAGACCCGTGGTCAGCAGCACCTCACCCCCGGCCAGCAGACCGCCCATCTCGAAGACCTCGGAGGAGTGGACCCAACGGACCAGCACACCCTCGGGGCGCCCCGCAAGGACCTGGGCGCCGGCCGCCCGGAAGGACGGCAGCGCCAGCACGTCGGACAGCGGGATCAGCACGCAGCACCTCCGTGGACGGACAATGTGTCAGGAGACTAGCGGCGCTTGACGGTCGAGGTGTCCGTTGCCATGGCACGGCTGCTCTGGTGGTGTGAGCCGGGACACACCCGCACGGGCGGGAGCGGCACGACCGACGAAGGGCCAGGCGATGATCGACACAGCGGAGCAGACCTTCCTCGACCTCGCGATCGAGCAGGCCAGGATCGGCTGGCAGGAGGGCGGCATCCCCATCGGGGCAGCGCTCGTCCATGACGGTGCGGTGCTCGCCGTCGGCCGCAACCGGCGCGTCCAGATGGGCTCGGCGATCCGGCACGGCGAGACCGATTGCATCGAGAACGCCGGCCGCCTCCCGGCGCGCGTCTACCGGGCCAGCACCCTCTACACGACGCTCTCGCCGTGCTTCATGTGCGCCGGCACGTCGGTGCTCTACGACATCCCGCGCATCGTCATCGGGGAGAACCGGACCTTCGAGGCCTCCGAGTCGTGGTTGGCCTCGCGCGGGGTGGAGCTCGTCGTGGCCGACGACGCCACGTGCAAGTCACTGATGGACACGATGATCGCGGAGAAGCCCGAGCTGTGGGCCGAGGACATCGGGGAGGAGGCATGAGCACCACCACGTCCCGCACGACCGAGGTCATCGATCCCGACTACCCGGTCACCCCGGTCCCCCGGCACGCCCGCAAGTCCTTCATCTCGCTCGCGGTCGTGCTCCTCGGGTTCACCGTCTTCACCCCGACCATGCTCGCCGGAGCCCAGCTCGGGGCGGCGTTCACGCTCTCCGAGCTGGTCCAGGTCATCCTGCTCGGCTCGCTCGTGCTCGGGGTCTACGTCGCGGTGCTCGGGTGGATCGGGGCTCGCACGGGCCTGACCACGGTCGTGATGTCGCGCTACGTGCTGGGCCAGCGGGGTGCCAAGCTCGCCTCGATCCTGCTCGGCGGCACCCAGATCGGGTGGTACGGCGTCGTCATCGGCACCATCGGCGACCTCACCGCGCAGGCGCTGAGCTGGGAGTCGTACCCGGCTCGTGCCGCCGTGATGATCCTCGCGAGCGCCCTGATGTGCCTCACCGCCTGCTACGGCTACCGCGGGATGTTCTGGGTCTCGGCGATCTCCACGCCCCTGATCCTGGTGCTCGCCTTCTGGGTGCTGCTGCGCTCGCTCGAGGAGGTCGGTGGCTGGTCGGGCCTCGCGCAGGTCGAGCCGGACGCCACGATGACCTGGTCGGTCGCGATCACCACCGTCGTCGGGACGTTCGTCTCGGCCGGCACGCAGGCACCCAACTGGACCCGTTTCGCGCGGACCGGCGGCCAGGCCGTCCTCGCGTGCGCGATCGGGTTCCTGATCGGCAACGGGCTGATGATCTTCTTCGGCGCGACGGGCGCGATGACCTTCGGCGAGGGCGACTTCGTCCTGGTGCTCTACAACCTCGGGCTCGTCGGGTGGGGCCTGTTCCTCCTCTTCGGCAACCTGTGGAAGTCGAACGCCGACACCGCCTACGCCTTCGGTGTCGCCGGCGCCGAGCTGTTCGAGAAGCCGTCCAAGCTGCCGTTCGTGGTCGGCGGCTCGGTCATCGGCACCGTGCTGGCCCTGGTCGGGGTGCAGAACCACCTCGTCGACTACCTGGTCCTGCTCGGTGTGTTCATCCCGCCCCTCGGCGGCGTCATCATCGGCGACTACCTCGCCCGCTGGCGCGCCGGCATGCCCGAGGGCCACCCGGTCGAGCCCTTCCACTGGGTCAACCTCGGGATCTACGCGCTGGCCAGTGCCCTCGCGTACGCCGCCAACGAGACCGGCTTCTTCGTCCCGCCCGTCATCGGGGTGCTGGTCGCGCTCGTCCTGGCCTTCGTGGTCGGGCGCCGGCGGGCCGGCAGCGTCGCCTGACGCGCGGCACGCCGCCCCTGCGGGCTGACGCACCGCACGGGCGGCGTGCCCCACTAGGCTCGCGGTGTGGACCTTCCCGTGATGCCGCCGGTGCAGCCGATGCTCGCCAAGAGCGTCAGCGGCGTCCCCGACCCGGCGAAGCACGGCGGCCTCAGCTTCGAGCCCAAGTGGGACGGCTTCCGCTGCCTGGTCTTCAAGGACGGCGACGAGGTCGAGCTCGCCAGCCGCAACACCAAGCCGCTCACCCGCTACTTCCCCGAGGTCGTCGAGGCCGTCCGCCGCCAGCTGCCCGAGCGCATCGTGCTCGACGGCGAGATCTTCGTCGGCCTGCAGGGCCCGGAGGGGTGGCGGCTGGAGTTCGAGACGCTCCAGGAGCGGATCCACCCCGCCGCGAGCCGCGTCGACAAGCTGTCGGTCGAGACACCGGCCGGCTTCGTCGCCTTCGACCTGCTGGCGCTCGGCGACGAGTCCTTCATGGACCGCCCGCTCGCCGAGCGCCGCGCCGCGCTCGTCGAGGCGCTCGGCCACCTCGACGGGAGCGGCCCGTGCTTCCTCACCCGCACCACCGAGGACCCCGCCGAGGCGGAGCGGTGGTTCGAGGAGTTCGAGGGCGCAGGGCTCGACGGCGTCGTCGCCAAGCCGCTCGGGTCGGCGTACGAGCCCAACAAGCGCACCATGCTCAAGATCAAGCACGAGCGCACGGCCGACGTCGTCCTCGCCGGCTACCGCGAGCACAAGACCTCGACCCCCGAGGAGCCGCTGATCGGCTCGCTCCTCCTGGGCCTCTACGACGACGACGGCGAGCTGCAGCACATCGGCGTCTCGGCCAGCTTCACCGCCGCGCGGCGCGCCGAGCTCTGGCACGAGCTGCAGCCTCTGGTCTGCGACATCGCCGACCACCCGTGGGGCCGGTGGAACGAGTTCCTCACCGCCAACCCCGACCGCGTCCCCGGCACCCAGAGCCGGTGGAGCGCCGGCAAGGACCTCGGGTTCACCGCCCTGCGCCCCGAGCGGGTGCTGGAGGTGAAGTACGACCACATGGAGGGTCGGCGGTTCCGGCACACCGCCCACTTCAAGAGGTGGCGCACCGACCGCGACCCGGAGAGCTGCGGCTACGGCCAGCTCGACGAGCCGGCGGGCTACGACCTCACTAGAATTCTCAGTACCGAACCCGGAGGCGAGTCATGACCGACCACACCGACATCCCCGACGACTCGATCCACGACGGGAAGGGCACGTACGACGTCGTGCTCCTCGTCGAGCAGGCCCTCACGGCCGCGGACGCGAAGCAGGTCCGCTCGCTGCACGCCGAGATCGAGGACACCGTCGTCTACCACGTCCTGCTGCCGCTCGAGGACGCCGCGGCCCGCATCGAGGCCTCGCTCGGCACCCTCGGTGCCGGCGACCTGATGGCCGCGCCGGCGCTGGCGATGAACGACGTCGACATCGAGGCGCTGCGCCGCGAGTGCGAGGAGAACTCCTCCTCCGACCTGCACAAGACGCTCCTCGCGATCCACGACGCCGGCGGGAAGGCGACCGGCAAGGTGACCTCCGAGCCGCCGGTCGACGCGCTCGCCGCGCTCGTCACCTCGGTCGACGCACGCGAGGCGATCATCCTGACCCGCTCCCACGTGGTGGCGGAGTTCTTCCACGTCGACTGGACCTCCCGCGCCCGCCGCAAGCTCGGCGTCCCGGTCCTCCACCTGATCGAGCACGAGAACTTCGACGAGCAGGCCTCCGGCTCCGGCGAGGGCGTCACCGGCGTCTGAGCCCGCGAGGGGTCAGCGGCGCGTGACGCGGCGTACGACGGCGCGGCGGAGGATGGCGGCCGCCTCCCGGCCGCCCACGGCGGGCTCGGGCGCCCGCCGGGCCTTCTCGAGGTCGCGGCGCAGCTGCTGCACGGTCGCGCGCTGCGCGTCGCGCGCCTGACGCCCGGCGAGCGTGGACTCGGCCTTGGTGTGGTCGAAGGTGAGCGCGACGGCGTCGGCGTAGCGCGTGCGGTAGTCCTCGTGGATGTCGTCGAGCCGCGCGAGCGTGTCGACGTCGTGCGGCGTGGTCGTGAGCACGCCGAGCAGCTGCCAGACCTCCTCCGCCATGTCGCGCAGCCAGTCGGGCGTGCGGACGTCGTCCCAGGTGAGCTGCGACTTGCGCATCGAGGGCTCGATGAAGTCGTCGACCGGGTGGTGGTCCCGGTGCTCCGGCGAGGCCGACAGGTCGGCGTTGAAGTCGAGCTCGAGCTGCTGCTGCACGGGCGCGAGGGCCGCGCGCCAGTCGGCCAGCAGGTCGACGTACCTCACGAACGAGCGCTTGGAGCCACGACCGGCCTGCTCGGTGAGGAGCGCGGCGTGCACCCAGCCGGCGACGTTGGACGTCTCCTTGGTGAGCCGCAGCTCCTCGGACTGGCTGGAGAGGTAGGCGATGTCCCGGGAGCCGACGACCTCGGCGGGGTGGCGCAGCGCGGTCAGCCAGCGCAGGTCGGCGCCCAGCTCGGCGCTGACGACCTCCCACACCTGGGCGAACCAGAACGCGTGCGGGTCCTTGACCAAGATCTGGTCGCCCGGCTGGTCGTACTCCGCCAGCTGGCCGGACAGCCACTCGTGCAGCTCACCGGTCGGGAGGCCGGTCCCGACGTGGCGCGCGACGATGTCGACGGCGGCCGGGCGGCTGTCGATGTTGAAGAGCGCGAGCTCCTTGAGGTGGCGCTTGTGGAAGTCGATGACCCACTGCGGCTCGTAGAACCCGCGCGGGTTGGTCTCCGACGCCTCGACCTCGGGCTGCGGCACGTGGAGGCCGAGCCGCTTCAGGGTGCCGGCGAGGGAGCTCGTGCCGCTGCGACCGGAACCAGACACCAGGACGAGCGGGGTGGAGGACGTCGGCATGCGGGTCACCCTATCGGCCGATGTTGCTCCCCCTAGGATCGTGGCGACCCGCTCCCGGAGAGGACTGAGGACCACGTGGCACTGACCGACAGGCTCGGCGGGAAGGTGCGCTCCGCGATGCGCCGGGCGCGCCGCGACGGGCCGCTCGACGTCGTCTACGTCCTCTTCAACGCCGACGGGATGGGCGGCACCGCGCGCTCCGGGATCGAGCAGGCCAACGCCCTCCTCGGCCTCGGCGAGGGCCACCGCGTCCGCATCCTCAGCATCACGCGCAGCGGCGACGCGACCCACTACCCGCTCGCCGACGGCCTCGAGGTCACCTACCTCGTCGACGTACGCCCCGAGCGTCCCGTCGCTGTCTCCGGCGACCACCCGGCCGAGCTCGCCGAGCGCGAGTCCACGATCGTGCCGCGCAGCTGGGACGCGCTCTACAACGCCCTCACCGACGCCACCGCGCGCGAGGCGCTCGGCAGCATCGAGGCCGACGTCCTCGTCACCACCACGCCGGAGCTGCTGGCGGTGGTCGCCCAGCTCGCGCCGGACGACGTCGCGCTGGTGCACCAGGAGCACCGGGCCTCCTCGAGCCGGGTCAACGACCTCGGCGCGCTGCTGCAGTTCGCCCCGCGGGCCGACGTCGTCGTCTCGCTGACCGAGTCGATGTCACGCTGGCTCGCCGGACGCCTCGGCGGCGCCGCCCCCGAGCTGCAGGTCATCCCCAACCCGCTGCCCTCGCACCCGCAGCAGCGCTCCTCGCTCGACCAGAAGAAGTTCGTCACGGCCGGCCGACTGGCTCCGGAGAAGCAGTTCGAGCACGTCGTCGACGCCTTCTGGCGCATCCACGAGCAGCTGCCGGGCTGGACGCTGACGATCTGGGGCGACGGGCCCCGCGCCGACAACCTCGCCGCGCAGGTGCGCAAGCTCGGGCTCGAGGACCGCGTCCACCTCCCCGGCTCGACCGACGACCTCGCCGCCGAGTGGGCGCGCACGAGCGTGGCCGTCCTCGCCTCCCGCGGCGAGGGCTACCCGCTCGTCCTGCAGGAGGCGATGTCGGCGGGCGTGCCCCCGGTGTCGTACGACTGCCCGTCCGGCCCGCGCGAGATGATCACCCACGACGTCGACGGGCTCCTCGTGCCGCCGGCGTCCAAGGCGGCTCTCGCCGCCGCGATGCTCCGGATCGCCACCGACGACGACCTGCGCGGCCGCATCGGCACCGCCGCCCTGGAGCGCTCGCACCGCTGGGACGGCGAGGTGCTGGCCCGGCAGTGGGTCGAGACCTTCCGCACCGCCGTCGCGCGCCGCGCCGACCCCCTCGCCCCGCGGCGGGTGCTGCACGGCCTCCGCCCGGGTCCGCTCGGCGACCTGCCCGAGACCACCGGCGCCGCGGGCGTCACTCCCGCCCAGGCACGTACGACGGCCCTGCGGGCGCTGACGTCCGCGGCCGCCGCGACCGGCGAGGGCTGGTTCGTGGTGCCGGCCCGCGGGCTCGACCCGCACCCGGTGGTCGTCATCCCGTCGTCACGCCGCGGCGCCTTCCTGTCCGCGCTGGCCGCCGGGCCCGTGCCCGACTGGCTGTCGGTGCGCGACCCGGCCGAGCGGGGCTGGCCCGAGCGCCGCGGCACTGTCGCGGTGATGACCGAGGAGCTCGCCCGCACCCGCACGGCGACGCTGTTCCTCGAGCCGTGGCCGATGCGCGGCGGGCACGACGGCGTGCTCGGCGAGGGCGTCGAGGTCGGCGCGCAGTTCTGGGAGGAGTCGCCCGATGGCGACCTGCTCGCGCCCGGCCCGAACCGCTACGGCGACCGGGTGCCGGCCGGCACGCCCCGCACCACCACCACGGTCGAGGGCGTCGAGGTGCCGACCCTCGAGGTGATGGCGCTCCCGACGATCGACGACTGCCGCTTCGACGTCGACGTCGTCTACACCTGGGTCGACGGCGACGACGAGGCCTGGCTCGCCGCCCGCGAAGAGCGCATCCGCGAGCTCGGCGGCACCCCGAGCGCCCGCGCCGGCGGTGCCTCGCGCTACCGCAGCCGCGACGAGCTGCGCTACTCGATGCGCAGCATCCACCTCTTCGCGCCGTGGGTGCGACGGATCCACCTCGTCACCGCCGGCCAGGTCCCCTCCTGGCTCGACACGACGCACGACCTGGTGCGGGTCGTCGACCACCGCGAGATCCTGCCGGAGTCGGCGCTGCCGACCTTCAGCTCGCACGCGATCGAGACCCGCCTGCACGCCGTGCCCGACCTCGCCGAGCACTTCGTCTACGTCAACGACGACGTCTTCCTCGGCCGACCGCGACGCCCCGAGCACTTCTTCCGGCCCGGTGGCCAGTACGCCGCCTTCGTCGCCGACCACCGCGCCATCGGCCTCCCCGGCACCGACGACCGGCCCTACCTGACCGCGGCGCAGAACAACCGCCGCGTGCTCGCCGACGCGTTCGGGGTGACGCTGACCCACACGATGATGCACAGCCCGCACCCGCAGCGGCGTACGACCCTGGAGGAGATCGCCGCCCGCTTCCCGGCCGAGGTCGAGCGCACGACGCACGCGCCGTTCCGCTCCGAGACCGACCTGTCGATGCTGTCGTCCTTCGCGCAGACCTACGGGCTGATCACCGGCCAGGCCTTCCGCGCCGGCGCCCACCACGGCTACGTCGACCTCGGCCACCAGCAGCTGCCCGTCCAGCTGAAGCAGATGCTCCGGCGCGACCGCGACTTCTTCTGCATCGCCGACAACCTCCTCGCCGCCTTCGACGAGGATCGCGCCGACGGCCTGCTCCACGGGTTCCTCGAGCAGTACTTCCCGATCCCCGCCCCTTGGGAGAAGGACTGAGTCAGTCGGCGATCCGGTTGCCGTCGGCGTCCCAGTGCGACTCGACCTTCTTCGACGGCTGCACGCGCGGCGGCTCACCGGGCATCTTGGGGTGGTCGGGCGGGTAGTTCAGCTCGACGGGGTGCTCGTCCCAGAGGTCGAGGAGCGGCTGGAGCGAGTGGTGCACGTCGTCGATCGCTGCCCACGGGTCGCCATCGACGGCAAGCCGCGACGGCACCGAGAACAGGTTGAGGTCCGACGGCGAGGTGAGGCCGGCGAGCTCGTCCCACGTCACCGGCGTCGACACCGGGGCTCCGGCGATGGGCCGCAGGGAGTACGCCGACGCGATCGTCCGGTCGCGGGTGTTCTGGTTGAAGTCGACGAAGATCCGCTCGCCGCGCTCCTCCTTCCACCATGCGGTGGTCACCCCGTCGTCACGCTTCTCCAGCTCGCGGCCGAAGGCGATGGCGGCATGGCGGACGGCCGCGAAGTCCCACTTCGGCTCGATCCGGACGTAGACGTGGATGCCGCGGTTGCCCGAGGTCTTCGCGAAGCCCGGCATGCCGAGGTCGTCGAGCAGCTCGCGGGCGACACCGGCGACGCGCACGGCGTCGGTGAACGTCGTTCCCGGCTGCGGGTCGAGGTCGATCCGCAGCTCGTCGGGGTGGTCCACGTCGTCGCGACGCACCGGCCACGGGTGGAAGGTCAGCGTGCCCATGTGGGCGCACCAGACCGGCACCGCGATCTCGGTCGGGCAGATCTCGTCGGCCGTGCGTCCGGAGGGGAAGGTGATCGTCGCGGTCTCGAGGTAGTCGGGCGCGCCCTTGGGCACCCGCTTCTGGTAGAACGCGTCGGCGTTGCGGTCCTGGGGTCCCGTCGCCAGCTTCATGCCGGGACGGACGCCGCTCGTCCAGCGCTCGAGCGCGGTCGGCCGGTCGGCCAACGCGCGCATCAGGCCGTCCTCGACGCTGGTGAAGTACTCCGCGACCATCAGCTTGGTGACCGCCGGGGTGCGGTCGGTCGGCTCGTAGATCACCCGCTCGGGGGACGAGATCCTGACCTCGCGCTCCCCCGCCCGGACGTACGCCTCCGACGCCTTTGCCATGCCACGACCCTAGCCGGGAGCTGCGCTGGAACGCCTCCGTAAACTGGACGCATGGCCTACGACGTGCAGAAGACCGACGAGCAGTGGCGCGAGCAGCTCGACCCCGAGGAGTACGCCGTCCTCCGGCAGGCCGGCACGGAGCGCGCGTTCACCGGTGAGTACACCGACACCGAGACCGAGGGCACCTACTCGTGCAAGGCCTGCGGGTCGGAGCTGTTCACCAGCGACACCAAGTTCCACTCCGGCTGCGGCTGGCCGAGCTTCTACCAGCCGATGACCGACACGGTGGAGTACATCGAGGACAACACCCACGGCATGAAGCGGGTGGAGGTCCGCTGCGCGACGTGCGGCTCACACCTCGGCCACGTCTTCCCCGACGGCTTCGGCACGCCGACCGGTGACCGCTACTGCATCAACTCGATCAGCATCACGCTCAACGAGAAGAAGTAGTCACTCCGCGGGGACCAGCGCCGAGCTGATCCGGACCAGCCCGTCGCCGTACGTCGCGTCGGCCCACGCCTGGATCGACCCGTCGTCGAACACGACCTGCGCGTCGAGCGAGTCCGGCGACGTCGAGCCGCTGGTCAGCAGCTGTTCACCGAGCGCGGCCTGGAGCTCCTGGTTCACCTCGTTGAGGTCGGCGTCGGTGCGCTGGACGGTGGTCACGCAGAGCATCCCGCCCCATGTCTTGCGCAGCTCCGCCTCGGCGCCCTCGGCGTCCTCGGTGACGGCGACGTTGATCGTGTTGCCGGTGAGCCACGCGGAGGCGTACGTCGGCAGCGCGGAGGCCGCGGCGAGCGTGGCGTCCATGTCCTCGGGGGTCGCCTTCGCCGTGTCGGTCGTGGTCGGGCTGTCGCACGCGGCGGCGAGCGGCTCCTCCTCGGGTGCGGCCATGGTGTCGTAGAGGGCAGCGGGGATCGCGTCGGTGACGGTGAAGGTGGTGCCGTCGAAGGTGCCGGTCAGGGCGTAGGAGCCCCACTGCACCCCGGAGGCCTCCTCGGACCCCACGTCGCCCCAGTCGAAGTCGGCGAGCGCGGGGCCGCTGCACTGGGGCGGGTAGGACTCCGCCACGGCACCGAGGCACAGCTCCGGGCCGTCGCCCTCGTCGATCACCATCACCAGTCCGCTCGTGCGCACCTCACCGTCGGGCACGGGCTGCGGCACCTCGCCGGACGACGCATCGGCGGCGGCACCGGAGCCCGAGGCAGGATCCACAGCCCTCATCTCGGCCTCGGTGGAGCAGGCGGTGGCGCCCAGGACGGTCAGGACGGCAGCAGCGGCGAGGATCCTCATGATGCTCCGACGCTACTGCGGTCGGGGCCGTTCCCGGGTCAGCCGTCGCCAGTCAGTCCAGCCGGCACGCCACCGGCAGGTGCGCCTCGCGCCACGCCTTGAAGCCGCCCACCACGTCGGTCGCGTCGAGGCCGAGGCTGCGCAGCGCGTCGGCGGCGAGGCTGGAGGTGTAGCCCTCCTGGCACAGCACCAGGATGCGGGTGTCGTACGACGCCTCCTCCAGGCGCGCGTCCGAGCGCGGGTCGAACCGCCACTCGAGCACGTTGCGCTCGACGACCAGCGGTCCCACCGCAGGGTGCACCTCCCCCTCGGCCGCCCGCTGCGCCGCCGGGCGGATGTCGACGAGCACCGCGCCGCCGAGCGCCTCCCGGTAGGCGGTCTCGACGTCGACCCGCTCCAACCGGCTGCGGGCATCGGCGAGCAGGGCGTCGACGCCGTCGTACCGGACGCTCGAGACGGTGCTCACCAGGACTCGCCGCGCTGCTCGACGCTGGTGACCTGCAGGCGTCCGCGGACGAGCTCGTAGCGCGTCATCGCGGCCAGGCCCGGGGCGTAGGCGTGCAGCGAGACGGCGGTATCGGTGCCGTGGTTGACGACGTCGTGGATGTGGCTGCCGTCGAACTCGCGCACCGACGACGCCGCGAGGGTCCCGGCCGTGGCGACGCCGGTCCAGACGTACTCGGTCAGCGACCCGGTGAGGACGACGAAGGCGCCGCTCGCCGAGCCGTGGTCGTGCCAGCCGGTGCTCGAGCCGGCGGGCCAGGTGATCAGCCAGATGTCGGCACCGGCGCCCGCGCCGACGCGGGCCCAGGTGCGCTCCGGGACGGACAGGTCGACGTGCGCGAGCGGGTCATGGGTGGCGAGGTGCTCGGCCAGCGCGGTGCGGGCAGCCTCTCGTCGGTCGGTCGTGCGGCTCGACGCACGACCCGTCGAGCGGACGGCGTGGGCCTGGGAGGTGGGGAAGGTGGCGGTCATGGGTCCTCCTGGTAACAATGTCGAGTGACTTACTCTACATTGCTCAGAGGACGACTGCTGCCATGTCCAGCACCCGGCGCGGCGCGTCAGGGCAGGCGGTCGAGCAGCTCCTGCGGCGTGACCCGGGCGCCGGTGTAGAACGGCACCTCCTCGCGCACGTGGCGGCGCGCGTCGGACGCCCGCAGGTCGCGCATCAGGTCCACGATCCGGTGCAGCTCGTCGGCCTCGAAGGCGAGCATCCACTCGTAGTCGCCGAGCGCGAAGGATGCGACGGTGTTGGCGCGCACGTCGGCGTAGCCGCGGGCCTGCTGGCCGTGCTGGGCGAGCATCCGGCGACGCTCGCCGTCGTCGAGGAGGTACCACTCGTAGGACCGCACGAACGGGTAGACGCACACGTGGGCGCGGGGCTCCTCGTCGGCGAGGAACGCCGGGATGTGCGACTTGTTGAACTCCGCCGGGCGGTGCAGCGCCATCTGCGACCACACCGGGTCGAGGCGGCGGCCGAAGGCCGTGCGCCGGAAGGCGTTGTAGGCGCCCTGCAGCTGCTGGGAGTCGGCAGCGTGCCACCACACCATGACGTCGGCGTCGGCGCGCAGGCCGCTGACGTCGTAGATGCCGCGCACGACGACGTCCTGCTCGGCCAGCACCTCGAGGAGCGCCTCGACGTCGGTCGCCTCGGCGGCGCGGTCGGCGTCGTCGCCCAGGACGTCGCGGAGCCGGAACACCGACCACATCGTGTAGCGGATGGTGTCGTTGAGCTCCCGCGTGCGGGCGGCGTTGGTCTGCTCGGCAGGGGGCGGGGTGGGCTCGCTCATGCCGTCATTCTGCCCGTGTGACCGAGGCCACGGCCTGCCGGGCCGAGCCGATCACCGCGGGGATGCCGACACCGTCGTACGCCGCCCCGCAGACCGCGAGCCCCGGCTGTCCCTCGACGGCCGCGCGGATCCGCGCGACCCGGTCGAGGTGGCCGACGGCGTACTGCGGCAGCGCGCCGCCCCACCGCTGGACGTGGGTGTCGACCGGCCGGGCGGTGATGCCCGCCATCGCGGCGAGGTCGGTGAGGGACACCCGCACCAGCCCCTCGTCACCGGCCTGGAGGGTGGTCTCCTCGCGGTGGCGTCCGAGCGAGGTGCGGAGCACCACGACGTCGGGGGCGAGGTCGCGCACCCACGCCCACTTGGCGAAGGAGAACGTCGAGGCCTTGATGGTGCGTCGCTCGACGGGCGGCACGAGGAACCCCGACCGGTCGAACAGCGCGTCGGGGACGTCCCGGGCCCGGAAGGCCAGCGTGACGACGGCGACGCTGGCGGCCTCCACGGCGGCGAGCTCCGCCGCGGCGTCCGGGAGCACGTCGCCGAGCAGGCGGGCGGTCGCCGCGGCGGGGCTGGCGAGCACGACCGCGTCGCCCTCGATGGTCTCGGCACTGGTGGTGGGGCCGACGGTCAGCACCCAGCCGGTCGGCGTACGACGCAGCGCGCGGACGGTCGCCGAGGTGCGCACCTCGAAGCCACCGCCGTCGGCGACCAGCGCGGGCAGTCGGCCCATCCCGCCGGGCAGGGCGGCGAAGACCGGGGCGACCGAGGCCGGCACGCCGGAGGCCTGCTCGAGGAGGCTGCCGCGGCGGGCCATGGCGAGCAGCTGCGGCACGGCCGCGGCAGCCGAGATGCGGCGCGCGTGACCGGCGTACACGCCTCCGAGCAGCGGCTCGACGAGGCGGTCGACGAGCTCGTCGCCGAGCCGGGCGGCGACCAGGTCTCCGACCGAGACGTCGTCGTCGACAGGGGTGGCGGCCTCCGTGCTCGCGCGGGCCAGCCCCTCGGGGCTGAGCACGCCGCTGGCGGCGAGCTGGTCGAGGTCGAAGGGGACGCCCATCAGCGAGCGCGGCATCGTCCGCAGGGACCCGCGCGACCACACCGCCGACGTCGCCGGCGTCGGGTGGACCACGTCGGCGCCGAGCTCCTCGGCGAGCGCCAGCCCCTCGGGGCGGCGGGCGAGCATCGCCTCGGCGCCGACGTCGACGGTCAGCCCGGCGACCTCGGCGCTGCGCAGCTTGCCGCCGACCAGGGGCGAGCCCTCCAGCAGCAGGACGTCGCGGCCGGTGGCGGCGATGCCGCGAGCCGCGACCAGGCCGGCGATCCCGCCACCCACGACCACCGCGTCACGCCTCACGCCACCACCCTGCCAGAGGGGGTGACGACGCTCGGGCGCGGCCTAGGCTGCACCCATGGAGTCCCACGGAGCCGCCGACCGGATCGCGGTGATGATCGATGCCGACAACACGCGCCCGGCCTACGCCGACGAGGTGCTGGGCGAGGTCGCGAAGTACGGCGACCCGACCATCCGGCGCGTCTACGGCGACTGGACCAACCCGCACCTCAACCAGTGGGCGCGCAAGCTCAACCGCCTCGGCCTGCGTGCGATGCACCAGAACGCCTACACGACCGGCAAGAACTCCACCGACCTCGCGCTCGTGATCGACGCGATGGACCTGCTGTACGACGGCAACGTCGAGGCGTTCGCGCTGGTCACCAGCGACAGCGACTTCACCAGCCTCGCCCACCGGCTGCGCGAGTCGGGCAAGAAGGTCTACGTGCTCGGGGAGAAGAAGGCGCCGGAGTCGCTGCGCAACGCCTGCGACAAGTTCATCGACCTCGCCGTGGTCGCCGATCGGCCGGGCGAGGGCGAGGACACCGACGACACCGACGACGACACCGACGACGGCAGCGGGACGGACGCCCCCTCGATCAACCTGCAGAGCGCGCTCACCCGCGCGGTCAACGCGGTCTCCGACGACGAGGGCTGGGCCCTCCTCCCCGCCCTGGGCAACCAGCTGATCCGCACCCACCCCTCCTTCGACGCGCGCAACTTCGCCGGCCCGGGTGCGCGGCTGAGCACCCTCATCACCGCCCAGCCCTACCTGGAGACCTCCGGCAACGGCAACGCGTTGCGGGTACGGCTCAAGGGCCGCAAGCCGGCCGGCCGGAAGGTGCCCGACAAGAAGGTGCCCGACAAGAAGGTGCCCGACAAGGAGGCGCCGACCGAGGCGCCGCCCACGGCTGCGCCGCCGAAGGTCACCACCACCAAGCGCACGGCGAAGCGGGCGCCGAGCAAGAAGGCCTGACGCGTCACAGTTGCGTCACGGCCGGAACCGGCCCGCGCGGCGGAGGCGTCGGACGGCCATGACCCTCATCGCGACCCGCTCCCGCACCGCGGGACTCCTCACCGCGCTCACCATGACGGCCCTGCTGGCCGCCTGCTCCGCCGACGACAGTGGCAGCGACGCCGTCTCCGGGAACGTCTCGGGCGAGGCGTCCAGCGAGGCGCCCAGCGGCTCGTCCGGGAGCTCGTCCGGGAGCTCGTCCGGGAGCTCGGACGCCGGAGGTTCGTCGGCCGACTCCACCGGGTCGTCCGACGCGCCGAGCGGGCAGGGCGGCCCGACCGCCCCGGAGCTGGAGCGATCGGTCATCTCCAACGGCACCGTCTCGCTCGCCGGTGAGGACGTCCGGGCGACCCGCCAGGACGTGCAGCGCGTCGTCGACGCGCAGGGCGGCGAGATCACCGACGAGACCACCGAGACCGACTCCGAGGGCGACACCTCCTACGTGCGGATGGTGGTGCGGGTGCCGAGCCGGAAGTTCGGCGAGACGATGTCCGCGCTGGAGCAGGTCGGGGTGCTGCGCTCCTCCGACCGCGGCTCTGAAGACGTCACCACGCAGGTCATCGACAACGGCGCCCGCGTCCGGGCGCAGGAGGCCAGCCTGCGCCGCGTGGAGCTGCTGCTCGCCGACGCCCGCGACCTCAAGGACGTCATCTGGATCGAGTCGCAGCTCACCGGCCGGCAGGCCGAGCTGGACTCCCTGAAGTCCCAGCAGTCGTGGCTGGCCGACCAGACGTCGCTGTCGACCATCACCGTCGACATCTCCACCCACCAGGTCGTCGAGGACGAGCCCGAGGAGGAGCGGCCGACGGGATTCCTCGCCGGGCTCGACGGCGGGTCGAAGGCCATGGGGACGCTGTTCACCATCGTGACCACGATGGTCGGCGCGCTGCTGCCCTTCGCCGCGGTGGCCCTCGTGCTCGGGCTGCCGGTCTGGCTCGTCGTACGACGTCGCCGGACCGCCGCGTCGCGGACGCCCGCCGCGTAGACATGACCCGTCCCACGCCTGCGGCGCCAGGCGTGGGACGGGGGTCCGGGCGAGGGTTCTGTCCGCGTGTCGACGCGTCAGCCAGTGTGCACCCTCAGGCCGGGACGCGCTCGGGCACGGGCTCCAGCGTCGGGTCGGCGCTGTCGAGCCCGCGGCCGCGGGTCTCGGGCAGGAACCGCGCGCAGGTCAGCGAGATCGCTGCGACCGCCACGTTGTAGGTCGCGACCCACCACAGGGTCCCGTCACCGCGGGTGACCAGCCACGCCGCGATGAGCGGCGTCAGCCCGGACGCGAGGATGCCGGAGACCTGGTAGAGCGTGCTGAGGGCCGTGTAGCGGTAGCGGGTGTCGAACAGCTCGGACCAGAAGGCCGCGAGCGGCCCGTAGACCGTGCCGTAGATGACACCGAGACCGACGACGAAGACGAGCGAGATGGCCCAGCGGTTCTCGGTCTGCACCAGGAAGGCCGCCGGGAAGGCGAACAGCAGGCCGATCCAGGCCCCCACCCGGTAGACCGGCTTGCGCCCGACCCGGTCGCTGAGGGCGCCGGCGATCGGGACCAGCACGACACCGAGCGCCGCCCCGACGAGGATGGCGTCCAGCGCCCAGCTGCGCGGCAGCTCGAGGTTGGTCGCGACGTAGGCGAGCAGGTAGACCGAGAAGAGGTTGAAGGTGAAGCCCTCGATGTAGCGCGTGCCCATGCCGAGCAGCAGCGGCCGCGACTGCTCGCGCAGCAGGTCGCGCAGCGGCAGCTTCGAGATCTCCTTGCGCTCCTGGACCTTGGCGAACTCGGGCGTCTCCATGACGGAGAGGCGGATGTAGGCACCGATGCCGAGCAGCGCGATGCTCACCAGGAAGCAGGCGCGCCAGCCCCAGGCCAGGAAGGCCTCCTCGGGCAGCATCCCGGCCAGGGAGAAGGCGCCGGCGGCCAGGACGAGCCCGCCGGGCACGCCGATGTGGGCGAAGCTGCCGTAGAAGCCGCGGCGCCCGGCCGGGGCGTACTCCACGGCGAGCAGGACGGCGCCGCCGTACTCACCGCCCACGCCGATGCCCTGCAGCACCCGCAGCAGCACGAGGGCGATCGGCGCCCAGACGCCGATCTGGTCGTAGGTCGGCAGCATGCCGATGAGCGCGGTGCCGACACCCATGATGACCAGGGTCAGCAGGAGCATCTGCTTGCGGCCGATGCGGTCGCCGTAGTGGCCGAAGATCAGGCCGCCCACCGGTCGGGCGAAGAAGCCGACGGCGAAGGTCGCGAAGGCCGCGAACTGCGCGGCCGGTCCGTCCAGGCCGTTGAAGTAGAGCTTGTCGAAGACCACCGCGGCGGCCGTGCCGTAGAGGAAGAAGTCGTACCACTCGATCGTGGCGCCGACGGCCGAGGCCAGCGCGACGCGACGCGGGGACGGAGGTGCGTCGGCGGCTGCGCCGGTGTGCTTGTTCCTCACGCCGCGTCCTCCGCGTCGTCGCGGGCCGGCGAGCCCGGCTCGCGGGCACCCCGGTCGACCTCGGCGCCGTTGATCCGGCCGTCGAGGCGGGCGGGGTCGAGGTCGTCGCGGTGCAGCTTGGCGAACGTCGAGCGGTGGAACACGAGCGGGTGCTCGCCGCCTCCCGCGCCGACCTCGTGCACCTCGAGCAGCACGATGACGTGGTCGCCGGCGACGACCTCCTCGTGCAGCGAGCAGTCGTAGGTCGCGACGGCCTCGTCGAGCAGCACCGCTCCGTTGCCGGTGACCTTGAACGGCAGGCCGGCGAAGCGCTCCTCGCGCGGGCCGGCCAGCTGCCGGCACACCGCGTCGTGGTGGTCGGCGAGCACGCTGATGCCGAGGTGCTCGGCCTCGCGCAGCAGCGGCCAGGTGGAGCTCGAGGTGGCGATGGAGAACGACACGAGGGGCGGGTCGATGCTCACGGAGGTGAACGACGACGCGGCGATCCCGGTGAGCTGTCCCTTCACCGACGCCGCGACGGCGACGACCCCGGAGGGGAAGGCGCCGAAGGCGTCGCGCAGGGCGCGCTGGTCGATGGCCGGTACGGACGCGTAGCGGGACTGGGCGTGTGCGGTCATGCGGACGACACCTCCAGGGAGGGGGCGGGAGCGGGCAGGGTCGGCAGGAGCTGCTGCGCGGTGGCGAACCACGCGTCGTACGTCTCGGCCCGGTCGTGCTCGGAGTCGAGGACGTAGAGCCCGCGGGTCGGCACGGACGCGCCCAGCTCGACGAGGAGCGGGCGGAGCCCGTGCTCGGTGGCGAGCGAGTGGACCGGTGACGCGCCGAGCATCAGCGGGATCGCGGTCACGCCGCCGAGCCCCTGGTGCGGGAAGCGGTCGAGGAACGCCTTGAGCAGCCCGGTGTAGGTCGCCTTGTAGGTCGGGCTGGCGACGACCACCACCAGGCTGGAGGCGACCTCCTCGACCAGCTCGGTGACGCGCGGCGCTCCCCAGTCGAAGAGCTCCGAGGCGTGGTCGGCGAGGTCGACCACGAGGTCGGCGCCACCGAGCCGGTCGGCGAGGATCAGCGCCGACTCGTACGTGCGCGAGCGTGGCTTGGGATTGCCGACCACGACGGCGACCCGCGCGCTGCCTCCGGGGTCCCGTCGGGGGGCGGTCATGAGGCGGCCCGCTGGCCGCCGAACGGCACCGACGCGCTGGCGGCGACCGGGGCCGGGTTGGTCCACAGCCCCCGCTTCGCCAGCACCGGGAGCACGCCCTCACCGAAGTGGTAGGCGCCCTCGAGGTGCGGGTAGGCCGAGAGGACGAACTCCTCGATGCCGAGCGCGGCGTACTCCTCGATCCGGTCGGCCACCTCCTCGTGGCTGCCGACGAGCGCGGTGCCGGCCCCGCCGCGGACCAGGCCGACGCCGGCCCAGACGTTGGGGTGGATCTCGAGGCCGTCGCGCGAGCCGTTGTTGAGGGCGAGCATGTTCTGCTGGCCGACGGACTCCGACCTCTTCAGGCCCTCCTGCACGCGGCGGATCTCGGCGTCGTCGATGCCCTCGAGCAGGCGGTCGGCCTCGGCCCACGCCTCCTCGGAGGTGTCCCGGTTGATGGTGTGCATGCGGATGCCGAAGCGCACCTCGCGCCCCTGGTGCTCGGCCAGCTCGCGGATCCACGCGATCTTCTTCGCCACGGCGGCCGGCGGCTCGCCCCAGGTGAGGTAGACGTCGGCGTGCTTCGCGGCCACGAGGCCGGCGGCGGGCGAGGACCCCCCGAAGTAGATGCCCGGGACCGGGTCGGGTAGCTGCTGGAGGCGCGCCTGCTCCACCCGCAGGTGGCGGCCGGCGAAGGTGACCTCGTCACCGGTCCAGAGCCGGCGGACGATCTCGAGGAACTCGTCGCAGCGCTCGTAGCGCGCGTCCTTGTCGAGGAAGTCACCGTAGGCGCGCTGCTCGTGGGACTCTCCCCCGGTCACCACGTTGAGCAGCAGCCGGCCGCCGGAGAGGTTCTGGAAGGTCGCGGCCATCTGGGCGGCCAGCGTCGGCGAGGTCATCCCCGGCCGGAAGGCGACGAGGAACTTGAGCCGCTCCGACAGCGGCGCCAGCATCGCGGTGGTCAGCCACGCGTCCTCGCACCAGGCGCCGGTCGGGGTGAGCGCGGCCTCGAAGCCGAGCTGCTCGGCGCTGCGGGCGATCTGCCCGAGGTAGGGGACGCTCGCCGGGCGTCCGCCGGCGCCGTGGGAGACGCCGTGGCCGCCGCTGACGACCTGCCGGCCGTCACCGCCGTTGGTGGGCAGGAACCAGTGGAACTTCATCGATGATCCTTTCGCAGATCAGTGCTGGCTGTCAGAGCTGGCCGTGGTTGGGCGGCGGCGTGCCGTCGGCGACGTACCTGCCGAGGTGCTGCACCTTCCAGGCGGCAGGGTCGTGCAGGGTGTGGGTGCGGGCGTTGCGCCAGTGGCGGTCGAGGTTGAGCGAGTCGAGGGCCGAGCGGGTGCCGGAGACCTCGAAGAGCCGGCTCGACACCTCGACGGACACCCGCGCGGAGTGGGCTCGTACGGCGGCCACGGCCAGGCTCGCGGTCGCCGCGCTGTCGGCGGTGAGCTCGGCGTCGGCCGCGTCGACGGCCCGGGCGGCCTCGCGCAGCAGCGCCTCCGAGGCTCGTACGTCGAGCTCCATCTCACCGAGCGCCTGCACGACCAGCGGGTCGTCGGACGCCCGGTCCACGCCGGCGTCCGGGTAGGGACGCGACGTGGTGCGGACGAACTCGGCGGCCTCGGTGAGCGCCGCGCGGGCGATGCCGACGTCGAGGGCGGCGTGCAGCACCTGCGCGAAGGCGCCGTAGGTCTGCGGGCCCTCGAAGGTCAGGTGGTAGGGCGTGATCCGCTCGGTGGTCACCTCGACCTGGTCCAGCTGGACGGTGCCGCTGGCCGTGGTGCGCTGGCCCATGCCGTTCCAGTCATCGGTGACGCTGACGCCGGGGGCCCGGCGCTCGACCCAGGCCACGTGGAGCGGGCCGGTGCCGGGCGCGGCCAGCGTGTCCTGGCGGGCGAGCACCGGGATCCAGTCGGCGAAGAGCGCGCCGGTGCTGTAGCCCTTGGTGCCGCTGAGCGTCCAGCGCCCGTTGCCGGCCGGCGTGAGCGTGGTGCGGATGTCGCGGACGTGCTTGGTGCCGACCTCGGACTGCGCGTTGCCGAACCGCTTGCCGGTCAGCACCTCGCGGAAGAAGAACCACCGCTGCTCACGCGTGCCCTGGTGCCGCAGCGCGTTGACGTACACGAAGTGGCTGTGCGGCACCTGGGCCACGCTCGGGTCGCCGGTCGCGAGGATGCGGAACACCTCGGTCAGCGTCTCGACCGGCAGCCCGGCCCCACCGTGCTCGCTCGGCACCGTGACCGCGAGCAGCCCGGAGGCCGAGAGACGGTCCAGCTCGAGCCCGGGGAGCAGACGGTCGCGGTCGCGTTCGAGCGAGGTGGCGGCGAGCTCGGCGGCGATCTCCGTGGCGACCGCGATCGCCTCGTCGTGGGACAGCACCGGGACGGCCTCGACCTCCGGGACGACGGCAACGCTCATCTCTCCTCCAGCACAAACTCTATCGATCTTGTAGACAAAGGTAGCAGCGGCGATCTCCGATCCGGGGACCGACGTCGCGCGGGGATGTCGAGGGGGTGGAAGGTGGCGCCTTGCAGGCAACGCAAGGCACCGCCCCCACCCCCTCCGGGGCCGGTGCGTGACCGGTCGGTCTCAGCCGGCGCTGTCGCTCTGGCGGGGCCGCGTGTCGTCCCAGTCCTGGCGACGGCGCGTCCCGCCGATCGACCAGGCGTACGGCGGCGGCGTGCCGTTGACGACGTGGGCGCCGACGACCCGGGCCTTGAGGATGCGCGGGTTGTGCGAGGCGACCGTCCGGGCGTTGCGCCAGTGGCGGTCGAGCGCGAGGGGCCGGGCGGTCGCGGAGGCACCCAGTGCGTCGAAGAGGTCGGAGGTGGCCCGCAGGACCAGCTCGGAGACCGCGACCTGGGCAGTGGACGACTCGATCTCGCTCGTCTCGACGAGGGCCGCGATCTCGTCGGCGCTCGCGAGGGGCGCGTCCGCGACGGCCTGGATGCTGCCTGCCACCCGCAGGGTGGCGGCCTCGGCGGCGTAGACCGCTGCGGCGATCCCGCCGACCAGTGCCAGCACCTGGGCGTCGTCGCGCACCCGCGGCGCGTTGGCGTGGGAGAAGTTGCGGGTGCGCTTCTGCACGGCGTCGACCACGTCGCGGAGCGCCGCCTTGGCGATGCCGGTGAGCGTGGCGAGGAGGTTCAGCTGGTAGAACGCGGTCTGGTAGGGGAACCGGTCCTCGAACGGCAGCACGTGGTCGGCCGGGACGCCGACGTTGTCGAACGTCGTCGTGCCGCTGCCGGTGCCCTTCTGACCGAAGCCGTTCCAGTCGTCGACGGTGCGCACGCCCGGGTCGCGGGTGTCGACGAGCGCGATCGCCGTGGGGTCCTCCACCTCGTCGGGGTGCCCGGGCAGCGCCAGGCGCGCGTGCACGTCGGTCCACTCCGCGAAGATCGTGCCGGTCGTGTAGTACTTCGTGCCGTCGAGCCGGTAGGACCCGTCGGCCCGCGGGCGCAGGACGGTGCGTGGCAGGTCGATGTCGGACCCGACCTCGGACCAGGCGTTGCCGGCCATCTCGCCGGCGACGAACCGGTCGAACCACACCCGCTGGTCGCTCGTGCGGGCGTGGTGCCACAGCCGGTCCTCGACCAGGGCGAAGTGCCCGCGGAAGGCCTGCGGCAGGTTGGCGTCGACGGCGGCGAGCTCGATCCACAGCCGGGCGAGGCCGACGAGGTCGAGCCCGCCGCCGCCGGACGCGGCCGGCACGCGCAGCGCACCGAAGCCCTGGGACTTGAGCAGGCGGACCGCCTCGACGGGCAGCTCTCCGTCCACCTCGCGCTGGAGGGCGCCCTCGGAGATGGACGCGAAGACCGCGCTCCAGTCGGTGGGCCGGGGGACGGTCGCGGAGTCGGTCGCGGAGTCGGTCCGGCGTGGGGTGGGCCGGACACGCAGGGTGGTCATGGGTGAGTTCCTCCCGTTTTGTATAGTTACTTAGTAGACTTTAGGGAATCGACGTCGCGGACACGAACTCCCGGTAGCAGGTTTTGCCGTCCACCCCGCGATCCGACAGCCCCGACAGCCCCACCCAGACAGTCAGACCAGACCCCCCGGCAGGAGCAGAGCGTGCGGATCGAACAGCTGGAGTACCTCGCGGCGGTGACCGAGCACGGCTCGCTGCGCCGCGCGAGCGAGGCGATGCACATCTCCCAGCCGGCGCTGAGCGAGGCGGTGACCAAGCTGGAGAAGGAGCTGGGCACGACGCTGCTCGACCGCCGCCGCACCGGGTCGCGGATCAGCCGGCAGGGACTCGACCTGCTCCAGAACATGACCGAGGTCCTCGAGGCGGTCGACCGGCTGCGCCAGGCTGCCGGTCAGCAGTCCGTCCGACGGCGCGACCTGCGCATCGGCACGGTCGTCACCGCGTCAGCCAGCCTCCTCGCCCCCGCCCTGCGGGACCTGCACGCCCGCCACGGCTCGGGCGGCGTCGAGGTCGTCAACGGTCGGCAGGTCGACATCCAGCAGGGTCTCGCCGAGGGATCGCTCGACCTGGGCCTGGTCAACGTCCTGCCCGGCGACGAGGTGCCGCCGACGCTCGTCGCCGACCGGCTCATCGAGGGCACGCCGGTCGCCTGCCTCCCCGTCGGGCACCCGCTGACCGCCAAGGAGCGGGTCACCGTGGACGACCTCCGCGCCGAGCCGCACGTCCTCATGCGCCCGGGCTTCGTGATGCACCGCTACGCGCACCGTCTCTTCGCCGGCAGCCTGCCGGGCACGACGTACGCCACCGACGGGGCCGAGATGGGCAAGGCCATGGTGGCCGCCGGGCTCGGCATCTCAGTGTTGCCCGACTTCTCGATCGTCGCCGACCCGCTCGTCGAGGCGGGCGTGCTCACCACGCGCCCCATCCAGACCGACCAGACGACGGTGACGCTGCTGATGCTGCGCCGTCGGGCCGAGCGGGTGCCTGAGCCGCTGCGCGACCTGCAGCGGGCGCTGGTGCGCCAGGCCCGGATCTACCTGTCCTCGGTCGAGCTGCCGGCCACCGCGTCCGCCCGGGCCACCGAGACCCCGGCCGAGCTGGTCGCCGAGCTGGTCGCGGACCTGACGCCGGTGACGCCGATCAGCGCAGCTGGTAGCCGTGCACGAACTCGGTCAGCGCCATGAGCTGACCCGGGTCGGTCGAGGGGATGACGCCGTGACCGAGGTTGAAGATGTGGCCCTTGGCGCGCCGCCCGGCCTCGATGATCTCGGCCGCCCGCGCGGTCATCACCTCGGTGGGCGCGAAGACCAGGGTCGGGTCCAGGTTGCCCTGCACCGCCCGGTCGCCGACCAGCGGGATCGCGTGCTCCAGCGGCGTACGCCAGTCGACACCGACCACGTCGGCGCCGGCCTCGCCCATCAGGCCGAGCAGGTTGCTGGTGCCGACGCCGAAGTGGATCCGCGGCACCCCGAGCTCGCCCGCCTCGGCGAGCACCCGCTCGGAGTGCGGCATGACGGAGGCGCGGTAGTCCGCGGGGGTGAGGGCGCCGGCCCACGAGTCGAAGAGCTGCACGGCCGAGGCCCCGGCCTCGGCCTGGATGCGGAGGTAGGCCGCGGCGATGCCGGCGATCTTGCGCATCAGCGCGTCCCACACGTCGGGGGCGCCGAACATCATCGCCTTCGTCCTCGCGTGCTCCTTCGACGGCCCGCCCTCGACGAGGTACGACGCCACGGTGAAGGGCGCGCCGGCGAAGCCGATCAGCGGCGTGGCACCGAGCTCGGCGACGAGCTGGCGCACGGCCTGCGAGATGTAGGGGACGTGCTCGTCCGTGAGGTCGGGGATGGCCTCGACGTCGGCCATGGTGCGCACCGGGGAGGCCACGACCGGGCCGACACCCGGCTTGATGTCGAGGTCGACCCCGACCGCCTTGAGCGGCAGCACGATGTCGGAGAAGAAGATGGCCGCGTCCACGCCGTAGCGGCGTACGGGCTGCAGGGTGATCTCGGTGACCAGGTCGGCGTCCATGCAGGACTCCAGCATCCCGATGCCCTCGCGCACCTTGAGGTACTCCGGCAGGGAGCGACCCGCCTGACGCATGAACCAGACCGGTGTGTGGGACGGCACCTCGCCGCGCGCCGCCGCGAGGAAGGGGCTCTCGGCCAGTCCGGGATGGGGCGTGCGCACAGCGTCGGTCACCGGCGAATCTTCGCAGGTCAGGCGGCGTGGCGGCACATCGGCGGAGCCGGGCGCTGGCCTACTCTGACCTCATGGTGGCCCGTCACGAGACCCACCCGGGCAACGCTGCCGCGGCTGGGCCCGCGGAGTTCCGCGCGGCTGTGGAGTCGATGCGTCGGGCCTCGCTGCGCCCGGAGGTCTTCTGCGAGGAGATGCCCGCGCCGCAGCGGATCGCGCCGTGGTCGTCGGCACTGAGCGGCGACGTCACGGTCGACGAGGAGGACCTCGGCACCGGGCGGCTGATCCTGCTGCACGACCCCGCCGGCAACGACGCCTGGGACGGCACCTTCCGCTGCGTGGCCTACGCCCGCGCCGACATCGACCCCGAGCTCGGCTCCGACCCGATGCTGGCCGCCGTCGGCTGGTCGTGGCTGGTCGAGGCGCTCGACGCCCACGGCGCCGGCCACCACGCCGCGTCCGGCACCGTCACGTGCGTCACCACCGAGAGCTTCGGCGGGATGGCCGACGAGGCCGGCACCGCGCAGGTCGAGATCCGCGCCTCGTGGACCCCCGACGTCGACGAGGACGGCGGGCTCGACATGACCGCCCACGTCGAGGCGTGGGGCGAGCTGATGTGCACCGCCGTCGGGCTGCCGCCGGTGCCCGAGGGCGTGACGGCCATCCCCAGCCGACGCGGGCAGCGCGGCACCTGACCCGATGCCCGACAACGCGGACCACTCTCCCGCCGGAGCCCGACTCGAGGGCGAGCCGGACGACTCCGTCGACGCCGGACCCGCCACCGGACCCGCCACCGGACCCGACTCCGGGCTGGACGGGACGCCGGTCGAGGACGACGCCCCGCCCCCGGCGCCCGCGCCGCTGCTCGAGCTGCGCGACGGCCTTCCCGACGTGGTCGACACCGACGAGGGCCTGCTCGAGGCCTGCGCCGCGCTGGGCGCAGCCACCGGGCCGGTCGCCATCGACGCCGAACGGGCCTCCGGCTACCGCTACTCCAACCGCGCCTACCTCATCCAGCTGCGCCGCGAGGGCGCCAGCACGTGGCTCGTCGACCCGATCGGGATGACGACCCTGGCCCCGCTCCAGGAGGCCCTCGAGGGCACCGAGTGGATCCTGCACGCCGCGACGCAGGACCTGCCGTGCCTGCGCGAGGTGGGCCTCACCCCGACCAGCCTGTTCGACACCGAGCTCGCCGGCCGCCTCCTCGGCTACCCCCGCGTCGGGCTCGCCACCCTGGTGGAGACGGTGCTGGGGCAGCGGATGCGCAAGGAGCACTCGGCGGCCGACTGGTCGACGCGCCCACTGCCCACGCCGTGGCTCGAGTACGCCGCACTCGACGTCGAGGTCCTCGTCGAGCTCCGCGACCACATGGCCACCGAGCTCGAGCGGGCCGGCAAGGCGGAGTGGGCGCGCCAGGAGTTCGACCACCTGCTGGGCTTCGAGCCGGCCGTCCGGGTCGACGCGTGGCGTCGTACGTCCGGGGTGCACCGGCTGCGCGGGCGACGCTCCCTCGGCGCGGCGCGGGCGCTGTGGGAGGCCCGCGACTCCATCGCCGCCGAGCGCGACGTGACCCCCGGCCGGATCCTGCCCGACTCGGCCATCGTGGTCGCGGCGACGGCGATGCCGACCGACCGCCGGTCGCTGCTGGCGACGCAGGGCTTCCACGGCCGAGGGGCCAGCCGCTACGCCTCGGCCTGGGTGGAGGCGCTGCGCCAGGCCCGCGAGATGGACGAGGACGACCTCCCCTCCCGCGCCCCGCGCGGCGACGGCCCCCCGCACCCGCGCACCTGGGCCGACCGCGAGCCGGTCGCCGACCGCCGCTTCAAGGCCGCCCGCGAGGCGATGCTCAACCTCGCCGAGGTGCACCACCTCCCGGTGGAGAACCTCCTCACCCCCGACTACCTCCGCCGGCTGATGTGGGCGCCGCCGGAGACCCGCGAGCCGGCCGAGCTGGCCGAGGCCGTCCGCGCCCAGCTGGCGTCCTACGGCGCCCGGCCCTGGCAGGCCGGGCTGGTCACCGGCGCGCTGGTCGGCGCGATCCTCGGCGCCGAGCGCGACGAGGTCTAGCCACCTACTCCGACGGGGACTCGCTCGGGTCCTCCGTGGGCTCGGGCGACTCGGTCTCCTCGGGCGCGAGGATCTCCTGGGAGGTCTGGTCGATCTCCTCGGTGGTCGCCTCGAGGTCCAGCGGTCCGGGGGCCGTGACGAGCTGCTCGAGCAACGGCGTGACCGCCTCGATGAGCTCCTCGCGCTGGTCGATGAACGGCGGCACCACCATGTAGCGGATGCTCTGGTTGTAGACCTCGGCGCTGGCCGGCTCGTCGTCGGGAGCGAGGAACTCCGGCGAGGCGGCGACCGAGGTGTTGGCCGGGACGATGTAGCCGGTCGAGGCGACGGTCGCGATCGCCGCGTCGGACACGGCGTAGGCGATGAAGTCGGCGGCGTCGTTGATCACCTCGGAGTCCGCCGAGATGCACAGCCCGCTGATGTCGCCGACGGTGGCGCGGGTGTCGATGGTCGGCATCGGCAGCACGTCGAAGTCGAGGTCGTCGGCCTCGCGCATCTCCGGGACGAGGTTGCGGAAGCCGGCGACCATCGCGAGCTCGCCCCGCTTGAAGAGCTGGACGGGCGTGGCGCGGGCGAGCTGGGCGTTGGTCGGCGTCAGCGACGAGTCGCGCAGGATGAAGAGCGTCTGGCTCAGCGCCTCGCGCGTGTTGTCGTCGGAGAAGGCCAGGGACGTCGGCTCCTGGTCGTCGTCGAAGACCTGGCCGTCGCCGGAGTAGATGAACGGCGCCAGCCCCTGAAGGGTCGGGTCGATCCAGACGCCGCGCGGGTCGCCGCGACGCGACGCGAACCGGGCGGCCGCCTCGAACTCGGCCAGGGTCCAGCGCTCGCGCTTGCCCTCGTCGGTGACGCTCGGCACGTCGAGCCCGCGCCGCTCCATCTTGTCGAAGTCGACGAGGTCGGTGTTGTAGTAGATGACCATCGGGGACACCGAGTAGGCCATGCACTGGAGCTCGTCGTCCATCGCGAAGGCGTCGACGGCGTCGCGGGAGAAGCGGTCGCCGAAATCGACGCCGCGCTCGTCGAGCAGCAGGCTCACCGGCTGCAGCGCCTCGCCCTCGACGAGCTGGTCGAGGTCGATGCGCGAGGTGAGGAAGGCGTCCGGCGCGTTGCCGGCGAGCACGTCAGCGAGTGCCGACTCGTGGTCGGGCCACGACTGGAGGGTGACCTTGCGGGTCGTGGACGAGGCGTTGAAGGAGTCCACGACGCTCTGGAAGGCCGCGACCTCCTCGTCGGTGCCGTAGGCGCCGAAGGTGACCTCGCGCGGCTTCTCCGTCGGCTTGCCGGACTGCCCGTTGCTCGGCGACCGGGTCGGCTCGGGCTGCGGCTCTGCGTCGCCGGAGCACGCAGCTGTCGTCAGGGAGACCGTGAGGGCCGTCGCGAGCAGGGCGCTGCGGCGGAAGGAGGGGCGAGACACGGGCAGACCCTATCGGGACAGACCACGCCGAGCCTCGACGACGGCAGTGAAGATCGTCTCGTCCAGCGCGGCCCCCTCCCGTCGTACGCCGTCCCGCTCGAGGCGGATCAACCTGTCGAGGCGCACCTCGCTGGGCCGGCCCTGGGAGTCCCACCCGCCCGTGCCGACGTCCATCCAGTGCCGGCCCCAGCGGGCCTCGTCCTCGGCGTCGCGGTCGTGGTCCTGGCTGCTGAGCATCAGCCCGACCCAGCCGTCCCCGTCCCCGTCACCAGCGGTGTCGAGGACCAGGACGGGCCGGTCCTTGCCCTGGCTCGGGTCGTCCTCGTAGGGGACCCAGGCCCACACGACCTCGCCGGGGTCGGGCTCGCCGTCGCGCTCGGGGGCGTACGTCGCGCCGGGACCGGGGGCGGACGTGGTGCCGGTGGCGGTCGTGCCGGTCCTGGAGATACCCGAGATGAAGGCGCCGATGCGCTTGCCGATGCTCACCCCGGGAGCCTAGACCTGGCGCCGACACCATCGGGGTGAGTGAGTGCGCCGGACCGGGAGCGCCTCACGGCGCGTGGCCGCTCGTAGCGGCTAATTTTGGGACCCGGGGCTGCCACAGCCCGACGCACTCACGGATATTTTAACGCCTCAGGCGAGCTTGTCCCTGATTTCCACGTGTCCGGCGGCCTCGAGCTGCTCGGACAGGGTCAGCATCCGGGTGATCTCCCCGTGGGAGGCACTGCCGAGGGCGGCGCGGCCGGCGGCGACGATCCGGGCGAAGGCGGCGGCGCGGAAGAGGGTGACCGCGAAGTCGCCGCGCGTGATCCCGCGCAGCACCTCGTCGACCATCAGTCGCAGCTCGTCGGGGCCGGGCGGGTCGGCGACCCCGGCGACGACGCGGGCCACGTCGACGCGACGCTGCCCGGCCTCGTAGTCCCTGGCCACCCGGTCGGGGTCGGCGTGCACCCACGAGCGGAGCAGGAACAGCCGCCACAGGCTCCCCGCGAGCGTGTCGGCGGGAGCGCCCGACCACACCTCCGCGAGTGTCTCGAGGCCCTCGGTGTCGGCGAGGTGGACCACGCGCTCGGCCAGCTCGGGGTCGCCGGACTCGCGGGCGCCTCGGACGAGCACGGTCGCGGCCAGGTCGCCGGCCTCGCGCACCTGCGCGGGGTCGGCTCCTCCCACGATGTCGGCGAAGAACCCGTCGCCGGGCGTCATCGGGCGGTGGTGCTGGCGGCCGGTCACCGGTCCAGCCTAGGTCGAGTGCGCGGTCGCGGTGCGACTACTACCTCGAGCGCACTCAACCGGTGCGCGCCATCACCTTGCGGATGCGCTGGTCGCTGACCTTCTCCCGGGTGCCGAGCTGCTGGGCGAAGAGCGAGACGCGGTACTCCTCGAGCATCCACCGCGCGTCGCGCAGGTGCTGCGGCACGGGCTGCCCGTCGGGCACCGCCGCGACGGCGTGCAGCCACGCCTCCTGGAGGCCGGCGAGCTGGTCCATCAGCTGGCGGTCCCGCGCGACCTGGCCGTCGAGGCGCTCGCGGCGGTGGGTCACGGCGCCGAGGTAGCGCGGGTAGTCACGCAGCCGCCGGACGCCGGCGTCCCCGACGAAGCCGGGCGCCATCAGCCGGCCGACCTGCGCGCGCATGTCGGTGAGGGCCGGGAGCGTCATCAGGTCGGCGCGCCCGGAGATCGCCTTGTCGGTGGTGCGCCACGCCTCCAGCACCCGCATCACGTCGTGCACGGCCGGGCCGAGCCCCGACGTGACGGCCTCGCGGGAGGCGGCCGCCACGGCGTCGTACGCCGCCTCGTCACGCACGGTGGGGTGCTGGTCGACGACCTCCCCGACGATGCCGGCGCGCACGTCGGCGAGGAGGTCGGCCACCGACGGGTAGGGCGACCCGACGAGGGCGAGCTTGGCGCGCTGGTCGAGGCCGGCCGCGGCCAGCACCTCGTCGACGGGGTCGGGCGGGCCGAGCGCGAGCAGCACGAGGCGGCGTACGCCGAGCCGGTGGTGCGCCGCGGCCTCGTCGGCCGTGGCCAGCACCTGCAGGCCGACCGTCGCGCCCTCGTCGACGAGGGCCGGGAAGCCCCGGACCTCGTGGCCCGCGCGGCGCTGCACGAAGGACTCCTCGACCGTGCCGAAGGTCCACGCCGTCTGACCGGTGGCGGTCACGCCGGAGTCGGACGCGACGTCGGCCATGGCCTGCTCGAAGGTCGGCCGCAGCGGCTCCTTGAGCGCGTCGAGGTCCTTGCCGCGACCGGCCTCGGCGCCCTTCTCGGTCATCACCCGGTAGGTCGGTCGCAGGTGGGCGGGGACCTTGGACCAGTCCCACGCCTCGCGCGGGATGACGAGGCTGCGGGTGCTCCGCGCGAACCGCTCGAGGGCGTCGAGCAGCGGCTCGGCCCCCGGCGGCGTCGCGTCGAGGAACTCGCGGGCGGTGTTGGGTGCGGGGACCATCGCGACGCGGAGGTTCTTGGGCAGCGAGCGGATCAGCTCGGTGACCAGCTCCTCGCGCAGCCCTGGCACCAGCCACGAGAAGTCGTCGGCCTCGATGCGGTTGAGGGTGGCGACGGGTACGTCGATGGTGAGCCCGTCGTCGGCGGCGCCGGGCTCGAAGTGATAGCTGATCGGGAACGTCAGCCCGGCCTCGTCGCTGTCGTGCCACTGGGTCGGGAAGTCGTGGGCGCGCACCTCGCCGGCCGTGTCGTGGGTGAGCATCTTGGGGTCGAAGGTGAGCAGGTCGGGCTTCTTCTGCCGCGCGCGCTTCCACCACTGGTCGAAGTGCTGGCCGCTGACGACGTCGGCGCCGACGCGGGCGTCGTAGAACTCGAAGAGGGTCTCCTCGTCGACGACGATGTCGCGGCGCCGGGCCCGGTGCTCGAGCTCCTCGGCCTCCTCGAGGAGGCGGGTGTTCTCGGCGAGGAACCGGTGTCGGGAGTCCCACTCCCGCTGGACGAGGGCGTGCCGGATGAAGAGCTCGCGAGCCAGCGGCGCGTCGATCCGCCCGTACTGCACGAGCCGGTCGGCGACCAGCGGTACGCCGTACAGCGTGACCCGCTCGCGGGCCATCACCGCCGCGCGCTTGCGGGACCAGTGCGGCTCCGAGTAGGTCCGCTTGACGAGGTGGGCGCCGAGTCGCTCGGCCCACTCGGCCTTGATGGCGGCGTTCTGCCGGGCCCAGAGGCGCGAGGTCTCGACCAGCTCGGCGCTCATCAGGAAGTCGGGGTTGCGGCCCTTCAGCACGCTGCCGGGGAAGACCGCGAAGCGGGCGTTGCGGGCACCGAGGTACTCCCGCATCGGGCGCCGCTCCCCCGGCTTGCCCTTCTCGCGCTCCTCGAGCGCACCGATGTGGCTGAGCAGACCGGACAGCAGCGCCTGGTGGATGCCGTCCTCGTCGGGGGTGTCCGACGGGTGGCCCACGTCGAGCTTCATCTCCTTGGCCACCTGGCGCAGCTGGGACTCGTAGTCCTGCCACTCGCGGATCCGCATGTAGTTGAGGTGCTCGCGCTTGCACATCCGGCGGAACGCGCTCGAGGACAGCTCGCGCTGCTGCTGCTTGATGTGGCGCCACAGGTTGAGCCAGGTGAGGAAGTCGCTGGACTCGTGCTTGAAGCGGGCGTGCTGCTGGTCGGCCTGCGCCCGCTGCTCCTCGGGGCGCTCGCGCGGGTCCTGGATGGACAGCGCGGCGGCGATGACGAGGACGTCGCGCAGGCAGCCGAGGCGCTCGGCCTCGAGGATCATCCGGCCGAGCCGCGGGTCGATCGGCAGCCGGGCCAGCCGGCGGCCGACGTCGGTCAGGCGGACGCCCTTCCCCCGCTCCTCGGCGGCAGCCTGGACCGCGCCGAGCTCCTCGAGGAGGTCGGTGCCGGCCTTGACGTTGCGGCGGTCGGGCGGCTCGACGAACGGGAAGCGGGCGATGTCGCCGAGCCGGAGGGAGGCCATCTGGAGGATGACGCTGGCGAGGTTGGTGCGCAAGATCTCCGGGTCGGTGAACTCCGGGCGCGCCTCGAAGTCCTCCTGCGAGTACAGCCGGATCGCGATGCCCTCCGACACACGGCCGCAGCGCCCGGAACGCTGGTTGGCGGAGGCCCGGCTGATCGGCTCGATCGGCAGCCGCTGCACCTTCGTGCGCACCGAGTATCGGCTGATCCGCGCGACGCCGGTGTCGACGACGTAGCGGATGCCGGGGACGGTCAGCGACGTCTCGGCGACGTTGGTGGCGAGCACGACGCGGCGCACGATCGAGGAGTGGCTGGAGAAGACCTTGTGCTGGTCCGCCGCGCTGAGGCGGGAGTAGAGCGGGACGATTTCGAGGCGATCACTCTTGAGGGCCTCGAAGGCGTCGGCCGTGTCCCGGATCTCGCGCTCGCCCGGCAGGAAGACGAGCACGTCGCCCGGTCCCTCGGCCGACAGCTCGCGGACCGCGTCGAGGATCGCCTCGGTCTGGTCGCGCTGGACCGGGTCGCCGTCCTCGTCGCTCTCCGGCAGCTCCAGCAGCGGTCGGTAGCGGACCTCGACGGGGTACGTACGACCGGAGACCTCGACCACCGGCGCCCTGAAGTGCGCGGCGAAGCGGTCGACGTCGATCGTCGCGCTGGTGATGATCACCTTGAGGTCGGGCCGGCGCGGCAGCAGCCGCCTCAGGTAGCCGAGGAGGAAGTCGATGTTGAGGCTGCGCTCGTGGGCCTCGTCGATGATGATCGTGTCGTACTTGCGCAGGTCGCGGTCGCGCTGCAGCTCGGCCAGCAGGATGCCGTCGGTCATCAGCTTGACCCGGCTCGCGCGACTGGTGCGGTCGGTGAAGCGGACCTGGTAGCCGACGACTTCGCCGAGCTCGGTGCCGAGCTCCTCGGCGATCCGCTCCGCCACCGACCGGGCGGCGATCCGGCGCGGCTGGGTGTGGCCGATCAGCTTGCCGCCCCCGGCCGACCCGAGTCCGCGGCCCAGCTCGAGGCAGATCTTGGGCAGCTGGGTGGTCTTCCCCGAGCCCGTCTCGCCGGCGACGATGACGACCTGGTGGTCACGGATGGCAGCGGCGATGTCGTCGCGGCGCGCGGAGACCGGGAGCTCGGCGGGATAGGTGATCTTCACAACGGGCGCCATTCTCGCCCACGACGGCAACTGAATTCGCCGCCGGCCACCACCTCAGGAGCTCGAGCCGTCCTCGTCGTCCGGCGGCGTGGTCGGCTGGACCTGGCCGGGCGCGCCCGTAGGGCCGCCGTGCATCGGGCCACGGCCACCGAAGTCGTCACCGTCATGGCCCATCGGTCCGCGCTGCTGCATCCAGCTGTCGCGGTCGTGGTGGTCGTTCGTGACCGCCTGGACCGCCGTCACGCCGAGGCCACCGACGATCACGCCCGCGAGCGCCGATGCGACGAGGGCGGCGAGGCCGAAGCTGCGGTTGCCGTCGGAGGAGCGCAGCGTGCGGAAGCGGTCGCGGAAGCCGCGTCGTCCCGACCCGGCCGCGACCGGTGCGGCGGGTGCGGCGGGTTCGGCGGGTTCGGCGGCCGCGTCCTCGGACGGCGGTGGGGTGGGCAGTGCGGACTGCTCGCCCGCGGGCCGCACGGGCTGGGTCTGGTCGCGGGAGTTGTCGTCGCTCATGGGCCTGAGCGTGCGCGTCGTACCTGTGCGGGGCCTGTGGGCGGACCCTCAGGCGCCCCAGAGATCGGCGAGGAAGATGTGTGTCGGGGATGTCGAGAAGCCCCGCACTGCTCCGTCCCCGGGGTGGACGCGGCCACAATGGGCCGCACCTGACTAGGAGCACCGACATGCCGAAGTACCTGATCCTCAAGCACTACCGCGGCGCGCCCGCCACCGTGAACGACGTCTCGATGGACCAGTGGGCGCCCGAGGAGGTCGACGCGCACATGAAGTTCATGGACGACTTCGGCAAGCGGCTGGAGGACAACGGCGAGTACGTCGACGCGCAGGCCCTCTCTCCCGAGGGCGCCTGGGTGCGGGCCGACGAGCAGCGCCAGCCGGCCACCGACGGACCGTTCGCGGAGACCAAGGACCTCATCGCCGGGTGGTACGTCGTCGACGTCGACGGCTGGGACCGTGCCGTCGAGCTGGCCGGCGAGCTGTCGCTGGCCCCGGGCAAGGACGGCAAGCCGATCCACGAGTGGCTCGAGGTGCGCCCCTTCTACGGCGCCCCGTCCGCGACCGACGCCTGAGCCGGTGACCCCCGCCGACGCGCCCGCCGTCCCCGGGGCCTTCGACGGGGCGTTCGACACGGCCACGCTGCGACCGCTCGTGCCGGCGGTCATCGGCGTCCTCGTCCGCCGCGGAGCCGACTTCGCGACGGCCGAGGACGCCGTGCAGGAGGCGCTCGTCGAGGCGTGGCGCACCTTCGGCGCCCCCGCCTCAAGTGACCGCGGGGAGCTGCCGCGCGACCTCAAGGGCTGGCTGGTCACCGTCGCCTGGCGGCGCTTCCTCGACGTCGTACGGTCCGAGACCGCGCGGCAGCGGCGCGAGGTCGCTGTGGAGCTCGAGCCGGAGCGGGGTCCCGCCGAGACGGCCGACGACACGTTGCGCGTCTTCTTCCTGTGCGCGCACCCGGCGCTGACACCGGCCTCGGCCGTCGCGCTGACGCTGCGCGCCGTCGCCGGCCTGACCACCCGGCAGGTCGCCGAGGCCTACCTGGTGCCGGAGGCGACGATGGCGCAACGCATCAGCCGGGCGAAGCGGACCGTCTCGGGCGAGGCGTTCGACCGGCCGGGTGACCTCGCGACGGTGCGGCGCGTGCTCTACCTCGTCTTCAACGAGGGCTACTCCGGGGACGTCGACCTCGCCGCCGAGGCGATCCGGCTCACCCGCCAGCTGGCCGCGCTGGCCGGCCCCGACGGACAGGACCCGGAGACCGACGGGCTGCTCGCGCTGATGCTGCTCCACCACGCGCGACGCCCGGCACGCCTCCGCGACGACGGGACGCTCGTCCCCCTCGCCGACCAGGACCGCTCCCGGTGGGACATCGGGCTGATCGAGGAGGGCGTCACCGTCCTGCAGGCCGCGCTCGCCCAGCAGCGCCGCGGCGAGTACCAGCTCCAGGCGGCCATCGCCGCGCTGCACGCCGACGCCCCCAGCGCCGCGGAGACCGACTGGGTGCAGGTCGTGCAGTGGTACGACGAGCTGCTGGCGCTCACCGGCAGCCCGGTCGTGCGGCTCAACCGCGCCGTGGCGGTGGGCGAGGCCGACGGCGCCCGGGCCGGCCTCGCGGCGCTCGCGGAGGTCGACCCCGACCTGCCCCGCCACCGAGCCGCGTCGGCGTACCTCCACGAGAAGGACGGCGACCTCGTCACGGCCGCGCGGCTCTACGCCGAGGCAGCCGGGCTCGCGACCAACCTCGCCGAGCGGACCCACCTGACCCGGGAGGCCGCCCGCCTCAACCGGGCAGCCCGCTGACAGGCGTCGCACAGCAACCTCACAGGTTGCCCCGGGAGGATGCTGTCCGTGCAGCAGCTCACCCGCCCCGACGGCTCCCCCGTGCGCGTCCTCGTCGTCGACGACGAGGTCAACATCGCCGAGCTCCTCGCGATGGCCCTGCGCTACGAGGGCTGGGACCTGAGGATGGCGCACAGCGGGGGCGACGCCGTCGCCACCGCGCGCGACTTCCGGCCCGACGCCGTGGTGCTCGACATCATGCTCCCGGACTTCGACGGCCTCGAGGTGCTGCGCCGGATGCGCGCCGACGGCAGCGACGTACCCGTCCTCTTCCTGACCGCCAAGGACGCCGTGGAGGACCGGATCGCCGGCCTCACGGCCGGTGGCGACGACTACGTCACCAAGCCGTTCTCGCTGGAGGAGGTGGTGGCCCGGCTGCGCGGGCTGATCCGGCGCGGGGGCACGGCGGCGCAGGCCGAGGCCGGCAACCTCCTGGTCGTCGGCGACCTCACCCTCGACGAGGACAGCCACGAGGTTCACCGCGCCGGCGACGAGATCGCCCTGACCGCCACCGAGTTCGAGCTGCTGCGCTTCCTCATGCGCAACCCGCGGCGGGTGCTCAGCAAGGCGCAGATCCTCGACCGCGTCTGGCAGTACGACTTCGGCGGCCAGGCCAACGTCGTCGAGCTCTACATCTCCTACCTGCGCAAGAAGGTCGACGCCGGCCGCGAGCCGATGATCCACACGATGCGCGGCGCCGGGTACGTCCTGAAGCCGGCGTCGTGACGCTCCGACCGCGGCGCCCGCTCACCCTCACCGCCCGGCTGGTGGCGGTGGTCGTGCTGCTGGTGGCGGTGACGGCGCTCCTCATCGGCACGGCGACGACGCTGGCCATGCAGCAGAACCTGGACCGGCGCCTCGACGCGGACGTTCGCGACGCGGCCCGCTTCGCTGCCGGCCCCCGTCACCCGGACCGCGACGGCGACGACTTCGGCCCGGGGCAGCAGTTCGGCTCGTTGCAGGCCTACCGGCCCGACTCCGGCGGCTCCTGGGGGACGGTGCTCTCGGAGCAGGAGGGCGCGAGCTGGTCCGCCTCGACACCACTCGATGAAGCCCAGCTGGAGTCCTTGGCCGGCCTCGACGCCGGTGGTGAACCGCAGAGCGTCGACCTGCCCGACCTCGGCAGCTACCGCGTCCTGGTGACCGACCTGCCGGGCGGGACGGTCGTCGCCGGTCTCCCCCGCGGCGAGGTGCACGAGACGGTCGAGCGGCTCGTCCAGCTCGAGCTGCTGACCGGCCTGCTCGGCGTGCTCGCCGCGGCGGGCGTGGGCATGGTCGTCGTACGCCGCCAGCTCTCGCCGCTGCGCGAGGTCGCCGCCACGGCGCACCGGGTCGCGGAGCTGCCGCTGGCGTCCGGGGAGATCGAGATGGCCGAGCGGGTGCCGGAGCGGCTGACCGACGAGCGCACCGAGGTCGGCCAGGTCGGCTCGGCGCTCAACGCCATGCTCGACCACGTCGAGCACTCGCTCGGCCAGCGGCACCGCAGCGAGCAGCAGGTACGGCAGTTCGTCGCCGACGCGTCGCACGAGCTGCGCACGCCGCTCGCGACGATCGCCGGCTACACCGAGCTGGCCCGGCACCGGCCCGAGACCGGCGGCACCGCGCTCGCCAAGGTCGAGACCGAGTCGGCGCGGATGACGGCACTCGTCGAGGACCTCCTGCTCCTGGCGCGCCTCGACTCGGGCCGGCCGCTGGAGCGGCGGTCCGTCGACCTCTCCCGGCTGCTGCTCGAGGCGGTCGACGACGCCCGCGTGGTCGACCCCGACCGGTCCTGGCGCCTCTCGCTGCCCGACGAGCCCATCACGGTCACCGGTGACGAGGCCCGGCTGCACCAGGTCGTCAGCAACCTCCTCGCCAACGCCCGCAAGCACACGCCGCCGGGCAGCACGGTGACGGTGACCGGCACGGCAGGTGCGACCGGCGCCGGCTTCACCGTGCACGACGACGGCCCGGGCTTCCCGCCCGACCTCGCACCCCGCGCGTTCGAGCGCTTCACCCGCGGCGACGCCGCCCGCACGCGGGGCGG
The DNA here is from genome assembly GCF_947488515.1 of uncultured Nocardioides sp. Taxonomy (GTDB): domain Bacteria; phylum Actinomycetota; class Actinomycetes; order Propionibacteriales; family Nocardioidaceae; genus Nocardioides. Next base: position 1,273,134 of record NZ_CANKZF010000001.1, read on the forward strand.
CGCCGGCCTGGGGCTCTCGCTCGTCGAGGCGATCGTCGGCGCCCACGGCGGTGCCGTGACGCTCGACAGCCGGCCCGGCGACACCACGATCGCCGTCGTCCTGCCCTCCCCGGCGGCGTAAACGCCAGTTACGGTGGGCGGCATGAGCCTGACCACCCTCACCGACAAGGTCGTCGTCATCACCGGTGCCGGATCGGGCATCGGTCGAGCCCTCGCGCTCCGCAGCGCACGGGCGGGCGCCCTCCTCGCCCTGTCCGACTGGGACCGCGACGGCCTCGCCGAGACCGTCGCTCTCGCCGAGCAGGCCGGCGCGACGAAGGTCCGCCAGGACGTCGTCGACGTCTCGGACCGGGCAGCGGTCGCTGCGTGGGCGGCCGGCGTGGTCGAGGAGCTCGGCCGCGTCAACCTCGTCGTCAACAACGCCGGCGTGAGCGCCACCGGCGACTTCTCCGACCTCACCTACGACGACCTCGACTGGATCGTCGGCATCAACTTCTGGGGCGTCGTCCACGGCTCCAAGGAGTTCCTGCCCCACCTGGTCGCGAGCGGCGACGGCGCCCTGGTCAACATCTCCTCGCTCTTCGGGCTGGTGTCGGTGCCCGGCCAGTCGGCGTACAACGCCACGAAGTACGCCGTCCGCGGGCTGACCGAGGCGATCCGCGAGGAGATGCTCGTCAACCGCCACCCGGTGACGGTCACCTGCGTCCACCCCGGCGGCATCCGCACCGGGATCAGCCGCCACGGCCGCAAGGCGGCCGGCCTCGACGCGGCCCGCATCGACGCGCTCTTCGAGAAGAAGCTCGCCAAGATGTCGCCCGACCGCGCCGCCGAGATCATCCTCGACGGCGCCCTGGCCGGGAAGCCGCGCGTCCTCGTCGGCCTCGACGCGCACCTCATCCACCAGTTCGGCCGGATCGCGGGGGCCCGCTACCAGGACGTCGTCGCCCGCCTCGCCGCCCGCACCCGCTGACCGGTCACCTAGGTTGGGCACATGGATCCCGGGACCGCCATCCGCTGCGAGACGAGCAAGTGGGGCGATCGTCCGCACTGGCACTTCGAGGGGTTCTTCCTCGGCTCCGACGAGCACGGCGACTGGATCGGCGTCCCGCAGGGCACCCACCACCGTCGCCCCGGGCTCGAGTTCCACTCCGACGTCGACGCCGTGACGCTGGTGCCGAGCGAGGGGTGGTACGCCGCCACCTTCCACCAGCCGGGGATCTGGTGCGACCTCTACATCGACGTCGCGACCCCCGGCCGCTGGGACGGCACGGTGCTGCGGATGGTCGACCTCGACCTCGACGTGATCCGCATGTCCGACCCGCTCCCCGCGTCCCTCCACGACGAGGCGCTGGTGTCCGGCCGGGCGGCCGGCGAGGTCTTCGTGGACGACGAGGACGAGTTCGCCGAGCACCAGGTGCTCTACGGCTACCCCGCCGAGGTCGTCGCGACCGCGCAGTCCAGCTGCGACGCGCTCGTCCCCGCCGTCCAGGCCGGCCTGCCGCCGTACGACGGCACGCACCAGCGCTGGCTGGCGGAGCTCACTCGCCTGACGTCCGCCTGAGGGCGCGCCGCTCGGCGCGGGTCATCGCGCGGAACGGTCCGACCAGGCGCGGCCCGGCCAGCCGGCTCTCCAGCTTGCGCGCCTCGCGCTTGAGCGGTTGGGCGACGTACTCCCCGAGGATCACGCCCGAGGCCAGCGCGATGGCGACCGAGATCGCCGTCATCAGCGCGAGGATGCCCTGGGAGACGAAGAAGCCGCCCTCGGCCAGGAACGTGAGGCCGCGGTAGATCGAGAGGCCGGGCAGGAACGGCACGATCGCCGGCACCGCCACGACCAGCGGCGGCACCCGCACCCGGCCGGCGACGGCGTAGGCCACGAGACCGATGAAGAACGCGGCCGCGCCCGCCGACATCACCCGGCCGAAGCCCAGCAGAGCGACCCCCTGCGAGATCAGCGCCGCGACACCGGTGGTGAGGGCGATCGGCACGACCGCACGCCGCGGGGCGTACGACGCGATGCTGAAGGCCGCCGCCGACACCGCCGCACCGCCGAGGACCGCCGGGAGCTCCGAGACACCGAGCGCCCCGGGGATGAGCTGGCCCAGCTCGAGCCCGATCCCGTCGGCCACCGAGATACCGAGCGCGACGCCGGCGATGATGCCCGCGGTCGCCATCATCGCCTCGATGAGGCGGGCGCTGGAGGTCAGGTAGAAGCCGGTGAGCGCGTCCTGCACGGCTCCCATCAGACCGATCCCGGCGAGCAGCAGGATGATGTTGGCCGTCACGACCAGCGACGGGTCGACGTCGATCGGTGTCGCCGCCACCGCCCCGGCCAGCAGCGTCGCGATCGCGCCGCCGGCGACCTGCAGGTAGAAGTACGGCAGCCGCCGGCGTGCCAGCACGATCTGCACGCGGTCGATGAGCCCGGCCGCCACGGCGGCCGTGACCGAGACCACCGGCCCGCCGCCGAGGAAGACGCCGACGGCCGCGGCCATCACCATCCACGCGACCGTCACGGCCCAGCGAGGGAACGCATGGCCGAGCGAGACGATGGTGGCCATCCGCGACCGCGCGAGGTAGAGGTCGGCCTCGTCGGTGAGGACGTCGCGCACGAGGTGGTCGACCGCGGTGAGGTCCTCGTAGTCGATGTCGCGCTGCTGCACGTGGCGCACCATGAGCGTCGGTACGTCGTCCAGCGAGCGCTGGTGGCTCATCGACAGGGCCGTGAACGTCACGTCGATCTCGGCCGCGCGCAGGCCCAGGTGGTCGGCCACCGAGCGCATCGTCGCGGTCACGTCCGCGGCGCCCGCACCCGAGGACAGGAGCATCTCCCCGATGCGCAGGCAGAGGTCCATCGTCAGGTGGATCTCGCGGGCCCGTTCGGCCTCGAGCCGGGCCTCCAGCTCGGCCTGGGGATCGTCCTCTTCGGGCGCGCGCGCTCGTCCGTCCTGCTGGTCCACCCGGCCATGGTGACAAAGGCCGGATCCCACCCCGCACAGGGGTGAGCCTTCGCCACTGGGGCGTCCCTAGACTCGACGCATGCGCATCGACTTCCACGCGTCGCCGGAGCCGACGCTCGGCGTGGAGTGGGAGCTCGCGCTGGTCGACCGGGCCAGCCGCGACCTCGTCAGCATCGCCTCGGAGGTGCACGAGCTCGCCGGCGGTCGGCTCGAGCGGCCCGAGCGGCTGCACAAGGAGCTGCTGCGCAACACCGTCGAGATCGTCACCGGGATCTGCGACACCGTCGGGGAGGCCGTCACCGACCTGCGTGACACCCTCGCCGTCGTCACGCCCGCCGCGGCCGAGCTCGGGGTGGACCTCCTCGGCGCCGGGTCGCACCCCTTCGCCGACTGGTCGCACCAGCAGCTCACCGAGGGCCACCGCTACGCCGAGCTGATCAACCGCACGCAGTGGTGGGGCCGCCAGATGCTGATCTGGGGCGTCCACGTCCACGTGGGGATGCCCGAGCGCGACCGGGTGATGCCGGTCCTGGCGTCGATGCTGACGACGTACCCCCACCTCCTCGCCCTCTCGGCGAGCTCCCCGATCTGGGCCGGCCAGGACACCGGCTACGCGTCCAACCGGGCCCTGATGTTCCAGCAGCTGCCGACCGCGGGGCTGCCCTTCGCCTTCGACACCTGGTCCGAGTTCGAGAAGTGCATCGCCGACCAGACCACGACCGGGATCATCGACTCGATGTCCGACGTCCGCTGGGACCTGCGCCCCGCGCCGCACCTCGGCACCCTCGAGCACCGGGTCTGCGACGGCATGTCCGACCTGGGCGAGCTCGCCGCCCTGACCGCGCTCGTCCACTGCCTCGTCGTCGACCTCGACACGCGGCTCGCGGCCGGCGAGGACCTGCCGACCCTGCCGCCGTGGCAGGTTCAGGAGAACAAGTGGCGCGCCGCGCGCTACGGCCTCGACGCGATCATCATCCTCGACGACCACAACCGCGAGCGGCTGGTCACCGAGGACCTCGACGACCTGCTCGAGCGGCTCACCCCCGTGGCCAAGCGGCTCGACTGCGAGGCCGAGCTGCGCACCGTCGCCGACATCCCCGTCCGCGGGGCGTCCTACCAGCGCCAGCGGGCCGTCGCCCGCGAGTCGGGTGGCGACCTCGTCGCGGTCGTCGACGCGCTCGTCGCGGAGCTCGCCCACTCGCTGGAGTCCTGACGCCGCTTCGGCCGCGCGCCCTTGTGGCGGTCACCGCGGGGCGAGAGGATGCCCGGACCTCCCCGTCTCGCACGGCGTCGAGGCCGACGGAGGATCCGAACCGAGGAGCAGCCAGTGGTGGACCCGATCGACCCGACCGCGACCGGCTTCCTCCTCGCCGAGAACCGCAACATGCCGATGCACGTCGGTGGCCTCCAGCTCTTCGAGAAGCCCGCCGGTGCCGGCCGCGGCTACGTCCGCGAGATGTACGAGCAGATGCGCGACGTCGAGCAGATGGCGCCGCTCTTCCTCAAGCACCCGCACCGCTCGACGCGCACGGCGGGCCAGCTGGTGTGGGTGCCCGACGAGCAGTTCGACATCGAGCACCACGTCCGGCACAGCGCGCTGCCCAAGCCGGGCCGCGTCCGCGAGCTGCTCGAGCTCTGCTCGCGGCTGCACAGCACCCGGCTGGCGTGGGAGCGGCCGCTGTGGGAGGCGCACGTGATCGAGGGCCTCCGCGACGGGCGCGTGGCGATGTACACCAAGACCCACCACGCCCTCGTCGACGGCGTCTCCGCGATGCGACTGCTCGCGAGCGTGCTGTCGACCGACCCCGACGAGCGCGACATGCCCGCCCCCTGGGCGATGCGTCCGCGCGTGCCGCGCGAGGAGCCCGCGAGCACGAGCGGCGCGTCGCTGTCCGACGTCACGGGGGCCACGGTGCGTACGGCGCTCGCGATCGCGTCGGAGGCCGCCGGCATGCCCGGTGCGCTGGTCCGCACCCTCAACAAGAGCGTGCGCAACGAGACGTCCGCGCTGTCGCTCTACGCCCCACGCACCATGCTCAACCAGAACATCACCGGCTCGCGGCGCTTCGCCGCCCAGGACTGGCCGGTCGAGCGGCTGCGGGCGGTCGGTCGCGCGAGCGGCACCACCATCAACGACGTGGTGCTCGCCATGGTCAGCGGCGCGATGCGGACCTACCTGCTCGAGCTCGACGCGCTGCCCGACACCTCCCTGATCTCGATGGTGCCGGTCGGCCTCAACGCCAAGCAGTCGCAGCTCGCCTCGGGTGACGGCGGCAACGCGGTGGGCTCGGTGATGGTGCAGCTCGGCACCCACCTGCCCGACCCGGCCGACCGGCTCGAGGCGATCCACCGCTCGATGGTGGACGGCAAGGACAGCCTGTCGGCGATGACGCCGACGCAGATCCTGGCGATGAGCGCGCTCGGCCAGGCGCCCGCCATCCTCGGCCCGATCTTCCGGATGCAGGGCATCGTGCGCCCGCCCTACAACCTCGTCGTCAGCAACGTCCCCGGCCCGCGCACCACCCACTACTGGAACGGCGCCCGGCTCACCGGTACCTACCCGCTGTCGATCCCGATCAACGGGATGGCGCTCAACATCACCTGCACGTCCTACGACGGCAAGATGTGCTTCGGCCTCACCGGCTGCCGCCGCACGGTCCCCCACCTCCAGGTCCTGCTGCAGTACCTCGACGAGGAGCTGATCGCCCTCGAGCGTGCCGCCGGCGTCTGACCGTGAAAGTCCCCGGATATCCGGGGAGTTTCACACTGTGCACCCGAGATCTGGTGTGACAAGTGTGAAAGTCACCGGATATCCGGGGACTCTCCGACCACCACGAGGCCGCCGCCGACGAGGTCGGCGACGGCGGTGAGGCGGGCGCGGGTGATGTCGGCGACCGTGGCGAGGCCGGCAAGCTGCGCGTTGGAGCCCGCGCGGGTGGGCTCGGCGGAGTTGATGCTGATGCAGCGGCGGGAGCCGCCGTCGGCGGCGTTGGCGAGAGCGACGGCGTGACCGGTCGTGCCGCTCCCGGCGAACGGGTCGAGAACCACGACGTCGGCGGGCAGCGTGGACAGGATCCGGCGGACGAGGCCGGTGGGCTTGGGCGACTCGAAGACGTGGCCGACCACCGCCTTGAGCTCGGCGACCGCGGTGTCGGTCGAGCCGATCTCCTCGGCCAGCCAGATGGTGCGCAGCTTCTTGCGGCGCCCGCCCTCGCGGTGCAGCCAGTCGCGCTGGAAGATGTCGGCCCGCTCGCCGCTGCGGCCCCGGATCACCCGGCACTCGAGATCGTCGGGGCGTTCCTCGACCCGCGGCCTCGACCACCGCCACACCGCCGGGCGGCCGTCGCCGAAGACGGGCGTGAGCGCCGTGCTGCCGTCGAAGGCGCTGACCGAGACCCGACCGGTCACCGGGTCGCCGTGCAGCGGGTAGTGGAGCGTCGGCGTGCTGACCGGGTTGAACTTCTTGTTGGTGTTGCGCAGTGGCAGGTAGCGGAACCGTCGCCCGTCGGGCGTGGCCAGCGGGAAGTCGGACTCGTCGACGGCCTCGGTCGACGCCCCGTCCACCGCGCAGGACGGCAGGTGACGGGCGTACGCCAGGACGTACTCGTGGCTGGTCGCGAACCCGCGGCCGAGCTGGCGGCCCTTCGGGTTGAGGTTGACCACGACCTGGGCGAGGAAGTTGGCCTCCCCGAAGACCTCGTCCATCAGCAGCCGCAGGTGGGCGGCCTCGTTGTCGTCGATGCTGACGAACACCGCTCCGTGCGGCGCCAGCACCTCGCGGACGGCCTCGAGGCGCGGACGCATCATCGCCGTCCACGCGGCGTGCCGCCCGGCGTACGGGTCGGCGTGGGAGCCGTCGCGGAAGCGGTCGGCGTACGCGAAGTCGTTGCCGGTGTTGTAGGGCGGGTCGGTGTAGACGACGTCCACCGACCCCGCCGTGAGCAGCGGCAGCACGTCGAGGTTGTCCCCGACGTGGAGGGTGTTCCACGCGGGGTACGACGACGCGGCGGACACGCTCGGCAGCCTAGGCGTTCGGCAGGGGCGACGGACCGACGCCCGCCGGGGCGTCGACCGGATCGGGCGTCGGCCGCGAAATCCTGATCCCAATTTTCCCACCAGCCCCAGAACGTCCTTTACTGTGGAGCGCGTGTCTTCCTCCACGCGCCGCTCACGCCCCTCCGTACGTCGCTCCGCCCCCGCTCGCGGGCGGGCGCTGACGGTCGCCACCGCCGGCGTCCTCGTCGCGGGCCTCGCGCTCAACGTCGGCGCCGGCCCGTCCGTGGCCGACGAGGGCGACCGGACGGACACGACGCAGAGCCGCGGCGGACTGACGTACGGCGCCGACAACGGCTACCGCGGCCGCAACCAGACCTCCGACGGCAAGCCCGGCATCGTGGTCGGTCCGCCGATCAACGCCCGCGGCCGCACGGTGACGGTGCTGAACGACGTCAGCTACGAGATCGCGCCCGGCGTGGTGCTGCGGGAGTGGGACCAGGTGGACGGCCGCCAGCCGATCGGGCAGGTCCGGATGAACCTCCTCTCCGTCAGCCTCGACGCCCCCAACATCTCCTTCGAGGAGTTCTCCCCCACCTACGTCACCAGCCGCAAGAAGGTCAGCCAGCTCGGCGGGTGGAACGACGCCCTCGGCGCGGTCAACGGCGACTTCTTCGACATCGGCAGCACCGACGCCCCGCTCGGCGTGACGATCAACCGCGAGAAGGGCGTCCTCGGCGGATCGCGCGACGGCTGGATCCCGGGCGTCAACTCGTCCCTCTGGTTCGACGACTCCGGCCCGCACGTCAGCCCGCTGGCCCTCGAGTGGACGATCCGCCAGCGCCGGGCGTGGACCGTCAGCGGGGTCAACCACCCGCGCGTCCCGTCGGGGCAGATCGGCGTCTTCACCTCCGCCTGGCACCGCACGTCGGGCTACCAGGTGACGGCCGGCAAGAAGCGCGCCCGCGAGGTCGTGCTCCGCAAGAACCGCGTCATCTCCAACAAGCCGAAGCTCTCGACCGGACGCAAGATCAAGCAGAAGGAGCGGGTGCTGATCGGCACCGGCCCCGCCGCCGCGAAGCTGAAGAACCTCAAGCGGGGCAAGAAAATCACGCTGTCGCAGCGCATCGCCGGCGGCAAGCCGACGGTCGCGATCAGCGGCGACCGCCCGCTGCTCACGAACGGCGTCCGCACCGTCGTCAACAACACCATCGCCCACCCGCGTACGGCGGTCGGCATCGACGCCGACGGCCGCAAGCTGCTCATCCTCGTGGTCGACGGACGCTCCGCGGTCAGCCGCGGCTACACGATGGTCGAGCTCGCCGACATCATGACCGCCCTCGGCGCGGAGAACGCGATCAACCTCGACGGCGGCGGCTCCTCAGCGATGTACACCCGCACCGGCACCGGCGCCTTCGGCATCGTCAACGAGCCGTCCGACGGCAACGAGCGGCTGGTGCCCAACTCGTTCGGCCTCGTCTACCACGGCGAGCTGCCGCCGGTCGTGCCGATCCTGCCGCCCACCCCGACTCCCACCCCGACTCCCACCCCGACGGTGCCGCCGACCACGCCCCCGACCACTCCGCCGCCGACGACGCCGACTCCCTGACCGGAGAGGCGGCTCAGGCGTCGGGCGCGGAGAAGACCACGACGTAGGTCACCGGCGCGAGGCACTGCACGGTGCTCTTCGGCAGGGCCGGGACGACCTGGAAGCCGGCCTCGCCGGCGTCGATGGCGACGCTGCGCGGGGGCTCGCACCCGGTCGAGACGACCGCGCCGTAGGGGGTCGTGCCCGGCGCGCTCAGGTCCTTCACCGCGGCGGCGATCTCGTCCGGCAGCCCGCTCTGCAGCCCCACGACGAAGTCGGCGACGGCCTGGTCGGTGTCGAGCGCGAAGGCCATCTCCGACGGCGAGCCGCCGCCCTCGGTGGCGTCGACCAGCACGGCGTCGGTGACGCCGGCGGACCCCTCGACGCGGATGGGCGTGGCGTCCCCGCCAGCGGACGGGTCCTCGGACGGGGTCTCGGAGGGTGACGGAGTCTCGCTCGGGGTCTCGCTCGGGGTCTCGGACGGGCTCGGCGTGCTCGTCGTCGCTGCCGGGTCGGTCGCCGTCCCGCCGTCGTCGTCCCCGCACGCCGAGAGCCCTCCTGCCAGGGCGAGAGCGGCGAGGAGGGCGGAGGCGGACCGGGTGCGGGCGCCCGAGCGGCGCGGTGAGGGGCTCATGGTGCTTCGACGATATCGACGGGCGCCCGGCTCCGCCGGAAGGCTCGCACGCGGGACGTCGCGTCGACGCCGTGAGGTCCGCACTGGCAGGCTGGCGCCATGAGTGACCCCGAGAACCAGGCCGAGCCGGTCCGCGAGGCCGTCCGCGCCTACGCGGCGCTCCAGCCCCAGCTGGCCTCGGCCACCCAAGCGTATGTCGCCCTCATCCAGGTGCTCCTCGACGACGCCGGCATCGACTACCTCAGCGTCACCGGGCGTACGAAGAGCGTCGCGTCGTTCGCCGCCAAGGCCAATCGCACGGAGGGCGACGGTCCGCTCTACCCCGATCCGTTGGAGCAGATCACCGACCAGATCGGCGTCCGCGTCATCACCTACGTCCACAGCGACGTCGCGGCGGTCGCGGAGGTCCTCGACGACGAGCTGGCGATGCTCGACGACCGCGACCTGGGCGAGGAGACCGCCCGGTCGGGTCGCTTCGGCTATGCCAGCCGGCACCTGCTCGTCCAGACCCACCCGGGCGCGGAGCTCCCGACGCTGGAGGGGCACCGGGCCAGCGTGCAGGTGCGCACGGTGCTCCAGCACGCGTGGGCGGAGTTCGAGCACGACATCCGCTACAAGGGCAACGTCCCCGAGGACGCCGCCGCCGACCTCGACCGGCGCTTCACCCTCGCCGCCGGGCTGATCGAGCTCGCCGACCGCGAGTTCGCCACGATCCGCGAGCGCATCCAGATGGCCGCTCCCGGCAGCGCCGTCGAGGCCGACGCCGACCACATCGTCGGACAGGAGCTGGCCACCTTCCTGGCCGGCCACTACAGCGACGCCGGCTGGTCGCACACCGACCACTACGACTGGATCGCCGGACTGCTCACCCAGCTCGGCATCGACAGCATCGACGACCTCGCCGACCTGCTCACCTCCGTCGACGCCGACGCGGTGATCCGGCGGATGGGCTACCGCTACCCCGCCGGGGCCGTACGCCGCCTCGACGACGCGTTGCTCGCGATCTTCGGCGAGCAGTACGTCACCCTCGAGGGCAACAGCCACCGGGTCCCGCTGCTGCGCGCCCGGCTGGAGAAGCTCAGCACGCCCGAGGGCTGACGGGCAGGCGTCGGGCGCCTGCCGGGGGCGCCCCTAGGGTTGTGCCATGCGCCGGCCGTCGTGGACCACCGTCACTCCCCTGCTGGCCGCCGTGGCGCTGGCCGTCGCCTGGCCCCTGCACCCGGACAGCGCACCCGTGCTCGGCGTCCTCTCGATCCTGCTGGTCGGCGTCGTGCTCGCCGCCGTGCACCACGCGGAGGTCGTCGCCCACCGGGTCGGCGAGCCCTACGGCTCGCTCGTGCTGGCGGTCGCGGTGACGATCATCGAGGTCGGGCTCATCGTCACGCTGATGGTCACGACCGACAAGGACACCGCCGGGCTGGCGCGCGACACCGTCTTCGCGGCGGTGATGATCACCCTCAACGGCATCGTGGGCATCTCGCTGCTCGTCGGCGCCCTCAAGCACCACCTCGCGGTCTTCAACCCCGAGGGCACCGGCGCCGCGCTTGCCACCGTCATCGCCCTCGCCGTGCTGTGCCTCGTCGTGCCGTCGGTGACCACCTCGCAGCCCGGGCCGGAGTTCACCGGCGCGCAGCTGGCCTTCGCGGCGATCGCGTCGCTCGCGCTCTACGGGATGTTCGTCTTCACGCAAGCCATCCGGCACCGGGACTTCTTCCTCCCGGTGACCCAGGACGCCCACTCGCCGCTCGTCACCTCCCAGGCCGCGGCGGACGCCGCCACCGCCCGCGCGGCCGCCGACGCCGGCTCCTTCGAGCACGAGCCGGTCGACCACGACCAGGACGGGCACGCCGACCCGCCCACCGACCGGGCCGCCCTCACCAGCCTCGGCCTGCTCGTCGTCTCGCTGGTCGCCGTCGTCGGCCTCGCAAAGATCGAGTCCCCGGCCATCGAGTCCGGGGTGGCGGCGCTCGGCTTCCCGCCGGCGGTCGTCGGCGTCGTGATCGCACTCCTCGTCCTCGCGCCGGAGACGATCGCCGCCGTCCGGGCCGCGACCCTCAACCGGGTCCAGGTCAGCCTCAACCTCGCGCTCGGCTCGGCGATGGCGTCCATCGGCCTCACCATCCCCGCGATCGCGATCGCCAGCATCTGGCTCGACGGGCCGCTCGAGCTCGGCCTCAACCAGCTCCAGGTCGTGCTGCTGACCCTCACCGCGGCCGTCGCGATCCTCACCGTCGTACCGGGTCGCGCCAAGCCGCTCCAGGGCGGCGTGCACCTCGTCCTGCTCGCGGCGTTCCTGTTCCTCACCATCGCGCCGTAGCTCTGAAGATGCACCGCGGCCCGGCAGGAGTCCTGCCGGGCCGCGTGCGCGTGTGGATCAGCCGAAGTACGTGGCGTAGATCTTGTCGTAGGTGCCGTCCTCGCGGAGGTCGGCGAGCGTGCGGTTGATGGCGCGCAGGAGCGGGATGTTGCCGTCCTTCTTCACCGCCATGCCGTACTGCTCACCGGTGTCGAACTCCCGGGCCAGCTTGAGCTTGCGGTTCTCGGAGACGAACTGGCCGGACACGGTGTTGTCGAGCATCGCCGCGTCGAGCTGTCCCGCCGCGAGCGCGGCCTGCAGGCCCGCCGCGTCGTCGTACGCCGTCACCTGCGTGGTCTCCGGGGCGAAGTCGCTCAGGTAGGTCTCACCGGTGGTGTCCTTCTGGACGCCGACCCGCTTGCCGGCGAGCTCGGGGAGCTGGTCCAGGCCCGAGCCGCGCGGCGTGATGAGCGCCTGCTTCGCGTCGAAGTAGGGGCTCGAGAAGTCGAGGACGCGGGCCCGCTCGCCGGTGATGGTCATCGCTGAGATGGCGAGGTCGCACACGTCGTTGTTGAGCGAGTTGCCCGAGGTGATGTCGTCGAACGACACGTCGATCACGTCGAGGTCGGCATCGAGGCTGTCGGCGACCTTGCGCACCAGGTCGATGTCGAAGCCGGTCGGCTTGCCACCCTCCTCGTACTCGAACGGCGCGTAGGGCATGTCGGTGCAGACGGTGAGGGCGCCGCTGAAGACCAGCGACACCTCGCTCAGGGCGTCGGCCTCGTCGGCGCTGGCACTGCCGCCGCAGGCGCTCAGCGTGGCCATCAAGGCCACGGAGGACAGGGCAGCGAGGGCCGTGCGGGCAGGGCCCATTCGTCGGGGCTGCCGTCGGACGGTGCGGGTCATGGCGTCAGTTCGCATTCACGGTGAGCGACTCGCGCAGTCGCATGAGGGCGTATTCGGTGATCTTCACGAGCGCACCCTTGGCCTGCTCGCGGTCGCGGGCGTCGAGGCTGATGATCGGTACGTCGGCAGGCAGGGCCAGCGCGGCGGCGATCTCCTCGGCGGGGTAGCGCGGGACACCGTCGAACTCGTTGACGGCGACGATGAAGGGGATGCCCTTGGACTCGAAGTAGTCCAGCGGCGAGAACGACTCGTCGAGGCGCGCCACGTCGACCAGCACGATGGCGCCGATGGCGCCGCGGCACAGGTCGTCCCACATGAACCAGAAACGACGCTGCCCGGGCGTGCCGAAGAGGTAGAGCACGAGGTCCTCGGCCAGGGTCAGGCGGCCGAAGTCCATCGCCACGGTCGTGGTGGCCTTGGTGGGCACGGCGGCGAGATCGTCGACGCCCTCGGACTCGTTCGTGACGAGCGCCTCGGTGCGCAGCGGGTCGATCTCCGACACGGCGCCGACGAGCGTCGACTTGCCGACGCCGAAGCCGCCTGCGATGACGATCTTCGTCGACGCGGCCGCGCGCTGTGCCTTAGTAGTTTCGAAGTCCACGGAGGGTCCTTTCGATGAGCTCGAGCCGCTCATCTGTCGACGTGCTGTCGGTGATGGTGGCCTGGATGCGGACCAGGCCCTGCTCGATCAGGTCACCCAGCAGCACCCGGGTGACGCCGATCGGCATCTTGGTGAGGGCCGACACCTCGGCCACGGAACGCCGGTCGCAGACCTCGAGAACCTGCGCAGCGGACGGAGAGAGCACGGGGGCTTCCGCACCCGCCTGAAGGCGGAGCGTGGCCTCCATGGCCAGCTCGACCTTCGCGGCCGTCCGACCTGCGGTGAGGGTGTAGGACCGGATCAGTCGAGGGCGGTAGCCCTCGTCCTCCGGCTCGGGTGGCGGCGTCATGGCGCGGGGCCGGTCAGCCGCCCGTACCGACGCGGGCCTGGGCCTCGACGGTACGTCCCACGCGGTCCACCAGCAGGGCCATCTCGTAGCCCACCTGGCCGATGTCGGCCTCCTCGGTCGTGAGCACGGTGAGGTTGGACCCGTCACCGACGCTCATGAGCATCAGGAAGCCCATCTCCATCTCGACGATGGTCTGCATCACCGAGCCGCCCTCGAAGAGGCGGGCGGCGCCGACCGCGAGGCTGGCCAGACCGGAGGAGACGGCCGCGACCTGCTCGGCGCGCTCGCCCGGGATGCTGGTGCTCGAGGCCATGAGGAGACCGTCGGCGGACACGAGGATCGCGTGCGCCGCGTCGGGTACGTCGTCGACGAATCGCGACATCACCCAGTCGAGGTCTCGGTCGTCACCAGCAGGGCTGGCGACGGGGGCGGCGGAGGTGTCGTGAGTCATGAGGGGCCTGCTTCCGTGTGCTGGGTGGAACTCTGGGCTGCTCGGCGACCGCGGGAGACTCCTGCGGTGTGTGCCTGGAGACGGCGGCGGATTGCTTCGGGGTCACGCGTCTTTGCTGCAGTGGGCGGGGTCACGCTACCGGGGACGAGGCGCTCACCAGGGGCACGTCGCGGCAGTCCGACCGGAGTGGATTCGACGACCGGCGCCGGCTCCGAGACGTGCTCGGCGATCTCCCAGCCACGGTCGACCTCGGTCTCGTGCCACTCGCCCTTGCCCTCGCCGGCGAGCCAGCCAGAGCGCATCGACTTGAAGATCGGGGACTCGCCGCCGGCGCGGGCCGGCTCGGCACCGAGCGACAGACCGTTGCTGCCGTGGCCGTTCGACCCGTGACCGTTGGAACCGTTGGTGCCGTGACCGTTCGTGCCGTTGGTGCCGTGGCCGTTGAGGCCGTGGCCGTCGGTGAGCAGCGCGGCGGCGTCGTACGACGGCACCGGCTCCAGCTCGGGCTCGGGCTCGGCACGCACCTCAGGCTCGCGCTCGGCCACGGGCTCGGCCGCGACCTCGCTGACGGTCTCCGGCTCGGGCTGGCTGACCGGCTCGCTGACGGGCTCCGTCGGACGGACCGGCGCTCCGAGACCCAGCGGGTCGTCGGCGTCGACCTCGACCTCGTCCCGCACTGCGACCTCGTCGGCCCGGGCGGCGGGCTCGGGCTCGACGGCGGGCTCGGGCTCGACGGCGGGCTCGGGCTCGACCTGGGCGGCGGGCTCGGACTGCTCGGCAGCAGCGGGCTCGTCGAAGGCGTCGGCGGGCAGCGGGTCGGACAACGGGTCGGACAGCGGGTCCTGGGCCCGGGCGGGCCGCTCGACGGGCTGCTCGGTCGGCTGCTCGGTCGGCTCCTCGGCCACCGCGACCTCGGTCCGCTCCTCAGCAGGAGTCTCGGCAGGGACCTCGGCGTTCCGCGCCTCCTGCTCAGCCTGCGCGCGCTGGCGGGAGGCCAGAGCGGTGATCGGGACGACGCGGGCGACCTTCTCGGCGCGCTCGGTCGGCGCGGGCGCGTCACCGGCGGCGTCCGCCTCGGCGGCGGGTGCTGCGGTGTCTGCGCGCTTGCCGAAGAGCGGGCCCGTGGCGCCGGAGGTCTCCGGCGGCAGGAAGGCGTCGGCACCCGTGCGGGGCATGTTGGCACCGGGGTCGCGGCGCGGCAGCAGGCTGCCGAGCGGCGGACGGTCCGGGGTCGGCTCCGAGGACGAGGAGGACAAGGAGGACGAGGTGGCGGCGGGCGCGGCGGGCGCGCTCGACGTGTCGTCCGCAGCGGTCGTCGTACCGGTCGCGGCCGGCACCGGCTCCAGGTCGGCCTCCGCCTTGGCGGCCTTGGCCTTGGCCTTCGCCTCGGAGGCGGCGGCGCGCTCGGCGGCCTTGGCCTCGGCCTTCTCGGCGCGGGCCCGGTTGCGGGCCTCGCGCTTGGAGACGACCGGGGCGGCTGCCGCGGCACCGACGAGCTCGGTGGAGCCCGTCGACGTGAGGGACGACGAGGTGGACGGGGTGGACGGAGCGGCCGTGGTGGTCGCGGCCGGGGCGGCGGGCGCACCGGACTGCGCCACGTCGGGGAGCACCGACGGCGGGAGCAGCACGCTGGCCGTCATGCCGCCACCGGGGTTGCGGGCCAGGTGGGCGGTGATGTCGTGGCGCTCGGCGAGGCGCGACACCACGAACAGGCCCATGCGGCGGGCGGTGTCGGGCGTGGCCTCGGCACCGTGCTGGAGGTCGCCGTTGAGCTGCTCGAGCTCGGCCGGGGGCACGCCCAGGCCGGAGTCGGTGATCGTGATGGTGACGCCCTCGGGGCCCTGCTTGGCGGCCAGGCGCACCGGCTCGGCCGGCGGCGAGAAGCTGAGCGCGTTGTCGACCAGCTCGGTGAGCAGGTGGACGACGTCGGCCGCGGCCTCGTCACCGACGCGGGTGTTGAGGTTGGAGAGGATCTGCACGCGCTGGTAGTCCTGCACACCGGAGGTCGCGGCCTGAAGGGCCTCGCCGACGGTGAGGCTGAACTGGCCGGCGGCACGGTTCGGGGCGTCGGCCAGGATCAGCAGGGAGTCGGCCGTACGACGCATGCGCGAGGCGAGGTGGTCGAGGCGGAACAGCGACTCGAGGCGCTTGGGGTCCTCCTCGTCGTGCTCGAGGCGCTCGATCTGCGCGAGCTGCTGGTTGACCAGCGAGGTCGAGCGGCGCGACAGCGTCACGAACATCGCGTTGACGGTCTGACGGAGCTGGGCCTCACCGGAGGCGAGGTGGATGGCCTGGCGGTGGAGGTCGTCGACCGCTCGCGCGACCTGGCCGATCTCCTCGTTGGTGTGGACGTCGATCGTCTTGATCGGCTCCGGCTCCTGGCCGGCGCGGATCCGGGCGACGGCGTCGGGCAGGCGGTGGCGGGCCACCGCGAGCGCGCCGTCGCGGACCTTGCCGATCGGGCCGAGGAGGCTGCGGGCGATGAAGAAGGCGAGGGCGATCGCCGCGGCGAGCGCGAGGAGCGTGAGCACGGCGCCGACGAGGGCGTTGCGCTGGGCGGCGCCGGCCGCGTCGTCGAGGGTCTTCGTCACGCCGGTGACGAGCGTCTCGGTGATCTCGTCGTACGGCGCGTAGGCGTCGCGTCCGTCGAGGTCGGTGGCGGCGTCGTCGCGGATCTGCCCGGCGTGGCGGGTGTTCTGCTGGCGCAGGAGGGCGGTCTGGTCGTCCGCACCGTCGACGGATCCGGCGAGACGGTCGATGGCCGCGGCCTCGACGCCGATCTCCGAGAAGAGCTCCTGGGAGCTGGACTGCGACAGCGTGGTCGCGAGGAGGCCCTGCTGGAGCGCGAGGGACAGGCGACCGCTCATGGCCTGGGAGAGCTGCTCGAGGCGGGGCTCGGGCGTCTCCTGGGCGGCGTTCACGCTGGTGATGAGCTGGGAGACGCTGGACTCGAGCTGCCGCACGAGGGCGATCCAGGTGGCGGGGCCGAGCGTCTCAGCACCCTCGCCGCGCATGGCCTGGCTGAGGTCGAGCAGCGCGTTGACGTGGGCGGTCTGCAGCTCGTCGAGCTCCGCCCCGTCGCGGGCCTCGACCAGCGTCTCGGCGTTGGTGGAGATGTCGCTGATCGCGTCGATCAGGTCGCCCTGGCTGGCGGCGCTGTCGGACTGTGCGGCCACCATCGCGGTCTCGGACGCGGTCAGGTAGTCGACCGCGGGCTGGATGATCGTGACCTGCTGGGCGCTCCTCGCGGCCTGGCGCGAGTCGCCGTAGTCGCCGGAGACACGCAGGCCACCGAGGACGGCAGCGAGCAGCAGCGGGATCGCCAGGGCCAGGGCCATCTTCCGGCCCAGTGGCCAGCCGGCGACCGAGAGTCCCGTGCCCTTCCGGGCCTGGGCTGCATCCTGAGTCATGTGTGCCTCGCGTTAGGTGAGCGACTACGTCGAAGTCGAGAACGCGCCCTTGGGAGCGGCGCAGGCTCAACCTAAGGAGTTCGGCGACATTCCGTGGCGTTTTCCGAGAACTCGGGTCAAGGCGGTGTAAGGAGCAAATCGAGGCCCTCTGCTCTTCTGCCTCGGCGTTCCGCGCGCAGGCGGGGCCTGCGCTCCAATCCCTCGCAGATGGGCAAGCAGGTCGAGGTGACCGGCACCGACCTCGACCACCTGCGCGCCATGGACACCCAGGTCAACGCCTTCGACATGCGCCGCAACGACCGCATCTACGCCAGTGGCAGGGCAACCGCAACCCGTTCGTCGACCACCCGGAGTGGGCGGCCGCGGACTGGAACTGAGCGCCGGGCGGGGGCTGGAGTCACCGGATATCCGGTGACTCTCCTGCTTGTGGGCCGAGATCTCGGCCCATAAGCAGGAGACTCGGGTGCAAAGCCCCCGCCCAGGCACCCTGGACCAGCCGATCAGGACTCGCAGGCCACCCCGTCGCCGTCGTTGTCCAGGCCGTACGGGTCGCTGCCCGTGATGTAGATCGGACCGTAGGCGTAGCCCGGTCCGTCGCCCGACCCACCCGCGCAGTCATAGTCGTACGCAGGCGCCAGGCACGGGCGGTATCCCGCCGTGCAGTTGTTGGCGGGCGGCGGAGGCGGCGGCGGCGCGACCACCTTGCTCACGACGAGGCGTACGACGGAGCCCGGGGCCGCCTGGTCGGTCGCAGCTGGCGTCTGGCCGAGGACGACGTTGCTGGTGCCCGACGGCACCTCCTTGGTCACGACAGCGACCTTGAAGCCAGCGCTTCCCAGGGCCGCGCGCGCGGCGTCTGCTCCCCTGCCCAGGACACCCGGAACCCGGGGCATGGGCGCCGCCACCACGAGTCGCACGATCTCGCCGACGGTCAACGCCGTGCCCGCCTTGGTGCCCTGCTCGAGCACGGTGCCGACCGGGTCCCACGACGGTTGCTGGTTCTCCCACATCGATCAGACCGACGCCCGGCTGCTCAGGCGCGCTCGACCTCGCTCTGGAGCTTGAGGACGGTGGTGCCGTCCTCCTGCTCGATGACGTACGCCGGGTCGTCGTCGCTGCCCTTGCGCGTCACCTTCACGCCCTTGGTCGTGCGGGAGACCTCCTCGTGGTGGACCTCCTTCACGGTGCCCTCGGCCCACGAGGAGCCCCACTTCCACTTCACGGTCGTGCCGGTGCGGATCGCCATGCGTCCACCGTGCCACCGCGCGCCGACGCCCGGCCCCACCCCTCAGGAGCGGACGTGCATCCGTTCGCCCTGGGGGCCGAAGATCGCCAGCACCTCGGCGGGCGTCGGTCCGGGGTTGCCGATCCAGTGGGGCGTGCGGGTGTCGAACTCGGCGACCTCGCCGGGCTCGAGGACGAGGTCGCGGCTCCCCAGCACCAGCCGGACCTTGCCGCTGAGGACGTAGAGCCACTCGTAACCCTCGTGGGTCTGCAACGTCGGGCGCGGGTCCTTCTCGACCGGCATCACCATCTTGAAGGACTGCAGGCCGCCGGGCCGGCGGGTCAGCGAGATGAAGGTGCGTCCGTGTCGGACGACGGGCTTGGAGCGGATCCGCGGGTCGCCGGTCTCCGGCGCGTCGACCAGCTCGTCGAGGGCGACGCGGTGGGCCCGCGCGAGCGGGAGCAGCAGCTCGAGGGTGGGCTTGCGCTGGCCGGACTCCAGCCGCGACAGGGTGCTCACCGAGATGCCCGTCTCCTCGGCGAGGTAGGTCAGGGTCGCCTCCCGCTCGAGCCGCAGCTGGCGCAGCCGCGGACCGACGGCGGCCAGCACTCCTTCGTCGTCCATGCCCCCAGTTTGCCACTCCGGCAATATTGTTTGTCAATATCGCACGACCCCTGCATGCTCGGGGACATGAGTGAGAACGAGACGTACGACGTGGTGGTCATCGGTGGCGGCGCTGCCGGCCTGAGCGGTGCGATGGCGCTGGGCAGGTCGAGGCGATCGGTGCTGGTGGTCGACGCACGCGAGCCCCGCAACGCCCCCGCCGACCACGCCCACAACTACCTGGGCCGCGAGGGCGTCTCCCCGCTGGAGCTGCTCGCCACCGGCCGCGCCGAGGTGAGGTCGTACGGCGTCGAGGTCGTCACCGACCGAGTCGTCGGCCTGTCCGGGGAGGCCGACTCCTTCCTGGTCACCACCGAGGGCGGGCGGAGGTACGGCGCCCGGCGGGTGCTGGTCACCGGCGGCGTCGTCGACGAGCTGCCCGAGGTGCCGGGGCTGGCCGAGCGGTGGGGCATCGACGTGCTGCACTGCCCCTACTGCCACGGCTGGGAGGTGCGCGACAAGCCGCTCGCGATCCTTGCGACCACGCCGATGGCCGCCCACCAGGGCCTGCTGTTCCGCCAGCTGTCCGACGACGTCGTCATGGTCGTCCACGACGGCGTCGAGCTGCCCGACGAGGAGGTCGAGAAGCTGGGCGCGATCGGGGTGCGGTTCGCCAACGGCACGCCGCAGGAGGTGGTGACCGACGGCGACGCGATGGTCGGACTGCGCCTCGCCGACGGCTCCCTGCTCGAGCGGGACGCGATCGTCGTCGCGACGAAGCCCCACGTGCACGCCGACTACCTCGGCCCGCTCGGCATCGAGCCGACACCGTTCGAGATGGCCGGCGCGGTCCTCGGCTCCGTCATCGCGGTCGAGCCCACCGGTGCGACCGCGGTCCCCGGCGTCTTCGCCGCCGGCAACGCGACCGACATCTCGATGACCCTGATGGCCTCGGCGGCCCACGGCAACCGGGTGGGCGCCTGGATCAACGCCGAGCTCGCCAACGCCGACGCGACGAAGGCTGTCGAGGCGCTCCGCGACGACTTCTTCGAGCAGCCGGCGTGGGAGGAGCGCTACTCCGGCGACCGCGTGTGGAGCGGGCGCGTCAACGTCCAGCTCGAGGCCGAGGCCGCCGACCTCACGCCGGGCCGCGCGCTCGACGTCGGGTGCGGCGAGGGCGGCGACGCGCTGTGGCTGGCGCAGCACGGCTGGCAGGTGACGGCGTCCGACTTCGCCGACGCGGCGCTGGAACGGGTCGCCCAGCATGCCGCGGAGGCGGGGCTCGGCGACCGGGTCGCGACCAGGCGCATCGACGTGCGCAGCTTCGAGCCGGACGGCGAGACGTGGGACCTCGTCACCTCGCACTTCGTGCACCTGCCCGACGGCGGCATGGTCGACGTCGTACGCCGCCTGGCGGCCGCGGTCGCGCCGGGCGGCACCCTGCTCGTGGTCGGCCACGCGCCGAGCGACGTCCACACCGGCCTGCGGCACGGCCACCACTCGTTCATGCACACCGCCGACCAGCTGCTCCCGGCGCTCGACGACGCGTGGGAGGTGGAGGTGTGCGAGTCGCGGCCCCGGACGCAGGCCCACCCGGAGACGGGTGAGGAGATCGAGATCGCCGACGCGGTGCTGCGCGCGCGACGCGTGGGCTGACCCGACGATCCGACGGGTCGCCTCAGGCGAGATCGAGCCGGGCGAGCACCATCGCGGCGAGGCGGTCGACCGGCAGCGCCGGGTCGACGTCCATCCCGTGCTCGTCCGCCTCGAGCGGCTCGAGGGTGTCGAGCTGCGACTCCAGCAGGCTGGGCGGCATGAAGTGGTCACGGGCGCTCATCCGCTCCAGCAGGAGGTGCTTGTCGCCGGTGCAGTGCACGAAGAACGTGCCCTCACCCCCGCGCCGCAGCACGTCGCGGTAGGTCCTGCGCAGGGCGCTGCAGGCGATGAGCGTGGGCTCGCCGCGGGCGTCGCGCTCGGCGGTCCACTCCGCGAGCGACTCCAGCCACCCCCAGCGATCGGCGTCCTTGAGCGGGATGCCCTCCCGCATCTTCGCGACGTTCTCCGGCGGGTGGAAGTCGTCGCCCTCGGCGAGCTCCCAGCCCAGCCGCTCCTGCACCGCCCGCGCCACGGTCGACTTCCCGGAGCCGGAGACCCCCATGAAGACGAGGTGGAGCGGGGCGTCGGACGTCGTCATCTCGGGGTCCCCGCGGCGTTGTTCGACGGAGGAGCGAAGCGGGGGAGACGAAGAACGTCGTGGGGTGTTCTCATCCGATGGCCCAGATGCCGAGGGACAGCACGAAGATCGTGACGCCGAGGGTGGTCTCCATGACGGTCCAGGTCCTGAGGGTCGTCTTGACGTCCATCCCGAAGAACCGGCTGACCAGCCAGAAGCCGGAGTCGTTGACGTGCGAGAGCACGGTCGCGCCGGCCGCGATCGCCAGCACGAGCGCGACGAGCTGGAGGCTGGACGGGTCGGCGGCGGCGACGCCGGCGGAGATCAGGCCGGCCGTGGTGGTCAGCGCGACGGTCGCCGAGCCCTGCGCGACCCGCAGGATGGTGGCGATGACGAACGCGCTCACGATGAGCGGCAGGCCGAGGTCGGCGAGGGAGTCGGAGAGCGCGTCGCCGATGCCGCTGTAGCGCAGCACGCCGCCGAACATGCCGCCGGCGCCGGTGATCAGGATGATCGCGCAGATCGGGCCCAACGCGTCGTTGAGCAGCGTCTCGACCTCACCGCGCGAGTAGCGGCGGACGGCGAGGGTGTAGGTCGCGACGAGCAGTGCGATCAGCAGCGCGACCGGCGTCTGGCCGATGAAGATCACGATGTCGGCCAGCGTGCCCTCCTCGGCGATGCTGCCGTTGGTCCGCAGCGTCGTGAGGACGGTGTTCGCGCCGATCAGGACCAGGGGCAGCAGCAGGATCGAGAGGACGTGCGCGAACGCCGGTGGGTTGCTCGTGTCGGGCTCGCGCCCGCCGGTGAGGACCGAGTCGTCGATCGGGACGTAGATCTTGCCGAGCCACCCGACCGTGACGGCGTACACGCCGATGAACCACGCGACGACGGCCACCACGACGCCGACGACCAGGGTGAGGCCGATGCTGGCGCCGATCTCGGTGGCCGCGGTGACGGGCCCCGGGTGCGGGGGCACGATCGCGTGCATGCTGGCGAAGGCACCGGCGGCCGGGAGGGCGTACATCAGGACGGAGCCGCCGAAGCGCTTGGCGACCGAGAAGATGATCGGGAGGAAGACGACCAGCCCGGCGTCGAAGAAGATCGGCAGGCCGAAGAGCAGGGCGGCGATGCCCAGCGCCATCGGCGCGCGCTTCTCGCCGAAGCGGCTGACCAGGGTGTCGGCGAGCACCTGCGCGCCGCCCGTCACCTCCAGGATGCGACCGATCATCACGCCGAGCCCCACGAGCAGCGCGACGGTGCCGAGCGTGGTGCTGAAGGCGGCTATCGCGACGACGGGCACCTCGGGGAGGGGTACGCCGGCCGCGATGGCGGTGCCGAAGCTGACGAGCACGAGCGCCACGAAGGCGTGCATGCGCAGCACGATGATCAGGACGAGCAGGGCGGCGACGGCAGCGGCGGCGATCAGCAGCAGCGTGGCCGAGCCGTAGACAGGGGTCATGGTGTCCACGTAGGAGCCTCCGAGATGGGCGGGGTGGTCGCACCACCCTAGGTGCTCCGCCGCGCCGCCCGATCGGCGCTCCGCAGGTGAAAGGACCGCTCTCGATTGTCTCCAGATCTCGTCAAGCGCGTGTAGGCCCGCCCGGGGCGTGGGTAGTGGCAGTGAGTGATCATCTCCGGCCACCTCCAGCACGACCGTTCGGGCCGCTCAGTGGTCTCCTCCTTCGCGGCCGCCCGCGTCGCCGAGGTCGACGCCCGACGTCGCGCTGCTGAGGCGAGCATCGACGCCCTCGTGGTGGCGTGGCAGGGCGGCACCGTCCGGCACCTGGGCTCGGGCTGGCACGAGTGGGACGACGCGGCCCGTGACGCCATCGACGCGCTGTCGGCGCTCCTCGGCTCGCTCGACCTTGCGCGCGAGGAGCTCGCGGAGCTCGAGCAGCGGCCGACGGTGCCGCGTCAGGCCGACCGCCGCGACGTGGCCCGCTGACGACGGGCGTCAGCGCGTGACGGTGACCCGTCCGGGCCGGGTGCAGGTCGCGTAGACCCCCAGCATCGGCTCACCGGCCCGGTTGGTCGGGCGCTCCCGCACCAGGGCCTTCAGCAGCCGGATGTCCTTCACGCCGGTCTCCGGGTGGTGGTCGACGACGGCGCACCGCGGGATGGGTCCGCCGATCCGCACCGTGGCCTGCCCCACCACCACGTCGCGCCCCGCCCACGAGTCCTCGACGAAGGGAGTGTCGGTCTCGACGACCAGCGTCGACCGCAGGCGCGCCGCCTGGTCGGCCAGTGCGGAATGACCCGTACGTCGCGCCAGCTCCCGCAGCGACGCCGTGCCGACCACGGTGAGCGGGTCGCCGAACACCACCCCGCCGCGAGGCGCGGCCGCGAGCTGCACGCGCCGACCCAGCCAGGCGGAGAGGAGAGCGGCGTGCGGACCGTCGGTGAGCTCGAGGTCGACGGGGCGGCCCCAGTAGTCGCAGGTGACCGTCCGGCCGTCCCGGTCGGCCCGCGCGACCACGGACGCGCCGGTCGGGAGCGTCAGGCCCAGGACGTCCTCGTCCACCCGTGCCACGACGCCGATCAGCGCCGGGTGCTGCACCGTCCTCAGGACGCGCGCGGCGTCCACGTCCACCAGGCAGTAGGACCGGTCGCCGACGGCGCCCTGCTCGTCGAGGTCGACTGCGTCGAGGTCGAGGTGCCGCATGCCCTTGACCGGTGCGAACCCGGCCTGGCGAACGACGAGCTCGGCAGGCATGCCGCCATGGTTCCACGCGCCCAGCGCAGCGTCGTGGTCAAACCCCTGACGCGCTGCCGCGCCGTGGTCACACTGTCCCCGTGCCCCGTTCCGCGACGACCGTGACGATCGCAGCCACCGCCGCGATGCTCGCTGCGGTCGTGGTGTGGCACCCGGCCGAGCAGCTCGACCCCGTGCGTCGTGCGGTGGGGCTGGGGCCCGAGCGGCCGCTGCCGGCGCCGAGCGTCGTACGACAGGGTGGGACCTTCACCTGGGCGATGACCCAGCCGGACAGCGACGAGCCGGTCGGCTGGGACCCGTGCGAGGAGGTCCGCTACCGGATCAACCCGGCCGGCGAGCCGCCCGGCGGGAGCGAGCTGGTCCGCCGGGCCCTGGACCGGGCGAGCGCGGCGACCGGGCTCGAGTTCGCCGACGAGGGCGAGACGGACGACCGGCCGTTCCCCGGCGGCGTGAGGCTGTTCGGGCGCCCGGACCCGGTCGTCATCGGCTGGGCCGACGCCGCGGAGTACCCCGACCTCGCCGGCCCGGTCGCCGGCGTGGGCGGTGCCGTCGCCGAGCGCGGCAGCGGCGGACGGCTCCGGTTCGTCAGCGGAGGCATCGTGCTCGACGTCGAGGCGTTCACTGCCACGACCGTCGCGCAGCAGCCCCGGGTGATGGAGGGGATCGTCCTCCACGAGGTCGCCCACGTCGTCGGGCTCGGTCACGTCAGCGAGCCGATGGAGCTGATGTACGCCTCCAACACCGGCCAGGTCGAGCTCGGGCCCGGCGACCGGGAGGGTCTCGCCCGCCTCGGCTCCCTTCCCTGCCGCTGACGTACGCCGACCACGCCAGGTCAGGGCGCTCGGTTGCCTCGCGCGTCCTCCTGCTCGACGAGCTCGGCGAGGTCCTTGAGCCGGTCGAGCCCGTGGACCGCACGCGACATGCGGTGGTTGCCCTCGAACGTCTCCCGGTGCCGGTCGAGGAACCACCAGTAGCCCGCGCTGAACGGGCATGCGTCCTCCCCCACCCGCACCTTGGGGTCGAAGCGGCACGACCCGCAGTGGTCGCTCATCGTGTTGATGTAGGCGCCGCCCGACGTGTAGGGCTTCGTCATCATCTGGCCGCCGTCGGCGTGCTGCGACATGCCGACGATGTTGGGCACCATCACCCAGTCGTAGCCGTCGACGAAGGCCCGGTGGAACCAGTCGGTGACCTGCGTCGGCGCCCACCCGCGCTGCAGGGCGTACGACCCCAGCACCATCAGCCGCGGGATGTGGTGCACCCAGCCGTGCTCGGCGATCTGGTCGAGGGTGTGGGACAGGCAGCGCGCGTCGGTCGCCGCGCCGTCGAGCTCGGCGAACCACTGCGGGATCCGCTCCCGGGCGGCCAGCAAGTTCTCGCGGCGGTAGCCCTCGCCCATGTGCCAGTAGACGTGCCAGACGTAGTCGCGCCACCCGATGACCTGGCGGACGAAGCCCTCGACGCTCTCGATCGGCGCCGCGCCGCCGCGGTAGGCCTCCTCCGCCCGCTCGACGACCTCGAGCGGGTCGAGCAGGCCGAGGTTCATCGGCGCGCTGATCAGGCTGTGCGCCATCCACGGGTCGCCCTCGAGGATCGCGTCCTCGTGCGCCCCGAACTCCGGCAGCCGGTGCTCCACGAAGTGCTCGAGCGCCGCCAGCGCCTGGCGCCGGGTGGCCGGGAAGATCCGCGGCGAGTCACGCCCGATGAACGACACCTCGCCGTCGCGCTCCCAGCGGTCGAGGTCCTCGCGCACCTGCGCGTCGATGTCGTCCTCGCTCGGCCACCAGGGCTCGGTGACCCCGAGCGTGTCGGCCCCCTTCGGCGGCGGCTGGCGGTTGTCGTGGTCGAAGTTCCACTGTCCGCCGGCCGGCTCGCCGCCGTCGAGGAGCACGCCGTGTGCCTGGCGCGCCCGCCGGTAGAAGTCCTCCATGAGCAGCCGCTTGCCGCGACGGCCCTCGGCCCAGCGCTCGAAGTCCTCCCGCGCGGTCGCGAAGCCGCGGGGCGGAAGGACGGTGCAGCCGAGCCGCTCGACCAGCCCCAGCGCGGCGTACGACGTCGGGTGCACGACCTCGACGTCACCGCCGACCTCACGGACCGCCTCGGCGTACGTCTCCGCCTGCACGTAGGTCAGCCGGTCGCCGAGCTCGGCGGCCCGGTGCCGCATCGCGCTCAGCACGAGGTGCGCCTTCGCCCGGTGGAAGCGGCGACGCCGGAAGACGCCGGTCGACTCCACCATCAGCAGCGGGCCGCGGTGGTCGTCGACGAAGTGGGGTCCGAGCTGGTCGCCGAAGAGCCACCGCGTCGTCATGCGGCCAGCCTAGGCAGCCGCCCCGGGGGGCGGCAGCGCCTCAGAGGTGGTGCAGCTTGGGGTACGGGTGCGCGATCCGCACGGACTTCGACCCGAAGTCGGCGGTCACCGCCTGGCTGTCGACGTGGGTCACCTGGCCGAGGCCGTAGATGTCGTGGGTGACGCGGTCGCCGACCTCGAACACCTCGACGACCGGCTCAACGGCCGGCTTGAACGGACTGCTGGCAAGGTGCTTCGGCCGTCGGCCGCTCGGAGTGGTCATCACCCCTGAGTATGGCCCTCCCGAGACGTTTGTGGGGGATCGGCGTCGAATCAGTGCCCGACGAGCCCCTTCACGTACGCCGCCTGACCGAGGTGCTGGAGGCAGTCGCCCTGGATGCTGATCAGCCGCTGGCCCGCGGTCACCGGCGGGTCCCACCGCTGGTCGACCTCCCGCTCGAGCTCCGCCTCGTCGACGGTCTGCAGGTAGCGGGCGGTCGCGAGCGTGACCTCGTGGTGGTACTCCGCGAGCAGTGCCGGGTCCTCGATCTGCAGCGCGTCGACCTGCTCGCTCGTGTGGCCGTAGCCGATGTCCCCGGTGCCGTTGGGCAGGCCGAAGCGGTCCTGGAACCGCTCCCAGACCTGCGGCTCCCCGGCGAGGTCGGCGACGTGGTCGTCCTGCACCCGCGCCAGGTGCCACAGCAGCCACCCGACCGGGTTGCCGGTGCCGCCGGGACGGTGGTGGAGGGTCTCGTCGTCGAGGTCCGCCGCGATGCCGGCGTACAGCTCGGTGATGCGGCCGAAGCCCTCGGTCAGCAGCCCGCGCACGTCCATGACGTCACTCCGCCGGCGCCGCGGACCGGACCTGCGGAGCCGACGACTTCTCGTCCTTCATGCCGTCGATCTCCGCGAGGATGCGGGTGCGCTCGTCACCGCTCACCGACACCTGCGCCTTGGCCAGGCCTTCGTCGAGCTGCTCGGCGATGGTGCTGTCCTCGGCGCTGTACTGCCAGGAGGAGACCTCGTCGACCACTCGCTGGGCGGCCTCGATCGCTGCCTGCTTCACCTCGTCAGTCATGCCTCCACGGTAGTGAGGCTCATGGTGGGGACAACCGTCCAACGGGGTGTGCTGTCGCCGTCCAGAACGCCTTCAGCAGGTCCTCGACGCCGGGCGATCCGAGCACCACCTGCGTCAGGAGGATGGCCACGGTCCCGTCGGGATGGACGTACGCCGACGTGCCGGTGCCGCCGACCCAGCCGTAGCGGCCGACCACGTTCCACGGGTCGATCACCTCGGTGTCGACCCCACCACCCAACCCCCACCCCTGGCCGTCGAGGAAGAAGCCGCCCATCTCCCGCAGTCGCGGCGTCGTGTGGTCGGTCGTCATCTGGCGCACCGACTCCTCGCTCAGCACGTCGCCGCCCCCGGCGAGCAGCGTCCGTCCGAAGGACAGCCAGTCGTCCGCGGTGGTGACCAGCCCGCCGGACCCAGAAGGGAAGGCCGGCGGGCGTGTGAAGAACCCGTCCGGCTCGTCGCGCACGACCAGCCCGCCGTCGCCGGCGCCGTACATCGTGGTGAGCCGGTCGACCTTGGCGGCGGGCACGTGGAAGCCGGTGTCCGCCATGCCGAGCGGGTCGAGCAGCCGCCCGGCCATCACGTCGGCGAGGTCCTTCCCGGCCGCGCGCGCGAGGAGGACACCGAGCACGTCGTAGGAGGCGTTGTAGGTCCAGCCGTCGCCCGGCTGGTGCATCAGCGGGATGGTCGCGAGCCGGCGCATCCACTCGTCCGGCGTGGGGACCTCGTGGATGTCGTCCGCCGCCTGGTGCAGCCGCTCCATGAGCAGCGGCGTCACCGCCGACTCCCACGTGCAGAAGCCGTGGCCGGCCGTCCCCGTGAGCAGGTGCCGGGCAGTGATGGGCCGCTCGCACGCGACGGTGTCGTCGAGCGGGCTCGCCAGCGTCCGCAGCACCCGCGGCTCCGCGAGCTCGGGCAGCAGGTCGGCGACCGGAGCGTCGAGGTCGATGCGGCCGTCCTCGACCAGTGCCATCGCCAGTGCGGCTGTCAGCGGCTTCGTGATCGAGGCGCCGCGGAACAGCGCGTCGCGCCCCATCGGCGTACCGCTCGAGTCACGGGTGCCGAGGGCGACGACCTCGACGTCCTCACCCCGCGCCACC
The DNA here is from genome assembly GCF_947488515.1 of uncultured Nocardioides sp. GTDB lineage: Bacteria > Actinomycetota > Actinomycetes > Propionibacteriales > Nocardioidaceae > Nocardioides. The sequence continues at coordinate 1,301,498 of NZ_CANKZF010000001.1, forward strand.
AGGGCGACGAGGCCCGGGATGCCACCGGAGTCCACGAACGGGCGCAGCGTGTCCTCGAGGTCCGCCATGCGCCGACCGTACGCTCCCTCCATGACCTCCCCCGTCGCCCTCGTCACCGGTGGCTCCTCCGGCATCGGGGAGAGCACCGCACGCGCCCTGCTGGCCAAGGGCTTCGTCGTGTACGCCGTCGCCCGCCGCGTCGACCGGATGGCGTCCTTGTCCGACCTCGGCGTGCAGACACATCCGATGGACGTCACCGACGACGCCTCGATGGTCGCCGGCATCGGCCGGATCATCGACGAGCAGGGGCGCATCGACCTCCTGGTCAACAACGCCGGCTACGGCTCGTACGGCGCCGTCGAGGACGTCCCGATCGACGAGGCGCGGCGTCAGTTCGAGGTCAACGTCTTCGGCCTAGCCCGCCTCGTCCAGCTCGTCACACCGCACATGCGCGCCCAGGGGTCGGGCCGGATCATCAACATCTCCTCGATCGGCGGGAAGTTCTACGAGCCGTTCGGAGCGTGGTACCACGCGACCAAGTTCGCCGTGGAGGGCTTCAGCGACAGCCTCCGCATGGAGCTGCGGCCCTTCGGCATCCAGGTCGTGCTCATCGAGCCCGGCCCGATCCGCACGGAGTGGAACGAGATCGCCCGCGACTCGCTGCTCGAACGGTCGGGTGACGGCCCCTACGCGTCGTACGCCCGTCACGCCCACGGCGTCATGGAGCGCTTCGACGAGCCGTCCCGTGCATCGACGCCCGAGGAGGTGGCGGACAAGATCGTGAAGGCCGCGCTGGCGAAGCGTCCGGCTGCGCGCTACCCCGTCGGCCGCGGCGCGCGGACGATCACGACGTCGCGCGACCTGCTGCCCGACCGGATCTTCGACGAGGTCGTCAGTCGGACCTACGGGACGCGGTAGCCACCGGCCCTCATCCGGCGGCCCGGCCCGCCTCGGCGAGGTCGAGGAGCAGACCACGCGCGGGCTCGTGCACCAGCGCCGCCCATCGCGCCCAGACGTCGTACTGGCCCTCGCGGACGAGCATCCTGCGCGCGTCGGCCCGCGCGCTCGGCTGGAGAACCGCGGCCGCGACGTGTGACGCATCGGACTGTCGTACGCCGCCGTCGACGGCTCGGCGCAGGATGCGGAAGGCCGCCCGTGGGATCTCGTCGCGCCCCGATCGCAGCTGCGCGGTGACCCGTTCGAGGTCGGCGGCAGCCGTGCCGATCCGGAGCAGGTCGATCGACAGCACGTCGGTCAGCAGCTCGTGGTCGGCGCGCAGGAAGTGACGCTCCACGAGCCTGCCCTCGTCGAGCGCCTCCTTGATGCGCGTCCACGGTTGCGGCGCTCCGGCCACGTCGCGGGCGACCGGCTCGGGCACGGCGATCGGCGGGGTGTCGAACATGAGGAGGTCGTCGACCCCGCTCGGCACCAGCCGCCCGAGGACCCACCCGTCGTCACCGACGTCCGACCTGGCGCCGAGATCGAGGACCTCGAGCCAGGAGCCGGCGGCCGGGTCGTGGACGCGCAGGCGTCCGCCGGGCAGGCTCGCCCCGACCTGGTAGCCGCCCAGGGGTGCTCCCACCCAGGACCGCGCGAGCTCAGCGTGCTCGGCGAGGCGACCGGTCGCGATCTCGTCGACGAAGCGCTCCAGTCCGCCCAGCTCGTGGACGAGGACCTGGTGGAACAGCCAGGACTCCGACGCCACCCGGGCCAACACCTGGACCGGGTCGCCCCCGTCGGCGTGGCAGTCGGCGAGCTGGTCGTCGTGGAAGGTCTCGATGGCGTACTTCAGTGCGAGCCGCTGGGCCTGTCCCGTGTCCGACTCCGGGTCCTCACAGCGCACGGCCTGGTAGGCGATCCAGCGCGCCCACACCCAGTCGGGGAGGTGGTCGCCGAGCGAGGCGAGCTGGGTGAGCAGCACGTGGTGGCGACTCCGGAGGTGGAGGGCGGGGACGCGGGAGTGCAGCTCGAGAGCGCAGGCGGCATCGCCGCTCCGCTCGGCAGCGAGGGACTGCGCGACGAGGTCGAAGTGGGCCGCGGTCATCCGGTCGGCGACGCGTGGCAGCCGGCGAAAGCCGGGAGTGGGGATCCGAGACATGCCTCCACCCAAGGCCCGCGCGGATCGCCGCCACAAGCCGCTCGAACGGATCTGTGGACAACCGCTGACCCTGTGGAGACTCGTTCGCCACGGGCAGCATCTGGCGGCAGTCTCGACGCCATGTACGAACCGGTCCTCACCACCCAGTCGCAGCTGGAGGAGGCGTGGCGCGAGCTCATGGGCCCGTGGAGCTACGGCGGTCACAGCGTCTGGATGATGCTCATCGTCGACGACCGCCCGCTGCCCCAGCTGACCGAGATCGCAGACACCGCACACCCACCCGAGACCGAGGAGCTCGCCGGCCTCGCGAAGCTCCTGGTCATGCTCGAGCGCGAGGTCGGCCCGGGCCTGCGCGTCGCGTTCCTCCGCTCCCGCCCGGGCAAGGGCGCCGTCACCGACACCGACCGCGCCTGGGCGACGAGCCTGTACGCCGCCGCACGCCGCGCCTCCGTGCCGTGCGAGGTCGTGCACCTCGCCACCCGCGGTGCGATCCGTCCGATCCCGGCAGACGTCGTCGGGATCAGGTAGGCGTTCGCGCAGCATGCGGGACGACGACGCCATGCCGCTTTCGCTGGACGAGGTGCACGACCTGATCGACTCGTGAGATCGACCCCGACGTCGACACCGTCGTGCCGGCCGTTGAGCTGTTCGCGGCGATGGCCGTCGGCGACCCCGGCAGGCTCGACGTGCTGCACGTGATCGCCGACCACCGGGCCATGCGAGGTGAGGTCGACGCGGCGGTCCCCGCCTGCCGGCCGAGGCCATCGAGAGGATCGCCGACGCCCTCGAGGAAGCCGGTCGCCTGCGGAGGCGATGCACTGGTTCACGATCGGGCTTCGCGAGCTCGACCCACAGCAGGACCTTCCGGCCTACGAGGAGGAGTACGCGCTCATCGGCCGCTGGCGCGTCCGGCGCGCGCTCGACCTGGCGCCGGACCACTACGACGTGCTGGCGCGCGGGACGCTGGACGCGCGTCGAACGAAGTGGACCGACGACGGGGACTGAGGCGCTGACCTATCTGCGTGGGTGGAAGCGGTGGTCGCCGTTGGGGAGTCGTTCGAGGCGCCATCGTGGTTCGTGGGCCCGATGGTGGTGGTGGCTGCAGAGCAGGACGCCGTCAGCGAGGTCGGTCCGCCCGCCGTGCTCCCAGGGGTGGAGGTGGTGGGCCTCGCACCAGGTGCCGGGGACGTCGCAGCCCTCGGCGCGGCAGGTCCGGTCGCGGACCAGGAGGGCCTTGCGCTGCGCGGGACTGAAGAGCCGGCGGGTGCGGCCGAGGTCGAGGGGAAGGCTGTCGCCGCCGAGGACGACGGGCAGGATCTTCGCCGTACAGGCCAGCCGCCTGGCCTCGGCGGCGGTGATGGCCTCGCCGGTGAGGTCGTCGCCCGGGACGAGTCCGGCGCCGAGGAGGTCGGCGGTGGCGAGGTCGGCCTTCAGCGCGTCGAGGTCGATGGTCACCACGACGGTGGTGGCGTCCCCGCCGTGGATCGGGAGCCGGGTGGGGTCGAGGGACTCGAGGAGCTGGACGAACGCCTGGCCCATCCGCTTCGGGTACGCCAGCCGCGCCACCGGATCACCCGCAGGCGCACGGCCCTCCTGGGCGCGTGCGACCCGCGGGTTGGTGAACGCCTCGAGGTAGGTCGCGAGCCGGGTCGCGGCCGCGTCCGGGACCCGGGAGGAGATGCGGGTGGTGCCGTCGCCGAGGCGGCGCATCGTCAGCCGGGTGTGCTGCTCGGCGTGGGCTTCGAGGTCGGCCAGGCGGGCGGCCTCGGCGGCCTCGGCGATCTCGGGGGCGACGACGTCGAGGATCCGCCGGCCGATGCGGCCGAGCTCCTTCGGACCGAACTCCTTGGCCCGGTCGACGAGGTGCGCCTCGGCCAGCGCCACCGTTCCCGCCTCCACCCCAGCCGGCAGCAAGCCGAGCGCGCGGTCGATCACCCGCGCCTGGGCCAGCGACGCGCCGCCCTCCCGCATCGCCGCCGCCAGCACCGGACGCTCGCGGTCCAACGCCCCGGCGAGCCGCAGGTCGGCTCGCGCGTCGGCGTACGACACCCGGGCCTGCTGCGCCACCCACCCCGCCGCATCCCTCGCCGCCGTGCCGGCGGCGAGGTCACCCGCGTCAGCCAGGACCCGCAACCGCAGCTCCACCAGCTGGGCCTCCGCCGCGACCAGCTCACGCAACGCGATCGCCTTCTCACCGGCCGCCATGAACGTCGGGTTCGCACCCGCCACGGCCTTGAGCGAGGCCCGCACGTCGCAGGCCGCAGCGATGATCGGGTGACGAGTCACGGGCGGCCTCCTCCGACGACGGGTTCCACGCCGCACACACGTGCGGCAGGTCAACGGGTCGTCACCAGGACGCCAACTGGGCCAAGGCCCTCGTAGCACACCTCATCCGAGGTTCAGTGACATTCTAGTCGCACGTGCCTGTATTCGCAACTATGTTCGACGATCGGTTGGCCATCTACGCTCGTGGCATGAGCGTTCCGACCTCCACGCCTGACAGCGACCGGCAACCGTGACGAGCACCCTGTCAGCGCTGGTCGACCGCGCGACGTCGCTCCTCGACCGGCCGGGTCGTGCTCTCCTCGGCGTCACGGGAGCACCCGGCGCCGGCAAGTCGACGCTCACCGAGACCCTGCTGTCGCACCTCAGCGCCGCGATGGGCGCGGACGCGGTCGGCCACCTGCCGATGGACGGGTTCCACCTCGCGGACGTCCAGCTCGACCGGCTCGGGCGCCGCACCCGCAAGGGTGCGCCCGACACCTTCGACGTCGACGGCTACGTCGCCGCGCTGCGGCGTCTGCAATACGAGCCGGACCGCACGCTCTTCGCCCCGGCTTCGAGCGCGACCTCGAGGAGCCCATCGCCGCCGCCATCGCGATCTCGCCGTCGGCGCGGCTCGTGGTCACCGAGGGCAACTACCTCCTCCTGCCCGACAGCGGATGGGAGCGCGTACGCCCGCTGCTGACCGAGGTCTGGCACGTCGAGGGCGACGACGACCTACGCCGTGAGCGACTGGTGCGCCGGCACGAGCAGTTCGGCAAGTCCCCCGAGGCCGCTCGGGCCTGGGTCGACCAGGTCGACGAGCCCAACGCCCGGCTCATCAGCGCCACCCGCGACTCCGCAGACCTGGTCGTTCGGGTCGACGAACTGTGAATTTGCGTTGTCAGTGACCATCCACGGACCTCCGCATGCGGCCATTGATGATCGGCTCGACAGAAATCGCGACTGGCCGCCGGCGTAGCTGGATCAGACGGCGCCCTGCGAGCGCCAATAGGCGTTGAGCGCGCCGTTGACCTTCACGAACCAAACGATCAGGCCGACAAAGAAGAACCAGCCGAGCAGCAGCGCCCAGAGACCGGTCACGCCGCTGACGGGCGATCGCATTCCGCGACGCTCATACATACCGCCGACCTCGCTCGGCGTGAGGAAGTACATGACAATGCTGATGAAGAAAGCGAGCACGAGACCGAGACCGCCCCCCAGGCCCGTCCCGGTGTGGCGCTTCATCTCCTCGTGCGTCTTGTAGAACCAGTAGAGCGTGTAGAAGCCGAACGTCACGATGCACAGCAAGAAGCACGTCCCGGTGCTCCGAACGTTTCCAAGCGGCCCCGGGGCGGACCCGTAGGCGGCCATAGTCGGAGCCTGACCAGGCACCGGCAACGCGGCGTAGTGCGACGGCGGTGCCTCCGAAGCAGGCCACGTGGGCTGCTGCATGGGCTGCGTGCGGAAGTCGTTGTTCTCGGTCATGGTTCCCCGTCGCGATGTTGATCGATGTCTAATTTGCCGACCGGCTGCGGAACCGTATGCAGCAGTCGCCTACCGCGTCTTGGTTTCGCCGATCTTTACCCATGTCAAGGGAAGTTTGACAAACCCACCGCGAGGTCGCCCCCCACGCATTTACGGTGACTGGCACCAATACGGCTCTACGGGGGATTACATCCATGAGGAACATTCTTGGGGCGACTGTGCTCGCTGCCGTTCTGACCATCTCGACGTCGGCGTGCGAGGTTCCGGACGACGGCTCCACTGCGGCTGACCGAGCTGACGTCAATCAAAAGAAGAAGAACAAGAACGGGGCCACTCCTGCCAAGTCCAAGAAGGAGGCCCCGAAGGAGACGGCAGGCCAGGAGAACGCTCGCGGGAGTGCCGAGTCGTACCTCGACCTCAGCGCCTTCTCACGCACCGGACTCATCAAGCAGCTGAAGTTCGAGGGTTACTCGGAGAAGGACGCCATCTACGGCGTCGACGCGCAGAGGGCGAACTGGAACAAGCAGGCAGCGGCATCGGCCCAGAACTACCTCGACATGAGCTCCTTCTCGCGTCAGGGCCTCATCGACCAACTCAAGTTCGAGGGCTTCACCGAGGAGCAGGCAGTCTTCGGGGTCAACCAGAACGGGCTCTGAGCCACACGGTCACCGCGTGGTCCCGGCCTCGTCCTCGTCGAAGAGCGCGAGCTGGTCGAGCTGCACCTTGCGCACCGGGGCGTCGACCATCAGGCGTAGCCCGGCGCGCATCCGAGCCGCCAGGCCGCGGAGGTAGTCGTGCCGGGCCTGCAGCACCTTCTCCTTGCTGCGCTGCCCCGCTGCCCGTGCCTCCCGGATCCGCGTGCGAGTCTCGCGACGGCGCTTCTCGGTGATCCGGATCGCCTTGAGCAGCAGGCCGGTGTCGTTGCCGTAGATGCGCACCATCGCGGCCGGACCCACCGACCCGCGGTCGTCGCGCTCGAGCTCGGCCATCACGGCGTACGCCGTCTCGAACCGGCTGCCCGGCCGCTCGCCCACAGGCTCGGGCGCCGTGCGGACGCGCTCGGCGAGGTCACGGGCCCAGCCGTCGACCTGCGACAGCATCCGGAGGACCTCGATCCGGACAGCGGCCGGCTCGGCCACCTCGAGCCCGAGCTCGCGCGTGACGCTGATGCGCTCCTCGGTGAGGAAGAACGTCAGGCCGAACTCGGCGCGGTTGAGCCGGTTGACCTCGACCAGCGCGGCCTGGCGGTCCGCCACGTCGTCGACCAGCAGGCACGACAGCAGCACCCGCGGAGCGTTCTTGTTGACCGACACCCACACGAGCCGGTCCTCCGTCGGCAGCGGGAGGTCGCCGTCGTCGTCCCACTCCGGCGCCTCGTCGTAGCTGTCCGCCACGGCCAGGTCGATGACCGCCCGCACCTCCTCGACCGACGTCGGTCGGACGACCTCGTCCGGGTCGGGCTCGACGCGCTGCGGCTTCGGCGGCAGAGGGCGTACGGCACCGTCCGGCTCCAGCCCGTCGGCGTCGAGGTAGACGGGGTGGAGCACGCCGTAGACCTCGCGCAGCGCACGGACCACCATCACGGCTGCCCGGTCGGCCTCCCGCAGCTCGAGGTCGAGCCAGAAGTTGGTCTGGCCCTCGGACCAGTCCTCTGCCTCGGGTCGTCGGAACCCGATCCCCTCGAGGGCACGCTCCTGCTCCTCGTCGAGCGCGGACCCGGCCGCGAGGTAGACGTTGCTCACCGCCTCCACCCGCACCATCGCCTCGCCGCCTGCCACCTGGCAGTAGGGCGCCGCCCCGGCCTCCTCCTGCGGCGGCACCTCGACGACGATCGAGTCGTCCTCACCCATCCCGGCGACGTGGTCGGCCAGCCGCTGGCGGAACTCCCGCCAGGCCCCGTCCACCGCGTCGTCCCACCGACGCTCCAGCTCTCCGCCCATGCCTCGACCCCTCACCGGATCGCCCCCGCGATCCCCACGAGGACGACCCTAGGGACGACCACCGACAGCTGCTCCCCGCCGCGTGTCGAGGCTGTCTAGAACCCGCTTCCGCAGCCCTGTCACCGACCCGCGCATCGGCGTAGATTCGAGGACTGCCCTCCCACCCCCCATTCCCGAGAGGTGGGTGACCACACCGAGGAGGGGCAGCGTGTTCATCCAGATCATCCAAGGCACATGCACGCGCCAGCAGGAGCTCCACGAGCACCTGGACACGTGGCGCAACGAGCTCAGCAGCGGAGCACAGGGCTGGCTCGGAGGGACCTACGGGTTCACCGACGACGACATGTTCGTGGGCGTCGTCAGATTCGATTCGCGGGAGTCCGCGATGTCCAACTCAGGCAGGCCCGAGCAGGACGCCTGGGCCGCCCGCATGATGGAGCTCTTCGACGGTCCGGTCGAGTTCCACGACTGCGACGACGTCACCCTGATGATGGACGGCGGGTCCGACAGCGCGGGCTTCGTCCAGATCATCCGGGGCAAGGTCGACGACGTCGACCGCCTCAGGTCGATGATGACCGCCGACACCGACTCCCTGCACCAGATGCGGCCCGAGATCATCGGCGGCACCCTCGCCGTCGAGCCGGACGGCACCTTCACCGAGACCGTCGCGTTCACCAGCGAGGCCGCGGCGCGCCAGGGTGAGCAGGTCGAGCCGCCGCCCGAGGTGCGGTCCGACCTCGAGTACGCCATGGCCGACGCGCAGTTCTACGACCTGCACCGCCCCTGGTTCGCGTCGCGCTGAGACGTCCCGCGGGTGCACCGGGGCGCTCGGGAGCCCCGGGGCGGGTCGATCTCACCGCCGCTGCATGTCGCCACGACCCGCGGGTACGGAACGCCTTCGACCACCCCCGACCCGAAGGCGGTTCAGCGCGATGAAGGCAGTCACTTGGCAGGGCGTCCACGACATGCAGGTCACGGAGGTCCCCGACCCCCGCATCGAGGAGCCGACGGACGCGATCATCAAGATCACGTCGACCGGCCTGTGCGGCTCCGACCTGCACCTCTACGAGACCCTCGCCCCGTTCATGGAGGCCGGCGACATCGTCGGCCACGAGCCGATGGGCATCGTCGAGGAGGTCGGCCGCGGCGTCAGCAACCTCAAGGTCGGCGACCGCGTCGTCGTCCCGTTCAACGTCTGCTGCGGCTCGTGCTGGATGTGCGACCAGGGCCTCTACAGCCAGTGCGAGACCACGCAGAACCACGAGCACGGCACCGGCGCGAGCTTCTTCGGCTACAGCAAGCTCTACGGCCAGGTCCCCGGCGGCCAGGCGGAGTACCTCCGCGTCCCGTTCGCCGACTTCCTGCCCGTCAAGGTGCCGCACGAGCACGCCGACGACCGGTTCCTCTTCCTCTCCGACGTCCTGCCGACCGCGTGGCAGGGCCTGCAGTACGCCGACGTGCCCGACGGCGGCACGCTGCTCGTCCTCGGCGCCGGACCGATCGGTGACATGGCGGCCCGCATGGGCGTACGCGCCGGCCACCGCGTCATCTCCGTCGACCGTGTGCCGGAGCGGCTCGCCCGCGTCGAGGCGTTCGGCGCCGAGCCGCTCAACCTCGACGACGCCGAGGACGTCGGCAGCGTGGGCGACGTCGTCCGCGAGGCCACCGGTGGCCGAGGCCCCGACGCCGTCATCGACGCCGTCGGCATGGAGGCCCACGGCTCCGGCGGCGCGCAGGTCGTGCAGAAGATGACCGGCCTGCTGCCCGACGCGATCTCGGAGCCGATGATGAAGAAGGCCGGCCTCGACCGCCTCGCCGCCCTCCACACAGCCATCGACGCCGTCCGCCGCGGAGGCACCATCTCGATCTCCGGCGTCTACGGCGGCCAGGCCGACCCGATGCCGATGATGCAGCTCTTCGACAAGCAGATCCAGGTCCGGATGGGCCAGGCCAACGTGCGCCGCTGGACCGACGAGCTGCTGGCCATGCTGGTCGAGGACGACCCGTTCGGGGTCGACGCCTTCGCCACCCACCACCTCCCGCTCACCGAGGCGCCCGACGCCTACGAGCACTTCCAGAAGAAGGAGGAGGGCATGGTCAAGGTGGTCTTCCAGCCCTAGGCGTCTGCCGCCACGCGTGGCCGCCTGCCCAGTGCACCCGCCCGGACGTAGACCACCGTCGTCACCACGTTGAGCACCACGGCGGTCGCGACGTACATCGCCAGGTTGAGCCCGGGCACGAGGTCGGGCGGCAGGGCGTACGCCATGGCGACCCGCGCGGCGGCGTCGAGCAGCGTGCCGATCGCCCAGAGCGTGCTCGACGTACGCCACATCTGGCGGAACCACGGCTCACGCGCCCAGAGCCCTTCCCAGTCGTCCGGCCAGCCCAGCCGGCCCTCGGCCATCGGCCGGGCGAACTGGTAGGCCAGCGGCCGGTCGGCCCACCACAGGCTGGCGAGGAACCAGAGGCCGACGCCACTGGTGACCAGTGCGTCCTTGGCGAGCAGGAACCGCTCGTCGCCGGGGAGCAGGGAGATCGCGAAGCTCGCGAAGAGCAGGACCGTGAAGAACGCCTCGAGCCCACTGGGGCGGTTGCCGCGGAGCAGCGACACGCACGCCGGCACGAGGGACAGCACGGCGCCCACGACCAGCGCGGCGTACACGCTGACGCCGAGGTGCCGCATCAGGTAGTAGAGCGCCGTCGACCCGAGGATGCCGAGGAGCGGGCGGAGCAGGGTCACGGATCGGCCCTCGTCGCGCGGACGAAGAGCTCCACCAGCTCGGCGGCGTACGCCGTGCAGTCGAGGTCGGCGTCGGCCTCCAGCTGGAAGGGCACGGCCTCGACGGCCCGCTGGATCGTGCCGGCCATGACGTGGGTGTCGAACTCCCGCATCGCGCCGGAGCGCTGGCCCTCGGCGAGGATCCTCTCGAGGTGGCTCACGTCGCTCGGCGCCGGCCTGCCGTCACCCCAGGCGCCGGACATCACCACCTGGAGCAGGGCGGACATCGGCGCGCGGTGCGTGTCGGCGTAGCCCACGACGCCCTCGATGTAGGCCCTGAGCCGCTCGCCCGGCGTCTCCGCCGCCATGACCAGGGCACCCACGTGCTCGCCGATCCCGGCGACGACGTGCTCGACCAGCGCCGCCACGAGCTCGGCCTTGCCGGCGAAGTGGTAGCTGATCAGCCGGGTGCTGGACAGGCCGGCCCGCTCGCAGATCCGGGCGAACGACGCCTTGGCGAAGCCCTCCTCCGCGACGACGTCGATCGTCGCCTCGAGGACCTGGGCCCGCCGCGCGGTCGCCGCCGCCGACCGCTCAGTTACTTGCATGAGTAAGACGCTAGCGCCGCCCTCTCCCGGTCGCAATGCACCGGGGAGACCTATCCACCGGACCGCCCTCGGGTGTAGGCAGGGAACGTGAGGACCGTCCTCGCGACCGCCCGACGAGGGAGACCCCCATGGCCGCACTCGAGAGCACCCAGCTGCTGACCGAGCTCGAGCCGGTGGTCGAGGAGAACCTCAACCGGCACCTGTCGATCGCCGACGAGTGGATGCCGCACGAGTACGTCCCCTGGAGCCTGGGCCGGGACTTCGCCGACCTCGGCGGGGATCCCTGGGAGGTGGCGCAGTCGCAGCTGTCCCCCATCGCGCGCACCGCGCTCGAGGTCAACCTGCTCACCGAGGACAACCTCCCCAGCTACCACCGAGAGATCGACCGCGCCTTCGGCCGCGACAGCGCGTGGGGCACCTGGGTGAACCGGTGGACCGCCGAGGAGGGCCGGCACGCGTTCTGCATCCGCGACTACCTCCTCGTCACCCGGGGCGTCGACCCGGTCGAGCTCGAGCGCGCCCGGATGGAGACGATGGAGACGGGCTACGAGGCGATGGACAAGTCGCTGCTCAACGTCTGCGCGTACGTCTCGTTCCAGGAGCTCGCCACCCGCGTCTCGCACCGCAACACCGGCCGCTACACCGAGGAGCCGATCGCCGACAAGCTGCTCGCCCGCGTCGCCAAGGACGAGAACCTCCACATGATCTTCTACCGCAACCTCGTCACCGCGGCCCTCGAGCTCTCCCCCAGCCAGACGATGCGCGCGATCACCGAGGAGGTCGTCGGGTTCGAGATGCCGGGCAGCGTGATCCCTGGCTTCTCCCGCAAGGCGGTGCAGATGGCCAAGGCGGGCATCTACGACCTCCGCATCCACCACGACGACATCGTCACGCCGCTGCTGCGGCAGTGGGGGGTGTGGGAGCTGACCGACCTCGATGCGGATGGCGAGGCGGCCCGCGACGAGCTGGCCGCCGCTGTCGCGGCACTCGACGGCGAGGCGACGCGGTTCGTCGAGCGGCGGGACGAGGCGGCAGCGAAGAAGGCGGCACGCCAGGCAAGCGCCTAGGGGCCGGCGGGGAGGGGGCCTCGACCCCTCGGCTTGGTGATGACGCGCCGACGGCGGCGGTCCTACAGTCGGACTGTCGGCAGGAGGTGTGCCATGGCCAGGGCCGGTGACGTGCTGGAGCACCCGGGGACGGGCGAGCGGATCGTGTGGCTCAGGGTCGCGCGCGACACCGACGGTCGACTGCTCGAGGGCGACCTCTTCGCGCAGCCTGGCGGGCACCCGGCCGCCACCCACGTGCACCCGAACCAGGAGGAGAGGTTCCGGGTCGTCGAGGGCACGGTGAGGCTCGAGGTCGACGGAGTGGAGCGCATCCTCGGGGCCGGCGAGACCAGCTCCGTGCCTCCGGGCCGAGCCCACACCTGGGCCAACGTCGGCGACGACGAGGCGTGCGTGCGCATGGAGGTCGAGCCGGCGCTGCGCACCGAGATGTTCTTCGAGACCTTCTTCGGGCTGGCCAAGGACGGCCGCACCAACAGCAAGGGCCTGCCCAACCTGCTGAGCATGGCGGTGATCCTGCGGGAGTACGACGCCGAGGTGCGGCTGGCCCGGCCGCCCGCCGTCGTCCAGCGAGTCGTCTTCACCCCCCTCGCGCTGCTCGGCCGGACGCTCGGCTACCGCGGGTGGTACCCGCGCTACACCCCCGAGCCGATGCCGCGGCCCCGGTGAGCTGCACGCCCCCCATGGGGCGATCCACCCAGCTCGCCGGCCACCGGAGATGGGTGCTCCGCCCGACGCGAGGAGCGGCGTCGTCGAAATAGCGTCGAGCCATGGACACCACAGACATCGACACCGTGATCATCGGCGCTGGCCAAGCGGGTCTGTCGACCGGCTACCACCTTCAGCGCCGCAACGTCCCGTTCGTCATCCTCGACGCCGCCAGCCGCGTCGGCGACAACTGGCGACGGCAGTGGGACAGCCTCAGGCTCTACTCCCCGGCCCAGTTCGACGGGCTCCCCGGACTGCCGTTCCCCGCTGCCCGATGGACCTTCCCCGGCAAGGACGCGGTGGGCGACTACCTCGAGAGCTACGCCCGCACGTTCGCCCTCCCGGTGTGCCTCGAGACACGCGTGCAGGCCCTGGACCGCGACGGCGACGGCTACGTCGTGACGACGGACCGCGGACGGTTCACCTGCCGCAACGTCGTCGTCGGGACCGGGACGTTCGGGCGGAGCCCCCTGATCCCCGACGTGGCCGCGGCACTCGACCCGAGCATCCTGCAGCTGCACTCGAGCGAGTACCGCCGGCCCGGGCAGGTCAACGACGGAGCCGTGCTCGTCGTCGGCGCGAGCCACTCCGGCACCGACATCGCCTACGAGCTGGCCGAGACGCACCCGGTGGTCCTGGCCGGCCGCGACTGTGGCGAGATCCCGCCGCGGCTCGGCTCCCCGGCGTTCCGGATGGTCTTCCCGGTCCTGCTCTTCGCCTGGAAGCACGTGCTCACCCGGCGCAGCCCGATGCGCCACAAGCTGACAGAGGAGCTGCGTCGCCATGGTGGCCCGATGCTGCGCGTCAAGCGACGCGACCTGGTCGAGCGGGGCGTCGAGCGCGTCACCAGCCGGATCGAGGAGTCGCGCGACGGCATGCCCGTCGTCGACGGCACGCCCCGCGACGTCTCCACCGTCGTGTGGGCGACCGGCTTCCGCCAGGTCTTCGACTGGATCCACCTCCCGATCCTCGGCCAGGACGGCTGGCCGAAGGAGGTGCGCGGCGTGGTCGCCGACGCCCCGGGCCTGTTCTTCTGCGGACTGGCCTTCCAGTACTCGTTCAGCTCGATGCTCTTGACCGGCGTCGGCCGGGACGCGGCCTTCGTCGCCGACCGGGTGGCAACCCGTTACCGCAGCCTGGCGATGGCGACCTCGAGCCACCCCGCGGCGGCGTGAGCAGCCGTACGCTCGAAGGCGGAGGTGAGCGGGATGGCCGTGGCCGGCGACGTCGAGCGAGCGCGTCAGGCGTACGCGCGCGGCGACTGGCCCGAGGCGTACGACATCTGGTCCGAGGCCGACCTCGCCGGCCTCCTGGCCGCCGACCTCGACGACTTCGCAACTGCGGCCGAGCTGCTGGGGCACCACGACGCGACGGTGGTCGCGCTGCAGCAGGCGTTCCGGTTGCACGAACAGGCGGGCGACGCGCCGGCGGCCGTGCGCGCGGCAGTCCGCCTGGCGATGAGCTGCGCCACCCACGGGGAGCCGGCCCTCTTCTCCGGATGGTCGGCCCGGGCCCAGGCGCTGCTCCCCGACGTCGGCGCGGACTCGACCGAGGCGGGCTGGGTGGCCTTCACCCGGATGTTCGCCCACCTCACCCGCGGCGAGATCCCGCAGGCGTCGCAGCAGGCCGACCTCGCCACCGAGGCGGGGCGCCGCAACCGTGACCCCGACCTCGTGGCCATGGGGCTCACCGGTCAGGGGCGGCTGCGCCTCTACACCGACCGGATCCCCGACGGCCTCGCCTGCCTCGACGAGGCGATGGTGAGGGTGATCGCCGGCGAGTGCACGCCGGTCATCGCCGGGCACGTCTACTGCACGGCGATCGAGGGCTGCCAGGAGATCAGCGACTTCGGTCGGGTCGCGGAGTGGACCGCCGCCCTCGAGCGGTGGTGCTCCGCGCAGCCCGGGCTGCTGCTCTTCACCGGCCAGTGCGCCCTGCACCGCGGCCAGCTGTTCCGCATGCACGGCGACTGGGCGGAAGCACTCGACGAGCTCGAGCTCGCCGCGCAGCGCTACGTCGAGGCCGGGTCGCCGGACGCCATCGGGCTCACGTCCCGCGAGTCCGGCGACGTCCTGCGCCTGCGCGGGGACCTCGACGAGGCCGACGTTGCCTACCAGCGGGCGGCCGACCACGGTTGCGACCCCCAGCCCGGGCTCGCCCTGCTGTGGCTCGCGCGCGGGCAGGACGCGGCGGCGCTGGCTGCCGTCGAGCGCATGCTGGTCGAGGACGTCGGCGCCGTGGCGCGGTGTCGCGTCCTGCCCGCCGCGGTCGAGGTCTTCCTCGCGTCCGGGCAGGTGGAACGCGCGCGCTCCGCCACCGACGAGCTGTCGTCCCTGGCCTGCACGGAGGTCCTCGCGGCGATGGCCGCCGAGTGCTCCGGCGCGGTCGAGCTCGCCGATGACGACCCGGCGGGAGCCCTGCCCTTCCTCCGCAAGGCGGGCCAGATGTGGGCGCGCGCATCCGCTCCGTACGACGCCGCCCGCACCGGCGTCCTCCGGGGCCGGGCGCTGGCCCGGCTCGGCGACGTCGACGCCTCGCGCCGCGAGCTCGAGGCCGCGCGCGACTGCTTCCGTCGTCTGGGTGCTCGCCCTGCGGCGGACCGGGTCTCCTCGCTGCTCGCGCCGGCAGCGTCACCCGCGGGACTCACCGCTCGCGAGGTCGAGGTGCTCCGCCTCGTCGCCACCGGTCGTACCAATCCCCAGATCGCCGCGGGCCTGGTCCTCTCGGAGAAGACGGTGGCCCGCCACCTCTCCAACATCTTCACCAAGCTCGACGTTCGCTCTCGGACCGCCGCCGCGGCGTACGCGTACGAGCACGGGTTGATGTGAGGGGTCACGCCGCTGACGCACGCTCCGAGCGCAGCCAGTACCAGGCGAGGGCCCCGACCCACAGCTCGTACGCGAGCGTGCTCAGCGCGAGGAGCGGGAAGAGCGCATCCGTGAGCAGTGTCGCGCTGCCGAGCAGGCTCAGCGGCAGCAGCAGGAGACCGGCCCGCTGGAGCCAGGGCGCCGTCCCGGCCGTCCGGAGGCCCAGCACGATCGCCCCGACCAGGAAGAGCCGGGGCAGCACCGAGAACGCCAGCGAGTACGGCGCGACGGCGTCCCACCCGGCCAGGAGGCGTACGTCGGTGCCGTCGGCGGCGGCGCCCATCGCGACGTCGTGCAGCACCCCCGCGAGCGGCCAGACCAGCGCCAGCATCGTGCCGGCAGCGACGGCGACGGTCGAGAGGACGCCGCTGGGGTCGACCCGGCGGAGGCGCACGTGCACGGCGCCGAGGAACCCCAGCAACATCGTCCCCGCGACCATGAAGGCGTAGTTGCTCACGCGGTAGGCGGTCTCCACGTCGAGGATGTCCTGACCCCGCTCGGCCGCCGGGTCGCCGGGCGCACCGACGCCCGGCAGCACGAAGACAGCCATCGCGATCATCACCAGCAGCTGGCACGCGGTGAACGCGAGGCCGAAGCGGGCGCTCAGCCGGGTCAGGGCGTGCTCGGACGCGACAGGGGCGGCGGGGCCGGCCCCTCGATCGACGGTGGTGGTCATGTCGGTGTCCTCTCAGGCGAAGCGGAAGGCGAGGCGTTCGGCGCGCTCGTAGCGGCGCCGGAAGATGCGCAGGAGCAGGCCGTAGCCGGGCGGGGTGGACTCGAGCAGGCGCTCGCGGGCGTCGGCCGGCACCCCGTCCATCGCCCACGGGAGGAGGAATGGGATCGAGCGCAACGGGTAGCGCTTCTCGACCGCCTTCTCGAAGGCGGCGTTCTCCTCCTGGCTCAGGCTGCGCTGCAGCATCGGGAGGGCGTGCTGCTCCTCGTGGGCCAGGTGCGACAGCAGGAGCTCGTGGGCGGCTGCGAGCCGGATCTCCAGTGCATTGCGGTGATCGGTGCACGGGTGCGCGCTCATCGAGGCGAAGGCGTCACGCACGTTCTCGAGCGCGGGGTCGATGTCGTCGTGCTCGTCCTCCATGTCGGCGAGCACCCGGAGGCCGGCCGCGTCGCCGGCGGCCTCCGCGTGCCGCTGCAGCAGCGGCCAGAGCTCGTCGTCCTCTGCGGAGTGGTGGTGGTGCAGCACGTCGGCCATCGCGATCCAGCGCGCCCCGAGCGCGGCCCACACCTCCTGCGCGGCGATCGGCGTGCACTCCACGGCGGCGGCGAACCTGTCGAAGTCGCGCCGCAGGGCGTGGTGCATGACGTACATCCCGGTCTGGTCGTGCGGGCCCTCGGCGGTGTGCGCCTGCCCGGGCAGGGTCAGCTGCGGGCGGTACGTCGGGGTGGTCCCGGTGTGCTTCATCGGCTCTCCTCGGCTGGTGGTGCGAGCACGATCTCCCCCGACTCTTGAGCCGCACTCCAGAGCGACTTGAGCCGCTTTCCCGCTACGTTGCTGCGCGTGTGGGTCCGTGTGCTTGGAACGAGCCAGGTGGCGCTCGCCGACGATCCGGCAGCCACCGTGGACGTCGGCGCCCGCAAACCGCGCTCGGTCCTGGCCGCGCTGGCCCTCCGGCTCGGCAGCGACGTCCCGCCCGACGCGCTGGTGCGGCTGGTCTGGGGCGAGGACGCCCCCCGCGGCGCCCACGGCACCCTGCACTCCTACCTGTCCGGCGTACGACGCGTCCTCGAGCCGGGCCTCGGCCCCCGGGAGAAGCCCCGGGTCCTGCTGACCAGCGACCACGGCTACCGGCTGGCGCTCGGTCGCGAGGACGTCGACGCGCACCGCTTCGCCGACGAGGTCCGCACCCTCCACCGGTCGCTCGCGCCGCTCGCCACGCAGCTCACCACCGGGCCGGGCGCCGACTGGCCGACCCGCGCGGCGATCTCGCGGGGCGTGGACCGGATCGAGGAGCTCCTCGCCCTGTGGACCGGTGACGCGTACGCCGACCTCCCCGACGAGCCCGAGGTCGTCCTCGAGCGGACGTCGCTCGACCAGCTCCGGCTCGACGCCGAGGAGGCGCGCGTCCTGGGCCTGCTCGCCCTCGGCGACCACGCGGTGGTCGTGGCCGCCACCGAGGAGGCGACGGCGAGGTACCCGCTCCGCGAACGGATCTGGGCGCTGCACGCGCTCGCCCTGACCCGATCCGGTCGGCAGGCCGAGGCGCTCGCCGCGCTGCGCCAGATCCGGTCCGTCCTGGCCGACGAGCTCGGCCTCGACCCGGGGCACGAGCTGCGCGAGCTCGAGCAGGCCGTGCTCGTCCAGGACCCCGCCCTGCACCAGTGGTTGCGGGTCGGCTCGAACGGGTTAGCGCCCGGGTCCGCGACAGCTGCCGCCCTTCCCGCCACAGCCCCGAGCGGTACGACGACCGGGTGGCCGACGGTCGGCCGTGAGGCCGAGGAGGCTGCGCTGCAGGACGTGCTGGCCCGCGCCGAGGCGCGCACGCCGGCGACCGCCCTGCTCGTCGGTGAGCCCGGCATCGGCAAGTCGCGGCTGGTCGCCAGGCTCATGGCCGCGGCGCGCGAGCGCGGCTTCCGGGTGGCGACGGGCAGGTGCTCGCAGGACGACGGCGCGCCCAGCCTGTGGCCCTGGAGCCAGGCCCTGCGCGAGCTCGCCGACGGCGACCTCGACAGCCACGTCGAGGAGCTGCTGGCCGGTGCGCCGTCGGGCACCGGTGAGGGCGCCGAACGCGAGGCGTTCCGCGCCCGGGAGGCGCTGGCGCACGAGGTCACCTCGCGGTCGTCGTCCGGTCCGGTCCTGCTGGTGCTCGACGACCTGCACTGGGCCGACACCGCGTCCCTCAAGGTGCTGCGACACCTCGTCACGATCGCCGCACCCGGGCACCGCCTGGCGGTCGTCCTCACGCGGCGGAGGCTGCCCGAGCCGACCGGCGACCTGGCCGAGGTCGGTGAGGAGCTGGCGCGCCACCACGTGACCCGGCTGGACCTGGCCGGCCTGACGCCGGAGGAGGCCCGGAGCCTGGTGGACGCCGTGGCCGGCACCGTCGTGCCGGCCGGGGTGGTGGACGACTGGCACCGGCGATCCGACGGCAACCCCTACTTCCTCGTCGAGCTCGCCCGGCTCGACGCCCGCGACAGCACGACGCTGCCCGCGACCGTCCGGGACGTCATCGTCCGCCGTCTGCAGGGCCTGCCCGAGCGGACCCGTGAGCTGCTCCTCCTCGCCGCGGTCCTGGGCCGGCGCTTCTCGCTGGACCTGCTGGCGACGGTGGCCGGAGAGCCGGTGGAGGACGTCGACGACGCCCTGACCCCGGCGCGCGAGGCGGGGCTCGTCGAGGACCCCGAGGCCGGGACCGCGGCGTTCACCCACGCCCTCACCCGCGACGCAGTGCTGACGACAGCGAGCCCGTCGCGGCTCGCGCGGCTCCACGCGCAGGTGGCCCACACCCTCGCCGACGACGCCGCGGTCGGCGGGATGGTCGGCCGCGAGGAGCGGGTCGCCGAGCTCGCCCGGCACTGGCTCGCCGCCGGACCCACCCACGTCGGCCGAGCCTGGCGCGCGGCCGCCGACGCAGCCGCGCAGGCCCGTCGTACCTTCTCGTGGGTCGAGGCCGAGCAGCTCGTCGCAGCGGCGATCGACGCCCACCGCCGCGACCCCCTCGGCACGACCGTCGAGCGGATCGACCTGCTCCTGACCCGCGCCGGCGACTGCCGCCCCAACGCGGAGTGGGACCAGGTGCTGCCCTGCGCGGAGGAGGCGATCGCGCTGGCCCGGCGCGAGGACGACCTGCCCCGGCTCGCGGCCGCGGCCGCGGCGTCCACCGACGGGTCGGTCTGGATGCCGCAGCAGTGGAACGACGTTCCGGAGGACGCCGTCGAGGACCTGCGCTGGGCGATGGCCGAGCTGCGCCACGGCGACTCGACGGAGCGCTGCCGGGTGATGCTCGCCCTCGCCGTGCTCCTCTACTACGACCGCTCGGCCCAGGCCGAGGTCAGGGCGCTCGCCGAGGAGGGCGTCGCCATGGCCCGCCGGATCGGCGACCCCGCCCTGCTGGCCTGGGCGGCGTCGACCGCGTGGAAGGCCCTCTGGACCCCGGCCCACGCCGACCTCCGGCTCGAGCTGGCCCAGGAGGGGCTCCGCGCCACCCGGGAGGCAGCTGACCCGGACGCCGAGGTCGTCGCGTCGGTCCTGCTGACCGGCAGCCTCGTCGAGCTCGGCGACCTGACGGCGTACGTCGACACAGCGGCGGCCACAGCGAGGCTCGCGTCGCGCCGCCGCAACTCCTACGCCCAGGTGGCGCTGGGGTGGATCGACCTCAGCCTCGCCTCCCTGCGACGGGACAGGGCCGCCGTGGACCGGCTCGCGGCCGAGCTGCACGCCCTGCGGCCGCGGCTCAACCCCGGCAACGAGGCACTCCACCTGATGGGCATCCACTACATGTCCCACCTGTGGGACGAGCGCATCGGCGAGCTGATCGAGCCGATCGAGGCAGCCATCGCGGTCGCCGACAACGACATGGCCGCGGACGTCCTGCTCCTCGCGATCGCCCGCGCGGGCGACCCCGACCGGCTGCGTGCGCAGCTGGTCACCCCCGTCACGCACCGGGTGGACAACTGGAGCAGCGCGAGCACCTGGTGCGGCGTCGCCGAGGCCGCCGCCGTCGCGGGCGACGTACCGCTGGCCGAGCAGATGGCCGCGCGGCTGGCGCCGCTGCACGGGCGGCTGGCGATCAGTGGCATCTCGACCGTGATGGGTCCGGTCGACGGCTACCTCGCGCTCGCCCTGGCAGCGACCGGCCGGCGCCGGGAGGCGGCCGACGCGGCGGCGCGCGCGACCGACCAGTGCGAGGCGTGGGGCTTCACGGCGTACGCCGACTGGCTGGGCGAGCACCGCGTGCGACTCGACTTCTGAGAGGTCGTGGGGCACCGCTTGGGTCGACCACCCAAGCCGCGTCCAAGTGCGCCCGAAGGTGCCGGCCGCAGGGTCGTCGGGTCAGCCCGACCCGCACCCAGGAGACCACCATGTCGTCGTACCTCTTCCGCCTCGGCCGTTCGTCCGCCGCCCATCCGTGGCGGGTGATCAGCGCCTGGGTCCTGCTCGTGGCCACCGCCGCGGCGCTCGCCTCGTCGTTCGGCGCGCCGATGCGCGACGACTGGGACGTGCCGGGCGCCCGTGCCCAGCAGGGCATCGACCTGCTGCGCGAGCACGGGGTCGGCGGCTTCGCCAGCGCCCGCGTCGTGGTCCACGACCGCGAGGGCGACCCCCTCGCCTCCGCCGAGATCGGCACCCTGACCGAGCGCCTCCGCGACCTCGAGCACGTCGCCGACGTCGGGCCGGCCCGGCTCAGCGACGACGGCGACACCGCCGTCCTGACCGTGCAGTACGCCGAGCCCATCACGCACCCCGACCTGATGGGCAACATCGAGCCGCTGGAGGGCGCGATCGCCCAGACGGCCGCCTCCGGCCTGCAGGTGGAGCTCGGCGGCGAGGTCCCCGACACCGCGGGCGAGGCCTTCGGGGGCACCGGCGAGCTCATCGGCGTGGGCATCGCCCTGCTGATCCTCGTCATCGCCCTCGGCTCCGCCGTCGGTGCCGGGCTGCCGATCGGCGTGGCCGTCGTCGGCCTGGCAGCGGGCAGCTCGGGCATCGCCCTGCTCGCCGCGACCATGTCGGTGAGCACGTCCGCTCCGATGGTCGCCTCGATGGTGGGGCTCGGCGTCGGGATCGACTACGCGCTGCTCCTGGTCACGCGCCACGTGGAGAACCTCCGCCTCGGGCACGACGCGATCGAGGCCGCCGGCCGCGCGGTCGCGACCTCCGGTCGATCGGTGGTGTTCGCCGCGGTGACCGTGCTGGTCTCCCTGATGGGCCTGCGCCTCGCCGGCCTGTCGACGTACGACTCGTTCGGCCTGGCCACCGCCATCGCCGTCGTGTTCGTCGCCGCGGCCGCCCTCACCCTCGTGCCGGCGCTGTGCCGGCTGGGTGGTCGCAAGCTCCTCCCCCGGGCCGTACGCCGCAACCGTCCGCTGCGCACCCGCGAGCCGCTCACCGCCCGCTGGGCCGCCCGTGTCGGCCGCAAGCCGCTCGGGTGGGCGCTGGTCAGCCTCGGCGTCCTGCTGGTGCTCGCCGCGCCCGTGCTCGACCTGCGCACCTGGCCCGGCGACGCGAGCAGCCAGCCCGCAGGCAACACCACGCGCCAGGCGTACGACCTCGTCGCCGCCGAGCTCGGTCCCGGCGCGAACGGGCCGCTGACCGTGGTGGTGCCGACCTCGGCCGGAGGCGCCGCGGACGAGGCGGTGGCGACGCTGCGCGCGGACGACCGCATCGCCGGCCTCGAGCCGGTGGTCACCACTCCGGACGGCGAGCTCTCGATCATCACCGCCGAGCCAGCCTTCGGGCCCACCGACGAGCGCACCCCGGACCTGATCGAGGACCTGCGTGCCGCGCTCCCGGCGAGTGCGGAGGTGACCGGCTGGACACCATTCTTCTCCGACATCTCCGACATGCTGCAGGAGCGTCTGTGGCTGGTGATCGCGTTCGTCGTCGGCGTCTCGGTCCTGCTGCTCGCGCTGATGTTCAGGTCGGTGCTGGTGCCCCTCAAAGCCGCTGCGATGAACCTGCTCTCCATCACCGCCGCCTACGGCGTGCTGGTCGCGGTCTTCCAGTGGGGCTGGGCCGCGGAGCTGATCGGCGTCGACCAGCCGACGCCCATCTCGAGCTGGATGCCGATCCTGCAGTTCGCGATCCTGTTCGGCCTGTCGATGGACTACGAGGTGTTCCTGCTGTCGCGGATCCGGGAGGACTACCTGCGCACCGGCGACCCGCGCGGGAGCGTGGTTCGCGGCCTCTCGGCCACCGGCCGGGTGATCACCTCGGCCGCCGCGATCATGGTGGTCGTGTTCCTCGGCTTCGCCACCGAGGGCGACGTGGTCGTCAAGCAGCTCGGGCTCGGGATGGCCGTCGCGATCGTCCTCGACGCCACCCTCGTCCGGATGGTGCTCGTCCCGGCCACGATGTCGCTGCTCGGCCACTGGAACTGGTGGCTCCCGGGCTGGCTGGACCGGCTGCTGCCCACCGTGCGCGTCGAGGTCGACGACGAGCCGGCTCCCGAGCGCGAGCTGGTCGGGGTCTGAACGTTCGTTCGCCGGACCGGTGCCCCTGCGGGGCGCCGGTCCGGTCACGCGCGATGATCTCCCCATGACGGAGCGCAACGTCCTCGGCGGCGACCTGGACCCCTGCGGCACCGACCCGCTGACCGGCTTCCACCGCGACGGCACGTGCACGGTCGGCTCGCAGGACGTCGGCCTGCACGCCGTCTGCGCGGTGATGACCGAGGAGTTCCTCGCCCACCAGGCCTCGGTGGGCAACGACCTGTCCACCCCACGTCCGGAGTGGCACTTCCCCGGCCTCGTCCCGGGTGACCGCTGGTGCGTGGTCGCCGTCCGCTGGCTCCAGGCGTACGACGCCGGGGTGGCGGCGCCCGTCGTGCTGGCGGCCACGTCGGAGCGCGCGCTCGACGTCGTACCCCTCGAGGTGCTGCGGACGCAGGCCGTGGACGTGCCTCCGGACCTCAGCGCTCTGGACTGATCTCCCGGTCCGGCCCCTCAGAGCCCGAGCGGCACCACGTGGGCGTCGTCGCCCGGGTAGACGAGTCCTTCGTGGCCGTCGCCCCACCGGACGACGTACGGCGGCCCGCCGTCCGTCCCCCGGACCTCGACGATCTCGCCCTCGCGTCTGGGCGCGTCGACCCTGTTGCTCTCGGCCACCAGCCGGTCACCGACCTGCGCGTGCATCGTTGCTCACCACCCCTGTCCTGGTTCCTCTCTCCACGATGCGCCCGGGACGTCGGCGTCGGCAAGGGGCATCAGGCCTACAGACCGCAACGCGGCGCCGATGTCGCGCAGACCCGCGAGCACGCCGTACAGCTCAGCCTGGTCGGCCAGCGGGCCCGTGAGTGTGGTGGTGCCGTCGGCGTTGTGCGTGATCGCCAGGCCGCCGAGCCGGTCGGACCAGTGGTCGTCGAGGTGGCCCGCGACGCGGATCTCGTACGTCGCCGGGCCGGTCATCGCGACCCGACCACCACAGGCACCGGCCGAGGAGCACGACGGCGAGCGGGACGCCGGATCACCCACTCGGCGACGGCCAGGTTGATCACCCAGCCGGCCGCCTTGAGCAGGTCGCCGCGCAGCTCACCCTGGCCGACGACGGCTTCACCGAAGCCCTGCGTGAAGACCTGCGTCCCGGCGGCGACGGCGAGCGCGTAGGCGCGGATCATCCACGCGCGGTGCGTGGCGACGTCGCGACGGCGGGCGGCCACGACGCCCGTCACGAGGCAACCGGCCATCGCCGACGCGACGACGAGGCGCAGGACGAGGAGCAGCGGACCGGTGCCGGGCTGCGGGTCGTGGAAGAGCGTGAGCCACAGCGCCGAGCCGGCGACCATCAGGCCGGCCACCGCGATCACCCGGCCCGCCCGGCGGTGCCAGCCCGGGTGCCGGCGGCGGATCGCGGGCACGAACTGGAAGGCGCCCACGAGGGCGAAGACCGCCGTGCTGGCGATGTGCACGACCAGCGCCACGGGCCAGCCGGCCCACCGGTCGTCGGCCGGCATGATCTCGGGGCCGCCGGCCAGCTGCACCAGCCGGAGGCTGCCCGACGCCACTGGCACGAAGCAGAGGGCGAACAGCGCGACGGGGAGCGCCCAGCCAGTGCGGCGGCTCATCGGACCGAGGGCGCGAGGACCGCGCCCACGGGCTCGGTCGTGGCGGTGTCGCTCGCGTCACCGGGGTTGCGCCAGAGGGCGACACCGAGCCCGATCAGGGCGATGCCCTCGGGGACGGCCAACGGCCGGTTGAAGGCGTCGGGCAGCACCACCAGGGCGGCCGTGCCGACCGTGCTGAGGGCCAGCAGCGCCGAGGCCCAGCGGGGCAGGATGCCGGTCCGGAAGAGCGCGATGCCGAAGAGCAGGCCACCGAGGATGTAGCCGGCGCCGGCGACGTTGAGGACGACCTGCATGCCGCCGATGTCACCCTTCGGCTTGCCCCCGGCCGCGGCGTTCACGACGTCCATGACGTAGCCCGCGTTGGTGTCGAGGAGGGTCGGTAGCACGGCGACGGCGATGACCTGGACGGCGAACAGCGTCAGGTAGCCGAGGGTGAAGACGACGTAGCCGACGAGGCCGAGCAGGCCGGACTGCCGGTGCTGGCGGAGATACATGCCCGCGATGCCCCCGAGGGCGAGGACCGACATCACCCCCTTGGCGGAGCAGCGCAGCACCCACTCGGTGGTCTCGGTGTCGAAGGCCGCCTCCGCAGGGTGGTTGACCTGGACGGCGACGAAGATGCTCCCGGCGACCGCGGCGGCGGCGCCGGCGGCCTTGAAGAGGCCGCTGCTGGTGACGTTCATGGTGGGCTCCTGGACGGGTGGTGGCCGGCGGTTCCGGCGATGTCCAGGACGCTAGGGAGCGACGGGGTGACGCCACATCGCATCGTCATGTGACCGGCGTGGTGATTCGATCCCGGCGGCGGCTCAGAGCAGCTCGCGCTCGGCTGCGCGTCGTACGGCGGCCCGGCGGGTGTTGACGTCGAGCTTGGCGAAGATGTGTCTGGTGTGGGTGCGCAGGGTGTTGAGCGAGACGTAGAGCCGTTGCGCGATCTCGGGTCCGGTCAGCTCCGTGGCGAGCAGCCGGAGCACCTCCACCTCACGCTCGCTGAGCACCTCGGTCTGCGGGGACCGGGGCGCCGGCTCGTCCCGCGTGGCCGCAGCGAGCACGGCGGCCCCCGACTCGCCCCCGTGCGCCTCCAGCAGCGCGACCATCGCAGCGCCCTCGTCGAGGTAGAGACGGCGGTACCCGGGCGGCACCCCGCGGTCGAGCGCCTTCCCCAGAGCTGCGAGCGCCGCGTCACGGTCGGACATCGCGCGGTGCGCGAGGGCGCGTACGACGTGCGCGTCGACCACGCTGCCCCCGCGCCCGGCAGCCCCGGCATCCGTCGCGATCCGCTCCGTCATCGCGACGACGTCGTCGAGACGATCGGCCTCCGCCACCAGCAGCCGGGCCAGGGTCAGCCGGTCGACCTCCCCGAGGTAGGTCCCGTGGTCGAGGTCGACGCGGTGCTCGGACGCCCACTCGCGGGCGTCGTCGAGCCGGCCTTGGGCGATGCGGACCCGGGCCCGCAGCGCGGGGACCGGCCGGACGTCGGGGAAGTAGCCGGGCAGGACGAGCGCCTGCGCCTGGTCCAGCGCGGCGACCGCCCCGTCGAGGTCGCCGCGCGCCCGGAGCAGAGCCGCTCTCGCGACGTGGATGCGGTGACGGTTCTCGATCAGCGACGCCCGCTCGCCCAGCGCGACGGCCGTCTGCAGATGCGACTCTGCCCCGGCGAGAGACCCCTGCTCGACCAGCACCTCGGCGAGCGCCACGTGCAGATCGCCGGTCGTCGACAGCGGCCGGCCCGGGGTCAGCTCCGCCGTCTCCAACGCGTGCTCGAGGAGACTCCGTGCCTCGTCGGGCCGGCCACGCCCGAGCGCGATGCTGGCCAGCACGACAGTCATCCCGAGCCCGTCCGCGATGTTTCCGGCGGCGCGGATGTGGCGCGCCGCCTCGTTGAAGGTGTCGGCCGCATCCGCCAGGTCTCCGGCGGCCCACGCAGCCAGCCCGAGGTAGCCCGACGAGGCCCCGAGCACGAAGTGGTCGTCGGGGCCGGCGAGGTCTCGGGCCCGGCTCGCGTGGGCGGTCGTCCCGGCGACGTCGCCGCG
This sequence comes from uncultured Nocardioides sp., assembly GCF_947488515.1. Lineage (GTDB taxonomy): Bacteria > Actinomycetota > Actinomycetes > Propionibacteriales > Nocardioidaceae > Nocardioides. The sequence goes on from NZ_CANKZF010000001.1 coordinate 1,328,017, forward strand.
GGCCTGGGCGACGGTCGCCCGGTAGACCTCGACCATCGCCGGCAGGGTCGCCAGGTCCTGGTCGCGAGCCGCCCTCGCGGTCGCCGGCCCCGTCGACGGCGGGGGCGCCTCCTGCGACTCCAGTGCCGCCTCGGCGACGTCGAGCCACCGGTCGAGCCCGTCGAGGTCGCCCTCGGAGAGCCGCGCCCACGCGAGGTGCATCGCCAGCAGCGGGCGGTGTCGTACGACGTCCTCCGGCAGGGCCCGCAGCCACTCGCGCATCGCCCGGTCCTCACGGCGCTGGCGCATCCCGGGCACGGCGAGCTCCACCAGGTCGGCGGCCTGGTCGACGTCACCGCCGGCGAGGGCGTGCCGGACGGCGTCGGGCAGGCGGTCGTGCTCGGCGTACCAGTCGGCGGCGTCGTGGTGCAGGCGCCCGACGTGCTCGGTGCCCCCGGCCGCGAGTCGCGCGACCAGCGCCTCCGCGAAGAGGTGGTGGTAGCGCCACCACTGCCGCTCGTCGTCGAGAGGGACCACGAAGAGGTTCGACCGCTCGAGCGCCTCCAGCAGCTGCTGGCCGTCGGAGCGGCCAGTGACCGCGTCGCAGAGGGGCCCGCACAGGTCGTCGAGCACGGAGGTGTCGAGCAGGAACGACCGGACGTCCGCGGGCTGACCGGCGAGCACCTCGTCGACGAGGTAGTCGAGGACGAACCGGTGGCTCCCGGCGAACGCCTCGACGAAGCCGTCCGGATCGACCGTGCCGGCGGCGGAGAGGGCGGCGAGCTGCAGGCCCGTGGCCCATCCCTCGGTACGCCGCTCGAGCGCGGCGACGTGGTGCGACTCCAGGCCGAGCCCCATGACGTCGTTGAGGAACGTCGTCGCCTCGGCGGTGGTGAAGCGGAGGTCGGCGGCCCGGACCTCGAGCAGCTCACCGCGTGCCCGGAACCGCGACAGGGCCAGCGGCGGATCGGCCCGCGTCGTCATCGCCACGGTGACCTGCGGTGGCAGGTTGTCGAGCAGGAAGGTGACCGCCTCGTGCACCTCGGTGCCGTCGATGACGTGGAAGTCGTCGAGCGCGATGACCGTCGGCCCCGGAAGCGCGTCGAGCTCGTCGAACAGGCTGGCCAGCACGTCCTCCGCCCGCGCGGTCCGTTCGTCCTCGAGCAGCGCCGTCGCCTCGGCGCCGACCTCCGGGCTGGCGACGCTGACGGACGCCACGAGGTCGGCGAGGAACCGCCGCAGGTCGGCGTCCGCGGCGTCGAGCGACAGCCAGGCGGTCCGGACGTCGCCGGCGGCCAGCCACTGGGTCAGCAGCGTCGTCTTCCCGGACCCCGCCGGCGCGGCCACCAGCACGAGCCGCGGCATCGGGCCCCGGCCGGTCGGCAGCCGGTCCGTGAGCCGGCTGCGGTCCACGAGCCGGCGTCGCGACAGCGGGACACGCAGCTTCGTGCCGGGTACCGCCATGGCCTCAGGCTAGTGGCGGGATCGGGCCGAAGGACCCTGCCGAGGTGGGCGCACGCTGCCTAGCGTGGCTGGTGAAGGGAGCACCCCCATGAGCGATCGCACCAGCACGGCCTCAGGTCAGGCGGGCAACGCCATCTACGGACTCGGCATCTTCGGAGCCTGGGTCTACTTCTGGATGCAGGCGGACGGCCTCTGGCAGCACCTCCTCGCCATCCTGGAGGGCATCGTCTGGCCGGCCTTCGCCGTCTACTACGGCCTCGACGCGCTGAACGCCTGACGACGCGTGGCGCCACCCACGAGGATGACGCCGTGACCGCTCGTCGTCGATTCCTCCCCGCGCTCGCACTCGCGGGCTTCCTTGCCGGGTGCGCCGGGGGCGAGGCGAGCGACGACGGCACGGCGCTGCTCACCAACACGTCGGACCGGGACGACCTGCGCGTCGTCGTGCTCGACGGGGACGGCCAGCCGTTCAGGGAGGCCGCTCTGGACCCGGCGTTCCGGTTCGACACGCAGTTCACCGACCGCGAGCGGCAGTGTCTGGTGGCCGGGGACGGCTCGTCCGAGGTGCGCGATGACGCCGGCACGGTGGTCGCCCGGCACGACTTCGCGGACCGCGAGGTCTGCGAGCACGAGGAGCTGCGGATCACCGACGACCTCGGGCTGGAGTGGGTCGACTGACGCGAACGACCCGCGGCCCCACCAACCAAGGGGGCCACGGGTCGCAAGGGCTTCACGCCAGCACGCCGCCGATCGCGAGCACGCCATCCGGGTCGTACGTCCGCCGCGCCCGCCGCAGCCGGGCGAGGGTCACCTCGTCGTAGGCGTCGACGTACTCCTCCGGGGTGAACGTGAAGTTCGGCAGCCGGTGGCCGCCCACCCACGGCGCCATCGCGTCGAGGATCGCGGCGGCGTGGTCCTCCACCCCCGGGATCGCCGCGATGCCGACGACGAGCAGGGAGTACGCCGCGTCGCGCGAGGCGAAGGCAGCCGGGTGCTCACCCGGCCGGGAGTAGGCGCCGCCGAGCTGGCGTACCTCCACCAGGATCTGCGGTGACAGCACACCGGGGCCGGTGAGCGCGAGCAGCGCGTCGACCGCCTCCGCGGGGAAGTCCGCGAGCACGTCGCCCGCCTCGTGGGCCGGGGTCGGGTCGAGCGGGTCGGTGTGGACCGAGTCGATCGCGGCGTAGGGCTTCTCGGCCACGTCGTCGAGGATGACCGGTGCGGCGGCCCGCATCGCGGCGAACCAGCGCTCGCCCTCCTCGGCGGAGCCCGTCCAGACGAAGCGCACCGACAGCGTCAGGCGACCGGCCAGCATCGGCGGCACGCCCTCCATGTCGGGCAGCTGGAAGAGCGCGAACGACGTGGTGCCCTCCTCGGGCAGCTCCGCCGACCACGTGCGCCAGGCGTCGATGACCGCCGGGGCGTCGGCGCCGTCGAACCACGTCGAGCCGCCGTAGAACCGCGGCTGCTCGACCAGGTCGAACTCGATCGCCGTGACGATGCCGAGCATCCCCTTCGCGCCGCGCAGGGCGAAGAAGAGCTCCGGGTGCTCGGTCGGCGTGACCCGCCGGAGCACCCCGTCGCCGGTGACGACCTCGATGGCACGGACCTTGTCGATGGCGAGGCCGTGGGTGCGGGCCATCGGCCCGAGCCCGCCGCCGGTGGTGTAGCCGACGATCCCGACGTCGGTGATCGAGCCCGAGAGCGGCGCCAGGCCGTACGGCGCGGCGGCCTCCACGACCGCCAGCCACTTCACCCCGGCTCCGGTGCGGGCCCAGCCCTCCTCGGGGTGGATGACGACCTCGTCGAGCTCCTTGGTGGTGACGAGCAGCTCGGTGGTCAGCTCCGCCATCGGGCCGTGACCGGTGGCCTGCGGGGTGACACGCATGCCGTGGCGGGCCGCGAACTGCACGGCCTCGACGACGTCCTGGGCGTCGAAGGCGGCGAGGACGGCGGCCGGCTGGACCGGGACGGCGAGGTTCCACGGCGAGACGAGGGCGTCGTACGCCGTGTCGCCGGGCACCGCGACGGTGCCGATCGTGAGTGCGTCCAGCTCCGCGAACGGTACGGCTGCGGGGCTGGTCTGGGCGATGGTCATTGCTTCCTCCGTTGGGTCGTTGTTGACCCTCCGAAGGTGCACCCGGATGGTTGAGACCGACTTGAAGCCGACTTGAGCCGAGCCGCGGATTCAGTCGCCGGAGGATGCGCGCGGTGCCACAAACACGCGATTCGGGTCCACAGACTCACGAATCCGCACCAGCCGCTCGTACGCCTCGGGCGCGAACCCGCGTCGCGCCGCGGCCTCGTAGGCCATCGAGAGGTACGACGCGCGCGACGACCAGGGCGCGAGCGAGTCGAGGATCCGCAGGGCGTCCGCACGGACGGCGTCCCACCCGGTGCCGACGTCGAGCCCGACACCGAGCACGAGGAAGGCGGCGGGCAGGTGGTCGAGCGCACCGCCGCGGGGCGAGGGCCGGGCGAGGGCGCCACCGAGCTGGCGCAGCTCCACGAAGAGCAGGTTGCTGCCCGACTCGGGGCCGGCGGCCTCGACGAGCGCGTCGACCGCGCCGGCAGGGAAGCCCTCGACGAGCACGCTGTTGGCGTAGACCGCGGTGGGCTCCTGCGGATCCATCTGCAGGTGGGCGATGTCGGGGGCGGGCATCTCGGCGAACGTGTCGATCTCGGGCCGCAGCGCGCGCAGCGGGGCGATCGAGCGGGCGCCCGTCTCGGGGTCGCCGAGCGCCACGGCGTCGATCATCACCATCTTGCGGCCTCGCAGCTGGTCGGGCAGCCACTCGATGTCGGGCACCTGGAAGATCCGCGCGACGCTGGTGACCGACTCCGGCGCGTCCGCCGTCCACTCGCCCCACGCGGTGAGCACGCGCTGGGCGTGCCGCCAGTCCCACGCGAGCATGCCGGCGTACGCCGTCCGCACAGGCAGCAGGTCGAACTCGAGCGCGGTGACGACCCCGAAGCCGCCGCTGCCGCCGCGGGCCGCCCAGAGCAGGTCGGCGTCCTGGTCGTCGGTGGCGCGCACGAAGGTGCCGTCGGCGAGCACCAGCTCGACGGCGGTGATCGCGCTGCACTGCAGGCCGTACTTGCGGGAGTACCAGCTCACGCCGCCGCCGAGCGACGAGCCGACGACGCCGACGCCCGGGCTGGACATATGCTGCCCGGCGAGCCCGACGCGTCCGGCCCGGGTGATGACGTCGCCCCACAGCACGCCGGCCTCGGCGCGGGCCGTACGGCTGGCGGCGTCGACGCGCAGCCCCGTCATGGCGGAGGTGCGCAGCAGCACGGCGTCGCCGAGCCGGCCCGCGAGCGGCGGTGCCCCATGGCCGGTGCCCTGCGGCGCGACCCGGAGCCCGGCCGCCGCGGCGGCACGGACGATCCGAGCGACCTCGTGGGGGTCGGCCGGGTAGGCGACCGCAGCCGGGTGCTCGTCGACCTGGAGGTTCCACGGCATCCGCGCCTCGTCGTAGAGGGGGTCGCCGGGCAGGTGGACAGCACCACCCGCCAGCGGGCGTAGACCCTCGGCCTGCTGCACCGTCACCACCTCACGATCTCGGCGCTTCAGCATGGTCAGCGGAACTTGAGGATGACTTGAGCCGCCGGTTCAGCCGCTCGACGAGCAGGGCGCGCTCGCCCGTCGGTACGTCGGCGTGGATCGCGTCGCGGACCAGCGGGTTCACGAAGTCGAGCGGGTGCCCGTCGCGGAGGATCTCGCTGCGGGCGAGCAGGTCGAGGGCGCTCGCGACGTCCTCCTCCGAGTGCTGCGAGAGGTCGGCGACGCTCCGCAGGTCGGCCATCGGTCCGAGCATCGCCACCGCGCGGGCGACCGTCGTGACCGCCTTGGGCATCCGTCGCAGGCGAAGGGTGACGAGCGAGGTGACCGCACGCGACCCCACGGCCCGGACGGTGTCGACGTGGGCCGCGTCCGGCGGCACGCCCTGGTCGGCGAGGGCGCGCAGGAGCTGGCGCAGGAGCAGCGGGTTGCCCGAGGTCATCCGGTGGCAGGTCGCGACGAACGCGTCCGCGCCGCGACCGAGCCGGTCGGTCACCAGCGCGGCGGTCCCCTGCTCGGTGAGCGGCCCAGGGCGTACGACGCTCACCGTCTCGTCGGCGACCAGCTCGGCGAGGTCGTCCGCCTGCTGCTGCTCACCGGTGCGCATGGCCAGAACGATGAGCACGGGGAGTCCCTCGAGCCGCCGGACCAGGTAGGCGAGGAACTGCAGCGACGCCTCGTCGCACCGCTGGACGTCGTCGACGCAGAGCACGAACGGCGCCTCCTCGGCGAGCTGCGTCGTCAGCTCGCACAGCCCGCGGAGCACGACGAACCGCTCCTCGCGCTCCAGCAGGTCGTCCACGCCCGCGCCGAACAGCTGCCGGGCCACGCCCCACTCGAAGTCCTGCTCCAGCGCGCTGCTCCGCGCCGACCGCACGAAGACGCCATTGCTGACCGCCAGCCGTCGGAGCTCCTCCAGGAGGCGCGTCTTGCCGATGCCGGCGGGGCCCTCGATCAACACACAGCCCGACGTCGCGTCGGCGAGGTCGTCGAGCTTCTCCCTCAGGAGGGCCAGCTCGTCGTCACGGTCGACGAGCCCGTCGGGGGTGCGGGGGCGTGGGATCAGCGTCGCCGGTGCCGCGGTCGTTGCGGGTCTCGGCCCGTCGAGGTCCGGCGACTGCGCTAGCACCTCCGCCTCGAGCGCGCGCAGGGCGGGCCCGGGGTCGACGCCGAGCTCGTCGGCGAGCACCGTCCGCGCCCTCCTCAGTGCCTCGAGCGCGGCCGCCTGTCGGTGGGAGCGGTAGAGCGCGAGCGTCAGCAGCCGCCAGCGCTCCTCCCGGAGCGGGTCCTCCTTGACCAGAGCCTCGAGGTCACCGATGACGAGCTGGGCCTCGCCGAGCTCGAGGCGGGTGGCGAGCAGGCGCTCGCGGGCGACGGCACGCAGCTCGGTGAGCCGGGCGATCTCCGCCTCGGCCCACGCCTCCCCCGCGTAGTCGACGTACGCCGGTCCGCGCCACATCCGCAGCGCCGTCTCGAGCGTGCACACGGCGTCCCCCGGCGCCTGGCCGGCGGCCGACTCGACTGCCGCCTCGAACGCCCACGCGTCGACGGCGTCCGGTGATAGGCGCAGGACGTATCCCGGGCCCGCCCGCGCGATGATGCTGCCCCGCTGTCGGGCACTCGCGTCGGGCTCGAGCCGCCGGCGCAGGTGGCTGACGTACGCCTGCAGCGCTCCGTTCACGTTGGCCGGCGGGTGGTCGCCCCACACGCAGTCGACGAGGTGGTCAGCGGTCACGACCTGGTCGCGCTGCATGGCCAGCGCCGCCAGCACGGCGCGCTGGCGTCGCCCGCCGAGGTCCACGACCGCGCCATCTCGCGTGGCCGTGAGCTCGCCGAGCACGTGCAGGTTGAGTTCCGGCTGTCCGTCCACCCCATTCCTCGTGTCGACTCCGTCGAGCGTAGGGCGTCTCCTCGCGGCGTGCCGCCCCGAAATTGGGCACGTGTCCCCCGACCCCTCAAGTCCACCCCAAGTCCCCGCCAAGCCATCCGGGGCACCGTCGTCTCCTCGACCGAACACCTGAGGAGCCCACCGATGAACCGCACCACCCGCCTCACCGCCCTTGCCGTCGCCGCACTCGCCGTGCCGGCCATCGCATCCCCCGCCGTCGCCGCACCCAAGCCCCTCGTGGACCTCCGCGGCGCCGACGTCGGCACGTACACGCTCGACGCGGCCGGCACCGCCCACCTGTCCGGCTCCGTGATCGGCGATCCGTTCGACGGGACGTACGTCGCCACGCTGGCCGCCGACGACGGCTCGCTGCCGGCACCCGGCTCGTGCGAGCCCGCCACCGGCACCCTCGACGTGACCTCTCCCAAGCGCACGCTGTCGCTCGAAGCCGTCGGCGAGGTGTGCGGCGAGTACGTGGACGCCACGTACGTCGTCACGCACCGGTTCGTCGGCAGCTACGTCGTCGCCGACGCCACCAGCAAGAGGCTGCGCGGCACCGACGGCTGGATCTCGCTGATCCTGGCCACCGAGGGACGGGCCAACGTGGAGGTGTTCGACTCCTGAGCGCTGGCGGCACGCTGTCGACGCGGACAGCGATCACACCTGGGTGGCCGGCAGCACGCCCTCTCCCCGGCGCACCACGCCGGTCTCGTAGCCGAGCACCACGACCTGCACCCGCGTGGTGAGGCGCAGCTTGGCCAGGATCCGGTTCACGTGGGTCTTCACGGTGGCTTCCGAGATGACCAGCTGCGCCTGGATGTCTGGGTTGGTGAGCCCGCGAGCCATCAGGACGAACACCTCCCGCTCGCGCTCGGTCAGCACGTCGAGCGCGGTGCCGCCCCCCGGCGGCTGACGCACGTGCTCCTCGATCAGGCGTCGGGTCAGGGCCGGCGCCAGCAACGCCTCCCCGGCGACGACGGTCTCGATGCCGGCGACCAGTCGCTCGGGAGGCGTCGCCTTGAGCAGGAATCCGGCTGCGCCGGCCCGGAGCGCGCCGTAGACGTACGTGTCGATGTCGTACGTCGTCAGGACCAGCACCCGGGTCGGCCCGCCGGCGGCGACGATCTCCCGGGTGGCGGCGATGCCGTCGAGGACCGGCATGCGGACGTCCATGAGCACCACGTCGGGTGCGTGGGTGGCGACCGACCGGACGGCGGCTCGTCCGTCGCCGACCGTCTCGACCACGTCGATCCCGCGTGCCTCGAGCACCAGCTGCAGGCCGCTGCGGACAAGGTCCTGGTCGTCGGCGATCACGACCCGGGCCGGGGTGGTCACGTCGCGCCCATCGGCAGGCTCGCGTCCACCTCGAACCGGCCGCCGTCGGTGACCCCGTGGTCGAGCTGACCACCGAGCACGTGGACCCGCTCGGCGATGCCCAGCAGCCCGAGCCCGCTGCCCTGGCCGTGGCGCCCGCCGACCTGGTTGGCCGCACGGATGCGAAGTGTGTCGGAGTCCCAGCTGATCGTGACCTCCGCGCGGCGGTCGGCTCCGTAGCGCAACGCGTTGGTCAGCGCCTCCTGCACGATCCGGTACGCCGACACGTCCACGCCGGCGGGCAGCTCGGGCAACGGGTCGGCGAGCTGGAGGTCCACGTCGAGGCCGTCGACGCGGAACCGCTCGACCAGGTCGGGCAGCTGGGCCAGGCCGGGCGCCGGCTCCAGCCCGAGCTCGTCAGCGCTGTGGCGGATCAGGTGAAGGAGTCGGCCCGTCTCGGCGAGCGCCTGTCGCCCGGTTGCCGCGACGTTGTCCAACGCCTGAGCGGCCCTGTCCGGGTCCAGGTGCAAGAGGTCCTGGGCGACGGCGGTCTGCACCACCATCGCGCTGACCGAGTGGGCGATCACGTCGTGCAGGTCGCGGGCGATCCGCTGGCGCTCGTCCCGGACGGCCTGCTCCCGGATGAGGTGCTGCTGGCGCTCGAGCTCGGCGGTCTGCTCGGCCAGGCGCAGCGTCACCCGTCCCAGGACGTACGGCGGCACCAGCAGCGAGGCCACGAAGAAGACGTCGGTGACGTCGTTGTCCCGCTCGTCGGTGAAGAGGTAGTCGGAGGCGAGCAACATCATGAGCACGCCGAGGACGAGCAGCCCGCTGAAGCCCGGCACCCACCGCCCGAGCGAGTATGCGACGACGGCCAGGACCATGATCGGCGCCGCCAGGTCGTCCAGCTCTGGCCCGAACCACGGCGTGACGAGGGTCAGCGTGCCAGCCACCAGGGTGGTGAGCCTCGGCCACCGGCGGCGCGGCACGAGGGCCAGGCACGACAGCACCGAGAGCACGGCCGCGGCCGGGGCGCCGTCCGGCGCAATGAGAGCGATCTCCAGGAGCGACATCGCGGCGACGACCGCCGGGACGCCCCAGTCGGTCACCGTCGACGAAGCTCGCCCGATCACACGTCGAGGCTACGCGGATCGTCGTCCTGCTCCGTCAAACCAGGGGTTGACCGGGGATCGGCCCCTGCTCCGATGTGCCGCGCACGCGACCGGCCGATGGTGGAGGTCCATCGAGCGAAGGAACAGCCATGTCGGCCCTCACATTCTTGGACCAGCCGGAGCACCAGCGCCGGATCGGACGCCTCGCCTGGGTGATGGCCTGGGTCGGCTTGGTCGTGGGGCAGCTCCACGCGCTCGCCCGGGTCGCCACCAGGGACGGCGCGTCCGACGCGGACGAGGGGCTCATGCACCTCTGGGCCGAGCCGGCGTCGACGGCGCTCGCGCCGCTTCTCGACTGGTCCTCGCCCCACGTGGTCTACCTGACCTACGGGAAGATCTGGTTCCCCGTCGTGGGGGCCGCGACACTGGCCGCGTTCGTCGTCCACCGCCGGCGCTCCGTCGCCGGGTTCCGAGGGGCCGAACGCTGGGCGTGGCGCGTCACGCTCACGGCACTCTCGCTCGCGACCGTCGGCTGCTTCGCCGAGTACTGGACGCAGTGGGGAAGCGGCAGCGAGGGCCTTCTCGAAGCGGTGTTCATCGTCCTGGTCCCGGTCCTGCTGCTCACGATGGTCGCCTCGACCTTCCTGGGCATCGTGCTGATCCGACGGGGCCTCGGTCTGCCGGCGTGGCTGCTCGCGCTCACCTTCCCGGGGTTGTTCGTCATCTCGGAGGTGACGTCGCTCGGCAGCGTGTTCCTGCCGATCTCCTTCGCGTTCGGCATCCTCGGCCGCCGGATCGCCCGGGAGCGTGACTCCGCGACCCCCGTCTCGTCGTCTCGGACGGCGCCGGTCGTGCGCTGACCGACGCGTCCCTAGGCCGGGGTCCGGGGGTGGGCGAGACGCCCGCCGGAGGTGGGGTCCTCCGGCGGGCGTCCTCAGGCCGTGGTCAGCGCACCCCGGCAGCGCGGACCACCTCCTGCGTGACGTGGTTGCCCGCGTCGTCCGAGGCCGTGGCGCGCAGCGAGAGGTGGGTGACCCTCGCCGGGATCCGCACCGTCGCCGACCACGAGCCGAGGTTCTCCCGCACGAGCTCGGCGCGCTCCCAGGTGGCCCCGTCGTCGTACGACACCTCGAGCGTCGCCCGGTTCACCTTCCCGGCGCCCTCGACGTCCGGCGGGAAGGCGGCCGCGAGGCCGATCTCCTGCGTACGACCGGTGAGGCGGCCGGCCAGGTCGGCGTCGAGGTCGTAGTCCAGCTGCAGCAGCGGCAGGTTGACCCAGTCGTCCGACGCAGCTGTCTGCGCCCGGAAGTCCCACGCCGTCGACGTACGCGTCGCGAGGCGCCAGCGGTCGGGGCGCGTGGTGTCCATCTCGAAGCGGTAGTCCGCCCAGCCGTCGGTCGCCGGCACCTCCCTCTGCACGGCCTGGAAGGGGCTCTCGTCGATGAGCTCGTCACCGGCGTAGAGCCGCGTCACCACCGTCGACTCGTCGGACATCCCGCCCGTCACGTCGTCGGAGCCGGCGCTGGCGAACGGCACGTTCACCGCGAAGAAGTTGCCGCTCCGGCGCGGCTGCCAGTAGCCCGGACCGGTGCGCGGGCGCGCCACCGGGTCGAACCAGCTGTGCGTGCGGACCTCGCCACGGCGGTAGGAGCGCTGGTCGCCGCGCAGCTCCCAGCCGCGCACGTCCTGCACGCCCTCGTACCACTCGGAGCCCGCCTGCGTGCTGACGTAGTCGGTGCGCTCGGTGCCGAGGTGGACCGGCTCGAAGTACTCCAGGCACGGCGGCCAGTTCCAGTCCGAGCAGTCGGCCCGGCTCTCGATCGCGAGCTGCCCGGCCTCGCCGACGAAGCGGTTGGTGATCGTCGCCAGCTCCTTCTTCGCGGGAGCCCACGACAGGCCGGCCGGGACCTCTCCGTCGAACGAGCGGACCAGGTCGTAGACGTAGGGCGCCTGCTCGGTGCCGTCGAGCGTCAGCATGACCTTGCCGCCGCGTCCCAGCCTGTCGATCAGGGGCTGCCCCCCGGCCTGCGTCATCGCCAGGATCGGCAGGTCGGTGCCGCCGGCGTAGTCGATGAACCGGCCGGGGCGGTCGTTGACGATCGCGACGACGCGGGCGCCGGCGCGGGCCGCGTTCTCGGCGACCTCGTACGCCGCGATGTCGTCCGAGCGCCGGACCAGCACCGCCTTGCCGCGGACGTCCTTCCCGGCGAAGTCACCCGCCGCACCGGTCCCGGCTGCGACGGCGGTCAGCCGTGCGGTGCCGTCCCAGCGCCGGGCCGAGGGCATGTTGCGGGCGTCGAGCTCCGTGCCACCGATGGTCACCGTGAGCAGCGGAGCGGTACGCCGCCAGCGCATCGTGAACTCGAAGCGACCGCCGCCGACCTTGCCGGTGGGGGCTGTGTAGACGTGGTCGATCGCCGGGGAGACCGCGTACTGGTTGACGAAGCTCGCGAACCGCCCGCCGATGCCCGAGTCGTGGACGTAACCCGGCCGGCGTGCGCCGTCGATGCTCGGTCGCGGCGTGCTGACCGAGATCTCCTTCGCCGCGCGGGCGTCGAGGGTCACCGTCTGGTCGGCACCGCCCACCACGAGGTGGGGGTTGCCCACGAGCGCGACGCCGCTGCCGTCGGCGTCGACCGGCAGCCAGCTGGTGACGTTGTAGATGCCCGGCTGGAGTCGCTGGGTCGGTACCTGCCCGGTGGCGGGGTCGAGCGCGAGCGTCTGGACGAACTGGTCGCCGTAGCGGTACATCGTGACGAAGCCGCCGGTCGGCTTGCCCTGCCGGTCGAGCGCCTTGACGTCGAGGTCGTAGCGCTCCTGCTCCTTGACCAGGCCGACAGCGGTCTGCGCGACCTGCTCACTGCCCGCGGTCGCCACGATGGTCCCTGAGTACGTCGTCCCCGGCGCGCCGGCGGCCGGCTTACCGGTCACCGTGACGTCGGCGGTGCCGCCGGCCGGCACCGTGACCTGGGCGGCCGACAGCGTCACGAGCTGCTCGGGAGCGGGCGACAGGTCGTCGGCAGTGACGGCCTCCGACAGGTCGAGCGTGACATCGGCGTCGGTGAGGTTGGTGTAGGTGATCGTCCGGTCGACCGGCGCGTCGTCGTCGGACGGCCACGCGTGGTAGCCGAGCTCGACGCTCGCGGTGGCGACGACGTCGCCGGAGGTCGCGGACGGGACGTCGAGCCGACCGCCGCCGACCTGGTAGGCCGTCTGGCCGGCGAGCGGCTTGGCCGTGCTGACCAGGGCGTCGCGGATCTGTGCGCCGCTCCAGTCGGGGTGCTGCTGCGCGATGATGGCGGCTGCGCCCGCGACGTGCGGGGTGGCCATCGAGGTGCCCGACAGCGAGACGTAGGGACCGTCGCCGTCGGAGGCGGAGGAGCGGGCGGCGAGGACGTCGACCCCGGGCGCGACGATCTCCGGCTTCACCACGGCGTCGCCCAGGCGCGGACCCATGTCCTGGAAGTAGGCGCGCTCGTCCGCGCCGTCGACTGCTCCGACGGTGAGCGCAGACTGGGCGGCACCGGGCGAGCCGATGCCGCTGACCCGGCCGTAGTTGCCGGCGGCGATGACGAAGAGCGCGCCGGTCGACTTGCTGAGCGAGTCGACGGCGAGGGCCATCGGGTCGGTGCCGTCGCTGGCCTCCGGGCTGCCCAGGCTCATCGAGACGACGTCGGCGCGGCCGGCGCCCCACTCCATCCCCTCGATGATCCAGGACTCCGCGCCGGAGCCCGCGTCGTTGAGGACCTTGCCGATCGCGAGGTCCGCGCCGGGAGCGACGCCCTTCTCCTTGCCGTCGGAGGCGGCGCCGGTGCCGGCCACCGTCGAGGCGACGTGGGTGCCGTGGCCGTTGACGTCGGTGACCGTTTCCCCGGGCACGAAGCTGCGGGTCTCGGCCACCTGCTCGGCGAGGTCGGGGTGGGTCTGGTCGACGCCGGTGTCGAGCACCGCGACGGTGACGCCGGTTCCGTCGAGGCCCTGCGCCCACGCCTTGGGGGCGCCGACCTGCGCGACGGAGTCGGCGAGCGAGGCCTCGACCTTGCCGTCGAGGTGGATCTTGGCGATGCCACCGGCGAAGCGGGCGCGGCCCTGCTGCGCGATCTCGGCCCAGAAGTCGGCCGCCCGGTCCTTGCTCGCGGCGACGGCCGCGCCGCCGATGCTCGGCAGCACCGCTCCTTGGGTGCTGTGGGCCGGCGCGTCCATGGCGGCGGCGCGGACGCCGGGTCCGTACTGGACGATCAGCGGGATCGACGGCACAGACGCGTCGTCGTACCCCTGCTCGACCAGGCCGGTGACGTTGAAGAGGTCGGCATCAACACGGCCGCTGGCGAGGAACGGGAGGGCGACGTCAGGGACGACGTGGAGGTCGTCGCCGACCGCGTTGGTCTGGTAGCCGCCGGTGCTGCCGGGCGCGCGGTCGACGCTCACCGTGTCGCGGCCCGCACCGGTGTCGGTGAGGGTGACGACGTCGCCGGTGAGGAGGGTGACCGTGGTGGTCTTTGCGGCGGCCGGCGCGGCGGTGGCCTTCGCGTCGGGGCCGGCTGCGGCGCTGGGCACGGCCAACGCAGCGGCGGTGACCGCGAGCGTCGCGAGCCCGGCGACGGCGCCGGGGAGGGATCGGGACATGTGGGTGGGTCCTTTCCGAGAAGGTGAGCAGGCATGAACCTGCCATCGATGAGTACGCTCCTCAATGGCGGACATACGCCATGACACATCTCCGCCGCCCACGGCCCTCACCTCGGCTTCAGAAGGAAGGCAGCATGCTCGACGTGCTCGGACTGGATGCGACAGAGGAAGGCGCCTACCGGCGTCTCGTGGCACTGCCCTCAGCCTCCGCAGAGGACCTGGCCGAGGTGATGACCTCCTCGGTCTCGGCCCTGGCCACCGCGCTCTCCGCGTTGGAGGACAAGGGACTCGTCGCGCGGTCGACGGGGCAGCCCGGCCACTTCGTCGCCTCTCCCCCGTCGCTGGCGCTCGGGTCGCTGATCGTGCAGCGCGAGGAGGAGATCCGCCGCGCGCAGCTCGAGCTCGGCCGGCTCACCGAGCAGTACCGCGGCTCCGTCGCCGACCGCACCGGCACCGACGTCGTCGACGTCGTACGCGGCTCCCGCGCGGTGGCCGACCGGTTCGCCCAGATGCAGCGCGGCGCGTCCTCAGAGGTCGTGGCCCTGGTGAAGACGTCGGTCGCGGTGGTGACCGCGGAGGAGAACACCGCCTCCGAGGACGTGGCCGTCGCCCGCGGCGTCGCTTACCGCGTCGTGCTCGAGCGGTCGGCCTTCGAGCAGCCGGGCTTCATGGGCCGGGTGGTCGACTCGATCTCGGCCGGGGAGAAGGTGCGGGTGACGGACTCACTTCCGCTGCGGCTGGTGGTCGCTGACCGGTCGCTCGCGCTCTTGCCCCTGGCGCCCACCGCGTCCGACTCCGGCGGCGGGGCGCTCCTGGTGCACGAGTCCGGGCTGCTGGACGCGCTGCTCCACCTCTTCGACCTGGTCTGGGCGTCCTCCAACGAGGTCGTGCCGTCTGCGTCTGGCGTCTCGGTGCTGGACGCCGACCGCATCGAGGACGTCGACGCGCGCATTCTCACGCTGCTGCTTGCTGGGCTGACCGACCAGGCGATCGGCGGTCAGCTGGGGATGTCGCTCCGTACGGTCCAGCGGCGGGTGTCGGGGTTGATGGACCGGGCTTCTGTCGTGACGCGGTTCCAGCTCGGGCACGAGGCTTGCCGGCGGGGGTGGGTGGGGGTGTGACCTGGCCGTGCGCTAGCGAGCGCCACCTCGCAGCGCTCTGAACCGGGCGATCTCGGCCTCCGCCCCACGACATCCCGGCATGCTGCCGGGCCGTCGCGTGGAGCTCGAGGCGCCGATGCAGGTGGCTTCCGTACGTCGGCGCGAAGCTCATCACGCTCGCCGCCTCGTTGGGAGCGGATTCGACACGTTGGCGCAAGTCGAAGGAGGGCGGACCGCATCACGCGGCCCGCCCTCGACGTACTCATCTGATCAGCTGCAGCCGCTGGTGCTCCCGCAGCCCTCGCACACGTAGCAGGATCCAGCCGGGCGCATCTTCGTCCCGCAGGTCATGCAGAGCGGGGAGTCGACCGCGGTGCCGGTGAGCTTCTCGAAGAGCTCGGCGGTGGTCTTCGCCTCGCCGGTGGACACCTTCGCCGGGACCTCGCGGGCCTCCGAGCCGTGGGTGTCCTTGGTCTCGACATCCGCGACCTCGACGACCTCGGCGGAGGCCGGGGCGGCGGGCTCGACGAGCTCCGCAGCCGAGCCGGTCTCCTCCACGAGCGGCTCGTAGGAGCCGGTCTCGAGGTGGCGCTGGCGCTCCTCGGCGGAGTAGATGCCGAGCATCGAGCGGTCCTCGAAGGTCAGGTAGTCCAGGGCGAGGCGACGGAAGATGTAGTCCATGATCGACTGCGACATCCGCACGTCGGGGTCGTCGGTGAGGCCGGCGGGCTCGAAGCGCAGGTTGGTGAACTTCGAGACGTAGGTCTCCAGCGGGACGCCGTACTGCAGACCGATCGACACCGCGATCGAGAAGGCGTCCATCACGCCGGCGAGGGTCGAGCCCTGCTTGCCGAGCTTGAGGAAGACCTCGCCGAGCTGGCCGTCGTCGTGGGCGCCGGAGGTCATGTAGCCCTCGGCACCGCCAACGGTGAACGACGTCGTGCGGGAGACGCGCGACTTCGGCAGGCGCTTGCGGACCGGGGCGTAGACGACCTTCTCCACGACCTTGGTCTCGACCGCGGCCGAGGCGGCAGCCTTGTCGGCCTCGTCCTTCTTGGCCTTACCGCCGCCGTCGGACAGCGGCTGGCCGACCTTGCAGTTGTCGCGGTAGACCGCGGTCGCCTTGAGGCCGAGCTTCCAGGACTGCAGGTAGACGTCCTCGATCTCCTCGACCGTGGCGTCCTCGGGCAGGTTGACCGTCTTCGAGATCGCGCCGGAGAGGAACGGCTGCGCGGCCGCCATCATCCGCACGTGGCCCATCGGCTTGAGCGAGCGGGCGCCCATCGCGGTGTCGAAGATCTCGTAGTGCTCGGTCTTGAGGCCCGGGGCGTCGACCACGTGGCCGTGCTCGGCGATGTAGGCGACGATCGCCTCGATCTGCTCGGGCTGGTAGCCCAGCTTCTTCAGGGCCCGCGGGATCGTCTGGTTGACGATCTGCATCGAGCCGCCGCCGACGAGCTTCTTGAACTTCACCAGTGAGAAGTCGGGCTCGATGCCGGTGGTGTCGCAGTCCATCATGAAGCCGATGGTGCCGGTGGGCGCGAGGACCGAGGCCTGCGCGTTGCGGAAGCCGTTCTTCTCGCCGGTCTTGATCACGTCGGCCCACGCCTTGGAGGCCAGCTTGTGCACGCGGCCGTCCTCGGTGTGCAGCACGCGGACGACGTCGTTGGCCGCCTGGTGCTTGCGCATCACGCGCTTGTGGGCGTCGGCGTTGCGGGCGTAGCCGGCGTAGGGGCCGACGATCCCGGCGAGCTCGGCGCTGCGCTTGTAGGACGTACCGGTCATGAGCGACGTGAGCGCGGCAGCCATCGAGCGGCCACCCTCGGAGTCGTAGCCCAGGCCCATCGCCATCAGCAGCGCGCCGAGGTTGGCGTAGCCGATGCCGAGCTGGCGGTAGTCGACGGTGGTCTTGCCGATCGCCTCGGTCGGGAAGTCGGCGAAGCAGATCGAGATGTCCATCGCCGTGATGATGAACTCGACGGCCTTGGCGAAGAGCGCGGCGTCGAAGGTGTCGTCGTCCTTGAGGAACTTCAGCAGGTTGAGCGACGCCAGGTTGCAGGACGAGTTGTCGAGCGACATGTACTCCGAGCACGGGTTGGACGCGGTGATGCGGCCGGTCTCGGGGTTGGTGTGCCAGTCGTTGATCGTGTCGTCGTACTGCAGGCCCGGGTCGGCGCACTCCCACGCGGCCGTGCTGATCTTGCGGAACAGGTCGCGGGCGTCGACGGTCTCGATGACCTCGCCGGTGCCGCGCGAGCGCAGGCCGAACTCGGTGCCGTCCTCGACCGCACGCATGAACTCGTCGCTGACGCGGACCGAGTTGTTGGCGTTCTGGTACTGGACCGACGTGATGTCGGCGCCGCCGAGGTCCATGTCGAAGCCGGCGTCGCGGAGGGCGCGGATCTTGTCCTCCTCGCGCGCCTTCGTCATCACGAACTCCTCGATGTCCGGGTGGTCGACGTCGAGGACGACCATCTTGGCCGCACGACGCGTCGCGCCGCCCGACTTGATGGTGCCCGCGGACGCGTCGGCGCCGCGCATGAAGGAGACGGGACCCGAGGCCGTACCGCCGGAGGAGAGGAGCTCCTTGGAGGATCGGATGCGGGAGAGGTTGAGGCCGGCGCCGGAGCCGCCCTTGAAGATGAAGCCCTCCTCCTTGTACCAGTTGAGGATGGAGTCCATCGAGTCGTCGACGCTCAGGATGAAGCAGGCCGAGACCTGCTGCGGCGACGGGGTGCCGACGTTGAACCACACCGGGGAGTTGAAGGAGAAGTACTGGTTGACCAGCAGCCAGGTCAGCTCGTGCTCGAAGACCTCGGCGTCGGCGTCACCTGCGAAGTAGCCGTTGTCGATGCCGGCCTTGGTGTAGGTCTTCACGACCCGGTCGATGAGCTGCTTGAGGCTCCACTCGCGTACGTCGGTGCCGACGGCGCCGCGGAAGTACTTGGTGGTGACGATGGTGGAGGCGTTGACCGACCAGAAGTCGGGGAACTCCACGCCGCGCTGCTCGAAGACGGTCTCGCCGGTCTTCCAGTTCTGCTGGACGACGTCGCGACGCTCCCACGTGATGGCGTCGTAGGGGTGGGTGCCCTCGGTGCTGAAGACGCGCTCCAGCTTCAGGCCCTTGCCCCTCGCCTTGGCGCGGGTGCTCACCGTCTCGGTCATGCCATCTCCTGTGGTGGTGGTGGTGTTGGTTTCAACGTCGCGAGTCGTCTCGCGGGTGCTTGGTGAGCCCGGCAGACCGCTTCCCCACGGTCTGCCGGGCCGTATGTGGGTCAGCCCGTCTGGACGGGCTGAACAGTCGCGGCTCGTTCGAGCCGCAGCATCTTGATCTCGGCGTCGAAGTCGTCAGCCGACTCGAACGCGCGGTAGACGCTCGCGAAGCGGAGGTAGGCCACCTCGTCGAGCGCCCTCAGGGGGCTGAGGATCGCGAGCCCGACCTCGTTGGCGTCGAACTCGGCCTGGCCGCTGAGCCGCAGGGCGTCCTCGACGTCCTGGCCGAGGCACGCGAGCTGGGCGTCGGTGACCGGGCGGCCCTTGCAGGCCTTGCGGACGCCGGCGATCGCCTTGTCGCGGTTGAACGGCTCGGTGGCGCCGGAGCGCTTGAGCACCGTGAGCTGCATCTTCTCGACCGTGGTGAACCGGCGGTCACAAGCAGCGCACGTACGACGCCGACGGATCGAACCGCCGTCGTCGGCGACCCGGGAGTCGAGGACCTTGGTGTCCTCGTTCTTGCAGTTGGGACAGTGCATGCGGTCCTCCTCTCGAGCGCGCTTCACACACCCGTACAACAGGGTGTGGGTTGGGGATGTTCCTGTGGACAACTAGCCTGGAGCTGTGGGGTTCGCCCTCTAGCCTGTGCACCAGATGTGGATAACTACAGCGGTGTAACTACTAGATGTAGTGGTAACCGTACGCCCCGACCACGAGGTCTGACAAGCGAACGGACGAGTTCCCTCGGGGTTTTTGCCGAGCTCCGCAAAACCGCAGGTCAGTGCCGTTTCAGTCGCCCCGGGACGGCGTGTCGACGGCTTCACCTGGCGGTTCGACTGCCCCACTCAGGCCGCGTCCGACACAATGATCTCCGTGTCCACGGGGAAGAGAGCAGGGTCGCGCCGGGCGGCTCCGGCGCCTCGGAAGTTCAACAAGGCCGCCCTCGCCCTCGGTGCGGCGATCACGCTCTGCATGGTCGCCTGGGGCTACCTCGTCTACGCCGCCATCGACTTCGGTACGGCGGCGCGCAGCGGCTCCGGCGGGTCGGCCTGGAGCTTCATGGCACTGGCCTGCCTCGGCGCGATCGCCTGCCTCTTCACAGGGCTGCTGCTCGTCGCCCGCCTGATGCGGGCACTCGGGGTCACGCAACCGCCGCCCTCGGACGACGCTCCCGCGCGCCCCGTCGGCGGGAAGCGCGCCGCCCGCTGATCGTGAAGATCCGAGTCATCTGGTGACTCCGATCTTCCACGTTGTCGGCGCTGGCTCTACTCCAGGACGAGCTGCGGGAGCGCCTCGACGATCTCGAGGTCCTGCCCCGCGCCTTCCACCGTCAGGGTGTCCGGGATCGACGTCCACTCCCCCTGCCCGATCCGGTACTCGCCCGCGTACGTCGTGTCCACTCGTACGACGACGCCACCGGTCCGCGCGTAGGCGTGGGTGATCTCGAGGTCGGGGTGGGGGCTGCCGGGGCTGGCGGTCGTCGTGCTGTCGCCGTCGCCGAACAGGTAGGCGTACGAGACGGGCACCGCTCGGATCACCACCGACTGGCCGGCGACGGTGACGGACTGGTCGATCGAACGGTGGTCGGGTGTGTAGAAGTTGGTCTCGAAGTTCACCAGGGTCCGCCCGCCGCGCGGCTGCACGACCAGCTTCGACGACGGCCAGGCGATCCGCTTGAACTGCCGGATGATCAGCTTCGCCAGGTCGACCTGCTGGACGGCGTTCTGCGGCACGCAGACGTCACCCACGTCGGTCCCGTCCATGTAGACGTCGTGGACGTAGCCCTCCTGCCCACCCTCGGTGCACTCGACGTGCTCGACACAGATGCCGCCGTTGCCGCACTGGATGGAGACGACCCAGGTGTGGCCGTCGCCCGCCGACGAGGAGTCCTGATATTCAGCCCACGACATCGGGCAGTCGGCCGAGACCTGAGCCCATCCGACGGTCACGCAACTGTTCGCTTGGGCCTGTCCCTGCGTGCCGCACAATGCGCCTAGGGCTAAAACCATCGCAAGGACGAATTGGGCACCCGCCCGACGAGTGGTCACGACAGGATCCCGAAGTACGTCACCTGCCAGTCGGCCCCGGACTTCTTCAGAATGACCCGGATCCGGGTGGAGCCACCAGGGAGGGTTTGGGTCTCGCCGCTGTCGCCACGTCGAATGGTTGTCTCGGGCACTCGTTGACTGACGTCATAGGTCGGAGGGTCGCTGGCGTACCGCTTGATACCCGTGATCCGAGTCCCGGCGAACTCCGCGCTACCGCCAGCGTCGTAAACCTCCTCGACACTGTCGACGAAGCCCTGACAGGCCTTGCAGTTGGGACTCATTCCGTCGTACTCGGCCGTCTCCCCCGTCACCTGCATCTCGTCCCCAGCCTCCACCCACCGCCGGATGAAGTCCTCCGGACTCTCCGCCTCCGGCGTCACCGAATCGGTGGGAGTCGGCGTCGGCGAGGAGCTCGTGGTCTCCGGGATCTTCGGCTTCGGCTCGGGGTCGTCGGAGCACCCGACCAGCAGGGCGGGCACCGCGAGGGTCAGCGCGAGTGCGCGGCGTACGTGCATGAAGTGCCTCCCGAGAACAACGTCAGCACGCTGAAACTACCCATCCGGGCGACCGTGGAACCAGACCGACGGCAAAACCTGTGGAGAACCCGACGAGGGTGGCGGCAGACGGCATGAATCCAACCGCCGTCGGTGCGATGTGCCGCCACCTCACGAGCTGGGCGGACGAGGGTGGCGGCAGATGGCATGAATCCAACCGCCGTCGGTGCGATGTGCCGCCACCTCACGAGCTGGGCGGCGGATGGTGGCGGCAGATGGCATGAATCCGACCGCCATCGGTGCAATGTGCCGCCACCCCGACGAGCGGCAGCGCCATCGGTGCGATGTGCCGCCACCCCGACGAGCGGCAGCGCAAGAGCGTGCGATGTGCCGCCACCCCCGAGAGCCCAGCGACGACGGACCGAGCCGAAAATGCGCCGAGGGGCGGGCCACTGGGCCCGCCCCTCGGTCTTCCCCTTGGTTCCACCAGCCGGGGTCGAAGCGGCTGATGGAGGCCTCTGCGTCAGTCGGAGACGACTGGGACGCGGAGCTTCTGGCCGGCCGCGAGGCCGGCGGACTCGAGGGCGTTGAGCCGCTCGATCTCGCTCATCATGGAGCGGACGTCGCCGTCGGTGGCGATGTCGCTGGCGATCCCCCACAGGGTGTCGCCGGGCGCGACCTGGACGATCTCGGTCGGAGCCGGCTGGCCGGCCTCGCCGGTGCCGACCGCGCCGCCGGCGAGCATGAACGCCACGCCGAGGACGAGGAACAGCGAGGTCAGGAAGACCGCCAGCCGGCCGCGACGGGTGAGACGAACCGTCGAGCGGGCACGCGGGGTGGCGGTGAAAGCGGGTGCAAGGCTGAGGGTGCTCATGGTGGCCTCCTGGGGAAGATCAGCCGGTCGTGTTCTGTCGAGCGAATGTCTAGTCGGACCCACCGACAGTGGCCTTGGCCACCGGGTGTCGATCAGACGTTCGATCGAACATGTGTACGACGTTAGAGCACGTGTTCGAACAACTCAAGCACCTTGTCGAACAAATGTTCGGCGTGTTCGACCAACCGGTCAGCGGCGACCCATCGCGCGTCGGCCCTGGGCCGCGAAGAGCCCGGCCGCGTGTTGCATCACCCCGGGCGCGAGCGCCGAGCCGCGGACGACTCCCCCGCGCCAGCCCGGCACGGCCCGTACGACGCGTCGCGACCCGACCAGCGCGACGGCCGCGGCAGCGACCTCGGCCACACCCAGGATCGGGCCGCCGGAGTACACCAGCTGCGAGCCGAGGCCCGACGGGTCCTGGGCGGCGAGCATCGCGGTGTCGACCCCGTCGGGGCACAGGGCGTGCACGCGCACCCCGCGCGGCGCCTCGGCGTTGACGGAGGTGGAGAGGGAGACGACGGCGGCCTTCGTGGCGGCGTACATGCTGTAGCCCGGCACCGGCCCCAGGCCGGCGAGCGAGGCGATGTTGACGACGTCCCCGCCTGCGGCGCCGAACGCCGCGAGCGCCGCGCGGGTGCCCCACGTCGTACCGAGCAGGTTGACCTCGACCAGCCGGCGCACCTGTTCCTCCGACAGATCGACGAGGGAGCCGTCGTCACCGACCCCGGCATTGTTGAACCACGCGGTCAGCACGCCGTGTCGCGCGGCCTCCTCCGCCACGAGGCGGTGGGCGTCAGGATCGCGTACGTCCTGGGCGAGGCCGGCGACCGCGCCGATCTCCGCCGCCGTCGCGGCGGCCGCCCAGCCGTCGACGTCGCCGATGACGACGTGGTGCCCGTGGGCGACCATCAGCTCGGCGATCCCGCGCCCGATCCCACGGGCCCCACCCGTCACGACACACGAAGATGGTGAGTTGGTCGCCATGCCCGGACACTAGCGACACGCGGCTTCGAACAGGTGTTTGATCCTGCGGTGTCCCGAGGTCTACGGTGGGCGCACCTGATCCTCCCTGTCCAGCCGCGGACGGAGGGGTCGACGCTAGTGGAGGACGCATGGCCAAGCAGGACGACAAGAACGTCATCGAGATGCCCGACGGCCCCCCGGACGCCACCGGCCTGACCCCGCGCCAGCAGCGGGTGCTCGCCACGATCAAGGACTCGATCGAGACCAAGGGCTACCCGCCCTCGATGCGTGAGATCGGCCAGGCCGTCGGCCTCACCTCGTCGTCCAGCGTCGCCCACCAGCTCCGCGTGCTCGAGGGCAAGGGCTTCCTCAAGCGCGACCCCAACCGTCCCCGCGCCCTCGAGGTGTTCCTGCCCGAGGTGATGGCTGCGCGGCGCAGCATGTCGAGCTCCGAGGAGACGGCCTACGACGAGACCGGCATCGGCGACGCGAACCCCGTCGCCACCAACGTCCCGGTCGTCGGCCGCATCGCCGCCGGTGGCCCGATCCTCGCCGAGGAGCAGGTCACCGACGTGTTCCCGCTGCCCAAGCAGCTCGTCGGCGAGGGCACCCTCTTCCTCCTCGAGGTATCCGGCGACTCGATGGTCGACGCGGCGATCTGCAACGGCGACTACGTCGTCATCCGCCAGGAGCAGACCGCCACCAACGGCCAGATCGTCGCGGCGATGATCGAGGGCGAGGCGACCGTCAAGACGTTCCAGCGCAAGGACGGCCACGTGTGGCTGCTCCCCCACAACGACGCCTACGACCCGATCCCGGGCGACAACGCGACGATCCTCGGTGTCGTGACGGCGGTGCTCCGCAGCCTCTGATCGACCAGCGAGGGTGCACGATGGCGTCATGAGCAACGTCGAGCAGTCCTATGACTACGTCATCGTCGGTGCGGGGGTCGCTGCGGCGAGCGCCGTGAAGGGCATCCGTTCCCAGGACGAGGCCGGGCGCATCGCCGTCCTCGGCTCCGAGCCCGACAAGCCGGTCTACCGGCCCGTCCTGACCAAGGACCTCTGGCTCAAGGACGACGAGACCCTCGAGGGCTCCTCGCTCGCCGGCGACCTCGACGAGGACGACGCCGTCGACCTGGTCACCGACACCACGGTGACCAGGATCGACCCCGGCGCGCACGTCGTACGCCTCGCCGACGGCAGCACGGTCGGCTACGGCAAGCTGCTGCTCGCCACCGGCGCCGAGCCGCGCGTGCTCGCCGTCGACCCCGGCCCGCGGGTCATCTACTACCGCACCGCCGCCGACTACCAGCGGCTGCGCGCCGTCGCGAGCGAGGGCAGCCACGTCGCAGTGATCGGCGGCGGCTACATCGGCTCGGAGATCACCTCCGCCCTCGTGCAGAACGGCGTGCAGGTCACCCTCGTGCTCGACCTCGAGGACGTGCAGGAGCAGATGTTCCCCCGCGCCCTGGCCGCCACGCTCACCAAGGCCTTCGCCGACCGCGGCGTGACCGTCGTGCACGGCTCGGTCGAGGGCGGCCAGGAGGACGACGGCGGCGTCCGGATCCGCCTCGGCGACGGCACCTCCATCACCGCCGACGCAGCCGTCATCGGCGTCGGCGTCCTCCCGCGCACCGGCCTCGCCGAGGCCGCCGGCCTCGACGTCGACAACGGCGTCGTGGTGGACGAGCACCTGCGCACCAGCGACGCGGACGTGTACGCCGCGGGCGACGTCGCGTCGTACCCCGACGCCCTCCTCGGGCGCCGTCGCGTCGAGCACGTCGACCACGCCGAGAAGTCCGGCGAGCACGCCGGCAAGGCGATGGCCGGCGCCGACGAGACGTACGACTACACGCCCTTCTTCTGGTCCGACATCCTCGATTACGGCTACGAGGCGGTCGGCGAGACCAGCAGCCGGCTCGACATGGTCGAGGACTGGAAGGACGGCGAGGTCGGCACCGGCGTCGTCTACTACCTGAGGTCGGGGCAGGTCCGTGGCGTGCTGCTGTGGAACGTGTGGGACAGCGTCGACAAGGCCCGCGCGCTGATCGAGGAGACCGCCGAGACCCCCGTGCCCGACCCGGAGTCGCTGCGGGGGCGCATCCCGTTCGGGTGAGTGGGCGGGCCGCGGTCCGTGTAACCTCGCGGCGATGTCTGCCGCCGGCCCCGACGCCCCTCCACCGGAGCTCTTCCGCACCCGTCCGGCCAACCGGCGTCGGCTGACTCCGGACGCACAGGCCGAGGTCGATCGTCTGGCCGCCGCAGGCGAGACGTCCGCGTGGCTCAGCCCGCTGGCGTACAACCTCACGATCAGCCACAGCCACCGGTTCGTCTGGTACCGCGTGGCCAAGGTCGCGACGCGCACCATCCGCCACCACTGCGACACGCACGGCGTGAGCATGGACGTCGACCACGCGATGCGGGTCCGCTATCCCCTGGCCAGCTTCGCCGACTACTTCACCTTCGCCTTCGTGCGTGACCCGCTGGACCGCTTCGTCTCCGCGTGGCACGACAAGGTCGTCGACAACAACTACTACGACTTCGACCCCGCCACCCACGAGCGGATGCAGGCGGTCGAGGAGTTCGCCCGCTGGACCGCCGCGCAGGATCTGTCAGCCGTGCCGGGCACCGACCAGCACCTGACCCTGCAGAGCCGGATGATCGACCTCAACCGGGTCGACTTCGTCGGCCGACTGGAGACGTTCGACCGCGACTTCGCCGAGGTGTGCGAGCGCATCGGCGCGCCAGCGGTGCCGACAGCCCCGAGGAACCAGACCGCCCCCGGCGGCCGCGACCGGCAGGCCTCCGACGAGCTCCGGGAGCTGGTGGCCACGATGTACCGACGCGACTACCAGGTCCTCGGCTACGAGCCACTCGCCTGACCCCTTCGGGACGTCATGAGCAGCGGTCGCTGCGACAAACGCCACGCCATGACGTCGTCGGCGTACGTCATGACCGGCGGCTGCGCGCCATGACGTCCCGGGCCGCACCAACGGACCGGCGGGTGGGCGGCGCCAGCGCGGACTACGACGTACTGAGCCGCTTGAGCGCCTGGCGGATGAGCGCCGGGTCGGTGGTCGACCACATCGGCGGGAGTGACGCCTTGAGGAAGCGGCCGTAGCGCGCGGTCTCGAGGCGCGGGTCGAGCACGGCGACGATGCCGCGGTCGGAGGTCGTGCGGATGAGGCGGCCCGCACCCTGGGCGAGCAGGAGCGCGGCGTGGGTGGCGGCGACCTGCATGAAGCCGTTGCCGCCCGCCTGGTCGGCGGCCTTCTGGCGCGCGGACATGAGCGGGTCGTCGGGCCGCGGGAACGGGATCCGGTCGATGATCACCAGCTGGCAGGTGTCGCCCGGGACGTCGAGGCCCTGCCACAGCGAGAGGGTGCCGAAGAGGCAGGTGTACGGGTCCTCGACGAACTGCTTGGCGAGCTCGGGCAGCTGGGCGTCGCCCTGGGCGAGCGTGGTCAGGTGGGGCAGGCGCGTCCGCACGGCCTCGGCCGCGGTCTCCGCGGCGCGCCGGGACGAGAACAGACCGAGCGTGCGGCCGTCGAGGGCGTCGACGAGGTCGCAGATCTCGTCGAGCTGCGCGGGGCCGAGGCCGTCGCGGCCGGGCTGCGGCAGGTGGCGGGCGACGTAGAGGATCGACTGCTGGCCGTAGTCGAAGGGTGAGCCGACGTCGATGCCCTTCCACGGCAGCGCGTCGTCGGCGTCGGTGGTGGCGACCTGGTGCCCGACCCGCTCGGTGGGCTTCAGGCCGAGCGAGGTGGCGACGGCGCCGAACTCGCCGCCGAGCATCAGCGTCGCGCTGGTGAACACGACGGTCTTGTCGGTGAGCAGCTTGTCGCGCATCGGGCCCCACACCTGCAGGGGCGCCACGTGGAGGCGGGCCGGGAAGCGGTCGCGGGCCTCTCCCAGCCACAGCACGTCGGCATGGGAGCCGGCCGCCATCCGCTCGGCGTTGACGAAGACCTCCTGCACCATGCCCTTGGCCTGGGTGCGGCCGGCGTCGGCCTCTCCCTCGCCCCCGGACTCGCGCGGGAACGCCGACAGGCACCCGCGTGCCGCGTCGCGCACGAGCACGAGGGCGTCGGACAGCTGGACCGACACCTGGTCGATGCGGCCGGGCGGGGTCGCCTCGATCGCCTCGGCGAGCTGCTGCGCGGCGTCCTCGAGGTCGCCGGCCGGGTCGCCGTCACCGTCGGTCCAGCGCATCGCCCGTCGCGCCGCCCGCTCGATGTCGGACACCCCGAGCTCGTCGGTCGCCGCCTGGGTGACGCGCGCGGTCAGCTCGTGGGCCTCGTCGATGACGACCGTGTCGTAGTCGGGGATCATCGGCACGTCCTCGATCGCGTCGATCGCGAGGAGGGAGTGGTTGGTGACGATCAGGTGGCTGCGGTGCGCCTTCTCGCGGGCGAGCTCGGCGAAGCACTCCGCCCCGAAGGGGCACTTGCTGGCACCGAGGCACTCGCGGTGGTTGACCGAGACCTGCCGCCACTCGCGGTCGGTGTGGCGCGGGGCGTTGTCGCGCTCACCGCTGCCGCCCTGCTCGGTCTCCTCCTCGGCCCACGCCCGCAGCTCGAGGACCTTCTCGGCCATGGCGCCCAGGGGTACGTCGACGAGCGTGCCCTGGTCGTCGGGGACGCCGGCGCGGATCCGGTGGAGGCAGGCGTAGTTCGAGCGCCCCTTGAGGACGGCGTACGAAGTGTCGAGGCCGGGCACGTCCTTGACGGCCTCGACCAGCCTGGGGAGGTCGCGCTCGACGAGCTGGTGCTGCAGGGCGAGGGTCGCGGTGGCGACGACGACGCGCTTGTCGTGGAGCATCGCCGGGACGAGGTAGCCCAGCGACTTGCCGGTGCCGGTGCCGGCCTGCACGAGGAGGTGGCGTCCTTCCTGCATCGCCTCGGCGACCTCGGTCGCCATCTCCACCTGCCCGTCGCGCTGCTGCCCGCCGAGGGCGGCGACCGCGGTGCTCAGCACCTCGCTGACGGGCGCGGGGGCAGTGGCGGTCTCGGGCACCAGAGCACCCTACGTGGCGGCGCCGACGCTCCGTCGTACGCCGTCCACAGCGGCCGTCAGAAGTCGGTCAGTAGTTCTTCTTGCGGCCGATCTGGCGCTCGATGCGGCGCTCGGGCTGGCCGAGGACGCGGGCGAGGATCTTGACCCGGTAGCGGTAGGCGACCACGCCCAGGACGACGATCAGCAGGATCCACAACATGCGCCGATCCTACGCGGCACCGACAACGCGTACTCGGAGGCGAAGTCTGACACCTGAAGGGGTTCGCACAGGCCTCCAGGAGTCGGTTTCCCCGCTCGAGCGGGGAAACCGACAAACGGACGGGGAAACCCGACAGGGCTCCGCAGGAGGTCAGACGACCGCGCCGGAGTCCTCGGGCGTCCGCTCGACCTTCTCCTTCTTCACCCGGCTCATCGGCCACTTCTCGTGGAAGTAGGTGAGGAGCGGGGTGGCGACCACGACCGAGGAGAACGTGCCGACCACGAGGCCGACGAGCAGCGCGATCGCGAAGTCCTGGAGCGAGTCGCCCCCGAGGACGACGAGCGCGGCCAGGATGAACATCGAGCCGAGGCCGGTGTTGACCGTGCGCGGGATGGTCTCGACGGCCGCCCGGTTGGAGACCTCCATGAAGTCCTCGTCGGGCTTCGAGCCCCACCAGCGTTCGCGGATGCGGTCGAAGACGACGACGGTGTCGTTGACCGACAGACCGACGATCGTCATCGCCGCTGCCAGGAAGATGCCGTCGATCGGCTTCTGCAGCCACGCGAAGAGACCGACGACCAGGATCACGTCGTGCGCCATCGCCAGCACGGCGGCGACACCGAAGGTCCACTTGAAGCGGATGGCGAGGTAGAGCAGCTGGGCCAGGAACGCGACGCCGAAGGCGATGAGCGCGTTGTTGCGCAGCTGGTCACCGAGCGAGGCGCCGATCGTCTGGTCGTCGACCTTGTCGACCGTGCCACCGACGGCGGCGAGCTCCTGCTCGATCTGCTGCTCCTCGTCGTTGGAGATCTCGCCGGTGCGGACGGTGAAGTCGGCGGTGTCGGCGGTCTGCACGACGGCCTCGGGGAAGCCGGCGGCGGCGACGGCCTCGCGCGCCTGGTCGACCGAGATGTCCTTGCTGAGCGAGTAGTCGAGCTGGCGGCCACCGGTGAACTCGACACCGAGCTGGAGGCCCTGGGTGGCGATGCCGGCGATGGCGACGACGAGCGCCGCGGCAGAGATGCCCAGCCACGTCTTGCGACGCTTCATCAGCTGGGGATCCTTGCGGTCCAGCCAGAGGCGCACCTTGCCGTGGTGGCTGAGGCCGCTGATGGCGGGATGGTTGGCGACCGGCTTGTTGGACACGGCGAGGTCGCACAGCACGCGGGCGACGATAAGCGCCGAGACCATCGAGGCGATGACACCGATCGACAGCGTGACACCGAAGCCCTTGATCGGCCCGGAGCCGAGGAAGAACAGCAGGCCGGCGGCGAGCAGGGTGGTGACGTTGGAGTCGATGATCGCGCTCCACGCCTTGTTGAAACCGACCGAGAGGGCGCGTCTGAGTCCAGCCGACGGGTAGGCGACGTACTCCTCCCTCGCTCTCTCGAAGACGAGGACGTTGGCGTCGATCGCCATGCCGATGGCGAGCACGAATCCTGCGAGCCCGGGCAGCGTCAGCGTCGACCCCAGCCCGACGAGCATGGCGTAGGCGAGCAGGGCGTACGACGCCAGAGCAAGCGTGGCGGCGAAGCCGACGAGGCGGTAGACGAAGATGATGAAGAGGCCGGTCAGCGCGATACCGATGATGCCGGCCTCGATCGACGCGTCGATGGCCGCGGCACCCAGCGAGGGGCCGACGAGGCGGTCCGAGATCGCCTTCAGCTCGAGCGGCAGCGCGCCGCCCTCGATCAGGGCGGCCAGGTCCTTGGCCTCGGTCGTGGTGAAGTTGCCGGTGATGTCGGTGGAGCCGCCGCGGATGCCGACGTCACAGCCGACGTCGGTGTTGACCTCGGGCGAGGAGATGACCTCGCCGTCGAGGACGATCGCGATCCGGCGCTTGGGGTCGCCGGACGGGTTGCAGGCCGCCTTGCCGGTGATGTCGGCCCAGGTCTTCCCACCGGCACCGTTGAAGTCGATCGACACGACCCACTCCACGCTCTGGTCGCGCTGCACGGCGCTCGCGCCGCTGATCTCCTCGCCCTGGATGACCGTGGGGCCGACCTCGATCGTGTCGCCCTGGTCGGACGGCAGGACCTGGTTGTCCTTCTTGGCGGGCTTCGCGTCCGGCTGGGCGGTGCCGACCACCTCGTGGATGGTCAGCTTGGCCGTGCTGCCGATGCGCTCCTCGGCCTGCTGGGCCTCCTCGTCGTTGGTGACGCCGGGCAGCTCGACGAGGATCCGGTTCTCACCCTGGCGGGCCAGCGTGGACTCGGCGACACCGAGGGCGTCGACGCGGCCGCGAAGCACCTCGAGGGTCTTGTCGACGTTCTCCGCGCTGGCGGGGGTCTGCTCGGTGCCCTCCGCCTCGAAGATGAACTGCGCTCCACCGCGGAGGTCGAGGCCGAGGTTGGGCTTGACGTTGACAGCGAGCGCCAGGCACCCGACCAGGAGTCCGACGACGAGGAAGAAGCGGACCCAGACACCACGTGACATGCGCGACATCCTCCATGACATGACTTCGAAGACCCGAATCCGGGCCCGGACGGGTCAACGGGTGGCCGCAGCGGAAGGTTCCGGGAGGGTTCCGTGACACAAAACGCGAGTGACTGTACGCCGTCGTAGGTATCGACACGGCAGCAGCCCGCGGTGTTGTGTGGATCACACTCGCGATCCCCCCTCGCGGGACAACCTTCCGGGAGCACACATGTCACCACGCATTCCACTTCCACGAGCCAGCGCCACCAGGCTGGCCACCGTCACCGCCCTCGTCGCCGCAGGACTCGCCGCCACCGCGGCGGGCGCCACGGGTAGCGCCGGGCGCGACGACGCACCACGCGAGCTGGCCCGCACCGCCGACAGCGACGCGACCCAGATCGTCATGGTGAAGGCACCGACGGTCGACGACCGCAACGAGGTGATCGGCCTCGGTCTCGACGTGACCGAGCACGCCGACCAGCGCGGCATCGAGGTCGTCCTCCACGACGCGCAGGACGCCCAGACCCTGCGCGACGCCGGCTTCACCTGGCGGGTCACCGTCAGGGACCTCGAGGCGCTGACGAAGAAGAACCGCAAGGCCGACAAGGTGTACGCCGCCTCGGTGGCCGCGTCGGGGCTGCCCAGCGGCCGCACGTCGTACCGCACCTACGCCGACTACCTCAGCGACATGGACAAGCTCGCTCAGGACTACCCGTCCCTCACCCGCCCGCTGACGCTGCCCAACAAGACCGTCCTCGGGGAGGACATCCGCGGCATCGAGGTCACCGTCGACGCCGACAACGTCAAGGACGGCAAGCCCACCTTCCTGCTCATGGGCGCCCACCACGCCCGCGAGTGGCCCAGCGCCGAGCACACCATCGAGTTCGCCTTCGACCTCCTCCAGTCCTACAAGGCCGGCGACGCGCGGGCGCGCGACCTGCTGTCCCGCTCGCGGGTCATCCTGGTGCCGGTCGTCAACGTCGACGGCTTCAAGATCTCGCGGGCTGCGGCGCCGCTCGGTGACTTCTCCACCTTCGACTACGAGATGAAGCGCAAGAACTGCTCGATCTCGGCCGCCACCCCGGCGCAGTACCGCACCGGCACGTGCGACAACAACCTCGCCGGCCGCCTGCGCGGCACCGACCTCAACCGCAACTACCCCGGCTTCTGGGGTGGCGGTGGCGCCAGCCCCGTGTGGTCGAGCGACACCTTCCGCGGCGACGGACCGGGCAGCGAGCCCGAGAGCGACGCTGTGCGCAAGCTGATCTCCGAGCGCGCGGTGACGGTGATGATCTCCAACCACACCTACAGCAACCTGGTGCTGCGTCCCCCGGCCATCGCCGCCACGGGCCTCGCGATCGACGAGCCCGAGCTGAAGGCCCTCGGCGACGCGATGGCGTCGAAGAACGACTACGTCAGCCAGGCGTCGTACCAGCTCTATGACACCTCGGGCTCGACCGAGGACTGGAGCTACTGGATCACCGGTGGCTTCGGCTACACCTTCGAGATCGGTGACGAGGGCTTCCACCCCGCCTACGAGAACGCGGTGGTCGGCGAGTACCTCGGCCAGGCACCCGCTGCCGGCGCCGGGCTCGGCGGCAACCGCGAGGCGTACTGGCTCGCACTGCAGGCGGCCGCCGACCGCGACCTGCACTCGGTGATCAGCGGCACGGCCCCGGCCAAGCACACGATCAGCGTGTCGAAGACCGTCACGTCGGAGACCTCGCCGGTCATCCAGCTCAACGGCACGACCGGAGCGCCGCTGCTCTACACCGACAACCTGCGCACGGACTACACCTCGACGGGAGGCCGGTTCGACTTCGACGTCAACCCCTCGACCCGGCCGCTCGTGATGGGACGCTACGGCCGCGAGGCCCAGGCCCCGCCGCAGTCGCCGATCACGCTGTCCAACCCGGCCAACGTCCCGCCGGTCGGGAGCAGCGAGTTCGTGACGTTCGACGTGCAGGGCCTGCCTGCGGTGGACAACGGCTTCCTCGTGGTCTCCGTCAACTGGCCGGCGACCGCCGACCCGGAGGCCCAGGACTGGGACTTCTTCCTCACCGGTCCTGACGGGGAGCCCGTCGGCTCGGGCGCCACGCTGGCCAACCCCGAGGTGATCCGGATCCCCGACCCGCAGCCGGGGACCTACACCCTCGAGGCCAACAACTACGCCGGAGGCTCGGCCCAGTACGACTGGTCCGGTGCGGTCACCTTCGAGGGACCGACCCCGCCCAGCCCGACCGGCACCAAGGAGGCCTGGCTGCTGAGCTGCGCCGACAAGCGCGGCAACGTGCTGGCGACTCGCGAGGTGGTCGTCGACCGCGGCGAGACCATCGACGTCGGCAACGCCTGCAAGAGGGTCAAGGGCTGAGTCATCGACCCGCTCAGGGATCCCCGGTCAGCCGGGGATCCCTGAGCTCGTCGGCCCGTGCAAGGCCTGACAACTTCAGCGATCCCCGGTCAGCCGGGGATCGCTGAACAGGCGTCTCAGCGGGCGTACGCCTCGAGCTCGCCGGCGAGGTCGGCGTTGGCCCGACCGACCACGAGGGTGCCGTCGCCGGTGTGCTCCATCGAGCCGATCTCGGCCTCCTGGTGGATCCGGTTGACCAGGTCGCCGCGCTCGTAGGGCAGCAGCACGTCGAACTCCACCTGCGGCCGGGGCAGCTCGGACTCGACGGTCCGCAGCGCGTCGTCGATGCCCTCGCCGGTCCTGGCGCTCACCACCACGCTGTGCGGCTCGCGCGCCCGCAGCCGGCTGATCACCATCGGGTCGGCGGCGTCGGCCTTGTTGATCACGATGATCTCGGGGACCTTGTCCGCACCGATCTCGGCGAGCACCTCGCGCACCGCGGCGATCTGGCCCTCGGGGTCGGGGTGCGACCCGTCGACGACGTGCAGGAGCAGGTCGGAGTCGGCGACCTCCTCCAGCGTCGAGCGGAACGCCTCGACGAGGCCGTGCGGGAGGTGGCGCACGAACCCGACCGTGTCGGACATCGTGTAGATGCGGCCGTCACTGGTCGTCGTACGCCGCGTGGTGGGGTCGAGGGTCGCGAACAGGGAGTCCTCCACGAGGACGCCCGCGTCGGTCAACCGGTTGAGGAGCGAGGACTTGCCCGCGTTGGTGTAGCCGGCGATCGCGACGCTGGGGATGTGGTTGCGACGCCGCGACTGGCGCTTGACGTCGCGGGTGCCGCGCATCTCCTTGAGCTCGCGGCGCAGCTTGGCGATCTTGGTGTTGATGCGGCGCCGGTCGGTCTCGATCTTGGTCTCGCCGGGACCGCGGCCACCGATGCCGTCACCGCCGGCGGCACGGCCACCGGCCTGGCGGGAGAGGTTGCCACCCCAGCCGCGGAGGCGCTGCTTCATGTACTGCAGCTGCGCCAGCTCGACCTGCGCCTGGCCCTCCTTGGACTTCGCGTGCTGGGCGAAGATGTCGAGGATCAGCGCGGTCCGGTCGACGACCTTGACCTTGATCTTGTCCTCGAGGTTGCGCAGCTGGCTGGGCGCGAGCTCGCCGTCGCAGATCACCGTGTCGGCGCCGGTCGCCTGGACGATCTCGCGGATCGCCTCGACCTTCCCGCGACCGATGAAGGTCGCCGGGTCGGGCGACTGGCGGCGCTGGAAGACGGCCTCCAGCACCTCGGAGCCGGCGGTCTCGGCGAGCAGCGCGAGCTCGGCCATCGAGTTCTCCGCGTCGGTCACGGTGCCGCCGGTCCACACGCCGACGAGCACGACCTTCTCCAGGCGGAGCTGGCGGTACTCGACCTCGGTGATGTCCTCGAGCTCGGTGCGCAGGCTCGCCACGCGTCGCAGGGCGTGCCGCTCGGCCAGCTCCTGGGCGCCGATCGTGAGCTCCTCGGGGTCGGCGTCGTCGTAGCCGCCGTCGTCGGCGTAGCCGGACTCGCCGAACTCATCGAAGGGCGCGTCGTCCTCGAGCAGCTCGTCGTCGAGCTGGATCGTGTCGTCGTCCCAGGCGCGGGTGGCGTCGAGGGCGTCACGGAGGTTGAAGTCAGGTGCGTTCGTCATATGCCGACAAGGGTAGGTCGCCCGGGCTCACCTGCGCGAACGGTTTCGCGCAGGGCTGACGCGCGCCCGGCCTCAGGCGCGGTGCCGCCCTGCCGCGACCGAGGGCTCCCCCACGAGCGAGCCCTCGTCCACGAACTCGTCGCACGCCGCCCGCACGTCGTGCGGCGTGTGCCCGGGACCGACCACCACGACGCGTACGCCGGCCGCGTGCAGGCGGTGCAGCAGCGGGAGCATCGAGGTCATGTCACCGGCCAGGACGACCTCGTCGACGGCGGCCTCGCGGGCGATGTCGACCGCGTCGATGGCCAACGCCACCCGCGCCTGCTCGTCGTCGTCGGCGAACTGGTGGAAAGAGTGCAGCCCCTGGCGGCGCAGGTGCTCGACCCACGACCCGAGGTCGGAGGAGGTCCAGTCGGCGTAGGCGCGGCACACCGTGATCGAGCCGCGTCCGGGCAGCCGGTCCAGCAGCCCGGCAGCGGCGTCAGCCGAGATGCGGCGGGCGTCGATCAGCACGGCGACGCGCCTCGCGTGGTCAGGCTCGCCCCCGGCGGGTCGGCGCGGAAGGGTGCGGACCACGGCGGGGCCGCTCGGTGCGTCCGGGACGAAGACCGGCCGCTCGGCCCTGGCGGTCGTGCCGTCGGACGCGGCCGGGTCAGGCGGCTGCGGCTCGGCGCGCTGCGTCCCGCCGCGGCGTACCCCCATCCACCGTCGTACGAGCGACGCCAGCTCGTTGTCGTCGCTGTCAGCCGCTGCGCGCGGCTCCACCACGTTGGTCATCGACTCGCCCCCCACAGGCTGTAGATGCATGCTTCCCTCGGGCACCATCCACCCTTTCGGGCGACCCGCGCGCGGGATCTCCCGAATCGTGGACGACGGTCTGGACCAGTCAGGCAGGCGTCGCGGAGGGGGACGACCTCACTTGGGTGGCATCCGGATGCCGCCGTCGACGCGGATCGTCTCGCCGTTCATGTACGAGTTGGTCAGGCACTCCACGACCATGCTGGCGAGCTCCTCGGCGTGACCGAGGCGCTTCGGGAACAGCACGTTCTGGCCGAGGTTGGCCTTGAACTCGTCGGGGTTGGGGAACGCGTCGTAGATCGGGGTGTCGATCAGCCCGGGCGCCACGGTGTTGAGCCGGATGCCGGCCGCGGACAGGTCGCGCGCGACGGGGAGGGTCATGCCGACGACGCCGCCCTTGGAGGCGGAGTACGACGCCTGGCCGATCTGGCCGTCGAAGGCGGCGACCGAGGCGAGGTTGACGATCGCGCCGCGCTGGCCGTCGGCGTCGGGCTCGTTGCGGCTCATCACGGTCGCGGCCTGGCGCGTCATGTCGAAGGTGCCGATGAGGTTGATCTCGACGACCTTCCGGAAGGCGTCGAGGTCGTGCGCCTGCTCCAGCAGCCCGTCGCGACCGATGGTGCGCTGCGCCCAGCCGATGCCCGCGGAGTTCACGCACGCGCGCAGCGGCGCGATCTCGGCGGCTGCCTCGACTGCGGCCGCGACCTGGTCGGTCTTCGTCACGTCGACGGAGGCGAAGACGCCGCCGATCTCGGCGGCCAGCGCCTCGCCCTTCTCGGCGTTGAGGTCGGCGACGACGACGACCGCTCCCTTCGCAGCGAGGGCGCGGGCGACGGCGGCACCGATGCCGCTCGCGCCGCCGGTGACGATGGCGGTGGATCCGGTGATGTCCATGATGCGGATGCTAGAGGAGTCGAGTGCGCGGTCCCGCGGCGGATACGACCGCCTCCGCACTCGACCCGGTCAGAGGTCGGTGAAGCCCTCGGCGACGAGCACGGCGGGGCCGGTCATCAGCACCCGGTCGTCCTCGGTCCACACCACGTGCAGCGTCCCGCCCGGGACGTCCACGCGGTACGTCGTCCCGCGAGGGGCGTCGTCGGCCAGCGCCGTGGCGACGGCCACCGCACATGCGCCGGTGCCGCACGAGCGGGTCTCCCCCGACCCGCGCTCGTGGACGCGCATCGCGACGTGGCGCTCACCGCGGCGCACCACGAACTCGACGTTGACACCATCGGGGTAGACCGCGTCGTCGTGCTCAGGCGGCTCGACGAGCGGGCCCGGCTCGGCCAGGTTGTCGACGTAGGCCACGGCGTGCGGGTTGCCCATCGAGACGTGGAGCGCCGGCCACGACCGGCCCATCACCGACACCTCGGTCTCGCCCAGCACCTCGGGCGTGCCCATGTCGGCGGTGTACTCGTCGCCGGACCGGTCGAGGACCTTCACCCCGGCGCGGGTCCGGATGCTCATCGGGAAGGCCTCGCCCTCGCGCTCGTGGAGGTAGCGCGCGAAGACCCGGATGCCGTTGCCGCACATCTCGCTGACCGACCCGTCGGCGTTGCGGTAGTCCATGAACCACCCGTCGCCCTCACGGACCGCCCGCAGCACCCCGTCGCCGCCGATGCCCGAGCGCCGGTCGCACAGCGCCCGCACCCGCTCGTCGGACAGGTCGCCGTGGAGGGTGCCGTCGGCGTCGGGCAGCACCACGAAGTCGTTCTCCGTGCCGTGGCCCTTGAGGAAGGGGTAGCTCACGCCCCGATTGTGGCAGGCACGGCCACCCTCAGCGCGCGTCGACCACCTTCGCCGAGCCCTTGCCACGACGGCTCGGTTCGGCCACCGCGGTCATCCGGTTCTTCGGGCCGAGCTCGATCGCCGTCGCCGCGCCGATCTCGGCAGCGCTGGTGAACGCGTCGCCCGCCGGGACGAGCGTGTGGCCGAGGGCGGTCAGCGCCGGTCCGTAGGTCGCGATGAACTCCGGCTCGGCGGTCACGTTGGCGGTGTTGCGCTGCGTCGCGCGCGGCGCCGCGATGGCCTCCTCGATCGTCATGCCGAGGTCGATCCGGTTGACCAGCATCTGCAGCACGGTCGTGATGATCGTCGAGCCGCCGGGCGAGCCGAGCGCCAGGAACGGCTTGCCGTCCTTGAGCACGATCGTCGGCGACATCGAGCTGCGCGGGCGCTTGCCAGGCTGGATGCGGTTGGGGTCGGCGGCGTCGTACACCGTCGAGAAGTCGGTGAGCTCGTTGTTGAGCAGGAAGCCGTAGCCCGGCACGACCATGCCCGAGCCGCCGGTCTGCTCGATGGTGAGGGTGTACTCGACGACGTTGCCCCACTGGTCGGCGACCGTGAGGTTGGTGGTCGAGATGTTCTCGGTGTCGGCGTCGGTCGTGCCCTTCGCCGACGACGCGGCGGTGCACACGCCGTCGTAGGACGTCACGTCGCCGGCCGGGACCGGCTTGGTCGCTGCCTTCGTCGGGTTCAGCGAGCAGGCCCGCTCGACGGCGAACCGGTCGTCGAGGAGCCGCTTGGTCGGGACGTCGACGAAGGCCGGGTCGCCGACGTACTTGCCGCGGTCGGCGTAGGCCAGGGCGCTGGCCTCGAGGTAGTGGTGGAGCGCCTGCTCGGGCGTCATCGCCGAGAGGTCGTAGCGCTCGAGGATGTTGAGCGCCTCACCGACGGTCGTGCCGCCCGACGACGACGGCGCCATGCCGTAGACGTCGTGGCCGCGGTAGCTCGTCCTCGCAGCGCGCTGCGAGCGGACCTTGTAGTCGCGCAGGTCGCGGGCGGTGAGCCAGCCGGCGGGCACGGGGAGGTCGGTGTTCTTGGTCGTGCGCGGCTTGCGCACCACCTCCGACATGAGCCGCGCCAGCTTGCCGCGGTAGAACGCCTTGGTGCCGCGCTGGGCGATCAGGTCGTAGGTGTCGGCCAGCTCGGGGTTGCGGAAGATCGAGCCGATCTTCGGTGCGTCGCCCTGGGGCAGGAAGAGCTTCTTGGAGTCCTTGAACGCCGCGAAGCGCACCTCGTTGTCGAGGGTCTGCTGGCGGAAGGTCTCGTCGACCTTGAACCCACGACGCGCGACCTTGGTGGCCGGGGCGAGCACCTCGCCGAGCGACCACGTGCCCCAGTTGCCGAGCGCCTTGTCCCAGGTGGCGAGGGTGCCGGGCGTGCCGACGCTCGCGCCGCTGGTGACCAGGTCGGGGGTGAACGTGTAGGGCTTGCCCGTCGCGGGGTCGATGAACGCGTCCTGCGGCATCTTCATCGGCGCGGTCTCGCGGCCGTCGAGGGTGCGGACCTTGCCGGACTTCGCGTTGTAGTAGACGAAGTAGCCGCCACCGCCGATGCCCGCGCTGTAGGGCTCGGTGACGCCGAGCGTCGCCGCTGCCGCCACCGCGGCGTCGACGGCGTTGCCGCCCGCCTTGAGCACCTTGAGCCCGGCCGCGCTCGCCTCGGGGTCGACCGTGCTGATCGCGCCACCCTTGCCGACCGCGGTCGGGTCCTTGACGGTCGGGCGGTCAGAGGTGGTCGACGGCGCTGGCGCTGCCTGCGCGGCCGACTGGGCGGGGACCGGCGTGGCGACCAGCGCTGCGGCGACGGCCAGTCCACTGGCAGCCGAGACGCCGGCGGTGACGCGGCGGGCGAGGTGGGGCATGGGGATCCTCCCGAGAGTCGATGGCACCACCCTGCCGCTGCCCCCGCGGGTTGTCCAACACCCCCGGGGGTGCGTCGGTCAGCGGACGACCGAGTAGCGCCCACACATGAAGTCGCGGTTGCGGGCGACCTCCTCGAGGCGCAGCTCGACGTGGCGCGGCAGCACGGGAGCACCGCTGCCGACGGTCACCGGCGCGTACTGGATCCACACCTCGTCGAGCAGGCCGGCGTCGTGGAACTGCCCGACCAGCTCACCACCGCCGACCACCCACAGGTCCTTGCCGTCGGCGGCCTCGGTCATCTCGGCGTGGATGCGCTGGACGTCGTCGCGGTCGAACCGCACGCTCGGCGGCGCCTCCGGGAAGGTGCGGTGGGTCAGCACCCACGTCGGCAGCGGACCCCACGGGTCGTCGTCGTGGTCGAGGATCCACTGCCAGGTGGTGGCGCCCATCGCGCACGCCCCGAGCCGCTCACGGAACCCCGGATAGGCCATCGGGCCCTCCATGTCGATGTCGCGCGAGGTCAACCAGTCGAGCGAGTGGTCGTCGGTCGCGATGAAGCCGTCGAGGGTGGAGCCGGTGTAGTAGATCGTCGCCATCGGACCACCATGGCACCGACCACCGACACCGCGCTTGATCGATCGTGCCTACCGGACGAGGGCGTCGAGCGCCGGCTGGGCCGCCTCGACGGGCAGGTGCCCGAGGGTGATCAGCTGCGCCATCCCGTGCACGGTCGACCACAGCGCCGCCGAGAGGGCCATCGGGTCGCGGCCCTCGTAGGCGGGCTCCTGCACCAGCTGCTCGACCAGGGAACCGAGCAGCTCCTCGTTGCGGGCGATCAACGGCGCCATCTCCGCGCTCGGCGCGCCGGCGGCGCAGTAGTCGGGGTCGAAGACCAGCGCGAACGCCTGCGGGTGGGCGGCGGCATAGCTGACGTAGGCCAGCCCGAGCGCCCGCACCTTCTCGACCGTCCCGTCCGCCGCGGCGACCGCCTCCTCCTGCGCGGTCAGCAGCGCCGCCATGCCGCGTACGCCGAGCGCGCTGAGCAGCGCGGCCCGGTCGCCGAAGTGGTGGTAGGGCGCGTTGTGGCTCACCCCGGCGCGGCGCGCGACCTCACGCAGGCTGATCTTCGCCGCGGACGTGGTCTCGAGCAGGTCGAGCGCGGCGTCCTCGAGCGCGGCCTGGAGATTGCCGTGGTGGTATCCGCTCGCAGATCTTGACATGAGCAACATCCTACTCCAATGTGGACGTTGTCCAGATTCTTGTCACTGTCCAGATAGGAGCCCGCCATGGGCCACGTCCTCGTCATCGACGGCCACCCCGACCCCGCCTCGCTCACCGCGCACCTCGCCACGTCGTACGCCACCGGCGCCGGTGCCTCCGCCACCTCGCTCGTGCTGCGCGACCTCGACTTCGACCTCACCCTCCGCACGGGCTACCGCAGCCCGCAGGTGCTCGAGCCCGACCTCGCCCGGGCCCAGGCGTTGCTCGAGTGGGCCGACCACGTCGCTGTCTTCACCCCGCTCTGGTGGGGCTCGGTGCCTGCCCTCCTCAAGGGTTTCTTCGACCGGACGCTCGAGCGCGGCTGGGCCTTCCGCTACCAGGACAACGGCATGCCCGAGGGCCTCCTCGCCGGTCGCACCGGCCGGCTCGGGGTCACCTCCGACTCGCCGCGGTGGTACCTCCCGTTCGTCGGTGACAGCACCGTCAAGCAGGTCCGCGGCCGCACGATGGAGTTCTGCGGCATCAAACCGACCAGGCTGACGCGGTACGCCGACGTCCGCGGCCGCACGGAGGAGCAGCTCGCCACCTGGATCCGGGAGGCGGCCGACCTCGGGGCCGCCGACGCCGCTCGCCCGGGTCGCCCCGACCGACCGGGCCACCCCGACGTCGTACGACCGGAGCCGGCCGCGGCCTGAGTCAGCCGCCGAGCCGCTCGACCGCCCCGACCGCCTTCTCCACGCGGTCGGGGTCGTCGTGCGCGACCCACACGATGCGCGGATCCTTGCGGAACCACGAGTCCTGGCGGCGCGCGAAGCGGCGGGTGGCGACGGTGGTCTGCTCGATCGCCTCGGCGAGGGTGCGGTCGCCGGCGAGGTAGCCCATCACCTCCCGGTAGCCGATGGCCCGGGACGCGGTCCGCGCGCCGGCGAGGCCGCGGGCGAGCAGCGCCTCGACCTCCTCGACGAACCCGCCCGCGAACATCTCCTCGACCCGCCGGGCGATCCGCACGTCGAGCGTCGGCCGGTCGATGTCGACGCCGACCTGCACGGTCAGCGGGTCGACGTACTCCAGCCGCGGGAGGCTCGCGCTGTAGGGCCTTCCGGTGAGCGCGACGACCTCCAGGGCGCGGACGACGCGGCGCCCGTTGTCGGGCAGGATCTGCGCGGCCGCGTCGGGGTCGACCCCCGCCAGCCGCTGGTGCAGCGCGTGGCTGCCGACCCGCTCGAGCTCGACCTCGAGCTCGCGGCGAAGCGACTCGTCGGTGCCGGGGAACTCGAAGCGGTCGACGATCGCGCGGGTGTAGAGCGCCGAGCCGCCGACCAGCACGGGGGTGGCGTCGCGGCCGCGGATGTCGGCGATCGCGTCGCGCGCCCAGCCCTGGAAGAGCGCGACGGTCGCCGGCGCGGTGAGCTCGTAGAGGTCGAGCAGGTGGTGTGGGATCCCGCGGCGCTCCGACTCCGGCAGCTTGGCCGTGCCGACGTCCATCCCGCGGTAGACCTGCATCGCGTCGGTGTTGACGACCTCTCCCCCGAGCCGCTCCGCCAGGTCGAGGCTCAGGCCCGTCTTGCCCGACGCCGTGGCACCGACGAGGGCGACGACCGGACGAGGCATGCCCCGATTGTCGCAGCGTGGCTAGTCTCGGCAGCGCCGGTGTCCTCCATCCGCCAGGGTGGGCCGGAGATGTCCCGAGGAGGACCCCATGAGCTTCATGGACAAGGCGAAGGCCAAGCTCACCGAGGCCGTCGACCAGCACGGCGACAAGATCGCGCAGGGCATCGACAAGGCCGGCAGTGTCGTCAACGAGAAGACCGGCGGCAAGCACGCCGACAAGATCGACCAGGCCACCGGCAAGGCGCGCGACGCCCTCGACTCCCTCGACGGCAAGAACGACGACATCCCGCCCGGCACCACCCGCTGACCGACCCCTACGGTGACCGCGTGACCGACCGCTTCGCCCTCGTCCCGGCGTCCTACGTCTACCTGTTGCGCGACGGGGCCGACGGCACGGAGGTGCTCCTCCAGCAACGGGGGCCGGTCCCCTACATGGCCGGCCACTGGGCGGCCGCGGCCGCCGGGCACGTCGAGCCCGGCGAGACGGCGTACGACGCCGCGAGCCGCGAGGCGCTCGAAGAGCTCGGCATCACCGACCTCGACCTCGACTTCGTGCTCACCATGCAGCGCAGCCAGTTCGGCCCGGCCGTCGAGGAGCGGGTCGACTGGTTCTTCACCGCGCGCTCGTGGACCGGTGAGCCCCGGATCGTCGAGCCCGACAAGGCGGCGTCGCTGGGGTGGTTCGCGCTGGACGCCCTCCCCGAGCCGATGGTGCCGCACGAGGCCCAGGCCCTCGCGCACCTCTTCTCCGGGGTCGGCTACCTCACCTTCGGGTGGGACGCTCGCCCGAGCGGGGGTGGCCCGAGCGCCACGGCCACGACAGGATCCACTGAGACCCAGGGAGGGAATCGATGACCGACGAAGAACTGAGCCCGATGCCCCAGCCGTACGCCGAGGAGCCCCAGCTGGTGCCCGGTGGCGTCGACGCGTTGGACGAGGACCCGGCCGATGCGGGTCTGGCGCGTGACCTGAACCCCGACAACAACCCCGCCGTCGACGACGCCCTGCCGGACGAGATCGCCCAGCCGGACGAGAAGTCGCAGGCGCCCGAGGGCGAGGCGGAGGACGAGGAGTCCGACACCCCCCGTGGCTCCGACTCCGAGGACGGACCCAGCGCCGGTCAGGAGGCTGAGGACGGCTCGCCCGAGCCTCCCGCCTGACGCGATCGCCTCACCGTCGGGTGCTGCTAGCCGCAGGCGTTGACCGCGGACGGGAGGGGTGCGGGCACGCCGACCGACGGCATGCCGAGCCCGACGGCGGTCGCGGCCGGCGGGGCGGACGTACGACGCTCCCACGCGTCGCCGGCGCGGGTGCGGCGGACCGACTGGATCGCGCTGTCGGCGACGAGGTGGTGCGGGGCGGCGTAGGTGATCTCGACGGTCACCATGTCGCCCGGTCGCACCGAGTCCTCCGGCACCGCCGAGAAGTCGGCGGCGAAGTGCACGAGCCGGTTGTCCGGCGCACGGCCGGACAGCCGCTTGGTCTCGGCGTTCTTGCGGCCCTCGCCCTCGGCGACCATCAGCTCGACGCTGCGACCGACGAGCGCCTTGTTCTCCGACCAGGCGATCTCGTCGACGGCCTCTGCCAGGCGCAGGTAGCGGTCCTTCACGACCTCCGGCGGGACCTGGTCCTC
This sequence comes from uncultured Nocardioides sp., assembly GCF_947488515.1. Taxonomy (GTDB): domain Bacteria; phylum Actinomycetota; class Actinomycetes; order Propionibacteriales; family Nocardioidaceae; genus Nocardioides. Next base: position 1,371,228 of record NZ_CANKZF010000001.1, read on the forward strand.
GAGCACGGCCGCCGGGGTGCCGGGGCGCTTGGAGTACTGGAAGGTGAAGGCCGAGGAGAAGCGCGCGGCCCGCACGACGTCGAGCGTCGCCTGGAAGTCCTCCTCGGTCTCGCCCGGGAAGCCGACGATGATGTCGGTGGTGATCGCGGCGTCGGGGATCGCGGCCCGCACCCGCTCGATGATCCCGAGGTACTTCGACTGGCGGTAGGACCGGCGCATGTCACGCAGCACCTTGTCGGAGCCCGACTGCAGCGGCATGTGCAGGGACGGCATCACGTTGGGCGTCTCGGCCATCGCCTCGATGACGTCGTCGGTGAACTCCGCGGGGTGCGGGGAGGTGAAGCGCACCCGCTCCAGCCCCTCGATCGAACCGCAGGCGCGCAGCAGCTTGGAGAAGGCCTGGCGGTCGCCGAACTCGACGCCGTAGGCGTTGACGTTCTGGCCCAGCAGGGTGATCTCGGTGACGCCCTCGGCGACCAGCGCCTCGACCTCGGCGAGGATCTCGCCGGGCCGGCGGTCCTTCTCCTTGCCGCGCAGCGCCGGCACGATGCAGAACGTGCAGGTGTTGTTGCACCCGACCGAGATGGACACCCAGGCGGCGTACGCCGACTCGCGCTTGGTGGGCAGCGTCGAGGGGAAGACCGACAGCGACTCGAGGATCTCGACCTGCGCCTCCTCGGCGACCCGCGCCCGCTCGAGCAGCACCGGCAGCGAGCCGATGTTGTGGGTGCCGAAGACGACGTCGACCCACGGCGCCTTCTTCGTGATGGTGTCGCGGTCCTTCTGCGCCAGGCAGCCGCCGACCGCGATCTGCATGTCGGGCTTCGCCGCCTTGACCGGCGCGAGGTGGCTGAGGTTGCCGTAGAGCTTGTTGTCGGCGTTCTCCCGCACCGCGCAGGTGTTGAAGACGACCACATCAGGGTGGCCGGCCTGCTCGTCCGAGGCATCCCTTTCGAAGCGGACGTAGCCCGCGTCCTCCAGCAGGCCGCTGAGCCGCTCGGAGTCGTGGACGTTCATCTGGCACCCGTGGGTCTTGACCTCGTAGGTGCGTGCGGGGGTCTCTGCGACGGCGCTCATTCCGGGGTCCCTGCGGAAGCGCGAGCGTAGCGAGCGGTTTCGTGGGGTGGGTTCATCTCGGGGTCAAGGGTACGGCGGCCGGCGGGGGCCCGGGAATCGCGAGGCCGCGCTAGTCCACTCCGCGCACGGCTGGGGTACTACCGGCCGGTGACTGGCGCGCTCCCGCCGCCAGGGCCACACTGGTCGATGATCCACAATTGGGTAACAACGAGACCACGTGCGCCGCTGTCTCGGGAGGCTTCATGCAGCCGTCGTCCAGCCCCACCGCCCCGCCCCCGGGGCGCCACCACCCCTCGGCCAGGTACGCCTGCGGCGTTGTCACCGTCCTGTTGATCACGGTGTCGCTGCAGCTGCTCGCCACCGGCTCACGCGCCTCGGCCGAGCAGCGGCGAGGCCACGACGTGCGGGTCACGGTCGACGTCCTGCCACCCGTCGCGCAGCCCGGCACGGAGCCCGCGGACCCGGTCCGCGGCGCGGCCCTGGTCGCGCAGTTCGCTCCCGCGTCGCCGGGCAGCGACGTCGTGTTCGAGCGGGCGGTGCGCGGCGGCGGCTGGCGCGTGGTGGGACGTGAGGTCCAGGACAGCGCCGGCACCGCGACCCTCTCCGTACGCCGGGGCCGCTACCGCGTGAGCACGGAGGCCGGCGGGCTCACCTGGTCGTCGCGCCCCGTGCGGGCACGCCGATGGACACCCGACTTCGAGGACACCTTCTCCGGCAGCCGGCTCGACAGGTCCGTGTGGAACGACCAGGAGCGCGAGCACGAGGCGGTCCTCGCGCCGCGCACGTGCGCCCTCGTCGACCCGGGCGCGCGATCGGTCGGCGGCGGCGTCCTCCACCCGGGCGTGGCCCTGGACCCCGCGCGCGCGGGGCAGCCCTGCGACTACGAGTGGAAGGGGAGCGCCGGCCGCAGCCCCTACCTGCTCACCACCCAGGTCGCCACCGAGCACACCTACCTCACCCAGTACGGCATCGCCGCCGCGCGCATCAAGCCGCAGCGCGCCGACGGCATGCACTCGGCGTTCTGGATGCTTCCCGAGGACAGCGCGTTCTACGACGACGATCCCGCCAGGGGCGCCGAGATCGACGTCATGGAGTTCTGGGGCGACACGGGCCGCGGCGCGGAGACCATCGGCTCGTTCGTGACCTGGCACGGGCCCGGCTGGTCGTCCGTGAGCCTCGGCGGGAAGTTCCCCGACGCGCGGCGCGCCCTGGGCGCCGACCGGGAGTGGTGGCAGGAGTTCCACGTGTTCTCGGTCGAGTGGACCCCGGAGGAGTACGTCTTCCGCGTCGACGGTCGCGAGTACTACCGCGAGAGCCAGGCGGTGTCCCACGTGCCGGGCTACCTCGTCCTGTCGATGCTGGCCGCGGACTACGAGCTCGACGACCTCGGTGCCGGCGACCTCGACGACACGGCCGAGGTGGACTGGGTCCAGGTCTACGAGGGGGCGTCCCCGTAGCCACCGACGCCGGCACCGGCCGCCGACAGCGGCCGCAGACCTAGGCTCGCGGCATGCCCCGCATGCACGCGCTCGAGCTGCTGCCCGACGACGCCGGCTGCGACGTCGTACGCCGCGACTGGCAGGTGCTGCGCGACGCCGGACTGCCCTCCCAGCTCGACCACCGCGGCGCCTCCAACAGCCCGCACGTCACGGCGCTGGCCGCACCGGCGCTCGGCGCGGACGACGAGCAACGCGCCGCGGAGCTGGTGGTGAGGCTGCTGCCGGTGCAGGTCCGGGCGTCGGGGATCGCGCTCCTCGGCGGTCGTCGCGTCTCGGTCGTCCGGGTGCTCGACGTGCCCGACGAGCTGGCGCGCGCCGTGCTGCAGCTCCGGTCGCAGGTGCGCGACGTGCAGCACCTGGGGTGGCTGCCGCACGTCACCCTGGCCCGGCGGATGGACCGCGCCGACGTGGGCCGCGCCGTGGAGGCGCTGGGGCACGAGGACGCGGTCCTGACGCTCACGTCGCTGCGCCGCTGGGATCCCGAGACGGGAATCGTCACCACTCTGTAATAGTCCGAACGGGCCACGCGCGATGGCCCTTGCGGTCCACGTGCCGATAGGTTGCGCCTATGACCGCGCAGGAATCGGGCACCGTCAGCGCCGGCCGGGGTGAGCCCCTCGTCGTGCTGGACGGCGTCCAGAAGCACTTCGGGCAGCTCCACGCACTGAAGGACATCGAGCTCACCGTCAAGCGCGGCGAGGTCGTGGTCGTGATCGGGCCGTCCGGCTCGGGCAAGTCCACGCTGTGCCGCACGATCAACCGGCTGGAGACGATCGACGAGGGCACGATCACCCTCGACGGCAAGGACCTCCCGCAGGAGGGCAAGGCGCTCGCCGCGCTGCGCGCCGAGGTCGGCATGGTCTTCCAGAGCTTCAACCTCTTCGCCCACAAGACGATCCTCGAGAACGTCACGCTCGGCCCGATCAAGGTCCGCGGCATGGGCAAGGCCGAGGCCGAGAAGAAGGCACGCGAGCTCCTCGACCGCGTCGGCGTCGGCCACCAGGCCGAGAAGTACCCCGCCCAGCTCTCCGGCGGCCAGCAGCAGCGCGTGGCCATCGCCCGTGCGCTGGCGATGGAGCCGAAGGTGATGCTCTTCGACGAGCCGACCTCCGCGCTCGACCCGGAGATGATCAAGGAGGTCCTCGACGTCATGGTCGACCTCGCCCAGCAGGGCATGACGATGGTCGTGGTCACCCACGAGATGGGCTTCGCCCGCACGGCGGCGGACCGCGTCGTCTTCATGGCCGACGGCGCCATCATCGAGGAGAACACCCCGGAGGAGTTCTTCACCCACCCACGCTCGGACCGCGCCAAGGACTTCCTCGGCAAGATCCTCAAGCACTGAGGCATCGCGTCCGTCCACGAGTTCCCGCACCCAAGACTAGGGAGAAGCAGATGCGATTCATCCGTACCAAGGCCGTCATCGCGACGGTCGGGCTGGCCCTCTCGCTCGCCGCCTGCGGCGACGCTGGCGACGACGGCGGCGAGACCACCGACGTCGAGGTCCAGGAGAACGCCGGCGACGAGTTCGACGACGGGACGGCGATGAAGGAGTTCGCCGACTCGGGCGAGATCACCATCGGCGTCAAGTACGACCAGCCCGGTATCGGCTTCAAGGGCGCCACCGACGACATGCCGGTCGGCTTCGACCCCGAGATCGGCAAGATCCTCGCCGCCTCGCTCGGCATCGCCCCCGAGGACATCACCTGGAAGGAGACGATCTCCGACAACCGCGAGCCGTTCCTCCAGGAGGGCGAGGTCGACCTCGTCATCGCGTCGTACTCCATCACCGACGAGCGGCGCCAGGTCGTGGGCCAGGCCGGCCCCTACTACGTCACGGGCCAGCAGCTGCTGGTCAAGTCCGACAGCGACATCGAGTCCCTCGACGACGTCAAGGGCACCGAGGTCTGCTCCGTGACCGGCTCCACGTCGCTGGAGAACATCAAGGCCGAGGGCGCCAAGCCGCGCGGCTTCGACACCTACTCCGAGTGCGTCGACCAGGTCCTCAGCGGCACCGTGGACGCGATGACCACCGACGGCGCGATCCTGCTCGGCTACGCCGCGGAGAACCCCGACGAGCTCAAGGTCGTCGTGGACCCGTTCTCCGAGGAGCGCTACGGCGTCGGCTACAGCCTGGACAAGCCGGAGATGTGCCAGTGGATCGTGGACACGCTCACCGAGGCGGAGGACAACGGCGACTGGGACACGGCCTTCGAGGCCACCCTGGGCCAGTCGGGCGTCGACACGCCCGAGCCGCCGGCCATGGACGAGTGCCCGGCTGCCTGACGCCGGACCACCTCACCACCTGAACCACCACTGATCGGACGCCGGTGGGCCGCGAGGCCCGCCGGCGTCCCGCAGAGAGGAGCCCGCAGCCCATGGACGCGGTGATCTCGAACTTCGACGAGTACCTCAAGGCGTTCGGCCTGACGATCGGGCTGTTCGTCGTCTCCGGCATCGCCTCGCTGGTGCTCGGCACCATCCTCGCCGTCCTCCGGGTCGGCCCGGTGTCGATCCTCAACAAGGCGGCGGCCCTCTACGTCACGCTGTTCCGCAACACCCCGCTGCTGATGATCTTCGTCTTCATCTTCATCGCGATGCCGGTGCTGGGCTACAACTTCAAGGTCGTCGAGAACATCGAGATCGCGGGCTACAACGTCTCGGCCTTCTTCTTCCGCGCCTGCCTGGCGCTGACCCTCTACACCTCCGCCTTCGTCTGCGAGGCGATGCGCTCCGGCGTCAACGCCGTCCCCCTCGGACAGGCCGAGGCCGGCCGCGCGATCGGGCTCACCTTCGCCCAGTCGATGACCCTCGTCATCCTTCCCCAGGCGGCGCGCGCGGTGATCCCGCCGATGACCAGCGTGATGATCGCCCTGGCCAAGAACACCTCCGTGGCGGCGGCCTTCGGCCTCGCCGAGGCGACGGCCACGATGCGCGCCTTCACCAACAACAATGCCGACCAGCGGATCGGGATCTTCCTCGCGTTCGCGATCGGCTACATCATCGTCGTCGAGGTCATCTCGCTGTCGTCCTACCTCGTCGAGCGAAAGGTGAGGGTGGCCCGATGAGCGCCTCAGTCCTCTTCGACGCGCCCGGTCCCAGGACGGTCGCCCGGCACCGCGTCTACACCGTCATCAGCATCGCCGCGCTGGTCGCGATGGTCGCCTTCGCCATCTGGACGCTCTACGACGCCGGGCAGCTCGAGTACGCGCTCTGGGAGCCGTTCGTCACCCCCGAGTACGTCCAGTACATCCTCGTCGACGGTCTGCTCGAGACCCTCAAGATGGCGTTCTTCTCGATCATCTTCGCGGTGGTCTTCGGCCTCGTCTTCGGTGTCGCCAAACTGTCCGACCACGGCTGGGTGCGCTGGCCGGCATGGCTCGTGGTGGAGTTCTTCCGCGCCGTCCCCGTCCTGCTCCTGATGGTCTTCGCGTTCTTCCTGCTCGCCATCGGCAACGGTCCCCTGTCGTCGTTCTGGTGCGTCGTCATCGCGCTGACGCTCTACAACGGGTCGGTGCTCGCCGAGGTGTTCCGCGCCGGCATCAACGCCGTGCCGCGCGGCCAGGCCGAGGCGGCGTACGCCATCGGGATGCGCAAGTCGCAGGTGATGACCACGGTGCTGCTCCCGCAGGCGGTCAAGATCATGCTTCCGGCCATCATCAGCCAGATGGTCGTTGCCCTGAAGGACACCAGCCTCGGCTACTACATCCTCGCGCCCGGCCTGACGGCGGTGGGCAAGCCGATCTACCTCGAGTTCTCCAACCAGGTGCCGACAGCGATCGTCATCACCGGCATCTACGTCGCGGTCAACCTGGTCCTCACCTGGGTCGCGACCCTCCTGCAGAAGCGCCTGGTCGGCGAGAAGAAGGTGCTCGACGTGCCGATGGTGGGAGCCCCGACAGGGCCCAACGCACCCGTCTAGCGCTTCTCGGTCAACCAGAGCCGGATCTCGCCCTCGACGACCACGGTGCCGTCGGTGCGCACTCCCCGCACGCGCACCGGCAGGTCGTACCCCTCACCCACCTCTGCCGTCCACTGCCCGGGGTCGGTCTCGGCGATGCACGTGATGTCGGTCGTGGCCTTGGCCGTGTAGGCCACCTCCATGCCCTTCGGGATCCAGCGCCGGTCGCGCGGGATCGTCGACTCGGCCAGCGCCCCCATGGCGGCCTCGAGGCCGTTGCACAGCGCGATCGCGTGCACCGTCCCGATGTGGTTGTGCACCCCGCGACGCTTCGGGATGACGAGCTCGACGTGGTCCGGCCCGACCACGGTGAACCGCGGTCGGATGGAGGCGAAGTACGGCGCCTTCTGGGCGAAGGCGATCGAGAAGACCCGGGTGCCCAGCGGGAGCGCGGAGGTCTTCTTCCAGAGGTCCAGGACGGTAGCCATGCCGCGATGCTACCAGTGGGTAACTTCGGTGGCCGTCAGCTCCGGCGGACCGTGATCACGCGGATGTTGCCCTCGTCGTCCTCGACCGGCTCGACTACCTCCCAGCCGGGGAACCGGGGGATCCGCTTCTGCCAGTACGCCCCCTGGCCCAGGCCGATCTCGAAGCACAGCCAGCCACCCGGCCGGAGCCAGTCGGGCGCTTCCTGGACGAGCCGGCTCACGATCGAGAGCCCGAGGCTGCCGCCGTCGAAGGCCATCCGGGGCTCGTGCTCGGAGATCTCCGCGGCCATCTCCCCCACCCGCGCCGAGGAGATGTAGGGCGGGTTGCAGATCAGCACGTCGACGCTGCCCCGGAGGTCGGCGGGCAGCGCGTCGAAGAGGTCACCGTCGGACAGTGTCACGCGGTCGGCGACGCCGGTGAAGACCATGTTGGCCCGGGCCAGCCCGACGGCGGACGTCGAGAGGTCGGCGGCGTGCAGCGTGGCCTGAGGGGCTGCCACGGCGACGGCCGCAGCGAGGTTGCCCGCCCCCGTGCAGAGGTCGACGACGAGGGACCCGTCGGTAGCGCGCACCAGGTCGAGGGCGGTGCGGCCGAGGATCTCGGTCTCCACGCGCGGCACGAGCGCCTCCGGGCCGGCCAGCAGCTCGACACCCATGAAGCTCTGCCGTCCGGTGAGGTGGCCCAGCGGCGACCCGGCGACCCGGCGCTCCACCAGGGCGCCGAGCAGGCGCTCACCCTCCTCGGTCAGCGGTGCGAGGGGGACCGTGGCCGCGGCCGCAACCGAGAGCGGGCGACCCGCAGCGGCCGCCCACAGCGCGCGAAGCGTCGACTCGGGCGTCTCCTCGGGATGGTCGGGGAGGATCTCGGCCTCGGCCTCGAGACGCGCGAGGTGGTGGGCGAAGAGGGGCGGCGCTTCGACAGTGGCGGCGGTCATGCGTGTGCTCCCTGCGTGAGGAGGTCGAGGAACCGGGCGGCCAGCACGGCGGACCCGGCTGCGTTGAGGTGCTCGCGGTCGGTGTCGGCCCACCCGGGGGCGAGCGTGGCGAGCCTGGTCCCGTCGGGGGTGGTGCTCTCGACGGCGGCGATGTCGAAGAGGTCGTCGTCGGCGTAGGCCTCGCGCACGAGGTCGTTGAACTGCTCGCGGGCAGCGTTGTCGTCGCCGCGCAGGAGGACCTTGAGGTGCTGCTTGATGCCGGACGGGGCCGCGGTGAGCGGCACCGTCGCGTGGACGAACCGCACGTCCGGGAAGTCACGCTGCAGGCCGTCGAGCGTCTCCCGGTAGGCGGCGAAGACCTGCTCGACGTCCGTCTTCGCGGTCACGTCGGTGAAGCAGAGCTTGACCATGGCGACGTCGATCTCGTCGGCGAGACCGGAGCGCATGGCGGTGTCGAAGTTGGCGAGCTTGCCCAGCGGGTCGCCGTTGACGCCGATCTCCGTGTGGACGACGGCACCCTGCCCCTCCGGGAGCTCCGGAGGCGGGTCACCGACCGACACCTGCACGACCTCCGCCTCGGGAACGTCCGCGTCGGCGTAGAGGCGCTGGAGGCCGTCGAGCATGTTCCAGCCGATCGACATGTGGCCGATGAAGACCCGCTGGCCGGCGGCCGCGCCGAGCTCGGCCGGTGTGACGGTCCGAGCGGCGGTGTCCGGCGACGGCTCCGGCTCGCGCGGCCCCCAGAAGCGGACCATCACGACGGCGCCGACCGCCAGGACGACGGCAGCACCCAGCAGCACCCGCCCGACGGCGCGTGCCCGCGTCCCCCTGCGCTCCCTCAGCACCCGGCCACCGTAGGGACGGGTCGACCGACCTCGCCCCCGATCCGGCCGAGGTGCCCCCATTCTGGGGACGGCCCGTCAGACCGGCTGCAGCACCTCGACCCGGTTGCCGTGGCCGTCGAAGGCGTGGAGCCGGACGTGGCCGGGGAAGGAGTCCCGCTGGCTCTCGTCGACCTCGAAGCCGAGGCCGCGCAGCCGACCGGCCACCGCGGCCAGGTCGTCGACGACGAAGGCCGGGTGGGCCTTGCGCGCCGGTGCGAACGGGTCCTCGACGCCGACGTGCAGCTCGGCCACCACGGAGCCCCCGTCGTCGTACGCGCGGAACCAGCACCCGCCGCGCGCGACCAGGTCCGCCGGCTTGTCGACCTCGGTCATGCCGAGCGCCTCGGCGTAGAAGCGGCGGGCCTCGTCCTCTCCCCCGCGCGGGCAGGCGACCTGCACGTGGTGGAGCCTCACGGGACCGGCACGCCCTGCGGCTTGCGCGCCACCACGAAGATGCGCCGGAAGGGCAGGACCACGCGGCCGGCGGCGTCGGCCGGGTAGGCCTCGCGCAGCAGCGACTTGAACTCGTCCTCGAACAGCGGACGCAGGTCGTCGGGCAGCGCCTGCAACGTCGGGCGGGCCCCGGTCCCGGAGACCCAGTCGAAGACGGGGTCCGCACCGGTCAGCACGTGGAGGTACGTCGTCTCCCACGCGTCGACCTCGCAGCCGAGGTCGAGCAGGACCCGGGCGTAGTCCACCGGGTCGTGGCTCGTGGGGACGCGGGCGTCGCGCACGTGCTCGGCGTACGGCTCACGAGCGGCGAGGTCGGTGCGGGTGGTGTGGCTGGGCTCGTCGAAGTTGCCGGGCACCTGGAAGGCGAACCAGCCACCGGGCTGCAGCCGGTCGACCAGGCCCGGCAGCAGGTCGAGGTGCTCCGGGACCCACTGGAGGGTGGCGTTGGAGACCAGCACGTCGATCGGCGCTCGCATGGCCAGCGGGTCGGGGCGCGCCCACTCACGAAGGTCGCCGACCTCCCAGTGGACGCCGTCGACGGCGCGGGCCGCCTCGATCATCTCGGGGCTGCTGTCGACGCCCGTCACGTCGGCGCCGCGCCAGCGGTCTGCCAGCAGGGCGGTGAGGTTGCCGGGGCCGCAGCCGAGGTCGACGACCACGCGCGGGCTCTCGGCCGGCACCCGCGCGAGCAGGTCGACGAACGGCCTGCCGCGCTCGTCGGCGTACGCGAGGTAGCGGTCGGGGTCCCAGGTGTGGCTCATGGCGTCCTCCACAGGCGTTCGGTCGCGGTACCCCACCAGATATCTGGGGACGTCCTGGTAGGTCAACCGGTCGATCCGCCTACCTGGACGTCCTCAGCTACCCGAGTGGATGTCTTGATGTCGAGATACTTCTAGCCTCGACCGAAACAGTCTCGATGTCAAGATTCTCGACCGATCTGGCACGATGTCGTCATGCGTGACGAGGTGGACGACCTGGTCGAGGCGTGGAGCCGCGAGCGCGGCGACCTCGACCTCGCGCCCGTCGCGGTGTTCTCCCGCATCAGTCGCCTGGCCCGCCACCTCGACCTCGCCCGTCGCGTCGCCTTCACCGCCCACAGCATCGAGTCGTGGGAGTTCGACGTCCTTGCGGCGCTGCGCCGGGCGGGGCCGCCGTACGAGCTCTCCCCCGGCCGGCTGCTCCGCGAGACGCTCGTGACCAGCGGCACGATGACCAACCGGGTGGACCGGCTGACCGCGCGGGGACTCGTCGAGCGACTCCCCGACCCCCACGACCGCCGCGGCGTGCTGGTGCGGCTCACCGCCGACGGCAAGGCCGCGGTCGACGGCGCCTTCGAGGCGCTGCTGGCGGCGGAGGCCGACCTGCTCGCGGACCTCTCGGACCGCGACCGCACCCAGCTCGCCGGCCTGCTGCGCTCGCTGCTCGCGCCCTTCAGCTGAACTCGTAGGGGAAGTCTGGCACTCGGAGGGGTTGGCAACGGCCTCCCAGTGACGGTTTCCCCGCTCGAGCGGGGAATCGCCGGGACGGGTGGGCGCCTAGTCCACGACCTCGGACGCCTCGAGCCACTCCATCTCCAGCTCCTCCTTCTCCGCAGCGAGCTCGCCGAGCTGCCCGCCGACCCGCGCGAGCAGGTCGTAGTCGGTGAGGTTGGCCTCCATCTCCGCGTGCAGCTCCGCCTCGCGTACGGCGATGCGCTCGAGCTGCTTCTCGACCCGGGCGAGCACCTTGCGGGCGGCGCGGTCCTCCGCACTTCCGGCGCGCGCCTTCTGCGAGGGTGGCGGCACATCGCCCGGATCGTCGCCTGACGGCTGCGAGGTGCCGCCACCACCGGCGCCGAGGGAGGCGGACGAGGCGGATGCGGCCCTCCGCTCGAGGTACTCGTCCACCCCTCGGGGCAGCATCGAGACCTGCCCGTCGCCGAGGAGCGCCCAGACGGAGTCGGTGACCCGCTCGAGGAAGTAGCGGTCGTGGGAGACCACGATGAGCGTGCCGGGCCAGGAGTCGAGGAAGTCCTCGAGGACGTTGAGGGTGTCGATGTCGAGGTCGTTGGTCGGCTCGTCGAGGAGCAGCACGTTGGGCTCGATCAGCAGCAGCTTGAGCAGCTGGAAGCGCCGCCGCTCGCCACCGGACAGGTCGCCGAGCCGCGCGGTCAGTCGGTCGCCGGTGAAACCGAACCGCTCCAGCAGCGAGGTGGCGGTGACCTCCTGGCCGTCGAGGGTCTTGCTGACCCGCCGGATCGACTCGACCGTCGGCAGCACCCGCGCATCGGGGTCGATCTCGTCGAGCGCCTGGGTGAGGTGCTGCATCTCGACCGTCCGGCCCTGCTTCACCCGGCCGACATCGGGCGCCAGCGTCCCGGCGATCAGGGAGAGCAGCGACGTCTTGCCGGCGCCGTTGACGCCGACGATCCCGATCCGGTCGCCCGGGCCGATGCGCCAGGTCGCGTGGTCGAGCAGCACCCGCTCGCCGCGCTTGAGGTCGACGTCCTCGATGTCGATGACGTCCTTGCCGAGCCGCTGGCTGGCGAACCTCTGGAGCTCCAGACGGTCGCGCGGGTCGGGCACGTCGTCGATCAGGGCGTTGGCCGCGTCGATGCGGAACTTCGGCTTCGACGTGCGCGCCGGGGCGCCGCGCCGCAGCCAGGCGAGCTCCTTGCGGGCGAGGTTCTGCCGGCGCGTCTCGCTGGCGGCCGCCTGCCGCTGGCGCTCGGCCTTGGCGAGGACGTACGCCGCGTAGCCGCCCTCGTAGGAGTCGACCGCGCCGTCGTGCACCTCCCACGTCGTCTGGCAGACCGCGTCGAGGAACCACCGGTCGTGGGTCACCACGATGAGCGCGCTCGGCAGGCCGACGAGGTGTCCGGCCAGCCAGGCCACGGCCTCGACGTCGAGGTGGTTGGTCGGCTCGTCGAGCACGATCAGGTCGTGGCGCGACAGCAGCAGGGCAGCGAGCGCGCAGCGCCGCCGCTCGCCACCGGACAGGCCGACGACCGCACGGTCGAGGGTCACCCCGGCGAGCAGCTCCTCGACGACCTGCCGCGTGGTGGGATCGGCGGCCCACTCGTGGTCCTGCCGCCCACCGAGCACCGCCTCCCGAACGGTGTGGGTGTCGACGAGCTCGTCGCCCTGGTGGAGGTAGCCGATCTCGACGCCGCGGGTGCGGGAGACGCGGCCGGTGTCGGGCTGCTCGATACCGGTCATCACCTCGAGCAGGGTCGTCTTGCCGTCGCCGTTGCGGCCCACGACGCCGACCCGCTCCCCCACGGAGATGCCGAGGGAGACGTTGTCGAGGAGGGGCCGTACGCCATAGGACTTCGAGACGCGCTCGAGGTTGATCAGGTTCGCCATGTCCGGGCGATCCTCTCAGGTGCGCCCCAGCGGCGACGGATCGGCGTACGCCCCCTCACGGGCGGTGCGTGAGCCACATCTCGTCGCGCTCGGACGTGGCTGGCGGACCGCTCGCCCGGCGAGTCGCGCGCGGCACGCCGACGGGCGGTGCCCCAGCCACATCCACGGACTCCGGAATGTGGCTGGCACACCGCCCACGTCGGGTCAGGAGCTCGGCGACCCGTCGGTCGTGGACGCCGCGGCCAGGCCGGGCGCGGATCCGTTGGTGGTGGAGTACTTCTGGATCAGCGACTCCACGTCGAGGCCGGTGGTGGCCTTGAGCATCTCCATCGTCTGCACGAGGTTGTTGGTCACCTGCTTGGGCAGCTCGCCGGCGCCGTCGGCCGAGATGACCGTCAGCTTGTCGATGTTGCCCATCGGGCGGGCCAGCTCGGCGGCCACCTTGGGCATCACCTCGATGAGCATCTGGAGCACGGCGGCCTCGTTGTAGCCGGCAAACGCCGCGGCCTTCTTGTCCATGGCCTCGGCCTCGGCCTGGCCCGCGGCCAGGATGGCGGCACCCTGCGCCTCACCCTCGGCGCGTACGGCGTCGGCCTCGGCGACACGGCGGGCCTTCTCGGCCTCACCGCGCTTGGCGCCCTCGATGGCCTCGGCCTCGGCCAGCGCCGAGCGGCGGGACTTCTCTCCCTCACCGGTCAGGCGGGCCTTCTCGGCCTCCGCCTCGGCGTTGGCGATGGACGCGGCCTTGCGGGCCTCGGCCTCGAGGATCGCCGAGCTGCGCCGACCCTGCGCCTCGGTCTCGACGCGGTAGCGCTCGGCGTCGGCGGGCTTGCGGACCTCGGTGTCGAGCTGGCGCTCCTTCAGCGCCGCCTGCCGGACGGCGACCTTCTCCTGCTCGAGGAGGACGGCCTGGTCGCGGTCGGCCTGGGCGAGCGGGCCGGCGGCCGCGGCCTGCGCGTTGGCGGCGTCGGTCTCGGCCTTGATCTCGGCGTTCTTGAGGGCGAGGGCGCGCTGGGTGACCGCGATCTCCTGCTCGGCGGCGATCCGGGCCTGCTCGGCCGCCTGGCGGGCGTTCGCCTCGGCGATGGAGGCGAGCTGGTTGAGCTTGGCGGCCTCGGGGCGGCCGAGGTCGGCGAGGTAGGAGCCGTCGTCGGTGATGTCCTGGATCTGGAAGGTGTCGAGCACCAGGCCCTGGCCGGTGAGGGACGACTCGGACTCCTCGGCCACCCGCTGGGCGAAGGCGGCGCGGTCGCGGATGATCTGCTCGACCGACATCGAGCCGACGATCGAGCGCAGGGCGCCGGCGAGGACCTCCTGGGTGAAGGTCTCGATCTCGGCCTGCTGGCTCAGGAACCGCTGGCCGGCGGCGCGGATGGAGTCCTCGTTGCCGCCGACCTTGACCAGAGCGACGCCGTCGAGGTTGAGCTTGATGCCCTGCCCGGACACGGCTCCGCGGATCTGCACCGAGATGCGCCGCGAGGACAGGTCGAGGGTGGCGAGGCGCTGCACGAACGGGATGACGAACACGCCGCCGCCCATGACGACCTTCTGGCCGGACAGGTCGGTGGAGATCTCACCGGTCTCCGGGTTGCGCACCTCGCCCTTGCCCTTGCGGCCGGTGACGATGAACGACTCGTTGGGACCGGCGACCTTGTAGCGCGTGGTCACCAGCAGCGCGAGCAGCACCACCAGGAAGGCGAGGCCGGCCACAGCAGTGACGACCGGGGACAGACTGAACATGGGCAGTGCTCCTAGCGAGAGGTCGTACGTGGATCGAGGACGGATCAGGGAAGGAAGAGGGGCTCGACCTGGACGGCCGTCGGCGAGATGACCTGCGTGACGCTGACCTGGGTGCCCGCAGGCACCGCGACGCTCGAGCGGGCGTTGAGGCGCGTGATGTGGCCGCCGACGCTGAGCGAGACCACGCCGAAGCCGCCGCCGTCGGGGATCGCGCTGACCACCGAGCCGATCTTCTCGAGCATGTCGGACGTGCGCACCGTGTCGCCCGTGCCGTCGCCGTGCAGGAACGTCGAGGCCCGGGCCGCGAGCCAGCCGAGCAGGGCTCCGAGCACCAGGCCGACGACGACCGCGAGCGAGGTCGAGCCGGTCACCTCCAGCGCGATCGCACCGCCGAAGCCGAGGGCGCCGAGGAAGCCGGCCACCGCCTCGGTCGAGAAGAACCCGGCACTGAGCCCCTCGAAGGCACCGTCGAGGACGTCGCCGACGACCAGCGCCACGAGCAGCAGCAGGACGCCGACGGCGCCCACCACCAGGAACACGGTCACGATGCCTCCCCCAGGCGATCAGTGCGGCGTCGTCGACGCCGCGCACAACATAGCGGCATGCTTCCCCGCCCGCTGCGGTTCACACCACCCGGTCCGGACCCCATCCGGGACCTAGGGCGTGTCTCTCAAGTCTCGGCCGTCGCGAGCGGCGTCAGGGACGTGCGATGGCAAGGCGGAGGAGGGAGACATGGCGGAGCCATGGCGACTGACGACAACGCAGCCAGCGTGCGTTCATGACGGCGCGCAGCAGGCCATGGACTTGAGGGACACGCCCTTAGCGCAGGTCCCACTCCGCTTCGCGCGTGCTGACGACGTGGGCGCCGGCCACGGGACCGATCGCGGACAGCACGACGTCGTACGACGCCGACAGCGCGGTGACGACCTCCATGGAGCCGACCTGCGAGTCGCAGAGGAAGACGCAGGTCGGGCCCGATCCGCTCACCATGCCGCGGAGGGCACCCTCGGCCTCCCCGAGCGCGATCAGGTCGCCGAGCTCGGGTCGCAGGTCGATGGCCGGATCCTGCAGGTCGTTGTGGAGCGCGCGCGCCAGCCGGACGGGCTCGCCGCTCGCCAGCGCGGCCAGCAGCTCCGTCGGCTCGGCGGGCTGCGCCGGGGCGTCGGGGTGCAGCCGGTCGAAGTGGCGGTAGACCTCCGGCGTCGAGAGGCCGACGGGAGCCGGCACGACGACCCACCACCACGTGCCGTGGTCGACGATCGGCTCGACGACCTCGCCGCGTCCCCGGCCCCGCGCCGTACCTCCCACGAGCGAGAACGGCACGTCGCTGCCGAGCCGGGCGGCCTGCGCGAGGAGCAGGTCGTCGGGCTGCCCCAGGTCGTGCAGCCGGTCGTGCGCGAGCAGGGCGGCCGCGCCATCGGCGGAGCCGCCCGCCATCCCGCCTGCGACGGGGATCTGCTTGGTGATCTGGACGTGGTGGGGCCCCCCGCACGGCGCCTCGGCCAGCGCGCGCATCGCGATGTTGGTGGCGTCAGTCGGCACGCCGGCCACGTCGATGTGGGGCGTTCCGGTGACGGAGAGCGTGTCCTCGCCGGCGTCGGAGACGGTGACGTCGTCGTAGAGCGAGATGGCCTGGTAGACCGTGTCGAGCGGGTGGAAACCGTCCTCGCGCGGCGCGCCGACCCCGAGGTGGAGGTTGATCTTCGCGGCGGCGCGGACCGTCGTGCTCATACGTCGGCCAACGAGGCGAGGCCCTCGGCGATGCGCGAGAAGTCGTGCACGTCGAGCACCTCGCCGCGGGCCGTCGGGTCGACCCCTGCGGCCTCGAGCGCCGCGGTCGCGTTGTCGGCCGACCCTGCCAGCCCGCGCAGGGCGGCGCGCACCTGCTTGCGGCGCTGGGCGAAGGCGGCGTCGACGACGGCGAAGACCTGCTGGCGGGTCGCGGTGGTGTCCGGGGGCTCGCGCCGGGTCCACGCGACGAGGCCCGAGTCGACGTTGGGGGCCGGCCAGAAGACGTTGCGCCCGATCGCACCGGCACGGCGTACGTCGGCGAACCACGCGGCCTTCACGCTCGGCACGCCGTAGGTCTTCGACCCGGGTGGCGCGGCGAGGCGATCGGCGACCTCCGCCTGCACCATCACGAGCCCGCGCTCCAGCGACGGCAGCAGGGTGAGGAGGTGGATGAGCACCGGCACCGAGACGTTGTAGGGCAGGTTGGCGACCAGCGCGGTGGGCGGCGGGCCGGGCACGGAGTCCACGCGCATCGCGTCGGCCAGCACCACCTCGAAGCGGTCGGCCTGCCCCGGGGCGTACGACGCGATCGTCGCGGGCAGCCGCTCGGCCAGCAGCGGGTCGACCTCGATCGCGATGACCCGGCGGGCGACCTCGAGCAGCGCGAGGGTGAGCGACCCGAGCCCGGGTCCGACCTCGACGACCACGTCGTCGCCGGTGATGCCCGACTCGCGGACGATCCGGCGCACGGTGTTGGCGTCGATGACGAAGTTCTGCCCGCGCTGCTTGGTGGGTCGCAGGTCGAGCTCGGCGGCCAGCTGACGCACCTCGGCCGGCCCGAGGAGTCTCGGGCCGGCCGGGTTCGTGGTCATGGTGGTGAAGCCTAGGTGGTCAGCGTTCGATCAGCGGGGCAGGCCGAGCTTGGCCGCGCACCCGGGCCACGAGCCGTAGCCGCCGGTCGCGTCACGCAGGCGCGTGGCCACCGCGATCTGGGTCTCGCGGGAGGCCTGGTGCGGGTAGCCCGTGCCGCCGTAGGCACGCCAGGTGCCGACGTTGAACTGGAGGCCGCCGTAGTAGCCGTTGCCGGTGTTGATGGCCCAGTTGCCGCCCGACTCGCACTGCGCGAGCGAGTCCCACACGGTGCTGCCGGCGGAGAAGTCGGCAGCCGGCTCCTCGGGCTTCTCCTTGGTGCCGACCGCGATCACGCGGGGCACGGCCTTGCGGCGCACGTCGGCCCGGACGACCTTGCGGGCCGCGAGGTCGCCGTTGACGAAGCGGAGCTGGTAGGTGACGTTGCGGACGCCGTCGCGACCGGCGCGCACGACCTCCTGCTCGCCCTCGAACATCGAGGAGTCCTCGCGCTCGACGACGGGGGCGTCGAGCACCTCGCGCTCCACCTTCTTGGTGGCCACGCGGATGTCGGTGACGACGATCTTGTCGCCGTCGGCGATCTCGGTGGTCAGCGAGGGACGCACCTTGTCGTGCTTGTCGACCTCGAAGCCGGCCGACTTGAGCACGTCGGCGACGGTCAGCGCCGTCATCTTGCGCTGCTTCAGCCTCTTGGCGCCGAGCTTGAGGTGGACGACCTTCGGCGTGACGACGTCGAGGGTCAGTCCGCTGCGTCCGATCGAGGAGCCGCGGCTGGCCGACAGGTCGGCGCCCTCGAAGCGGCGGCCGATCTCACCCAGCGCGCTCGCGACATTGGTCGAGTTCACCCAGTAGGTGTGCGACTCGCCGTCGACGGCGAGCTCGAGCGGTCGCCCGAACTGCACGGCGATGGCCGAGCCGTCGGAGACAGGCTCGTCGACCGCCGGGGCGACCAGGTCCTTGTCGGTGACCTCGACACCCTCGGCCGCGAGCACGTCGGCGACGGTTCCGCCGATGGCGCTGACCTGACGGGTCTCCCCGTCGAGGGTGAGGGTCACGTCCTTGCTGAGGGCGGCGTAGCCGACCGTCGTACCTCCGACGGCTGCCACGACCAGCGCGACGAGGGTCGCCAGGACGGTCTTGGACCTGCTGAGCTGCGCGAGACGAGAGCGCACGATTCTCCGAACGTCGTTCTTTCCGGTCCTCGGGGGCAGCACCCCCCGGCCGTGCGTTGCGTGACATCCACGACCAGGTCGCGGGAGCCGTACGACGTGCGAGCGGGGGTCTCGCAGGACCGGCCCGAACCGGTCCTCGTGCTGCCGATGATCGCTCCCGATCCCGGCCAACAATCACAAGACGATAACGACGACCGGCGATGACGCAAACTCCTGACGGCAAAATCCGGCGTGTCACCGCTCACGGTTCTGCCTGTCAGCCGCCCTGTCAGCCGCCCTGCCAGCCGACCTGTCAGCCGGTCTACCAGGGGCCTCCGAAGGCGCGTTCGGTGTTGGCGTCGATCGCCCGGCACAGCTCCTCGAGGTCGGCCTGCAGCACCTCCGCCATCGCCCGCACGGTGTGCGGGACGAGGTAGGAGGCGTTGGGCCGGCCCCGCCACGGCGTGGGCGTCAGGTAGGGCGCGTCGGTCTCGACCAGCACCCGGTCGCGGGGCGTGACGGCGAGCGCGTCGCGCAGCGGCTGCGCGTTCTTGAAGGTCATCGTCCCGGCGAAGCTGAGGAAAGCCCCGCGGTCGAGGCAGCGACGGGCGAAGGCCTCGTCGCCGGAGAAGCAGTGCATCACCCAGCGCTCGGGCGCACCCTCGGAGTCGACGATGCGCAGCACGTCGTCGTGGGCGTCGCGGTCGTGGATGACGAGCGTCTTGTCGAGGCGCTTGGCCAGGTCGATGTGACGCCGGAAGCTCTCCTCCTGCGCCGCCCGACCGTCCTCGCCGGTGCGGAAGGTGTCGAGCCCGGTCTCGCCGACGGCGCGCACCTTGTCGTGGGCCCGCGCGAGCTGCTCGATCTCGGCGAGCGCTTCGTCGAGGCGGCCGGCCTCGGCGAGGCGCGGCGCCTCGTTCGGGTGCAACGCGACGCCGGCGACGAGGGCGTCGTGCTCGGCGGCCGCGGCCACCGCCCAGCGGGCGCCGGGGAGGTCGCAGCCGATCTGCACGATCCGCGGCACGCCGACGGCCGCCGCGGCCGCGATGGCGTCCGCCGTGTCGAGCCAGTCGCCGTCGGCGATGTCGAGGTGGCAGTGGTTGTCGACGACGGGGTGCGGCAGGGGTTCGGGGGCGGGCGGTCGCTGGCGGTCGCGCCGGGCGCCCGACGTCTCCTCGGTGGCCGCGCGGCTGCGGGTCGGCCCGGCTCCGCCGTCAGCGGTGGACAACGTCGTACACCTCCCGCTTGGGCAGGCCGGCCCGCTTGGCGACCTCGGCGATCGCCTCCTTGCGCGTGGAGCCGGAGGCCTCGAGGTCGGCGACCGCCGCGCGAAGGGTCCCGGGGTCGGTGTCGAGCGCCGGGGCTCCGCTCGAGCCCTCGACGACGATGGTGACCTCGCCGCGCACGCCGTCGGCCGCCCACGCGACCAGCTCGCCCAGCGGTCCGCGGCGCACCTCCTCGTGGGTCTTCGTCAGCTCGCGGCACACCGCGGCCGGGCGGTCCTCGCCCAGCGCCTCGGCCATCGCCGCCAGGGCCGCCTCGGTCCGGTGCGGCGCCTCGAAGAAGACCATGGTGCGCTCCTCCGCGCCCAGGGCGGCGAGCCGCCGCCCGCGCTCGCCCGCCTTGCGCGGCAGGAAGCCCTCGAAGCAGAACCGGTCGACCGGCAGCCCGCTGACGGCCAGCGCGGTCAGCACGGCGCTGGGTCCGGGGACAGCCGTGACGCGTACGTCGTGCTCGACCGCGGCCACGACCAGCCGGTAGCCCGGGTCGGACACGCTCGGCATTCCCGCGTCGGTCACCAGCACGACCCGCTCGCCGGCCAGCAGCGCCTCGAGCAGGACGGGCGTGCGGGCCTGCTCGTTGCCCTCGAAGTAGGACACGACCCGACCGGACAGCGTGATCCCGAGGTCGGCGCACAGCCGCTTGAGCCGGCGGGTGTCCTCGGCCGCCACGACGTCGGCACCCGAGAGCTCGGCGGCCAGCCGCGGTGGCGCGTCGCCGGCCTGCCCGATCGGGGTGCCCGCGAGGACGAGGACGCCAGTCATGGGTTCACCGTAGAGGCTCGCGGGACCGGCCCGGGCGTCGGTGGCGTCTGGCTAGAGTGCCCGCGTGAGCCCGACTGCCGCCGAGCGGAATCGTCCGCGTTGGCGGTCGGAGGACCCGATGTTCGGGTGGGCCGGCGCCCTGTGCCTGGCCAGCCTGGCGTTCTTCCTGCGCCGCTGGCACCTCGGCACACCGCACGCGTTCTCCTTCGACGAGACCTACTACGCCAAGGACGCGTGGTCGCTGCTCAACCACGGCTACGTGCGCGGCTACGTCGAGGACGCCGACAAGACCATCCTCAACGGCAACCTGACCGGGTTGTTCCTGGACGGTCCGTCGATGATCGTCCACCCCGAGGTCGGCAAGTGGCTGATCGCCGCCGGGATCAAGGTCTTCGGGATGGACCCCACCGGCTGGCGCACGGCGTCGGCGGTGGTGGGCGCGCTGATGGTGCTGCTCATGTGTCGCTTCGCCCGGCGCGTGACCGGCTCGACGGTCCTCGGCCTCGTCGCGGGCCTGCTGCTGTCCGTCGACGGTCTCCAGCTCGTGCTGTCGCGGCTCGCCCTGCTCGACATCTTCCTGGCGTTCTTCACCCTCTGCGGCGTGCACTGCGTGGTGGCCGACCGCCAGTGGCTGCGCGACCGGCTGGCCGCCGGGGCGACACGGACGTGGTGGCGACCCTGGCTGGTCCTCGGCGGGGTCGGCTTCGGCCTGGCGTGCGGCACGAAGTGGTCCGCGGTCTACGCGCTGGCCGTCTTCGGCCTGCTCGCCTGGCTGTGGAGCGCAGGCGCGCGGCGGGCGTTCGGTCAGCCCCGGCCGTTGCTCCGCTCGATCGTCCTCGACGGGGCACCGGCGTTCGTCGCGCTGGTGGGCGTCGCGCTGGCCACCTACGTCGCGTCGTGGACGGGCTGGCTGGTGCACGCCGACGCCTACGAGGACGCGTTCAACAACACCCAGTACACGTCGTACGGCGGCGGCAAGCCGTGGCCGACCGCGAGCGAGCCCGACGCCCACGGCCTCGGCGAGGTCACCCAGTCGCTGCGGTCGCTGTGGTCGTACCACCAGGACGTGTACACCTTCCACAGCCACTTCCTCAACGACTCGACGCACGTCTACGCCTCCAAGCCGTCCACGTGGCTGGTGATGGGCCGCCCGGTCGGGGTCGACGCCCAGACCGACATCCAGCCCGGGTCGCAGGGGTGCGAGGCGCCCTCGGGCTCCAGCTGCATCCGGCAGGTGCTGCTCCTCGGCAACCCCGTCATCTGGTGGGGAGGCAGCCTGGCCGCGATCGCCTCGCTGCTGCTGTGGGTCGGAGCGCGCGACTGGCGCCACGGCGTCGTGGTCGCCGGGATCGCCAGCACCTGGCTCCCCTGGTTCGCCTACGACGACCGGCCGATCTTCTACTTCTACGCGATCACGACGCTGCCGTTCCTCGTGCTGTCGATCGCGCTGGTCATGGGACACCTGATCGGGACGTCCGACGTGCCGACCCCGCGGCGCACCTTCGGGGTGGTCGTCGCGGGCAGCTACACCGTGCTCGCCCTCATCGCCTTCGCGTGGTTCTGGCCGATCTGGACCGACGTCCTGCTGACCAAGTCGGAGTGGGACGCCCGCGTCTGGTTCCAGCGCTGGATCTGACCCCCTCGGTGCTCCGCGGGCACCTGGTCCGGTGAACCCGGCACGAACGCCCGAGGTTTCCTCAAGATGGGTCGCAGGTCGGCGTGCGCCCATTCTCTTTCCGTCAGGTCCCCCCGACGATGGTCTGACCCGGAACACACGTGGGGTGTGTGGCCGGGCTCGACGCGAGGGAGGGAGCGTTGATGGACTCGACGATGATCCACGTCTGCCTGCAGACCGAGGGAGCACCGACCGGCGAGCACCACGAGGTGGGTGAGCGTTGGGTCTGCTCGTGCGGGGACAACTTCGTCTACCGCGAGGGCTTCAACCGTGCCGGCTACCCGAGCCTCGGCTGGTGGCCCGCCCCGGCGATCCCGCAGCCGCGCCGGACCGCGCGCGGCCTCCTGTTCGGCCCGCGCAAGGGCTGACGACCTCGTCCGGCGTCAGTCGGCCCACGTCCGGCCGCGCACGAACGCCAGGAACCGCTCGGCCGGCGGCGCGAGCGGCCTGTCGGTGCGCCACGTGAGTCCGATCGTGCGCGTCGCCGACGGCGACGACAGCGCGAGCCCCACTGACCCCGACTGACCGGCGAACGCCTCCGGCACGATCGCCACCCCGAGCCCGGCGGCCACCAGCCCCTCGATCGTGGCGAGGTCGGCGCTCTCGAAGGAGATCCGAGGGCTCACGCCGGCCTCGGCGAGCAGCGACTGCACGAGCGCGCTGTGCCCGAAGCCGGGCGGCGTCGTGACCAGCTCGTCGTCGGCCAGGGCGGCGAGGTCGATGCGCGTGCGGTCGCGGAAGCGGTGCGTGGGCGGCACCACCACCACCAGCCGCTCACGCTGCACCGCCAGCCAGCCGAGGTCCTCGGCCCGGTCCATGGTGAGGCCGAGGTCGACGGCCCCGCGGTCGAGGTCGGTGCGGATGTCGTGCGCGGGCTCCTGGCTCAGCACGACCTTCACGGACGGCGCCGCGGCGTGGAAGGCGCGCAGCAGCTTGGGGACCAGCGTGGTGGCCATCGAGTCCAGGAACGCGAGCCGGACGGTCCCGGTGTCCGGGTCGAGCCGGTTGGCCAGGTCGGTGCGCAGCTGCTCGTGGCGTACGACGAGGTCGCGGGCGGCGTCGAGCACCACCCGTCCGTCAGGAGTGACCTCCAGCCCGGCCGGCGTCCGCTCGAAGACGCGCACCCCGAGCTCCGCCTCGATCCGGGCGAGCGAGCGCGACAGCGTGGGCTGGCTGGTGCCGAGCGCCGCCGCCGTCTCGGTGACGTGGCCGAGGTCGCCGAGCTCGACCAGCCAGCCGAGGTCGCGGAGCATCATGCGTCGATCGTATCGCCCTACTCCTTTGGCGACATTGGACGCATGAGTCGGGAGAGCGGACCATCGACGGGTGCACACCGCCCAGCTCTCGCCCGTCGACGCCGGCCCGACGCCGTACCGCCCGGGCACCGCCGGCTACCGCCGCGTGATGGTGGCGGTGTTCGCCGCCGGGATGGCGACCTTCGTGCTGCTGTACGACGTCCAGGCGCTGCTGCCCGAGCTCGTCGAGGCGTACGACGTCTCCCCCACGCGCGCGACGCTGGCGATGTCGCTGACGACCGCGGCCCTCGCCGTGGCGCTGCTCGTCGCCGGGCCGGTCTCGGAGGCGGTCGGCCGGACGCCCCTGATCCACCTCGCTCTCTGGTCCGCCGCGGTCGTGGGCGTCCTGTGCGCGCTGGCGCCGTCGTGGGAGGCGCTGCTCGGCCTCCGGATCCTGCAGGGCGTGACCCTCGCCGGACTGCCGGCGGTCGCGACGGCGTACCTCCGCGAGGAGCTGCACCCCTCGGCGCACGGTCGGGCCTTCGGCCTCTACATCGCCGGCACCGCCCTGGGCGGCATGGCCGGCCGGGTGGTCACCGCCCCGGTCGCCGACGCCGCGGGCTGGCGTTGGGGCATGGCGGCCGCCGCGCTCGCCGCGCTCGCGTGCGCAGCGGTCGTGGCGTGGCTGCTGCCGGCGTCGCGCTACTTCGTGCGCCGGCCGGCGGACCTGCGGTCGGTGCTCGACGGCGCCCGTGCCGCGGTGCGCGACCGCGCCCTGGTGGCGCTCTACGTCCTGGGCGCCTGCGGGATCGGCACGATGGTGGCGGTCTTCAACGCGCTCGGCTTCCGGCTCAGCTCGGCGCCCTACGGGCTCTCGGTCGGCACGATCAGCCTGGTCTACCTCGTCTACGCCCTGGGCTCGGTCAGCTCGGCGACGTCCGGCCGGATCGCCGACCGCATCGGCCGTCGCGCCACCATCCCCGTCGGCTGCGCGTTCGCCCTGGTGGGGGTCTGGCTGACCCTGGCCGACGCCCTGCCGGTCGTCGTCCTCGGGATGGCGGCGCTCACCGTCGGCTTCTTCTGCATCCACGGCCTGGCCAGCGGCTGGGTCACCGCGCGCGCCCACCTCGCGGGCGTACGCACGGGACAGGCCGCGGCGTTCTACCTGTTCGCCTACTACGTGGGCGCGTCGGTCTTCGGCAACCTCGGCAGCGCCGCCTGGAGCCACGCCGGCTGGCCGGGCGTGGTCGCCCTCGCCTCGGCGCTCCTGCTCACCGTCTGCGCGATGGTCGTCGTGCTGCGGCGCACGCCCGCCCTGGCCGCGCCGGGCGCCCCCGCCTGACCGGTCCGGGCCCGCCTCACCAGGCGCCGGGGAACCTCGCCGATCCCGCGATCGCGAGCAGCGAGACGCCGAGCGCCACCGCGACGGCGATGAGCACCGACAGGCCGAGCCAGCGACGCCCGGGCAGCGCCAGCAGCACGAGCCCGACCACGGCCGCCAGCGTCGGCAGCACCCAGACCGGCACCACCGCGGACAGCAGGGACGCCAGCAGGGCGAGGACCACGCCCGCAGCCGCTGCACGACCCAGCGGCACGGGCCGCGGCCCCCGCGGGAGGCCGACCTCGGTGACGGGGCCGGACGTGGGCAGCTGGTCGGGCGCCAGCACCCGCAGCAGGAGGGTGATGGTGGACGGGTCGGCCACCACGACGACGTCGCGAAACCGGTCGGCGACCGCGTGGCGGCGCACGACCTCGTCGAGCCGGTGACCGCGGTCCACGTCGGG
The DNA here is from genome assembly GCF_947488515.1 of uncultured Nocardioides sp. Classification (GTDB taxonomy): domain Bacteria; phylum Actinomycetota; class Actinomycetes; order Propionibacteriales; family Nocardioidaceae; genus Nocardioides. The sequence goes on from NZ_CANKZF010000001.1 coordinate 1,396,040, forward strand.
GAAGCGGACCGGAGCCAGCACCACCTCCGGGTGGGCGGTGTGCCCGAGCCCCTGCACGATCCGCTTGCCTTCGGCGGTCGGGGCGGTGATGACGACCGCGGACGACCGGATGCCGGCCCGGACCCGCCCGACCTCCGCCGCGTCGGCCTGCGTGCTGACCACGAGGATCCGCTGGTAGTCGCTCACGGGACGACCGTAACGCCGGGCCGATCCTGCGACGATGCAGGGATGAAGCTCCTGCTCACCTCCGGCGGCGTGACCAACGACAGCATCCGGGCGGCGCTGGTCGACCTGCTCGGCAGGCCGGTCGAGGAGTCGACCGCGCTGTGCATCCCGACGGCCCAGTGGGGTCATCCGAAGTGTGGTCCGGAGTCGCTGCGCCGCTTCGTCACCGACGGGTCGCCCCCGACGATGACCGGCCTCGGCTGGCGGTCCGTCGGGGTGCTCGAGCTGACCGCGCTCCCCACGATCGGCCCCGACCGGTGGGTGCCGTGGGTGCGCGAGGCCGACGTGCTGCTCGTCGACGGCGGCGAGGCGACCTACCTCGCCCACTGGTTGCAGGAGTCCGGTCTCGCAGACCTGCTGCCCGAGCTCACCGACACGGTCTGGGTCGGCGTCAGCGCCGGCAGCATGGCGCTCACCCCGCGCATCGGCGACCTGTTCGTCGAGTGGCGACCCGAGGACGGCGACGCGACGCTGGGCGTCGTCGACTTCTCGATCTTCCCGCACGTCGGTCTGTTCCCGGGCAACACCCTGGAGGTGGCCGAGCAGTGGGCCGCCGAGCTCGGCAACCCGGCCTACGCCCTCGACGAGCAGTCGGCGGTGCTCGTGGACGGCGACCGGATCGAGGTCGTCTCCGAGGGCGAGTGGCGACGGTTCGGGTGAGCACGGACCAGCGGCCCACGCCCTACCTCCGCGTCGACGTCGACCGGTTGCGTGCCAACGTGACCCGCGCGGCCACAGCCGCTGTTGCCGGAGGTGTCGCGCTGCGTCCGCACGCCAAGACCCACAAGTCCGCCGACATCGCCCGTCTGCAGCTGGAGGCCGGCGCTGTCGGGCTGACGGTCGCCACCGTCGGCGAGGCCGAGGCCTTCGCCGCTGCCGGCGTGGCGGACCTGTTCATCGCCTACCCGCTGTGGCTGACCGCGGGGCTGGCCGGGCGGCTGCGGTCGATCGCGTCGTCGGGGGTCCGGGTCGCGATCGGGGTCGACTCCGTCGCCGGTGCCCGCACCGCCGCCGCCCTCCTGGCCGGCTCGGGGGTGGAGGTGCTGGTCGAGGTCGACTGCGGCCACCACCGCAGCGGCGCCGAGCCGGCCTCGGCCGGGCAGGTCGCGCTCGCCGCCGACGACCTCCCCGTGCGCGGCGTCTACACCTTCCCCGGACACTCCTACTCCCCCGACGCCCGGGCGGTCGCGGCCCGCGACGAAGGAGTCGCCCTCGCGGCCGCGCGGGCCTCCGTCACCGCCGCCGGCCTCGAGATCGAGGTCGTCAGCGGCGGGTCGACGCCCTCGCTCGAGCACGCCGACACCTCGGTCCTGACCGAGGTCCGGCCCGGCGTCTACGTCTTCGGCGACGCCCAGCAGTGGGAGCTCGGCTCCGCGACCCCAGACCAGGTCGCGCTCACGGCGGTCGCCACGGTCGTGAGCCACGCCGGCGGCCGCGCCGTCCTGGACGCCGGGTCCAAGGTGCTGGGCGCCGACCGGGCACCGTACGCGTCGGGGTCCGGCCGGCTCCTCGAGCACCCCGAGGCACGGATCGTGCAGGTGTCCGAGCACCACGCGGTCGTGGAGCTGCCGGGCCGCCTCCCGCGGCTCGGCAGCAGGGTGCTCGTCGTGCCCAACCACTGCTGCAGCGCGGTCAACCTCGCCGACGAGCTGTGGCCCACCACCGGGAGCGCGCCCTGGCCGGTCACCGCCCGCGGCCGCAACGGCTGAGCCGTCCGGTCGCAGGCGGCACGGCCGTCAGACGACGCCGCCCGTGGGGGTGTCGTGCAGCTCGGAGCGCAGCACGGCCACGGCCTGGGCGACCGCCGCCCGGGCCGGAGGCATGTCGTGCATCGAGTTGACCATGACGAAGTCGTGGATGACCCCCTGGTAGCGCGTCGACACCGTCGGCACGCCGGCCTGCCGCAGCTTGGCCGCGTACGCCTCGCCCTCGTCGCGCAGGACGTCGGCCTCCCCGGTGATCACCAGGGCCGGCGGGAGGCCGGCGAGCTGACGCAGGTCGGCGCGCAACGGTGAGGCGGTGACCTGTGCCCGCTCCTCGGGGTCCGTCGTGTACTGGTCCCAGAACCAGTGCATGCCGGTGCGGGACAGGAAGTAGCCATCCGCGAACTCCTCGTAGGACGCGGTGTCGAAGGCCGCGTCGGTGACGGGGTAGAACAACACCTGCTGCACGAAGCTCACGGTGCCGCGCTCCTTGGCCATCAGCGTCAGCGCCGCCGACATGTTGCCACCCACGGAGTCCCCGGCGACCGCCATCCGGGAGGCGTCGAGCAGGTTGGCGCTGCCTTCCTTCGCCACCCATTCGGCGACCGCGTAGCACTGCTCGATCTGGGTGGGGTAGCGGTGCTCGGGTGCGGGGTCGTACTCCGGGAACACCACCGCGGCGTGGGCGCCGACCGCGAGGTCGCGCACCAGCCGGTCGTGGGTGTGGGCGTTGCCGAACACCCACCCGGCGCCGTGCACGTAGAGGATCACCGGCAGGGTGCCTGCGGCGTCGACGGGACGCACCAGGCGCACCCTGACGCTGCCGGTCGGGCCGCCTTCGACGATCGTCCACTCCTCGTGCACCGGCGGCTTCCAGATCTCGGCGTCCTGCACGCCGTCGACGGCCTTCCGGCCCTCCTCGGGCGCGAGCTCGTAGAGGTAGGGCGGGTCGGCGGTCGCCTCGGCGAAGGCCTGCGCTGCAGGCTCGAGGGGCAGCTGACGGGGGTTGGCGGGCGGCATGGACGGCTCCTGTGCGGTCGGTCGTGCGTGGCTAGACTGGTGCCGCCACGGTAGGAACGGCCGGTCGACGAACGCATCAGTCGCGTGACTCAAATCCCGGGGGAGGCACGATGGCCGGGTCGACACGACGAGCGCGCACGCGCGACGCGTGGAGCGGTTCCGCTCACGGGCTGGTGGCGCGTGACGCCGAGCTCGGCGAGCTGCGGGACGCCTTGGCCGGCGGCGGCCGGGTCGCCACCCTCCTCGGCGTGGCCGGGGCCGGCAAGACCTCCGTCGTGCGCGCCGTCACCGCGGCGGTCGGCGCCCAGGGATGGCGCGTCGTGCACGTCCGTGGGTACGCGACCGAGCAGCTGCTGGGCTGGTCGACGCTGCTCGACCTCGTCGACTCCCCCGGGAGCGACGCAGCCGGCGTGGGGGGCGAGACGGAGCACGAGGACCTCGCCGCCGACCTGCGCACGTGCCTGACCGCCGGCTCGGCCGGCGACGGCTCCGCTGCGCTCCGGCTGCGGCGTGACGTGCACCGCTGGCTGCTGGGCCTGGCACCGGACCGTCCGCTGCTGGTCACGGTGGACGACGCCCACTGGGTCGACGAGTCCTCGCTGCGCGTGCTGACCTACGTGGCCAACCGGGTTGACGGCACCGACCTGTCGTTCCTCTTTGCCTCCCGTGCCGACGCCCCGCCGCTCGGCCTCGACGACCAGCACGTGGTCCGGCTGCGACCGCTCGACTCGACCGACTCCTACGCCTTGCTGCGCCGAAGTGCACCCGTGCTCGAGCCGCTGGTCAACGCCGCGGTCGTCGAGCGGGCCGCAGGCAACCCGCTGGCCCTGCTCGAGCTCGCCCGGACCAGCGCCATCGCCGCACCGGCCGGCACCGAGGCGCCCGGCGCCCTGCCGGCGGCCGTCGAGGCGGCGTTCGCTGCGGACCTGCCGCTGCTGCCGGAGCGGACCCGTGAGGTCCTGCTGCTCGTCGCCGCCGGCGGCGGCGACGTCCGGGTGCTCGACCGCGCGGTCACCGGCGGCGCCGACGCCCTCGAGCCCGCCGAGCGGGCCGGACTCGTGCGGGTCCACGGCCACCGTGTCGACTTCCGGCACCCGCTCGCCCAGTCGACGGTCTACGGGGCGGCCACCTCCGTCCAGCGGCGGGCCGCACACGCCCGCCTCGCCGACCTCTACGGCCACGACGACGACCGGCGGATCTGGCACCTCTCGTCGTCGATCGACGCCCCCGACGAGGACGTCGCACTCGCGCTGACGGCGACCGCCCGGAGCCTGCTCGTCCGCGGCGCCCAGCGCGAGGCGGCCGAGGCCATGGTGCGCGCAGCGGAGCTCACCGAGTCGCCCGGGCTGCGCGACGACCGGCTCCTGGAGGCGATGAGCCTCACCACCGCGGCAGGCCACGTCAACCGCATCGCCCACCTCGCCGAGCTGCTGCGCGCCCAGACGTCGAGCCCGCTGGCCCGGGCCCACGCGGCTCACTACCTCGGTTACGCGCTGGCGCAGTCCATGCGGCAGAACGCCGCCCAGGCGGTGCTCGAGGAGGCCCTGTCCGAGCTGATCAAGCTCGACGACGAAGCCGGCTGGGCCGCCCTCACGACCCTGGCGTCGCTGACGTACCAGACCTGCCAGCGACAGGAGTCGCTCGCCCGCTGGCTCGAGCAGTACGACGCGTTGACGCCCGGCAGGCTGGCGGACAACCCGATCACGGTGGCGGCGCGGGCCTGGATCCGGACGGCGCTGGACCCGCTCGCCCGACCCCGTGACGTCAAGCAGCTGCTGCGGGAGGCCCCGCCGCGGCTGCCCGGCGACCTGCCCCCCTACGACCGCGCGGCCCACGACATGCTGCTCGGCGCCACCGCCTGGCTGCTCGACGAGCACGAGACCGCCCTGCGTCACCTCAGCGCCGCCAGCGACCGGATGCAGCGGTCCGGCCATGCCACCCCGGTGGTCCAGAACACCATGGCGCTCGGGCAGGTTCAGTTCGACATGGGGCACTACGACGCCGCCGACGCCTCCGGGCGGCTGATGATCGACATCGGCGAGGCCGAGGTGCTCGTCTACTACCAGTCGGTCGGGCGCGAGCTCCGGTCCCGGGTGGCTGCCGTCCGCGGACGCAGCGACGAGGCCCTCGCCCAGCTCGACCGGCTCCTGGCCGAGGTCGAGCCGGGCCAGTCCGCCTCGCTGGAGGCCAACCTGATCGTCTCGCGCGCCAACGCCCTGGTCGGCCTGCGCGACCACGAGGCGGCCCACCAGCAGCTGCGCGCGCTGTTCGACGCCGCGGCCAGGCCCCTGCACCCGCACGTGTCGTTCCGGGCGCTCGGCGACGTGGTGTCCGCTGCCGTCCGCGTCGGCCGCGGTGCCGAGGTGGTCGACCTGGTCCGGTCGGCCGAGGCGAGGATCCCCGACCTGCCCGGCGAGCGGATGACGCGCACCCTGTCGCGGGCCAAGGCCCTGGTCGACCCCGACCCCGACGTCGCCGACGCGCTCTTCCGGCGGGCCGTCGACGAGCCCGGGAGCGCCACCTGGCCGTTCGAGCGCGCCAGCGCCCTGCTCGACCACGGGCTCTGGCTGCGCCGCCAGCACCGGGCGGGCGAGGCACGCGAGCAGCTGCGCGCGGCCCACCAGCTGTTCCTGCGCCTCGGAGCGCTCCCGTGGGCGGCCATGGCCGAGGTCGAGCTGCGGGCGGCCGGCGTCCGTGTGGACGGCGATGCGGAGTCCGCCGACCGGCTGGCCGGGCTCACCGCCCAGGAGCGCGAGATCGTGCTGCTCGCGGCGACGGGGCTGAGCAACAAGGAGATCGGGGAGGCGCTGTTCCTGTCGCCGCGCACGGTGGGGGCCCACCTCTACCACGCATTTCCCAAGCTCGGAGTCACCGCGCGGACCCAGCTGCGTGACCTGGTCGCCGACGTGGTCGCCCAGGCAACGGACGGCGGAGAGGGACAGATCTAGGTCACGCGACTGATGCCGCGGTGGATCGGGCTGGATCAGGATCGGAGCGTCCCGGCCGGCACCGCCGGCTCGCAACCCCGAGGAGACCCCATGTCCGACACTCCCACCGTGGTCCTGGTCCACGGAGCGTTCGCCGACGCCTCCAGCTTCGCCCGCGTCACGTCGCGGCTGCTCGACGACGGCACCGAGGTCGTCGTTCCCGCGGTGCCCAACCGCGGCCTCACCGACGATGCGGCGTATGTCGCCTCCGTGGTCCGAGAGGTCGCCGGCCCGGTCCTGCTGGTCGGTCACTCCTACGGCGGCGCGGTGATCACGGTCGCCGGGACGGAGGACAACGTCGTCGGTCTGGTCTACCTCGCCGGCTACGCGCTGGAGGAGGGCGAGAGCCTCGGCGAGCTGCAGGGGCGCTTCCCGGACTCGCCGCTGGGCGAGGCACTGGTCTACACGCCCTTCCCTGTCCCCGGCTCGGACGAGCCCGGCACCGACGTGTCGGTGGACGTCGACAGGTTCCCGGAGATCTTCGCCGCCGACGTCGAGCCCGAGCTCGCGCGGGTCCTGGCAGTGAGCCAGCGACCGCTGGCCGCCGCAGCGTTCGGCGAGCCCGCCACGACCCCCGCCTGGCGCACCCGCCCCTCCTGGGGGATCGTCTGCAGCTCCGACACCACCATCAACCCCGACGTCGAGCGGTTCGGCTACGAGCGCGCCAACATGAAGGTGACCGAGGTCGACTCCTCGCACCTGGTGATGCTCTCCCACCCGGACCGGGTGGTCGACGTGATCCGCGAGGCGCTCGCGTCCGTCGCGTCCTCGTCGCGGTGACGATGGTCCTCGGCGACGCCGGCCCCGACGAGCATGCGGGACGGCTGTCGAGCCTGTCCGGCGAGGGCTGGCCGGCGCTGCCGGTGGCGGCGTGGCAGCCGACGCGCGACACGCTGCACCTGTGGACGCAGGTCGTGGGCAAGACCCGGCTGGCCCTGGCTCCGCCCCAGAACCACTGGTGGAACGTCCCGCTCTACCTCGGCGCGCGAGGGCTCGGCACCTCGTTGATGCCGCTGGCGGACGGGGGTGGGCTGGAGGTCGCCTTCGACCTCCACGACCACGTCCTCGACCTGACCCGCACCGACGGCCGGCGGCGGCAGATGCGGCTCGAGCCGCGCACCGTGGCCGACTTCCACGCCGAGTACGTCGCCGTGCTGGCCGAGCTCGACGTCGAGGTCGACCTCAACCCGATGCCCACCGAGATCGCCGGAGCGGTGCCGTTCACCGACGACACCGTCCACGCGTCCTACGATCGCGAGGCGGTCGAGACGTTCTGGCGCTCGCTCGTCTCGGCGCACCGGGTGCTGGGCCGGTTCCGCTCCGTGTTCCGGGGCAAGTGCAGCCCCGTGCACTTCTTCTGGGGTGCCTTCGACCTGGCCGTCACCCGCTTCTCGGGTCGCTCGGCCCCGGCGCACCCGGGCGGGGTGCCCCACTGCCCGGACTGGGTGATGGTCGAGGCCTACAACGCCGAGGTGTCGAGCTGCGGCTACTGGCCGGGCGGGGCCGAGGAGGGCGTGTTCTACGCCTACGCCTACCCCGAGCCCCCGGGCTTCGCTGACGGCGAGCTCGACGGGTCGCCCGGTCACTACGACTCCGCGCTCGGCGAGTACGTCCTCCCCTACGCCGAGGTGCGTCGGGCGGACGACCCTGACGAGCTGGTCCTCGACTTCCTGCGTGCGGTCCATGCCCGGTCCGCGGCAGACTGGCCCCCGTCCGCCTGAGCAGCGAGCCACCAGGAGCAGAGTCATGCCTGTCACCCGAGGATTCCACCGCCGCCGACCCGAGCCCGAGCGCGGTCGGCTCCCACCCGGGCAGTACGACACCGGCTCGTCGTGGCCGGTGCTCAGCGCCGAGGCGACGCCCCACCAGCCCGAGGAGTCGTGGACGTTCAGCATCGACGGCCTCGTCGGGTCGCCGCACACGTGGACCTGGCAGGAGCTCCACGCCCTCCCGGGCTCGACCTACTTCGGCGACATCCACTGCGTGACCACGTGGTCCAAGCTCGACACCACCTTCAGCGGCGTCAGCGTCGACGACCTGCTCGCGGTCGCCGAGCCGGACAGCTCGGCGGCATACGTCATGGCCCACTCGGTGACCGGCTACACCACCAACCTGCCGCTGGCAGACGTCACCGGCGGTCGTGCATGGGTGGTGTGGAGCTTCGACGGCAAGCCGCTCCCCCGCCAGCACGGTGGTCCGCTCCGGCTTCTGGTGCCGCACCTGTACTTCTGGAAGTCGGCCAAGTGGCTCTCGCGCCTCGAGCTGATGACCGAGGACCGGCCGGGCTTCTGGGAGCAGAACGGCTACCACGACCGCGGCGACCCGTGGCGCGAGCAGCGCTACCAGGGTGACGACTGACGTGGCTCCGGCTCCCATGGCGGCCTGGAGCGACGGCCGCATCATCGAGAAGGACCAGCCGACCACGAACACGGTCCGGCTGCGGCTGCACGTGGACGACCGGCCCCACCACCTGCCCGGCCAGCACTACATCCTCAGGCTGCGCGCGCCCGACGGCTACACCGCCCAGCGCTCGTACTCGCTGGCCTCCGACAGCGACGACCCGCTGCTGGAGCTGCTCATCGAGCGGCAGCCGGACGGTGAGGTGTCGGAGTTCCTCGCCGACGTCGCCGAGGTCGGTGACGTGCTCGAGCTTCGCGGTCCGATCGGGCGCTGGTTCGTCTGGGACACGAAGTCCCGTGTCCTGTGCCTCGTCGGCGGCACCGGGGTCGTGCCGGCTGTCGCCATGGCCCGCACGGCACGCCGGCTCGGGCGCACCGACCTGCTGCGCATCGCCGCGATGGGCCGCACGCCCGACGAGCTCGCCTACGCCCCCGAGCTCGAGCGCTACGGAGCGACGCTCGCGTTCACGCGTGCCGAGGTCGGCGACCGGCCGGCCGGGCCGTTCACGACCGCGGAGCTGGCGCCGCTGCTGGAGGGCGTCGACCTCGGCTACGTCTGCGGCTCGGCGCGCTTCGCGTCGTACGCCGAGGAGCTGCTCGTCGCAGGCGGGCTCGACCCCGCAGCCATCCGCGTCGAGCGCTTCGGACCGACGGGCGACTGAGGCCGCCCGGGCCGGCTCGAGGTCGGCGGGGGCCCGGGTGCTCAGGATGTGAGCACCCGGGCCACCATCAGGCAGTCCATCCCCCCGGATCGAACGCCTGGGTCCACGATACAGCCCCCGGGGCTGCGCAGGACAGGTGAACAGCGGCGCGACCTCGATCCGGGGGGAAGTGGTCGCGCCGCTGCCCTCTTCCCTTCAGCGCCGTGGAGGCCGAGCGTGTTACGGGTCGGGGACGGTCAGGGGGTCACGGGCTCGCCGGAGGCCCCGGTGTTGCCCGACCACTGGTCGCCGGCGTACCTGCGGGTTCGGCTGCGGGGGTGACGGGACCCTCGCCCTCGATCGAGACGTGCGGCAGGATCCGGTCCAGCCAGCGCGGCAGCCACCACGCCGCGCGCCCGAAGAGCACCAGGATCGCAGGCGCCAGCGTCACGACAAGGATGCCGGCGAGCAGCACCGCCACCGACAGCCCGACGCCGAACTGCTTGATGGTGGGGTCGTCGTTGAGGATGAAGCTGGCGAAGACCGAGGCCATGATCAACGCCGCGGCCGTCGTGATGCGCGCGCTCGACGCCAGCGCCGCCTGCACCGCCTCGCGCGCCTCCTCGCCGGCGTGGTGGTGCTGCTGCACGTGGCTGACGAGGAACACCTCGTAGTCCATCGACAGCCCGAAGAGGCCGGCGAACATCATCAGCGGCACGTAGCTGGCGATCGGCACGGACCCGTCGGCGGTGTCGATGCCCAGCAGCGAGATCCCCCAGCCCCACTGGAAGGCGGCGGTCAGCACCCCGAACGCGGCGGCGGCCGAGAGGAGGTTCGTGATCGCCGCCTGCAGCGGGATCAGCAGCGAGCGGAACGCGACCATCAGCAGGAGGAAGCCCAGCAGGATGACCGTGCCGATCACCAGGAGCAGCCGCGCGGAGATCAACGTTGCCAGGTCGACGTACGACGCCGTGTAGCCGCCGACGTGCGACGTGATGCCGCCTCCCTCGTTGGTGTCCGGGAGCACCGTGTCGCGCACGTGCACGACGAGGTCGGCGGTGTCGTCGGAGGCCGACGAGGTCCCCGGGACGGCCGAGAGGAGCACCACGTCACCCTTCTCGTTCAGCTGCGGCGGGGTCAGCGCCACCACTCCCGCCGTGGCCGACAGGCCCTTCTGGAGGTTCACGACGCGCGGGTCGGTGCCGCGCTCGTCGCCACCGGCGGTGGTGACCATGTCGGTGAGCTGCTGCTTGAGCTTCTCGGCCTGGGCCTGCTCCTGCTGGGCCTGCTCCTGCTGGGCCTTCAGGTCGTCGGCCTGCTGCTGCAGCTCGGCTGCCTGCTGCTGGAGCTCGTTGCCCTGCCGGCGCAGCGAGTCCGCCTGCTGCTGGAGCTGGTCGCCCTCGCGCTGGAGCTCCGCGGCCTGCTGCTGCAGCGAGGTCTTCTGCCTCTGGAGGTCGTCGGCGCGCCGCTGCAGCGCGTCGGCCTGCTGCTGCAGCCGGGCTGCCTCGGACCGCAGCCGCCGGGCCTGTGCCGCGAGCCGCCTGGCCTCTGCGGCGAGGGGGCGCAGCCGTGCCTGCACCTCGACCTGGCGCTCGCGGACGGCGACCAGCCGGGCGCGCAGCCGCGCGACCCGGATCGGGTTGCCCTCGGCGCGCTGGATGCGACGCTGGAGCACACGCTCGCGGAGGCCGAGCCGGGCGAGCTCGCGGACCAGTGTCCTGATCCGTCCGGCGACCGCCCGGGCCCTTCGCTCGAGGGCTGACGCCTGCGCCTTCAGCCTCGTCAGCTCGGCCTCGAGGCGGCGTTGCTCGGCCTGTAGGGCCGCGGCCTGGCGCTCGAGCCCTGCCTGCTCCACCTGGAGCTGATCGGCCCGGCGCTCGAGCGAGGCCTGGTCGCTCTCGAGCCCTGCCTGCTGGTCCTCGAGGGACTGCTGCTGGGCCTCCAGCTGCTGCTGCTGTCGCTGGAGCTGCTTCTTCTGCGCCGTCAGGTCCTTCTGCTTCTGCTGGAGATCTGCCTTCAGCGACTGCGCCTTGTCGTCCTTGCGGGTGTAGGCGGCGCTCGGTGCGGCCACCGGGTCGAGGGCGGACGCGACCTGGAGGGGGCCGTTGTAGCCCACCCCGAACCCGTCGGTGACCAGGTCGTACGCCTGCCGCTCGGTCGTCTCCGGAGCCGTTGCACCGACGTCCTCCTGGCCGAGCTCGAGGCTGAGGGCCGGGATGACCAGCGGCACCAGCGCCGCCAGCGACAGGACGGCGACGAGGGCCGGATGTCGGCGTACGACGCCCGCCCAACGAGTCCACGTGCCGGCGCGGCGACTGCTCCGCGGACGCATGGACGCCGGCAGCGACAGCCAGGCGATCCGGTGGCCGAGCAGTCCGAGGAACGCGGGGAGCAGGGTGATGGCGACCAGCACGGCGGCGACGACGGCGATCGCGGAGGCCAGGCCGAGCGCGCTGACGAGCGGGATGCCGGCGACGCCCAGCGAGAGCAGGGCGATGACGACGGTGCAGCCCGCGAACACGATGGCGCTGCCCGACGTGGCGACGGCCTGGGCGGCGGAGTCGACCGTCGACAGGCCGTCGCGGAGGTTCTCCTGGTGGCGGGTGATCAGGAAGAGGGCGTAGTCGATGCCGACGCCGAGCCCGATCATCGTGGCGAGCGTCGGACCGCTGGACGGGATGGGGACCGCGTGCCCCAGCAGCCCGATCACGCCCAGGGCCACGGCGAGCCCCACCACGGCGGTGATGATCGGCATGCCCACCGCCACCAGGCTGCCCAGCACCAGGGTGAGGATGATCATCGCGGCCACGATGCCGACGACCTCGCTGATCTCGGAGTCATCGGTCGACAGCGTGGAGCCCACCGAGCCGCCGGCGGCCACGGTGATGCCGGCCTTGGTGGCGGGCGCCGTCGCGTCCACGACCTGCTGGGCCAGCTCGGGCGTCAGGTCCCCGGACCCGATGTCGAGGAGCACCGGCGCGAAGGCGGTCTGGCCGTCGTCGGCCAGCAGTCCCGCGGTCTGGCCGTCACTGCTGACCGGGTCGGTGACACTCGCGACATGGGGCACGGCAGCGATCGCCTCGACCGACTGGGAGACCGCCTGCTTCGCGCCGTCGTCGGTCAGCTTGCCCGTCGAGACGTCGAAGACGATCGGGTTGACGCCGTTCTGCTGCGGCGGGAAGCGTGACTCCAGGAGGTCCTTGGCCGCCTGGCTGTCCGTGCCGGGCAGGGAGAGGTCGTTGTTGGTCTGGGCGCCGAAGGTCGTGACCGCGGCACCGACACCGATGCCGAGGAGCGCCCAGATCGCGATGACCACGAGACCGTGGCGGGCGCACCACGAGCCCAGCGAGCGCAGGAGGCGTGCCACCTCCAGAGGATCGCGAGGTCACCCGAAAGGGTGCAAGCACGAGGGTCGATATCCCCGATCTGGGGTGGGTGGGAGCACGGGTGCAGGCCAGGTGGTCTCGACCACCTCGCAACCTCCCCGGGAGGTCTGCCTGCCGGACGCCGGGGCGGACGAGGTCGTAGCGACGCCCCTAGCCGGCGTCGACCGGGACCGAGTCCCCCTCTGGTGGAGCGGCCACACGGGCGACCTTGCCGACGCCCACGAGGACCTGGAGCACGGACAGGCCCACGACCACGGCCGCGAGGGACCACCAGAACCGCTCCATGGTGATCTCGTTGCCCCAGACCAGGATCAGCACTCCGACGAGGACGACGAGGACGCGCAGCCAACCCTGGTTGCCCACCACCCAGCGCCCCGCCGTGCCCGCGTGGTCACCACCCATCCGCTCCCCGGCGCTCTCGAGGCCCGAGCCCAGGGTCGTGCGGACCGCTGTGCCGTACCGGTTGGTGCCGGCGAAGCACCCCGCGACGACGAGCAGCAGCCCGAGCGCGAGCAGGACGCCCTGCCCACGCTCGAGGTAGGAGAGGAGGGTGTCGTAGAAGACCTTGCTCGCGGGGCCGAAGACCGTGCCCGAGAGCTGGTTGACGAACAGCTGGCGCCCGATCGAGAGGCACAGGGCCAGCAGGACGGCATTGGCGGCGAGCACGGCGCCGATCAGCACGCCCATCCGCGGGCGACGGTGGGCCAGCACGAAGGCGAGGAGGTAGAGCACGGCGACGACCGGGAGCATCCACTTGGCCAGTGGGTTGCCGAAGGCATAGATGGTGCGGAGCTGCTCGAGCTGCTCGGACTGCACCAGCACGATCTGCCGGTCGGTGTCCGGTATGGGGACGTTCTCGACCAGGGTCAGTCCGCGAGCGACGAGCCGCTCCTTCACCTGCGTGATGACCTCGTCGACGTCGAGCACGAGCTGGTCGCCCTGGACCGTGACGGCCCCCGTCCCCTCACCCGTCAGGACGCGCTGCAGCGCCTGCTGCGCCCGGATGTTGACCTGCAGCCAGAGCTCGGCGAACTCGTCCGAGGCGATGAAGGCGCGGACCTCGCGCTCCACGAGGCTGTTGATCGCTGCCGACAGGGGCCCGACCAGCTGCTCCAGTCGCGGCCGCTCGGTGATCACACCCTCGAAGACGTTGTTGAGGACGGCCTCGATGTCGACCTGCTTCTCGATGGCGGCGGTCACCCTGGTGGCGATGGCGTCCTGCACCTCGGGCGAGTCGATCAACGGATCCACGGTCGCGACGTAGCGCTCGGTGTCGTTCAGGGTGCGTTGACCCCAGTACGCGACTCCCGCCGGCGTGGTCAGGAGCCCGGCCAGCACCAGGCAGATGACCGCCGCGATCGAGCGTCCCCGAGACGGTCTCTCGGGGGCCGGCAGGGTCTCCATCGGCGTGGTGGGCGTGTTCGGTGGCGAGAGTTGCGACATGGCGTCTCCGTCGAGAGGGCGGAAGGGCTCGACCGTGGCCGAGCCGCCTCGGACTCGAACGTAGGTCGACGTCCGCGCCGATGACCTCCCCCTAGCCGGGTGAGGCCGGAGTCGGCGAGGACGGGCAGTCGACGCAGGTCTCACCCTCGGCGGAGGATGCCGATGCCCCGCGCGGTCGGCCACGATCGGTCACCTCGGCGTCTCCGCGGTGTGTGACTGACGCGAGGTGTCCTGACCTCCGGCGGGACGCCGGCATCAGCCGGTCGCGGGTGTCGAGAGGTGGGCGGATGGACGTCGAGACAGAGCTGCAGGCGCTGCTGGTCGTGTCCGTCGTCGCCGTCGCCGCGCCCTTCATCAGCGCGTTCCTCGCGCGACTGCTGGTTCCGCAGGTGGTGGTGCTGATCGCGGGCGGCGTGCTGATCGGACCGCAGGTGGGCGGGCTGGCGCAGCCGGAGTCCGTGGAGCTGGTCGCCAACGTCGGGCTGGGCTTCCTGTTCCTGCTCGCCGGCTACGAGCTGGAGCTCGGCCACTTCCGCGAGCGGTCCGGACGACTCGCCCTCGCCGGCTGGGCGGTCAGCGCGGTGCTCTCGATCGGCGTGACCGGGGCGCTGGCGGCGGCCGGCCTGGTGAACGCCTTCGTGCCCGTCGCGCTGGCGCTCACCACGACGGCGCTGGGCACACTGCTGCCCATCCTGCGCGACAACGACATGCTGGACGGTCACCTGGGCCGGTTCATCATGCCTGCGGGCGCCGTGGGCGAGTTCCTGCCCATTGCCGGCATCGCGATCTTCCTCGGCTCGCAGGGTCGCCTGGTCGGTCTGATCTCCCTCCTGGCGATGTGCGCGGTCGCGCTGGGTCTCGCGTGGCTGCCACGGCTGGGTCGGCTGCCCCGGATCGAGGCGATCTCCCGCCAGGGCGAGCACGCGACGTCGCAGATCACGCTCCGGCTCACCCTGATGCTCCTCTTCGCCCTGCTCGTGCTTGCCAGCGACGCCGGGCTCGACGTGGTGCTCGGCGCGTTCCTCGCCGGCGTGATCCTGCGCCATTGGGCGCCGGGCGACGTGGCGGCCCTGGAGGACAAGCTGGACGCCGTCGGGTACGGGTTCTTCATCCCCGTCTTCTTCGTCTCGTCCGGCATGAGCCTGGACCTGGACTCGATCCGAGAGGCTCCGCTGCGGCTGGTCGCCTTCTTCGTGCTGCTGCTGGCGGTGCGTGGACTTCCCTCGTTCGTCCTCTACCGCCGCGACCTCGACGTGCGACGGCGCGCCCAGATGATGCTGCTCACCGCGACCTCGCTCCCCCTGCTGGTGGCGCTCTCCACGGTGGGTCTGAGCACCGGAGAGATGCTCCCGGAGAACGCAGCGGCCCTCATCGGCGCCGGCGTCCTGTCGGTGATGTTCCTCCCGGGCCTCGCCGTCGCCCTCGACCGCGGCGCGCCACGGCCGGACCGCGCGAAGGACGAGCCGTCGAACCGGCGCTGAAGCGCCGTCGCCCGCATCCGGCTCATCCGGTCGTCCGTCCCGGCACGGGCTCGGGCATGCCTTCCTCGGGCAGCAGTGACCGCTGGTCCAGGACGTACAGCAGCACGAAGGCCGGCACGATGAGCACCACCGCGAGGCCCGTGGCGACCAGCACGGCCGTGATCGTTCCGGTCGGCGCGGCCGCCGCCGAGACGGTCAGCGACTCGGGAAGCACGTAGTCCCACTGGGCCACACCCCAGGCCAGGACCACGCCGACGACCGCCCCGACCGCTGCCAGGCGCGCGCCCCGGTGGACGTGGCGCGCGACCAGCACGAGCGCGGTCACTCCCGAGAGTGCGGACAGGACCACCAAGGCCAGGGCTCGCGAGGTGAGGCCGTCGAAGAGGTACGCGGCGTCCTGCTGCATCACGACGATCCCGACCGTGGCTGCCACGCCGGCTGCGACCGCCGCGACGGTCGCCCGGCGGCGGAAGTAGGCGACCATCGTCTCGTCGGAGAGCCGGTCCGCGTCACGGACCAGGAAGAACGCGGCCAGGTACGCGTCCAGGCACACCACCAGGAGCCCGACCACCACCGACGTCGGGTTGACCCAGCTGTCCCACGGGTCCCCAGCCTTGCCCCCTGATGGGACCCGCCCCGAGGCGATGCCGCCGACCACGGCACCGAAGCAGTAGGGCACCAGCACCGACGAGACCGCGAACGCTGCGCCGAAGTTGCGGCGGTCCCGGGTCGCGAACACCGCCTTGCGGAACGCGAAGCTCGCTCCCCGCAGCACGATGCCGAGCGCGGCGAGGGTCAGCGGGACGAACATCGTGAGGGTGATGGACGCGTACGCCTCCGGGAAGCAGGTCCACAGCAGCACGAAGACGAAGATCAGCCAGACGTGGTTGGCCTCCCAGACCGGTGCGATGGCGTGATCGATGACCTCGCGCGGCCGTTCCCCGCGCTTGGTCCCGCCCGCGGTGAGGTCCCAGAACCCCGCGCCGAAGTCAGCCCCGCCGAGGACGGCGTACGCGATGACCGCGACGAACAGGATGACGGCAGCCGTCGTGGCCATCACACCGGGACCTTCTCGTCGTCCGCGGGGGCGGACGGGTCCGGGTCGTTCGGCCCGTAGGGCACGTCGGCCTCGCCGGTGCGGTCACCCTCCCGGAACCTGCGGCTCATCTGCCGCAGGACCAGGATGGTCGTGACGCCCAGGCCGACGTAGAGCACCACCACGCCGATGAACGTGATCCAGATCCCCGTGTTGCCGGTGGCGGCGTCCTCGACCTTCATCTTCTCGTAGACGATCCACGGCTGCCGTCCGACCTCGCTGACGACCCAGCCCGCCTCCATGGTGATCACCGCGAGCACCCCGGAGGCCGCCGAGGCCCGGAGGAACCACCTGCTCCGGGGCATGTCCCGTCGGAAGATCCAGGTCGCCCACCACCACAGGGTCAGCAGGAACAGCAGCGTGCCCAGGCCGATCATCAGGTCCCAGGCGAGGTGGGTCACGTTCACCTGGTGGTTGGTGGGGCGGTCCGCGGCGGGCGTCTCCTCGAGGCCCTGGATCTCGGTCGAGGTCCCCTTGCCGGGGTCGGACAGGATCGATGCAAGCCCCGGGATGGGGATCCCGCCGACCACCTCACCCTTGGAGTCGAGGTGTCCGAGGAGCACCTCCGGCACGTCGCTGCTGGTCTTGGGCACCATCTCAATCGCCGCGAACTTGGTGGGCTGGTTGTCGTAGACCCAGCGGGCGAGCCCGTCCCCGACGCCCATCTGCACGGGCGTCGCGATCGCTGCCACCGTGAAGGCGATGACGAAGCCGGTCCGGTGGTAGTGGTCGGTGCGCCCGCGCAGCATCCCCACGGCGTACACCGAGGCGACCATGAAGCCGCCCACCAGGTAGGCAGCCACCACCATGTGGGCCGCCATCAGCGGCATCGCGTCGTTGAAGATGACCCCCATCGGGTCGACGTCGGTGACCTTGCCGGAGGCGTCGAGCGTCACGCCCTGGGGCGAGTTCATCCAGGCGTTGGCCGCCACCACCGAGATGCTGCCGAAGATGCCAGCGACCGCGATGGGCACGCCGGTCCAGAAGTGGGTCCACGGCTTCAGGCGCTGCCACCCGAAGATGTAGATGGAGATGAACACGGCCTCGGCGAAGAAGAAGATCCCCTCGAACGCGAACGGCACGCCGAAGGCCGCGCCCCACTGCCCCATGAACTTCGGCCACAGCAGGCCGAACTCGAAGGACAGCACCGTCCCGGTCACCGCGCCCACCGCGAAGGTGACCGCCATGTACTTCGACCATCGCTGTGCGAGCAGCAGGGCGTCGGCGTCGTCGTGCTTGATCCCCCGGTAGTTCGCGATCAGGGCCATCACGGACCACGACACCCCCAGCGGGACCAGGATGATGTGGAAGGCCAGCGTGAACGCCATCTGCGACCGTGCCCACGGCACCGGGTCGATGGCGAGGGGGATGATCGTCAGGACCTCGATCATCGCGGCGGTCACGCGTCGTCCGGGGCTTCGTCACCGGCAGCGGCGTGCCGCTCGAACGGTGGGACCACTCGAGCGATGTCGCCTTCGCCGGCCTGCTCGAGGACGACCCGACCGACCGTCTGGCGCACCGTGATCGTGCGTTCGGCGCGCCCGCCCGCCGCGAACGTCCCGATCCAGTGGAACATCGCGGAGAGCCGGTTCCGGAAGCCGGTCAGGAAGGTGATGTGCACCAGGAGCCACATCAGCCAGCCGAGGAAGCCGGACAGCCGGAGCTTCCTGAAGCTGACCACTGCGTGGAACCGGGAGATGGTGGCCATGCTGCCGAGGTCGCGGTAGGTGAACATCGCCGCCTCCTCGCCGTGCAGTCGGCGCTTGATCGTGTTGGCGGCGTGGATGCCTGACTGCATCGCCACCTCGGCGACACCGGGAAGGTCGCGGAGCGCCATCATGTCGCCGATCGCGAAGACCTCCGGGTGGCCGGGAAGCGTGCAGTCGTCGTTCACGACGATGCGACCGGCACGGTCGCACGTGGCCCCGCCGGCCTCGGCCAGCAGCCGCGCCACGGGCGACGCCTGCACGCCGGCGGCCCAGATCTTCGTCCGGCACACGATCCGCTCGGTCGTCCCGTCGGCATCGCGCACGTCGACCCCGAACGGGTCGACGTCCGTGACGACGGACCTGCTGCGGATCGTCACCCCGAGCCGGCCCAGCTCGGCGGCCGCCTTCGCCGAGAGCCGGTCGCCGAACGTCGCGAGGATCTCCTTGCCGCCGTCGACGAGCAGGACCTCGGCCTCGGACGGGTCGATCCGGCGGAAGTTGCCGTGGAGGCCCGTGCGGGCCAGCTCCGCGATCTGGCCCGCGATCTCCACCCCGGTCGGGCCCCCACCGACCACGACGAAGGTGAGCCAGGCGCGACGCGCCTCCGGGTCCGGCTCGTTCTCCGCCATCTCGAAGGCACCGAAGATCCGGCCCCGCAGCTCGAGGGCGTCGTCGATCGTCTTCATCCCCGGCGCGTAGCGGGAGAACTCGTCGTGGCCGAAGTACGACTGCGCCGCTCCTGCGGCGACGACCAGGCTGTCGTACGGGTAGGTGCGAACCGTGCCGTCGGGTCGGTGGGCGGTGACGGTCCGGGCGGCCAGGTCGAAGCCCTGGACCGTCGCCATCTCGACGGTGACGTTCGCGTGCCGCCGCAGGATCTCCCGCAGCGGGGGCGCGACCTCGCCCTCGGACAGGATCCCGGTCGCCAGCTGGTAGAGCAGGGGCTGGAAGAGGTGGTAGTTCCGGGCGTCGACGAGGGTCACCTGCACGGGCGCCCGGCGCAGGAACTTCGCAGCGAACAGCCCGCCGAAGCCGCCTCCGACGATGACGACCTGGTGAACCGCTGTATCGGACATGGCGCAGCGATCTCAGGCGAGGCGCTCGGCCAGGTGGTCGCCGACGCGCAGCGCGTTGGCGATGGCGGTCAGGGAGGGGTTCACGGCACCGATGCTGGGGAAGAAGCTCGTGTCGACCACGTAGAGGTTGTCCAGGTCGTGGGCCTTGCAGTTCACGTCGA
This sequence comes from uncultured Nocardioides sp., assembly GCF_947488515.1. Lineage (GTDB taxonomy): Bacteria > Actinomycetota > Actinomycetes > Propionibacteriales > Nocardioidaceae > Nocardioides. The sequence continues at coordinate 1,415,367 of NZ_CANKZF010000001.1, forward strand.
GCGCGCTCGAGGCGGGGTCACGGCCGAACCTGACGGTTCCGGCCTGGTGGGCCGTCGCGCCGATGGGCATGCTCTTGTGCAGGTAGAGGCTGCGGTCCAGCAGGTGGTGTCGCTGCATCCCCAGCTCGTCGAGCATCCCGTCGAGCTTGTGACGGAGGCGCTTAACTCCTTCGCCGTTGTTCTTCTCATCGACGTTCAGGTGGATGGCGCCGTCGCGGTCGAGCGTCACCCGGCTCTCCGGCAGCGGCAAGTCCTCTCCGCAGAGCCAGAAGTCGACCGCGTGGTGCGCCAGGACCTCGAAGGGCAGGTCCGGCGAGAGCCGGCCCGCCCAGCGCGGCGCCTGGGCGTGGATCTCCTCGTCGTCGGACTTGCCGAGCATCTGCATGCCCCCGAGGGGGAAGTCCCAGTCGTCCGCACCCAGGTACCAGTCGTTCATCGCGAGCGTCTTCTGGAACCTGGTGGGGTTGGGCTCGCGCGACACGGCCATCAGGGCGACGTTGTTGTGCCTCATGTAGTGCCGGCCGACCACGCCCGAGCCGTTGGCCAGGCCGTCGGGGTGGCGATCGTTGTGCGACCTCAGCAGGAGGGCCGCGGAGTTCACCGCACCGCACGCGACCACCACGAGATCGCCGGTGAACGACGTGACGGAGCCGTCGTCCAGGGTGGCGACGACACCGGTGACCGTGTGGCCGGACGGGTCCGTCTCGAGACGCTGCACGTGCGCGCCGGTCACGAGGGTGACGTTGTCCTGGGCGAGGACCGGGTCGACGCAGATGACCTGCGCGTCCGACTTGGCGTCGAGCAGGCACGGGAAACCGTCCACCCGGTCGCAGCGGATGCAGGCGCTCCCGTGTGCCGCGACGCCGGGCCGGGCCTCCTGGAGATTGACCCCGATGGGCAGGTGGAACGGGTGGAGACCCAACTTCTCGAGATCGTCGCTCAGCTGCTGGATGCGGGGCTCGTGGGAGACCGGCGGATGGAGGTACTGCGCGCTGGCATGACCCTCGCTCGGGTCCTCGCCGTGCTCGCCGTGCACGAGGTACAGGTGCTCGGCCTGGGTGTAGAAGGGCTCGAGCTCGTCGTAGGAGATGGGCCAGGCCGGCGAGATTCCGCCGTGGTGGCGCAGCTCGCCGAAGTCCTCCGGTCGCAGCCGGAAGAGGGCCGCCCCGTAGAACTTCGTGTTGCCACCGACGTAGTAGTTGACCTCGGGCTGGAAGTCGTGGCCGTGACCGTCGTACCAGACCTCCGGCGCGAGGTACTTGCCGCGGACGAACACCGCCTGCGTCTCCCAGTTGTCACGCTCCCGGGGCAGGAAGTCGCCGCGCTCGAGCCAGAGCACCTTGGCGCCCCGTGTGGCGAGCCGGTGTCCGAGGGTCCCTCCCCCGGCTCCTGTCCCGATGATCACCACGTCGTAGTGCTGGTCGTCTGCCATGGTCGAACACCTCTTCTGGCAAGCGGTTCCGCTGAACGTTCCGACACGAATCCCGATTCGGCATCACCCCTTCCGGGTGATGTCCCCCTGCGGCCGCAGTCGGATCATCCGACGGAGCGGGGAGGCGCTGCGGTCAGGTGCTGTCCCGCCCCCGATGCGGAATGCGGTGAGCAGAGGCTGAGGAGAATGACGGTGGCACCGACACAGCACTCGGACCAGCACCCGGCGGACGTCCTCGTGGTCTTCGGGATCACCGGCGACCTGGCGAGGGTGATGACGTTCCGGTCGTTGTACCGGCTGGAGGCCCGGGGGCTGCTCGACTGTCCCGTGGTGGGCGTCGCCGTCGACGAGTGGAGCCTCGACCAGCTCGTCGCGCGCGCCCGCGATTCGATCGAGGGCACGGGCGAGGCGATCGATCCCGCGGTGTTCGACCGGTTCACCGCGAGGCTGTCGTACGTCCACGGCGACTTCACCGACCCCACCACCTACCAGCGGGTCGCTGACGCGATCAAGGGCGCCGAGTGCCCGGTGTTCTACCTCGAGATCCCGCCGTTCCTCTTCGGGAGGGTGGTGCACGGCCTCGCCGAGGCCGACCTGACCGGCTCGTCCCGCGTGGTCGTGGAGAAGCCGTTCGGGCACGACCAGGCCTCTGCCGGCGAGCTCGCCGACGAGCTGCACCAGTACATCGACGAGTCGCAGCTGTTCCGCATCGACCACTACCTCGGGAAGATGGGGATCGACGAGATCCTGCACCTGCGCTTCGCGAACACCATCCTCGAGCCGGTCTGGAACCGCAACTACGTCTCGCACGTGCAGATCAACATGTCGGAGGACTTCGGGGTCGAGGACCGCGGTCACTTCTACGACCCCGTCGGTGCGATGCGCGACGTCGTGGTCAACCACCTGATGCAAGTCGTGTCGGCGGCCGCGATGGAGGCACCCTCGCGCGGTGACCTGGCGTCGATCAAGGACGCGCAGGTGGCCCTCTTCAAGGCGGTCGTCGAGGCGGAGCCGGCTCACTACGTCCGGGGGCAGTACACCGGATATCGCGACATCGACGGGGTGGCACCGGACTCGGCGACGGAGACCTACGCCGCGATGCGGCTCGAGGTCGAGAACTGGCGGTGGTCGGGTGTCCCGTTCTTCATCCGCACCGGCAAGCGGCTCCCCGTGACCCAGACCGAGCTGCGGCTGGTCTTCAAGCGACCGCCGAAGCTGGGCTTCGGCGTGATGGGACCGCAGACGGAAGCGAACCAGGTCGTGGTCAAGCTGGACCCGTCGACGGGGATCCGCGTGATCCTCGATGCACGTCGCAGCGACCTCTCGGCCGTGGGGAGGATCGACCTGGACATGGAGTTCGCCGACCAAGGCGGTGAGGGAGCCACGCCCTACGAAGTGCTCCTGCACGCGGCGCTGCGCGGGGACAGCACCCGGTTCACCCGGCAGGACGGGGTCGACGAGACCTGGCGGATCATGCAGCCGCTGCTCGACGCACCACCACCGGTCCACGCGTACGCCCCGGGATCCTGGGGACCGGCGGAGGCCGACCGGCTGACCGCTGACCACGGCGGCTGGCACGACCCGTGGAACGCGCGATGAGCGACGCGATGCCCCAGAGCGCCGCGGCGCCGTCGCCGTTCCCGCCCATCGCCGACTACGCGTTCCTGTCCGACTGCCACACCGGCGCCCTGGTGGCGCCCGACGGGGCGATCGACTGGTTGTGCCTCCCGAGCTTCGACTCCCCCAGCGTGTTCGGCACCCTGCTCGACCGCCAGGCGGGCTACTTCCGGCTCGGGCCGTTCGGGATCAACCACCCGACCACGCGCGCGTACGTGCCCGGCACGAACGTCCTCGAGACGACGTGGAAGACGCCGTCCGGCTGGGTGCTGGTCCGCGATGCGCTGACGATGGGCCCGCGGACGACCGACGACGTGGTGACGCCCCACACCCGGCCCCCGGCGGACGACGACGCCGACCACCTCCTGGTGCGGACGGTTCGCTGCCTGTCGGGGACCGTCGAGCTCGACCTCGTCTGCGAGCCGGCCTTCGACTACGGGCGCACCACGGCGGACTGGACGCTGGTCGACGGCGAGCGGCATGCCGCCGACGCGACAGCCGACGGCCAGACCATGCGGTTGCGGACCGACCTCGCGCTCGGGGTGGAGGGCAACCGGGTCCGGGCGCGACACGTGCTCTCCGCCGGCGAGGAGTGCTTCTGCGCCCTGTCGTGGGCCGACGGACTGGCCGCACCGGCCGACGTCGAGGAGGCGAACGCCCGGATCGAGGCCACGGTCAAGTTCTGGCGCGCGTGGCTCGGACGGGCGCGGATGCCCGACCATCGCTGGCGCGACCCGATCCAGCGGTCGGCCCTGGCCATCAAGGGCCTCACGTACATGCCGACCGGCGCCACCGTGGCGGCCCTCACGACCTCGCTGCCCGAGACGCCAGGCGGCGAGCGGAACTGGGACTACCGCTACACCTGGATGCGCGACAGCACCTTCACCTTGCAGGCACTGCACTACCTCAACCTCGACTGGGAGGCCGACGAGTTCATGCAGTTCGTCGCCGACCTCGAGCCGACCGAGTCGGGGGCCTTGCAGATCATGTACGGCATCGACGGCCGACGCGACCTGACGGAGTCCACCCGCGACGACCTCTCGGGCTACGCGGGCGCCCGACCGGTGCGGGTCGGCAACGGGGCGTTCGACCAGCGCCAGAACGACGTGTTCGGCGCGGTCCTGGACTCGGTCCTGCTCCACACCCGTCGCAGCCAGCGACTCCCGCGACGGCTGTGGCCGATCGTCGAGTCGCAGGCCCGCTGTGCCACCGAGGTGTGGCGCGAGCCCGACCAGGGCATCTGGGAGGCCCGCGGCGCACCGCAGCACTACGTGTCGTCGAAGCTGATGGGATGGGTCGCGCTCGACCGGGCGTCGAAGCTCGCGGAGATCCGCGGCGACGCGGAGCTCACGGCGACGTGGCGGGAGACCGCCGACGAGATCAAGGCCGACATCCTGGCGCACGGTGTGGACGACCGCGGTGTCCTGCGCCAGCACTACGAGACTGACGCACTGGACGCATCGACGCTGCTGGCGGCGCTGTTCGGCTTCCTCCCCGCCACCGACGAGCGGCTGCGCGCCAGCGTGCTCGCGATCGCCGACGAGCTCACCGAGCACGGCTTCGTGCTGCGCTACCGCACCGACGAGACCGACGACGGACTGTCCGGCAAGGAGGGGACCTTCCTCATCTGCTCGTTCTGGCTGGTGTCCGCGCTGTCGATCATCGGCGAGGAGCAGCGGGCCCAGGACCTGATGGAGCGGCTCCTCCGGGTCGCCTCACCGCTCGGGCTGTTCGCCGAGGAGTTCGACGTCGAGACCGGTCGCCACCTGGGGAACTTCCCCCAGGCGTTCTCGCACCTCGCCCTCATCGAGGCCGCCGGACGCATCATCGCCGCCGAGATCGTCGGTGAGCTCACGTGAGTGCGCCTGCGTCGCGCTCTCCCCGTCCGACGAGGACCTCGGATGCGGAAGGGTCGACGCATGCAGGCCCCGCCGTCGGGTGAGCAGTACGCCATCGCGCACGGTGACTCGGAAGCGGTCGTCACACAGGTCGGTGCGACCCTGCGCCACTACAGCGTCGGCACGCTGGACCTGATCGACGGCTTCGACGTCGGCAGACGCGCCACCGATGGCCGGGGACAGGTGCTTGCGCCCTGGCCCAACAGGCTCACCGACGGCCGCTACGAGTACCGCGGCCGTCCGTGCCAGGCGCCGCTGAACGAGATCGGCCGGCACGACGCCATCCACGGACTGGTGCGCTGGCTCGACTGGACCCTCGTCGAGCGGGACCCGGCTGCGGTCACCCTGGCCTGCGCCGTTCGCCCGCAACCCGGCTACGAGTGGCACCTCGACCTCCAGGTCACCTACGCGCTGGACGAGTCCGGGTTGACGGTGACCCTCGAGGCGGTCAACGCCGATCGTGGACCAGCGCCGTTCGGCGTCGGGTTCCACCCCTACCTCACGCTCGGCACGACGTCGATCGACGGACTCGACCTGACCGTCCCTGCGGCCGCCTTCGTCGATCCCGTCGGCCCGGCTGACGGGACGTCGACCAGCGTGGCCGGGACCGCACACGACTTCCGGCAGCCGCGCAGGATCGGACCTGCCGAGCTGGACACGGCGTTCAGCGACCTCGTCGTCGGCCGCGACGGGCGTGCGGTGGCTCGTCTGGGCGACCCGGCGGACGGACGGTCCGTCGAGCTGTGGGTCGACCACGCCTTCCGCCACCTCATGGTCTACACCGGCGACCTCGTGGGCGAGACGCACCGGCGGCGCAGGGCCGTTGCCATCGAGCCGATGACCTGTCCGCCGGACGCCTTCCGCACCGGCGTGGACCTTCTCGACCTGGAGCCGGGGACACCGTGGCGGTGCTCGTGGGGGCTCTGCCCGGTCGTCGGTCCGACTCGCCTTCGCGAAGCACCCTGACAGCTGAGGCCGGAGTCAGCAGGTGCTGTCGACCGCGTCGACCAGCGCCTTGACCGACGTGCCCAGGGCCTGGGACGCAGCACCCACCGCGGCGACATTCGCAGCAGTCGGTGCCGAGACGGCTGCGTCCAGGCTCTTGCCGATGTCGGACATGGCCTCCTCGACGGTGTCGACCTCGTCCGCGTACTCGCGCTTGGCGTCCTTCACCACCGCGCTGAGGTCCGAGCTCACCTTCGCGAGATCCTTCTGGAGGGTCTCCAGAGCGCCTCGCTGGAGCTTCGTACCGGTCACCGCCTCGACGGAGGACCGAAGGGCGTCGACGCTGGAGCAGACGGCGGGGGTGGTGTCAGCAGATGGCGGGGTGTCGCCATCATCGGCTCCACAGCCGGAGAGCGTGGCGACCAGCAGCACGAGCGCGCCCGCCCATCGCAGACGGAAGCGGGTGGCAGTGAGGTCCATGATCGGCACCCTCCTCCGTGCGGCGGCATCCAGCCTCCTCCGAGCCGGGTGAACCAGGCGCCTACTCCCCGTGAGCGACATCGGCCACGGACGCTGCCCGGGAGGCCCCGCCGATTCCCTGCCGGTCCCGTCCGAGCGCGAACGCCTGGTCGGCGCCCTCGACGAAGGAGAGCCGTACGGTCCGGTCCAGCACCTCGAGCTCGCGTCGGACCGCGGGTCGGTTGACGGGCAGGACGGTGTCCTCGAGGTCGGCGAGCATCGCCCCCAGGCGTCGGCACACCTGGGGAGAATCTTGCCCGTACTGTCGGATCTCCGAGACACCGAGGTGGAGGTAGTCGTCCCAGGTGCGCATGCGGAAGGCGAGCCTGAGGTGGCCGTCCGTGTCGAACAGCGTCCCGTGGCTGCCCAGCTCCCTCGCTCCGACGTCCGTGAGCACCGCCCCCAGGTAGTTGATCATCTGCGTTGCCGTAGTGGGGTCGTTCACCGCGGGCGAGAGCGCCCGGATGGCGATGTCGACGATGATCCGCACCGCGTACGCGGGGTCCTGGTCGATCGTCCGCTCGTGCCCCAGCGCGATCTTTCCGCGTAGCCGTCGCAGCACGCGCCGGTCCGGCGAGCCGTACACGTCCATGACCACTGAGCCGGCGTTCACGAAGTCGCCGACAGAGCACGTGAGCACGCACGTGAGGTCGTGCCGGGTGGCCAGGTCGACCATCCCGCGCGCGTCCATCGCCTGGATCGCGCCCGACTTCTCCGACCGGACCTGGACCCTGCGGCCCTGCACCTCCCGGGCGCTGCGATCCCCGGCGTGCAGGTCGATCCCGGCATCGTCCATCTCGGCGACGACAGCCTGACCCGATCGCGCCACTGCGGCCGCGACCGCGACCGGACGCAGCGCGTGCACGAAACGGTCCAGGTACAGCAGCAGCAGCACCAGGTCGACGGCCACGGCGCAGCCGGCCATGGTCACCCCGAGATCCGGTACCGATCCAGCCTCGATCGTGCCGAGCAGCGCGAACGAGAAGGCGAAGGTCGCTGTGAACGCCGCGAGCACGAGCTTCTGCAGGCGGTCGCGGTACCAGAGCCGCATGAAGCGCGGTGAGAGGGTGCCGGTGGCCATCTGCACGACGAGGACGCCGACCGTGACGACGAGGCCGAGGAGCCCGATCATCGCCCCGGACACCGTCGTGAGCACGCTGCTCGCGGTCGACGGCGAGTAGGACCACGATGCAGGCATCGTCACCCGAGCCTCCACGCCCAGGTCGATGACGGCCAGTGCCGCCCCGGCGATCGCACCCAGCAGGGGCACTGCCCACAGGCTCTGGCGGAAGTGCTGCCGCAGCTGGAAGCGGGCTGCCCAGCTCATCCGCCTCGTCTCCAACCAGCAGGTTGGGACATCGCTGCTCCGTCCTGTCGTTGCTGCACCGTGCTCCCAGACTGGGACGACCGGACGAGCTGCGCCTCATGCAGGGTGGGTGAGAGGTGCGGAGCCCGAGGATCGCCGGGCGGCCCTCAGCGGTGGAACATGCGAGAACCCGCAGGTCGGGTCGACCTGCGGGTCCTTCGTCGTGCTGGTGGAGCTGAGGGGATTCGAACCCCTGACCTTCTCATTGCGAACGACATCAATCGTGCGCTCGAGGGCATGTGGCCGCCTGAGACACAACAGTTGCAAGCGTGGAAACGGCGCTGATTGCGCGGCGGGGGTACGCCGGGGGTACGCGCCGCGGCAGGCCGCAATCGCGACGCCACGCGACATGGCGAAACGCGCCCCTTTTGTCCCGTGTCGGGACTCCGACAAACTTCGCCACTTGCTATGGCCGGTCGACTTCAGGACCGCTCGCATGCCGTTGTGCGCAGCGTCGACGGAGGCGATCGCTTGCACCGCGGCCAAGAGTGCGAGGTCGCCAGGCCGTTTCATACGTTGTCCCGGAACGAGAACGGTGATTTCAGTCGTTGGTGCTCGACGGTCAAAAGTGCCCGCTGACCCGCAGAAACGCTGCATCTGACCTCCCTATCAGCGACCGTCATCTGGCGTGGTTTGCGGCCCTGGTGAGGGCAAATTGAGGGCAGAGAGATCACGTTCACGGCTCGACGAGACAGAGGTGCGTCAGCTTTGAAGTCGTTCCATCCGGTTGCGTTGGGCCTTCCGGGTAGTTGCACGACGGGTTCGCGTCGCCGCCCCGACGGGGTGCGGGGCGGCGACGCGAGGTGCCAGCTTCGGGGGAAAGCCGGCATCATGCCGACCGCGTAGAGCGATCGACAGCTTGTAGGGGCCCTGCAACAGAACGGTTCGAGGATCCCTTGATCGCAATCCTCTTCGGCCATAGCCGGGCACCTGGCGGCAGACACGCCAACGGGTGACTTCGAGTGCCCTTGTCGTTGGCCCGCAGCTGCGTGACGGCGGCGACACGGATCATGTCGTCGACCCCCGCTCTCGGGTCACAAACCGGAATGGTCGAGCTGTGCGCCCTCGCGCTCCGTCGCGCGCATCCGTCCAGGCGGGCTGAGGAGCAGCGGGATGGCGATCACGATGCTGGACGACAGCGAGAGCACCATCAACACTGCATCAGCGGTCGAGAAGCCGCTCAAGTTCGTGGCGTGGTAGACGAGGTGCGGGATCGAGAAGACGATCCAGGCGACGGCGACCACCCGCCCGCACGCCACGGACGCGCTCTCATCCTTGACCAACATGGCGGCGATGCCGGCGCCGGCCAGCGCGAGGTAGAGGGCACCCACGTCGCGGATCAGGTGCTCGTTGAATGGCCCGTCTACCCCGACCCACACGAATCCGAGCCCCGGGAAGGAGTCGTAGAAGGAACGCGGCGCGACGGCGGCCCACATCCCAGCAAAGATTCCGATGAACGAGCTGAGGGCGAGAAGCAGACGGCGTGCGTTGGCGGTCATACATCTCCGACCGGACGGGGTACCTGGATGTGAGGACCGACCGACACCCGGCGCACCATGATGCACTCGTGTGGGCCTGGTCGTCGCGGCGACCGGCACGTGCCGAGACCGGACGACCGACTGTTCAGCAGTACTCGACGACGACTCGGAACCTGGCCTGCCCAGACGCCGCGCGCTCGTACGCAGCAGCGATGTCCTGGGCGTCGAACGTCTCGACCATCGGCGTCACGGCGCCGGAGGCCGCCACGTCGAGGGCCTCGACAAGGTAGGGCATGCCGTTGTGCGCCGAGCCCAGGATCGAGCGCCTGCCCATGATCATGTCCATGTTGGCGAGGTTGAACTCGTCGAAGGCGATGCCCATCATGACCGCACGGCCGTAGGGCGCCAGTCCCTGGAGCGCGTCGACCGCGGCCCGGTTGGAGCTTGTTGTCGAGAGCACCACGTCGGCGCCACCGATCGCGGCCAGTGCAGCGCCGTCGGCGACGACGCAGTCGGCGCCCAGCCGGGTGGCGATCTCCTGCTTGTCGCTGTTGGCCGTTACGGCGATGGTCTCGAAGCCCGCGTTCCGCGCGTACTGCACGGCCAGGTGGCCCATGCCGCCGATTCCGACGACGGCGATCCGCTCGCCGGGCTCGGGGTCGGCGCGCCGGATGCCGCTCCACGCGGTGTAGCCGATGCACATGATGGGCGCCGCGTCGCGGTAGGCGAGCGTGTCGGGCAGAAGCACGGTGCCCGTGGCCGCGGCGACGACGTACTCCGCCTGCGCCCCGTCGACGTTGAAGCCGGTCAGGACGGCGCCGGCGCACTGCCCCGCCGTGACGAAGTCGAGGGGTCGGCCGCCTCGGCACCAGGCGCAGCGCCCGCAGGACTCCTGAAGGGTCATGACCCCGACCCGGTCCCCGACGACCCGGGAGGTGACGCCGTCGCCGACGGCGACGACCTCCCCGACGCCTTCGTGTCCCGGCACGCCGGGCAGGTCGCGGAAGACGAGCTGCCCGGTTGCGATGTACGGGTCGGTGCCACAGATGCCGGAAGCATGCACTCGGACCAGGACCTGACCCGCGGCGGGCGTGGGCACCGGGACCTCCTTGAGGCGCCACGGCGCACCCACGGCGTCGATGGTTGTGGACAGCATGGTGGCCGGCACGGTGCTCATCGCGTCCCCTCTGCCTGCTGCTCGAGGCTCCGGCCGGCAAGGAGGTGTCGGGTCACCCGGGTGACCCGCGTGCCGGCGTACCGGGTGGAGTCGCGGGTGTCGTCGCTGAGCGGGACAGTGCCCTGAACGGTGGAGTGCGACGGGCCGTAGGGCGTGCCCGTCACGAACTGGATCGGGTCGGTGTAGCCGGGGGTGACCTGGATGCCGCCGAAGTGGTGGACGGTCTGGTAGAGCGCCAGCAAGGTGGACTCACGGCCACCACCGGTCGCTGTCGAGGTGAATCCGGAGTAGACCTTGTCAGCGAGCAGGCCCTGGTTCCACAGCCCACCGAGGGTGTCGATGAACTGCTTGAGCTGGGCTGACACATTGCCGAAGCGGGTGGGCGTCCCGAACACGATGGCGTCTGCCCACAGGGCGTCCTCCGGCGTTGCCTGGGGCTGATCGACCGTCGCGTCTGCGTGGGCACGCCAGGCGGGGTTGCTGTCGATGGCGGCATCGGGAGCCAGTTCGCCGACCCGGAGCAGGCGGACCTCAGCGCCAGCGGCGGAGGCGCCAGCGGCGTACTCGGCGGCTAGCTCATGCACGGTGCCGGTCGAGCTGTAGTAGATGATCGCGACCTTGGGGCGAACCCGGGTGTCGTCAGACATTCCTGTTGTCCTCTCATTTCAGTAATCAGAAGTGATCACTGAAAATGACGATACGTCGGCGATTGCGCGGGGTCAAGTTCGGTGATCGTCTATGATCACTCGAATGACCCCTCGCAAGTACGAGCTGCGACAGCGCGCTGTCGACATGGATGCGACGCGCGACCGGATCACCCGGGCCGCGATCGACCTGCACGGCACGATTGGCCCGGCGCGCACGACGATCTCGGCGATCGCCGAGCGTGCCGGGGTGCAACGCCTCACCGTGACCCGGCACTTCCCGGACGACACGGACCTGTTCGCGGCCTGCTCGGGTCGTTATTGGGCGGACCACCCGCTGCCGGACCCGGCCACCTGGGCAGGGCCTGGCCAGGACACAGCGCGCCTCGGCTTCCAGGCCACCTATGACTTCTATGAATCGGTCGAGCCGATGCTGGCGAACGTGCTGCGCGACGCCACGGCCTCCCCCGTCGTTGAGGTGTCGCTGGATCCCTACCGGGCGTTCCTCGACGCAGCGGCCGCGGTCCTCGTCGAGACCGTCCGCAGCCCGGCACAGCCCGACGCCCGGCTCAGTGCCCTGCGGTGGGCCCTTTCGTTCGAGACCTGGTCCCGGTTGCACCGTCTCGAGCACCTGTCGAACGAGGACGCTGTGGCGCTCGTGCTGGAGCTGCTCGTGACCGCCTGAGCTCGGGTCACCGTTGCGCGTCGAGACACAACGTCTCGAGTGCCTTCCGGGCAACGAGCGCCGCGAGGTGCAGCTCAACGTCATCAACGTCGTCGAGCTCCGTCGTCATCCACTGCTGCCGGGTGCGGAGCAGTGCGACGTCAACCCGAGCCGCCGACCCGAGGATCTCGTCCGCGATCGTGTGCAGGACCGGGCGCACGCGCTCGAATGACTCGGCCCGTTCGTCGGCTGACTGCGGGCGCACCGAGGTGGTCAGGAAGCCGTGGGGGGAATGATGCGCCGCGCTGGTGCCGGTCCGCTCGGGCCCCTTGAGCATCTTGTACGACCCGGGCTTGCGGGCCTCGGCCCGCATCCACTGGAGGGTCTGGCGGCACACCAGCTCCTTGATGAAGGCGCCGGCACGACCCCCGACGTAGAAGTTGCGAGGAGTGTCGTCGCTGCGCTGGAGCTGGACCGTGCCTCCGTCGCGGCCGACGCTGATGCACTGCGCGTACATGGGCACACTCACGTCCGCGGCGGGCGTGTTCCCCCATCGGGCCAGCACCGTGTCGCCCGCCTGAGCGCCGAGTGGCAGCCCTGCCTGACAGCTCATCCGGAACGGCATTCCGGACGGTGCCGCGGCGTCACCGGTGGCGACGATGCGCGCGTCGTCGACGCTCGTCAGCGTCTCGTCCGTCAGCAACCGCCCCAGCGCATCGGTGGTCAGGCCGCTCGTCGCAGCGAGCTGCGGCACGCCGAACCCTGCGGTCCACACCGTGAGCTCGCTCGCCAGCACCGAGCCGTCAACAAGCTCCACGTGGTCTGCCCCGACGGCGGCCACGGTGGCCCCCGGCCCGTCCACCACGGTGACGCCCCGCTTGGCCAGCTGACGGGCCACCGACCGGCGACCCGGCCTGCTCAAGGTCGGGGCGATGGCACTGCTCACCAGGGTCACGCTCCGCCCCGCTTCGGCGAACTCGGATGCGGTCTCGATGCCTGTCGGGCCGGCTCCGACCACCACGATCGGCGCGGACCGAGGCAGCTCTGACAGTCGAGTCCTGAGCCGCTGTGCCTGCTCGATCTCACTGATCGGGTACGCGTGCTCCGCAGCCCCGCGCACGGCCGCGGGCACATGACCGGTGCTGCCGACGGCGTAGACGAGGTAGTCGTAGTCGAGGGTCGCGCCGGAGGCGAGGACCACGTGGCGATCGGACGCCCCGATGCGCTCGGCTGTGCCGACAACGAGCTCGACGTCCGGATTCAGGATCGTCGCGTAGTCCTCGACCGCGTCGTCGTTGTCGATGGCGAGCTGGTGCAGGCGGATCCGTTCCACGAATCTCGGTCGGGGATTGACCAGGACGACGTCGGCCTTGCCGCTGCCCTGCAACCGGTTCGCGGCCATGACGCCGGCGTATCCCCCGCCGATGACGACGGCTCGGCACGTGGTGGTGTCCATCAAGCTCTCCTCCGATAGCGCAGCACTGACTGACGCCACCTACGACCAGCCTCGCCACGTGGATGTGAGGTAGATCGCAGGAAAACTTCTCCGACACCGGCACGACCGGCCGGACCGCTTGCCTATTCGACCAGCTTGCCCGCCGTGGACACCTCCCGGAAGTGGTCCGAGATGTCGTCCGGCACCGGTGGGATCGCCTCCCGAACCACTCCCGTGCTCGGCGACCAGACCAGGTTGACCTGCAGCTCCGGGTCGAGGTCGGGATGGTCGCTCCTGTTGTGGCACCCGCGCGACTCCCGGCGTTCGAGCGCTGATGCGAGGGTCGCGCGTGCGGCGAGCAGAGAGGCCTTCAGGTCGAACGCGTGCGCGAGGTCGTGGAAGCCAGCGATGTCGGGGTGGATACCGAGGTCCGCTGCCCGCTCCTCGATGCGGTCCACGTGCGCCAGACCGTCGGTCAGGCCCACCTCGTCGCGCACGACGCCGGCGTGCTCGGTCATCGTGTCTCGGACGGCGCGCTGGAGGGAGCGGACGTTCTCGGGACCGTGCGCCTCGAGCAGCGTGTCCACCTCCACTCGCGCCTCGTCGACGACCGACGGCGAACGGCGTGACGTCCTCAGGCCAGCGACGTACTGCGCAGCAGCCTGGCCCACGATCCGCCCGTACACGAGGAGCTCGATCAGCGAGTTGCCTCCCAGCCTGTTCGCCCCGTGCAGGCCGCTCGCCGCCTCACCTATGACATAGAGCCCGTCGACGTCCGTGCCGTGGTCACTGGGGCGGACCCACACCCCACCCATCGAGTAGTGCGCCGTGGGCGCGACCTGCATGGCCTCGCGGGTGACGTCGAGCATCTGCAGCTCGAGCATCGTCTGGTAGACCCGCGGAAGCCTGCCCATGATGACGTCGCGCGAAAGATGGGAGATGTCGAGCCACACCCCGCCCTGGGGCGTGCCCCGCCCTTCCTTGATCTCGGTGTAGGCGGCAAGTGCGACCCGGTCGCGCGTGGAGAGCTCCATGCGCTCCGGGTCGTAGCGCTCCATGAAGCGCTCACCCAGCGCGTTGCGCAGGATGCCGCCCTCGCCGCGGGCCGCCTCCGAGATCAACGTGCCCGCGACGCTCTCCGGCTCGATGATCCCGGACGGGTGGAACTGGACGAGCTCCGCATCACGCAGCCGTGCGCCGGCATCCACCGCCAGGCGGAAGGAGTCCCCGGTGTTCTCGTCGCGACGCGACGAGCTACGACGCCAGATCCGGTTGTGGCCGCCGGCGGCGAGGATGACGACATCGGCCTGGATGACGTAGCGGGTGCCGGTCGAGACGTCGAACGCGTAAGCGCCGAACACGACGTTGTCGTCGACGAGGATCCTGGTCACGTACAGGCCATCGAGGATCGAGACGTCCAGCTGCTCGGCGCGCGCGACCAGTGTTCGTTGGATCTCCAGACCGGTGTAGTCGCCGGCGAAGGCGGTGCGACGCCAGCTGTGTGCGCCGAAGAACCGCTGCGAGATGCGGCCGTCCTCCTCGCGGGCGAACGCCATCCCTTATCGCTCGAGATCCCGGATCCCCTGCTCGGCGCCGCGCGCGACGATCTCGACGGTGTGCGGATGTGCGAGGTGGTAGCTCTCCTGGATCGTGTCGGCCGCATGTTGCTGCCACGAGTCCTCCGGGTCCATCGTTCCCAGTGCTGCGTTGATGCCGCCGGCGGCGAGCGCCGTGTGAGCGTCCAGACGGTGTCGCTTCCCGACCGCGACGACGTCGAGGCCTTCCTCGGCGAGCTCGATCGCTGCTCTGAGACCCGACCCGCCGGTCCCGATCACGAGCACGTTGGTCGCCAGACGACGTTCGCTGTTGCCCACGGCAGATCTCCTTCTCGACGGTCGTGCTCTCCTGCCCATGACCGGGCGCCGGCCAGAGGTGTGATGCCGCCGATCCGTTTCACCGACTTCCCTCGGCGGGCGCGCGCCTGACGCGTGACGAGACCCACATCTCGTCGGACCGGATCACAACTGGCGGTGCGGCGATGTCGGAGTGAGTGAGGTCCCGATCGGGCCCGCACGAGCTGAACCCGGAGGAGCAATCGTGTTCCGAACTCCACACATCCTGATCGTCGGTGGCGGCTACGCCGGCTTCTACGCCGCGAGGAGCCTCGAGAAGCGGCTCAAGCGTTCAGACGTTTCCGTCAGCATCCTCGACCCTCGTCCCTACATGACGTACCAGCCATTCCTGCCCGAGGTGGTCGCTGGGTCGGTCGAGGCCAGGCACGCCGCCGTGTCCTTGCGCCGGCACCTCCGACGCACCACCGTCCTGAGCGGACGCGCGGCATCCATCGACCACGCCGGCAGAACGGTCCACGCGAAGATGAGCGACGGCCGGGAGATCGACATCCCGTACGACATCATCGTCGTCACGGCTGGGGCCGTGACCCGGACACTACCGGTTCCTGGCATCGCCGAGGCCGGTCTCGGTCTCAAGCACGTCGAGGAAGCCGTCGCGATCCGAGACGCGTTCCTCACCGCACTTGACCGCGCCGCGAACATGCCGGCGGGGCCGGCGCGCGCAAGGACGCTGACCGTCACGTTCATCGGGGGCGGCTTTGCCGGGGTCGAGGGTTTCGGGGAGCTGCTGAGCCTGGCGCACGCAGCGATCGATCGCTATCCGCAGATCTCACCGGACGAGCTCAACTTCCACCTGGTCGAGGCCAGCGGCCGCATCCTGCCGGAGGTGTCGACCAAGACCGGCGAGTGGGTCGTGCGTTCACTCGAGCGCAGGGGCGCCCACGTCCACCTGCGCACCACTGTCTCATCCGCCGAGAGAGGGGCCGTGACGCTGTCCTCGGGCCAGACGTTCGAGTCCGACCTGATCGTCTGGACGGCCGGGATCGCTCCCAACCCGATCGTGTCCACGTGCACCGACCTGCCCGTGAACGAACGCGGGCTCGTGGTGGTGCAACCGGATCTGCGGGTCGGCACCCCGGACGACCCGGTGGCGGACGCCTGGGCGGCGGGCGACGCCGCGGCGGTGCCGGACCTGGCACGCACCGCGTCCCCGCCGTACCTGTACACCGTTCCGAATGCGCAGCACGCGGTCCGTCAGGGAAAGCGGCTCGCGCGCAACATCACGCGCGTCCTCCGGGGCGCACCGACTCGGCCGTACCGGCACCGCAGCCTTGGCACACTCGCCACGCTGGGCATGGGGACCGGGGTCTTCGAGGCAGGACCCATCGTGGTCAAGGGATTCCTCGCGTGGTTGATCCACCGGGGCTACCACGGCTTCGCGATTCCCACGTGGGAACGCAAGGTGCGCGTGATGTCGGTCTGGCTCGTTGCGGCCGTCCTGGGACGCGACATCGTGTCGCTGACCTCGGTCCAACGGCCGCGGCAGGAGTTCGTCAGCGGCGGCAGGCTCGAGGGCCGCGCGACGTCGGGCGGGTGTGCCCACGATGTTCGTTGAACGGTGGGCGACCGAGCTGCGGCGACGAGCTGTTCCCAACCGTTGGGCACACACCTTCGGGGTCATCTCCATGGCGGCGATGCTGGTGCTTCTCGTGACCGGCGTGTACCTGATGTACTTCTACGACGCCTCCGGTGACTACGTCACCTACGACGGCAGCCACGCGCCGCTCCGAGGCGTCGAAGTGTCGCCCGCATACGCCTCCACGGTCCACCTCAGCCTCGAGGTCCGCGGCGGCCTGATGGTGCGGCAGGCCCACCACTGGGCCGCTCTCGTGCTGCCTGCCTCCCTGCTGCTGCAGCTGTTCAGCACCTTCGTCACCGGCGCCTTCCGCAAGCCTCGCAGGGTGATGTGGCTCCTGCTGTTCGCGACCTTCCTCCTGGCCTTGGCGGGCGGGTGGAGCGGCTACGCCATGCCGGACGACAGCCTGTCCGGCACCGGGCTGAGGATCATGCACGGCCTGTTGGTGGGCATCCCGGTGATCGGAACGCCCCTGGCCTTCCTGCTCTTCGGCGGCGAGTTCCCCGGCCGTATCCTCGAGACCCTCTACCCGCTGCACGTGTTCATCGTCCCGGGGCTCATCGTGGCCGTCGTGGCGCTGAGGCTGCGCCTGGCCTACCGGCATGGGCCCCAGGCCGACGCAAACCGGGGAGATGACGGCGCAGCCACGCCCCCGCTCGGCGCCACGGTCGCGCGTTCAGGTGGGTTGTTCTTCATCGCCGCCGGCGTGTTGGTGATCATGGGCGGGACGATGACCGTCAGCCCGATCTGGCTCTACGGGCCCGCGGAGAGCGACACCGCCTCCGCCGGCAGCCAGCCCGACTGGTACCTCGCCTTCCTCGACGGAGCGCTTCGACTGGTCCCACCGGGATGGGAGTTCGTGCTCTGGGGCAGGACGTGGCCGCTCGCACTCCTGGTGCCGATCGGAGTCGTCGGCGTGTTCATGATGCTCGTCGCCCTCTCTCCGTTCATCGAGGCGCGGCTCTCGCACGACGACCAGGAGCACCACGTCCTCGACCGACCGCGGGACAACCCGTCGCGCACCGGAGCCGGAGTCGCGGGTGCGGTGTTCTACGGCTCCTTGCTCGTCTCCGGGGGAGTCGACGTCATCGCCACCGAGCTGCACCTCTCGTTCAACGACCTCATCTACTTCTTCCGGGCGATGATCCTGCTCGGCCCCGCGCTCGCCTTCTTCGTGACCCGTGCAATCTGCGTCGGCCTGCAGGACCAGGACCGTACGAAGGCGGCGATGGGCTACGAGACGGGAACGATCGTCCGGGGACCCGACGGTGGCTACACCGAGCTCCATGGCCCGCTGCCGAAGGCGTCCGCGCCTCTGCCCGCCACGATCGTCGAGGGAGCTCCGAGCCACGGGGACAGCGCAGCGTAGGCGCGGGGGCGGACTGTCACCGGGGCGTCGGGTGGACCGATCGGACCTCGATGTCGACGAACCACCTGCTGCGCCAGCGTCATCTCCGCCACCGCCGCGAGCCCGACGAGGAGGAGGGTGGAGAACGCGACCCCAGCCAGGACCCGGGGCGACAGGTTGCGCAGGCCCCCGGAATCAGGATGGGGAGGGGGATGACCGCGCAGCCCGTGACCGAGTTCGTCTCGAACGGCCCTGGTCGCCCGGTTGGCTGTGCGGCACCTCGTCGTGGGGAACGACTTCCGCTGCGGCCACCGGGGTGAGGCGACGTCGTACGTCTGGCCGTGCTCGGTGAGACGCACGGCTACCGCGTCGAGGCGGTGGACCTCGTGGAGGCTGCCGGCGGGGGCTGGTCCCCGGCACGACATCGTCTCGGGGGGTGCTACCCACCCTTCTGACGTGCGAGAGCTAGGCCCGAGCGCCATCGATGTCGCGCGAGCGACCGAAGTACATGAGCTCCCAGATCGCCTCGTCGGTGAACGCCTCGACGAGCTCGCTGCCGTGCCAGCGTTCGATCCGCAGGTCTCCGACGAAACGGAGGTAGGCCCCGTCGAACCGGACCAGTCGTGCGGCCCACTTCCGCCACCCCCTCATCTCGCTGATGAAGGGGTTGGCGACGAGCGCCTGGCGCTTCCTGAAGGTCACGACGTAGCGATCAGTCCCGTCGTCATAGACGTACTCGGTCACGCCGGCAACCGGCTTCCCGGTGGTGGTGTCGGTGTCGACGCCCGTGGCGCGGAAGGAGACCAGGGAGGCGTCATCGGCGACGACCTGCCCGTCCCTGGCAAGCATGAAGATCGAGATGGGCTCATAGCCGTACCTGCGGTGCGAGGTGATCTGGGACGTGATGACGGAGTAGGGCCCCGCCTGGCCGCGCGCCCAGTACCAGTCATGGATGACCGAGGTCATCGCGACGTTTCCCCAGTTGTGGTCGTGATAGCCGACGCCAGTGACCTTCGTCCGCGTCCCGTCGACCTCATAGGACCCGGTGACCCTGCCCTGCGGGACCGCAGGGAGCCAGGAGAACTCCAGGTCGCGTTCAGCACCGAAGACGAGGTAGCCCGTGTGGGGACGCCACGGCTTCATCTCCGCCTTGAGCGTGACATCGACCCTGACGTCGTCGATCTTGACGTGGATGTCGTAGCGGAAGAGCCGACCGTCGAAGCAGTTGCCCGCGATTCGCACGTCAGCCTGGTCCGTTGCTGCGGAGAACGCTTCCGCTGGATACGTCCGTACGAAGCTGAAGCTGCGTCCGTCGGGCAGGTCGAGGTTCAACCGGATCATGGGACTCAGGGGCTTCTTCGGCGTGGCCAGGTCCTTCGTCATGAAGATGACGACCAGCTTCGCACCCCCATCGAGGTGGGCGTCGAAGTACCACCATTCGTAGGTGCCCGGGCGGCCATCTGTGCGCGCCCCGTCCTCCCAGACCGCAACGTCACCGGGCTCGATGCCGATCCGCCTGTAGTCCACGTCCCGGTCCGCAATGCTCGCGGCGTGCGTGCTTGCCCGCTTGGCATCGTCGTGCCGGTGGAGCCGGTCGCGCCGCGCTGTCCTCGTGTTCGCCATCGTGTCTCCTGGGTCATGTGAGGCAAGCTGCCCCACCCATCACGACCGGCGCAGTGCCCCACATGTGAGCCCGATCGACACCGCGGTGGCCCACCGACTCAGTTCCACAGGGTCAGCTTGTGCGGGTTCATCACCGTGCGGATGTCGGAGATCAGGCCACCCACCACCTCGAGGGTGACCACACCGATGACGCGCCCCTCGTCCCACAGCACGAAGCCCAGACCGTCCGGCGTCTCCTGCTCGCGCACGACCGCGTGCGGATTCTTCGCCAACAGGCTCATGAAGAAGCTGACGACCCGGTCGGCGCCGATCACGGGCTTGCGCGCGGCCGTCACGACGCCGCCGCCGTCGGACCTCCAGACGACGTCCGGGTCCAGCACGGCCACCAGGCCGGCAATGTCCCCGTCACGGGCAGCCGTCGCGAAGGCAGTCACGACCTTGTCGTGCTCGGCTCGTGAGACCTGGCGGTCGCGCCCCTGCTGGACCCGCCGACGTGCCGAGGTGGCCAGCTGACGACAGGCGGCCGGACTCCGTCCGACGATGTCGGCGATCTCGTTGAAGGGCATGGCGAAGATGTCGTGCAGGACGAACGACACGCGTTCGGCAGCCGTCATCGACTCCAGGACGATGAGCAGAGCGGTGCTGACCGAGTCGTCGAGCGTGACCTGCTCGAGCGGGTCGGTGCCCGACACGGACAGGCCGTTGACCGCATGCGCCGGGATGGGCTCCGGCAGCCAGGGCCCGACGTACGTCTCCCGCCGCCACCGCGCAGAGCTCAGGACGTTGAGACACACGCGGCTGGCCACGCGCGTCAGCCACGCCGCGGGCACCTCGATCGCGTCCCGCTCGTCCTGGCTCAGCCGGTACCACCGGATGTACGTCTCCTGGACGGCGTCCTCGGCCTCAGCCATGGTGCCCAGCATCCTGAAGGCCAACGAGATCAGATGACGTCGTTCCTCCATCACCTCCACGCCCTGTTCCTGGTCGTCGGCACCATGCAGGCCTGGACCCGCCTCATCTGCCCGATAGCTCATTTCGGACCTCCTCTGAGTGATCGACCAGACAACCCGGTGTGATGTGAGGTCGCTCCTCACATTTGCAGCTCGTGGCAGGTCGTACGGAGCATCCCACCCCCCACTGCCCGGTGCCGCCCATGTCGGCGGCCACCAGAACGGAGCCTCATGCGCATCTTCCTCGCTGGCGGCACCGGGGTCATCGGCAGGAGGCTCATGCCCGCACTCGTCGACGCCGGGCACGACGTCGTTGCCACCACCCGCCACGCTGGGAACATCGACCGGATCGCTCGTCTGGGCGGCCGGGGTGTGGTGGTCGACGTGTACGACGCCCCACGACTGGGCGAGGCGGTCGGCGAGGCGGCTCCGGACCTGGTGGTGCACCAGTTGACCGATCTGCGCCTCTTCGACACCGAGGCGACCGCCCGCATCAGACGCGAGGGGACGGCACATCTCGTCTCGGCCGCCCGAGAGTCCGGGGTCAGCAGGATCCTGGTCCAGAGCATCGCCTGGGCCTACCAGGACGGCGACGGCCTGGCCGACGAGGACGAACCCGTCGAGGCCGGATCAGCGGTTGCGGCCATGGAGGATCTCGCGCGCACCCTCGCAAGGCCGACCATCCTGCGCTACGGGTGGTGGTACGGACCCGACACCTGGTACGCCGAAGGAGGCCGTATCGCCGACGCCGTGGCCGAGGGCCTGCTTCCGGCGACGCGCACGGTCAACTCGTTGGTGCACATCGACGATGCCGTCGCGGCGACCGTCGCGGCGATCGACTGGCCGGCTGGTGCGTACAACATCGTCGACGACGAGCCCGCGCCCGCCACCGAGTGGCTGCCGAGCTACGCGGCTGCGATCGGTGCCCCACCCCCGAGGTCCACCACCTGGTCCAGTGGCTCGCCCGGCGGGCGTGGCGCGTCCAACGCCAAGGCCCGGGCTGCCGGCTGGATCCCGACCCACGCCAGCTGGCGCTCCGGCTTCCGCGCCGACGGGCACGACTGAGCGACGCGACCCGGTCCCCGGGGCGAACGCCGCGGGACCGGGTCGGGGGTGGCCCTGCAGGGTCACGCGCGCACGATCAGCGTTCCCAGGGGATGACGGTCCAGATCGGGCCCAGGTCCTGGTGCCAGTCGAGCAGGTCGTCTCGCGTCAGCGGTGCGCGCACGGGCGAGACGTCGTCGGCCGGCAGGGAGGGCTCGCTGAGTCGCAGTGGCTCCACCCCGACGAACAGCAGCTTGATGAGGAGATCTCCCCCTATCCGACGGGACGCGGGACGTGCGCATGACGGGCACGAGTAGAGCAGCTCGCCCTCGGCGCTCGGCACGACGTCCATCCGCAGGACCGCCGTCGCCATGTCGACACTGACGTCGGCATCGCACCGAGTGCAAGTGGTCAGTACCTCGATCACGAGAACCTCTTCCGCAGAACTGGATGTACCTCTACGACCGCCCGACACAAGGTTTCGTGAGGAGGACCAGACGTGTCGGCCACCACGCTCTGCCACCGCCGGAACGGACCCTCGCGGCCAGGGACGTCTCGGTCAGAGCCACGGGTCGAGCGTCGGTGCTGCCACGAGCGAGTGCGGCCGCCCGGAGAGCCACGCCGCCAGATCGGCGGGCGACCCGTCGGGCAGCGCGAGGAGCCCTCGCTTGCCGGTGATCTCGTCGATGAGTGCGGCGACGAAGCCGTCGGGCATCGAGTCGAACGACAACCCGACATCGAGGTCCACGGCGTGCACGCACACCTCGCGTGCTCGGAGCCAGGCGATCTCGCTGGCGGGGACCGTCCTGCCCTGGACCGTGGTGACCTCCTGCTCCCACTGCACAGGGGTGAGCGCATCCATGGCGCTCTCCAGGGTCGCCGCCGATTCCCTCAGCTGCGCGAGCAGCTCCTCGTGCGAGGCCTGCGCACCGTGGTCGATGTCAGCGCGCCGCTGCTCCAGCGAGGCGTACATCGGCGTCGCGACCCCGGTGGCCGCCCAGTGGACCAGGTTGCCCAAGGCCTTCGCGTTGGAGGCGAGGTGCGCCACGACGTGGGCGCGCGACCACGTGGGCAGGAGCGAGGGCGACGACAGATCGCCGACGCGTAGCCCGACGACCCGATCGAGGATCAGCATGGTGCCTCGTCGTACCCACGCTCGTCGCTCCGTCAGCCCGGTCTCGGCAGACCTGGATGATCCCGGCACCCGGCTCAGTCCCGGCCTGCGCGTTCGAGCGCTTCGGCGATGAGCGCGGGATCGGTGAAGCACGTCTCGTGCGAGCCGTGATAGGTGATGAACCTGAACGCCCCCAGGCGTCGTGCCATGACGAGGTAGCCGTGCTCGGGGTCGTTCGGCGGGAGCGCGCAGTCCTCGTCGCCCAGCACGTAGCTGCGGGGGATGGTCAGCTCGTAGAAAGCGCTCAGGTCGAGCTTCTCCGCGGTCGGCCCGAGTGGCTCGGGCACCAGCATCTCGTACGTCTCACGTGCCCGCTCGTGGTCCGCGTCCCCGATGAAGCAGTCACGCCACACCTCGAAGGGCAGCATCACCGAGTTGTCGTTCGACTGGCCCGCGAGCAGGGGGAACAGCTCCTGGTAGGCGGGCGGCGTGCTGTCCAGCACGCTGGTGCCGTCGGCCGGCACGAAGCCGGCCCAGAAGACCATGCGCCGGATCCGCTGCGGCGCGCGAGCAGCCACCTGGGCGATGACGCTACCGCCGAAGCTGTGGCCGACCAGCACCACGTCGTCGAGGTGCTCGGCTTCCAGCACGGCGAGGACCGAGTCGACGCAGTCGTCGTGGCTGACGTCTCGGTCGACGTCTCGG
Organism: uncultured Nocardioides sp.; assembly: GCF_947488515.1. Classification (GTDB taxonomy): domain Bacteria; phylum Actinomycetota; class Actinomycetes; order Propionibacteriales; family Nocardioidaceae; genus Nocardioides. The sequence goes on from NZ_CANKZF010000001.1 coordinate 1,438,815, forward strand.
CCGTGTCCGGCCACCGTCGGGTTGTGGACGTCGTGACCGCGGCTCCTCAGCTGCGCGGCGACGTCGTCGAGCGCTGCTCCGTCGTGCCAGGAACCGTGGACGAGTACATAGACTGACATGCGTAGATGCTCCGATCGTCGACCAGCTCGACACGGCCCTCGAGGCGTCCGGCCGGGCTGATTTTCCAAGCCGTGTGGATCACGTGCGCTGCAGTCTCTGTCGCGCCGCCGGGGTACGGGACAGCAAGTTCTGGTGGGCAGAACAAGTCGACCGGTGGGATTCAGGCGTCGTCGTCCAGGTCCGTCAGGTCACGGGCTATGGCCGCGCTGCACGCGTTCAAGGCTGCCAGCCAGGAGGGCAGCTCGTCGCGACTGAACCGCACGCTGGGCAGGGCGATCGACAACGCCGCGCAGGCCACACCGTCCCTGTCGCGCACGGGCACGCCGATTGCGGTGACCCCCTTCTCCGTCAGCTGGTTGTTGATGGCGAACCCACGCTTGCGGATCAGTCCGACCTCGCGCAGCAAGGTGGACAGCTCGACGTCCTGGTCGTCGGCGTACAGCTCGGTCAGACGCTCGCGCGGCAGGTCGGCGAGCAGGACCTTCCCTCCGGAGGCGAGGTGGGCGGGCAGCGCCCTGCCGCCGCGATCCCCCACGCGGAGGACCTGGTCCCCTTCGACGGAGAGGACGAAACGCGCTTCCGTGCCTGCGAGGACCATGAGGTTCGACGATTCGCGGACGTCCGAGGTCATGACTTGCAGGTGGGGCCGGGCGAGTCGCCGCAGGACGCCGAGAGGAGCTCCCGAGTGCTGCACCTGCCGAAGGGCCGGTCCCGCGTGGTAGCTCCGGTCCTCGGCCTGCTCGGCGAAGTCCCGATAGACCAGCATGGCCAACAGCCGATGCGCCGTGGAACGGCTCACCTCGAGCCTGGCTGCGGCTTCTGTGACACGGACCGAGCCCTCCTGCTGGAGCAGGAGGGCCAGCCGCAGAGCATGGTCCACGGAGTCGATGGCATACGCCGGCTTGGGGGCGATGAACCGTTGCTGCCTGTTCTTCATCACAGAACCATACTTTCGAGGAGCAGAACTCGCAGGGGCGTGGTCCCTACGCGTGGCCCACCTCCGCGCCCAGGTCGACGTCCTTGGTCTCCGGCCCGAGCGCGGCGCCCAGCGTCATGCACACGGCTCCGACGGCCAGCAGCACGGCGGTGCCGTACTCGTACGGGACCAGATCGCTCAACCACACCAGCATGAACGAGTAGAAGCCCGGGATCACGACCGCCGCCGTGTAGCCCACGCCGTAACCGGAGGCTCGAACCCCCGTGGGGAACCTTTCGCAGATGTAGGGGATCATCAGGGCGTTGGGCGCCACGCCCAGGCACAGGCTCACGGTGAAGAACACCATGGCCAGCGCGAAAGGCCGGCCGTCGTCGATCGTCCTCAGCGCAGCGACCAGGCTCGCCACGGCGACCGTGCCGCACAACGAGCCAGCGACGATGAGCGTGCGCCGACGACCGAAGCGCTGCCCCAGTGCGCCGTAGACCAGGTAGCAGGGGAACAGGACGACATTCGCGAGCAGGAGACCCCACAGCACGCTCCTGCTGTCCTGCCCGAGATAGGTGATGAACAGGCCGCTGGGGGCGACGGTGAGGATCTGGATGGCGAACCAGATTCCGGTCATGAGCAGGAACACCTGGGCGAGGTTGCGCCGGTTGGGACCTGTGAGGAGCTCGCGGAGAGGTGATCGCTTCTTGGCAGGCTGCGCAACGTGCGAGCCGGCGTCCGCGTCGTCCGAGTCACGCTGGAACAGCGGCGACTCCTCCGTGTTGCGCAGGTAGAGGAAGAGCAGGAAGGCGAGGACGGCGCCGATGACGAAGGGGATCCGCCAGCCCCACACCGAGTAGGAGGAGGAGGCGTCGCCGACCGGCATGACGGCGACGAGCAGGGAGGTCAGCAGCGACACGGCGATGTAGGCGACCGGCCAGGCCGACGCGATCGCACCACCGACCAGCCCGCGCCTGTACTTCTCCACGCTCTCCATCGCCAGGGGGTTCGCGCCGGTGTACTGCCCACCCATGAAGACACCACCGAGCAGCCGCAGCACCAGGACGCCCCCGAGGCCCCAGAGTCCGACTTGTTCGTAGCCGGGGAGACACGCGACGAGGAGCACCGAGACCGTGAGCCCGACGGCGCACATCGTGGTGGTGCGCTGCCGCCCCAGGGAGTCGGCGAAATGGCCGAAGACGATGCTGCCGAGAGGCCGGCCGAGGAAGGCCGCCGCGAAGGTCATCATGGTCATGGTCGCCTTGGTCGTCGGCGACAGCGAGTCAGGCAGGAAGTACGCCATGGCGGGCCCGAGGGCCACGACCGGAAGCATGATCTCCCAGTAGTCGACGAAGAGTCCGTAGAACGCGGCGCGCGGGGCCCTCCGCGCCGGGTCCAGGGCGGCGGCGCGCGAGCCCCCTTGGGGAGCGCGGGGGGCGGTGGTCGTTGTCATGCCCGGTGTCCTTTCGAGGCGGATGCAGACGAGACCCGGCCGCGTGGCTGATGCGCTGAGCATGCCGTGTCTCACCACTAGTGCTCGTAGTGTGGCGAGAGTCCCAGTGATAAGAACCACAGTTCTGCACACAAGAACACCTCTCACGCAGATGGTCCCGACGCCTCACCGGCGTCGGGACCATCTGCGGGCTTCTGAGCGGGCTTCAGCCCGCCTGGGGCTTCACCGGCTTCGACTGCCCGGCGACCATGCGCGTGGCGACCGCCAGGCGGGTGAACGCGTTGATGGTGATGATGGTGTGCAGGATGTCGGCCACCTCGCGTTCGGAGTAGTGCTCACCCACATCGCGCCACACCTCGTCGGGCACACCGGACTGCGAGATCAGGGTCACGGCGTCCGTCAAGGCCAGGACAGCCCGCTCGGAGGGTTCGAACGCGGGCGACTCCCTCCACGCCGCGAGTGCGTAGAGCCGCGTCTCGCTCTCTCCGTGCTTGCGGGCATCGGTGGTGTGCACGTCGATGCAGTAGGCACAGCCGTTGACCTGAGCCACCCGTACCTTGATCAGCTCGGCGAGCTGCTTGCTGACCGACGCAGTGCTGACGTACTTCGACAGACCCAGCAGGGAGGCGTACGCCTCGGGTGCCGTGGTCGAGAAACTCATGCGTTCGTGCACGTTCTTCCCCTTCGATTCTTGTGCGGGCTGACGTCAGGCGGGCGGCGAGTCCTCGAGGTACTTGGCCTTCCAGTCCTCGATGAGTCCCTCCTCCTCCAGACCGCCGAAGGTGTACGCCGGTGACAGGAGCGGCAGGACACGCTCGACCCGGATCATGACCACCTCGTTCGCCGGGTAGCCCGGACCATTCAGGTCCAGGAGCCAAGAGTGCACCCACTCGTAGGCCGGGTCTCCCTCCGACCGGAAGCTCGCGGTTCCCTTGAACCTGTATCCCCTGCGGCGGAACACATCGACCACGTTGATCTCGATTCGAGGGTCACGCCGCAGGTTCGCGACCGTGTTGGGCGAGTCGATGTCCATGAAGACCAGGTGCTCGTCGTCGTAGACCCGCAGCGACCCCTTGGGCGACAGGTTCGGGGAGCCGTCAGCACAGATCGTCGCGGCGAAGCACAGCTTGGCGCTGGAGACGATGTCGCGCATGTCTTGATCGATCGTGGTCATGAGTGTCCGTCCGTTCCATTGAGGTCTTCCACGACAGTGTGCTGATGTCTGTTGTCCAGAACGATGAGATTCTGTCCTGCAGAAGTGCCCTCACGCCAAGATCGTCCAGGGCTCCTCGAGCATGCCTGTGAGCGTCCGCAGGAACTGGGCCGCCAACGCGCCGTCGATGATCCTGTGGTCCGACGAGAGCGAGAGACGCATCCGGTGCCGGACCACCACGTCGTCACCCACCGCGACCGGCTCCCGCACCGTCGCTCCCACAGCCAGGATCGCTCCTTGCGGCGGGTTGATGATCGCCGTGAACTGTTCGACGCCGAACATGCCCAGGTTGCTGATGGTGAAGGTCCCGCCCGACATCTGCTCAGGTGTCAGCTTCCGCGCGTTGGCCGACGCCACGAGGCGCTTCGTCTCCAGCCCGATCTCCGTCACGGTCTTGCGATCCGCATCGTCGATGACGGGGACCACCAGTCCTGTCTGCGACGCCACGGCGACACCGACGTGGACCCGCCTGTGGACCAGCATCGTGCCCGCGTCGTCCGGTCGGAAGCTTCCGTTGACATGAGGATGGGCGCGCAGGGACAGGGCGCACGCACGGACCAGGATGTCGTTGACGCTCACCTTGTCGCGACCGGCGGCCTGCAAGCGCTCGTTGAGCTCCTTCCGCATCTGCACGAGCTCCTCGACGTCGGCGACAGCCGTGACGGCGAAGTGCGGCACGTCCCGCGCGCTCTCGCTGAGGCGGTGAGCGATGACCCGGCGAACGGAGTCGAACACCACCTCCTCCGGGTCACGCGGGTCGTGGACCGGCTCGACGTCCCTCGCCGGCCGTTCGACCGGCACGTCGGATGTCACGGCGACGTCGGGAGCCACAACGTGAGCATCGGCCGCGGAGCTCGTCGCCGCGTCCAGCTGCGCATCGGTGCCGATCAGGCTCTGCACGTCGGCGCGGATGATGCGACCTCCCGGACCGGAACCAGCGATGTCGTCCAGCACGAGGCCGTGCTCCCTCGCGAGCCGACGAACCAGGGGGGTGGCCAGGAGCCGGTCGGGTCGCCGACCCGCTGCCGCACCCGACTCGGGTGCGGCAGGGGCAGGCCGGTCAGGGGCAGGCCGGTCAGGGACGGGCTCGTCCGCGGACGGTTCCTCGTGTGCCGGCGCCGTCTCCCCCGGACCCAGGAGCTCGGCGATCACCGTGCCGATGGCCACCCGCTCGCCCTCCGCGACGAGGACCCTGGACAGGACTCCCGACTCGTACGCCTCGAACTCCATCACCGCCTTGTCGGTCTCGATCTCGACAAGCGTCTCCCCGGCCTCGACGGTGTCCCCGGGCCGCTTCAGCCAGGTGAGGACCACGCCCTCCTCCATCGTGTCGGACAGCCGCGGCATGGTGATGTCGATCATCTCGTCCCCTCAGAGGTGCGGTGGCCCACCGCTGCGAGCGTGGCCCGGATGGCGTTGACGACGTCCTGGCGAGACGGCAGGGCCGCACTCTCCAGGGGCTTCGAGTAGGGCAGCGGCACCTCGGCCATGGCGACGCGACGAACCGGCGCGTCCAGGTAGTCGAAGGCCCCGTCCGAGATCGTGGCGGCGACTTCCGCGCCGATGCCGTAGGTCAGCCAGTCGTCCTCCAGCATCACTGCCGCATGGGTCTTCTTCACCGATTCCACGACGGTCTCCCGGTCCAACGGGCGGAGGCTGCACAAGTCGATCACCTCGATGTCGAGCCCGTCGCTCTCCGCCAGCTCCTCGGCGACCTCGAGGGCGACCACGGCCATGCGGGAGTAGCCGATCAAGGTCAGATCGCGTCCGGGGCGAGTGACCTTCGCCTTGCCGATCGTGGCGGCGGGGAGGTCGTCAGGTACGTCCCCCTTGGTGTTGTACAGAGCCAGGTTCTCCAGGAAGAGGACCGGATCGTCGTCCTTGATCGCGGCGAGCAGGAGCGCTCGCGCATCGGCGGGGGTCGAGGGTGCGACCACCTTGAGGCCTGGGACGAAGGCGTAGTAGAGCTCGATGTTCTGCGAGTGCGACGCCCCCAGCTGCTGCCCTCCCCCACCGGGCGTGCGGATCACCATCGGCACACTCATCTGGCCGCCGAACATGCCGTGGATCTTGGCCGCGTGGTTGACGATCTGGTCCAGGGCCAGGAGCGAGAAGTTGATCGTCATGATCTCGACGACAGGCCGGAGCCCCAGCATGGCGGCCCCGATGGCGGCGCCGGTGAAGCCCTCCTCCGCAATGGGAGTGTCCCGCACCCGTCGAGGGCCGAACTCCTCCAGCAGGCCAGCCGTGATCTTGTACGAGCCCTCGAAGACGCCGATCTCCTCACCCATCAGCATGACGTCCTCATCGCGCAACAGCTCGGAGCGCAACGTCTGTCGGAGCGCTTCGCGGTACGTCAGCTCGGTCATGCCGCACCCCCGACGATCGGCGCTGCGGGGTAGAGAGCGTCACCGGGCAGGCGCCGCGAGTCGTTCGGAACCGGGCTGGCGTAGGTGTAGTCGAACAGGGTGCTCGTGTCGGGGAACTCGCTGGCCGCGGCGAACGCAGCGACCGCGTCCACCTCCCGGAGCACCTCGGCGTCGAGCTGCGCGATGGACTCCGCGTCGTGCACGCCGATCGCCGTGAGGTGTTGTGCGTAGGCGCGAACGGGATCGACGCCCTTGAGGCGCGCGGCCTCGTCACCGCTGCGGTACTTGGCCGGGTCCACGACGGAGTGCCCCTTCAGCCGCTCGGTGACCACTTCCAGCAGGTACGGCCGCCCACCCCGTGCGACGTCGACCGCCGTGGCGGTGGCGGAGGCGACGATGTCGGGGTTCATGCCGTCGACGCGCGCCGACTCGATGCGATAGGCGTCGCCGCGGCGGTAGAGGTCGGGGAGGGCAGACGAGTGCGCCACCGGCGTGCCCATCCCGAGCCCGTTGTTGATGATGACGAAGACGATGGGCAGGTCCCACAGGCTGGCGAGGTTGAGGGATTCGTGGAAGGCACCGATGGCAACCGTCCCGTCGCCCATCGTGCACATCACGATCTCGTCGGCACCCTTGTACTGCAACGCCAGCGCGGCGCCCGTCGCGATCGGGAGCTGTCCCCCGACGATCCCGTACCCGCCGAGCAACCGGTGGGAGACGTCGAACATGTGCATCGAGCCGCCCCACCCCTTGGAGACCCCGTCCACGCGTCCGAAGAGCTCCGCCATCACGGCGTTCGGATCGATGCCCCGAGCCAAGGCGTACCCGTGCTCGCGGTAGTTCGTGAACAGGTAGTCCTCGGGCCGGAGCTCGTCCATGAGCCCTGCGATGGCGGCTTCCTCACCCAGGTTCAGGTGGCAGTAACCGCCGATCAGCGCCTGCGTGTAGGCGCGCTGGGCGCGTTCCTCGAAGCGCCGGATGAAGAGCATCTGGCGGTAGAAGCGCTGCGCGCGCTCGCGCTCCACCTCGCTCGGCTGGTTCTCGCCCGGCGGTGTCTCGGTCGGCGGGGTCTCCACCGAAGCCTTCGTCCCCGTGGCCTTGGTCCGGCGCCTCGTGGGCGTTGAGGACCGCGTCGTTCCTGACATCACGTCTCCCGATGGTCGACCGGTGTTCTAATGACACTGGACAGTGTCATTACGGATGTTAGTACACTCGCATCCCCTCAGGACGCCGGAGCACCATGTGACGATCGACGCCCCGCGCCGCGGCCGGCCCACGGCCCAGCAGCGTGACGAGCGCCGGCGGCGCATGCTGGACAGGGCGCTGCCGATGTTCCTGGAGCACGGCTACGACCGCACGACCGTCGAGCAGCTGGCACGGTCAGCCGGCGTGACGAAGAGGACGATCTACTCCGACTACGGGGACAAGGCGGGTCTCTTCGTCGCCATGGTGAGCCGGCTCGCCGCCGAGGTCAGCGACGCGTCCGCCTCCGAGAGCGACACGCTCGCGGGACTGGCCGCGAGGATCGTCTTCCGCACCCACTCCGACGACCTGGTGGGCCTCCACCGACTGGTCATCGCTGAGGCGGAGAGGTTCCCCGACCTGGCACGCACCTTCCACGAGCTCGCCGACCAGCGGCACATCGAGCGCCTGGCGCACTACGTGCATGACGAGCCAGGACGGCACTCGGCCGCGGTCGCCGAGGCGCTGTTCTCCCAGCTCCTCGGCGCAGCCCACAGGCGCAGGCTCCTCGGCGTCACCGACGCGCCGACCATGAGCGAGGCGGTCGACCTGGCCACCGACGCCTTGGACAAGCTCGGTCTCACCTGATCGCCGATTGATCGGCCGGACCGGCCGTTCTGTTCACCAGAATTCCCTGTCCCAGCAGATGTGACGCCTTTCACGCTGGACGCCACCGGCACGACGGCCCACTGTTGCCAGCATGTCGCTGCTGCGAAACCAGCCGCCATCGAAGCGAGGCAGGACCCATGACCACTTCCCGCACGGACCATCCCAGGACCCCCTCGTCGAGCGGCGCCAAGAAGGCGACCCTGGGCGCCCAGGTCGGACTGTTCATCGACATGTTCGACGTCTACCTCCCGATCATCGCGCTCGCCCCAGCAGCGATGTACTTCCAACCGGAGGGTCTCTCCGAGGGAGAGGGGCGCCTGCTGACATCTGCCGTCTTCGCGGCCACGCTCCTCGGCCGGCCACTAGGCGCACTGATCTTCGGCCACATCAGTGATCGCCGCGGCCGACGGCGCACGACCATCTTGTCGCTCGTCGGATTCGGGTTGTGCACCCTTGCCATCGGCTTCCTGCCTGGTCACCAAGCGGTCGGGATGCTGGGCATCATCCTGCTCATCGTCCTTCGGTTCCTGGACGGCATCTTCCTCGGCGGGCAGTACACCGCAGCCACGCCGCTCGCCCTCGAGCACAGCCCCAAGAGCCGTCGCGGCTTCAACGGCGCCCTCATCATGACCGGGTTCCCCTTGGCCTACTGCGCCATCGCGCTGCTCACGTTCGGACTCCTGCTGGTGATCCCGTCGGGCACCCTCGAATCGCCGTACACCCAGTGGGGTTGGCGCATCCCGTTCGTCATCGGCGGCGCCATGGCCCTCGCCTGGGCCTTCTGGTACTCACGACACGTCGAGGAGTCGGACGCCTGGATCGCCAACAAGCCCCAGGAAGGTGACAGCTCACCTGTTGCGGAGCTCTTCCGCGGCGACAACCTCCGCGGGTTCCTGCAGGTGTTCGTCCTGATGTCGGGCATCTGGCTGGCGTTCAACATGATCGGCGCCATCCTGCCCACGACGCTCCGGGCCCAGGGCGGACTGAGCGACACCCGGGCAACCATGGTGCTCGTGATCGCCTACGCCACACTCGTTCCGGCCTACCTGGTGGCCGGCTCGCTCGGGCAGCGGTTCGGCAGGCGCCGCTTCTTCCTGGTCCAGGGCCCGCTGACAGCCGTCCTCGCCCCGTTCCTCTACTGGCTGATCGCCTCGGGCCGTCTGGACAGCCTTGCGGCCATCACGCTGACCACCGTTGCGCTGGTCGTGGTCGTGGTCTCGGTCTACTCCGTGGCGTCGACCTACATCATCGAGCGGTTCCACGTCGGAGTGCGGTCGAGCGGCTACGGCCTGGGCTACACGACCGCGGTCATCCTGCCGGCGTTCTACGCCACCTACCTGGCCGGCCTCGAGTCGTGGATCCCGTACGAGTTCACGCCACTCGTCCTGATCAGCCTGGGGGGCCTCCTCGTCCTCGTGGGCGCCGCGATTGGCCCCGAGACCAAGCACGTCGATCTCGGAGCCACCCATTCCGCACGCCAGGACGACGCCAAGCTCCTGGCCGGGTCCATGGTGGGCCTCCCCTACGGCGAGGAACCAGGGACACCTCGCGGTCGGTCGGCGCCACAGGACCGCCCGTGACGTACAGCGCCAGCATGGTGGCGGCCTTCGTCCGCAAGACGGGCCCGGCCTCCGAGATACAGGTCGGGAACGTGCCGACGCCGACGGTGGGACCAGCGGACGTCCTCATCCGCATGGCGGCCACAGCGGTCAACCACGTCGACCTCTTCGTCAGGTCGGGGGCCTATCCCACCGCCCTGCCACTCCCCTTCGTCATAGGACGCGATGTCGTCGGCACCGTCAAGGCCGTGGGCACCGACGTCGACCCGTCCATGGTCGGTCAGCGGGTGTGGAGCAACAGCTTGGGTCACGACGGCCGGCAGGGAACGTTCTCCGAGCTCGTCCTGGCGCCAGGCGATCGCGTCTACCCGCTTCCCGGGGGGGTCGACCCAGCGACGGCCGCAAGCGTGTTGCACCCAGCAGGGACGGCCTACCTCGGTCTGGTCCGCGAGGCGCACCTGAGGAGCGGCGAGACAGTGCTCGTCGCAGGCGCCGGCGGCGCCGTGGGCAGCGCCGTGGTGCAGATGGCCTGCGCCGCCGGCGCACGCGTCGTGGCCACCGCAGCACCCAAGGACTTCGAGTGGTGCAGCACGTCGGGCGCGGATGTCGTGCTGGACTACCGCGACCCGGACCTCGCGACCCAGATCGCCATCTCGGCACCGGACGGGGTCGATGTCTGGTGGGACAACAGTGGCCGCAACGACCTGGCGCAGGCGCTACCCCTCATGCGCCAGGGCGGCCGCGTGGTGGTGATGGCCGGAATGGGGTCGATGCCGCAGTTCAGGGCCGGCGACCTCTACACGCGGGACCTACGCATTCTCGGGTTCGCCATCAGCAACGCCTCCGTCCCGGATCTCGCGCAGGCGGCTCGCGTCATCAACGACCTCCTCTCAGACGACCGACTCAGGGTTCGAACAGGCAGTGTCCTGGACCTGAGCAGGGCCCGAGAGGCCCACGAGCTCATGGAGGCAGGCGGTCATGTCGGGCGCGTCGTCGTCACCCCCTGACAGTCCTGCGTGCCGTGACGCCAGGTCGCTCGGCATCGAGGTCTTCGAGCTGGTCGTCACCGACACACAAGCCCTACGAGCCGCCGGCGGGCTGCTCTCAGAGCTTCGAGGCACGAGCGAGAAGGCAGCCACCACCTTCTTGCGCGAGGCGTCACGGGAGGGATACCACGTCCTTCTCGGGTGGCCGGCACACGACCTCGGACCGCAGGCGGCGGTAGGGATGGCCGGGTTCCGGGTCCTCACCACGAGCCGCGGCAAGCTCCTGCTGCTCGAGGACCTGGTCGTCAGCGGATCCCACCGGGGCCGCGGGCTCGGCTCAGTGCTCATCGCCCACCTGCGCGAGCTGGCCCAGAGGACGGCCTGCGCCCGCATCGAGCTGGACACCGGCGTGACCAACAAGCGGGCGCAGCACTTCTACGCCGGTGAGGGATTCGCCTCCGTTGCCGTCCACATGGCGACCGGCATCGGCCACGCGTGACCGCGACGATCGCGCGACGACTCGAACTTCTGCACAGCAGAATTGTGCGTTCTGGCCAGCGAACTGCGGTGCACGATGCCTTCATGATGACACCTACCGACAATCCAGTTCGTCTGGTCGCAGTCGATGCGCCGGACCAGCCGGACGTCACCCCCGCTCTCGAGGAGCTGTACCGCGGGTTCGAGCACGAGATGCTCGTGCCGCTCTGGACCGAGATAGGCGACCTCATGCCGGCGCACCCCCGGTCGCAGGCGGTGCCCCACGTGTGGCGCTGGGAGGCCCTGCGCCAGCTGGCCGCCGAGGCCGGGGCCATCGTGCCGGTGGGCCGTGGCGGCGAGCGTCGCGCGATCGCGCTCGCGAACCCCGGTCTGGCCGGGAGGCCCTTCGCCACTCCCACCCTGTGGGCCGCCATCCAGTACCTCATGCCGGGCGAGGACGCACCCGAGCACCGCCACACCCAGCACGCGTTCCGGTTCGTGGTGGAGGGCGAGGGCGTGTGGACCGTCGTGGGCAGGGACCCGGTGCCGATGCGGCGCGGCGACTTCCTTCCGCAGGCGGGGTGGAACTGGCACGCGCACCACAACGCGACCGACCACCCGATGGCGTGGATCGACGGCCTCGACATCCCGTTCCAGTACGCGACGGACGCGCAGTCCTTCGAGTTCGGTCGCGAGAAGATCTCACCGGCCGAGCGCGTCACGCCCGAACGTTCTCGATCGGAACGGCTGTGGGGGCACCCGGGCCTGCGTCCCCTCTCGGCCGCTGCTCCCACTCCTGGCTCGCCGCTGCTGGCGTACAAGTGGGAGCACACCGACCGAGCCCTGACCGACCAGCTCGACATCGAGTCCGAAGGACACGGAGGCACCGTGGAGCCGGGGCACGCCGCCGTGCGTTTCACGAACCCAGAGTCGGGTGGCGACGTGCTGCCCACGATCCGAGCCGAGATGCACCGCATCGCTCGGGGCGCGGAGACCGCCTCCACGCGGGAGACTGGTTCGTCGGTGTTCCAGGTCTTCGACGGGTCCGGCACCGTCACCGTCGGCGACTCCAGCTGGACCGTCACCCGCGGGGACATCTTCGTGGTCCCGTCGTGGGTGGGCTTCTCTGCCCGCTCCGAGGCCGGATCCACCGACTCCGACTCGGGCGCCCTGGACCTCTTCCGGTTCTCCGACGCCCCCATCTTCGACGCCTTGGGCCTGCATCGTTCCCAGGCCCAGGTCGGAGGTGGTCGGGCATGAAGCTCGCAACCATCAGGACCGACGACGGCGCCACCCGTGCCGTCCGGCTCTCCGACGGCGGCGACGAGCTGATCGACGTGGGCGCCACCGACGTGGGTCAGCTGTTGTCGGGCGCGGACTGGCGCCGCGTCGCCGAGTCGGCGAGTGGCGCGTCCTACCCGGTCGCCGACGCCGACTTCGCACCCGTCGTGCCCGGTCCGTCGAAAGTCATCTGCGTGGGGCACAACTACCGCAACCACATCGCCGAGATGGGCCGCGAGCTTCCGGACCACCCGACGCTGTTCGCCAAGTTCGCCGACACGCTCACCGGCGCCTTCGACGACCTCGAGAAGCCGGCGGAGACCGACGCCCTGGACTGGGAGGCCGAGCTCGTCGTGGTCATCGGGAAGCACACGCGCAGGGCCTCCAGCGAGACGGCTGCCAACGCGATCGCGGGATTCACCGTCATGAACGACGTCTCCGTGCGCGACTGGCAGTTCCGGACGGTCGAGTGGACGCAGGGCAAGATCTGGGACTCCTCGACCCCCGTCGGCCCCTACATGACCACGCCCGACGAGCTCCCCGGTGGCCGCACGCCGTCACTGCGGGTGACGACGACGGTCGACGGCCAGGTGATGCAGGACGACAACACCGGCACGTTGCTCTTCGACCCCGTCGAGCTCGTCCGCTACGTGTCGACCATCGTGAGACTTCGTCCGGGCGACCTCATCGCCACCGGGACCCCGGCAGGAGTCGGGCACGCCCGCTCGCCGCGGACCTACCTCAACGGCGGTGAGCTCGTGGTGACCGAGATCGAGGGTCTCGGGGCGTGCGCGAACAAGGTCGTGAGGACCTCGTGAGGCCGCCGCTGCCCGGCACACCTGAGGGCGCTTCGGTGGACCCGGACGTCCTCGTCGTCGGCGGAGGCATCGGCGGACTGAGCGCAGCGTTCGCCCTGGCTCGATCGGGATCGACCGTTCGAGTCCTCGAGAGGGCCACGGAGTTCGGCGAAGTGGGTGCGGGGATCCAGCTGGCACCGAACTGCACCAGGATCCTCGACGACTACGGTCTGCTCGACAAGGCAGTGGCCCTCGGCGTCGTCCCGGAACAGATGGTCATGCGGGACGCCGTGGACGGCACAGAGCTCACGAGGCTCGATCTCCGCGACGTGGAGAGCCGCTACGGCTTCCCGTACCTGGTCATCCACCGCAGCGACCTCCATCGGTTGTTCGTGGACGCCTGTCGCGATGCGGGGGTCGAGCTCCTGACGGGCCAGTGCGCTGAGCAGTACGCCACGGGTGCCGACGCCGCGACAGTGACGGTCACCGGCGGGGAGGTGCACCGGGCGCGCCTCGTGCTCGCCGCGGACGGACTCCGCTCGGTCGCCCGCAAGCGCTTCGTCGACGACGAGCCCGTGTCGTCCTCGTACGTCGCCTATCGGGGCACCGTGCCCGTGGCGGAGCAGGAGCGACCGATCGATCTGGACGAGATCGTCGTGCACGTCGGTCCGCGCTGCCACTTCGTCCACTACGGGCTGAGGGGTGGCCAGCTCGTCAACCAGGTCGCCGTCTTCGAGTCGCCCAAGGCGCGTGCCGGCGTCGCCGACTGGGGAACTCCCGACGAGCTCGACAGTGCCTTCGAGCAGACGTGCGACGACGTGCGTGCCCGCGTCCCGAGCATGTGGCGCGACGTGTGGTGGCGCATGTTCGACCGCAACCCGCTCGCCACCTGGGTCGACCAGCGGATCGCCCTGCTGGGCGACGCGGCGCACGCTCCGCTGCAGTACATGGCCCAGGGCGCCATCATGGCGATCGAGGACGGCTGGGTCCTGGCCCATCACGTGTCGAGGCACAGGCACCCGGACGGAGACGTCGACTGGGACGCCGCACTGGCTGACTACCAGGCCGTCCGCCCCGAGCACTGCCGCCGTGTCGTCACCACTGCCCGATCCTGGGGAGAGCTGTGGCACCTCGACGGGGTCGAGCGGGAGCAGCGGAACGCACTGCTGCGCAGTCGCGAGGTCCACGACTACTCGTTCATCGACTGGATCTACGGGCCGACGGCGCTGTTCCCGCACGAGGAGCCTGCGATGTTCGAGCCGATCCCGCTCGCGTCTGCTGTGGCCGAGGGGACCGCCGCCACCCAGGCGTGATTGCGGCGGTCAGCAGACCTTGCCCTGCCTCCCCCCGCCGACCCCCACCGACATGACGTACGGCAGCGTGAGGACGTCGCCGTCGTGCTCGTCGAGCGGGTTGACGGGGGGAGATGCGGCCGCGCAGCAGCCGCGCCGGTGGGTCAGGGCCGTGCACCGGCCGCCGGGTCCACGATCAGCTCGCGTATGTCGAGCGGAGCGCGGAGCATCGAGTCGAGCTCGGGGAAGACCGCGACCAAGCCCGGGTTGAGGCCATGCGCCTCGGCTGCCGCCTGGTCGACGTACACCTCGTATATCACGATCGTGTCGGGATCCTGCACTGACACGTGCAGCGTCCACTGCAGCGTCCCCGGCTCGTCATCGACATGGTGGCGTACGACTTCGAGTGCCGCGCGAAGGTCTTCGGTGCGCTCCGGCTTCGCCTGCAGGACCACGACCTGCGCGAGCGCCCGCGTGTCGGTGCTCATGCCGTGAACCCGCCGTCGACCGCGTGGACCGATCCGGTGATGAAGGACGCCTCGTCCGAGAGCAGGAACACCACGAGGGACGCGACGTCCTCCGGCGTCCCGTGCCGTCCGAGCGGCACCGTGTTGACGAAGGACTGGTCGGTGCCGGCGAAGAGCTGATCGGCGAGGGTGAACGTCATCGCCCCGGCGATGGGACCCGGTGTCACGGCGTTGACCCGGACCCCTCGCGGGCCCTGCTCCAGGGCAACGCCCTTCGTGAGCCCGATGATGGCGTGCTTCGAGGCGACGTAGGCACTGATCCCCGTCCCGCCGACCACCCCCAACGAGCTCGACGAGTTGACGATCGAGCCACCGGCGCTCATGGTCGGGACCACGTGCTTCAGGCCCAGGTACGTGCCCTTGACGTTGACGGCGATGACCCGGTCGAAGTCCCTGTCCGGAAAGTCCTGCACGTCCGCGACCGGCACCTGGATGCCAGCGTTGTTGAAGAAGCCGTCGACCTGGCCCCACAGCTCGACCGCACGCTTCGCGTAGGCAGCGACGGCGTCTGCGTCGGTCACGTCGGCGTCGAACGCCTCGATCGTCCCAGCCCCGCCACTGAGCTCCTCGGACAGGTCCTTCAGCCGCCGCGCATCCAGGTCCACGGCCAGCACGTGGGCCCCGTCCTGCACGAGCCGCCGAGTGGTTGCAGCGCCGATGTCTCCGCCGGCGCCGGTCACGATGATGTGCTTGCCTGTGATGTCCACGGTCATTCCTTTGTCGTTGTTGTCGTTTCTCGGTGTGGCCGCCGCTGCGGTGGTGCGAGCAGCTGCAGTCCATTTCATGGAACATAGGTGGATGATGAAATGTTCCCTCACCATGACCCCTCTCGAGATCGACATCTGGACCGACCTCTCCTGCCCGTGGTGCTTCATCAGCACGCGCCGGCTCGCAACAGCAGCTGCGACGTTCGCGCAGGCCCATCCCGGCCTCCCGCCGCTGCAGGTGACCTACCGCAGCTTCCAGGTGGCGCCGGACCTTCCAGACTCCTACGCCGGCACCGTGGCGGAGTCCTGGTCGAGCACGAGGGACGTTCGCCCGAACACGTTGCGCCGATCCTGTCGCGCGTGACCGAGGCAGGGCGCGAGGTCGGCCTGGCCTACGACTTCGATGCGGTCCAGCAGGCCAACACCCGTCGGGCCCACGAGCTCGTGCACGCCGCGCGACCGCTCGGGCTGGCGTCACCGATGCTCGAGCGGCTCTACCGGGCCCACTTCCTGGAGGGGCAGCACCTGGGCCGGGTCGACACGCTCGTGGCCCTGGCCGAGGAGGTCGGTCTCGACCCCGCGGAGGTCCGCCGCGCTCTCGCAGACGGCCGCCACACTGCTCAGGTGCAGGCCGACGTCGCCCGCGCACGACAGCTCGGCATCCGCGGCGTGCCGTTCTTCGTCATCGACGACACCTTCGGGATGTCGGGCGCCCCGTCGGTCGACGCCATCGTCGGTGTGCTGGAGCGCGCCGTCGAGCGACGAGGCACGGCCATCGTCGCGCCTGGGCGCCCCGTCGCCTGAGCTAGGCGACAGGGGCGGTCCCGGCCTCGGCCGGTGCCGCCCTTGCTGCCACCAGCAGTGACTGCATCGCCTGCACCGCCTCGACGCCGTCGAGACCGTGCGACCGGGCCATGAGACGCCACGCCCTGAAGTCGACGACGTAGGCGGCACGCCGCCGCAGGCTCGGCGCACCCTCGACACCCAGACAGATGCTGTCGACGACCTCGGCCACGAGATCGTCGTACGGCTTCAGGGTCACGCGAACCTCGTCGGAGACCTCGGCGTCGCGCAGCACCTGGCTCAACATCATCTCGGTGTCGGCGTAGAACGCATAGACCACGGTCAGCGCGACCCGGACCTTGTCGTCCCACGCCTCGACTTCGCTCCACTGCTCGACCCGAGGACGCTCGTGCTGGGCCCAGTAGTGCGCAGAGCATGCCGCCAACAGGTCCTGCTCGTCGGGGAAGTGCCGGTAGACGGTCTGCCGCTGGACTCCCGCGGCGGCCGCGATGCCGGCGATCGTCGTACGCACGGGACCGACCGTCTCGTGCAGCCGAACCGCTGCCTCGGTGATCCGGGCTCGGGTGCCCTCGATCGAGTCTGCGCGCCCCCGCATGACGTACGGTCGCGTCGGGACCTGCTTCTTCATCCGCACCCCTGTCGTCACTGCGTGCGAACGCACTCTAACTACAATTCGCCGGACGATCATGTGTGGTCATATGAAGGCACCGCGACGACTGCATCGTCGCTCGCACCGATGGGGCCCGCAGCGCTCATGGCGACCTCGGACCCCATCGGTCGACCCCCCGGCAACAGGGGGACGAGTCCTACGTTCCAGCCGGCGCCAGCACGATGTCGAACCGCACCCGTGACCAGGTCGCGCCACCGATGTCACGACCATCTGGCGTGGGCGTGCCGGGAGCCTGCTCGACGAAGTCCTTGACCAGCGAGTCCTTCACACCGAAGACGCTGTCGTGCGCCAGGGTCTCGTCGCCGCGCACGAAGATGTGCGTCACCAGGGTCCGGCACTGCGGCGCCTCGACCATGAAGTGCAGGTGGGACGCGCGCATCGGCGACCGCCCCGTTGCGGCCAGCATCGCGCCGACCGGTCCGTCGTGCGGGATGGGGTAGGGCGTGGGCGTCACGGCCCAGAAGCGGAAGCCGCCGTCGTCGTCGCTGAACAGGTGACCCCGCCCTGCCACGCGATCATCGGTGTACTGCACGTCGTAGAAGCCGTCCTCGTCCGCTTCCCACACCTCGATGCGGGCTCCGGGGACCGGCCGTCCCTCGATGTCGACGATCGTGCCCTCGACCCAGCACGGCTGACCGGCCGCCAGCCCGGCGACGTCACCGCCGAGCTCGACGTGGGGTGCATCGTCGACGAAGAACGGCCCGAACACGGTCGCCTCAGTGGCGTTGCCGTGGACCTCATTGTTGATCGCGATGACCTGCATCGATGCACCGAGGGTGTCCGACAAGAGGATGAACTCCTGGCGGCGGTCGTCGGTGATGTGCCCGACCGCTGTCAGGAACTCGATGGCCTTCAGCCACTCCGTCTCGGTCAAGCGGACGTCGCGCACGAAGGCGTGCAGGTGCTCGACAATACCCTGCATGACTTCGCGCAGACGCGGATCAGGGGTGCCGTCGAATGACGCCCTCACCAGGCGGACGAGGTCGTCCTCGCGGATGCGCTGCTCATCGGACGTGCTGAGCGTGGAGGTGGAGGTCATCGGGGATCAGCTCCTTCCCATGCTGCACGCAGCACGGTGGTGATGGCCACGGTCGTGGCGGGTGTGGGATTGTCCGGAGGCGCGATGTCGGTGACGGCCTCCGCTGCCGCCGCGATTCCCGATTCCTGCATGCCGAGGTCACGGAGGGCGACAGGGGCGTCGATGCGGGCGCGGAGGACGGCAAGTCCGGCAGTCGCGCTCGTGCTGCCCATCGCAGTGGCGATCCGATCGGCGGCGGCGGGCGCGTTGGGGGCGTTGAATGCCAGGACATGGGGCAGCACGACCGCATGGGTCTGGGCGTGCGGGAGATCGAACATGCCACCCAGGACGTGGCAGATCTTGTGGTGCAGGCCCGATCCCGCCGAGGCGAACGACACGGCCGACAGGTAGGCGCCGTGAAGGAGCTGCTCACGGCCCTCCAGGTTCGACGGATCGTCGACGATCTGGCGAAGCCCCTGGCTGACTGCCCGGATGCCCTCCCCCGCGAGCGCCGCGTTGATGGGATCGGCGCGCGGCGCCCAGAGCGAGTCGATGCAGTGTGCGAGCGCGTTCAGCCCCGAGGCGACGCTCATGGGAACGGGCAGCGACAGGGTCAGGGATGCGTCGTAGACGACGGTTCGCGGCAGCACCCGGAGGTCCACGCCGGTGGTCTTGTGCGCCGCCTCGGTGAGCCCCCACATGTGCGTGGCCTCGGAGCCGGCGTACGTCGTCGGCACGGCCACGATCGGCAGGCCCGTGGCGAGTGCCACGGCCTTCGCGAGTCCCGTCGTGGACCCGCCGCCGATGCTGATCAGCAGGTCGGCATCGCGCGCCGCGGCGGCCGCGCACGCCCGGTCGGCGACATCGACCGGAACGTGCATGACGACCTCGTCGTGGACACCCACGACCGGTAGGCCCGCGGTCACGCGGTCGGCGATCTCACGCTCCTCGGCGCCGGACAGGACCAGCACCCGTGAGGCGCCGAGCCGCCCTACCTCGGCGGCCAGGTTCTGCTGGGCCTCGCCTGAGCCGAAGCGGACCCGCTGTCCGAGGGTCTCGTGGTCGAAGCGCATCGTCACACCGTCCGCGACAACACCGAGGTGAGAGCCTGGCGCAGCTCCGCCTCCGGGTCGGCCGGCAGCTCGTGCGACCGCCAGCAGACGTGCTTGTCGGGTCGCACCAGGAGGGCGCCGCTCTCCCCCACTTGGCGCAGCCGCAACCAGTCGAAGTACAGATCGGTGACCTCGCGACCAGGCCCGATCACGACGGAAGCCACCGGCACCCCCAGCTCGTGCGCGATCTTGTCGACCGCCGACTCCCATGCCGAGCCGGCGACGCCGGTGATCAGCGTGAACCGGTCGTAGGGGGCCAGGTCCATCATCGCGAGCTTGCGCCGGTGGTCGCCCACCCAGGCGTGGGGCAGGTGGGCCCCGGGCACGGTGGACATCTGGTGGAAGAGGTCGGGATCACGCCCCGGCTCGGGCAGGCTCGCTCCGTCGGACACGATCGCCGACGACGTGTAGAACTGCCCCAGCTCCACCCCGTGAGCGTTGAACTCGTAGTTCTTGATCTCCATGGCCTTGGCCAGCGCGGCCCGCTTGGCCTCACCGGCGGGAGTGTCCGCCTTGCGCTCCTCGATCCGCGCGACCATCTCCTCCTCGGTCTCGACGTCGGTCACACCGAGCGCGACGAACAGGTCGGCGAACTCGCGGGCTGACCGGTTGGCGCGCTTCACGATGCGCTCGGCCACGGGGGCCCGCTCGGTCGAGTAGGTCTCGAGCAGCTCGGGACCGGCATGGCCCTTGAGCACCGCGGCGATCTTCCAGGCGAGGTTGTAGGAGTCCTGGACCGAGGTGTTGGAGCCGAGGCCGTTGCTCGGGGGGTGGCGGTGGATGGCGTCGCCGGCGCAGAACACGCGACCCTGCTGCAGGTGGGTCGCGTACACCTCGTTGTTGCCCCACAGGGACGTGCCGGTGATCTCGACGTCGAGGTCCAGCATGCCGAGCAGGTTGCGGACGATCTGGATCGCGGCGGCCTCGTCGACGACGGGCGGCGGCTGGGCGATGTCGAATCCCCAGACGATGAGCCACTCGTTCCACGGCCGCACCATGCGAACGAGTCCCGCACCGATGCCGCCGACGTTCGACCCGGGCTGGATGACCCAGTACAGCACCGAGGGACGGTGGCCGACGTACTCGGCGATGTCGGCCTTGAACGTGATGTTCATCGAACCGGCGATGTCCATCGATCCCACCAGCGGCAGGTCGATGTCGCTAGCGACCTTGGAGCGTGCCCCGTCGGCACCGATCAGGTACCTCGCCCGGATCGTGTAGTGGTGGCCGGTGAGCCGGTCGAGGACGGACACGCTGACGCCGTCGTCGTCCTGGACGTGCGAGAGGTACTCGGTCGAGAACTGAGCCTGGGTGCCGCGCATCGTCGCGTTCTTCACGAGGATCGGCTCGAGGTAGGTCTGCGGAATGTCGACCGTGAGGCACGGCGACGCGAGCTGGTAGTCGGCCTCACGGTCCGCGCCGGTCCCCCACGTGCGGATCCGGCCGATCTCCTCCCCTGCGATCGAGGTGCAGAAGACGGTGTCGCCGACGAGGCGGTGCTCTGTCGCGTCGGCCAGCACCTGGTCGTCGATGCCGACGTCGCGGAACACCTCCATGGCTCGCTGGTTGGTGATGTGCGCCCGCGGGGTGTTCGCGGTCCAGCGGTACTTCGTGATCATGATGTTCGCGACGCCGAGGGTCGAGAGCAGGAGCGCCGCCGAGGCGCCTGCCGGGCCCGACCCGACGACCAGCACGTCGGTCTCCACCACCGCTGTGTCCGGCAGGTCGGTCACGTGCTGTCCGTCGTCGAAGACCGGCATCGGGGTCACCCTTCGTTCGCGCCCACCCAGATCGCGGGCCGTCAGGGTCCAACGTGCACGCCGCTCGACGTGAGCGCCATCACACCGGCCGTCGCTGGTCCGATCGACCAACCGATGGCGGTTTCACGATGCCCGTGCGGCACGCGCGATGATCGCCTCGCGCCGGACGTCCGAGGCCCGAAGACCGAAGCGGTCGACGAAGGCGTGGGAGAAGTGGGCGGGCGAGGTGAACCCGACCCGGCGGGCGGTCTCGGCGATCGTCGTCCCGGCCGCGGACTGCCGCTCGAGCAGCGCGCGGGCGACATCGAGCCGCCTGGCCATGACGTACTGGGGGACGCTCGTGCCGTCAGCGGCGAAGACGCGGGACAGGTGTCGCGCGCTGATGCCGATCGCGTCGGCGATCCGGGCCGCCGACAGGGTCGAGTCAGCGAGATGACGTTCGATCGCGGACCTGGCCGCGGCCCGGTGGGCGACGTTGAGGTCGGCTCGAGGTCCGGCGGCGAGGACGGCGACGAGCTCGAGGATCGTCTGCTCGTCAGCCGGCAACGGGTCGGTCGACCGGGTGGCGCGGCTGACGAGCTGCGCCAGCGCCTCCGCATGGACGTTCCCGGCACGGGAGAAGTCGAGCACCATGGGGTCGTCGAGCGACGTCACCCCCGTCAGGTCGCGGAACTCGGCCCGCGGCATCTTCAGCACGAGCTCCTCGAGCCCACGCGAGAAGCCGCGCATGAAGGCTCGGTCTGCGTCGCACAGCAGCAGCTGGCCGGGGCGGATCGCCAGCACGCCGTCCTCGGAGTAGAAGAACGCGTCGCCGACGAGGCTGAAGTACAGGACGACCGAGTCGGACGGACGCCGACGGATCATGGCGGCGTCACGCTCCACGACGTGCGGGGTCCCCACGACGCGGGCGAGGTCGATCGACCCGACCGGGAGGTTGGTGACAGTCGCCTCCAGCGGCGGGCGCTCGAGGGTGCGGCAACGCAGACCGATGAGGGCCTCGGCGTTGTGCCCCTCCCACAGCTCGACCCGCTCGTCGTCGGGCAGGCCGACGGTCGAGAACTGAGCTGGCGCCGGGCTCATCGGCGGGGCTCCGGTCGCGTCCGGACTGTGACGTGGGTCATGCTCGGCACGCTAATGACCCTGGTCCGGCGCGACACGGGGGGTTCTACCCGTGTTCCAACCCCCCTGCGTTCTTGCGCGGATCGGACATCGGTGCGGCGATCGGTCCCGTTCACGGACGAACGGGTGGCGTGGGTCACGGCCGCTCGCACGATGGGGGCTCGGCTCGAACGACGACCAGGAGCATCGCATGACCATCACCGCGCCCCACGGCATCACCGGACCTCGTTCCGACCTCGACGTCTTCCTCGACAGCGAGCTGCTCGATCCATGGGCGGGCTACCGCCAGCTGCGCGACCTGGGACCTGTGGCGTTCTTGGACCGGTACGACATGTATGCCGCGACGCGCTACGACGCAGTCACCCACGTGCTGCGCACGCCCGAGGTCTTCGTCTCGAGCGAGGGCGTGATGATGAACGACGAGATGAACCAGGTCCTGAGGGGCAACACGCTCTGCAGCGACGGGGCCGCTCACGACGCCTCGCGCAGCGTCATCGTCAAGCCGCTGACGCCCAAGGCGCTGCGCCCGCTGCAGGAATCGATCCAGGTCGAGGCGTCGACCCTGGTCGACCGCCTGGTGGAGCGTGGGCGCATCGACGCCGCGACGGAGCTGGCGCAGCACCTGCCCGTCGCGATCGTCTCGAACCTCGTCGGACTGCCCGAGGAGGGTCGTGAGCGTATGCTCGTCTGGGCCTCGGAGATGTTCAACTGCTTCGGCCCGATGAACGACCGCACGATCAACTCGTTCGCGGTCCTGGGCGAGATGATGGAGTACGCCACGACTCAGGCGGTGCCGGGGAAGCTCAAGCCCGGCAGCTGGGCCGAGGCGATCTTCGATGCGGCCGACCGCGGTGACGTCGAGCGCGACAAGTGCCCCGTCATGATGATCGACTACATGGGTCCGAGCCTGGACACCACGATCTTCGCGATCGGCAACGCCGTCTGGTACTTCGCGAAGCACCCCGACCAGTGGGACCTCGTCCGTGAGGACCCGAAGCTGATCCCGTCGGCCATCAACGAGGTCCTGCGACTCGAGGCCCCGATCCAGGCCTTCTCGCGCTACGTGGCCGTCGACCACGAGTACGAGGGCGTCATCATGCCGGCCGGGTCGCGCGTCATCACGTACTACGGCGCGGGCAACCGCGACGAGCGGCACTACCCGGAGCCGGACCGGTTCGACGTACGGCGCAACCCCACCGACCACCTCGGGTTCGGCGCCGGACCCCACGCCTGCGTCGGCATGAACCTGGCTCGCATGGAGATGCGCGCGCTGTTCGAGTCCCTGGTCCCCGTCGTCAAGCGGTTCGAGCTGCACTCCGAGCAGCGCGCGCTGCACAACGTGCTGCGGGGCTTCACGAGCCTCGACGTGACCCTGCACGTCTGACGCTCCGTACCCACCGGAAGGAATGTGCCATGCCTCAGATCACCTACATCGTCGACGGTGCCAGCACGACCGTCGACGCCGACGGCAGCAGCGTCATGCACACCGCTCTGCGGCACGACATCGCCGGCATCGTGGCCGAGTGCGGCGGGAACGCGATGTGCGCCACCTGCCACGTCTACGTCGAGAACGGTCCGCTCGCCGCCCTCCCTGCCATCTCGGTGGCCGAGGAGGAGATGCTCGAGTGCACCCTCTCGCCGCGAGCGGAGAACAGTCGGCTGTCGTGCCAGCTGCCGGTGGCGCCGACCATCGACGGTCTCGTCGTCCGTGTCGCGGCCGAGCAGGCATGAGCGCGACGTCGCCGATCGCGGCCGCGGCCCACGTCGTCGTCGTGGGCGCCGGGCAGGCCGGGTTCCAGACCGCGCTGTCCTTGCGCGACCGCGCTCACGCTGGCCCGGTGACGGTGGTGGGCGACGAGCCGGGCCTGCCGTACAACCGGCCCCCCTTGTCCAAGTCGTACCTGACCGACCGCTCGGGGCCCGCGTCGGTCCTGCTGCGGGAGCAGATGTTCTACGCGACCCGCGGCATCGAGGTCCGAGCCGGGGTTGCCGTCACCCGTCTCGATCGTGACCGACGCCAGGTCGTGCTGGCCGGCGACGAACGCATCGGCTTCGACCACCTCGTCCTGGCGACGGGATCGCGGGCGCGGCCGATCACCGTGCCGGGTGCCGGCCTGGACGGGGTCGTCAGCCTGCGCACGCTCGTCGACGCCACCCGCCTGCGCACGTGGATCGGTGGCCCGGTCCGCGACGTGGTCGTGATCGGCGGCGGGTTCATCGGACTCGAGCTGGCCGCCGCCGCCGCGACGGCGGGCCACCACGTCACCGTCGTGGAGGCCGGCGAGCGGCCGATGGCCCGGGCGGTCGCGCCCGAGCTGGCCGACCACATCGCGGCCGAGCACTGTCGCCGCGGAGTCCGCCTCGAGGTCTCGACCGCCGTCCGATCGATCGTGGGCCGCGGCGGCCACGCCGTTGGGGTCGAGCTCGAGGTCGGCGAGGTCATCCGGGCCGACCTCGTGGTCGTCGGGGTCGGCGCGGCCGCGAACTCCGAGCTCGCCGGCGACGCCGATCTCGCGCTATGCCCCGTCACGGGCGGGGTCCTGGTCGACGAGCGCCTGCTCACCGCGGACCCGGCGATCAGCGCGATAGGCGACTGCGCGACGTACCCCAGCCGCTTCGCAGATCACCCGGTGCGGCTCGAGTCGGTCCAGAACGCCGTCGACCACGCCAGGCACGTGGCCGAGCGCCTCGTGGCGGGATCGAGCGAGCCCTACGACAAGGTCCCGTGGTTCTGGACGACGCAGTTCGACCTGAAGATCCAGACCGTCGGCATCGGCCGGCCGGACGACGAACGTCGGGTCGTCGGCGACCCGGCGTCGGGCGCGTTCTCGGTGCTGCGGTTCGCGGCGGACCGACTCGTCGCGGTCGAGTCCGTCAACCGCCCCGCCGATCACATGGCGGCACGCCGCATCCTCGCCGGCGACCGGCGTCCCGGACCTGCGGACGCCCAGTCGCCCGGCTTCACCCTCAAGTCCTTCCTGTCAGTAGCTGCCTGACGGCCCCACCCCTCCCGGGAGACCTGCCATGACCACTGCCACCCCTCACCCGAGCAATGAGGTCACCGCGGACTGGGTGGACCTGTCGCCGGTGCCGGGCGCGGCCGAGTCCTTCGCCCACCACGGTCTGGCCTTCACGGCCGCCGGCGAGCTCCTGGCCTTCCACGCCGGGCAGCTGGTGGCGATCGACCCCCACGGCACCGTGACCCGCTGTTCCGACCCCGGGCTCACCGAGGGGCACGGCCTCACCCTCGTGCACGAGGGTGAGGAGGAGCGGGTCTGGATCGCCGACCCCGGCTTCGCGATCGCCTGCGGCAGCGGCACGGGCGACGGGCTGCTCCCGCCCACGTTCGGCCTGGGGCTGGACTTCGTCCGCACCCCAGGCCGCGTCGTGCAGACCACCGTCGCCGGCGACGTCGTGCGCGAGCTGGCGACCCCGCCGGCGGACCACGACGACAAGCCGGGACCGTTCGCCCCGTACGCCCCCACCTCGGTCGCGGTCGACGAGGTCCGCCTCGGCGGCAGCGGTGACATCTGGGTCGCCGACGGCTACGGCAGCAACGTCGTCCATCGCTACGACGCTGACGGGCGCCATCTCGCCACGCTCACCGGTGCGGCGGGGGGCGGGCGGTTCGACTGCCCGCACTTCGTGTTCATCGATCGCCGACCCGGCAAGTCGCCCGAGCTCTACGTCACCGACCGCGGCAACGCCCGGCTGGCGGTGTACGACCTCGATGGCGAGTTCCTCCGCCTCGCCGGCGAGAGCGTGCTCGACTCCCCCAGCGGGCTCGTGGCGTGGGAGGGCAACCTCGTCGTGGTCGAGCTGTCGGGCCGGTTGACCCTCCTCGACCTCGACGACCAGCTCGTCGGACACCTCGGCGACGACCTGCAGGCCGCCGCACGACCGGGCTGGCCCAATGCGTGGGACGAGGACCGCAGGGCTCGTCGCCCGGACGACCTGCGTCCCGGCCTGCTCAACTCCCCGCACGCTGCGGCGGTCGACACGCAGGGCAGGCTCGTCGTGGCCGAGTGGGTCATCGGCGGCCGCTACACGTCCTGGCGCCCCACCTCACCCACGACCTGACGCCACCCGCCACCACCCCATCGCGGCAGCACCGACCGACAGGCGCCGTGCGCGCCGACCCGAGAGGAACACCCATGTCCGGAAACAGAGCCGTCGCCTACCAGGGCCCTGGCGTCGTCGAGGTCGTCGACATCGACTACCCGACCTTCGAGCTCAAGGACGGGCCCGGGGTCAACCCGGCCAACATCGGCCGCAAGGTCCCCCACGGCGTGATCCTGCGGACCGTGACCACCAACATCTGCGGGTCCGACCAACACATGGTGCGCGGCCGCACGACCGCGCCGACGGGTCTGGTCCTGGGGCACGAGATCACCGGCGAGGTCGTCGAGGTCGGACCCGACGTCGAGTTCCTCGAGGTCGGGGACATCGTGTCGGTGCCGTTCAACATCGCCTGCGGACGGTGCCGCAACTGCAAGGACGGCAAGACCGGGATCTGCCTGAACGTCAACCCCGACCGCCCCGGCTCCGCCTACGGCTACGTCGACATGGGCGGCTGGGTCGGCGGGCAGGCCGAGTACGTCCTCGTGCCGTACGCGGACTGGAACGCCTTGAAGTTCCCCGACCGCGACCAGGCACTGGACAAGATCCTCGACCTCACGATGCTGTCCGACATCTTCCCGACCGGCTTCCACGGCGCCGTGACCGCCGGGGTCGGGGTGGGCTCGACGGTCTACGTCGCCGGTGCCGGTCCCGTCGGCCTGGCTGCCGCCGCCTCGGCTCAGCTGCTGGGCGCCGCGGTGGTCGTCGTCGGCGACCTGAACGCCGACCGCCTCGCGCAGGCCCGCAGCTTCGGTTGCGAGACGATCGATGTGGGCGCCGGCGCGGTGCCTGGCCAGCTCGAGCATCTCCTCGGCGTGCCCGAGGTCGATGCCGCGATCGACGCCGTCGGATTCGAGGCTCGCGCCAATGGCCACGGCGCCACCGCCGCCGAGGCTCCCGCGACCGTGCTGAACTCGTTGATGGACGTCACCGCCGCCGGAGGTGCGATCGGCATCCCCGGTCTCTACGTCACCGGCGATCCCGGTGCCGTCGACGACGCCGCAAAGGTCGGCGCCCTGTCGCTGTCGCTCGGGACCGGCTGGGCGAAGTCGCTATCGTTCACGACAGGACAATGCCCCGTGATGCGCTACAACCGCCAGCTCATGATGGCGATCCTGCACGACAAGGTGAACATCGCCGCCGCCGTCAACGCCCGGACGATCAGCCTCGAGGACGCCCCCCAGGGCTACGCCGACTTCGACGCCGGCAGTGCCGTCAAGTACGTCATCGACCCCCACGGCTCCGTCCGCTCCTGACCACCCCGAGGGGACCGCAGCGGGCACGCCGGCCGCCACCGTCGGGCATCCGGCTGACGATCTTCGCACCGACGTGCTGCCCCGATCCAACGAGCAGGGACCCGATCGGACAGCCGATCGGGTCCCTGCTGGCGGGGACGTCTCATGTCACTTGTCGACGAGGACCCGCTCCCTCGAGTTCGCCATCGTCGCCTGCAGGTAGCCGACGATCGCATCCGTGATCTCGTGGGCCCGCGGGACCATGCGGGACATGTTCATCACGCCGTGCACCAGCCGGTCGAGCCGCACCTTCTCGACCGGCACGCCCGCGGCCGCGAGGCGGTCTGCGAACTCCTCGCCCTCGTCACGCAGCGGGTCGAGCTCGACCGTGACGAGCAGCGTGGGAGGCAGGTCCGAGAGCGACTCGATCGCCGCGGGGACGGTCGCCGCGGGGCGGCCACCCGCCGGTCCGACATAGGCCTGCCACATGTCGTCCATGGCCTTGACGGTGATCGGCGGGCCGTCGGCGTAGATGCGGCGCGACTCGGTTCGGGCGGCCGGGTCGGTCGCCGGGTAGACCAACACCTGGGCCTTGATCTCGGGACCGCCCTCATCTCGGACGCGGGCACCGAGGCACGCGGCCAGCGTGCCGCCTGCGCTCTCGCCCACGACGTACAGCTGCTCGGGGTCGCCACCGAAGTCGGGGCCGATCTCGGCGGCCCACTTCAGCGCCGCGTACACGTCGTCACCGGCGGCCGGTTGCGGATCCTCCGGAGCGAGCCGGTAGCTCGGCGCGATCACGACCGCGCCCAGCTCCTCGGCGATCACCGAGCACGGCTCGGCGGACACCCCGATGCTGCCGCCGATCCAGCCGCCCGGGTGCAGGAACACCACCACGGGCAGAGGGCCGGCGCGGTCCGGGACGTGCACCTGCACCGGACGGTCACCGGCGGGACCGGGGTACGTCGTGTCCGTCGTCGTCACGCCCTCGCGCGGCGGGTTCTGCAGGTGGACGAAGCTCTCGAACGCACCACGCTGCTCTTCGAGGCTCAGCTGCTCGAACGGGCGCGCGTCCTGACCGACCATGAGGCCGGTGACCATCGCGACCGTCGCGTCGACGCGGATCAGTGGCGGGATCGCCTCGGCCCGGTCTCCCACGACGAACCCGCCGAACCCGCTCTCCGCCACCTGCTCGCACATCGCGCGGTAGAGGGGAGCGCCGCCGGCGAACAGCAGCATGACACGCGTCTTGCCCGGCACGTTCGAGCCCGTGTAGAAGGAGCTCGGCGCGAGCGGCAGCAGCGTCTGGTCGCCCAGGCCGATGACCAGCCGGTTCCACTCGTCCGCGGCCTCCTGCGTGGCCTCGAACACCGTCGCGCCCCGGGCCAGGGTGTGCTGGATCGCCCGAGCCCCGTACTGGACGTGGTCCTCGATCGCGAGCGGGTTGTTGTAGAGCGCGATGGGGCTCTGCGGGCCCGTGATCGTGAACAGGTTCGGGAAGTCGGGCACCGCGATGCCGAGGTACGTCGACGGACCGTGGGCCCACTTGTCGGCAAGCTTCACGCCACCACGACCCACGTAACCGAGCTTGATGAGCCCACCCGTGAACGCATCGAATCCCGTGGCCTTGATGATGATGTCGAGCTCGTACTCCCGCTCGGCCGTGCGGACACCCTTCGGCGTGATCTCCTCGATCGACGCCGAGCGGACGTCGACCAGGTCGACGTTGTCGCGGTTGAACGCCTCGTAGTACCCGGTCTCGAACGGCGCCCGCTTGGTGCCGTACGGATGGTCGGTCGGGCACAGCAGCTCGGCCGTCCTCGGGTCCTCGACCCGCTCGCGGATCCGGTCTCGGATGTAGTCGGCCACGGTGTCGTTGGCCCGCTTGTCGAAGATGATGTCCCCGAAGGTCGAGTACAGCAGCCGGAAGCCGCCACCGTTGTAGTTCTTGGCGTACTCCGCGTTGCGGACCTCCTCCGAGACGGCGAGAGCGGACGGCAGGGGGTCCGGGTACGGCGTGCCACCGAAGTTGGCACGCGACTTCCTGCGCAGCTCGGGGTAGTTCGAGGTGATCTCCTCGTGCTCAGCGTCGTCGACCTCACGGTTCCCCAACGGGCACGCGAAGTTCGGCGTGCGCTGGAACACCGTCAAGTGCCCGGCCTGCTCGGCGACGCGAGGGACCATCTGGATCCCGGTGGCACCCGTGCCGATGATGCCGACCCGCTTGCCGGCGAGGTCGACGCCCTCGTGCGGCCAGCGGCTCGAGTTGTAGACGCGCCCCTCGAAGGTCTCCTGCCCGGGGAACTCGTCCTCCTTCAGCACGTTGAGGTTGCCGGTGCAGGCGTACACGAAGCGGGCCGTCGTGGTGCGCCCGGAGTCGTCGCTCACCCTCCAGTAGTCGTTCTCCTCGTCCCACACCGCACCTGACACCCGGGTGTCGAACCGGAAGCTGCGAAGCAGGTCGAAGCGCTCGGCCACGTGATCGAGATAGCGCAGGATCTCCTCCTGACCGGCGAAGCGCTGGCTCCAGCGCCACTCGGTCTGCAGGTCCTCGTCGAAGGAGTAGGAGTACCAGGCGCTCTCGATGTCGCAGCGGGCTCCCGGGTAGCGGTTCCAGAACCAGGTGCCGCCCGGACCTGAACCGGCCTCGAAGGCCTGCACGGTCAGGTTGAGCTGGTTGCGCAGGTGGTGGGTCGCGTACAGGCCGGCGAAACCGGCTCCGATGATGGCGACGTCGACGTCAGGTGTGGTGGTCATGGCCACGATCGTGTGACACCGAACACACCCTGACACGGGGCGATCGACCCCCCCGCCCTACCCGACCGGCACAGACGCGCCCGTCAGCCACCCCCACGCAGAGACAGGTATACCTGTCCTTGCTCCGTCCCCCCTGCCGGCGTGGACGCGGGGACGTGGTCCACGTCACAATGCCCGAAGGCCGTGACGACGAGGAGACCATCGCATGCCGAGAGCTCCCAATCCCGTTGACGGCTGCCTCGGCCGCAACACTGAGATCGCGACCACGACTGCAGCCCTGGCCAGCTCCCGGCTCGTCACGCTGACTGGCCCCGGCGGCGTCGGCAAGACGCGCATCGCCCAGGAGCTGGCGTGGTCGATCGCCGACGACTTCCCCGACGGCGCCTGGCTCGTCCCTCTGGGTGACCTCGATCGCAGTGCCGACCCCACATCGGCCTCCGAGGCCCTTCTCCGTGGCCTGGGAGTCGCCGATCAGTCCGCGCGGCCGGCCGAGCTGAAGCTTGCAGAGCACCTCGCAGATCGCGAGCTCCTTCTCGTGCTCGACAACTGCGAGCACGTCCTGTCGTCAGTTGCGCCGCTGATCCGCCACCTGCTCGACGCATCCGCCGGGCTCCGGGTGCTCGCCACGAGCAGGGAACCGCTCGAGCTCGCTGGTGAACGGGTGCTCACCGTGCCGCCCCTGTCGGTGCCACCGACAACTGCGGGGATCGGGCTCGACGGCCTGCTCGCCTCCGACGCGGTGCGCCTGCTCGAGGCGCGAGCGCGCGCGGTCGATCCGGAGTTCGTGATCCGCGAGGAGGACGTGCCCGCCGTCGCCGAGCTCATCACCCGGCTCGACGGACTGCCACTGGCCATCGAGCTGTGCGCGACCCGCCTGCGGAGCCTGTCGGCCGGGCAGGTCCTTGAAAGGCTCGACAACAGGCTGGACATGGGGTCGCGCGACCCTGCGACACACGCGCCCCGACACCGATCCCTCCGTGACGTCATCGACTGGAGCCACGAGCTGTGCTCACCCGAGCATCGGCTCCTGTGGGCACGCCTCGCCGTCTTTCCGACCTCGTTCGACATCGCGGCCGCCGAAGACGTCTGCGGGTTCGGCGACCTCGACCGCGGGCAGGTGCTCGAGGGCATCGACCGCCTCGTGGCCCGGTCGATCCTCCACACCGAGCGATGGCCGACCGGGATGCGCTACCGCATGCTCTCGACGATCCGCGAGTATGCGATGGAGCAGCTCAACGCCTCAGGCGAGGGCGCCCCGCTGCGGCGCCGTCATCGCGACCACTACCTCACGCGGGTCGGCTCGGTCCTGAGCGCCTGGGCGAGTCCCACCCGGCTGGACGCTCTGCAGGAGATGGACGAGGAGCGCCCCCACTACGCGGCCGCCATGAGCTGGTCGGCAGCGGAGGCGGACGAGCACGACGCGGGCCTGGAGTTCGCCGCCGCGCTGCGATACCACTGGCTCAGCGGGGGTCACCTCGCCGAGGGCCGCCGGTGGCTGTCGTTGTTCCTCGACAAGGACGTCAGTCCCACCACTCGCGCGCACGGCCTCTGGGTGGCGTCCTGGGTCGCGATGCTGCAGGGGGACCTCAGCGGCGCCGAGCGTTACATCGATGCACTGCGTGAGCTGCCGACGGTGGTCGACGTCGCGGCACACCTCGATCACTGGACTGGCCTGCTCGAAGCGTTCTCCGGCCGCGCAGACCGAGCGGTCGATCTCCTCGAACGTGCGGCCCAGGGTCACAGGCGTCGCGGCGCCGATGCTCTGGAGATGAGCGCTCGCTTCATGCAGGCCTACGCGTTGTCCTCAGCAGGTCGAGCAGTTGAGGCGGTCACGATCAGCACCGAGGTGGTGCAGCAGACACGTCAGACGGGCGACCACCTGAACCTTGCGTGGGCTTGGTGGATGCGAGCCTATGCCCACTGGAAGCTCGCCGACCTCGACTCGGCCGAGAGCGACCTGCGTGAGGTCCTGCTCGTCGAGCAGGGCTTCCACGACCGCTTCTGCATCGCCGGCGCGGTCGCCCTCCTCGCCCTGGTTGCCCAGTCCCGCGGAGACGATGCCCAGGCGCAGGATCTCGCATCGTCGGGGGCGGGCCTGTTCGCTGCGCTGGGGACCAAGCCGGAGTCGCTCGGATGGGACTTCGCTCAGTCCTGGGCGCGTCTCTCGACGACCCTCGTCGCCCAGGATTCCTCGGCCCCCCATCAGGCAGCACGCGCCGCGTTCGACACGGATCTCGACGAGACCCTGATCGTCCGCGAGCTCGTGGAGCGCCTGGGCCGACCACGAGTGGACGCGTCCCGACGCGGGGGCGGCCTGGGTGCGTTGACGACGCGCGAGCGGGAAGTGGCGGGTCTGGTGGCGAA
Source organism: uncultured Nocardioides sp. (assembly GCF_947488515.1). Taxonomy (GTDB): domain Bacteria; phylum Actinomycetota; class Actinomycetes; order Propionibacteriales; family Nocardioidaceae; genus Nocardioides. The sequence goes on from NZ_CANKZF010000001.1 coordinate 1,471,327, forward strand.
AGGGCTCACCAATCGAGAGATCGCCGAGCGCTTGGTGATCGCTCCGCGCACCGCAGACGGGCACGTGGAGCGCATCTTGTCCAAGCTCGGGGTTCGCCGACGCGCCCTCGTGGCGGCCATGGTCGTGTCCGACGTCGCGCGATCGCACCAGCCGGCAGGGAACGGGCCTTGAACGACGGCGCCACCAGAGACCGCGCGGTCCGCGACGGACTCCTCGACGGACTCCTCGACGTGCACACCATCCTCGACCCGCGGTCGGTGCTGGAGCAGACATTAAAGGACGCACTCGAGCTCGACCAGCGACGCGCGGCAGTGGCCTGGGTCGCGCTGCCGTCGGGCAGTGTCGACCTCACGATCGCGCACGTGATCGGCCAGCGCACGTCGGCGCTGCAGCATCTCGACGTTGGCACGGGCCAAGGACTGACGGGCCGTGTGCACGCCGACCCCACGACCCACTGGGTCGAGGACTACACCGACGACGCGAGCATCACGCACGAGTTCGACCGCGTCATCGAGGCAGAAGGGCTGCGTCGGATGGTCGCTGCTCCGATGTCGGTCGACGGGCGCGTGCTCGGGGTGTTGACGGTCGGCCACCGCGACATCGGTCCCATCGCCGACCGGATGGTCGCCCACGTCGACCTCATGGCCCAGCGAGCAGGCCTCGCACTGACGGTCGCGCAGGAGACCCGTGAACGGGTGGAGGCCGCCGCGCTGGCCGAGCGCCGCAGGATCAGCGAGGAGATCCACGACAGCGTCAGCGCGCTGCTCTTCTCGATCGGCGCTCGCACCGAGCGCATGCAACGGCGGTCCGTGGACCAGGAGGTCGCTCGCGAGCTCTCGACCCTCCGGGAGGAGGTCGTCGAGGTCGGGGGCATCGTCCGGGAGCTCATCACGGGCTGGCACGCCAGTGCGAGTGCCGACCTCCGGGCCGAGATCGAGGGCCAGGTCGAGGGGTTCCGGCGCCGCACCGGACTCGACGCCGTAGCGGTGTTCCTCGGCCCTCCGGCCGACCTTGACGCCGGCCGGGTCGAGGCACTCTCCCGATTCGTGGCGGTGGCACTCGCCAACGCGGAGCGCCACGCGCAGGCCACCCGCGTCACGGTCACCGTGGCGTCCGCGCCCGACCACGTCGCAGCCGTCGTCTCGAACGACGGCCCGACGCTACGCGAGCGGATCCGACCCGGCATCGGCCTGAGCGGTACGTCCTCGCGGATCGCTGGTGTCGGCGGAGACGTCGCCATCGTCACCGACGGGACCGACGAGGGGTTCACGATCCGGGCACGGGTGCCCAGATGATCCCTGACGCGACCATCTCCTTGTTCGTGATCGACGACCATCCGATCGTGCGGGCCGGCGTGGACAACGTCTTCGACGGCGAGCCCGGGTTCAGGCTGCTCGGCGCCTCCCCGACCGTGTCCGACGCCGTCGCGGCCTGGCGCACCGGCACCCCCGACGTCGTCCTGCTCGACGTGCGCCTGGGAGATGCCGACGTCGTACGCTCGGTCGAGCAGGCGCGCGCGGCAGCGCCGACGACGGCTGTCCTGCTGTTCACCGCTGACCCCCGTCACCCTCGCATCCCCCTCGCCCGGAGGGCCGGGGCGGTCGCGACGGTCGCCAAGGACACCCCTCCCGCCGAGCTGCGGGCCATGGTCCGTGCCGCACACGACGGCCGACTGACTGACGGCCATCGCCCCGAACGGCCGCTGCTCACGCCTCGACAGCACGACGTGCTGACGCGGGTCGGCCATGGCCTGACCAACGGTGAGATCGCCGACGAGCTCGGCCTGAGCCCAGCCACGGTCAAGGCCTACTGGCAGGAGACCCTCCAGCGCATCGGGGCCCGAAACCGTGCCGACGCCATCTCGGTGGCCCATCGCCGCGGCCTCCTCTGAACGGTGAGCGGCGGCTCAGGCGGTGCACACCCTGCCGTTCGGCGGTGATGCGCGCGCGGGGTGCGGGTGTTCACTGCAGCTCCGACCTGTATCGACCTCCGGGAGAACGCCATGTCCCACGACCAGGGCTCCACCACCTCGCTCTCGTCCCTCGACGGTCTCGGCCAGCTCTTGCCGCGGCTGGCCGCGCGCTGGAGCGACCGCATCGCCCTCGTGACTGACGAGCGCACCCTGACCTTCGGCGAGCTCGACCGCCTCGCGGCTCGCGCTGCCCATGGCTTGCGCGCGCGGGGGGTGCGGCCCGGCGACCGGGTCGCGCTCATGTCACAGAACCGGTGGGAATGGATCGTCTCCTACCACGGAGCGCTACGCTCCGGCGCCGTCGTCAACCCGCTGAACGTCATGCTCACAGGCGACGAGCTCGCCTACATCCTGGCCGACTCCGGCGCCAGGATCTTGATGGCGTCGCGTGATTGTCTTCAGGCGACGGCCCCGAACGTGGCCTCGCTCGCCACCCTCGAGCGCTCGATCTGCTTCGACGGCGCCCTGGGCGGCGCGGAAGGTTTCGAGGCGTTGTTGGACGACGCGCCCGCCGCACCGTTCGACCCGGTCCCGGTGAGCCCCGACTCGCTCGCGTGCATCGCCTACACCTCCGGAACTACCGGTCACCCGAAGGGGGCCATGCAGTCCCAGCAGTCACTCGTCCTGAACTGCGCCTACACGGCCTCGATGCACCTGCGGACCGAGCATGACGTCGTGCTCACGGCACTGCCCTCGGCCCACGTGTACGGCAACGTCGTGCTCAACAGCACCTTCATGGCCGGCGGCAGAGTCGTTCTCATGCGCCGGTTCGACCCTGCGGAGTCCCTCGCCCGGATCGAGTCGCACCGCGCCACCCTCTTCGAGGGCGTCCCGGCGATGTACGCCACGATGCTCGCGTCACCAGCCGTGGCCACCACTGACCTGTCGAGCCTGACCAGGTCGACGGTCGGTGGTCAGACGATCGCAAGGAGCGTCATCGAGGCCTGGGAACGCCGGACCGGGCGGCCGCTGATCGAGCTGTGGGGGATGACGGAGCTCTCCGGCCTGGGCTCGACCCACGCTCTCCACGCGCCCGCGGTTCACGGGTCGATCGGGGTGTCGCTGCCTGGCAACGAGCTCAAGGTGGTCGACGTCGAGGACATCTCGGTGGAGTGCGGTCCTGACCGTCCCGGGGAGCTGCTGGCGCGTGGTCCGCTCGTGACCATGGGTTACTTCAACAATCCGGAGGCCACGCGCGAGACGATCACGGCGGACGGCTGGCTGCGCACCGGCGACGTCGCCACTCACGACGGAGCGGGGCGGTTCTTCGTCGTCGACCGGCTCAAGGACCTGATCCTCACCGGCGGGTACAACGTCTATCCCGCCGAGATCGAGCGGGTCCTGATCGGCCACCCCGCCGTCGCGCTCGTCGCGGTCGGCCGCGAACCGCACGAGGTCAAGGGCGAGGTCGCCCACGCCTACGTCGTGCCGACCGGCGAACGTCCCACGGTCGAGGAGCTCCTGGCGTACTGCCGCGAGCGTCTCGCTGCGTACAAGGTGCCGCGCGCGATCCACTTCGTCGACGACCTGCCAACGACCTCGAGCGGCAAGCTCATGCGCCGGATGCTGCGTCAGCCCGTCGTACCGCAGCGTCCGGACGCGAGAGCTTCTCGAGCGTGACGGGACGAGATCGCGACCGCCACCGCCGAACGGGAGGTGCTGCTACGCGCGTCCCGCGACCTGGCGGGAGCTCCTGGGAGCCTTGACCCAGCGATAGGCGCCGGCTCGCGTACGCTCCCAGGCGAGAACTGACCTCGCGTACTTGTTGTTCCACTCGTTGAACACCGCGGCCGGTCTCCCCTTGAGGACGGTGCCGCTCGGGATGTCGTCGAACCGCGTCCTCTGCACCAGCCCGTCACCGGGCCCCAGGCTCATGGCGAGGACGAGGTAGGCGAGCCTGAACGGCTCGGGCGAGCGTCCTTCGAGCCCCGCGATGATCGTGGCGGCAGCATGCGCGCCCTGGGGGATTGCTGTCGCGCACGCCATCCGCAACGTCTCGCCGGACGGTCCGTCGACGACGCTCCCGTCGCCCGCGCCGAGGATGTCCGGATCTCTCGGGGTCTGCATGTACTCGTCGACGATGAGCCGGCCGGACCCGTCCACCTCGAGGCCGCTGTCCCGCGCGAGGGTGGGCACGGCGAACGACGCGGCCCACACGACGCAGTCTGCGGCGATGTCCTCGCCGTCGGCGGTGCGGACACCCGTCGGGGTCACTCGCGCGACCGGAGTGTGCTCGAGGACCTTGACGTCGAACATCGCCCGGGCCTGGGTGAGGTAGGTGCGCGCCTTCACCGACAGGGTCGGGCCGACGCGGGACGAGGTGACGATGCTGAGCTGGAGGCGGGGCCGTAGCGCGGCGAGCTCTGTGACGAGCTCGATGGCTGTCGGTCCCCCACCGACGACGAGGACTGATGCGTCGTCGGAGACCTCGGCGAGTCGGCTGCGGAGTGCATGTGTTGCCTCGAGGCTGGAGATGTTGTGGGCGTACTCAGCCGCGCCGGGCACCGAGGTGACAGGAACACCACTTCCGACTGCGTACACGAGCTTGTCGTAGCGCTCTGTCCAGGACACGTTCGACTCGACGTCGACACCGTCGACTCGGTGCTCGTCGGGTCGGATCAACGTCACGCGGGCGAGCCGGAGCTCCACCGAGGGCTTGAGTAGGGAGCGAAGCGAGTGGCGTGTGGCCGGCTCGGCGTCCGTCCGGGCTGCGACCTCGTGAAGACGGATGCGCTCGACGAACGACTCGTTCGGATTGATCAGCGTGATCCGCGCCCGCGATCCCAGCTTTCCCGCAAGCCGGTTGGCGCACAAGATGCCGGCGTAGCCGCCGCCGATGATGAGGATGCGTGGAGGACTGGAGACGGTCATGCCCCCTCGACGGTCCACGGCCTGCATTTGTGAGGTCGGCGACGGTGATCCTCGCGAGTCGACCCCGAGTCCCGGCTGCGCCTCAGACGGCGGTGTCGATCGTGTGACCCATGCGCTCGCGCTTCGTGCGTAGGTAGCGCTGGTTGTGCACGGTCTCGAACGCGGGGAGGGCGATGCGTTCGACCACGTCCAGACCGTGACGGACGAGCGCGGCGCGCTTGTCGGCGTTGTTGGTGATGAGCCGGACGCGCTCCACGCCCAGCTCGCTCAGGATGTGTGCCGCTGAGTCGTAGCTACGCGCGTCGACGGGCAGGCCCTGTGCGATGTTGGCGTCGACGGTGTCCAGACCGGTCTCCTGCAGCGCGTAGGCGTGAATCTTCGCTCCCAGGCCGATGCCGCGTCCCTCATGTCCACGGAGGTAGACGATCACTCCGGATCCCGCTTCCGCGATGGCGATCATGGCTTGCTCCAGCTGTGTCCCGCAATCGCAGCGTAGGGAGCCGATGATGTCGCCAGTGAGGCATTCGCTGTGCACGCGGACCAGCACGCCGCCTTCCGCATCCGGTCCTGTCAGGTCTCCCATGGTGAGGACCAGGTGTTCCGCGTCGTCGCTGTGCGATTCGAAGACGGAGGCCTCGAACATCCCGAACTCGGTGGGCATGGCCGCTGTGCTCACCCGACGAACGCGCCTGCACCCGTGCTGGCGGTGTCGGACGAGGTCCTCCACGGACACGAGCGGGATGCCGTGCTCGGTCGCGAACCGTCGCAGCTCGTCAGTTCGCATCATCGATCCGTCTCCTGTGACGACTTCCGCGATCAGGCCTACTGGGGTTCGCCCTGCGAGCTCGAGCAGCTCGACCGCCGCTTCGGTGTGTCCCGCCCGTGCGAGGACGCCCCCGGGACGCGCTCGCAGCGGAAAGACGTGGCCGGGCCGACGCAGGTCGGCGGCTGACGTCGAGCTGTCCGCAAGCGCGCGGAACGTCTGGGCGCGTTCACTGGCTGATACGCCCGTGCCCACGCTCCTGTGGTCGACCGTGATCGTGAAGGCAGTCCCGTGCTCGTCGGTGTTCTGCGCGACCATGGGCGGGAGCGCGAGGCGGTCGGCGTGATCGTCGGGCATCGGGGCACAGAGGATGCCGGTGGTGTGTCGGACGATGAACGCGACCTGTTCGGCGGTCGCTGCCTCCGCGGCCATGATGAGGTCTCCCTCGTCCTCGCGGTCCTCGTGGTCGACGACCAGCACCATGCGGCCCTCGCCGAGCGCATCCACGGCCCGCGCGACGCGGGTGGCCCACGACGTTTCGTCAGTGGGGGCGGCTGCAGTCGTCGGCTCCGGGGAGTTCGTGGCCATGGATGCTCCTAGGTCTGGCGCACAAGCGCGCGGACGCACATCAGCCGTGCTGCGGGGATTGTCGAGCCTTTTCGGTCACCGTCATGACCGGCCGGCCCGCGCGGATGTGAGCAGCAGGCGGGAAGCCGCTGGGCGCGGTGAGCGGCGGCGGGACGGTCTACTCAGCGAGCGGCGAGCTCGCAGGACGGCGTACCGCCGGGCAGTCGCGAGCGATTGGCGGCGACCCAGTGGTAGGCGCGTCGCGCGAGCGGCTCGACGGGCCGGGTCGTCATCAGTCGGCCGACCAGGCGCCATGGCAGCGGGCCGGTGGCGAGGATCGACGCGATGGCCCGGTGCCGGTAGTCGACGCGGCCGTCGGGGTGGACGTACGGCATCTCCAGCATGGCCCGCTCGGCGTCGATGCCGAACGCCTCGAGGCCGACCGATTGCACGGTGGACCGGTCGATGTCGACGCCCAGGCGCGGCACCATCGGCCCGAACCGCATGCAGAAGCCGCAGTCCTCGTCATTGAGCATCAGTCCGCGGTCCACGCCGCCGACGCTACGCCCACACATCACATCCGGCCGCGCAGAGGTGTCGAGACAGTGAGACCCGCACGGGATCGCACAGTCAGATCAGGAGAGCGTTCATGACCCGTACTCCACACATCCTCATCGTCGGTGGCGGCTATGCCGGCTTCTATGCCGCGTGGCGGCTCGAGAAGCGCCTCAAGCCGTCGGAGGCCTCGGTGAGCATCCTCGATCCCCGTCCGTACATGACCTACCAGCCTTTCCTGCCGGAGGTGGTCGGTGGTTCGATCGAGGCGCGGCACGTGGCCGTGTCGCTGCGCAGGCACCTGCGTCGTACCACCGTCATGAGCGGACGCGCGACGTCCATCGACCACGGAAGCAAGTCCGTGCACGCGCGGATGAACGACGGGCGGCAGGTGAGCCTGACCTACGACATCATCGTGGTCACGGCGGGGGTCGTCACGCGGTCGCTCCCCGTGCCAGGCATCGCCGAGGAAGCGCTCGGCCTCAAGCACGTCGAGGAAGCCGTCGCGATCCGGGATCGATTCCTCACAGCGCTCGACCGAGCCGCTGCCATGCCGAAGGGACCGGCGCGCACCAGGGCGCTGACCGTCACGTTCGTCGGGGGCGGGTACGCCGGCGCCGAAGGGTTCGGCGAGCTGCTGAGCCTGTCGCGGGCCGCCCTCAAGAGGTACCCGGAGATCTCTCCGGACGAGCTCAACTTCCACCTCGTGGAAGCGAGCGAGCGCATCCTGCCCGAGGTCTCTGCCAGGACCGGGGCATGGGTGGTGCGGTCATTCGAGCGGAGGGGCGCCCGTGTCCACCTGAGGACGACCATCACCTCGGCCGTAGGCGGCGACGTCATCCTGTCCTCGGGCGAGCGCTTCGAGTCCGACCTGATCGTGTGGACGGCCGGGACCGCTGCCAACCCGATCATCTCCAAGCGGACCGACCTGCCCGTCAATGAACGCGGTCTGCTCATCGTGCGGTCCGACCTCCGCGTCGGCACCGACGACCGCCCGGTGGTGGGGGCTTGGGCGGCGGGGGACGCTGCCGCAGTGCCGGACCTGTCGCGTACTGCCTCCCCGCCGTACGTCTACACGGTGCCCAACGCGCAGCACGCTGTTCGTCAGGGCAAACGGGTTGCCCGCAACATCATCAAGACGCTTCGGGGCTCGGTACCCCGGCCGTACCTGCATCGCAGTCTCGGAACCGTCGCGACGCTGGGGCTCGGGACCGGAGTCTTCGAGGCCGGGCCTGTGGCCGTCAAGGGGTTCCTTGGGTGGCTTGTCCATCGCAGCTACCAGATCCTTGTCATCCCTACCTGGGAGCGCAAGATCCGAGTGTTCTCCGTCTGGTTCACCGCGCTGTTCCTGGGACGCGACATCGTGTCGCTGAGCTCGGTCCAAGAGCCTCGCCGGGAGTTCGTCGACAGTGGCCGCCTGCAGCGTCAGCCGAGGCCGGAGAGCGGTGTCGAGCATGCTGCCTGAGCCGCGGGCGACGGAACCCGTGCGAGAGCTGCACGGTCAAGGCCGCTGGGCGATGGCGGGTAGCAACGGCACCCGGTCGGGATCGATCGGCGCGTCGTCCTCGCCCCGCCCGCACCGGTACGAGCAACGGCAAGGGTTCCTGAGCAGGGCGCCCGGTCCCCGACCGACTCAAGCCGTGCGTGTGCGGGAGCGCCCAGTGGTGGCGGAGGGAGACCTCGACGATCGGGTCCTCCTTGTCCTCGAGAAGATCCAGCGGCAAGGCCCTCCTCGGACGATCGATGGCTGGAAGGCAGTGGCCGAAGAGCTGTTGGTGGACGAATGCTGCACCGTCCATCGCAACCGACAGATCTCGTCCTGCTACGCCTGGGCCTACATGGCACTTCCCACGTGCTTCAAGTGGGCCGGGATGGCGGCGATCGCATCCCACCACGTCCGCATCGCCCTTCTCCCACTTCACATCGAGACGGCCTACCTGGTCTCCTCTGCTCACGTGAACAGGCCGGCAAGGTGGCGAGTGCTCACCGAGGATGCGAACACGATGCGAGCGACGAACAACGCCATCTTCGCCGACCTGTTCTGGGTCCACCTCGCCTATGTCACCTCCGAGGACGGGATCGGGCTGCTCCGCACCCTCTTGCGGGACGAGCGTCAGTACGCGCCAGTGCTGGCTGGATTCGAAGCGCTCGACCAGGGCCGCCAGATCTTGGAAGACGCGACAGCGTCACCGACAGCACGAGCAGAAGCACGCGACCTCATCTGGAGAGGCAACCTCCTCCTCCTCGAGCACGAGCAGCGCTTCGTCGTGCAACCGAACTTCGACCGCCTCTCCAGCAGGTGCGCCCGCGTCGTATCGATCGGGTCGGCAACCACGTTCGAGACACGCGGACCGTTGCGGGCGATCGCGTACTTCACCTCGTTCTACTTCTACACCCTCGTCCGTACGAACCCGCGCGGCCTCGTCGGACGGATACGCCCACGCATCACCAACTACGACGACCGGTGGAGCTGGCTCGCCTCGAGCGTCGTGCCCCGATTCCAACGCTTCGAGGGAGACCCGCACGTGATGCGAGCGATCCTGCGGCGCATCGTCGCCCAGGACCGCGGACATGTGTCGTCCCCATGTGGAGACGCGGCAAGGACAGATGAAGCGTCCCGCGTGGCACCCCTGCGCCCCGGCGTCCTGGGTCGGCCCCCGACTGCCCGACGCGCCGACCATCGCACCCGAGCCGGGCAGGGAGTGGACTCGTACAAGTCGACGGCTTGAGCACTTCATGTCGCCCGCGGTTGCCGGGCGCGCTCGCTCATGCGTCGTGACCGTACCCTTTGCCCCATGGTCAGCGAGTAAGCGTCGACAGCTCGCGCAGGCAGGAGATTCTTGAATCCACTATTAGCCTGCTGGCGGAGCACGGCTACGACAAGCTGACATCCGATGCACTTGCGAAGGCAGCAAAGACATCGAAGGCGACCCGCTACCGCCACTGGTCCTCGAAGTTAGAGCTCGCCGTAGAAGCCATGAAAGATCTCGTCGATCAGCAACCGCGCATCGACAGCGAAACGTTGCGACAAGACCTCATCAACACGGTTCTTGCGTCCCGCAGCGTTTTCCAACTGACCCCGCTGGCTGCATTCAACGCGACGGTAGCCGCGATTCCGCAAGAGCCTCATTCGGCGCACGCGTTCGTTCGAATCTTCCTGAACGAGAATCCCCCGCTGACCGCGCTTTGGGGCGAGCTGTCGCGCGCGGCGAGGTCCCTGCCGACACCGACGTCGATCTCTCAACTGCGGCGCTCTTCCATGGCCTGCATCACCTCACCGTGCTCCGAGTCCAGCCGATGAACGCCTCCACCGTCGAGCGCGTGATCGACACGCTTGTTATGCCGGCGGCCACTGGCAGGGCCGATCGCGGCGTTTGACTTTGCAACAGCGCCAGCTCTTGTCACCAAGAGTCGGCGAAGCTCACTGGCACGCGCATGGGGCTCACACCTAGCTACGCCCGCTGGTCGTACTGGTGTGAGGATTCCGAGTGTTCAACCCAGCCCGCCCACGCAGCGCATTGACCGATCGGCGAAGGGTCCGGCCGGGCGACGGCGAGGGTGGAGGTCGACCATTGCGCTGAAGCAGGCGATGGCAGTCGCAGGCCTGATCTTTATCGGCTACGTAGTCGGCCATCTCTACGGAAACCTCAAGATCTTCGCAGGCAAGGAAGCCTTCGACTCTTACGCACACTATCTTCGGGTGCTGGGGACACCGATCCTGCCGCGCGACGGATTTCTGTGGGCAGCCAGGTCGGTTCTGCTGATCAGCCTCGTCGTTCATGTCGCAGCAGCCATCACACTCTGGCGCCGTGCGAGGGCCGCCCGCACCGTCAAGTACGTGTCCAAGCCCAAGCGGAACAGCTCGGTGTCCGCACGAAGTATGCGATGGGGTGGGGTCACTCTGAGCCTCTACATCGTCTTTCACCTGGCTCACCTCACGACCGGAACCATCCGCCCGGACGGCGACTCCACCTCCCCCTACGAGCGAGTCGTGGGTTCGTTCCAGCCCCACAACTGGTGGGTTGTCCTGATCTACTTGGCAGCCCAGGTCGCGTTGGGGATGCACCTTCACCACGGACTTTTCAGTGCGCTGCAGACGCTCGGGTTCACCGGCTCGCAGCTGCGCCGAGCGGTCGTTCAACGGATCAGTCTCGCGCTGGCCATCACCACCACAGTGGGGTTCGTATCCATCCCCCTTTCCATCCTCACTGGTCTGGTGTGACCGCCGCCGAAAGTATTCCGGGCGGGTCAGCTCCGAGTCCGTCCTTGTGCTCGATACTGCGGCGGGAGTGCATGGCGTCATCGGCACCGCGATTCGTCCAACCGCGAGTCAGATTTTCAGTGGCCCAACTGTATTCGCCGCGCAGGCCAACTCTGCTGCGCCCAGGCGAGCAGACCGGCGCGGACCGCTGCCTTCAGTGAGCGCAACCGGATCACGGTCCCGCGGTCCAGTTCGTTGCGCGAAGCTTCGGCCCCGCACCCACGAACGTCACGTGGGTCCCTCAGGAGCCGATGAGTCCGTCAAGTCACACACCTCTCGAATCGCGGGTGACGCCAGTGGGATCAATCTGTCCTCGTCCGCGCGCCCATTGACCCACGCGTGGCCGAACCACCCGCCACTTCGCCGAGAACCGCTTCTGTGAGCCGGGCATCCTCCCTGCCGCGGTCGGTCAACCCTTGGTTGGAGCGTGAGCTAGCCGCCTTGGTCCCGAGTCCGCGCACAACGAACCCCGACGTCCGCGGGCGCTCGATCGGCTTGCTTTTCCTGAGTGTCGACAAGCGACGACGGCTAGCGCCGAACCACACCGGGAGAACCCCGCCTTGAAGAACGACACCGACAGCTCACTACAACCGACGCTCTGGGACGGGGCGCCCGAGCACGAGGCGACCGGCGTCCGCCCCCGGGGTGCGCCACGCCACCAGCGTGCGGCTTCCGAACCGAGCGAGCTCTGGACCATCGACCAGGTCGCCGACTATCTCGGCGTCCCGAAGCAGACCGTCTACTGCTGGCGTACGAGCGGATACGGGCCGACTGGTTTTCGCGTCGGCAAGCACGTGCGTTGGCGGGCGTCGACGGTGATCGCGTGGACGCTCGAGCTCGAGCGCCAGCGGTGACCGAGGAGAAGGAGCGGAACGAGCCCGTGCGGTCCTGCCCGCGATGCGGTGAGACCATCGTCGACGTCCTTCCGAGACTGCCGGGACGACCACGTCGCTGGTGCTCTGCGCAGTGCCGCCGAGCAGCATCCGAGGAACGGCGAGCCGCGGCGGCCGGAGCGATCGCCACGCAGTACGTCCAGGTCGACGTCTCCCTCGACGACCACGTGCAGGCGGTGCTGGCGTCGCCGGCCGCCTGCCGGCGCATCGTGCGGGACCTGCGCGAGAGATACGACGCCGGGAAGCTCAGTGACGCGCGGTGGAGCCCCGTGTCCGACGAGCTCCAGCGCACTCGTCCGCAACCCCGTCCGACCGTTCGATGGGGTGCACGCTGAAGGGCACCCGATGCGAACACGCGACCGCCGTTTGACCGTCCGGGCAGCTAGCGAGTTAGGTCACGGGGTCCGCGTGGCCAGCATTCATCCCACAACAGGGACCCCGCACGATCGCCGATCCGCAGAAAGCGGTTCACCCACTCCTGGAGCGTTCACCTCCCCCCAAACCGAATCGAACGCCCCAGCCTTCCGGCACGCTCCGAGCGTCCCCCCAAGACTTCGCGACGAACCAAGTGCCACACACCTCTTGCATTCTCGGTCCGATTTCGTCCGGCGGAATCGCGTCCCCCTGCGCAGACAGCGGCGCGCTCCTCGCCGGTTCGACGTTGTAGTCGGACAGATTGATCGCTGCGCCCCTCCACTGGACCTTTGGTGACTGACGACGAACGTTGGACGACAGCGCAAGGGAGACCGAAGAGGATGAACGGCGACAGAAACGAGCGAGAGCAACCGGGTCTCTGGGACGAGGAAACTCCAACCACGGACAAACCGGAGTCAGACCAGCCGCACCAGTCTGTGGCCAGCAAGGCGGCCAAGCGAAGTTCGGCAAGTGAGGCGCAACCGTCGACCACGGCCCCGCCAGCACCGCAAGCGGTGCAGCGCCCAGAGCTCGACATTCAGGACCTCTGGGACGCCGCTCGCGTCGCCGCCTATCTCGGCGTACCCAAGCAGACGCTCTACGCCTGGCGACACACCCGCAACGGTCCGAAGGGCTTCCGTGTCGGCAAGCACCTGCGCTGGCATCCCCACACCGTGGTCGAGTGGACACTGTCTCTGGAGCGCGATTAATGACCAAGGCCTGCGCCCGGTGCGGAAAGCCGTTCCAGGTCTCCGACCACCCCAAGACGGGCCGGCCGCGACGGTGGTGCAGTAGCGCGTGCCGCCGACTGGCATCCGAGGAGCGGCGAGCTGCAGAATCCGGCCACACCGCTGTCACGTTCATCAAGGAAGCGGCACGTCTCGACGATCAGGTCCGCGCCGTCCTGGACTCCCCCAGCGCCTGCCGCCGCATCCTGCGCGAACTGTCCGATCGCGACGCGCGGGGAGCATTGGGCGACGCGAAGTGGAGCAGTGTTGCCGACGAACTGGCTCGGCTCCGTCGGCCCAGCCTCCCGACCCGGTGGCGTCGGTGACGATTACGCCGGACGAAACGCAACCGAGAATGCACCAGGTGTGTGGCACTTCGTTTTCAAACGTTGGTCGATACGCGGTGAGTGAGCGCGCCGGTGGGGACGCCTGCAGCCGTCCGGCGTCGAGCCCACGACTCGAGGGGCGTCCGAGGCTCGGACGGTGCACGGCGTATCTGACATCCGCGTTGTACGGGACCGTCCGGGCTACCGCAGGTGGCGTCCTCTACCTTGAGGGTTTCTCACTGTGAGGTGCATTGGCGGCGGATAGACGCAGGTTGGGTTACACCCGTCTGCCCACGCGTGAACCGAGGTGGCGACAGAAGGACTGCTAGTCCTGCCAAACAGCGGTACGACGCTGCACACCGTCGACTTCCGCGACGGTCGCGTTAATGATGTACCCACCGCCGCTGAATGGCCCAGCCACCCGCGAGACTTCACCTTGAGGGGTCCATGTGACCTTGTCGCCCTCAACGAAGGGTTCCTCGGTCTCGAATCTCTGGCCGTGACTCTGGCCATCGAACAGGTAGATCTGCATCTCGGTAGGTTACGGGACACGTGTTGTGATCCGCCGCTACAGCCCGCCGGTGGGCTGACCGCGCGAGGGAAAGTGTTCCGGTCGCACGGCACCGCAGAACTGGCCTACAAATAGGCTTGCGGCTGCGTCTCCGCCCATGGCGGTGTGTAGAAGGCGAGTTCCGACTCGGAGACTTCTCCAATGGGCCTGGGCCGCTCCTTCCCGGTTTCCATCAACTCGAGGAGGTGCAGTCGCTGCTGCGTTTGAGGGCGGTAACAGCCCGCCCATTGGCCTAGCTCCCTAAGGCGGTGCCGAGCGGTGTTCCACTCGGGCTGCGGGTTAATGAAACCAGCGGAGTCGTAGTGAGGTGTGCCGTCGTCCCACTTGAGCATCGGAGCGAGCAGCCGTTCCTGGGTCGCGAACGGTAATGCAACCGCCGTTCGAAGACACGCTTGACCCGAGCGGAGGCGCATCGCCACGAAGGATTCGGGTCTACCAGAGCGAAGTCAGGGTCAGGCATGCCACCCCGAATGTCCTCCATCTCGTACAGATCCCCAGCCTTCCCAAGACGAGATCGCGAAGCGAACCTAGCCGCGAAAGCAAGAGCGAGATTTCTATCTGAAGTCACGTACGCGTGACCCCCCAGGGAACCGGTGATGATCTGGCCAGGCCTGAGCCCCGGGGCGCCCCCATGCCAGAACAGTTTGTGGTTCGCGGGGTTCCCACTTCTGCCGCTACGTTTCACCTGTCTCCTCAAAGATCGCAAGCGCTGGTGGAATTGAACCGCATGGCGACGTCCGAGTTCTGACCGGCTGACCTATCGCGCGCCCCGTGCAGGAGTGTGCACGTCGGGCGGCGCCGCAGAAAGTTGAGGCGCTGCACTTGGCTAGGGTCGTCTCGCGGCGGAGTGACGCACTCATCGGAACCGGGGCCGGACGTTCTCGACGTGACGAATTGGTGGCATGGAAGGTCGGTCCATGAGACTGCGAGCTTTGGTCGGCCCCGGGCTGGCGCGGGTTGACCTTGAGGTCGAGATTGGCGGGCATCTGAACGCCGGGCTTTCGACTGCTCGACCGGTTCCGCGAGCAGGTGTCCGCGTGATCTAAGCGTCCGACTTTGAGGTCTCTGCAGGCTTGGACACCACTCCCTCAGCGCGCATCGTCACTGTCCCCAAGACGCCCTGGACTGTTGCCTCCACCGCCTTGTCCTGTTCGACGCGGTCGAAGCGCCACATCACGACGTCGTGCACGACGTTCACGCCGATCCCCAGCAGGCAACCGAGCGCCAAACTGGCCCTGGTCGACTCAACGTCGAATCCGCCGATCGCGATCACAGCCGCCACTGCGGCCCCGACGAACCCACCGACCCACAGCCACCTTGAGCGCTTCTTCCGGATGCCGTCTGCGTCGGGCTCGTACTGCTGCAGCAGGACGGCCACTCGTGCGCGGATCCGCTGCCGCGCGTCGTCGTGCTCTGGAGCGTCGAGCAGCTTGATGAGCTCCAAGTCTTCCCGGATAGCGCGCCGCTTCGCACCGCGTCTGCCGCCGTCGTTGAAGGCGAAGGCCGCCCACCACACCAGCAGCGCGCCAGCCGACCCCAGCGCAACCTTCAAGACCTCAGCCCACATGGCCCTGGACCGTAGCCGCCGCAACCGACACTCGCTGGGGGGGCGCGGGTCATACCCCCCACCAACACTGGCCAGGCGCATACATGCTCTACGCGGTTTGAGGCATGAGCGTGCACGTCCACAGCACAGTCAGAACTGGCAGCCAGCCACTACTCCCGCATACGGCCGCGGGTGTCGCGGCGGAATGAGGCGGTGCGAACGTCGCTCTATCAGTCTGCGTCCACTGTCGTCGTGGTTGCCACGGGACACCGAACCTGGCTTGGCGCGTGGTCGTTCATGGGCGCCGATTCACGCAGGCGGGTTCGAAGGTTGAAACGCTCGACCCTCATGCTTTGACCGCCGCGACTCTGACAATCCCAGTCGCTCGGTGCCTGGTCACAACTACAACAGCGCTGCGCCGGCACTTCGCTGACGCGTCAGAAGGTCACTTGGGCGGCAACCAGATCCCCTGCTTCCGCAACGTCGTACGCCTCGGAGGGATCTGCCCCTCCCACTCGCCACACCGCCGGACGCGCTGCCGATCGACCGGCGGCCACGAGAAGACAGGCTAGCGCGAAGACCTTCGGCCCGGACGGCGCCATGATTAGTCGGTATCGCAAACCAGCACTGAAAGTTAGCGATTCCAGAGCGGAGAACGTGTCCCCAATGGACCGGAGGTCGTATTCAAATACAGATGCGGGATCGAATACCTCCAGAAGTCGTCGATGCACTCGTTCCGCTGCATCCCTAAACCTCTGGTCGCCCGAATAGGTGGTGAAGATCCACGTGTTGGCTGGCTCCAGCAGTTCCATCACCCCGACTGCGCGATGCTGCTCCAACCCGAGGCCGACAATGAGACCGATTGGGACCGAGGTAGGACGGAGCTCACCGGCAAAGAAGGGACTTATCGGACCAGCAGTCAGTACCTCGGTCCGGCCAGCCGCCCGAACGCTGTGCTCGAAAACTCCCGGCGCGTAGACGAAAGTGGTTAGCAGCGGAACTTCGTACACCGAGAGGCGTTCAACGATATCGGCTAGCACAGTGCGGGGCATGCTGCTGATGTCTATCAAAACCCGACGCTGGCCTCCGTCCGCGACCGGATCGAGCCGACCGAGGGCTTCCGCCCATTCGGCTGCAGGAGCCACCTGCCACCCGGCAGCAGAGTAGGTAGCAAGGTTCTCGTCGTACGACCCACCTCCTCCACCGTAGTCCAAGGCAATCTTGTTAGGTGCGCTGATCCCCAGGCGGCACACGTAGCTAGACCGACGCTCATATCCGCAACTCGCGATCACGAGGTCGTGGGAGGCGTCATTTGGCCCGATAGATACATCTCTCACGCGCATCAGAAATCAAACCCCAACTGCGATTCCTCAAATTTCTTCCAAACGGGCGGGACCGAATCGTTCAGGATCCTGCTAAGGCGAACATCCTTGCCTCGACGAAGGGGAAACTCCCGTCCATCACGAACACCAAGAAGGTACGCGAGACGGAAGCGCTGATTGCGGAAGTCGTTGAGGATGGCCGGGCTCCGTCGATCACGCACGTGAACTATGGCGCCTGCGTAGAGGCCCAAGATTAGGGCATCAAGCACATCAGGTGCCGTGTCCTCATCAACGATGAAGCAATTCTTCGGATCAGGCGTAAAAGATCCCGTATTCTGGCGATTGAAGTAGACCGCTATTCGGTCCACAAGTTCCGAGACGGGCATCGAGGTGCTCATCCCGCGTCGTGGTACGACCCGCAGAAGAGCCTCGAACCGCGCAGCCAGTGCGCTGAGGGAATCGAACTGCGCGCCGCGTGGAATGAATTCGTAAGTTCCACGATTGTCATATGAGTCGAGCATTTGGGAGAACGCAGACTTGATCCAGCGCGGATTGCCTTCTAGCGCAGTCTCGACCGCGGTCGCTCCGGTGAATGGCTCCAAGGACTTCTTTCGCGTTCGACGCACTGGGCGACCTTGCTTGTAGGTCAGAATCGCTTCGCGGAAGACAACCAGCGGGAAGACTTTGCGAATGGTTGCCGACCGCTCGTTGTACGAGAGGCCCGAGAGGTTTTCAACGTCGATTCGACGATGGCGAAGCCACTTGGCGAACTCTCGATCTTGCGACTGGGCAGTACGCAGCTTGTTGGCAACGAATCGATCTCGACCGTCTTGAGTAGAAGGGAGGTCGTCGATCGAACTGCGCCCTAAGGCCCGGGATAGGGGAACGTACGCGAACCCGCGATCCTTCAGCGACTCGCGCCACAGTCCGTTGGTTAGGGCGTGTATGTCGCGCCGGCTTTGGTCCGACAGGTAGACCGTCTGGAAGTCGTGCCCAGGGATCGGCTGTCCCTCGACGCCGAAAGCGTGGCCGTACCTGTCGAATGGACTCATAGAGATCTTCAAGGTGAGAAGACTTGGATCGCCGCGGACAAACGACACGACCTCGTGGTGGATATGTGCAGGCGACAACTCCATCTCATCCAGCAGGAGGGCCCAACGCTGGCGCGGTTGATCCACAGCGCGGTTGAAGAGTCTAATTCCGATTGTGAGGAGCCGCATAGCCTCTGAGGCTCGGCCTTGGATGCGCGACGTTAGTGCTTGTGAATCGATGTCGGCCAAGGCAACGTCGAGGGCGTCCAGTAGACCGGCAAGGCTTGACACGGGACGCTCGAGGGCCCAGACCTCGGAGCATCTGCGAGCAACGTGGACTTCGGCATCGTGCGACAGATTGACGGGCAGATGGACGGGGTTCCCGAATGCGTCTGTTTCCGACGAGCGGTACTGCATTGTTTCGACGAATGCATATAGCAACTGCAGCGCGAAGGCCGCCGCTGCGTTTCGCTCTGACGTTTGACTGGCCCATAGTTCGTCCGTCGGAAGGAAGATCGCAGAGTAGTCGATGTTGGCACGGTACTGTTCCGCTTCCTTGCCCGACCACGCCATCAGACTCTCGCCTTGCAGCATGCGCAAGAGCGTGGTCTTTCCGCTTCCGCGAGGCCCCGTCAGATAGCAATGGTCGCCCCCAGCGATCGCTCGGAAAGCGCGCGGAGGCACGAAGGACTGCGCTACCTCGACGGCAGTCATCCGTTTCGCATTAAATGTTGCGAATGGCGATGCGTTGGACACCATCAGGCCACGTCCTTCCGAACGACTTCAAGCAACTGATCCAAGCGATCGCGCGTGAAGATGAAACCACGTTCCTCGAGTAGATCCTCGAGATACGCGAAGTCCTTCGGCAACTGGAATGGGAACTGAGGGACCGAGGCAACGAGTGAGTTGAGCGAGAGAACGTCCAGATCACCAGCGTCCATGACCGCGCAAATTTGATCGGCCAGAGTGCGAAAGTCATCCGCACACCCGAATCCACCAACTCCGGGTAGTCCCGATCCGCGCCTCTCGCTCTCAAGCCATCCATTGCCGTATCCCCATGTGTAACTACGAACCGAGCCGCGCAGACTGGCTGCGCCAGGAAGGGTCTCATCAGTAGCTTCAAGCACATGAAACTGATTTCGCGTTACCGTGTCGATGGGATCCCACAATTTCGCGCCCACGCTTGCAGCGCACAGAATCAAGGGCCCGTTGCTTGTTGCAGCGATGGCATGAGCCAACTGGGGAATGTGCTTGTGGCCGTGCACGACAAGCCACCTGCCCGCCCGAGGGTGGCGACTAAGTAGGTCAATGAGGTCGCTGCCGCGTCGCATTGGGCCGTAGCCGTCCTGCATGTAGCTACTGAGTTGATGCTCTTGCGGGTGGTGATGCAGTAGTGCGACGTTCAAACGATGGTCCGCTACTGCGAGCATGGAGTCGATCTCTGACTCCATCGACTCCGGGAAACCCCCTCGGTCAATGAATTGCTTGTAGTTGTTCCAGTCTTCACTGCCGTCGTAGGGCGTGACTCCGCTCGGAAACGGCGGGAAGTCCGTCATGCTGTCCAGGATCAGAAATCGGTGCTCGGCCGTTTCATGGATCGTCCAACCGTGATCCCAGAAATGGTCATCCAAGGCCGTGTCTCCACTGGGGAATGACGGAAGGAGGACACGTGCGAATCCGCGGGGGTCCGCGACAGCCGAGTGCGTCACTATGTCATGATTTCCGGGAGCCGCAAGGAGGCGGGCGCCGATCAAGTCGGCGATTTCGTGCAACTTCCGCCAGGCGTAGGCGAGCCCGACGGCGTCGGCTTGGTTCGCGATATCCCCTGGCGCTAGAAGATAGTCCGCTCTGAAGTCGTTGTCTGAGGCCCAGTGGAATAGGTCACTCAGAGGTTGTCGGTTGCGTAGTGCCACGGGGGGCTCTGTATTGACTCGAGTCCACTGCGTGTCAGTCTCATCGGCGTGGATGTCTGACACGATGAGCGCCGAAAGGGTTGTCACCGGACCATCTGCCCCTTCAGGGCGTTGCTCACGATGAGAAGCTCGTCGCTCGTTCCGCGACGCCCCGACCGTGCTGCCATGCTTGAGTAGCGGGATACTTGAATTAGCCGAAAGTGCTCGTCGTTGAAGAGTTCCCGCACTGAAGGGTGGTCGGCGTTGCTCACGATTACCGCCGCGCCTCTCGTGCTGATTCGTCTGCACACATCCGCCAAGCGTCGCTGATCCTCCCAGCTGAAAAGCTTGGCGTTGTAGTCAACGAAGCCGTTCTGCCTGTGACCGGCAACGTACGGAGGGTCAAGGTATGCAACGTCGCCCGCGCCACATGTTTCAAGCGTCTCTTCGAAGTCCTGGGCCCGGATCGTGACGCCGGGGGCCGCGAGCTTTGCGCTTGCTTCCGCCAGAGACACTCGATCTAGGACTCTACTGGTCTTGGGCCGCCCGAATGGCACGTTGAATCGACCCAACTGGTTCTCACGATACAAACCGTTATAGCACGTCTTATTGAGATAGATGAACTGCGCCGCTTGGCTAACTTCGTCTTCGAACTCTGTGGCTCGGATCTTGTAGTATGTCTCGGAATCTACGCTCCATGATTCCGCCATATCTGCAACTGCATCAGCGTCCCGCCGAACCTGGAGATAGCAGTTGATCAAAGGGGAAATCGTGTCCGAGAGCCGCGCTGGCCGGCCACTGGTGCACGAGAAGAAAACGGCACCAGAACCCAGGAATGGTTCGTAGTAGGTTCCATACTCTGTTGGAACTAACTCAAGTATGCGGTCGATCAGCCACCGTTTCGAGCCAGCCCATCGCAAGAACGGGCTCGTCCGAATGCCGACGTCCAACGTAGTTCCTCAGGTGAGTTGGGGAGTGCTCTGCGACGGCAGGCCCTTGCTGCATCCTAGACAGCGGATGACACGCGGCGTTGTTCCTCGCACCGTATGTCCCGCTGGACTTCTCGGTGCAGCGGGAGGTTGCTCGCCCGGATGCCCGCCAGTTCGGTGGTGGACCACAGCCCCTGGTTAGAACGCTCGGCGATGTGCTGAGCCAGGACGGCTCGCAAACCGTCGATCAAACTCGCTGCTCGGCCTAGAAGACCGCCGCTTGGCGACCGTTCGTCTACCCACGCTGAGCGCAACCAAGCGCGTCATAGTGGGCGAACTGGGGCGCCCACAGTGGGCGCTGAACAGCGCCCAAGAACCGCCACCGGCTGGGTGGTCCACGGCGAGAGCCCTGCGCCTCCATGGTGCGACCTGCATCCTCAGATGCGGAAGCAACGCAGGAATTCCACAGGCAGCATTGATCGCTCGGCGAGGCGTCGCGTTCTTAGGTGACCATCAAAGCGCGGGCGGCGCGTTGCCGCTCCGAGTGGTCGGAGGTGACCAGATGGAAACGATGGAGGAGATCCTCACCAGCAGGGAGGTGGCCCGGTGGATCCGGGTCTCGGAGTCGACGCTGTGCCGGTGGCGGAAGCGTGGAATGGGTCCGCAGGCGACTTGGATGACACCGACCTGCCCTCGATACCGACGAGCCGACGTCGAGCAGTGGCTCGCGCGGGCGTCGTAACGCCAATACGAGATGGGAGAGCGACGTGATCGAGAAGACGCCCAGCGGCCGGTTCCGGGCACGGCTGAAGAGCGGGCGTCAGTTCGTCGCCAGCCGCACCTTCGACACCAAGCGGGAGGCGAGCGACTGGCTCGCGCGCGAACGGGCGGCCCTTGCCGGTGGCGTGGATCCCCGCGCGGGACGTCGACCTGTGCGGGCGTTCTTGGAGGAGTGGCTGGCCATCCGTGAGTTCACGGTGGCGGCCAAGACGTATCGCACAGACCGGGCGCTGCAGCGATTGGTGCCCACGAGCATGCAGGGCGATGCAGGTGGCGGCCGTCTCCGAGCGTGAGGTGGCCCGGTCGTTCGAGACGCTGATCCAGCAGGGCCTCAGTGAACGATCGGTGGTGCGGTACCGCGCAAGCCTGTCCAGTTTCTTCGCATGGTGCGTGCGGGAGAAGATCGTCGTGCGGAACCCGGTGACTGGGGCGAAGGTCCCCCGGTCCCCGGAGGAGCCGACCGAGATGCGGCCGTGGACCGAGGCGGAGCTCGAGGCCGCCTATGAGCGGTGGCACGAGCACGACCCGCACCTGGCCGACGTGCTGCTGGTGCTCGGCTGGACCGGGATGCGGTGGGGCGAGGCACGGGCAGTGCTGGTCGAGGACGTGGTTGAGGTGCCGACGGCCGGCCTGCTCGTCCGACGCTCGCAGACCGAGGGTGGGGAGGTCAAGGCGACCAAGGGCCGGCGGGGTCGCCGGGTGCCGGTGGCTGACCGGGTCTTGCCGATCATCCGGCGGCTCATCGTCTCCAAGGAGCCGACCGACCTGCTGCTGACCACCTCGGGTGGTGCCCGGCTGCACCGCACGGCGGTGCTGCGGACGGTGAAGTGGGACCAGACGGGCGGGGGCCGGCGGATCCACGACCTGCGGCACACCGCGGCGTGCCTATGGCTGGCGCGGGGCGTGGACCCGGGCACGGTGCAGGCGTGGATGGGACACGAGTCGATCGCCACCACCAACCGATACCTGCACTTCCTGGGCACCTCGGCCGACCAGGCGGGGTTGGAGCGTCTCAACGACCCGAGCCGGGGCCCCCGCCGTGGACCCGAGCGGGCAACGGAGAGGCCGGGGGTACGCGGGGGGTAAGCCGACGGGGCTGTCCCGGCGAACGTCACCGGTGTCAGTCCCGCGATGTGTTGGGCAGGACATACGAGAACCCGCAGGTCAGGGCGACCTGCGGGTTCTTTGTCGTGCTGGTGGAGCTGAGGGGATTCGAACCCCTGACCTTCTCATTGCGAACGAGACGCGCTACCAACTGCGCCACAGCCCCATGCGCCCGGAGGCGCGACGCCAAGATACACGAGCCGTCCGACGCCGACCCAATCGCCCTGGCGTCCGACGGAGCCGGGCTCAGGCGCCGCTGGCGCGGCGGGTCTCGCCGGCCTCGCGCGCAGCCTTGGCGGACTGCTCGGCCGAGCGGGCGAGGGCCGAGTCGCCGTCGTTGTGGCCGCTCGACCAGACGCCGGTGGAGTCGAGGTCGATCGTGGAGACCGTACGCCGCTGGGCGGCCGGCTTGCTGACGTAGGTCGGCAGCGTGGTGGGCACCATGTCCCAGCCGCCGACGACCTGGACCTCGCCGGTGACCACGGCCGGGGCGTCGGCCGCGGGCGAGGCCGCCGGGGGCTCGGCCGGGGCGTCGGGCACGCGGGGCTGGGGCGGGGTCACGGTGATCTCGCCGGTCAGGTCGGACTCGTCGAGCTCCTCCTCGACGACCGGCGGCATGCCGATCTCGATCGCGGAGCGGAGGGCGCGCTGGCGACGCTCGGCGCGCACCGACACCCGGCAGGCGACCAGCCAGGCGATCAGGACGGCCACCGGCACGGCGACACACGGCCAGGCGACGACCTTCGCGACGGCGAGGCCGACCACGACGGCGTTGGCGAGGAGGACGAGGGAGAGGACGTTGCGGCGGCGCTTCGCGGCCCGGCGGGCGGACGCCCGCTCGGCGACCGGCGACAGGGCACGCGACGGCTGGCTCGACGCCTGACGGGTCAGCGCAGGGCCCGTGGTGACGGTGGCGGTGACCTCGCGGGTCACCTCGGTGGTGACCGACGCGGCGACGACCTCGGGCTCGGCGTGGGCCTTGGTCTCGACCGGCGGGCGCAGCGCGGCGCGGATCGGCGAGACGACCAGGCGCGCGTTGCGGCGGTCGACGGGCTCGCGTCGGGCGAGGACGCGCATCGTGTGGGAGAACTTCTCGACGGATCGGCTGCGGACGACCTCGTCGTGGTGCTTGAGGGCCTTGGGGATCAGGTAGACGGCCCACGCCACGGCAAGGGCGACGAAGATGAGAGCGCTCAGGTCCACGTCCGAAGCGTAGGAGCGGGGAGCGTGACCGAGGCGGATGTCAAGTGGTGTGTCGCAGAACTACTGGTGTGACTGGTGTGTCTCGAGCCGCGCGACCACACCCTCAGGGGCCTCCTCGGCGGTGACCGCGAAGATCCGGTGGTCGCGCCACGCCCCGTCGATGTGCAGGAAGCGTGGGGCGTAGCCCACCTGCTCGAGACCGAGCTTCTCCACCACCCGCAGGGAGTTCGTGTTCTCGGGCCGCACGCAGATCTCGACGCGGTGCAGCCCGACGGGGCCGAGGCAGTGGTCGATCACCAGGCCCACCGCGCGGGGCGCGACCCCGCGCCCGGCGACCTCGGCGGCGACCCAGTAGCCGATCGAGCCCCACTGCGCCGAGCCGCGCGCGACGTTGCTCACCGTGACCTGGCCGGCGAAGCGGCCCCCGACCTCGATGACGAAGGGCAGGCACTGCCCCAGCTTGGCCTGGTGGAGCAGGGAGCGGGTGACCACCTTGTACGACGACGGGCGCGGCGCGGCACCCGGCGGCACGGTGGCGTCCCACGGCCGCAGCCAGTCGTGGTTGCGGGCGCGCACGGCCTGCCACTCGTCGGCGTCGGACCTGCGCAGCGCGCGGACGACCACGCCCTGCGACTCCAGCCGGGCGGGCCACCCGGGGGCAGTCCCGGACAGGCCGTTCAGTGGTCGCTCCCGACGACCTGCTCGACGGCGTGGCGGACGACGGGCTCGAGGACGCCGAGCCCGTCCTTCACCCCACCGCGCGAGCCGGGGAGGTTGACGACCAGGCAGTCGCCGGCGATCCCGGCGAGACCGCGCGAGAGCATCGCCGTCGGCACGCCCTTGGCCACCCCGGCCGCGCGGATCGCCTCGGCGATGCCGGGCACCTCACGGTCGAGCAGCGGTGCGGTCGCCTCCGGGGTGCGGTCGGTGGGCGTGAGCCCGGTGCCACCGGTGGTGAGGACCAGCCGGGCGCCGGCGGCGACGGCCGCGGCGATCGCCTCGCGCACCGGGTCGCCGTCTGGGACGACCGCCGGGTCGGCGCACTCGAAGCCCTGCTCGCGCAGCCAGCCGGCGATCAGCGGCCCGGTCTCGTCGGCGTACGTCCCGGCCGCGGCGCGGTTGGACGCGACGACCACCGCCGCCTGGAGGCTCATCGCTGCCACGGTGTCACCGCTTCCAGTCCCCCGAGCGGCCGCCGCTCTTGCTCTCGACCCGGATGTCGGTGATGGTCGCGGCCTTGTCGACCGCCTTGACCATGTCGACGACGGTGAGTGCGGCCACCGAGACGGCGGTCAGCGCCTCCATCTCGACACCGGTCCGGTCGGTGGTGCGGACCGTCGCGGTGATGTCGACGGACTCGTCGGTGACCTCCAGGTCGACGGTCACGCCGGAGATCGCCAGCGGGTGGCACAGCGGGATCAGCGCGGGCGTCTGCTTGGCGCCCATGATCCCGGCGATGCGGGCCACGGCCAGCGCGTCGCCCTTGGGCACGCCCTCACCGCGCAGCAGCTCGACGACGGCCGGGCTGACGAGCACGCGGCCGGTGGCGGCCGCCGTACGGGTCGTGACGGGCTTGTCACCGACGTCGACCATGCGGGCGGCACCGTGCTCGTCCACGTGGGTGAGCCGTCCCTGCGGGTCCCCCATCAGAACTCCTCGTCGAGCTTGCGGATGGCGACCATCTCGCCGGCCGGGATCGCGGTCGTGTCGGCGGGGACCTCGATGAGGCAGTTGGCCGCCGCGAGGTCGCCGATGAGGTGCGAGCCGTGGCCGCCGACGGGCGAGACGAAGGTGCCGCCGCGGTCGGTCTCGTAGTGGCCGCGGACGAGCTGCACCTTGCCCTCCGGCGACGACAGGCCGTGGGTGAGCCGGGCGCGGCCGGCGGGCCGGACGTAGGGCAGCTTCCCCATCATCCGGCGGATCGCGGGCAGCACGAACATCTCGAACGAGACGTAGGACGAGACCGGGTTGCCGGGAAGCGTGAAGACCGGGGTGTCGTCCTCGCCGACGGTGCCGAATCCCTGCGGCTTGCCGGGCTGCATGCCGACGCCGCCGAACCACATCGAGCCGTGGTGCGACAACGACTCCTTGACGACGTCGAAGTCGCCCTCGCTCACACCGCCGCTCGTGACGACGATGTCGGCGCGGACGAGCTGGTCGCTCAGCGCCTCGGAGAAGGCGTGCGTCTCGTCGGGCACGATGCCGACGCGGTAGGCGATCGCACCGGCGGCGCGGGCAGCGGCGGCCAGGAGGTAGGAGTTGCCGTCGTAGATCGAGTCGCGGCCCAGCGGCGTACCGGGGTCGCGGAGCTCGGAGCCGGTGGAGATGACGACGACGCGCGGTCGGGGGCGGGTGCGGACGGTCGCGCGACCCACGGCGGCGAGCATGCCGAGGTGGCGCGGCCCCAGGACCGTGCCCTCCTCCAGCAGCATGTCGCCCTCGGAGATGTCGTCGCCGGTGGGCCGGATGTGCTGACCGGGCGTGGCGGCGCGGCCGATCCGCACGCTGGCGACGCCGCGGTCGGTCCACTCGTAGGGCACGACCGTCGTCGCGCCGGCCGGCACCGGGGCGCCGGTCATGATCTTGACCGCGGTGCCCGGCGACAGGGCCAGGATCGAGGACTGGCCGGCCCCGATCTCACCGACGACGGGCAGGGTGACCGGGGCGTCCTCGCTCGCGCCGGCGACGTCCTCGGCGACCACGGCGTAGCCGTCCATCGCGGAGTTGTCGAAGCTCGGCAGCGAGATCGGTGCGACCACGTCCTCGGCCAGGGCGAGACCGAGGGCCTCCATCAGCGGCTGCGGGAAGGCCGGCAGCGGGGAGACCGTGGCGAGGATGCGCTCGACGTAGTCGGCAACGGGCAGCAGGTCAGCCATCGGTGTCCTGGGCCGGGTCCTGCTCGCTCAGGACGGTGCCGCCCTCGACGCGCTGGGCGGACGAGGCGCCGAGCGCGACGTCGCCGACGACGCGCACGCCCTTGCCGAAGGTCCAGTCCCCCTCGACGGTGAACGACTCGGCCTCCCGCAGCGACGGGGCGCCCTCGGGGAAGCGCTTGTCGAAGTCGCCGACCAGCTTGTAGAAGTCGCCGTCCAGCGACACGAACGGCACCTCGTCGCCGGTCTGGTCGAGCACGAAGTCGCGGCCGAGGTCGTAGACGTCGGAGCGCAGCACGAGCAGGTCGTCGGTCGTCTTCACCGGGACGAAGCGGTCGCGGCCGACCTCGATCGTGAGCGCGCCCTCGAACACCTCGATCGCGGCACCCATCGCCGTCTCGATCTGGATGACCTCCGGCGTCGAGCTGTCGGCCGGGTCGAGGTGCTTGACGTTCTTGATCAGCGGCAGGCCGAGGATGCCGCCCCGGGCGTCGAGCGCGTCGACCATCGCCTGCAGGTCGAACCACAGGTTGTTGGTCGAGCAGTACTTGTGGCGGTTGAGGTCGGCCAGGGCGTCCTTGTCGGCGTCGAGCGTCTGGGCGGACTCGCGCAGCACGATGCGGCCGTCGGCCTTCCGGCGGGCGAAGTGGCCGCCCTTGCGGTCCGAGGGCGTACGACGCACGGCCTCGATGGCGAACGGCGCCCCGCTCTGGGCGAACCAGCCGGCCACCCGCGCGTCGGGCACCGCGCCGAGGTTGTCGGAGTTGGAGACGAAGACGTAGCGGTAGCCGGCGTCGAGCAGCCGCGCCAGCAGGCCGGTGCCGCGCAGCGCGGTGTAGATGTCGCCGTGGCCGGGCGGGCACCACTCGAGGTCGGGGTGCTTCGGGTAGGCCGCGGGCATCAGGTCGGCGGCGAGGAGCTTGGGCTCCTTGTTCTGCAGGAACTCCAGCGGCAGGCCCTCGACCGGGAGGTCCTCGTAGCGCGCGAGCGCGGCCATCGTGTCGGACGAGGTGCGGAAGGAGTTCATGAACAGCAGCGGCAGCGTGGCGTCGTACTCCTTGCGGAGGTGCAGCACCTGCCGGGCGATGATGTCGAGGAAGCTCAGGCCGCGGCGCACGCACAGCAGCGACTTCGCACGCTCCATGCCCATCGACGTGCCGAGGCCGCCGTTGAGCTTGATGACCGCGGTCTTGCGGATGGCCTCCGCGGCGTCGCCCTCGGCGACCTCGACGTCGGCCAGCGACTCCATGTCGAGCGGCTCGATCGAGCCCTCGGCGATCATGCCGGTCTCCCCGTGCTCGAGGAGCCGGTAGTAGTGCGCGAACGTGTCGATCGCGACGTCGTCCACGCCGGCCTGGCGCATCTTCTCGCGCGCGAGCGCGAGGCCCTGCGGGTTGCCCTTGCTTGCCATGCTTCGATCGTAGGCTGCCGGTGTGGGACCGGGACACTCGGCGGCGAAGACCGCACTGCGCGACCAGGTGCTGGCTGCCCGGAAGAGGCGCCCGCTCGAGGCCGCCGCCGGGTTCGCGGCGTCCGTCTCCGACGCGGCGCTCGCGTGGGAGCCGGTCCGGTCCGCCGCCACCGTCGCGGCGTACGTCTCGGTCGGCAGCGAGCCCGGCACCGGCCTCCTGCTCGACGCGCTCGCGGCAGCCGGCAAGCGCGTGCTGCTCCCAGTGGTCCTGCCGGGGCTCGACCTCGACTGGGCCGTCTACACCGGTCGTGAGGGCCTCGCCCCCGCGGTGCGCGGCCTCCTCGAACCGACCGCACCACGACTCGGGCGCGAGGCGATCGCGCAGGCCGACGTCGTCCTCGTGCCGGGCACCGGGGTCTCGTTGTCCGGCGCGCGGCTCGGCCAGGGCGGCGGGTGCTACGACCGCGCCCTGCCCCGCGTCTCCCCCGGCACCCCCGTCGCCGTGCTGCTGTACGACGACGAGGTCGGGCTCGCCGTGCCCGCCGAGCCCCACGACGTGCGGGTCGGCTTCGCGCTGACGTCGCGCGGGGTGGTGGCCCTGCTGGAGTCACCGGATATCCGGTGAGACTCACACTTTGCACCCGGGATCTGGTGTGACAAGTGTGAAGGTCACCGGATATCCGGGGACTCGAGGGGCGGGTGGGACTCACTCCGCCGGCGTGAGCACCAGGGTGTCGGCGGCCGCCGCCTGCACGGCCTCGCGGGTGAAGGCCCAGGGCAGCGTCTTGCCGTCGACGTAGAGCTCGGTCTGGTCGGAGTAGTGCGACGACGCCGGGTGCCCGGAGACGCCGGTGAGGTTGATCCACCTCGAGTCGTCCCAGTCGGCGAGCGAGACGACCATCCGCATCGACGGCGCGGCGGTGACCTCGAAGCCCTCGACGGCGTTCCAGGACGTGGCGTCGACGATGGACGAGCCGCCGCCCACCTCCCAGCCGTTGCGGTTGAAGAGGCGCTCGACCGGCGCGACGCCCGACTCGCCGAGCGTGGGGTTGCGGAGGTCCATGCGGTGCAGGCGCCCCCACTCCCACAGGCGCGGGTCGCGGGACTGGCGGCGGGTCATCTCGTCGCGGGCGTCGATGAGCGAGGCCCGCAGGATGTCGTCGCGGGTCTCGACGGTGTCGTCGGTGGTCACGTCGTCCCACCACGGGCCGGCGGGCTCGGACAGCATCTGGGTGACCACGCGGAACCACCGGTCGCCGCCGTCGGGCCAGGTGCGCTGCCGCAGCTCGTCGTGGAAGGTCTTGTCGAGGACCGTGCGCCACACGACGTTGAAGTAGGCCGCGGCCGGGCTGTCGGCCGGTGAGGAGAAGTCCCAGTCGCGCAGCAGGTTCTGGGCGTTGCGGTAGTACGGGGACGGCAGTGCCTCGACGTCGAGGAGGTAGGGCACCAGCGTCTCGGCCATCGGGTTGGTGGAGTCGAGTTGGAGCCCGGCCATCTCCGAGACGGACAGCTCGCCCTCGCTCTCCAGCACCTCGCGGATGCGCGTCGAGCGGTAGCCGTAGTCCCAGTCCTTGGTCAGGAGGTAGGGGTAGCGCTCGTCGATGACGGCCTGGTTGGCCGTCACGATGAAGCCCTCCTCCGGGTCGAGCACGCTCGGCAGCCCGTCGAAGGGGATGTACTCGCCGGTCCAGTCGTTGGCGCTGATCCAGCCCTCCACGGGCATGGTGCCGTCGTTGCCGGCTCGGCGGATCGGGATCCGGCCGGGCGACTGGTAGCCGATGTGGCCCTCGCGGTCGGCGTAGACGAGGTTCTGCGCCGGCACCGAGAAGTCGGCGGCGGCCGCACGGAAGGAGTCCCAGTCGGAGGCGCGGTTGAGGGCGAGGATCGCGTCGGCTGTCGGCGCCGGCTCGAGCGCGGTCCACGCCAGCGCGACGGCGTAGCCGCTCCCCCGTTCGCCCGGCTCGTCGGTGGGCGCGTTGGCGCCGACGGTCGCGAACTCCGTCGAGACGTCGCTGATCAGTGGCCCGTGGACCGTCTCGCGCACGCGCATCTCGACGTCGTCCTCGCCGCGCACCTTGATCGTCTCGGTGTGCACCTCCATCGCCTCGGTCGCGCCGTCGCGGACGTAGCGGTCGTCGCCCTCGGTCTGCTCGAGGAAGAGGTCGGTGACGTCGGGGCCGAGGTTGGTGAAGCCCCAGGCGATGTCGGCGTTGTGGCCGATGATCACGCCCGGCACCCCGGAGAACGTGAAGCCCGACGTGTCGAGCGTGCAGTCGGCCGTCCGCGCGCGGCAGTGCAGGCCCATCTGCATCCAGATGCCCGGCTGGCTGATGCCGAGGTGGGGGTCGTTGGCCAGGATCGGCTCGCCGGTCGCGCTGTGCTCCCCGTCCACGACCCACGAGTTGCTGCCGATCCCGCGGCCCTTGCCGATGAGCTCGGGCATCGCGTCGACCCGGTCGCGCACCCGCTCGAGGGCGGCGACGACGCCGGGCGCGTACGCCGGCCGGCGGGGGTTGCGGGTCGCGTTGCCCGAGGCGTTCTGCTCGAAGACCCCGTCGACGACCCCGCCGCCGCTGACGATCGTCGGGTGCTCGTCGAAGGGGTAGGCGGGCCACAGCGAGGCGATCTCGTCCTCGGTGTGGTCGAGCGAGAGCAGCACCCGGTCGACCTCGGCGTCCATGTTGCCGCGCAGGTCCCACGCCATCGCCTTGAGCCAGGCGAGCGAGTCGATCGGGTCCCACTCCGCCGGGGCGTAGTCGAGGCCGGTGAGGCCCAGCACGCTGTACTCCGCCGCCAGCTGCGACGGGCTGCGGTCGGCGATGTAGGCGTTGACCCCGGCGGCGTAGGACGTCAGCGCGTCACGCGTCGCCGGCTCCAGCAGCGCCCACTCGCGCTCGGCGACGCGTCGCCAGCCCATCGTGCGGATGAAGCGGTCGGTCTCGAGGGTGTCGGGGCCGAAGATCTCCGAGAGCCGGCCCGCGGTGACGTGGCGGCGGAAGTCCATCTCGAAGAAGCGGTCCTGCGCGTGCACGAAGCCCTGCGCGAACATCAGGTCGGCGTCGGTGTCGGCATAGACCTGCGCGATGCCCTGCTCGTCGCGCACCACCTCGACGCTCGCCGACAGCCCGGGGACCTCGATCTCGCCGTCGGTCTGCGGCAGCGGGCGGCGTACGACGACCACGGCCGCCGCGGCGAGCGCCAGGAGCAGCACCACCAGGCCCAGCGCGGTCCACGCCGTCCAGCGCACCGCCCGGGGCGCACGCTTGAAGGCCTGCCAGCGCGAGCCGCGGACGGGCTCGGTGGTCTGCTCGGTAGTGGCAGCCGAGTCGGCGGCGGCGGGGGTGGAGTCGGGGGTGTCGGCAGGCTCGGTCATCGCTCGACCATTGTGCCGTACCATTGGCAGTCGAAGGGCCCGAGTGCCAGCGCGTCGCGCCGGCCCGGCCGATCCCGCACCACCGTCGCTGCCCCGACGCTCCCAGAGGACCCACATGCCGACCTACCAGTACGCCTGCACCGAGTGCGGCCACTCGTTCGAGCAGTTCCAGAGCTTCAGCGAGGACGCGCTGACCGTCTGCCCCCAGTGCGACGGCCGGCTGCGCAAGCTCTTCAACGCCGTGGGCGTGGTCTTCAAGGGCTCGGGCTTCTACCGCACCGACAGCCGCTCGGACTCCGGCTCCTCGGCGTCGGCGTCCTCGCCCACCGGCTCCAGCACCTCGTCGTCCTCGACCCCGTCGACCAGCTCGTCGAGCTCGCCGGCCAGCTCGTCGTCGGGTTCCTCCTCCAGCTCGTCGTCCAGCTCGTCCGACTGACCCACCGCGGGTCCAGGAGGTCGCGCAGCGACCGTCAGGGGACCCCTGTGGAGAGGCCGAGCGGGCGGCGGTCGCCCCGGCCTAGCGTCGGTGCATGTTCCCGGGACTCCCACCGGCCAGGCGCCGGCTGCGCGCCGTACGCCACCAGCTGCGGCGCCGTCGTCGGCTGATCGCCGCCGCGCTCACCGCCGTCGCCGCCCTCGGCGCGCTGCGCACCCTCGCGCCGCCGCCGGCCGAGACCGTCGAGGTGCTGGTCGCCGCGCGGGACCTGCCCTCCGGGTCGCTCCTGGCCGACGACGACCTCGTCGCGCGCGAGTGGCCGGCCGACCTCGTCCCGGGCCGGGCCGCGTCCGCCCCGGCCGGGCGGGTGCTGGCCGCGGCGATCGGCCGCGGCGAGGTCGTGACCGACGTACGCCTCGTCGGGCCGGGCCTGGCGCTCGCCCAGCCCGGCGAGACGATCGTGCCGGTGCGGCTGCCCGACGCCGGCATGGCCGCACTGCTGCGCACCGGCGACGAGGTCGACCTGCTCGCCACCGATCCGGGCAGCGGCGAGGCGTCCCTCGTGGCGCGCGACGTCACCGTCCTCGCCACGCCGGCCGGCGTGCCCGACGGGCCCGCGGGCGGATCGGGTGGTGCGCTGGTCGTGGTCGGGGCGAGCGCCGAGGAGGCGGTCACGATCGCCGGCGCGGCGCTGACGCAATACCTCACGGTGTCGTGGAGCCGCTAGCGTGTGGGCCGTTCACTCGTCCGCGGCCCTCTCGGGCCCCTCCAGAGGGAGATCCAGCATGAGCGGCTTCAAGGCATTCGTCCTCAAGGGCAACCTGATCGAGATCGCCACCGGCCTGATCATGGCGCTCGCCTTCGCGGCGGTCGTCACCACCTTCACCGAGTGGCTCACCGGCCTGCTGCCCAACACCGACGACTTCTTCAGCGGCGGCACGGGCAGCTTCGGCGCCTTCCTCAACGCCCTGATCTCGTTCCTCATCATGGGCGCCGTCGTCTACTTCTTCGTCGTGGTGCCCTACACCAAGGCGCGCGAGCGCTTCTTCCCCACCGAGGAGGCCGGTGCGGCGCCCGACGTCGCCCTCCTCGAGGAGATCCGCGACCTGCTCCGCGCCCGCGGCGGGGCCGTCTGACCCTCGCCTGCCAGGACCTCGTACGGCCCGTCCCCGACCGGGGCGGGCCGTTCGTCAGGTCAGCCGTGGTGCGGCGGCACCTGGTCGCGGTACCAGTCGTCACCCTTGCCCGAGCGGTCCTCGCCCGGGTCGCGGTCGTCGCTCGTCTGGTCGGGACCGCCCTCGCCGAAGACCGCCGCCAGCCGGCGGCGGCGCTTCCACTCCGGCTCGCGCTCGACGGGCGCCGCCTCGGCAGGAGCCGCAGCCTCGGCGTCCGACTCGGCAGGGGTGTCAGGATCCACGGGAGCGGTCAGGCGCAGATGCCCGGGACGGGGTCGGGCTCGGTGGTCGCGGGCGCCTCGGGAGAAGCGGTCTCGCTGGGCGAGGCCGTCTCCGACGGGGTCTCGGACGGGGTCTCGGACGGGGTCTCCGACGGGGTCTCGGACGGGGTCTCGCCGCCGGCACTCGGCGACGGCGTCTCCGAGGATCCGGGCGGCCCCTCGGCGCTCACCGAGTTGCCACCGAGCAGCCGCGGCGGGATCGCCTTGTCCTCGTTGATCAGCTTCCAGATCTGATCCGCCTCCGGCGTCCAGTAGACCTTGCCCCAGAACGGCGAGTCGCGCGGGTAGTACTCGGTCGGCAGCGTGACGAACTTGACCTTGTCGAGGCCGATGTTCTGCAGCTGCATCGCCACCTTGCCCAGGCGGGTGACGGAGGCGAACTCCTCGTCGGTGGTCAGCGACTTGGTGGCCGCGTCGAGGAACTTCACCACCTTGTCGAGCCGGGTCAAGGTGCCCGTGGACTGCACCTCGCGGACGAGGGCGCCGATGAACTCCTGCTGGCGGCGGATGCGCGAGATGTCGTTCTGCTGGAGCTGCTCGCCGACGTAGCGCGCGCGGACGTAGTCGAGGGCCTCGTCGCCGGAGAGGACCGACGGGTTGCCCTTGGGGACGAAGATCTGGTGCTCACGGTCGACGATGTCCTCGGGCACGCAGACCGGGACGCCGCCGACGGCGTCGACCATGTCACCGAAGCTGGCGAAGTCCACGACGACGAAGTGGTCGACGTAGATCCCGGTGGTCGTCTCCAGCTGGTCGAAGGTGCAGACCGGACCGCCCACGCTGTAGGCGGCGTTCCACATCACGTCGGTCGCGGCGGCGGAGTCGCCGCCGTTGCACTCGGGCCGGTCGACGATCGAGTCGCGTGGGATCGACACGGCGTACGCCCGGCTGCGGTCCGCGGAGAGGTGCACGAGGATGGTGGTGTCGGAGCCGCCGCCGCCCTCGTTGTCGATGCCGCAGCCCTCGCAGTCGCGCGAGTCCGAGCCCATCACCAGGATGTTGAGCGGCTCGCCGTTGCCGGTGTAGACCTTCTCGGGCCGCTCGTCGTCGCCGAGCGCGTCGAGCGAGAGCCCCTCGATGTTGCCGTTGAGGTGGCGGATGAAGTAGACGGTGCCGAGCCCGGTGATGAGTGCGAGCACGAGCGCGCTGATCAGGACCACGCGGCCAACGGTGTGCTTGCGGGCCACCTTCCCCCGGCGTTTGGGTGCGCCGTCGGACGGCTCAGGGCGCGGCTCGTCCGACACGGGCTCACCTTCGTTGGGGTGGGGAGGGGCTGACCGGACTGAACCTACTTCACCGCGGCAAGATTTCCGCTCCCGCCGAGCAGCAGCCACGCCGGGCGGGCGCCCTGCTGATGCCCGAGGGCGTACGACGTCGTGGCAGGATGCTTCCCGCCGCGCCACCTCGGGTGCCGCGGTGCCGCCCCAGTAGCTCAGTGGATAGAGCAGCCGCCTCCTAAGCGAAAGGTCGCAAGTTCGACTCTTGCCTGGGGCACCAGCACCACGCGACCAGATCGGTCCGGTCTAGCCGACCTGGCCCTTCCGGATCCTGCGGTCCTCCACGTGGGCCCACGCGTGCTCGAAGTCCTCGGTCGCCGCTGCGGCGCGAGCCTCCTCGATCGCGTGCAGGCGGCCGAGGGTGAACCCGTTCAACCCGTCGAGGTGCATGCGTGCGCCCAGCTCGCGCAGGAACCTCCGCGACATCACCGTGTCCTGGTGCTCCCCCAGGGCCTCCTGCACCTCCTCGGCAGCGGAGGCCAGCCCCTCCGCCGGCTCTCCCAGGGCCGGGACCGCCAGCTCGGCGGCGTACCGCAGCCGCTTCGCCTTCTTGCGCGCGTTGTGCAGTGCCGCATCGTGCGCCTCGCCGGCCTCGGCCTGCCGAGCGGCCCGGACCGCGCGGCGCAGCCGCGCGGTGTCGCGGCGGAGCAGGCGGGGGAAGACGTCGCTCGCCGGCCTGGCTCCCTCCCCCGTCATCGGGAGGTCGCGCACGAGGGCGTCGAGGTCGTCCAGCAGGCGGCGGTACCTGGTGCCGCCCAAGGCCTCGAGCGCGTGTGCGCGCCCGCGTTGCTCGGCAGCGCTCAGCTCGTCGTCGATCAGGACGTCCACCGGCCCGATCACGAGATCCGGCGGCTGGGTCGAGACGAGGAGTCGGAGTCGCTCCCGAAGCACCTGGGCGTCGCGGGCGACGCTCAGCGCGCGACCGAGCCAGCGCAGCTCGTCGCTGAGGGCAGCGGTGCTCTCCTCGAACAACGGCTGACACGTGCGGAGCGCCGTTCGGAGCCGTCGTGCGGCGATGCGCATCTTGTGGACGGCACTCGTCTCGCCCGAACGGACCCGGGCCTCCTCCTCGTGCAACCGGGCGACGTTGTCGGCAAGGTGGGCGCGTACGACGTCAGCAGCCGTCCCGTGCCGCTCGACCGTCATCGACCCATCATCCGGAAGAGACTGAGCCGGCGAGCGTCTCGAAGCGGATCCCGGCCTTCTGCAGCCGGTCGAGCATTGCCTCGCCCATGGCCTGGGCCGGGGTGACCTGGCCGGCCGTCCCGGGGTTGTCGTCGAGGGCGAGGCACATCGCGGCCTCGGCCAGCATCTTGGCGGTCTCGGTGTAGCCCGGGTCGCCGCCGGAGACGCGGGTGCGGACCGTCTGCTCGCCGGCCTCGCCGAGGAAGTCGACCGTGAACCACGACTTCGCGCGCTTGGCGTCGTCGGGCCCGGAGCCCTGCGGCACCTTGGACTTGATGAGCTCGCGCAGCGGCTTCACCTGGGCGGCCAGGGTCAGCGCGCCGACTCCCACGGCACCGCCGGCGGCGTAGCGCAGGGTCTTGGTGCCGACCCAGTGGGAGTAGCGGAACTTCGGACCGTACGACGCCAGCGCGGCGCCGGAGCGGGCCACGATGATCGGGTCGATGGTCGGCAGCGGGAGCAGCCAGTAGCCGAGCACCGGGTCGCGGTGGGGCTTGCCGCGCACCGCCCGCGACGACCGTCCCTCGGGTCGCGCCTCGGCGCGCCGGCGGGCGGCGTACGTCGCGCGCATCTGCTTGGCCCGGGCGAACTGCTCCATCGCCGAGTGGAACGTGCCGCCCGAGAAGGCGCCGCCGGACCGGACGACGCCGCGCACCGTGATCGGCTCGTCGTCCGGCAGCTGCTGCACCGTGTAGTAGGCGCCCAGGTCGTGCGGGATGGAGTCGAACCCGCAGGCGTGGACGAGGCGGGCGCCGGTGCGCACCGCGGTCTGGTGGTGCTCGAGGAACATCCGGTCCACGAACTCCGGCTCGCCGGTGAGGTCGAGGTAGTCGGTGCCGGCCTCGGCACAGGCGGCGACCAGGGGGGCGCCGTGCTCGAGGTAGGGCCCGATCGTGGTGGCGACCACGCGGGCGCGGCGGGCTATGTCGGACAGGGCCGCGGCGTCGGTCGAGTCGGCGACCAGCACCTCGACGTCGTCCGCCCCGGCCTCCGCGAGCCGTCGGCGTACGGCCTCGAGCTTGTCGGCGTTGCGACCGGCGATCGCCCAGCGCAGCCCGGCCGGCGCTGCGTCGGCGAGGTAGTCGGCGGTCAGTCCGCCGGTGAACCCGGTGGCCCCGAAGAGGACGAGGTCCAGGTCGCGGTCGGGGCGGCTGTCGGCGCGGCGGTCGCTCATCGCGCCATCGTGTCACGCGGAACCGTGCTCACTGGGGTCCCGTCCCACCGCCATGCCCACTGCGCAGCGCGTTCGCAACCTCGTCACTGGTGCCACGGTCGCCGCCAGCCTCGCCGCAGCCGTCGGCGTCGGCTACGCGCTGGGCAACGACCCCGATGGGGACGGCCGCCCGCCCGGCTCGCCGCCGATCGCGCTCGCCAACGCCGACCTCGCGGTCGCCGCGGGGTGCGACGAGCTCCTCGACTCGTACGTCGACCGGGCGCTCGAGTCGGTCGGCCCCTACGGCTGGGGCGGCGACGTCATGTACGACGTCATGACCAGTGGAGACGCCGGGTCGGCGGCCGCGCCGAGCTCGGAGGCCGCCCGGTCGACCGTGTCGACCTCCCGCAGCACGAGCAACGAGTCCGGCACCAACGTCCAGGAGGCCGGCGTCGACGAGGCCGACGTGGTGAAGGTGTCCGGCAGCCTGCTCCTGCGGCTGCGCGACGGCGAGCTGCTGGCGTACGACGTCTCGGGCGACGAGCCGCGCCTGCTGTCCTCCACCCGCCTCGAGGACGCGCGCGGCAGCAGCGGGTGGGTCGGCGATCCGGGCGGTGAGATGGTCCTCGTCGACGGGCGCGCGGTGGTCCTCGGCACCTCGACGGACGGGATGTCGACGACGATCACCACGGTCGACCTCGCCGACCCCACCTCTCCCACGGTGGTCGACGCGACCACGGTCCGGGGCCGCGCGTCGGCGGTGCGCCTGCACGGCGACGTCGTGCGTGTCGTGCTGCAGAACGGCCTGCCCGAGCTCGACTTCTCCGCCCCCGACGGGACCCTGGGCCAGCTCCGGGCGCGGCTGAGCAACCGCGCGCTCGTGCGCGACACCACGCTGGCCGACTGGCTCCCCACGGTCGACGGCGCACCGGTCGTCGACTGCGAGGACGTCGCGATCCCCGACGACGACCTGGCCCTCGGCACCACCACCCTGCTGGCCTTCGACCCCGCAGAGCCGACCGCGCGCACGACCACCGCCGTGGCCACCGACTCCGCCATCTCCTACTTCTCGACCGACCGGTTCTACCTCGCCGCGTCCGCACCCCAGTGGGGCTGGGTCGACTGCATGAACTGCCGCCCGGCCGGCTTCCCCGGCACCGGTGGCACGACGCCCCTCTTCGCCTTCGCGCTCAACGGGACCGACACGACGTACGTCGCCTCGGGCGAGGTGGAGGGCACCATCGCCGACCGCTGGTTGATGGACGCCGTGGGCGGCTCGCTCCGCGTCGCGGTCGGGCCGAGCAGCGAGACCGGCAACTTCAACTCGGTGCTGACGCTCCGCGAGGAGGGCTCGGAGCTCGTCGAGGACGGCCGGGTCGACCAGCTCGGCGTCGGCGAGGAGATCAAGTCGGTGCGGTGGTTCGACGACCTCGCCATCGTGGTGACCTTCCGCCAGACCGACCCGCTCTACGCGGTCGACCTCAGCGACCCCACCGCGCCGCGGCTCGTGGGCGAGCTGAAGATCCCCGGCTTCTCCGAGTACCTCCACCCGCTCGGCGAGCAGCGGCTCATCGGGATGGGCCAGGACGCCACGCTCGACGGCATCACCCGCGGCGCACAGGCGGCGCTCTTCGACGTCACCGACCTCACCTCCCCGCGCCAGCTCGACGTCGTCCGCTACGACGAGGGCACGCAGGCCGGAGCGGCGACCGACCCGCGCCAGTTCACCTGGCTGCCCGAGCAGCGCACGGTCCTCACCGTCGTCAGCCAGGGATGGACCGGCACCACTGGCTGGGTCTCGGTCCTCTCGCTGGCCGACGGGTCGATGAGCAACCGGATGGTCGAGGTGGAGCACGGCACCGACGTCGCCGACGTACGCTTCGTGCCCCTCGCCTCCGGCAAGGTGGCGCTCGTGACCGGCGAGGACGTCACGTTCTTCGCCCTCTGACACCACCGCTGGTCCGACGTATTCTCGGAGCCATGTGCCGCAACATCCGCCCGCTCAACAACTTCGAGCCGCCCGCGACGCGTGACGAGGTCACCGCGGCCGCCCTGCAGTACGTGCGCAAGGTGGCCGGTACGACGAAGCCGTCGCAGGCCAACGAGGAGGTCTTCTACGCGGCGGTGAAGGAGATCGCCCACATCACCGAGCACCTGCTCGACGACCTCGTCACCGCCGCCCCGCCGAAGAACCGCGAGGTCGAGTCGGCCAAGGCCCGCGCCCGCGCACAGGCGCGCTACGCGTGACCCTCACGGGCCGCGTCTCCGCCGAGGCCGCGGCGCTCGACCTGCTCGCCTCGCGGCCGCTGGTCGTGCTCACCGGTGCCGGGCTGTCCACCGACTCCGGGATCCCCGACTACCGCGGCCCGGGCGCACCGACGCGTGCACCGATGACCTACCAGGAGTTCGTCGCCACACCTGAGGCGCAGCAGCGCTACTGGGCGCGCAGCCACCTCGGGTTGCAGAGGATGGGCCGCGCCGAGACCAACGCGGGGCACCGGGCCCTCGCCGCCCTCGACCCCGATCTCCTCATCACGCAGAACGTCGACGGCCTGCACGAGTCCGCCGGGTCACGGCACCTCGTCGCCCTCCACGGCCGCGTCGCCGACGTCGTCTGCCTCACGTGTCGTACGACGTCCTCCCGCGCCGCGCTCGAGCGCGAGCTCGACGCCCTCAACCCCGGCTGGCTCGAGCGGCACGGCTGGGTGGAGTCGCGCCCCGACGGTGACGTCGACCTCGACGACACCCACGACTTCGTGGTGCCGCGCTGCCCGTGCGGCGGGCCGCTCAAGCCCGACGTGGTCTTCTTCGGTGAGAACGTGCCGGCCGACCGGGTGGCGCGCTGCTACGCCGCCGTCGAGGCGCTCGGTACGTCGGGCGCGCTGCTCGTCGCCGGGTCGTCGCTGACGGTGATGAGCGGGCTGCGGTTCGTGAAGCGGGCGGCCCGGGGCGGCACGCCGATCGTCATCGTGAACCGTGGGGTGACCCGCGGCGACGAGCTGGCGTCGTACAAGCTCGAGGTGGGGTGCAGCGAGTTCCTCACCGCGCTCGCGGACCGGGCGACCTAGCGGCGGACGAAGATGTGCTCGGCAGCCTCGACGACGAGCTCGGCGGTCTCGCCGCCGGAGCCGATGAGGATGCCCTCCTCGGTGCGGGCGATCGTGACGGTCTTGCCGGGGAGCGCGCCGACGCGGCGGAGCAGGCCCATCAGCTCCTCGTCCTTCTGCATCTCCTCGGAGATCCGCTTGACGTGGACGCGCTGGTCCGCAGGCCCCGCGGCACCCGACAGCGGCTCGACGTTGTCCATGAAGTCCTCGCCGCCGACGTCACCCAGCTCGTCGAGCCCCGGGATCGGGTTGCCGTAGGGCGACTCGGTCGGGTGGTCGAGGAGCTCGAGGAGCCGGCGCTCGACGGTCTCCGACATCACGTGCTCCCAGCGGCACGCCTCGGCGTGGACGAGCTCCCAGTCGAGGCCGATGACGTCGGTCAGCAGCCGCTCGGCGAGCCGGTGCTTGCGCATCACGCGGGTGGCCAGGAGCTGGCCCTCGTCGGTCAGCTCGAGGTGGCGGTCGCCCTGCACGGTGAGCAGCCCGTCACGCTCCATCCGGGCCACGGTCTGCGACACCGTCGGGCCCGACTGGTGCAGCCGCTCGGCGATGCGGGCACGCAGCGGCACGATGCCCTCCTCCACGAGCTCGTAGATCGTGCGGAGGTACATCTCGGTGGTGTCGATCAGGTCACTCACGGTGGTCATTGTGTCCCATCCGGCAACTGCGAGCCGCATGCACGTCGTGGCACAGTGAACCGGTGACCGAGCTCATCGTTCCCCGACGCTTCTGCGGACCTCCCGACTCCGGCAACGGTGGCTGGACCGCGGGCGCACTGGCCGCCCTCGACGACGCCGACGCGCCGGACGACCACTGCGGCAGCTGGCCCCCGATCGAGGTGTCGCTGCGCCAGCCGCCGCCCCTCGACGCCCCGCTCGACGTCACCGCCGAGGCCGGCGTCACGACCGCGTCGTTCGGTGGCGCGCCGATCGCCACGGCGCACCGCGTCGACCGGGTGCTCGCCGAGGTGGAGCCGGTCGACCCGGACGCCGCCGCGGCCGCCACGTCGTCGTACCCGGGCCACACGTTCCACCCCTTCCCCACCTGCTTCGCGTGCGGCACGGCGCGCGAGGAGGCCGACGGGCTGCGGATCTTCCCCGGCCCGGTCGGCGAGGGCCCCGACGGCCATCGCGTCGCAGCCCCCTGGACGCCGCACCCGAGCCTCCACGAGGACTGGCACACCTACGTCGACGAGCACCCCCGCGCGTCGGTCGCCGTCACCTGGGCGGCGCTCGACTGCATCGGCGGCTGGGCCGGGGACCTGACGGAGCGGCTCATGGTGCTCGGGCGGATGACCGCGCGCATCGACGACCTGCCGGTGATCGGCGAGCCGCACGTCGTCGTCGGCGAGGGCCGCGGCCGGGACGGTCGCAAGACCTTCACCGCCTCGACGCTGTACGACGCCGACGGCCGCATCGTGGCCACCGCCGAGCACACCTGGATCGCCGTCGACCCGGCGATGTTCGGCGGACGTGCCCCGTCCTCGGATTGACCGGCCCCGCAGGCGGTTTGAGAGGATGGGGCCATGCCTGATGTGAACGATCCAAAGACCTACTGGTGGCGCAACGCGGTCGTCTACCAGGTCTACGTGCGGAGCTTCGCCGACAGTGACGGCGACGGCGTCGGCGACCTGCCGGGCATCACCTCGCGCCTGCCGCACCTCGCCGACCTCGGTGTGGACGCCCTGTGGATCACGCCGTTCTACACCTCGCCCCAGCACGACCACGGCTACGACGTCGCCGACTACCGCGACGTCGACCCGCTCTTCGGCACGCTGTCCGATGCCGACCACCTCGTCGCGCGCGCCCACGAGCTCGGCCTGCGGGTCGTGGTGGACCTCGTGCCCAACCACACCTCCGACCAGCACGAGTGGTTCCAGGCGGCCCTCGCGGCCGGACCGGGCAGCCCCGAGCGCGCCCGCTACCTCTTCCGCGACAGCGAGGACGGCAACCCGCCCAACAACTGGGGTTCGGTCTTCGGCGGCCCGGCGTGGACCCAGGTCGACGACGGCCAGTGGTACCTCCACCTCTTCGACTCCACCCAGCCCGACCTCGACTGGCGCAACCCCGAGGTGCCGGCGATGTTCGAGGACGTGCTGCGCTTCTGGCTCGACCGCGGCGTCGACGGCTTCCGCGTCGACGTGGCGCACGGGCTGTTCAAGGAGGCCAGCCTGCGCGACCAGGTGGTCGAGGAGGGCCAGCGGGCATCGTCGGGGCAGGTCAACACCGACCACTCGATGGTGTCCCTCGACCTCAAGGACGAGCCGATGTGGGACCAGCCCGAGGTGCACGAGGTCTACCGCGCCTGGCACCGCGTCCTCGACGAGGCCGGACCGGACAAGATGGCCGTCGCCGAGGCCTGGACCCAGACCCCCGAGTCGATGGCCGCCTTCGTGCGACCCGACGAGCTCGACCAGGCGTTCAACTTCGCCTGGCTTCTCGCCGACTGGTCGGCCGAGTCCTTCGCGACGGTCATCATCGACACCCTCGCCGCGGTCGAGCCGGTCGGCGCCTCGCCGACCTGGGTGCTCAGCAACCACGACGTCGTACGCCACGTCACCCGCTACGGCGGTGGCGAGCAGGGTCTCGCCCGCGGCCGCGCCGCCACGCTGACGATGCTCGCCCTGCCCGGCTCCAGCTACCTCTACCAGGGCGAGGAGCTCGGCCTCGAGCAGGTCGACGTCGCCCCGGAGGACCGGCAGGACCCGGCCTACCTCCGCACCGGCGAGGTCGCCCGCGACGGCTGCCGTGTCCCGGTCCCGTGGGGCGGCACCGAGGCGCCGTACGAGTTCGGGCCGGGCGACGGCCAGCCGTGGATCCCGCAGCCCGCGGAGTGGGCGTCGCTCACCGTCGAGGCCCAGACGGGTGCCGAGGGCTCGACGCTCGAGTTCTACCGCGCGGCCCTCGCGGCGCGTCGCGAGTTCGCGTGGACCGCGGGCGACGAGGTCGAGCTGCTCGACCTCGGCACCGACGTCCTGGCGTTCCGTCGCGGACCGATCACGGTCGTGCTCAACTGCGGCGAGACGGCCGTCGACCTCCCGGCGGGCGATCTGCTGCTCGCCAGCGGCCCGGTCGACGACGACCGGCTCCCCGGCGACACCGCCGCCTGGCTGCGCTGACGCACGCCTGGGAACGACGCCGCCTCCGTCGCTGCGTCAAACGGATCGGCACCCATGGGTGCGGGTCCGCATGACGTCGGCGACGGAGGCGGTCGGTCGGTCGGTCGGTCAGTCGTCGCTGAGCGCGCGGTTGTACGCCGCCAGCTGGTCGCTGAACCCGGCGAGCTCGTCGTCGCTCCAGGCGGACAGCCGCTCGTCGAACCGGTTGCTGCGGTTGCGGGTCATCGCCTCCAGCCGCTGGCGACCTTCGTCGCTGGCGTCCAGCAGGATGGCGCGACGGTCCTCGGCGGCCGGCTGGCGCTCGACGAGACCGAGGTCGACCAGCGTCTGCACCTGGCGGCTGACGCCGCCCTTGTCCATGCCGAAGGCGTCGGACAGGTCGGCCGCACGCAGCGGGCCGTGCTGCGCCAGGTGGGTGAGGATGAAGTACGTCATCGGGTGCAGGTCGGGGTGGACCTCCCGGGCCCGCTCCCCCATGACCCGCTTGACGCGGCGGATCAGCGTCCCGACCTCGGCCTCGATGCGGCGCAGGTCGTCGTACCTCGTGGTGGTCACGGAGGAGATCATGCCTGTGCAGCCTCCGCGACGAGCTCGTCCTCGCGCTTCACCGACGTGCGCAGGGGCACCTCCTTGATGAAGAGGAC
This sequence comes from uncultured Nocardioides sp., assembly GCF_947488515.1. Classification (GTDB taxonomy): domain Bacteria; phylum Actinomycetota; class Actinomycetes; order Propionibacteriales; family Nocardioidaceae; genus Nocardioides. The sequence goes on from NZ_CANKZF010000001.1 coordinate 1,515,089, forward strand.
GGCGATCAGCGCGCCCACCGCGAACGGCAGGGCCACCAGGAAGATGTGACCGGTCGCGTCGCCGAAGGCGCTCTCGAAGATCGCCCGGACCGGCGCCGGCATGGTGGACACGTCCGGGATGCCGCCGGTGTCGTGGGCGACGGCCGAGGCGTACTCCGGGTGGATCGTGAGCAGCTTCGTCAGGCCGGACTGGACCGCGTCGGCGACCTGGTGGGCCAGCACGGCGCCCAGGGCGGCGATGCCGACCGAGCCGCCGAGGGACCGGAAGAACGCGACGACCGAGGAGCCCGCGCCCATGTCGGAGAGGGCGATGGTGTTCTGCACGGCGAGGACGAGGTTCTGCATCGTGGCGCCGAGGCCGAGGCCGAGGACGGCCATGAAGATGCCGGTGTGCGACAGCGGGGTGCCCGCGTCGATCGTGGACAGCAGCGCGATGCCGGCGATGACGGCGACCATGCCGCCGACGAGCCAGCGCTTCCAGACACCCGTGTTGGAGATGATCCGGCCGCTGACGATGCTCGAGACGAGCAGGCCGCCGACCATGCAGATCGACATCAGGCCGGCCTCGGTGGGACTCATGTCCTTGGCGCGCTGGAAGTAGAGGCTCAGGTAGACCGTCGAGCCGAACATCGCCACACCGATGAGCACCGACGCGATGGTCGCGAGGGTGAGCGTGCGGTCCTTGAACAGGCGCAGCGGGATGACCGGGTCCTTGGCGACGTGGGCCTCGACGTGGATGGCCGCACCGATGACGGCGACGGCGCCGACGACGAGCAGCGCGCTGGTCCAGGAGACCCACTCGAAGTTCTGGCCGCCGAGCGAGACCCAGATCAACAGGATCGAGACGCCGCCGACGAGCAGGAAGGCGCCGAGGTAGTCGATCGAGACGTCGTCACGCTTCACGACCGGGAGGCGCAGCGTCTTCTGCAGCACGACGAAGGCGAGGGCCGCGACCGGGAGACCGGCGAAGAAGCACCAGCGCCAGCCGACGGTGTCCACGAGGACGCCACCGACGAGCGGTCCGCTGACCGTGGCGAGCGCGAAGACGGCGCCGATGTAGCCGCTGTAACGACCCCGCTCGCGCGGGGAGACCATCGAGGCGATGACGACCTGGACGAGCGCCGTCAGGCCGCCGACACCGAGGCCCTGCACGACGCGGGCACCGATCAGCACCTCCATCGACGGCGCGAAGCCGGCGATCAGCGAGCCGATCGAGAAGATGACCAGGGCGGTCTGCACGAGCAGCTTCTTGTCGAAGAGGTCGGCGAACTTGCCCCAGATCGGGGTGGTCGCGGTCATCGCGAGCATGGTGGCGACGACGACCCAGGTGTAGCCGGTCTGGCTGCCCTGCAGGTCGTCGACGATGGTCGGCAGCGCGTTGCTGACGATCGTGCTGGACAGCATCGCGACGAACATCGCGAGGAGGAGGCCGCTGAGGGCCTCGAGCACCTGACGGTGCGTCATCTCGCCGGTCTGCTCGGCGGTCACGGGGGGAGCCTGGGTCACTGCAGTCCTTCGTTCGGTTGCGATCAGCAATAGTTGCTCTCCACAACCATACGCGCGGCGGGTTTGTTCCACCATCCGACGGCGACGAGACCTGGATCACCCGAGCGGGCGCTGGGCTGGCCGGGCCCGGACATGCAGCGACCCGCAGGCCTGCTGCCCCTCTGGGAGGGGCCCCGGGGGATGACACCGGGAGCCTGCGGGTCGGGTGGCTGCGATGGATTCGCCGGCAGCTGTCGGCGGACCGGGCTGCCTTAGCGGGCAGCCACCTCACTCATCCGAAAAGAACTCATTCTTCGGATCACCTCCCTTCTGTGTGCGTCCACCGTACGTCGGCGCGCGGAGCCGCTCAACGGGTTAAGGCCGTCGGGACCTGCACCTGGACTTGCACCTCCCGTGGCGGCATGTGGTCCGGTGGACCCACGTCCCGCCCCTGAGATGAAGGACCACACATGAGCTTGCCGTTCGCCATCCCGCGCCAGGTCAAGATCGGAGACGCGGCAGCGTTCGTCGGCACCACACCTCGAGCGATCCGCCATTACCACGAGATCGGCCTGCTCTCCGAGCCCGAGCGGGGCACCGACGACCGTCGCCGCTACGGCTACGACGACATGATCCGTCTGCTGTGGATCCGCCGGATGGCCGACGCGGGGATCGCCCTCGACGACATGCGTGCCGCCTTCGCCGAACCGGCTCCCGCCGGCGCCGACGGCGACCACGACGTCACGGCGATCCTGGAGCGGCTGGAGAGGACCCTCGCCGCCCGCGAGGTCGAGCTGCAGCAGCAGCGGAGTGCCGTGCAGCGCATGCGCACCGCAGGCAGCCGGAGGGGGCTGCTCTCCGACCTCGTGACAGCTCGCCTCGCGAGCGTGCCCGAGGGGTCACTGCGCCAGGCGGACGTGGACACCCTCCTCGTCACCGAGCGGATCTTCGGTCCGCTCGGCGCAGCCGTCCAGGCCGGCCGGTTCGTCACCCTGGCCGCCCACCCGGACCTGCAGGAGGAGTCCGACCTCGTGGACGCCGCCGAGGAGGCGCTCGACGACACGGTCGACGTCGACGACCCCCGCGTGGAGCAGGTGGCTGCCCGACGACACGCCTTCGAGCTGGCGCTGAACGCCGTCATCGAGGAGTCCGACCAGACGGAGGAGGACGAGGCGCTCCTCGACTCCTGGGACGCCTCGCACCCCGACGGTGCCGACCCTGACTCCGGGCCTGGGCGCAGGTCGATGAGCGCCTTCGAGGCGATCGAGAAGATGCCCTACGACTTCTCCCCGGCCCGCCTGCGCTGCATCGAGCTCGTGGCCGAGAAGCTCGCCATCCAGGGGCCGCCCGCTGCCTAGTCCCGACCGAAGGTGGCGGCACATCGCACGCCCCACCACCTGCCAGTTGCGATCTGCCGCCACCCCGAGCGCAGCCCCTCGCAAGGTGGCGGCACATCGCACGCCCCACCACCTGCCAGTTGCGATCTGCCGCCACCCGGAGCGCAGCCCCTCGCAGGGTGGCGGCACATCGCACGCCCCGCGACCTGCCGGTTGCGATCTGCCGCCACCCGGAGCGCAGCCCCTCGCAAGGTGGCGGCACATCGCACGCCCCACCACCTGCCGGTTGCCATCTGCCGCCACCCCGAGCGCAGCCCCCTCGCAAGGTGGCGGCACATCGCACGCCCCACCACCTGCCAGTTGCGATCTGCCGCCACCCGGAAGAGCCCTCAGACGATGACGTCCTCGACGGCCGCCTCGAACTGCGAGCGGTAGAGGCGGGCGTAGGCGCCGTCCACCTCGAGCAGCTGCTCGTGCGAGCCCTGCTCGACGATCGAGCCGTCCTCCATGACGAGGATCAGGTCGGCGTCGCGGATCGTGGAGAGACGGTGCGCGATCACGAACGACGTCCGGTCCGATCGCAGCGCCGCCATCGCCTGCTGGAGCAGCAGCTCGGTGCGGGTGTCGACCGACGAGGTGGCCTCGTCGAGGATCAGCAGCGCCGGGTCGGACAGGAACGCCCGCGCGATCGTCACCAGCTGGCGCTCGCCGGCCGACAGGTTCGAGCCGTCCTCGTCGATGACGGTGTCGTAGCCGTCAGGCAGCGAGTGCACGAAGCGGTCGACGAAGGTGGCCCTTGCGGCCTCGAGGATCTGCTCCTCGCTGGCGTCGGGTCGGCCGTAGGCGATGTTGTCGCGGATCGTGCCGGCGAAGAGCCAGGTGTCCTGGAGCACCATCCCGATCCGGCTGCGCAGCACGCCACGCGGGATCGAGGTGATGTCGACGCCGTCGATGAGGATGCGGCCCGACTGCGGGTCGTAGAAGCGCATCACCAGGTTGACCATCGTCGTCTTGCCGGCACCCGTCGGGCCGACGATCGCGACCGTGTGGCCGGGCTCGGCCACGAGCGACAGGTGCTCGATGAGCGGCCGCTCCGGGTCGTAGGAGAACGACACGTCCTCGAAGCGCACCTCGCCGCGCGCGTCCGCGGCCGAAGCCGGACGGCCGGTCGCGTCGGCCGACTCCTCGTCGGCGTCGAGCAGCTCGAAGACCCGCTCAGCGGAGGCGACGCCCGACTGCAGCAGGTTGAGCATCGAGGCCACCTGCGTCAGCGGCTGGGTGAACTGGCGCGAGTACTGGATGAACGCCTGCACGTCACCGAGCGACATCGTGCCGCTGGCGACCCGGAGGCCGCCGAGGACGGCGATGACGACGTAGTTCAGGTTCCCGACGAACATCATGATCGGCATGATCAGGCCGCTGACGAACTGGGCGCCGTACGACGCCTGGTAGAGGTCGTCGTTCTGCTCGGCGAACACCCGCTCGGCCTCGTGCTGCCGGCCGAACACCTTGACGATCGCGTGCCCGGAGAAGGTCTCCTCGATGTGGGCGTTGAGCGTGCCGGTGCGGCGCCACTGCTGGATGAACATCCCCTGCGAGCGCTTCATCACCGCACCGGTGATGAACATCGCGATCGGCACCGAGACCAGCGCGACTGCCGCCAGCAGCGGCGAGATCCAGAACATCATCGCCAGCACCGCGAAGACGGTGAGCAGCGAGTTCAGCATCTGGCTCATCGTCTGCTGCAGCGTCTGGCTGACGTTGTCGATGTCGTTGGTGACGCGGCTGAGCAGCTCGCCGCGCGGCTGCTTGTCGAAGTAGCCCAGGGGCAGCCGGTGCACCTTGTCCTCGACCTCGGAGCGCATCCGCAGCACGGTGCCCTGCACGACGTCGTTGAGGAGGTAGCCGCCGAGCCAGGCCAGCAGCGACGCGGCGACGTACACGGCGAGCACGACGAGCAGCACGTCGGCGACGGCCGAGAAGTCGACGCCGTCGGTGAGGTCCATCGAGGCCAGCATGTCGGCCTGGTTGTCCTCACCCCGGGCGCGCAGCGCCTCGATGGCCTGCTCCTGCGTCGCCCCGGTCGCGAGCACGTCCCTGCCGATCAGGCCCGCGAAGATCAGGTCGGTCGCCCGGCCGAGGATCCACGGGCCGATCGCGGTGGCGATGACGCTGAGCACCGTCAGCACCAGGACGGCGTACGCCTTGTGGCGCTCGGGGTGCAGCCGGGCGAGCAGCCGCTTGAGCGAGGGCCAGAAGGTGTCGGCCTTCTGACCGATCATGCCGCCGCCCATCGGGCCGCGGCCGGGACCGCCCGGTCCGGACTGGACGCGCTCGGTCTCCTTCAGCTGCCCGTCCTTGGCGGGCGCTTCCTTGGTGCTCATGCCACCTCCTCGGCGGTCAGCTGGGACTCGACGATCTCCCGGTAGGTCGTGCAGGTCTCGAGCAGCTCGTCATGGGTGCCGCTGCCGACGACGGCGCCGTCCTCCATCACCACGATCCGGTCGGCGTGGCGGATCGTCGCGACCCGTTGGGCCACGATCACCACCGTCGACTCCCGCGTCACCGGCCTCAGTGCCGCCCGCAGCCGGGCGTCGGTGGTGAGGTCGAGTGCCGAGAACGAGTCGTCGAACAGGTAGATCTCCGGGTGGCGGATCACCGCCCGCGCGATCGCCATGCGTTGGCGCTGCCCGCCGCTGAGGCTGGTCCCACCCTGGGCCACCTCGGACTCCAGCCCGTCGGGCATCGCCTCGACGAACTCCTTCGCCTGGGAGATCTCCAGCGCCGCCCACATCTCCTCCTCGGTCGCGTCGGGCTTGCCGTAGCGCAGGTTGTCGGCGATGGTCCCGCGGAAGAGGAAGGCCTTCTGCGGCACCAGGCCGAGCCGGGACCACAGCGTCTCGGGGTCGATGTCGCGTACGTCGACCCCGCCGACACGCACCGCTCCCCCGGTCGCGTCGAAGAGGCGCGGGACGAGGTTGACCAGCGTCGACTTGCCGGCGCCGGTCGACCCGACGATCGCCACCGTCTCCCCGGGCCGGGCCGTCATCGTCACCTCACGCAGCACCGGCTCGTCGGCGCCGGGGTAGGCGAAGGTGACCGCGTCGAGGTCGAGGGTGAGGCGCTCGGGCAGCTCGGTGACGGCGTCGGCCGGCGGGACCACCGACGAATCGGTGTCGAGCACGTCGGTGATCCGGTCGGCGCACACCGCGGCGCGCGGGACCATCATCAGCATGAACATCGCCATCATCACCGACATGACGATCTGCATCAGGTAGGAGATGTAGGCGGTGAGCGCCCCGACCTCCATGTGGCCGGCCTCGACGCGGTGCCCGCCGAACCACAGCACCCCGACGGTCGCGACGTTGGCCACGACCATCACCGTCGGGAACATCGCGGCCTGCCAGCGGCCGGCACGGATCGCGACCTCGGTCAGCTGCGCGTTGGCGTCGGCGAAACGCGTGGTCTCGTGCTCCTCGCGGACGAACGCCCGCACGACGCGGACGCCGGTGATCTGCTCGCGCAGCAGCCGGTTGACCTCGTCGATGCGCTCCTGCATCAGCCGGAAGCTCGGCACCATCTGGCGGATGATGAGCCCGATGGAGACGCCGAGGACCGGCACCACGGCGAGGACCAGCCAGGACAGGCCGATGTCCTCGCGCGCGGCCATGATGATGCCGCCGACCATCATGATCGGGGCGGCCACCATGAGCGTGCCGCCCATCAGCACGAGCATCTGCACCTGCTGCACGTCGTTGGTCTCGCGGGTGATCAGCGACGGGGCGCCGAAGTGCTGCACCTCGCGGGCCGAGAAGGAGCCGACGCGGCGGAAGATGGCGGCCCGGAGGTCCCGGCCGAAGCCCATCGCGTTGCGGGCGGAGAACCACACCGCGGCGATCGAGCAGACGACCTGCACCAGCGACACCGCGAGCATCAGCCCGCCGTGGCGCACGATGTAGCCCGTGTCACCGGTGACGACGCCGTTGTCGATGATGTCGGCGTTGAGGCTGGGCAGGGCGAGCGCGGCCATCGTGCCGACGAACTGGAGCGCGACGACGGCGGCCAGCGGGGCGGCGTACGGCCTGAGGTAGGTGCGGACGAGTCGGAGCAGCATCAGGAGTCCTTGTCATGCCGGGGCTTGAGCACACCGTTGAGCACGGTGTCGACGATCTCCTCGGCGGACAGCGGGTTGCCGTCGGAGATGTGGGGATGGGTTCCGGAGAAGGTCAGCAGCCTGACCATGTGCATCAGCTGGCTCGGCGGCACGCGCAGGGAGTCGCGGTGCCGCTCGGCGAGACCCTCGAGGATCACCGCCACCCGCTCGCGCTCGGCCTCCATGTGCCGGTGGGCCTTGGGCGGTCCGACCATGCCCATCCGGGTCATCAGCTGGAACACCCGGGAGAAGCGCCGCTGGAAGAGCTCGACGACCTCCAGCAGCATGGCACCGAGCTCCTGGTCGGGCTCGACCTGCTGGAGCTGGGCGATGAACGGGTCGAGGTCGAGCGCGTGCTCGAGGGCCGCCAGGACCAGGTCGTCCTTGGAGTCGAAGACCCGGAAGATCGTCCCCTCCGCGATGCCGGCGGCGTCGGCGATCTGCCGGGTGGTCACGGTGCGCCCATGCTCGAGCAGCAGCGGGACGGTGGCGTCCACGAGGGCCGCGCGGCGGTCGTCGGGCGAGAGGGGCTTGGCGCGAGGTGGCACGCCCTCCACTCTAAGTGAGTGAGCACTCACTCACCAACTTCTTTTTCCACCACGGGCAGGAGGACCCCTCACTAGAGTGCGCTCGTGATGAAGCGGGGGCTCCAGGTCGTCCTCACCCTTCTCGTGCTCGGTGCACTGGGCGCGGCGACGGCCTACGGCATCTCGAGCGCGCTGGGCATCCGGGTCGAGCCCAAGGAGGTGCCGGCCGAGGTGCTGCGCGCAGCACCGCCGCGGGAGTCCGTCGCTCCCCCGCGCGTGCGCGTCACGGCACCCGACGGCGTACGCCTCGACGCCGCGCGGGCCGAGCTGCGCGACGCGACCGCCGACGGCGAGGGGACGGCGACCCTGCAGGTCCGCTTCGGTGACGGCGATGATGACGACGACTCCTACCGCCTGACGGGCACTGCCGACCAGCTGAGGATCCGTGCGGCCTCCGAGACCGGGGCGGTCCGGGGCGTCTACGACCTGGCCCAGGCCGCGTGGGCGCACCGGCCGCTCACCGAGCGGCTCGGCGAGACGGTGACGTCCCGGTTGCCGTTCCGGATGGTCGACCTCGGCGCGGCGGGGGTCGACCCCGACCCCGAGCAGTGGCGCGGCGGCACCGACTACTCCCACTACTCCCGCGCGTTCGAGGACGTCCTGCTGCCCGAGGCGCCGTGGATCGACGAGGCGGCCCTCGCCGACGCCCGCGACGACCTCCGCGACTTCGCCGAGCACGTGCTGGCGCAGGGCTACAACGCCGTCACCGTGCCCGGCTTCCTGGAGTACGTCACCTTCGCGGAGGTGCCGGAGGTCTACGCCGACGACCCGGAGTACGTCGCCCGGGCAGAAGCGGTGCGGGAAGCGTTCGGCCCGCTGTGGGCCGAGCTCGACGAGCTGGGCCTCGACGTCTACCTCCGCACCGACATGCTCGTGCTCAGCACCCCGCTCGAGCGCCACCTCACCGAACGGTTCGACCTCGACCCGACCGACCCCGGGCTGTGGGACGTCTACGAGGCGGCGCTCGACGAGCTGTACGGCGAGCTCCCGCAGCTGTCCGGTGTCGTGCTCCGCATCGGCGAGGGCGGGTCGATCTACAACACCCCGGGCATCGACTACTTCTCCGAGATCACGGTGACCACGGCGCCCGCCGTCCGGGCGATGCTCGACGCCTTCACCGCCCAGGCGGAGCGCGCCGACAAGGACGTCGTCTTCCGGACCTGGAGCGTCGGCGTCGGTGCGGTGGGTGACATGCACACCAACCCCGAGTCGTACGACGAGGTGCTCGCGGGCGTCGACTCCACGCGGCTGGTGGTGTCGACGAAGTACAGCCTCGGCGACTTCTACTCCTGGCTCCCGCTCAACGAGACGCTCGAGCAGGGCACCCAGCGGCGCATCGTCGAGATGCAGAGCCGACGCGAGTTCGAGTCGTTCGGGACGGTCCCCAACGACCTCGGCGTGCTCCACCAGCTCGCACTGCGCCGCTTCCTCGCAGCCAACCCGCACGTCGAGGGGGTCTGGACGTGGACCCAGGACGGCGGTCCGTGGCGCGCCGGGCCGAGGTCGCTGCTGCTGACGACCGGCTTCTGGCAGCTCTACGACCTCAACACCGAGGTCGCCGGCCGGCTGGCGCGGGACCCGGACGTCGACCCCGCCGAGCTCACCGCCGACTGGGTGCGCCGCTGGCTCTCCACCGACCCCGACACGGTCGCGAAGGTCACCGAGGCGCTCGCCCTCTCACGCGAGGCGGTCACCCACGGCCAGTACGTCCCGCAGTTCGCCGAGGTGCGCGCCTTCGCCCTCGGCCTCGAACCGCCGCCACAGATGCTGCTGTTCGAGTGGGACATCCTCACTGGCGACAGCGCGGTCCTCGACGTCCTCTACGCCGTCACCCGCGACTCCGGGCCGGAGGGGGTGACGGCGGCGATCGACGACGGGCAGCACGCGATCGACGTGGCCATGACCATGCGCGACCTCGTCGCCGGCACCGACCGGACGACCTACCGCGACCCCGCTTTGCGCGAGCAGCTGCTCGCCTCGCTCGACTACCAGGTCGACCTGCACGCCCTCCTCGGCGCCTACCGCGAGATGGTGCTGCGCCACGCGCAATGGCTCGACACCGGCGAGGGCCGCCACGTCTGGGAGACCGCCCGTCAGCGGTTCGACGCGGCCGCAGCGCAGCACGAGGAGACGTACGGCGACGACCTGGAACTGCCGGCCTACAACCTCACCGCCGCCCGGATCGGCGAGGAGCGCGCGGCCCGCGACCTCCCGATGGCGTGGTTGGCCCGCGGCGGCCTGGTGGCGCTCCTGCTCGGCCTCGGCCTGACCCGCACGGGCCGCACCCTCGTCCGCACCGCGGTCACGCCGTGGCGCGACCCCGGCCCGGTGTCGCGGTGGCTGGTGGTGGCGCTGCCGGTGGCAGCGGTGACGTGGAGCCGACTGGTGCTGACGTGGTTCCTGGCGCCGAGCCACCTGCTCGCCGTCGGCCTCGGCTGGGGCGTGCTCGCCGCGGTCGTCGCCGTCGCGACGTGGCGCACCAGGTCGTGGCACGTCGCGACCGCCGTCGGCGGCGCGGTGGTCCTGCGGTCGCTGCTGCTGCTCGCGGTCCTGGCCTGGCGTGGCCCGGGTGGCTACTGGTTCGTCTTCTGGACCGAGCCCCTCGTGCGGACGGCGTACGTCGTGGTGGCGGTCGTCCTGGCCGGCTGGGTGCTCGCCGCGCTGGTGTGGTCGCTGGCCGCCCGGTCCGTGGGTCGGCGGGCCGCGGCGACGGCGGCCGGCACCGTCGGTGCCGTGATGCTCGCGCTGGGGGTCCTGCTCTCGGCGGTCGGCCTCGAGGACTCGCTGACAGTCTGGAACGACCAGCTCGCGCTGCTCCCGTGGGGCATGGCGCGCATCCTCGGGATCACGACGTTCCTCGGCATCCCCACCGACCTGCCCACCTGGCTCGCGGCGGCCGGGGCCGGAGTGGTGGTCTCCGCGCTCGCGCTGGGCCTGCCGCGGCGGCGCGCTGCCTGATCGACCTCAGACCGCCGGGGTGGCGGCCAGCCACGCCGGCCAGGACATCGGCGCCGTTCCCCCGCTTGTCTGTCCGAGCACCTCGTGGGTCATCCAGGCCCGCAGCGCGCGCAGCTCGGCCGGGGACGCCAGCGTCAGCAACCGCCCCTCCTCGCACAGCCGGTCGGCCCGGGCGACGGCCCGCTGCAGCTGCTCGACCAGCACGCCGAACTCGCGGGGCATGGCCATCTCGACGTCGACGAAGTCGAGGTGGTCGTCCCGTGCCTGCTCGGCGGCCCGGCGGCCGGTGAGCCGGGCGTGGGTCGGCGAGACCAGGAGACCCCGGATCTCCTCGGCGATGGCGGCCGACTCGTGGTTGTGCTCGTCGACCCCCAGCAGCTGCAGCTCGCGGACCAGCTCGTCGAGGTGGCTGTCCTGCCGCAGGCTCAGCGCGACCGGGCACTCCACGAGGCGGACGAGCGCCCAGCCGGGCGGCAGGTCGCCGTCCACGGGTCCGGCGTCCGGCTCGGCGCGCTCCGGGTCGAGCGCGGCGTGTGCCGCTCCGCCGTCCAGGTCGGCCCACACCCGCTTGCCACGCGTGGTCTCGTCGACGCCCCAGCGTCCGGCCAGCATGGCGACGATGGTCAGCCCACGGCCCGTCGCGTCGAGCTCGTCCCAGTCGAGGTCGTGGCCGGCGAGCGCCCGCGGCAGCACGGCCTCGACCCCCACAGGCCCGTCGTCCTCGACCGCGACGCGTACGCCGGCGGCGGCGGCCGGCCGCTCGAGCGTCACGTGCATGAACTCCGCGCTCGCGTGCAGTGCGGCGTTGCTCGACAGCTCGCTGGCCACGAGCTCGGCGGCGTCGACCAGCCCGCCCTCGCCCCATGCGGTCAGGCCGTCCGCCACGAAGCGGCGCGCGGCGGGGACGCTGGCGGCATCCGCGGCCAGCCGCACCTGCAACCTGCTCGGCGCATCCTGCATGGCTCAGAACCTAGACCCACGAGCCGGTGTCCACACGCGAGAAATCGCCGAGATTTGCCGCGCTTGTCGCTGTCCCTGCCCGCCGGGCTCAGGGGGCGAGACGCTCCGTGGCCCAGCCGTCGTCGCTGCGCCGGTAGACCAGCCGGTCGTGCATCCGGCTCGGACGTCCCTGCCAGAACTCCACGACCTCCGGGCGCACCCGGTAGCCACCCCACTCCGGCGGCACCGGCACCGGGCCGTCGTCGCCGAACCGCTCCTGCACCCGGGCGTACGACGCCGCCAGCGCGGATCGCGAGGCGACGGGCCGCGACTGGTCCGAGGCCCACGCCCCCAGTTGGGCGCCGCGCGGGCGGGAGCGGAAGTAGGCCTCGACCTCGTCGTCGGGGATCACCGATGCGGCACCCTCGATGCGGACCTGCCGCTCGAGGGGGTGCCAGGGGAACAGCAGCGCGCACCGCGGGTTGGCTGCGAGCTCCGCGCCCTTGCGGGACGCGTGGTTGGTGTAGAAGACGAAGCCGTCGGACCCGACGCCCTTGAGCAGCACCATCCGGCTCGACGGCCCACCCTCGGGCGTCGCCGTGGACAGCACCATCGCGTTGGGCTCGTGCACTCCGGCCTCGACCGCCTGGCGGAGCCAGTGCTCGAACATCTCGATCGGGTCGTCGGCCAGGTCCGGCAGGTCCAGCCCGCCTCGCCCGTACTCCTCGCGCAGTCCGGACAGGTCCATGTCACGACCCTAGTGGGGCGCGAGGAACGAGCGCCGGGTGCACAATGACCGCCATGACCGAGATCCAGCACGGCCTCGAAGGTGTCGTCGCGTTCGAGACGCAGATCGCCGAGCCCGACAAGGAGGGCTCGGCCCTCCGCTACCGCGGCGTCGACATCGAGGAGCTGGTCGGCCGCGTCCCCTTCGAGAACGTCTGGGGCCTGCTCGTCGACGGCTCCTACAAGCCCGGCCTCCCGCCGGCCGAGCCCTACAACATCTCGATCCACACCGGCGACGTCCGGGCCGACGTGCAGGCCGCCGTCGCGATGCTCGCGCCGATGCTCGGCATGGGCCAGACCTACGACATCTCCGACGAGCAGGCGCGCCTCGACCTGTCGCGCGTCGCCGTCATGGTGCTGTCGTACGCCGCCCAGTCGGCGCGCGGCCTCGGCAAGCCGGTCGTCACCCAGGCCGAGGTCGACCAGGGCCGGACCCTCGCCGAGCGGTTCCTGATCCGGTGGCGCGGCGAGGCGGACCCCCAGCACGCCCACGCGATCGACGCCTACTGGTCGTCCGCGGCCGAGCACGGCATGAACGCCTCCACCTTCACCGCCCGCGTCATCACCTCCACCGGCGCCGACGTGGCGGCCGCCTTCTCCGGTGCCATCGGAGCGATGTCGGGCCCCCTCCACGGCGGCGCACCGTCCCGGGTCCTGGGGATGATCGAGGAGGTCGAGAAGCGCGACGGCGACGCGTCGTCCTACGTCAAGGAGCTGCTCGACAACGGCGAGCGGCTGATGGGCTTCGGCCACCGCGTCTACCGCGCCGAGGACCCGCGCGCGCGCGTGCTGCGGCGCACGGCCCGCGAGCTCGACGCCCCGCGCTACGAGGTCGCCGAGGCGCTGGAGAAGGCCGCGCTGGAGGAGCTGCGCTCGCGCCGACCCGACCGGGTCCTGGAGACCAACGTCGAGTTCTGGGCGGCGATCGTCCTCGACTTCGCCGAGGTTCCGGCGCACATGTTCACCTCGATGTTCACCTGCGCGCGCACCGGCGGGTGGTCGGCGCACATCCTCGAGCAGAAGACCACGGGCCGGCTGATCCGTCCGTCCGCGGTCTACGCGGGCCCGAGCACGCGCCCGGCCGACGAGATCGAGGGATGGGACGCGGGCTGGAGCGCCTGAGCCGTCAGACGGGTGGCTCCTGGGCGTAGTACCAGGACGTGATTCCCTTCGCGCCCTGCCGGGTCAGCGAGACGTGCAGGTGGTCGCGGTGCCGCAGCGTCGGCGAGCAGGTACGACGGTTGCGGCAGCCGGAGCTCAGGTAGCGCTTGGGCACGAACCCGTCGTACGAGGCGTACATCGTGTCGTTCCAGATGATGTACATGATCCCCATCCGGCGCGCGAGCGCGTGCGGCTGGCCGGTGTCGTCGGGGGCGAGGACCTCGTCGAGCAGGGCGGCGGCGAGCGCGGCGTCGACTGGATCGGTCGCGTCGAGGAGCCAGTCGAAGGCCCGCGACTCCTTGTGCTCGCTGCGGCTCGAACCCGCGCACGTCCGGCTGATCGGGCCGTATCCCCCGCCGCGCGCGACGAGCCAGTCGGCCAGCATCAGCACGCCCGGCTTGGGCGTGCGTCGGCAGGACGTCTGCGGCTGGTAGCCGGCGTACGGCTCCATCGGCATGAGGAAGGGCGCCGACGCCGTGACGGTCCCGCGGCGGCTGGTGGTCCCGTCGGCCGAGGCGGCGGTGAGGCTGCCGGCGAGCAGCGCGAGGAGCAGGGTGCAGATCCCCGCGACGAGTGCGGCAGCGCGCAGTGACGCTCGCATTGAGTCGTCCCACCTTCCCCTGAGATCACATGTGACACAGGGACCGTAAGCGGCCCCACCAGCCACCGTCAGGGGATCGTCAGAACATCACTGCTGTAGTTCGCAGGCGGCCGTCCCGCCGGGCAGGCGGTGCCGGTTGGCGGCCACCCAGGCGTACGTGCGTCGGGCGATCGGGTCGACCGGACGGGACTCGATCAGCCGTCCGACGACCCGCCAGGGCAGCGGCCCGGTGAGGAGGATCGAGGCGAAGGCCCGGTGCCCGTAGTCGACCCGGCCGTCGGGGTGGACGTAGGGCATCTCGACGACCGCGCGCACCGGGTCGACGCCCAGCGCCTCGAGGTCGGCGGCCTGGACGGTCGAGCTGTCGACGTCGACCCCGAGCTTCGGCACCAAGCGGCTGGTGCGCATGCAGAAGCCGCAGTCGGCGTCGTTCAGCATCAGTCCGCGGGGCACGCGGGCAAGGCTACGTCGACATCAGATGCGGCGTCCGAAGCATCGGCTGAGCTCGGAGCCGCAGTAGTAGCCGAAGCCCGGGATCGGCTCGTAGCCCGACGACAGGTAGAGCTCGATGGCCTCCGGCTGCTTCATGCCGGTCTCGAGAACGAGCGCCTGGATGCCGGCGTCCACCGCCGTCGCCTCGAGGTGGGCGAGCATCCGGCGGGCGACCCCGCGCCGCTGCGCCGCGGGGACGACGTACATCCGCTTGACCTCCGCGGTGACGTCGGCGCCGAGCGCGGTGACCGACGACCGTCGCCATGCGCCCGTCGCCACCGGGACGCCGTCGAGGTAGCCGACGAAGAACTGCCCGAGCGGGTCCTCGAAGTCGCGTGGGTCGACCGGCGACTCGTCGCGGCCGCCGTAGCGGGCGACGTACTCCTCCTGGACGGCCTCGACCAGCAGCTGCGCGTCGGGGTGCGTGATCGGGAGTCGCTCGATGCGCAGTGCAGCGACGGACGGACGGTCAGGCACGCGTGAAATCCCCCGATGTGAGATGCGGTCGAGCAGGTGACAGGATAGGACCCGCTGACAGCGTCGTCAGGACCCACCGTTCCGCATCCCACGTGAGGCCATTCGATGACCGACGCCCAGTCCGACCACACGCTGAAGATCCCCGCGGACCTTCTTCCCGCCGACGGCCGCTTCGGCGCCGGACCGTCCAAGATCCAGACCAGCCACCTCGACGCGCTCGCCGCGACCGGCTCGACGCTGATGGGCACGTCCCACCGGCAGGCCCCGGTGAAGAAGACGGTCGGCCGGGTCCGTGAAGGTCTGGCAGCACTGTTCGACCTCCCCGACGGCTACGAGGTCGTGCTCGGCAACGGCGGCGCGACCGCCTTCTGGGACATTGCCTGCTTCGGCCTCATCCGCGAGAAGAGCCAGCACCTGTCGTTCGGTGAGTTCTCCTCCAAGTTCGCCACGTCGGCAAGCAAGGCGCCGTGGCTCGCAGACCCGACGGTGATCACCAGCGAGCCGGGCTCGCGTCCCGACGCGGTCGCCGAGGACGGCGTCGACGCCTACGCGTGGGCGCACAACGAGACCTCGACCGCGGTCATGGCGCCGGTGCTCCGCCCCGCCGGCGTGGCCGACGACGCGCTCGTGCTGGTCGACGCCACCTCCGGCGCCGGCGGCCTGCCCGTCGATCTCGACCAGGTCGACGCCTACTACTTCGCCCCGCAGAAGTCCTTCGCCTCCGACGGCGGCCTCTGGATCGCCCTGATGTCGCCGCGGGCGCTGGCGCGCGCCGAGGAGATCGCGGCGAGCGGCCGCTACATCCCGCCGTTCTTCGACCTGCCGACCGCGATCGACAACTCCTCGAAGAACCAGACCTACAACACCCCGTCGGTGGCCACCCTCTTCCTGATGGCCGAGCAGCTCGACTGGATGAACAGCCAGGGCGGGCTCAAGGGCATGGTCGAGCGCACGACCGCCAGCTCGGACGCGCTCTACGGCTGGGCCGAGCGCACCTCCTACACGACGCCGTACGTCGCCGAGCCGGCCGACCGGTCGCTGGTGATCGGCACCATCGACTTCGACGACTCGATCGACGCCGCCGCGATCGCCGCGACCCTGCGGGCCAACGGCATCGTCGACACCGAGCCCTACCGCAAGCTCGGCCGCAACCAGCTGCGGATCGCGATGTACCCCGCGATCGACCCGGCCGACGTCGAGAAGCTCACCGCCGCGATCGACCACGTCGTCGCCAACAGCTGACCGGTCAGGCTGAAAGCAGCTTGAGCACGGCCCGCTCGAGCGCCGCCTGCCGCGCGTCGTCGGTGTCGTACTTGCCGCGGACCTTGATGGTCCGGCCCCGCTCGTAGGCCTCGACGACCCGCGGGTCGACGTAGGCCGTGCGGGCCAGGGTGGGCGTGTTGCCGAGGAACTCCGAGACCTCCTTCATGGCGGAGGAGACCGCACGCTTGCGGGAGGCCTTCGTCTGCCCGGGCTCGTCGGTCTCGGCCAGGGCGGACGCGGCGATCACCGTGGCGTGCCAGGTGCGGAAGTCCTTGGCGGTGGCGTCGATGCCGAAGCAGGCGCGGATGTAGTCGTTGACGTCGGAGGACGAGAGGTCCTTCCAGTGCCGGCCGTCCTTCCACGCGAGGAGCCTGTCGCCGCCGCCGCGCCGGCGGCGCATCACGTCGAGCGCCTCGGACGCGGACGGATCGTCGATGGTGATGTCGTGCTCGATCCCGGACTTTCCGGTGAAGGTGAACCGCAGCCCGTCCTTGGTGCGCGAGACGTGCTCCCGAAGCATCGTGGTGAGGCCGAAGGAGCCGTTGGCGTCGGTGTAGACGTCGTTGCCGATCCGGAAGTAGCCGAGGTCGAGCAGACGTACGGCGACCGCGCAGCCACGCTCCAGCGACATCCCCTCGGCACCGATGTCGGCGAGCACCCGCTCTCGCGCCTTCGACAGCGCCTTGCCGAACACCAGGATCCGGTCGAACTTCGCCGCGTCGCGGCTCGCGCGCCACTGGGGGTGGTACAGGTACTGCCGTCGACCGGCGTCGTCGGTGCCGACGGCCTGCAGGTGGCCGTTGGGGTGGGGCGTGATCCACACGTCCTTCCACGCCGGCGGGATGACGAGGTCCTTGCAGCGCTGCACCTGGTCCGCATCGAGGCGGTTGCCGCGCTCGTCGAGGTAGGTGAAGCCCGAGCCGGACCGGCGACGGGTCCAGCCCGGCTGGTCGGGGAACGTGCGCCTCAGTCGCGGCATGCGGTGAACCTAGCGAACGGTCCCGCCCCCCGCCGTCACCCTGAGGGAGGTCGGCTCGAGAGGGCTGCCGCGATCGCGTCGAAGGCCTGCCGGCCGAACGCCACCAGCCGCGCCTCCTCCACCGACGTCGGCGTCGCTTGCAGCGTGTTGATCGCCGCTGCGATCGCGTCGTCCTTGGGCCAGCCGTAGATGCCTGCGCTCACGAGGGGGAACGCCACCGTGCGGGCGCCGAGCTCGTCGGCCACCGCGAGCGCTCCGGAGTAGCACGACTCCAGCAGCGACCGGTCGCGCTCGCCGGCGGTCCAGTTGGGACCGACCACGTGGATCACCCACCGGGCCGGCATCCGGCCGCCGGTGGTCCACCCGGCGGCGCCGGTGGCGAGCCCGTCGGGGAACCGTCGTCGGCAGTCCTCGAGGACCTCGGGACCGCCGGCCGCGTGGATCGCGCCGTCGACGCCGCCACCGCCGCGCATCCGGCGGTTGGCGGCATTGACCACGGCGTCGACGTCCTGGGTGGTGATGTCGCCCTCGACGACCGTGACGTCCACGGGTCAGGCCTCCCAACCGGAGGTCGAGCCCGTCGCATCGGGGCGCAGGATCCGCCGCGCCAGCTCGGCCTGGCTGGCCGTCAGCAGGTGCTCGGGCACGCGCACCGGGTCACCGTCGTCCACGGTGAAGGTGTAGACGAACATGTCGGGCCGGGGCGGGCCGTCCGAGGTCGCGGACCCCAGCACCGCCTCCGTCACCAGCTGCCCGAGGCCGGGGTCGTCGACCTGGCCGAGGTCGACCTCGGCGGTCTCGGTGCGGCCGGCGAAGCCGCCGCTGCGCTCCACCCGCAGCCGGCCCCCCGGCTGCGGCGGCGGGGGCGACGGGGGCTGGGGCGACGGGGGCTGGTCGATCTCCCCCGCAGCGACGTCGATCTCGACACCGACCTGGGCCCACGCGCCCTGGACGGCGTCGGCGTGGTCGCCGGCGGCTGCGACGGTGGCCGCCGCGAAGGTGGCGAAGGTGGCGCCCGAGGGCACGTCGCCGCCCACCAGGGCGTCGTACCAGACCCGGCCGGCACCGGAGATCGACGTGCCACCGATGGCGACCGCCGCGAGCTGGAACGCCTTGTTGGGGATGCCGGAGTTGAGGTGGACGCCGCCGTTGTCGGCGGTGGTCTCGACGTAGTCGTCCATGTGGCCGACCTGCGGGTCGGCGCCGATCTCGGGGTCGTCGTAGGCGGTGCCGGGCGCGGCCATGTCGCGCAGGGCGCGGGCGTTGATGGACGGCATGAAGATGCCCTGCCCGATGAGCCAGTCGCCCTCGCCGGCGTCCTGGCCGAGCAGTCGCTGCTTGAGGCAGGAGGCGAACGCGTCGGCGACCGACTCGTTGAGCGCGCCGGACTGGCCCCGGTAGGTGAGGTCGGCCGTGTGCTCGACGACCGCGTGGGAGAACTCGTGGGCCAGGACGTCGACCGGCTTGGTGAACCGCTCGAAGACGCGGCCGTCGCCGTCACCGAAGACGAGCTGGGTGCCGTCCCAGAAGGCGTTGTTGTAGCGCGAGCCGTAGTGGACGGTCAGGCTGACCGGGGCACCGGCGCCGTCGTAGGAGTCGCGCGCGAGGTCGTCGAGGAACATCCGGAGGGTCGCCTCGATGCCGGTCGCGGCCTCGTCCACCGCCACGTCGCCGGTCTCAGGCTCACCGGCGCTGCGGGCGGGCGTGCCGGGCAGCGTGGTGCGCGACTCCGCGTCGTGGACCGTCCAGTCCGGCGGGGCGACCACTCCCTCGGCCGACGGGGGCGTCGGCCGAGGGGCGCGTCCCCGGAGGGCGCGCTCGCGTCGGAGCTCGTCGTCGCGAGCCGCCCGCTCGGGGCCGTCGACCCGCTCCACCAGCCATGGTGGGATGAAGGTGCAGCGGGCCGCCCGAGGTGTCGTCATGACACCTGTCTACTCCCCGCCTGGGACAGCGGAAAGAGGACGCAGGTCAGGCGCAGGACGACGCGGTGAAGGTCAGGTTGGTCAGGAACACGCCCTGCAGGCCGCGCGAGGCCAGCGTGCCCGACTGGTCGTTCCAGTAGGTGAGCTTGTAGACGGCACTGGCCGGCTTGCCCACGTAGCTGACGTCCACGTTGCCCTGCGCGCCGCTGACCGGGTTGTACTCGGTGTTGCTGCCCGTCGGACGCCACGGGGCGCCGGACGTCCCGGAGCCGCTCAGGCCTCCGGCCTTGACACCGGCAGGGCCGCCGCTCACCCAGATCCGGTCCTGGTACTGCCCGTTGGCGTTCGCGGGATCCATGGAGTCGATGTCCGTCAGCTTGAACTTCAGGCCGGTCACCGGACGGCTGAAGACGAGCGTGACCTCCTGCCGGTGGTTGCTCCGGGCGTTGGCGTTGTTGCCGAACGACGTCACGCCCTGCTTGGCACGCTGCATGATCGTGAGGCCACGCATCGTGGTGCCGCCGACGTTGCGCGGAGAGAGGCTCAGGTTGGAGTAGAAGCCATCGGTCGTCGTGGTGCTCCCCGCCTCCATGTTGCCGAAGAACTGGCTCGACACGGTCAGGGTCAACGGTCCGCTGCCGAGCGTTCCCGCACCGGCACTGCTCACCAGGCGGGCGACCGCCGACCTCGACGAGGCGTTGTAGTTCGAGGCCCAGCTGACCTCGTAGTTGGCGTCCGCGCAGACCACCGGGCCCGACGTCGCGGCGTACGCCGGGACGGCTACGGCGACGGACACCGCGGGCGCGGTCCAGGCGGCGGCGCGGAGCACGGTGCGCCGGCTCGGGACGTACGAATCGGGTGCGTCAGGTGGTGAAGACGTGATGGTCATGCAGATCATCCCTCCCGGATGACAGTGCGACACCGGGCCCGGCCACATCCCCACGCGGCCCCTCCCGGTCTGTGGACCAGACGCTACTGACGGGTACTCCGGCATCGAGACGCTTTTGCCGTGCAGTTGCCGTCCCGTGCGCGAACTGTCTCCGCACCGTGGGCCCCGGCGTCGGGATTGAGTGCCTCACCGATGCCGCCGGTAACCTTGACCAGCGATCTGTGCCTCGTGCGCTCGGCTGTCAGCCGCGTCGCCACCTCATCTCCGCCCGGAAGGCCCCTGCATGCCCACCCAGTCCCGTTCCGACCTGCGCAACGTCGCGATCGTCGCCCACGTCGACCACGGCAAGACCACGCTGGTCGACGCGATGCTCCGCCAGGCCGGCGCGTTCACCGCGCACCAGGCCGAGAGCGTGGCCGACCGCGTCATGGACTCCGGCGACCTCGAGCGCGAGAAGGGCATCACGATCCTCGCGAAGAACACCGCGGTCCACTACGCCGGTCCGGCCGGCGGCGGCCAGCCGATGGTCATCAACATCATCGACACCCCGGGTCACGCCGACTTCGGTGGCGAGGTCGAGCGCGGCCTGTCCATGGTCGACGGCATCGTGCTCCTGGTGGACGCCTCCGAGGGCCCGCTCCCCCAGACCCGCTTCGTGCTGCGCAAGGCGCTCAACGCCGACATGCCGGTGATCCTGGTCGTCAACAAGACCGACCGCAGCGACGCCCGCATCACCGAGGTCGTCGACGAGTCCTACGAGCTCTTCATGGACCTCCTCGACGAGTCGCACAGCCAGGACGCCCTCGACTTCCCGGTCGTCTACGCCTCCGGCAAGGCCGGCATCGCCTCGCTCGAGCAGCCCGAGAACGGCACGATGCCCGAGGGCACCGACCTCGAGCCGCTCTTCAAGACGATCCTCGAGACGATCCCGGCCCCGCAGTACGACGAGGGCGCGCCGCTCCAGGCCCACGTGACCAACCTCGACTCGTCGCCGTTCCTCGGCCGGCTCGCGCTCCTGCGCGTCCACCAGGGCACCCTGAAGAAGGGCCAGACCGTGGCCTGGATGCGTCGTGACGGCGAGGTCAAGAACGTCCGCATCACCGAGCTCCTCGTCACCGAGGGCCTCGAGCGCAAGCCCGGCGAGTCCGCCGGCCCCGGCGACATCGTCGCCATCGCCGGCATCCCCGAGATCACCATCGGCGAGACCCTCGCCGACGCGGAGAACCCGATCGCGCTGCCGCTCATCCACGTCGACGACCCGGCCATCTCGATGACCATCGGCACCAACACCTCGCCCATGGTCGGCAAGGTCAAGGGTGCCAAGGTCACCGCCCGCCTGGTCAAGGACCGCCTCGACTCCGAGCTCATCGGCAACGTGTCGCTGCGCGTCCTGCCGACCGAGCGGCCCGACGCCTGGGAGGTCCAGGGTCGTGGCGAGCTGGCGCTGGCGATCCTCGTCGAGCAGATGCGCCGCGAGGGCTTCGAGCTCACCGTCGGCAAGCCGCAGGTCGTCACCAGGGAGGTCGACGGCAAGGTGCACGAGCCCTTCGAGCGGCTCACCATCGACGCCCCGGAGGAGTACCTCGGCACCATCACCGAGCTCCTCGCGACCCGCAAGGGCCGCATGGAGGGCATGACCAACCACGGCACCGGCTGGGTCCGCATGGACTTCGTCGTCCCCTCGCGCGGCCTGATCGGCTTCCGCACGGAGTTCCTCACCGAGACCCGCGGCACGGGCATCGCCCACCACATCTCCGAGGGCTACCACCCGTGGGCCGGCGAGATCCGCTCGCGCAACAACGGCTCAATGGTGGCCGACCGCTCCGGTGCGGCGACGGCGTACGCCATGACGTCGCTGCAGGAGCGCGGCGTGCTCTTCGTCGAGCCCACCACCGAGGTCTACGAGGGCATGATCGTCGGCGAGAACTCCCGCGCCGACGACATGGACGTCAACATCACCAAGGAGAAGCAGCAGACCAACATCCGGTCCGCCACCTCCGACAACTTCGAGAAGCTGATCCCGCCGAAGCGGCTCTCGCTCGAGCAGTGCCTGGAGTTCTGCCGCGAGGACGAGTGCGTCGAGGTCACGCCCGAGATGGTGCGCATCCGCAAGGTCGTGCTCGACGCCAACGCCCGCGCCAAGACGGCGTCGCGGGCGCGCAAGGCCAACAAGTAGTCGCCCCGTGGCCGAGGTGCCCGACGTCCAGCCCGCGCTCGCAGCAGAGCTCGCGGGCTGGCTCGAGCACCTCGGCCTGAGCGGCCAGCTGGCTGCGGCCGGGCTGCCGACGTACGACCGCGACGGCGACGTCGTGCGCTGGCGCGACCGGGCGACCGGCGAGGAGCTCGACGCCGAGCGGCTCACCGAGCTCGACCGGGCCCTCCGCTCGATGGGTGACGACCCGGCCCACGGCGTGCCCGTCGAGCTGGTGCGGCTGCGGCGCGACGCCGAGGTGCGGCAGTCCCTCCTCGACGGCGGCTGGCTGGACTACGCCGGCGTCGGCCGCCTGCGCGGCACCTCGGAGAACGCCGCCCGCTTCGCCCTGCACAAGGCCGCCCAGCGCCGGGCCGTGCTCCTCGTCCAGCACGAGGGCGGCACCCTCGTCCCCGCCTTCCAGCTCGACGACACCGGCGAGGTGCGCGAGGAGCTGCTGGCGGTGCTGGAGCCGCTGCTCGCCGCCGGCGTCGACCCCTGGCGGGCCTGGATCTGGCTGACCACGCCGGCCGCCCTGCTCGGCGGAGCGGTGCCGCACGTGGCGGCACGCGACCCCGAGGAGCTGTCCGTCGTGCAGCACGCCGCGGTCGCCCTGGCCGAGCGGACTCGCTCGGCGCAGGGCTGACCCGCCGTCCTCCTACGTCAGCCGGTCTTCTTGGTCGTCACCACGGCGACGCCCTCGATCCGGACCGGCTTGTTCTTCGCCACGACGACGCGCAGCTTGCCCTTGCGGGCCCGGGGCAGCTCGAAGGTGCGGAGCTGGCTGAACTTCTGCTTGCCGGCGAACTTCACGACACCCAGCTTGCGCTTGCCGAGGAACACGCGCGCCGTGCCGCCGTTCTTCACCTTGCCGATGACGAGCACGATGCGCTCGGTGGTCGGCACGCGGGTGACGAGCTCGGAGCCCTTGCGCCGCGAGGTGACGTAGTCGCCGAACATGGCCCGCTTGTCCTTCGTGCGGTTCCAGGTGCCCTTCCTCGCGAAGGTGCTCTCGTCGCGAGGCACCGTGAACGAGACGGTCGCGGGAGTCGGGTCGGCGACACCGGCGGCGTTGACCGCGGCGACCCCGAACGTGTGCGTGCCCGCCCGGAAGCGGCTGGTCACGCCGAAGGCGTCGCACGGCAGCATCTCCTCGTCGACCGTGCACCTGAAGGTCGCGGGCGTGACGCTCGAGGAGTAGGTGAACTTCTGGCGACGCTCCAGCACGATCGACTCGTTCGCGGGTCCGGACGTGATCGTCGTCTGGGGGGCGGGCGTGGCCTTCAGCGCGAACTCGGCGGCGTTGACGGCGAAGAAGTAGTTGTCGACCGCCTCGACCTTGATGCGCACCTTGGCCGCGTCGACGTTGGGCATGACCATCGTCTCGGACCCGTCGTTGGGCGTGCTCGCGGTGAGCACCGTGCCGAACGTCGCGCCGCCGTCGGTGGAGAGCGAGATCCTCACGTTCTTCGCCAGCCGGTCGGTCCCCTTGACGTCCCACGTCACGGGCACCGACGAGCCGCCGGCCACGGTCGAGCCTGCGGCGGCCTGCGACGTGACGAGGAACGGGCCGGCGGTCTTGTCGACCGTGAGCGCGACCTCGTCCCACGCGACGCCGCCGCCGTTGGGGAAGCCGTCGCGGGCGGTGAGGCGGAAGCTCATCACGGCGTCGTCGACGTCGACGCTGCCCAGGTAGTCGGCCGTCGGGAGGAACTCGGAGTAGCAGTCGAGCAGCGTGTCGGGCAGCTGACGGTTGGGCAGCCCGGCCGCCGAGGGGCAGGTGCCGGAGACGGCGTTGGTGTTCCCGGCGAGGACCTGAGCCATGTCGGGGAAGACCCGCGTGATGTTGCCGTCAGCGAGGTTGATGCCCGGGGCCGGGCTCTTCAGCGAGTCCTCGTCGCTGACCACCGCGTCGTCGCCGAAGACGCGGAACAGCGGGCCGTGGACCTTGGTGTTGTCGGACAGGCCGGTCCCTTCGCCGAAGTTGGTCTGCTCCCAGAGGTAGGTGAGGGCGTCACCGTCGGCGTCCTTGCCGGAGACCCCCGAGAGGGCGAACGGCGTGCGGACCGGGACGGTCTTGTCCGCCGGCGCCTCGACCTCCGGCGCGGTGTTGTCGGCGAGGCCAGTGTCGTCCGGCCGCAGCTGGACGCCGTCGTTCTGGGCCGGTCCGCCGCGGGAGGTCTCGCCGACGAATCCATCCACGCCGCCGGTCTCGACGGTCAGCTCGTCGACGTCCTCGAGGACGGTACCGGGACCGGGGATGATCGAGGGCACGTCGTTGAAGATGACCTGGAAACCGCGCTCGTCCGGGGCGAGCACGTCGGGGGTGTAGCCGAACTCGTCGAAGCCCCACTGCGCGATGGAGACGGCCCGACCGGTGAGGCCCTCGATGGCCGCGTCCAGTCCGGCGGTGTTGTAGGCGGCGAAGGGCACGGTCGTGGTGCTGCCGTCGAACTCCAGCACGAGGCTGTCACCGGCACCGAAGGCCTCGGTGAGCGAGACCGTCTGCACCTCCACGTTGTCGTAGGTGTCGGCACGGTAGGCGTCGACCTCGTCGATGGTGTTGAACGAGAAGTAGGGGTCGGTGTGCGGCTGCAGGTCGTCGCGGCCGCAGATGCCGGCGTAGGCCATCACCGAGGAGCCCGAGCCGGGCTCGACCGAGGCCTCCGAGATGTTGCCACCGCAGTTGCCGGCGGCGCCGTTGAAGGTGTGGTTGCCGGCGAACTGGTGGCCGATCTCGTGCGCGACGTAGTCGATGGCGAAGAAGTCACCCTTGGGCTCCGGGAGGCCGGTGCAGCCGCCGCCCTTGTAGTCGCCGCCGACGACGCCGAGGTAGGCGATGCCACCGCCGTCGACGCCCAGCGCGATGTGGCCGACGTCGTAGTTGGAGGCGCCGACGAGCTGTCCGAGGACCGTGCGGTTCTTGCCGAGGGTCGGCACGTCGCAGGTGTAGATGTCGCCGGTGTCATCCCGGGGGTCGTCCGGCGTGCCGTTGTCGTCGTACGGCTCGAAGCACGGCGCCACGCCGCAGGGGCCGTCGGCCCCGGTCGCCTTGGCGTCGGTGTCGAGGTTGAGCTTGTCGGTCGCGTTGACCAGGCGCAGCTCGGTCGCGAGGTCTTCGTTGTAGATCTGGTTCACCCGGTTGATGAGGGTGACCTTCTCGGCGAGCACGTTGGCGGTGCCGAAGTAGGCGGCGTAGGACGGGTCGGAGGTCAGCGCGAGGCGGTAGTAGTGGCGCTGCACCTGCGTGCCGGGCTCCGTGGAGCGGTCGGCCGCGGCAGCGGTGACCGTCTCGCGGATCGCGTCGACCTCACCCTCCTTGCGGCGCACCTCCGCTGCCGGCAGGTCGACCGAGCGGTAGCTGAGGTGCGCGGTCGTGCCGGGGCGGTTGTAGGCGGGGTCGACGTACCAGTCGCTCCGGCCGCCGGGCGTGCGCACGAAGGCGTGGAAGCCCATCTGGGTGACGTCGAGGGCGATGGTCGCCTTCGGGTCGTCGACGCCCCGCCCCGACCAGGTCGTGATCTCCGGGTGGGCGCCCGCGAGCTCGGACTCCATCCGCTGGGTCTGCTGGACGCGGAAGGACTGCAGGCTGCCGTCCGGGGCAGGCACGTCGATCACGGACGACCCGGCACCGCGCGGCAGCTCGCCGCGCAGGGCGCCGAGGTCGACACGGGTGGCGGCGTACTCCTTGGGCTCGACGCGGACCTTCGCGCCGGACGGCTCGAAGCCGCGGAGGGGTGCGAAGGCCTGGTCGTCGGGGGCGGCGGCGACCGGAGCGATCGAGCTCAGTGCACCTGCTCCCACGACGAGGGCCAGACAGGCGGCGAGACGGCGAGAGCGAGATGGCACACGAGCTCCTTCGAAGACGGAACTCGCAGCCTAGGTAGGGCCACTGACACGCGCCATACCTCTTTGGTAGCGATTGGGGCTCAGGCCTCGACCGGCGCCTCGCGCAGCGTCGGGGCCAGGACGACGAGCCCGAGCAGCGGGAGGGCAGCGAGCACGAGCAGCGCCGCGGGCATCCCGAGCGGCCCGCTGAGGCCAGCCACCACGGCCGAGCCGACGCTCCCGCCGATCAGGAACAGCAGCGTCGAGACGCCCATCGCCACACCTCGTACGTCGTCGTGCACGGCGTCACCGACCACGGCGCTGAGGGCCGGCTGGCCGAGGCCGAAGGCGAAGGTCACCAGGATGATGCCGGCGACCAGCACGGGTGCGCTCGCCCAGAGGGCGCCGACGGTGGCGACCAGCAGCGCCGCCGAGGCGACCAGCCCGGCGACCGCCAGGGACCGGCCCGGCCCGACGCGGGTCAGCATCGGCCCGGCGACCTGCGGCACGAGAAGTGCGACCGCGGCGCTCGGGACCATGGCGAGGCCGACCTGCCACGCCTCCCAACCCTCGGCCAGCAGCACCGCGGGCAGCGCGATGAGCATCGCGAACCACGCCGCCGGGACCGCCGACGCGGCGACGGCGCTGCGCACGACGGTCGCGTTGCGGATCACCTCGACCGGCAGGAAGCCGTCGGGGCGACGACGTACGCTCGCGCGCACCGCCGGCACGCCCAGCACGAGCAGGCTCGCGCCGATCGCGGCGACCAGCAGCCCGGCCGAGGGCGACTGCACGAGCAGCACCATGCCGGACGCGGTCAGCGCGACCACGATCGCGCCGACGACGTCGAGGCGCGCCCCGCTGCCGCCCGTGGGCAGCGCGCGCCACAGGAGCGGCACGACCAGCGCGCCGAGGATCGGCAACGCCATGACGGCGCGCCAGCCCCACACCGCTTCGACGAGGCCGCCGATCAGCGGGCCGAGGCAGCTGACGGCGGCCGCGACGCCGGCCAGGCGGCCGAAGGCGAAGCCGCGGACCTCGCCGGAGTACTTGGCGGACAGGATGGTCACGCCGAGGGTCGGCACGGCGGCGGCGCCCGCGCCCTGCAGCATGCGCGCGCCCAGCAGCACCTCGAAGGTCGGGGCGAGCGCCGCGACCAGCGCGCCGACCGACATCAGCACGAGCCCGGCGAGCAGCGGGGTGCGGACGCCGACCAGGTCGGAGATCCGCCCGTAGAGCGCCGTGGTCACGGCCAGCATCAGGACGTAGAGACTGATCGCCCAGGCGGCCAGACCGGCGCTCACCCCGAGGTCCTCGGCGAGGAGCGCGAGCGCCACGGCGGCGCTCGAGGAGCCCATCCCGGCGAGGCCGAACAGCAGGCCCAGGAGCATCGAGACCCGCCGGGAGTCGTCCGGGGCGTCGGTGCGGGCGGTTGCCGGGCTCGGTGTCGTCATCGACGTGGGACAACAGCGAGCGCCTCGGCGCCATTCCCCACGGATCCGCCGAACACCGCCGTGCAGCCCGGGCCGGCGCCGTACCCTGTGGCGCATGAGCATGCCGTACGACGCCCCCTCCGGACCGGGCGACCCCGGGCCTGACGAGGCATACCGACGGTGGCGGCACCTCCAGGAGCAGGCCGACGCCCAGCACGACGCGCTGCTCGTCTCCGACGCCGAGCGCGACGGTGTGTGCCGGCGGCTGTCCGCCGCCTTCAGCGAAGGTCGCATCACCTCGCCCGAGCTCGACGACCGCACATCGCGCGCCCTCGCCGCGCGCACCTACGGCGACCTCGAGGACGTGATGGCCGGGCTGGAGCCGCCCGCCACGACGTCGTACCGCCCCGTCATGCCGGGCTATCCGCTGCCCCAGCGCAGCGTCCTTCCGCGGCTCGTCTTCTGGCTCGTCGGACTGGTCACCGCTCCCTTCATCCTCGTCGGCACCCTGCTCACGTTCTCCGGTGAGTCGGTCTTCGGCGTGGTCCTGCTCCTGCTGTTCCTGCCCGGGCTGATCGCCCTCTACCGCTGGGCCCACCCGCGCACCTGACCGATCGGTCGGTTTCCATGCTGCGCGGGTAGCCTGCGACCCATGACAGCCCGCCGCCAGCTGCCCACCGACGAGGCCCGCGACCTGCTCGCCCTCACCCGCGAGATCTGCACCAAGGAGCTCGCGCCCCGGTCGGCGGAGGCGGAAGCGACCGAGACCTTCCCGCGCGAGGTCTTCCGGATGCTCGGCCAGGCCGGCCTGCTGTCGCTGCCCTACCCCGAGGAGCACGGCGGCGGCGAGCAGCCCTACGAGGTCTACCTCCAGGCCCTCGAGGAGATCGGCGCGGTCTGGTCGTCGGTCGGTGTCGGGGTGTCCGTGCACGCGCTCTCCTGCTTCGGACTGGCCTACTTCGGCACCGACGAGCAGCGCGCCGAGTGGCTGCCCGGCATGCTGAGCGGCGACCTGCTCGGTGCCTACTGCCTCTCCGAGGCGCACGCCGGCTCCGACCCCGCGGCGATGCGTACGACAGCCCGCCGCGACGGCGACTCCTACGTCATCAACGGCGCCAAGGCCTGGACGACGCACGGCGGCCACGCCGACTTCTACAAGGTGATGGCCCGCACCTCCGACGACCGCAACGGCATCTCGTGCTTCCTCGTCCCGGCCTCCGCCGAGGGCCTCAGCGCCGACCCGCCGGAGCGCAAGATGGGCCTCACCGGCTCGGCCACCGCGACGATGCGCTTCGACAACGTCCGCATCGATGCCTCCCGCCGGCTCGGCGCCGAGGGTGAGGGTCTGAAGATCGCGCTCGCCGGGCTCGACTCCGGCCGCCTCGGCATCGCCGCCGTCGCCGTGGGCCTCGCCCAGGGGGCGCTCGACTCCGCCGTCGCCTACGCCCGCGAGCGCGAGACCTTCGGCACCCGGATCATCGACCACCAGGGCCTGGCCTTCGTGCTCGCCGACATGGAGGCCGCCATCGTCTCGGCCCGCGCCACGATGCTCCACGCCGCACGGCTGCGCGACGCCGGGCTGCCGTTCTCGCGCGAGGCCTCGGTCGCCAAGCTGATCGCCACCGACAACGCCATGAAGGTCACCACCGACGCCGTGCAGGTGCTCGGCGGCTACGGGTACACCCGCGACTTCCCGGTCGAGCGATACATGCGCGAGGCCAAGGTCATGCAGATCTTCGAGGGCACCAACCAGATCCAGCGGATGGTCATCTCGCGCTCGCTCGCGAAGGACAACAGCGGCACCATCGGGTAGGTCGCTCCACCCCTTGGTGTGTTGTCGGCCCACTGTGTGCGAGCGACGGTGGAGAGCATGTCCAAGCGCATCGCATTCCTGACCGCATCCGAAGGCGTCGAGGAGGTCGAGCTCACCAAGCCCTGGCAGGCAGCCGTCGACGCCGGCCACACCGCCGAGCTGCTCTCCATCGACGAGGGCGAGGTGCAGCTGTTCGAGCACCTCGACAAGTCCAGCACCCAGCGGGTCGACCGACGGGTGTCCGACGTCGCGGTCGCCGACT
Source organism: uncultured Nocardioides sp. (assembly GCF_947488515.1). GTDB lineage: Bacteria > Actinomycetota > Actinomycetes > Propionibacteriales > Nocardioidaceae > Nocardioides. The sequence continues at coordinate 1,544,645 of NZ_CANKZF010000001.1, forward strand.
ACGACGCCCTCGTCCTGCCCGGTGGCGTCGCCAACCCCGACGCCCTCCGCATGGACGAGGAGGCGGTCGCGTTCATCCGTGACTTCGTCGACTCCGGCAAGCCCGTCGCCGCCATCTGCCACGCCCCCTGGACCCTCGTCGAGGCCGACCGCGTGAAGGGCAAGCGCCTCGCCAGCTGGCCGAGCCTGCAGACCGATATCCGCAACGGCGGCGGCGAGTGGGTGGACGAGGAGGTCGTCGTCGACGGCAACCTCATCACCAGCCGCAACCCCGACGACATCCCGGCCTTCTCGAAGGCCCTGCTCGACGCGCTGGGCTGATCGCCGGGGCTGGGTCTCACTCCACCAGCCAGCGCCCCAGCAACGTCCCGTCCTGCTCCAGGAGCAGGGCGGGACGCAGCGTCACGTCGACCTCGGCGCCCGTGGCGATGCGTACGGCGTCGCCGCCGGTCAGCCTCGGTACGAGGGTCCAGCACAGCTCGTCGACGACGCCCGCCGCGAGCATGTCCGCGAACAGCGACGGCCCGCCCTCGCACAGCTGCTCGGTCCACCCGCGCTCGGCCAGAGCTGCCTTGAGCGCGACGAGGTCGATCTGCTCCTCGCCGAGGACGAGCACGTTGTCCTGACCCAGCTTCGCGCGCGCCTCCGCCAGCCCGTCGGAGGTCGCGACGGTCGCCATCAGCACCCGCCCGGCCGGCGCCTCGGCGAGCGTCGGCGGGACGTCGGCGGACCGGCTGACCACGACGATCGGCACCCGCGGGACGTCGTACTCCTCCTCGCGGATCGTGCCCGCCCCGACCACCAGGCAGTGCGCGCGCCGGCGGAGGGTGTCGAAGACCCGCTTGTCGGCGTCGTTGTTGATCGTGCCGCTGAGCCCGTCCGACCCGGTCGCCGCACCGTCGACGGTGCTGACGAAGTTGACCCGCAGCCACGGCTCGCGCTCCGGCGTGTAGGCCGCCGCGAGGTCGTCGTCGGACAGGTCGGCGAGGTGCTGCAGCCGCAGCTCGAGGGGGTCGCTCACGGCCTTCATCCTGCCGCCTACGCTGGACGGCGTGATCACCCTTGCGGATCTGGCCGCCCTGCACGCCGAGCACGGCGCGTCGTGGGACAGCCCCGTCACGCCGGTCGTCCTCGACGGACCCCGCGGACCGGTGTCGATCGGCGACGGCCCGGTGACGCTGATGGGCTGCATCAACCTCTCGCGCGACTCGACCTACCGCGAGAGCGTCGCCACCGGTCCCGCCGACGCCGTCCGCATGGGGCGCGTCCAGGCCGCGCAGGGTGCCGCGCTCATCGACCTCGGCGCCGAGTCGAGCAACGCCCGCGCGGCGCGCGTGTCGGCCGCCGACCAGATCGCCACCCTCGTGCCCGCCGTGAAGGAGCTGGCCGCCGAGGCCATCGTGTCGGTCGAGACCTACGAGCCGGAGGTGGTCCGCGCCTGCCTCGACGCCGGTGCCCGCGTGCTCAACATGACCGGCCGCCAGCACGAGGACGACATGCTCGCCCTCGCCGCGGAGTACGACGCCGCTGTCGTCATGTGCTTCGGCACGACCGCCAACGTCCGAGAGATCGCCGACGTGCCGCCCGACACCGACCCGATGCCGGTGCTGCTCGACCACTTCGGACCCCGACTCGAGCACGCCCGCTCCCTCGGCGTGCACAAGGTCGTCGTCGACCCCGGCATGGGCTTCTACTACGGCAACCTCGTCGACCCGATGACCCGCGCGCGGCACCAGTCCCGGGTTCTCGCCCAGACCTTCCAGCTGCGTCCCCTCGGCGTACCCGTCTGCAACGTGCTCCCCCACACCTACGACATCTTCGGCGACGAGTTCCGCAAGGCCGAGGGCTTCTACGGCGTCCTCGCCGCCCTCGGTGGCTCCCACCTCCTCCGGATCCACGAGGTGGCCCACCTCCGCGTCGTCCTCCGCGCGATGGCGGAGCTCGAGGCCCGCTGACCGGCACCATGAAGGCAGTTCGCGGCGCTGGTCCGGTGTCGCACGCTCAGGCGACCAGTCCGTGGCGCCCAACTGCCTGCATGGTGCGCCAGCGGACGACGTCCTCGATGGCCGCCCGCACGTCGTCGGGTCGGAACATCACGTCCATCCAGGAGAACCGGAGCACCACCAGACCGAGCCGGGCGGCCTTCGTGTAGCGGTCGACGTCCCGCTGGAGGCCCGCCTTGGTCCAGTGGTGCTCCAGCGACTCCGCCTCGATCACCATCCCCAGCACCCGGTCGAGCAGGTCCACACGACCGACACCCGGGACCTCGCCTTGGGGAGCGACGTCGAGGCCCTGCACCGACATCGCGATCACGTGGAGGCAGGTCTCGAACGGGTTCGCCCGCAACGGGGTGGCAGCGTGAGCGACCCTCAGCGCCTTGGCTCGGCCCGTGCGCGGGCTGCGCGCAGCGGCGATGACGAGGTCATCGGCGTCAATGATGCCCTCACGCAGGGCGGAGTCCGCCACGCACAGCGCGACGTCGAAGTCGTACGCCCGCGCGCAGTCGATGACCGTACGGGTGCGGGAGGTGACGTTGCGGCGCAGCTCGCGCTCGGACAGATCGGCCCAGTGGAGCTCGTACGCACCTGCCGGCTTGCGGGCACTGCGCGGCAGCGTGATGCAGGGCCGCACGGGGTCGTGCTTGAGCTTCCACCCGAACTGCTGCGCCGCGCTCAGGTGAGAAGCGGTGCCTCCGGTCCTGGCCACCGCGTGCATCGAGGCGTCGAGGTCGGCGAGGCAGTACCTGTTGTGGCGCGGCTTGTGGATCCGGCCGTCGGCGAGCGCGACGAAGAGCTGCGACCGGCTCGTGTACGCCAGCAGCTCGCGCAGCGTGCCCACGCCACCGAGCTCTCTGAGCGCCATCACCGGGTCCACGATCCGACACTGGCACCAGTCGGCCGCCGGCCGCTCCGCCCATCCACAGGCACCATGAAGGCAGTTCGAGCCGGCGCTGGTCCCGGCCACGCTCAGCCGACGTGAGCCGCGCCCGAACTGCCTGCATGGTGCTCAGTCCAGGAAGCGGCGCACCCCGGAGACGAGGCCTCGGGCATATCGCGCGCGGCCCGAGGGCGAGGTCATCACCCGGGCCTCGGACGCGCTGCGCATGTTGCCCAGCTCGACCATCACGGTGGGGACGTCGGAGAGGTTGAGCGTGCCGAGGTCGGAGCGTACGTCGATCCCGTCCCCACCGGCGGTGTAGGTCGCGACGCCGAAGCGCTGGGACAGCAGGCCGGCCTTCACCGAGGTCGCCAGCCGCATCGACGGCCGGTGGATGTCGGCGGTCCACGGCGCCCGGTCGGGCGGGGCGATGACGTGGAAGCCGCGTGCGCCGGCGGCGTACGACCCGTCGGCGTGGACCGACAGCTTGAGGTCGGCGGCAGGACGGGACGAGGTGGCGTTGCCGGCCCGGCCGCGCTCGTCGACGCACGGACCCCAGCGGTCCTGACGGTTGCTCTGCCGGGTCAGGCGCACCGTCGCGCCGAGCTCGCGCAGCCTCGCCGCGACCAGCCGCGACACCTGCCAGGCGAAGGTCGCCTCCGGGTAGCCGCCGTCGGTCGCCGTGCCGGTGGTGTTGCAGGGCTTCGTGAAGCCGCCGGCGGGCACCGGCCGGCGGATGCGTCGCGGGAAGTTGTGGTTGCCGAGCTGGTGGCCGGGGTCGATGACGACCACGCGGCCCGCGAGTGGCGTCGACGCCGGCACCTCGACCACCGACGACGCCGGCGGCGCGCACAGCAGACAGCCCAGCAGGAGCACGACCGCGGCCCGGCGGAGCATCAGCCGGCGAAGCCCCGGGGGTTCTGCGACTGCCAGCGCCAGGTGTCGGCGGCCATGTCGTCGACCGTCTTCTGCGTGCTCCAGCCGAGCTCGCGGTTGGCCTTGGACGGGTCGGCGTAGGAGGTCGCGACGTCGCCGGGGCGGCGGGCGACGATCTCGTAGGGGATCTCGCGGCCGACGGCCTTCTCGAACGCCTTCACCATCTCCAGGACGCTCGTGCCGTGGCCGGAGCCGAGGTTCCACGTGTGGACCGCCTCGTGGGTGTCGGAGAGCGCCTTGAGTGCGGCGATGTGGCCGGCGGCGAGGTCCTCGACGTGGATGTAGTCGCGCACGCCGGTGCCGTCGACCGTGTCGTAGTCGTCGCCGAAGACCATCAGCTTGTCGCGCTTGCCGACCGCGACCTGGGCGATGTAGGGCACGAGGTTGTTGGGGATGCCCGACGGGTCCTCGCCGATCGTGCCGGAGGGGTGCGCCCCGACCGGGTTGAAGTAGCGCAGCAGCGCGAACCGCATCTCCGGGCGGGCGATCGCGACGTCACGCAGGATCTGCTCCTGCATGACCTTGGTCCAGCCGTAGGGGTTGGTGGCGTAGGTGGTGCGGTCCTCGGTCGCGGCAGCCTGGTCCTCGCCGTAGACCGTCGCGCTCGAGGAGAAGACGAGCTTGTCGACGTCGTAGCGCTGCATCGCCCGCACCAGCGCGAAGGTGGAGACGAGGTTGTTCTCGTAGTACTCCAGCGGCTTCTCCACGCTCTCGCCGACGGCCTTGTAGCCGGCGAAGTGGATCACGCCGTCGAAGTGCTCGGTCGCGAAGAGGTGCTCGGTCTTGTCGTGGTCGGTGAGGTCGAAGGAGTGCACGGGGATCGGCGTCCCGGTCAGCGCCTCGAGCCTGCCCACCACCGTCGGGTGCGAGTTGCTGAAGTTGTCGACGATGACGACGTCGTAGCCTGCGGCGACGAGCTGGATGACGGTGTGCGAGCCGATGTAACCGGCGCCGCCGCTGACGAGGATCTTCATGCGGCCCACCCTAACGACGCGGCACCCTGACAGAATGCGCCGCATGCCCAGCGCGCTCATCACCGGGATCACGGGGCAGGACGGGCTCTACCTCGCCGAGCTCCTGCTGGAGAAGGGGTACGACGTCCACGGCCTGCTCCGCGGCCAGAACAACCCGCGGCGCGCGTTGGTCGAGGACCTCGTCCCGGACGTCCGGCTGCACACCGGCGACCTGACCGACCTGTCCAGCCTGATGCGCGCGATGCGCGACTCGGATCCCGACGAGGTCTACAACCTCGGTGCGATCTCCTTCGTCGCCTACTCGTGGGAGAACGCCTTCGTGACCAGCGACGTCACCGGGATGGGAGTCCTCAACGTGCTCGAGGCCGTACGCCTCCACGCCGGCGACGACCCGTCGGCGATCCGCTTCTACCAGGCCTCGAGCTCGGAGATGTTCGGCAAGGTGCAGGAGGTGCCGCAGTCCGAGCGCACCCTGCTGTGGCCCCGCTCGCCCTACGGGGTCAGCAAGGTCTACGGCCACTACATGACGATCAACTACCGCGAGTCCTACGGCATGCACGCCTCGTCGGGCATCCTCTTCAACCACGAGTCGCCACGCCGCGGTCCCGAGTTCGTCACCCGCAAGATCAGCCAGGCCGTCGCCCGGATCCACCTCGGGCAGCAGGACTCGGTGGCGCTCGGCAACCTCGACGCCCGACGTGACTGGGGCTACGCCGGCGACTACGTCGAGGCGATGTGGCGGATGCTGCAGCAGGACGAGGCCGACGACTACGTCATCGCCACCGGTCAGACGTGGTCGATCCGCGACTTCCTCGACGTCGCCTTCGCCCACGTGGGCATCGACGACTGGAGCAAGCACGTCACCCAGGACCCGCGCTTCATGCGCCCGGCCGAGGTCGAGATGCTGATCGGCGACGCGAGCAAGGCCCGCGACCGGCTCGGCTGGACGCCCACCGTCACCTTCCACGAGCTCGTCGCGATGATGGTCGACGCCGACATCGCCGCCGCCAAGGCGGGCTGGTGACCGCGGCCGCGTTCATCACCGGCATCGGCGGGCAGGACGGCAGCTACCTCGCCGAGCGGCTGCTCGCCGACGGACTGGAGGTGCACGCGCTGGTCCTCGAGGCCGACGGGCACCCGGCCCACTGCCCCGACCAGGTGGTCCTCCACACCGGCGACCTGGGCGACGTCGAGGCCACCCGGCGGCTGGTGCGCGAGATCGCGCCGCGTGAGGTCTACAACCTCGCCGCGATCAGCTCGGTCGCGCAGTCGTGGGACGAGCCCGACCGCACCGCCCACGTGAACGGTCTGGCCGCGGTGGCCCTGATGGAGTCGGCGCGCGAGGTCGACGGCGTACGCCTGGTGCAGGCGTCGAGCGCGGAGATCTTCGGCGATGCCGCGACCTCGCCGCAGGACGAGGCCACGCCCATCGCGCCGGTCAACCCGTACGGCGCCGCGAAGGCGTTCGCCCACCTGTCCGCCCGCGTCTTCCGCCAGCGCGACCTGCACGTCTCGAGCGCGATCCTCTACAACCACGAGTCGCCGCGCCGGCACCCCCGCTTCGTGACCCGCAAGATCACCTCGACGGTCGCCGCCATTGCCCGCGGCGAGGCCGACGAGCTGGTCCTGGGCAACGTCGACGTACGGCGCGACTGGGGGTGGGCCCCCGACTACGTCGACGCGATGGTGCGCGCCGCCCGCGCGGACGAGCCGGGCGACTACGTCGTCGCGACCGGGATCGCCCACTCCGTGCGGGACTTCGTGGCCGCCGCCTTCGCGGCCGCCGGCATCGACGACTGGGAGCACCTCGTGCGGCAGGACGCGGCGTTCTTCCGCCCGGCCGACCCGGCCGAGCTGGTCGGCGACGCGAGCCGCGCGCGCGACGAGCTGGGCTGGTCGCCCACGGTGGACTTCGCCGAGATCGTGCGACGCATGGTCGCCACCGACCTGCAGTGACGTCGAGTCAGTCGAGGGGGATGTCCTCGGAGTTGTCCCGGTCGACCGGCTCGGAGTCCTTGGGCACCTCGACCTCGCCCTCCTGGTCGAGGGTGAGCACCAGCTCGCGCTCGCCGACCTTGGTCCACCCGATGGTGGTGCGGAAGTCGTCGCGCTCGAGCTGCGCCCACGGCTCCGAGGCGTCGAGGCCGTCGGAGGTCCGCTTCCACCCGGCGTCCTCGAGCGCCGTCGCGGCCTGGTCGACCTGCTCGCCCTCGGCACCCTCGCCGACGACGACCGCCGACGCCTTGTAGTCCTCGGCGCGGTAGGTCGACATGCCCTCGCTCTCGACCCGGCCCTGCGCGCGCTCCACGGCGAGGCCGGTGCCGGTGATCGCGGCGGCCATGTCGCGGAGCTCGGCGTTGACCGCCTGCTTCATCGACGCCAGGTCGTCGGCGGCCTGCTCGGGGTCGGGGTCGCCGCACGACCCCAGCCCCACGGCGAGCGCGAGGGCCAGGAGGAGCCGGAGCGGGAGGAGTCTCATGCGCTCCATCCTCACCGGTCGGGGCTCGTGTCGGAACGACCGGGCTGGTTGGCGGTCGGGTCACGGTCCCACTCGGGGTCCTGCGGCGGGCCCCACCACGGGTCGTAGCTCTGCTCCGCGGTGTTGATGTCGTCGCCGTGGCCGTCGACGATGCGCCCGATGTTGTAGAGCGACTCGGTGTCCTGGTCGAGGTAGGAGCTGTGCGCGTCGCCGGTGTTGCGGTGCCAGCTGCGATCGACGTCCTCGGCCTCGAAGCGGTTGGCGTCGAAGTCCTCCGACGACGGGTCGGTGCCCAGCCCGATGCCGAGCTTGCCGACCCACCCCTCGTCCCCCAGCACGGCCACGAAGTCGCGGCTGTCGCGACCGACGTAGACGTGGTCGGCGCCGGGGCCGAGGTCGCTGGCGTGGTCGGCCGGACCCGCACCGGGGCTGCCGATGAGGACCACCTCGTCGACGTCGGACGTGTCCCCGTGGGTGGCGTACGACGTCGTGGTGGAGCCGTAGCTGTGGCCGACGGCGGTGAGGTGGGCGGGGTCGTCGGGCCGGGAGGCACGCAGTCCGTCGATGGCGTCGGCGAGGTTGCGGCCGCCCTCCTCGGCGCGTCCCTCGCTGAGGGTCGCGAGGTCGGTCGGCCCGTGGGGCGCGTCGTAGCCGAGCCAGAACATCGTGGCGACGCTGGAGCCGTCGCCGTTGTAGCGCGTCGACTCGTAGAGGTTCATCATCCGGTCGGTGTAGTAGGTCGTGTCGCCCATGTCGGTGTTGATGCCCGGCGTGAAGACCGCGACGTCGGTCGCGTGGTCGAGGTCGCCGACCGCGACGGCGACCCGGCCGTCGCCCTCGTAGGCAGCGGGGTCGTAGAGCCACAGCACGCCGCCGGGCTTCAGGTCGGGGTCGAGCGGGTCGGTGTAGGCGTCGGCGTTGGCGATCGCGTCGCGTGCCTGCCCCGCGTTGGCGAGCATCGTGCGCTCGAGCGGCGAGATGGTGCCGTCCTCGTCCTTGGCGGCGAGCCGCGCGAGGTCGTCGTCGAGGAGCACCCGGTTGGCCTGGTCGCGGGCGCCGGCCGGGAGGCCGTCACCCTGGCCGATCCGCTCGGGGTAGGCCGCGACCACGGCCTCGCGCTCGGCCTCGGTGAGGCTGTCCCACCACCGCTGCACCTCCTCGGGCGTGGCGCCGCTGCCGGGCGCGCCGGGACGGTTCATCGCCGACTCCGCCATCGGCGGGATGCCGCCGTCCGACGACAGCGCCTCCGGCAGGGTGTCGGCGGCCTGGAAGACCTGGCGCAGCAGCGTCTCGTTGTCGCGGACGCGTCGCTGCAGGTCGTCGTCGGCGGTGACCAGCTCGGAGTAGTCGATGCGCAGCTCGACCGCCCGCTCGCGGAAGGCGGCGATCTCGTTGTCGGTGGCCTCGGTGGCGGCGTTGATGTCGGCGATCAGCGCGGTGCGCCGGTCGTCGAGACCGCGCTTGCGCTCGACGAGGTCCTCGTGGTCGCGCAGCAGGTCGCGCAGGGTGTCGGCGAAGGCGGTCACCCCGCGCCCGACGCGCCGCACGGTCGTGGCCATCGCCGAGTGCTCGGTCGACGCCTCGCCGGAGGCCTCCTTGTAGGACTGGTAGGCGATGCCGGCCCAGCTGCCGAGCTCCTGCAGCTCGCGGCAGCGGTCGGCGAACTCCTCGTAGCGCCCGGCCGCGGCGTAGATGGTCGTGGCGAGCCCGTCGGCCCCGCCCGCGTCGCCCTCGGGCTTCTTGATCTGCGCCGGGACCGACGCCGGGATCTCGATCGTGACGGTCATCGGGCCGACCCCAGGCGTCCGTCGAGGTCGCTGAACTGCCGGTCGGTGGCGTCGTCGGTGGTCGAGTAGTCGTCGGCGGTCGCGTGCAGCGCGCCCACGAACCCCTGCGCGATGGCGGCGCTCTCCCCGGCGTAGCCGGACCACCGCGTCAGGAACGTCGTCGCCGCGCCCTGCACGCTCGGCGGCAGCGACGAGGCGGCCGCACCGCCGAGCTCGCGCGCCGAGGTCTCCATCAGCGTCTCCTGCGACTCCCACCCCTGGGTGCCGCGGCGGAGGGTCTCCATCTGCCAGACCAGCGGGTCGCTCATCGCGCACCCCCGCCGATCGCCTCGGCCACAGCAGCGTCGCCCACGACGACGAGGGCGGAGCGGATCCTCAGCACCACCCGCCCGGCGGCGGGCGCCAGGACCTGCACGTCCTCACGGCCGATCGTCCCGGGGCGTCCGGCCAGCACACGGGGTACGCCGTCGGGCGGCGCCAGCACGTGCCACCCGTCGGACTCGTCGAGCAGGTCCTGGGCGCGCTGGAGCGCGCCGGACGCCACGACCGGGTCGAGGTCGTCGAAGGTCGCGGTGCCCTGCCACCGCAGGGTGCCGGGCGCGGACCCGGCGAACCACACGTCGTCGAGGTGGCTCGGCTCGGCGTCGAGGCCGAGGGCCGCCCACAGCCCGGCCATCCGGGCTCGCAGCTCCTGCCGCGCCGCCTCGGGGTCGACCGTCGGCTCGCCGGCCGGGACCTCGGTGCGATCGGGCGACTCGGGCGGGAGCACCACGAGGTCGACGTCGTCGTGGCGACGGAGCACCGTCGCCCAGAACGGGTCCTGCAGCACCTGTCGGGCCGCGGGCGCACCCGAGACGAGGTCGAGCGAGGTCGGATCGGGCACGGGGCCTCCTTCAGGATGCGGCTGGGGTGCTCTCCGCTACTCCTGACCCTCCCCCGCCGGGGACCCGCCCAAACGCGGTCAACCGTGCTTGAGGAGACCGAGCAGGTACTCGCCGTAGCCGCTCTTGCGCAGCGGCTCTGCGCGGGCGACGAGCTCGTCGTCGGAGAGGAAGCCCATCCGCCAGGCGACCTCCTCAGGTGCACCGACCTTGAAGCCCTGACGGCCCTCGATGGTGCGGACGAAGTTGGAGGCGTCGTTCAGCGAGTCGAAGGTGCCGGTGTCGAGCCACGCGGTGCCGCGCGGCAGCACCTCGACGTGGAGGCGACCCTCCTCGAGGTAGCGCCGGTTGAGGTCGGTGATCTCCAGCTCGCCGCGCGCGGACGGCGCCAGCTCGGCGGCGTACTCCACCACGTCGTTGTCGTAGAAGTAGAGGCCCGGCACCGCGAAGTCGCTCTTCGGGTGCTCCGGCTTCTCCTCCAGCGAGAGCGCCCGGCCCTGGTCGTCGAACTCCACCACGCCGTAGGCGCGCGGGTCGGCGACGTGGTAGCCGAAGACCGCGGCGCCGTCGAGCTCGGAGAAGCGCAGCAGCTGCTGGCCGAGGCCGGAGCCGTAGAAGATGTTGTCGCCGAGGACGAGGGCGGACCGCTCGGAGCCGATGTGGTCGGCGCCGATGATGAAGGCCTGCGCGAGACCGTCGGGACTCGGCTGCACCGCGAAGGTCAGGTTGATGCCGAACTGCGAGCCGTCACCGAGCAGGCGGTGGAAGCCGTCGGCCTCGTGGGGCGTCGTGATGATCAGGACGTCCCGGATCCCCGCCAGCATCAGCGTGGAGAGCGGGTAGTAGATCATCGGCTTGTCGTAGACCGGCACCAGCTGCTTGCTGATGCCCTGGGTGATCGGGTGCAGTCGCGAGCCAGTACCCCCGGCCAGGATGATTCCGCGCATGGGTGAACCCTAGGGTGCGTCCGGGATTCTCGTGGGTTCTCACCCCTTTGGCACCATGTGCGCATGCCGTCCACCCGTCGCGCCGCGCCGCGACGGCTGATCCGGCCGGCGACCGTCATCGGCGGGCTGCTCCTGCTGCTGGTCGTCCTGGCCCTGCTGGCCATCCCGTTCCTCTCGGCCCCGGGCCACGCCGAGGACGCGCGCGCCGAGCTCACCGCCGCCAAGGACGCGCTGGACGCCGGTGACACCGACGCCGCGGTCGCGGCCGTGGAGCGCGCCCGCTCGGAGACCGACGACCTGCAGGGCTCGGTCCAGGGCATCGGCGGCGACGTCTGGAGCTGGGTGCCGGTCGCCGGCGGCCCGGTGCGCGACGTACGACGCCTCGGCAACGCGCTCGACCAGCTCGTCGCCGTGGCGGAGACGGGCGTACGCATCCTGCCGCAGGTGCGTGGCGAGGAGTCGACCCTCGTCGACGACGGCAACGTCGACATCGACGTGCTGGAGGACGTGATCGACGACCTGCGCGGGGTGTCGACGCGACTGGCCGACGCGCAGGCCGAGCTCGCCGACGTCGCCGACTCCCGTGCCGTGGTCGGCGACCGGCTCGCCGAGGCCCGCGACCAGGCGCAGGGCGAGGTGGACCCGCTGGCCGACGGCCTCGAGACGATCGACCCGCTGCTCGACCAGCTGCCCAAGGTCCTCGGCCGCGACGCCAGCCGGCAGTACCTCGTGGCGCTGCTCAACCCCGCCGAGATGCTCTACTCCGGCGGCACCCCGCAGACGTTCGTGCCGGTCGACCTCGACCGGGGCCGGCTGTCGATGGGCGAGACGGTCGACCTGTCGACCGCCCCCGGCGCGGCCCAGCCCCGCTACTGGAGGAAGGTCAGCGGCAACCCGCTCCACCGCGGGCAGATGAAGCCGGCGCTGGCGACCATGGCCCCCGACTGGGAGGTCTCGGGCAACGAGCTGGCCAACGCCTGGCGCAGCCTGCGCGGCCGGCGCCTCGCCGGCGTGGTGGTGATCGACGTGGTCGCGCTGTCCAAGCTGCTCGAGGTCTCCGGCCCGATCGAGGTGCCGACCCTCGGCTCCCTGACCGGCGACAACCTGGTCGAGAAGCTGATCGGCAGCTACGACGACTACCCCGACCCCGCCGCGCGCAAGGCGGTCAATCGCGCGCTCGCCCCGGTCTTCGTCGAGCGCCTGCTCTCCGGCAATGACCCGGTCGGCACCGGCCGGGTGCTGGGCGAGGCCGCCGACGAGCGGCGCTTCGCCCTCTACTTCCGCAGCCCCGACGAGCAGGCGGCGTTCGACGGCCTCGGCCTCACCGGCCGGCTCTCCGACACCGAGCACGACTACATCGGCGTCTTCACGCAGAACAAGGTGCCCAGCAAGTCCGACTACTGGCAGCGCCGCACCGTCAGCACCGACGTCGCGGTGCGCGAGGACGGCAGCGCGCGGGTGCGGATGGAGGTCGAGGTCCACAACGACTCGCCGGCCTACGTCCAGCCGGTGCCCGACCCGCGCAACGGCTACTTCACCCGCTGGAACACCCTCAGCGTCGCGCCGTTCCTCCCCACCGGCGCCACCTTCGACTCCGTCGAGGTCGACGGCGAGCCCGTCGAGACGTCGCCGCGCAACTTCTTCGGCCGCTACTTCATCCGCCCCGAGATCGAGTTCGCGCCGCAGGCCCGCCACACCCTCGCGGTGACCTACGACGTCCCTGCCGCCGCGGTGCGCGACGGCGACGGGCTCGCCTACCGGCTGGCCCTCGACCCGCAGGGCATGGTCGACCCGCAGGACGTCCGGGTCCGGGTCAGCTTCCCGCGGGACTACGCCGTCGATGACGACCTGCCCGACGGTTGGTCGACGCGCGGCGGTCGCGTGGCGACGTACACCACCGACGCGCTCGAGGCGGTCGAGTCGTTCGAGATCGTCGCGCGCCCCTAGACTCCGCGGCATGGAACGCCTACTCGTGACCGGGGGCGCGGGGTTCATCGGGTCGAACTTCGTGCACCACCTCGTCGACCACACCGACCTGAAGATCACGGTGCTCGACAAGCTGACCTACGCCGCCTCGAAGGAGTCGCTGGCAGGTCTGCCCGAGGACCGGGTGCAGCTGGTGGTCGGCGACATCGCCGACGAGGACGTCGTCGACCCGCTGGTGGCGGCCCACGACGCGGTCGTCCACTACGCGGCCGAGTCGCACAACGACAACTCGCTCAACGACCCGAGCCCGTTCATCAAGACCAACATCCTCGGGACCTACACGATCCTCGAGGCGGTGCGGAAGCACGACAAGCGCCTGCACCACGTCTCGACCGACGAGGTCTACGGCGACCTCGAGCTCGACGACCCCAAGCGCTTCACCGAGGACACCCCCTACAACCCGTCCTCCCCCTACTCCGCGTCCAAGGCCGGCTCCGACCACCTGGTCCGCGCGTGGGTCCGCAGCTTCGGCGTGCGGGCGACGGTGTCGAACTGCTCGAACAACTACGGGCCCTGGCAGCACATCGAGAAGTTCATCCCGCGCCAGATCACCAACGTCATCGACGGCGTGCGCCCCAAGCTCTACGGCTCGGGCGAGAACGTCCGCGACTGGATCCACGCCGACGACCACTCCTCGGCCGTGCTGACGATCCTCGAGAAGGGCAGCATCGGCGAGACCTACCTCATCGGCGCCGACGGCGAGAAGAACAACCTCGAGGTCGTCCGCCTGATCCTCAAGCTGATGGGCAGGTCGGAGGACGACTTCGACCACGTCAACGACCGCGCCGGCCACGACATGCGCTACGCCATCGAGTCGGGCAAGCTGCGTCAGGAGCTCGGCTGGCAGCCGCAGTTCCAGGACTTCGAGGCGGGCCTGGCCAACACCGTCGAGTGGTACCAGGAGCACGAGGACTGGTGGCGCCCCCACAAGGACGCGACGGAGGCGAAGTACGCGGAGAAGGGCCAGTGAGCCTCCCCTCCCTCGAGACGACGCCGATCCCGGGCCTCGTCGTCGTACGGCTCGACCGCCGCGACGACGCCCGCGGGTTCTTCAAGGAGAACTGGCAGCGCGAGAAGATGCTCGCGATCGGCCTGCCCGACTTCGGCCCGGTCCAGAACAACGTCTCCTTCAACGCCGACCGCGGCGTGACGCGCGGCATCCACACCGAGCCGTGGGACAAGTTCATCTCGCTCGCCACCGGCCGGATCTTCGGCGCCTGGGTGGACATGCGCGAGGGCGACACCTTCGGCGCGACGTTCACCCTCGAGGTGGACACCTCCGTCGCCGTCTTCGTGCCGCGCGGCGTCGGCAACAGCTACCAGGTGCTGGAGGACGCGACCGCCTACACGTACCTCGTCAACGAGCACTGGCGCGAGGGCATCGCCTACCCCGCCCTCTCCCTCGACGACCCCACGGTCGCGATCGACTGGCCGATCCCGCTGGGCGAGGCCGTCATCAGCGAGAAGGACCAGAACAACCCGGGCCTCGACCCGTCGACGGCGATCCCCGCCAAGAAGACGCTCGTCCTCGGCGGCGGCGGCCAGCTCGGCCTCGCCCTCACGGACGCCTTCCCGGGCTGCGACACGGTCACCCGCGCGGAGCTCGACGTCACCGACGCCGAGGCCGTCGCGTCCTGGCCGTGGCACGAGTACGCCGTCGTGCTCAACGCCGCGGCCTACACCGCCGTCGACGCGGCGGAGACGCCCGAGGGGCGTGTCGCCGCCTGGGCGGCCAACGCCACCGGCCCCGCCACCCTCGCCGGCCTCGCCCGCCAGCACGGGTTCACCCTCGTCCACTTCTCCTCGGACTACGTCTTCGACGGCACCGCGCCCCTCGAGCCCGGTCACACCGAGGACGAGCCGCTCTCACCGCTCGGCGTCTACGCGCAGACCAAGGCTGCCGGCGACGTCGCCGTCTCGCTGGCCCCGCGCCACTACGTCCTCCGCACTTCCTGGGTGATCGGCGAGGGCAAGAACTTCGTCCGCACCATGCAGTCGCTCGCCGAGAAGGGCGTCTCCCCCAGCGTGGTCGACGACCAGGTCGGCCGGCTCACCTTCACCGACGAGCTGGTCCGGGCCACCCGCCACCTCCTCGACAGCGACGCCGCCTTCGGCACCTACCACGTGTCCAACGGCGGCCCCGCCATGTCGTGGCGCGAGATCGCGCAGGCGGTCTTCGAGCGCTCCGGTCGCAGCGCCGACGACGTGTCGGGCACGAGCACCGCGTCGTACGCCGAGGGGGTGCTGGCGCAGGGCAACCCGTTCGCCCCGCGTCCGCTCAACTCCGCGATGTCGCTCGAGAAGCTCCGCGCCACCGGGTTCGAGCCGGAGGACGCGACGGCCGCCCTCGACCGCTACCTGGCGGGCTGACGTCCTTCGGGTGTGCTGGCGGGCTCTCGTCCCGACCGACCCGCCGGGGGGGTGGCGGCACATCGCATCTGCCAGCCCGCCTCGCCTGCCATCTGCCGCCACCCACACCCGCCGGCAGCCCGAGGTGGCGGCACATCGCACCGCGGCTGCGTTCAGGAAGCAATCTGCCGCCACCCCCACGCGCCGGCAGCCCGAGGTGGCGGCACATCGCACCCACGGGCCTGTCTCACCTGCCATCTGCCGCCACCCACACCGACCGACAGCCCGAGGTGGCGGCACATCGCACCCACGGGCCTGTCTCACCTGCCATCTGCCGCCACCCCCACGCGCCGGCAGCCCGAGGTGGCGGCACATCGCACCCACGGGCCTGTCTCGCCTGCCATCTGCCGCCACCCCCACGCGCCGGTAGCCCGAGGTGGCGGCACATCGCACCGCGGCTGCGTTCAGGAAGCAATCTGCCGCCACCCCACACGACCGACCCGCCGAGGTGGCGGCACATCGCACCCACGGGCCCGCCTCACCTGCAATCTGCCGCCACCCCAGCACGGCGAGGCGGGTGGTGAGGCTCAGCGGCGTGAGGTGACCTCGGCGAGCGCCGGGCGGACGTCGGCGATGTAGACGAGCGAGGCGATCGTGAAGACGAGGTGGATCAGCCCGAGCGGCGAGGAGCCGATGAGGATCAGCTGGGCGGCGAAGCTGAGGCCGGTGATCGCGCACCACGCCTGCTTGGTGAGCTTCCCGGCGGCCTCGTAGGCCTCGGCGGAGTAGGTCAGCGAGTTGATGAACGCGAATCCCTTGACCGCGAGCAGCACGACGAGCACCACCAGCATCAGGGTGCTCTGGAACGCGTAGATGTTCACGGCACGAGGGTAGTCGACGTAGCGAGACGTGACGGTGCCGTCACGTGCCCGAAACAGCGGCTGCCTACGTTGCGTGACGTGCACCTGACTCCCTCCGACACCGAGAAGCTGCTGCTCGCTGTGGCCGGCATGGTCGCCCGCGACCGGCTGGCCCGCGGCGTACGCCTCAACTACCCGGAGTCCGTCGCACTGCTCAGCACCTGGGTGATCGAGCGCGCCCGAGAAGGCGCATCGGTCGCCGAGCTGATGTCGAGCGGCCGCGAGGTGCTCACCTCGGTCCAGGTGATGCCCGACGTGGTGCCGATGCTGACCGAGGTACAGGTCGAGGCGACCTTCCCTGACGGCCGCAAGCTCGTCACCCTCCACGACCCGATCGGCTGAGAGGCGGGACATGGCCACCCACAGCGAGGGACCCGGCGCGATCCGGTGTGCCCCGGGCACCCACGTCCTCAACGCCGACCGGACGCCCGACGAGCGGCGTACCGTCGTCATCACCAACACCGGCGACCGGCCGGTGCAGATCGGTTCCCACGTCCACCTCCCGCTGGTCAACGCGGCCCTGGACTTCGACCGGGACGCTGCAGCCGGCTTCCGGCTCGACGTCCCCTCGGGCACCTCGCAGCGCTTCGAGCCGGGTGCCTCGCGCTCGGTGGCGATCGTCGCGCTGCGGGGCCGACGGGTGGTCCCCGGGATCCAGGTGCGCGCCGATGGTTGAGATCAGTCGCGAGGCGTACGCCGCCCTCTACGGGCCCACGACGGGCGACCAGGTCCGCCTCGGCGACACCGACCTGTGGATCGAGGTCGAGGACGACCTGACCTTCGGTGGCGAGGAGGCCGTCTTCGGTGGGGGCAAGTCGATCCGCGAGTCGATGGCGCAATCGGCGGTGCCGCGGTCCGGGGGCGCCCTCGACACGGTCATCACCAACGCGGTCGTGCTCGACCACTGGGGCGTCGTCCGCGCCGACGTGGGCCTGCGCGACGGCCGGATCGTGGCGCTGGGACGGGCCGGCAACCCGGACATCGCCGACGGCGTGCACCCGGACCTCGTGATCGGCCCGGGCACCGACGTCATCTCCGGCGAGGGGAGGATCCTCACCGCGGGGGCGATCGACGTCCACGTGCACCTGCTGTCGCGCTCCCAGGTCGTGGAGGCCCTCGCGACCGGCACCACGACGATCGGCGGCGGAGGCACCGGCCCCTCGGAGGGGTCGAAGGCGACGACGGTCACCCCGGGCGCCTGGCACCTCCGGGCCGTCCACCGGGCGCTGGACGAGCTCCCGGTCAACGTCCTGCTCATGGGCAAGGGCAACACCGTGTCGGCGGAGGGGCTGGCCGAGCAGGCGCTGGCCGGCGCGGCGGCCTACAAGGTGCACGAGGACTGGGGCGCGACGCCCGCGGCGATCGACGCCGCGCTGCGCGCCGCGGACGAGTTCGGCCTCCAGGTGGCGCTGCACTCCGACAGCCTCAACGAGGCCGGGTACCTCGAGTCGACGCTGGCGGCGATCGGCGGCCGCTCCATCCACGCCTTCCACGCCGAGGGCGCGGGCGGCGGGCACGCCCCCGACATCCTCGAGGTCGCCTCCCACGCCCACGTCATCCCCGGGTCCACCAACCCGACCCTCCCGCACACCGTCAACACGGTCGCCGAGCACCTCGACATGCTCATGGTGTGCCACCACCTCAACCCCCGGGTTCCCGAGGACCTGGCCTTCGCCGAGTCGCGGATCCGGGCGACCACGATCGCCGCGGAGGACCTGCTGCACGACCTCGGCGCCCTGTCGATCACATCGTCCGATGCACAGGCGATGGGCCGGATCGGCGAGGTCGTCTGCCGCACGTGGCAGGTCGCGCACGTCATGAAGGCTCGCCTCGGCTCCCTCGGCGGCCGCGCCGACAACGTCCGGGCCCGGCGCTACGTCGCCAAGTACACGATCAACCCGGCCATCGCGCACGGCATCTCCCACGAGGTCGGCTCGGTCGAGCCGGGCAAGCTGGCCGACCTGGTGCTCTGGGACCCGCGGTTCTTCGGGATCCGGCCCGAGGTGGTCATCAAGGCCGGGGCGCTGGTGTGGGGCGCACTCGGCGACCCCAACGCGTCGATCCCCACGCCCCAACCGGTGCTGATGAGGCCCACGCTGGTGGGTGCGGACGGCGCCGACCACGCGGTGACCTTCGTGGCGCCCGCGGCCCTCGACGCCGGGCTCGTGTCGTCGCTGGGGCTCCGCCGACGGCTGGTGGCGGTGACGCCGACCCGTGACATCGGCAAGGCCGACATGGTCAACAACGACGCCCTGCCCGCGATCGACATCGACCCCGAGACGTTCGCCATCACCATCGAGGGCGAGCTCGTGACGCCCGCGCCCGCCACGACGCTGCCCCTGGCGCAGCTCTACGCGATGTTCTGATGAGCGCGCTCGCCCTGCTCCTCGCCGACGCGCGGCTGCCCGTCGCGGGCCACACCCAGTCCGGCAGCCTCGAGCCCGCGCTGGCCGCCGGACCGGTCGACGTACCCGCCTACCTGGCCCTCCGGCTGGCCACCGTGACCCGTACCGAGGCCGCCACCGCGGTGGTGACCCTCGCCCACCTGCGCCGCGGCGAGGGCCTCGACGCGGTGCACGACGCCTGGGCCGCCCGCACGGCCAGCGCCGCGATGCGCGACACCTCACGCGAGCTGGGCCGCGGGCTGCTGCGCCTGGCCGACGTGCTGTGGGACCTGCCGCCGGTGCTGTCCGGGCTGCCCCGGCCGATGGTGCTCGGCGCGATCGCGCACGTCACCGGGCTCCGCGCGACGGACGTGGCCGAGGTGATCGGGTACGACGACCTGCAGACCGTCGCGTCGGCGGCACTCAAGCTGCAACCGCTCGACCCGGCCGTCGCCACCGGCTGGGTCGTGGCGGCCCTGCCGCTGCTGTCCGTCATGGTCTCGCAGGTCGAGCAGCTCGACTCGCCCCTCGCCATCCCCGCCACCGCGTCACCGTGGATCGAGCAGCTCGCCGAGGACCACGCCGTCACCACCAGGAGGTTGTTCCGTGCCTGAAAGTCCCCGCGAGCTCCGGCTGGGCGTCTGCGGCCCCGTCGGCACCGGCAAGTCCTCGCTCATCATGCTGCTGTGCGCCCACCTCGGTGTCGAGCTGGAGATCGGGGTCGTCACCAATGACATCTACACCGACGAGGACGCCCGGATGATCCGGGCCGCGGGCGTGCTGGACCCCGCCAGGATCGTCGCGGTCGAGACCGGAGCATGTCCGCACACCGCCATCCGTGACGACATCACCGCCAACCTGCTGGCCGTCGAGGACCTCGTCGCCGACCACGGGCCGTTGGACCTCGTGCTGGTGGAGTCGGGTGGGGACAACCTCACCGCGACGTTCTCACCGGCTCTCGTCGACGTCCAGGTGTTCGTGATCGACGTCGCCGGGGGTGGTGACGTGGCCCGCAAGGGCGGCCCGGGCATCGAGCGCGCCGACCTGCTGGTGGTCAACAAGACCGACCTCGCTCCCCACGTCGGGGTGGACGTCGACCTGATGCGCTCCGACGCCCTCGCGGCCCGCGGCGACCGGCCGGTCATCGCCCTCTCCCGGCACGACCCCGACTCGGTCGACCACGTCCTGGACTGGGTGCGGGCCATGGTGACCCGGCAGCGGACCGGCGACCTGGTCCCGGCCGACCCGGGCCCCATGGCACCGCACTTCCACGCGGACGAGGGCGCGCACCGCCATGACGACCACGTCCACGCACACTGACGCCTGCTCCTTCTCCGTCGCCCGCACGAGCGACGCCCGGGTCCGGGTGACCGCTCGCGGCGGACCCTTCCGCGTCGTCACGCTCGCGGCGGGAGCGGGAGTGGTCCGGGTGGCGCTGGTGCCCACCCGCGCGCTGCTGCTCGCGGGGGACGCCGTGGAGGTGGAGTGCGACGTCGGGGACGGCCTCGCGCTCCACGTGCAGGAGACGAGCGGCACCGTGGCGTACGACATGCGCGGCGGGTGTGCGTCGTGGTCGTTCGCCGCCCGGGTCGGGGTCGGGTCACGGCTGGTGCTCGACGCGCTGCCCTGGGTGTCGTCGGGCGGCTCGCACGTCACCCGGACGACGTCCATCCACCTGGCCGAGGCGGCCACGCTGCTGGCCCGGGAGACCCTCGTGCTGGGCCGGTCCGGTGAGCGACCCGGCACCCTCGTGTCACGGACGACGATCACCCGCGAGTCCCGTCCGCTGCTCGTCGAGGAGCTGAGCTCGGACCACCTGGCGCCCCACCGGGTGCTGGACAGCGTCCTGGCGGTCGGCACCAGCCACCCGCCACCCCCCGGCAGTCCGTCCCCGTTCCGGCTGGACAGCGGGGACCGGCTGTGGCGGAGGCTGGGGCGCGAGGCGCACGCGACCGCCGCAGCGCTCGACCCGGTGTGGACGGCCCTGCACCGCGCGGATCAGTCGTGGGCCTGGTAGTCGACCGGACCCATCATCTCGCCCGCGTCGTCGGTCGCGTCGGCGGTCGCTGAGGCGGACTCCTGGCGTACGTCCTCGCGCGGGGAAGGCACCGAGGGGGTGCGGCCCAGGACCCGGCCCGCCAGCCACTCGACGGCGTCGTCCCAGTCGGGCGACAGGGCGAAGTGGCTGTGCTGCATCATCGAGGTGAGGGGCTCGGCGTGCAGCTCGCGGTCGGGTGGGCTCGGGTCGAGCAGCCGCCAGTCGCGTCCGCACTCGCGTCGTCCGGTGCGGACGGCGGGCAGGAGGTCGGGCACGAGCGGCCACCGGTCCTCCGCGCTCGCCGGCGGGCCCAGCCGGCGCGAGCGCAGCACCTGCTGTGTCTCCTCACCGGTGTGCGCCCAGCTGAGCACCGGGCCCGCAATCGGGTCGGTGTCGCGGAAGAGGTTGATCCAGCGACCTCCGAGCGCGCGGTCGAGCGCGGTGAGCACGTGGTAGCTCGTGTACGCCGGGAACGCGCGCGGGAAGATCACCTGCAGCTGGGAGCCGAAGGTGAGGAAGCCGACGCGCGCGAGCTCCTGCGGGTTCAGCCACAGCAGCGCAGCGACCGAGATGAAGCTGCCCTGGCTGTGCGCCTCCACGACGACCGCGTCGGCCACCTCGGTGGTCGACGGCTCCGCCTCGGTGCAGGTGCCGAGGTGGTGGCGGATCCGGTCGCGCAGCGACTGGACCGCAAACTGCGAGTACGGCGGCGGCACGAACGGGTGCACCGACCGCGGCCAGAACGACACCACGTCCCACACGACGTTGACGACCCGCTGCCGGTCGCGGGCCCGCAGGGACTGGCGCGCCGTGGTCATGAGCAGGCCGGCCAGGGCGATCAGCGTGAGGGCGCCCAGTCGGGAGATCACCTCCACCCAGTCGTCGGGCAGTCCGTCGCGCGGTGCGCCCACACCGGTCATGAGGTCGATGGCGAGGAGCACCGCGAGCACCATGCCGAGTAACGAGAAGCAGACGAGCACGACGGGCAGCCCGAGCTTGACCCGCGCGACCGCGCTCGCCGTCGCGATCCGGCGTACCCGCTCGTCCGTGAGCCACGTCGGCGCGTCGGACCCCTCGCCCGACCCGTCGCTAGCGGACGGTCCGTAGACGAGGCCGTAGCTGCGCCGCACCCGTTCGGTGCGCCAGTCGCGGTCCGTCCACGTGCGGAACCCGAGCACGAGGCCGACGGCCGCCATGAGCAGCACCGAGATGCCCCAGGTGAAGGTGACGCCCTCGACCAGCTTGGGCAGCGCGGCGTCGTCGACCAGCAGCTCGGCGCTGGCCAGCAGCAGCGCCGCCGAGTAGCCGACGGCGAGGAAGCCGCCGAGGGCGGCGACGACCGGCGCCGCCATCCCCGCGGCGTAGCGGCGGAAGGGGCGGGGCACCTCCGCGTCGAGGTGCCGGGTGGCGTGCGCGAGGCCCGCGGAGGCGGCGAAGAGGACGATCAGCGTGCCTGTCAGGACCACCACGAGCGTGTTGGACACCTCGTCCACGGCTGCGAGCGGGTTGTCGGGGTTCACCCCGCGCAGCAGCAGCATCACCACCGACGACAGCAGGACCGCCAGCGCGAGGCACGCGGCCATCAGGCCCACCGCCGGTCGCTGGAGGACCCGGTTCCAGCTCTCCAGCGCCGAGTCGCGCTCCCACGACCGGGGAGCGCTGTGCTCGGGGTCGCCGAGCACCGCCACCAGCACGGCGAGGGCCGCCAGCAGCCCCGCGCTGGCGGCGTACACGAACGAGCTCAGGCTGGTGCCCAGCTGCGCGTCGCCGTCGGTGAGGCTGCCGACGAGGGCCACCGTCGCCCAGCCGCCCGCGAGGTGGAGGCGTCCGAGGCTGGTGGCGTCGGGGTCGCCGGCGTAGAAGTTCTCCCGGGTCAGGCCGGACGACTCCCCCAGCGAGCGGCCCAGGGTGTCGGCGGCGTCGGGCGGCTGGCGCACGGTCGTGTTGCGCCGCCCGAGCCGGTAGAGCACGAGCACCCCGCCGGCTGCGACCAGCGCGCCCGCCGCCAGGAGCGTGCCCTCCCCCAACGCCTGGCCGAGCCGGGTGGTGGCGAGCCGTTGCCGGGCGACCAGGTCGATGCTGATCGAGGACGCGGCCAGGGCGAACGTCGCGGTCAGCCCGAGGGCGAGCAGCCGCAGCGCCCCGCCGACCACGGTGTGGAAGATCCGCTCGCGCCACGACGAGGGCGGGCTGAGCATGAACTGCGCGGCGTTGACCATGCCGAACGGGACCAGCGCCAGCCACAGCGCCTGTCGCCAGTTGCCCGAGGTGTAGCGGCCCCAGTGGAAGCCCTCGAGCCTGGTCGACCGCGTGTGGGGACCCTTGCCGTCCTCGACGGGGTCGGGTGGCTTGTCGCCGAAGCAGTCGACCGCGACGAAGAACCGCGAGAACTCGTCGCCGGCCTCCTGCCGGGCATGGTGCGTCTCGAGCATCTCCTCGGGCGGCGTTCCACTGACGCCGTGGACCCGCAGCTCCACGATCTTCGCGCTCGTGACATCCATGGCCAGCCTCCGCGGCCCTCCGCGGCGGGTCGAGAACTCACCGCTGCCGCCCCTCCCATTGGAGCGGAGTTGCCCACAGTTGTCCATGCCGGGCAAAGGCGGGCAACGACGAGCGCCCCCGCCCTGGTGGACGGGGGCCCTCGGCCTTGCTCAGAACAGCATCAGCTGCTGCTCATCGGCTGGTGCTCTTCAGTCGCCGACCTTCTGGGCGGCGTCGGCGACAGCCTTGACCGCGTTGGTCGCGGTGTCGGTGGCGGCGGTGGCGGTGGCCTGGGCGCTGCTCTGCGCGGTGGCGGTCTTCTTCGCCGCGGTCTTGCGCGCGGTGGTCGCGGCGGCCTTCTTGCCCGCGGCCTTCTGGGTGGCCTTCTTGGCGGTCGGCTTCGGCTTGGGGGCGACCTTGGTGGCGGCCGTCTTGTCGGCGGCGGCGGTGGTGGCCTCGGCGGCCTTCTTGGCCTGGGTCGCGGTGGTCTTCGCCTTCGTCACGGTGGTCTTGGCGGAGGTCACGGTGGCCTTGGTCGACTCCTGGCGGCGGATGCGGCCCACGAGGGACTCGCCGCGCTTGACGAGGTCGGTGTAGGTGGCGTTGGCCGCGGAGACGTTGCCGTCGACGAGCGCGGAGACCTGCGTGGTGACCTTGGCCGGGTACGCCCGGGCCTCGGACTGCAGCTCGGCGACGCGGGCCTCGATGGCGGCGCGGCGGGCCTGGGCCTGCTTGCGCAGCGCCTTCGGGTCGGTCGCGGTCTTCTGCACGTCGCTCACGCGGGTGGTGACGTCCTTCTGCACGGCTGCGACGCGCTTCTGCACGTCGGCCACGGCCTCACGGACGGCCTCGACGGCCAGGTCGGTGACGCCGACGCCGGCGAGGACGGGCTTGAGGGCTTCGGTCTTGAGGTCGCGCTTGGTGGTGGCCATGGGGTTCTCCTTCATTGGGGGATGGTGCTGACAGTTGTTCCGGTGGTCTGTGGCTAGAGCTCGTCGGCGGGCTCGGCGGTCTCGACGGGGTCGACTGCCCCGGAAGGCCGTGCCGGCGCCGCGTCGCGCTCGTTGAGCGCGAGGAACGAGGCGTACACGTCGAGCAGCGAGTGCTTCTGCCGCTCGGTGAGCGCGGTGTCGGCGAGGATCGTGAGCTCCACCGACCCGGGCTGCCCGGGGTCGGGGTGGACGATGCCGGCACGGACGTAGAGCTGCTCGGCGCTGACGCGCAGGGCGCGGGCCAGCTGCTGGAGCACCTCGGCCGAGGGCTTGCGCAGGCCGCGCTCGATCTGGCTGAGGTAGGGGTTGCTCACTCCGACCTGGTCGGCGAGCTGTCGCAGGGAGAGCTGCGCGCCGAGGCGCTGCTCCTTGAGGTAGTCCCCCAGCGTGCCGAGCGAGCCGACGACCGCCTTGCTGGTCTTGCTGCCGGTCTTGGAAGCCGCCTTCGACGCCTTCTTCGAGCTTGCCCTGGCCGGGGTCATCTTGTCCTTGGCCATGTCCCAATTGTGCTAACAAGTGTTAGCAAATTTCAAATCGTGGGCGGGTGAGACCTCTCACAAGTCCTTTGCCGAAGAGCAGTTCCGCGCTAGCAGCCGGTTCGCACACGGTGTCGAGTGCGGTGCCGACCTAGGATCCCCCCGTGTCCGCCCATCTCCTGAGCCGCCGAGCGCGTACGGCGGTGTGCGCCGCGCTGGTCGCCTGGGTCGTGCTGCTGACGGTCGTCCTGCTGGCGCCGTCGTCGAACGGGCCGGACTGGGTGATCTCCCACCTGACGCGGGCGCTGCAGCAGCTGGGGCTCCCGGAGGTCCTGGCCCATCCCGGGCGCGTGGAGTCGATGCTCAACGTGGTGGCGTTCGTGCCGCTGAGCCTGCTGGGCAGCCTGCTGTGGACGCGACCCACCTGGCGGGACTGGACGGCGGTCGGCTTCGTGGTGTCGTTCGTCGTCGAGGTGGTGCAGGCCGTGGCGCTCGGCGCGCGGCAGGCGACCAACGCCGACGTCGTCGCCAACACCCTCGGCATGCTGGTCGGCGCGCTCCTCGGGCTGCTGGTGAGGAGGCTGCTGGAGTCGAGGACCTCAGAAGGCCGCGCGGATCTCCCCGACCGGCAGTCCTCCGCCGAGGAGCTCGAACCGCCCCGTTGAGCGGACCGCCTCGGCGTCCACGCCGTCCTCGTCGAGCACGCCCGAGCGGCGCAGCGCCTCCGCCATCAGCACCGGGCGGACGCGCGCGGCCCCGTCGTCGGTCTTGAGCGCCCAGGCGCGCCCGTCGGGGAGCGCGACGGCGTAGCAGGACTCGGCGCCGGCCTTGCCGATCAGCCCGGGGACGGCCCGGTGCAGGGCGAGCTCGTCGCGCGTGGTGCCGCTGACGTGCTCGGGGTGGCGGCGGATCGCGTCGGCGACGCGGCGCTGCGGACCGTCGGTCGCGGTGGCGAGGGACGCGAACGCCCGCGCCAGCCCCGTGAGCGACGTGGACAGCAGCGGCGCACCGCACCCGTCGACGGCCACCGCGTCGATCGGCTCCCCCGTGAGCCGGGCGAACGTGTCGGCGATCGCGACCTGGAGCGGGTGGGCGGGGTCGAGGTAGGTGGCGGTGTCCCAGCCCAGCAGCACGCACGTCGCGAGCATCGCCGCGTGCTTGCCGGAGCAGTTCATCAGGACCGGCGCCTTCGCACCCCCGGCCCGTACGACGGCCTCGCGAGCGCCGTCGTCGAGGGGGTAGTCGGCGGGGGTCTGGAGCGCCGACTCGTCGAGGCCGGCGGACGCCAGCGTGCGGCGTACGCCCTCGACGTGGAACGGCTCGCCGGAGTGCGAGGCGCACGCCAGGGCGAGCAGGTCGTCGGGCAGGTCGAGGCCGAGCTCGACCATCGCGAGGGCCTGGACCGGCTTGTTGCTCGACCGCGGCAGGACCGGGGCCGCGACCTCGCCGACCGACCACTCGACCGAGCCGTCGGCGGCCAGGGCCACCACGGAGCCGTAGTGGTGCCCCTCGACGAACCCGGAGCGGACGATCTCGGCGACGACGGGCAGACCTGCGACAGACATGGCGGCAGGCTACTCACCGCAGTTCTGAGAGGATGCGCGGGTGATCCAGCACTGCCCGACGCCGACCGAGCTCGACGACCTGGAGCTCCTGGTCTCCGGCGCCTACGCCCCGCTCTCCCGATTCAACGAGGACGGGAGCGTCGTCACCCTCGACCTGCCCGACGGAGCCACCGAGGCCGAGCTCGTCGACCCCGAGGGCCTGCCACTGGCCCGGGTCGCCCCTGACGGCTCGCTGGAGCCGCTCACCCACGCGCAGTACGGCCCCTTCCGCCGGCTGCACCTCACCCCCGCCCAGGCACGCGAGCAGCACGCCGGCGCCACCTTCGTCCCCGTCGTCGACGCGCTCACGGAGGCCGACCTCGAGGAGCTGCGCGGGCTCGGCCGGGTCGTGCTCCTCGCGCTGATGGGCACCGGCACCTCGTCGCTGTCCCCCGTCGCGCTGGTGCGGGCCACACTGGTGGCCGCCGACCTGCTCGACGACGCCTCCGTCGTGGCCATCCCCCTGCCCGCCCACGGTGACGCGGACGCCGACCACGCCCTGGGCACCCAGGTGGTCGAGACCTATGCCGGCGGCGACCCGGTCCACGCCTTGGCGGACACCTCCTCGTCGGGCGAGCCGGCGGGCCTCCCCGCCGCGATCGCCGCCATCGTCGACGCGGACCAGCCGGAGCCCGAGGAGCAGGGCCTCGTGCTCTTCTTCACCGGCCTGTCCGGGAGCGGCAAGTCGACGCTCGCCCGCGCGCTGATGGACCTGCTGCTCGAGCAGGGCGGCCGCACGGTGACCAGCCTCGACGGCGACGTCGTACGACGCCACCTGTCCGCTGGCCTGACCTTCAGCAAGGCCGACCGCGAGACCAACATCCGCCGCATCGGCTGGGTGGCCGCCGAGATCGCCCGCCACGGCGGGGTCGCGGTGTGCTCACCGATCGCTCCGTTCGCCGAGACCCGCGAGCAGGTGCAGGAGATGGTCGAGGCCGCCGGGGGCGCGTTCTTCCTCGTCCACGTCGCCACGCCGCTCGAGGAGTGCGAGCGCCGCGACCGCAAGGGCCTCTACGCCAAGGCGCGGGCCGGCGAGATCCCCGAGTTCACCGGCATCTCCTCGCCCTACGAGGAACCCGTCGACCCGGCCGTGCGCGTCGACACCACCGGCCGCACCATCGAGGACGCGCTCGACGACGTCCTGGTCGCGCTCGACGAGGCCGGCTACCTCCACCTGCGGGGCACCGATGACTGAGCCGCTCCGGGTGCTCTTCGTCTGCACCGCCAACATCTGCCGCTCGCCCTTCCTCGAGCTCACCGCGCGCCGCCTGTCCGGGCCCGGCTCCGGGGTGGAGTTCTCCAGCGCGGGCACGCACGGCTTCGACAGCCACGCGATGGACGACGTCATGGTCGCCACGCTCGCCGAGGACACCTCGTCCGACTTCGCGAGCCGCCGCGTCACCGGACCGCTCCTCGCCGAGGCCGACCTGGTGCTGACCGCGGAGGCCACGCACCGCAGCTTCATCCTCGAGGAGTTCCCCCAGCACCTCCGCAAGGTCTTCACCGTCGGCCAGTTCGCCGCCGCGGTGGAGGAGCACCCCGACCTGCGCGGGCGCGAGCTGATCGCCGCGGTCGGCGCCCGTCGTACGGCGGCGCGCCGCGAGCACGACATCGCCGACCCCTACCGGCGCGGGGAATCGGCTGCGGCCACGGCAGCAGACACAATGTCGAGAATGTTGGGTGTGATCGTTCCTCGGCTCGCTCCAGGAGGCTCCGGTGGCTGAGCTGCTGACCGTCACGTTCCTCTCGATCCTCGCTGCCGGCTTCCTCGTCGGCATCGTCGTCGGCCTGACCGGCATGGGCGGCGGCGCCCTGATGACCCCCGCGCTGCTGTTCCTCGGCGTCGGAGAGGCGGCCACGGTCGTGACCGCCGACCTCACCGCGGCAGCGGTCTACAAGACCGGCGGCGCGATCGTGCACAAGCGCGAGGGCTCGCCCAACATGAAGCTTGCGATGTGGCTGATGATCGGCTCCATCCCGATGGCGCTGCTCGGTCCACACCTGGTCGCATGGTTCACCGACGACACCGAAGAGCTCAACCACGTGCTGATCATCAGCATCGGCTTCGCGCTCCTGCTGGCTGCGGCGACGTACGCCCTGCGGCTCTACGTCAACCTGCGCCGCGTCCGCTCGGGCACCCACGTCCACGACGACAACCCCCGGATCCGGGTGCTCCCGACGCTGCTCGTCGGCATGCTCGGCGGCCTGCTCGTCGGCATCACCAGCGTCGGCTCCGGCTCGGTGATCATGATCGCCCTGCTGATGCTGTATCCCGGCCTGTCGGCGGTGCGGCTCGTCGGCACCGACCTGGTGCAGGCCGTGCCCCTGGTGCTGGCCGCGGCCATCTCCAACATCGCCCTGCACGGCATCGACTGGACGATCCTCATCCCCCTCGTCATCGGCTCGGTGCCCGGCACCATCCTCGGCTCGATGCTCGCCCCGCGCGTGCCCCAGTCGTTCATCCGGCGCGGCATCGTCGTCGTGCTGACGATGAGCGGCGTCGCGCTGCTCGACAAGTCGGGCTGGGCGCCCCTCGGCGTGGAGGAGACCCACCCGATGCTCATCGCCGGCATCGGCCTCGTCGTGCTGGTCGTCCTGCCCATCGTCTGGGGCTTCCTGCGCCGGCAGCAGGGGCTGCCGATGTTCGGGTCGCCGACCATCGCCGAGATGGAGGACCCGGACTACCAGCCCGGGGTCGTGGGGATGAAGAAGGTCGACCGGCGGTAGGCGGATCGCCTCACGCCCAGCCCCTGCAGCCCTACCCGCGAGGATGACGGGCGAGGGCGACCCAGCACTTACTCTTGTCAAAGTTTCGTTGACAAGAAGAGGAAAAAGCGTGGAGCTGCAGGACTACTGGCGCACCGTCCGACGGCGGTGGCGGCTGGTTCTCGGGAGTGTCCTGGTCGTCCTGGCGGTCGCCGCGGTGTGGACCTGGTCGGTGACCCCGACCTACGCCTCCACCACCCGGATCTTCGTCTCGACCAGCCAGACCGACGAGAACTCCGCCTACACCGGCAACCTGTTCGCCACCCAGCGCGTGGCGTCCTACGCCGACCTGGTCACGAGCAACCAGCTCGCCGAGCGCGTGGCCGACGAGCTCGGTGACGCCGACGCGATGGACCTCCGCGAGCAGGTCACTGCCTCGGCCGTCCCGGAGACGGTGCTCCTCGAGATCGAGGCCCAGGACGCCGACCCGGAGCGTGCCCGCGACATCGCGCAGGCCTACGCCGAGCAGCTGCAGATCGTCGTGGAGGAGCTCGAGACGCCCCGCGGCGAGACCGCGGCCGTCGTCAAGGCCACCCTCATCGACGACGCCCAGGTCGCCCGCTCACCCGTCGCGCCGCAGCCGCTGCGCAACCTCGCGCTCGCCGGCATCCTCGGGCTGCTGCTGGGGGTCGGTCTGGCCGTGGCGCGCGAGCTCCTCGACACCAGCGTGAAGGGCGCCGACGACATCGCCGAGATCACCTCGGCCCCGGTCCTCGGCAACATCTTCCAGGACACCGACGCCAAGCGCGCCCCGAGCGAGGTGCTGTTCACGGCGACCCCGTGGGCCGAGGCCTTCCGGGTCCTGCGCACCAACATGCAGTACGTCGACATCGACAACGCCCAGAAGGTCATCGTCGTCACCAGCTCCCTGCCGGGCGAGGGCAAGAGCACGACCGCGGTCAACCTCGCGGTCACCCTCACCCAGGCCGGCCAGAAGGTCGCCCTGGTCGAGTGCGACCTCCGCCGTCCCCTCATCGCCGACCGCCTCGAGCTCGACGCCGCCATCGGCACCACCAGCGTCCTGATCGGCAAGGTCAGCGCCCAGGACGTCATGCAGCAGTACGCCGACACGTCGCTCGACGTCATGGTGTGCGGCCAGATCCCGCCGAACCCGTCGGAGCTCCTGCAGTCGCAGGCCATGGAGATGCTGCTGCTCGACCTGCGCCAGCGCTACGACGTCGTGATCCTCGACGCGCCGCCGCTGCTGCCGGTTACCGACGCCGCCCTGCTCGCCACCCGCGCCGACGGCGCGGTGGTCGTGGTCAGCCACGGGCGTACGACGCGCGACCAGCTGTCCACCGCCATCGAGCGCCTCGAGTCCGTGGACGCCACGACGCTCGGCGTGGTGGTCAACCAGGCGCCGGCCAAGAAGTCCGCGAGCGGCTACGGCTACGGCTACGGCTACGCCCCGCTCGAGGACGAGGCCGTGACGGCGGGGGGCGGCAAGCGCCGCCGGCGCTGAGCCAGCCCAGTCGGACCAGACCCGAAGGACTCAGGCCAGGCCCAGCAGCTCGCGGCACTGCGCCGGCTTCATCGGCGTACGCTGCGCGATCCGTCCGAGCTCGACCGCGCGCTCGACGAGCTGGGCGTTGGACTCGACCGGCACGCCGCGGCTGATGGTGAGCACGTCCTCCATGCCCACGCGCAGGTGACCACCCATCGACAGCGAGGCCATCGCCACCGACAGCGTCGAGCGGCCGATGCCGGTGGCCGACCACGAGGTCACCTCGGGCGGGAGGGCGGCGACGCCGGCGACCAGCGCAGGGGCGGTGCCGGGCATGCCGCCGGGGACGCCCATCACGAAGTCGACGTGCACCTTGCCGCCGGCCGGGACGCCGTACTGCCGGATGAGGCGGCCGAGCGCGTGCACCTGCCCGAGGTCGAAGAGCTCGAACTCCGGCGCCACACCGCGCTCGAGGGCGAGCTGGTAGAGGTCCTTCACGAAGGGCCACGGGTTGAGGAAGACGTCGTCGCCGAAGTTGGTCGTGCCCATGGTGAGCGAGCACGAGTCGGGCTCGGCGTCGAGCACCTTGAGCCGCTCGTCGAGCGGGTCGTGCACCGAGCCGCCGGTGGAGAGCTGGACGACGAGCGAGGACGACTCGCGCACCGCGGCGACCCACTCGCGCAGCAGTCCCTGGTCGAGCGTGGGCTGGTGGGAGGTGTCGCGCACGTGGAGGTGGATCATCGCCGCGCCGGCTGCTTCGCAGTCGGCCGCGGTGCGAGCCACCTCCTCCGGGGTGGTCGGGAGCTGCGGGCAGTCGGCCTTTGCCGTCTCGGCCCCCGTCGGTGCCACCGTGATGAGCAGTTCGTCCATGCGCGCACCTTAGACTCCCGCGCGTGACTCTCTCGGCCAGCCCTCGCCACGTCGTCGCCGTGACCGCACTCGGGACGCAGGTCCACGTCGAGGTCGCCGGCGGCCATGCCGACAGCTTCGCCGACGACCTGGTCCGCGCCTGGTCGCGCTGCGACGCCCGCCTGGTCGACGACGCGGCAGGCCCGAGCGTGCGGGTGGTGGTCGACGACGACCCCGCCGCGGTCGAGGACGCCGCGGCACATGGTGCGATCGCCGGCTCCGACGGGACGGTCGTCGGCGACCAGGTCGCCCTCGCCGTCACGCTGCAGGCGATGGAGGCCAACGAGGGCGACCTCCTGATGCTGCGTGCCGCGGCCGTCGCCGACCCGGAGACCGGCCGGTGCGTCGTGCTGGTCGGTCCTGCCGGCAGCGGGCGGTCCACCGCCGCCCGGACGCTCGCGCGCCACTTCGGCTACGTCACCGACGACACCGTCGCCTTCACCGCGACGCTGGACCTGCTCCCCTACAGCAAGCCGCTGCTCTCGACCGACGACCCCGCGCAGGGCCTGCAGTCCCCCGACGACCTCGGCCTGCGCCAGGCACCGGGCGACCTCCGCCCGGCGGCGGTGCTCCTGCTCGAGCGCCACGCCGAGGGCTTCGTGCCGCCCGTGCTCACCGAGCTCCCCACCGCGGAGGCGATCGCCCACCTGTCGGGCAACGCGTCCTACCTGCGCTCGCTCGACAAGCCCCTGCACCGCCTGGCTGCCCTCGTCGAGGAGGTGGGCGGGGTGCACCGGGTCGACTACCGCGAGGCCGACGACCTGGTCGCCGTCACCCAGCAGCTGCTCAACCACCCGACGTCGCGCAATGTCGAGCCGGAGTCGGCGCCCGAGCCGACCGTCGTCGAGCTCCTCGGACCCGACACCCCCGACGGCGGCGAGCGCGTACGCCGCAGCGACTTCGTCGACTTCCACGTCAGCGACGGCGTCGGCTGCGTGATGCTCGGCGAGACCGTCGTCGCGCTGTCCTTCCTGGCCACCCGCGTCCTCACCCTGCTCGGTGACGGGTCGGCCACCCTCGACCGCCTCGGCGAGGCGCTCCTCGTCGAGCTGGGCGAGCCCGAGTCCGGCGACGCCAAGTCGCTCGTGCAGACCCACGTCGACGACCTCGTCGAGGTCGGCGTGCTCACCCGCGTCTGAGGCGAGCAGGAGCAACGACGTGCGTGCCGTCATCCAGCGGGTGCTGTCCGCCAGCGTGCGCGTCGACGGCGCGGTGGTCGGTGAGCTCGACCGCCCGGGACTCCTCGTCTACCTCGGCGTCACCCACGACGACGGCGCGACCGAGGTCGCGTGGACGGCCCGCAAGATCTGGGACCTGCGCCTCCTGCGCGACGAGCAGAGCGCCAGCGACGTCGGCGCGCCCGTGCTGGTCGTCAGCCAGTTCACCTTGTACGGCGACGCGCGCAAGGGCCGCCGCCCCACCTGGCAGGCAGCCGCGCCGGGCCCGGTGAGCGAGCCGCTCTACGACGCCTTCTGTGCCGAGCTCGAACGCCTCGGCGCCCACGTGGAGCGCGGCCGCTTCGGCGCCGACATGCGCGTCGAGAGCGTCAACGACGGCCCGATCACCCTCGTCCTCGACTCGCCTCAATAGGGCAGCTGCGTCGCGAGCCACCCCGCGAAGAGCCACGCGACCACCGCCACGGCCCAGAACACCACGGTCCCCCGCTGCGCCATCACACGGCCTACGCGTCCGAGAACCGGTGGTAGTGGCTGTTGTGCGGGCACGCGCGCCCGTACCTGACCTTGCATCGTCCCCAGCGCATCGCGCCGACCCCCAGTCGCTTCACGCGACGAGTCTGAAGCGCGGTCGACCACGGGCTTGCCACAGGACGACCACACCTCGTCCACCGCCGAGACGCGCACGACGTCGGCGGTCGGCACGCCGGCTAGTTGCGCGATGCGGTGAAACCGCTCATCGGGGCACGAGGTAGAGCGGCCCTTTCTGAGCGATCGGCACGAAGATCTTCTCAGGGACGGGTGCGCCGGCCATCTCGACTGCGCAGAACGACATGTGCATCCGGAAGGACGGCGGCGCCGGCACGCGGATCTACTTCTGCACGACGGCCGGGAACGCCACCATTAGTGAGTGGACGGCGGGCCTGGAGCGAGCCCAGCCCGAGCACGAGCCCGCTGAACGCCCAGACCATCGAGGTCGTCTCGTAGGCAAGGACGACGGCCGAGAAGAAGGCCCACACGCCGACGGCGGCGACAGCCAGCCCGGGCTTGGTCACTCGCAACGCGCTCCGGAGCGTGACCAGCACCAGCGCGATCACGGGCAGCCAACCAAGAATCAGCCCCTGCTCGATTACCACCCGGGAGAAGATGCCGTAGACGCCGTCGATCGTGCCCGTGCCAGCAGTCACTGCAACTCGCGTCTGCTCATAAAACACGGTCGACTGACCCCGACCGATCCCGAAGAGAAGGCCTCCGAACGTGGCGCTCTGCAGATCGAGAAGGGTAGTGATCGAGGCAGCCCGTTCTGCCCAGGAGAACTCACCCGAGCCGGTGCGCTCCTCGAACAATCGGGCTACCTGCCAGACGACCAGCGGGATCACGGCGAAGATACCGAGCAGGCGCCCGCCCTTCGTCTTCACGCGAGAGAGCAGGATCCAGCCGAGCACCGGCAGCCCGACCAGCACGGTGCCTGACTTCGCCAGGATCGCGGCGACCGAGGCCAGCACGATCACGCGGGTGGTCCACTTCGTGGCCACGTCCTCTTGTGCTTCCACGAAGAAGAGAGCCAGAGCGGCCAGGATCACAGTGCCGGCGAGGAACGACGGCTCGGGGAACCAACCGAACGCCCGCTGCTGGTAGACCGAGATCACGATGTCGTCGAGGCTGGCGATATTCGCGAAGCCTTGCAGGGTGGGCTGCACGAGCCATCGGAGCACGACGCCCTGGCCAAGCAGCAGGTATTGCACGATGGCGTAGGCCGAGGTGACGCCGATCGTGAGCTGCAGCGTCTTCCGGATCTGCGGCAGCGGGGTCTGTCGGGCGATGACCATCGCGGCCGGGATGCCGGACAGGTACAGGAACCACGTCACCACGCCCTGGAGCGGCGGCGGCGTGGCCCACTGGAGGGCGAAGGCCGATGCGAGCGGCGCGAGGAACAGGACGAACAACAGCCAGCCGTGCCGCAGCTGGCGGTGCCGGGTGAGGATCAGCAGCGCCCCGGTGAGAACCCAGAGCGGCAGATTTGAGCTGGCCCCGAGCGGCACTGCTGCATAGGGAAGGAACAGCAGCGCCACGTGCGCAATCGCCAGCCAGTCCTTCCGAGTCCGGCCCGGCGTGGTCACGAGGGGCGGTTTTCGTCCAGCGACTGGATCGCCATCAGCCGGAGGGCCAGGCTCGCGAAACGTGGCATGGTCCCCCGAACCAGAGGCCCGGTCGCGAACAGGCCAAGGAGCAGCAGGGCCGCGCCGGCGACCACATCGACAGCATTCATAGCTGCGCTGTGGAACACCACGGAAACGCCGCGGCCCCACTCCTGATCGGACATGCGGTCAACCCTAAGCGACCTCGACGCAGCCCACGTCATCTCTGCCAGATATGCCCCAAAGAGCGATACCGTCGACGCCTCAGCCCTCGCGCGCGAGCGGTGCTATCCCACCGGTCGGTGGAATTCGACCATTAGGTCTGCCGCCATTCGCCGTCGTCACCTACTGCGGCCCCGTCTGCCACACCCGCGCCCAGTCGACCTCCATGGTCTGGGGCAGCTCGCCGTCGAAGCGCGGCAGCTCGTAGTCCGACGACAGCAGGCTGAGGATGAGGAACTCCGGCTTCCCGGAGGTCTCCCCCTTCAGGCGCTGGGTGACCTTGTCGTCGATGCGGAAGACGTACTCGTCGGGCGTCCACTCCACGGAGAAGACGTGGTACTTCTCGGCCCAGTCGTCGCCCAGCTCGTCGGCGTTGGGGAGCCAGCCGCCGACGGTCTGCTTCTTGCCGTCCTCGTCGAGGAAGTAGGTGAAGCTGGTCAGCCCGCCCTCGGGGTGGTCGTCGCCGAAGTACTCGATGACGTCGATCTCGGCGCCGCCCTTCTTCGGCCCGCCGGTGCCCTGCCCGCCGACCGCCTGCATCCAGAAGGCGGCGTGCTGGCCGCGGCCCGACTGCGTCTTGATGCGCGCGGCAGCGAAGCCGTACGTGAACGCGAAGCTGTGCTCGGTGCCGACGTGTCCGTTGAGGCGGTAGGCGTACTTCTTGCGACGCCCGGGGAGCTGGCACTCGTCGCCCTCACGGTCGGGGTCCTCCATCACGCTGAGCTTCAGCACGCCGTCGGCGACCTCGGCGGCGTCGGCGCTGGCCTTGGAGCACGTCCGGACGCCGGTGTAGCCCTGGTCACGGGTCATCCACACGGCGTCGGACCCGTCGACCCTCTCCTCGTCGTCGAACTCGTCGGTGAAGGTCGCCTCGGGGGCGTCGCCGGTCGAGACCTTCGTGCCGATCGCGTCGTCGCCGTCGCCGACCACCACGTGGAGGTCGCCGGAGTCGCGGCTGGTGAGCGAGACGCGGCCCTTGGCGTCGGTCTCCTGCTCGTCGACGTCGGACCAGCCGTCGTCGTCCTTCGCGACCAGGGTGACCGTGGTCCCCTCCTCCGCGTCGGCGATCGTGGCGTCCACGACCCAGGCGGCGTCGTCGGCGGACTCGACGTCCTCGCCGTTGGCAGCGAGCTGGGGCAGCACCTGCGCCCGCACGCTGTCGCTCTTCTCGTACGACGGCGGCGCGGGGTCGCCGTCGTCGGCCGAGCTGCAGCCGGTGACGAGCAGGGCGCCTGCGAGTGCGGCCGCAAGGGCCCGGGGGGTGGTCCGCATGAGCGCCATTGTGACGAAGACACGGCGACCGCGACCAATCGTCCCGGCACCGCCGTCGGGGTCAGCCCCTCAGGGGTCAGCGGTCACCCGGTCATGCGTGCAGCACTGCCGGACGTCACGGCCACCCGCCGGCGAGACATGGAGAGCGCCCGGGCCTCGTGCGCCCATCGCGAGGCCTCGCTGCGGCGGCATTCGACGCGTGAGAGGTGTGCCACTCGGTCCACCGCGACGGACGGCACTCGAACGGGCGCGGCCACGGCGTCGGCACGGGCCGCGAACATCCGTCCGACGACCACGGCGACGGGTAGGGACAGCAGGATCCACGCTGCGAGGATCATGAGCGCCCAGACGACCATGAGGGGGTGTTACCCCCATCACACCCAGGTCAAACCTCTCGAGACGAATCAGCAGCAAACCGGTCCTCCGGCGACCCGCGCCGACCACGCCCGGCAGTGCGAATCGTCCGAGGCGCTGCCCGTCGCTACGATGATGGCTGCTGTCCCTGAGAGAGGTCCTTGCAACGCCATGACCAACACCCATGTCGACTACCAGCTGAGTCAGCTGGACCAGCTCGAGGCCGAGTCGATCCACATCTTCCGTGAGGTCGCCGCCGAGTTCGAGAAGCCGGTGCTGATGTTCTCCGGTGGCAAGGACTCCATCGTCATGCTCCGCCTGGCGGAGAAGGCGTTCTTCCCGGCCAAGCTGCCGTTCCCGCTGCTCCAGGTCGACACCGGCCTCGACTTCGACGAGGTGCTGACCACCCGCGACTCGTGGGTCGAGCGGCTGGGTGCGCGAATGATCGTGGCGACGATCGATGAGGCGATCGCTGCGGGTCACGTGGTCGATGACGGCAAGACCAGCCGCAACCGCATGCAGATCGGCACCCTGCTCGGCGCGATCGAGGAGAACGGCTTCACCGCCGCCTTCGGTGGCGGTCGCCGTGACGAGGAGAAGGCCCGCGCCAAGGAGCGCGTGTACTCCCACCGCGACGACTTCGGCCAGTGGGACCCGAAGATGCAGCGCCCCGAGCTGTGGAGCCTCTACAACGGCCGCATCCACGCCGGCGAGCACATGCGCATCTTCCCGCTGTCCAACTGGACCGAGCTCGACATCTGGCACTACATCCACCGCGAGGAGATCGAGATCCCCTCCATCTACTTCGCCCACGAGCGCGAGGTCGTCGAGCGCGACGGCATGCTGCTGTCGGTCGGCCAGGAGATCCAGCCCAAGGGTGGCGAGAAGGTCGAGAAGAAGATGGTGCGCTTCCGCACCGTGGGTGACCGCACCCAGACCGGCTGCGTGGAGTCCGAGGCCACCGACACCGCAGCCATCATCGACGAGATCGCCATCGCCCGAGTGACGGAGCGAGGCGCCACCCGTGGCGACGACCGCTTCTCCGAGGCAGCCATGGAAGACCGCAAGAAGGAAGGCTACTTCTGATGGCCAGCACCACCGACGCCCACACCGCCGCCCAGGGCGAGATGGACCTGCTCCGCTTCGCGACCGCTGGTTCGGTCGACGACGGCAAGTCCACCCTCATCGGGCGCCTGCTGCTGGACTCGAAGTCGATCTTCGAGGACCAGCTCGAGGCGGTGGAGTCGACGAGCCAGTCCAAGGGCTACGACTACACCGACCTGGCGCTGCTGACCGACGGCCTGCGCTCCGAGCGCGAGCAGGGCATCACCATCGACGTGGCCTACCGCTACTTCGCCACCCCTGCGCGCAAGTTCATCATCGCCGACACCCCGGGCCACATCCAGTACACCCGCAACATGGTGACCGGCGCCTCGACGGCCGACCTGGGCCTCGTCCTCGTCGACGCCCGCCAGGGCCTCACCGAGCAGTCCCGTCGCCACGCGGTCCTGCTCTCGCTGCTGCGCGTGCCGCACCTCGTGCTGGCGATCAACAAGATGGACCTCGTCGACTGGTCGCAGGAGGTCTACGAGAAGATCCACAAGGAGTTCACGACCTTCGCGACGAAGCTGAACATCCCTGACCTCGAGGTCATCCCGATCTCGGCGCTGCAGGGGGACAACGTCGTCAACCGGTCCGAGAACACCCCGTGGTACTCCGGCCCGACGCTCATGCACCACCTCGAGCACGTCCACGTCGCCTCCGACCGCGACCTCGTGGACACCCGCTTCCCGGTGCAGTACGTCATCCGCCCCAAGTCCGACCAGTACCACGACTTCCGTGGGTACGCCGGTCAGGTGGCCGGCGGCGTGCTGAAGAAGGGCGACGAGGTCGTCGTGCTGCCGAGCGGCATGACGTCGACCATCTCCAAGGTCGAGCTCTTCGACCAGGAGATCTCCGAGGCCTTCCCGCCCATGTCGGTGACGATCCACCTCGAGGACGACGTCGACGTCTCCCGCGGCGACATGATCGCCCGGCCCAAGAACGCGCCCAAGCCCAGCCAGGACATCGACGCGATGATCTGCTGGATGACCAACGAGCCGCTGCGTCCGCGCCAGAAGCTCGCCATCAAGCACACAACCCGCATGGGCCGCGCGATGGTCAAGGACATCCAGTACCGCCTCGACGTGAACTCGCTGCACCGCGACCAGGAGGCCGGCGAGCTCTCGCTCAACGAGATCGGCCGCGTCCAGCTGCGCACCACCGTGCCGCTGCTCTGCGACCCGTACTCGAAGAACCGCACCACGGGCTCGTTCATCCTGATCGACGAGGCCACCGGGGTCACCGTGGGTGCCGGCATGATCAACACCGCCAGCTGAGTCTCTTCAATCCGTCAGTTAGTTCTTGCGGTCGAAGGTGTTCGGGCTGAAAGTCTGCGAGAACCGCTACGACGAGAGAGAATTGGCTGTCCTGGCGCCGGGAGTGATCGCTCTTCCGCTGCCGACGACATTCGGGCGCGGGAATTCGCCGGGCAACCCCACGTGACTACGGACCGCCGTCGCGGGGCACCAGACTCAAGGACATCAGGGCACACTCATGCGTAGCGGGGAACTGAAAGTTCTGCACGTCACCGAGGCGGTGGGAGCAGGCGTCGAATCAGCGATCACGCAATACGTCCGGTCGACTCCGGAAATGCAACACACGATCCTCATCTCCGGCGACCGGCCCGAACGTATCGGTGGAAATCACGACCTGTCCTGGGCGCACACGGGCGGACTTGCGGGTCTAGCGTGGGCATTGCAGCGCCGGGCGTCGAGCTACGACGTGATTCATCTGCACTCTTCGCTAGCGGGAGCAATCGGCAGAACCGTTATGCTGCCGTCTCGCACGCCGGTCGTTTACTCACCTCATGCGCTGGCTCATCTGAATGATGCTCGAAAACTCCGCTCGATGTTCAAAGCGATCGAGCAGGTGTTGCAGCGACACACCTCAGCGTTTGGCGCGGTGAGCCAACACGAGGCTGACGCCCTGATGGCTATCGGGGTGGGCGCCGGTCGCATCGTCGTGGTTCCCCACGCCATCAAACCTCCCGATGCGCCGTCTTCCTTCGAGACGCGAGGTACGTCTGTCATTGGCGTCGGGCGCTTGAGCGTGCAGAAGGACCCTTGGATGTTTGCGGAGGTCGCGTCACTCGCGCGGCGGACTGATAGTCAGAGCCAATGGCGCTGGGTCGGAGACGGAGATGACAACGCTCGCGCTGCCCTCGAGCAGACAGGAGTAGTGGTCACGGGGTGGCTGGACGCGTCAGCCGCCCACGCCGAGATGCAGCAAGCGCGCGCCCTCCTCCACACTGCACGGTATGAGGGGTTACCCATCGCGCTGGTTGAAGCGCTCGCGGCCGGCACCCCTGTCGTCGCGCGGGACATCCCGGCTCTGAGGAACCTGCCCGTTCGGCTGTTCGAGTCTCCTCAACAGATGTTGGGGGCACTCGAGTCCCTCCAGGACCGGGAGGAATGGACTGCCGCCAGTCTCGAAGGGGTTTCCCACGTACGTGCCACCTTCACAGGCCATGCTCAGGCAGCCGCCTTGCGCGAGCTCTACGCGAAAGCAGTGAACCGATGATTGTCGTTTGCCCAACATCGCACGGCGGACACATTGAACACGCAGTCAACCTCGCCTCGGCTTCGGCGGACGCCGGCAAGGACGCGACCGTGGTCTCGCGCCGAGGCAGCCGTGAGTACTTTCACCGGACGGTGCCAGGGGTACAGATCGTCGAGCTCTTCCCAGATTTGACATCCCTCGGCCTGCCGCGGGTCGTCGGAAGTGTCGCCGCGCTTGTCGTCGAGAACGTGCTTCTCGCCGTCTACCTCCTGACGCGACCGCGAAGTTCTGTGGTGCTTTTGGAGGAGCCGCGCTTCCCCCTTGCATGCCTCTTGCGGCGGGAAATGCCCGCTTTGGTGCTCTTCGTCCACAACACCACCAATCACTCCGGGGACCGCACGCTATGGGCTCGAGCACAGAACCGCATGCAGCGATACATGTCTCGCAGGCTCCCGTGCGTCGTGCACGGCACTCCTCAGCGTGATGCGTTGAAGGCTTCTGGGGTGGGCCGAATCCAGCAAGTGGCATTGCCGGGGGCGGGGATCGCCGAGCGGCACGCCAGCGCTGAGCCCACCGCGCCCCCTGAGCTTGGCGAATCCCCGGGCGACGACTTCCTGTTGTGTCTCGGCGAGATCCGAGCGAACAAGGGATTTCATGTCGCCATCGAGGCAGCAACTGCAGCCAACAGACGCGTGGTAGTGGCCGGCGGCGCGCACGACGCCGACTACCTTCGCCGACTCGAGGGGGCGGCCTCCGATCGCGTCACGATCGTTCCGCGCTTCCTCGAGCCCGAGGAGTTCTCATGGCTTCTTGAGAAGACGAGCGCTTTGGTACTTCCGTATCAGGGGTTCTCAGCTCAGAGCGGGCCTCTGGCGCGCGCAATGAGTCTTTCGAAACGAGTCTTGATCAGCGACAACCCCGCTCTCATGGACCAAGTCAAGAACTACCCGCTGGCGACAATCGTCGGCGCAAGCGACCCGACAGCCTGGGCGGGAGCTATGCAGGATGTGTCTACGGGTCCCCCATCGGACAACTCGATCGGCGACGTCGCCAGCGCGCCATCTTGGACGGCAGTGGCAGCCGCGGTTCATAGAGCGGCTCGATCGTGATCAATCAGCCCGAACGACGACGAAGTCCCTGCCTACTCTGGCCATAGGGATGGCTTGAACTCACCAGTACCGCCCGCCCGAGAAGGAACCATGCGTATTCTTCACATCGTCAATTCAAGCGACACCGGCGGCGCCCAGACCTTAATCGAAGCCATGTGCGCCGCTCGGCTCGATGAGCAAGAGGTTCACGTCGGGGTGCTGGCTGCCCCAGGCGCGTTGGCTGCGCGTCTGGAGGCCTCAGCCTCCAGTGTTACGCACTTCGGCTCGAGCGGGCGAACGTCCGACGTCGTAGGTCTCGTGCGCGACCTCCGCAAACTTATTGGGAGGATCCAGCCTGACGTCGTGCACTCGCACCTCATTCAGGCGAACCTGCTCGCGGCAATTGCGACACCTCGTGATGTCGCCCAGGTGTGGACCGTACACACATCTGGTCACGGCACACACGACAAGTTCAGGACCCGTCTCGCCCTCGCCCTTCTCGACCGCGCATTCAAAAGGGCCGACGCCATAGTGGCCTGCTCGCTATCAGCTGGAAACTGGATGGACAAGAGAGGTTGGACTCCTGAGCGGATATCAACAATCCGCAACGGGGTTGCCCTGCCGGTTACTGAGAGTGGGCGCCCGGCAACCCCCGCCACGCCCTTCTTCCTGTCACTAGCCAGGGCTCACGAGATGAAGGACCATCGAACGCTCTTCACTGCCTTTGATCGCTCGGACGCACCCAACTACGAACTCGTCTGCGCGGGATGGAACGTGGAAGCGACGGACCACCTGATGGTCACGGCGCTCGCCGGTCTGAGCGACGACACTTTGCAGCGCATCCACTTGATGGGGACCGTTGCGCACCCGCAGCCGCTGCTCGCGGAGTCTCGCGCGCTGGTGATCTCAAGTTCCTACGGCGAGGCCCTTCCCATGGCGGCGCTTGAGGCCCTCGCCCTTGGCGTCCCCGTCATCACGACAAACGTTGGGGACTGCGGTGAGACCGCAATCGATAGCAGGTTCCTCGTCGCGCCCAATGACCCGCGCGCTTTGGCGGCCGCAATGACATTCGTGGCGGGTGCCGACGCCAATGAGTATGACGAGTTCCGGACCGCGGCGAGGGTGGCAGCCAAGCGATTCGATATCGCAGAAACAGTGCGTTCGTACGCAGACGTGTACACAGTGGTGCTTCATGCCGCCTGAAGCGCCATCTTCTGGCCGCCCGATGATCGGATTGATCGATTATCATTCACAGACAGACACGGCACGATGCATCGACTCCATCCTGGCGACAGCGGCCGAGGACTTAGATGTGGTGGTCGTCGTCAACGGTGGCACCTTTACGTCTGCACATCCGCAGGTCCGGACTATTAGGCCGGATCGCAATCTGGGCTTTGCCGGCGGATGCAACCTACTCCTTACTCTTGCGCATGACACCCGCGCCCCATGGCTCTGGGTGCTGAACAACGACTGCACTCTCGAGGAAGGGTGGCCCCAGCACCTGACCTCGGCTTTGAACCATAGTTCCGCTGACCTCATCACGTCCGTGACACTGCACGGCGACAGCGGGCTGGTGTGGTTTGGCGGTGGCGAGTACCACTCGAAGACCAATCGTCAGCATCACGCCCATTACGGCGAGGAAATATCAGAGCTTTCGCTCCCCGAACTTTCGCCAACGGTCTGGGCGTCAGGCGCCAACATAGTGGTGAGGCGTCACGTGCTTGACGCAAATCTGCCGTTCGATGAGGACTTGTTCCTCTACCGCGAGGAATTCGACTGGCAGCGGGCTAACAGGCTGACAGTCGATCTGATCGGGCACCCGCTAGTCCGCCACTACCCCGGTTCAACGACCGGGAGGACGGCAGGGAACTTAGAGGCATATTTCTCGGCCAGGAACAGCTGGGTCACTGGTCACCGATATCTCCGCCGCATGAACTGGCCCCTTTTCCGGGTTGTCTGGCTTTGGGACTTCGCGATTAAGCCGATATTGCGCCGCGACTGGACTGCTGCGCGAGCAGCGTATCTAGGTTGGCGCAACCGCCAAATGCCCGGGCACGCTGCGCTCGAGTTCTACGTCTCACTTTCACGTGCCACCACAGAGGACACTCCATGAGCAGTCGCACTCAGCCGAAACTGTCCGTGGGCATCGTCCTCCCCGGACTGAGTCGTGTGGCATCAGGCGGTTACAAGGTGATCTACGAATATGCGTCGCACATGGCCACGCATGGCGACGATGTCACGATCTACCACGCCCCCCGATTTGCGGACTGGCCACTGACGAACTCCCCATCCCCCCGAGAGAGCGTCAGCGACCTGATACGGCACAATCTGCCTCGGAATGCCCGGCCCGCCTGGTTCGCCCTTGCCGATGAAGTAAAGGTCAAGAACAGATACCGAGTCGGGGCCGGCGATCTGCGGGGCCATGACATCCTGGTCGCCTCCGCCGCGGAGACAGCCCCCGTGGTGGCCCGAACTTCCAGCGAGCAGTCAGTACCTGGCGCGTACTTTATTCAGCATTTCGAGGAGTGGGTAGGTCCCAATCGGGTGGCAGATACGTGGACTCTGCCTCTGCAACACGTCGTGATCGCTCCTTGGCTCGCGGACATCTCCACCAACGTCGGGGGGTCGCCCATACTGGTACCGAATGCGATCAGCGCGGCCCACTTCCCTCTCGGCCCGCCAGTGACCGCAAGACCTCGTCACGTGCTTGCCCTCGTGTCCGACAAGTCTTTCAAACGAACCGACATAGCGATCGACGTTCTAAACGAGCTCGCTAAGGCTCGTACCGAATTCAGCGGTGCCACGTTTGGCACAATCGCTCGCCCACCGGGCCTTCACCCCGCCATAACCCACGTGCAATCCCCCAGCCCCCAGCAGTTGCGTGAGCTCTACCAGTCCTCCCGTGTCTACCTTTGCTGCAGCGACGCAGAGGGGTGGCACCTTCCTCCCGCGGAGGCCATGGCTTCGGGAAGTGTCGTTGTCTCCACCGAGATTCCAGGCGTCGTCGCCTACGGGGAGGGAATCGCGTTGTTCGCACCCGCCGGGGATGCCAGCGGCCTGCTGCGCCAGATCCACGAGGCCCTTGACGACGACGAGCGAGCGCAGGAACTTGCAGATCGCGGAGCGGCCAAGATGCGGGCGTACACGCCTGACGCCGCCGCACGCACCTTCCGAGAGGCCCTGAGGACGATCGTCGAGCGATCATGATCACCAAGCGCCGCGGTCAACTGCTGATGAACGTAGGGTCCACCTACGGCGCGCGAGGCACGAGCATCGTCACGCTACTTGTGCTCTTTCCGCTGGTTCTGCAATCCGTTGGCTCGTCAGCTTTCGGCGCGTACCTGTTGGTGTCGAGCACGGCTGTGCTCTTGCAGTCCGACCTTGGTCTGGGCTCAGCGGCCGTCACGCGTATCGCGCGCGCCGTGGCCCACGACGATGTTGCCGGAGCTAGAGCAGTGGCAAAGTCGAGCGCCCTCATCTTCTGGGGTCTGGGCACGCTGTCAGCGGTCCTCTACATCGTTGTCTTCACCGCAGGATGGCAGCACTTCAATCTTCCCGCTGAACTTCGGGCGGACGTACGGAGCATGGCCCTACTAGCGTCTGTGCAGTGCTTCATAGCGCT
Organism: uncultured Nocardioides sp.; assembly: GCF_947488515.1. Classification (GTDB taxonomy): domain Bacteria; phylum Actinomycetota; class Actinomycetes; order Propionibacteriales; family Nocardioidaceae; genus Nocardioides. Next base: position 1,589,345 of record NZ_CANKZF010000001.1, read on the forward strand.
TGGGGGCTCCGTAAGTCGTCAAATCCTGACAGCCGTTGGCCGGCTGGACGTAGCCAATTACGTCCAGATGGTTTGTGCCGTTGGTCGCATCCTTTTCACGGTGATCGCACTTTCCATCGGCGTATCAATAGTAGGCGTCGTGATGATCGACACGGTGACCGTTTTCGCCATAGCCGCGTTGATGTGGGCCTGTCGGCGTCGGATAGCACCCGAGCTTACCGCACGCGGGCGTGACCCGAAGTCCGACGCACTGAAGGGTATGCTGTCACTAAACCTTAGTCTCGTAGTGATGACGGTAGCCGGCACAGCTGTTATGCAATCGCCCAGTCTGATTTTATCCTTTACCTCTACCGTGACAGCTGTCGCCGTATTTGGCGCAGCCTTTCGGGTGTATCAATTGTGCAAAGAGTCGAGCAACGCCTTGAGTGTCGCCCTGCTGCCAAATGCAGCCCATGTGGCTTCAAAAGACGACGCGATCGCCCGCCTCTTCTTAGATGGCACACGGTACGCGAATGTACTGTTGATAACGGTTTCATTGCCCGTGCTTCTGTTCGCGGAACCACTCCTGAATGTATGGGTGGGCCACGATCTGTCGGAAGGTGCGCTCGCAGCGAAGATCCTTGTCGTCAGCCTGTTGATCTCCAACAACCACGCCATTGCGTTTCCCGTCATGACTGCTCGTGGCCGTCTTCGCGGCTATGCCGCGCTGCACCTGACTTGGGCACTTCTTACGATCGGGTTGGGCATCAAACTTGCTGGATCTCAAGGTCCGACCGGAATGGCCGCGGCCATCTTGATCCCCATAATCATCTTAGAGCCGGTCTACCTCCTCCTCGTATTCAAAGAGTTGGAGATACGCGGAGCTACGTTCATGCGGAGCCAGCGGGCACCCCTATCTATAGGACTCTTGGTTTGGCTGGTCGGCGGCGCATTGGTCTTCTTCCTGGGCCCTCCCGCCGGTGCGGTTCAAACAATCGCTGCGTCACTGGCCGTGGCGGTCGCCTTCGGCGCTCTATTTCTTGTATCTGACCGATCCCATGTCCTTCGACGGCACTACCGCGGGGAGCCGAATCTTCATGACACCAGCGTCAACTGACCAGGATGGGTCAAGTAAGATGAAAGTCTTTGGGCCAGGCGCATATACGGTAGGAAACAAGGGAGACGCCGCATTGGTCGACGTGTACCTTGAGTGGCTGGAGACGTCACTCGGCACCAGGGACGTGACCCTTACTTCTTTCACCCCGAATCCAGACGCGGCCTACTACGGAGTTCCCGTACTAGAGATGCCCATTCGGCCTAACCGACGGTTGCGGCAACTCTTTGAACGAGGGGTCTCGCGTGCGGCCCTCCCCCGATGGGCGCTGCGCAAGTGGCGACTGGCGTTCTTCACCTTGGTTATCGCACTCATCGACTTGTGGGGTCGGGCATACTCGCTTGCCCCCCGACTCAGCTTGGGAATGCTCCCCAAGACATGGCGAGCCGTAGCAAGGGCAGCGAAAGAAGCCGATGTATGTGTCGCGGTACCTGGGGGCTACCTCAATGCCCCCACTGCCAACTCTGACTGGTGGCTATTTCATATACCTGGCCTGCTCTTGCCAAATGTGATGCACAAGCCGCTCGTATTGAGCCCCTGCTCGATCGGACCCTTCGCCGAAGATCACAAGGCAATCGCGTCTAGAGTTCTTAAGCGAGCCGACGTCTTGTTGCTGCGCGAGGAGACATCCGTGGCTATCTGCCGCGACCTGGGCGTAGCGGTCGAGCGGCTCCGACGTACTCCCGATCTTGGTTTCAGATTCGCTCGGCTGGAGGGCGAGTTGGACCGGACTTGGGCGCAATCTGTGCTCCCTGAGACGGCTCATGACTATTTGGGTGTATCCGTCAGGTACCACACCTTCCCCGGCGCGAGGAACCCCGTCCGGGCGCGCGAGGAGTACCTACGAGGCGTTGCCGACAGCGTCGCCGCGTTGGCTGCGCATCATGGCGCGGCCCCCGTGATTGTGCCGCAAGTACTTGAAGACCAGCCTGTGAGCGATCAACTTGAGGAGTTGCTCTCGGCACGCGGGGTTCGGGCAATCAACCTGCGGCGGGACTTCACCCCAGCTCAACTTTGTGCGCTCTACGAACGGTTCAGGTTGCTCATTGGCACCCGGATGCACGCGAACATCTTGGCCATGTCGGTCGGGACACCAGTGGTAGCAATTGGATACGAGCCGAAAACCGCAGGCATCCTGTCGGACATGAACCTGCTCGACTGGTTCATCGATATCGGCGATGTAGCCTCCTCGCTCCAGCCCTTGGCCCTCGAACGGTGGGCCACAGCTGATTCGCAGCGGGTAGTAGCGAAGACAAGGGCCCAACAACAAGCGAAGGCGCTCGATGCTGCCGGGGTAGACCTTCGCAGCCTCGTCAGTTCGCAGTAGGTCCTGACCTGCACGGCGAAACTCCTGCGGCGCCGGGGCGCCGGGCGGCGCGTCCCTGGGCCTGGAAGGCCCGATCGGCGACGCAGCGTGCGACATGCTTTCCGTTTCGAAGACGGGGAGGGCTTCTTGGTAACGCCGTTGTCTAGTCGATGCGCTACGGCGCGTTCTATCGGGCCACTTCGGATGACGCGGCAGGTGGAATGGTGGTCACCTACCGCTAAGGGGCACGGCGGCAGCGCTCAGTCCCCAGTTCGTTGTCCAACGCGTCTCTCAACGACGGTCCCCGACAGCCCCCCATTGAGAACCTGACACCCCACATCGCCCGGAGTCGACGTCTTCCGGTATTGGCACGAGAGCACAGGTTGGCCCGTAGCGAGGACTCCTGAGGCAAGTTCAACTGAGGACTGGCCACGCCCGGGGACGCGTGCGGTGCCGGGCCAACAAGCAGGACGTACGGCCGGCGAGCGTGCCGAACGTGAGCGCCCCCAATTGCTCAGATGCGGATGCCGATACTTCGACGCCAAGGCCGTCGACCCTCATGTGCTTGGTTGTGTCGACCGACACGTGCTGCGACTAGTACGCGCCCTCAGAGGCGACAACCGCGCGGGCGGTCCGCCACAAAATCACCAAGTCGCTCAGCATGGACCAGTTCTCGACGTAATGAACGTCGAGGTTGATCGCTTCGGCGTACGCGAGGTCCGAGCGTCCCGAGACCTGCCACAACCCGGTCATGCCGGGGCGAACCGTGAGTCGCCTCTCCGCGACGCGGTCGTACTGGGCGACCTCGAAGTCGCGCTGCGGCCGTGGACCAACCAGGCTCATGTCGCCCTTAACGACGTTGAGTAGCTGCGGGAGCTCATCAATCGAGTAGCGCCGGATGAAAGATCCCACCCACGTGACGCGAGGGTCCTTCGTCAGCTTGGGGAGCTCAGCAAGCGACTTCCCTTCCGCCTTGAGCAATGCAGCCAGCTGACTGTCGGCGTCCGAGCGCATCGAACGGAACTTGATCATCCCGAAGCGCTCGCCGTCGCGGCCAACCCGTTCCTGGCGGTAGAAGATTCGGCCCGGACTCGACACCTTGACCGAGATCGCGGTTGCGATGAAGAGCGGCGCAGCTACCACCAGAAGCAATGACGCTCCGACGATGTCGAAGACGCGCTTGCTGAGTCGAGCCGCGGCGGCGTACTGCGGTTCGCTCACGTGCAGCATCGGCATGCCCGAGACGTCCTGGAGGAAGAGACGGGATGACGACACGTTGAGGACGTTGGGCGACAGGATGAGGTCGATGTTGGATCCCTCGAGCTGCCACGCGAGATCGCGAAGCGACTCATGCCCGAGATGCTCGGTGTCCGTCACCACGACCGTGGTAGCGCCGGACCGTGAGAGGGCCTCGGTGAAGTCGGCTCCGGAAGACATCACCGGAACGCCTCGCGGCGCCTCCCCGGTGATCGCAGCCAACGGCTGACTCTCGTCCGGAACCCAGACGCCGCACACGTCGTAGCCGGCAGTCTTGTGCTTGGCGAACCACGTCGCGAGCTCGGCCGCGGCCCGCTCGCCTCCGATGACCAGAACCTTCTCAGCCGCCTCGCCCCGAACCCGCGCTCGGTGGAGGCTGACCCGCGCGAGCTTCCGCTCGACCAGCAGGCCCATGAGGCCGAGTGGGAAGGCGGTCGCGAGGTAGAGGCGCGAGGCGTCGACCTGAAACGCGACCGAGACGATCGCCAAGATTGCAAACACGCGGAATGTTGCGACAACCACGCGCCGGTACTCCTCCCAGCCGTGACCCACGACCTTGGGACTGCGCGCTTGGTGCATCTGCAGCGACAGCCACCACGTTGCCGCCAGTGCCACACCAAGGACTGCGTACGACGCCCCGAGCCCGCTGACCGGTCGATTAGGAGACGCGCCAAACCGGACGACTTGAGCAGTGCCCACAGCTGCTGCCAATACGACCAGGTCACCCACCAGGAGGGCACGGGCGTGACGCCGGCGCCAGTCCACGGTTTCGTCCGAGTTGCCGCGCACGGCTTGAATCGAGCGGTGCGACACGTTGGCCGGAGGCAGAACGACCTCAGGCACACGACTGACTACTGACATTGCATCCCCCACGGATGACTTGGATTCCGAGATCCCCGGCACGACGTCAACCAACCCCTGACTGACAGGTACACGCTAAGCGAGAACGTGCGCACTCGTGCAAACTTGAACGAAGATGGACCGTTTGTGAGACGTGCTGTTGCTCACCAGTTACCCGGCTCTCACCCTTACGGGCGGAGGCAGCGCCCGGCCCGTTACTCCGTCTGCCCGCTGACCGCATGCGCGCTCTACTGCGCGATGGTCAGTTGGGACTATCTAGGCAAACCTGACGATGGTTTTTGCCAGAATTCAACAACTCGGCTCGCTCGACCCTCACAATGGCCGGATGGACGCACGACAGGCCGAACTGCTCGCCCAGGCCGACGCCCACGAGCTGGGTCGTCGGCTTCGCTCGATCCGTGTCGCCCGGGGGTTGACCCAGGGTGAGGTGGTCGGCGACACGATGTCGGTCGCCTATCTCTCCCGCCTGGAGACCGGCGCTCGCAAGCCCACGGTGAAGGCGCTCAGCACGCTTGTCGCGCGACTCGACGTGACGATCGATGCACTGCTCGCGGCCGAGCCGGGGCAGGACCCTGACGAGGTGCGGCTGGCGCTGGACTATGCCGAGCTCGCCCTCGAGTCCGGAGAGCCCGCGGAAGCCGCACAGCACCTGGACGCAGCCCTGAGCCGCGTGAGCGACGTGGCCGGCACCGGCATGCGTGAGCGCGCCAAGCTCCTCCACGCTCGCTCGCTGGAGGCCAGCGGACGCGAGGACGACGCCATCATCGAGCTCGAGACGCTCCTCGAGGACACCAACGTCAGCGGCGTCAGCCGCATCAAGGCCGGCATCGCCCTCAGCCGCATCCACCGGGAGACCGGCGACCTGGGCCGCGCGATCACGTGCGGCGAGGAGGTGCTGTCGCAGCTGCGCACCGCCGGGCTCGACGCGAGCGACGAAGCCGTCCAGCTCTCCGTCACCGTGGCGGCCGCCTACTTCGAGCGCGGCGACACGGCCCATGCCGTTCGACTGTGCGCCAAGGCGATCACCCAGGCCGAGACCCTCGACTCGCCCCGGGCCCGGGCGTCGGCGTACTGGAACGCCAGTGTGATGCAGGCCAACCGAGGCGACATCACTGCTGCCGTCCCGCTCGCCGAGCGCGCCCTGGCCCTGCTCGGGGAGGGGCAGGACGCCCGCAACCTGGCGCGGCTGCGCGCCGAGGTCGGTCGCCTCCAGCTCGAGCTGGAGCCCCCTGCCGTGGACGACGCACGCAGCAACCTGCAGCAGGCGGTCAGCGAGATGGAGTGGAGCAGCGCGACCCCGATGGACCGGGCATGGACGCTGCTGGGCCTGGCCCGTGCCGCATTCCTCAGCGACGACCACGTCGAGTGCCGCCGCCTGCTCGCGGACGTCCACGCCACGTCCGACGGCCAGTCGCCGCTGGCCGAGGCCGAGGCGCTCGCCCTCGAAGGCCGCATCAGTGCCGCGGAAGCGGACACCGACGAGGCGGCGCGCTGCTACCAGGCAGCGGTTCTCAAGCTCTCGAGCATCGGCGCCGACAAGAGCGCGGCGCAGCTGTGGTTCGACCTTGCGTCGCTCCTGGAGAGCGTCGGACTGGTCGAGGCCGCGACCGACGCCTACCGTCGCGCCGCAGCCTCGACCGGCCTGCGTGCTCGCACGACCGCCCCCGCGGTCACGCGTGAGCTGACGTCGTAAGGGACGGGCTCAGCAGCACCAGATGTTGCGCTGCTGGACGTCCTTGGGAGCCGCGGTGGCCGGAGCTGCCATGCCGGAGATGCTGACGATGACGATGGCGGTGGTGGCAACGACGAGGCGGGCGATGTTCTTCATGGGGTGACTCCTTGTGGGGTGTGGGCTGACCGAGCGACCCGGGCAAACGGGTCGCTCGCGGCGATTGTGTCAAAAATGCTGCGCGGACGCGCCGTGTCTGGCAAACTGAGTCAAGACAGATTGGCAAATGCCCCCGCCGAGATGTCTCGCTCGTCAAGTGCCCCCACTTCGAGCCAAGAAATGCGCTTCACCCCACGGAGCGCCCGGAGCCCCCCGCACCCCACGCGGGGGGCCCATTCTTTTCCCATTCCGGCCGGGACCCGGTCGAGCCGCCTAGGGTGGCGCGCATGTCCAGCACCGACGAGCTCGAGGTCGAGCGGGACGTCGTCGCCCACGTCTCGGCCTTCGGGGTCGTGGTGCCGGTCCGAGCCTCTCCGGAGCTGCGTGCCCCCGTGCTGGAGGCGTGGCGCGATGCGCTGACGGACGACGAGCCGACCACCGATGTGGTGGACGCCGTCGGTCCGGACGTCGCGAGCGCCCTCCACTACCTGTCCCCCGCCGTCACCACCGCCGCGATCGACGCACGGGCGGGGCAGCTCGTCATGCTGCACGCTGCAGCCCTCGCCGACCCCGCGACCGGCCGAACCGCAGTGCTCGTCGCGGCCTCGGGCACCGGCAAGACCACGGCGTCGGTGACCCTGGGGAGGACGTTCGCCTACCTCACCGACGAGACGTCAGCCATCACCCGGGACGGAGTCGTGCTGACCTACCGCAAGCCTCTGTCCATCATCGACGGCGGGCACCTGAAGAAGCAGGTCGCCCCGTCCGAGCTCCGGCTGCTCACAACCGAGCGCGAGTGCCGGCTGGCCGCCCTGCTCGTGATCGAGCGGGATCCACAGCACCAGGGCGGGCCGACCGTCGAGCCACTCGAGACCGTGGACGCCATCGCTGCCATCGCGCCCCAGTCGTCCTACCTGCCCAGCATGGACAAGCCCCTCCAACGCCTGGCCGAGCTGATCCACCTCGTGGGCGGCGCTCGGCATGTCCGGTACGCCGAGTCGGCGGACCTCGAGCCCGTTCTTGCCGAGCTCTTGGGGGTGGAGCGGTGATCATCAGGCGTGGAAAGCTGACGGACCACTATGTCGAGGGCGACCGCAGCGTCGTCATGGTGGACGAGAGCGTACTGGGGCTGTCGCCCATCGCTACGACCATCCTCCAGGCAGTGTCCCAGGGCGGTGTCGTATCGCTAGACACCATCACTCAGCACGTCGTGGCCAGCTTCGGCGAACCCGAGGGATCTGTGTCAGCGGAGGAGATCACTCGGCAGCAGATATGGGACCTCGTGGCACACAAAGTCTTAGTGGTCGCGGATGACTGGCGAATCCGCGAACAGGGGCCTTCCAGTCCTAACCGACGGCCGGCTCCCCCAAGCGAAGACGCCAGTGCGGGTGCGGTGGCGGCTGTACGGGCAGCGCTGCACCATCTGCGCTCGATTACCCCAGGACGATGGGCGGCCCCCCCGGGGGTTAGCTCGTCAGCGCTTGTCGCCGCAGCCCGTCAGCATCACGTAGTCCCCTATCTCGTCGCTCACCTCGACCGGCTCGTCCTCCCCGCGCAGGCCAACTCGGAAATGAGCGTGATGGCTGGAAGGCAGCGATCGGGGGCAAGGCTGCTAGCGGCCGACTTGGCTATGGCGTTGGAAGCGCTCGACTCAGTCGGGGTCCGGGTTTTGGTTTTCAAGGGCGTTGCGCTCGCAACTCAGGCGTATGGCGACTACGCGATTCGAGGCGCGGGTGACCTAGACCTTCTAGTTGCTCCTTCGGACCTTGTCCCCGCCTACGAGGCTCTTACGCGCGCCGGGTGGAGGTCATCGCCTGGTTTTCCTACCTTGCGAGCGTCGTGGGCATGGCGGCACTTCGTTCGAACCGGAAACGAACTCACCTTGACGGGTCACGCCAGTGATATTGATCTCCACTGGCACCTGGCACCCGTACGCGGCACGTTTCCGGACTTCGACACCCTGTGGGGACGCCGCTCGATTGTGACCATGCACGGTCATCTCACGCCCACCTTCGCGCCATATGACGCATTGGCGCACTCAAGCAGCCACGCCGCAAAGGACGGCTGGCGCTGGCTGCGCAGCTTGCTCGACGTCCACACCCTCATGTCCTCGTCAGAGACGTGGCGCAGCGCAGACCGCCCACTTCGGGCAGATCAACTGATTTCCGTAGGGCTGGCAGCAAGGGCATTCGGAACACCGCTCGATGCTCCTACTGCCGTCGCGTCGGCCGCTGAGCGCGTACCGGACAAACTTCTGGCACGCATCCTCCGCGATCAAGAGGTAACGGCGCCAATGCACCAACCTCTCTTGGTGCCTGGCCTCGACTTCATCCGCCGCTTGTCGGCCTTGGGACTGACCAAGGCCTCGCCCGAAGAGTTGGCCCGGCTGCTCAGCCGAAGCATGCTGCCACCATGGTTGACCGCGGAGGAGTCTTCGCCAACGGCAATCGTGGCGGTGCCGCGCGTGCTGCGCCGGCGAGCTCTAGAAGTAGGAAACAAAGTTGCCACTCGACGACGCGCCCACCCACCGTGAGCTATCAGTGGGGGTGGATGCTTCCGCTGCCCCATTCCGTGACCGGAACCGTGCCAACGGCGACGGAGCTGCCCAACGAGTCCTTGGCCATCACCGTGAGGCTGACCTGGCCTGAACTGTTATCTGACCCGCGGAACTGGATGTGAACGTTGGCGGTTGACTCCTTTGAGACCACACCACCGTAGGTCGCGGTCGCATTCGCCGTCATGCTGGGCTTCGTAACACTGGCCGACCACGCGGCCGCCGGCGAGTAGTTGCGGACGATGACCTCGTCTAAGGTGCCCTTGCCGCCGCCGCCCGTCTGGTTGTAGGTGAGCAGGAAAGTCAGGCCGGAGAGGTCCATGTTCGTGCACTTGACCGTGACGTCCCAAGCAACGAACTTCGTGCTCTGCACGCTGTACTTCTGAGGCGTCCCCGGCGTAACCGTCACGGCTGGCTTCACTGCGATGCCCGGCGACGCGGCTGCGATGTTCGGCGTCGCCACGACGACCGTGACCGCCGATGCGGACCACGCTGCCCCACGCAGCGCGGTCCGACGGGTGATGCCGCTCTCGTTCGAGCGTGACTGACTGGTGAGCTGATCGCTCATTGTGGTGCCCCCACCTTGAAGTTGTGAGTGGTCGCCCCCGACCACTGCCGGTCGACTCGTGCCGTCCGGGTGATCGGAAGGCTATACATCGAAATCCCGGACTCCGCCGAGTTTTACCCGAATGAGGGTTTCCTCGATGAATGTTGTACTTCCCCACGGACCGCCCCATTCGCAGGACGTCCCACGCGGCGGCACCTACGCTTCTCAAGACATTCGGGAAAGTAAAGGGGATCCGGTGGAGCTCGCCGACTACCTGCGCATCTTGCGCAACCACTGGATCGCCGTGACGGCGTTCATCCTCGTGGCTGCCCTGGCCGCCTTCGGGTGGAGCAGCATCCAGCCCAAGGTCTACGCCGCGAGCTCGTCCGGCTTCGTCACCTCCGGTGGCGGCGGCGACCCGGGCCTCGACAGTCTCAACGACTCGCTGTCCAAGTCGCGCGCGGCGTCGTACGTCGTCCTGGCGAAGGACCGCGAGACCGCCTCGCTCGTCATCGACGACCTCGGGCTCGACACCTCGCCCGAGGGCCTCGTCGGCAGCATCGATGCGGCCCAGACGCCCGACACGGTCGTCATCTCGATCACCGCCCGCGCCGGCACGCCCGAGGAGGCGCAGCAGCTCGCCGACGCATGGGTGGGCGCGCTCGCGCAGCGGGTCAAGAGCATCGAGGCCGGCAAGTCCAGCGGCAACCAGGGCATGCGCATCGAGGTGTCGGAGTCGGCACAGCTCCCGACGAGCCCGGTGTCGCCGCAGGTCGAGCGCAACGTGCTCCTCGGTGCCGTGCTCGGCGCCCTGCTCGGGCTCGGCTACGCCGTGGTCCGCAGCCTGCTCGACCGTCGCATCCGCTCGGCCGAGGACATCGAGCGCGACACCGGCGTCCCCGTCGTCGGCTCGGTGCCCGACATCGGCAAGACGCCCGGCATCTTCGTCGGGACCAGCACCGGCAACGCCGCGCTCGCCGCAGAGGGCGTACGCCGCCTGCGCACCAACCTGTCCTACATGGACGTCGACAACCCGCCGCGCGCGATCGTCGTCACCAGTCCGAAGCAGGGTGACGGCAAGTCGACCGTCGCGGCCAACCTGGCCGCCGCCATCGCCGGCTCCGGGCAGACCGTGACCCTCGTCGACGCCGACCTGCGCCGGCCGACCGTCGCAGTCGCGGCCGGTGTCGACGACACGGTCGGCCTCACCGACGTGCTGACCGGCCGCCTGGATCTGGCCGAGGCCCTTCAGTCGCACCCGACCATCGAGGGCCTCAGCGTGCTCACCTCGGGCTCGCGGCCGCCCAACCCCAGCGAGATCCTGGGGTCGCAGGCCATGCGCGGCGTCATCGCGGACCTGACCGCCAAGGGGATGCTGATCATCGACGCCCCTCCCCTGCTGCCCGTGACCGACGCCGCCGTCGTCGCGCACGCCGCCGACGGCGCCTTCATCGTGGTCTCGGCCGGCCGGACCCTCGACACGGAGCTCGACAACGCCCTGGGCCACCTGCGCACGGTCAACGCCCGTCCGCTCGGCATCATCCTCAACCGGGTCTCGAAGCGGACCGTCGGCGCCGGCAACTACGGCCACTACGGCTATGGCACCGACGACTACGTCGAGAGCACCAGCGGGCGGCGCAAGAGCCGACGCTGACCCCGGGGAGGTCGAAGGTCTGCACCAGCGGACCAGACCGCTCGGGGACCAGATCAAGGTTTCCCGCACGTTCCGTGCAGCCCGGCGGCAACGGGCTGAAGTCGACCTACGCTCGCCGAACCAGCCCGTGGGGGCGCTGGTTTCGTCGAAACGTGGGGGTACACCGTGTCCGATCAGGCACGCATGGGATCGACCGTGCTCAGCAGGCGGGCAGCCGTCCGGGGAGCCGTGTGGTCGATCCCCGCGGTGACGGTGGCGACGACCGCACCAGCGTTCGCGCAGGCGTCGGGCTCGATGGCCCTGACCTCCCCGGTGGCGACCTACGGGGCACCCGACACGCTCACGTTCTCGGCCAACGTCGAGGGTGCTCCTGCCCAGGCGGGGGTGCTGACGCTCCGGATCGACGAGCGCCACCTCTTCGGCTCCGTGAGCATCGCCTCCGGCGCACCGGGCACTGTCACTCAGTCGCCGGACGGCAGCTTCACCCTGACCTACCCCGGCGTCACGCCCGGTCCGTTCACCACGACCCTCGACCTCGGCGAGGACACCCTCGAGGGTCTCTTCCGGGGCTACCGGGGTGACGAGACCACCCTCGTCGCCGCGATCACGCCCTCGGCGTCCGAGCCCGTCGGTGCGCTGACCAACCACCTGGGCCAGGCGGAGATCGATCCCGTCGGCGCCACCGCGGCGTGGACCTCCTACACCGCGGTGCGGGTGGAGGCCACCGGCCTGCGCCTGACCGCGCAGCCCCAACCCTCCGTGGGGCGGCTCCGCCTCGCCGTGACGGTCCCGACCGCGGTCTACAACAACCCGAACCCGCCGGTGGTCTCCGACCTGGCGCCGGGATGGATGGTGGACCCGCTCAACGTCGTCAGGCACTGGGGCGGAGGGTGGACGCTCCGCTTCGTCACGACGCAGGAGGCCCACACGTCGCTGACCGGTGTCGCCAGCCACCGCGGGCCCGGCGCCTTCGGCGTCACGCTGACCCACGACAGCACGGGCTTCTTCGAGTCCGGCCGCTTCCCGATCGACGTCACCTCCGACGAGACCGCGTTCGGCTGGGGCGAGGACGCGTCCAAGCTCGTCGACCAGGCGATCCGGGTCGACCTCGGCCCCCGTCCGGCCCCGCCGGAGGGCTGACCGGTTGGGCTGCAGCCTCAGCGGGGCAGCAGCACGCAGACGCTGGTGCCCTCGCCGAGGGTGCTCTCCAACGACACCACGCCGCCGTGGGCCTCGACGATGCTGCGCACGATCGTGAGGCCCAGACCGGCGCCGGGCACGTGGAGCCGGCGGGCGTTCTCGCCTCGGTAGAAGCGGCCGAACACCTGCTCCACGTCGGCGGGGTCGATGCCCGTGCCCTCGTCGGTGATCGTCAGCACCACGTGTTCCTCGCGCATCGCCAGGTCGACCGTCACGAGGCAGCCCTTGCGGCTGTAGGCGATCGCGTTGTCCAGCAGGTTGTCGAAGACCTGGCGCAGTCGCATCCCGTCGGCGACGGCCGGCAGGGAGCCGGGCAACCGACTCGTGATGCGCACCCCGCGGCTGTCGGCGTCGAGCGACGCCGCGTCGACCGCCTCGCAGAGGATCACGGCGAGGTCGACCCGGTAGGGATCCACCAGCGGCGAGCCGGCCGAGACGCGGGTGGTGAAGAGCAGGTCGGCGACCAGATGCGAGAGCCGCAGCATGTTGCGGCGGGCCGCGGTCACCTGCTGGTGGCCCTCGGCGCTGACGTCGGTCGACTCGTCGAGCAGCTCGAGGTAGGCCAGCGCCGCCGTGAGCGGCGTACGCAGCTCGTGGGAGATCGTCGAGACGAACTCGTCCTTGACGCCCATCGCGCGTACCAGGTCGGTGACGTCGTGGTAGGCCAGGACGGCGCCTGCCAGCTCACCCGTGCGGTCGAGGACACGGCGCGCGGAGACCGACAGGGCCCGGCGCGAGTGCGGGTCCTCGCCCACCCACAGGCGTAGGTCGTCGAACTCCTCGCCGGACGCGGCCCGCACCGACGGCATGTCGTCGCGCGACAGCGGCTGCTGGTCGACGTCGTAGGCGAACCCGGTCTGCCCGGCCTGGCCGAGGTGGCCCTCGGGGAAGGCGAGCTCGAGGAACTCCCGGTGCCGGCCGTTGGTGGCGAGGTAGTGGCCGGTGGCGTCGATCTGCAACAGTCCGACCGCCACGCCCTCGAAGATCGCCTGGGCCGTACGACGCTCCGCATCTGCGGCGGCCTCCGCCGCGTCGAGCCGGTCGACGAAGGCCTGGCGCTCGCTGAGGTCGACGATCTGGGAGATGAAGTGGATCGGGGTGCCCAACGGGTCGCGCAGCAGCGCGACGGACAGGTCGCCGACCAGGATGCTGCCGTCGGCGCGGACGTAGCGCTTGGTGATCCGGTAGGAGCTGATCTCGCCTGCCAGCGTCTGCTCGAACAGGCGCAGGTCGGCGTCGAGGTCGTCGGGGTGGGTGAGGTCCTGGAAGGACTTCGTGATCAGCACGTCGGCATCGTGGCCGAGCATCTCGCACAGCGCGACGTTGGCCGTCATGAAGCCGCCCGTCGGGGACACGATCGCCATGCCGACCGGCGAGTGCTCCATCGTCAGGCGCCAGAGCTCGTCGGTCTCGAGTGCGGGCGCGGGCGCGATCTCAGCGACCATCACCCACCTACCCTCCACGTCACAGCCCGCATGCGGCGCACAGCCCGAGGTGCCACGGTAGGACGGGAGCGAGCCCGCCGCCCCGAGTGTGGGGGAACAGTGGCGAAAATGAGAGGAACGCCCCGCACAGCGCGTGCGGGACGTCCCTCCGGTGGTCTGGACCAGGTACGGGTCCGCGCGGGTCAGGCGGTGACGAGCACCTGCACCTCGGCGACCGAGCCCGTCGCCGCGACGACGCGGGTGTCGACCGGCTCGGCCTTCGGCGCCAGCGTGCGCAGGGTCCACTCGCCGTCGCCGGCGAAGAAGCGGAAGTGCCCCGTCGCGGAGGTCGGCACCTCAGCGGTGAACTCGCCGCTGCGGTCGAGCAGCCGGACGTAGGCGTTGGCGACGGGCTCGTCACCGCTGCGCAGCACCTGGCCCTGGATCACGGCTTCCTTGGCGACGTTGACGCCGTCGAGCGACAGGCCGCCTTCCTTGGCTCCGCACATGTCAGTTGCCCTTCCCGTCAGCGCTGCCGGGCTCGTCGCCGAGGGCGACCGGGACGCCGACGAGCGAGCCGTACTCGGTCCAGGAGCCGTCGTAGTTCTTGACGTTCTTGCGGCCGAGGAGCTCGGTCAGCACGAACCACGTCAGCGAGGAGCGCTCGCCGATGCGGCACAGCGCGATCGTGTCCTTGTCGGTGTCGAAGCCGACCTCGTCGTAGAGCGCGGTGAGCTCCTCGTCGGACTTGAAGGTGCCGTCGTCGTTGGCGTTCTTGCTCCACGGCACGTTGACCGACGTCGGGATGTGGCCGGCGCGCTGGGCCTGCTCCTGCGGGAGGTGGGCCGGGGCGAGCAGCCGGCCGGCGTACTCGTCGGGGCTGCGCACGTCGACGAGGTTCTGCGTGCCGATCGCGGCGACGACCTCGTCGCGGAAGGCGCGGATCGAGGGGTCCTGCTCCTGCGCGGTGTACGACGTCGTCGCGCGGGTCGGGAGCTCGTCGGTCAGCTCGCGGGAGTCGAGCTCCCACTTCTTGCGGCCGCCGTCGAGGAGCTTGACGTCCTGGTGGCCGTAGAGCTTGAAGTACCAGTAGGCGTAGGCGGCGAACCAGTTGTTGTTGCCGCCGTAGAGCACGACGGTGTCGTCGTTGGAGACTCCGCGCTCGGACAGCAGGGCCTCGAACTGCGCCTTGTTGACGAAGTCGCGGCGGACCTGGTCCTGGAGGTCGGTCGTCCAGTCGAGCTTGATGGCTCCCCGGATGTGGCCCTTGTCGTAGGCGGTCGTGTCCTCGTCGACCTCGATGAGGACGACGCCGTCGGTGTCGAGGTTGTCCTCGACCCACTGGGCGGTGACGAGCGAGTTCTCGCGGCTCATGGTTGGTGTGCTCCTTGTAGGTGTTCGTTGATCGAGGAAGGACGGAGTCCTGTCACGAGACAGGGGTCAGACGGTGGCGATGAAGCGGCGGACGAGCAGGTAGACCTCGCATCCCAGGCAGAAGGCGAAGACGGCGTTGAGGAGGGCGGCGACGAGCGCGAGGCCGACCGCCACCTGGGCGACGACGGTGGCGCCGGCCGCGAAGGCGAGCAGCCCGACGAGCGCGAACGCGAGGCCCACGGCCTGGGCGAAGCGCGGCGGCTCGGGGGCCTCCCACACGGTGGGCGGGGCCAGGCGCGGGCGGACGAGCGTGCGGAACAGCCAGGCGTGCGGCGTCGCCTGCACCCCGCGCACCGCACCCACGGCGAACAGCACCGCCTGCACGGCGAGCAGCGCGACGGCGTACGGCGTGGGGAGCAGCAGCACGGCCACCAGGACGACGGCGGTCAGGGCGGCGGCCAGCTGGGGGCTGCGGGGGTCGATCGCACCCTCCGGACGGGGGGCGGCGCCGGGACCCTGCGCTGGTCGGGGCGTGGCGGTGGTGGTCATGTCTCTCCTGAGGTCGGTCGGCACGGCAGGGGCCGGGCACGCCGGGGCAGGGCCCGGCATGCGGGTCCCACCGACCGAGCACGGTCCGGCGACGTCAGGCCGGACGGGGGCTCAGGTGAGCGGTGGGACCGCTACGACATTCGACACAGCGCCGAGCGCACGCGGCAGTGGTCCACTGCGCGGCGCTTGGTGAGCATGGTCGAGGACATGACGACGACCCTAGGCGCTCCGACCATCCCGACCCCGCTCCGTCTCACCATGTGACCCACGCATCCATATCCTGAGATCACACGCGTGCCAGCGCGGTCAGGACCTGGTCCCGCGTGGGCGCTCCGGTCGCGCGGGTCACCTCAGTGCCGGCGGCATCGAGCACGATCGTGGTGGGCGTGCGGAGGATGCCGAGGGTCCGCGTCGCCTCGAGGTGCTCCTCGGCGTCGATCTCCACGTGGGTGACGCCGTCGACGAGGCCGGTCACCTCGCCCAGCACCCGCCGCGTGGCGCGGCACGGGGCGCAGAACGCGCTGGAGAACTGCAGCAACGTCGCCCGCTCCCCCAGCTGCTGGCCCGCGGCGGCGACGAGCTCGGCGCCGGGCCTCGTGGCGGGCACGTCGTCCGCCTCGAGGTCGGGCGCCGCGGGAGGGCGTACGACGTCGGTGCCGCGGAAGCGGCCGTCGGTCGCGAGCCGCCACAGCCCGAACGCCAGCGCCAGCACGACAGCGGCGACGACGATCCAGGCTCCGGTGGTCACATCCGCCCAACGACGGTGCGCGACGGATTTGTTCCTGCGCTCCCACGCCCCGCCGGAAATGGAGCGAGGCCCCGGGACGGATCCCGGGGCCTCGCGTGGTGGAGCAGTGGTGCAGGTGGAGAAGGTGGTCAGCGCTTGAGCTTGATCTTCTTCTCGATGTCGCCGGAGCCGACCTTGCCCTTGCCCTTCACGGTGAAGACGAGCTTGTGCTTGCCCTTGCCGAGCGCCTTCTTGAAGGTGACCTTGCCGGTGCCCTTCTTGATCTTGCCCTTGCCGAGCTTCTTCAGCTTGTCGTCGCCGTTCTTCTTGGTGCCGACGATCTCGAACACGGTGACCGTGGCCTTGACCTTCTTGGCCTTGAGGGGCTTCACCTTGAGGGTGATGGCGGCGGACTTCTTGGTGACCTTCGCCTTCACCTTCGGCTGGTAGCCGACCTTGAAGGTGGCCTTGGTGATGGCCTGGCCCTGGGCGAAGCCGGCGTCGTTGGTGACGCGGCCGGTGACCTTGTCGCCGAGGTTCTTCTTGGTGAGCTTCAGCGTCGGGCCGGTCGCGACGACCGTGTTGCCGACGAGCCACTCGTAGCTGATCTTCGAGCGGGCCTGGGTGTTCCAGCGGCCGGCGTCGAGGCTGAGGGTCTTGCCGACCCACGCGTTGCCCACGACCTCGGGACGCTCGATCGCCTTGACCTCCTTGGTCAGGACGCCGGAGATGCCGGTGACGACCTGGCCGGGCTTGACGGTGACCTTGGTGGCGCCCTCGGGCAGGGCGTCCTTCCACCACTCGGGGACGTGCAGGTAGGCGCCGAACATCACGGTGTAGTCGCCCGCCCACAGCGCGCGGTTGTCGTACGTGCCGTCGGCCTCGGTGGCCTCGCTGCCGACGAGGTTGTTGTCGGCGTCGGTGAAGGCGGCGTAGCCGCTCTCCGCCGGGCCGCCGGCCTCGGTGGTGACGGCGCCGGAGATGCCACCGGCGACCGGCAGGGTGAAGTCCAGGACCTGCGGCGCGGCCGTGATCACGGAGGCGGTCTCGTAGCCGACCTTGTTGCCCGACCAGGTGTCGCGGCGGGCGAAGTCGCCCTCCTCGCGGGGACCGTCGCCACCGTCGACGAGGACCTTGAACTGGGTCTTGCCGGCGAGGCGGTCGAGCTCGGTGAAGTGGTAGGCACCCGAGCGGTTGCTGTAGGTGCGGGCGACGACCTCACGCGTACGAGCGTCGGCCGGGGCGTCGTACACGAGGACCTCGTAGCCCACGCCCATGTTGCCGAGCTCGTCGCGGACGGTGCCGCTCAGGTCGACGCCGACGGGGGCGACGACGGGAGCAGCGGCGAGGGCGGCGTCGATGTTGACGACGGCCTGGCCGGGGGCCACGGCGACGCGGGTGGCGGCGGCCTGGTCGGTCAGCGGCACGTTGTTGTAGAGCTCGCCGGCGTAGTCGCCGATCGGGTCGTTGAACGACACGACGTGCTCGCCGGTGTCGACGCCCTCGATGAGGTAGTAGCCGTTGGCGTCGGTCCAGTCGCAGCCGCCGAGGTTGGAGCACGCCTGGGCGCGGTAGACCGGGGCCCCGGCCTCGCTGGTGACCCGCCCGGCGATGCTGCCGCCGGGAGCCAGGACCACGGTGCCGACGTTGGCGCCGGCCGACGTGGGGGCGACCGCGTCAGCGGCCGCGAGGGTGCCCTTGTCCATGTAGAACTCGGACGCGAGCTGGTCGCCGGTGCGCGGGTCGTAGCCGCTGAAGCGCAGCTTGACCGACGGGAGGCTGGAGGTGAGGCGGAAGCCGCCCTTGGGGTCGGTGTACTCCTCGCCGACCTGGTTGCCGGTCGCGGCGTCGTACACCTCGACGCTGCCGCCGCTGACCGGGCGTCCGGACGGCGCGGTGATCGCGCCGGTGACGTAGGGAAGGCTCTCGACGGTCCACGGGGCCAGGACCTGGCCCGCGCCCGCGACGGTGATGACGTCGGCGGTCGCCTCGTCAGCCTTGTCGCGGTACCACTCGTCGGCGTGGTCGAAGCCGTTGAACTCCAGCTTGTAGGCGCCGTCCTCGAGTGCGAAGTCGAACGTGCCGTTGTTCGTGTAGTCGTAGGCGACCGGCGTGCCGTCCGCGGTGTAGACGTAGACCTGGCCCTGGACGTAGTTGCCCGTCGCGTCGACGAGGCTGCCGCTGATGTTGACCGCGGCGTGGGCCGGCGCTGCCAACCCGATCGTGAAGCCGGCGAGCGCCGTCGCGGCGGCGGCGCCACCTGCGACGAGGCGCGCGAAGGCTCCCCCGTTTGTGCTGATCATGCTGTGTCCCCCTTGGAATCATGTCGGCACGCACGTGCACGACACGCAGGCCATCCCCCGTAGGAGGCCTGTCGAAACGCAGTTCTATCGCATAACCGCGCGCTTGTGTTCACCCACCGGCAAATGGGGGCAGCAGCTCGACGACGTCTCCCGGGCGTACGACGACGGACTCCGGGTCCTGCGTGCGGACCGGCCGGTCGCCGAGGAGCACCGAGCAGACGCCGACCGTGCGGGCCATCTGCTCACCGGGATGCCGCTCGAGGACGCGCGCGACGACGTCGGCGAGGCTCAGCTCGCCCTCCGTCCCGTCGGTCTCCCAGACGTCCTCCGCGGTCCCGGCCGCGGCCCGGGCGCCCGCCCAGTAGCGCACGGTGATCGCTGTCTCACGACTCCGGTGCGCGTCCGTCGGGTGGCTCATGCGGGATATCCTTCCTCATCCCCGGCTGACGCCACCGGCTGACGCCCCGGCTGATCCCCCGCACGAGGAGGGCCCTGCGATGAGCGCACTGCTGCTGCTCACGGGCGCCCTGCAGCCCTCCGCCGAGGTGCTCCCCGGGCTCGCGCTGCTGTCGCACACCGTGAAGATCGTCCCGGCCCAGGGCAGCGCGCTGCTCGACGCGCCCGACTCCGACCTCGTGCTCGTCGACGGGCGCCAGGACCTCGCCGCGGCCCGCGACCTGTGCCGGCTGATCCGCACCACCGGCACCGACGCCCCGGTCCTGCTCATCGTCACCGAGGGCGGCCTCGCCGTCGTCGCCCACGACTGGGGCATGGACGACGTCGTCCTCCACACCTGCGGCCCGGCCGAGCTCGACGCCCGGATCCGCCTCGCGATCGGCCGCGCGAGCGCCGCCGCGCCCGACGACCCGGCCGCCCACGTCATCCACCGCGGCGAGGTCGTCGTCGACGACGCCACCTATACCGCCCGCATCGGCGGCCGCCCCCTCGACCTGACCTACAAGGAGTTCGAGCTCCTGAAGTACCTCGCCCAGCACCCGGGCCGCGTCTTCAGCCGCGAGCAGCTGCTCCAGGAGGTCTGGGGCTACGACTACTTCGGCGGCACCCGCACCGTCGACGTCCATGTCCGGCGCCTCCGCGCCAAGCTCGGCACCGAGCACGAGCACCACATCGGCACCGTCCGCAACGTCGGCTACCGCTTCGTGGTGCCGACCCGCGACCCCGCCCCGGAGACCGCGCCCTCCTCGACGTCCTCCTGACCCCGGACATCTGAGGACGTCGCGGTCGGGATCTCCCCCGATTTCCGACCACCCCGTCCTCAGATACCCCGCTGGGCTCGCCGCTAGGGTCGAGCGCATGCAGGCCACCCCTCCGGAGACAGTCGCGCAGATCGCCGACGAGGCCGCGGCCGCCGACGGGGCCGACCCGCTCGACGAGGCGGCCCGCATCGCCCTCGCCGACGGGGCCGCGACCGTCATCGCCGACGACGACGCCTTCGCCCTCCTCCATGCCGGCGACCTCTCACTCGTCGTCCGCCCGACGGCCCGCGGCCGCGGCCTCGGGTCCGCGCTGCTCACGCGCGCCGAGTCGTCGTACGGCACCGGGTTGACGGCGTGGTCGCACGGCAACCACCCGGCTGCCGCCAGGCTCGCCGCCCGCCACGGGTGGGAGCGGGTGCGCGACCTCTGGGTGATGCGCCGGCCGACCTCGCTCCCCCTGCCCGCCCTCGACGTGCCCGACGGGGTGACGATCCGGTCCTACCGCGACTCCGACGCCGCCGACGTGGTCGCGGTCAACGCGGCCGCCTTCGCCGACCACCCCGAGCAGGGCGCGATGGACCTCGACAACCTCGCCCGGCGGATGGCGGAGCCGTGGTTCGACCCGGCCGGGCTGCTCGTCGCGGAGGACGACTCGGGGATGCTCGGCTTCCACTGGACCAAGCAGCACGACGCCCGCCTCGGTGAGGTGTACGTCGTCGGCGTCGCGCCGGCCGCGCAGGGCCGCGGGCTCGGCAAGGTGCTCACCCTGGCCGGGCTGCACCACCTCGCCGGCCTCGGCGTGGACGAGGTGCTGCTCTACGTCGAGTCCGACAACGCCCCCGCGGTCGCGGTCTACTCGCGCCTCGGGTTCGGGCACGCCGACGCTGACACGCACGTGCAGTACCGCCGCCCAGCCGATATCTGAGGCCGCCATGAACGGATCGGAGGCCGATCCACGACCACCACGTCCTCAGATATCCCTTCTCAGCGGAGGGGGCGGACGTGCAGGCCGACCTCGGGGTCGACGACGACCTCCTGCGCGGCCGGCATCTCGTCGACCGTCAGGGCTGCGTCGACCGGCACGTTGCGCTTGACCAGCGCGAGCGCGATCGGGCCGAGCTCGTGGTGGCGGGCGCTGGAGCCGACGAAGCCGACGTCACGACCGTCGTACGACACCGGGGAGCCGACGGGCGGCAGCCGGTTCTCCGACCCGTCGAGGTGCAGCAGCACCAACCGGCGGGGCGGACGACCGAGCGTGTGGACCCGCGCGACGGTCTCCTGGCCGCGGTAGCAGCCCTTGTCGAGGTGCACCGCGGCGCCGATCCAGCCGACCTCGTTGGGGATGGTGCGGTGGTCGGTGTCGAGGCCGAGCCGCGGCTCGCCGCGCTCGATGCGCAGCGCCTCGAAGGCCCAGAGCCCGCAGGCCGGCCCGGCCGCTTCGGCGTACGCCTCGAGGCGGTCGCGGGGCACGAGGTCATAACGACCGATGCCGTCCCCCGGGCGCCACATGACGGCGAGGTCGTCGACGAGGGAGACCTCGACGCGGGTCATGAACTTCATCCGCTCGAGCCACTCCGCCAGCGCGGCGCCCGCGCCCGGCTCGGTGTGGGCGGTGAAAGCCTCGCCGTCGTCGACGCCGGTGAAGGCGTGCTCGACGTGGCCCTGCGGGCTCAGCACGAGCGCCTGGGTCCAGGTCCCGGGGGCGAGCCCGTCGAAGTACTGCGTGGTCAGGTTGTGGAGCCACGACAGCCGCTCGGGTCCGGAGATGCGTACGACGTCGCGGTGCGAGAGGTCGACGAAGCCGTCACCGCGCGCGAGGCTGCGCTGCTCGGTGTTGAAGGAGCCGTAGTGGGCGGCGACCGGGGCGTCGATCCCGTCGCCCGCGACGGCACCGGGCAGGGCGAGGAGCGGGGACTGCATGCCGCCGAGCCTACGCCGTGGCCCGAGACACCGGCCGTCGCGAGCGCAGTCAGGCGTGCGTGATGGCAAGACGGAGGAGTGGAGACGTGACGGAGTCACGGCGACCGACGACAACGCAGCCAGCGCTTGCGTCTGACTGCGCGCAGCAGGCTGGGGGCGAGGGGCGCGGCGTTCAAGCCGCGCCCACTCCCGGCCCCAGCGGCGACGAGGGGTCGAGCGGGGCGGGCGGCTCGTCGACGGGTTCCGGCTCGGGGTCGTGTCGCCCGAGCTGGTCGCGGAGCCAGAAGGCGACGTGACCGGCGCCGGCCAGCGTCGCGATGCCGATGACCAGGAAGATCCACCGCCAGTCGACGACGGTCACCAGCGCGGCACCGAGGGCGAGCGAGACCGCGCTCGGCACCGTCATCACGACCTCGGCGGCCGTCGAGACCCGACCCATCAGCCGCTGCGGCGTACGACGCTGCAGCAGCGTCATGTAGGCGACGACCAGCAGCGGGAGCGAGACGCCGAAGACCACGATGCTCACCAGCACGCCCGCCATCACCGGCGACGCCGCGATGCCCAGGGCGCTGGTCCCGAGGAGCACCAGCCCGAGCACGCTCGTCGCGACCTCACCGAGGCGTCGTACGCACCGGGCGGAGGCGATGCCGCCGACGACCGCGCCGATGCCCTGCACCGACACGATCACGCTGACGTAGGTGGCGGGGCGGTCGAAGTGGTCGGTCAGCGCGAAGATCGCCGACTCCGTGAAGCCGAGGACGAGCATCGACAGGCCGAACCCGATGAGGAGGTGGCCGAGCACCCGGTCGTGCACGAGGTGACGCAGGCCGTCGGTGAGCTGGTTCCAGTAGGCCGACTGCTCGTGCTCGGGGGTCTCCTCCTCGACGCGGATCGTCGAGATGATGGCCGCCGCGACGACGAACGACGCGGCATCGACGAGCGCGACCGCCCAGCCGCCGAGCCAGGCGAAGAGCGCGGCGCCGAGCAGCGGGCCGAAGAGCCGGTAGGACTCCTTGACGGTCTGGATGCTGGAGTTGGCGTCGACGAGCATCCGCTCGGGCATGAGCTCCTTGAGCAGGCCGTTGAGGCCGGCGGGCAGGACGACGAAGCTGACGCCGTAGAGCCCGGCGACCGTCCAGATGATCCAGACGTCGCCGGCGTCGCGGACCAGCAGCAGCGGCAGGACCGCGACGGCCGACAGGATGTTGCCCCAGACCAGCATCGGCTTGCGCTTGATCCGGTCGAGCCAGACGCCGACGAACGGCGCGAAGATCGCCGGGATGCACATGAAGAAGAACGTGAAGCCGGCCATCGCGCTCGAGCCGGTGAGGGTCTTCACCCAGATGCTCAGCACCAGCAGCATGATCGAGTCGCCGAGCATCGACGTCGTCAGGCCGGCGAAGAGCCGCGTAAAGCCGGGCTGGGCGAAGGCGGCCCTCATCGCTCGATCTCCACGGCCGAGCCCCAGGCGACGATCTCGCACAGCCGGGCACCCTCGGGACGCTCGCCCGCGCCGAGGCGGTCGTCGTACGTGCCCGCGAGCTCGCGCAGCCGGCCAGTCAGGTCGGCCAGCTCCTCGGGCGTGAGCCACGCGACGTGCTGGGTCAGCCCGGCGCTGTCGCGCCAGCCCGGATCCGTCTCGCGCTCGCTCGCGCCGAGGAAGCGGTCGACCCACCGCTCGAGCAGCATCCGGCTCAGCGCCTGCCCGGCACGCAGCTCGTCACGGCCGACGTCGTCGTCCTCGGCCCACGACATCCCGATGTGCTGCATCTGCCACGGCCGCTGGCGTCCCGTGCCGCCGGCAGCCTCCTCGATGAAGTCGTGCTCGGCGAGCTTGCGCAGATGCCACGAGCAGTTGGCCGGCGTCTCGTCGAGCTGGTCGGCGAGCTCGGTGGCGGTCATCGGGCCGTGGACCGACAGCAGCTCGATGATCCCCATCCGGACCGGGTGGGCGACCGCGGCGAGGGCGCGGGGGTCGCGGAGGCGGCGCGGGTTGGACATCTGTCGAAAGTAGTCTTTCGAAAGATGTCTTGCAATAGGTTTGCGAGTCCTAAAGTCCCCGGATATCCGGTGACTTTCCCACTGCGCACCCGAGATCTGGACCGCCAAGCAGGAGTCTTGGGTGCGAAGTCCGACCTGAGTCGCCCAGAGACTCAAGGCCCAGCCAGCCCGGTGACGATCGGTGAGTCGCTCAGGGACTCAGGACCCAGCGGCGACCGAGCAGTCGGCGCAGGTGCCGAAGATCGCGAGGTGGCCGACGTCGACGGAGAAGCCGTCCTCCCCCAGCGCCGCGACGAGCGACGCCACGATCGCGGGGTCGTACGAGCGCACGGAGCCGCAGCCGCGGCACACGACGTGGATGTGCTCGTGCTCGCGGGTCGAGTGGTACGTCGGCGCGCGGTCGCTGAGGTGAGCGTGGCGCACCAGCCCGAGCTCCTCGAGCACCTCGAGCGTGCGGTAGACGGTGGAGGCGTTGACCGAGCTCACCTGGCCGCGCACGTGGGCCAGCACCTCGTCGGGGGTGGCGTGGCGCAGCTCCTCGACGGCCCGCAGGATCAGCTCGCGCTGCGGGGTGAGCCGCAGCCCCTGCTCCCGCAGCCGCGCCGCCAGGTCGTCGCTCATGACACGCCCGTCCGGGGTCCCCGCGGCGCTCGCTCGGGGGAGCGCTGCGGAGGAGAAGGACGTCGTGGGGTGTTCATTCAGGCTCGCTGGAGGCGCGCCCAGGTGTGCGGCTGGAGCTCCTGGCCGACGGCCGCCATGTCGTAGGCGTAGAGCAGGTCGCCCTCGACGTTGCCGTACATCCGCGAGCCGGCCGTGACCTCCTTCGCCGTCTCGGTGAAGGAGACGCCGGCGGTGTGCATCTCGACCTTGCCGCCGTCGGCCGCGCCGTACCAGATCTCCGAGAAGCCGATGTTGTGCGAGAGCAGGAACTCGACCTTCCCCGGCTCGGGGCAGCGCAGGAAGCCGGTCTCCATGGCGGCGTCGCGGACGAACTCGCCCTGCTCGTCGACGATCCACGCGCGCGACATGTAGTGGAAGAACGGTCGGCCGTCGTGGGTGAAGATCAGCTCCTGGCCGAACTGGAACGACTCGATCGTCGGGTAGGTCCCGTGGCCGTTGCCGCGCCAGGTGCCGAGCAGCCACGCGACGGGGCCGCAGTTGGGGTGCAGGTTGTCCGGCAGCTCGAAAGGCATGGGGCTGACTCTAGTCTGGGCGAATGCCTCGCTCACTGGTCGTCAAGGTCACCTGCGGCGCCGAGGAGGCCGAGCGCCTCAACCAGGGCTTCACCGTCGCCGCCGCCGCGGCGGCGTCCGGCGCCGAGGTCTCGCTGTGGCTGACCGGTGACGCCGCGTGGTTCGGCGTACCTGGTCGCGCCGAGGAGTTCGAGCTCGAGCTCGCCACGCCCCTCGACCAGCTGATCGCAGCGGTCCTCACGAGCGGGACGATCACCGTCTGCTCGCAGTGCGCGGCGCGACGCGGCATCGTCGCCGGCGACCTCCGCGAGGGCGTCACGATCGCCGGCGCGGCCGTCTTCGCCGAGCAGGTCCTGGGCGAGGGCGTCCAGGCGTTGGTCTACTGAGACGAAGGTCATCTCACGTTCACCTTCCGGTGCCACACTGAGCGACATGTCCGACCCGGCCACCCTCACCAGCGCTGTCTCCCCGTCGGTGGATGAAGGGCCGGTCGCCGAGCCCTTCGGGCACCCCACCGACACCTTCGACGTCGAGCCGCCCTACCAGCCCGACGCCGAGGCCATCGCGGGCGTCGAGAAGTACGAGGACCGCTTCATCGACCGGGAGATCTCCTGGGTCCGCTTCAACCAGCGGGTCCTCGAGCTCGCCGAGGACCCGACCCTCCCGCTGCTGGAGCGGGCGCGCTTCCTCGCGATCTTCGCCAGCAACCTCGACGAGTTCTTCATGGTCCGCGTCGCCGGCCTCAAGCGACGCATCGCCGCCGGGGTCGCCGTGCGGGCGGCCAGCGGACTCATGCCGCGCGAGCAGCTGGAGACGCTGTGGACCGAGGGCCGCGCGCTGATGGAGCGGCACGCGCGGGCGCTGGTCGACCTGCTGCCCGAGCTGGGCGGCCACGGCATCGAGATCGTCCGGTGGGCCGAGCTCGACCGCGAGGAGCAGAAGATCTGCAAGAAGCTCTTCAAGGACCGGATCTTCCCGGTCCTCACCCCCCTGGCCGTCGACCCCGCCCACCCGTTCCCCTACATCTCCGGGCTGTCGCTCAACCTCGCGGTCGTCGTACGCCACCCGCAGACCGGCACCGAGCACTTCGCGCGGGTCAAGGTGCCGCCGACGTTCGGCCGCTTCGTCGGGGTCGGCAACCAGCGCTTCGTGCCGATCGAGGACGTCATCGGCGAGCACCTCAAGAAGCTCTTCACCGGCATGGAGGTGCTGGCCTCCCACACCTTCCGGGTCACCCGCAACGAGGACCTCGAGGTGGAGGAGGACGACGCCGAGAACCTCCTCAAGGCGCTCGAGAAGGAGCTGCAGCGGCGCCGTTTCGGCCCGCCGGTGCGGCTCGAGGTCGAGGAGTCGATGGACCCCAAGGTGCTCGAGCTGCTCGTCTCCGAGCTCGGCGTCGGGCGCGACGAGGTCGTCTCGCTGCCCGGCCCGCTCGACCTGACCGGGCTCCACTCGATCGCCGACCTGCCGCGCGACGACCTCAAGTACGCCGCCTTCCTCCCGTCGACGCACCCGAGCCTGGCCGAGGTCGAGTCGTCGTCGCCGGTCGACGTCTTCGACTCCGTGTCACGCCACGACGTGCTGCTGCACCACCCCTACGACTCCTTCGCCACGTCGGTGCAGCGCTTCCTCGAGCAGGCCGCCGCCGACCCGCACGTGCTGGCGATCAAGCAGACGCTCTACCGCACCTCCGGCGACAGCCCGATCATCGAGGCGCTCATCGACGCCGCCGAGGCCGGCAAGCAGGTGCTGGTGATCGTGGAGATCAAGGCCCGCTTCGACGAGCAGGCCAACATCCGCTGGGCACGCAAGCTCGAGCAGGCCGGCTGCCACGTCGTCTACGGCCTCGTCGGGCTCAAGACCCACTGCAAGCTGTCGATGGTCGTGCGCGACGAGCCCGAGGGCATCCGCCGCTACGTCCACCTCGGCACCGGCAACTACAACCCGAAGACGGCTCGCCTCTACGAGGACCTCGGCCTGCTGACGGCCAACCCCGAGATCGGCGAGGACGTCGCGCTGCTCTTCAACAACCTCTCGGGCGTCAGCCGCAACCGCACCTACGACCACCTCCTCGTCGCGCCCCACAGCGTGCGCGAGGGCCTGATCGCCCAGATCCACCAGGAGATCGCCCACCACCAGGCCGGCCGGCCCGCAGGGATCCGGATCAAGGCGAACTCGGTGGTCGACGAGGCGGTGATCGACGCGCTCTACCTCGCCTCGCAGGAGGGCGTACGCATCGAGCTGCTCATCCGCGGCATCTGCGCGATGCGACCCGGCGTACAAGGGCTGTCCGAGACCGTCCGGGTGCGCTCGATCCTGGGTCGCTTCCTGGAGCACAGCCGGATCTTCTGGTTCGACAACGGCGGCGACCCGGCCGCGTGGATCGGGTCGGCCGACATGATGCACCGCAACCTCGACCGCCGCGTGGAGGTGCTCGTACGCCTGCGCGACCCGCACGTCGTCTCCGAGATCGGGGCGCTCCTCGACCTGGCGCTCGACCCGGGGACGACGGCGTGGGAGCTGGGGTCGGACGCCGAGTGGCGGATGCACCGCGGCGAGCGGCACCTGCACGACGAGCTGATCGTCCGCCAGCGCGTACGCCGCCGCTGAGCGCAGCGTCACACAGGGACCCGAACGTGGCCCCGGTTTTGCGTCAGGGGACCGATCACCCCCTACCATGAACCACGGTTCATCCGCCCCCCGTTCGGAGTTCACCGTGCGTTTGAAGTTCCGCCCTGTCGACAGCTCGTTCTACGACCTCTTCGCCGAGGCTGCCAACCACCTCGTCGTCGGATCCCAGCTCCTCAGCGAGATGCTGTCGGCCGGCAACTCCAAGGCAGAGATCGCCCAGCGCATGCGCGAGGCCGAGCACGCTGCCGACGAGACGACCCACTCGATCATCCGACGGGTGAACAGCACGTTCGTCACGCCGTTCGACCGCGAGGACATCTACTCCCTCGCCTCGGCGCTCGACGACGTCATGGACATGATGGACGAGGCCGTCGACCTGGTCCTCCTCTACGAGGTCACGTCGCTGCCGCCGGAGACCACCCAGCAGGTCGAGGTGCTGCAGCGCTGCGCCGAGCTGACCGCCGCTGCGATGCCGTCGCTGGAGTCGATGGGCTCGCTCGACGAGTACTGGATCGAGATCAACCGTCTCGAGAACACCGGCGACAAGTCGTACCGCCGCATCCTGGCCAACCTCTTCAGCGGTGAGCACGAGGCCCTCGAGGTCATGAAGCTCAAGGACATCGTGGAGTCCCTCGAGGGGGCGATCGACGCGTTCGAGAAGGTCGCCAACATCGTGGAGCAGATCGCGGTCAAGGAGTCCTGATCCTGATGCTTGCCATCACCTCGTCCTCGCGCGCCCGGAGCGTGGCCTGATGGAGATCGCGATCATCCTCGCGGTCGTCGTCGTCGCCCTGGTGTTCGACTACACCAACGGCTTCCACGACGCGGCCAACGCGATCGCGACGTCCGTCTCGACGGGCGCCCTCAAGCCCCGCGTGGCACTCGCCATGGCGGCGATCATGAACTTCGTCGGCGCCTTCCTCGGCCAGAAGGTCGCGCACACGGTGTCCGACACGATCAATCCGGGGTCAGGCAGCCACGGGCTGGTGATCGTGATGTGCGGCCTCCTCGGGGCCATCACGTGGAACCTGGTCACCTGGTGGCTCGGGCTTCCCTCCTCGTCCTCGCAGGCCCTGATCGGCGGCCTCGTCGGCGCAGCGGTCGCGGCCGGCACGACCGCCAACTGGGACGTCGTGGTCGAGAAGGTCGTCCTCCCGATGCTGATCTCCCCGGTGATCGCCTTCACCCTGGGCTTCGCCCTGATGGTCGCGATCATGTGGATCTTCCGCCGGGCCAACCCGGGTCGCGCCAACCGCGGCTTCAAGATGGCCCAGACCGTGTCGGCCGCCGCGATGGCGCTCGGCCACGGCCTGCAGGACGCCCAGAAGACGATGGGCGTGATCTTCCTGGCGCTGCTCACCGGCGGCTACGTCGCCGAGGGCGACCCGCTCCCGCTGTGGGTCATCTTCACCTCGGCCGCCGCGATCTCGCTCGGCACGTGGTCCGGCGGCTGGCGCATCATGCGCACCCTCGGACGCCGGATCATCCACCTCGACCCGGCGCGCGGCTTCGCCGCCGAGTCGGTGGCGTCGGGCGTGCTCTACACCACCGCGTACGTCTTCGAGGCGCCGATCTCGACCACCCACACCATCACCTCTGCGGTCATGGGCGTGGGCGCGACCAAGCGCCTCTCCGCCGTGCGCTGGGGTGTGGCCCGGTCGATCCTGATCGCCTGGGTGCTCACCTTCCCGGCAGCCGCCTCCGTCGCCGCGATCTGCTACTGGATCGCCCGCGTCTTCCTCCCCTGACCGCTCTTCCGGCCCCGCCCGATATCTGAGGACGCGGCGTACGGCTTGACCGCCGATTCCCGTTCACCACGTCCTCAGATATCTCGGGCTGGGCGGTCAGGCGGCCCGCTGGCGATGAGCCAGCAGCCGCGCCCGGTCGTACGCCGAGAGTGCACGGCGCGCGTCCACTGCAGTCGTGTCCCGCCACCAGGCGGGCGTCTCCAGCGTCCACGCGCGATCCGATCCCGGCTGCCGCTCGGCGCGTGCGTACGCCTCGCGCAGACGCACGCGGAATGGGCCCTGATCGACGAGGTCGCCAGCCATCATCGTCGCGCCCTCGAGGCCGAGCCGCCGGTAGGCCGCTTCCTTGGCCACGTCGTTGTGGCGCACCGAGCCGGCGAGGTGCAGCCCGCCGTCGTACATCCCGTAGACGCCCGCCGCGGGATCGATGGCGTCCGGCGTGCCCACGAAGCGACCGTTCCGGTCGAAGACTGGAACGTTCGTCAGCAGGCGCGGCCCGTGCATCTCCCCGTGCCAGGCCAGCCGCATCACGGGCTCCATCGGTGACCACGCGTTCTCGTCGAGCAGCGGCAGCACGCGCCGTAGCCGTTCGACGCCCTTCCGCGCCACGAGGTCGCTGTCCACGAACTCCGCCAGCTCGTGGATGGACACGAGGTCGTTGAAGGCGGCCATATCGAACGCCACCACGGCGGCCTCGTCGTCGCGTGCACGTCGCATCTCGAACGCGACGCTCCACAGCGGGTGGGTGACGCGTACGCCGCCGGAGCGGAGGACGTACCGGGGCGCGATCACCTCCTGCGACACGTCCAGCCCGGCATGCGAACGCATGCGATGACCACTGCTGACCGCGAGCGGGACGGGGAGCAGCTGGCCATCGCGTCCCACCCCGCCGAACCAGACACCTCCGAGCCACGACAGCCCGGCCCATCCCGTCACGCCCCCGTAGCCCGGCAGCCGTGCCGCCGCCTCGACGACGCGTTGCGCCGGGTCGCCCCGATCAACGTGGGACGGGACCCACAAGTTGAAGCCAGCTCGCCGCCACGCTCCCGAGCGGGTCGCCCAGGCGTTCGGACCTTCTACGCCGTGCGGGTCCCGCCGCGCCGGCCACCACACCCCGGGGCGCAACCCTTCGCGCGGCCCGATCCCGCGTGCGGGCCAGGCACCTGCCGTCCATCTGTCCGCGTGCACACCCGCATCGTGCTGCGAACGAAAGCACGCCCGCTCGGCTCATCCACAGGACGCGGGCGAGATATCTGAGGACGTGGCGGTCGGCCAAACGGCCGATTTCCATCCACGACGTCCTCAGATATCCGTTCTTCGGGACGAGAGGGAACTGGCTGGGGCAGGGGTGGCCGGGGACGCCCTGGGGGTCCGAACCCCCGATCGGACACCCAGGACGCTCCGGACCACCCCGGCGGCCGGGGCCGGGGAGAAGGCTCAGCCGAAGCGGCCGGAGATGTAGGCCTCGGTGGCCTCGTTGTCCGGGTTCGCGAACATCTTCTGGGTGGAGTTGAACTCCACCAGCTGGCCGGGCTGGCCGGCGGCCTTGAGGTTGAAGAAGCCGGTCTCGTCGGAGACGCGGGCGGCCTGCTGCATGTTGTGGGTGACGATGACGATCGTGTAGTCGGACTTCAGCTCGTGGATGAGGTCCTCGATCGCAGAGGTCGAGATCGGGTCGAGCGCGGAGCACGGCTCGTCCATCAGCAGCACCTGCGGCTCGACGGCGATCGCACGGGCGATGCAGAGCCGCTGCTGCTGGCCGCCGGAGAGACCCATGCCGGGCTTGTTGAGGCGGTCCTTCACCTCGTTCCAGAGGTTCGCCCCCTTCAGCGAGCGCTCGACGATGTCGTCGGCCTCGGCCTTCTTCATCCTCTTGGAGTTGAGGCGGTTGCCGGCCAGGACGTTCTCGTAGATGGACATCGTCGGGAACGGGTTCGGCCGCTGGAAGACCATGCCGATCTGGCGGCGTACGGCGACCGGGTCGACGGCGCTGTCGTAGAGCGACTGCCCGTCGACCATCACCTTGCCCTCGACGCGTGCGCCGGGGATGACCTCGTGCATGCGGTTGAGCGAGCGCAGGAACGTGGACTTGCCGCATCCGGACGGACCGATGAAGGCAGTGACCGAGCGTGCCTTGATGGTCATGTTGACGCCCTGCACGGCGAGGAAGTCGCCGTAGTAGATGTCGAGGTCGCCGACGGTGATGCTCTTGGCCATGGGGG
This sequence comes from uncultured Nocardioides sp., assembly GCF_947488515.1. Classification (GTDB taxonomy): domain Bacteria; phylum Actinomycetota; class Actinomycetes; order Propionibacteriales; family Nocardioidaceae; genus Nocardioides. The sequence continues at coordinate 1,620,954 of NZ_CANKZF010000001.1, forward strand.
TGAGTCTCTCTTGTGTCTGGTTCGGGGCCTAGTGGCCGGTCTTGGGGGCGAAGATCGCGCCGATGACGCGCGCCACGAGGTTCAGCATCATGACGATCAGGATCAGCACCAGCGCGCCGCCCCAGGCGATCTCGATGCCGGGCGGCGTGCCACCCGGGGTCTCGGCGATGCCGGGATTGGCGTTCTGGGTGTAGATCAGCACCGGCAGGGTGGTCATCCGCTCCGAGAACACGTTGAAGTTCGTGCGGGTCGTCAGGCCGGCGATGAGGAGCAGCGGGGCGGTCTCGCCGACGACGCGGGCGATGGCGAGCGTGACCCCGGTGACGATGCCGCCGAGGGCCGTCGGGAGGACGACCTTGACGATCGTGCGCCACTTCGGCACGCCCAGGGCGTACGACGCCTCGCGCAGGTCGGCGGGAACCAGCCGCAGCATCTCCTCGGTCGAGCGGACCACCACCGGGATCATCAGCAGCGACAGCGCCACCGACCCGCCGATACCGACCCGGGTGGACGGACCGAAGATGAGGATGAACAGCGAGAACGCGAAGAGGCCGGCCACGATCGACGGGATGCCGGTCATCACGTCCACCAGGAACGTGATCCAGCGGGCGAGGCGACTGCCCTTGCCGTACTCGATGAGGTAGATCGCGGCCATGATGCCGATCGGCACCGAGATGACAGCGGCGCCCAGCGTGATCAGGAGGGTGCCGACCAGCGCGTGGTAGATCCCCACCTCCTGGTCCAGCTCGGTCCGGTACATCGAGTAGGTCAGGAAGGTCGAGTTGATCGCGGGGAGACCCCGGTCCACGACCGTGTACAGCAGCGAGACCAGCGGCACGATGGCGACGAGGCACGCCGCCCACACGAGCCCGGTGACCATCCGGTCCGCCGCCCCGCGAGGCCCCTCCACGACCCGCGCCCAGGCGGGCAGTGCGACGAGGTAGAGGACACCGGCGACGAGCGCCCACGCGATCAGGCCCCAGCCGAGCAGGAGCACGGGCAGGGCCGCGGCGGCGACGGCCACGACACCGACGAGGGCGGGCGCCAGGCGAGGCAGCTTGGCCTGCGTGAACGCGACCGGCTCCGAGGTGGGCCGGGCGGGAGCGGTGGCAAGGCTCATGGCCGGGGTCCCCTCGAAGTTGTCGGGTGGAGGAGCGCAGCGGGGGAGAACGAGAAGTTCGTGGGGTGGTTCAACGGGCCAGCTTCCTCTCGTTGCGGGTGACGATCCACCGGGCAGCGAAGTTGACCAGGAACGTCACGAGGAAGAGCACCAGGCCGGTCGCGATCAGCACCTGGATCTTGCCCGGGGTGCCCTCCTTGTAGTTGGAGGCGATGTTGGACGCGATCGAGGCCGGGTTGCTGCTCGAGATCAGGTTGAGGGAGATGCCGCCGCCGGCGGACAGCACCATGGCCACGGCCATGGTCTCGCCGAGCGCGCGTCCCAGGCCGAGCATCACCGCCGAGACCATGCCGGAGCGGGCATAGGGGAAGACGGCCATCCGGATCATCTCCCAGCGGGTGGCGCCCAGCGCGAGCGCGGCCTCCTCGTGCAGCCGCGGCGTCTGGGAGAACACCTCGCGCGAGATGGCGGTGATGATCGGGAGGATCATGATCGCCAGCACCAGACCGGCGGTGAGGATGGTGCGTCCGGTGCCGGAGGCCGGCCCGGCGAAGAACGGCAGCCAGCCCATGTTCTCGTCCAGCCAGACGTACCCCGGCTGCAGGTGGCGCGCCAGGACGCTGATGCCCCAGAGGCCGAAGACCACCGAGGGCACCGCGGCGAGCAGGTCGATGACGTAGGCGATCGGGGTGGCGATCGACCTCGGCGCGTAGTGGCTCACCACCAGCGCGATGCCCCAGGCGAGCGGGACGGCCACGATCAGCGCGATCACGGCGGCGAGCACGGTGCCGAACAGCAGCGGGGCGACGTAGCCCCAGAAGTTGCTCGCCTCGCCGTAGAACTCGGCCGGCTTGGCCAGACCCGGGACGCCCTCGATCGCCAGGAAGATGAAGACGCCTGCCAGGGCGAGAAGGATCGCGATCCCGGCGGCCAGGGCGGTGGCGGAGAAGACCCGGTCGCCCAGCCTCGCCGGGCCCGTCTTCTGATCAGCGGCGATGGTTGCCACGTACTACCTCATTCAGTCGGTTCATGCGTCGGTGCGGCGGGCCGGATGTCCGACCCGCCGCACGCGGCGATGGGTGGCCGGGGCAGTTGGCCCCGGCCGTGGGATCAGCCCGCGGAGATGGCGTCCACGATGCTCTGCGCCTGCTCGGCGACCGAGGCGGAGAGCGGCGCGGAGCCGGCCTCCTCCGCGGCGGCCGCCTGTCCCTCGTCGGAGACGATGTAGGACAGGTAGCCCTTGACGAGGTCGGCCTCGGCCTGGTCCTCGTAGGTCTGGCAGGCGATCAGGTAGCTGAGCAGGACGACCGGGTAGGCGCCCGACTCGGTGGTGGTGCGGTCGATGTCGACGGCCATGTCGACGTCGGCCCGACCCTCGGCGGCCGGCGAGGTCTCGACGACCTTGGCGGCACCCTCGGCCGACGGGGCGACGTACTCCTCGCCCACCTTGACCGAGACGACGGACAGGTCGCCGACCTGGCTCTCGTCGGCGTAGCCGATCGTGCCCGTGCCGCCGGAGACGGCGGAGATCACACCGGAGGTGCCCTCAGCCGCCTCGCCACCCTTGACCGGGAAGGCGTCCTCGGCCTCGTAGGACCACGAGCCGCTGGCCTTGCCGAGGTAGTCGGTGAAGTTCTTCGTGGTGCCCGAGTCGTCGGAGCGGTGCACGGGCGTGATCGCCAGGTCGGGCAGCGTCGCGTCGGGGTTCTGGTCGGCGATCGCCTTGTCGTTCCACTTCGTGATCTTGTTGTCGAAGATCTGCGCGATCGTGTCGGCGTCGAGGTTGAGCGCGTCGACACCCTCGAGGTTGAACGCCACGGCGATCGGCGAGACGTAGGCCGGGACCTCGATCGGGTCCTCGCCACCGCAGCGCTCCTTGGCGGCGGTGAGCTCGCCCTCGTCGTCGTTCAGGTACGAGTCGGAGCCGGCGAAGCTGACGCCGCCCTCGATGAAGTTGGTGCGTCCGTCACCGGAGCCGACGGGGTCGTAGTTGACCGTCACGTTGCCGTCGTTCATGCCCTGGAAGCCGGTGGACCAGGCGCCCTGCGCCTTCTCCTGCGAGGACGCGCCGGCGCCGTTCAGGTCACCGGACAGGCCGCCGGCCTCAGAGGTGTCGCCGCCCGACTCGGCGCCGGCCTCGTTGGAGGCACCGCACGCGGTGAGGGAGATCGAGAGGGCAAGCACAGCGACGCTCGGGGCGAGCAGCTTGCGGAAGGAAGTGCGATTCACTTCGGGTGCTCCTGATGGAAGTCTGATGAGTGCTGACGATCAGGAAGGTAGGCACCGCAGGAGAACGACCACGGCGCCGTCGGTGAACGCGCGGTGAACTCGGCAGGACCGGTTGGCATCACCCGTTCGGGCGTGCGACGACGATCACATGAACTCGTCCCGGGGCGCTTGACGAGCGGGTGCCCGGAGCAATAGAGGGAGGCTCAGGGCTCGACGTGCTGGGTCGCCACCACGCGACCCTTGCGGTGGTGCACCACGAGCATCGACCCGGGCGCGAGCTCGACGTCGGGCACCTCCAGCGCGTCGAGCACGGTCGGGAGCACCGGCCGGTGGCTGCACAGCACCGCGCTCCCGGCGTCGAGGTCGCCGTCGAGGAACCCGTCGACGAGGTCGACGACGCCTTCGACGGTGGCGCCCTCCTCGCTCAGCTCCTCGTAGAGCTTGACCGGCCAGCCGGTCACGTCGGCGTACGGCATCACCGTCTGCACGCAGCGGGTGCTGGTGGAGGTGTGGGCGACCGTGACGTCGAAGGCGGCCAGGAGCGGCACCAGGCGCTGGGACTGGGTCTCCCCGAGCCGGACGAGCGGTCGCCGCCGGTCGTCCTTCTTCCAGCCGTTGCGCGAGCGCGCCTCGGCGTGGCGCAGCACCACGAGCGCCCGGGTACGCCGCCGCAGGGGGCGCGCCTCGGCCAGGGTGTCGCGGTCGTAGGAGTAGGTGAGGCGCTGCTCCGCGTCCTTCCAGTCCACCCACTCGACCGCGTCGATCTCGTCGTTGGGGCGGTAGCGGCTCACGTCGTCGCTTCCGGCGACCCGGGCAGCCCAGTAGTCCACGGCCTTCCAGCGGCCGTTGGACATCCGGTAGCGCTGCCGCGACAGCGCCGGCCCGAGGCGTACGTCGAGCCCGGTCTCCTCGGCCACCTCGCGCACCGCGGCGGTGACCACGTGCTCCCCGCGGTCGAGCTTGCCCTTGGGGAAGGACCAGTCGTCGTACTTGGGCCGGTGCACCAGGAGCACCTCACCGCCCTTCCGGGTCACGACGGCACCAGCAGCGCGCACGTCGCGGGGCTCCATGGAAGTAGTCTCACACCTCACCCCGACCGCGAGGAGCCCCGTGCCACATCGTGACGTCCCGACCACCGGGACCCGCGGCCGGAGCCGGGGCCGGACCCGCGCCGTGCTGGGCGTCGTCGTGGTGCTCGTCGTGGCGGGCGCCGGGCTCGTCGCGTGGCGCGCCCTCACGCCCGCGACGCCGCTCCAGGAGGCGATGGAGCTGGCGCCGGCCGACGCGACCCGCTTCTCCTGGACGGACTGGGACGGCGTACGCCGCGAGCTGGACGCCGGCGTCGGAGCGGACTCGTCGGCCGAGGAGGTCGAAGCCTTCCTGGTCGAGGCCTTCGCCGCCGACCTGTCGTCCATGTCGGCGCTCGGCACGTCCGCCGGCGTGATGCAGGAGGAGCTGGGCTTCTCCCCCGCCACCGTCTCGTGGGAGCTGCTCGCCCAGTCGGGCGCGGGAGCGGTCGAGGTGCTCAAGGTCGACGACGACGTCGACCTCGACGCCGTGTCGGAACGCCTCGCCGACCTGGGCTGGACCGAGCCCGACGAGGAGGACGGCGTGTGGGTGGGAGGCCCCGACGTACTGGCCGGGGTCGGCTCGACGCTGACCCCGGAGCTCCAGCACGTCGCGCTGCTCGCCGACCAGGGCCTCGTGCTGACCTCCGACCAGGCCCCGTTCCTGGAGCAGGTGCTGGAGGGGGACGGCGAACCCGACGGCCTCGCCGACCTCGCCGCCTCGCTGGACGAGCCGCTGGCCGCGGCGGTCTACGACGGCGCGTACGCCTGCGAGCACCTGGCGATGGCGCAGGCCGACGACGACGCCCGGGCCCAGGCCGACCAGCTCGTCGAGGCGGCGGGCGAGGTCCACCCGCTGACCGGTTTCGCGATGGGCGTGCTGCCCGAGGGCGAGGTACGCGCGGTGATGCAGGTCGAGGACGCGGACGACGCCGCCGGTGACGCGGAGACGCGAGCCCGGCTGGCCGCGGGACCGGCGCCCGGGCAGGGCGGGGAGTTCACCGACCGGTTCTCGGTGGAGCGGGCCGGTTCGGAGGGCCGCGAGGTGGTGCTCGACCTGCGTCCGGTCGAGGGCAGCTACGTGCTGTCGGACCTGACCAGCGGCCCGGTGCTGTTCGCCACCTGCTGAGCGGAGGGCGGCGCGGTCAGTCCTGCGGCTTGCGCGGGGTGACCCCGAGGAGGCGGTCGATCTCCTCGCGCGACAGGTGGTCGTCGGACTCGCTCGCCGCGATGATCAGCGTGGTGGTGAGCTCGACCTCACCGAGGAGGTCACCGTCCTCGAGAGTCACGTCGAACTGGTCGTGCATCGTCACCCTCCTGACGTCCTCGCGTGTTTGTTGGACCACACGACTTTATGCGTCCGAGCCAAGTCTGACCGACCCGGAAGCGGCGCAACATGGCCCGATTGAGTCAAGTGTGCCCCGAAATCGAGTCTGGCCCCACCCCACTGAGGGGGAGGAGCCAGACTCTTGATCAGATCTGGAACAGGTCCAGCGTCAGCCGATCAGAGCGGACGGACGTTCTCCGCCTGCGGGCCCTTCGGGCCCTGGGTGACGTCGAACTCGACCTTCTGGTTCTCATCCAGCGACTTGTAGCCGTTGGACTGGATGGCCGAGTAGTGCACGAAGACGTCGTCGCCGCCGTCCTCCTGCGCAATGAAGCCGAAACCCTTCTCGGCGTTGAACCACTTCACGGTGCCTTGAGCCATGTGCTCGGTACTCCTGTTATCGGAACGAGAAGCCATCACCTCGACGGCTCCGCATCAAGTGCGGTGACACGTCGCTCCGACTTACAAGCTGGAAAGGCCCGAAGAGGGGAACGCCGTTGGATCACAAACTCCGCGGGCGTCAACCTGCTGGAACTTGCACCTGTTGCAGGAGCAACCCTACCAACAAATCGCCCCACGTCACCGGTCGCGGACCACCTACGGGTGAACAGACGACCAACGGACCTGCCGAGCGGCCTCCCGGAGGCCCCTGACACCATCCAGAAGTGACCAGTGACGTCGTCCTTCCGCCTCTTCCGCGCGTGGCCGTCTGCGGCATCAGCCTCGAGGCGTCGACGTTCTCCCCCGCGCTCACGACGGCGGCGATGCTCGCTCCCCTGAGGGGTCGCGAGGTCCTCGACGCGTGGGAGTTCTGGCGGCCCGACGGCGCCCTGGCGGACCGCGCGCGGTGGCTCGGCATCCTCCAGGCGCGCAGCATCGCGGGAGGCGCCATCCCCGCCGACGACTACGTCCTGCTCAAGGCCGAGATCCTCGCCGGGCTCGTCGCGGCCGTGGCCGAGGCGCCCCTCGACGGCGTGGTGCTCGACATCCACGGAGCCGCGAGCGTCGTCGGCCTCGACGACATGGAGGGCGACCTCGCCGTCGCCGTGCGCGCCGTCGTGGGTCCCGACTGCCTGATCAGCAGCGGGATGGACCTCCACGGCAACGTGTCGCGCACCCTTGCCGAGACGCTCGACCTGCTGACGACCTACCGCACCGCGCCGCACGTCGACTGGCAGGAGACGAAGGAGCGGGCCGCCCGCAACCTCGTCGACCGGCTCGCGCTGCCACCGGGGCGCCGCCGCCCGGCGAAGGCCTGGGTGCCGGTGCCGATCCTGCTCCCCGGCGAGATGACCAGCACCCGCCAGGAGCCGGCCACGAGCCTGTACGCCCGCGTGCCGGCGATCCAGTCGCTCGAGGGGATCCTCGACGCGGGGATCTGGATCGGCTACCCGTGGGCCGACGAGCCGCGCAACGGGGCGGTCGTGACGGTGGTCGGCGACGACGCCGACCGGGCGATGACCGAGGCGGCAGCACTGGCCACCGAGCTGTGGGAGCGGCGCGAGGACTTCGGCTTCGTCGCGCCGACCGGGTCGCTCGACGAGGTGATGGAGGCGGCCCTCGCCTCACCCGTCACGCCGTACTTCGTGTCCGACTCCGGCGACAACCCGACCGCCGGCGGGGCGGGCGACGTGACCTGGACGCTGGCCGAGCTGCTGGCGAGCGAGGAGCTGGCGGCGAGCGGCAGGCGCGCGATCTACGCCTCCATCCCCGACGCCATGGGCGCGCTGGCGGCCTCGGAGGCCGGAGTCGGCGCCGACGTGCGCCTCACGCTGGGCGCGCGGGTCGACGCACGTCCGGCCCCACCGGTGGAGGTCGCCGGCGAGGTGGTGGCGGTCGTGCCGTCCGACGACAACCTGGAGGTCGTCGTGCGCACCGCGGCGGTGGACGTGATCGTCACCCGGCGGCGCCGGCCCTACCACCTCGAGCAGGACTTCACCCGGCTCGGCCTGGACCCGCGCAGCGCCGACGTCGTCGTGGTCAAGATCGGCTACCTCGAGCCCGAGCTCTTCGACATGGCCGCCGACTGGATGCTCGCGCTCACCCCGGGTGGCGTGGACCAGGACCTGGTGCGCCTCGGTCACCGTCGGGTCCGGCGCCCGATGTTCCCCCTCGACGACGTCAGCGGCGTCGACCCGCTCGCGGACGCCGCACTGTTCCCCGGCGACACCGCCGCGCTATCTCCCGAGGGCTGACATCACCTCGGCGAGCACCTCGGCGCTGGTCACGCTGCGACGCCCGTCGTCGTAGCCGGCGGACGACCCCGCCGCCGTGACCGTGCCCGGCGCCCGCAGGTGCACCTCGCGCGCCCCGGTCTCCGCGACGACGCGGGCCGCGTTCACCGGTCGTACGCCGCCCCCGACCGCGATGCGGACGTCCTCACCGCCGCGCCGGACCAGGTCGGCGAGCTGCGGGAGGTGGTCGAGCGCCGGGCCGGGACCGCCCGAGGTCAGGACGCGGGAGACGCCGAGGTCGGCCAGCAGCGCGAGCGCGGACGGCTGGTCCGGCACGGAGTCGAAGGCCTTGTGGAAGGTGACCGGTGCGTCGCCGCTCGCGGCCACGAGTCGTCGTACGGCACCCGCGTCGACGTCACCGTCGGGCGTCAGGCTCCCGACGACGAACCCGAGCCGCGCCGACCCGGCGAGCGCCCCGCGCACCGCCTCGATGTCGGCGACCATGACCTCGACCTCCTCCGGGGAGTGGACGAAGTCGCCGGGCCGGGCACGGACGAGGACCCGGATCTCGAGCCCGGGCGCCGCGGCCGCGCAGTGCCGGACGAACCCGAGCGTCGGGGTGGTCCCGCCGTCGGCCAGCCCGGCGCACACCTCCAGGGCGTCCGCGCCCGCCGCTGCGGCGAGCGCGGCTCCACCGACGTCCTCCAGGCAGACCTCGACCAGGGTGTCCACGGCCCCACGCTAGTCACGCGTGCAGGTCGCGGAGCACGCGGTGGAAGGCGGCCTTGCCCTCGAAGCCGATGCCGGGTCGGTCGTCGAGCCGCACCCGCCCGCCCTCCACGACGGCGTCGTCGGCGAAGCCCCCGGTCGGCTGGAACTCGCCCGGGTAGGACTCGTTGCCGCCGAGCCTCAGGGCGGCGGCGATGTGGAGGGAGAACTGGTGGCCGCCGTGCGGGATGCAGCGGCGCGAGGACCAGCCGTGCTGGGCGAGCATGTCCTGGATGCGGCGGTACTCCACGAGGCCGTAGCTCAGGGCAGGGTCGACCTGGATCCAGTCGCGGTCGGGCCGCAGTCCGCCGTAGCGGACGAGGTTGCGGGCGTCCTGGAGGGAGAACAGGTTCTCCCCCGTGGCGATCGGGCCGCGGTAGTGCTCGGCGAGCGTGGCGTTGAGCCGGTAGTCCAGCGGGTCGCCGACCTCCTCGTACCAGAACAGCCCGTAGGGGTCGATCGCCCGGCCGTAGGCCAGCGCGGTGTCGAGGTCGAAGCGTCCGTTGACGTCGACCGCAAGGCGTGAGCCGTCGCCGCCCAGCACCTCGATCACGGCTTCGATGCGCCGCAGGTCCTCGGCCAGGTCGGCGCCGCCGATCTTCATCTTGACCACCTCGTAGCCCGCGTCGAGGAAGCGGCGCATCTCGTCCTGGAGGTCACCCAGCGACTTGCCGGGGGCGTAGTAGCCGCCCGCGGCGTAGACGAACACGGAGTCGTCGGACCCGCCGTCGCCGTAGTGGTCGGCGATCCAGCGGTGCAGCGGCACGCCGGCGACCTTGGCCGCGAGGTCGTGCAGCGCCATGTCGACGACGCCGACGGCGACCGACCGCTCCCCGTGCCCACCGGGCTTCTCGTTGCGCATCATCACCTCCCAGGCCGCGCTCGGCGACAGGGCGCCCGCCTCGTCGAGGAGGCTGTCGGGGTCGGCCTCGAGGAGTCGCGGCAGGATGCGACGGCGCAGGATCTCGCCCGCGGAGTAGCGGCCGTTGGAGTTGAAGCCGTAGCCGACGACCGGCTCGCCGTCGACCACGACGTCGCTCACCAGCGCGAGGACCGAGCAGTCCATCGTCGAGAAGTCGATGAAGGCGTTGCTCATCGGCGAGCTGATCGGGATGACGCCCTCGTGGGCGGAGACGATCCTCATGGCGTGGCTCCAATTCTTATAAGATGCGAGATCCGCACCCTACGCACATCGCTCCGTCGATCACCAATCGGTCTTATAAGATGAGCGCGTGGCCGATCCCCTCTTCACCAGCAAGGCCGACGTCGCCTACGCGCGCATCCGCCAGCAGATCCTCGACGGCTCGCTCGAGGCCGGCTCACCCCTGGCGCAGTACGAGCTCGCCGCCGACCTGGGCATCAGCATCACGCCGCTCCGCGAGGCCGTACGACGACTCAGCGGGGAGGGCTGGATCCGGCTCGACACCCATCGCAACGCCCGCGTCGCCGAGCTCGACCTCCACGAGGCCCGGCAGCTGCTCGAGGCCCGGCGTGCCCTCGAGCCGGCCGCCGTCGCGCTGGCCGCCGAGCGCCGAACGGACCAGGACGTCGTACGGATGCGGGCAGCGCTGAAGCGGCTCAAGCCCGTCACCCGGAAGTGGGGCGAGACGGCGCTCGCCGCGCACCGCGAGGTCCACCGCGCCCTCTACTCCGCGTCGCACAACGACGTCGTCGTCCGGATGCTCGACGACCTCTGGGACAAGTCGGACCGCTACCGACGCGTCGGGCTCCAGCTGCCGCCGGGCGGGGAGGACCGCACCCGCGACTTCGAGGAGCACCACGAGCTCGTCCGGCTCGTCGTCGACAGTGACGCCGCTGCCGCGTCCGACCTGATGACCGCCCACATCGACCACAGCCTCGCCGCGGCCGTGCTCGCGGCGCCCGTGGGCTGACGGCGCTCGCCGTCGCGACCGCCGGTCCGACCGCGAGGGGTCAGGGATACCGACCCGCGGAGTCGTCCCGTTGCTCGGCGGACCCGTCCAGGACGACAGCAGCAGCCACCTTCGCCCACGCGACGACGAGGGTGGCCCCGGCGTCGGAGCCGGGATCGACCACCGGCAGGCGGCCGGTCGCGTCCGTCCCCACGCGCTCGACCTCCTCGCGAACCGCCATCTCGTTCTCGTCGGCGATCCGCCACCGTTGGGTCCAGCCGTCGCCGTACAGCATGAGGTAGGCCATGGTCATCGGCCCCTGGGGCTCGGCGCGGTCACCGGCGAAGGCATCTGCCACGACCCGCCGTCGTCGCTCCATCGCGACATCGAGTCGTGGACCACCGGGGCGGCGGCCCGGTGCTGCGCCGGGTCGAGGAGCAGACCGTGGAGCACCGCGAGCTGTCGGTCGTCCGCGTGGATGGCGTGCTCGGCCAGGGAACGCGTCGACCGGCTCGCACCGGCGACCAGCTCAGCGCGGGAACGGATCAGCGAGGCGTTGGCATGAGCGGTCAGTCGGTCCACGAACAGCTGGTCCAGCGCCTCCCCGCCCAGCCCGTCGAGAGCCCCTGGCGGCGCGATCGGCGGAGGCGCCTTCGGGGGCTGACCCCAGCCGAGCAGGACGGCTGACATCGCCGCAGAGCGGTCGGCCTGGACCGACAGCGCGTCGCGGGCCAGGGCTCGAACGTCCGGCCGTGAGCTGCGGGTCGCACCTGCGCAGACCGCCATGATCGGCACCAGTGCCGCGACGGCGTCCTCCAGGTAGCGCAGGTCGGTGGCGTTGCCCTCAGGCTTCGCGTGCGCATCCACGCCCGGTCGGGGCGCGCGTGCCCAGGTCATCATGGTGATCGCACCGCCCTGACGGGCAACGCCGGACGGACGGTCTCGGCCCGGATGGCGGGGGACTCGACAGGCGGACGGGTGTGCGGCTCGTCCGCGGACGGGAGCGCCACCAGCTCCTCGAGGGCCCGGATGACCTCCGAGGGGGTCGGCCCCGTCACGCCCTCGAGGACCGCCAGCAGGGTCGTGACCGAGTCCGCGACGGTGAAGTCCCGGCCGGCGTCCCTTCGTTCGTGCCGCAGGACCGGTCCGAGGCGTCGAGCGGCCAGGATGCCCTGGGCCAGCGCCTCGGCGTCGTCGGGCTCGACGAGCACCAGCGCGCCGCAGTCGGTCTCCGGCAACCCGCCGTCGCGCGAGGCGACCACGCGGCAACCGGCGTGCTGGGCCTCGATCGACAGGATCCCGAAGGTCTCGTGCCAGTACTGCGCATTCGACGGCATCACGACCACGTCGTGCTCGACGAGCAACGACGCCATGTCGGCGGGCGTGCGCCGGGCGGGCACGAGATCGATCTCGGGGTGCGAACGCAGCAACCGCTCGATGATGGCGCCCTGCGGCTTGTCAGCGCCGGCGGACGTCACCGTGACGGAGACCGAGCCCGGATCGAACAAGTCGGTGTGCAGCGCCGCGAGCAGGGTGTAGATGCCCTTCTCGGGCGTGAGCCGCCCGGCGTACAACACGCGGGTCACCTCGTCGGTCCTCTCCGCCCGAGGCCGGGTGGCGAACTCCGGCTCGGCGAACGGGTACACGACGTGGATCGTGTCGAGGCCCACGTCGAGGAAGTCCGCCCAGAGCGCGGCTGCGTAGCGGCTGGTCGCGATGAGCGTGCGGTCCCGCGTGCCGGCCACCACGGATGCATGTGCGTGCTGCCGCAGCGGCGGTGGAACGTGGAGGATCTGGTAGGCGGGGTGCACGGTGGTGGTCGGCGGGGCCTCGCTGACGAACACGAGGGTGTCGTCCAGACACCCCACCGCGTCGAGTGACGGGACCGAGTGGAAGGGGATGTCGTCGAACTCCTCGCGGCCATCAGCCGTCCCGACGCCGATGGTGACCACACGAGCCTCGATCCCGCGCCTGTTGAGCTCGCGCACGTGACCCACCGTGAAGTTCTCGGACCCACCCGTGCCGGCCGGCAGACGCTCCCCGGGTGACCAGACGAAGGAGATCATCGAGCACCTGACCTGCGTGCGTGATCCGCGTGTTCGGGGGCCCGGACCGTGCTGAGCTGCGAGGTCATCTCGCTACCGCCTGTGATTGCTGCCTACGTCAGCGCCCGTACGCCACGTGGCCGTGGCACGGACCTGCCACTGGCAGTCGACCTCCAGCCTAGCGCGGTCGTCGCGACACCGCCGTGGTCGGTGATCCGACCGGTCTCTGCGAAGACGCGCGGCAGGATCATGGGGTTGTCCGGACACGTCATCGGACGCAGCCCGCATGTTCGGGGCCTCTGGGACATCCGAGCCTTCATTCCTTGCAGCGTCTTTGCAGGAGACTCTCGAAGCGACGGACCAAGCTGGGTAACGGCAACTCCCGCTAAGGGAACGGATCCTCCGGAACGGCCGAGGGCCCTTCGGGAACGTCTCACGGACGATGGTTCGTACCCGTCGATCAAGCTCACTCATCGCGGCAGATCCGGACGTTCTAGGGTGAGACTCGGGGTGCGCGACGCGCGCTCAGCGACCCGGCTCCCAGTGCAGCACCTCGGCCACCAACGCCTTCAGGTTTGTCGCGCTGTCGAGTCGTAGCACCGGCTGGCTGCGGTCGGCCAACCACTTCTCGTGGACGACCCGACTGCGTCCGTCGAACGACGGGTCGTCGTACCCGCGAGCCCACTCCACGAAGGCCGACCATGCGTCCTCATCGAACGCTTCGCCGCCCCTCCGGAGGACTTCACGAGACTCAAGTCGACGAAGCCTCTCGACTGGGTCGAGCGTCAGGAAGATGATGGCGTCGCACTCCTCCACGACCTCCTCACCCCACCCCAGCATCGACCCGGAGAGCACCCATGCCTCCCTGGGGACGAACACCTCCCGCATCAACCGGACCCGGTCGGACCCGGGCCGCTTCTCGACGTAGGGAGGATTCGTCGGGAGCCAGAAGTAGTCATCGGCGTCGGCGTGAGGCACTGACCACTGATCAGCCAGAGCGCGGGCCAGCGTGGACGTTCCCGAACCACTGGCACCCAACACGTGAACCCTGCATCGCCTCATGGCGTCATCTTTGCAGTGGCGATGGACAGGACGAGGGTGCCCGCATCTCGGCAGATCCGTGAGCTGATCGCGGCAGATCCGTGCGTTCAGGGGCCGAGGCGCGTGCCACGCCAATACGCCGCGGTCGCCCATGCGATGTCCTCGCGCTCGTTGCGGCCCAGGTCGCGAGCCTCGTCGACGGAATCAGCCAGTTCCACGAGAAGCGTTTGACGATCGGAGTCAGATTCGGCGGCCGCGACAGCCTTCAGAAGACGCGAGTGCAGTTCGTCTGAGTCAATAGAACGCGCCTCGTAAGCGGCCAGCATTGCCGCCACGCGCTGTTCAAGAGGGTCCTGACTCACAGAGAAGACGCTACCTGCGGGCCGATCCGAGCGGCCATCACCAATCCCAGCCGATAAAAGTTCAGCGCGCCTGCACATCGGTGGACCCGAGCGCTCATCGCGGCATGTGCGGACGTTCTCGACGTCACGCCTGTCAGCCGCCTTGTGCCCAAGCCGCGACCGGCAACGATAGATACACGCCCACCTCTTTGGTTCCGATGGCTTCGACCACCGCGTCACACAGCCGATCACACCGCTCCTGACGCGTCTCGGCACGACTGGCGAACCACTTCGACCGCACCTCGACGACGATGTCCAGCCCACCGAAGTCGTTTGGACCTCGCGGACGGAACCTGATCTCCACGTCGCCTGGCCGGAGCACGCCGTCGTACGGCTCTTCTGGACATTCAACAGCGAGCGAAACGGCGTGCGGGAGAGCCTCGGCGAGGGTCCGCAACTGTGCCGTCGCAATCAGAGGATTGTGCGTGACCTCGACGATAGGCATGAGTCGACGCTAGTTCCTCCCAAGGACAGGTGAGGCTTCTGGCGGCAGGTTCGCGCACCATCACCCATCGACATGTCCAGACGCCGACACCCAACAGACTCCAGCGCGCGGAGCCCCGACAACGTCCCGTTAGCGTTACAACATGCGCATCGTGTTCTTGGGGGACAGCCACCTTGCGAGGGTTCGGCGAGACCTGGCCATGGTGGGCACCGGCGTCTGGAATGCAGCGGAGGGCGGCGCGTCGGCGCTCGATCTGCTTGCTCAGGCGACTGCGGTGGACGTACAGGAAAGCGACCTTGTCGTCCTGTCGGTCGGCACCAACGACGCCGCACCATGGAAAGAAGTTCCCGTCACGGACTTCACGCGAGCAGTTCGCCACTGCATGGACTCCGTGCCCGCTCGTGGGTGGATCTACGTGGCTCCGCCGGGTGTTGACGAGGCTCGCCTAACGGGTCCGGGTGATCGAACGAACGCGATCCTCGACGAATACCGCGACGCCGCCCTCGCCGTCTGCAAGGACTTCGGTGCACTAGTCGTACGCACAGAGCGCATCATCACCTCGCTCGGCGACAGGGCCTTCGCCGACGACGGCATCCACCTGAGTGGACCGGGGTACAAGGCGGTCCTGCCCGCGATTGCTGACGCCATCCACACAATGGCGTAGGGCGATCGGGAACCCGCAACACGTTCATCCGGTACTTCGGCGCACCATCAGCGGCATGAGCGGACGTCTAGCGACAATGACGTCATGACAGACGGCTCCGACCCTGCCCCCTCCGTGCCGGGTGACGACGCGGACCTGTGCTGGCCCGCCCCGATCATCGAAACCGTCCGACTCATGGGCGAGCACACGGTGGAGGTTCCACTCTGGAGCGAGCGGGGCCTGATGTTTGCGGCTCCCGAGTCCGTGGTCTCGCATCTCGGTGTCAGCACGGAGCTGGCGACCGATCTGGCGGCTTGGGCTGATGCGTGGCACACGCGCTCAGGGGAGCCGGACCACGATGCCGAGGCCGCCGCCCTCATCCGACGTCTCAGGGAAGAGACCGGGCGCCGCTACAACTTCGTGTACCAACCCTGACAGCCATCCGTCGGTTGCTACGACGGACACCCTGAGCCGCCGCACATCGGCATGAGCGGGCGCTTGGGTCACGTCAGATCCGGGTGTTCCACGTCCGTGCCTGGCGTCGATGAGGGCATGCCCTTGGCGTCCCTGCGACGCTTTCGCCAACTCAGGAGGGCGACGATGCGCCTCACGATGCCACCCTCGCCAGCCCCAAAGGGCCCGCCGTGCATTCCCGCGCCCATGGAAAGTGACTCCCTGCCCAAGGACTGGGCCCCTCGAACCGGCTGCATGGCGGCGTCGGCGTCAGGGACGGGGTTGGGCTCGCCCGGCAAGCGCTTGCGTTGTTGGGTCACAGTCGATGGTCTCCAAGTCCGACGAGTATGTGTTGGTGGGCGTGGTTCCGAATCGCTGATAGTCGCTCGACTGTACGAGCACGGCAGGCCTGAGGCGGAAGTCGTGGCCCCCTTGCGGGGCATGTTCAAACACACGCTCACCGGCATGAGCGGATGGCTCGTCCGAGGTTTGCAGGATCGCTCAGGGCGTCCGATCGCCGTGAACCCGCGCCTTCTCCTGCGATTGCAGGGTCGCCTCGTCCTGTCGCGTCAGCACATACATTCCGACCGCAAACCCTGAGATCGCACAAGCACCCGCAAGCACCCTCAGGGCACGAACCAGCGCATGGTCGGCGGCGGCCACGGCCGACTCCTGGAGATACTCGGCGACCCCAGCGAAGTACACAGCGAGCGCGCACACGACGAGGGACAACATTCCGACGACGCGGAGGAGCAGGGGCTGGACCGGTCCCTCGCCCTCGACAGGCGCCTGCGTTCCGGGTTGTTCTTCGCTATTCGTCGGCACCGCTAGACCCTCTCACCCGGTCGTGCCAGACGCGCGCACATCGGCAGATCCGGTTGTTGGCTCGCGTGCCGATAGGCGGCGCGATGTCGTTGGACCCGGCCAGTGCGAGCGCTGCCACTGGTGACGCGTCCAACTGCGTCGCTTGGACTGTCCTAGTCGGGCCTCGTTGCAAGGTGCGCGCGAGCGCCAGACAGTGCTCTACGTTGCGCTGGTATCGACACGGAAGGCCATAGCCGTACGTCAGATCACACCGGTGTTGTCCTCAGGGTTGTTCCTACCCGGCATGCTCCGTGATCCCTCCCCCTCTGAGAGGATCCGCAGCAGGATCATGGGTTGTCCGGAGGTTTTGTCGGACTGAAGTCCCCATGTCCCGGGCCTCTAGCTCAATTGGTAGAGCACCGGACTTTTAATCCGTTGGTTCAGGGTTCGAGCCCCTGGAGGCCTACGACGTTCCGATTCTTCGCGCTACCAGTCGTACCGCTCCACGCGCAGTGTCGCGGTGCCCGTGGCGGTCGGACCGGCGTAGACGAAGAAGTAGGTCTCGCCGAAGAGGAAGGTCTCCGACAGCGAGAAGTCGTCGGCCGTGCCCGGAGGGCCGCCCGTCGATCCCGCTGAATCGCCCCGGGACCAGCCGACGTTGAACAACGTGTCGGCAGGGAAGGACGAGTCGGCGAACGACACGTCCACCCGGTCGCTCTCGACGGAGTACCCGCCGTCGTAGGGGACGACGGTGACCTGTCCCGGCCTGGTCGCCGCGACGGCGACGTCGGTGGTCCAGAGCGTCTCCCCCTCGCCCAGTGGCGTCGGGACCGGTGCCGTCTCGGGCGCCACCGTGGTCGTCACCAGACGGATCCAGCCGGTGTCGTCGCACGGGTTGGCGGACATCACCAGGTCGCCGGTCCTGTAGGTCCAGAGCACCGGCGGGTGCTGGCCGCTGTTGGAGGACGGCGACACCATGGTCCAGAGCGTGGTGTCGTCCGGGAAGCCCAGCCGCTGGCGGACGCACAGCTCGCCGGCGGAGTCGAGGACCTCGACGGAGAACACCAGGTCCGCGGTCGTGATCGGCACCCGGACGAGCGTGGACGCGTCCGGGACCCCGCCCATGTCGTACGGCACCCGGGGGCCGTCGACGGTGGCCGACAGCGTGCCGGGCGCGGAGGCGAAGTAGCGCGCCTCCGCGGGCCCGAACGGGTAGGACACCAGCTGGGTGTAGGTGCCGGCGGCGGTCGGCGAGACCTTCGGCGACGTCGTGTAGGTGTCGATCGGTTCGCCGTCGGGACCGAAGAGCTCCTCGAGGAGGTGCGCCGGGCCGTCGTCGGACAACGTCACCGTCAGACCTGCCGGGACGGTGGTCCGCACCACCGCCACCCGTCCGGGCTGCTCGAGCGAGATGCGGTCGGTCCGGTCGAGGGACACGTCGGCGACCCGGGCCGAGAGCACCACCTGGCCGGGCCGGTCGACCACGTCGTGGGGTGCCGGGGTGAAGCGCAGGGTGTACGCACCGGTCTCGGGCAGGCGCCAGACGTGGCCCTCCCGCTGCAGCCGTCCCCACCGGGGTACGACGTCGCCGGACGGCGCCACCAGGGTCGGGGTGCTGCGCGGGAGCGCGCCGGTCTCGGGCGGTCGCGCGTACTCCGAGACGACGGATCCGGCGTCGCCGTCGAAGGCCACCTCCACCAGCTGTCCGGGCAGCGAGCCGACCAGGTCTCGTGCCGGACCGTCGATGGCCCCGGGGACCACCCGGGGCGCGGACAGGGTGATGCTGCCGGCCGCCTCCGACCACAGGTCCTCGCGGGTCAGCCGGATCGTGTGGGCGCCGGACCGCTCGGCGGTGCGGGTGACGCCGTCGCCGGAGAGGAGCACCGGCTCCCCCGCCGGCGGGACCAAGGTGGCCGACGCCACCGGCGTGCCCACCCAGGTCCAGCGCTGACCCGCCTGCAGGTTGACGACGAGGTCGAGGACGCGCTGCCCGGGCTGGAAGGTCACGGACGTGGTCGCGTCGAGGGGGATGCTCCGCTGTCCGGGTGAGGCGAAGCCGAAGCTCTCGGACACTGCACCCGCATGCTCGCCCGATGCCGGGACGACGTACCGGTAGGACAACCCGAGCTCGATGCGGAACACGTCGGAGAAGCGGCCGTCGGACTCGACCGCCACAGCGGGACCGTCAGGCCTCCACCCGCCGTCCCGCTGCACCTCGCGCTGCACCAGGTCGTCGATCGTCAGCCCGGTGCTCGCGCCGGCGACCTGGGCGAAGCCGGACGACGGGTAGTGGGTCGCGCTCGCGGTGAGGGTGGGCGCGACGTCCGGGTCGGGATCGGGCGTCGGAGTCGGAGTCGGCGTGGGAGTGGGAGTGGGGGTCGGCGTCGGGTTGGGGTCCGGCGTGGGCTGGGGGGCCGGGTCCGGGTCGGGCGCGGGAGGTGTCGGCAGCGCGACCACCGTGACGTCGCTGGTGGCCGCCGCCTGTCGGGCACCGTCCGCGGGCGCCGCCCAGCGCAGCTGCCACCCGGGCTCGTCGGCCACCGTGTCGGCCCAGGACCCGTCACCGGACACGAGCGTCGTGCCTGCAGCTGCCCAGGCTCCGCCGGCCAGCCGTCGCTGCCGCTCGAGGAGGACGCCGGCCAGCTCGGGCGCGGTGCCGCCCACCCGGGTGGCGACGCCGCCTCCGGCAGCAGCGTCGTACGACACCGCGGTGATCGTGAGCGCCGGAGTCCATGTCGCGCGGACGGGCACGCGCCTCGACCGTGCCTGGGCCTGTCCCTTGCGGCGCGGGAGGACGACCCGGAAGGTGCTGTCCCCTCGCGGCGGGACGGTGCTGAAGCCGTACCGCCCGAACCGGTTCGTCCGGGCCACGGCAACCCGCCGCCAGCCCCCGGCGGTCCTGGTCTCCAGCCGCAGCAGTGAGCGCGGCACGGCGCGACGCACCATGCCGGCGAGCTCGACCGGCCTCCCGGCGTCGACGACGGACGGCCGCACCCTGATCCCCACCGAGGGAGCGGCGGCGGGCCTGCGCTCGGCGATCGGCCCGGGCGGCCCCGCCACGGGCACCGGCGCGGCGTACGACGGCACCGCGACCGCAGCCGCCACCAGCGTGGTGACCCACCACGACGTCAGTCGTCCCACCGCACACCCCCGAGCCGGACGCACCGGACCGGGGTTCCCGATCGTCGGGGCCGGTGGGCGCTGGCTGATTGCAGCACGCGCGCAGGTCGCCGACAAGACTCCCCAGAGGGGTCGACGCGGTCGGCACGTGTGCGTCAGCCAGAGATCACACCCGCGCCGAGTGGGAGGGTTTGCCCCGGCTGGGGAGAATGGCTCCTCACGCCCGCCCCTGCACCACCGGAGTCACATGTCCGCGCCTTCGCCTGCTGCCCTCGACGCAACGACCGGGAGCCGGGGCAGCCAGCGTCGGCCCTACGCGTTCCTGGTGGCCAACGCCGCGCTCATCGGTGCCGTCACGTTCGTCGCCAGCTGGATGCTGGACCGTCCGGTGGCCGACCCCGAGGGCAGCTTCCTGGGGCCGTCGTGGGTCCGCCTCCCGGTGCTGTGCCTGATGGCGATCGTCCTCGACCTCCTCCCCCGCGCGCTGTGGCAGGGACGGCTCGACCCCGCCCGCACCGTCGCCGCGGTCCGGCACCGCGTGCGCACGCACTGGACCCGCGCGCGCCTGCAGCTCGTGGTCGTCGGGATCTCGGGCTTCTACGTCGTCTACGTCGCCTACCGCAACCTCAAGTCCCTGCTGCCGCTGGTGCGGGACATGAAGTACGACAGCGAGCTGCGCGTGCTGGACCGCCTCCTGCTGCTCGGGCACGACCCCGCGACCCTGACGCAGGACCTCTTCGGGACCGGCGTCTCGGCGCACGTCCTGTCTGCGGTCTACCTCGCCTACATCCCCCTCGTGGCGATCCTGGTGACCGTCTGGCTGGTCTGGTCGCGCAACATCAGCCACGGCTGGTGGTTCGTCACCGCGCAGGGGATCGCGTGGACGCTCGGCACGGTGTCCTACTACCTGCTGCCGACGCTGGGCCCGGGGATCATGTACCCCTGGCTGACCAGCGACCTCGTCCCCAACGGCACCTCTGACCTGATGGACTCCCTGGTCTACTCGCGTCACGGGTTCCTGTGGGGCGAGGGCGACTACCAGGGCGTCGCCGGCTTCGCGAGCCTGCACACCGCCATCGCCCTGCTCTGGGCGCTCATGGCGCAGCACACGGTCCGCAGCCAGGCGATCCGCACCGTCTTCTGGGTCAACTTCGCCCTGACGGTCGTCGCGACGCTCTACTTCGGCTGGCACTACATCGCCGACGACCTGGCGGGCGCCGCGATCGCGATCGTCGCGTTCCGCCTCGCGGCCCGGGTCACCGGCAACCGCCTCCCGTCCCGGCGGGGCACACCAACGGTCACCTCGCACGGGCCCGACCTGCCGTGACGGACTGACGGCCGTCGAGGGCCGGACAACGTCGTACGTCGACAGTGGGGAAGTTCGTCCTGCCATGTGCAGGACGAGCTTCCCCACTGTCGTGGTGCGTCTGGCTCAGGCGCCGCCGACGCGATCGGCCGGGACGCCGCGTGCGCCGGAGTCGGTGAGCTCGGCCTCGCGGGCCGCGGCTGCCTCCAGCTCCTGGCGGCGGGTCTCCTCCATCATCGTGCGGGTGGCGTCGTAGATGCCCGGGTCGGAGACCAGGTCGGCCGCGCCGCGACGCAGCCGCGCGAGCGCCGCGCGAGCGAAGACCTGCTGCTCGGTGGTGGTGCGCTCGGACCGGTTGTTGCTGGCGAAGGTGATCGCCCAACGCATCAGCGCCGAGACCTGGTTCTTGAAACCGGTCAGGTAGACGAGGTGCACCCCGAGCCACATCAGCCAGGCGATGATGCCGGTGAGCCGGAGCTTGCCGACCATCGCGACGGCGTCGAACCGGCTGATGATCGCCATCGAGCCCTTGTCGAAGTACTTGAACGGCGGCTGGGGCTGCTTGCCCTCGATCCGGTTGCGGATCTCCTTGGAGGCGTACTTCGCACCCTGGATCGCCACCTGTGCGACCCCCGGGAGGTTGTCGAGCGCGATCATGTCGCCGACGACGAACACCTCGGGGTGGCCGGGCAGCGTGAGGTCGGGGTTGACCGCGATCCGGCCGGCGCGGTCGAGCGGGGCGCCGGTCTGCTCGGACAGGGTCTTGCCGAGCGGGTTGGCCTGCACCCCGGCGGCCCAGATCTTCGCGACGGAGTTGATCCGCTCGGTGCGGCCGTCCTTGAACTTGACGTCGAGGCCGCGTTCGTCGACCTCGGTCACCATCCCGCCGAGCATCACCTCGACGCCGAGCTTCTCCAGCTCGCCCTTGGCCTTCTCGCCGAGCTTGGCGCCGAACGGCGGCAGCACCTGGCCGGCGGCGTCGATGAGGACGACGCGTGCGGTGCGGGTGTTGATCGCGCGGAAGTCCTTGCGGAGCGTGCGGTGCGCGAGCTCGGCGATCTGTCCGGCCATCTCCACACCGGTGGGGCCGGCGCCGACGACCACGAAGGTCAGGAGGTGGTCCACGTCGTCGCCGCGCGTCGCGCCGAGCTCGGCCATCTCGAACGCGCCGAAGATGCGGCCGCGGAGCTCGAGGGCGTCGTCGATGCTCTTCATGCCGGGCGCGAACTCGGCGAAGTGGTCGTTGCCGAAGTAGGACTGGCCGGCGCCCGCGGCGACCAGCAGCGAGTCGTACGACGTCACGGTGTCGCGACCCAGCACCTGCGAGGTGACCGTCTTGGCGGTGAGGTCGATGCCGGTGACCTCGCCGAGGATCACCGTGGCGTTGTCCTGGGAGCTGAGCACCTCGCGCGTGGGCGGGGCGATCTCGCCCTCCGACAGGATGCCGGTCGCGACCTGGTAGAGCAGCGGCTGGAAGAGGTGGTGCGTCGTCTTCGCGATGACGGTGACGTCGACGTCCGCGTGGCGGAGCGCCTTCGTGCCGAAGAGACCGCCGAAGCCGGACCCGATCACGACGACCTTGTGTCGTGCGGACTGCGTCGCGGGCGAGGTCATTGAAGCTCCTGGGGTCGAAGGTGCGTCGTGCCGTCCACTGCCACGTTCATTCTCCTCCTCGGGCGTGCGGGGCGCGAAACGCCGGGCGCGTCGCCTTGCTCACACCACTACCCGGACTCGCGAAGAACTATGGTGATCGTCGAGGTTTGAACCACCCGCTCTTGGGCAATCATGGCTCCACTGGACTGTCCACCCCGGCCCTCACCCCCCGTTGAAAAGAGTCCCAGTGCCGCTGACCTCCGAGTTGACGCTGGCGTCCTCGCCGCGCGCTGCGGCCGACGCGCGTCGCTGGGTGGGCGATGTCTGCGAACGCCTCGACCGGGCCGACCTCGTCGAGTGCGCCGAGCTGGGGGTCTCCGAGCTGGTGGCCAACGCGATCCTGCACGCGGCTGCTCCCTACAAGGTCCGCGTACGAGGCACCGCGTCCCACCCGCGCATCGAGGTCGTCGACGGCTCACCCCGGCCCCCGGTGCCGCCCACCCCGGTCGAGGGTGACGACCTCGACCTGCTGCTCACCTTCGGGCGCGGGTTGTCGATGGTCGCCCAGTGCGCCGTCGCCTGGGGCGCGACGATCGAGTCCGACGGCAAGATCGTCTGGTTCGAGCCGGCGCCGGAGATGAATGACGCCGGGTCGGTCGAGTGGGTCATCGACCACCACGACCGCACCCCGCCGGAGCCGACCAGCGAGGGCGCGGTCGACGTACGCCTGCTCCGCATCGACGTCCCGCTCTACACCTCCCTCAGCCGGCAGTACCACGAGCTGCGCCGCGAGCTGCGTCTGTTGTCGCTCTCGCACCAGTCCGACTACCCGCTCGCCGGCGACCTGACGTCGATGTTCGCCAACTTCGAGCGGCAGTTCCCCGACACCTTCCGCAACCAGATCATCGAGGCGGAGGCGCGCGGCGTGCCCCGCGTCGACGTCTCGTTCCCGATGGTCCGCGAGGCGGGACCCATCTTCGTGACCATGACCGAGATGTTCGACGTCGCCGACGCCTTCTGCCGGGCCGAGCGACTGCTGTCGATGGCCCGCACGCCGCGTCAACGCGCGCTGCACAACTGGCTGCTCGCCGAGCTGGTCCACCAGCTCGACGGTGCGTCCGCCCGGCCGTGGGACGGCAGCCCGGGCTCGGCGTCGTCGTCCACGAGCCGGGTCGGGTGACGCACCGCCCGATCCGGGCCGTCGACGTCCTGCTCGTCGCTGTCGGCGGTGCCGTGGGAGCGGTGCTGCGCCACCTCGTCGACGTCGCCGCGCCCGACACGCTGTTCCCTTGGCCCACGCTGGCCATCAACGTCGTCGGGGCGTTCGTCCTCGGGCTGCTGCCCGTCCTTGCCGTCGTACGCCGATCGCCCCGGGTCGCGGCCACCCTCGGCCCGGGCCTCCTGGGTGGCTTCACGACGGTGTCGGCCTGGGCCGGACAGACGCGCGACCTCGCCGCCGGTGGCCACGTCGTCGTCGCCGGTGCCTACCTCGCCCTCACCCTCGCCGCCGGGCTCTCCGCCGCCGCGCTGGGCCAGCACCTCGCCCGCCGCTCCGAGCCCGAGGAGACCCTTGCATGAGCACCCCACGACGTCCTTCTCCTCCGCTTCGCTCGCCCGATCAACGCCGCCGAGGCCCCGCATGACGGTGCTCCTCGTCGCCCTCGGCGCCGCGGTGGGCGCTCCGCTGCGCTACGTCGTCGCGCGGCGCGACGGCTACGTCCCAGGCGGCATGCTCGCGGTCAACACCGTCGGCTCGGGGTTGTTCGGCCTGTTCGCCGCGTTGTCGCTCGGCGAGGCCGCGTGGGCGCTGCTCGCGACGGGCTTCTGCGGTGGCTTCACGTCGTTCTCGACCTTCGCCGTGCAGGCCGTCGAGCGTCCGGCGCGAGCGGCGGCGGGCTACGTCGTCGCCACGACCGTGCTGGCGGTGGCGGCCTGCGCCCTCGGCTACGCGGTCGGCGCCGGCCTGTCCTGACGGACCGCTAGCCCCAGCCGAGCTCGTGGAGGCGCCCGTCGTCGAGCCCGAAGTGGTGCGCGACCTCGTGGACGACGGTGATGCGCACCTCCTCCTCGAGGTCTTCGACGGTGTCGGCCATGTCGAGCAGCGGGCCGCGGAAGAGCAGGATCCGGTCGGGCAGCATGCCGGCGTGGTTGGCCGGTCGCTCGGTGAGCGCCAGCCCGTCGTAGAGCCCGAGCAGGTCGGGGTCGTCCGCCGGGGCCTCCGGCTCGACGAGCACGACGACGTTGTCCACGAGCCGCGCGAGGTCGTCGGGGAGGCCGTCGAGGGCCCGATCCACCATGGCGTCGAACGCGGCGGGGTCGAGGTCGATCGGCATGCCACCACCCTAGGAGCGCCGTCGAAACGGCCCCGCGTCGTCGTACGGCGCCGAAATGACCGAGAGGGTGAGCCTGGTGGCTCACCCTTTCGTGTTCATGCGTTGGCGACCCCGACGGGACTCGAACCCGCGGCCTCCGCCGTGACAGGGCGGCGCGCTAACCAACTGCGCTACGGGGCCAGGATGCTGCTGCTTCCCCGGTCGTGCTGGTGAAGCGGGTGGAACTCTAACCCATGCTCTTCGGTGACACCCAATCGGCGTCGAACGCCGGTCGAGTCGCACCCCCAACCGGATTCGAACCGGCGCTACCGCCGTGAAAGGGCGGGGTCCTGGGCCGCTAGACGATGGGGGCCAAGCTCGTCCGGGACGGACCCGATCGAGCAGCGACCAGCATAGGGGCAGCGGCTGCCGGGCTCCCAAACATTGCCGATCCGCGGCCGGGAGCGACGCGGATCACTGACCGACCAGCGGACAAGTTTTCGCAGACGCCACACGACTTGCCAAACGTTTGACTAATCTTGACTCGTGAGCAACGAGCGGCAGCTGCGTTTCCTCGTGGTCGATGACAACGAGGACATCCGCGACGTCTTCTGCCGCCTGGTCGAGCGGGCCGGTCACGTCGCCTCGACGGCGTACGACGGCCAGGACGCAGTGGACACCTTGGAGCGCGAGCGCTTCGACGTCATGCTGCTCGACCTGACCATGCCTCGGATGACGGGCGTCGAGGTGGTGCGCTGGCTGCGCGACCGGCCCGACGTGGCGCCTGCGCTGCGCATCGTCGTCATCTCCGCCTGGGCCGGCGAGAACCGCGCGGTCCTCCAAGAACTCGGCATCACGACAGTCATGCAGAAGCCGCTGCGCATCCAGCAGCTGACCGACCTGATCGCCGAGACACTGCGCGACCTGGAGTCCTGACCCCGACCCCTGTCATCACCACGGGAGACGAGCTCCGCGTAGTGCCCCTGCACGCCGACCCCGGCGTGCACCGTCCACCCCACCCTGGAGAAACAACATGATGAACCGCATCCGCACCGCCATCGAGCGCAAGCGCACCGTCAGCCAGATGCCGTACGCCTGGCGTCCGGCCCCCCCGCGCTGACACCTTCGGCGTACGACAGAAGTGACCACGCCACAGTGAGTCACATGGACAGCGTCGAGTCGGCCGGTGGCCAGCTCGGCGCTGTCCTTTCTGCCCCGCGCGAGGGTGCAGCCGCGCTCGCGCCCGGCGGACCGTGGCTCGCCACGAGCCTCGAGCAGGCCCGACAGGTGCTCACCGACACCGCGTCCTTCGACTTCCCCGGCAACGTCAACCGCACCGGGGACCTGTCCGAGAGTCGGGGTGACACCCGCTCGGGCCACACGCTCTTCACACCAGTCGGCCCCGAGCACGTGGCTCGCGGTGTCGCGACCTTCGAACGCGAGTGGACCACCAGCCTGGCCGAGCACCAACGATCGCGCCGCGATGAGCCGTACGACGCCATGCTCCTGCTCCGGCGTCCCGTCGCTCGCTCGACCACGACCGCCGTCCTCCCCGCTGCGGGTGACGACGTCCGCGACCGCGTCGCCGACCACGTCCTGGCATGGATCGACGCGCTAGCCCCGGTCATCGCCGCCCGTCGGCGGCCGTGGCGGTGGGGCCGCGTCCGTCGCACGGAGCAAGCCACCCGCGTCGCTCTCGAGGACTCTCTCGCCGACGCACTCGTCGCGGATCCGACCGTCGATCTGTCCCCGCAGCAGGCGGCGACCATGCTCGCGGCCGGGATCCAGGTCCCCATCGCCGCCGGGGCGTTCCTCCTGGCATGGCTCGCCCAGGAAGCTCGCGCCGTCGAGCCGACCAGCGCCGTGTGGGAGACGCTGCGCCTCACCCCGCCCACCTGGCTCACCGCTCGCGTCACGACACGCGAGGTGGACCTCGGGGGGACGACGGTCCCGAAGGGTCGGGTCGTCTTCGTCAGCCCCCTGCTGCTGGGCCGGCTGGCCGACCTGGTCCCTGGCGATCGCGGCGGACTGGACCAGTTCGACGCTGGGAGGTGGCAGGCCGGAGCCCGCCGGCCGGGCGCGTGGCTGCCGTTCGGCGCGGGCCCCCACGCCTGCCCCGGACGCAACCTCGGCATGGGGATCCTCGTCTCGCTGGCGACATGGGGGGCGCGACACGAATTGCGGTTGAGCGAGGATGTAGGCATCGACCAGAGTCGGGGCATCTCTCCAGAGCCCTGCAGGTTCACCGCAACAGTCCGATCGGAGCCGTCCGCGTGACCGAGCACCCCGTCCTCCAGGACACGTCTGCTCCAGCGGCGACGTCGCCGGCGGCAGCGGAGCTCGCGAGATCGATCACCTCAGGTGAGACGAGTGTCGCCGAGTCGATAGACCTCGCATCCAAGCACTTGCTCACCTACGGCCGAGTCGAGGTGATCGTCTCGGTGCTCACCCGATTCAGACCTGAGGACACCCAGGGCTGGAAGGAGCTCGGAGGCCGTGCCTGGATCCGAGAATGGTCCGCGCCTGACACGACCCTGTCGGTGCTTCCACCGCCTGACGCCGGGCCCGAGGCGGCCCTCAGCATGCCGTGGATGTCGCGTCACGCTCGCGCCGGCGAGCTTGTCGTCATCCTCGACCGCGACCGCCTCCCGGATGAGGCAGCGCAGGACCGGTCCGAGCTGCTGCGCACTGGTATCAGCAGCCTCGCGGCATCGGCATTCACGTCCAAGAGCGACATGTACGGCAGCCTGTCCGCCGCGAGCGGCACGGCCGGGGAGTGGCCGGCCGAGCTCGTTGCGGACTTCAAGCTGCTGAACGCCGTGATCGTTGCCCGCCTCACCCTCGAGCAGTCCCGCCGCTCGCTGGCCGAGGCCATCGAGGCGGGCGCGGAGGCGCAGATGGCCACCCAGCAGCTCTTCGGCGCGGTGGGGCACGAGCTGCGAACGCCGCTCTCCGCGATCCTCGGCTACACCGAGGGCCTGCTCGACGACGCCGAGCACGGGACCGCCGACGACGTCACGACCGGCATGAAGCGGGACGGGCCGGTCATCGTGCGCTCCTGCGAGCGGCTCCTCACCATCGTCGACAGCCTCCTCGGCGCGGGTCGCGCCATGTCGTCCGACGACCAGCAGCAGGAGATCTCGCTGGCCGACGCGGTCGCCGACGTCATCCACTGGCACCGCACCCCCGCGCGCACCGCGGGCGTCGACATGCAGGCCGTGGTCGATCCGTCCCTGGCGGCGTGGGGGCACCCCTCGGCCGTCCGCCAGGTCCTCGCCAACCTCCTGGGCAACGCGATCGCCCACCACCGCCCCACCGGCGGCTCCGTGCACCTCACCGCCGAGGCGCTGGTGGGCGAGAGCGCGAAGCCGATGGTGCGCATCGTGGTCCGCGACGACGGCCCGGGGCTCACGCCCGAGCAGCTCCAGCACGCCTTCGAGCCGTTCGTCCGCTTCGCCGCACCGACCACGCAGGGCAGCGGGCTCGGCCTGTCGCTGTCGCGCACCATCGCCGAGCGCGAGGGCGGAGCGGTCCGCGGCGAGTCGACGCCGGGCACCGGTTCGTCGTTCTGGCTCGAGCTCCCCGCCTACGTCCCACGGAGCGACTGAGCCGATTGCCGTCCGCCCACGGGGCTCATGTATTCTCGTCCCCGCTTGGGCAGGTAGCTCAGTTGGTACGAGCGATCGCCTGAAAAGTGATAGGTCGGCGGTTCGACCCCGCCCCTGCCCACAAGCACAGAAGGGCCCCGGTCACGTCCCGACCGGGGCCCTTCTGCGTGCCCGTGCCGCGTGACCTGGCACCTGCCCGTGCGGTCTGGTCCGGACGGACGGATCTGCGCCCGAGGCCTACGGTGGCGTGGTGCCCCACGTCGAGGAAGGCACGTTCGGCAACGGAGTGCCCTACCTGAGGACCGGCCGCGGGCCGGTGCTCCTGGTGGCGGCCGGGCTCACGACCGAGCACACCACCCCGAAGGGGGCCGCCCGACGGGCGTCGCTCACCTGGGCGGCGCCGTTCGCGGACCACTTCACCGTCTACCTGGTCAACCGGCGCCCGGGTCTGCCCGTCGGGACGTCCATGTCCGACCTGGCCGCGGACTACGCATCGGTCATCGAGGACGACCTCGGCGAGCCGGTCCTCCTCCACGGGACCTCGACCGGCGGGTCGGTCGCCCTCCAGCTCGCGGTGGACCGGCCCGCGCTCGTACGCCGACTCGTGGTCGCCGCCGCCGCGTGCCGGCTCTCGCCCCGGGGGAGGTCGGTGATGGCAGACGTGGCACGGCTGACCGAGGTCGGTGACACACGCGCCGCGACCGCCGCCATGGTGGCCGCCGGCACGCCTCCCCGGCTGCGCCTCCTGACCCGCCCGGCCGGTTGGGTGATGGGGCAGTTCACTGCCAAGGACCAGCGCGACATGCTCGTCGTCATCGCCGCCGAGGACGTCTTCGACACCGAGCCGCACCTCGACCGGGTCACGGCGCCGACCCTGGTGCTGGGCGGGACGGCCGACGGCTTCTACACCCGCGACCTCTTCGAACGGACCGCCGCAGGCATCCCGCGAGGACGGGCGGTCGTCTGGGAGGGCAGGTCGCACATCGGGGTGGCGGGCGGAAAGGTCGCGGCCGCGGTGGGACTGGGCTACCTGCTGGCGGAGTGAGTTCCGGCAGGATGGGCCGGTGCTCCCCCGCCTCGAGATCGCCCGCCGGCTGCGCCCGGTCGACCTGGTCGCACCCGGTTCCGTGCAGGTCGACACCGAGCAGGCGGGCGAGGTCGCGATGCCGGCCGTGGCGCCGTACGTCGCAGCGACCACGACCGGTCTCGACGGTCCGGTGGCGCTGCGCCTCGGCGAGCACCGCTTCGCGGCGTCCCTGACCGACGGATCGGTGTCCCTCGACGTCCCCGGCGCCGGGACGCTCCGGAGCCGCCGCTTCCACCGCGCCGAGGAGCCCACCGGCCTCGGCGTGAGCCTGACCGGCACCCACGTGACGGCCTGGAGCCGCGAGTCGGCCGGGTGGGTCGCCCGAGCCCGGCACGACCTGCGGGAGGTCGCGAGCGGCACCGGCCCGCAGGTCGACACCCGCGACGAGGACGCCCTGGCGGGGATGCGGGTCGAGCTCCCCGTCGGCGGCGGCACTGCCGGAGGGTTCGGCCAGCTGGGCCTGCGCGACACCCGCTTCGTCACCGGCGAGGACGGCCGCCCGGTCCGCGACGACCGCGCGCTGTGGCTGACGGCGACGTCGGCGGGTCCCGGGTTCTTCGACACCGCCCACACCAGCCTCTGGCGCTTCGACCCCGACGCCCTCGAGGTCACGCACTCCGCCGACCTGTTCTTCCGCAGGCCCGACCGGCCGGGGGTCTTCGGCGACCACGCCACCCACCTCGTCCGCACCGACGGCGGCTGGCTGGTGGCGACCAGCACGTGGGGCGACTTCGAGGCGCCGACGACCCGGGCGGGTCGGCGTACGCCGGCGGGGTTGCGGGTCACCCTCGCCGAGTCGGGCGACGACCTCCTGCGGGGAGCGCACGTCCTCGACACCCGCGAGCTCCCGCTGCCCGTCGACGGGCTTGACTCGATCGCCACGTGGGATCCCCACCTCGTGCGGCGCGACGGCGAGTGGCTGGTCGGCTTCGTGAGCGCGCGCCGGTTCTTCGACTTCCACCCGGCCGTCGCCGCCGGACCGATGCTCGACGACCTGCGACTGCTGGGCGCGGCGAGCGACCGTACGTCGACCGAGGGCACGACGCTCGTCGAGGTCGACGGCCGGATAGCGGTCCTGGCGAGCGACGGACGCGACTCCCGACGCGGCCAGCGCGCCCGCTTCCCGGCGTACGACCTCGCGATGACCGAGACGGGGACGCTGGACGCGCCCTACCCGACCAACCTGCCGTGGCCCACGGTCGCCGAGGTGGACGGCCGGTGGCTGATGGTCACCTTCAACGGCCGCGCCGCGGGCGGCAAGCTGCTCGGCTACGGCACCCACGGCGACCTCGTGGTGATGCGGTCGCAGTGATGCGGTCCGGACGTTCTCGTCGGACTATTCTGGAGGTGACGGCGGTCACCACCCCTCGACCGCGCTGAACAGGTCCGCACACCCCGCGGCCGCACCCACCAGAAAAGGACCCATGAGCATGTCTGGAGTACCCAGTTCCGGCGTCGACGTCTTCGAGCTCGGCAGCGAGCACGAGCAGGTCGTCTTCTGCAACGATCGCGCGACCGGCCTGCGGGCCATCATCGCCATCCACTCCACTGCACTGGGTCCGGCCCTCGGCGGGACGCGGTTCTACCCCTACGCCAGCACCGACGACGCCATCGTCGACGTCCTCAACCTCTCGCGCGGGATGTCCTACAAGAACGCGCTCGCCGGCCTCGACCTGGGCGGCGGCAAGGCCGTCATCATCGGCGACCCGGCCGAGCTGAAGACCGAGGCCCTGCTGCGCGCCTACGGCCGCTTCGTGCAGTCCCTCGACGGGCGCTACTTCACCGCCTGCGACGTGGGCACGTTCAGCGAGGACATGGACCACATCGCCCGCGAGTGCGACTTCGTCACCGGCCGCACGGTCGCCCACGGTGGCGCGGGTGACAGCTCGGTGCTGACGGCCTTCGGCACCTTCCAGGGCATGCGCGCCGCCGCCGAGCAGGCGTGGGGCGAGCCCACCCTCGCCGGACGCACCGTCGGTGTCGCCGGCGTCGGCAAGGTCGGCCGCCACCTGGTCCGCCACCTGATCGAGGACGGCGCCACCGTCGTCGTCACCGACGTCCACGGGCCGTCGGTCGAGGCGATCCGCGAGCAGTTCCCGCAGGTCACCGCGGTCGCCACGACCGAGGAGCTCGTCGCGAGCGAGATCGACGTCTACGCCCCGTGCGCCATGGGCGGCGCGATCAGCGACGAGGTGCTCGACGTGCTGCGCGCCACGATCATCTGCGGCGCGGCCAACAACCAGCTCGCACACCCCGGCATCGAGAAGCAGATCGAGGAGCGCGGCGTCCTCTACGCCCCCGACTACTGCGTGAACTCCGGCGGCGTCATCCAGGTCGCCGACGAGCTCGAGGGCTTCTCCTTCGAGCGCGCGCAGCAGCGCGCGACCGGCATCTTCGAGACGACCCGCCGGGTGTTCGAGCTCGCGAAGGCCGACGGGGTCACCACGGCCGAGGCCGCCGACCGCCTCGCCGAGCGTCGCATGCGCGAGGTCGGCCGCCTGCGCGGCATCCACCTCGCCTGACCGGGCACTTCCTCGCGTACCAGCACGCCGACCGGGCGGTTCCTCGCGCAACCAGCGCAGGAACCGCCCGGTCGCTGCGTCGTAGCGCGAGGAACTACCCGATCACCTGAACTGCACCAGGGCGTGCTTCGTACGCCTCACCACCCGGTCGCCCGGGTGGGGTGATCAGGTGCGATCAGTCAGTCTGCGCGACGACGCGGGTCGGCATAGTCCGACCACTCGTCGCCATCGGTATCGACCTCACTGGTGGGGTGAGTGTCTTCTCCGTGCAGCTCCTTCGCCAACGCGCCGAAGTCCGTCTCGTGAGTCCGGTACTTCAGGTCGCGGGCAACCTTCGTCTGCTTCGCCTTCGCTCGGCCGCGCCCCATAGGGTCGACCCCCTCGCACACTTGGCCGGGGCTGTCGGGGAGCCTCCCGACGCGCCCGGTCTGATCGGTTACATATCGTGGGGACAACGCTACCTGAGCGGTGGGTGTTCCCGCACACCAAGACCGGGCATTTCGTGCTCGAAGTGCCGAATCTCATCACCAGCCGGGGTGCTGGCCCTCCAGCACGACACGGCCGCCGTTCTCGGCGTCCGACCGGGCCTCGCCCGCGACCCAGGCCCGGATGCCGTGGCCGGCCAGCACGGAGATGGCCGTGTCGACCGATTCCGGGGCGGTCAGCGACACCATGCCGACGCCGCAGTTGAGGGTCGCCTCGAGGTCGGCCTGGGCCACCCCGCCCACCCGGCGTACGACGTCGAAGACCGGCTGCGGGGTCCACGTCGAGCGGTCGATGCGCACCGACAGCTCCTCGGGGAGCACCCGCTCGAGGTTGGCGGCGAGGCCGCCGCCGGTCACGTGGGACATGGCGTGCGTCTCGGTGCGGTCGGCGAGGTCGAGGCACGCCTTGGCGTAGATGCGGGTCGGCTCCAGCAGCTCCTCGCCCAGCGTGCGGCCGAAGTCGTCGACCTGGCGCTCGACGGTCCAGCCTGCGCCCCCTGAGTCGGGCGAGCCGAGCAGGACGTGGCGGACGAGGGAGTAGCCGTTGGAGTGGAGGCCGCTGGCCTCCATGGCGATGACGACGTCACCGGGACGGACCCGACCGGGGCCGAGG
This sequence comes from uncultured Nocardioides sp., assembly GCF_947488515.1. Classification (GTDB taxonomy): domain Bacteria; phylum Actinomycetota; class Actinomycetes; order Propionibacteriales; family Nocardioidaceae; genus Nocardioides. The sequence goes on from NZ_CANKZF010000001.1 coordinate 1,653,988, forward strand.
AGCTTGCTGGCCTCCACCACACCGGTGGTGGCGCCCGCGACGTCGTAGTCGTCGGGGTCGAGCAGGCCGGGGTGCTCGGCGGTCTCGCCGCCGATGAGCGCGCAGCCGGCGACCACGCAGGCCTCGGCGATGCCCTTGACGATCGCAGCGATGCGCTCGGGGACCACCCGTCCGCAGGCGATGTAGTCGGTCATGAAGAGCGGCTCGGCGCCGCACACGACGAGGTCGTCGACGACCATGCCGACGAGGTCGAAGCCGATGGTGTCGTGGACGTCCATCATCTGCGCGATGGCGACCTTGGTGCCGACGCCGTCGGTCGAGGTCGCGAGGAGCGGGCGCTCGTAGCGGGTCAGCGCGGAGGCGTCGAAGAGGCCGGCGAAGCCACCGAGCCCGCCGATCATCTCGGGGCGGCGTGCCTTCTCCACCCAGCCCTTCATCAGGTCGATCGCCCGGTCGGCCGCCTCGATGGAGACCCCGGCGGCGGCGTAGGCCCCAGAAGTGGATGCAGTGGGCTGGTCGGTCACACGGAGCTCCTCGGGTGGCGGCGTGCGCATCGGGTGCGGGTCAGGGGTTGTTGAGGACCGGCAGGGCCCGCCCCATGGTGGGCGACTGGAGCGTCGCCTCGAGCAGGTGCTTGCCGAGCAGGCTCTCGTCCGGCAGTTCGATGGGGTACTCCCCCGTGAAGCACGCCTGGCAGAGGCGCTCGGCCGGCTGGTCGGTCGCCTCGATCATGCCCTCGAGCGAGATGTAGCCGAGGGTGTCGGCCCCGACGCTGGCGGCGATCTCCTCGGGGGTGAGGCCGTTGGCGATCAGCTCGGCGCGGGTGGCGAAGTCGATGCCGTAGAAGCACGGCCACTTGACCGGCGGGCTGGAGATCCGCACGTGCACCTCGAGGGCGCCCGCCTCGCGGAGCATCCGCACCTGCGCGCGCTGGGTGTTGCCCCGCACGATCGAGTCGTCGACCACGACGATCCGCTTGCCGCGGATCATGTGCTCGAGGGCGTTGAGCTTGAGCCTGATGCCGAGCTGGCGCAGCGTCTGGCTGGGCTGGATGAACGTGCGGCCGACGTAGGCGTTCTTGACGAAGCCCTGGCCGAACGGGATGCCCGACTCGGCGGCGTACCCGGACGCCGCGGGCGTGCCGGACTCCGGCACGGGCATGACCAGGTCGGCGTCGACCGGGAACTCGCGGGCCAGCCGGCGTCCCATCTCGACACGCGCCTCGTGGACGTTGCGCCCGGCGATCGTGGCGTCCGGACGGGCGAGGTAGACGTACTCGAAGACGCAGCCCTTGCGGTCGGGCTCGGCGAACTTGTGGGAGCGCAGGCCGTTCTCGTCGATGACGACCATCTCGCCGGGCTCGACCTCACGCACCACGCTGGCACCGATCGTCGCGAGCGCGGCGTCCTCGCTGGCGACGACCCAGCCGCGGTCGAGGCGACCGAGGACGAGCGGGCGGATGCCCTGCGGGTCACGCGCCGCGTAGAGCGTGTTCTCGTTCATCCAGACGAAGCAGTAGGCGCCGCGCAGCTGAGGGAGGACCTCCAGCGCGCGCTGCTCGAGCGTCGTGTCGGGGTGGTGGGCGAGCAGCGCGGTGACGAGGCTGGTGTCGTTGGTCGCGCCCTCGACGCCCTTGATCTCGAGCTCACCTGCGGGGCCGGGCAGGTCGGTGACCATCTCGCGCAGCTCGTGGGTGTTGATCAGGTTGCCGTTGTGGCCGAGCGCGATGGAGCCGTCGGCGGTGGGCCGGAACGTCGGCTGCGCGTTGTGCCAGGTGGACGCGCCGGTCGTGGAGTAGCGCGAGTGGCCGATCGCGAGGTGGCCCTTCAGCGAGTCGAGCGTCGACTCGTCGAAGACCTGCGAGACCAGGCCCATGTCCTTGTAGACCAGGATCTGGCGCCCGTTGCTGACCGCGATGCCCGCCGACTCCTGGCCGCGGTGCTGCAGGGCGTAGAGCCCGAAGTAGGTCAGCTTGGCGACGTCCTCGCCGGGGGCCCAGACGCCGAAGACGCCGCAGGCATCCTGCGGGCCCTGGTCGTGGGGGTCGATTGCCGTGGTCAGACGGCCATCGCCGCCCATCCGCTTGCTCATCGGCTGGGGCACGGATCGAGTCTACGGGCGAAAGCGCCCAGCGCCGCACCGGCGCCGTACGCCGGTCATCATCTGCCGGGGAGGACCGAGCGGACGCGGTGGAAGGCGAGGTGCGCGGCAGCCTTGCCGACGGCGGGGAGGGGTACGACGGCGAGCAGGGCGTGGGTGCGTGTCCAGGCCGGGTCCGAGGGGAGCGCGCCCTCCGGGCCGGCGTACATCGGCGTCATGGCCCGCTCGACCGCCTCCTCGAGCCCGATCGGCGGTGTGCCGTGGCTCGGCTTCCACGTGTGGTCGGGGCGGCAGACCATGTCGTGGCGCAGCGACTCGATCAGCGACGTGACCGTGTGGAAGGGCGCGGTCGTGGTGAGGGCGGCGGCGAGCCCGACGAGTCCGGGCGGCACGACCGGCACCGGGACACGGAGCCGGGCCAGGCCCGCCGCGCGGCCGCACACCTGCAGCAGGTCGGGGTAGGCGATGACGTCCGGTCCGCCGAGGTCGATGGCACCGCTCAGGGACTCGTCGAGCAGCGCGTCGTCGACCGCCCTCAGCACGTCGGAGACGGCGACCGGCTGGACCGAGCTGTGCATCCACGTCGGCACCGGCTGCACGAGGAACAGGGTCGCGACCTGCCGGATGATCTCGAACGAGGTCGACCCCGCCCCGATCACCACGCCGGCACGCAGCGCGACGGACCCGTCGATGGCCGCCAGGAGGATCCGCTCGACCTCCAGCCGGGAGGAGATGTGGTCGGAGAGCTCCGCCTCCGGAACGTCGGGGACGAGTCCCGAGAGGTAGACGAGGCGTCGTACGCCGGTGTCGGCCACCGCGGCCGCGACGGTCTCGGCGGCGACCCGGTCGCGGTCGCTGAAGTCGCTGCGGTCGAGGGAGTGGACGAGGTAGACGACGGCGTCGACGTCCTCGACCGCCTCCGCCACGGCGGCGGGGTCGGTGACGTCGCAGCGGATCGCGCGGACCCGGTCGTCCCAGCCGAAGCGGTCGGGACGCGGCGGCGACGACGACGCGGCCACGACGTCGTGGCCGTGCTCGAGCAGGTGGGGCACGAGGCGCGAACCGATGTAGCCGGTGGCGCCCAGGACGAGGACCCTCACGCTTCACCGAGGTGCTTGAGGAGGTTGCGGGAGAAGACGGTGCCCATGTGCTTCACGACACCGGCCATGACGCGCTCGACCGCGGGCCGGGCCAGGCCGGGCAGCGGGAGGTTGCAGGCGATCTGCAGGTCGATGCTCACGTCGGTGCCGCCGTCGGGGTGGTCGGTGAGGTCGTAGGTGCCGTTGACGGAGGTCATCTCGTCAGGCCGTTCCGGGTCGTGCGTGAAGACGATCCGGTCCTGGGGGTGCAGGTCCATCACCTCGGTGAACTTCGGCGCCACGGAGAGGCCCAGCACCGGGATCGTGCCCATCCGCCAGGTCCACCGGTCACCATCGACGTCGATGCCCGTGACGTAGGGCGTGAGCTTCGCGATCAGGTCGGCATCGGTGAGCGCGGCCCACACCTCGCTGCGCGGTGAGCGGAGCACGGCCGTGGAGCGGTCGCGGGCACGGAAGGTCGCCATGGCGCCACGCTACCGACGGGCGCCACACGCGAGACCACCCCGTCAGCGGTGTCCCACCCACGTCCCGGCGCTTGGGGACGTGGGTGGGCCACCGCTTGCTGGACGCCTCAGCCGCGGGGCAGCTCGCCGAGGTTGCGGAGCAGGAGCGCCTCGGCCTTGACGACCTTCTCGAACTCCGCGAGGTGGAGGCCCTCGTTGGCGCCGTGGGCGCGGGTGTCGGGGTCCTCGACGCCGGTCACCAGCACGCTGGCCTGCGGGAACGTCTCGAGGAACTCGGCGATGAAGGGGATCGAGCCGCCGACGCCCATGTCGACCGGGGCGGTGCCGTCCCAGGCCTCCGCGAAGGCGGCGCGCGCGGCGTCGTACGCCGGACCGCTGGCGTCGATCTGCGTCGCCTCGCCGGTGTCGACGACGGTCGTCGTGAGGGTCGCGCCCCAGGGGGTGTGCTTCTCGAGGTGCGCCTGGAGGCACTGGACGGCGTTGGCGGTCGTGTCGCCGGGGGCGATCCGCAGGCTGATCCGGCAGCGCGCGGCGGGGACGAGGGTGTTGGAGGCGCCCTCGACCTTGGGGGCGTCGAGGCCGGTGATGCTGACCGACGGCTTGGTCCACAGGCGCTCGACGACCGAGCCGGAGCCGATCCACTCGATGCCCTCGGCGGCGCCGGACTCGGCGCGGAGGCGGGCCTCGGGGTACTCCACATCGGCGGCGGGGCCGGCGTGGAGGCCCTCGACCGCGACGTTGCCGGCGTCGTCGTTGAGCGAGGCGATGACCCGGCTGAGCGTCATGATCGAGTCGGGGACGAGGCCGCCCCACATGCCGCTGTGGACGGCGTGGGTGAGCGTGCGGACCTCGACGTCCATCCGGACCAGGCCGCGCAGCGACGTGGTGAGGGCGGGCTCGCCGATGTCCCAGTTGCCGGAGTCGGCGATGACGATGACGTCCGCGGCGAGGCGTTCCTTGTGGGCCTCGAGCAGCTCGACGAGGGTGTCGGAGCCGACCTCCTCCTCACCCTCGATGAACATGACCAGGTTGACCGGGAGGTCGTCGCCGAAGACCCGGACCGCGCCGAGGTGGGCGGCGATGCCGGCCTTGTCGTCGGCCGCGCCGCGCGCGTACAGGCGCAGGTCGCCGCGCCCATCTTCTCGGGCTGTCGGCTCCCACGGCGGGGAGTCCCAGTCGGCGTGGTCGTTCTCGGGCTGCACGTCGTGGTGGGCGTAGAGCAGGACCGTCGGAGCACCCTCGGGACCGGCCTTCTTCGCGATCACGGCCGGCGGCGCACCGTCGTGGGCGCGGACGATCTCGCACTCGAACCCCTCGGCCGCGAACAGGTCGCGGGTGGCCTCAGCGCTGCGCTCGACCTCGCCGGCGCGGGCCGGGTCGGCGGACACGGACTGGATGCGGACGAGGTCCTCGAGGTCGCGGCGGATGCCGGGCATGACCTCGGCGAGGCGGGCGGAGATGTCGACAGTCATTCCGACACCCTAGGACCCCTCGCTCACCGGTCGAGAGACGCCCGGTCGCCGTGCCGGCGCTCCAGCATCAGCTGCCGCTCGGTGTCGGCGAAGCCGAGCCGGCGGTAGATCCCGATGGCCTCGCCGTCGTCGTCCGCGACGATCACGAGCGTCCGCGCGCCGAGGTGCTCGAGGGCGTAGCGACCCGCCGCGTGCACGGCCGCGGCCGCCAGCCCCTGGCGCCGGTGGTCGCTGTGCGTCTCGACGCTCTGGAACCGCGCGACGCCCTCCTCGGTGGTGAAGACAGCAGCGGTGCTGACGACCTCGTTGTCGACGAGCACCCCGAACCGCGTGCCGCGGCCGGCGTCGATGAGCGACTGCTCCTGCACGTTGCGCCCGCGGGCGAACCGCATGTGCGACTCCTCGTCGTCGCGCTCCTCGATCGCCAGGCTCAGGCGGGCGCGGCTCTCCCAGTCCGATGCGGACTGCAGCGGGCGGACCTCGGCCTCGACCTCGCGGGGCGGCTGGAGCTCGGACGCGGTGAGCACCGACGCCACGTCGACCACGAGCCCGGCCGCCTCGAAGGCCGCACGCGCCTCCGGGGTGAGGTCGGGGGTGTCGATGCCGATGCTGACGTGACGCGCCTCGGGGAACTCGGTGTGGAACGCGCCCACGACCTCCCGCTCACCGCCGGGCACGGGCGGCCCGGCGAGGAGGATGAAGTTGCCCCAGTAGTACGTCGGGTTGTCCGGCGTACGGACCACGAGGTGGGTGCCGCGGTCCTCCACGACGCTGCCGGAGGCGGTCAGCAGGGCGAGGTCGGTGCGGAAGCCGAGCGAGCTCACATTCATGGGGCGCACGCTAGAGGTTGTCGGCGCCCGTGTCGGGGTCGGCCGTCGTGGACGGCGATTCGCCGCGCTCCGGATCGGCCCCGGCGTCCCACTGCCAGTCGCGCACCTCGGGGAGGTCGTCGCCGTGGTCGCGCGTCCACTGGCGGGCCCGACGCCGCGTGTCGACCATCAGCTGGCGGACGGCGGCGGCGCGCGGCCCGAGGTCGGGCACGCGGTCGATGACGTCCATCACCAGGTGGTAGCGGTCGGTGTCGTTCATCATCACCATGTCGAACGGCGTGGTGGTCGTGCCCTCCTCCTTGTAGCCGCGGACGTGGAGGTTGTCGTGGTTCGTGCGCCGGTAGGTCAGCCGGTGGATCAGCCAGGGATAGCCGTGGTAGGCGAAGACCACGGGCTTGTCGGTGGTGAAGACGGCGTCGAACTCGCGGTCGCCCAGGCCGTGCGGGTGCTCGCGCTCGTCCTGCAGGCGCATCAGGTCGACGACGTTGACGAAGCGCACCCGCAGCTCGGGCAGGTGCTCGCGCAGCAGGGACACCGCGGCGAGCGCCTCCAGGGTGGGTACGTCGCCCGCTGCCGCCACCACCACGTCGGGATCCCCGTCGTCGTTCGAGGCCCAGTCCCAGATGCCGAGGCCGCGGGCGCAGTGCAGGTCGGCCTCCTGGGCGTCGAGCCAGTCGAAGCTCGGCTGCTTCCCGGAGACCACGACGTTGACGTAGTGCTCGCTCTGCAGGCAGTGCGCCATCGTGGACAGCAGGGTGTTGGCGTCCGGCGGCAGGTAGACGCGCACGACCTCGGCCTTCTTGTTGAGCACGTGGTCGATGAAGCCGGGGTCCTGGTGGGAGAAGCCGTTGTGGTCCTGGCGCCACACGTGCGAGCTCAGCAGGTAGTTGAGGCTCGCGATGCGCGGACGCCACCCGATCTCGCGGGTGGTCTTGAGCCACTTCGCGTGCTGGTTGAGCATCGAGTCGACCAGGTGGATGAAGGCCTCGTAGCAGCTGAAGAGCCCGTGCCGCCCGGTCAGCAGGTAGCCCTCGAGCCAGCCCTGGCAGGTGTGCTCGGAGAGGATCTCCACCACCCGACCGGACCGGGCGAGGTGCTCGTCGACGTCGTGGAGCTCGCCCGCCCAGACCTTGTCGGTCACCTCGTAGACGGCGTCGAGCCGGTTGGACGCGGTCTCGTCGGGCCCGAAGATGCGGAAGTTGGTGTCGTTGTCGCGGACCACGCCGACGAGCCACTGGCCCAGCACGCGGGTCGGCTCGTGGATCGACGCGCCCGGACGCTCCACCTCGACGGCGCTCTCCCGCCAGTCGGGCAGGCGCAGCGGCCGCTTGAGCAGGCCGCCGTTGGCGTGCGGGTTGGCGCTCATCCGCCGGGTGCCCGCCGGCGCCTGCTGGCGCACCGCCTCCACCGGTCGGCCGTCGTCGCCGAAGAGCTCGCCGGGGGCGTACGAGCGCAGCCACTCCTCGAGCTGCGCGCGGTGCGCGTCGTTGTCCCGGGTGCCGGCCAGCGGCACCTGGTGGGCCCGCCACGTGCCCTCGACCGGCTTGCCGTCGACCTCCGCCGGGCCGGTCCACCCCTTCGGCGTGACGAGCAGGATCATCGGCCACGGCCGGCGCTCGAGGTCGCCGTCCTCCCGGGCCGCTCGCCAGTTGTCGCGGATCATGTCGTGGGCCTCGTCGAGCGCAGCGGCCATCTGGCGGTGCACGTCGGTGGGGTCGTCGCCCTCGACGGTGATCACGTGGTGGCCGTAGCCGCGCAGCAGGCTCTCGAGCTCCTCGCGCGGGATCCGGGCGGGGATGGTCGGGTTGGCGATCTTCCAGCCGTTGAGGGCCAGGATCGGAAGCACCGCGCCGTCGTTGACCGGGTCGACGAACTTGTTGCCGTGCCAGCTCGCGGCCAGCGGGCCGGTCTCGAACTCGCCGTCGCCGACCACCGCGGTCACGACGAGGTCGGGGTTGTCCATCGCGGCGCCGTAGGCGTGCGAGAGCACGTAGCCGAGCTCGCCGCCCTCGTGGATGGAGCCGGGTGTCTCCGGGGCGACGTGGCTCGGGATGCCGCCGGGGAAGGAGAACTGCCGGAACAGCCGCGACATCCCGTCGCGGTCGTCGCCGATCGCGGGGTAGACCTCCGAGTAGGTGCCCTCGAGCCACGCGTTGGCGACCGCCGCCGGCCCGCCGTGGCCCGGCCCGCACAGGATGATCGCGTCGACGTCGCGCTCGCGGATCAGCCGGTTGAGGTGGGTCCAGACGAGGTTGAGCCCTGGGGTGGTGCCCCAGTGGCCGAGCAGCCTGGGCTTGATGTCCTCGCGCTCGAGCGGACGCTCGAGGAGCGGGTTGTCGAGCAAGTAGATCTGCCCGACGGAGAGGTAGTTGGCCGCACGGAACCAGAGGTCGAGATCGCGGACCTGGTCGTCGGTGAGGGTCGTCGCCATGCTTCTTCGTACCGGAAACCTGCGCCCGTGTGTATCCCCCGTCCCGGACGAGGCAGACGCCCCGCCCGCCTAGAGCGGGAGGTAGGCCGAGAGGTCGGTGCGCTCGCCGCTCGCGACGACCAGCCCTGCGTCGACCGCCTCGCCCCACGCTTTACGACCGGTGGCGAGGGCCAGCCACGTCTCGCCGTCGGTCTCCACGACGGCCGGCGGGGTGCCCCGGGTGTGCCGCACGCCGGGAACGACCTGGACGGCGGCGAAGGGCGGCACCCGGACCTCGACCGACCGTCCGGGGGCGAGCACCTCGAGGCGCGCGAGGTAGTGCTTGACCAGCGCCCTGGTGTCACCGTCGGCGTGGGCCGTCGCGAGCTGGTCGGGGGTGAGGACCTTGAGTCGGGCGGGCACGTCCCGAGGCTAGACCGCCCGCCTCACCCGATCGAGTCGAGCACCTCCACGCACGCCGCCCAGGCGTCGCTGTCGGTGTCGATCACGTCGAAGTGGCCGCCGGTGACCTCGACGAGCGTGGCCTCGGCACCCGCGGCGGTCGCGGCGTCGACGTAGGTCTCGGCCTGGCTGAACGGGACGGTGTCGTCGTCACGGGCGTGCACCACCCGGACCGGGACGTCGAGGGGCACCTGGGTGAGCGGGTCGGCCTGATCGTACGTCGCTGCGTCGGGGTCGCCGAGGAAGGCGAGCGCGGCGCCGTCCCCGAGGTCGTCCGCGACTGCCGCCCGCAGGTCGAGCACCCCGGCCTGGCTGACGACATGGGTGAGGGCCGGGCCGTCGGCCCAACGGTCGAGGCGCAGCCGCGCGCCGGCCCAGGTGGCGAGGTGCCCACCGGCCGAGTGGCCGAGCGTGACGACCGGACCCGTGGCGTCGGCGGCGACCGCACCGATCGCGGCGTGGACGTCGTCGAGGGTGGCCGGGAAGCCGCCGCCGTTGCCGACCCGGCGGTACTCCACGTTGGCCGCCGTCCAGCCGCGCGCCACCAGGTCCTCGGCGAGCGGGGCGCCGTAGTCAGCGCCGTACTGCGCCTTCCAGAACCCGCCGTGCAGGACGATCACCAGCCCACGGCTGGCGCCCTCGGGGACGTGGAGGTCGACCCACTGGCTCGGGTCGTCGCCGTAGGTGATGCGCTCGGGTTCGGTGGCCACGCCTCCCACCCTGCCGGACGGCTCGTCGGCGCACCCGGCCAGGACGGCCGACACGCCGACCACCCCCGCAGCGGCCAGCACGGCGCGGCGGCTCGGGCCCGTCACCCGGCGGGCTCGGTGGGATCGGTCGGCTCGGTCGGCTCGTCGGGGTAGGGCTGCACCATCTGCACGAGGAGATAGGTGCGGCGCTCCGGGTCGCGACCCCGGGTGCGGTCGGCCCACGAGTCGACGAGGTCGTCGATCTCCTCGCGCAGCTGGTGGGCCTCGGCGTCGGTGAGCTTGAGCGCGTGGTCGGAGGTGCTGAAGACCCCACGACCTTCCTTCCGGCTCATGGCGAAGGACCGGTCGACCACCTGGTGCAGCCAGGCGAGCTTGTTGGCGCGGAACACCTCGACGGCCGCCCGCCCGCCGGGCTCCTCCGCCAGCTTGCTCAGCTCGACCCTGTAGCCCCCAGCCGCGGCGGCGCGCCAGACCCGGTCGCGCTTGTCGCGCGCCTCCTCCGGGGCCTCCTCGACGAGGCCGTACTTCGCGAGCTGGCGCAGGTGGAAGCTGGCCTGGTTGGCCGGGATGCCGAGCTCGCGGGCGATGTCTGCCGCCCGCGCCGGTCCTGAGGCCTGGAGCTCGTCGAGGATGCGGGTGCGGACCGGGTGGGCGATCGCCCGCAGCACGCGCGGGTCGCTCAGCGGCTGGGGGTCGACCATGGCGCAACCCTACCCGAATTGCGCACGCACTATTGCGCAACATTACGTGCGCAACATATGGTGCAGACATGCCCGGCTATCGACAGCTCTCGAAGAACCGCGACTTCACCGTGCTCTGGATCGGCGACACGGTCAGCGAGCTCGGCAGCGCGCTGTCGATGTTCGCCTTCCCCCTCATCGCCTACGCCCTCAGCGGCTCGGCGCTCACCGCCGCCCTCGTCGAGGCCGCCTACCTCGGCGGCCTGTGCGCCACACTGCTGCCGGCCGGCGTGCTCGCCGACCGGGTGGATCGCAAGCGGATCATGCTCGTCTCCAGCGCCACCGGCTGCGCGACGTACACCTCGCTCGCGGTCGCCGGGGCGACCGGCACCCTCACGCTCCCTCACCTCGTCGGGGTCGCGCTGGTCGCGGGCGTGGCGGCCGGCGCGCTCAACCCCGCGCAGCTCTCCGCGATCCGGTCGGTCGTCGCCACCGACGACCTGCCGACCGCCCTCAGCCAGAACCAGGCCCGCCAGCACGTCGCCTCGCTGCTCGGCGGACCGCTCGGGGGTGCGTTGTACGCCGTCACGCGGTGGCTGCCGTTCGCCGTCGACGCCATCACCTTCGCGGTCGCGTGCGCGACGGTCAGTCGCGTGCGCACCGACCTGTCGGCACCGCGACGTCGGCGCGAGCCGCTGCTCCAGCAGCTCGGCGAGGGATTCCGGTTCATCTGGCGGCGCCCCTTCTTCCGCACGCTGACGGCCTGGTCGGCACTCACCAACCTGGTGACCAACGCGATCTTCTTCGTCGTCCTCCTGCGGATGGTCACCGAGGGCGTGCCCGCCGCGCAGATCGGCCTGGTCTCGATGGCCGCGGGCCTCGGCGGCATCCTCGGCGCGGCGCTGGCGCCGAGCCTGATCCACCGGATGCCGACCGGCCGCCTGACCGTCCTCATCGGCTGGATGTGCTGCCTGCCCCTCGTGCCGCTGACGGTGTCGTCGAGCGTGTGGACCGCGTGCGCGAGCACCTTCTTCCTGCTGCTGCTCAACCCGGTCGGCAACGCCGGCATCAGCTCCTACCGGATGGCCGTCACCCCGGCCCACCTCCAGGGCCGGATCGGCTCGACCAGCCAGTTCGCGTCGATGTCGGTGATGCCCCTGGCGCCGCTGCTCGGCGGCTACCTGCTCGAGCACCAGGGCGGCACCGCGGCGATCACCGCTCTGGTCGTGGCGAACGCGCTGTTGGCCGTCCTGCTCACCTCGAGCCGGTCGATCCGGTCGGTGCCGCGCCCCTCGGAGTGGGCGACCCACGAGGAGTCGGAGCCCGTCCTCGCAGCCTGACCCCGCTGAAGTCCCCGGATATCCGGGGACTCTCCCGCTTGTCACACCAGATCTGGGTGGCGAACCGGGAGACTCGGGTGCGCAGTCCTCAGCCGACGCGGGAGAAGCGGGCGCCGACCTCGGCGACCCTCTCCGCCAGCTCGGGCGGCGACTCGACGACGAAGTCCGCGCCGGAGCCGGCCAGCACCATCACCGGCCAGTCGAGGTCGTCGACGTTCATCTCGAGCACGCACCCGGTGCCGTCCTCGCTGACGGTCCCCCAGCGGCCCACCTGTGCGACGAGGTCCGCGGCCGGCATCGCGAGCCGGACGCGTACGGCGTGGCGCTGGGGCATCCGGCGGATGCCCTGCTGCACGAACGCGAGGGCGTCGTCAGCCGGCAGCTCGCGCGGGCGGAAGCGCTGGCCGGTGGGCTCGGGGTCGGTGACCCGGTCCAGCCGGAAGCTGCGCCAGTCCGTCCGGTCGCGGTCCCAGGCCACGAGGTACCACCGGCGGCCGAGGGAGACCAGGCGCAGTGGCTCGACCCGGCGGTGGCTCACCTCGGCCTCGCGCGCGGCGTAGTCGAAGCGCAGCACCTCGCTGTCGCGGCAGGCCTGTGCCAACGTGGTCAGCACCGTCGCGTCGACGACGGGCGCACCCTCCCACGGCCCGGGGGCGTCGGTCTGGGACGCGACGGCGTCCATCTGGCGGCGCAGCCGCGGTGGCATCAGGGACAGCACCTTGGACAGCGCCTGCACCGACCGGTCGTCGGTCCCGGCGACCGCGCCGGCGGCGGCCGTGCGCAGGCCGACGGCGATCGCGACGGCCTCCTCGTCCTCGAGCAGCAGCGGCGGGAGGGAACCGCCGGCACGCAGCTGGTAGCCGCCGGCGGCGCCGCGCACGGCGTCGACGGCGTAGCCGAGGTCGCGCAGCCGGTCGACGTCGCGACGGAGCGTGCGGGGGCTCACCTCGAGCCGGTCCGACAGCTCCGGGCCCGGCCAGTAGCGGTGGGTCTGGAGCAGGGACAGCAGCCGCAACATCCGCTCGCTCGTGCTCATGGATCCAGAATAGATGCCAATGCGGACAGGAACTGACCGCATGGCTCCCTACCGTCGGGGACATGACCTACCACCACCACACCGGACCGGCGATCGTGACGCGTGGCCTGACCCGCCACTTCACCTCGCGCAAGCAGACGGTCGAGGCCGTGCAGGGCCTCGACCTCGAGATCGGGCAGGGCGAGCTGGTCGCCTTCCTCGGACCCAACGGAGCGGGGAAGTCGACGACCCTGCGCATGCTGACCACCCTGATCGCCCCCACCTCGGGCTCGGCGAGGGTCGCCGGCCACGACGTCGTCAGCGCCCAGCGCGACGTACGCCGGGCGATCGGCTTCGTCGGGCAGGGCAACGGTGCCGGGCACCGCCAGCTCGGCCGTGACGAGCTGGTCAGCCAGGGCCGCGCGCACGGCCTGTCCCGCGCCGACGCGCGGCGTCGCGCCGCCGAGCTGGTCGAGGACCTCGACCTCACCGCGGTCGCCGACCGCAAGGTCTCCTCCCTCTCAGGCGGCCAGCGCCGCCGGCTCGACATCGCGATGGGGCTGGTCCACCTGCCGCGGGTGCTCTTCCTCGACGAGCCTTCCACCGGCCTCGACCCGCAGAACCGCGCCAACCTCCAGGAGCTGATCCGCCGGCTGCACGCCGAGAGCGGCAGCACCGTCGTGCTCACCACGCACTACCTCGAGGAGGCCGACGCCCTCGCCGGTCGCGTCGTGGTCGTCGACCACGGCCGGGTGATCGCCGACGACACCGCGGCCCGGCTCAAGAGTGGGCTGGGCGACCTGGTCCGGCTCGGCTTCGGCTCCCCCGGCGACTCCGCCCGGGCCGCCACCCGGCTGGAGCGGGTGCCCGACTCCCGCGTCGGGGTCGACGGCTCCTCGCTCGACCTGCGGGTCATGGACGGCTCCGCGATGGTCGGTGAGCTGCTCGCCGACCTGGCCGCGGACGGCGTACCCCCGACGCGGGTGGAGGTCGCGCGACCCACGCTCGACGACGTCTTCCTCGACCTCACCGGTCGCAGCCTGCGCGAGACCCAGTCCACCGACACCACCGGATCCACCTCCACCTCCACCGAGACCGAGACCGAGAGCGAGGTCGCAGCATGAGCACCTTCGTCGCCGACACCTGGAACGTGATGAACCGCGAGCTCAAGCCCGTGTGGCGCGAGCCGATGGCGGTGGTCTTCGCGATGATCCAGCCGCTGGTCTTCCTCGGCCTCTTCGCGCCGCTGCTCCCCGAGATGGCCGACGGCTCCGCGCTGCAGTGGTTCGTGCCGGGCATCGTCGCCATGACCGCGCTGATGGGCGCGTCGTTCACCGGGGCGAACCTGATGGAGGAGATGCAGTCCGGCTCCCACGAGCGGCAGCTCGTCTCGCCGCTGGGGCGTCCGGCGCTGCTGGTCGGCCGCGCGCTCAAGGAGGTCGTGCCGATGCTGATGCAGGTCGCGATCATCGTCGCGGTCGTCACGCCGTTCGCCTTCGACCTGCACCTGGGCGGGGTGCTCGTGGCCACGGTGGTGCTGTCGGTCTTCAGCGTCGGGGTCGGTGCGCTGTCGTTCGCGCTGGCGCTCGCGTCGAAGGGCCAGGACTGGATGTTCTGGACGATCCAGCAGACGCTGCTGTTCCCTACCCTCCTCACCGCCGGCGTGCTGCTGCCGGTCGACGGGGCGCCGCGCTGGCTCGAGGTGATCTCGATGCTGAACCCGATGACCTACGTCGTCGACGCGACGCGCGCTCTCTTCGCCGGCACCTTCCCGGCCGACGTCGTCCTCCAGGGCGTGATCGGCGCCGGCGTCGTCGCGGCCCTCGGGCTCGTCGTCGGGGTGCGGGCGATGCGCCGCTCGAACTAGAGATCCCCCCGCCAGCGATCCCCGGTCAGCCGGGGATCGCTGACACGGGTCAGGAGAACGTACGGGTCCACACGACCGAGCCGTCCGGGTTGCGGTAGGTGTAGGTCACCGTCGGGTCGGCGAAGCCGAGCCTCTCCATCTCCGGAACGACGACCGTGCGGGCCTGCGTCCGGAGCGTGGGTGCCTGGGTGTCCAGCTGGGGCAGCGCGAGCTCCGGATCGACCGCCGCCCGGAACGTGTAGTCGTACTCGATGCCGTTCGGGTAGACCGGCACGATGTTCAGCTCGGAGTAGATCTTCTTGAACGAGTCGCCGAACATCTGGCGCAGCGCCTTCTCGGCAGCGGCGACATAGGCGTCGAGCTCTGCGTTTGTGGCGGTGGATCGGGCGGGAGCCTCGTCCTTCTCCTGCTTCTGCGCGTCCCGCTGCGGCTTCTCCTGCTGCGCGTCCCGCTGCGACTTCTTCTGCGCCTCTTCCTGCGCCACCTCCTCAGCGGTGATGGTGTCCCTGCCGTCGTCCATCGCCCCGCAGGCCGACAGCGTGGCGACCATCGCGCACGACGCGACGACCATCCTCGTCAGTGCGTGACCGTTCGTGACCATGTGCCTACTCCCCCGTGTCGTCGACACAGGGAACCTAACCCCATCGGCCCGCGCGCGTGGCGGGTTCGGGTCAGCAGGATCGCGGAGCCCCCGAGTCACCAGGTGACCTCACGACTCCACGATCCGTACGGCGCCTCGGATGCCCCGAGGACCGACTGAGGTCAGGAGTCGAGGACCGCCGGGAGGGTCGCGCGCCAGGCCGCCTTGGCCTCGGCGACGGGGAGGTCGAAGGCACCCTCGACCGAGATCGCGTCGCCGCCGGTGCGGCCGATCGGCGTGACGGGCACGCCGTGCTGCTCGGCCAGGGCGACCAGGGCGTCGGCCCGCTCGTCGGTCACCGTCACCAGCGCGCGGGCGGTGGACTCGGCGAAGAGTGCGACGAACGCGTCGTCTGCCACGGGGGCCAGCGAGACCGTGGCGCCGATGTCGCGGGAGAACGTCGACTCGGCGAGCGCCTGGGCGAGGCCGCCGTCGGAGAGGTCGTGGGCGCTGGTGACGACGCCGTCGCGCGCGGCGTCCTGCAGCAGCGCGGCGAGCGCCTGCTCGGCCGCGAGGTCGAGCGCCGGCGGCATCCCGCCGAGGTGGCCGTGCACGACGTGCGCCCACTCGGAGCCGGACAGCTCGTCCCGGGTCTCGCCGAGAAGGAACACCCGCTCCCCCTCGGCGCCGAAGCCGGTAGGCGTACGACGCGTGACGTCGTCGATGACCCCGAGGACCGCCACCACGGGGGTCGGCAGGATCGCCGTCCCCCCGGTCTGGTTGTAGAGGCTGACGTTGCCGCCGGTGACCGGGATGCCGAGCTCGAGGCACGCGTCCTTGAGACCGCGGCACGCCTCGGCGAACTGCCACATCACGTCCGGGTCCTCCGGCGAGCCGAAGTTGAGGCAGTCGGAGACGGCGAGCGGGCGCGCGCCGCCGGTGGCGACGTTGCGGTAGGACTCGGCCAGCGCGAGCTGCGCGCCCGTGTAGGGGTCGAGCTTGGCGAAGCGGCCGTTGCAGTCGGTGGACACCGAGACGCCGAGGTTGGTGTCGGGGTCGACGCGCACCATGCCGGAGTCGGCCGGCTGGGCCAGGACGGTGTTGCCCTGCACGTAGCGGTCGTACTGGTCGGTGATCCACGACTTGTCGCAGAGGTTGGGCGAGGCGACGAGCTGGAGCAGGGTGTCGCGCAGCTCGGCGCCGGACGACGGGCGGGACAACGCCTCGGCGCCGTCGGCCTGGAGGGCGTCCTGCCAGTCGGGGCGGGCGAACGGCCGCTGGTAGGTCGGGCCGTCGTGCGCGACGGACCGTGGGGGTACGTCGACCACGCGCTCGCCGTGCCAGTCGATGTGCAGGCGGCCGGAGTCGGTCACCTCACCGACGACGACGGCCTCGACGTCCCACTTCTCGCAGATCGCCATGAACGCGTCGACGTCGGCGGGCTCGACGACCGCCATCATCCGCTCCTGCGACTCGCTCATGAGGATCTCCTCGGGAGCGAGGGTCGAGTCGCGCAGCGGCACTCGGTCGAGCTCGACGTGCATGCCGCCGTCGCCGGCCGAGGCGAGCTCGGAGGTGGCGCACGAGAGCCCGGCGCCGCCGAGGTCCTGGATGCCGGCGATCACGCCGGCGGCGAAGAGCTCGAGCGTGCACTCGATGAGCAGCTTCTCCATGAACGGGTCGCCGACCTGCACGCTCGGCCGCTTGGCCGGACCGGTCTCGTCGAAGGTCTCGCTGGCGAGTACGGAGACGCCGCCGATGCCGTCGCCACCGGTGCGCGCGCCGTAGAGCACCACCTGGTTGCCGGTGCCGGTCGCGTTGGCGAGGTGGAGGTCCTCGTGGCGGAGCACGCCCACGCAGAGGGCGTTGACCAGCGGGTTGCCGGCGTAGGTCTCGTCGAAGACGGCCTCGCCGCCGATGTTGGGCAGGCCGAGGCAGTTGCCGTAGCCGCCGACGCCGGCCACGATCCCGGGCAGCACGCGTGCGGTGTCGGGGGCGTCGAGCGGGCCGAATCGCAGCGGGTCCATCACCGCGACCGGGCGGGCGCCCATCGCGAGGATGTCGCGGACGATGCCGCCGACGCCGGTGGCCGCGCCCTGGTAGGGCTCGACGAACGACGGGTGGTTGTGGCTCTCGACCTTGAACGTCACGGCGTAGCCCTGGCCGATGTCGAGCACGCCGGCGTTCTCGCCGATGCCGGCGAGCATCTTGCCCACCGGCGTCTCCTGCGGGATCTCGCCGAACTGCTTGAGGTGCACCTTGGTGGACTTGTAGGAGCAGTGCTCGCTCCACATCACGCTGTACATCGCGAGCTCGGAGCTCGTCGGACGACGGCCCAGGATCTCGCGGATCCGGGCGTACTCGTCGGCCTTGAGGCCGAGCTCGGCCCAGGGCTGGTCGCGCTCGGCGTCGGTGGCCGCCAGGGCCACCGTGTCGAGGGTGCTCGTCGCGCCGGACGTCGTGAGACTGGCGTTCGTGGCAGGGCGGGACTGCGGGGCGGCGCTCGTGTCGGGCACGGCGCCAATCTACCGGCGACGCGGACCAGGTCGGGCGCCGGTCCACCCGGTCGCGACCGCGCGCCCCGAGGTCAGGTCAGCAGCCCGTCGGCGATGACCTCGAGCATCGGACGGACGGTCGCGAGCTCGAGGTCGGAGCTGTCGGCGACGGTGGCGACGCCGCCGACGAGGCGCGCGACCTGGAGGGGTGTGACGTCATCGCGGACGGCGCCCTCCGCCCGCAGCTCGTCGAGGACCCGCCCGCTCGCCGCCTGCAGCACCTCGCACTTGCTCCTGATGGGCGAGGACTCGTCGCCCATGGCGCCGGTGATCTTGGCCGGGCCGCCCTTGTGCACGCTGATCAGCCGGACGTACTCCTCGAACCAGTGGAGGAGCAGGTCGCGCGGCGCTCCCTCGTGGGCGAGCGCCTTGTCGGCCGTCTCCTGCACGTGGTCGACCCAGGCCTGCATGACCGCGTCGATGAGGTCGTCACGGGTCGGGAAGTGCCGGTAGAGCGTGCCCGGTCCCACGCCGGCCTGCTTGGCGATGAGGTCGAGCGACGCGTCGTAGCCCTGCTCGCGGAACACCAGACGGGCCACCTCGACGATGCGGTCACGGTTGCGCTGGGCGTCGGCACGCACGGAGCTTTCCCTTCAGGTCTTGCTAAACGGAGACAGTCTCCGTATTGTCGTGGAGGAAGCGGAGTCACCCTCCGGATCTACTGTACCTCGGTTTCACAGAGCCAGAACAGGACTGCACCTCATGTCATCCACCTCCTCCCTCCGCCCGCAGGGAACCCGGCACGAGCTCCCGACCGAGCTGCCGCCGCAGGCCGGCCGCGCCGCGGCCGGCATCGCGATCGTCCTGGTCGCCCAGCTGATGATCGTGCTCGACGCCACGGTCGTGAACGTCGCGCTCCCGCGCATCGACGCCGACCTCGCCTTCGGCCCCGCGTCCCTGTCGTGGGTCCTCAACGCCTACACGCTCGCCTTCGGCGGGCTCCTGCTCCTCGGCGGGCGCCTCGGCGACGTCCTCGGCCGCCGGCGCACGTTCGAGGTCGGGCTCGCCGTCTTCACGGTCGCCTCCGCGCTCGGCGGACTCGCCCAGACGCCGGGCCAGCTCGTGGCGACCCGCGCGCTCCAAGGCGTCGGCGCAGCCCTGGCCGCACCGAGCGTGCTGGCCCTGCTGACCACGAGCGCACCCGACGAGGCGGCTCGCAACCGTGCGCTCGCGCTGTTCGGCGCTGTCTCCTCGGGCGGCGCCTCCATCGGACTCGTCCTGGGCGGCCTGCTCACCGACGTCGGTTCGTGGCGCTGGACGCTCTTCATCAACGTGCCCCTCGGGGTCGTCGTGCTGCTGCTCGTGGGCCGCTTCGTCGACGAGACCGCACGTCGTCCCGGGCGCTTCGACCTCATCGGCGCCACGAGCGCGACGGTCGGCGCCGTGTCCCTCGTGTGGGCCCTCATCGGAGCTCCGGAGCACGGCTGGGGCTCGGCGCGCACCGTCGCGGGCTTCGCCCTCGGCGCCGCACTGCTCCTGCTGCTCGCCCGCACCGAGGCTCGGCACCCGCACCCGATGGTGCAGCCGCACCTGGTCCGCAACCGGCGCCGCGTCGGCGCCCTCGTGGCGATGGCACTGGTCGTCGGCGCGAACCTGTCGATGTTCTTCCTGGTCGTCCAGTACGCGCAGACCGTGCTCGGCTTCGGACCGCTGATGTCGGGCGTGGCCTTCCTGCCCTTCAGCCTCGGCATCTTCGCGATGTCCCGCGTGACCCCGTCGCTGATCGGCAGGGTCGGTCCGCGCGCGATGGTGATGACCGGCACGGGCGCGCTCACGCTCGGGTACGCCTGGCTCAGCGCGGCAGGGACGGACGGCACCTACCTCGGCACCGTCTTCGGTCCGATGGTGATCGCGGGCCTGGCCACTGGCCTGGTGTTCATGCCGATCACGGTCACCGTCCTCAGCGGCGTCGAGCCCGAGCACGCTGGCTCGGCGTCCGGTCTCCTGCAGACCACCCAGCAGCTCGGCAGCGCCGTCGGCGTGGCCGTCATCGTCTCGGTGTACGCGGCCGGGGCGGTGCCGGGCCAGCTCGTGCCCGGGCTGCAGGCGGCCTTCCTCACCTCGGCCGGCTTTGCCGCGGTGGCGCTGGTCGTGACGGCGGCCCTGCTCCGGGCGCCCGCGCCGCAGGTCGTCGAGCTGGTCGACGACCGTGCGCCGGAGTCCGTCGCCGAGGCGGCCTGACCGTCGGACGGAGCCCCGTCAGGTCGGCCGAGCGCCTACCGGCGGGGCGCCTCCACGTGACCGCCCGGGGTCGGCTCGTGGACGACCCGCACGGCCTGACGCCGCTCACCGTCCGCCTGCTCGTCGCCGGCGTCGGTCCCGAGGAGGTCGGTCTCGTCGACCTCGTCCGCCTCGTCGCGGTCGTCGTCCTCGTGGCGCGAGTCCTTGCCGGCAGCCCTCGCCCGCGCCTCGCGCGCGGCCTCCCGCTCGGCCTTGCGGGCCGCGCGCTCGGCCCGCTTCTCCTCGAGGGCCGCGCGCTTGGCCTCGCGCACCGCCTCCTTCTCCCGGGCGGCGCGCGCGGCGGCCTCCTCCGACGCCGTGCGCTCCAGCCGCGGGGTCTGCATCCGGGCCGGACCGCTGCGGCCGCTCGCCATGCCGCGCGACATCGACCCGGCACGCGCGGCCATGCCGCCGGCCCCCATCCCGCCGACGGGCGGCGTGCCCGCGAGCGGCCGCTTCGCTCCGCCCCCGCGCCGGCCGAGCAGCCCGCCCGCCGCAGCCGCGGACAGCGACGTCAGTCCTGATGCGGACAGCCCCGTCAGGTCGGGGACGGACACCGAGACCGGGGCCAGCGGCGGCAGCGCGGTGACACCGGCCTGGGCCGCGCCGGGCACCGAGGTGGACGGCGGCGCGATCGTGCCGACTCCCGACTCCTCGCCCCCGGGCCCGCCGAAACCTCCGAAGCTGCCCCCGGTGAGCGAGAGCAGCTCGGTGCGCACGGTGACCAGCTCGGCGCGGGCCGCCCGGAGCCGGGCGCTCTCCTGGTCGAGCGCGACCGTCAGTCGCTGGCGGATGTCGTCGGTCTCGGCCTGGCCACGGGTGACCTTGCCGCGTTCCTCGTCCTCGGACGGCTTGAAGACCAGGTGGCGCGACTCCCCGACCACCTCGTGCGGCACCGCCGCGACGGTCGTCCAGGCGCGGTCGAGGTCCTTCTGCGACGACGTCATCAGCGTGGCGGACGCGCGGAGGCAGTCGGCGATCCGGTCGGCCAGGGTGGTGAACCGGTCGAGGTGGGCGAGCACCTGCTTGCGGTGCTGCTCGTAGCTCTCGGCCGACGCCGCGTCCCACCCCTCGGTGGCGCGCCGCGCGGCGTCGACGAGCTCGCCACCGCGACGCGACACCAGCGCGCTGACCTCGGTCCACCGCTGGGCGGCGGCCTCGAGCGGCCGGACGTCGGCGCGCAGCTCCCACGGGTTGGCCGGCACGGTCAGCGACCTCCTGGTCCCGGCATGATCCCGAACGGCCCCTCGCCCAGCAGGTGGGTGGCGCGGTCGAGCTCGGCGGCGACCGTGTCGTCGGCGCGCAGGGCGTCGTGGGCGGCGTCGACGAGCCCGGCGACGCCCAGCTCGAGGGCGCCGGCGAGCGAGGTCAGGACCTCGTCGGCGTCGGCCAGCGCATCGGCGTACGACGCCGCCAGGTTGGCGGTGCCGGTCGCGTCGCCGAGCCCCGCGCACGCCTCGGCGAGCTCGTCGACGGCGTCGGCCCAGTCCTGCCGCATCGCGTCGAGGACGCGCTCGGACGAGCCCGCCAGCTCGACCAGCCGGGCCGGCTCGACCTGCATCAGGGATCGCTTGCCGCTTGCACTCACCTCAGCGGAATACCCCCGACGGCGGGAGTCAAACACGGTCCCGGTGGACCTGTGGGCAAACATCCCCACAAGGCCGGTTTCGCAGTGTCGCGTTCGGGGAAGACGATCGAGCACGACCCACCCCCACCCCCACCCGCCCTCGCCCGTTCCAGGAGCCGCGATGAACGCCGTGATGACCGTCGACCTCTCCGAGCTCGACGCCTGGTCCGCGCAGGTCCAGCGCGCTGGCGACGACCTCGCCGGCATCGCCCGCAACGGCGGCCACGCGCTCGTCCAGACCGACTTCGGTCCCATCCTCGAGACCATGATGGGCGCCTACAACGCACTGCTGCCCTCGGTGCACCAGTCGCTGGAGGAGAACGGCACCGGGATGCGCGACCACGCCGAGGCGCTGCGGGCCACCGCCCGCGACTTCACGCTCACCGAGGACGGCGTCGTACGCCGCCACAACGCCGCCGGCGTCGACGGCCGCGACGGGTCGAGCAGCTTCTGGGACGTCGCCGACACCACCATCCGGCGGGCCGGCCCCACCGAGAGCAGCCTGCCCCAGATCAGCTTCGGCTTCCCCTACGACACCGTGTGCGACCTGGTGCGGATGCTGACCGGCTTCGACATCCGCGCCGAGCTCGCGGAGAAGATCGGCGGCGACGTCGTCGGTGCGTCGAGCCAGGGCTCGTCCTTCGGCGCGCTCGGCCAGTCGATGCGCGGCGTCGCGTCCAACCTCCAGAGCGGGAGCTCGACGATCTCGCAGACCTGGCAGGGCGGCGCGTCCGACGCGGCCGTCAAGCAGATCGGCACGTGGGTCGGTTCGCTCGACGCCCAGGCCGGCCAGCTCGTCCAGATGGGCCAGACCGTCGTGCAGGTCTGCCGCGACGCCTGGCAGACCGCCCTCTCGGTGGTGCAGTGCGTGAAGGCGGCGGTGCAGACCGTCTCCTCCGCGCTGGCGACGATGAGCATCCCCGGTGTCGGCTGGGCCCGCGTCGTCCAGGCCGTCTTCCAGGCCTTCCAGGCGGTGATGAAGGCCTACCAGGCGCTGATGAAGCTCATCAACATCCTCCGGCAGGTCACGTCGCTCATCACGACGGTGAAGAACTTCTTCGACGACGACTTGGCTCCCGTCTCGACGCCCGGCGCCCCCGTCTCCACCGGCGCGCCGAGCAGCGTGACCCGCGACCCGAGCACCGTCACCACCCCGACGGTCGGCCAGCGCCCCGTGCCGGTCGCCCCCGCCCTGGCCTAGCCTCCCGCCGTGAACGACCACCCCACGACAGTGAATGACCCCCGCAGCCAGGCGGAGATCCTGGCGGCGATCAGCGAAGCGCGCGAGGACCTGACCGCGAGCCTGGCCGACCTCCAGGCCACCGTCGACCAGCTCAACGCGCGCCCGCTCCTCACCGAGGAGGAGAAGCAGGCGCTCGAGGAGCAGGCCCAGTCGGGCGAGCTCGGCGACGACATGAAGACGCTCGTGGAGAAGATCCGCGGCGGCGAGGACACCTGGGAGCAGGTCTTCTCCGGCCAGTCCCCCCACGGCGCGCTGCTCCGGGGCCACCTGGACCGGATGGTCGAGGAGCACCAGGACGACATCGCGCTCGCGTTCGAGGAGCTCGTCGAGGAAGAAGAGGCCAGGGGCAACTTCCTCCTCGACGACGTGCCGACCGCCGACTGACCGCCGAATGACCGCAGCGAACTACAGGTCTGTAGTTCTGCCGAACGGCTGTTACGTGTGTGACTGATGTGGTTCTCTGGGTCAGCCTGCCCCGCGACACGTCCTTCCCCGCCTGCCTGGAGCCACCCATGCGCCGCGCCCGCCAGACCCGACCTCGTACGCTCGTCCGGACCGTGACGGCCGCCCTCGCGCTGGTGCTCGTCGCACCTCTCGCCGGGTCGTCGACCGCGACCGCCGACGAGCCCGCACCGCAGGCCCGCACGCTCGCCTCGCAGCGCCAGGTCGCCCTCGCCACCCCGGGCGACTTCACCGGCTACGGCTTCGACCAGTGCGTCGCGCCGACCCAGTCGGCGATGGACGCGTGGTGGAAGAAGTCGCCGTTCACCGCGGTCGGCATCTACATCTCCGGCGACTCCCGCGCCTGCCGCACCCAGCCCAACCTCAGCCCCGCCTGGGTCGCCGCCCAGGTCGCCCGCGGGTGGCGGCTGCTGCCCATCGCCCTCGGTCCGCAGGCGTCGTGCCAGCCGCGCTTCCCGCGCTACAAGGACGACTTCAAGATCTCGCCGAGCCCCACCGGCGGCTACGCCACGGCGGCCGCGCAGGGTGCGACCGAGGCCGACAAGAACGCCGCCGACGCAGCGACGTACGGCATCGGCGCCGGCAGCACGATCTGGTACGACCTCGAGGGGTTCAACTTGCAAGACACCCACTGCCGCGAGTCCGCCCTGGTCTTCACGTCCGCGTGGGTCACCCGGATCAAGGCGCTCGGCTACACCGCCGGCTTCTACTCCAGCGCGAGCTCGGGCATCAAGATGCTCGACGACGCCCGCACCCAGCGCCCCGGCCAGTTCGCCCTGCCGGACCGCATCTGGATCGCCCGCTGGGACGGCGCTGCCAACACCTCCACGACCTACATCCCCGAGGACGGCTGGCGCCCCGGCGGCCGGATGAAGCAGTACCTCGGCGGCCACAACGAGACGTGGGGCGGCGTCACGATCAACATCGACAGCAACTTCATCGACCTCGGCGCCGGCTCGCAGCCGCGTCCGGAGGGCCGCTGCCCCGGCACCCGGCTCGGCTTCTGGAAGTACCCCGCGCTCTCGCCGTCGTCCGCGAAGTCCACGCGCGTCAAGGCGTTGCAGTGCCTGCTCACCGAGCAGGGAACGTACTCCGGCCCGCTCAACGGCTCGTACGACGCCGCCACGATCGCCGGCGCCCGCGCCTGGCAGTCCGCCCGCAAGTTCACGCCGAGCAACACCTTCGAGAAGCGGCACTGGACGGCGCTGCTCGCCGCCGGTGCGCGTACGACGGTCAAGCGCGGCTCGGCCGACGAGTCGGTGCACCGGCTCCAGCGGGCGCTCAACGCGGCCGGTGCCGGGCGGTTCCGGGCGACCGGTGTGTTCGACGCGAAGACCGAGGCGGCCGTGCGGACCTACCAGTCACGCCTGAAGCTCGGCGTCTCGGGCGTCGCCACCCGCCAGACCTGGAACAAGCTGCAGCAGGGTCGCTGACCCCTCGGGGCAGGCGGGTTTCGTGATCCCCGGCTGACCGGGGATCGCCGAACTCAGGCGGGCGGGCCGACGACGAGCGCCACGCCCGTCAGGCCGGCCACGGCGACCAGGCCGACGAGCGCACCCTGGGCCGGGCGGCGGACCAGCCAGCCGGTGAGCCGCTCGAGGAGGCCGTGCGGAGCCTCGGAGCGCAGGCGCCAGGAGTCACCCAGCAGCCCGGCGCGCTCGGCGTACCGCTCGAAGGGCACCGTCGCGAACGGCGGCACCGCAGCACCGAGGCCCAGCGCCAGCCGGCTGACGGGCCACTTCTGGTCCACGAACAGGAGCGCGGTCACCAGGCAGTAGGCGATGAACACGACGCCGTGGACCATGCCGAAGACCTGGACGCCGAGCTCGGTGGTCTCGGTGACGTACTTGAGGAACATGCCCGTCAGCAGCAGCGCCCAGGTGACCGCCTCGGCGACGGCGACGGTGCGGTAGAGCGTGCGGGGATTCATGCGAAGGCCTTCTCGGCGAGGGAGGTGAAGAAGCCGAGCCCGTCGGTGCCGGGACCGGTGAGGTCCTCGACCGCGTGCTCGGGGTGGGGCATCAGGCCGACGACGTTGCCGCGCTCGTTGGAGATCCCGGCGATGTCACGGAGCGAGCCGTTGGGGTTGTCGTCGAGGTAGCGCGCGACCACGCGGCCCTCGCCCTCGAGCAGGTCGAGAGTCGGCTGGTCGGCGACGAAGCCGCCCTCGCCGTTCTTCAGCACGATCGTGACCTCCGCGCCCTCGGCGTAGGCCGACGTCCACGGGGTGTCGACGCGCTCGATGCGCAGCCGCTGGTCGCGGCAGACGAACTTGCGGTGGTCGTTGCGGATCAGCGCGCCCGGCAGCAGGTGCGACTCGCAGAGGATCTGGAAGCCGTTGCAGATGCCGAGCACGGGCAGGCCCTTGCCCGCCGCCTCGATCACCGACGTCATCACCGGGGCGAAGCGGGAGATCGCGCCACAGCGGAGGTAGTCGCCGTAGGAGAAGCCGCCGGGCAGCACGACCGCGTCGACGCCCTTGAGGTCGTCGTCGCCGTGCCAGAGCGCGACCGCCTCGTTGCCGCCGATCGTGACGGCGCGACGGGCGTCGACGTCGTCGAGCGAGCCGGGGAAGGTGACGACACCGACCTTCATGCGCGGCCGGCCTCGTGCGCGACCTCGGCCACCGAGTGCTCCTCGACGTGCACCTCGAAGTCCTCGATCACCGGGTTGGACAGCAGCGTCCCGGCGACGTCCTCGATCTGGGCGAGCACCTCGGGGGTGATCTCGCCGTCGACCTGGAGCTCGAACCGCTTGCCCTGCCGGACGTCGGTCACGAGGTCGAACCCGAGCCGGGGCAGCGCACCGAGCACCGCCTTGCCCTGGGGGTCGAGGATCTCGGGCTTGGGCATGACGTCGACGACGACTCGGGCCACGGGGATGCTCCTGGGTGACAGGGTGGGACGGGCGGTGCCGATTCTACGGAGCCGCCGCGCGAACGCGCCCGGCGGGCATGACGGTGGACGCGGCGGGTACGCGAGGGGTGGCGGCACGGCGCGTGACAGGAGCTCGACATGGCACGGATCGGCATCTCCGGGTGGCGGTACGCCGGCTGGCGCGGCCACTTCTACCCGCCCGGGCTGCCGCAGCGCCTCGAGCTGGCCTACGTCGGCGAGCAGCTCACCAGCGTCGAGGTCAACGGCTCGTTCTACTCCCTGCAGCGGCCCTCGAGCTGGCGGTCATGGGCCGAGCAGGTCCCCGACGACTTCGTCATCGCCGTGAAGGGACCCCGCTTCGTCACGCACATGAAGAAGCTCAACGACGTCGAGACACCCCTCGCCACCTTCCTCGCCTCGGGCGTGCTGTCGCTGGGCGACCGGCTGGGCCCGGTCCTGTGGCAGCTGCCGCCCAACCTGGGCTTCCACCCCGACCGCCTGGCGGCGTTCTTCGACCTGCTGCCGCGCACGACCGCCGCTGCGTCGGCGTACGCCGCTGTCCACCACGACGCGGACAAGCTCAAGGAGCCCGCCGACACCGCGACCCCTGTCGACCGCCCGCTGCACCACGTGCTCGAGGTGCGGCACTCCTCGTTCCGCACGGCCGAGTTCTGCGAGCTGCTGCGGGCCCACGACATCGGGATGGTGGTGGCCGACTCCGCCGGCACGTGGCCGATGTTCGACGAGGTGACGTCCGGTGTCGCCTACGTCCGGCTGCACGGCGACACCGAGCTCTACGCCAGCGGCTACTCCGACGCGGCCCTCGACCACTGGGCCGACAAGGTGCGTGCCTGGGAGGCCGACGGCCTCGACGTCTTCGTCTACTTCGACAACGACGCCAAGGTGCACGCCCCCTTCGACGCGATCGCGCTCCAGGAGCGGCTGGGGATCAGCCCGGCGTCCCCGTGAGCCGACCCCGCCTCGCGGAGTGGCGGCAGATCGCACGATCGGAGGCACCTCAGCTGCGATGCGCCGCCACCCCCGGCCAGCCACCGAGCAGGGTGGCGGCAGATCGCACCTCCGAGGGCCGCCAAGCCGCGATGTGCCGCCACCCCCAACGAGACCCCAGCGCCGGACGGCGTCCCTCACTCCCGCCGGCGGGCGGCGACGATGACCAGGGCAACCCCGAGGCCGGCGACGAGAGGCCCGAGGATCGCCCAGATGCTCTGGTCGGTCATCGGGCTGCCCTCGAGGTAGCCGAGGCCCTGGAAGGTCCAGACGGCGCCGGTGATCACCAGCACCGCACCGAGCGCGATCCCGAGGGCGCGCATCAGCCGAGCTCGCGCTTGAGGATCTTGCCGGTCGCGGTCATCGGGAGCGCGTCGACGAACTCGACGACGCGGGGGTACTTGTAGGCCGCCATCTGCTCCTTGCCCCACGCGACGAGCTCGTCCTCGGTCACCGTGGCGCCGTCCTTGCGGATGACGACGGCCTTGATCTCCTCGCCGTGGCTCTCGTGGGGTACGCCGATGACGGCGGCGAGCGAGACGTCGGGGTGGGTGAGGAGGACCTCCTCGATCTCGCGCGGGTACACGTTGTAGCCGCCGCGGATGATCATGTCCTTGGACCGGTCGACGATGTAGTACCAGCCGTCGGCGTCCTTGCGACCGAGGTCGCCGGAGCGGAACCAGCCGTCGACGATCGCCTCGGCGGTCGCGTCGGGGCGGCCGTAATAACCCTTCATGATGTTGGGGCCCTTGATCGCGATCTCGCCGATCACGTCCTCGGCGTCCTCGACGTCCTCGCGTATCCCGGGCTCGGGGCTGATCAGCTTCATCTCGACGCCGGGGATCGGCTTGCCGATCGAGCCGACGCGCACCGGCTCGCCGTAGACGGAGAAGCTCGCGACCGGTGAGGTCTCCGAGAGCCCGTAGCCCTCGAGGATCGTGACGCCGAAGCGGCGCTCGAACTCGTGGTGCACCTCGACCGGCAGCGCGGACCCGCCCGCGACCGCGACCCGCACCTGGTCGGCGACCCGCTTCACGTCGACACCGGAGTCGTCGAGCGCGCCGAGCAGGCCCCAGTACATCGTCGGGACGCCGGCGAAGAAGGTCACGCCCTCCTGCTCCATCAGGGTCAGCGCCGGGCCGGCCTCGAAGCGCGGCAGCAGCACCACCGTGCCGCCGAAGGCGAAGCCGGCGTTCATGATCACGGTCTGGCCGAAGGAGTGGAACAGCGGCAGCACGCACAGCAGCGTGTCGGGGTTGTCGGAGTCGGCCCCGAAGAGCGCGTCGCTGGCGAGCGCATTGCTGATCATGTTGCGGTGCATCAGCTCGGCGCCCTTGGGCTGGCCGGTGGTGCCGGAGGTGTAGAGGATGACGGCGGTGTCGTCGGCGCCGACCTCGCGGGACTCGAAGACCGGGGCCTGCCCCTTGAGCGCCTGGCCGAGCGTCTCGGTGCCCTCGATGGGCGAGTCCGCGGCCGGGTCGGCCGTGATGACGAAGAAGTGCTCGCACGAGTCGGTCTGCTCGAAGCCGGCATGGCCCTCGGCACCGATCGGCAGCTCCGGGGTGCCCTCGAAGCAGAAGTACGCCTTCGCGTCCGAGTCGTCGAGGTGGTAGGCGACCTCACGTCCCTTGAGCAGCACGTTGAGCGGCACGACGGTCGCCCCGGCCTTGAGGATGCCGTAGTAGACGATCGGGAAGTACGGCAGGTTCGGACAGCTCAGCGCGACCTTGTCGCCCGGCTCGATGCCGCGCGAGACCAGCAGGTTGGCGACCTGGTTGGCGGCGGCGTCGACCTGGGCGTACGTCAGGCGGGTGCCGCCCAGCACGACGGCCGTACGGTCCGGGTGGGCCTCGGCGGAGCCTTCGAGGAGCGAGGAGAGGTTCGGCATGGCGCCAACCTACTCAGGGGTGGTGGACCGGTCGACGGGATCGCGCCGCGGGACTTACCGTCCGCCATGGACTTCCTCGCCAGCACGGCCATCGTCATCGTCGGCGCCGTCGTGTTCGTGCCGTTCGTCGCGGTGGGCTTCTTCGGCGCGCTGGCGACGTCGCCGGGCTGGCGCTTCGGCGTGATGGCCTTCGGCGTCGTCCTGCTGGTGCTGGTGTGGTTCCTCGCATCGGGGCGTGGCGACGCCCAGCCGGCGGTGGTGTTCGGCGGACGCACGGGCGGCAGCGACGAGCTCGCCGACACCGACGGATCCCTCGGTGGCCTCTGGTTGCGCTCGCTGCTCTTCTACGCGGGGACCGGGGTGGTCATCGCGTGGCTGCTGGTCACGCTCATCAACGTGCGCAACAAGGCGCGTGCGGGCTGAGGGACCTCAGTCGGCGCGCTGCGCGATCCGGTGGCCGGCGGTGCGGAGGTCGGCGGCGATCGCCCGCCTGGCCAGCAGCCCGGAGCTGCCCGCCGCGACGGCGTACAACCCCGAGCCGGACACCTCGCCGTCAGCGACCACGCGGCAGCCGTCTCGGGTGCCGATGAAGCGCAGCCGCAACGTCGCCTCGACCCCGCGCCACGCGCCACGCTCGGCCCACGACCGGAACGGCTCGAACTCGACGACCTCCAGGCTCGGTCGTACGCCGACCACGGTCAGCTCGGTCCAGGTCTGCCCGAGGTGGGGCTCCTCGTCCTCGGGCACGTCGACCGACAGCAGGCTCGACTGCCACTCGGGACGGCGACGCGGGTCGACGAGGTAGGCGAAGGCCTGCTCCGCCGAGTGCGGCAGCTCGATGGTCGCGGTGAAGCGTCTCGTCGTCAGAACGTCTCCCCGGTCAGCAGCTCGTAGGCCTCGAGGTAGCGCGCGCGGGTGCGGTCGACGACGGCCGCGGGCAGCGGCGGCGGCGCCTCACCGGACGTGCGGTCCCAGCCGGACTCGCCGGTGAGCCAGTCCCGCACGATCTGCTTGTCGTACGACGACTGGGCGCGGCCGGGCTGCCACTCGTCGGCGGGCCAGAAGCGGGAGCTGTCGGGGGTGAGGACCTCGTCGGCGAGGATCGTGGTGCCGTCCGGTCGCCGGCCGAACTCGAGCTTGGTGTCGGCCAGGATGATGCCGCGCTCGCGGGCGATCGCGTGGGCCTTGTCGTAGACCTCCATGGTGAGCATCCGCAGCTCGGCGGCCGAGTCGTCGCCGATCGCCTCGACGACGGCCTCGTAGTCGACGTTCTCGTCGTGGTCGCCGAGGTCGGCCTTGGTGGCGGGCGTGAAGATCGGCTCGGGCAACCGGCTGCCGTCCTGCAGGCCGGCGGGGAGCGGGATGCCGCAGACCTCGCCGGTGCGGGCGTAGTCGAGGAGGCCGGAGCCGGTGAGGTAGCCGCGCGCCACGCACTCGACGGGGAACATCTCGAGCCGCTCGCACACGACCGCGCGCCCGGCGACGGGTGCGGGCACCTCGGTGGACACGACGTGGTTGCCGACCAGCCCGGCGAGCTGGTCGAACCACCACAGCGACATCCGGGTGAGGATCTCGCCCTTGTCGGGGATGGTGGTGTCGAGGACGAAGTCGTAGGCGGAGATGCGGTCGCTGGCGACCATCAGCAGCCGGCCCTCGTGCTCCCCCGCGTCGATCCGGTAGAGGTCGCGGACCTTGCCGGAGTGGAGGTGCGTGGTGCCCTCGATCGGAGGGGCTGCGGGGATGTTCAGCTCGGCCACGTGTCGAGCCTAGTGGCCGAGCGCTGCATGAGCAGTGCGAGTCCGGCACCCGCGACGCCAGCGACGACGGCAGGGACGACCACGACGGGCAGCGGGGGCAGGCCCGGCGGGGCGCCCGGACCCGACCCAGCCGAGACCGAGCCAGCCCGGATCGCGACGCTCAGCAGGCACGTCCCCCATGGGCGGACCCTAGCGGTGCAGCCACCAGCTCATCCGGCGCGTCATCCACGGCAGGAAGACGTACGTCATGAGCGGGGTCATCACCGACGTCACCAGCACCACGCGCGGCACCAGCGGCCAGGCCGAGATGGTGCGCGAGGCGATGAAGTTGGCGAGCAGGCTGAGCGGCAGGAACACCATGAAGATGACGACCATCTGCTTCCACCGCGGCGGCGCGACCGGGGCAGCGCTGAGCGACTCGACCGAGGCCGGCTCGTCGAACCATCCCTCGATGCCCGTACGCCGCTCGCGGCGCCGCTCCTCGACGCTGCCGTGCGCCGCCTCGAGCCACCACTCGCGCTGCGGGGAGGCCTCCCACGAGGCGAGGGAGTCGGTGTCGGAGAAGCGGTAGAGCATGTGCCACTCGGTGGAGTCCTCGCTCGGC
Organism: uncultured Nocardioides sp.; assembly: GCF_947488515.1. GTDB lineage: Bacteria > Actinomycetota > Actinomycetes > Propionibacteriales > Nocardioidaceae > Nocardioides. The sequence goes on from NZ_CANKZF010000001.1 coordinate 1,685,258, forward strand.
CGCACCCACCCGGAGCCGAGGAAGCCGTCGAACTTCTCCGCCAGCGACGTGCCCGCCTGCACCCACGCCAGCATCTCCGTCGTGCGGGAGGGGTCGACGTGACGGGTGACGGACACGGTCACGGGGGCGCTCATGGACTCAAGTGTCGGGCGCGTACGTCCTCGGGACGAAGCCGGCAGCGACGAGATCCCGGCCACGCCGGTCCGGCATGAGGCACCTGCGGGCGCAGATAAGGCGTCTGCCCGATGTGGAGCAGGGGGCCTTAGCCGGAGCGTGGAGGCATCCACCAGCACCCGGCCAGGAGCCAGCCATGAACAACGCAGCCATCGACACCACCGCCCGCATCGCCACCTTCCACCGCGCCGACATCGCCCGCGAGGTCGCCGCGGCCCGAGCCGCCCGTCGTACCCGTCAGCCGGTCGAGCCGGTCGTCACCGAGGTCCCGTCGCCGCGCCGCAAGGGATGGAGCCGCTGGCTCCCCGCACCGCGTCCCGCGGTCTGATGTCGGCCGCGCGTGCCGACGAAGTCGTCGTGGCCATCGGGCTACTCGCCTGCGACCATCGCTTCATGGGCGGGAGCCTCGTCGGTCGCGAGGCCGAGCTGGACCGGATCGCCGGGGCCGTCGTGAGCGCCCGCGGGGGCACCAGCCGATGCCTCCTCGTCACCGGCGAGGCCGGCATCGGCAAGAGCCGGCTCGTCGCCGAGGCCGTGGGGAGCCTCGGCGACGCACTGGTCCTCACCGGGCACGCCGCCGACATGACGACGGGCGAGATCCCGTTCGGCGTCGTCGCCGACACGCTCCGCGACCTGGTGCGGGTCGCCGGCGTCGACGTGCTGCTGCCAGCCGAGCGGGATGCGCTCGCACCACTGCTCCCCGGCTCCGCGCCGCGCCGGCAGGTCGAGCGGGTGCAGCTGCTCTCGACCTTCCTCGACCTGCTCGAGCGGCTGGCCCGCGAGCGGCTGGTCGTGTGGGTCGTCGAGGACCTGCACTGGGCCGACTCGGCGACGCGGGACCTGGTCGGGCTCGCGGCGCGGACCCTGCCCGCGGGCCTGCTGATCGTGGCCACGGTGCGCACCGACGACCCCGAGCGCACGCCGGCGGCCGACGCCGCGCTGACGTCGTACGTCGCCGGGCTGGCGCGCACTCCCGGGTGCGAGGTGCTGCCGCTGTCGCGCCTGGGCACGGACGCGGTCCTGCGCCAGCTCCGGGAGCTGCTGGGATCGCACCCGTCGGCCGAGGTCGCCAGCCGCGTCGAGCGGCTCAGCGACGGCATCCCCTTCGTGGTGGAGGAGCTGGTGGCCGCCGCCGGGCGACCGGAGCTCACCACGGCTGCGGCGGTCGCGGCCGGACGGCTGGGCAGCCTCTCTCCCGAGACGCGGCGGCTGGTGGAGGCCGCGGCGGTCGGCGACGGCCACCTGCGGATCAGCCTGCTCGAGCAGGTCCTCGACGTCACTCCCGAGGAGCTCGACGCTGCGCTGGTCGAAGCGCTGCGCGCCGGGATCCTCACGACCGACCACGAACGGGATGCGGTGGGCTTCCGGCACGCGCTCCTGCGCGAGGCGACCGGCCGGGAGACCGGACCGGGTGCCCGGCGCGCGTGGCACCGCAGGTGGGCCGAGGTGCTCGAGGACAACCCCGGCGTCCTGGCCGCCGACCCGGCGCTCCTCGCGATCGCCGAGCACTGGCACCAGGCGCGCGACGTACGGCGCGCGCTGGCGGCGACGGTCGCCGCGCTTCCAGCGGCGGAGCGAGTGTGTCGTCCCGACGAGGAGGTCGCGCTGTGGATCCGCGTCCTGCGGTCGTTCGCAGAGCTGGCCGACGCGCCCGAGGTCGCCGGCATGTCACTGCGGGAGGTCTACGGCCGCAGCATGATCGTGGCGCACACGTCCACGCTGTTGGGCGAGTGGTTCGCAGCAATGCCCGTGCACCTGCTCGCCCCTGCCGAGCAGCGCTACTTCGCCCTCGAGGACGAGGTCCACCCCAAGGGGGAGGGCAACGACAGCCCCGACGACGTGGTGGCCGCCGTCGCCGACCTCGTCGAGGACGATCCCGTCGACCCGCTGTCGGTCGCCATGTGGGCCAGCCTCGGCGCCAGCCTGAAGCAGGACATCGCGCGGGGCGCCGCTCTGTGCGACAAGGCACGCCGTGGTGCCGCCACCCTCGGAGACGTCCGCGCCATGATCCTCGTGGAGAACACCGACTCCTACCGCGCGCAGATCACCGGCGACGTCGAGCACGCGGTCCGCACCACACGTGCAGCGCTCGACCGGCTCGGTGACGCGCGGTTCGAGGGCGTGTTCTTCCTGTGGGGCAACCTCGTGTGGTGCGAGACGATCCTCGGTCGGCACCGGGAGGCCGACGAGGCGGCCACCCATGCACTCGCGCAGCTCTCTCGTCCCTCACTGGTCGTTCGCGTGTGGGAGCACCTGGTCGAGAACGCGACGTTCACGTGGCTGCTCACCGGTCAGTGGCACCGCGCCAGGACGCTGCTCGAGGACTCCGCGCCCTGGTGGGAGGACGACGTGCGCTCCAGCAACGCCCACCTGGCCCTCCTCGACCTCGCCCAGCACGGGGTGGCCGACATCCGCCGGTGGCATCCCTACCTCCGCTCGCTCGCGCGGAGCGGCGCTCCGGTCTGCACGGTCCGCCAGGTGCTGGCGCTCAGCGCGGCGTTGTCCGGCGACCTGGCCGGCATGCGCGAGGAGCTCCGACCCCTGTGGGAGTCCGACCGGGTGACGCTGGACGACGACCAGGCCTGGCTGACGGTGCTGGTCGCGGCGCGCGCCGAGGCGGACGCCACGGCCGCCCAGGACGACGAGGACCGGGGCCACGCGCTGGCCCACCTGACCATGATCGAGGACCTGGCCGGGCGCTTCCGCCGCTACGGCTCCCTCGGCCAGGCCTGGCCCCTCGACCTCGCCGCCCAGCTCGACCGGTTCCACGGCCGCGACGCCCGCCCGGCGCTGCGGGCCGCCCTCGAGGGCTGGGAACGGATCGGCCACGTCCCGGACGCGGCTGTCACCCACCTGTCGCTGGCGGAGCAGGAGGCGGGGCGGGGCGACCGGGAGGCCGCCAGGCGCCACCTGACGGCGGGTCGCGAGATCGCCGAGCGCCTCGAGGCGCAGCCGCTGCTGGCGCGCGCCGACGCGCTGGCGGAGAGGTGGGCGATCGGCCCGCGCGAGCGGCGTACGGACGGCGTGCTGACCGAGCGCGAGGTCGAGGTGCTGCGGCTGGTGGCCGAGGGGATGACCAACGGGCAGATCGGCGTGCAGCTCTTCATGTCTCCCAAGACGGCGAGCGTCCACGTCTCGCACATCCTCGCCAAGCTCGGGGCGGCCAACCGCACCGAGGCCGCGGCGGCGGCGCGTCGGCAGGGGCTGCTCGGCTGACAGCTGGCCTGCCGGTCGGGTGCGGGACGGCCTGGTCGACCAGACACTCCGGGAGAGGTCTGGCGAAGCATTGTCTAGTGACTTAGTCTACTAATGACACCACCTCATCCCCGGGAGGGACCGTGCCCCGAGCACCACGCCCCGACTTCCTCGTGATCGGCGCCCCCAAGGCCGGCACCACGGCGCTCCACGCCGCGCTCGCGCAGCACCCGGACGTCTTCGTGTCGGACCCGAAGGAACCGAAGTACTGGCTGTGCGACGGCGCGCCGCCGCCGGCCTGGCGGGGGCCGGGCGACAAGCACTCGCAGCAGGAGTGGATCTGGCGCGCCGACCGCTACTTCCCGCTCTTCGCCCCGGCGGCGCCGCACCAGGTGCGCGGCGAGAGCACGCCGTTCTACCTGTGGAGCCGCGGCGCCCACCGCCGCATCGCCGAGGACCTTCCCGACGTGCGTCTCGTCGCCGTGGTCCGCGACCCGGTGGACCGCGCCTACAGCAACTGGATGCACCTGTGGTCCGACGGCCTCGAGCCGGAGGCGGATTTCGTGTCGGCGTTCGGTCGCGAGGACGAGCGGGTCCGGGCCGGCTGGGCCCCCTTCTGGCGCTACCGCGAGCTCGGGAGGTACGGCGAGCAGCTGGCGCACCTGCACCGCCACGTCGACCCGGAGCGCATCCTCGTCATCCGCTACCGCGACCTCGTCGACGCGCCCGGCGCGACGGTCGACCGGGTGAGCCGGTTCCTCGGGATCCGCGAGGGCCAGGTCGACTCGATCCCGCGCGACAACTCGCGCAGCTTCGTCCCACCGGGCTGGCGGCCGCGGTTGTTCGGACCGGTCGTGCGCAGTGGCGCGCGGCTGGGGCAGTTCGCGCCGCCGCAGGTGTGGCGGGCGGTCCACCCGCTGACGCTCGGCCTGCTGGGCGATCACCGGGACGCGCACCGTCCCCGCCTCGACGCGATCAGCCGGCAGCAGCTGATCGAGAGCTACGCCGACGACGTCGGGCTGCTCGGCGAGCTCACCGGGCAGGACTTCAGTGACTGGCTCAACCCGGAGAGCCGCGGCTCGTTCGCCCAGCGCTCCGCGACGGTGACCCGCCTCGCCGACCGGGGGGCGGACCAGGTGGCGAAGGTGGACCGAGCGGACCGCGAGGTCAGCGCACGCAGGTGACGAGGTCGTGCGCGCCGTCGGGACGCGCGGCCTCGACGTAGTAGCGCACCCGACCGTCCGGCAGCGGCACGGCGGTGGCGTAGCGGAAGGCGCCGTCGGCGTGCGGGGAGGCGATCGGCGGCTGCGCGGCGCGGGTCAGGGCGGTGCCGTCCCACGTCGCCACCCCGGTGGTCTCGAACCAGTTGGACTCGGCGTCCGGCCGGCCGTCGTACAGCACCGTGCCGTCGGGCAGCACCGCGCTGACCCGCGCGCCGCGGGCGTCCCACTGGCCCTCGCGGCCGGCGAGCACCTCGCCGTGGTCCTCCCACTCCAAGCCGTCGGCGCTGGTGAGCCGCCGCGTGGTCATCCGGTCCTCGTGACCGGGCTCGTCGAGGGGGTGGCAGCACAGCCACATCTCGTAGCCGTCCTCACCCACCGTGATCACCGGGTCCTTGACGCCGGTGTCGCGGTCACCTTCGTGCACCCGGCGTCGTACGCCGTCGGGCAGCCCCTCGACCGTGTCGGCGGTCAGGCTGTCCACCCACCAGTGCTTGGAGCCGGGGGTGGCGCAGGACAGGTAGAGCCGCCACCCGCCCTCGCGGAGCGGCACGAGCACGGGCCGCTCGAAGGACTCGGCGCCGAACGCCTCGCGCGCCACCTCGGCGACCGGCTCGAAGGTGACGCCGTCCTCGGAGCGGGCGACGACCACCGACACGCCCCGCCCGTCGGTCAGCGGCCGGCGGACCCGCCAGGTCAGCCAGAACACGCCGTCGACGAGGACGGCGCTCGCGGCCCCGGCCCAGTTGCCGGCGCCGGGACCCGGGGCCGGCACCACGACCTGGACGTCGTCGTAGGTCGGCGGTGCTGATGTCACGGTCGTCATGCCCCCACGATAGTCGACAAGATCACTACAGTTCGTGCACGCGGCCGGCGCGGTCAGCCGGTGACCTCGAAGGAGGAGGCCCCGCTCGGTGCCGCGGCGCGGGCGGCGAGGTCGCGCACCCGCGCCGACGGCGGCCCGTGGCGGCACCACTCCACGAGTGCGTCGACGGCCTCGTCGTCGCCCTCGGCGTGCACCAGCACGCTGCCGTCGACCTCGTTGCGCACCCACCCGACGACGCCGAGCCGCTGGGCCTGCTCCTGGGTGTGCCACCGGAACGCCACGCCCTGTACCTGTCCGGTCACCCGCGCCTGGATCGCCTTCATGGGCCCATCCTGCCCCTCCCGTCGGGCGGTGCTCGGTGCTGGCGCCGGGTGAGAGGCTGGCGCGGATGACCCAGGACGAGCAGGCCGAGCGCACGACCGGCGACGAGACGGCGTACGAGCCCGACCCCCGTCGCTGGCGGGTGCTCGCGGTGTCGCTCGTCGTCGGCTTCATGTCGTTGCTCGACGTCACGATCGTCAACGTCGCCGTGCCGTCGATCCGGGCCGGGCTCGACACCTCGGCCGCGACCATCCAGTGGGTGGTGTCGGGCTACGCGCTCGCCTTCGGCATGACCCTCGTCGCCGGCGGTCGCCTCGGCGACGCGCACGGCCGGCGCCGGATGATGACGATCGGTCTCATCGGCTTCATCGTCTCCAGCGCCGCCGTGGGGCTGGCCCCCAACGCGGCCGCCATCGTGCTCGCCCGCCTCGTCCAGGGCGCCAGCGCGGGCCTGCTCACCCCGCAGAACTCCGGCCTCATCCAGCAGCTCTTCCGCGGCGCCGAGCGCGGCCGCGCCTTCGGGATGTTCGGCTTCACCGTGGCCGTCGCGTCGGCCACCGGGCCGCTCATCGGCGGCCTGCTGATCGGCCTGCTCGGCGAGGAGAACGGCTGGCGCTCGCTCTTCCTCATCAACGTGCCCATCGGCCTCGTGGCCCTGGTGCTGATCCGCCGGCTGGTGCCCGACAACCACGTCGGCGCCGGGCCCGAGGGCGCGCCGAAGGACCCCCGCATCGACCTCGTCGGCGCGGTGCTGCTGGGTCTCACCGTGCTGGCGGTGCTGTTCCCGCTGATCAGTCTCGAGGGCGGCGCGGGCCTGCCGCTGGTGGTGCTGGTCGCCTTCCCGCTGCTGGCGTGGGCGTTCGTGCGGTGGGAGGCGCGGACCGTCGAGCGGGGCCACCCGCCTCTGCTCGACGTGTCGCTGCTGCGGGGCCTGCCCGGCTACGCCAACGGCCTGCTCGTCGGCACCCTCTACTTCACCGGCTTCACCGGGATCTTCCTGGTGCTGTCGGTGCACCTGCAGGAGGGCGAGGGGTTCTCGCCGCTGCGGGCCGCCCTGCTCATGACGCCGTTCGCCGTCGGCGCCGCCACCACCTCGCCGCTCGCCGGGCGGCTCGTCGGAAGCCTCGGCCGGCGGGTCACCCTGGTCGCGCTCGGCGTGATGATGACCGGCACCGCGCTCGCCGCGTGGCTGGTGACCGCACCCACCGACACCCTGTGGTGGACGCTCGCGCCCGCGATGTTCCTCGCCGGCGTCGGCGGCGGCGGGGTCATCTCCCCCAACTTCACGCTCACCCTCGCCGAGGTGCCGCCCGACATGGGCGGCGCGGCGGGCGGCGCCCTCCAGACCGGGCAGCGGATCGGATCCGCCCTCGGCGCCGCGCTGCTGATGACCGTCTACCAGGCCGTCGGCACGGTGACCTCAGCGCCGATGGCCGCACGGGCGGCCCTGCTCGCGGCGCTCGCGGTCCTGACGCTCGCCTTCGCCGCCGCCGTACGCTCCTGGCGGCTCGGCGACTGAGGGTCGTCTGCGCGCGGGGGCCACGGGCCGACTCGAGCGGACCGTTGTCCGCTCAGGTACCCCTATGACGCGGCACGGGGCGACTCAAGCGCACCTGTGTCCGCTCGACGCACGCCGCAGCCGGTGTCAGAGGATCCCGCCCGGCGAGTACGCCGCTGCGTCGGGGTGGGCGGCCGCGAGGGTCTCGATCCGGGCGACCACCGCGCGGGTCTGGGCCACGGCAGCGCCGGTGAACTCGATCGGGTCGGCGACGAGCGCGTCGATCTGCTCGCGGGTCAGGCCCAGCCGCTCGTCGGCGGCGAGCTTGGCGAAGACGTCGTTGTCGGCCTGGCCGGCGCGCATCGCGAGCGCGGTGCCGACGGCGGCCTCCTTGATCGCCTCGTGCGCGGCCTCGCGGCCGACGCCGTTGCGGACCGCCGCCATCAGCACCTTCGTCGTCGTGAGGAACGGCAGGTAGCGGTCGAGCTCGCGCTGGATGACCGCCGGGAACGCGCCGAACTCGTCGAGCACGGTGAGGAAGGTCTGGAAGAGCCCGTCGGTGGCGAAGAACGCGTCGGGCAGCGCGACGCGGCGTACGACGGAGCAGGAGACGTCGCCCTCGTTCCACTGGTCGCCGGCGAGCTCGCTGACCATCGAGAGGTGGCCACGGACGATCACGGCGAGGCCGTTGACCCGCTCGCACGAGCGGGTGTTCATCTTGTGGGGCATCGCGGACGAGCCGACCTGCCCCTCCTTGAACCCCTCCGTCACCAGCTCGTGGCCGGCCATCAGCCGCACGGTGGTGGCGAGATTGGAGGGGCCGCTCACGAGCTGCACCAGCGCGGAGACGACCTCGAAGTCGAGCGAGCGGGGGTAGACCTGGCCGACGCTCGTCAGCACCTGCTCGAAGCCCAGGTGGTGGGCCACGCGCTGCTCGAGCTGCTCGAGCCGGCCGGCGTCGCCGTCGAGCAGGTCGAGCATGTCCTGGGCAGTGCCCATCGGCCCCTTGATGCCGCGCAGCGGGTAGCGGGCGAGGAGCTCCTCGATCCGCTGGACGGCGATCAGCATCTCGTCGGCGACGGTCGCGAAGCGCTTGCCGAGCGTGGTGGCCTGCGCGGCGACGTTGTGCGAGCGACCGGCCATCACGGTGGCCTCGTGCTCGGCGGCGAGCCGGCCCAGGCGGACCAGGGTGGCGACGGCGCGGTCGCGCACCACCTCGAGCGAGCGGCGCAGCTGCAGCTGCTCGACGTTCTCGGTGAGGTCGCGCGAGGTCATCCCCTTGTGGATGTGCTCGTGCCCGGCAAGGGCCGAGAACTCCTCGATGCGCGCCTTCACGTCGTGGCGGGTGACGCGCTCGCGTGCGGCGATCGAGTCGAGGTCGACGCCCTGCTCACCCTTCGCGGCGACCGCCTCGTAGGCCTCGACGACGCCGTCGGGAACCGCGATGCCGAGGTCGCGCTGGGCCCTGAGCACAGCGATCCAGAGCTGCCGCTCGAGGACGATCTTGTGCTCGGGCGACCAGATCTCGGCGAGATCGGCACCGGCGTAACGGGTGGCCAGGACGTTGGGGACGCTCACGGCTCAGATCATCCCATCAGCGGGCGCCCAGCCGTCCCACGGTGCCCACCAGCGGTCGCCGCGATCGAGCAGGTCCGCGACCTCGGCGGCGGCGGCGAGCGTCGCCAGCAGCTCGTCGTGGGTGATGCGCCCGGACGCCAGGCTCGGGGCGAGGTCCTGCACGTCCTTCCACCGCCACGCGCCGTCGGGCGCGATCACGATGTCGAGCTGGAGGTCGTTGACCTCGACCCCGTCGGCGGTGCGCACGACGGGCGTCTCGAAGTTGACGTACCAGGAGAGCAGGCCGGAGGCGTCGAAGAACTTCCACACCGAGTACCAGTCACCGCTCCGGCGCAGCTTGAGCACGGTCGTGCCGGTCCAGGCCTCGAGGTGCCCCCACGGGTGCGGCACCGGGTGCGGCGGGAAGACCATCGGGGTGCCGTCGACCTGGACCGTGGCGAGCACCGTCCCGTCGTCGCCGACGACGCGCTCGTCCCACGACGCCCACTCGGCGCCGTGCAGCACCTCGCGGACGCGCACGTCGGACCCGCCCGCGAAGGGCTCAGCCACGGGACGCGGCGCCCTCGACCACACCGAGCGGCTCGGCCGCGATGTCGCGGCGCCACTGGGCGCCCGGGAAGCTGATGCTCGAGATGCCCTCGTACGCCTTGGCGCGGGCGTCGGCGACGTCCGACCCGGTCGCCCGGACGGCGAGCACCCGGCCGCCGGCGGTCACCAGCCCGGCGTCGGTCCGCGCGGTGCCGGCGTGCACCACGTCGACGTCGTCCTCGACGGCAAGCGTCTCGGTGCCGACGATGACGTCGCCCGTGCTGGAGCCCTCGGGGTAGCCGGCGCTGGCCATCACGACCGAGACCGAGGCGCCGTCTGCGAACGTCGGCGCCGGGACGGCCGCGAGGTCGCCGTCGGCGGCCGCGCGCAGCAGGGTGCCGAGCGGGGAGGTCAGCAGGGCGAGCACGGGCTGCACGTCGGGATCGCCGAAGCGGCAGTTGAACTCGATGACCTTCGGGCCGGCCGCGGTCAGCGCGAGCCCGACGTACAGGCAGCCCACGAACGGCGCACCACGCTGCTGCATCTCCGACAGCGTCGGCGCGACGACCTCGGCCATCACGGTGTCGACGATGCCGTCGGGCAACCAGGTGAGCGGCGCGTACGAGCCCATGCCGCCCGTGTTGGGCCCGCGGCCGCCGTCGAAGATGCGCTTGAAGTCCTGCGCGGGCAGCAGCGGTCGCCCGACGGTTCCGTCGCAGACGACGAAGAGGGAGAACTCCGGTCCGTCGAGGAACTCCTCGACCACGACCCGGCCGCACCCGGCCGCGTGGGCCAGCGCCTCGTCGCGGTCGGTGGTGACGACGACGCCCTTGCCCGCGGCGAGCGCGTCGTCCTTGACGACGTAGGGGGCCCCGAACGCATCGAGCGCCGCGGCGACCTCGGCGGGCGTCGTGCAGGTGTGGGAACCGGCCGTCGGCACGCCGGCGGCGGCCATGACCACCTTGGAGAAGGCCTTGGACCCCTCGAGCCGGGCAGCGTCACCGGAGGGACCGAACACCGCGACCCCGGCCGCGCGCACGGCGTCGGCGACACCGGCGACGAGCGGGGCCTCGGGCCCGATGACCACCAGGTCCGCCCCGATCGAGGTGGCGAGCGCGGCGACGGCCGTGCCGTCCATCGGGTCGACGGGGTGCAGGGTGGCGACCTCGCCGATGCCGGGGTTGCCGGGCGCGGCGTGCACCTCGGTGACCGCCGGGTCGGCGGCGAGGGCGAGCGCGAGGGCGTGCTCGCGGCCGCCGGTCCCGACGACGAGGGTCCTCACCCGTGCACCACCACGGTCTGCTCGCGACCCGGTCCGACCCCGACGCCCCAGATCTTCGCGCCCGACATCTCCTCGAGCGCCTGGACGTAGACCTGCGCGTTCTTGGGGAGCTCGTCGAAGGACCGGCAGCCGGAGATGTCGCTGTTCCAGCCGTCGAAGTACTCGTAGACCGGCGTGGCGTGGTGGAACTCGGTCTGCGTCATCGGCATCTCCTCGACCCGCTGCCCGTCGATCTCGTAGGCCACGCAGACCGGGATCCGGTCCCAGGAGCCGAGGATGTCGAGCTTCGTGAGGAAGAACTCGGTGAGGCCGTTGACCCGGCTCGCGTAGCGCGCGACGACGGCGTCGTACCAGCCGCAGCGGCGGGTGCGTCCGGTGGACACGCCGATCTCGCCGCCGAGCGTCTGGAGCTGGATCCCGTCCTCGTCGAAGAGCTCGGTCGGGAACGGACCCGAGCCGACCCGGGTCGTGTAGGCCTTGATCACGCCGATCACCCGGTCGATGCGGGTGGGGCCGATGCCGGCGCCGACGCAGACGCCGCCGGCGACCGGGTTGGAGGACGTGACGAACGGGTACGTGCCGTGGTCGACGTCGAGCATCGTGGCCTGGGCGCCCTCGAACAGCACCGTCTGGCCGGCGTCGAGCGCCTGGTTGAGGAGCAGCGAGGTGTCGCACACCATGGGCTGGAGCCGGTCGGCGTAGGACAGCAGCTCCTCGACGACCGCGTCGACCTCGATGGCGCGCCGGTTGTAGACCTTGGTCAGCAGGTGGTTGCGCACGTCGAGCGCGGCATCGATCTTCTCCCGCAGGATCTTCTCGTCGAAGAGGTCGGCGATCCGGACGCCGACGCGGTTGATCTTGTCGGCGTAGGCCGGGCCGATGCCGCGGCCCGTGGTGCCGATCTGGTTCTTGCCGAGGAAGCGCTCGGTGACCTTGTCGATGGTGGCGTGGTAGCTCGCGATGACGTGGGCGTTGGCGCTCACCTTCAGGTCGGCCACCTCGACCCCGCGGGCGAGGAGCCCGTCGAGCTCGCGGAACAGCGCCTCCGGGGACACCACCACGCCGTTGGCGATCACCGAGGTGGCACCGGGCGTGAGGATGCCGCTCGGCAGCAGGTGGGTGGCGTACTTCTCACCGTCGATCACGATGGTGTGGCCGGCGTTGTGGCCGCCGCTGGTGCGGACCACGAAGTCGATCGGGTCCGTGGTGGCCAGCAGGTCGGTGGCCTTGCCCTTGCCCTCGTCGCCCCACTGGGCTCCGAGCACGACGATCGCGGGCATCTCAGCCCTCCCTCTGTCATTCGGCAGAAAACGGTCGGTGCAGCAAAAATGCAGAAGCCCCGGCACAAGGCACCGGGGCTCTTGCGACGCCACGCTATCGCACAGGGGTCGGCTAGGGTCCGGACGTGCGCTCCCTGCTGGTCATCACCAATGCCGACGCCGGCACCTCCGACGAGGAGCGGCTCGCCGAGGCCCTCGTCGTCCTCCGCGAGAAGGCCTCCGTCGAGGTCGCCAAGACCTCCAACCCCGGCGAGCTCGACGGCGTGCTCCACCGCGCCGGCGGTCGTACGGTCGTGGTGGCCGGCGGCGACGGCAGCCTGCACGCGGTCGTGACGGCGCTGCACAAGCGCCGCGAGCTCGACCAGACGACCCTCGCCCTCCTGCCGATGGGCACCGGCAACGACTTCGCCCGCGGCAACGACATCCCGCTCGAGATCGAGGACGCGGCCCAGCTCGTGCTGGCGGGCGAGCCCCGCAAGGTCGACCTCATCGTCGACGAGACCGGCAACGTCGTGGCCAACAACGTGCACGTCGGTGTCGGCGCGCAGGCCAGCCGCAAGGGCGCGAAGTGGAAGACCCGGCTGGGTGCCATCGGCGTCGGCAAGGCCAACCTCGGCAAGCTCGGCTACCCCATCGGCGCCGTCCTGTCCGCCTTCCACCCGCCCAGCTGGCGCCTGCGCGTCGAGCTCGACGGTCGGGTCGTCAACGACGTCGACCGGCCCGTGCTGATGGTGGCCATCGGCAACGGCGGCAACGTCGGCGGCGGCACCGAGCTCAACCCCGACGCCGACACCGAGGACGGGCTGCTCGACGTGATGATCAGCCGCGCCGTGAAGCCGAGCGCCAAGCTCGGCTACGTGATGCGGTTGCGCAAGGGCGAGCACGACCAGCGTGACGACGTCGTCACCCTGCGCGGTACGTCGGTGAAGGTGAGCGGCGACGAGTTCTGGCTCTCGGCCGACGGCGAGATCTCCGGGCCCGAGCGCAGCCGGAGCTGGCGCCTCGAGCGGGCGGCGTACACGATGATCCTGCCGCGCTGACCTCCCGCTGACCTCACGCTGACCTGGCTCTGCTCCGACGAGCCGCCCGCGGTCAGAGCCAGCCGCGCCGGACCGCCTCGACGCCCGCCTGAAAGCGGGTGTCCACGCCGAGCTCGGTCATCAGGGCCGCGATGCGGCGCCGGACGGTGCGCAGGCCGATGCCCAGGTTGCGGGCGATGACCTCGTCGGTCGTCCCGGCCATCAGCTGCTCGAGCAGGAACTGCCGTCCGTCGGGGCTCACCCGGCCGGCCTCGAGCTCGCGCATCGGTGCGGCCCGGTCCCACAGCAACTCGAACCACATCGTCAGGGCCGCGACGATCGAGCGCTGGCGAACGTGCACCCGCGGCTCGTCGGTGAAGCCGATGGGCTCGGGGATCACGGCGTGGGTGTCACCGAAGATGAACATCCGGGTGCGCACCTCCGAGATGATCCGTACCTGCTCCCCCAGACCGGCGCGGACGCGCAGCGCCTCGGGTGCCTCGGTCAGCGCGCGGGCGGGGTAGATCGCCCGGGAGCGCCGACCCTTCGCCATCGCCTCGGCGAGCAGCTCGCTGACCTGTGACTCGCGCGGCATCGCCCAGGCGTCGGGGCGCAGCCACAGCATGTCGCCGCGGCTGGTGCGCAGCATCAGCTGCAGGAGCTCCAGCGGGTTGCCGCCCGAGCTCAGCTCGCCGTCGAGGGGATGGACCTCGGCGACATGGCGCGGGTCGGGACGCGTGGTCGAGGCCACGAGGTGCGGCACCGCGGTCGACAGCTCGGCCAGCATCGCCGCCGACGACGCCGCCGACCGCGCCTGGCGCAGCACGAGCTCGGAGACCGCCTCGGCCAGCGCCGGGACCACGATCCGGTCGTCGGACACCACCACCAGGCCGCGCTCGACCAGCGGGGCGAGGCTGCGCATCAGCTGGTCGGGCCGCTGCTGCACCAGCTGCGCGACCCCGGTGACGGTGTGACCGGACACGGGGACCAGGCGGAAGTAGAGCTGTTCGGTCCGCCGGTCGAGGCCCAGGGCCGCGAGGACGGAGGACGGGTCGCCGGGCATGGTGGCAGTTTAGTGCCACCGGCACTCAGGATCCGCGTGGCAGCGAACGGCCAGTCGATACTGTCTGCGCCGGTCGCCGCGGGGGTGTGCGGCTGGCCAGCTCCTCGGAGCACGGCGTCGGAGCCGCCACGGGGGTCGGCTCCGGCGCCAATCGGCGTCCCCTAGCCTTGCCCGCATGGCGCGAGGACGGCAGGGGCAGGGCGATCCGGTCGACTGGGTGACGCGGGCGGCGGACGACGCCGTACGCCACGCGGGCGAGGGCAACCTGGTGACGGTCGCGTCCGGTGCCTCCCCGAGCGGCCCCATCCACCTGGGCAACCTGCGCGAGTTCATCACCCCGCACTTCGTGGCCGAGGAGCTGCGACGCCGCGGCGTGCCGGTGCGCCACCTCCACTCGTGGGACGACTTCGACCGGTTCCGCAAGGTGCCGGCCGGCGTACCCGCCGAGTGGGCCGACCACATCGGGCGCCCGCTCACCGCCGTGCCCGACCCGTGGGAGTGCCACACCAGCTGGGCCGAGCACTTCAAGGCGCCGCTCCAGGACGCGCTGCGCGAGCTCGGCGTCGAGATGGAGGAGATCTCCCAGACGCAGATGTACACCTCCGGCGCCTACCGCGAGCAGGTCCTCGAGTCCGTCGCCCGCCGCGACGAGATCGAGGCGGTGCTCGCCAAGCACCGCACGAAGAAGGTCGCCCCCGCCGAGGACGCATCCGAGCAGGAGGCCGCCGACCTCGCGGACTCGGTCGCCAACGAGGACGACGAGGAGGGGGACCCGTCCGCGACCTCCTCCGCCGACGCGATCGCCCGCTTCCCCTACCGCCCCTACTGCCGCCAGTGCGGTCGCGACACCGTCACCACGACGGCGTACGACGACGCCACCACGACGCTGTCCTACACCTGCTCCTCCTGCGGCTTCGAGGGCACGACCAACCTGTCCACCGACAACGACGGCAAGCTCGTGTGGAAGGTCGACTGGCCGATGCGGTGGGCCTACGAGAAGGTCAACTTCGAGCCCGCCGGTCGCGACCACATGACCCCCGGCTCCTCCTACACCGTCGGCACCGAGATCGTGTCGTCGATCTTCGACTGGCGCGCCCCGGCCCGGGTCATCTACGCGTTCGTCGGCTTCGCCGGCGTGCAGAAGATGTCGTCGTCGGCGGGCGGCGTGCCGACGGCCACCGACGCGCTCCGCATCCTCGAGGCGCCGATGCTGCGCTGGCTCTACGTCCGTCGGGCTCCCACGCAGGCCTTCGACATCGACTTCGGCGCCTCCGTCGTGCGGCTGTACGACGAGTGGGACGCGCTCGGTCGCAAGGCCGCCGACCCGGCCAAGTCCGACGTCGCGACGCTGGCCTGGCACCGCGCCTCCGAGACGGCGTCGACCGGTCGGCTCCCCTCCCCCGCAGTGCCGGTCCCGTTCCGGACGCTGTCGTCGGTCGCCGACGTGACAGCGGGATCGGCCGACCTCATCTCGCGGATCATCGAGTCCTCGGGCTTCCCGCACGACTCCGTCGCCGACCTCGAGCCCCGGCTGACCAAGGCGATGCAGTGGACCGCCGAGCACGTGCCCGCCGACGAGCGCACCACCGTGCGGGAGACGCCGGACACCGAGCGCCTGTCCTCGCTCAGCGAGGACGAGGAGCTGTGGCTCCGGATCTTCCTCGACCGGCTTCCCGACGACGGCGACCTCGACGCCGTCACGTCGGTCGTCTACGGGGTGCCCAAGGTCGCGCGCGGCCTCGGCCTCGACGACGCCCCCACCGACCAGGTGAAGGCGGACCAGAAGGACTTCTTCCGGCTGCTCTACAACCTGCTGGTCGACGCCGACCGCGGCCCCCGCCTGCCCACCCTGGTGCTGGCGCTCGGCCCGGCGAAGGTGCGGCAGCTGCTCGGGGCCTGACGGCGTACGACGTCCGTCTGCCCCCGCCCACCTACGGGAGGGGTCGAGCGGACCAGCGTCCGCCTGACGCACGCCATGGCGTGCGTCGCGCGTCCACGGCGTGCGTCCGGTCCTAGGGACGAGCCGGTTCGGCGCCGCCCTCCGTCCACAGAACGCGCGAGCAGACGCCCATCCACAGGTCAGGCCCCGCCTGGTGGTGTACGACATGGCAACCGACGAGGGTCGCCGCCATGAGACCCGCACTCAACGCCATCGCCGCCCAACAGCACGCGATCTTCACCCGCGCGCAGGCGCTCCGAGCGGGTTACACCGAACGGGAGGTCCGGGCGCTCACCAGACCGAACGGGGCATGGGCCGTGGTTCGCCTGGGCGTCTATTGCGAGCGCGCTCGGCTCGAGCCGCTCGACTCCCGGGCGAGGTGGCGGCTCAAGGACCGGGCCGCCGTGCTGTCCACGCGCCGATCGGCCATCCTGAGCCACGACTCCGCCGCCCGCCTCCTGTCGATCGACACCCTGGACGCAGGATCGCCCGCGAGCCACCTCACGCTCTACGGCCCACGCGGCAGCCGCACCAACAGCGGGCTCACCCGACATCGTGACCTGCTCCCGCTCTGCGTCGAGCGCGTCGACGGCGTGCTCACCACCTCGTACGCACGCACCGCCGTTGACCTCGCGCGGTGGCACGGCTACCGCCAGGGCGTGGTCGCCATCGACGCCGTACGCCGGCTCGGCGTGCCCAAGTCCGATCTGGAGGCAGAGCTCGAGCGGATGCGGCACCACCCCCACATCGCCCGGGCGCGCGCGGCGCTCGCCGACTCGGACCCCGGAGCGGAGTCGGTGCTGGAGACACTCGGTCGCGAGCTCGTGGCGTCGTTGGGCATCGGCGACGTCCAGACACAGTTCGCCGTGCGTATCGTCGGCGGTCGAGTGGTCTGGTGCGACATCCGGGTCGGATGCCATCTCTTCGAGTGCGAGGGCCGGCTCAAGCTGGTGCCGGTCGATCGAGGTGGCGTCGCGGACGAGTCTCCCGAGGCGGTGGTGTGGCGGCAGCAGGCCCGGCGTACGGACATCTGCTCCGAAGGTTTCGGGATGTCACGCATCGTGTGGGCCGACTGCTTCGAGCCGGGTCGGGAGAGGGCGCGCGAACGACTACGCAAGGAGTACGCGGTGACCGAGGCAAGGTTCGGTCGCGAGCCCGCGGCCCACCTGCTGGCCTTCGCTGCGGCCAACCCGCGACGGACTTCAGCACGCCTGTGGAGCCCCGGCGCTGACACCGCCGCGTGAGAGCGCGGACCCGGACTGGGGCACCTTCGTGGACGCTCGACGCACGCTATTGCCTGGGTCGTACGACCCCGACGCCCTACGGCGTACGACGTCCGCGTCGCCGTCAGCGGCGGAAGCCGACGGGGTCGCCGAGGTAGTGCTCGAGGTCGGCGCGCACGGCGTCGCTGATCGTCCACGCGGCCTGGGCACGGTGGTCCCACAGCACGTTGACGCACTCCCAGACCGCGGCCGGGCCGACACCCGTCTCGACCCGGAGCTCGGCGGCGACGGTGAAGGACGAGCGGCCGATCCGCGAGACCCAGAGCGCGGCGAGGAACGGCTGGTAGGGCACGAACCGCATCTCGGAGTGGTACTCGATCGTCTGCGAGGCGACCAGCTCGGACACGCCCGGGTCGGTGCCGTGCAGCAGCCCGGTCGCACCGGCAGGGAGGCCCGGGAGGAAGGCGAACCGGAGGAACTCGTAGCGCGCCTCGTCGAGCACCCGGACCGCCTCGACGTTGTCCACGTGACCAGCGAGGTTGATGTCGCGGTAGCGCGCCTGGATCTCGGTCGTGAAGGTCTGGCCCATGGGGCAAGTCTGGCCGACCCCCGCCTAGGGTTGGCCCATGACCTCCGGTTCCTTCGGCGGCGACCTGATGGCCGGTCCCCCGCCCACCCACCTGCCCGCCGACCCCGCCGACGCCGAGCTCGCCGGGGGTGACGCCCCCGCGGCCGTCGTACGCCGTCGCCCGGACTCCCCGGCCGCCTGGGCAGCCCTGGCGCAGCAGGCGCAGGACGCGGGCGCCGACGACGTGACCGTCTACGCCTACGCCCGTGTCGGCTACCACCGCTCGCTCGACCGGCTGCGCCGCAACGGCTGGAAGGGCAACGGGCCGGTGCCGTGGGAGCACGAGCCGAACCGTGGCTTCCTGCGCTCGCTCGCGCTCCTCGCCCTCGCCGCCCGGGCGATCGGCGAGACCGATGAGTGGGAGCGGTGCTCGACCTTCCTCCGCGACTCGAGCCCGGCTGCGGCCGACGAGCTGCTGGGCTGATTCGCCTGCCGTGACCGTCGGTCCCGCCTAGGCTGCGCGGCGTGACGGGGGAGACGCACGACGTCGGAGCGCGCCTGCGCGAGCTGGTGATCGCTGGGGAGCTGGCGCCCCTGCGCGCCTACCTCGACGGCCTGACCGGCGCGGACCTGAAGGCCGGGCGGACGTGGGTGGCCGGCAAGCACGACGTCGACCGCTACCCCTATCCGGACGAGCTCGGCGACCATGTCATCCAGGGCCCGGCCGGGGCGGAGATGGCGCGCATCGACGCGGGCCGGCCGGTTCGCGAGCGGGCCATGCAGCGCGCGCGGTTGCTCACGTACGGCCGCCTGTCGGCGCCGGTTGCGGCCCTGAAGGCCGTGAGCGCGGGGTGGGTCTGGTGGGACGAGACCGACCGCGACCAGCTGATCGCGGCGTTCGTGGACCACGACGAGTCGTGGGCGGCCTCGTTCGCCACGGCCGCGGATGCCGTGTCCCCGTCCGCGCGTGGCGCGGGGATGGCGGCCCTGCTGCTCAGGGAGGTCGTGGAGGCGCACCACCTGCCGGTGCCGACCGGCCGCAACTTCCACGGGGCGTGGATCAGGGAGCTGGAGAGCCAGGCCAGTCCCCCGGCATGGGCGAAGGACCGCTCACCGACGCTCGAGCCGCTCCTCACCGACCCCTTGCTCCCCGACGTCGTCTACAACCTGCTGTCCTCGGGGGAGGTGGGGAGCTGGACAGGTCTCGGTGCCGTCCTGCCCACATTGGTGGACAAGGGGCTCATCGACCGGGACCGCACCCTGGCGGTCGCGCTGGAGCAGCTCACCGCCGGACAGAGGCCGTCCTCGCAGAAGGCGCTGGTCGGGGTCCTCACCGCGCTGGAGCTCCAGCCGCAGGAGGTCCCCGGAGGCCTGGACTACCTCCTGAGCGTGCTGTCGAGCTGCCACGCCTCGGCGGCGGGGGCGGTCCTCGGGCTCGCCGCCGACCTGGTGGCCTCGGACGCCGAGGTGGTCGAGCTGGCGCGCGTGATGGGACCGCGCTCGGAGAAGGCGCTGCGGCGCAGGCTCCTCGCGGCCCTCTCCCCGACGGGGCTCGGCCGTCGGGTCTCGTCCGAGGCGCTGCTGGAGGCGATCGACGTCCTCGCAGCCGGCGACGAGGACGTCGCTGACCGTGCGAGGTACGACAAGGCACGTGCCGCGCTCGGCGTCGTGACGACTCCGGACCCGGTAGAGGCCGCGCCGGCCCCGCTCGGCCTCTGGGACCTGACGCCTCCGGCCCTCGACGGGCACCAGCCCGTCCAATCGGAGCTCCCCATCCGCGACATCGTCAAGCAGCACATGCGCGCCAAGGACAAGAGCTGGGAGCACGCGCCGGCGACCGAGAGGGTGCTGGACGCACTGGCCAGGAGCGACCTCACCACCGCTGGCCTCGTCGGCATCGCGCACGAGCTGGTCGCGGAAGGGCGTCTCAGCCCGGTCCGCAGCTCAGCCCTGTTCGAGTCGCTGTTCCTCGGCGGGGCGATGCGGCTCGTGTGGCCCGCCGCACTCGCGACCGCTGGCCTCGCAGCCACCGGTCGTCCCTGCCCGGGCCTCGACCGCCTGCTGGCGATGCTGTCGTCGTACGCCGCGGAGCCGCCGCGTCCGGTCCGGCTCCCCTCGCGGCTGGTGGAGATCGCGAACGGCAGCACGAAGGCTGCGCTCGAGGCCGCCCGGCTCGTGCGCCTCGTCGACGCCCCGACCGACGAGGCTGAACCTGTCGAGGTCGACCTGGCACTGTGGGACGAGACCACCGAGCGCCCCCCGCAGGGACTCGCGTTCCCGCCGGAACGGGACCTGGAATCGGTGGGCCGACGGTTGGCGGCCGGCTGGGGGCACCACTCCCACCAGCCCGACACGCGTCATCGGGTCCGGCGCTCGCTCGTGCTCGAGGAGATCGTCGAGCTCTTGTCCGAGCACGATGTCGATGCGGTGCGGGCACGCTTGGTCGAGGACGTGGCGCACCCCTCCTGGCCGGTGGCGGAGGGGGTCGGGCTGTGGGCGTCGGGACAGCTGGACCTCACGACCTACTGGCGCCTGGTCGAGGACGTCGAGACGGTGTCCGGCAAGTCCCACGAGTGGCGGGTCCGCCATGACGCCTACCACCGGTGGTCGGTCAGGGACGGGCTCCGGCTGGATCCTCCGGTGATGCCTGCGTGGTGGAGTGACGAGGACAAGTTCCTCGAGTTCCTGCACGCCTGTGAGGTGCTGCTCTGCGCCGAGCGGGGCGGGCGCGTGCTCAGCTCCCCCGACCGGGTCGACGGGACGCTCGGCCTCGACGCACTCGTCGACCGGCTCTCCAGGGCGCGGACGGTCGGTCCGGTCGACCTCCGGCTCGCCCTCGCCCGCTTGCGGCCCACCTCTCCCGCGCACGCCACGCGGGTGCCCCCGTCCGTGCACACCGACCCGGCACTCACCGTGGCCTCCGGCGACCGTGTGATGGACGCGGCCGAGATCGTGCGGGGGTGGGTCGGAGCTGGTGGGCTGCGCTGCCGGCCCGGCCCCGACGCGTACGGTCTCCGCACCTTCCACGTCGAGTCGCCGTGGTCGTGGGACTCGCTCCCAGCCCTGTCCCGGCGCCCCGTCCCGGACCTGCCGCACTTCCGGCACAACGACATCTGGCGCCTGCCCGGTCGTCCCGACGTCTGGCTCAGGAACGGCCTGCGCGTGACCTCATCGCGCGAGACCCTGGCTCAGGTTGGAGGCTCCCTCGACGTCCCAGGCTGGCGCACGGTGCTCGCCGCCCTCGCCACGGTGCCCCCCGACTACACGGCGGTCGACTTCGACGCCCTCGTGCGGCTCCAGCGCCAGGGCCGACTCGACCCGGCCGTGGCCGCCGCGGCCGCCACATCGGCGTGGGACGAGGGCTCGACCGTGCTCGGCGACGCGGTGGGCTGGGAGCACGCGTTCCTCCGTGGCGCCCTGCGCGGCCTCTGGCCGGTGGCCGTCGCCGTGGTCGAGGCAGGGCTGGCGCGCGATGAGCCACCGGCGGAGGTCGAGGCGCTGCAGGCCATGCTCCGGCGTTACGCCCGCCACGTCCCGCCCGCGGCCGTCCCCGCGTGGCTGGAGGCGCCGTGAGCGGCTACGGCGCGGCGTCCGCGTTGGTCGACGGACCGTCAGGACGACGGCTCGGTCTGGAGACGGCGACGGCACTGACGCCGACGGGCCTCGTCGAGCGACCGGTCTTCTTCACCGGCTTCCCGGCGCGACCGGAGGTCTTCGCTGCCGGGCTGCTGGCGGTCGCGGATGTCGCGGCCACGACGTACGCCGACTTCGGTCAGGCCAAGCGGATCGCCAACCTCGACCCGGTCGTCACCGCGAGCGGGGACCGGCTGCGGTTCGAGTCGTTCTCCGGGTGCAACTCCGTGCACGCCCGACTCGACCTCCTGCCGGACGGCCTCGGCGAGGGCGAGGTCGGCTTCGGCACCACGAACGTCGACATCAACCAGCCGCTCCGGACGGCCCTCGCGCGGATGGGCGGCACCGCGCTCCTCCACCTCACCGTCGGCCCTGACGAGGTGCGCGCCAGCACTCCCGACGACCACCACGTCCAGCGCAAGGTCGCCCTGCCCGACCGGTGGGTCCGCGGCCTGGCCGAGGTGCCGTACGTCAGCGCGGCCATGACCGTCCGCGCGGAGCTGACCGGCGCCGCGATCGCCCGTCTCGCCCGCGACCTCCCGCGTGCCGGATCGCCGGGCCCGACGGTGCACGTCGTGCCGGCCGCAGGCGGGCTGCGGGTGCTGCCACGCGCGCTCCCCGGCAGCATCGAGCTCCCCGGCGCGACCCGCCTGCGCGGGATGGACCGCGTCCTGCGCTTCGCCACGTCGCTGAACCTGCACGCCGACCCGCACGGCGCGACGGCGTGGGTCTTCGAGCTGCCAGGCGCACGCCTCACGCTGGTGCTCACCGCCCATCCGTTCCGCGGGTTCTCCGGCGAGGGCGGGCTGCTGCTCCGCCTGGTCGACCGCGACAGTGAGACCTCCGGCCGCGCGCTGCTCGCGGACCTCGGCTGGGACCCGGTCGTCGACCCCGATCGCCTCGCCACGGCATCCGCGCTGACGGACGACGAGGTGGCGAGCGGGCTGACCTGGCTGGCAGCCTCCGGACGGCTCGGCCACGACCTCGCCGAGGCCGCCTGGTTCCACCGCGAGCTGCCGGTCGACGCCGAACAGGTGATCCGGCGCAACCCCCGACTGCGGCACGCACAGGAGCTGGCCGCCACCCACGGCGTGCGCCCGGCCGGGCCCGGCGAGTGGCTGGTCCGCGGCACCGGCACGGAGCACACCGTCCGCGGCGCCTCGGGCACGGCGCCCACCTGCACCTGCCCCTGGGCCGACAGCCACGCGTCCGGGCGCGGGCCGTGCAAGCACGTCCTCGCCGTGCTGCTCACGGCTGATTCCTGACCGCTCGTCGCGTCAGACCGACCGCTGGCCGCGACACCCCGAAGGGGGGGTGACGCTCGTCACCGCGCGAGTAAGGTCGCGCGGGTGAATTCCGGGACCACACCACCGAAGTCGCGCCCCGAAGAGGGCGTCCCCCCGACCGACAAGGGCAAGATGGCGCTCGCCGCCGTCCTGCTCGCGATCCCCATCATCGCG
This sequence comes from uncultured Nocardioides sp., assembly GCF_947488515.1. GTDB lineage: Bacteria > Actinomycetota > Actinomycetes > Propionibacteriales > Nocardioidaceae > Nocardioides. The sequence goes on from NZ_CANKZF010000001.1 coordinate 1,708,065, forward strand.
CTCCTGTGGGTGCCGTCCTACAGCAAGGACGCGCCCGAGCTGTGGGGCTTCCCGTTCTTCTTCTGGTACCAGTTCCTCTGGGTCTTCATCTGCTCCGCCCTCACCTTCGCGGCCTACCGGCTGACGCTCTCGGCCCGCGGGCTGACCTCGCACAAGGTGGGTGAGGACCGATGACACCCCACGTCGCACCTGAGGTCACCCTCATGGCCGCCGACACGAGCGGCGTCAACGGCGTCGCGCTCGCCGTGCTGATCGTCCTGTTCCTGATCGTGACGGTGGCCGGCTTCATGGCCAGCCGCTTCATGCGCGCCGACTCCATGGAGTCCCTCGACGAGTGGGGCCTGGGCGGGCGCAAGTTCGGCACGTGGATCACGTGGTTCCTGCTCGGCGGCGACCTCTACACCGCCTACACGTTCGTCGCGGTGCCTGCGGCGATGTTCACGACCGGCGCCGTCGCGGGCTTCTTCGCGGTGCCCTACACGATCGTGCTCTACCCGATCATCTTCATCTTCATGGCGCGGCTGTGGTCGGTGAGCCACCGGCACGGCTACGTCACGACCGCCGACTTCGTCCGGGGCAGGTACGACGACCGCGGGCTGTCCCTCGCCGTCGCGATCACCGGCTTCGTGGCCACCATGCCCTACATCGCGCTGCAGCTCGTCGGCATCCAGGCGGTGCTCGAGGTGGCCGGCCTCGGCGGCGGCGACAGCATCATCGCCAAGGACGCGCCCCTCTTCATCGCCTTCGCGCTCCTCGCGGCCTACACCTACTCCAGCGGCCTCCGGGCGCCGGCGGTCATCGCGTTCGTCAAGGACATCCTCATCTACCTCGTCATCATCGTGGCGATCGTCTACCTGCCCGGCCAGGTGGGCGGCTGGGACGCGATCTTCGGCGCCGCGCAGGACAAGATGGAGGCCACCAACGAGGTCACCGGCAAGCCCAACGGGGCCTTCATCCCGGGTGCCGGCCAGTACTGGGCGTACGCCACCCTCGCCCTCGGCTCGGCGATGGCGCTGTTCATGTACCCGCACTCGGTGACGGCCTCGCTGTCGTCCAACTCGCGCAACACGATCCGCCGCAACGCCGCCATCCTGCCGGCGTACTCCTTCGTGCTCGGTCTCCTGGCGTTGCTCGGCTGGGTCGCGATCGCGGCGGGCACGCAGCCCATCGGGCTCGACGGCGAGCCCAACGCGCAGCTGGTGATCCCGCAGCTGTTCGAGGACATGTTCCCGTCGTGGTTCGCGGGCGTGGCCTTCGCCGCCATCGCGATCGGCGCCCTCGTGCCGGCCGCGATCATGTCGATCGCCGCGGCCAACACGTTCAGCCGCAACATCTACAAGGAGTGGCTGAACAAGGACGCGACGCCGGCACAGGAGGCCAAGGTCTCCAAACTGATGTCGCTGCTGGTGAAGGCGTTCGCGCTGATCTTCGTGCTCACGCTCGACAAGCAGAACGCGATCAACTTCCAGCTCCTCGGCGGCATCTGGATCCTGCAGACGTTCCCCGCCGTGGTGTTCAGCCTCTTCACCCGCTGGTTCCACCGCTACGGCCTGCTCGTGGGCTGGGCGGCCGGCATGGTCTACGGCACGATCGAGGCCTACCAGGTGATCAACCCGGTGACCGGCAAGCACTTCGGCGGCTCCCTCGGGATGATGCCGGGCATCGGCGAGATGGGCTACATCGCGATCACGGCGTTCGCCATCAACGTCGTGCTCGCGATCGTGCTCAGCGCCGTGCTCAACGCGACGAAGGTGTCCAACGGGCGCGACGAGACCATCGCGTTCGACTACTTCGCCGACGCCGACGACCCGCGCGTCCAGAAGGACCTCGCCGAGCACCACACGCACGACGACCCCTACGGCGACCCGGACGACATCCCGGGCAACGCGGCGGCGCGCTAGCGGCGTACGCCACCACCGCCGTCACGCGAGCGGTGCGTGAGGGGGGGCTCCCGGAGACGGGGCTCCTCCTCGCGCACCGCTCGTGGTGCGTCGCGGCACGGAATCGATGTCGGCCCGCAGGTGTTCACTGGGATCGTGACCGCACCGACTCGGGCCGAGGCGCCCATCGACGAGACCAACGCCTGGCCGGCCCTGTGGGCGCTGTGCATCGGCTTCTTCATGATCCTGGTCGACACCACCATCGTCAGCGTGGCCACCCCGGCGATCATCGAGAACCTGCAGGCCGGGGTGAACGAGGTCGTCTGGGTGACCAGCGCCTACCTCCTGGCCTACGCCGTCCCGGTGCTGATCACCGGCCGGCTCGGCGACCGCTACGGCCCGAAGAACCTCTACCTCGTCGGGCTGACGGTCTTCACCCTCGCCTCGCTGGCGTGCGGCCTGACCAGCACGATCGAGGGGCTGATCGCCGCCCGCGTCGCTCAGGGAATCGGCGCGTCGATGATGACCCCGCAGACCATGTCCGTGATCACCCGCATCTTCCCGATCGAGCGGCGCGGCTCCGCGATGGCGCTGTGGGGAGCCGTCGCCGGCGTCGCCACGCTCGTCGGCCCGATCCTCGGCGGCGTCCTGGTCGACACCCTGGGCTGGGAGTGGATCTTCTTCGTCAACGTGCCGGTCGGCATCATCGCGTTCGTCCTGGCCTGGCGCCTCGTGCCGCGCCTCGAGACGAGTCGACACCGCTTCGACTGGCTCGGCGTCGCGCTCAGCGGGGTCGGCATGTTCCTGCTCGTCTTCGGCATCCAGGAGGGCGAGCAGTACGACTGGTCGACCATCACCGGGCCGATCACCGTGTGGCGCCTCATCGTGGGCGGCGTCGTGGTGCTCGCCGCCTTCGTGTGGTGGCAGCACCGCAACCGCAACGAGCCGCTCGTGCCGCTCAGCCTGTTCGCCGACCGCAACTTCTCGGTGTCCAACCTCGCCATCACGACCGTCTCGTTCGCCTTCACCGCGATGGGCTTCCCGCTGATGCTGTGGGCCCAGCTGGTCCGCGGCTACTCCCCCACCGAGGCCGGCCTCGTCCTGGCGCCGATGGCGATCGTGTCGATCCTCGCGGCGCCGATGGCCGGGCGGCTGACCGACCGGGTCCACCCGCGCGTGCTCACGCTCGGTGGCTTCGTCGCGCTCGGTGTCGCACTGCTGGTGCTCAGCCTGGTCCTGGCGCCCGACACCCCGCTGTGGCAGCTCGTGCTGGTGTTCTCCCTCATGGGCCTGGGCAGCTCGTTCCTCTGGGGCCCCCTCGCCACCACCGCCAACCGCAACCTCCCCCCGCAGCGCGCCGGCGCCGGGTCCGGGGTCTACAACGCGACGCGCCAGGTCGGCGCCGTGCTCGGGTCGGCCGCGATCGCCGTGCTCATCGACGCCCGCCTGGTCGCCAACGGGCTGACCTCCTCGCCGTCCGAGGGCTCGGCGGGCGCCGGCGCGCTCCCCGCGCAGGTGGCCGCGCCCTTCACCGACGCGATGGCGCAGTCGCTGCTCCTGCTGCCCGCCGTGCTGCTCCTCGGCCTCGTCGCGGTGCTGTTCTTCGAACGGCCGCGCCACTTCGCCGCCCGCCCGGACGCGCGCGAGGAGGCACCGGCCGTCGCGGCCGGACCCGCCGCCTGAGCGTTTCGTCGTACGCGTTGCCGGCGCCGTACACGCAGACGAGCGGTGCGTGAGCCACGTTTCCCGACCTGGGACTGTGGCTCACGCACCGCTCATCGGAGGATCAGCCGCCCAGCGACGTCCCGGCGGAGCGGAGGTTCTGGCAGGCCTCGACGATGCGCTCGGCCATGCCGGCCTCGCCGGCCTTGCCCCAGGCGCGGGGGTCGTACTGCTTCTTGTTGCCGACCTCGCCGTCGACCTTCAACACACCGTCGTAGTGGGCGAACATGTGCGCCGCGACGGGGCGGGTGAAGGCGTACTGCGTGTCGGTGTCGACGTTCATCTTCACCACGCCGAAGTCGACGGCGTCACTGATCTCCTGCGCGGTCGAGCCCGAGCCACCGTGGAACACGAGGTCGAAGGGGCGCGCATCGGAGCCGAGGCCGAGCTCGGAGGCGGCGGCCTCCTGCGCGGACTTGAGGATCTCGGGGCGCAGCTTGACGTTGCCCGGCTTGTAGACGCCGTGCACGTTGCCGAAGGTCAGGGCGGTCATGTAGCGACCGCGCTCACCGGCGCCGAGCGCCTTGATCGTCGCGATGGCGTCCTCGGGGGTCGTGTAGAGCTGGTCGTTGATCTCGTTGGCGACGCCGTCCTCCTCGCCGCCGACGACACCGACCTCGATCTCGAGGATGACGTTGGCCGCGGCGCACTTGGCGAGCAGCTCCTCGGCGATCTGGAGGTTCTCGTCGAGGGGCACGGCCGAGCCGTCCCACATGTGCGACTGGAACAGCGGCGCCTCGCCGCGGGCCACGCGCTCGGCGGAGATGTCGAGCAGTGGGCGGACGAAGCCGTCGAGCTTGTCCTTGGGGCAGTGGTCGGTGTGGAGCGCGATGTTGACCGGGTAGTTCTTCGCGACCTCGGCGGCATAGGCCGCGAAGGCGACGGAGCCGGTGACCATGTCCTTCACCGACGGGCCGGACAGGTACTCCGCGCCGCCGGTCGAGACCTGGATGATGCCGTCGGAACCGGCGTCGGCGAAGCCCTTGAGCGCGGCATTGAGGGTCTGGGAGGACGACACGTTGATGGCCGGGTAGGCGAAGGACTTCTCCTTCGCGGCGTCCAGCATCTGTGCGTACACCTCGGGAGTGGCGATGGGCATCTGGAGATCTCCTCTGAAGCGGTCAGGCAGGCGCTCACAACCCTAGTGGCTACCCGCGAGTCCGCCCCGGGCCGACCGGTCGTCTCACCACCTGACCGACCCCTGACCGGCGGGCGACAACCGGCGCCGCCTCCGCTCCGTCTCCCCGGGTGGAACACTCACCCGCGGGGGGACGCAGCATGAGCACCGACATCGACTGGCAGCACGAGCTCGACAGCTCGTTCGGCACGGGCAACGACGTGCCGCCGGGGCACTACGTCGCGGCGGGACGTACGGCCGTACGCCGCCGGCGCGCCACCGCGGCCGTGCTGGCGTTGGCCCTCGTCATCTGCGGCGGCGCCGCGTGGGCGTCCGGCCAGGGCTCGATGGTGCGCGGAGACGCGCCCGTCGCGACCCAGGGCTCGGACAGCCAGCAGGACGTCACCGAGCCCGACGGCGTCTCCGAACGGCTGGACAAGCGGGTGAAGCGGCTCGCGCGGATGAGGCAGCAGGCCGAGAAGCCCGACTTCCTCGGCGAGCCCGCGACCCTCGACGCCGACGGCCTGGTGCTCGCCCCCGGGGCCGGGCCGGTGCTCGAGCGTGTCGAGAACCCGATGGGCTACACCGCGGCACAGGGCCAGTCACTGGGCATCCGGGTGATGTTCGAGGGACGGGAGAAGTACTCACTCCTCACCCGCAACCCCGACGGGGACACCTCGATGGGCACGAACGACGCCACCGGGGACTTCGCCGGCTGGCTCGACGGCCGGGTGGCGAGCCAGCGCTACCTCGACGTCGCGAACGGCGTCACAGGCGCTCCGCCCACCACCACGGACACCGATCCGGCGCGCTGGCTGCGCCTTCGGCCCGACGGCGATGTCGTGGCCGGCGAGGGCGCCGTCCTGCTCGAGGTGCGGGCCACCGCGGACCTTGGCGACTTCGCCCTGGGCGCCGACCGGGCCGCTGCTGTGCGCGTGCTGGTCGACGAGGTCGCGCGGTTCGCCGCCTACCGCGTCGTGGACGGCAGCCTCGAGGTCGTCGCGGCGCCCGGTTCCTTCGACTCGATGAGCGCGTTCGTCGACTGGGCCCGCGATCAGTACTCCTCCGGCAAGGGCATGCGATGAGGGGCACCGACCGCGACGCGGCCTTCAGCGAGTTCGTCGCCGCCCGGCAGGCCCACCTGCGCCGGATCGCGTACGCCCTGTGCGGCGACTGGCACAAGGCCGACGACCTGCTCCAGACGTCCCTCACCAAGCTCTACGTCGCGTGGCCGCGCATCCGGCAGCAGGGCGGCGAGGAGGCCTACTGCCGGCAGATCATGGTGCGCGCCAACATCGACGAGTCCCGCCGACCGTGGCGGCGCGAACGGCCCACCGACGACCTGCCCGACCACGGCGCACCCGAGCCGACGCCCGTCGAGGAGCGGTCGGCGCTCTTCGACGCGCTCCAGGCGCTGCCGGAGCAGCAGCGCAAGGTGGTCGTGCTGCGCCACTGGCTCGGGCTGTCGGTGCGGGAGACGGCCACCGAGCTCGGCATCAACGAGGGCACCGTCAAGAGCCACAGCAGCCGCGGTCTGGCCGCCCTCGAGGCGGTGCTGGCACCCCAGCGCTGAGGAGGGCTGGGGGTGATGTCTGCACCCTCCCGGGCACTGGCGCTCGCCCCCTGTCAGGCCTAGGTTGACGTACATGCCACGCCGTCCCGGCCCCAGCACCGCCGTCCTCGTCGGGATGCTGGCCGCTGCCGTCGGGACGGGCGCCGCGACCGCTGCTGCCGCCGACCCGATGGTGGGCGCTCCGGTCGTCGGCCAGTGCCACGACATGAGCCCCGACGAGCTGGCCGCGGCGTCCTACGACGAGGCGCCGATCGACTGCGCGACCACCCACACCGCGACCACGATCGCGGTGGCGGAGCTGCCCGAGGGGCTCGACCTCGCCAGTGGGCGGCTGGAGCGGTTCGCGCTCGAGACCTGCTTCGCCGCCCAGCGCACGGCGCTCGGCACCACCGCGCGCGGCGTCCGGCTGACGGCGTACGACCTCGGCTGGTTCGTCCCGACCCCCGAGCAGCAGGCCGCCGGAGCCCGGTGGGTCCGCTGCGACCTCGTCCTCGGCGACGCCCGCGAGCTCCGGCCGCTCCCCACCGACGTGCGCATCGGCAAGGACCGGGCCGACGCGTCCGTGGCGCGGTGCCTCGCCGGCCGGGCCGCGCGCGTCACCACCTGCACGCAGCCGCACACCTTCCGGGCCACGTCCGCGCTGCGCGTCGACGGCAGCCGCTACCCGGCACGAAAGGCCCGCGACCGCATCGGCGCCGACCGCTGCCGCAAGGCCGTCTCGACGTCGTCCTACCGCTTCGGCTGGCCGGCGAAGGCCGCCTGGAAGGCCGGGGACCGCACGCTGGTCTGCTACTCGAGGACCACCAGCTAGACCTTGGGAGGAGCCGGGTCCGGGGTGCCGTGGGGACATCCCGGGCCCGGGCGGGGTGCCCGGATGCGGGCGGGCCTCAGCCGCGCCAGGCGTCGTCGCCGGTCAGGTCGGCGTGCTCGCGCACCCAGCTGTGCATCGCGATCGCCGCGGCCGAGCTGGCGTTGATCGAGCGGGTCGAGCCGAACTGCGCGATCGAGAAGGTGCCGTCGCAGACCTCGCGCGCCGACTCCGACAACCCCGGTCCCTCCTGGCCGAAGAGGAAGCACACCTGTCTCGGCAGCTGCATCGTCTCGAGGTGGAGCGACCCGGGCAGGTTGTCGATGCCGAGCAGCCGCACCGGCCCGCCCTCCTCGGCCGGGACGGCGTGGAGGTACGACGCCAGGCTGGCGGCGTCCGGGTGGTGCCGCACGTGCTGGTAGCGGTCGGTCACCATCGCGCCGCGGCGGTTCCACCGACGGTTGCCGACGATGTGCACCTCGGCGGCGAGGAAGGCGTTGGCGGTGCGCACGATCGTGCCGATGTTGAAGTCGTGCTGCCAGTTCTCGATCGCGACGTGGAAGCCGTGCCGTCTGGTGTCGAGGTCGGCGACGATCGCCGCCATCGTCCAGTAGCGGTAGCGGTCCACCACGTTGCGGCGGTCGCCCTCGCGCAGCAGGTCGGGATCCCACTGCTCGCCCTCGGGCCACGGCCCCTCCCACGGACCCACTCCCACCTCGGGCGGGCCGTGCGGCATCGGGTCGTACGGCGCCCGCTCCTCAGCGCGCCCGTCCGCCGGCTCGACCTCGTGTCCGCCCTCCTGCCCGACCTCCCGCATGGCAGCACCCTAGGCAGCCGTGACGAAGCGCGGGGGCGGGGCGTCCGCGGTTAGGGTTGCGTGCGTGAGCACGTTGTGGGACCTGCAGTCCATCCTGACCTCGGGCGTCCAGCCGATGCTCCTCGGCATCGACTGGATGGACCCCAACTGGCTGCTCGACCGGTTCGGCACGGCGCTGTTCTGGATCAGCCTGCTCATCGTCTTCGTCGAGTGCGGGCTGTTCTTCCCGATCCTGCCCGGCGACACGCTCCTGTTCGCGATCGGCCTCTTCATCGCCACCGGCCAGCTCGACCTGTTCCCCGGTCCTCCCTTCGTCGAGCTGCTCATCGCGATGGCGGCGCTGATCGTCGCCGCGTTCCTCGGCAACGTCGTCGGCTACGAGATCGGGCGCAAGATCGGGCAGCCGCTCTACGAGCGCGACGGCCGCATCATCAAGCGCAAGTACTTCGACCAGACGACCGCGTTCTTCGACCGCCACGGCAACAAGGCGCTCGTCATCGGCCGCTTCGTCCCGTTCGTGCGGACCTACATCACCGTGGTGGCCGGGGTCACCCGGATGGAGCGGCACCGGTTCTTCCTGTGGAGCCTCGTCGGCGCAGTGATGTGGGTGTCGTCGATCTGCCTGCTCGGCTTCTTCCTGGGCGACGCGTTCCCGACGCTCGGCGAGAGCATCGACAAGCTGATCATCGTGATCCTGGCGTTCTCGGTGATCCCGATCATCTTCGAGTGGGTGCGCCACAAGCGCACCCACGCCGCCGGTGCCGAGATCGGCCCGCAGGACGGCGGCCCCGACCGCGACATCATGGGCCGCGACGTCGACTGAGCGTCCCTACCCGCGGCGACCTCAGCCGCGAGCGGCGTCGAGGTCGGCCCGGGTCAGCACCGACCGGACCTCGAGGCCGACGTCGGCCAGCGGGTCCTCACCGTCGGCCGAACGGTCGATCGCGCAGACGACGACCTCGACGGTCGCGCCGAGCTCCCGCAGGGCACGCGTGGCGTCGCGGACCGCGCCGCCGGTGGTGATCACGTCCTCGATGATCGTGACCCGCCGGCCGGCGACGTCCGGGCCCTCGGCGAGCTTGGCCGTGCCGTACTCCTTGGCCTTCTTGCGCACGAAGAGGGCCGGGAGCCCCGTCTTCGCCGACACCATGGTCGCGATCGGGATGCCGCCGAGCTCGAGGCCGCCGAGCAGCTCGGTCCCCTCCGGGAGCAGGTCGACCATCTGGGCGGCCACGCGGTCGAGCAGGGCCGGTTGCGCCTCGAAGAGGTACTTGTCGAAGTAGGTGTCGGCCACCTGCCCCGAGCGGAGGGTGAACTCCCCCGTGAGGCGGCAGGTCGCGTCGATGTCAGCGGCGAGGGTCGCGTCGGTGGTCACGGCCCCGACCCTAGTGGGGCCCGACCGCCCGGTCGCGCTGGGTAGCGTGGGCCCGTGCCCACCGCGAAGCCTCTCGCCGCCCGCCTGGCCCACATCCCGCCGACCGTCTTCAGCGAGATGTCGGCGCTGGCCCTGCGGACCGGCGCGATCAACCTCGGTCAGGGCTTCCCCGACGTGGACGGGCCGGCGTCGGTCCTCGCCGCGGCCGAGGCCGCGCTCGAGGCGGGCGCCAACCAGTACGCCCCCGGCATCGGCGTACCCGCCCTCCGCGCCGCCATCTCGCGGCACCAGCACCGCCACTACGGGCTCGAGCCCGACCCCGACCGCGAGGTCGTCGTCACGACCGGGTGCACCGAGGCGGTCGCCGCGGCGCTGCTCGCGCTGGTCGACCCGGGTGACGAGGTCGTCGTGCTCGAGCCCTACTACGACTCCTACGTCGCGATGCTCGACATGTGCGGTGCCCGCCGTCGACCCGTGACGCTGCGGGCGCCCGACTTCCGCCCGGACCTCGACGAGCTGCGGGCCGCGGTCACCGACGACACCCGGCTGATCCTGCTCAACACGCCCCACAACCCCACCGGCACCGTCCTGACCCGCGACGAGCTCCAGGTCGTCGCCGACCTCGCGATCGAGCACGACGTCATCGTGGTGACCGACGAGGTCTACGAGCACCTGGTCTTCGACGACGCCCGCTCGGCCGAGGGCCACGTCCCGATCGCGACCCTGCCGGGGATGTGGGAGCGCACCCTGACGCTGTCGAGCGCCGGCAAGTCCTACAGCTTCACCGGCTGGAAGGTCGGCTGGGCCACCGGCCCGGCGCCGCTCGTCCAGGCCGTCCTCGCGGCCAAGCAGTGGCTCACCTTCACCTCCGGCTCGCCGCTCCAGCCCGCCGTCGCGCACGCGCTGGACCACGAGCCCGACTGGCCCCGCGAGCTCGCCCGCGACCTGCAGGGCCGCCGCGACCTGCTCTGCGACGGGCTCACCGCCGCCGGGCTGTCGCCACGCGTGCCGGAGGGCACCTACTTCGCGACCACCGACATCAGCCACCTCGGCTGGCCCGACGGACGAGCGTTCTGCCTCGCGCTGCCCGAGGTCGCCGGCGTCGTCGCGATCCCCACCCAGGGGTTCTACGACGACCGGGAGGCCGGTCGCCAGCTCGTGCGGTGGGCGTTCTGCAAGGAGCGCGACGTGATCACCGAAGGCGTACGACGACTCGCCGCCGCCGACCTGTCGCGCTGAGGTTCAGCGCCCCGGGTAGTCCCGCGGCGGGTGCTCGGAGCCGTCCTCGTCGCTCGGCCGCGGCTGCCCGTACGGGTTGTCCTGGCTACCCGGGCTGTCCTGGCCGTAGGGGTTGTCCTGGCTACCCGGGCTGTCCTGGCCGTAGGGGTTGTCCTGGCCGCCCTGGACGGCCTGGCCGTAGGGGTTGTCCTGGCCGTAGGGCGTGCTGCTCGGCGGCGGCGGGTACTGCGGCGAGGACTGCTGGCCGGGCTGCGAGCCGTACTGGTTGCCGTACTGGTTGCCGTACGGGTCCCCCGACTGCCCCGGGTATGCCGGGTAGGCGCCGGCACCGGACGACGACAGGCCCTTGAACCAGTCGCCCGCGCCGCCGACGAAGAGCAGCACGATCACGGCGATCGCAGCGATCAGCGTGACGGCGGAGACACCACTCGTCACGCCGAGCAACGAGAACAGCGCCACGACGGCGCTGGAGATGACGAGCAGGATCCTCGCGACGTTGGAGCGCCGCATGACGAGGACCGCCAGCACGATGGCGATGATCGCCCACACGACCAGGGCCACGATGACGGCGACCAGCACGCCCACGGCGGCGTCGGCGTCGATGTTGGCGTCCTGGAACTCGGGGACGCGCTCCATCTCGGTGATCACCTGGTCGCGGGCGATGAACAGGCCGAGCGCGGTGAACCCGAACAGCGCCGCGGTGATGGCGGAGAAGACGATGGTGATCCAGGCGGCGGCGGTCACGGTGCCGGGACGCCGGTCGCCAGCCGGCTGCTGGCCGTAGGGCGACTGCTGTCCGTAGGGCGAGGGCTGTCCGCCCGGCTGCTGGCCGTAGGGGTCCTGGCCGTAGGGCTGGTGCGTCGGTCCTGGGTCGCTCATACGCCTATCTCATCACGTCGGCGGTCGGCGCCGCTGTCGCCGAGCGGGAGGAGGGCGAGGGTCACCGCGGGTCGAGCTGGAACCAGCGCCGCACCTCGACCCGGCGCAGGCACACGACGGTCGCCACGGCGGCCGCGGCCGGCAGCAGGACGAGCGGGGTGTTGAGCACGAGGGCGAGGCAGGCTCCGGCGCTGAAGGCGGCGCTGACCATCAGGCCGCGGCGGGCCCACTCGCGGCGGGCCATCGCGAAGCCGGCCAGCACCAGCGCCATGACGCACCACACGACGAACACGCCCGCCAGCGCGAACACGGTCGTGCGCACCTGCTCGAGGCTCAGGCCGTCGTCGAGCATCTCGGGCTGCTGCTGCTCCATGACGCTGCGCAGGAAGTCCGGGGAGAAGCCCGCGATCGCCAGCCACAGGAGCGAGAGCCCGAGCAGGCCGCCGGCGGTGACGACCGTGATGACGAACGCCGCGACCATCGCACCAGGCCGGGCCTGGAGCAGCTGGCGGCGCTGCCAGTCCGGCGCGGGGTGGGCGGCGTACGGCGCCGGGGCGGGCTGGTGCGGCGGGTAGGCCTGGCCGTACGGCGACTCGGCGGGCCCGCCGACGGGGTGCTGCTGGGCGGGCGGCCCGGGCTCGCCGAACGGCCGGCTGGCCGGCGGCGGGACGGACGGCGAGGTGTCGGACGGGGTGGACGGAGGAGCGGGGGGCGCGTCGTTGCCGGCGGGGGGCCGGCCCCACGGGTCGGCCGGTCCGGACGAGTCGCGGTCGGCGCGCCCGGCGTCCCTGGCCGGGGCCGGGTCGGGCGGGGTCCAGCGACCGGTGGCGAACCACTCGCGGGCGGGCTGCATCCAGAGCATCGCCGCACCGGCGGCGACGAACGAGCCGGCCAGGCCGCCGGCGGGGATGCCGGTGACGAAGACGACGACCGCGAACAGGGTCAGGGCCAGGCGCGAGGACCGGTCGGGCTTGCGGACGTACCAGCCGAGGATCGCGGTCGCGCACGCGCAGGCCGCGGCGACCATGCACGAGACCCGCAGCAGCTCGGTCGTGCTCGACACGGTGAGCCCGAGCGAGGAGAACGGCGCGTCGGCGAGGACGTCGCGGATGGCTTCCTGCGTCTCGAGCGAGCGGAGCGAGGTGACCCGCTCCCACGCGGTCAGGAGCACCACCACCGAGGAGAACATGATGATGCCCGAGGCCAGGCTGACCTGGGGCGGACGCTGCTTGGTGGGCTGGCTCACCGGGCCATTGTCCCAAGTCGCGCCCAACTCCCCCCATCCACACCCCGGGGCCCGGTGCTGGCCCTCCATGCGGGATCTCTCAGGGTCGTCCTCAGGGGCCGGCGGGGTGCCGTCCCCGATGTGCCGGATGCCCCTGCGCGGCGAGGGTTGTCCCCATGATCAGCGTCGAGAACCTCACCAAGCAGTACGGCCAGTTCACGGCCGTCGACAACGTCTCCTTCACGGCCGCGACCGGTCGGGTGACCGGCTTCCTCGGCCCCAACGGCGCCGGAAAGTCCACCACCATGCGCATCATGGTCGGCCTCACCCGGCCCAGCACCGGTCAGGTCACCGTCACCGGCCGCGACTACCGCGAGCTCGTCAACCCCGGCCTGGAGGTCGGCGTCCTGCTGGACGCCTCCGCACAGCACGCCGGGCGCACCGGCCGCGAGATCCTCGCGATCGCCGCGCAGACCATGGGCCTGCCGAAGTCCCGGGTCACCGAGACCCTCGCCCGCGTCGGGCTCACCGCCGACGAGGCCGAGCGCCGGGTCCGCAACTACTCCCTCGGCATGCGCCAGCGCCTCGGCATCGCGACCGCCCTCATCGGCGACCCGCGCGTGCTGATCCTCGACGAGCCCGCCAATGGCCTCGACCCCGCCGGCATCCGCTGGATGCGCGACCTGCTCCGCGGCTTCGCCGACCAGGGCGGCACCGTGCTGCTGTCCTCGCACCTGCTCCACGAGATCGAGGTGATCGCCGACGACATCGTCGTGATCGGCCAGGGCCGCATCGTGGCCCAGGGCAGCAAGGCAGAGCTCCTCGCCGCGGCCGGCACCCTTGTCCGCACCGCCGACCCCGCCCAGCAGGACCACCTCGACCGTGCCCTGCACGAGGCGTCGGTCGTCACCACCCCCATCGACGGCGGCCTGCGCGCCGACGCCGACCCCGAGCTCGTGGGCGAGACGGCACACCGTGCCGGCGTCGTCCTGCGAGAGCTGCGCGCCGCCGACGGCGCCGGCCTGGAGGAGATGTTCCTCGAGCTCACCGCCGAGACCGCTCGTGAAGGAGCAGCAGCATGACCACCCAGACCCGACCCGCACCCGGGGAGGCCACCACCCCGGTCCCCGACGTCGCCGCCACGTCCGCACCCGTGGCGACCGCCGCGCCCCGCGTCGTACGCCCCATCCCCATGACCCGCCTGGTCGGCGTCGAGCTGCGCAAGATGTTCGACACCCGCGCCGGCTTCTGGATGATGGCCAGCGTCGGCATCGTCTCCGTCCTCGCCACCGCCGCCGTGATCATCTGGGCGCCCGACGAGGCGATCACCCAGAACACCTTCTCCACCGCGATCGGCATGCCGCTGTCGGTGGTCCTGCCGATCATCGCGATCCTGTCGGTCACCGGGGAGTACAGCCAGCGCACCGGCCTGACGACGTACACCCTCGTGCCCTGGCGCGGCCGCGTGATGTCCGCGAAGGTCGTCTCGACGCTGCTCGTCGGCGTGGTGGCGATGTTCCTCGCCCTCGCGGTGGGTGCGCTCGGCAACGTCGTGGGCTCCGCGATCACCGGCCTCGACGCGACGTGGGACATCTCGCTCGCGCAGTTCGGCAACATCGTGCTCGCCAACGTGCTCGGCATGCTGATGGGCTTCATGCTCGGCGTGCTGTTCCGCAGCTCGGCCGGCGCGATCGTGGGCTACTTCGTCTACTCGCTCGTCCTGCCGGTCGCCTTCGGGACGCTGGCCGCCTTCCAGGGCTGGTTCCGCGACCTGCAGCCGTGGGTCGACGTGAACTTCGCCGTCACCCGGCTCTTCGACCAGACGATGACCGCCGAGTACTGGCAGCAGCTCGGCGTCTCGACCCTGGTCTGGCTCTGGATCCCGCTGGCCATCGGCCTGCGCGCGATCCTGCGTGCCGAGGTGAAGTAGATCCCCTCTGCTTCCTCGTGCCCATCAGCGGCTGCCGGTCGGGGGACCGGCGGCCGCTGATGTCTGTCCGGGGGTCGCGGTCGCTGAAGTCACCGGATATCCGGTGACTTTCCCACTTGGAGGTCCAGATCTCGGCCTCGAAGCGGGAGACTGGGGTGCGAAGTCCGACTCTGACAGGCTGAGACCATGCACCCCGACGCCTGGCTGGTCGTCATCGACCCGCAGCGGATCTTCGCCTCCCCGGACAGCGAGTGGGGGTCGCCGATGTTCCCCGACATCGTGGAGCCCGTACGACGACTCGCCTCCGCCGCGGGCGAGCGCACCGTGGTCACGCGCTGGGTGCCCGACCGTGACCCGCAGGGCAGCTGGCGGGCCTACCTCGATGCCTGGCCGTTCGCCGACGTGCCCCACGACGACCCGCTGCTCGACCTCGTGCCCGAGATGCAGGGGCTGACGGAGACGGTGGTGTCGCAGCCGACCTTCGGCAAGTGGGGCCCCGAGCTCGAGGCGGTCACCGGGCCCCTCCCCCACCTCGTGCTGGCCGGAGTGAGCACCGACTGCTGCGTCGTCTCGACGGCACTGGCGGCCGCTGACGCCGGGGCGACCATCACCCTCGTCACCGACGCGTGCGCCGGCTCGACGCCGGACAACCACCGGGCGGCGATGGACGTGATGGCGCTCTACCCGCCGCAGATCACGCTGGCCACCACCGACGAGGTGCTGCAGGCAGGCACCACCGCATGAACCACCCCACCGAGCTCCCGCCCCCGGCTCCGCTCGTCCTGCCGACAGCTCAGCAGGGAACCCGATGAGCCGGGTGATCCACACCGGCCAGGCCCTGGTCGACGTGGTGGTCGAGGTCCCCGACCTCCCCGATCGCGGGCAGAACGTGATGGCCGCCTCCGCGACCGACTACGCGGGCGGCACGGTCACCGTGCTGCTGGCGGCGGCCCGGTTCGGCGCGGAGTGCGTGCAGGCCGGTGCCATCGGCACCGGACCCCACGGCGACCTGATCCGCGCAGCACTCACCGCCGCCGGGATCGGGGTGTCGGCCCCGCCGATAGAGGGCCTCGACACCGGAATCTGCGTGGTCATGGTCGAGCCCAGCGCCGAGCGCACATTCGTCACCACACTGGGGGCCGAGCGGCGGATCAGCGTCGAGTCGCTCGACACCTCCGCGCCGGGCCCGGGTGACCTGGTCTGCGTCACCGGCTTCTCGCTCGCCCTCGCCAGCACGCGCGACCCGCTGCTCGCGTGGCTGCCGACGCTGCACCGCGACGTGGTCGTGGTGCTCGACCCCGGCGCCGCCTTCGCTGGCCTCGAGACGGACGTCCGGGCGGCCATGCTCGAGGTGACCGACGTCTGGTCGAGCAACGCCGAGGAGGCCGAGCACCTCCTCCGCGCCGTCGGCGGCCTGGACGCGCCCGACGACCTTGCGGCACTGGCCACCGCGATCGCCCCGATGCTCCGCGGCGACGCGGTCGCGATCGTCCGCGACGGGCCGGAGGGCTGTGCCGTCCACGTCGCCGGCACGACGACGTACGTCCCCGGCTTCCCGCAGACGCCCGTGGACACCAACGGTGCCGGCGACACCCACACCGGCGCGCTGCTGGCCGAGGTGGCCGCCGGCACGCCGTGGGTGGAGGGCTGTCGTCGGGCCAACGCGGCCGCCGCCATCAAGGTGACCCGGCGCGGACCCGAGTCCGCGCCGACGGCCGCCGAGGTGGACGCGTTCCTCGCGACCGTCCCCCGGTGACCTAGGAGCGGCGTCCCCGCGACTCGCGCAGCCTGCGCCCGCGCTCGATGTCCTTCTGCTCCTTGGCGGCAGCCTTGTCGGACTTGCGGGTGTCGCGAGGAGGCAGCTGCAGCTCCTCCTCGGCCGCGATGCCGGCCTGGAGCTGACGACCGCGCTCGAGCTCGGCGTCGAGCTCGGCACCGAAGAGCAGCGCCAGGTTGGTGATCCACAGCCACAGCAGGAACGCGATGACACCTGCCAGCGAGCCGTAGGTCTTGTCGTAGCTGGAGAAGTTCGCCACGTAGAAGCCGAACGCGGCCGACGCGATCACCCACACCACGATGGCGACGATCGCGCCGACGCTGATCCAGCGGAACTTGGGCTGCTTCACGTTGGGGGTGGCGTAGTAGAGCAGGGCGACGATGAGGACCACGACGGCCAGCAGCACGGGCCACTTGGCGATGCTCCACACGGTCACGGCGGTCGACTCCAGCCCGATCGCGCTGCCCACCGCCTCGGCGGCGGGGCCCGTCAGGACGAGTCCGAGCGCGACGAGCGCGGCCAGCAGCACCGTCACGAGCGTGATGAGGAGCATGACGGGGCGCAGCTTCCAGATCGGGCGACCCTCGTCGATCTCGTAGATGCGGTTCATCCCGCGACTGAAGGCGTTGACGTAGCCGGAGGCCGACCACAGGGCGGCGAGAAGTCCGATGACGAGCGCGAGCCCGGCGCCCTGGCTCGACGCCAGCTGGTTGATCGTCGGCTCGAGGGTGTCGGCGGCCGACGAGGCGCCGATGTCGCGCAGGATCTGCAGCAACGTGTCGACCGTCTGCTGCTGCTGGCCGACGAGGCCGACCAGCGAGAGCAGCGCGATGATGCCCGGGAAGAGCGCGAGCACGGAGTAGTAGGTCAGCGCCGCCGCGAGGTCGGTGCACTCGTCGTCCATGAACTCGCGCACGGTCTTGCGGAGCGCATAGCCCCACGTCGGCTTGGCGATGTCGCTGGGCGAGTCGGGCTTGCCCGGCGCGTCAGGAGCGGGGGCGGTCCGCTCGCGCTCCTCGCTCGTGGACTCGCCGGCGGTGGAGGTGGATCGGTTGGTCATGTCACCCAGTGCCCGCGCGGGGGCGGCCCATGCGGGGTCGGGCCACTCACGGGTGGGTCGCTCCGCGTGGTGGCGGCAGATCGCAGCCTGACCGCCCCCGGAGAGGCAAGGTGCCGCCACCCAACGGGAGTGGCGGGAGGTGGTGGCGGCAGATCGCAGCCGGATCACCCCCGCAGAGGCAAGGTGCCGCCACCCAGAAGGGGGCGGCCTGGGGTGGCGGCAGATCGCAGCCGGACCACCCCCGGAGAGGCAATGTGCCGCCACCCAGCAGGGGTGGCGGCAAGGGGTGGCGGCAGATCGCAGCAACATCACCCCCGGAGACGCAAGGTGCCGCCACCACCGGACCCGGTCGACCGAGCACCGCTCACCCGTCCCGGGCGACCTCGCGCAGCAGCCGGGCGAAGCGGCGGTTGACGTCGCGGGTGGCGTCGGCCGCCGCGCGGCTCACGTGGCCCTGGTCCATGAAGCCGTGGATCATCCCGTCGCAGCGGACGGCGTCGACGCGCACGCCCGCGGCGGCGAGCGCGGCGGCGTACGCCTCCCCCTCGTCGCGGAGGAGGTCGCACCCGGCGGTGGCGACCACGGCCGGCGGCAGCCCGGTCAGGTCGCCGTGCAGCGGCGAGTGCCGCCAGTCGCCCGGTGCCGGCGCCTCGCCGGAGAAGTAGAGGGTGTTGATGTAGTCGGTCATCTCCGTCGTCAGGAGGTGGCCGGTGCCGAACTCGTCCTTCGACGGGTGGTGGCCGAGCAGGTCGGTGGCAGGGTAGATCAGCAGCTGCGCCGCGATCTCCACCTCGCCGCGCAGCTCCTGCGTCGCGATGGCCGCGAGGTTGCCGCCTGCCGAGTCGCCCGCGACGGCGAGCACGTCGGAGCTGCCGTACGACTCCAGTCGTGCCGCGACGGCACGCACCGCGCGGACGGCGTCGTGGGTGGCGGCGGGCCACGGGTGCTCGGGCGCGAGGCGGTAGTCGACGCTCACGAACACCGCGCCGGTGTCGCGGACCAGCCGGCGCACGACCTGGTCGTGGGTGTCGATGTCCCCGCGGAACCAGCCGCCGCCGTGGAGGTAGACGACCGTCGCGACCGGGCCGTCGACGGCCGCCGGCCGGTAGACGCGCACCGGCAGCCCGTCGAGCACCTCGTCGGCCACCGCCCCGATGCGTACGACGTCCTCCGGACGCACGCTGTCGACGCGCAGCGCCCGCATGCCGGCGCGCGCCTCGGGGATGGGCATCTCCGAGACGGGTCGGCCGCGCTTCCTCTCGACCTCGCCGATGAAGACGGCGAGGTCGGGGTCGAGCGGCACCTCAGCGCACCGTCATCGGACGAGGCAGGGGCGCTTCGGGTCGAAGGCCCAGTCGTCGACGAGGTACTGCATGGCGATCGCGTCGTCGCGGGCGCCGAGGCCGTGCTCGAGGTAGAGCTCGTGCGCCTGCGCCAGCCGGTCGCGGTCGAGCGTCACGCCGAGCCCCGGAGTCGTCGGCACCTCGATCGCGCCGTTGCGGATCTCGAGCGGCTGCTCGGTCAGGCCCTGGCCGTCCTGCCAGATCCAGTGCGTGTCGAGCGCGGTGATCTCGCCCGGTGCGGCCGCGCCGACCTGGGTGAACATCGCCAGCGAGACGTCGAAGTGGTTGTTGGAGTGCGAGCCCCACGTCAGGCCGAAGTCGTGGCACAGCTGGGCGACCCGGACGGAGCCCGCCATCGTCCAGAAGTGCGGGTCGGCGAGCGGGATGTCGACGGCGTTGGTGCGCACCGCGTCGGCCATCTGGCGCCAGTCGGTGGCGACCATGTTGGTGGCCGTGCGCAGGCCGGTGCGGCGCTTGAACTGGGCCATCACCTCGCGCCCGGAGTAGCCGCCCTCGGCGCCGCACGGGTCCTCGGCGTAGGCGAGCACGTCGTCCTTGCCCGTCAGCAGGCGGACGGCGTCCTCGAGCAGCCAACCGCCGTTGGGGTCGAGCGTGATCCGCGCGTCGGGGAAGCGCTCGTGCAGCGCGGTGACGGCCGCGACCTCCTCCTCGCCGGGCAGCACGCCGCCCTTGAGCTTGAAGTCGGTGAAGCCGTAGCGGGCCTGCGCGGCCTCGGCGAGGCGGACGACCGCCTCGGGGGTCATCGCCTCCTCGCGGCGGACCTTCCCCCAGTCGTCGTCACCGCCCGACTCGGCGGACGACCGCAGGTAGGGCAGGTCGGTGCGGTCGGGGTCGCCGACGTAGAAGAGGTAGCCGAGCATCGGCACGCTCGTCCGCTGCTGGCCGTCGCCGAGGAGCTCAGCGACCGGTACGCCGAGCGCCTGGCCCGACAGGTCGAGCAGCGCCGACTCGAGCGCCGTCACCGCGTGGATGGTGGTACGGAGGTCGAAGGTCTGCAGGCCGCGCCCGCCGGCGTCGCGGTCGGCGTACGCCGCGGCGACGCGACGCAGCAGGGTGCGGAACATCGCGACGGGCTGGCCGACGAGGATCTCGGCCGCGTCGGCGATCGTCTGCCTGATCGCCTCGCCGCCGGGCACCTCGCCGAGGCCCTCGCGCCCCTCGGAGTCGGTGACGATCGCGATGTTGCGGGTGAAGAACGGGCCGTGGGCGCCGCTCAGGTTCAGCAGCATCGAGTCGTGCCCGGCGACCGGGACGACGTCGACCTTCGCGATCGTGCTCGTTCTCCTGGGGTCCCCGCCGAGCTGTTCGGAGGAGCGGAGCGGGGGAGAAGAAGTCGGTGGGGTGTTCACTCGAGGACTCCGTCGAGGCGGCGGCGCAGGCCCCAGGGGTTGTCGTCGCGGACGGCGGCGGGGAGCAGCGCGGCCGGCACGTCCTGGTAGGCGACCGGACGCTGGAAGCGCTCGATGGCGAGGCTCCCGACGCTGGTGCTGCGCGAGTCGGACGTGGCCGGGTAGGGACCGCCGTGGACCATCGCGTGGCCGACCTCGACACCGGTCGGCCAGCCGTTGAAGAGCACCCGGCCGGCCTTGAGCTCGAGGACGGGCAGGAGCGCGGTCGCGTCCTCGACGTCGCTGTCGGTGGCGTGGACGGTCGCGGTGAGCTGGCCCTCGAGGGCCTCGAGGCGGGGCAGCAGGGCGGCCACGTCGTCGTACCTCACCACGACGCCGGCGGCGCCGAACACCTCGTCGGTCACGGTGCTGTCGTCGATCGCGAGCAGCTCGGCAGGTGCCTCGTAGACCACCGGCGCGGGGGCGTGCTCGCCGGCGGCGGAGCCCTCGCCGACGACCCGGATGCCGTCGGTGCCGCGCAGGCTGGCGGTGCCGCTGGCATAGGCGTCGGCGATGCCGGGGGTGAGCATCTGCTGGCCGGAGGCTCCGCTGACCGCCTCACCGGCTGCACGCAGGAACGCGTTGCCGCGCTCGCCGGACGGCAGGAACAGCAGGCCCGGGTTGGTGCAGAACTGGCCGGAGCCGAGCGTCAGGCTGCCGACGTACGCCTGGGCGAGCGCGGCGACGTCACCCTCGAGCGCGCCGGGCAGCACGACGACGGGGTTGATCGACGACATCTCGGCGTAGACCGGGATGGGTACGTCGCGCTCGGCGGCGGCACGGACGAGGGCGAGGCCCCCGCCACGCGAGCCGGTGAAGCCGACCGCGGCGATGCGCGGGTCGGCCACGAGCTCCTGGCCGGTCTCGATGCCACCGAGGACGAAGGAGAACGTGCCGGCGGGCAGTCCGGACTTCTCGACCGCGCGGGTGATCGCGCGGGCGACGAGGGTGCCGGTGACCGGGTGAGCCGGGTGGCCCTTCACGACGACGGGGCAGCCGGCGGCGAGCGCCGAGGCGGTGTCGCCGCCCGCGGTGGAGAACGCGAGGGGGAAGTTGCTGGCCCCGAAGACCGCGACCGGGCCCAGCGGCACCATCCGCTGCCGGATGTCGGCGCGCGGCAGGGGCGCACGGTCCGGCAGCGCCGGGTCGATGCGCACGCCGAGGTGGTCGCCCTGCCGGACGACGCCGGCGAACATCCGCAGCTGGCCGGTGGTGCGGCCGACCTCGCCGGTGATCCGCCCCTCGGGCAGCCCGCTCTCGCGGACCGCCTCCGGGATGATCGCGTCCTTGTCGGCCTCGATCTCGGCCGCCACCGCCTCGAGGAAGGCGCTCCGCTCCTCGGGGGTGGTGGCGCGGTACGCGGCGAACGCCTCGACGGCGGCCGCGGTGGCGGCGGCGACATCGGGCTGCTCGGAGTCGGTGCCGGCGATGATGGACGAGGAGAGGTCAGACATGGGTTCCTTCTGATCAGGGCGAGATCGGGGGTGTGGTGGTCAGGCCGTCGAGCCTGCCACCTTGTCCACGAGGGTCTGCAGCTCGTCGCGCTCGGCGTCGAGCAGGTCGGACAGCGGCGGGCGCACCGGACCGGCGGGGCGACCGACGGCGGCGAGGCCCGCCTTGACGATGGACACCGAGTAGCCGGGTTCGCGGTCGCGGATCTTGGTGTAGGGGATGACGAAGTCGCTGAGCATCGCGTAGACCGCCGTCCGGTCCTGGCGGCGCACGGCGGCGTAGAAGTCGAGCGCGAACTGCGGCACGAAGTTGAAGATCGCGGAGCTGTAGGTCGTCACGCCGAGCTGGAGCAGCGGCAGCGCGAAGACCTCCGCGGTGGGCAGGCCGCCGACGTAGAACAGGCGGTCGCCGAGCTGGGCGTAGGTGCGGGTCATCTGCTCGATCCCACCGACCCCGTCCTTGAAGCCGACGAGGTTGGCGCTGCGCTGGCAGGCCTGCTCGAGCGCGTCGGCGCCGAGCACGGCGTTGGCGCGCGAGTAGAAGATGACGCCGAGGCTGGTCGCGGCACACACGGCGCTGATGTGCTCGACGAGGCCGCGCTGGCCCGCCTCGGTGAGGTACGGCGGCATGAGCAGGATGCCGTCGGCGCCGGCGGCCTCCGCGGCCTTGACCTGTGCGACGGCGTTGACGGTCGAGCCGGTGGCGGGGGCGAGCACGGGCACCTTGCCGGCGGCACCGGCGATGGCGGCGCGCACGACGCGGTCGGTCTCCTCGGCGTTGAGGGAGAAGCCCTCACCGGTGCCTCCGGCGGCGAACAGCCCGGCGACGTCGTAGCCGCTCAGCCACTCGAGGTGCGAGCGGTAGGCGGGCTCGTCGAACTGGAGGTCGGCGTCGAAGTGGGTGACCGGGAACGACAGCAGGCCGCTGCCCAGGGTCTCGACGAGCTCGGTCGGGCTGTACTTCGTCACGCTGCGTCCTTCGGTCGGCCGTGGGTCGGTGCCCCACGGATGTGGCGGTGCTCACCAACCTAGGAAGACCTGACGATGCCTGTCCAAGCCCGTTTCTGAATCCAGTGATGCCTTGGGGGTATCTATCGGGAGAACGACCTGGTGCCGAGCCAGCGCGGGACGCTCGAGCGGTACGCGGCGTAGTCGGCACCGAAGCGATCGGCGAGCGCACGCTCCTCGGCCGCGATCTGGAAGCGGTCGATGACCGTCACGAAGACGGCGACCGGCAGGACGCCCGCCCAGGAACCCCGGCGGAGCGCGTTGGCGACGAGCAGGCCGGCCATCCCGACGTACATCGGGTTGCGGGTTCGGGAGTTGGGCCCCGAGACGACCAGGGACGACGCCTTGGAGGGGTCGAACGGCTCGACGGTCGTGTGCTGTGCCCGGAACCGGCTCGCCGCTCCGCCCGCCAGCGCGACCGAGGTCGCAGCCGTGACGGCCGCGGCCGCCTGCCTGAGTCCGGAGGACGGCGGCGCCCCGCGGGACAGGCCGCGCTGGGCGAGCGCGGCCACGAGCGCGAGGAACGGCGGCGGCGGGCGCTTCATGGGACCACGG
Organism: uncultured Nocardioides sp.; assembly: GCF_947488515.1. Taxonomy (GTDB): domain Bacteria; phylum Actinomycetota; class Actinomycetes; order Propionibacteriales; family Nocardioidaceae; genus Nocardioides. The sequence continues at coordinate 1,731,233 of NZ_CANKZF010000001.1, forward strand.
TGCCACGGCGACCGGCCCGGGCACAGCCCTCCGGCGCTGCCGTACGGTGCGCCTGTGACCCCGGACGTCCTCCTCGTCGGCGCCGGCGACCTCGGCGCCGCGGTCGGCCTGCGCCTGGCCGACCTCGGCCACGGCGTGCTCGCCCTGCGGCGCAACGCCTCGCTCGTGCCCGCGCCGCTCGTCGGTCGCTCGGTCGACCTGACGCGCGCGGCCCCGGACCTGTCCGACGTACGCCCCCGCCTCGTCGTCGTCGCGCTGACCGCCCGGCCGCGGACCGAGGAGTCCTACCGGTCGACGTACGTCGACGGGATGGCGCGGGCGCTCGACGCGCTGTCCGAGCCGCCCGAGCGGGCCGTCCTCGTCTCGTCGACCGCCGTGCACGGCAGCCGCGACCTCCCCGAGCTCGAGGACGAGACGACTCCCCCGGCCCCGAGCGACGGCCCGGGCCGGATGCTCGTCGCCGCCGAGGAGGCCTTCCACGCGCGCGTCCCGCACGGAAGCGTCCTGCGACTGTCCGGGTTGTACGGCGGCGGCAGCACGCGGCTGCTCGACCAGGTCCGCGAGGGCCGGATCGACGACCCGCACCGCTGGACGAACCGCATCCACCGCACCGACGCCGCCGCGGCGGTCGTGCACCTGCTGACGATGGACGCCGCGCCGGAGCGGCTCTACCTCGGCACCGATGACGAACCGTCCCAGCTCGGGGACGTCGCTGCCTTCCTCGCCGACCGCCTGGGCGCCCCTGCTCCCCCGCCGGCCGACCCCGCACAGGGGCACGGCAAGCGGCTGTCCGACGCGCGGCTGCGGTCGGCGGGCTGGGCGCCGACGTACCCGTCGTACCGCGAGGGCTACGCGGCGGTCGGAGGCTGAGGGAGATCCCCCATCGGGGCGATGGACCGGGCGGGCCGGAGGCACAGACTGCAGGCATGGCCGTCATGCCCTCGGAAGCGCAGCCGGCGATCCACGTCGACCGCCGTCGCCCGGGGCTCGCCCTCGCGGTCGCCCTCCTCGCGGCGGTGCCGTACGGCATCGGGCTGGTGCTGCCCTACTACGCCAACGGCGTCCACCTGCGCCCGGCCGGCGAGACGATCTACGCCTACGACCTCGGCACGATGTGGCCCTACGACACCGGTCTCGGCGGGGTGGTCGCGTTCATCGCCGTCGTGGGGGTGCCGACGGCGCCGTTCATCTCCGGCGGGGTGGCGATGTGGTCGTTGTTCATGGTGTGGGCCTGGTGGCGGACGCTGACCGTGCTGGAGGTCGTCCTCTACGCGGCGGCCTTCGCAGTCGGGGTCGCGACGATCGCCTGGCTGGCCACGCCGCTGGCCAACGACCTCCTCATGTGGTTCTGGGACTGACCGCGCCGACCGGCGATACCCGACCCTGGCGGGTCGGTGCAAGCCCCCCTACGGAGTGAGCCGAAGGTCTCTGGTGCCGTGTCGACGCGCCGACCTACCGTTCACGGACCTGTCGATCGCTCGGCTCGCCGGGCACAACTGATGTGGAGAAACATGTCTGCACGACGTTGGACGGCCGTCCTGACCGGACTGGCCCTTCCTCTCGGGATCGTCGCCGCCACCACCTCGTCACCGGCGAACGCCATCCCCACCCAGTCGCACTGCGGCACCGAGGCCTCGGGCTCGGGCAACAACGGATTCGTCAACCACGCCCAGCTCTCCCGGACCCTCGAGAGCATCGAGCGCACCACCCAGGGCGTCGTCGACGTCGAGGTCGTGGGCGAGAGCAACCAGGGCCGCGAGATCTACACCGCCCGCGTCGGCGAGGGCGACACCGTCGTCTTCGTCGAGTCGCAGATCCACGGCAACGAGAACCACGGCACCGAGGCGCTGCTCGACCTGCTCCGCCGCTGGGGCGGTTCGACGCCCGATGCGGTGGCGCTGCGCAAGGAGATCACGATCGTCGCGATCCCGCGGCTCAACGTCGACGGCGGCGAGCGCGACACCCGGCAGAACGAGATGACCTGGGCCGACGTCGTCGCCGCCTTCCCGCAGCTCGCGGGCGTCGCGCCGGCGTGGAACTACAACACGCGCGTCGGTGGGTTCGACGTCAACCGCGACTTCAACCCCGACCTCGACTACGTCCCGCAGCCGGCCGACTTCCCGGGCAACAGCGCCGACACCGGCTGGTACATCACGCCGGAGTCCCAGACCGTCCGCGACGTCTACCGGGGACTGGAGGCCGAGTTCGGCACGGTCGACTACTTCGTCGACCTGCACAACCAGTGGTCCTGCTACGCCACCGAGGACCTCGAGCGCATGTCGCCGCTGTCCATCTCGGCGAAGTTCATCGAGGACCCGGCCGAGTTCGGCACGTGGCCGAAGTTCGACATGGAGGCGTCCGAGCGCGCCAACGTCGCGGTCTACGAGGCGCTCCAGGGCTACGGCAAGTCCGGCTACGGCGACGTGACGCTCTACCCGCAGGACACCAACCTGCCGGGTACCGCGCTCGGGTCGTTCGCCCTGCGCGGCAGTGCGGTCGTGCTCTTCGAGACGTCGAGCCAGACGCAGTACGACGGCATGAAGCGCAACGGCATGCTGCGCAAGCAGATCGAGATCGGGCTCGGCGGCCTGGTCGACGCCGTCGCCGACGGCTCGATCGACACGCTCGACCCGTCGGTCTACGACACCATCCCGCAGCGGGTCTACCTGCCCGCCGACTGACCGGAAGAAGATCGTGGAGGGTCCGAGCCACCTGGTGACTCGGACCCTCCCCGATCTCGAGGCTCCTCCGCGGGCCGCTCAGCCGGTCGCCATCAGCCGGGTCAGGGCCTCGAGCCCAGGAGCCGTGGCGGCCGCGAGCCGCTCGCGGACCCGGTCGAGCTCCGCGGACCCGGGGTGGTCGGCCGGGATGCGGGCCGGGTTGATCGCCACGGTGTTGGACCACGCGGCGATGTCGGGCTCGGCGCCGAGGGCCATCGAGGCGCGGGTGCCGCGGACGTTCATGTCGGCCCACTGCTGCAGCGAGTTGCCGAAGCGCGACGGCGGGCACAGGCGGTTCTTCTCCGCGTCGTCGCGTCGGGTGGCCTCGACGTAGCCGATCGCGGCCGCGCTGAAGCACGGGAACCCCGCACGCACCGGCTGCACCGTGATCTCCTCCGGGCGCCAGACGGACACCAGTGGCGGGTTCTTCAGGCCGTCGGCGGCGCAGTGCACCACGACCGCGTCGTCCGCGACCCGCACCGTGGCGCCGTCCTCGAGCTCGAGGCGACCGCGCTCCACGTTGCGCAGGTGCCCGTGGCGTACGACGTTCTCGATGGATCGCAGCAGCTCGAGCTCCCACGTGCCGAGCGTCGGGGCCTTCGCCATCGTGGGCGTGACCGACGGGTCGATGCGCAGCATCACGCCGGCGTCCTCCAGGCGGAGGAACAGCTCGTCGAGCGACGACGAGGCCGCGGCCTCCTCGAAGGTCGTCGCCGGCACCCCGAGGAAGACCTCCGGGTCGGGCTGGATCAGCGCCCGGTTGAGCATCCACGGGTCACGGGGCCGCACCCAGCAGATCGCGTCGGGGTCGACCCCTTGGCCGAGCAGCCACACGCAGGCGTCGGTGGCCGTCTTGCCCGAGCCGACGACGACGTACTGCCTCGGGGCCTCCTCGAGCCGGACGACGTCGTTGACGGTCACGGCGCGCGCGTCGTCGGCGACCGAGAACGGTGCCGACGACTCGGCCGGGATGCTCGGCGCGAGGTAGTGGGCGTTGACGACGCGGCACGACGCCGGCACCTCCCACGTCTTCCCGGAGATGCGCGAGACCACGGTGCGGCCGGCGACGTCGCACCCGGTGAGCACCTCGACCCGGCCCGTGCGGCGCAGCCGCTCGACGGCGCGGGCGTAGTAGTCGACGATCTCGGGCTGCGAGGCGCGCCCGTGCAGGCCCGCCTCGGGGCCCTGCTCCTGGACGTGCCCGCCGAGCACCGCCGAGGCGACGCCGTAGAACGTCGAGGACTGGTGCAGCCGGACGAACGGGTAGTCCTCCAGCCAGTGCCCGCCTGCGCCGTGGCGGCGGTCGACGATCGCGACGCGTGCCTCGGAGTGGTCGACCAGCGCGTCGGCGAAGCCCATCCCCATCGCGCCGGCACCCACCACGAGGTAGTCGACGTCCAGTGTGCGAGTCATGGACACACGCTGGCACACCTTCGTGGCCCGCGCCCGGGGCGGCCGGTGCCGGTCCAGACGTGACACCGCCGAAACACGAGCCCGCCACACTGACGCCGTGCACATCACCCGCGCCGACTTCGACGATCCACGGCTGGCGGCGTTCCTGCAGGCCCACCTCGACGACATGGAGCCGACCGCGCCGCCGGAGAGCCGGCACGCGCTCGACCTGACGGCGCTGCAGGGGGACGGCGTACGCCTGTGGGTGGGCACCGACGGTGCCGGGATCCTCGGCACGGTCGCACTGGCGGCGGTCGACGAGGGGCACGAGGAGCTGAAGAGCATGCGGACCGAGCCGCGCGCCCGGGGCACCGGTGTGGCGACGGGTCTGCTCGCCCATGCGCTCGACGACGCCCGGCGGCGCGGCGTGTCACGGGTCTCGCTCGAGACCGGCTCGATGGAGTTCTTCGAGCCGGCACGCCGGTTCTACGCGGGGGCCGGCTTCACGCCGTGCGAGCCCTTCGGCTCCTACATCGAGGACCCGCTGAGCAGCTTCATGACGATGGAGCTGGGTCCGCGCTGACGCGCTCGACGTACGCCGGCAGCGTCAGGGTCGCCGTCGTGCCGCGCCCGCGCTCGGAGTCGATTTCGATCGCGCCGCCGTGGCGGGCGACGATCCGCGCGACGATGGCCAGGCCGAGGCCGGTGCCGGGGCGCGAGAGCGCGGCCGGGTTGGTGGAGCGGAAGAACTCGCGGAACAGCTGCTCCCGGTCGGGCGCCGAGATGCCGATGCCGGTGTCCTCGACGGTGGCGACGACCGCGCTGCCCTGCGTCGTCACGCGCACGGTCACCCGGCCACCGGGATCGGTGTACTTGATCGCGTTGGAGGCGAGGTTGGTGAGCAGACGGTGCAGCTCCTCGGGCTCCCCGGGCACGAGCACCGGCTCGTCGGGGAGGTCGGACTCGCAGGTGACGCCACCGGCGGTGGCCGCGGCGTGGCACTCGTCGCAGACGTCGTGGACCACGCGCCGCAGGTCGACCGCGATGGGGTCGAACTCACGGTGCGGGTCGGAGACCTGGGCCATGGTGAGCATGTCGTCGATGACGGCCCGCATCCGGGTGGCACCGCGGGTCGCGGCCGCGACGGACCGGCGGCCGTCCTCGTCGAGGCCCGAGGTGTCGAGGAGCTCGAGGTTGGCGCTCATCGAGAAGAGCGGGTTGCGCAGCTCGTGGCCCATCGTGTTGACCACCTCGACGCGGTAGCTGTCGAGCTTGCGGAGCCGGTCGGCGATGGCGCGCTCGAGCTCGAGCTGGCGGGCCTTGCCGACCGCCAGGCCGAGGTCGCGGCCGATGTCGCGCGCCGCGTCGATCTCGATGTCGGTCCAGCGGCGTGCGTCGGAGACCCGGGTCAGGACCAGGAAGCCCACGCACTCGCGGCCGACCCCCAGCGGGACGAAGAGCACCGAGCCGATGCCGATCCGGTCGAGGAAGCCCACCAGGCGCTCGGCGTCGCCGCGGGCCAGGCCCGGCTGGTCGAGGCTGTTGCGGGAGAAGGGCGCGACGTACTGGTCCTCCCAGTAGCGGCGCGACAGGCGCACGACCACGTCGTCGATCTCGTCGAAGGGCGGCGCGTCGTAGGTGTTGCCGACGGCGTAGGACGTCGTGGTGGACCCGACCCCGTCGGGGTTGAACGCCGTCAGCCACATGCCGACGGCGTCGAAGCACGACACGACAGCCGACCGGCATGCCTCCAGCACCAGCTCGAGCGTCGGCTCGCCGAGAGCCTGGCGCACGATCGCGCGGGCCTCCGTGGCCATCCGCACCTGCTCGCTGAGCTCCTCGCGCTCGAGGGCGAGGAGCACGAGGGTCCGCGCGAGACCGGCGTACCTGGTCAGCACCTCCATCTTCTCCGGCGACGGCAGCCGGCCGTCGTCGGGGATGTCGACCGACAGCAGGCCTCGCAGCCGGCCCTGGTCGTCGTGCAGCGGCGCGGCGAGGAGGTCGAGCGGGTGCCACGCGTCCTCGCCCTCGAGGGGGGTCACGTCGGGGATGTGGCTGTAGGCGAGGGCCTCGACGCTCGCCCGGTCGTGCGGCACGAAGCGCCACACGCCCCACTCGTCGGCGTCGCGGAGCTCGTTCTCGATCGACTCCGCCGGCACCTGCGTGCCGACGAACCCGTCCTCGACGCCGGCAGCGGCGACGACCTCGAACTGGCCGTCGCGGCGCAGCGTCAGCGACGACTGCGCGAAGCCGGCGAGGGTGGCGACACCCTCGACGAGGACCTGCAGATGCTGTCGCGTCTGCTCGTCCGCCCACGGAGACTCGGCATGGCGCCGTCCCGTGTCCGGTTCGTCGTGCATCTCACTCCCTGCGTCGCGTCGCCCTCGCGGCACCCATGACTCTAAGCCTCCGGACCTGAGGAGCGCAGGGGTTCCTTGACACTGTGCAGAGATTCGGGCGATCAGGCACAGGTCAGTCGGCCTGGGCGGTCACCACGTCGAGCACGCGGCGTACGACGGGAGTCACCGCCTCGCGCGACCAGATGGCGTGCAGCTCGACCGGCCGGTCGGGGTCGGCGTCGACCCGCGTGTCGCCACCGTGGTGGGCCAGCTCCTTGAAGACCACGCCGTCGACGTGCAGCGACGCCGCCGACGCGGGCGCCAACGTCACCCCCCGCTCGGCCGAGACGAGGAGCATGGCGGTCAGCACCTGGTGCACCCGCTGGTCGATGCGCGGGTGGGCGTTGGCGAAGAAGCGGACCGACAGCTCGTGGAAGTAGCGCGACTGGTCGGGGTTGTAGCCGATGACCGTCTCGCCCTCGAAGTCGTCGGAGGTCAGCGGCCGGTCGATGGCGGCGAGCGGGTGGGCCGCCGGCACGACGGCCATGAAGGGCTCGCGCAGCACCACCCGCGAGCGCAGCAGCGTGGTGTCGAACGGCGGTCGGGCCAGGCCGATGTCGAGCTCGCCGCGGCGGATGCCGTCGACCTGCGCGTTGGTGACCCGCTCGGACAGCACGACCTCCACGTCGGGCAGCTCGACGGTGAGGCGGCGCAGCAGCGGTCCGAGGATCGAGATCGCCGACACCGCGGTGAAGCCGAGGCGTACGACGCCGGCGGCGCCTGCGTCGACCCGCCGGGCGAGGTCGCCCGCACCCTCGACGAGGTTGAGCAGCCGGTGGGCCTCGTCGAGGAACGCCACGCCCGCACCGGTCAGCTCCACCCGCCGGTTGTCGCGCTCGAGGAGGCGCGCGCCCACCGACTTCTCCAGCTTCTGGATCTGCCGGGACAGCGGGGGCTGGGTCATCTGGAGCCGCGCCGCGGCCCGCCCGAAGTGCAGCTCCTCGGCCACGGCGACGAAGGAACGGACCTGGTCGAGGGTGATCACGGGCCGAGGGTACGATGCACGAGATGGATCAGTCCATGCCGAATTGGGCTTGGACCGGCATCGTCGCGCAAACCTAGTGTCGGTGGTCACATCCCGAACAAGGAGCACCTCCATGCGCAAGCAGACCCTCAGCCTGGCGGCCGTCGCCGCCGGCGCTGCCCTTGCCCTGTCCGCCTGTGGCGGCGTCCAGACGACGGCCGGTGGCGGCAGCGACAGCGGCGACTACCCGACCGGGTCGGTCAACATGCCGGTCGGCGCGTCCGCCGGAGGCTCCTCCGACCTGATCAGCCGTCAGGTCTCCCGCGGCCTCTCCGAGGAGCTCGGCGGCTCCTTCCCCGTGATCAACCGCGAGGGTGCCAACGGCGCGCTCGCCGCCGCCGAGGTCGCCAAGGCCGAGCCGGACGGCTCGACCATCTCGGTCCAGAACGCCTCGCTCTTCGCGATCACCCCGCTGGCCGTCCCGGAGGACCAGGTCACCAGCATCGACGACTTCGACGTCGTCCAGGGCGTCTCCCGCGACGACTACGTCCTCGTGGCCAGCAAGGGCTCGGGCTTCGACTCCATCGAGTCCTTCCAGGACGCCGACGGCAAGGTCACCTACGGCACCACCGGTGTCGGCACCGGCGCCCAGCTCGCCTGCGCGCTGACCTTCAACGTCAACGACACGCCGGCCGAGGCGATCCCCTTCGACGGCGGCGCCCCCGCGCTCACCGCGCTCCTCGGCGACCAGGTCGACACCGCCTGCCTGCAGGTCGGCGAGGCGATCGAGAACATCCGCTCGGGCAAGATCCTCCCGATCGTGGTCTTCGGCCCCGAGCGCGTCGAGTTCCTCCCCGACGTGCCGACCGCCCAGGAGTCGGGCCTCGACGTCGAGGTCGCGCAGTACCGCTTCATGACCGTCCCGAAGGGCACGCCGCAGGACGTCAAGGACTCGATCGCCGAGGCCATGCAGGCCACGTTCGAGACCTCGGAGTACCAGGACTTCAACGAGCAGAACAACCTCACTCCCATGGAGATCTCGGGTGACGAGGTCGTCACCCAGCTCGAGGAGGACAAGCAGCGCTACGCCGACCTGGTCGAGGAGTACGGCATCGACCTCGGCGACGCCAGCTGATCCCGGGCCGGTCCCGGGCTGGTCCCGGAACCACCCGGGACCGGCCCGCACCACCCCCCACCGAGGGACCCCCGCCCCTCACCGCACGGAGACGAGACCCACATGAGCGAGACCCAGCCCCGCCCGGCTCCAGGAGCTGACCAGGGCGCCTCGGACGTCGATCACGAGCACGACATCCTCGCCGAGATCAAGGCTGAGGTCGCCCAGGACCTGGCCGACGAGCGACCTCCCGCGGGAGGTCCGGCGTACCAGGTGGCCTCGGCGCTCTTCGTGCTGCTGGTCGGCCTGGCCGGCGCCTGGCTCGCCTACGGCTACGGCATCGGCTCGCTCCGACGTCCCGGCCCCGGCCTGTGGCCGTTCATCGTCTCCTGCCTGATCGTCGTCCTGGCGGTGGTCCTCCTGGTCGTGGGCCGCCACCTCGACGACACCGAGAAGTTCACGAGGTCGAGCCTGCTCGTCGCCGTCGGCGCTGCCACCTTCGTCGCCCTCGGCTTCCTGCTCCCTGTCGTCGGCTTCGAGATCCCCGCCGTCCTGCTCGGCATCGTCTGGCTCCGCTTCCTCGGGGGCGAGTCCTGGCGCAGCACGATCGTCATCTCGGTCCTCACGACCGCGGCGTTCTACGGGTTGTTCCTCTACGCCCTCTCCGTTCCGCTGCCCCACCTGATCGCCCTCTGAGCGCAGGGAAGAGAACACCATGGACTTCAGCGCCTTCCTCGACGGCTTCGGTGTCGTCACCCAGCCCGGCAACCTCCTCTACTGCCTCATCGGCGTTGTCGTCGGCATGCTCATCGGCGTGCTCCCCGGCCTCGGCCCGGCCGCCACGATGGCCATCCTGCTGCCGGTCGTCTACAGCGCGCACGACCCGGTCGCGGCGATCATCATGCTCGCCGGCATCTACTACGGAGCCCAGTACGGCGGCACCATCACGTCCGTCCTGCTGCGCATCCCCGGTGAGGCCAGCTCGGTGGTCACCGTGTTCGACGGCTTCGCCCTGGCCAAGCAGGGCAAGGCCGGCACCGCGCTCGGCATCGCCGCGATCGGCTCGTTCATCGGCGCGACCATCTCCATCATCGGGCTGACCCTGCTGGGCCCGCTCGTGGCCGAGTTCGCGCTCGACTTCGGTCCGCCGGAGTACGCCGCACTGGCGCTGCTCGGCGTGCTGCTGGTCGCCACGATCGGCAACGGCAACACCGTCAAGGCCCTCGCCGCCGCCGCGATCGGCCTCCTGCTGGCCACCGTCGGCAGCGACAGCTTCACCAGCGCCGACCGCTTCACCTTCGGCAGCCTCAACCTCGAGGACGGCATCGACTTCGTCGTCGTCGCGATGGGCCTCTTCGGCGTCGGCGAGATCCTCTACAACCTCGAGGAGCGCCACGGCAAGCCGCACGTCCCGGCCGCCATCGCCAACATCTGGCCCTCCCGCAAGGACCTCAAGGAGGCCGGCCCCGCCATCGGCCGCGGCTCGTTCATCGGCTTCGTCCTCGGCGTCCTGCCCGGTGGTGGCGCGGTGATGGCCTCCCTCGCGGCGTACGCCGCCGAGAAGCGCGTGGCCAAGGACCCGTCCCGCTTCGGCCGCGGTGCCATCGAGGGCGTCGCCGGCCCGGAGTCGGCCAACAACGCCGCCGCCACGTCGTCGTTCATCCCGCTGCTCACCATCGGCATCCCCGCCAACGCCTCGATGGCGATGCTCTACGCCGCCCTCCTGGTCGTCGGCGTGACGCCCGGCCCGCAACTCATCGACGAGCGCCCCGACCTCTTCTGGGGCGTGGTGAACTCGATGTACATCGGCAACCTGATCCTGCTGCTGCTGAGCATCCCGCTCGTCGGCATCTTCGTCCGGATCCTCCGCGTACGGCCCGCGATCCTCGCGCCGATCACCGCGCTCATCACGATCCTGGGCGTCTACACGATCCGCAACTCCGTCTTCGACATCTTCCTGATGATCTTCTTCGGCGTCGTCGGCTACCTGATGAAGAAGTTCGGCTTCGAGCCCGGCCCGATGGTCCTGGCGTTCGTCCTCGGATCCCTCATCGAGTCGAGCTTCCGCCGCTCCATGCTGATCTTCGAGGGCGACGCGTCGGGCTTCGTGACCCGCCCGATCTCCGGCACCATCCTCGCCTTCGTCGTCCTGGTCATCGCGTTCCCACTGATCAAGAGGGCCCTGCGCCGCAAGACCCCCGACACCGACACCACCCCTGAGACCGTCCAGCGAGAGGACTCCCTGCGATGACCATCGTGATCGGCTACGTCCCCACCCCCGTCGGCGAAGCCGCGCTCGAGGCCGGCCTCGAGGAGGCCAAGGCCCACGGCGACGACGTCGTCCTCCTCAACAGCCCACGCCGCCGCTCGACCGTCGACGGCGAGCTCATCGACGAGGCGACCGCCGACGAGCTCGTCGCACGGGCCGCCGCCGCCGGGGTGACGGCTCGCGTCGACCAGTCCGACCACGGCGACGACATCGTCGAGACCTTCACCAAGGTCGCCGCAGCGGCCTCGGCCCGCCTCGTCGTGATCGGCCTGCGCCGCCGCTCCCCCGTCGGCAAGCTCGTCACCGGCAGCGACGCCCAGCGCCTGCTCCTCGACCTCGACGTGCCGATCCTGGCCGTCAAGCCTCCCCGGTGACCCAGGAGATCCCGAGGTGAGCCGGAGCCGCATCTCCCGCGTCGTCGTCACACCGGTCGCCTTCGAGGACCCGCCGCTGCTCAACGTCGTCGGCGTCCACCAGCCCTACGCCCTGCGGGCGATCGTCGAGCTGCACACCGACTCGGGCCTCCTGGGCCTCGGCGAGACGTACGCCGACGAGACGCACCTCGGCCGGCTCGAGGCCGTCGCGACCGCGCTGCCCGGCCACGACCCGTACGACCTCAACGGCCTGCGCCGCCTCGTCACCGACGTGCTCGGACGCGAGACCGGCGGGGGCGGCGCGTCGTTCGGCGGGATGCTCGACGTCGACTCAGCCGTCGACACCGTCTACTCGCCCTTCGAGGTCGCCTGTCTCGACCTGCAGGGCCACGAGGCCGGCGTACCGGTGAGCGATCTCCTCGGCGGAGCCGTCCGCGGGTCCGTGCCGTTCAGCGGCTACCTGTTCTACAAGTGGGCGGGGCACCCCGGTCTCGCGGACGACGCGTGGGGCGAGGCGCTCACCCCCGACCAGCTCGTCGCCCAGGCGCACCGGATGGTCGACGGCTGGGGCTTCGGCTCGCTCAAGCTCAAGGGCGGCGTGCTGCCGCCCGAGGACGAGTGCGAGGCGATCGAGGCGCTGCGCCAGGCCTTCCCGACGATGCCGCTGCGGCTCGACCCCAACGGCGCGTGGACCCCCGAGACGTCGCTGAAGGTGGCCTCCCGCCTGGCCGGGGTGGTCGAGTACCTCGAGGACCCGACCCCGGGCATCCCGGGCATGGCCCAGGTCGCGGCGGGCACCGACGTGCCGCTGGCGACCAACATGTGCGTCATCGCGATGGAGCACCTGCCGCCCGCGATCGCGCAGGACGCCGTCCAGGTCGTGCTCTCCGACCACCACCTCTGGGGCGGGCTCAGGAAGTCCGCGCTGCTCGGCGGCATCACCGAGGTCTGGGGCATGGGGCTGTCGATGCACAGCAACTCCCACCTCGGCGTCTCGCTCGCCGCGATGGTGCACCTCGCGGCTGCCACGCCGAACCTCACCTACGCCTGCGACACCCACTACCCCTGGAAGACCCAGGACGTGGTCGTCGACGGCGTGCCGTCCTTCGTCGACGGCTCGGTCGCCGTGCCGACGGGCCCGGGGCTCGGCGTCTCGCTCGACCGCGACAGGCTCGGCGAGCTGCACGAGCTCTACCTCTCCTGCGGCGTACGCCGGCGCGAGGACACCGTCTACATGCGCTCCATCCAGCCGGACTTCGAGGTCAACACCTCCCGCTGGTGAGTCGGGTCGAGTGCGCTCGCGGCAGTGGTCGACACGGAGTTGCGCACTCGACCTTCGTTTCGGTATTGACTTATATTAGTCATGCCTGAAACATTGGGTCCCATGTTCGACGTAGCCAAGCACCTGGGCGCGATCACCCGCGCCGTCGAGTCCACCACCCATGACGGCAAGCCGGCGAAGGTCGTGGTCGCGAGCCGCACCTACCCGACGACCCCCGACGACCTCTGGGACGCCGTCACCGACCCCGAGCGCATCCCCCGCTGGTTCGCCGCCGTCGAGGGCGACCTGCGGCTCGGTGGCCGCTTCCAGGTCCAGGGCAACGCAGGCGGCGAGATCGTCGCCTGCGACGCGCCCACCCACCTCTCCCTCACCTGGGAGATGGGTGGCGGCGTGTCGTGGGTCGACGTCACCATCGAGGAGGGGTCCTCCAGCAGCGGGGAGGAGTCGACGACGCTCACGCTGCGCCACACCGCCGAGCAGCTCGACCCGGAGTTCTACGACACCTACGGTCCGGGCGCCGTCGGCGTCGGCTGGGAGCTCAGCCTGATGGGTCTTGCCGAACACGTGGCCACCGGCGCGACCATGGACCACGACGAGGTCGAGGCATGGGGCGCCACCGACAGCGGCCGCGCCTTCATGGGCGGCTCGGCCGACGGCTGGGGCGAGGCCGCTGTCGCCGACGGCGAGGACCCGACCGCCGCCCGCGCGGCCGCCGCCCGGACGACCGCCTTCTACACCGGCGCCGAACCCCCGGCCTGACCGTGCACGCCTTCGACGTCCTCGGCGACCCCGTACGCCGCCGTATCCTCGAGCTGCTCGCCGTCGGCGAGACCAGCGCGGGCGACGTGGCGGCCCGGGTCGGCGGCGAGTTCGGGATCAGCCAGCCGGCGGTGAGCCAGCACCTCAAGGTGCTGCGCGACAACGGCTTCGCGACCGTCCGCCCCGAGGGCACCCGACGGCTCTACGCCGTCGACCCGTCCGGCCTGCAGAAGGTCGACGCCTGGGTCGAGCAGTTCCGCGGCTTCTGGGACCAGAAGCTCGACGCGCTCGGCACCGAGATCGCCCGCGGCAAGAAGGCCCGCCGCTGAGCGGGCGCTTCCTCGCGCCAGAACCCACCGAGCGGGCACTTCCTCGCGCCAGAACCCACCGAGCGGGCACTTCCTCGCGCTGGAACCCCGCCGCTTGGGCGAGGAAGTGCCCGGTCACCCTCCCGTAGCGCGAGGAAGTGCCCGGTCAGGTCACGCGGCGGCGGGTGTTGCCCAGGTGCAGCCGCATGGCCGCGCGGGCGGTCTCCACGTCACCGGCGAGGACCGCGGCGGCGACGTTGTCGTGCTCGCGCTGGACCCGCTCGACATGGGTGGCGTCGGTCATGGAGTACGCGTCGCCGAGGCGGGTGCGCGGGAGCATGATCATCATCGGCCCGATCGAGCCGAGCAGGTCGACGTAGAACCGGTTGCCCGTCGCCCGCGCCACGGCGAGGTGGAAGGCGAAGTCCGCCTCCACGGCCCCCTCGTGCCCGGCCCGGGTGAACCCGGCCAGCGCGTCCTCGATCGCCGAAGCGTCGGCAGGCGTGTGGTGCAGCGCGGCCAGCGCGGCCGCCTCGCTCTCCACGCCGATGCGGAAGTCAAGCATCGCCAGGACGTCGGCCTGGGTGCGGATCGCGGACGACTCGACGTTGAACGACGACGACTCGGGCACCGCGAGCACGAACGACCCGCGCCCCTGCTGGGTCTCGACGAGGCCCTCGGCCCGGAGCCGGGTCACCGCCTCGCGCACCACGGTGCGCGAGACGGCGTACTCCTCGATGAGCTCCGACTCCGACGGGAGCTTGGCCCCCGGGGCCAGGTCACCGGCCAGGATCTTGTCCTTGAGGCCGGCGACGACGCCCGCCGACAGGGTGGTCATGCCGAGAAGGTAGCGGTCTCCACGGTGAGCTCGCGCATCCGCTCGGTGAGCGTGAAGCCGAGGCCCGGACGGTCCGGCACGAAGATCTGGCCGTCGCGGATGTCGATGCGCTCCTCGAAGAGCGGGTTGAGCCACTCGAAGTGCTCGACCCACGGCTCGGTGGGGTACGTCGCCGCGAGGTGGAGGTGGATCTCCATGGCGTAGTGCGGCGCGAGGTCGAGGCGGTGGTGCGCCGCGAGGGTGGCGAACCTGAGGAACGGCGTGATGCCGCCGATGCGCGGCGCGTCGGGCTGGACGATGCCGCGGTAGCCGGCGTCGACGAGACCCATGTGCTCGGCCACGGACGTCAGCATCTCGCCGGTGGCGATGGGGGTGTCGAAGGTCTGCGACAGGTCGGCGTGGCCGACGTGGTCCCACGCGTCGAGGGGCTCCTCGATCCAGACCAGGTCGAACTGCTCGAGCTCGCGGCACATCCGGCGGGCGCGGGCGCGGTCCCACTGCTGGTTGGCGTCGACCATGAAGCGACCGTCGCCGAGGTGCTCGCGGAGCGCGGCGACGCGGCGCAGGTCCTCGCGCCAGTCGGGCTGGCCGACCTTGATCTTGATGCCGCCGATGCCGGACTCGAGGGAGGCGGTGGCCTTCTCCTTGATCTCCTCGACGGACGCCTGGAGGAAGCCGCCGGAGGTGTTGTAGACGCGGCACGAGTCGCGGTGCGCGCCGAGGAGCTTGGCGAGCGGCAGGCCGGCGCGGCGGGCCTTGAGGTCGTAGAGCGCGACGTCGAGCGCGGCGACCGCCTGCGTGGCGACGCCGGAGCGGCCGACGGAGGCACCGGCCCACATGAGCGACTCGTAGATCTTCGCGATGTCGTTGGGGTCCTGGCCGATGGCGACGTCCATGACCTCCTTGAGGTGGGCGTACTGCCCCTTGCCGCCGGCGCGCTTGGAGTAGCTGAACCCCATGCCCTCGAGGCCCTGCTCGGTGGTGAGCTCGACGAAGAGCATCACCGTCTCGGTGAGGGGCTTCTGGCGGCCGGTGAGGACCTTCGCGTCGCTGACCGGGTTGGGCAGCGGGAGCACGACGTGCGACAGCGTGACGCTGCGGATGCGGTCGCCCGTGGTGGGGGTCGCGGTGGGCGGGACAAGGGTCTGCGTCATCGGGGTTCCTCGGGTCGTCGCTAACTTGTATGATGAGTGTGCAACTTATTACACAAGCACGTCAAGCCCCGCTCGTGAGGAGTCGTGATGAGCCAGGTCAGCAGCCGTCGACAGGTCCCTCGGTGGCGAGACCTCGAGCCGTTCCTGCGGCCACGTCCCGTCGAGCGTGATGTCGTCCGACGACGCCTGGCGCGTTGCCTGTCGGTCGACGACGTCGAGCGGCTGGCCCGCCGGCGCGTGCCGGGCGCGGTCTGGGACTACGTCGCCGGCGGCTCCGACTCCGAGCTCGCGATGCGCCGCAACGGCGACGCCTTCGACCGCGTCGAGCTCATGCCGACGGCCTTCGGCCAGGTCGCCGCGCCCGACACCACCGCCACCCTGCTGGGCCGCACCGCCGCGGCGCCGATCGTCCTCGCACCGACCGGCTACACGCGGCTGAGCCACCACACCGGTGAGCGTGCCGTGGCCGTCGCGGCCGACCAGGCCGGCCTGCCGTACACCCTGTCGACCTACGCCACGACGTCCATCACCGACGTCGCGCGCGCGGCACCGGGCGGCCGCAACTGGTTCCAGGTCTACCTGATGAAGGACCGCGCGGTGACCCGGGCGCACCTCGACGAGGCGCGCGGGCAGGGCTACGAGGCGCTGGTGCTCACCATCGACACGACCGTCACCGGCATGAAGCGCAAGGACAAGCAGAACGGCTTCGCCATCCCGCCGCAGCTCACCGCGCGCACGATGGCCGGCATGGCCCGCCACCCCGGTTGGGTCGCCGACATCCTCACCACCGAGCCGCTGCGCTTCGCGACGTTCCCCGAGGGGTCCGCGCACGCCCGGTGGGGCATGTCCAACGAGCTGCGCGAGCAGGAGATCCGACCCGCCGACATCACCTGGCTGCGCGAGGAGTGGGGCGGCCCCGTCGTCGTCAAGGGCGTCCAGTCGGTCGTCGACGCCGTCGCCGCGGTCGATGCGGGAGCGGATGGGATCGTGCTGTCCAACCACGGTGGTCGCCAGCTCGACCGCGCCCCGGTGCCGTTCGAGCTGCTGCCCGCCGTCGTCGAGGCGGTCGCCGGTCGTGTCGAGGTGTACGTCGACTCAGGCGTCCGCAGCGGTGGTGACGTGGTCGCCGCAGTCGCGCTCGGTGCCACCGGGGTGATGGTGGGACGCGCCTACCTCTACGGCCTCATGGTCGGCGGGCAGCGCGGGGTCACCCACGTGCTCGACCTCCTCACCGACGAGATGCGTCGCGCGATGGGCATGCTGGGCACACCCACCCTCGCCGACCTGACCTCCGCGCACGCCCGGTTGCGGGCACGGTGAGATCTTTCGGGTCGAGTGCGCTCGCGGTAGCAGTCACGGAGGGGGTGCGCACTCGACCTCGGTCACGGCGCCGCTCAGCCGACCGGGGTCACCAGCTCGCCGCGATCGAGGAAGGCGTCGACGTTGTCGAGCACGAGCCGGCCCATCGCCTCCCGGGTCTCGACGGTCGCGCTGCCGACGTGCGGCAGCAGCACGACGTCGTCGCGCTCCAGGAGGGCAGCGGGCACGCGCGGCTCGTCGGCGAACACGTCGAGCCCGGCACCGGCGATGCGACCGGCCTCGAGCGCAGCGACCAGTGCGTCCTCGTCCACGACCGAGCCGCGGGCGACGTTGACCAGGTAGCCCTCGGGGCCGAGCGCGTCCAGAACGGCGGCGTCGACGAGCCCGTCGGTCCCGGCGCCCCCCGGTGTCAGCACCACCAGCACGTCGCTCGCAGCAGCCAGCGCGACCGGGCTGTCGTGGTAGGTCCACGCGACGCCCTTGGGGCTGCGCGAGTGGTAGTGGATCTCGGCACCGAAGACCTCGAGCCGCTCCGCCGCCGCTGTCCCGATCCGGCCCAGGCCGAGCACTCCGACGACCGCGCCGCGCACGTCGCGGGTCAGCGGCATCTTCTCGCCGCGCGCCCACGCACCGGTCCGCACGAACCGGTCGGCGGCCGTGATGCCGCGCAGCACGTCGACGACGAGGATGGCCGCCAGGTCGGCCACGGCGTCGGTGAGCACGTCGGGGGTGTTGGAGACGACGATGCCGCGGCGTTGCGCCTCGGCCACGTCGACGTTGTCGTAGCCGACGCCGAAGTTCACGATCGCCCGCAGGTCGGGCAGGGCGTCCATCTCCTCCGCGCCGGCCCGTGCACCGCCACCGACCACGGCGACCGTGACGCCCGCCGGGTCGCCGAGGTCCTCCCGCAGCGGGGCGGCGTACCGCTCCGACAGCCACTCGCGCACGAAGGGCATGAGCCCGCCGAGCTGGACGACACGGACCGGGTGCTGGGTGTCGGTGGTCACCACGCCATCCTTGCCGGGCGGCGGTCGCGGCGTCCAAGTCGACCTCGCTATCGCGCGATACCCACCCACGACCGGAGCGAGAGGAGCGAGCACGCATGGGCCTGCTGATCGGCTTCACCACGATCCTCGTCGTCATCGCCGCCGGCGCGGCGCTCGCCCACGTGGGCGTGCTCGACCGCCGCTCGCAGCGCACCCTCGGCGAGATCGCGTTCTTCGTCGCCTCCCCCGCCCTCATGGTCGTCACCATCAGCAAGGTCCACCTCGAGACGGCGGCGGCCAACCTGGTCGCCTCGACCATCTCGCTCGGGGCCTGCTTCGTCGCGTACGTCGTCATCGCGCGGCTGCGCTGGGGGCTCGACACCGGATCGCTGCTCCTCGGCGCGCTGTCGTCGTCCTACGTCAACGCGGGCAACCTCGGCATCGCCATCGCGGCCTACGTCGTCGGCGACATCACCGTGGTCGTGCCGACCCTGCTCGTGCAGATGCTGCTCGTGCAGCCGGCGGCGCTGATCGTCCTCGACCGGATCACCGGCCGCGGCGAGGGCGTGGGCCCGGCCGTCCGACGGCTGGTCACCAACCCGCTCACCATCTCCGCCGTCGTCGGCCTGGTGCTGGCGACGACCGGCTGGCGGCTGCCGGCGGCCCTGCTGTCGCCGCTGGAGATGCTGGCCGGTGCGGCGATCCCGCTGATGCTGATGTCGTACGGCGCCGCGCTGAGGCTGAGCCCGCCGATCGGCCGCGCCGGCCACAACGGCGAGGTCGTCCTCGCGACGGTCCTCAAGATGGCCGTCATGCCGGTGGTCGCCTGGCTGGTCGGCGTGGCCCTCGGCCTCGACGACCGCGTGCTGCTCGGCGTCGTCATCACCGCCGCCCTGCCGACCGCGCAGAACATCTTCCTGCACGCCACCCGCTACCGCGTCGGCGAGGATGTCTCGCGGGAGACCATCCTGGTGACCACCCTCGCCTCCCTGCCCGTGGCACTGCTCGTCGCCGTGCTGCTGGGCTGACCCGCCCGACCGACCAGAAGGAGAACCATGGACGACCTGCTCGACCAGCTGCGCACGAGCATCGGCGCCGACCACGTCCTGACCGAGGACGCCGACGTCGCGGCGTACGTCGTCGACTGGACCGGCACCCACGCCGGGCGGGCCCTCGCGGTGGTGCGGCCGGGCTCGACCGCGGAGGTGGCAGCGGTCGTCGCGGCCTGCGCCGCGGCAGGTGTGGCGGTCGTGCCGCAGGGCGGCAACACCGGGCTGGTCGGCGGCGGGGTGCCAGACGCGTCGGGCAGCCAGGTCGTGCTCTCCCTCGGCCGGATGCGCCGCGTGCGCGAGGTCGACCCGGTCGCCGGCACCGTCACCGTCGACGCGGGCGTCGTGCTGGCCGACGTGCAGGCGGCGGCCGAGAAGGTCGACCGGCTCTTCCCGATGTCACTGGGCTCCGAGGGCAGCTGCACCATCGGCGGCAACCTGTCGACCAACGCCGGCGGCACCGCGGTGCTGCGCTACGGCATGACCCGCGAGCTGGCGCTCGGCCTCGAGGTCGTGCTGCCCGACGGCCGGGTGTGGGACGGGTTGCGCGGGCTCCGCAAGGACAACACCGGCTACGACCTCACGCAGCTGTTCGTCGGCGCCGAGGGCACCCTCGGTGTCATCACCGGTGCCGTGCTGCGGCTCTTCCCGGCCACCCCGCGGCACGCCACGGCCTGGGTGGCCGTGCCGTCCGTCGACGCCGCGGTCTCCCTGCTCGGCCTGGCCCAGCAGCACGCCGGCGTGCACCTGTCGACGTTCGAGATCGCCAACCGACAGGCCATCGACCTCGTCCTCGCCCACCTGCCCGGCGCGAGCGACCCGCTCGGCGAGCCGAGCGACTGGTACGTCCTGGTCGAGCTCGCCGGCACCGCCTCCGACGCCGGGCTCGACGAGACCCTCGAGTCGCTGCTCGGCGAGGCCGTCGAGGCCGGCACCGCCGTCGACGCGGCGATCGCCGGCAGTCCCGCGCAGCGGTCGGCCCTGTGGGCCCTGCGCGAGGGCATCTCCGAGGTGCAGAAGGTCGAGGGCGCCACGCTCAAGCACGACGTCACCCTGCCGATCGCCCGGCTCGCGGAGTGGGCGACCACCATCGGGCCGCGGCTGCAGGAGGTCTGTCCGGGCGTGCGGCTGGTGACCTACGGCCACGTCGGCGACGGCAACCTCCACTACAACCTCAACGCGCCCCTGGCCGACGGCCGCAGCGACGACGACGCGCTGCGTGCCGCGGCGGCCGACCTGACGGCCGCCATCTACGACTCGGTGGCCCGCGAGGCGGGGTCGATCAGCGCCGAGCACGGGCTCGGCCGCACCAAGGTGGCGGCGGCAGCGTCCTACAAGTCCGACGTCGAGGTCGACCTCATGCGTGCGGTCAAGCTGGCGCTCGACCCGGCCGGGCTGATGAACCCGGGCGTCCTCGTCCCGCCCACCCCGTAGGGACCCGCCCTAGGCTGCAGGCATGAAGGCACAGACCCTCGGCCGCATCGTCCTCGGCGGCTTCATGGTGACCGCAGGTGTCCTGCACCTGACCACGCAGCGCGAGGAGTTCCGGGCGCAGGTGCCCGACTGGTTCCCGGTCGACGAGGACCTCACCGTCCTCGCCTCCGGCGTCGTGGAGGTCGCACTGGGCGGGGCGTTCGTCGCGCTGCCGCGGCACCGGCGCACCGTCGGTGCGCTGCTGGCGGCATTCTTCGTGGCGATCTTCCCGGGCAACGTCGCGCAGTACGTCGAGGGCACCTCCGCGTTCGGCCTCGACACCGACCGCGCCCGCCTCACCCGCCTCTTCTTCCAGCCCGTGCTCGTCCTCTGGGCGCTGTGGGCGGGCGGCCTCCTGGGCCGTCGCCGCCCGGCCCTCGCCGAGGAGCAGCAGCGCGAGGAGGTCGAGACGGGCGAGTAGTTCCCCCGTCAGGGTTTGGGCACCGCCACCCGGGGGAGGTAGGGGTCCAGAGAGAGGGGGACTCCATGCCCATCACCGTGCCCGCCAGGAGCACCAGCAGGACACTCGTCGGCGTCGCCGGCCTGTGCGTCCTCGCACTGACCGCCACCGCAGCGCCCGTCACCACGGCCACCGCGTCGCAGGACGACCGCCGCCCCGTGGACCTGCTCAGCCCGGCTCCGGCCGCCCGCGCGACCGCCGACGCAGAGGGTGGTGAGCGCTCGCGTGCCGTCGATGTCGACGCCGCCGCGCTCGACGCCGTACGCACCGGCGACCGCATCAGCCTCGCGCTGTTCGACGACACGACCGTCACCGCCGCCGTCGACCGGCGCACCGACACCGCAGGGATCACGTCGTGGTCCGGCGGGATCATCGGCGAGAAGGGCAGCGTCACCGGCGTCGTGGTCGGCGGGGTCACCCACATCAACGTCGCCTCCGTCGAGCACGGCACCTACGAGGTGCGCAGCACGCCCGAGGGCGACTACGTCGTCGACGAGGCGGGCGACCCGCCGGGCGGCGACGACGTCGTCCTGCCCGAGCGCCCCGGCAAGGCCGAGTCCCACGACCACGGCACCCAGCCGCGCGCGCCGCGCGACACCACCGGCGCAGCCGGCGCACCGGCCCCCATCGCCTCGGCCGACGCGCCCGACACGATCGACATCGCCATCGTCTACCCCGCCCAGCTGGTCGCGCAGATGGGGCAGCCCGCGATGGAGGCCCAGTTCGCCCTGGGCATCACCCAGACCAACGAGGCCTTCGCCAGCTCCGGCGTCGGCACCCGGGTGCGGCTGGTGGGCACGCGCCAGGTCGCCGCGACGCAGTCCTCCGACCTGGTCACCAACCTCAGGGCGCTCGGCACGCCGGGCGACGGCATCTTCGACGAGGCGCAGGCGCTGCGCGAGGAGACCCACGCCGACCTGGTCAGCCTCTGGCTCTCCGGCAGCGTTCCGGGCGGTGCGTCGTGCGGCATCGCCTACCTGGGTGGCACGGACCCGCAGTACGACCCGCAGTACGCCGCCTGGTCGGTCGTCTACGCGGCCGCCTGCGCCACCGAGTTCCGCGCGTTCGCCCACGAGGTCGGCCACAACCTCAGCGCCCACCACGACGCCGGGGCGTCCCAGCCGCCGACCGACGGGAAGCCCTACGCCCGCGGCTACGTCGACGTGGCCGCGCAGACGATCACGGTGATGGCCTACTACGACCAGTGCATCCGCGCCCAGGTCAACTGCACCCGCATCGGCTACTTCTCCAACCCGAACGTCACCTACAACGGGCGCGTCCAGGGCACCGCTGCCACCAACAACGTGCTGGCGATCAACGAGCAGATGGCGGCCGTCGCGGGCTACCGCCAGTCGCAGATCTACCCGGGCACGGCCAGCATCGCCGGCCGCCCCCGGTTCAAGGGCACCGCGGAGGCGACGTCGACGCCGTGGTCCCCGGCCGTCAACCTCGGCTACCAGTGGCTGCTCGACGGCGTCGCGGTCCCGGGCGCGACCGCCGCCACCTTCAAGCTCGGCCGCCGTGACATCGGCAAGACCCTCACGCTGCAGGTGTTCGGCTCCGCGCCGTTCTACCCGACGGTGGCCGCTCCTGCAGTGTCCGTCGTCGTCGGCAAGGCGCTGTTCCGCACGAAGCGGCCCAAGCTGCGCGGCGTACCGCGCGCCGGCCGGGTGCTGTCGGTCAAGGTGAAGGGCTGGAAGCCCAAGCCGGCCAAGAAGAGCGTCAAGGTGCGCTACCAGTGGCTGAAGAACGACAAGTTGATCAAGGGCGCCAAGAAGGCGACCTACCGCGTCCGCGCCAAGGACCGCGGCAAGAAGATCTCGGTCCGGGTGACGGCCAAGAAGAAGGGCTACGAGAAGGCGCGGAAGAGCTCCAAGAAGGTCAAGATCCGCCGCTGACCGCCCGCCGCCGGGCGGGTCACAGGGTCGGCAGCCAGTCGACCCGCCCGGCGAGCACGGCGTACCCCACGAACGCGCCCACGTCGAGCAGCGTGTGGGCGACGACGAACGGCATCACCCGCCCCCAGCGGCGGAAGAGCCAGCCGAACAGCAGTCCCATCGCGAGGTTGCCGACGAAGCCGCCGAGCCCCTGGTAGAGGTGGTAGCTGCCGCGCAGGAGGGCCGCCAGCCCGATGGCGGCGGTGTCGCCGAACCCGATCTGCCGCAGCCGCACCTGCACGAAGCCGAGGACGATGAACTCCTCCACCACGGCGTTCTGCGCGGCCGCCAGCACGAGCACCGGCACCCGCCACCACTCCCCCGGCAGCGACTGGGCGACGACCGTCAGGTTGGTGCCGAGCGCGAAGGTCGCGAGGTAGAAGACCACGCCCACCGAGCCGACCCCGGCCGCGAGCAGGGCGCCGCGCCCCCAGTCACCGAGGCTGCTCCAGCCGCCGTCCCGCGCCCACACGTCCTTGAGCCTGCTCCCGGAGCGCACCAGCAGGTACGCCGCCAGCGCCACCGGCACGAGCGCGAAGGCGACCCGCAGCAGCTGGTAGGTCAGGTCGAGCCACGGCCGGTCCGGGGCGAGGGAGTTGTTGAGGTTGGCGGCCTGCGACGACAGCGGACCGGGCGCCGTGAGCGCCGAGACGATGCTGACGATCGAGTAGACCGCGCTCCGGCCCAGGGAGACCAGCAGCACGATCGCGAGCTCGGTCCACAGCAGCGCCTTCGCCAGGTCCGGCACGCCACCCGGGACGGGCGTGTCCCGGAGTCGCCACCACGGTCTCGTCGCCTCGGTCGTGGTGCTCACACCCCCCAGCATCCCGCAGCCGGCTGAGGTGGCGCTGAGAACCGCCTCGACCAATGCCCTTCGTTGTACGACGATCGACGGGTGAGCACGATCTACGAGGCGGCCGGCGGCATGGAGGTCTTCATGCGGCTGGCCGAGGAGACGCACCAGCGCTGCCTGGCCGACCCGCTGCTCAACCACCCCTTCTCGCACGCCGACAACCAGCCGGACCACACGGCCCGGCTGGCGGCGTACTGGGCCGAGGCACTGGGCGGGCCGCCGACGTACACGACCACGATGGGCGGCAGCGAGTCGCACGTGCAGCGCCTGCACGCAGGCGAGGGCGACTACGCCGTCGAGGCGAGCCCCCGGTTCGTGCAGTGCGTCGTCGACTCCCTCGACCAGGCCGGTGTGCCCGATGACCTGCGGGTGCGCCGGGCGATCACCGACTACGTCACCTGGGCCGCGACCGGACCGTTCCAGGCCTGGGGACGCTCGAAGGACGACGTCCCCGACGACCTCGCCATGGCCCACTGGGACTGGGACGGCCCCGCGCCACCGCCTTAACCGCGCGCTGTAACGCCGGGTTAGGAGCTGTACCCACCCGGATATATCCAGGTGGGTACAAGCACTAACCCGGCGTTACAGCCGCCGGCCGGCGCCTCAGCGATCAGGTGAGCACGAGCCCGTCGTCGCCGACGTCGACCGTCACCGCGCCGCCGTCGGTCACCGTGCCCGCGATCAGCAGCCGGGCGAGCGGGTCGCCGATGGCCGACTGGATCAGTCGGCGCAGCGGCCGGGCGCCGTACGCCGGGTCGTAGCCGGTGTCGGCGAGCCAGGCGCGGGCAGCCTCGGTCACCGAGATGGTGATCCGCCGGACCGCGAGCCGCTGCTCGAGCAGCGCGAGCTGCAGGTCGACGATGTGGGCCAGGTCGTCCTTCGACAGGGCCTCGAACAGGACGACCTCGTCGAGCCGGTTGAGGAACTCCGGCTTGAAGTGCTGCCGGACCACGCTCATCACCGACATCTTCTTCGTGTCCGGCATCAGGCTCGGGTCGACGAGGAAGTTGGAGCCGAGGTTGGAGGTCAGGATCAGCAGCGTGTTGCGGAAGTCGACCGTGCGACCCTGGCCGTCGGTGAGCCGACCGTCGTCGAGCACCTGCAGCAGGATGTCGAAGACCTCGGGGTGCGCCTTCTCGACCTCGTCGAGGAGGACGACGCTGTAGGGGCGTCGACGCACGGCCTCGGTGAGCTGGCCGCCCTCGTCGTAGCCGACGTAGCCGGGAGGGGCGCCGACGAGCCGCGAGACCGAGTGCTTCTCGCTGTACTCGCTCATGTCGATGCGGACGATCGCGCGCTCGTCGTCGAAGAGGAAGTCCGCCAGAGCCTTGGCGAGCTCGGTCTTGCCCGTGCCGGTGGGGCCGAGGAAGAGGAAGGACCCGGTCGGCCGGTTGGGGTCGGAGATGCCCGCGCGCGAGCGGCGTACGGCGTCGCTGACCGCGGTGACGGCCTCGCGCTGCCCGATGAGGCGCTCGCCGATGACCGACTCCATCTCGAGCAGCTTGGCGGTCTCGCCCTGGAGCATCTTGCCGGTGGGGATGCCGGTCCACGCCTCGACGACGTCGGCGATCTGCTCGGCACCGACCTCCTCGCCGACCAGCGGCTCGAGGTCGACGGCCTCGGCCTTCTCGACCTCGGCGATCTGCTTCTCCAGCGCCGGGATCTGGCCGTACTGGATCTCCGAGGCACCGGCGAGGTCACCCTCGCGCAGCTTCTTCTCGGCCTCGATCTTGAGCTGGTCGAGCTGGCGGCGCAGCTCACCCTCACCCTGGAGCTGGTCCTTCTCGCGCTCCCAACGCGTCTCGAGCCCGCGCAGCTCCTCCTCGCGGTCGGCGAGGTCCTTGCGCAGCGCCTCGAGCCGGTCCGCCGAGGCGGCGTCGGTCTCCTTGGCGAGCGCGAACTCCTCCATCTTGAGCCGCTCGACCCGGCGGCGGAGCACGTCGATCTCCTCCGGCGAGGACTCGTGCTCCATACGCAGGCGCGAGGAGGCCTCGTCGATGAGGTCGATCGCCTTGTCGGGCAGCTGGCGGCCGGTGATGTAGCGGTCGGACAGGGTGGCGGCGGCGACGAGCGCGGCGTCGGTGATGCGTACGCCGTGGTGGGCCTCGTACTTCTCCTGGATGCCGCGCAGGATCTGGATCGTGTCCTCGACGCTGGGCTCGCCGACGAAGACCTGCTGGAAGCGGCGCTCCAGCGCCGGGTCCTTCTCGATGCGCTCGCGGTACTCGTCGAGGGTCGTCGCGCCGATCATGTGCAGCTCGCCGCGGGCGAGCATCGGCTTCAGCATGTTGCCGGCGTCCATCGCGGAGTCGCCGCCGGCGCCCGCGCCGACCACCGTGTGCAGCTCGTCGATGAACGTGATGACCTGCCCGCCGGCGTCCTTGATCTCCTCGAGGACGGCCTTGAGCCGCTCCTCGAACTCGCCGCGGTACTTCGCGCCGGCCACCATCGCGGCCAGGTCGAGGCTGAGCACCCGACGGCCCTTGAGCGAGTCGGGCACGTCACCGGCGACGACGCGCTGGGCGAGGCCCTCGACGACGGCGGTCTTGCCGACGCCGGGCTCGCCGATGAGGACGGGGTTGTTCTTGGTGCGCCGCGACAGCACCTGGATGACGCGACGGATCTCGGCGTCCCGGCCGATGACCGGGTCGAGACGGCCGTCCTCGGCGGCCTTGGTGAGGTCGACGGAGTACTTCTCCAGCGACTCGTACGACGCCTCGGCACTCTCGCTGGTCACGCGCCGGTTGCCGCGGACCGCGGTGATCGCCTCCCGCAGCCCGGCCTCGGTGAGGCCAGCGTCGGTCAGCACCTTCTGCGCGCTCGACTCGACGGTCGCCGTGGCGACCAGGAGGTGGTCGGTGGCGACGTAGTCGTCCTTCATGGACGCGGCGAGGTCGAGCGCCTGCGCCAGCACGCGGGTCAGCGAGGCCGACGCACTGGGCTGCTGCACGGTCGAGCCGGTGGCGCGGGGCAGCTGCTGCTGCACGCCCTCGGCCTGCGCGAGCAGGACGACGGGATCTACGCCCGCCTTCTGCACGAGGCTGCGGGTGGCGCCGTCCTCCTGCTTGAGCAGGGCGACGAGCAGGTGGATCGGCTCGGTGGTGGTGTTGCCGCCGGTGGTGGCGGCGAGCTGGGCAGCCTCGACGACCTCGCGGCTGCGGGTGGTGAACTTCTCGGCACCGAACTGGCTCAACTCTTCCTCCGTGTGCGTCGTGGTGGGGACCACTGTGGTCCCACTCGTTCCAACGCGCCAGAAGTTGAGTCGATTCCCCTCAACTCTGGGAAATTTCCCCGGAGCCGACGGTCACTCGAAGGGGTTGGGCAACGCACCGGGCAGCCCGGCGAGCAGCTCGCGTGCCCGGGCGGTGTGCTTGTTCTCGACGAGCACCTCGTACTTCGTCGCCACCACCTGCGTGACCGACGAGAAGTCGCGCTGGCCGCGGGTGAAGGCGTAGCCGAGGAGAGCCCAGACCAGGCCGAAGGTCGCTCCCATGAGGGCGGTGCCGAGCAGCACCTGCCAGAGCCCCTCCTCGGTGAAGAGCGCGAAGATCAGGCCCACGAAGAGGCCCAGCCAGAGTCCCGAGAGGATCCCGCCGACCGCGACCTTCGACCAGGTCAGCCGGCCGGTGACGCGCTCGATGCGCTTGAGGTCGGTGCCGACGATCATCAGCTGGTCGACCGGGAAGTCGGCGTCGGCGAGGAAGTCGACGCTCTTCTGCGCCTTCGCGTAGTCGTCGTACACCGCCAGCGACTGGGGGAACTGCAGCTTGAGCGGGAAGGTGGGAGTCACGCCCGGTGTCGACATGCGACCCACGATACGACCGGGCCGTACCCAGTCCCGGTGAATCTTTACCGTCCATCTGTTTCATTCCGCGAACAAGCGGGCACAGTGGTGCTATGAGCAAGCTGATCTTCGACAACAGGGCGGTCGGCGCGCTCTTCGCCTTTCTGCTCGTGGTCAACGCGTTCGCCATCCAGAACGGCTGGTACGGCGCCTGAGGACCCTCGCGGGCCCTCACCACACGCATGACACGATCCCCGGGTGTCCACGCCCGGGTTGAGCTCTGACTGCGCGCGCTGCTTCGGCCTCTGCTGCGTACTGCTCCCCTTCTCCGCCTCGGCGGGCTTCGGTGTCGACAAGCCCGGCGGGCGCCCGTGCCTGAACCTGCTCAGCGACGACAGCTGCCGCATCCACGCGACCCTGCGCGAGGACGGGTGGCCCGGGTGCACGGTCTTCGAGTGCTTCGGTGCCGGCCAGCAGGTCTCCCAGGTCACCTACGGCGGGACGTCGTGGCGCGAGCAGGACAACCTCTCGGAGATGGCCGCCGTGCTGTCGGTGATGCGCCAGCTCCACGAGATGCTCGTCCACCTCGTCGAGGTCGCCCGGCGCTCGCCCGACCCCAGTGCCGACGTCGTACGCGCCGAGATCGAGCAGCTCACCGGCGCCGACCCCGAGACCCTCCTCCTCGCCGACGTCGACGACCTGCACGAGCGGGTGGGCCGCCTGCTGTCGGAGGCCAGCGCTCGCGTACGACGACCGTGGCCCGCCGCGCAGGACCGCACGCGCGCCGACCTCGCCGGCCGCCGGCTGACCGGCGACCACCGCGGCTGGTCGTTCCGCGGCGCGCTGCTGATCGCCGCCGACCTCCGCGGTGCCGACCTGCGCGAGGTGGACCTCCTCGGCGCCGACCTGCGCGACACCGACCTGCGCGGCTGCGACCTCTCCACCGCCCTGTTCCTCACCCAGCCCCAGGTCAACGGCGCCATCGGCGACCCGGCGACCACCCTTCCGGAGGGTTTGTCGCGGCCCGCACGCTGGGAGTCCTGACCGGACGGAATACCTGGCCGGAGGGTCGTGCTGTGCCTCGTATGACCGTTCCCAGCATCCAGCTCCATGACGGCACGTCCATCCCGCAGCTCGGCTTCGGCGTGTTCCAGATCGACCCCGCCGACACCGCGGAGGCGGTGACGCAGGCCCTCGAGGTCGGCTACCGCCACATCGACACCGCGGAGATGTACGGCAACGAGAAGCAGGTGGGCGAGGCACTGCGTTCCTCACCGATCGCGCGGGACGAGGTCTACGTGACCTCCAAGCTCAACAACGGCTTCCACCGTCCCGACGACGCGGAGCGCGCGTTCGAGAAGACGTTGAGCGACCTCGGCCTCGACCGCATCGACCTGTTCCTCATCCACTGGCCGCTGCCGACCCGCTACGACGGCGACTTCGTCTCGACCTGGCGCACCATGGCGTCGTTCGTCGAGGACGGCCGCGCGGCGTCGGTGGGGGTCTCCAACTTCCAGCCGGCCCACCTGCAGCGGCTCGTCGACGAGACCGGCGTCGTCCCGGTGATCAACCAGGTCGAGGTCCACCCCTACTTCACGAACGACGACGTCCGCGCCGCCAACGCGAAGCACGGCGTCGCGACCGAGGCGTGGTCACCGATCGCGCAGGGCCAGGTGCTCGACGACTCGGTCATCACCGAGATCGCCGAGGCCAAGGGCAGGTCGACCGCGCAGGTCACCCTCCGCTGGCACGTCGAGCGCGGCGACATCGTCTTCCCCAAGTCGGTGAACCCCGGGCGGATGAAGGAGAACTTCGAGATCTTCGACTTCTCCCTCACCGACGACGAGGTCGCGCGCATCGCGGGCCTGGACCGCGGCGAGAACGGCCGCACCGGCCCCAACCCCGACACGTTCGACTACATCCCCGACTGACCCACCAGCCGGCACGTCGAGAGGCCCGACCCACCTGGGTCGGGCCTCCGTCGTGTCCACCACCGGATCACCGACCTGAGTCCTCATACGCACGCGCGCCCCGCGTTGCTGGCCCAGACTCACCCGCATGGAACCCAGCACCTGGCAGCGCCCCGGCCTCCGCGCCGCGCTCCTGTACGCCATCGCCGCCGGCCTCCTCGGCAGCATCGTCTCCGCGGTCAGCCGCCTCGAGCTCACCCGCCGTGCCGTCCCCGACGCCGAGCTCCCCGACGGGCCGGTGATCGTGGTCGCCAACCACACGAGCTTCGCCGACGGCATCCTGCTGGCGCTCGTCGGCCGCCGCCTCGGCCGTTCGCTGCGGCTGATGGCCACTGGCGGCGTCTTCCGGTCGGGCCTGGTCGGCCCGGTCGTGCGTCGGCTCGGGTTCATCCCCGTCCTCCGCGGCACCGACTCGGCCGCCGGCTCGCTCGACGCCGCAGCAACCGCCCTCGAGGCCGGCGAGGCCGTCGGCCTCTTCCCCGAGGGGCGCATCACCCGCGACCCGCAGCACTGGCCCGAGCGGTCCAAGACCGGCGCCGTCCGGCTCGCGCTCCGCACCGGCGCGCCGGTCGTCCCCGTCGCGCTGGTCGGCGCGCACCAGGTCGTGGGCACGAGCGGCATCGTCGCCCGGCTGCTGCGCAACACCGTCCTGCGCCCACGGGTGCGGGTCGCGGTCGGGGAGCCGATCGACGTACGACGCCTGGCGGGCGTGAGTGGTGACCAGCCGGTCGACGACGCGACCGTGCGCCGGGTGACCGACGAGGTGATGACCGTGCTCGTGTCGCAGGTCGCCGACCTGCGCGGGGAGCCCGCACCCCACCCGACCGGCGTGCCGCAGGAGGCGCTCAGCGCGTGACCCTCGCCGGGCAGGCGTCAGGAGTAGCGGTGGCTCTTCGCTGCGTGGCCGCGCTCGCGGGTGCAGGTGCGGCCGCTCATGTTGCGGTGGCCGCACAGCTCCTCGGTCGCCGACTGCTCGGACTGGACCGCCGGCTGCGCTGCCGACGTGGCTGCCTCCTTCGCAGCCGGGGCCGGCGGGGCGACGGGCGCCGCAGCCTTCGGGCGCGCGGGCGCGGAGGTCGCGCGCTTCTGCGCCTCGGCATACTTCGCCTCGCGCATGGCACGCAGGTTGTCCATCTTGCTCATCGTCCACTCACGTGATGAACCTACGCGCTGGCACCGACAGCGTCGGTCACCGGCTCCAGTCGATCGCGTCGTGGACGTCCTGCAGCCGGCGTCCGCGCACCGGGTCGTGCTGCGCGACCCATGCGATCCGGCCGCGCAGGTGCTCCTCGAAGGCGGGTACGTCGTCGTGGTTCTGCGTGCTCGGTCCGTGGCGGTGGCAGTTGTGCAGGATCGCCCGCAGCAGGTCGACCTGGTGACGGGCCACCCTCGGCCGTTCGTTGACCACCAGTCCGCCGAGGGTCTGCCGACCGGCGCGTGGCATCACCCCGGTCTTGCGGGCATTGAGCCGGAACCCCTCGTCCGCGACGATCGCCTCGACCGCCTCGATGAGCCGCGACGTGCCCGTGCCCCACCCGCGCTCGCCCGAGAACGCCAGGTCGTCGGCGTACCTCGTGTAGCGCCCGCCCCACGACCGGGCCAGCGCGGTGAGGCGCACGTCGAGCCGGAAGGCTGCCAGGTTGGCCATCGCCGGCGACGTCGGGGCACCCTGCGGCAGGTGTGGCGCGGCGAGCCGGCGACCGAGCCTCCAGTGGGCGTCGAGCATGCCGTCGTCGGCGGGGGTCGGCACCGCGCGCCAGGTCGAGAGCGGCAGGACGCTCGTCACCAGGCCGGCCAGGCAGTGCGCGACCGGCTCCGGGTAGCCGGCGGTGCGCCAGATGCCGTAGACGCGGGAGACGGTCACGCTCGCGAAGAACGCCTCGAGGTCGAGCCGCAGCACGACGCTCCGGTCCGCGTGGGGCGCTGCGTAGGACCGCACCGAGCCTCCGGGCCGGAAGCCCCTGGCCGCGTCGTGCGGCGGGATGAGGGCGGCGACCTCGTGGAGCAGGCGGCGCTGCACGGCCCTGAGCCGCGGCTTGGGTGCCTCGAGGACGCGGATGGCGCCGCTGGGCGCCACGCGGTGGGAGACACGGTAGTGCTGGAGAGGGACGTCAGCAGCGCTGCGCGCCAGGTGTCTCGGGTCGGCGAACCAGTCGAGGTCGGAGGCGCTGAGACGCAGGAACGACGCCACGTCCGCGAGGTCGTCGAGCACCGGCAGCCGCCACCGGTTGGTGGCCATCTGCGTGACGACGACCGGTTGCACCAGCGGGACCGCGCGCAGCGCCTTGGCCGCCGCCGGACGCGAGGCGAGGTTGGCGGCGAGCTCGCGGGGACGGTCGACCGGTGCGCGCGGGTAGAGCGCGAGCGTCTGGCGCACGAGCGGCGGCAGCCACCGCGCCCGGCGACCCAGCACCGTCGTGCCACTCGCGACCATGCCCGGCTGGGTCCACTCGCCGGCGAGGAAGGCGGCCGCCAGGGCCCGCGCCAGGTCGGACCTCATCCGGCCGCCGACCCAGGGGCCGTAGGGGTGGCGCGGAGGGTGTGCGGCAGCGCAGCCCGACCTGTCCCGTCGTGCGCGCGATGACCTGCAGCGGAGCGCAGCGAGTCGCGCGCGGTGCCGTGCCCGGACGATCCGGTGGTCCCCGGGGTATCCCCGGAGAAGCCGACCGGTGACGCGCACCGGTCCGCCGTCTCGAGATTGCGCTGCCGCACCCCGCGCACAGTAGCCGCAGGTCACGACGAGCGGGGCCGGCTACGCCTCGAGCCAGGCCGCGAGGTTGGCCAGCGACGCGTCGAGGCCCTGCTGGTGCGCCTCCACGTCGATGGCGGGAGGTACGTCGGTCGCGTCGATGGCGACACGGGTGCCCGTGTCGCGGGCGGTGAAGGTCCACGTCATCGTCATCCGGCCGGCGGTGTCCGGGTCGTCGGAGTCGAACTCGACGCCCCAGACCACGCGCTCGGGCTCGACGAGGTCGTCGATCGCGACGCGGGAGACGTCGGTGCGCTCGGTCGTCTTGCCGCCACCCTCGGGTGCCTCGTCGTAGCGGAGCGTCATCGTGAAGCCACCGCCGACCCGCAGGTCGGCGTCGGCGATCTCGCCGGTCATCCCGTCCGGAGGGAGCCAGGCCGCCAGCGCGTCGGCGTCGACGAAGGCGGCGTACACCTCCTCCGGAGGCGCGCTGACGTCGGTGACGGCCCGGTCGATGCGCGGCACGTCAGGACCCGCGGCGCCACACGACGAGGGACTGCCCGACGGCCTGGTGCAGCACCGGCAGCTTGTTGGTGGGCTGCACCGCCGCCCGCGCGGCGAGCCCGCTCCGCAGCGCCTGGAGCTCGGCGAGGAGCTCCTCGTTGCGGGCTCGGAGCGCGTCGACCTGCAGCTCGAGGTCCATGATGCGGCGGACCCCCTCGATGCCGATGCCGGCACGGGTGAGGTCGGCGATCTCGCGCAGCCGCTCGATGTCGCGGTGGGAGTAGCGGCGACCGCCACCGCCGGTGCGGCCCGGCTGGATCAGCCCCATCCGCTCGTAGGCGCGCAGGGTCTGCGGGTGCAGGCCGGTCAGCTCCGCGGCGACGGAGATGACGTAGACCGCAGCGTCGGGGGACGGGGGCTGGAAGCCGGTGTTCACGGGCTGCTCATGCCTCGAACAGGCCCGCGCGGAGCGGCTTGCCGGCAGTGGCCGCGCGGTAGGCCTCGAGGGCCTCGCGGGCGGTCGGGTCAAGGTTGGCCGGGACCTGCACCTCGACGGTGGCGAGCAGGTCGCCCTTGCTGCCGTCGCGCTTGGTGGCACCCTTGCCGCGGACCCGGAAGGTGCGGCCGTTGGGCGTGCCCGGGGGCAGCTTGAGGGTCACCGGCGCGCCGCCGAGCGTCGGGATCTTCACCTCGCCACCGAGCGCCGCCTCGTCGAACGAGACGGGGACGTCGATGGTGAGGTTGTCGTCCTTGCGGCCGAAGACGCGGTGGGGGGTGACCTTGACCTTGACGAACAGGTCGCCCGGCGGGCCGCCGTTGTCGCCGGGCGCGCCCTTGCCCTTGAGCCGGATCCTCGCGCCGTCCTTGACGCCGGCCGGGATGCGGGCCTGGATGGTGCGCGCCGAGGTGCCGCGACCGCTGCCGTGGCAGGTGGGGCAGGCCTCGTCGTACACCAGCTGGCGCCCGCCACAGGCGGGGCAGGTCTCGTTGATGGAGAACGCCCCGCCCGTGCCGGACACGACGAATCCCGCGCCCTCGCACTCCGGGCAGATGTGCGGGCGGGTGCCGGGCTTGCCGCCGGTGCCCTGGCAGGTGGGACAGGCGGTGTCGGAGGTCAGGCGCAGCGACACCGTCACGCCGTCGAGGGCGTCGACGAAGCCGATGGTGGCCGTGCTCTCGACGTCGGCGCCCCGGCGGGGCCGGGCCTGCTGCTGCGTGCGCCCGCGCTGGGCACCGCCGAACAGGTCGCCGAACATGTCGCCGAGCCCGCCGCCCGCACCTGCGCGGTCGCGCAGCAGGTCGTCGAGGTTGAACCCGCCGCCGCTCCCGCCGAAGCCGCCGCCACCCCCGCCCATGCCGGGGCCGAAGCCGCCGCGCGACTGCAGCGAGCGGAACTCGTCGTACTTGGCGCGCTTGGCCTCGTCACCGACGACGTCGTAGGCCTCGGCGACGGCCTTGAACGTCTCGTGCTTGGCGTCGTCGCCGGGGTTGGAGTCGGGGTGGTTGGCCCGGGCCAGCTTGCGGTAGGCCTTCTTGATGTCGGCCGCGCTGGCGTCCTTGGCGACGCCGAGGACCTGGTAGAAGTCCTTGGTCGCCCAGTCGTTGCGGAAACCTTCGTTGTCAGCCATGGATCAACCTCCCTCCGTCGTCGACAGGGTCATCGGGTGCGTGGTGCCGACTCAGGCGTCGGCCGGGTCGACCACGAGCACCTGGGCGGCGCGGACGACACGGTCGCCCATCCGGTAGCCGCCCTTGGCGACGTGCTTGACCGTCGTGACCTGCACCTCGGCGTCGGCGCCGAGGTGGCTCAGCGCCTCGTGGAAGGTCGGGTCGAACGCGTCGCCCGGCTCACCGAAGCGAACCAGGCCGGCGCTCGCCACGACCCGCTCGAGCTGGTCGGCGACGGCCTTGAAGCCGCCCTCGAGCTCGCCGTGCTCCTTGGCCCGGTCGATGGTGTCGAGGACCTCGATCACCGGGGTCAGCGCCTTGTAGGCGGCCGACTCGGCCACCATCTGCCGGTCGCGGTCGACCCGCTTGCGGTAGTTGGCGTACTCAGCCTGGAGCCGCTGCAGGTCGTTGGTCAGGTCGGCGAGCGAGCCCTTCATGGCGGCGAGCTGGTCCTCCTCCGTGTCGAGGTCGGAGTCGCCACCGGCGTCCAGGTCGGGGCGCTCCTCGGCGGTGCCAGTGTCGTCACCGGCGACGGCGTCGCCGGCCACCTGCTCCTCGACCTCGGTCTCGTTGGCCATCTCGCCGGCCGCGGCACCGAAGCCGGAGCCCCCCGGAGGGGGAGCCGTGGTGGGCTCCCCCTCCGGCAGGTCGGTCGCCTCGGGGCCCGCGGTGGGGTCGACGGGGCGATCGGTCACTTGGACTCACCCTCGGTGGTCGCACCGTCGTCGGTCGAGCCGTCGGTCTGCTCGTCGACGATCTCGGCGTCGACCACGTCGTCGTCCGACTCGCCGGTCGCCCCGGTGGCGCCACCCGCGGCGGCCTGGTCGGCCTCGGCAGCGGCGTACATCGCAGCGCCCATCTTCTGGCTGGACTCGCCCAGCTTGGTGATGCCGGCGGTGATCTCCTCGGGGGACGCGTCCTCCTTGGCGAGGGTCTCCTTGAGCGCGTCGACGTCGGCCTGGACCTCGGTCTTGACGTCCTCGGGGAGCTTGTCGGCGTTGTCGCCGAGGAACTTCTCGGTCGTGTAGACGAGCTGGTCGCCCTGGTTGCGGGCCTCGACGGCCTCGCGACGCTTGGCGTCCTCCTCGGCGTACTGCTCGGCCTCCTTGACCATGCGGTCGATCTCGTCCTTGCCGAGCGCGGAACCGCCGGAGATGGTCATCGACTGCTCGCGGCCGGACGCCTGGTCCTTGGCCGAGACGTGCACGATGCCGTTGGCGTCGATGTCGAAGGTGACCTCGATCTTCGGCACGCCACGCGGGGCCGGCGGGAGGCCGGTCAGCTCGAAGTTGCCGAGGGGCTGGTTCTGCGACCACATCTGGCGCTCGCCCTGGGCGACCTTGATCTCCACCGACGGCTGGTTGTCGTCGGCGGTGGTGAAGATCTCCGACCGCTTGGTGGGGATGGTGGTGTTGCGCTCGATGAGCGTGGTCATCACACCGCCCTTGGTCTCGATGCCGAGGGAGAGCGGGGTGACGTCGAGGAGCAGCACGTCCTTGACCTCGCCCTTGAGGACACCGGCCTGGAGCGCGGCGCCCACGGCGACGACCTCGTCGGGGTTGACGCCCTTGTTGGGCTGCTTGCCGCCGAGGAGCTCGGTGACGACCTCGGTGACGGCCGGCATGCGGGTCGAGCCACCGACGAGGACCACGTGGTCGATCTTGTCGATCGCGACGCCGCCGTCCTTGAGGACGTTCTGGAACGGCGCCTTGGTGCGCTCGAGCAGGTCGGCGGTCAGCTTCTGGAACTCGCTGCGGGTCAGCTTCTCCTCGAAGTGCAGCGGGCCGGACTCGCCGTGCGTGATGTAGGGCAGGTGGACCGTGGTCTCGCTGGAGGACGAGAGCTCGATCTTCGCCTTCTCCGCGGCCTCCTGCAGGCGCTGCTTGGCGATCTTGTCGGCCGCCAGGTCGACGCCGTTGGAGTCCTTGAACTTCTTGACCATCCACTCGACGACGCGGTTGTCCCAGTCGTCGCCACCGAGGTGGTTGTCGCCCGAGGTCGCCTTTACCTCGACGACGCCCTCGCCGATCTCGAGCAGGGACACGTCGAACGTGCCGCCACCGAGGTCGAAGACGAGGATGGTCTGGTCGTCACCCTTGTCGAGGCCGTAGGCCAGCGCAGCCGCGGTGGGCTCGTTGACGATGCGGCTGACGTTGAGGCCCGCGATCTCGCCGGCCTCCTTGGTCGCCTGCCGCTGGGCGTCGGAGAAGTAGGCGGGGACGGTGATGACCGCGTCGGTCACCGTCTCGCCGAGGTAGGCCTCGGCGTCGCGCTTGAGCTTCTGCAGCACGAACGCGCTGATCTGCTGGGGGGTGAAGGTCTTGTCGTCGATGTCGACCTTCCAGTCCTCGCCCATGTGGCGCTTGACGGACCGGATGGTGCGGTCGACGTTGGTGACCGCCTGCCGCTTGGCGACCTCTCCGACGAGGACCTCGCCGGACTTGGTGAAGGCGACGACGGACGGGGTCGTCCGCGCGCCCTCGGCGTTCGCGATGACGGTGGGCTCGCCACCCTCAAGGACGGCGACGACGGAGTTCGTCGTGCCGAGGTCGATGCCGACCGCTCGAGCCATGGTGTGTTCCTCCTGCGTGTGGATGAC
Organism: uncultured Nocardioides sp.; assembly: GCF_947488515.1. Taxonomy (GTDB): domain Bacteria; phylum Actinomycetota; class Actinomycetes; order Propionibacteriales; family Nocardioidaceae; genus Nocardioides. The sequence continues at coordinate 1,768,098 of NZ_CANKZF010000001.1, forward strand.
GTGAGTCTCGGTGCCATCCTGCCGCGCTTCGGCGGAGGAGGCAAAACAGTTGAGTCGGTCTGACTCAAGTCTGTTCATGGGGTACAACGCAGGTCGGGGCCAGATGTTCCCCGATCCGGACAGAAATCTGGTGTGACCTGGCTCCCCCCTCGTCTTGGCTAGCCTTGGCGCATGATCCGCCACACCGTCGCGTTCCGGCTCCACCACGCCCCCGGCTCCACCGAGGAGGCGGACTTCCTCGCTGCTGCCCGGGCGCTGGCCGACATCCCGGGCGTCGCGGCGTTCGAGCAGCTGCGCCAGACCAGCCCGAAGAACGACTTCGCCTTCGGCTTCTCGATGGAGTTCGCCGACCAGGCGGCGTACGACGGCTACAACGAGCACCCGGTGCACACCGCCTTCGTCGCCGACCGCTGGGTGCCGGAGGTCGCGGACTTCCTGGAGATCGACTACGCGCCGCTCTGACCCTCGAGCTCAGCGCAGGACGCGCCGCCTCGACTCACCGGGTCCAGACGTACGGCGTCGTGGTGGTCACGGCCCGCAGGCCGGCGCGCTCGAGGATCGGGCGGGACATGTCGGTGCAGTCGGAGTTGATGAACCGGATGCCGCGGATGGTCGCCGACCGGGCGCGCGCGGCGACGAGCGCGCGGTAGATCCCGCGGCCGCGGTAGTCGGGCAGCGTCGAGCCGCCCCAGATGCCGGCGAACTCGGTGCCCGGGACCGGGGTGAGCCGGCCGCCGCAGACGACGCGGCCACCCACCTCGGCAACCCAGAACTCCGAGTCGCCGGACTCGAGCTCGGCCAGCGATGACTCCACCGACGGCCCGCGACCCGTGCCGAAGACGGACTCCTGCGCGTCGAGCATCCGGGTGAGGTCGTCGACGACCGACGGGCCCGGCTCGAGGCGTCGTACGACGACGGGACCCTCGGGCGTCTCGGCGAGGGGCACGTCGACGTCGAGCAGCGACGCCTCACCGATCATCACCGTCTCCCGCGGCTCGGCGACGAACCCGTGGGCGACGAGCCGCTCGCCGAGGTCGGCGGGCCGGTCGTGCCCGCGCGACTTCCACTCGAACGCCGCGACGTCGGTGTCGTCGCGGTAGTGGGCCACCGTCCGCTCGATGAGCGCGTCGAGCGCCTGCCCCTCGAGGCCGCCGAGGTCGCGGTAGGACACGAACCCGCCGTGGTCGAAGACGCCCCACAGGAGCGGCCCCTCGCGCACGACCTCCTGGGCCCGGGCCATCTCGGCGTCGGTGCGGAGCTGCTCGTCGTAGGCCGCCAGGAGGGCGTCGGTCGTCATGGGCGGCAGCCTAGGTCCCGAAGTCAGGGGAATCTCAGGGGTTTTCGCCTGCGCGGAACGGCCTCCAGGCCGCAGACTTCTCTCGTGCTCCATCGGGGGAACCTGCGCCGGGTCGTCGGCGCCTCGACCATCGCGCTGCTGATCGCTGCCCTGATGGCGTTCTACGTCGCCGACATCGCCGACGCCGGACCCACCCGGTGCCAGCAGCACCGCCTCGACGCCCGCGAGCGCGCGGCGGTCGTGACGGGTCGCGGCGAGCGGGTCCTGGTGATCGGTGACTCGTGGTCGGTCGGCCTCGGGCAGGACGACCTGACCCGGTCGTGGGCCGGCCGGCTCCCGGGCCAGGTCCACGTCCGCGGCTTCTCCGGATCGGGCTTCAGCGCCGGGGCCAGCGGCTGCGGTCGCGTCTCCTTCCACGACCGGGCGCCGACCGCGCTCGGCGTGCAGCCCCGCCTCGTGGTGGTCGAGGGCGGCCTGAACGACTACGACCAGCCCGACCGCGCCATCAACCGCGGCTTCCGCGAGCTGATGGCCGACCTGGTCGGCCACCGCGTGGTGATCGTCGGTCCCGCGACGGCCCCGCTCCGGGCCGGTGCGGTGCCCCGGGTCGACGACCGGCTCCAGGTGCTCGCCGACCTCTACGGCGTCCCCTACGTGCGCACGAGCGACCTCGACCTGGACTACCTCGACGACCGGCTCCACCTCACCGAGGACGGGCACCGGGAGTTCGGCGACGCCGTCGCGGACCGCCTCACGGCCGTGACACCTGCACGGCCCGCCCTGCTCGGCCGCTGACCCGACCGAGCTCCGCGGACCCGCTGATCGGCGACTCGGTCACACCCTTCCCGGCTATCGGACACTTTTGTCCGGTCATCGGCCGAACGGTGCATCTTCTCGCGTTGCATGAAGACGCAGATCCGCGCTCATTGACGACCCCTCCGGCGATTGCGAGTTTGTGCAGTGGTCCGCAACACCCCAATCCACCCTCGCGTCGACCGACGCGAACTCATGATTGGAAACCCCAGTGAAATCACTCCGTCCGGCCATCCTGGCCGGTGTCGCAGCGTCAGCCGTCGCCGCGTCGTTCCTGGTTCCGACCGTCACCTCGGCCGGCGCCGCACCCTCGGCGGGCGATCCCCGCCTCGAGGCCCAGCAGGCGGCCAGCGCCTGGGTCAAGGGCCATTCGACCGCGCTGGAGCGCGCCGCCGCGGACTCGTTCGTCCGCGCCGGCACGTTCGAGGGCGACAACGGCGTCTACTCGATGGCCTACGAGCGGACCCACGAGGGCCTGCGCGTGGTCGGTGGCGACTTCGTCGTCCTCGCCGACGCCGACGGCCGGGTCGTCGGGTCGTCGGTTGCCCAGGACGCCCCGGTCGACATCGCCTCCACCACCGCCGAGGTGCCCGCGGCCCGCGCGGCCGCCGTCGCCAAGGGTCAGGTCGACGAGGTCAGCGACGCCTCGGCCCCGGAGCTCGTGATCTGGCACCGCGACACCGGCAGCCGGCTGGCGTACGAGGTCGAGGTCCGTGGCACCGACGCCGGCGAGGTGTCGTGGCAGAAGGTCTGGGTCGACGCCAAGGACGGCAGCGTCCTCGAGGCGCGCGAGCAGATCGCCCACGGCTCCGGCACGGCCGCCTACTCCGGCCCCAACCCGCTGCCGATCGCGACGAGCGGCTCGGGCAGCAGCTACACCATGACCGACCCGACGGCGACGACGCTGCGCTGCCAGGACTCCGCGACCAACGCGACGTTCTCGGGCACCGACGACCTGTGGGGCAACGGCAACGCGACCAGCAAGGAGACGGGCTGCGTCGACGCGCTCTACGCGGCGCAGCAGATGAAGGCGATGATGTCGTCGTGGCTCGGCCGCAGCGGGATGAACGGCTCGGGCGGCTGGGTCCCGATCCGGGTCGGCCTCAACGACGTCAACGCCTACTACGACGGCACGCAGGTCCAGATCGGCCACAACAACGCCAACCAGTGGATCTCCTCGATCGACGTTGTCGCGCACGAGTTCGGCCACGGCGTCGACGACAAGACCCCCGGCGGCATCTCCGGAGGCGGCACGCAGGAGTTCATCGGCGACGCGCTCGCCACGGCCACCGAGTACTACGACGCCCAGCCGTCGCCGTACGACGTCCCCGACCACACGATCGGTGAGGAGATCAACCTCGTCGGCCAGGGCCCGATCCGCGACGGCTCCAACCCCGCCAACGTGGGCGACCCCTCGTGCTACTCGAGCTCGATCCCGACCGCTGAGGTCCACGCGGCCGCCGGCCCCGGCGACCACTGGTTCTACCTGCTCTCGCGCGGCGGCGTCTCGAAGTGCAACGGCCAGTCCGTCACCGGCCTCGGCGAGCAGGCGGCCATCAAGGTCCTCTACAACGCGATGCTGATGAAGACGAGCTCGTCGAACTACCTCAAGTACCGCACCTGGACGCTGACCGCGGCCAAGAACCTGGACAGCACCTGCGCCCAGTTCAACGCCGTCAAGGCCGCCTGGAACGCCGTCAACGTGCCGGCCCAGACCGCCGACCCGACCTGCGGCGGCACCACGACGCCTCCGACCGACCCGCCGACCGGCGGCAACATCCTGGGCAACCCGGGCTTCGAGTCCGGCGCGACGACCTGGACCGGCACCGCCGGCCCGATCACCAACAACACCGGTCGCGCGGCCCGCACGGGCTCGTGGAAGCTCTGGCTCGGCGGCAACGGCTCCTCGAGCACCGAGACGGTCAACCAGACGGTGACCGTCCCGTCCAACGCGACCGCGGCCACGTTGTCGTACTGGATCCGCACCGACACCGCCGAGAGCGGCTCGACGGCGTACGACACGATGCGTGTGCAGGTCGTGGACGGGAGCACCACCACCACGCTGCGCAGCTTCAGCAACGTCGGCACCAACGCGACGTACACGCAGTACTCGCACAACCTCACCGCCTACAAGGGCAGGACGGTCACCATCCGCTTCACGATGACCGAGGACTCGTCGCTGCAGACCAGCTTCGTGGTCGACGACACCGCGCTGAACGTCTCCTGACCTCAGCCACTCCGTGACGGGGCGGGGCAGCACTGCTGCCCGGCCCCGTTCTCTGCTCACTCAGCCAGCCAGGCAGCCCAGCTGTCGAAGGAGTAGGGCCGGCCCAGGAAGTCGGCGACCAGGTCGGCGGCGTCCTCGCGGCCGCCCATCGCGAGCACCTTGTCGCGGTAGGCGAGGGCGACGTCGGTCGCGAACAGGTCGTCGGGGTCGAACGCTGAGAAGAGGTCCTTGGCGATCACGAGCGACCACATGTAGGTGTAGTAGCCCGACGAGTAGCCGTCGAGGTGGCCGAACGCGCAGTGCATGTGGGCGCCGTCGAGCGGCGGGAACACCGAGTAGCGACGCTGCAGGTCGTCGCCGTACGCGGTGAGGTCGTCGTGCTGGCCGGCGTGGAACCAGTAGGACCGCGCCGCGTAGGACATCTGCTGCACGGCGTAGAGGCCCTTGCCGAACTGCTCGGCACGGCGCATCGCGGCGACCAGGTCGGCCGGGATGGTCTCGCCCGCCTCGTTGCGCGCGAAGGTCGCCAGCACGTCGGCGTCCCAGGCCCACTCCTCCAGCATCTGGCTGGGCGCCTCGACGAAGTCCCACTCGGTCGCGACGCCGGAGAAGCGGGCCCACTGGCCCTGGCCGGCGAGGACGTGGTGGACGAGGTGGCCGAACTCGTGGAAGAGCGTCACGACCTCGTCGTGCTCCATCAGGCCCCGGTTGAAGTTGCACACCAGCACGCCCTCGGGGAGCTGCTCGCCGGCGATGCCCTTGACCATGTCGAACTGGGCCGCGTGCTTGAACTTGCCCTCGCGCGGGTGCAGGTCGAGGTGGATCCGCCCGATGCGGGTGCCGTCGAGGTCGACGTCGTAGCTGGCGACCTCGTCGTGCCAGGTGCCGGCGTCCTCGCGCGCGACGGGCGTCCACCCGAGGCCGAAGAGCCGTCCGGTGACGTCGAGGAGGCCCTGGCGCACCTGCTCGAACGGGAAGTAGGTGCGCACGACCTGGCCGTCGACGTCGTACTGCTCCCTCCGGACGAGCTCGGAGTAGTAGCGCGAGTCGTAGGTGGCCACGGCGTCCGCGGACGGGTCGTCGACGCGCTTGCGCTCGAGGAGGACCCCGACCTCGTCGCCGGCCCGCTCCTTGGCCGCCTCGCCCACCCGGTCGATGAAGTCGGCGACGGCCTGGCCGTTGCCGATCATCTTGACCTCGGTGTCGTAGTCGGGCCACGAGTCGTAGCCGAGCAGCTGCGCGGTCTCGCGACGCACCGCCAGCAGGTCCTGGAGCACCTGGTCGTTGGCGGGCCAGGCGACGTTGTTCTGCGCCAGGGCCAGCTCGTGGCGGGCCTCGGCGTCAGAGCCGAAGGTGATGAACGGGACCAGGTCGGGGTAGTCGGTGGTGATGGTGACGAGGCCGTCCTCCCCCGGGGCGTGGGCGGCGCGGTAGTCCTCGGGCAGGCCGGCCAGCCGCTCGGGCGCGATCCGGATCGACCGGACGTCGTCGCGGATGTTGCGGCCGAAGTCCTGCGACAGCTTCACGCTGCGCTCGCTCAGCGCGCGGAGCCGGTCGCGGGTGGCGTCGTCACGGTCGACGCCGGCGCGGCGGAAGTCGCGCAGCGTGTGCTCGAGCACCCGGCGGCCGTCGGCGTCGAGGACCGAGAGGTCGGACGACGTCGCGAGCCGGTCGAAGACGGCGAACAGGTCGCGGTCCAGGCCGAGCTCGGTGACGTACTTCTGCACCTGCTGGCTGAGGTCGTCGGCGAGGTCGCGGACGGCCGCGTCGGGGTGGACCTCGGCCCACAGGGCGACGGCCTCGGCGTTGGCGATCGCGGTCTCGGCCTTGTTCCACGCGACGAGGACGACGGGGGCGTCCGAGGAGCCGGCCTTCACCAGGCCGACCTGCTGCTGCGCCTCCTCGAGCTGGTCGCGGCAGCGCTGCGACACCCACGCGAGCCAGTCACCCTCCCCGGGGAGGTCGACGGGAACGGGCTGGGTCTCGGTCGGTTCGGCCACGTCTGGAGCCTACGGGCGCCCGGCGTGGCAGGCAGCACCACGAGGCCGACAGGTTCGTACGACGCCTCCGCCCGGGCGGGCTGCCGGACGGCGCTGCGAGGATGTGCCGGTGACCTCGGGGACCACGCAGGACTTCCGCTTCCGCGACATCCTCCTCGTCGCGTACGGGCCCTCGGTCGTCTCCGCCATCGGCCACGGCGCGATGATGCCGGTGCTCGCCCTGCGGGCCCGCGACCTCGGGGCCGACGTGAGCGTCGCGGCCGCGATCGTCGCCCTCCTCGGTGTCGGGCAGCTCCTCGCGAGCCTGCCGGCCGGCGCTCTGGTCGCGCGGATCGGCGAGCGGCGGGCGCTGGTGGGCGCGGGCCTCGTCGACGCCTGCGCGATGGTCTTCGCGGCGCTGACCGACTCCGTCCTGGGGCTGGCGATCTGCGTCCTGCTCAGCGGCGTGTGCTGGACGTTGTTCCTCATCGCCCGGCAGGGCTTCATGATCGACGTCGTGCCGGAGAGCCACCGGGCGCGGGCGATGTCGCTGCTGGGCGGGTCCTACCGCGTCGGGGTGCTCATCGGGCCGCTCGTCGGGGCCGGGCTGATCGCGGTATCCGACCTCACGAGCGTCTTCTGGCTGGGTGCCGCGATGTCCGTGATCGCCTCCCTGCTCGCGGCCTCGATGCCCGACCTCGGCGAGGAGAAGCGCGCCGCCGCCCGGGCGACCGGCCACCTGGGCGTGTGGACCGTGATCGCCGCGCACCGCCGGCTGCTGGCCACGCTGGGCACCGCGGTGGTGATCCTCGGAGCGAGCCGCTCGCTGCGGCTCAGCCTCCTGCCGCTGTGGGCCGACCACGTCGGGCTGTCGGCGTCCACGACGTCCCTGATCTTCGCCGGCGCGGCCGCCCTCGACGTCGCGTTCATGTGGCCGGGCGGCTGGCTGATGGACACCCGCGGCCGGATGGTCGTCGCCGTGCCGGTGGTGCTGTCGATGGCCGTCGCGTGCCTCCTGCTGCCGCTCGCGACCGACGCGGTGTCGGTGGCCCTGGTGATGGCGCTCATCGCGTGCGGCAACGGCCTCGGGTCGGGCATCGTGATGACCCTGGGCGCGGATGCCGCACCCGCCGACGGCAGGTCGCAGTTCCTCGGCGCGTGGCGGCTGTGCGGCGACATCGGCAACACGGGCGGGCCGCTGCTGGTCAGCGCCGTGGCCGCCGTCGCACCGCTGGCGGTGGCGTGCATGACCGTCGGCGTGCTCGGCCTGGTCGGAGCCGGCTGGGTCGGCTACTGGACCAGGCGCGTGGACCTGGCCCGGGCAGCTGCCCTCAGCCGACCGTGATCGTCACCTCGTTGGACACGACGTCCGAGTCGGTGTCGACCACGCGGAACTTGTTGGGACCGGTGCGGCTCGTCTGGACGTACGTCGCGAAGGTGCCGCCGCTGACGGACATGGTCACCGGGAAGTCGGACCACGCGCCGCTCTCCATCCGCTGCACCTGCAGGATGGCGCCCTCGCCGCCCTGGTAGGTCCCGGTCAGGTCGATCTGCTGCATCGGGCTCACCGACTGCTGTGTCGCCGTCAGCGAGATGCCCTCCGCCGGCGCCTCCGACGAGGTCTCGGCGCCCGGGCTGGGCTCCGTCTCCTCGGGCATGGTCTCGGTGCTGGTCTCCGTGGGCTTGGGCAGCCGGAACGTCGCCGAGGACGTCGGGTCGTCGGTGGCTTCGGTGGTGTCGCCGATGCCGGCGGCCTTGACCCCGACAAGGACAGCCAGCCCGCCGAGCAGGCCGATGACCACGGCGACGCCGACCAGGGCCACGAGGCCGGTCAGCACGGGGCGGTTCTCGGTGTCCATGACGGTGGGGAGGGACCTTTCACGCGGGGGCTCGGTGCCCCGCCATCATCCAAGACGGGTGGGCGCATGGCCAACCGGCGTCCCCGTAGTCCAGTGGCGAACGGTCGTCCGGAGGGCGTTCCGACGACCGTTCGTCACTGGACTACCCCGGTGCACCCCACCGCGCGTCGGACAGGATGGGGCCATGCAGTCACCGTTGCGACACGGCAAGGCAGCCATCGGCACGACCATCGCCGGTGGCGCGCTCGCCGCGCTCTCCCAGGCCCCGGACCGGGCCTCCCGTCTCCTCCGGCACCGCTACCCGACGGTGGCGGTGACCGGCATGACCGGCGTCGGCAAGACCCGTCTGGCCGACCGGCTCTCCCGGCGTGCGAGCGCGGAGTCGGCCGGTGGGGCGGACGTCGGCTCGGCCGTGATGGAGCGCCGTACCCGTCGCAACGCGCGGCTGCGCGGCTACCGCTTCCGGGTCGTGCCGGGCGAGAACGCCGCCACCCGGCTCGGCGCGCTCGACGAGGTCTTCCACGACGAGCCCGTCGACGGCGTGCTGCACGTCGTGGCGTGGGGCCATGCGACCCCGCGCCGCACGGGCGGCACCACCGGCGCGGCCCTCGCCACCCGCGAGGAGCTGCTGGCAGCCGAGCTGGAGGACTGGGCGATCACGGCGCACCGGATCGCGAGCATGGCCGTCCGCCGCGACCGACCCACCTGGCTGGTGGTCGCGGTCACGAAGGCCGACCTCTTCGCCGACGACGTCGACGCCGCCGTGCACCACTACTCCCCCGGCAGCGGCACGCCCTTCGGCGACAAGCTCGACGAGCTGCGCGCACTCGCCGGCGGCGCCAAGCTGTCGATCGACGTGCTGCCCGTGTGCGCCCGGGGTGGCGACAAGCGCTCCGCGATGCCGGAGAAGGCTTGCACCGACCTCCTCGGGCGCCTCGAGCTGCGACTGGCGCAGCTCAGCGGCCACGTCTGACCGGACGGTCCGGGGTGGCAGCTGCTGAGGGCGGACCGCCCGCCGGTCCAGACCGGGTGACCGCGTAGTTCACAGTTCCACGACTTCTGGTTTCGACGCCGTCCATCGGGGCAGAAGAACGCCATGAGGCCGATCGCGATCAACCAGCGGGCGCTGCGCGGCGCCAAGGAGGAGCTCGACTCCGCCCGCGAGGACCTGCTGTCCGCGCTCGGTGACATCGACCACCCCGCCGACGACTTCCCCTGGCGCGACCTCATGGTCGAGGGGGTCCGCAGCCTGGTCGACGACGCCGAGCAGGTGGCGAAGAAGTGCCGCACCCTCGCCGGCGCCGTCGACGACTCGATCATCGACTTCGACGAGCTCGACTCCATGGTCGGACAGGCCGCCACGTTCGCCGCCAAGCTCGACCAGGTGAAGCCATGACCCGGGTCGTCGTCGACCGGATCGAGACCCAGCAGGACAAGCTCCAGTTCGGCGACCCGATCGGCTGCCACTACCACTGGCTCGAGCCCGACGAGGTCGACTCCTACGGCGACTCCGTGCGCCGGCTCGCCGCCAAGGTCGAGCTCGCCGTCGATGCCTTCGAGCGCACCTCGACGCTGTCGGAGGACGTCTTCGCCGGCGAGGCCGCCGACACGCTCCGCGACCGCGCCGGCCGCCGCCACGAGGAGTCGGCGACCGTCTGCGACAACCTCCGCGGCCTGGGCCGCGCGATCAATGCCTACTCCGACGTGCTGCGCCGGCACCGCGAGGGCCTCGAGCAGCTGCGTGACTTCGCGGTCAGCAAGGGCCTCGAGGTGCGCGGCAACCGCATCTGGCCGCCGGTCGAGACCTTGCCGGGCGACGCCACCGAGAAGCAGGCAGACACGTGGGAGAGCGACTGGAAGGCCTACCAGGCGTGCTTCGAGGCCAAGATCGAGATGCGTGACGCCCGCCGGGTCGCCACCCGCGAGCTCGTGAAGGCGCTGGCCGAGCACGCCGGCGTCCACCCCGACAAGGACCGCGCCAGGCTCGTCCCCGCCGCAGCCCACCAGGTGAGCTTCGGAGAGCTCCGCCGCGAGGCGGCCGAGGAGGCCCTCGAGGCCGTGCAGGCCGGCGACGCTGCCGACGCGGCCCGCAACACCGTGGAGGCGCTCCGGCGCCGGGAGCAGACCGCGCTCGGCAGGCTCGAGGAGCTGGTGGTCGCCGAGGCGGCGCCCGAGGAGATCCAGGCCCACGCCGCCAAGGTCCAGGCGCTGCACCGCGAGCTCGCCGAGTCCAGGGTCGAGATGCGCGACGCCGAGGCCGTGGCACAGCGCGAGCAGGCGCAGGCCAACCGCGCCGCCCGCGACCTCCAGGACGCCGAGGCCGGACGGCCCCGCCTCGTCGTCGAGCGGGCCGACTGGCAGCCCGCCGACCGTCCGACCGACCTCCGCGACCGCCTGGGCTGAGTCCCAGCGCGCCCCTAGTCGGACGACTCGGCTCCCGCAGCACGCCGTTCACGCTCGGCGACGGCGTACGGGTCGGTGCGCGAGTCGTAGGACCAGAAGTCGCGCAACGCCACCGCCGTGAGCAGCACCCCGCCGACGCACGCGGCGCCACCGCTGACCATCGCCCCGCGCACCGACCACGCGTCCGCCACGAAGCCGGCGCGGGTCTCGCCGACCATCGGCCCGACCGAGTAGGACAGCATCTCGATCCCGGCGAGGCGGCCGCGCATCGTGTCCGGGATGGTCTGGTTCCAGACCGTCGACCGGAAGACCGCCGACACCATGTCCGCCGCGCCCGACAGCGCGAGGAAGAGGCACGCCAGCCAGATCGACGGCATCAGTCCGGCGAGCGCGATGCACGCACCGTAGAGGCTGGCGGCGATCACGATCGCGCGACCGTGGTGGTGCACCCGGCCGACCCACCCGCTCAGCGCGGTCGCGACGAGGGCCCCCACGGTCTCGGCCGAGTAGAGCAGGCCGAGCAGCTCGGGGCGAGCGAACACCTCGTGCGCCAAGGCGGGGAACAGCACGACCGGGATGGCCAGCATCATCGCCGCGATGTCGACGAGGTAGGTGCCGAGCAGGTCGCGGCGACGCAGCGCGTAGGTCAGGCCCTCGTGGATGCCGCGCAGGCTGGGCGGGGTGGTCTCGCCGTCGTGCGGATACGGACGCATGGCGGCGAACAGCAGCGTGGCGATCGAGTAGCCGACCAGGCCGACGAGGAAGCACCAGCCGACGCCGACGTACGCCACCAGCAGGCCGCCGACGAGAGGGCCGAGGAGGACGCCGAACTGCATGGCGAAGCTGCTCAGCGCGTTGGCCGCAGCGATCTGGTCGTGCCGTACGGTGCGCGGCTCCAGCGCCTCGCGCGACGGGCGCTGCATCGAGCTGACGGCGGCGTAGAGAGCGGCGATGACGAAGATCAGCCACACCCGTGGATGGGCGGAGAAGGCGTTCCATGCGAAGGCGCCCATCAGCACCACCTGGGCGACCCCGGTGCCGACGAGGAGCCGGCGTCGGTCGACGTGGTCGGCCAGCGCGCCTCCGTACAGCCCGAACACGACGAGCGGCCCGAGCTCGACGAGGCCGACGAGACCGACGAGGAAGTTGGAGCCGGTGAGGTCGTAGATCGCGAACGGGACGGCGACGTAGGCGACCATGCTGCCGAGGTAGAACACGGTGCCGGCGGTGAAGAGGAGGCGGAAGTCGCGCGACTGGCGAAGCGGCGTCACGTCCATCCGCATCGCGCGGAGCCGGTCGGTCCAGGTCACGACCGGTCAGTCTCCCTCTCGCGGCATCCACGTGCACCTGACTTTCTCAGGACACCGGTCGGACCTCGACCACCTCGTGGCCCGGGATGGTGCTCATCCGTCGGGCGGAGCAGGTGAGCTGGTGTGCGTCGGCGCCGGCCACCCGGCGCACGACGACGTCGACCCCCCCGCGCCCGGTCACCGCGAACCTGGCGGTGGTGAGGTCGTGGTCGACCCGGACGGCGCCGGGGCGTACGTCGTCGAGCCCGACCAGTGCGTGCTCGCGGCGCAGCGCGATGTCGGCGACCTGGACGGCCATCGGCAGGTCCGAGCGGCCTCGCAGGTGCTCCAGGAGCACCTCGCCCCTGGCCGTGGCGGCGGCGACCTCGCGGGCCGACTCCGGGTCGAGCCCGCCGTAGTAGAGGCCGCGGGGCAGCACGACGAGGTTGCCGGCGAACCGGTCGCCGCCGACGTGGGAGGCCTCCCAGACGGCAGCGGCGTGCGGGCCGGACGCGAGCTCGAGGGCGACCGGCCGGCCCAGCTCGGCGCAGCAGGCGTCGTGGCGTCCGTGGGTGCAGACGGCGAGGACCGGGGCGTCCTCCGGCTCGAGGCCGAGCGACCGGCCGGCGCCGAGGGCGGCCAGGTCGAGGTCACGCACGTCGTCGACCCGGTCCAGGTGGGCGGCCTCCGCCCACGAGGCCGCGCCCTGGGCGCGCGCGGCGACCACCCTCGTCGGTCCGTCTCCGGCGCGCCTGCCGGGTCGCCGGACGAGCAGCACCCGCACGCGGTGCCGGCGCGACTGCTCCTCCAGGTGGGTGCCGAGGCCGTCGGGCAGCCGGGCGTCGCGCAGGGCGTCGGTGCCCCACGGCCCGGGGTGCTCGAGGAGCAGGTAGCTGCGCACCGTCGAGGCGGTGCCGGCGAGCTCGTCGCCGCGGGCCCTGCTGGCGGTCGCGCACCGGAAGGCGGTCACCGGACGACCTCGAGCAGGCCCTCCCGCACCAGCCGCCGGCTCAGCACGAGCGCGCTCTCGTCGTCGAGCGGGAGGTCGTGGGGCGTCAGGTCGGCGTGGGCGGCGACGTGCTCGAGCGCGGGCCGGACCCGCGACGGCACCCGGAGGACGCGGTCGCCGATGAGCACCCGCACCGCGTCACCGTCGTCGACGAGGACGCACGGGTGGCCGCGCCGGCGGCGCAGGCGCGTGTGGGCGTCGATCCCGGTCGCGAGCGCGTCGCGGTCGAGCAGGGCGCCGGCCAGGCGGGGCGGGCGGCTGCTGACGAAGCCCTCGACCTGGCCCGCGGCGAGCGCGGCGGGGTCGAGGCGGCGTACGGCGTCGGCGACCGCAGCGAGGTGGTCGGCGAGGCCCTCGGACAGGCGGGCGGGGTCGTCGAGGTAGCCGGCGGGCAGGTGGTCGTCGGGCACGTCCACGAGCAGGCGCCCGACCTCGCGGGTCACGAGGCTGCGCCAGGTCAGCTGGTTGATGCCGATCGTCAGGTGCAGCGAGACCGACTCCTGCGCCCGCGCGGCATGGGGCGTGCCGGTCGGGAGGTAGGCCACGACCCCCGGCTCGAGCAGCAGGTCGCCCGGGCCGCCCTCGCCGTGCACCTCCCACATCTTGGTGCCGTGGGTCTGCATCACGAACACGTCGTGGGAGTCGGAGTGGACCGCGAAGCCCTGGGCCCCGGGCGGGGTGAGGTAGGCGTTGGCCTGGCAGGGGTGGCCGAGCTCGAGCTCCAGCTCCGCGACCAGGTCGCCGACGGGCGGCCAGTAGCGCTGCAGGCCCTGCAGCACGATGGTGGCGCCCTCGTCGTGCAGGCGCACCAGCTTCACCGGATCGACCAGCCCGGTGAGCGGCTTGCCGGCGAGGCTGCCGCCTCGGGTGAACGACGACTCGGGCAGCACGGAGCCGTTGCGGGCGACCCGGACCGCGGGGGCGCGGATCGCGGTCTCGGTGAGCAGGTGGTCGACGTGGGCCAGCGAGAGCACCTCGGCGCCGTACGACGGATCGGTGCGGTGGACGTGGACCGAGGACGCCCAGACCTTGTCGAGGAAGGTCTGGGCGTCACCGGTGAGCCGGTCGAGAGCGCTCAGAGCGCGGTCCCGTCGGTGCCGTCGGCGTCGGTGGAGTCGCCGTCGGTGCCGTCCGTCCCGTCGGCGTCCGTCCCGTCGGCGTCCGTGCCGTCGGCGTCGGTGGAGTCACCGTCGGTGGCATCGGTCGAGTCGCCGTCCGTGCCGTCGGCGTCGGTGCCGTCGGCGTCCGTGCCGGGCCCGGCTGCGACGCCGGTCGGGTCGACGCCCTCGGTGGTCATCTCGTCGTCGCCGAGGGGGTTGTCAGGAGTGGTCATGGATCCTCCTAGTCGCGCCGCGACGGACGGTCCGCCCCGGGTCTGGCATCGAGTCTGGTGTTCGCCACCTCCACCGTCCCACACCCTTGGGGACGTGGTCAGCCTCCGACGGACTCCGTCTCACGGACCTCGAAACGGGTGGTGCCCTTCACCTTGTCGTCGCCGCACGACTGCCGCCTCGCCGGGCCCGGGACGGACACGAGCTCGTCGGCGGGATCACCACCGGCGAGGACGTGCAGCTCGCGGGCCTGGTCGAGCGCCGGCCGGCCCGCCCGGCCACGCGTCCAGGGCAGCGGCACCTCGCCGCGCTCGACCGCGGCGCACGCGTCGACGGCGGTGTCGGTGTCGAGCCTGCCGAGCGTGATCCCGCTGGGAAGTGCGAGCAGCGTGCCGGAGAACCGGTGACCGCCGAGGTGGGTGGTCTCCCACGTCCCCTCGGGCCACGTCTCCGCGAGCCGGCCGGCGATCGGTCGGCCGATCTCGGCGCAGCACCGGTCGCGCTTGCCGTTGGTGCAGACCAGCCACAGCGGGCCGTCGTACGCCGACATGCGGGCGAGGTCGAGCTGCAGGAGGTCCTCGGGCCGGTCGAGCACCGCGTCGCGGACGTCGTAGCCCGTCTCGGTGGCGCGGGCGTGGAAGACGCGGGTGCCGGGACCGGCGCTGCCGTCGGGCCGGCGGAGCAGGAAGACCTTCACGTCCACCGAGCCGAGGTGCTCGCGAACCGCCTCGGGGAGGCGGTTGTCGCTGACGGCGTCGCGCCCCCACGGGCCGGGGCTCTCCACGAGGAGGACCTCGGCGTCCGTGGGCGCCGTGCCGACCATCGGCTCGTCGTCGACGAGGCTGGCGATCGAGCACCGGAAGTCAGGCATGCCGAGAAGTCTGACCGACGGGTCCCACACGTCCGCGGCCAGGACCGGGGAACGACTCGCGAAGCCTGCGTCTCAGAGCAGACCGCGGCGACGGGCCACTGCGGCGGCCTCGGTGCGCGATGACGCCTCGAGCTTGGCCAGGATGTTGGACACGTGGACCGACACGGTCTTGGTGCTGATGAAGAGCTGCTTGCCGATCTCACCGTTGGAGCGGCCCTCCGCGACGAGCGCGAGGATCTCCCCCTCCCGCGGTGTGAGCGTCGCCGTCTGGGCGCCGGTGGCGGGCGCGGGCGCGGACCCCTGCGCAGTGAGCTCGTCGAGCATCGGTCGGGCGCCGAGCGCTTGGGCCGCCTCCCGCGCCTGGTCGGCGACGGTCCGCGCGCCGGCGGCGTCGCCGACCGCGCGCAGCACCCCGGCCAGCCGCACCCGGGTCTGCGCGACCTCCGGGATGCTGGCGTAGGTGGCGGCGGTCTCCTCGGCAGCGCGCCAGGCCGCGACGAGCTCGTCGGCCGAGGGCGGGTCGACCTGCGCCAGCCAGCGCCAGCGCATGTGCTCGGCGGTGCGGCGGGCCACCCACATGCGGTACTCCGGGCCGTGGCTGCCGTCGTAGGGCGCGTAGAAGTCGATCACCCGGGCGCCGTCGGCCATCAGGCGCTCGACGTCGTGGGCCGCCGACTCGCGCTCCTCGGCCGACTGGTGGGGGGCCGCAGCGGCGAGCGCGGCCAGGGTGAGGGTCGCGAGTCGCAGCCGCGCCTGGAACCACTCGTGCCACAACGGCACGACAACCGCCACCACGTCGTCGTAGACCGACACCGCCAAGGGGCCGTCGCCGGCGGTCGTGGCCCGCATGATCTCGGCGCCGCCGGACGAGATGGCGGTCAGACCGTCGGTGCCCCAGTAGTCGCGGAGCCGCTCGAGGGCGTGCTCCTTGCGACGGCCGCGGATGCCGATGGTGATCAGCATCTGGTGGGCGAAGTAGAGCCACTCGTAGACCATGGGCGGGTTCTGGCCGCTGACGTCGAGGAGGTCCCACGCCTCGTCGAGCAGGCCCTGGTGGGTCAGTGCGACGGCGAGCAGCAGCCGGGCCTCGGCGGGGTAGGGCGACCAGGTCAGGCCACCGACCTCGCTACGCTCGATCACCTCGCGGTAGACCTCGACGGCCCGGGGCAGGTCGCCCTCGTCGTGGTGGAGCCGGCCGAGCAGGTAGAGCGCGCGGAGCTCGGGCTCGATCAGTCCGGCCCGCCGCGCCCGCTCGGCCGCGGCCCGCCAGCCGGCGCTCGGGCTCGCACCGCCCTGCGGGTCGAGGCCGGCGACGGTCGCGTGGAGCTCGACGGCGAGGCTGGTGAGGTCGTTGCGCTCGGCCAGCTCGAGGGCCTGCAAGGCGATGCTCTTCGCCTCGTCGGCGTGCCACCCGCCCATGCTCTGGGCGTGGACGAGGAGTGCCCGGGCGAGCAGCTTGGGCGGGCCGCTCCGCAGCAGCTCGACGGCCTCGGCCGCGATGTCGCGGGGCGAGTCGGTGGTGTCGGTGAGCAGGAGCGCCGATGCCAGGGCGGTGAGCAGCTGTCCGCGGTCGACGGCGGCACCCTCGGCCGGCAGGGCCGCGAGCCGGGCCCGCAGCACCTTCACCGCCTTGTGCACCCGCCCGGAGGCGACCAGCGCCTCGGCGCACCGTCGGGCGAGCGCGAAGGCGTCGACGTCGGGCAGCGGCTCGCGGGCGGTGTCGATCAGCTCGAGCGCGTCGAGGAAGTGGGTCGCGGCCTCGGAGGGGCCGCCGACGGCCAGCGCCTCCTCGCCCGCCTCGATGGAGGCGCGGACGGCGACCGGGCGGTCGTCGGCACGGCGGGCGTGCTGCGCGAGCTCGGCCGCCGTGCCGATGGCGCGGCCCTCCCCCAGCGCGGCGACGAATGCGGCGTGGAGCCGCATCCGCTCGCCGGGCAGCAGGTCGTCGTAGACCGCCTCGCCGAGCAGCGCGTGCCGGAAGGCGTAGGTGCCGCCGCGCGAAGCGACGAGGACGTGGGCGTCGACGGCGGTGCGCAGCGCGCCCTCGAGCTCGGCGGAGTCGAGGTCGGAGACGGCGGCCAGCAGGCTGTGGCTGACCTGACGGCCCGCGACCGAGACCAGTCGCACGACGCGTCGGGTCGTCTCGTCGAGCCGGTCGAGGTGGACGAGCAGCACGTCGGCGAGCTCGCCGGGGACCTGGCCGGACCACGCGGCGCCGACGAGCTCCTCGATGAAGAACGGGTTGCCCTCGGCGCGGTCGACGATGGAGACGTACTCGGCCTCGGAGAGCGTGGACGGGTGGAGCGCGCGGACGAGGCGGCGTACGTCGTCGTCGTGGAGCGGCTCGACCGGGAGCCGCTCGACGCCGCGCAGGCGCATCCACTCCGCGACCTGACGGCGGAGCGGATGGCGGCGGTGGAGGTCGTCGGCGCGGTAGGACACGACGAGCGCGACGCCCGGCACCGGACGGGAGAAGAGGAAGCTGAGCATGTCGCGGGTGGACTCGTCGGCCCAGTGGGCGTCCTCGACCACGACGAGGACCGGCCCGCGCTCGGCGACGGCCGCGAGGAGGTGGCCGAACGCGTCGTAGACGTTGCCGCGGTCGAGGGCCTGGTCGCCCGACGCGGTCTCGCTGCTGCGGATCCGACGGCCGGGCTGGAGGCGGGCGAGGGTGGGGTGCACCTCGAGCACGCGGGCGGCGACGTCGGGGCGGTCGGCCATGAGGCGACCGAGGATCTCGGAGAAGGGGAGGTAGGGCAGCGAGCTGTCGGCGAGGTCGAGGCAGTGGCCGGCGACGACCTGCCAGTCGGCCTCGAGGGCCGCGTCGCGCAGGGCCATCAGGAGGCGGGTCTTGCCCACGCCGGCGTCCCCGCCGACGAGCACGGCCCGAGCGGGGGCGGTGCGGGGATCACCGGTGCCGGGCCCCGAGGGGTCTCCGGACGTGCGAATGCCGAGCTGGGCGGTCAGCTGCTCCAGCTCGGCATCGCGTCCGATGAGATCGGTGGTCCGCAGGGCCGGCACGGACGACATTGTGTCGTGTCGGTCCGACACCGGCGGGTCGATCGCGGTGCGGGTCACTTCTGGGTGTCGTCGGTGCGGACACGGGTCCAGCGGTGGTGCCCGTAGTCCTTCCGGATCCTGCCCTGTCGGTAGGTCATCTCGGCGCCCAGGAAGCTGTCGGTGGTGAACATGTCCTTCTCCTCTTCTCCCCGGCCCGGTTCCGGGCCATGAGGAGAGATTGCGCCCATGAGGTAGGCCGGGACATCGGGCGCGTGCCCTATCTACGGGTCGCCGGCTACCTCAGACGCGGTCCCGGACGGCGTACGACAGGGGTCTGAGGTAGCTGTGGCACCGCCGGGCGCCGGTAGTCCAGTGGGAAGTGGCTGGGTCTGCCACCGTTCGACAGCCACTTCTCACTGGACTACCCCGGGACGACGGGACGGCCGGCCTGCCACACCCCCGCGACGAGCGGGACGCCGGGACGGTAGGCGAGGTGGACGTAGGACGGCGCGTCGAGGAGGACCAGGTCGGCCACCATGCCGGGGGCGAGGACCCCGACGTCGTCGCGGGCGAGGGCGGCGGCGCCCATGGCGGTCGCGCCGTGCAGGGCCTCGGCCGGGGTCATCCGCATCTCGCGGACGGCCAGCGCGATGCAGAGCGCCATGGAGGACGTGAAGCAGGAGCCGGGGTTGCAGTCGCTGGCCAGCGCGACCCGTACGCCGGCGTCGAGCAGGCGGCGCGCGTCGGGGTAGGGCTGGCGGGTGGAGAACTCCACGCCCGGCAGGAGCGTGGCGATGGTCCGTGAGTCCCTCAGCGACTCGACGTCGAGGTCGCTCAGGAAGGTGCAGTGGTCGACCGCGACGAGGCCGAGCTCGCAGGCCAGCTGCACGCCTCCGCCGTACGTCAGCTGGTTGGCGTGGAGGCGTCCGCGCAGGCCGCTGTCGGACCCGGCGGCGAGGATGGCTCGCGCCTGGTCGACGTCGAAGGCGCCCTCCTCGCAGAACACGTCGATCCACCGGGCGTGCGGTGCGGCCGCCGCGAGCATGGGGCCGGTGACGAGGTCGACGTAGTCCTCCGGGGTGGTGCCGCCCTGGAACTCCACGGGGACGACGTGGGCGCCGAGGAAGGTCGTGTCCTCGGTGAACTGGCGGGCCACGGCGAGGCTGCGCGCCTCGTCGTGGACCGACAACCCGTATCCGCTCTTGATCTCGACGGAGGTGGTGCCCTGGGCCCGCATCTCGGCGACGAGCCGGGCGACGTGGGAGGTGAGCTGCTCGTCGGTGGCGGCACGGGTCCGGGCGACCGTGGTGCGGATCCCGCCGGCCGTGTAGGGCTGGCCGGTCATCCGCGCCTCGAACTCGGCGGAGCGGTCTCCGGCGAAGACCAGGTGGCTGTGCGAGTCGACGAAGCCGGGGATCACCGCGCGGCCACCGGCGTCGACCTGCACGTCGGCGGCAGGTGCGTCGGCGGCCGGACCGACCCACGCGACCCGGCTGCCCTCCACCACGACCGCTGCGTCGTGCACGAGCCCGAGGAGTCCGCCCTCATCGCTCCGCGCCGGGTCGTTGGTGGCGAGCTCGCCGATGCCCGTGATCACGGTCGTGCTCATCGCTGGTCCTCTCCCCAGATGCGGGCGATGGCGGCGTCGAGCTCGAGCCCGATGTCGTAGCGCTCACCCTCCTGCACGACCCATCGACCGTCGACCATCACGCGCTGCACGTCCTCCGCGGACGCGGCGAAGACCACCGCGCCCTCGTCGCGGCCGGCTCCTGCGGTCCGCGGGCTGGCCGGGTCGACGACGACGAGGTCGGCGCGCCGGCCGACGGCGATGGCGCCGGCGTCGTCCCAGCCGAGCGACCCGTGCCCGGTGGTGGTCGCGGCGGTCAGCAGCTCTGCGGCGGTCCAGTGACCGCGCTGCTGGGTGGCCAGCCGCTCGTCGAGCTCGACGGCGCGCATCTCCTCGAACAGGTCGATCACCGCGTGGCTGTCGGAGCCGAGGGTCAGGCGCGCGCCCGCGTCGTGGAGCCGACGGCTCGGCCCGATGCCGTCGCCGAGGTCGCGCTCGGTCGTCGGGCAGAAGCTCGCGTGGGCGCCGGCTCCGCCGATCAGCTCGATGTCGTCGTCGGTCAGGTGGGTGGCGTGCACCAGGCTCGACGTCGGGCCCAGCAGGCCGTGGTCGGCGAGCAGCCGCGCGGGCGTGACGCCGTACGCCTCGAGGCAGGCGGTGTTCTCGGCGACCTGCTCGGAGAGGTGGACGTGGAAGGGCCGGCCGTCGAGCCGTGCGGCCACCGCCGGCAGCTCGTCGGCCGGCACCGCGCGGACGGAGTGGACCGCCATGCCGGTGACGGCGTGCGCGGTGGTGGCCAGGCCTGCGTCCAGGTCGGCGTCCAGGGCGTCGACCCGGTCGGCCCACGCCCCGACGCTGCCGTCGCTGTAGCGGAGCTGGGCCCCCTCGGGCGGCACGCCGAAGCCGGACGAGAGGTAGAGCGTGTCGAGCAGCGTGATCCGGATGCCGGCCTGCCGGGCCGCCTCGACCAGCACGCCGCCCATCTCGTTGGGGTCGGCGTAGGTCGAACCGTCCGGGCGGTGGTGGACGTAGTGGAACTCCCCCGCGCACGTGATCCCGGCCGCCGCCATCTCGCGGTAGGTCGCTCGCGCCAGGGCGAGGTAGGTGTCGGGGTCGAGCCGCGCGGCGACGGCGTACATCTGGTCGCGCCAGGTCCAGAAGGTGCCGCGCTCGCGCTGGGTGCGGCCGCGCAGCGCGCGGTGGAAGGCGTGGCTGTGGGTGTTGGCGAGGCCGGGGACGACGAGCCCGCGCACCGGGATGGCGCGGGGCGGGTCGGAGTCCGGGGTGACGGAGGTGAAGCGGCCGTCCTCGACCTCGACCAGCACGTCGTCGAGGAAGCGGTCGCCGACCCAGGCGCGCTCGAGGAGGTACGCCGTCACGCGGGGTCCCTGCGACGTTGTTGGGAGGAGCGAAGGTTCGGGGTCCCCGCAGACTTGTGGCGGGGGAGCGCAGCGGAGGAGACAGAAGGCTGTGGGGTGAAGCGTTGCGGGGGACAAGAACGTCGTGGGGTGCTCATGCGGGCGCCCCGGACCCAGCCAGCTCGGCCAGCACGTCGGCGAGCGCGTCGACGCCGTCCAGGCAGTCGGCGGTCTCGGCGTGCTCGTCGGGCGAGTGCGAGACCCCGGTCGGGTTGCGCACGAAGACCATCGCGGTCGGGACGCCGGCGTCGGACAGGATGCCCGCGTCGTGGCCGGCCTGGGTGGGGATGACCGGCCAGCCGGCGAGGCCGGCGAGGCGGGCAGCCAGGGCCGGGTCGAAGGCGACGGAGCCCGACACGGACTCCGCGGTGACGTCGAGCGACGTGCCGTCGCGGTCGGCGCGGTCGTGCGCCTGCCGCTCGACGGCCTCCACGAGGGTCGCTAGCGCCTCGTCGGACGAGGCCCGCGCGTCGAGCCACGCGGTGACCAGCGACGGGACGGCGTTGGTGCCGTTGGGCTCGACGGTGATGCGGCCGAAGGTGGCACGCTGGCCGGAGATGCGGGCCTGCTTGTTGGCGGCGAGCGCCGTCATGGCGTAGGTCAGCATCGGGTCGTGCCGGTCCTCCATGCGGGTGCTGCCGGCGTGGTTGGCCTCGCCGGCGAAGTCGAAGCGCCACCGCCCGTGCGGCCAGATCTCGCTCGCCAGACCGACGGCCACGTCGCGGTCGACGAGGTCGCGGCCCTGCTCGACGTGGAGCTCGACGAAGGCGCCGACGCGGTCGAGGTCCAGCAGGCTGCGCGCGGGGTCCAGCCCGGCGGCGCTGATCGCGTCGGCGAGGAAGACGCCGTCGCGGTCGCGCAGCTCCTTCGCCTGCTCCCACGTCGTGGCGCCGGTGACCAGCCGCGAGCCGAGGCAGGCGCGTCCGAACCGCGACCCCTCCTCCTCGACGAAGACGCCGATGCCGATCGGGCGCACCGGCTCGAAGCCCCGGGCCCGCAACGCGTCGACCGCGGCGAGCGCGGACGCCACGCCCAGCGGGCCGTCGTACGCCCCGCCGTCGAGGACCGAATCGAGGTGCGATCCGGTGAGGACACCCTTGTCGCCCGGGCGCGCGCCCGAGGAGGGCTCCCACCAGGCGACCTGGTTGCCGATGCCGTCGGTCTCGACGACCAGCCCGCGCGCCGCGCACTCCTCGGCGAACCACGACCTCAGCTCCGACTCGGCCGACGTCCAGGGCTGGCGGAAGTAGCCGCCCGAGGACGCCGACCGGCCGACCGGTGCCAGGTCGCGCCACATCTCCTCGAAGGCCATGCGCCCAGTCCACCGGGCGCGTGGGCGAGGGTCAACGCGCACCCCCGGCATGTCGTCTCGGATCCCAGACGGGCCGGGGTGGGCCGGCTGCCGCTGTAACGCCGGGTTAGTGCTTGTACCCACTGGGATACGTCATGGTGGGTACAGGTAGTAACCCGGCGTTACAGCCGAGGTCGAGCCGGCGGTGCCTACCCTTCGACCATGGAGTTCCGCGAGGTCGTACGCCGTCGACGGATGGTGCGCCGCTACGCCGACCGGCCGGTCCACCCAGCCGTCGTCGAACGGATGCTCGAGCACGCGCAGCGCGCACCGAACGCCGGTTTCACCCAGGGGTGGGCGTTCCTGGCGCTGGACACCCCCGAGGACGTCGCCCTGTTCTGGGCGACCACGGGGGCCGACCCAGACGCGCACAACGCCTGGCTCGACGGCATGCGCACGGCGCCGGTCGTGATCGTCCCGCTGACCAGCAAGGCCGCCTACCTCGACCGGTACGCCCTGCCCGACAAGGGCTGGACCGACCGCGACGAGGCACGCTGGCCGGTCCCCTACTGGTGGGTCGACGCGGGGATGGCGGCGCTGCTCGTCCTGCAGACGGCCGTCGACGAAGGTCTGGGCGCCTGCTTCTTCGGCATCGAGGAACGCCACCTCGACGGCTTCCGGGAGGCCTTCGGCATCCCCCAGGACCACGCGCCGGTCGGCGCGATCACGGTCGGCCACCGCGAGACCGACACCGGGGCGCCGGGGTCACCGGCGCGTCGCGAGCGACGCGGGGACGTCGTCCATCGCGGGCGCTGGTGAGCGCAGCGGTTCGAGCGCGGAGCGCACCTGCTCGAGCAGCGGCCGCGAGGCCGGGTCGAGGCTGACGCACGCGGCGAGCAGGTCGCGCACCTCGTCGGGCACCTCGTCCAGGCCCTCCGGCACGAGCGGCATCCGCCGGTGCAGCAGCGGCCACCGGCGGCGGCTCTCCCAGGTGGCCTCGTCGCCGTACGGCGCGGTGCGGGCGAGCGCGTCGACGAGCGTCATGCCCAGCCCCCACACGTCGGTGGCCGCGGACAGGCCGCGACCGGTCGCCTGCTCGGGGGCGAGGTAGCCCCGGGTGCCCGCACCGGGCCGGCCGCTGCCCGGCCGGCCCGCGAGGCTGAGGTCGATCAGCACCGCCTTGCCGTGGTCGACCACGACGTTGTCGGGCTTGAGGTCGAGGTGCAGCCAGTCGTGGCGATGGAGGTAGCCGAGCACCGACGCGAGCTGGCAGCCCAGCTCGGCCGCGTCGGCGAGCCCGAGCGGCTCGTGCTCGACGAGCGCCGACAGGGTGGCGCCCCGCAGGGTCTCCAGGACGACGGTCGGCGGGTCGTCCAGGACGTCGTAGCCGCGCACGAGGTGCGGGTGGGCGAGCGAGGTGACGAGGTGCCCCTCGAGCAGCACGGCCTGCCGCACCCGTGGGTCGTCCCGGCGGTCCGCGCGCAGGAGCTTGACCACGCACCGGGTGCCGCGCGCTTCGTCCCAGGCGTCCCACGTCTCGAGGCGGCGGCCGTCGGCGAGCAGGGTCAGCGGCCGGTAGCCGGCCGGCAGGTCGCCGGCGGGCTGGCGCCTCCGGCTCATGCCGGCACCTCGAGCGACGCCGGCGCGAGCGTGACCACACGGTCGACGTGCTCGAGGACGACCGGGTCGTGGGTCAGCACCAGCACCGTCCGCTGCCGCTGCCCGCTCGTCAGCGCGACCATCAGCCGGCGGGCCGCCTCCGCGTCGAGCCCGGTCGTCGGCTCGTCCAGCACGAGCACGCGCCCGGGCCGCAGCAGGGCCCGCGCGACCGCGAGCCGCTGCCGCTGACCGCCGGACAGGGTGCGGCCGCGCTGGCCGATCCGGGTGTCGTACCCGTGCGGCAGCGCCTCGACGAACTCGTGCGCACCCGCGTCCCGTGCCGCGGCTCGCACCTCGGCAGGCGTGGCGTCGGGCCGGCCGAGGACGAGGTTGTCGTGCACCGACGCGTCGATCATGAGCTGCTCCTGGTGGACGACGGTGACGGCGTCACGCACCGACGCGGCGGTGTGCGCCGCGACGTCGTGTCCGTCGATCGCGACGACCCCCGTGTCGGCGACGAGCTGCCGCGACAGGAGCCGGCCGAGGGTGGACTTGCCCGACCCGCTCGGACCGACGAGGGCCACGATCTCGCCCGCCGCGACGTCGAGCGACAGCCCGTCGACCGCGGGCCGCGGCGCACCGGGATAGGCGTACGACGCCTCGCGGACCGACAGCGCGCCCGGACCGCCCGGCAGCGGCGTGGCGCCGTCGCGGTCGCCGCCGGCGGGCTCGTCGAGCAGCTCGACGACCCGCTCGACGCCCGCGCTGGCGGAGTAGAGCGCGGGCACGAGGTCGGCCAGCGTGCGCACCGGGCCGAAGCACTGCATGAGGAGGGTGAGGAAGGCCAGCAGCCCACCCAGCGTGAGCCGCCCCTCGGCCAGCGACCACACG
Source organism: uncultured Nocardioides sp. (assembly GCF_947488515.1). Lineage (GTDB taxonomy): Bacteria > Actinomycetota > Actinomycetes > Propionibacteriales > Nocardioidaceae > Nocardioides. The sequence goes on from NZ_CANKZF010000001.1 coordinate 1,792,942, forward strand.
CCGAGCCCGACGACGACCAGCACGCCGACCAGCTCGGCGAGGTCGACGAGCGGGAGGAACAGCGCGCGGATCCTGCTGGCAGCGAGCTCGGCGCCCGCGATGGCGCGGTTGTGGCCGTCGTACGACGCCACGGCCCGGTCCTCGCGGCCGTAGGACTGCACGAGCGCGGCGTTGCCGAGCGCCTCCTCGGTCACGCTCCCGAGCGAGCCGCCACGGCGGCGGCGCTCGCGCGAGACGTCGCGCGTGAGGCGGGCGAAGCGCGTGGAGACCCACCAGAAGAGCGGCACCACGACGAGCGAGGCGAGCGCCAGCCGCCAGTCCATCCACATGAGCGCCCCGACCAGGACCAGCAGGCGCACGAGCGCGCCGGCTCCCTCGCTGGCCTGCGTCACCATGAACCGCTCGACCGCGGCCACGTCGGACGTCAGGCGGGTGAGGGTGTCGCCGAGGCGGCGACGGTCGTGGGTCGCTGCCGGCAGCGACAGCACGTGGGCGAAGACGTCGCGGCGCAGGTCGACGAGGAACCGCTGCGAGACGAAGGTGGCCAGGTAGTCGTCGGCGCCGGAGACGACGCCGCTGGCGAGGTTGAGGCCGATGTAGAGGAGCGCGAGCGCGAGGAGCGGCTCGAACGCCGCCGGGACGAGCACGTCGTCGACCAGCCGCTGGTAGAGGAACGCCTCGGCGACCGCGATCGCCGGTGCTGCCGTGAGGAGGAGCAGGCCGAGCAGCAGCCAGCCACGCAGCGGCCGCAGCCGCGGCCAGAACCGGCGGGCGATGTCGGCCGGCCGGAGCCCGGCCGCGACGTCGACGAGGGCCTCCTGCTCGGGGGCGGCGCGCAGCAGGCCGGCAGCGCGGCGGCGTACGGACATGGGAGCTCCTGCGTCGGGGCGGGCGGACGAGCGGGACGGGTGGGCGGCCCGGGGACGGGGGCCACCCACCCGTCGTGGTGGTGCGGCAGGTGTCGCTCAGCTGGAGCGCGAGCGCGACCGGCTGCGGTTGCGACGGCGCCGACGACGACGCCGGCGCCCGTCGTCGCTGGACGAGTCGCCGCGGCGGGCCTGGACGGCCGGCGTGAGGGCGGTGATGATTCCGGAGCGGGCCATGGTGGCCTCCTTCGGTAGCGATGTCCGGGTCTTCCCCGGCTGACGTGGAGGACTCTCCGGTCCGCACGTGACAGCGCCATGAGCTCTGGGTGAGAGCGGCCTCATGGAGTGCCGCGATGCCCTACCGTCTGCCCATGACCGACCGCGTGGTCGCCGCTCTTCAGGCGCTCGTCCGCATCCCCACCGTCTCCGACCGCGACCCCGCGCGCGTCGACACCGACGCCTTCGACCGGCTGCTGACCGAGCTCGCGACGCAGTTCCCGCTGCTGCACGAGCGGCTGGAGCTCACGCGTGTCGGCACCCATGGCCTGCTCCTCCACTGGGCCGGGGCGAGCGCCGAGCGACCCGTGGTGCTGATGGCCCACCTCGACGTCGTACCCGTCGACACCGAGGCCCCGTGGCAGCACGACCCGTTCGGCGGCGAGATCCACGACTCCCCCACCGGACCGGCGATCTGGGGCCGCGGGACGCTCGACGACAAGGGCTGCGTCGCGGCGATCTGCGAGGCCGTCGAGTCCCTGCTCGAGGCCGGGCACACCCCCGCCCAGGACGTCTGGCTGTCCTTCGGCTGCGACGAGGAGGTCAGCGGCACCGCGGCGATCGAGGCGGTCGGCGTGCTCCGCGACCGGGGTGTCACCCCGTGGCTCGTGCTCGACGAGGGCGGCGCGATCGCGAGCGGGGCGTTCCCGGGCGTGAAGGCCCCGCTGGGCGTCATCGGCGTCACCGAGAAGGGCACCACCTCGCTCGAGCTCGTCGCCGAGGGACGCGGCGGGCACGCCTCGACGCCCGCGAGGAACGGTCCGACGGCCCGCATCGCCCGTGCCATCCTGCGGCTCGAGAAGGCGCCCTTCCCGGCATCCGCCCCGGCGCCGACGCTTGAGCTGATGCGCCGCCTCGCACCGCACGTGCCGCTGCCGCTGCGCCCGCTGCTCGGCCGGGCCGACCGGCTGGCCCCGGTGGTGACCCGGGCGCTGCTCGCCGCAGGCCCGGAGGCCGCAGCCATGACGCGTACGACGGTCGCGGCCACCACCCTCAGCGGGTCGCCGGCCCTCAACGTGATCGCGTCGACCGCGAAGGCCGGGCTCAACATCCGGGTGATGGTGGGTGACACGGTCGCCGGCGTGGTCGAGCACGTCAGGAAGGCGGTCGACGACGACTCGATCCGCATCGACGTGGTCGAGTCGGGCGAGCCGTCGCCGGTCTCCCCGATGGACGAGGCGTTCGAGCTGCTGGAGGACTGCATCGGCGACGTCTTCCCCGACGCGGTCGCGACGCCCTACGTGATGATGGCCGCCACCGACTCGCGCCACTTCACCGCGATCAGCGAGCACGTCTACCGCTTCGCCCCCTTCCGGATGACCAAGGCCCAGCGCGAGGCCATCCACTCCTACGACGAGCACATCGGCGTCGCCGACCTCGTCGACGGCGCCCGCTGGTACACGCTGCTGATCGAGAGGCTCCCCGCATGAGCACCACGCGCACGACCGCGGCGCACCCCGTCGTGAAGGGCCTCGCCACGATCGTCGGCTTCCTGGTGCTGGTGGAGTTCGCCAGCGGCATCCTGCAGGGCTACTACACCCCGATCTACCCGCAGATCGCCGATCACCTCTCGATCAGCGAGGGCGACATCAACTGGTTCGAGGCCGCGCAGCTCATCGTGAGCGCCCTCTGCATCCCGTTGCTCTCACGGCTCGGTGACCTCTCCGGCCACAAGCGCGTCCTGCTCGTCTCGACCGCCGTGACCGCGCTCGGCTCGTGGTGGCTGGCGTTCGCGCCGTCCTTCACGACCTTCCTCGTGGGGTGGGCGATCCAGGGCGCGTACGTCGTGTGGCTGCCGCTGGAGATCGCGATCGTCCACCGCCGCACGCGCGAGTCCGGTCGCCAGGAGCTGCTCACCCGGCGTGGGGCCGCGATCCTCGTCGGCTCCCTCGAGCTCGCCGTCATCGTCGGTGCGGTCAGCAGCGGCCTGCTGGTCGACACGCTCGACATGAACGTCCTGCTCGCCCTGCCCGCCGTCGTGGTGACGGCCGTCTTCTTCGTGATCCTCTTCGGCATCGAGCAGGCGCCCGGCGACGACACCGGCAGCATCGACTGGGCCGGCCTGGCGCTGATCACCGTCGCCCTCGGCGTGCTGATGGGCGGACTCGTCTGGCTGCGCCTCGACGGCGCCGGGTCGCTGCTCGGCTGGTCGACGATCGTCCTGTCCGTCGCGGTGTTCGCGGTGTTCTGGCGCTTCGAGCTGCGGCACCCCGACCCGATCGTCGACGTACGCCTCCTCAGCAGCCCGGCGCAGTGGCCGGTGCAGGTGACGGCGTTCCTCTTCGGCATCCCCGTGCTGGGCGGGCAGATCCCGCTGTCGACCTACGCCCAGGCCGATCCCGCGGAGCGCGGTTACGGGCTCGGTGCGGACCCGGCGTTCATCTCCACGCTGATCGGGCTCTACGTCGTGACCCTGGCGATCGGGGCGTTCACCCTGCCCCTGACGACCCGCCTGTTCGGGGGCGTGCGACGCGCCCTGGTCGTCGCGTGCTGCCTCGTCGGGCTGGGCTACCTGCTGTGGCTGCCGTTCAACTCCGAGACCTGGCAGGCGCTGATCAACATGGGCATCGCCGGCCTCGGGTCGGGCGCCCTGGTGGCCGCGCTGCCCGCCGCCGCGGCGGCCGCCGCGCCACCCGAGCGCACCGGCATCGCCACCGGCATGACCAACGGCACCAAGACCGTCGGCGGTGCGATCGCCTCCGCGATCTTCGCGATCGCGCTCACCGCGACCGGCTCGCTCGACGCGACGTCGGAGCACGTGGCGCCGTTCAGCGGCTACCTCACCGTGTGGGCCGTCTGCGCCGGCGCCTCCTTCCTCGCCGCCCTCGCGCTCCTCGCCGCACCACGGCACGCCTTCAGCGACGTGCGCAACGAGACCGTCCCGCACTGACCTCCCGGCGCGTCCGACGACCCGTCAGGCGTCGCCCCCGGGCCGCTGCTCGCGGGAGCTGAACGGTGACTCGGGCCGCTCCTGGCGCACCCCGTCGACGGTGATGTCCACCAGCTCGTTGTAGAACGCCACCCGGCCGGCGACGGCGCCGACCGCCGGTGCCGGCGAGGAGTAGGTCCAGGCGACGTTGGGCAGGTCGGGCGGCCCCGGCCAGGTCCAGTAGCCGTCGGTCCGGCCCTTGTAGGGGCAGTACGAGACGTTGTCGGTCGTCTCCAGCAGGTCGAGGCGCACGTCCTCGACCGGGAGGTAGAAGCGCGTGGGCAGGTGGGTCTCGAAGAGCAGCACCGGCCGGCTGCTGCTGGCGAGCGTCACGCCGTCGACGGCCACCTCCACGCGCCGCGAGCTCGCGATGGCCTCGACCCGCTTGTGCGGGTCGCGGGGGTGCGCCGTGACCCGCTCGTCCTCCTCGGTCCACTCGAGCAGCCCCGGCTCCCAGGTGACCACCACCCGGTCGGCGACCGCCTCGTCGGCGAGCGTCCACGCGGCCGCCGGGAGCACCCGGCCCGCGGCAGCGACGTCGTACCACTGCGACACCGGGACCTGCGGGCCGAAGAAGGAGAAGCCGTCGCGCACCGGAGGATCGACGGGCGTGAGCACCCCGTCAGCGATCTCGTCGCGACGGAAGGCGTAGACCGGCGGGAACATGCCCTGCCACACGAGCAGGGGCTCGCGGGACTCGACGACCACCTCGCCGTCGAGGCGGCCCCGCACCCACTTGTCGATCGGCTCGGTCCGCACCACCTCGCCAGTGTGCTCCCGCAGGGGACGGCCACGCCACCGTCCCGGAGCAGCTCGTCAGCTGGTGAGCGCTCCCGCGAGCCGCGCCAGCCCGGGTCCGGTCAGGTCGTCGAGGGCCTCGCCCCGACCCGAGACGGCCATCAGCAGCGACACCAGCGGACCGCTGACCTCGGCGCCCTCGCCGTGGGACCAGTCGGGGTCGGTCGCGACGAGCCGGAGACCGGCCGCGCGCTGCTTGCCACCGCCCAGCCCGACCGACGTCCTGAGCTGGTGGGCCAGGGCGCGCTCGACGGTCTCCGTCGGGTAGTCGCGGCGCACGTCGAGCGGGCGTCGTACGTCCTCGCCGTGGACGACCTCCTCGACGAGCCGGCTGTCGAGCGGCGCAGGAGGAGTCGTACGCCGTCCGACCACGGCCCGGAGTCGGTCGAGCGTCTCGGCCGGGGTCGCCCCCTTCTCACGGGCGACGCCGGCGTCGTTCTGCCGGTCGAAGTCGAAGCGTGCGCGCACCATGGCGGCCACGATGCCGAGCCGGGTGGTGCGGGCGTTGTCGACGAGGTGGGCGGCGACGTCGTGGACCGTCCAACCGCCGCACCACGACGGCAGCTCCCACTGCTCGTCGGTCAGCCCGGCCAGGTCCTCGACCAGCGCCTCGCGCTCGCGGCGCACCAGCTCCCACACGTCCGTCATGCCGTCAGCCTGTCAGGGCCCGGTGACAGCGCACGGCCGACGGGCGAGCGGCCCTGCCGTCAGCGCAGGTGCGGGGCGGCCGCGGCGGCCTCGATGCTGTCCTCGGACGGCATCAGGAACCACAGCAGCGGGTAGACGAGGATCTGGCTGCCCGGCAACACGAAGAGCGTCACGACGAACAGCAGCCGCGTCACCCACGGCGTGAGCCCGAAGCGACGGCCGACGCCGGCGCAGACGCCGGCGATGATCGCCTTGTCGGTCGAGCGGACGAGGCCCTGGCGGGCGAGGGAGGTGCGGATCTTTTCCATGCCTCCAGCATGCGCCGCCGGGGCACGCAGCACCATCGGGGTCAGCCCCTGCCCGACCCGGAGCCGACCCGGACGGCCCGGTCAGACCAGGCGTCCGTGCTCCCCGGTGACCTCGCGCAGCCGCGCCGCCAGGTCGGCGGTCAACATCCCGGGTGCCAGCTGCCACGACCAGGTGGCCGCGGTGCCCGGGGTGTTCATCCGGGCCTCCGAGCCCAGCGACAGCACGTCCTGGGCCTGCACGACCACCAGCCGGCACGGCGCCGCGTGCGCGAGCCGGATCAGGGCCCAGGCCGGGTCGGGGTCGGTGATGCCGGCCGTACGACAGGCGCGGCGCGCCTCGCGTCGACGTCGCTCCGGGAGGGTGTCCCACCAGCCGACGACGGTGTCGTTGTCGTGGGTGCCGGTGTAGACGACCTGGTCGCGGCGCAGGTTCTCCGGCTCGTGGCGCCGGTCCTCGCCGTCGGGGTCGAAGGCGAACTGCAGGACACCCATGCCGGGGAAGCCCAGCGCGTCGCGCAGGCCCTCGACCGGCGCGTCGATGACGCCGAGGTCCTCGGCGACGACCGGCAGCGGGCCGAGCCGCGCGGACGCCGCGTCGAAGACCGCGCGGCCGGGCCCCGGCTCCCACCGACCGTGCTCGGCCGTGGCGTCGCCGGCCGGGACCGCCCAGAACGACTCGAAACCCCGGAAGTGGTCGATGCGGACGAGGTCGTGGAGGGCGAGGTGGCGGCGCAGGCGCTCGACCCACCACCGGTGCCCGTCGGCCGCCATGGCCGCCCAGTCGTAGAGCGGGTTCCCCCACAGCTGGCCGGTGTCGCTGTAGGCGTCGGGCGGCACCCCGGCCACGGCGTCGTCGCGGAACAGGTCGGGCCAGGTCGCGGCGTCGGCGCTCCCGGCAGCCACGTAGATCGGGATGTCGCCCATCACCTGCACGCCGTGGTCGGCGGCGAAGGTCCGCAGCGCGGCCCACTCCCGCTCGAACCGCACCTGGTCGGTCAGGTCGCCGCCGTGCGCCGCCCATGACCCGGCCCAGTAGGCGTGCTCGTCGGCGAAGGCCGCGACCTCGTCGTCGGTGACCGGCGCGCCCGGGTCCTCGAGCAGGCCGGGCCACGCGGCGAAGGCGGACGGCGAGGCGTACGGCGACCCGTGCGCGTCGGGCACGGTCAGCGGCAGGACCTGCCAGACCGTCTGCCCGGCGGCCGACAGCCACCGCACGAAGTCGCGGGCCGGCTCCCCGAGCCGCCCGCCCGGCAGCGAGGTGACGTGCAGCTGGACGCCGGCGGCCCGGTCGGGGATGCCTCGGATGGCCATGCGTCCACCCTGTCACGGGCTGGCCGCCACCAGCCCGGCCAGGACCGTGCCTTGCCCGGGCCGCGAACGTAGGGTGGCGACATGCCTGAGAACGACCGGGAGGACGGGTTCGAGGTGGCGGACACCGAGTCCGGACGACGTGACGCCGTGCGCGACGACCGCACCGGTCGCTCCGCTGCAGCGGCCCGGATCGCTCAGCAGGCGACCTGGGTGGACCTGCAGGTGCGCCAGGCGATGGAGCGCGGCGAGTTCGACGACCTGCCCGGACAGGGCAAGCCGATCGAGGACCTCGGCGTCGAGCACGACCCCGACTGGTGGGTCAAGAAGCTCGTCGAGCGAGAGAACATCGCCCTCCTGCCACCGGCCATCGCGCTGCGCAAGGAGGACGCCGAGCTCGACGGCCGGCTGGACGAGGTCACGGCCGAGAGCGAGGTGCGCCGCGAGGTCGAGGACTTCAACAAGCGGGTGATCGAGACCCGCCGGCAGCTGCAGGGCGGCCCGCCCGTGATCACCGCACCGCGTGACGTCGACGCCGCGGTGGCCGCGTGGCGCGAGCGTCGTACGGCCCGGGTCGAGGCCCAGCGCGCAGCCGTCGCGGCCAGCCGCGCGGCACCGCGGAAGTCGTCGTGGTGGTCCCGCTGGCGCAGCCGCTGAACGACGGGCGGGTCAGTCCCAGTCGAGCCCGCCGCGCCGCCACTCGTAGGCATAGGCGAGCGACAGGTTGAGGATGAACAGCACCACGGCGACGTAGCCGAAGCTGCCGAGGTGGTCGAAGTGCACCGCCACGGCACGAGGAACATGATCTCGACGTCGAAGATGATGAAGGTCATCGCGATCGTGTGGGAGGACACGAGGACTTTGCACCCGAGTCTCCCGCTTCGCGACCCAGATCTAGGGTGACAAGCGGGAGAGTCCCCGGATATCCGGGGACTTCAGCGGGAGAGACATGCGTCATATCCCGGGCCCGGCGGGCGACGGTAGTTTGCGGCCATGACACGCCCCGCCAAGGACTTCTTCGCTCCGCTCGCCGTCGGTGCGCCCACGCCGCTGCGCGAGATCCCGGCCCGACCGAGTCGCGCCATCCACTTCTTCGATCCGGGCAACGAGAAGATGGCCGCCAAGGTGCCCGACATGGTCGGCACGGTCGACGTGCTGCTCGGCAACCTCGAGGACGCGGTGAAGGCGGAGAACAAGGAGAAGTCGCGCCAGGGCCTCGTCGACATCGGGAAGGCGACTGACTTCGGACCCACGCAGTTCTGGACCCGGATCAACTCGCTCGACAGCCCGTGGGTGCTCGACGACCTCACCACCCTGGTGCCCGAGATCGGCGACAAGCTCGACGTGATCATGGTTCCGAAGGTGCAGGGCGCGGAGGACATCCACTACATCGACCGCCTGCTCGCTCAGCTCGAGGCGAAGGCCGGCCTCGACCGGCCGATCCTGGTGCACGCGATCCTGGAGACGGCGCGCGGCGTGGCGAACATCGAGGAGATCTGCGCCGCCAGCCCACGCATGCAGGGCCTGTCGCTCGGTCCGGCCGACCTGGCCGCGGACCGCCGGATGAAGACGACGCGCGTCGGCGGCGGGCACCCCGGCTACCTCGTGCGCCAGGACCCGGTGCGTGACGACCTCGGCGTGCCGCAGTACGACGCCCAGCGGACGTCGTACCAGCAGGACCTGTGGCACTACACGATCGCGCGCATGGTCGACGCGTGCGCGATGCACGGCATCTACCCCTACTACGGGCCGTTCGGCGACATCAAGGACACCGTCGCGTGCGAGGACCAGTTCCGCAACGCGTTCCTCCTCGGCTGTGTCGGCGCCTGGAGCCTGCACCCGGCGCAGATCACGATCGCCAACAAGGTCTTCTCCCCCAGCGTCGAGGACGTCGCCCATGCGCGACGGGTGATCGCCGCGATGGGCGACGGCACCGGTGCGGTGATGATCGACGGGAAGATGGAGGACGACGCCTCGGTGAAGCAGTGCCAGGTGATGGTCGCCCTTGCTGAGGAGCTCGCCGCGATCGACCCCGAGCTGAAGAAGCAGTACGACGCCAGCTCCTCGGACGGAGAGGTGCAGGCATGAGGCGCCAGGAGACGACGTTCACGCCCCTCCGCTCGGTCCTCTACATGCCGAGCTCCAACGAGCGCGCGCTCGAGAAGGCCAGGACGATCGCCTGCGACGGCCTGATCCTCGACCTCGAGGACGCCGTGGCGCCCGACGCCAAGCCGGCTGCCCGCGAGGCGGCGGCCGCCGCTGCGGCCAGCGGCGACTACGGGCGTCGTACGGTCACCATCCGGGTCAACGGCCTCGGCACCCAGTGGCACGACGACGACATCGTCGCCGCCAGCCAGGCCGGACCCGCCGCGATCGTGGTCCCCAAGGTCGACAGCGCCGACGACGTCGCGCGGCTGGTCACCGCGATGGAGAAGGCCGGTGCGCCCGACCACACCCGTCTCTGGGCGATGGTCGAGACCCCGGTCGCGATCCTCGACGCCCTCGCCATCGCGCGGGCGTCGGAGCGGATCGGCGCCTTCGTCCTCGGCACCAACGACCTGGTCAAGGAGCTCTACGCCGAGCACGTGCCGGGCCGCGCGCCGATCCTGCCCAGCCTGCACACCGCCCTGCTCGCCGGCCGGGCCGCGGGCATCGCCGTCATCGACGGCGTGTACAACGACGTCAGGGACGCCGACGGCTTCCTCGCCGAGTGCGAGCAGGGCCGCCAGATGGGCTTCGACGGCAAGACGCTCATCCACCCCGGCCAGGTCGAGGGCGCCAACGCCGCCTTCGCCCCGAGCGAGCAGGCGGTCGACGACGCCCGCGGCCTGATCGCCGCCTGGGAGGACGGCCAGGGTGCGGGCGTGGTGACCTTCAACGGCAAGATGGTGGAGAACCTCCACGTCGAGTCCGCACGGCGCACACTGGCCATCGACGAGGCGATCAAGGCGCTCGGCACGGACTGAGCGCGCTCCTGCCGGGTGGACAGAGCATGGACAGACCTTCACCCGTAGGGAGGATCCGACTTTGCGAACCGGGCCGGGGACCGCCAGAGTGATCCGGCCCCGCCCAACGTGGGCCGGCCGCATCACCCCGCATCACCTAGGAGGCACACCCATGATTGTCCTCGGACTGATCCTTCTCATCCTCGGACTCCTGCTCCCCCAGAGCATCCTGACGACCCTCGGCATCATCCTGATCGTCGTCGGCCTGGTCCTCAACTTCGTGCCGATCGGCGGCTCCTCCCGACGGGTCTGGTAGCGGCTCGCCACCACGTGGCGACAGGGCCCCGGACACCAGTGGTGTCCGGGGCCCAGCTGCGTCACGGGACGGTCAGGCGCTCTCGGTGCCCCGGCGGAAGCGGTCGTTGATCCAGGTGCTGGCCGTGCCCATCCAGCCGGCGAGGTCGTGGACCAGTCGGCCGAGGGTGTCCTGGGTGCGCTCGAACGACGCGGTGTAGCTGGCGGCCGCCTCCTGCGCGGCGGCGCTCACCGACGCGGTGTCGTCGTCGGCCCGGCGCGGATAGTCGCCGCCGAGGATGGACGTGTAGGCGCCCGAGTCGATCCAGCGCCGCAGCTCGGTGGCCCGGACGACTGCGAAGGGGTGGCTCTGCTGCTGGAGCAGCGAGAGCTTGATCAGGGACTCGCGGACGTCGCCGCCCTCGTCGTACTCCGATCCCTGCTGGAGGAACGACGTGACGTCGAGCTCCTCGAGCATGCCCCCGCTCGCGATCTTCATGTGGGCGCGCAGGGCGGCGGTCGGGTCCTGGGTGGCCAGCAGGCCGGCGCGGTCGGCGGACAGCTCGGCCTTGCGCGACCACTCCAGCAGGCCGACGGTGACCATCCGGATGCCGATCGCGCCGCCGGGGACGGCGTAGAGCAGCCCGCCGAGGCCGAGGAGCCGCATCAGCAGCGTGCGGTAGACCGCGTGCCCGCTGACGGCGTGGCCGAGCTCGTGGCCGATCACGAACCGCAGCTCGTCGTCGTCGAAGTGGTGCACCAGGCCCGACGAGAGCACGATGATCGGCCGGTCCATGCCGATCGTGACGGCGCTGAGCGTCGGGTCGGCCTGGACGTACATCTCGGGCAGCACGCTGACGTCCAGGCTTCGGCCCACCTCGGCGAGCAGCCGCTGGAGTCGCGCGAACTGGCGCTCGTCGACACGCACCGCGGATCCGAGCAGGGTCACCCGCCCGGCCCGCTCGCGGAACACCCCCGACATGGTCTTCAGCAGCACGTCGAAGCCCTTGAGCTTGCGCAGAGCGACAAGGGCACCCTTGTCGGCGGGGTGCTCCCACGCTCGCGAGCTGATCTCCGTCAGGACGACGCGCGTGCGCGCCGGCTTCTTCTCCCCCGATGCCATGGAGGGATCCTGTCCTACGCGACCGCCGACTGTCGCGCGTTCGCCGGGACCGCTCCGAAATCGCATGCCGACCGGCGACCTCGGGCGTCATCATTCTCCGCATGGCCGGCACTCATCGCACGCACCACGTCGCGCTCGTCCGCGGCGACACCGTCCTGGTCGCCGCCGACGGGTCGCTGCCGAGCTTCGTGCAGGACCTCGAGGACGACGACGCCCCCGAGCCCACGGCGTACGCCACCACACTGGCCGGTCGCGGGGTTCACGTGGCACCGGTCGTGACGCTGCCGCAGGAGGACCCGGAGCGCCGGCCGGACCGGCTCCACGTCCTCGCGCTGCGCGACGGAGCGCCGGCGGGTGCCGAGTGGCGGCGGGTGGACGACCTCGCCGAGCCGATGCGATCGCCGGTCCGCACCGCGCTCGAGCAGTACGACGGTGAGGCCCCGCTCCGACGACCCGACTGGTTCCGTCCCGGCTGGCACGACCGCGTCGAGGCATGGGTGGACGACGAGCTGGCCGGGACCGGTCGTCGGCGCACCGACCCGCTCCGCACGCACCGGGTCTGGAGCATCTCGGCCGTGTTCGAGGTCCCGACCGACCGCGGCACGTTGTGGTTCAAGGCGTGCTGCGACCACTTCATCGCCGAGGCGGCCATCGTGCGTCGGCTCGCCGACCGGATCGGGCACCTCGTCCCCGTGCTGGCCGGGGTGGACGACCAGGCCGGCTGGATGCTCATGGAGCCACTTCGTGGTGCCTCCGACCGCGACCGGGCCGCGGGTGCGGTCGACGCAGCCGCGCCGCGGTGGGGGCGAGCGCAGGTCGCCGCACTCGAGTGGCTGGACGAGCTGCGCGCGGCGGGCTGCCCCGAACGAGGCCTGGAGACCACGCTCGAGGCGTGGCACGCCGTCCTGGCCGGCAGCCCGGAGATGGCTCTGCTGACCGACGCCGAGCGGCAGGAGCTGCCGACCGCCACCGGGCGCGCCGAGGCGCTGGTGCGCGAGTTCTGGGCATGCGGGCTGCCGGACGCCCTCTCGCACGGCGACCTGCACCCCGGCAACGTCGCCTACGACGGGCGCGAGCTGCGGATCTTCGACTGGACGGACGGCTGCGTCACCCACCCGTTCCTCGACGGCAGCCACCTGGCGCGCGTGCTGGACTGGTACGGGACCGCCGAGGGCGAGGCGGACCGGGTGATGCAGGCGCACGCGCAACCGTGGCGCGACGCCTTCCCCGACGCCGACGTCGACCGCGCGCTCGAGCTCGCCCCGCTGGCCGACCTCGTCTTCCAGACCGTCACCTTCGCGCACATCGCGGAGTCGGCCGAGGACGGGTCCGACGACTTCCTCGGGACCGTCGCCCGCCTCACCAGCGCGTTGCTCGAGCAGGTCCGCTGACCACCCGTGCTGGCGGGCAGCGGGCCGTCAGCCCGCGGCCGCCCGGGCGGTCGCCTCGATCTGCGCCCGCCGGTCGGCCCAGAACGCCGTGTCGTGCCCCTCCACCGCCATCGCCTCCGCGTCGGTGCCGACCGCTCCGTCGAGCTCCTCGCGGAGGATGTCGGCGTGGCCCGCGTGCCGACTGGTCTCGGCGAGCAGGTGCACCAGGACGTTGAAGAGGGGCACCTCGGCCCCGCCCCACCACTCGACATGGCCGACCGCGTCGAGGTCGAGCGCCGCCACCGTCGCGTCGCCGTGCGCCCACACGCGCCGGTAGCGGTCGACGACCTCGCTGCGCGACTCGTCCGCGGTCGCCCACATGTCGTCGAGCCGGTCCGCCTCCACGTCCCACCGGGGCAGCGGCTCGGGGAAGGGACGGTCGAAGACCTCCCCGAGGTAGCGCGCCTCCCAGGTCGCGAGGTGCTTGACCAGCCCGAGGAGGTTGGTCCCGGTGACGGTCATCGGGCGCCGGACGTCGTACTCCGACAGGCCATCGAGCTTGGCGAGCACCGCCTGGCGCTCGTGCTTCAGGTAGGAGTGCAGGTTGGCCTTCGCGGCGTCGGCGTCCATGGGACTGCACCCTGCCACCTGACGGGTGCGACGCCGGCCGGACTTGTCGACCGCGGTGGACGCTGAACGTACGCCATGGCGGGCGTCGAGCGGACGATGGTCCGCTCAACCCCGGGCGTGGTCACCCGCGCATCGGCACCCGCACACCACGCTCCTCGGCGACCTCGATGGCCCGGTCGTAGCCCGCGTCGACGTGGCGGATGACGCCCATGCCCGGGTCGTTGGTCAGCACGCGCTCGATCTTCTCGGCCGCGAGGTCGGTGCCGTCGGCAACCGTCACCTGGCCGGCGTGCAGTGACCTCCCGATGCCGACGCCGCCGCCGTGGTGGAAGGAGACCCAGGTGGCGCCGGACGCGGTGTTGACGAGCGCGTTGAGGATCGCCCAGTCGGCGATGGCGTCGGACCCGTCGAGCATCGCCTCGGTCTCGCGGTAGGGCGAGGCGACCGAGCCGCAGTCGAGGTGGTCGCGGCCGATCACGATCGGCGCCTTGAGCTCGCCGCTGGCGACCATCTCGTTGAACTTCGCCCCGGCCTTCGCGCGGTCGCCGTAGCCCAGCCAGCAGATGCGGGCCGGCAGCCCCTGGAACTGCACCCGCTCGGCGGCCATGTCGAGCCACGCGTGCAGGCGTGCGTACTCCGGCTTCTCGTCGGCCGGGAAGAGCTCCTTGATGGCCCGGTCGGTGGCGTAGATGTCCTCGGGGTCACCGGACAGCGCGGCCCACCGGAACGGGCCCTTGCCCTCGCAGAAGAGCGGCCGGATGTAGGCCGGCACGAAGCCGGGGAACTCGAAGGCCCGGTCGTAGCCGCCCTTGCGGGCCTCGTCGCGGATCGAGTTGCCGTAGTCGAAGACCTCGGCGCCCGCGTCCTGCAGCTCGACCATCGCCCGCACGTGGCGCGCCATCGACTCCTGGCTCCGCTTGGTGAACCCGCGCGGGTCCTCGGTGCGCTCGCGCTCCCAGTCGTCGTACGACGTCCCTGCCGGCAGGTAGAAGAGCGGGTCGTGCGCGGAGGTCTGGTCGGTCACGATGTCGACGAGCGGGCCGTCACCCTGCTCCTGCCGCGCGAGGTGGCGCTCGAGGATCTCGGGCAGCACCTCGGCTGCGTTGCCGAGGAGGCCGATCGACAGCCCGCGCCGGTCGGCGCGTGCCTCGAGCGCGAGCTCGAGCGCGTGGTCGAGGTCGCGCGCCTGGACGTCGAGGTAGCGCGTCTCGAGCCGGCGGTCGATGCGGTGCTGGTCGCACTCGATACAGATCGCGACGCCGTCGTTCATCGTCACGGCGAGCGGCTGGGCGCCACCCATGCCGCCGAGCCCGGCGGTCACCGTGATGGTGCCGGCGAGCGTCCCGGCGAACTTCTTGTCGGCGATCGCGGCGAACGTCTCGAAGGTGCCCTGGAGGATGCCCTGGGTGCCGATGTAGATCCACGAGCCGGCCGTCATCTGGCCGTACATCGTGAGGCCGAGGTCCTCGAGCCTGCGGAACTCCTCCCAGTCGGCCCAGTCGCCGACGAGGTTGGAGTTGGCGATCAGGACGCGGGGGGCCCACGCGTGGGTGCGCATCACGCCGACGGGCTTGCCCGACTGCACGAGCAGGGTCTCGTCGCCCTCGAGGTCGCGCAGGGTGCGCACGAGAGCGTCGTACGCCTCCCAGCTGCGCGCGGCCTTGCCGGTGCCGCCGTAGACGACGAGGTCCTCGGGGCGCTCGGCGTTGTCGGGGTCGAGGTTGTTCATCAGCATCCGCAGCGGCGCCTCGGTCTGCCACGACTTCGCGGTCAGCTCGGTGCCGGTGGCGGCGTGGATGGGCAGGCGGGGGTTGCCCTGAGGAACGTCCGTGGTCATGCCCTCATCAAAACGCCGCGGCGCCGGCTCCGAAAAGAGGCTGACCCGGTTCGCAGTCTGTGATCCGAGACTGCCCGCTCGAGGGCGACGCGCTCAGCGGCCGCTGTTGCGGGCGCGCGCCCAGGCCCGCGCAGAGCTCATCAGCTCGTCACGGGTGATGTAGGAGTCAGCCGGTCGAAGGTAGGGGCGCACCTTGCGCACGCCGTTGGAGCACAGCGCGTCGTTGTGCCAGTTGTCGTCCATCGTCGGGGCCCACCAGCACGTCCACGGGCCAGCCGCCGACGGTGCCCCAGCGGGACGCGGGCTCGCCGATGGCGGCAGCGCATGGGCAGCGGGTCCGACGACAGCCGCGGCGAGGACCGCCGTCAGGACGATGCCGCACGAGCTCCTTCTCACGAGACGTGACCGTAGCGACCGTGACGCGCCGTGTCCCCGGAACGGCACAACGGCACCGGTGCGGACCGGGACGTCGCGTCGCGACCTCAGGCCAGCTGGCCGACCACGCTCTCGGCGGCGGCGAGCACCGCGCCGGACTGGACGAGGTCGACGGCGGCCTCGATTTCGGGCGAGAGGTAGCGGTCGGGGCCGGGGCCGGCGATGCCGTTGCTGCGGAGCAGGTCGACGACCGCACCGGTGGCCGGCGACGGGGTCAGGGGTGCGCGGAGGTCGAGCGCGCGGGCCGCGGTCAGCACCTCGACGGCGACCACTCGCGACAACCCGTCGACGGACCGCCGCAGCTTGCGGGCGGCGTTCCAGCCCATCGACACGTGGTCCTCCTGCATCGCGCTGGAGGGGATGGAGTCCACCGACGCGGGGACCGCGAGCCGCTTCATCTCGGAGACGATCGAGGCCTGGGTGTACTGCGCGATCATGTGCCCGCTGTCGACCCCCGGGTCGGCGGCGAGGAACGGCGGCAGCCCGTGGCTGCGCGCCCGGTCGAGGAAGCGGTCCGTCCGTCGCTCGCTGATCGACGCGACGTCGGCCGCGACGATCGCGAGGAAGTCGAGGACGTAGCCGACCGGCGCCCCGTGGAAGTTGCCGTTGGACTCGACGCGGTCGCCGACCACCACGGGGTTGTCGATCGCGCTCGCGAGCTCGCGGCCCGCGACGGTCGCGGCGTGCTCGACAGTGTCACGGGCGGCCCCGTGCACCTGCGGCGAGCAGCGCAGCGAGTAGGCGTCCTGCACGCGGTTGCAGTCGCCGGTGCGGTGGGAGGCCACGATCGCGGAGCCGGCCATCAACGCGGTGAGGTTGGCCGCCGACAGGGCCTGGCCGGGGTGGGGGCGGATGTCCTGCAGCTCGGCGGCGAAGACCCGGTCGGTGCCGAGCTGGGCCTCGACGCTCATCGCCGCGGCGACGTCGGCGGTGCGCAGCAGCATCCGCAGGTCGGTGATCGCCATGACGAGCATGCCCAGCATCCCGTCGGTGCCGTTGATGAGCGCGAGGCCCTCCTTGGCGACCAGCTCCACGGGCGCGAGGCCGGCGGCCGCGAGGGCGTCCGCGGCCGGCACCAGCGTGCCGTCGGCATCGCGGACCTCGCCCTCCCCCATCAGCGCGAGCGCGCAGTGCGAGAGCGGTGCGAGGTCGCCGGAGCAGCCGAGCGAGCCGTACTCCCGCACCACCGGGGTGATGCCGTGCGACAGCAGGTCGGCCATCAGCTGCGCGGTCTCGCGGCGTACGCCGGTGCGACCCGTCGCGAGCGTCGACAGCCGCAGCAGCATCAGCGCCCGCACCACCTCGCGCTCCACCTCGGGACCGGAGCCGGCGGCGTGGGACCGCACGAGCGACCGCTGCAGCTGGGCGCGCATCTCGGTGGGGATGTGGCGGGTGGCGAGGGCGCCGAAGCCGGTGCTGACGCCGTAGGTCGGCGTCTCCGCGGCGGCGAGCGCCTCGACCACCCCGCGGGCACGGTCGATCGCGGACAGCGCGTCGTCGGTGAGGACGACAGGGGCGCCCTCGCGGGCGACGTGGACGAGGTCGTCGAACGAGACGGGGCCGACCCCGACGTGAACGGTCTGCATGCACCTCATCCAACGCCTGTCGGCGGGGCGCCGCCAGAGGCCACCGACGGGTGCAGTCTCGCATCCGAGACCGGATCACTCACCCGTACGGAGGGCACCGAAACGGGCGGCGCGTGGCACGGTGGAAGGCGTGCGGTCCGCCCGGGCCGCGCTTGCAAGCCCGAGAAACCAAGGAGGTCCCCGATGGACGCGACGACATGGATCATCGTCCTGGTCGTGGTGCTGGTCGTGGCGGCACTCGTCGCCTGGCTGGTCGCCCAGCAGCGGAAGAAGAAGCAGCTCGAGCACGCCGAGCAGCTGCGGACCGAGGCCCACGAGCACGCCCGGGACATCCCGGAGACCCAGGTGCAGGCCAAGGAGGCCGAGGCCGAGGCCGAGCGCGCGCGGCTCGAGGCCGAGCGCGCCCAGACCCGTGCCCGCGAGGCCCAGGTCGCGGCCACCCAGCAGCAGGCGGTGCACGAGGACCGGCTCCGCACGGCCGACCAGGTCGACCCGCGCGTGGACACGTCGTCGGACGACTACGCCCCCGGCACGACGGGCGACGACCGCAGCACCGCGACGCACGACCCCGACACGGTGCTCGACGCGGACGACCCGCGCCGCACGGACGGGACCGACGGCACCCACCGCGCCTGATCCGCGCGCCTCACGACAACGCAGGACAGGGACGGCCGGTGCTGGAAGACTGGCCGCCCCTGTCCCGTGAAAGAGGAACCCCGTGACCACCCTCATCATCGTTCTCGTCATCATCGCCGTCGTGATCGCTGTCGCGGCGTTCCTCGTCCAGAGGAAGAACCGCGAGGCCAACGTCGCCCGCGCCGAGCAGCTCCGCGCCCAGGCCGCGACGCAGGCGCAGTCCACGATCGCCCCCGCCCAGGAGCGCGCGGCGGCCGCTGAGGCCGAGGCCGAGCAGGCCCGCGCCGCAGCCGCCAAGGCCGAGGCGGAGGCCCACGAGGCCCGACTGGCCGCGCAACAGATCGAGGCGACCCACGAGGGGCAGGTCCGCGCGGCCGACCGGGTCGACCCGCGCGTCGACCACAAGGCCGACGACTACGCGCCCCAGGTCCCCGGCACCGCCGACCACACCCCCACCCGGCCGTCGGAGGTCAACGCCGAGCAGCCCGTGTCCGAGCAGCCGGTGACCGAGCCGACCGCTGCCGAGCCGACCGCTGCCGAGCCGACTCCGACGGAGCCGGCCACCACCGAGCAGCCCGTGTCGGAGCAGCCCGCCGAGCAGTCGACCACCGCACCGGCCAGCGAGCCGACCACCTCGGAGACCGGGGACGGCACGCAGGACGGCCGGGCCCCGCTGCTCCCGCGCCGCACCCCGGGCGCCAACGAGATGCCCGGCAAGCCGATCGAGCAGACCGACACCGGCGGCGGCTGGTTCACCAAGGGATCCGGCTCCGACAAGGCCTGACCGGGCGCGGGTCGTCTGGACCACCCTGACCGACCCCGTCCCTCGCACCTAGAGTCGAGGGTCGGGAGCAGTCATGCCACGCCTCGACCTGAACGACCGCGAGCAGTGGGCCCTCCGGGACCTGCTGGCCACCGAGCCGTGTCCCGGGTCGCCCCTGCCGACGCGCCACGTGCTGGAGCTGTTGTCGGTGCTGATCCCCGCCGACGAGGTGGGCGCGGTGTACCAGGACGGCAGCTACGCCGTCACCGACGGGATCTCCCTGGGCGGCATGCCCGGCACGGACCACGCCCTGCCCCAGGCGACGCGGGGGCCGCGCTACCTCGGGATCATGCACTGGGGCGCCCACCCGCTCGCCGCCCAGGCCTGCTTCGGCGGGCTCAAGGGGCGCCAGGACGGTCTGTGCATCGCCTTCCGCAACGGCGCTCACGGTGTGGTCCAGATCGTCCTCGACCGCTGGAACGGCCCCTTCGACGACCGCGACGTCGCCATGCTGCAGATGCTGGCGCCGCTGCTCGCCCGGCTGTCGCGGGAACGGCTGACCCCCCAGCTGCCCACGTCGCTCACGACGCAGGAGCGCCGCGTCCTGAGCCACGTGGCGGCTGGGCGGTCCAACGCGGAGATCGCCGAGGCGCTCTTCGTCGCACCGTCGACGGTGCGCAAGCACCTCGAGAACACCTACCGGAAGCTCGGCGTGACGAACCGGGTCGCCGCCGTGGCCCGCCTCCAGGGCCGCGACCTCCCCGACCTCGACCTGCACGAGCGGCTGGCCCGGCTCAACTGAGGACGGACATTCGCCGAGATGCGAATACCGGTGGGCGCGTGGACCCTTCGACGCTGGGCACACACCCCCAGTCGAAAGGTCCGCCATGAAGAACCTCCGTTCGCGCGCCGTCCTGGTCGCCGCGGCCCTCCTCGCCGCCTCGACCCTCGCCAGCTCACCCGCCGCCTCGGACGGCTCCGGCGGCAAGCACCGGCACCCGCACCACGACCCGCCCGACTCCCCGGACAGCGGCCGGGTCGTCCTCGACTGGGAGCGAACAGCGTTCGCAGCGATCTACCCCGCCACCCCGATCCCGGTCGGCGTCCCACTGCTCGGCTACACGTCGATCGCCATGCACGACGCCGTGCGTCACTCCGCGTCGAGGTCCGACAGCTCGGAGACAGCCGCCGTGGCGACCGCCGCCCACGACGTGCTGGTGCACTACGTCCCGGCGGCCAGCGCGGCCCTGGACGCGCAGCTGACCACCTCGCTCTCCACCGTCCCCGACGGGCCCGCCGAGGACCGCGGCGCGTACATCGGGGCGAAGGTGGCCCAGTGGCTCATCGAGGACCGCGCCGACGACGGCTACGGCGACACCGACGTCCACTACACGTTGCCGCCCGCGGTGGGCACCTGGCAGCCGACGCCACCGGCCACCGACATGCTGGCTGCGTGGATCGGCTCGATGGACCCGCTCGTCGTGCACCGTCTCGCGCGCGTCGACGGCCCCGACAGGCTGACCAGCGACGACTACACGGTGGACTACAACGAGGTCCGGCTCCTCGGCTCCGCCACGTCCACGGTGCGCAGCCAGGCGCAGACCGACACGGCGCTGTTCTTCAACAGCAACTCGGCGACGATGGTCGGCGACGCACTGGTCCGCTACCTCGAGGGGCACCCCGCCACCCTCGAGGAGACCGCGTGGCTGTTCGCGTCGATGCACGGTGCCATGACCGACTCGCTGATCAAGTGCTGGCAGCTCAAGCGTGACGTCGGCTTCTGGCGACCCTTCCAGGCCGTCGCGGGCGCGGCGGACGACGACAACCCCGACACCCAGCCGGAGGCGGGCTGGACGTCGCTGCTCCCGACGCCGCCCTACTCGGACTACGTCACCGGGCACGGCTGCCTCACCAGCCCGGCCGTCGAGGTGATCCGGACCCGGCTCGGCGAGACGACGCCACTGGAGCTGCGGTCGAGCAACTTCCCCACCGCGCCTCGGACGTACCCCACGCTGACGCAGCTCGAGTACGACGCGCTGAACTCCCGCATCTGGGGCGGACTCCACTTCCGCGACGCCATGGCGGACGGGTACGGCATCGGCCACCGCACGGCCCGGAAGGTGATGCAGGAGCTGCACTGACCGCCGGCAGCCGACCCGGACGTGCCACGATCGCCCCGTGAGCCAGGTCCCCGCAGCGACGCGCACCCTGCGGGTGCTGCGGTTCCTGGCCACGCAGGCCGACCCGGTCCCCCTCGACCGGATCGTGCGCGCGTGCGACCTGCCGCGCAGCACGGCGTACCACCTGCTCAACACGATGATCGACGAGGGCTTCGTCGTTCACCTGCCCGACGAGCACCGCTACGGCCTCGGCGTGGCCGCCTTCGAGGTCGGCAGCGGCTTCACCCGCCAGGAGCCGCTTGCCCGCCTCGCGCGCCGGCCGCTCGCCGAGCTCGTCGACCGGACCGGGCACGGCGCCCACCTGGCGGTGCTCCACGGACGCGACGTCCTCTACGTCATCGAGGAGCGGGCACCCGGGCGGCCGCCGCTGGTCACCGACGTCGGCGTACGCCTGCCGGCCCACCTGACCGCCTCCGGTCGGACCATCCTCGCCGCGCTGCCGGCCAGCCAGGTCCGTGCGCTGTATCCCGACCGGACCGCGTTCGTCGACCGGCACGGCAAGGGCCCGTCGTCGTTGAGCGCCCTGCGCACCGTGCTGTCCGAGACGCGGCAGCGGGGCCACGCGACCGAGGACGGCGAGGTGACGCCCGGGCTGCAGAGCGTGGCGGCTGCCGTGCTCGACCACAACGCCCACCCGGTGGCCGGGGTGGCGGTGACCTTCCCCAGCGACGCCGGGGACGTCGACGCGATCGCGACTGCCGTGACCATGACGGCCGCCCGGCTGACCCGGCGGGTCAGCGGGAGGGCAGCAGGCGTGCGTTGACGATGATCCGGGTGCGGTAGACGCCGGTCAGGTCGTTGCGGTCGCCGCACGTGATGAGGACCAGGCGCGGGGCGCCGCGATCACTGAAGAGCCCGGCGACGGCCGAGCGCGTCATCCCGGAGACCCGACGCACGCGGGTGACCTCGAAGCGGTTGCGTCCCACGACGACGTGGTTGCCGGGGCGCAGCCTGCCGAGGTCGTCGAACACCCCGTGCCCCTGGGACCACGTGTGCCCTGCCAGGACGGCGCTCCCCTGCTGGCCGGGCAGCACGCCCGAGCGCCAGCGGTAGACGTCGCGGACGCTCCGCCCGATCGCGAGGTGGCCGGCCCGCGTCACGCCGACCGGGATGATCCCGGCGTCCACGCCGATCGCCGGGATCGAGAGTCGGCCGAGCGCCGCGGACCGATCCGTCCCGCCGGCGGCGGTCGTCACCGGACCGGCACCCGCGGGCGCACCCGCGAGCACGGCCGCCACGACCAGCACGACGACCAGCAACCTGTGCATGCCCCACATCGCTCGACCCCTCCGTCAGCCCCGCCGGACGAGCCCCCTCCTCCGGCGCTCGGAGGCTACGCCCGCGCGAGCGTCCGTGAGTCGATCTTCGAGCAATGTGGGAGGAGCCTTCGAGCAGCGGACCGAGCCGGGCAGCGTGACCCGCGGGGCGGCGTCCTCGTTGAGCGGGACGACGACAAGGAGCACCCGTGGAGCCGACACCCCGTCACGTGCAGCGCATCGCGATCTCCCTGCTGGCCGCGGGAGGGGTGGTGGTGGGCGGACTCGTCGCCGCCGCGCCGACCGGGACCGGGCGCGGCGACCTCCCGTCGACCTACGACGCGGAGGCACGCGAGCGGGCCGAGGTGCGCGCCGAGCGGCGGCCGCACACCCACCGCGACGGCACCACCGGCACCTCCTCCGACACCGTGGGGACAGCGGCGGTCGTCGGCGACGGCCACGTCCACGACGACCCGTCGACCAAGAACGCCGTCAGCCGCAGCGGCGAGGCGGCCGCGGCACCGGACCGCACCACCCCACGACAGCGCGCGGCCAGCCTCGCCCGGGTCGCGGAGCAGCGCACGCAGCGCGAGCCGCGGCTCACCGGCGTACCCCTGCGGAGCACGCGTCGCGCGGTCCCGGAGAGCGTGTACGCCATGGCCGGAGGCTGCTACCGCCTCGCAGGGAGTCGGCTGACGTTCCAGGCGACCGGGCTCGGCTCGTACCTGCTCTACGCCCCCGACCGCACCTTCCTCGCCGCGTCGGGGACAGACGGCGCGAGCCTCGCGACCGAGCCGTCACCGCTCGCGGACTGGACCGTGAAGAGGGCCGGCAGGGGCCTGTTCACCTTCACCCTCGCCGACGGCCGCTCGCTGCGGAGGGCGGACGGCGGCCTGGCCATTGGCACGGCCGAGCCCTTCGCGCTGCGTCGTACGACCGGGTGCGCCGCGTTCCCCGAGGTCGGCACCAACGTGCGGGGCCGCCCGTTCGGGGGCGTCTCGCCCTTCCAGGAGGTCCGCGGCTGGGTCGACCCGCACGTCCACGGGCAGACCCACGAGTTCCTCGGCGGCCGCGTGATCTGCAGCCCGCCGTTCCACCGCTACGGCGCACCCGCCGCCCTCGTGGACTGCCCCGACCACCAGGTCGCCGACGGCCGCGGTGCGGCGCTCGAGGACGTGCTCGCCGACAAGACCCCGGGCACCGGCCACGACCCGGTCGGCTGGCCGACCTTCTCCTACTGGCCCAACCCGCACTCGCTCACGCACCAGCAGGTCTACTACCGGTGGCTCGAGCGCAGCTGGCGCGCCGGCCTGCGCATCCACACCAGCCTGCTGACCGAGAACCACGTCCTCTGCACGGTCTACCCGCTCAAGAAGAACTCGTGCGACGACCGCGACTCCGTGCGCCTCCAGGCCAAGGGGATGCGCGCGATGCAGGACTACATCGACGCGCAGTACGGCGGTCCGGGCCGCGGCTGGTACCGCATCGTCACCAACCCGTTCGAGGCGCGGAAGGTGATCAACCAGGGCAAGCTCGCCGTGGTGATGGGGATGGAGACGTCCGTGCCGCTGGGGTGCAACGTCCAGCTCGGTCGGCCCACCTGCACCGAGGAGCAGATGCTCGCGGAGCTCGCCGAGATGAAGCGGCTCGGCGTCAGCCAGATGGAGCTCACCAACAAGTTCGACAACGCCTTCACCGGCGTGGCCGGCGACGCCGGAACCACCGGCACGCTGACCAACAGCGCCAACTTCCTCAGCACCGGGTCCTTCCTGCGGATGCAGCAGTGCCCCGCCGCCTATCCTCCCGGCACCGAGGACCGGCTCCAGTCACCGAACCTGGGTGACCTCGACGGCCTGGGCGGCGGCCGGCAGGCCACCCCCGACCAGGACGCGATCTTCGGCGCCATCTGGAAGCTGTTCGGCGACCTGGGCGTCCAGCCGGCGCCCGTCTACCCGGCCGGCCCGCACTGCAACCAGCTCGGGCTCAGCCCGCTCGGCGAGCGGCTCATCTCGGCGATGATCGACCAGCGGATCCTCTTCGACCCCGACCACATGAGCGTCGCCGGACGCAACGCCTCCCTCGACTACCTCGAGCAGCAGCAGGCCGCCGGCCGTCCGGTCGGCGTCGTGTCGTCCCACTCCTGGTCCACGCCCGACGCCTATCCGCGGATCTACCGCCTCGGTGGCTTCGTCGCGCCCTACGCCGGCGACTCGACCGGCTTCGTGGAGAAGTGGCGCCAGCACCTCGGCTGGACCGACCGCCGCTTCTACTTCGGCTTCGGCTTCGGCTCCGACATGAACGGCTTCGGCGCGCAGGGCGACCCGCGCGGGGCCGACGCGGCCGACCCGGTGACGTACCCCTTCACGGGGCTCGGTGGCGTCCGGGTCGACCGGCAGCGCAGCGGCGAGCGGGTGTACGACGTCAACACCGACGGCGTCGCGCACTACGGCCTGTACGCCGACTGGGTCGAGGACGCCGAGCACGTGGCGGGTGCCGACGGGCCTGCGCTCGGGGCCGACCTGGCCCGCGGCGCCGAGGCCTACCTCCAGACCTGGGAGCGCGCGTGGGGCCTGGCCCCCGACTCGTGCCGCAACCTCGGCCTGCGAACGTCCGTGAAGCGGTTCACCCGCGCCGCGGACACCGGGATCGGTGTCCGTGCCCTCATGCGACGGGTCGGTCAGCCGTGGCAGCGACTCGGCCGCGAGCTCACCTACTGCGCGAAGGAGCCGGGCAGGAAGCGGGTGCTGATGACCGTCGAGCTGTCCCGCGCCGGCAGGGTGACGGGCGTGGGCCGCGCTTGAGACGTCAACGGCGCGCGACGCGGCGCGCGAGGTCGCGCAGGTCGTCGGCGCGCAGGCCGGGCCAGCCGTGGACGTCGGCCAGCCACTGCTCCGGCACGGACGCGGCACCGTGCGCGCCTCCGAGGAGGGCTCCGGCGATCGCCGCCACCGTGTCGGTGTCGTTGCCGGCGTGGACCGCGGCGACCAGGGAGCCGACCGTCGGCGAGTCGTCGGCCCACGGGTGCCGGATCGCCGACCAGGCGGCCTGGAGTGCGGTGACGACGAAGCCGTTGGGCGCGAAGTCGGCGGGAGAACCGGTGTCGGCCGCGGCGATCCAGCCGGACCAGGAGTCCCGCCGCTCGGCCGGGAGCTCGCGGACCAGGTCACCCAGGTCGGGCACCGCGCCGTCGAGGACGGCGAGCCGGATCGCGTGGCACCACAGGACGCAGGCGTCGCCCGTGAGCGGGTCGGCATGGGTGAGGCCCGAGATGGCCCGGGCCCGGTCGGCGAGTGCGACGGGGTCGTCGAGGAAGGCGAGCGCCACCGGGGCGGTGCGCATCAACGAGCCGTTCCCGGCGCTGTGGCCCGTCTGGGCGTGCAGGGCGTACGACGCCAGCCGGGCGTCCTGCGCCGGCCGGGTGGGCGACCCGGCGACGACCGCGCCGAGCACCGACCGGGTCTGGTTGCCGACGTCGGACGCGCCACCGCGCAGCCAGGCGAGCCAGCCCTCGACGACCAGGTCGAGCGCGGCGTCGTCGCGCAGGCCGTGCTCGGCCGCGACCTGCGCGATGACGACGGCCATCTGGGTGTCGTCGCTCCACTCGCCCGGCGCGTAGGGCCCGAGGCCGCCGCCGATCATCTGCGGCACCTCACCGCGATCCAGTGGCGCCGAGCCGAACTCGTACGGCACCCCGAGGGCGTCACCGCACGCAGCGCCGAGGAGCACGCCCTCGATCCGGTCGGCCCGGGCGGCGTCGCCGTCGTCCGGCAGCGTCACGCGATGTCGCCGGCGAACTTGCCGGGGATGGGCTGGGGCACCGGCTCGCGCAGCTCGGCCTCCAGGATCGCGCGGCCGACCTCCTCCTGGAGCGCAGCGAAGTCGACGGGCGCCGGTTCGGCCCCGGGGACGAACTCCTCGACGATCGTCACGCCGAGGTCCTTGACCCTCACGCGCGTGACCAGCGTGAGGATCGTGCCCGGCAGGAAGACGACCTCGCGCTCGTGACGGGCTGCCGAGAACTGCTCGATCCCCCGGCCCGCGCGGCTGAGGATCGCGTAGACGGCCTCCGTCGTGAAGTTCTCGGTCGCGACGCGCGGGTCGCGCGAGGTGGACAGCAGCGTCTCGGTGACGTGGGCCCGCCCCGCCCACCGCTCGTGGCTGCGCGCCTCGCAGCCGCGGAAGACGACGCCCTCGTGCGGCGGCAGCTGCTCGAGCGTCGCGAAGAAGGCTTCCAGGTCGGGTGTCTGCGTCACGGCTGACCCTCCATGTTGGTCTGCAGGCTCCACCGGGCGCTGGCGCCCGAGCCGTCACCGTGCCGTGCGACGACGGGCACGGTCAACGTCTCGACCCGCACCCGGCCCCGGTCACCGGGAGCCCACTGCTCGCCGTCGGCCCGGGTGCAGGCCCACGTGGTGCCCTCGAGGTCGACCAGCAGCTCGTCCTGCCCCCGTGCGGGTCGTACGCCGCCCAGCGTGCCCTCGACCTGCACACCGTCGCCGCGGTCGACGAGCACCCGCTCGCCGGCGCGGGTGTGGAACATGTAGGCGACGAGGTTCCAGTGGGGGTGGTCGTCCTGCTTGGCGCGGTTGAACTCCGGCAGCGGGTCGTCCTTGTGCGCCTCCTTGGCAGCGGCCCAGTCGCGGGCGGCCCAGTCGGCGATCTCCTCCGGGGTCATGTCGCCCAGGTCGTCGCGACCGCTCACGGGATCTCCCTCACCACCAGCTGCCGGACCCCGTCGGGCCCGATCGTGTTGCTGAGCACCTCGAACTCGGTGCCTCCCTTGAACAGGATCTCAGCCTCGGACCTGGCCGCGGAGAACGGGCCCACGTTGCTGCCCGAGTGACCGTCGATCGTGATCCGGGTGGGGTTGTCCTTGCCGGGGTTCATGAACCCCTCGGCGACGTTGGGGTTGGTCGAGCTGCTGGTGAAGGCGCGGTCGGAGTAGTTGCCGCCGTTGTTGATGTGGTCGACCACGGAGTCGGGCAGGTTGGTGGCCCGGTAGGTGGTGCCGTCGTACTTCGGCAGCTGGTCGAGGCCCTTGTTGGTCGCGTCGATCCGCTCCTGCACGCTCAGCTCGTTGGGGCCGATCTCCCGCATGTTGCCGTTCATCACGTCGTAGCCGTCGTTGGTCGTGTAGTCCCAGATGCCACGGACGCCGTCGCGGTCGAGCTCCGGGTGCTGCTGCGTCACCTCGTCCAGCCACGGCTCGAGGGCCGGGTCGTCGAGGGTGCGACCGACGCCCTGCGGCGACGGCGTGACGTCGTCGTACCTGCTCAGGTCGGAGAGGTTGTCCAACCGGTTGAGGTCGGACAGGTTGTCGAGCTTGTTCAGGTCCGACAGGTTGTCGAGCTTGTTCAGGTCGGCCAGGTTGTCGAGCTTCGACAGGTCGGACAGCCCGTCCAGCAGGTCCATCCCGCCCTTCGCGCCCCGGGTGGCCAGCGCGCCGGTGCCGGCGGTGGCGACGGCGGCGACGGCGTCGGGGACGAGGTGGCCGATCGCGCGGGCCGGGTCGTCGGCCCACGTGTCCCAGTCGAGCAGCGACTTGCCGAGCTCCTTGCCGAAGCCGACCGGGTCGGTGGTCAGGCCCGTGTAGATGCCCTGGGCCATCGTCCACGCGTTCTCGGCCGAGAGCTCGTACTTCTTCATCAGCTCCTCGGGCGTGAGGTCACCCGTCGCGAGCTTGTAGGAGTCGATGACCATGTTGACGGGGCTGAAGGGCACCATCGTCAGCAGGTCCCACACCGCCTCGCCGGCGCCCTCGAAGATCCCGCCGACGAACTTGAGGCCCGACTCCAGCCAGTTGGGCTCCTCCGGCGCATCGGCGCACCCGGCTCGCACCTCGCCGGCACACACCGCTGCGGCGTTGTCGAGGTCGGCCCTCGCGGCGTTCAACGCGCCCAGCGCCTCCTGCTGGATCGGGTCGCCCCAGTCGACGAACGGCTCGGCCTGGTCGGTGCCGCCACTGCTCCAGTAGGACCGCATCCGGCCCATGTAGGAGTCGTACTGCGTGCGCGCGCTCGCCGACTCCCGCTCCCCGCGCTCGAACTCGGCCTTGGCCTCTTCGGCCCGCCGCTGCGCGTCCTCGAGGGCGCCGGCGTAGGTCGTCAGGCCGGCGGAGGCCTTCTTGAAGCCGTTGCCCGCCTTGACCCAGCGGTCCGGCTCGAGGTCGTGCGCCTCGCGGAACTCGTCGGCGGCGCGGCCGGTCCACCCGGACACGTCGATCTTCCCCAGCGCGTCACCGGTGTCGTAGAAGAGCTGGCCCTTCTGCTCCATCGTGAGGGCCTTGGCCCGGACGTTGCCGGGGTTGCCCTCGATCACGAAGTCCGGCACGTCACATGACCTTGATCCCGGCGATGGTGCCCTTGAGCGCGGACAGGGCGTCGTACCCGGCCTTGTCGGTCTCGAAGTAGTTCATCGCGATCTTGCCCAGGCGCCCGGACATCTCCTCGACGTCCTGGCAGAGGTTGTTGACGCCCTCCTCCCAACGGTTCTTGAACTCGTCGAGGGCGTCCCACACGACGTCGCTCCCGACGTCGCCCTTGCCGGGGACGAGGTCCTCGACGTCCTTGTCCTTGAACAGCTGGACGGTCTCGCTGAGTCCCTGGGCGGCCTGGCCCATGCTCTCGAGGTCGACCTCGTAGTCGTACGACGGCATGGGGTCCCGATTCCCCCCTGGCCGGTCTCTCAAACCGGGAAGGACGTTCTTGCTCCGGGGTGTGTGAGCGGGCGGCCCACGGGGTAGGAAGGGGGAGATCGATCCCAGCGAGAGGGGGCGGCCGTGGCCGTCGGACTTGTCTACTCCGAGATGCAGGCGGCGGCGCAGGCCGTGGCCGACGCGGTGGAGCCGTTGCAGACGACCCTGCAGGAGCTCGGTGCCACCATCGAGACCGAGGCCGGCAAGGGGTTCAAGGGCCAGGCAGCAGCCGGCTTCGGTGAGGCGATCAACGAGTGGTTCGACGTCGCCGTCACCCTCGGCCCGATCCTCGACGGTTACGCCCAGAGCCTGATGTACGTCGCCCAGGAGCACGCCACCAACGACGTGACCCAGGCCGAGCGGGCGGGCAACCTCGCGGACCGCCTGGGCGGTGGTCCCCGGTGAGCGACCGCGGTCTCGTCGTCCACCAGGGCTCCCTCTCCACGCTGGAGACCGCCCTGGCCGACGCCACCACCCAGATCACCACGCAGATCGCCGAGCTCCTCGAGCGGGTCGAGTCGCTCACGCCCGGCTGGGACGAGTCGAGCGAGTCGCACATGGCTCAGCTGGAGCACCAGCAGAAGCTCCGCGACGGCGTGAAGCGGCTCACCGACGCCCTCGACCAGATCAAGGCGAAGGTCGCGACCTACCGCGAGGACGCCCGTGAGATCGAGGTCGAGAACGTCGCGATCGTGAACTGATCGCCCGCCTTCACGACGCCAAGTTACCTGCGGGTAGGATTCTTCTCACTCCGCAGGGCCCTGCCGTCGGCATGTTGGGCGGCCCTAGGCTGCGGCTCTGTACGCCCCTACCGAGGAGCAGCCCTTCATGCAGATCTTCGCGATCGTCCTGTCGTTCGCACTGACCGTCGCCGCAGTGGCCCTGCTGGTCCCGGCCGTACGGCGCATGCTGGGCGTCATCCGGAGCGGCCAGCCGGCCCCCGGACGCAGCGACAACCCGACCGGTCGCACGCTCACGATGCTCAAGGAGACGTTCCTCCACACCCGGATGCTGCAGTGGCACTGGGTCGGCATCATGCACTGGTTCGTCTACGCGGCGTTCCTGTTCCTCAGCACCGCAGTCCTGGCGGCGTACTTCCAGCTCTTCAAGCCCGACTTCGCCTGGCCGCTCATCGGCCACTGGTACCCCTACGAGTGGTTCAGCGAGCTGATCGGCCTGCTCAGCACGGTCGGCATCGTCTACCTGATCATCTACCGGCAGAAGCACCACCCGCGCTCCGAGGGCCGGCGCAGCCGCTTCTTCGGCTCGACCTTCTGGCAGGCCTACTTCGTCGAGGCGCTGGCGCTGCTCGAGGGCTCGGCGATCCTCTTCGTCCGCGCGGCCGAGTGGAAGCTGGACGAGGAGGTCGGGCGCTCCCACTACCCGATCTCGTCCTGGATCGGCGACGCGATCTACCCCGTCGACGAGTCGTCGCTCCACAACCTCATCTACTTCATCGCGGCCTTCAAGATCGCGCTGGCGATGATCTGGCTGATGGTGATCGCCCGCAACATCACCATGGGCATCGCGTGGCACCGCTTCACCGCGTGGTTCAACATCTGGTTCAAGCGCGAGCCCGACGGCGCCACCGCACTCGGCGCGATGAAGCCGCTCACCTCCGAGGGCAAGGCGATCACCCTCGACGACATCGACGACCTCGACGAGGACTCCGTGCTCGGCGTCGGCAAGGTCGAGGATTTCTCCTGGAAGGGCATCCTCGACTTCACCACCTGCACCGAGTGCGGTCGCTGCCAGTCGCAGTGCCCCGCCTGGAACACCGAGAAGCCGCTCTCCCCCAAGCTCCTCATCACCGCCCTGCGCGACCACGCGTACGCCAAGCACGACGGTGTCGAGGCCCACGCCGAGCGCGAGCTGGTCGGTGTCGGCTCCAAGGGCGAGAGCGCCGGTGCGGGCACCGACGTGCTCGACTACTTCTACAACCCCGCCGACGGCGACTTCGTCATCGACGAGGACGTCCTGTGGAGCTGCACCTCGTGCGGCGCCTGCGTCCAGCAGTGCCCGGTCGACATCGAGCACGTCGACCACATCATGGACATGCGGCGCTACCAGCTGCTCGTGGAGTCCAACTTCCCGGCCGAGCTCAACCAGCTGTTCAAGGGCCTGGAGAACAAGGGCAACCCGTGGAACATGTCCGCCACCGCGCGGATGGACTGGGCCAAGGGCCTGGAGTTCGACGTCCCGGTCGTCGGTGAGGACCTGGAGTCCCTCGAGTCGGTCGACTGGCTGTTCTGGGTCGGCTGCGCCGGGGCCTACGAGGACCGAGCCAAGAAGACGACCCGCGCGGTCGCCGAGCTGCTGGACATGGCCGGGATCTCCTTCGGCGTGCTGGGCAACGGCGAGACCTGCACCGGCGACCCGGCGCGGCGCGCCGGCAACGAGTTCGTCTTCCAGGGCCTGGCCCAGCAGAACGTCGAGACGTTCAAGGAGTACAAGGTCAAGAAGGTCGTCTCGACCTGCGCCCACTGCTTCAACACGCTCAAGAACGAGTACAAGGACTTCGGCATCGAGCTCGAGGTCGTGCACCACACGCAGCTGCTCAACCGCCTCGTGCGCGAGGGCAAGCTGACGCCCGTCAAGGACGGCGCCGGCGCCGCGAAGCGCTCGATCACCTACCACGACCCGTGCTACCTCGGCCGCCACAACCAGGTCTACTCGCCGCCGCGCGAGCTGCTCGAGATCCTCCCGGGTGCCGAGTTCGTCGAGATGGAGCGCAACTCCGAGCGCTCC
This sequence comes from uncultured Nocardioides sp., assembly GCF_947488515.1. Taxonomy (GTDB): domain Bacteria; phylum Actinomycetota; class Actinomycetes; order Propionibacteriales; family Nocardioidaceae; genus Nocardioides. Next base: position 1,824,572 of record NZ_CANKZF010000001.1, read on the forward strand.
TTCTGCTGCGGCGCCGGTGGTGCGCGCATGTGGATGGAGGAGAACCTCGGCGAGCGGATCAACATGAACCGCACGAGGGAGGCCGTCGGCACCGGCGCCGACCAGATCGCCGTCGGTTGCCCGTTCTGCCGGGTGATGCTCGCCGACGGGCTCACGTCCCAGCAGGCGTCCGGCGAGGCCCGCGCGGAGGTCGAGGTCCTGGACGTCGCGCAGATGCTGCTCGCGTCGGTCAAGGGCGAGCAGGCGACCAAGGCCGCGCCGGGCTCGGCGCCCGCCGCCGCCCCGGCCGCTGCGTCCGCTGCCGCTGGCGCTGCCGCCACCGACGTGGCCACCAAGGACGAGCCGGAGGCCGGTGACGTCACGGTCACCGAGGACACCGTCACCGAGACCGCCGACGTCGGTCCCGCCGCCAAGGCGTCCGGCGGCTCGTCGCTCTTCGACACCCCGGCCCCCGAGGAGAGCGCGCCCGCCGCCGAGCAGGCGTCCTCCGGATCGCTGTTCGACACCCCTGCGCCCGCTGAGACGCCCGCAGCCAAGGCAGCCACGGCCGACGAGAAGGCCGGTGGGAAGGTCGAGGAGAAGCCGGCCGAGGCGTTCTCCGGCGGGTCGCTCTTCGACACCCCGGCCCCGGAGCCGGCGGCGCCGAAGGACGAAGCGCCCACCTCGCCTGCCGAGGAGAAGCCCGCGGCCCAGCCGACGACGGACCTCGGCTCCGGTGGCTCGCTCTTCGACCTCGGCACGCCCGAGCCGGAGCCCGCCCCCGCCACGACCCCGCCGGCGGCCGCTGCCGAGCCCGCCGCCGCCGAGGACAAGGCCGCTCCTGCGCCGACCACCGACCTGGGCAGCGGAGGCTCGCTGTTCGACATCGCGGCTCCCGAGCCCGCTGCCGCCGCACCGGTCGCTTCCGAGCCGGCAGCCGCCGAGCGCGGTGCCACCGACGAGGCGACCCCGGCAGCCCCGGCGGCCCCGGCGACCCCGGCGGAGGAGGAGCCTGCGGCCGCAGTGGCCGTTGAGTCTCCCAGCGACTCAACGCCCAGCACACCTGCCGCACCCGCCCAGGTGGACCTCGGCAGCGGGTCGCTCTTCGACCTCCCGGCGCCCGAGCCGGCAGCAGCCGCACCCGCCGCCGCACCGCCCGCCGCCGAGCCCGAGCCCGAGCCCGAGCCCGAAGCCGCAGTGGACCTTGAGTCTCCTGGAGACTCAGGCGCCAGCGAGCCCACTGAGCCAGTCGCTGAGCCGGCCCCCGAGCCGGCCCCCGAGCCGGCGCCGACGGCCGCCGAGCCGGCGCCCGCGAGCGGTACGACGTCGACGCCCGCGACGGACGTCGACCTGTCGAGCCTCGGGTCGCTGTTCGACCTCGAGGCGCCTGCGAGCCAGCCGGCGGCCCAGCCGGCAGCCAGCTCCGCGCCGGCCGAGGCCGAGGCCGCCGTGGACGTCGAGTCTCCCAGCGACTCACCGTCCCGCGCGCCCGCAGAGGTGGCGGCCGAGCCCGACACGGCAGCTGCGCCGGAGACCACGTCCGAGCCCGAGCCGCAGCCCGAGTCCCCGTCGGCACCCCCGAGCGGGGCCGACCTGAGCCAGGCGGCCCTGTTCCGCGACCCCGACGAAGCAACGGCACCGGCTGAGCCCGAGCCGGCCGAGCTCGAGGCTGAACCCGCGCCCGCGAAGGACCCGGAGACCGTGCTCGACGCGGACGACGCCGACAGCGAGCCCGCAGCCGAGGCGGCGTCGGACGCGAGCGACGTACCCCCGACCACGGAGGACGAGCCCGAGCCGGCCTCCGACGGCTCGGCTCACACGCCGCGGACGGATGTCGACATCAGCGGTTCGGGCTCGCTCTTCGACCTCTGAGGCGAGCTCGACAGACGGGGTTGTCAGGCTCTCGCTGAGCCGGAGACCACAGATGGTGTCACCGCGACGCCAGATGACATCACCAAGGCATTGACATGACATCACGATGATGTCAAAGTGCTGCACATGGACATCACCCCCTACGTCGACAGCCTCCGACGCGACCTCGTGGCCGCGTCCGAGGCCGGCAGCGACGAGCTCAAGCAGGCGGCCGAGCGTCTCGCGTACGCCCTCGACCCGAGCGCCCGCCTCGCGCTGATGGAGGCCATCTCCCACGCCGCGGCCGAGATCACCGCCGAGCTCCCCGACGGCAGCGTCGACGTCCGACTGGTGGGCCGCGAGCTCGACTTCGTCGTCGAGGTCACGCCCCAGGCCGCGATGCCCGAGCCGCCCCCGCCGCCGGCACCCCCGGCACCGCCGGAGGAGGAGGCCGGTGACCTGGCCCGGATCACCCTCCGCATCCCCGAGGGCGTCAAGGCCCGGGCCGAGGAGAAGGCGGCCGCCGCCGGGCAGAGCCTCAACACCTGGATGGTCAACGTGGTGCGCGCCGCCACCAACGACCACTCGATCAACGTCGACATCGACCTCAGCAGCGTCCCCTTCGTCGGCTACGACCCGTTCGCAGGCAACCGCAGGCAGGGGCAGGGCAACCGCCGGATGAGCGGCTGGCTCTGACCACCACGACCTGACGTCCCGGGGCCACCGCGCCCCACCACCCATCGCTCCACGGACCGGCACCGCCGGCCCGGTGGGCGAGCACACCCTCAGGAGACCCGATGAGCAACCAGCTGGACCTCACCTTCGACACCCCGGAGCCGATCGGCCTCTACGTCGAGAACGGTCGCGGGACGGTCGACGTGACCGCCACCGACACCACCGAGACCACCGTGCGCATCACCGGCGAGCGCGCCGACGAGTTCGACGTGCGCGACCTCGGCGACCGGATCGCCATCATCGCCCCGCACCGCAGCGGCGGGTTCCTCGGCAAGGACCCGCGCGCCGAGATCGTCGTCGAGGTCCCCGTCGCGAGCGGGCTCCAGGCCAAGGTCGGCAGCAGCGACGTCGCAGCGCACGGCCGGTTCAGCGACACCCGCATCGACAGCGGGTCCGGCGACGTGTCCCTCGACGTCGTCGACGGCGACACCCTCGTCCAGACCGGCTCGGGCGACCTGGTCGCCGAGCACCTCCTCGGCGACGCGCGCATCAAGTCCGGCTCGGGCGACGTCGTCGTACGCCGTGCCGAGTCCGCGCTGGTCGTGACGACCGGCAGCGGCGACGTCCGCGTCGAGTCCGCCCGCGACGAGCTCGCCGTCAAGACCGGATCGGGCGACGCCCACGTCCTGTCGATGGGCGGCGAGGCGGTGTTCACCACCGGCTCGGGCGACCTGGTCGTCACCGAGGTCGCCTCGGGGCGCGTGACCGCGAAGACTGCGAGCGGCGACGTCCGCATCGGCGTCGTGTCGGGTACGCCGGTGTGGACCGACGTCCGGACCGCGAGCGGCCGACTCACCTCGACCCTGCCGAGCACGGGCGAGCCCGCGCCCGACCAGCCCTACCTCGAGGTGCGTGCCACCACCGCCTCCGGCGACGTCACCCTCCACGAGAGCTGACCGCCAGTCACCCGTTCCGTACTCAGGTCCGACGAGCCGAAAGGAGCATCGCCATGCATGACTCACTCACCGACATCGAGCTGATCGCACGCCACCGCATCGCCGAGCGCGTGCGCTACTTCCCCCGCGCGCCCCGCACCAAGCGCCGCTGACGCCCGACGGCCGACGGCCGACGGCCGATCAGCGTCGCTCGCAGGAGCGCAGCTGCTCGCCCTTCACGCAGAGGTCCCGGCCCCGGCTGCCGTCCAGCCGGTCGCGGCCGGGGCCTCCGTCGAGCACGTCCCCCCGGTAGCCCCCGATGAGCACGTCGTCACCGCCACCGCCGTACGCGTGGACGGTGGCCTTCTGGATCCAGCGGAGGCGGAAGAGCTCCGGGCGGGCTCCGCCGCGGAACTCCACGAGCCCAGGTCCGTCGTTGCCCTCGACGATGAACTCCTCGGTGCCGGTCATCTTCGCGAAGAGCCCGCCGCCGACCGTGACGCGCCGCTTCGGCACGTGGATCGTGAGGTCGTACCGGTTCTTGCCGCCGACGTACGACGTGAGCTGGATCCTGTCGCGGCCGTTCCCGCCGTTCACGACGCGGGAGCCGTCGGCCTTCTGGCCGCGTCCGATGCCGAGCTCGAACGTGTCGTCCCCGCCACCGCCTCGCGCCCTCGTCTGCTGCGAGGTGGCGAACAAGTCGTCGCCGGGTCCACCGTCGAGCCTCGTGCCGGCGGCGTCACCCGCGGAGACGAGGTAGTCCTCGCCGTCCTCCCCGGCCAGGATGTCGGCGCCGTGGCCGCCCTCGACGATGTCGTCGCCGGCGCCGCCCCGGACCACGTCGTCGCCGGGGACGGAGGTGTCGTAGTTGCGCTTGTCGGGCGCCCAGTTGAGGTCTCCGTGCAACAGGTCGTCACCGGGCCCGCCCGTGATCGTGTCGTCGCCCCCGCCTCCGTGGATCTGGTCGTCGGCCGGGCCGCCGGTCAGCACGTCGTCGTACGGCGAGCCGACGATGCCGGTGAACTTCCCTGCCGGCGTCGGGGCGAACGTGTCGGTGCCCTCGCCGGTCGCGGTCAGCGTGGTGAGGTCGACGGTGACCGGTCCGGCGGCGTTGGCATAGCTCACCTGGTCGGCGTAGACGCTGTCGACGAAGTCGATGTCCTTCCAGCCGCCCTGGAAGCCCAGGTCCACGAAGTCGTCGCCCGGGCCGGGCTCGATGACGTCGCCCCAGTAGTCGTCGTCGGGGTAGTACTCGTCCAGCCCGCCGAAGAGCCGGTCATCGCCGGCCCCGCCGACGACGTGGTCGTCACTGCCGAGGCTGCAGATCGTGTCGTTGCCGGCCCCGCCGTCGATCCGGTCACGACCGTCGGTGCCGACGATCACGTCGTCCCCGGGCGTCCCCACCACCCACGGCTTGGGCCACGTCGTGGTGGGCTGCACGACGATCGTGGCCGTCCTCCCGTCACAGGTCGGAGCGTCGGCCGACGCGGGTGCGGCCAGGCTCGGGGTGAGGGCCAGGGCGGTGGCCAGACCGAGCGCGGCGGTCAGGGACGTCGTACGCATGCGGGCTCCTTCGTCGGTGCTGTCCGCAGGGAGACGTGCGCACGGGCCGGGAAGTTGCGAGCTCCCCAGCCCGGTCGTGGAGCCGGCCGCTCAGGACTTCATCGCGACGCCGCGACGCCAGTAGCCCATGAAGGCGACCTGGCTGCGGTCGAAGCCGAGCTCCTTGACCAAGTGGCGGCGCAGGCCCGTGACGACCTTCGACTCGCCCGCGATCCACGCGTAGGTGCCGCCCACGCCCGTCACGTCGCCCGGGACGTCCTCGCCCGAGGAGGAGTAGAACGGCGTCTCCCACAGGTCGGGGTCGACCTCGTCGGGAGCGACGTCGACGTGGGCGCCCGGGATGCCCAGGTGGGCGACCACGGCGTCGTGCAGGCCGACGCCGAGCTCGTCACCCTCGCGGGCCAGCCACACGACCTCGACGCCGGCTGGACCGCGTACGTCCTGGACGTCGGCAGCCAGGGGCACCTCGAGGAACGCCGTCCCCCGGGCGTCGTCGGGCAGCTGCTCGAGCACGGTGCAGACGGCGGGCACGGCGGTCTCGTCGCCCACGAGGAGGAGGTCGGCGCCGGGTCCGGGCGTGAACTCGATGCCGCCGTAGGGGTAGCCCCGCCGCGGCGCGAGCAGCGCGATCCGGTCGCCGACCGTGGCGCGCGAGGCCCAGAGCGAGCCGGGGCCGACCATGTCGCCGTCGAGGTGGAGCACCATGTCGACGACGAAGGTCGTCGCCGCCCCGGAGCCGCGGACGTCGCGGATCGTGTAGGTGCGCATGTGGCCGCGCTCGGCCGCCGGCCGCTCGAGCCAGGTCGAGAACCAGGTCTCGTCGGCACCCTCGGTGGAGGTGATGCCGCCCGTCTCGGGGTCCGGGAGGATGAGCTTGATGCGCTGGTCCCAGCGCGGGCCGTCGACACCGAACTCGCCGAGGTCGGGGCTGCCGAGCTCGACGCGGACGAAGGTCGGCGAGAGCCGCTCGACTGCGACCACCTCGACCTCGGTGAAGAGCATGGGCAGGGCGGCCTGGTTCGCGGTCACGGTCATCGGATCTCCTGGCTGGCGTGGCTGGCATGACTTGCCGGTGGGACGGACGGGCTGGGCCGTCGCGGCTGGTGGCGGCCGACCGGCACGACGAGGGGCGTGTGCGAGACCGGGTCCTCGATCACCCGGTTGTCGAGGCCGAACACGGTCCGCACGACCTCCTCGGTGACGACCTCGCGCGGACTTCCCTCGGCGACGACCTGACCGGTGTGCAGGGCGACGAGGTGGTCGGCGTAGCGGGCGGAGAGGTTGAGGTCGTGGAGCACCATGACGATCGTGGTGCCGCGCCGGGCGTTGAGCTCGGCGAGGAGGTCGAGCATCTCGACCTGGTGCGCGACGTCGAGGTAGGTCGTGGGCTCGTCGAGCAGCAGCAGGTCGGTGCCCTGCGCGAGTGCCATCGCGATCCACACCCGCTGGCGCTGGCCGCCGGAGAGCTCGTCGACGACGCGGTCGGCGAGCCCGAGGGTGTCGGTGAGGGCGAGGGCCTCGGCGACCGCCTCGTCGTCGGCGCTGGTCCAGCGGCCGAAGGGCCCGTGGTGCGGGTGCCGGCCGCGGCCCACGAGGTCGGCGACGGTCACGCCCTCGGGCGCGACGGGGTTCTGTGGCAGCAGCCCCAGCGTGCGGGCGACCTGCTTGGTGGGCAGCCGGTGGATCGCCTCCCCGTCGAGCAGCACCGACCCCGAACGCGGTCGGAGCAGGCGGGCGAGCCCGCGCAGCAGCGTGGACTTGCCGCACGCGTTGGCGCCGACGATGACGGTGATGCGGCCGTGCGGGACCTGCAGGTCCAGGTCGCGCACGACGGCGGTGTCGGTGTAGCCGAGCGTGAGGCCGCTGGCCTCCAGCCGGGCGGGCTGGGTGGGCTGGGTGGGCTGGGTGGGACTGGCGGTGGTCATGCCGCCCTCCTTCCACGATGTCCTCTGAGGGGGCCGCGGGCGAGCAGCCAGAGGAGGAACGGGGCGCCGAAGGCGCCGGTGACGACGCCCACGGGCAGGTTGAGGTCGGCGAAGGCGTAGGCGCCGGCGTAGTCGCCCGCCAGCACGATCACCGCCCCGACGAGCGCAGCCGCCGGGAGCGTCGTACGGCCGTGGTTGAGGGCGCGGGCGATCGGTCCGGACAGGAAGGCGACGAACGCGACGGGACCCGCCGCGGCGACGGCGACCGCGACGAGCAGCACGCCGAGGAGCATGAGCAGGTCGGTGCGGCCGCGCCCGACGCCGAGGCCGGCCGCGGTGTCGTCGCCGAGCTCGGTCGCGCGCAGCGAGCGGGCGACCCCCGCGGTGGCGGGCAGCAGGACGGCCAGGGCGAGCGCCAGCAGCCCGATCGCCTGCCACGCGACGCCGTTGACGCTGCCGGTCAGCCAGCGCAGCACCAGCTGGACGTCGTACTCGTCGACGCGGGTGAAGACGTACTGGATGACCGACTGCATGGCGGCGGCGAGCCCGATGCCGGCCAGGACGAGCCGGAAGCCTCCGTGGTCACCGGCGACGGCGCGCACGGCGAGCGCGACGGCGAGGGCACCGACGATGGCGGCGGCGGAGACCGGCCAACCGGTCCAGCCGGCCAGGGCGATCACCGTGATGGCGGCGGCGCTGGCACCGAGGCTGACGCCGACGATGTCGGGGCTCGCGAGCGGGTTGCGCAGCGTGGTCTGGAAGATGGCGCCGCCCACGCCGAAGGCCACACCGACCAGCACGGCCAGCACGGCCCGTGGGAGCTTGGACTCCATCACGATGTAGGTGGCGCCGGGGATCTGCTCCCCGCCGAGGATGCGCACGAAGTCGGGGACCGTGACGGTGTAGTCGCCCAGCAGGACGCGCGCGGCGAAGGCGCCGACCAGCGCGACGAGGAGGCCTGCGAGGAGGCGGCGGTGGTGGCGCACCGGCGCGCGGCGCGCACGGCGTACGACGTCCAGGGCGTCCGGCGTGGACGGCGTGGGCGGCTCGGTGGTGAGGGGGCGGCCGAGGGTCACGGTCACAACGCCCTCCCGGTGCGGCGGATCAGCGCGAGGAAGACGGGGACGCCGACGACGGCGGCCATGATGCCGACCTGCACCTCCGACGGCGGCAGCACGACGCGGCCCACCGTGTCGGCGACGACGACGAGGACTGCGCCGCCGAGCATGGAGAACGGGAGCAGCCGGCGGTGGTCGGGGCCGACGAGGGCGCGTACGACGTGGGGCACGACGAGGCCGACGAAGGCGATCGGCCCGGCCAGCGCGGTGGCCGTGCCGGCGAGCAGGACGATCGCGAGCGCGATCACGAGGCGGTCGCGGGTGGTCCGGCGGCCCAGGCCGCGGGCCAGGTCGTCGCCGAGGGCGAGGGTGTTGAGCAGGCGCGCGCCGGCGAGCGCCAGCGCTGCGCCGAGGACCAGGAACGGGAGCCCGGCGAGGAGCACGTCGGTCCCCCGCCCGGCGACGGTGCCGACCTGCCAGAAGCGGAAGCTCTCCATCGTCTTGCGGTCGGCCAGGAGCAGGCCGGTGGTCCAGCTGGCGAGGCCGGCGCTGAGGGCCGCGCCGGTGATCGCGAGCTTCATCGGCGTCGCGCCGTCACGGCCCAGCGACGCGATGCCGTGGACCGCCGCCGCCGCGACGGCTGCACCGACGAAGGCGAGCGGGAGGAACTGGCCCATCCCGGAGAACCCGAAGGCCGTCATCCCGACGACCATCGCGAAGGTGGCGCCAGCGTTGACGCCGAGGATGCCGGGGTCGGCGAGCGGGTTGCGGGTCAGGCCCTGCATGACCGCCCCCGCCAGGCCGAGGGCGGCGCCGACGGCGAGGCCGAGGAGCGTGCGGTCCAAGCGGGCCTCGACCACGGCGTGCATGGGATGTGCGGCGTCCCAGACGGCGGCGAGCGGCACCGCCCGCGCTCCCACCAGCAGCGACAGCGCGCCGGCACCGGCCAGCGCCACGATCGAGATCGCGACGCTGGCCGGCAGGGCGGGACGACGCCTCTGGCCTCCCCCCGGAGCCCTGGAGACGTCGTCCCGCGTCGGGACGAGGGCGGTCATCAGCCCTCGATGGCCTCGACCACGTGAGGCAGGAAGTCGCTCACGATGACCGGGATGGAGAGAGGTGTGGGGTTGGTGGACGCCATCGCGTTCTGCTTGTCGGTCTCGGCGTACCAGTGGCCCTCGGCGATGGCGGGGATCTGGCCGAGCAGCTTGTCGTTCTCGATCGTCTCGACGTTGTCGGGCGAGTCGACCCAGGTGAGGAACACGTCGGAGTCGAGGTCGGCCGACTTCTCCGCCGACACGGTGCCGTAGAACTCACCCGGCTTGATGGCGTCGGCGACCGCCGGTGCGTCGACCATGCCGAAGTCGCGCAGGATCGACACGCGCGGGTCCTCCGGGGCGTACATCCCGACGGTGGAGAGGTCGGTGGCGGCGAGGTAGCCGTAGATCAGCTCCGCGCCCTGGAGCTCGGGGTTGGCCGCGGCGGCCTCGTCGATCGTGGCCTGGGTGTCGGCCGCGACCTCCTCGGCGAGCGCCGTACGACCGAGCGCCTCGCCGACCATCTCGAGCGAGGTCTGCCACGGGGTGGTCCAGGGCGCCTCGGGGTAGGCGACGACCGGGGCGATCTTGGAGAGCTTGGCGTACTCCGCCTCGGTGATGCCGGAGTTGGTCGCCAGGATCAGGTCCGGCGCGAGCTCGGCGACCTCGTCGATCGGCGCGCCGTCGGCGTCGTCGTAGCGCACGGGCGCCTCGGCGCCGGCCTCCTCGACGGCCGCGTCGAACCAGTCGGTCGAGCCGCCGTCGTTGCCGCCCCACGTGATCTTGGTGGCGCCGACGGGGACGACGCCCAGCGCGAGGGCGTGGTCGTGGTCGGTCCAGCCGAGGGTGGCGACCCGGGTCGGCTCGGACTCGATGGTGGTCTCGCCGAGCGCGTGCTCGATGGTGACGGGGAAGGCGTCGGGGTCGACGGACGTGGTCGACGTCGGCTCCGCCGCCGCGTCCGTCCCGCTCGTGGATCCGGTGCTGCAGCCGGCGAGGGCTGCGGCCAGGACGGTGGCTGCGGTCACCTTGATCAGGGTGGGCGCGGCGAGGCTTCGCTTCATCAGGACTCCGTGTGCTCGGTAAGGCAAGGCTAACTTAGGGAAGCCTAACCACACTCGGTCCGATTAAGGCAACGCAGGTGTGCCCTAATCCGCGATGTGGACCGCTCGCGCCTCAGATGGAGGTGCGGTGGAACCCCTGGAACGACCGGCTCGGGGTCGGGCCGCGCTGGCCCTGGTAGCGCGAGCCGTACTTCTCCGAGCCGTAGGGGTGCTCGCTCGGCGAGGAGAGCCGGAAGAAGCAGAACTGCCCGATCTTCATGCCGGGGTAGAGCTTGATCGGCAGCGTCGCGACGTTGGCCAGCTCGAGCGTGACGTGGCCCGAGAACCCCGGGTCCACGAACCCCGCGGTCGCGTGGGTGAGCAGGCCGAGCCGGCCCAGCGACGACTTCCCCTCCACCCGCGCGGCGACGTCGTCGGGCAGCGAGACGACCTCGTACGTCGACCCGAGCACGAACTCGCCCGGGTGCAGGATGAACGGCTCGTCGCCCTCCGGCTCGACCTCGCGGGTCAGCTCGGACTGGTCCGCCGCCGGGTCGATGTGGGGGTAACGGTGGTTCTCGAAGACGCGGAAGTAGCGGTCGAGCCGGACGTCGATGCTCGAGGGCTGCATCATCTGGGGGTCCCAGGGCTCGAGGGCGATCCGGCCGGCGTCGATCTCGGCGGCGATGTCGCGATCAGAGAGCAGCACGCGGCCGACCCTAGCCTCAGTTTCGAGACGGCGGCCCTCGTGGCCACAATGGATCGGTGACCTTCCACCGCTACGTCGCACTGGGCGACTCCTTCACCGAGGGCGTCGGCGACCCCGACCCCGCTCGACCCAACGGCCTGCGCGGCTGGGCCGACCGCGTCGCCGAGGTCCTCGCGCAGCAGACCGACGACTTCGGCTACGCCAACCTCGCCATCCGCGGTCGCAAGCTCGGCGCCATCGTCACCGAGCAGGTCGACGCGGCCCTCGCCCTCCAGCCCGACCTGGTCACCATCCACGGCGGCGGCAACGACGTGCTCCGCCCGCGCGTGGACATCGACGCCCTCGCCCGGACGTACGACGACGCGATCGCGCGGCTCACCGCGACCGGCGCGCACGTCGTCATGTTCACCATCTTCGATCCCGGCGCCGGCGGGATCTACGGCCCGATGCGCGGCCGGATGGCGATCTTCAACGAGTGGGTCCGCGAGATCGCCGACCGCCACGGCGCGAGCGTCGTGGACATGTGGCGCATGCGCGACATCGAGATCGCCGGCGTGATGGACACCGACCGGATGCACCTCAACAGCTCCGGCCACACCCACATGGCCCACGCCGTCCTCGAGGCCATCGGCGTCGAGCACGGCCTCGAACCCGTCACCGTAGGCCCGCTCCCCGTCCTCGGACGCCGCGAGACCTGGGCCGCCAACGCGCAGTGGACCCGCGAGTTCCTCGTGCCCTGGGTGCACCGCCGGCTCACCGGGCGCTCGTCCGGCGACACCGTCGCGCCGAAGCATCCCGCCCTCTCCAGCGTGCGCCCGCCGGTCCGGTAGCCCCGTCTAGTAGCATCTGGCCCGCCGTCCCCGGACGGCGCTGCGGATGTAGCTCAGTTGGTAGAGCGCGACCTTCCCAAGGTCGATGTCGCGAGTTCGAGTCTCGTCATCCGCTCCACGTTTGTCCCGCGAGTTCGAGTCTCGTCATCCGCTCCACGTTTGTCGGTGGCCCACCCACATTCCCGGCCCACGGAATGTCGCTCACGCACCGCCCACCGGCCTGTCGTCGCACGAGCGGTGGCCCACCCACATTCCCGAAGCCCGGAATGTCGCTCACGCACCGCTCGAGCGACCGGAGCGCCTCGCCCGCATCCCCCGGATGGGGCAGGAGTGAGACTTGCGACTTCTGGGGCCAGAGAGGACAGTGAGGCGTCCGTCTGTCTCGGATCGAAGGTCTTCCCCCATGCCTGCACTTCCCCGCCCGACCCTCCGCAAGGTCGCCCATCGCATCGCCGAGGAGGACACCTCGCGCCCGCTCTGGCGCCACCCCGTGACCATCGCGGCCGCGGCCCTCGCGCTCACCCTCGGCGCCGTCCCGCTCCTCCCCGACGGCGGGCAGGACGACCGGGGCGAGATCGCCCCGACCGCCGAGACGACCCGGGCTCCCGGCGCCCTCGGCCGCGGCGGGGTCACGCCCGCGATGCGGGCCGAGATCGACCGCGTGCTCGACGAGGGTGCGGCCCTCGACCGGGCGGAGGGGCGTACGGCGCTCGCGCAGGCGTCGGTGCGGTGCGCGACCTTCGAGGGCCAGCGCTACTGCCTCGGCTTCGGCTGGACCAACCAGTCGGAGGAGGCCCTCGCGGCACGGCTGGAGACCCGCCCGACGACCCGCTCCACCGAGCGCACCGGGGACCTGGACGCCGACGGGCTGCTGGCCCGGGCCCAGTCGCGTACGTCGACCGCACGCACGGAGGCGGAGCGCGCCGAGCTGACGATGGCAGCCCGGTCGGTCGGCAAGGTCTGGATGCTGCGCCACGAGATCCAGGGCGTGCCACTGCCCGAGGGCTTCGCCGCGCGCCACCCCGAGGTCACGGCCGGCGTCGAGGCCCGCGGCGGCTTCGGGGAGTCCTACCCGAAGCGTTCGAAGATCCTCAGCAGCAAGGTGGCCCAAGCCCAGAACACCACCTACTGGTGCGGCCCCGCGACGATGCAGGCCATCGGCTGGGGCTCGCAGGAGAAGCGGAAGAACCAGTCCTACTGGGCCCGCCGCCTCGGCACCACCACCGCCGGCACCGCGATCACCGACGTGGTGCGCGTGGTCAACAACAAGACCGACTACGACGAGGACACCCACGCCGGTCCCTACGTCGTGCTCGACATCAGCGACTTCAGCTTCAAGCAGTGGTACCGGCTGATGATGCGCCACATCCACGACTACCAGGCGCCCGTCGTCCTCCACCCGTCGCTGCTCACGCAGTACTACCCCTACCTCGACGACGACGCGAGCGGCCACTTCCAGGTCGGCCGCGGCTTCGACCAGAACCCGGGCGGCAACCCGCAGCTCGGCTACTTCGAGCCGTGGGACCAGTCGAAGTTCGACCCGAGCGAGCCGGCCATCGGGCGCGTGCAGTGGCGCAACGCCTACCGCTCGTTCCGCGCCAACCTCGCCCACTTCCAGCACAACATCGGCGTCTGACGTGCGCGGACGTACGACGGCCGCGCTGGCGCTGCTGGTCGCGCTGACCGGCTGCGCCGGGACCGACGACCCCGACGGGCCCGACCCGGGCCACGACGCGAGCCACGACCCGGCCCACACGGAGACACCCGGCTCGGGGAGCACCGACGAGCCCGCCGACCTGCCGAGCGGCGGCCCGGTCGACGACCCGCTCGAGGTCGAGCCCGCATCCGCGCCGCTGGACTGGCAGGACACGGGCGTCGAGGCCGGCACCCGTTACGTCAAGGGCCCGGAGTGGGAGGCGCTCGGCGACGCAGGTGACACCACGGTCGAGCTCGCCCGCGACGGCAAGGCCGTGACCGTCGCGGCCGGCCGCGGTCGCACGATCTCCGAGGTCCTGATGAGCGACGAGTGGGCCGTCGTCGTCCGGCAGGACAAGGCCGAGACCGAACCCAGCGAGGTGGCGGTCGTCGACCTCGCCACCGGCGAGACCGGCGAGGTCGCCACACCCCCGGCGGCGAGCGGCGGCTCGTGGGCCCTCACCGCCGGCGACCTCTACTTCCCGACGTACGGCGACGGCGGGGCCTACTGCCTGGCCACCGCGGCCCTGGCCGACAGCAACGGCGAGGACGGCTGGTGCGCCCCCGACCGAAGCGGCTTCTCCGGGCTGACGGCGAGCGAGCACGGGGTCGGGATGATGACCTTCGACGACGCCCGACCCGTGGCCTGCCGCACGGTCAACCTGCTCGACGACAGCGGCGTACCGCAACCGCTCGAGGGTCCGGACGACTGCACGCCGTGGGACGTCGCTGCCACCACCGACGGCGCGGTGTGGTCCGAGGTGCCCAAGCCCCGCCGACAGGAGGAGGCCCGTTTCCACGCCTCCGCCGACGGCACCTACTTCGACCTCGGACCGGGCACGACCGGCACGGCCGTCCCCTGCGGCGGCTCGGTCTTCTTCGTCCGCGACCCGCGGGCCCCCGACGAGCCCGCGCGGCTGATGCGCTGGACCCCGCAGCGCACGCTCGAGGTCGCCTACGAGTCCCCCTCGACCGGCAACGCCTTCCTCGGCGAGCCGACCTGCGGCGGTGGCGTGCTCACGCTGGCGTCGTACGGCGAGAAGGGCGACCAGCACGTCTGGGCTAACGTCTCCTGACGTGAGCTTCACCGGATTCCCCGTCGCCGCGCTCGACTTCTACGACGACCTCGAGATGGACAACACCAAGTCCTTCTGGGAGAGCCACAAGCACGTGTGGAAGGAGTCGGTGGAGGCGCCGACGAAGGCGCTGATGGCCGCGCTCGAGCCCGAGTTCGGGACGGCCAAGGTGTTCCGCCCCTACCGCGACGTCCGGTTCGCCAAGGACAAGACGCCCTACAAGACCCACCAGGGGGCGTTCGTCGCGGCCGGCCCCCGCACCGGCTGGTACTTCGAGATCTCGCCGCGGGGCACGCGGGTCGGGGCCGGGTTCTACGACGCCGACGGGCCCACCCTCGCCGCGATCCGCGACGCGATGGCCGACGACAAGACCGGCGCAGCCCTCGACCGGCTCCTCAAGCGCCTCGAGAAGGACGGCTTCGAGGTCGGCGGCGAGCAGCTGAAGACGTCGCCGCGCGGCTACGACACCGACCACCCGCGCATCCACCTGCTGCGCCGCAAGCAGCTCTTCGTCGGCCGCTCCTACGGCTTCGAGGCCGACGCCATCGACGCCGGGCTCGTCGACCGGGTGCGCGCCGACTGGAAGTCCCTGCGCCCGCTCGTCAGCTGGCTGCGCGCGGTCCCGGTCGACTGAGGATCACTCGAACCAGTAGTCGTTGGCCACGATCTGCACCAGCTGTGCGCCACTGAGCGGCGGCTCGTCGGCCAGCGGCGGCGAGTCCTTTCCCTCGGCTGCGTTGCACGAGGTGGCCCACACCTCGTGCTCCCCCCGCTCGGCGCTGGCGCCCTGACAGGTGACCCCGTCGGCGACCGCCGGGCCCCACGTCAGCAGCAGGACACCGTCCTCGATCTCCTGGCACGATCCACCCATCGACTCCGCGTCGCTCTCGCACGACGACGGGGATCCCGGCCCACGATCGATCAGCCCGAAGTCCGTCACCATCCCGTCGAGGCGGGCTTGGACGAACCGGTGGCTTGGCGTGTCGAGGCGCACGTCCGGTTCCCCCAGCGCCACCGACGTCGGGGGTTGGAGCAGGGACAGCGCGACGGACGGCACCTGGGCGGCCGGGATGTCGCGCAGCCGCACGGCCTCTGTCGGCGCCTCTGTCGGCTCCTCTGTCGGCTCCGGGGTCGGCGTCTCGGTGGCGGTGACGCTAGGGCCGTCGCTGGCGATGCCGGGACCGCGGGCGCTGTCGGCCTCGCCGAGGTGGGGTACGACGATCGCCAGCCCGCCGACGACGCCGATCACGGCGAGCGAGGCGACCGTCGTACCGATCCGGGCGCGGCGCCGGCGCGAGCGTCCGCGGGCGATGCCGCCGCTGACGAGGCGGTCGACGTCGGGGGTGAGGTCGTCACTGGCACGGCGGAGGAGCTCGGTGACGCCGGTGTCGTCGGTGGACATGGGTTCTCCTAGATCTCGAGCAGGTCGCGGAGGGACGGACCCAGGACGGCACGGAGACGGTCGAGGGCGCGGAGCGTGCGGTTGCGCACGGCACCCGGACTGAGCCCGAGGGCGTCCGCGGTGTCGGCGACCGACACGTCCTCGAGGAAGCGCATCACCAGGACCGCGCGGTCCAGTGGTGCGAGCTGGGCGA
Source organism: uncultured Nocardioides sp. (assembly GCF_947488515.1). GTDB lineage: Bacteria > Actinomycetota > Actinomycetes > Propionibacteriales > Nocardioidaceae > Nocardioides. The sequence goes on from NZ_CANKZF010000001.1 coordinate 1,840,543, forward strand.
GGGCGGCCCGAAGGGCGAGCGTGGTGTCGGCGTCCCCACGCTGCTCGACCCCCTCGGGCAGGTCGTCGACCGGCGTCTCGTGGTTGCTGCGACGGCGCTGGGCGCTGATGTAGGTGCGCGTCAACGTCGTGTGCGCGTAGGCGACCGGGTGCTCGATCGGTCCGCCCAGACGACGGTGCCACCGGACGTAGACCTTGGCCAGCGTCTCCTGGACGAGGTCCTCGGCCCGGTGGGCGTCGCCGCACATGAGCCACGCGGCTCGGTAGAGCTGAGGGGTCCGCGCGACCGCGAACTCCTCGAACTCCTCCTGCGTGCGGGGCATGTCTCTCCCTGGGTTGTTCGGCGTCACCCGTACAGACGCACGGGAGGCCCGTCGCGTCACACCACCGTAGGCACCGGTTCGCGCGACCCGCGGAGTTCGGCCGTCCGTGGCGCGGTGTTCACGCAGGAGTCGGGTGCGGGGCTGAGGCTCGCGCCATGGCGAAGAGATTGTTCATCCTCCACCTCGGTCCCGACGGGGTGGACGTGTCGTCGATGGCCGAGGCGCTGGCGGTCGGCGGCGTCCTGACCCCCGCCGTGGACGACGAGGCCCTCGCCCATGCCCAGGTCGAGATCCTGCGCGCGCACCGGGCCGCCGGTCTCCGGCGCAAGGACGTCGAGGGAGCCTGGGCGCGGGTGTGCCGACGTGCCCGCAAGAGCGGCACGGACTGCTTCGTGAGCATGCCGGAGTGGTTCGGGGCGACGCCCGAGCAGGCGGCACTGGCACTGGACGGCCTCGCGGACTTCCGCGTCGTGCTCGTGGCGACGAGCGGGTTCACCGACCCGCCGCGCGCCTGGCTGTCGCTCGTGAAGGACGAGCGCTCGCACGTGCTGCCCGCCCGGCTCAGCGACGAGCAGCTGGCCGCGCAGGTGGCCCGGATCGCACTGATGGAGGAGGAGGCGCGCCTCGACCGCCGGCTGGCCAAGGTGACCCGGCGACGCCGGATGCTCGACCGGAGGCCGGCCGCCTGACGCGTCTGGTCAGTGCGGCTGCCAGGCGTCGTCGTCCTCGGTGAGGGCCGAGACCGCCTGCGGCAGCGTGCCGTCGGCCAGCTGCTGGATGGTGACCTGCTCGAAGACCATGCGGAGCGAGTGCCGGGCCGCGATCCAGACGTGCTGCAGCACCTGCGCGCTGTCGTCGTACTCGACCGCCTCGGGACGCAGGCCGTAGACCGACACGAGCGGCCCGTCGACCGCGCGGATCACGTCGGCGACCGTCACCGACTCGGGCTTGCGCGCGAAGCGCCAGCCGCCGGACTGGCCGCGCTGCGACACCACGATGTCGGCGCGTCGGAGGTCGGCCAGGATCGCCTGGAGGAAGCCGTGCGGGATGCCCTGCGCCTTGCCGAGCTGCTCGGCGCTGACCGCGGTCCCGTCGGTGCGCACCGCGATCTCGATCAGGGCCCGGAGGGCATAGTCGGCTTTGGCGGAGACGCGCATATGGCCAGTTTGTCAGATATGTCGGCAGAGACAGTGCTCTTGGTCGACACGGAGCCCACACGCACGCGCGTACGCCGCCCCCCGCGGGCGCGGAGGACGGCGTACGTCGGACGAGGTGCGGGTCAGGCGGTGGCGGTCTCGAGCTCCGCCTCGTCGGCCCGGGCCGCGGCCTTGGACAGGCGCTCCTGCTTGACCGCCCAGACGATGCCGGAGACCCAGAGCACGAAGATCAGCGCGGCGGCGACGGCGACGCCGACACCCGGGACGCCGACGGCCTCGAGCAGCGTCTTGGAGTTGGTGAGGATGATCAGGCCACCGGCGGCCACGCCGAGGACGCGGGCAGCGAGGTGCTTGACGAGCCAGGCCGCGATCGGAGCGGCGATCACGCCACCGGCCAGCAGCGCGCCGGCGTAGCCCCAGTTGATCCCTGCGGAGCCGAGGCCGAAGAGGAAGCCGAGCGAGGCGCCGACGGCGACGACGAACTCGGAGGTGTCGATCGAGCCGACGACCTTGCGCGGCTCGAGCCGACCGCTGGAGAGCAGCGACGTGGTGCCGACGGGACCCCAGCCTCCGCCACCGACGGCGTCGAGCGTGCCGGCGACGAGGCCCATCGGGGCCAGGAACATCGCGGAGGGGTGGCCCTTGAAGGTCGGGCGCTCGCCGCCGAGGCGGAGGAAGCGGTAGACGACGTAGAAGCCGAGGCTCAGCAGGATCACGGCGACGACCGGCTTGGCGACCGCGGCGTCCATGTTGGACAGCAGGGTCGCGCCGACGAAGGCGCCGATGAATCCCGGCAGCGCGAGGATCGAGACGGTGCGCCAGTCGACGTTGCCGAACTTGTGGTGCGACGCACCGGAGACCAGCGAGGTGCCGAGCTCGGAGAAGTGGACGGCGGCCGAGGCGGCGGCGGGAGCGACCCCGGCTGCCAGCAGCAGCGTCGAGGAGGTCACGCCGTAGGCCATGCCCAGGGAGCCGTCGATGAGCTGGGCGATGAGGCCCACCACGCCGAGAACGATGAGCTTGCGCATGGTGCGAGGTCCTTCCGGGACGGAGCAGGGAGCAGTAGTCGTGCGACTGAGGTATGTCAGGTGAAAGAGTAGACATACTTAGGGTGATAGACAAAACCGATCTAGCCCGCGGCGTGTCATTTCACTGCCGCGGTCGGCGATGTCGTACGCAGATCCTCTGCCCAGCGCGGTTTTCGACGTTCGTGTTGCGCGAACCGCGGTTGCGAGGCATCCTTTAGTTACTGGCGAGTAGAACTACTCAGTAGGACTCGCCCCCGACCGCACCGCACACGGAACAGGTGGAAGCTGTGAGCCACTACAAGACCAACCTCCGCGACATCGAGTTCAACCTCTTCGAGGTGCTCGGCCGCGACGCCGTGCTCGGCACCGGCCCCTTCGGCGAGGTCGACGGCGAGAGCGCGCGCGAGATCCTCCGCGAGGTCGAGCGGCTCTCCCGCGAGGACCTGGCCGCCTCCTACGAGGACAGCGACCGCAACCCGCCCGTCTTCGACCCGGCCACGCACACGGCCCCGGTGCCCGAGTCGTTCAAGAAGAGCTACCAGGCGTGGATGGACTCCGAGTTCTGGCGCCTCCAGGTGTTCGAGGAGATGGGCGGCACCCCCGCCCCCTCGTCCCTGATCTGGGCGCTCGGCGAGATGGTGCTCGGCGCCAACGCGCCCGTGTGGATGTACGCCGCCGGCCCGGCGTTCGCCAACGTCGTCCACCGCAACGGCAACGAGCGCGACAAGGCCGTCGCCCAGCACATGGTCGACCGCCAGTGGGGCTGCACCATGGTCCTCACCGAGCCCGACGCCGGCTCCGACGTCGGCGCCGGACGCGCGAAGGCCGTCCCCAACGAGGACGGCTCGTGGAACATCACCGGCGTGAAGCGCTTCATCACCAGCGCGACCCACGACATGAGCGAGAACATCATGCACCTCGTCCTCGCGCGCCCCGAGGGCGTCGAGGGCGCCGGCGGCCCCGGCACCAAGGGCCTCTCGCTGTTCTGGATGCCGGAGCACCACTTCGACCCCGAGACCGGCGAGCTGACCGGTGAGCGCAACGGCGTCTACGTCACCAACGTCGAGCACAAGATGGGCATCAAGGTCTCCAACACCTGCGAGGTCACCTTCGGCGACCCGCAGGTCGGCGGCGGCGAGCCGGCCAAGGGCTGGCTGCTCGGCGAGGTCCACAACGGCATCGCCCAGATGTTCCAGGTCATCGAGAACGCCCGCATGATGGTCGGCACCAAGGCCATCGCCACCCTCTCGGCCGGCTACCTCAACGCCCTCGACTACGCCAAGGAGCGGGTCCAGGGCGCCGACCTCACCCAGGCCGCCGACAAGACCGCGCCCCGCGTGACGATCACCCACCACCCCGACGTACGCCGCTCCCTGATGACCCAGAAGTCGTTCGCCGAGGCGATGCGCGCGCTGGTGCTCTACACCGCCACGTGGCAGGACCAGGTGATGATCGCCGAGCACGAGGGCACCACCGACTCCGACGAGGCCCGCCTCGCCGCCGCGGTCAACGACCTGCTGCTCCCGATCGTCAAGGGCTACGGATCCGAGCGCTCGTGGGTGCTGCTGGGCACCGAGTCGCTGCAGACCTTCGGCGGCTCCGGCTTCCTGCAGGAGTACCCGATCGAGCAGTACGTCCGCGACGCGAAGATCGACACCCTCTACGAGGGCACCACCGCGATCCAGGGCCAGGACTTCTTCTTCCGCAAGATCGTCAAGGACCAGGGCCGCGCGCTCGGCCACCTCGCCAAGGAGATCGAGGGCTTCATCGCCTCCGAGGCCGGCAACGGTCGCCTCAAGAACGAGCGGGCGCTGCTCACCACCGCCCTCGAGGACGCCAACGCCGTCGTCGGCCACATGATCAACGACCTCATGTCGTCGGCCGAGGAGCTGCGCAACATCTACAAGGTGGGCCTCAACACGTCCCGCCTGCTGATGGTGCTCGGCGACGTCGTGTGCGCCTGGCTGCTCCTGCGCCAGGCCGAGGTCGCGCTGGAGAAGCTGGCCGGCGACGTGTCGGACAAGGACAAGGCGTTCTACGAGGGCAAGGTCCTCGCCGCCCAGTTCTTCGCCCAGACCAACCTGCCGAAGATCAGCGCCGAGCGCGCCATCGCCGAGGCCACCACCCTCGACCTGATGGACCTCGACGAGGCGTCCTTCTGACCCTTCGCTGCTGAGGTCACGCAGCCGCTGTAACGCCGGGTTAGTGCGTGTACCCACCCTGATATATCCGGGTGGGTACAGCACCTAACCCGGCGTTACAGCGCTTCTGGGCGGCGAGCATCCGCCGATGACAGGTGTCACGGACAGGTCGTGACAACTCCACCCGGGACGCAGCGGCGTACGCCGTCACGCTGGAGGCATGACACCAGCTGACGTGCCCGCCATCCGGGCCACCGGCCTCCGCAAGGCCTTCCGGTCCACCGACGGCAGCGCCGTGGTCGCGGTCGACGATGTGGACCTGACCGTCCAGCCCGGCGAGATCGTGGCGTTCCTCGGCCCCAACGGTGCCGGCAAGACCACGACCGTCGACATGCTGCTCGGCCTCACGGCGCCCGACGCCGGGACGATCGAGGTGTACGGAACGTCGCCGACCGACGCCGTACGGCAGGGGCTGGTGTCCGCGGTCATGCAGACCGGCGGCCTGCTCAACGACTTCACCGTCGAGGAGACCGTGCGCGCGATCGCCGCCCTGCACGGCCGGTCCGACCGGGTCGAGGTGGTGCTCGACCGCGCGCGCCTCACCGACCTGGCCACGCGGCGGGTGGAGGCCTGCTCGGGCGGTGAGCAGCAGCGGTTGAAGTTCGCGCTCGCCCTGCTGCCCGACCCGGACCTGGTCGTCCTCGACGAGCCGACCACCGGCATGGACGTCGGCGCGAGGCAGGAGTTCTGGCGGGCGATGCGCGAGGACGCCGCGCTCGGCCGCACCATCGTCTTCGCCACCCACTACCTCGCCGAGGCCGACGAGTTCGCCGAGCGAACCGTCCTGATGAACCACGGCCGCATCGTCCACGACGCCGCGACGACCGACGTGCGGGCGGCGTACGGCGGTCGCACGCTGACCTTCCGGCCACCTGCCGAGGTGGACGGCGCCGACGGCCTCGACGCCGACTGGCTCGCCCGGGTGCGAGCCGCCCTCGAGCCGCTGGGCGTCACCGACGTCGACGTCTCCGCCGCGAGCCTCGAGGCCGCGTTCCTCGCCCTCACCGCAGACAACGAGCCGATCGGAGCCGCACGATGACCGCGACCACCGCCACCACCACCCGCGTCACGGGCGCCGTGCGCGCCACCCCCCGACCGGCGATGCTCACCTACGCGCGCCTCGACCTGCGTCGTCAGCTGCGCGACCGGATCGGCATGTTCTTCGTCGTCGGCCTGCCGACGTTCATGTACCTCGTGTTCGGGATCGGCTCCGACGACCCCGTCGGCAGCGGCAACGTCGGGATGTACGTGATGATCTCGATGGCGGCATACGGCGCGGTCACCGCGACCACCAGCGTCGCCGGGAGCGCCGCGACCGAGCAGGTGATGGGCTGGGGCCGCCAGCTCGGGCTCACGCCCATGCGGCCGCTGGCCTTCGTGGCCGCCAAGGCGGGCGTCGCGATGTCGGTGGCGGCGGTGCCGGTGCTCGCGATCTTCGCCATCGGGGCAGCGACCGGTGCCCGCGGCGACTGGTCGGACTGGGTGGTGTCGGGCGCGGTGGTGTGGCTCGGGTCCGCACTGTTCGCGGTCTACGGCCTGGCGATCTGCCTGGTCTTCCGCGGCCCCAACGCGGCCGGCATCGCGTCCGGGATGATCGTCGTGCTGGCGTTCCTCGGCAACGTCTTCACCCCGATGAGCGGCTTCATGCTCGACCTCGGCCGGTTCACGCCGCTCTACGGCTACGTCGCGCTGGCCCGGTTCCCGCTCACCGACGGGTGGCTGCCGACGGAGGGGCGCGACCCGCTCTGGCTGCCGGTCGCTAACGTGCTCGCGTGGACGGTGATCTTCGGTCTGGTGGCGCTGTGGGGCGTACGCCGGAGCCGGGCGCGCACGTGACGACAGGTGGGGGCGGGCTGCCGCTGCCCGACAACCCCTGGGAGAAGTGGGGGTGGGCCTTCGCCGCCATCTGGCTGGTGTTCCTCGTCTTCCCGATCATGTCGGTGCTCGACTCCGACGTGGGAGTGCTGGGCAAGGTCGGCGCGCTGCTGTGCATCGCCGGGTTCGCGGTGGCCAACGTGCTGGGCTACTCCCCCGGCTTCAGCACCTGGTGGGCGCTGGGCCTCATGCTCGTGCTGGGCCTCGCGACGCTGCCCGTGATCGGCATCGGCGTCATCTCGTTCACGCCCTACCTGGCGATCCTCTCGGCGCTCGAGCTGCCGTCCCCGTGGTGGAAGTGGTCCGTCGGCCTCTGGTCGGCCGTCCCGATGCTGTCGCTGCTGCGCCTCGACGAGTTCCCGACCTACTTCTTCCTCATGCTCTGGCCGATCATGATCGGCGGGGTGATGCTGCGCCTGTTCGGCGAACGTGAGGAGCTCGTCCACCAGGCGCGAGGCGAGCACGCCATCGTCGCCGAGCGGGAGCGGGTGGCCCGCGACGTGCACGACGTGCTCGGCCACTCCCTGACCGCGCTCTCGGTCAAGGCCGAGCTCGCCGCGCGGCTCATCGACATCGACCCCGCCCGCGCCAAGGAGGAGCTGGAGTCGATCCAGACCACCGCACGACAGGCGCTGGCCGAGGTGCGGGCGACCGTCGGCGGGCTGCGCGCCGGCAACCTCGAGGCCGAGCTCGCCGCCGCACCCATGGTCCTCGCCGACGCCGGCATCACCACGACCGTCGAGGGGTCCGTCGCCGACACCGACCCACGCCACCGCGCGCTGCTGGCCTGGGTGCTGCGCGAGTCGGTCACCAACGTCGTACGCCACGCGCAGGCGCGGTCGGTCCTCATCGAGCTCGGCCCCACCGGCATCTCCGTGACCGACGACGGCTCCGGCTGCGACGGCGCGGAGGGCAACGGCCTGCGCGGCATGCGCGAGCGCGTCACCGGCGTCGGTGGCACCCTCGCCGTCGGCCCGGCCGCCCCCGGCACCCGGGTGGAGGTGGCCCTGCCGTGATCAGGTTGCTGCTCGCCGACGACCAGGCGCTCGTGCGTGGCGCACTGGCCGCGTTGCTCGACCTCGAGTCCGACCTCGAGGTCGTGGCGCAGGTCGGTCGCGGCGACGAGGTGGTCGACGCCGCCCGCGCCTCGGGGGCCGAGGTGTGCCTCCTCGACATCGAGATGCCCGGCCTCAACGGCATCGACGCCGCCGCGGCCGTACGACGCGAGCTGCCCGGCGTGCGGTCCCTGGTCGTCACGACCTTCGGCCGGCCGGGCTACGTCCGCCGGGCGATCGAGGCGGGGGCGTCCGGCTTCGTCGTCAAGGACACCCCGGCCCGCCAGCTCGCCGACGCCGTACGACGTGTCCACGCAGGCCTGCGGGTCATCGACCCGGACCTGGCCGCGGAGTCGCTGATCGACGGACCGAGCCCGCTCACCGGACGCGAACGCGAGCTGCTGACCCACGCCCTCGACGGGTCACCGGTGTCCACGATCGCCGCCCGCGTGCACCTCTCGGAGGGCACCGTCCGCAACCACCTGTCCGCGGCGATCGGGAAGACCGGTGCGACCACCCGCAGCGAGGCAGCCCGGATCGCGCAGGAGCGCGGCTGGCTATAGCTCGCGACGCTCCTCGACGTGGGTCGTCTTCGAGCGCTGGTTGTTCATCACGAGGCCGAGCACGAGCGCCAGGACGCCGGCGATCACGAGGATCCAGCCGACCGTGGTCGGGTCGACGATCTCCTGGAGGGAGTCGGGGAACTCCTTGATCGCGAAGAGCAGGATCAGGCCGAGGACGAGCAGGAGGATGCCGAGTCCGATTCCCATGACGACTCCTTCGTGACTGGTGCGCGAGGTGGTGCGCGAGGCGCGGCCCGTCGGGGGCAGGACCGCTCCCGCAGCGTAGGGCCGGCAGGGGCCGAACGCGGGGACCCCGCCGCGCCGGGTGGCGTCGGACCGGTCGCCTACCCTCTCCCCATGACCGATCCCGCGGCCGACGCCGCGACCAGCCCCGAGGCCGAGACCGCGACGGACCGGGAGCGGCTCGCCGCGCTCGTCGCGCTCTGGTGGGGCGCCGTCGACTCCTTCACCAAGGTGCTCGAGCACGTCACCGACGACCAGTGGTCCGCCCCGACCGACCTGCCCGGCTGGGACGTCCGGGCCGTCGCCGCCCACACAGCCCACCTCGAGGCGCTGCTGGCCGGGCGCCCGCACGAGGAGGTCGAGATCGGCGAGGCGCCGCACGCGCGCGGGATGATGGGCCGGTTCACCGAGCAGGGCGTGCTGGCCCGGCGCGACGAGACGCCCGACGACCTCATCACCGAGATCCGTGAGTCGACGACCGCGCGCCACACCCAGCTGCTGGCCGACCCGCCCACCGACGCCTCGGCGCCCGCCCCCGGGGCCTTCGGCGCGATCGGCTGGACGACCGGGCTGCTGCTGCGCAACCGGCCGCTCGACGTGTGGATGCACGAGCAGGACGTGCGACGCGCGCTCGCGATGCCGGGCAACCTCGACTCGGCAGCGGCCATCCACACCGCCGACTACCTCATGGAGAGCCTGCCCTACGTCGTCGGCAAGCGGGCGCAGGCGCCGGTCGGGTCCGTCGTACGCCTCGAGGTGGCCGGCCACCCGCCGGTGACCGTCACCGTCGGGGAGGACGGGCGCGGTCGTCGCGCCACGTCAGACGACGGCGAGCCGACCGTCACGCTGGCGATGGACCGCGGGACCTTCGTCGTGCTCGCGGGCGGTCGCCGTCCCGCCGCCGCCGCCGACGTACGCCTCACCGGCGACACCGAGCTCGGCGAGCGTGTGGTCGCCTCGCTCGGCGTGACCCCGTGAGCGATGCCTGGACGACCGCCGACATCGGCGACCTGACCGGTCGCACCGCCGTCGTCACCGGGCCGACGCTCGGCGGGCTCGGCTTCCACACCGCGCTCGAGCTCGCCCGTCACGGCGCCCGGGTGGTGCTCGCGGGACGGACGCCCGCCAAGCTCGCCGCGGCGGCCGAGGCGATCACCGACGAGGTGCCCGCCGCCTCGACCGAGGAGCTGGTCGTCGACCTGTCCGACCTGGGATCGGTGCGGGCGGCCGGGGAGGAGGCCGCCGCAGGGCTCGGCCCGCTGCACCTCCTGGTCAACAACGCCGGCATCATGGCTCCCCCGCCTCGCCGCACGGGCGACGGGCTGGAGTCGCAGATGGCGACCAACCACTTCGGCCCGTTCCTGCTCACCGGGCTGCTGCTCGACCAGCTGGCCGCGTCCGGTGACGGTCGCGTCGTGACGCTGTCGTCGCAGATGCACCGCGTCGCCCGGTCCGCGCCGCTCGCCGACCCGCGCAGCCAGCGCCACCACAGCCGGTGGCAGGTCTACGGCCAGACCAAGCTCGCCAACCTGCTCTTCACCTTCGAGCTCGACCGGCGGCTGCGGCACGCCGGGATGCCGGTCCGTGCGCTGGCTGCGCACCCGGGACTCGCCGGCACGCACCTCGCCGTCAACGGTCAGCTCGGCACCACCCGCGGCCGGCGCGCCGCCGTCCTCGACGGCGCGGTCAAGCTGGTCTCGCAGTCCGCCGAGGCGGGCGCCCGACCCACCCTGATGGCGGCCACGGCCGACCTCCCGGGGGCGACCTACGTCGGACCGAGCGGCCCCGCCGAGGCCGCCGGTCCGCCGCGGATCGTCGGCACCGCACGCCTGGCGCGTGACGAGGTGGCGCAGCGGCGGCTGTGGGAACGCAGCGAGGAGACGGTCGGGCTCGCCTGGCCGCAGGCCCCATCCGACTAGCGGCGGTCGTGCACCCGGACCAGCCCGGCCCGCGTGCCGAGGTAGGCCGAGCCGTCGCGGCCCAGCGTGACCGTCGAGCCGTCACTGCCGGCGAGCAGCCCGGTGCCGGTGCGCACTCCCCAGCGCCGGCGGCCAGAGTCGGCGTCGATCGCGGTGAGGTACCACGCGCTGACGCCGGTCAGGGACGGCCGCTTGGCCCAGGTGTAGAGCAGCCCGTTGGGGCGACTGGCGACGACGCCCGAGGCGGGCGACACGGCGTCGGTCGTCCAGGTCACCGCGCACCCGTCGTCCACCAGGTCGACCCGCGCCAAGCCCGCGCCGGCGGTGAAGCCGAGCAGCGCGCGGCGCGAGGAGGCGTAGCCGGCGTCGTTCGCCACCACGACACCCGAACCCAGGTCGGCGAGGGTGCTGCGGGTGGCGCCCTCCCCCTTGTCGAAGACGGACTGCCGACAGACCGTGCGCCCGTCGTCGCGCGCCAGGAACCGCACGCCCAGGCGGTCCTCGACCTCGTCGGTGATGGCGACCGTCCCGCGGTCGACCAGCACCGGCGCTGACCCGCTCACCCCGTCGTACTCGCTGCGCCAGGTGACCTGCGGCGTGCCGTCGCCGCCCACGACCAGACGGTGCACGGCCTCGTCGGTGACGACGTACGCCGCCCCTGCGTCGACGGCGACGTCGTGCCGGACGTCCTCGCCGAGGTCGACGACGCCGACCTGGCCGGTCGTCGGGTCGAGCGTCCCGACGAGACCGGCGTGGGAGGCCCACCAGATGCGGCCCGACCAGTCGGGTGCGACGGAGACGAGGCAGTCGCCGTAGGCGACGTAGGGCTTGAGGTCCCAGGTGGCGTCGGTCTCGAGGTCCGGCTCGCCCTCGTGGGACGTCCGCACGGCGAGCACCTGACGCTCACCCGTGCCGACCACGGCCCGTTCGGCGTCGTCGAGGTAGAGGGACTCCCCGTCGCAGGCTGAGCCCTCCGGCACGTCGGGCAGGTCCTGCGACGCCAGCGGCCGCAGGGTCTGGGGGTCGACCACGCGCAGGGCGCGGCCGTCGCCGGCGGCGCAGAGCGCGACGAGGAGACCGGTCGCGGTCTGCTCGAGCCGGCCGCACCGCTGGAGGCCGAACCACGCCGTGTCGACCTCGGGCTGGTGGCCGAGCGGTCCCGGGAGGTCGGCCGGCTCGCCGGCGAGGCGGTGGGGGTTGGGCGGGACCTCCTCGGCCGGCACCTGGTGGGGCGACGCCGGGCGACCGACGTACGACGGACCGGCCCACGCGCCCGGGGCCGGCGGGATCGGCAGCCAGCCGTCGGGGACGACCACGACCAGGAGGCCGACGGTCGCGGCGGTGGCGGCTGTCCAGGCCACGACGCGACGGCTGACGTAGGCGCGGTCCTGGACCCACCAGCGGACCCGCGGGACCGCCAGCAGCGCGGCGGCGAGGACCAGGACCACGGGCCCCAGCGCCACCCACAGCAGCAGGAGCGCACCGACCAGCCAGACCACCGGGCGACTCTAGGTGAGTCCCACCCGTCACACCGGGAGGCGCATCGGGGAGCACCCGACGCGTGCGTCACACGGTCAGTCGACGGGCGGCCGGGGCAGTGGCGCGGTCAGGGTGAGCTCGGCGAACGAGCCGTGTCCACCTCCGCTGCGCAGGAAGATGCGTGAGCGTCGCGGCGTCGGCACGCGGGAGCGCGGGGCCTCGTGGATCGGGATGACGTCGGCGTCGCGTCCGTCGGTCGTCTCGGGTCCGGGCCGGGCGACCAGCGCGCCGGTGAACTGCTCGAGCGACTTGATGCGACCGGTGAGATCGATCCCCTGGGCGTTGCGGTCGTGCTTCATGGGCGGACTCCTTCTGTCCCCACCTGACGGCCCCCCACGGACCGCCTGCAGAGCACGCTAGGAGCCCGGCCGCCGGACTTCCTTTACTCATGGAAGTCTGGGACAAGCCTTCGGGAGACGGTCCAGACCAGACCTCACGAGACCCGTGGAACCTTGACCGCCGCTCCGGGTCCGGACGTGTGCGAGCACCCTGCAGGCAGTTCGCGCACCTGGAGCCCGACCTCACGCTCAGCCGCGCAGCGCGAGCCGCGAACTGCCTGCAAGGTGCTTCCGCCGGGCCGAGACGCACGAGAGCCGGAGATCGTGCGACGTGTCGTCGTACGACCTCCGGCTCTGACCGCCAGTCCCCTGTGCTGTCGGTCTTGCGCTGTCAGGCGACGGGCTGACGGACCGTGGACCCCCCGTCCACGGCCGCACGCGGCCGCGGCACCGATGGCCGCGCCTCAGCGCTGACGTCGGCCCCGGGCGGCACGGATCCGATGCGGATCATCGGGCCACGCCCGATGTGCCGGTCACCCTGGTGGTGCTCGTGGTCATCTCGTTCTCCCCCTGTCGAGTGCTCACGACAAGAAGGATGCTCCTGCAGCCGTTCTGATACATCCGTGTTTCTACCGAGGTCCAGACCAGCTGGACGTGAGCACGCGAAGACGGGTGGTCCCGCGACTCATCCGTCGCAGGACCACCCCTCGTCGCAGGTTGTCAGCCGACCTTGCCGACCTTCAGCGTGACGACCTTCGTCGCACCGCTCGCCGACAGGGTGACCTTGACCTTGAGCACCTTGCCCTTGAGCGCCTTGGTGACCTTCAGCTTCGACGTCGTCGCCTTCTTGATCTTCGCGCTGCCGGCGTACCACTGGAACCGGTAGGCGACCGTCGTCCGCATCTGCGCGAGGAGGTTGGCGACCTTGATCGTCTTGCCCACCTTCGGCTTGCCCGTGACCTTGAGGTCCTCCGCCACCTGCGTCAGCTGCGCCGCCACGCTCGGCGCCGGGACCGGCGCCGGAGTGGGCGTCGGGGCCGGAGCAGGCGCGGGCGCCTGCGTCGGAGTGGGCGTCGGGGTCGGGGTCGGAGTGGGCGTCGGAACTGCTGCGACGACCTCTCCGACGTACAGGTAGTAGGAGTAGCCGGTGGCGGCCTCGCCCACGGCCGTCACCCACACCCCGATGTCCTTGCCCACGTCCTCGGGTCGCGGCGTGAAGGTGTCGCCGGTGACGCCCGCCAGGGTGCCGCTGCCCACTTCCCACAGGTACTCGAACGACGCTCCCGCCGGGGTCCACACCCCGGGCGAGACGGTGAGCGGCTTCCCGACCTGCGGAGACCCGCTGACCGTCGGAGCCACGACGTTCGTGTAGCGCTCGGTCGAGATGCGAGCGTCGATGCCGGACACGACGGCCTCGACGCCCACGACGACGTCGCCCGCCTGCTCGGACGTCGACTGACCCGGCCAGCACTGGTAGGCGGCACTCGAGCTGAAGCACACCCGATACGTCCCGGCGCGGAGGCCGGTCAGCTCGTACGTCCCATCGGAGCTCGTGTGCCCGAAGGCATAACCACCCCCCGCGAGGTTGGGGTCGCCCTTGAGCTGCGCCGAGACCTGCACGTTCACCAGGGGTGCGCCTGACGGATCGGTCACCCGGCCCGTGATCCGGGAACCCTTGGCGAGCACGGCGTCCTTGCCGGTCGCTCGCTCTCCTTCGGCGATCGTGATGTCCTGAGCCACGTCGACCGTGGCCTTGTCGTTCCAGCACTCGCTCAGGTACTGCGTCTGGAACGCCTGGAAGCACACGCGGTAGGTGCCGCCCTTGAGGGCGTTGAACTGGTACGCGCCCTGGCCGTCGGTCGGCGCACTGGTGATGGGCTGCCACGTCGAAGCGCCGACCGCCTTCTGCTGGAGGTTGACGTACAGGTTGGGGATGGCATCGCCTGTCGTGTTGGTGACGGTCCCGCTGATGCGTCCACCTCGGGCGAGGACAGCGTTCACTCCACCCAGGCGGGTTCCCTCGGTCGGGATGACGACGTCCTTCGCCAGCTCGACCGTCGCCTTGTCGTCCCAGCACTCGCTGAGGAACTCGGTGTTGTATCCCTCGAAGCAGACGCGATAGGTGCCGGCCTGGAGTCCGCCGATGTCGTAGTTGCCTGCCGAGTCGGTCTGGCCGTTCCGCACCCAGCTCCACATGCCGGTCACGCCCGACTTCTGTCGCACGGACACGCTGTGGTTGGGAATCGCAGCGCCGGAAGCCTCCGTCAGACGACCAGCGATCCGCGACTCCCTGCTGAGGACCGCATCGATGCCGGTCACCCGCGCTCCCTCGGCGACCGGGATGTCGACGCCCTGGTCGAGGGTCGCCTTGTCGTTCCAGCACTCGCTGACGTAGGTGTTGCCGGAGTCGTTGAAGCACACTCGGTAGGTGCCCGGACCGAGTCCGGCGACCTCGAACGTCCCGTCTGCTGCGGTGGAGTGACCCCAGGCAACGGGGTCCCACGGAATGCCACCGTTAATGTTGCGCCGCGTCACGGAGAGGTTGATCTTGGAGATGCCTTCACCCGCGCTGTCGGTGACGCGTCCGGACAGTCGTGCTTCAGCCACGAGCACCGCGTCCACGCCACCGACGCGTGCGCCGTTTGTCACCACGACGTCCTGGGCGTCGTACGGGCCGGTCTTGTTGTTCCAGCACTCGTCGAAGTAGGCGCGCGAGGAGTCGGAGAAGCACACGCGATAGCGGTCGCTCTCGAGTCCGCTGACCACGTAGGAGCCGTCAGGCCCGGTCGTCGCCGCCTGGCTCGTCGCCATCCAGCCCGACATCGGCGCATAGGTGTAGACCGTCACACCGATGTCCGGCAGTCCGGACCCTCCGCTACGGGTCACAGTCCCGGCGATGCTGCCGGTGCCAGCGGCTTGCACCGGAGTGGCCGCCAGACCGGACAGAGCGACCAGCAGGACCATCCATGCCGTCAGGGCAGGACGAATGAGCGCGCGCAAGGAGAACCCCCGTTTTCGGCAGCCCCCCTGGCTGCATCCGTCGGAACGCTATTGCGCTGGCGCACCCGCCGGGGCGGAATGGTTGAAACCCCTACCCAGGGGTGTGCTCCGGGGTTGTCCGGACACCGCCGCAGCATGCGGAAATGGCCGAGAACCCCTCCTGGGAGGGGTTCTCGGGGTGTCCGGTTCGAGCGAAGCAGGGGTCAGGCGGCTGCCCGGGACTCGCTCTCGAGCTTGCGGCCGAGCAGGCGGCGGGTACGACGGTCGCCGGTGGCCATCTTGTAGAGGATGGCGAGCTGCTGCGGGGCGTTCTTCTTGTTCGTCGTCGCGAGCCAGCCGTTGGGCAGCGAGAGCCGGATGACCTTGTGCCAGGCCGACGCGACCTGCTGGGGCATCGGCCGGGCGCAGTAGGTGAGGTCGTACTTCTCGAAGAGGGCCTGCACCTTGGGCGCGATCTCGCCGTAGCGGTTGGACGGCAGGTCGGGGAAGAGGTGGTGCTCGATCTGGTGCGACAGGTTGCCCGTCATCAGGTGGAGGAACTTCGAGCCGGAGATGTTGGCGCTGCCGAGCATCTGCCGGACGTACCACTCGCCCTTCGTCTCGCCCTCGATGGAGCGCTTCTCGAAGGTCTCGACGCCCTCGGGGAAGTGGCCGCAGAGGATGACCGAGTTGGACCAGAGGTTGCGCACGACGTTGGCGGTGAAGTTGGCCGCGAGGGTCGGGACGAAGGAACCGGTGGGGATCGACAGGACCGGGTGGACGACGTAGTCCTTGGTGGCCTGCTTGCGGATCTTGCCGAGGACGGCCTTCACGCGGCGGCGGAACTCGGGGTCCTTGGTCTGCTTCTTCTTGATCACCGCGCCGAGCTCGAGGTCGTAGGCGGCGATGCCGTACTCGAAGAACACGGCGTTGATGAAGCAGAATACCGGCTGGGCGAGCGAGGCCGGGGTCCAGGTCTGGTCCTCGTCGACGCGCATGATGCCGTAGCCGAGGTCGTTGTCCTTGCCGATGACGTTGGTGTAGGTGTGGTGGAGCTCGTTGTGGCTGTGCTTCCACTGCTCGGCGGGCGAGGCCATGTCCCACTCCCAGGTCGAGGAGTGGATCTTGGGGTCGCGCATCCAGTCCCACTGGCCGTGGAGGATGTTGTGGCCGATCTCCATGTTGTCGAGGATCTTGGAGATGCTCAGGCCGGCGGTGCCGAGCACCCAGGCCGGCGGGAACGCGCTGAAGAGCAGCACCGCGCGCGAGCCGAGCTCGATCTTGCGCTGGGTGTCGATGACGCGCCGGATGTACGCCGCGTCGCTGGCGCCGCGGCTGTCGAGGACGTCCTGGCGGATGGCGTCGAGCTCGATGCCGATCTGCTCGATGTCTGCCTCGGTGAGGTGTGCGATCGGGCTGGTCTGGCCGAGGACGGCCTTCTTCTGGATCGTGGTCATGTCGATCTCCTCAGGGGTGGTGGAGGTCAGGCGTCAGTGGTCGATGTGGCACGGGCCGGCGGCGGCGTTGATGCAGGTCTGCACCTTGAGGTCGCCGGTCTCGCCGGGAACGGCGGTGGTGATCGCGCCGTTGCGGAGGTCGCGCACGCTGCCCTCGCGCAGCGGGATGACGCAGCCCATGCAGATGCCCATGCGGCAGCCGCTCGGCATCAGCATCCCGGCGTCCTCGGCGGCGTCGAGGATGGGCGTGGCGCCGTCGAGGTCGAGCGTCGTGCCCGAGCTGAAGGTGACCGTGCCGCCGTCGCCGGGCTCGACGCGGGCCGTGCGGAACTGCTCGGTGGTCAGGCTCAGGCCGGCGTCGTCGTGGTGCGCGGCGAGGGCGTCGAGCAGCGCCGCAGGACCGCACGCCAGGGTCTGGCGCTCGGCGAGGTCGGGGACCAGGTCGGCCAGGTCGTCGACGTCGAGGACGCCGTGCTCGTCGTCGTACCTCGCGACGAGGCGGATCGCGCCCGCGGCGTCGAGCGCCTCGAGGTCGCGGATGAAGATCGAGTGGGGGTGGCTGGGCGCGACGTGGACGACCACGATGTCGTGGTCGGCACTGCGGTCCGGCCGGAGCACGCCCTCGTCGGTGCTCGGGAAGAGGTTGCGCAGCATGCCGATCACCGGGGTGATGCCGGACCCGGCGGTGACCATGAGGAACTTGCCGCCCTCGGGCGGAAGCACGAACTCGCCGGCCGCCTGCTCGAGGTGGACCAGGGTGCCGGGTCGCGCCTCGTGGACGAGGTGGTTGCTGACGAGGCCGTCGGGGACGGCCTTGACGGTGATCGAGATCCGGCCGTCGCGGCGCGGGCCGTGGGTGAGCGAGTACGCGCGCCACTGGCGTACGCCGTCGACGTCGATGCCGATGCGGAGGTACTGGCCGGGCACGTGGCCGGCCCAGTCGGCACCCGGGCGGATCACGATGGTCGCGGCGTCCGCGGTCTCGGGGTGCACCGACTCGATGCGTCCGCGCAGGTCGGCGCCGGAGCGCAGCGGCGCGAAGAGGTCCATGAAGTCGGCCGGCAGGTAGGGCGTGGTGGCGGCCTCGGCGACGCGGACGAGGTGGTCGCCCAGTCGACGGCTCCGGGCACTGCCGCGGGCGGGCGGCTCGAGAGTCGTGGTCATGGCATCCAATCTCCCCGACGAGGGCCCGTTCTTCCTGCCCTACGCACGTGAATCGGGGCTAGACTCTTGTTCGTAGCGAACAAAACCGACCTCAGGAGTCCCGATGGTCACTCGCCCTGTGCGACCGGCCACACAAATACAGACGATCGTCGGGCTTGACCCGAAGGTCGCCGCCGCGCTGCGGTCGCACCTCGCCGAGGTGGCCGACAGCGCCGTGCTCACGATCGTCGACGAGGTGCCCAGCTATGCCGGCGCCTGGAGCGGTCGGATGGGCGAGGTGATCCGCAACGCCGTGCAGCTCGCGCTCGGCGGCTTCCTCACGCTCGCCACCCGCCAGGACGCCGACGCCCCGAAGGCCCCGGCCATCGAGGGCGCCTACCAGCTCGGTCGTGGCGAGGCCCGCAGCGGTCGTACGGTCGACGCGCTGCTCGCGGCCTACCGGATCGGTGCCCGCGCCTCGTGGCGCGACATGTCCGGCGTGGCCGTGGAGGCCGGGGTCGACTCGGGCCAGCTCGCGAAGTTCGCCGAGCTGGTGTTCGCCTACATCGACGAGCTGTCGGCGGCCTCGGTCGCCGGGCACACCGACGAGCTGGAGAGCAGCGGCCGCGTCCGGCAGCGCAACCTCGAGCGGCTGGCTCGGGCCCTGCTCACCGGCGCGCCCGCCGACGCGACCAACGCCGCTGCCGAGCGGGCCGACTGGGAGCCGCCCGGCGCGCTGACCGCGCTGGTGCTGCCGGAGTCGCAGGTCTCGCACGCCGTCACCGCCCTCGACCCGGGCACGCTCCAGCCGAGCGACGACGTCCCTGGGCTGCCGGAGGGCCACGCCTCGCTGCTCGTGCCCGGCACGGGCTCCGCCACCGCGCGTCGTACGTTGCTCCGTGCCCTGCGCGGCACCGACGCGGTCGTCGGCCCCGCCGTGCCCTGGCTGGAGGCAGCTGCGTCCTACCGTCGCGCCCTGCGCTGCGCCGCCCTCGGCCTCGACGGGCTCGTCGACTCCGACGAGCACCTCGCCTCGCTGGTGCTGGCCGCCGACACGTCCGCCCGGGACGACCTGCGCGCGCGGGTGCTCGCACCCCTCGCCGACCTCCGGCCCTCGACGGCCGAGAAGCTGACCGACACCCTCCGCAGCTGGCTGCTCAACCACGGCCGTCGGGACGCGGTGGCCGAGGAGCTGTTCGTCCACGCCCAGACCGTGCGCTACCGCGTCGGCCAGCTCCGGGAGATCTACGGCGACCGGCTCGAGGACCCGGCCTTCGTCCTCGACGCCACCCTCGCCCTGGCCTGACTCCGGTGCGGCTTGCCGCTGTAACGCCGGGTTAGTGCATGTACCCACCTGGATATATCCGGGTGGGTACAGCAACTAACCCGGCGTTACAGCGGGGCGGGGCGGGGCGGGGCGGGGCGGGGCGCGGGCAGCGCGGGCAGGATCAGGGGCGGGCGTACGCCGCCTCGCCGGCGACCCAGGTCCCGACGACGTGGTCGGCGAAGGACCGCAGCCGCCGGGCGTGCTCGCCGTCCGACTCCCCGTCGAGGGGGTCGGCGTCGAGGAGCACCAGGTCGGCGGGGTGCCCGACCGCGACCGTGCCCCAGCCGTCGGTCGAGGCGGCGAGCGCCTCGCGGGCGGTGATCGACTGCTCGGGGTGCCACGGCTCGCGGTCGTCGCCGGAGCGGTGGACCGCGCTGGCGATGGCGAGCCACGGGTCGAGCGGGGACACCGGGGCGTCGGAGCCGAGGACGACGTCGACGCCGTCGTCGAGCATCCACCGCAGCGGGAAGCAGCGCTCCGCGCGGCCCGGCCAGAGCCGCTCGGTCACGTCGCGGTCGTCGAGGAGGTGCGCGGGCTGCACGCTCGCGCGCACGCCGAGGCGAGCCATGCGGCGTACGTCGTCACGCGTGGTGAGCTGCACGTGCTCGATGCCGCCGCGAGCGCCGGTGTCCTCGAAGGCGGCGAGCGCCTCGGTGACCGCGCGGTCGCCGATGGCATGCACGGCGACCTCGAGCCCGCCGGCCGCGGCGCGGGCCAGCAGCGCCCGCAGCTCGTCCGGGCTCTGGTTGGGCTGGCCCTCCTCGAACCCGGGCACGGCCTTCTCCGCGTAGGGCTCGCAGCACCACGCGGTCCGGGTGTTGAGCGAGCCGTCGCTGATGATCTTGAGCGGCCCCATCGTCAGGCGCGGGTCGTCGGCGAGCGGGTCGCCGGAGCACAGGCCCCGGGCGAGCACGTCGTCGAGCCCGTCGGCGTAGCAGGCGTGGCGGATCCGCAGCAGGTCGGCGCCGCCGGCCCACCGCGCGGCCCAGTCGGCGACGCCGCCGCTGAACTCGAGGTCGACGAGCCCCACCACGCCCTGCGCCGCCGCGGCCTCCATCGAGCGTCGGTAGGCGTCGGGGCCGGTGCCGTCCTGGCCCAGCACGGACGCGAGCCGGCCGTAGGCCATGAACCACTCGGCCTCGCTCACGACGCTGTCGCGGATCGGCAGGGCGAGCGCGTGGAGCGCGATCGTGTTGAGCCAGCCGTGGTGACCGTCTCCGGCGATGAGCACGATCGGCAGGTCGGTCCCGATGACGTCGAGGTCGGAGACCGTGGGATTGTCGGGCCACGCGGTCGGCCGGTGCCCCCACCCGATGACGGGCAGGTCGGGCCACTCCTCCAGCCGCGCGCGCACGAGCGCGACGGCCTCGGCGCTGGACCGGGCGGGGCCGAGGTCGAGCCGCGCGGACGCGAGCGCCCACTGGCCGAGGTGGACGTGCTGGTCCCAGAGCCCGGGCACCAGCCAGCGCCCGGCCGCGTCGTACGACGTCTCGTCGCCGCTCAGCGAAGGGCCGACCTCGACCACCCGGCCCCCGTCGAGGCGTACGTCGAGCAGTCCCGGGACGGCCTCGGTGACGGCGACGAGGCGGGCGTTGCGGATCAGCACGGCACCACGCTAGGTCCAAGCGATCAAGACCGAGCGAGCGGTCCGCCGGTCAGTGCCCTCCGGGCGGGGCCAGGGGCTCGTCCACCGCCGCGCCGCCCACCCACACCGCGAGCGGGCGGGACAGCGCCGTGACGTCCGTCGCGAGGTCGCCGTCGACGACGAGCAGGTCGGCGAGCCGGCCGGTCGCGAGACGACCGGCGTCGATGCTGCAGTCCTCGGCGGCCACGGAGGTGGCGGTCGCGAGCGCCTCGTCCACCGGCCACCCGCCCCGCACCAGCTCGGCGACCGAGCGCCACAGGTGGCCGTGCGGCTTGGCCGGCATCGCTCCGGCGTCGAGCCCGGAGACGACGCGGATGCCGTGCTCGCGCAGGCGCACGGAGTTGGCGGCCACCCGCGCGAAGTGCTCGTCGCGGTCGGTGATGCCGATCCGCTGGAGCATCTCGAGGACGTGCGGCGGCATGGCCGACACCGGCGGGAACCGCGCCGGGTCGTTGCCCAGCGTCGGGCAGACGGTGACACCCGCGTCCGCGACGCGGGCGAGCAGGGCGGGAGGTGGGTCGGCCCCGCCCTCGCTCATGCACGTGAAGTGCTCGATCCCGTCGACCCCGGCGTCGGTCGCGACCTCCGCCCCGGCGACCGAGTGGGCGTGCGCGACGATCCGGAGGCCGGCCGCGTGGGCGGCACCCACCAGCCGACGCAGCGGAGCGACGGCGAACTGGGCGCCGAGCATGTCGCTGCCGGGCGTCAGGAAGCCGCCGCTCGCCATCACCTTGACGATGTCGACCCCGCGCTCCACCCGCTCCGCCACTGCGCGGTCCATCGTGGCGGGGTCGTCCGGGTCGACGTCACCGCCGAGGAACCAGCAGTGCCCGAGCGGGATCGTGATCGGTGGACCGGCAGCCACCACCCGTGGCAGCCCCTCGCCCTCCCGTCCGCGGTGCTCCAGCACGCGGT
This sequence comes from uncultured Nocardioides sp., assembly GCF_947488515.1. Lineage (GTDB taxonomy): Bacteria > Actinomycetota > Actinomycetes > Propionibacteriales > Nocardioidaceae > Nocardioides. The sequence continues at coordinate 1,862,189 of NZ_CANKZF010000001.1, forward strand.
AGCCGGCGTCGCCGAGGTCGCGGACGCTGGTCACCCCTGCCGTTACCTGCGCCCGGAGGCCGGCCGTCACCACCTCGTCCACGGCCTCCGGAGCGGCCGTGCCGGCCCACTCGAGGCTCCCGGGCGTGCCGGGGAATGCTCCCGACGCGACGAGGTGGACGTGGCAGTCGACCAGCCCGGGCAGGAGGGTGCCGTCGACGTCCGTGACGGGTACGTCGTCCGACGGGCGGAAGGCGGCGGCCTCGACGCCGACGACCCGGTCACCCTCGATGACCACCGTCGCGCCGTCCGGCAGGAACCGCGCCCCGTCGAACGCGCGACCCGCCCGCAACGCCCACCGGGAGCCCATCTCCTGATAGTGCTCCCGGGCGGCGCCGGCCGCACCGGGGCGGCTCGCTGGACCAGACCACCCGCTCGGCTGACATGATGGCGCCGTGAAGTGGCGGGGGCCTGCAGTACTGGTCGCGCTCCTGGCGATCGGTGTCGGGGGCGGTTACGCCGCGTCCGCACAGAGCCGCGACGGCTCCATCGGGTCGGGCGTCCCCGCCCCGGTGCCCGCGCAGGCGCCGGAGATGCCGGTCGAGGCTCCCCAGCCTCCCGTCCCCGACCCGACCGACCCCCCGCTCGAGCCCGACATCGCGATGGCCCCGCAGAAGGTCGGCACCGGCAAGTTCGAGATCACGTTCCCCGCGCCCGTCGGGTGGAGCACCAACGCCAACGCCAGCAACGAGTGGAAGTGGAAGAAGCCGGGCACCTCCAACAACACCTACGTGATGCGGATCGAGCAGATCAACAGCCAGGACATCACGATCGAGGACGCGATCAACATCCGCATCGAGCGGTTGCGCGCCGAGCAGGACGACGTGGTCATCGTCGACCGTGGGGCCGAGACGCTCGAGTACACCTACCGCAGCAACGAGGGCAACGCCCGCCACAGCTTCATGCGGTGGCTCGACCTCGATGCCAGCGGCCAGGCCGACGTGGAGATCGTCGTGCACGGCCGCGAGAAGGACGTCCCCGGCACGCGCGACCTCATCCGCCGGGTGGCCGAGGGCATGCAGGGGGCGGGCGGCGGGCCTGTCGGCTGAGCACACCCCCACGGACTAGGTTGGCGCCCGTGAACTGGCGGGGGACGGCAGTGCTCGCGCTGCTGCTCGCCATCGGGGTCGCGGCGGGGTTCGGCGTGTCCTGGATCCTGGGCGAGAACCCGTCGGGGGGTGGGACGGCCGCACCGGTGCCCGCCTCGCCCAGCCTGCCGGTCGACCCCGTTCCCGAGGTGCTGCCGGATCCCTCCACCCCGCCGCTGGAGGCGGGGGTCCCGCTGGTGTCCCAGTCCGTCGGCGCCGGCGACTTCCGGATGACCCTGCCGGTCCCGAAGGGCTGGACCTTCTCCGAGAACTCGCTGAACGAGTGGCAGTGGCGACCGCCCGGCCAGCCCGACTTCGGCTACGTCCTGCGCGTGGAGCAGGTGCTGAGCAACCGCCGGTCGATCGAGTGGACGCTCGACCGACGGATCGACGAGCTCCGCGAGGACGAGAGCAACGTCGAGGTGCTCGACCAGACCAACGACAGCCTGCACTTCACCTTCATCACGTCGAACCACCTGCGCCACGGCTACCTGCGGTGGCTCGACCTCACGGGCTCCGACAACGCCCAGGTGGAGATCGCCGTCACCGGACGTGAACGCGACGACCCGGGGATGGCCGACCTGATCGCCCGGGTCGGGTCGGGCATCCGGCTCGGCTGACGCCCAAGCTGCCCAAACGGGGCTGTCACAGACTGGACGTCGTGACCGAGTCGAGCACCCGGTTGGCTGTCTTCCGGTCGTCGGCGAGGATCTGGATCCAGAGCAGCTGGTTCTGGTTGACGCGGATGACGCGCTCGACGGTGAGGTCGACCCCGGGGCACCCGCTGAAGAAGACCGTCATGATGTCGTCGTCCTCCTTCTCGTCGAAGTAGGGGCCCCGCTGGACCGAGCACTCAGGGTGGCCGGGCACGCGGGACGGCAACCGGTCGCCGGGCAGGACGCCGACGAAGACGCCCTCGCCGGGGTCGTCGTCGGAGTTCCACCCCGGGTGGGTCCCGGCCGCGAGGGACGCCTGCTCGGCACGTCCCTCGAACGGGACCCACTCCTCGGGGTCGACCTGATCGGTCCAGGACTCGGGCACGGTGACGAAGATGGTCCCGGTCGAGTCCTCGAGTGTCTGCTCCGATGCGCCGTTGCGCTCCAGTGCCCAGCCGGCTCCCGTCCCTGTGGTGAGGGCCAGGACGGCGGCCGCGACCCAGGGCCACCGGCGGTGACGCCGGCGTCCTGAGGCGGGCGGGTCGGCGGCCACCCCGGTCGCCTCGGTGCTGGCAGCGGCGCGGGTCAGGTCGGGGTCGGCCGGGACCCACGTCGCTGGCGTCTCGTCCACCGGCTCACCCACGGCCTCGACGAGTGCCGCGGTGAATGCCGCGACGTCGGGGAACCGGTCCTCGCGGTCCTTGGCGAGGCCGCGGAGGACCACCTCCTCGACCGCGGGCTCGTCGATCTCCATCGGCGCGGGCGGAGCGGGGTTCTCGGCGGCTGCGAGGCTCGCGTGGGCGTAGGGCTGGCGCCCGGTCAGCAGGTGGTAGCTCAGGGCGGCGAGCGAGAACTGGTCGGCGCGCGCGTCCAGCCCCTCGCCGAGGGCCTGCTCGGGGGCCACGTAGGAGGGGGTGCCGCCGGCCATGGTGAGGCGCGAGGACATGTCCATCGCCTTGCCGAGGCCGAGGTCGCCGAGCATCGCCACGATGTGCGCGCCGCGTCCGTTCTCCACGGTGCGGAACAGCACGTTGGCGGGCTTCACGTCGCGGTGCAGCACGCCGCGGTCGTGGAGGGCGGTGAGCCCACGACCGACCTGCGTGATCACCGACACCGCCTGCGACCGCGTCAGCGGCGAGAGCTCGATGAGGTCGGCCAGCGTGCCCTGGTCGGCGTACGCCATCACGAGGTAGGGGCGCTCGTCCTCCAGCTCGCCGGCGTCGTAGACGGTGACGACGTGGGGCGACTCCACCTTGCGGAGGAAGCGGCCCTCCTCGAGGAAGCGCTGGCGGATGTGGTGGTCGCCGGCCCAGTTGTCCGCGAGGACCTTGATGGCGACCGCGCTGTCGAGGTGCTCGTCGTAGGCGAGCCAGACCGTCGCGAACGCCCCCGACCCGATGCGACGGCGCACCGGGTAACGACCGAGACGAGAGGGAGCGGACACCCGGGCATTATCGTGCAGGGGTGGACTATTCGGGGGACCCGGGCGACGCGTTGGCGCCGGACGACATCGACGAGCTCGCGCGACGCGCCCAGGACGGCGACCGTAACGCGCTGGAGCTGCTGCTCGCCGCGGTGCGCCCGCGGGTGCTGAACATCTGCCGCGGGGTGCTGCCCTACTCGGGCGACGCCGAGGACGCGTGCCAGGAGGCGATGCTCAACGTCGCCACCAAGATCGCGTCCTGGGGCGGGCGCGGCCGGTTCACCACCTGGCTGCACATCGTGTCGGTCAACAGCGCCCGCACGACGTACCGCCGGCTGAAGAACCTCGCCACGCCGACCGACTTCGAGGACGGCTCGCACGACCGTCCCGACCCGCGCACCACCAGCGTGATCGCGGGCACCCGGCTCGACCTGCTCGAGGCGATGGAGACGATCGAGAAGGAGCACCCGCAGTTCGTCGAGCCGCTGCTGCTGCGCGACGTCTACGGCCTGCCGTACGACGAGATCGCGACGCTCGTCGACGCACCGCTCGGCACCGTCAAGGCGCAGATCCACCACGGCCGCAAGCTCGCCCGGCCGCTGCTGCGTGGTGAGCGGTGACGCACCACCGCGTCCGCGGGGTGCTGGCGGCGGTCCTGTCCCTCTCCGTCCTGGCTGCGTGCTCCGGTGAGGACGCCGCTCCCGCTCCCGACGAGCGGGAGGACCGGCCCTCCGCCGCGGCGTCGTCGGAGAGCGAGGCGGCCGCCGGCGAGGCGCCCGACGACGAGGGGTCGGACGGCCCCGCCCGCGGACCGGTGGTGAGCGACCCGGAGGAGCCCGACCTCGACCTCGCGGTGTCGGCGCCGCGCGAGGACAGCGTCTACCCCGCTGTCGGCGACCCGCGCGTCGACGCCCTGCACTACGAGCTCGACCTGACCTGGGAGCCCGACGACGAGCACCTCACCGGCGCGGCGGTCCTCACCTTCCGTGCGGCCCGCACGGCGCGGCGCTTCCAGCTCGACCTCGGGCCGGGCCTCACCGTCGGCGAGGTCGCCCTCGACGGCGAGGCGATCCCCTTCGCCCGGCGCGGCAAGGACCTCGTGCTGCGGGCGCCGATCGAGGAGGACGAGCGCTACGAGCTCAGCCTCGACTACGTCGGCACTCCGGAGCCCGCCCCGGCCCCGACCACGCGCAGCGACTTCAGCACGACCGGCTTCACGGTGACCCGCAAGGGCGAGGTGTGGACGATGCAGGAGCCCTTCGGCGCCTACACCTGGTACCCCGTCAACGACCAGCCGTCCGACAAGGCGCTCTACGACATCACCGTCCACGCCCCGGCGGAGTGGACCGGCATCTCCAACGGCGAGCTCACCGAGCTCACGAGCGACCGCGAGGGCACGACCACGTCGTGGCAGCTCGACGAGCCGGCGTCGTCGTACCTCATCACGCTCGCGATCGGCGACTACGTCCACAGCAGCAACACCTCCGACGGCGGGCTGCGGGTGGACTACTGGACGCCGCGCGGCATGAAGCGTCCGCTCGGCTCGATCAGGACCGCGGCCGCGACCGTCGACTGGGTCGAGACCCGGCTCGGCGACTACCCGTTCGACTCCCTCGGCCTCGTCGTGACCGACTCGCAGAGCGCGATGGAGACCCAGACGATGGTCACGCTCGGCACCAACGACTACGTCCTCTCGCCGCAGGTCGTCGCCCACGAGATCGTCCACCAGTGGTACGGCGACCAGGTCTCGCCGGCGGACTGGCGCGACGTCTGGCTCAACGAGGGCATGACCATGCTGATGCAGTGGGTCTACGAGGACGAGCACGGCCTCCGGCCGCTGCGCCAGAACGTGCGGCTCGCCCGCTCCGCCGACCAGCAGCTGCGCGACGACTTCGGTCCGCCTGGCGCCTACGACCCGCGCCAGTTCGGCAGCTCCAACATCTACTACACGCCCGCGCTGATGTGGAACGAGCTGCGCCGGGACCTCGGCGACGACGAGTTCTACGCCATCGCCCGCTCGTGGCTCGCCGACCGCGACAACACCTCGGTGTCGCGTGAGCAGCTCTACGACCACTGGGAGGCGGAGACCGGGCGCGAGCTCTCGGCGTTCTTCGACCGCTGGATCATGGGCAGGCGGACGCCGGCGCCCGGGGTGCCGCAGGGCTGAGCCCCGTGCCGCCCCGGTCGCCCGGGGCGGCGCCAGGCGCTACTTCACCTTCTTGGCCGCCGACGTCTTGACGACCGTGGTGAGTCCGGGCTTGGTGTAGGTCACCCTGACGCTGACCTTCTTGCCCTTGTCCTTCGCGGTCAGCTTGTAGGACGCCTTCGCCGCCTTCCGGATCGCCTTGCCGTTGCGCATCCACTGGTACTTCACCGTCACGCCCGTCGGGGAGACGGTCCCGACGACGGCCTTGACCGTCTTGCCGACCTTGAAGGTGCCGCTCGCCTTCGGCGTCGGGCAGGTGATCGTCGGCACCGGAGCTGGCGGCGGCGGGACCGGCGTCGGCGTCGGGGTGGGGTTCGGCGTGGGGTTCGGCGGGGGCGGCGGGGGCGGGACGACCACCGCGGCTGCCACGGCCGCGGTCGCCGCCGACGTGGCGCTGGCACTCGTCCAACCGGCCCTCGAGGCCGTCACCCGCACCGACAGCCGCTTCCCGACGTCACCCGCGACCGGGGTGTAGCCGCTCGTCGTCGCACCCGCGATGGCGGACCCGTCGGCGAGCCACTGGTAGGCGTAGGTGCCGTCGGACGGCGTCCAGGTGCCGCTCGTCGCCGTCACCGCCTCGCCGACTGTCGGCGTGCTGTCGCTGATGGACGGGAGCCCGGTGTTGGCGATCGTCGGCCGCGGCCCGACCGGTGAGGTCTGGTCGGACGTGGCGGCCCCGGAGGTGAAGCCGGGCTTGGCCGCCGTCACCTCCACCGAGAGGCGGGCACCCTCCTGCGCGGTGCCCACGACGTACGTCTTGGCGGTGGCGCCGGAGATCGCGACGTTGTCCGCGAGCCATTGGTAGCCGAACGTCAGGCCGCTCGCCTCCGACCAGGTGCCGTCGGAGGACGTCAGCGTCTGACCCACGACGGGGGTCACGTCGTCGACGGCGGGCTTCGTCGTGCTGCTGATGAAGGGGGTCGTCGCCGCCGCGACCGCCGTCGTCTCGGCCGAGGTCGCCGATCCGGGGAGGTGCTCGGCCCGCGAGGCGGTGACCCGCACGGACAGCTTCTTGCCGAGCTGTCCGGCCGGGACCTGGTAGGTCTTCGAGGTCGCCCCGGTGATGTCGACCCCGTCCGAGCGCCACTGGTAGGCGAAGGTGAGGCCACCGGGGGTCCAGGTGCCGTCACCAGCCGTCAGCACCTGGCCCACCTCGGGGGTGGTGTCGCTGATGGTGGGCAGCGCCGTGTTCGTCGCCTGGGGTTGCGGGGCGACGGCCGAGGTGGCCGCGGACGTCGCGCTGTCCGTGACGAATCCGGCCCTCGAGGCCGTCACCCGGACCGACAGCACCTTGCCCTGGTCCCCTGCGGCCACGGTGTACGCCGCCGTGGTGGCGCCCGCGACGGGCGTGCCGTCGGCGAGCCACTGGTAGGCGTACGCGCCGTCGGCCGGCGTCCACGTACCGGGCGTCGCGGTCAGCGACTGGGCCACCGCCGGAGTGGTGTCGCTGATCGTGGGGAGCGCGGTGTTGGTCATCCGGGGCGGCGCCGGGACTGCCGTGGTGGCTGCGGACGTGACGCTCACGCTGGTGAACCCGACCTTGCTCGCCGTCACCCGCACCGCCAGCGTCTTCCCGACGTCACCTGCGACGACGGTGTAGCTGCTCGTGGTCGCTCCGGCGATCGGCGAGCCGCTGGCCAGCCACTGGTAGCCGTACGTGCCGTCGGACGGCGTCCAGGCGCCGGTGGTCGCGGTGAGCGTCTGGCCCACCTCGGGCGTGGTGTCGCTGACGGTGGGCGGAGTGTCGTTGACCATCGGCGGTGCGTCGGGCGGACCGATGACGAGGTCGTTCGGGACGGCAGTGCTGGTCGCGCGGGTCGCCGACACGGGGACGGCACTGCCGGACGACGGCGAGACCGTCCCGGCGCCGTCGTAGTACGCCGTGGTGGCCCCGCACCCCCCGCCGACCACCCGGAGCAGGTAGCTGCCTGTGGTGAGGCCGGGGACGACGTACGTCCCGTCGGAACCGGAGGGACGGGACTCCCGCCCGACGCGGGAGCCGTCGCTGCTGTAGGCGGTCACGACGCAGCCGGCGACGGGGTTGGACGCGGTGTCCCGCACCCGTCCGGTGAGCCGGCCGCCCTCCACCAGGACCGCGTTCACGCCTGCCCGGGTCCCGCCGGCCGCGAGGGTGAACGTCTGCGACGAGGCCACCCCGAGGTGCTCGGCCTTGCCGTCGTAGAACTGCGCCTCCGCGACGTCGTACCCGAAGTCGCGGGCGAACTCCGCGCGGTAGGTGCCGGGGACGAGGTTGGTGACGGTGTAGGCGTTCGTGTGGGCGTTCACCGAGGCGCTGCTCGCGAACGCACCGGTGGTGGCCTCACGGATGACGACGCGGTCGTCCCACCCGGAGAGCCGCTGCGGGAACGTGACGGTGCCGGTGACGCTGGCGCCGTCGTCGAGGACGGCGTCGATCCCGGTGACGTCGGTCGCCGAGCCGAGGACGACCGTGGCCCCGCTCGCCTGGGTGGTGGCGTTGTTCCACCACTCGGAGACGCGGTTGTCGTACGCCGAGAAGCTGATCTTGTACGTGCCGGCCGGCAGGTGCGCGCGGTAGCCGCCGTCGGCGTCGGTGCTGTCGGAGTCGAAGAAGCTGTAGCCGCCGCCGGTCTGGAGCTGGTAGAACGCCACGCTCGCGGTGTCGATGGCGCCGCCGACCCCGGTGACCGTGCCGGTGATCGCCCGGCCTCTCGCCAGGGTCGCGTCCACGGTCACGGGTGCTGCGGTCGACAGCGTGACGGCGGTGGCCGCCGCGAGGTCGGGCTTGTCGAGGTGGAACTCCGGGATGAGCCGGTAGGACTCGAAGCGGACCTTGTAGCTGCCGGGCGGCAGCGTGTCGATGACGTAGTCACCGTCGGAGCCGGTGAAGTCGGTGGCCAGGACCGGCGCCGACGCGAGGTCGGTGGCACTGCCCGGGTAGACCCTGACCGTGCCCGACACCGGCCCGTCCGGTCCGGACAGCCGACCCCGGAGGACCGTGGCCGCAGCAAGCTGGGCGTTGATCGATCCCACGTCGGAGGTGGACACGACCACGGGCTGCGCGGCTCCGGCCGTCGCGGCGTCGTTCCACCACTCGGTGAGGTGGCCGCCCCGCCGGAACTCGACCCGGTAGGTGCCCGGAGGGACGTACGTCGTCCAGGTGCCGGCTGCCGAGGTCGTCGCGTCGGTGTAGTAGTCCCAGTAGAAGCCACCCTCACCGTCGTCGTACCTGCCCTCGACGGTGACGTCGGCGTCGGCCAGGGGTCCGCCGCCGGGGCCGGTGACCGTCCCGGAGATGGTCCGTGCGGCTGCCAGGGTGGCGTTGGCGGTGGCCGTGCTGCCGGCGGTGACGACGATGCGGTCCGCTGCCGCCAACGTGGTCCGGTCGTTCCAGTACTCCGTCACGAACCGGTCGCCGCCGAGCTCGACGACGTAGGTGCCAGGAGCGAGGGTGTCCACGGACCACGCGCCGGTCGCGCTCGTCGAGTCGTACGCCTCCTCCTCGAAGTCGCCGGGCGCGACCTCGCGGTAGACGGTGATGTACGCGTCGGCGACCGGTCCGGCCGGCCCGGTGACCGTGCCGCTGATCGTGCCGGCCCGCGCCAGCACGGCGTTCAGCCCCGTGCGGTTGCTGCCGTTCACGACGACGAGGGTGGCCGCGGCCTGGGTCGTGGCGCCGGCGTACCACTGCTCGAGGTAGCCGCCGCGGGAGAAGCGGAGGCGGTAGGTGCCGTCGGGCACGGTGGTGCTCCATGTGCCGTCGGCGATCGTGGTCAGGTCGGCGACCGTGCGCCACCTGACGTCGTCCTGGGTCTGCACCCGGCGCTCCACCTGGACGTCGACGTCCCCGAGCGCGTCGCCGCCCGGTGTGGCGGTGACCGTGCCGGACAGCGTGCGCTGGTTGGAGGCGAGGGTGGCGTTGACCGTCGCGGTGCCGTTCAGCGCCACCGCGACGTCGTCGGCGAGCTCGACGTCGCTCTTGTCGAGGTTGAACTCCGGTGTCGTCCCGGCGGCCGAGAAGCCCAGCCGGTAGTTGCCGGGGTTGAGACCGGTCAGGGAGTACGCCCCTCCGGCCGTCGTCTGCGCGGACCCCACCTGCACGAAGCTCGGGTTGAACCACCGGTAGACCCGCACGGTGGCCCCGGTGATCGCTCCCGACGGTCCGTTGACGGTGCCGCTGACCCGGCCGTAGCGGTCGAGGGCGATGTCCTTGCCCGTCTGGTCGGCGCCGGCCGCGACGACGATCCGGGCGGGCCGGGTCGACGTCGCCGGCTCGCTGTAGAAGCGCTGCAGGTGCTCACTGGCCGACGCGGACACGCGGTAGGTGCCCGGGGCCACGTCTGCGGAGTACGCCCCGCCCGCCGCGGGGGTGGCCGAGCCGACGGACGACCAGAAGGCACCGTCGGGACCGGAGAGCTTCCGGTGGACCGACACCGACGGGTTGGTGAGCCCGCCGCCGGCGCGCGAGGTCACGGTGCCGGTGATCTTCCGCGCCGCCGCCAGCACGAAGCTCGCGGTGGCGGTGCTGTTCTTGGCTGCGGTGATCGTGTCGGCCGCGAACACCTCGGCCGTGTCGTTCCAGCACTCCGGTGCGAGGCCGGTGGCCGAGTCGACGCAGACACGGTAGGGCCCGGGGACCAGGCCGTCGAAGGCGTAGGCGCCACCGGCCGTCGTGATCACGGAGTCGTTCCAGCCCCAGCCCGAGGACGCGAAGCGGCTCGGGGTGTACAGCACGACGTTGGCGCCCGTGACGGTCCCCGACGGCCCCGTGACCGTGCCCGAGATCTGGCCGCCCAGGTCGAGGACGGCGTTGGCAGTGGCGGTCGCGCCCTGGGTGACCGGGACGTCGTTCGCGGTCTCGAGGGTGTCCTTGTCCTGGTAGTACTCCGGGAGGTAGCCGCCGGCACCGAACGTCTGGAAGCGCAGGCGGTAGGTGCCGGTGCGCAGCCCGTCGACGACGTAGGTCCCGGCGTTGTCGGTGAAGCCGCTGCCGGCCGTCTGCCACTGGCCGCCCACGAGCCGGTACGCCGTGACCGACGTGCTCGGGATCGCAGCGTTCGCCGCGTTGCGGACGGTGCCGGTGATCCTGCCGCCGGCGGTGAGTGCCGCGTTGATGTTCGTGATCGGGGCCTGCGCCACCTGGACCAGCTGGGCGTTCGCCGCGTCGAGGACGTCGTTGTAGTACTCGGTCAGGTAGCCGGTCGCGGCGAACGAGATGCGCGTGGGCCCGGCGGGCACCTGGAGCGTGTAGGTCCCGTCCGCAGCGCTGGAGGCGAAGCCGACCTCGTCCCAGTACGTGTCGCCGAACTCGTCGGTGACCTGCTGCTCCGCGGTCACGCTGGCGTTCGCGAGGTTCGCACCTCCCGTGCCGGTGACCCGGCCGGACACGGCAGTCAGACCGGCCAGCACCGCGTCGGCCTGCTGGACCGCGCCCGCCACCACGGTCACGTCGTCGGCGGTCGACAGCGACGTCTTGTCGTTCCAGTACTCGCTCACCGAGCCCGACGCCGTGAACCGGAGCCGGTACGCCTTCGGCGCGAGGCCGGCGAACGCGTAGTGGCCGGCCGCGTCCGTGCTGGCGAAGTCGGTGGCGAACCAGAAGTCGTCGGACGCGTCATGCTCGTAGGCGGTGACCGACGCCCCCGCGATTGGGCCGTCGGCGTTGCTCACCGTGCCGGCGAGGACGGGCGGTGGAATCAGCTGGAGGTCGACGAACTCCGCCCCGAAGTCGGGGTCGACCGCGATCGCGTCGGCGTTGGCGATGGTGCCCGCGCCGTCGTAGAAGACCGTGCCCACGCCGGCCTTGGTGGCGCCGACGTAGTAGGTGCCGTCCAGGCCGCCGAACTCGTACGTCCCGTCGGCACCGGTGACCTGGGGGCTCCCGACCGCGACCTTCGACGCGTTGTAGAGCGTCACCGTGGCGCCGGAGGCCTCGACGAAGTCGGGGTCGTAGACGGTGCCGGTGATGGTCCCCGGATCACCGGGCGCGGCATGGACCGCGGAGAGCGGCGACGCCACGATCGCCAGGACGAGGAGGACGAGGCCGACGAGGCCTCCTGCACGGTGCGACTCTCGAACGACCACAGCGATCTCCGAACAGGCGTGGCCCGAGCCTGATGGACAGCGGATTGCACCGTGGACCGACGCGCGCCGCGTCAGGGATCCCCTGCTCGGTATTACCTACGCTGGTGTAGACGCCCCTACCCCTCCGGGTGACGGCCACGCCCCCGACCGTCGCGGCCCATGACCTAACCTCGCTCAATGAGCGAACGGTTGAGCGCACGCGACCTCATCGACCTCGTCCTCGACGAGGGCTCCTGGTCCTCCTGGGACACCGCTCCGACGCGTGACGGCGTCGGCGAGGCGTACGCCGCCGAGCTGGCCGCCGCGGCCGAGAAGTCGGGCGTCGACGAGTCGGTGCTGACCGGCGAGGCGCGGATGCACGGTCGGCGCATCGCCGTGCTGGTGGGCGAGTTCGGCTTCCTCGCCGGGTCGATCGGGCGGGCCGCGGCCGACCGGATCGTCACCGGCATCGAGCGGGCGACCCGCGAGGGCCTGCCGCTCGTGGCCGCACCGGTGAGCGGCGGCACCCGCATGCATGAGGGCACCCCGGCCTTCGTGCAGATGGTCCGGATCTCCGCTGCCGTGGCCGCGCACCGCACCGCGGGCCTGCCCTACCTCGTCTACCTGCGGCACCCCACGACCGGCGGCGTGATGGCGTCGTGGGGCTCGCTCGGCCACGTCACCGTCGCCGAGCCGGGCGCGCTCGTCGGCTTCCTCGGCCCCCGGGTCTACGAGGCGCTCTACGACCGCCCGTTCCCCGAGGGCGTGCAGACCTCGGAGAACCTCTACGCCCGCGGCATCATCGACGCCGTCCTGCCGCCCGAGGAGATCAAGGAGATCCTCGACCGCGCGCTCAGCATCCTCATGGCCGCCCGGGAGGGCGTCGCCCCGGTCGCAGACCCGGGGCAGGAGGACGTCCCCGACGTCGACGCGTGGGACTGCGTGACGCGGTCGCGACGCCCGGACCGGCCGGGCGTACGACGGCTGCTGCGCTACGCCGCCAGCGACGTCGTACCCCTCAACGGGACGGGGCAGGGCGAGCGCGACGCGGGGCTGCTGATCGCGCTCGCGCGCTTCGGCGAGGCGCCGTGCGTCTTCCTCGGCCAGGACCGACGCGGCCAGACCACCGACCACCCGATGGGACCCGAGGCGCTGCGCGAGGCCCGGCGCGGGATGCGGCTGGCGTCCGAGCTCGGGCTGCCGCTCGTGACGGTCATCGACACCCAGGGCGCTGCCCTCTCCGCGGACGCCGAGAACGGCGGGCTGGCCGGCGAGATCGCGCGCTCGCTGGCCGACCTCGTCACCCTCGACGCGCCCACGCTGTGCCTGATGCTGGGCGAGGGCAACGGCGGTGGCGCGCTCGCCCTGCTCCCCGCCGACCGGGTCGTCGCGGCGCAGCACGCGTGGCTGTCACCGCTGCCGCCCGAGGGCGCCTCCGCGATCGTGCACCGCGACCTCGACCACGCCGCCGAGATGGCGCGGGCCCAGCAGGTGCGGGCCATCGACCTCCACCGCCGGGGCGTCGTCGACCGGATCGTGACCGAGAAGCCCGATGCGGCCGACGAGCCCGAGGAGTTCTGCCGCCGCGTCGGCGCGGTGCTCGAGCACGAGCTCAGCGCGCTCCTGGCCTCCGGGCCGGGGTCCGCGGACGAGCGGGCGCGGCGTTACGTCTGACGGTCGCCGGCGAGGCGGTGCGTGAGCCACATCTCGCCCGACCGGAATGTGGCCTGATCACCGCTCCCGCGCGTGTCGGGACGTGTCGCAGCCCGAGCGGTGCGTGAGCCCCACTCCGGAGAGGTCGGAGTGTGGCTCCGTCACCGCTCCTCGGGGCTGTCCTCGGCGCTGCCCGGCGTCTCGTCCTGATCGCCGACGCCGTCCGCGGCCTCCGGCGCGTCGGACTCCGCGCGAGCCGCGTCGGCGACGGGGTCGCCGTGCGGGGCCGTGGACGACGAGGCCGGCGCGTCGGACAGGCCGACGACCCCGGGCACGGTGCCGGTGAGGGTGGCGAGCATCTGGCGCACGTTGGAGAGCTGGGCGTTGATGCTGTCGCGGCGCTGAGCGGCGGCGGCGAGCTCGCGCTCGGACTCGGCGCGTACGCGGTCGGCGGAGGTGCGGGCCTCGGTCACCATGGTCGTCGACCGCTCCTCGGCGTCGGCAAGCATCCGGGCGATGCGCTCCTCGGCCTCGGCCCGGTTGCGCTCGAGGGTGGCCTCGGTGTCCTTGTTGCGCGCGGCCATCGCGTCGAGCTCGGCCTGGGTCGCGGCCTGCTGGGCCTGGAACTCGGCCGTGGCCTTCTGGCGACGCTCGGCCAGCGTGGTCTCGAAGTCCGCTGCCGCCTGGGCGGCCTTGGCGCGCTGGTCCTCGTAGAGGGCCTCGGCCTCGGCGCGACGCGCGGAGGCGTCGCGCTCGGCGGCGTCGCGCTCCCCGTCGGCGGCCTTGCGCGCGTCGGCGAGGACACGGGCGCCCTCGGCGTCGGCGTCACGGCGGGTGTCCTCGGCGTAGCGGTCGGCCTCGGCGCGCAGCGCACCGACCTCCTGCTCGGCCTCCTTGCGCATGGTCTCGACCTCACCGATCACCCGGTCGCGGACCTCGGCGGCCTCGGCCTCGGCGAGCGAGAGGATCTGCCCGACGCGCTCACCGAGGTGCTCGTACGTCGGCGCCTCGGGCTGCTGCGACTCCCGCGCGACGAGCGCCTCGCGGGAGGCGGAGGCCTCGCCCTTCGCCGACTCGGCAGCCGCCTCGGCGGCCTCGAGCCGGCGACGCAGGTCGGCGACCTCCGCCTGGGCCTGGCCCACGGCACGCTCGACCTCGGCCGGGTCGTAGCCGCGGCGAACGGTCGTGAACATCTCTTCAGGCATCGGGGGTCTCCTGGCTTGACGGGGGTGTGGGGGGTGGCGGGGCGTGGGGGTCGCCGGAGGGCGGGTCGGCGGTGGCCGTGGGGTCGCCCGAGGCCTGCGCGCGCTCGGGCACGGAGAGCGCCGCGATGACGCCGGAGAGCTGGCCGAGCTCGGCCGCGATGGTGTCGCGCTGCTCCTTGAGCTGCGCGATCTCGGCGCGGGCCCGCTCGAGCGCTCGGCGGGCGCTGTCGCGGAGCTGGTCGGCCTCGGCACGGCCCTCGGCGACCAATGCGACCGACTCCTCACGCGCACGACGACGGTCCTCGGCGGCGTCGGCGCGGCTGCGGGTGACCTCCTCGGCGACGAGTGCGCGCAGGCTGGCTGCTCCGGTCTCGGCCTCTGTCCGGCGGCGTTCGAGCCGCTCGACCGCCCGCTCGGACTCGTCGGTCGCCTCGGCGACGATCCGCGCGGCGTCGGCCTCGGCCCGCTCGAGGGCGGCCCTGGCCTCGGCCTTCCGCTCGGCCGCGACGGTGGCGGCGTCCTGGGTGATCTCGTCGGCCCGCTGCTTGGCCTCGGCGAGCTCGAGCGCCATCCGACCGTTGACGGCCGCGATGACGCCATGGGCCCGCTGGCGGGCCAGCCGCGCGTGGTCGCCGGCGTCGGCGTGGGCGGCCTTGCGGATCGACTCGGCCTCGGTGGCCGCACCGGCGAGCACCGACTCCACCGTCTGGGTGGCCCAGGCGGTCTGCTCGGCCGCGTGGCGCAGCTTCTCGTCGCTCTCGCTGCGTGCGGCGGCCAGCATCTCCTCAGCGGCCCGGCGCATCTGGTCGACCTCCGCGCCGGTCGTACGGCGCAGCTCCTCGACGTGGAGCGACGCCTCGTCGCGCATCCGGGCGGACTCGGTCGACGCGCTGGCCCGCAGCGACTCGGCCTCGACGGTCGCTGAGTCCAGGTGCTGCTGCCCGGCGGTGCGGGCCTCCTCGACGAGCTGGGCGGCACTCTCCTGGGCGCCGGCCAGGGTGGCCTCCGCCTCGGCGCGTGCGCCCTCGAGCAGCGCGGTCTTCTCGCCGGCCGCGGTGTCGCGCAGCTCCTGCGCCTCGGCGCGCAGGGAGGCGGCGTCGTCCTGCGCCTGGGCGCGGAGCTTGTCGCTCTCGGTCCTGGCGGCCTCGACCTGCTGGTCCCGGGCACCCTCGGCCGACCTCATCAGGAGCGCGGCCTGCTCGTTGGCGTCCACGACGATCGTGGCGGCCTCCTGGGAGGCACCGGCGAGCACCTCCTCGGCCTGCCTGCGGGCGCGGCCGGCCTCGGCGCGGTCGCGCTCGGTCTCCACCTTGAGCAGGCGGGCCTGCTCGCGGAGGGTGGCGAGGTCGCTCGTGAGGCGCTCGGCCTCCTCGCGTGCCTCCCTGACCAGCTGGTCGGCCACCTGCTCGGCGCGTGCCAGCAGGGCCGCAGTGGTGGGCGGCTCGCCGGAGGCAGCCGTGGCGGCGTCCTGAGCCATCCGCACACTCCTCTTCTCACCCCTACGGAGGGTCCAGTGTCGCAGCCCCCGGGCCGTCGTGACAAAAGCAGCGGACTCGTTGCGCCCACAGCGAACCGCCCTTGCACGGGGTGGGGCGAGGCGGTGGAGTGCTGCGCATGAAGTTCCTCGTGCTCGGCGGCACCCGGTTCCTGTCCCGCGAGGTCGCGCTGCAGGCGGTGGCGCGCGGCTGGGACGTCACCTGCGCCTGCCGCGGCGCGTCCGGACCCGTGCCCGAGGGCGCCACCCACCTGCCGTGGGACCGCGCCGACCCGCCGCCGACTGCGGTGGCCGACGGGGGTTGGGACGCCGTCGTCGACGTGACGCGGCTGCCGTCGCAGGCGAGCAGCGCCGTCGCCGCGACGTCGTACGCCCACTGGGTCTTCGTGTCCACCATCAGCGTCTACGCCGACAACTCGTCCCCCGCGATGGAGCCCCTGCTCGACCCGATCACCACCGACGTGGACCTCGCGGTGGACCCGGAGGCCTACGGCGGGATGAAGGTGGCGTGCGAGCAGGCCGTGCAGTCGGGCGCGACGTCGTCGGTGGTCGCCCGGCCCGGCCTCATCGTCGGGCCCGGCGACCCGACCGGGCGCTTCGCCCACTGGCCGCAGCGACTGGCCCGTGGCGGCGAGGTGCTGGCGCCGGGGCGGCCCGAGGACGTCGTGCAGGTGATCGACGTGCGCGACCTCGCCGCGTGGCTGCTCGTGCTGGCCGAGGAGCGGACGACCGGGACTTATGACGCCGTGGGCGAGCCCGTGCCGCTCGGCGACCTGCTGAAGCAGGTGGCGGCCGGCGTCGGCAACGCCGAGCCGCGGCTCACCTGGGTCGACAGCGCCTTCCTCGAGGGCCAGGGGGTCGCGCCCTGGGCCGGTGAGGACTCGCTCCCGCTGTGGCTCCCACGCCCGGAGTACGACGGCATGCTGGCGCACGACCCGGGCCCGGCCGTCGCCGCCGGGCTGCGGCTCCGCCCGCTGGCCGACACGGCCCCGGGATGCCTCGACTCCCCGGTCACCGCGCTGACGCCCGAGCGGGAGGCCGAGGTGCTGGCGGCCTGGCACGCCCGCTGACGTCGAGGCGGCGCATCTGGGCTCGACAAGCAGTCGAGTGGGCGCATCCTGGTCAGGATGCGCCGACTCGACCGGTGAGCGGCGTCAGGTTGCGCCCACTCGACCTGTCAGAAGAGCAGGGCCGTGCCCGGGTCCTGCAGCATCCCGGCGACGTCGGCCAGGAAGCGCGAGCCCTTCTCGCCGTCGACGTGGCGGTGGTCGAAGGACAGCGCCAGCGTGGTGACGTCGCGGACCACGATCTCGCCGGTCTCCTCGTCGACCCACGGCCGCTTGTTGATCGCGCCGAAGCAGAGGATCGCGGACTCGCCCGGGTTGATGATCGGCGTACCGGCGTCGACGCCGAAGACGCCCACGTTGGTGATCGTGAAGGTGCCGCCCGACATCTCGGCCGGCTGCGTCTTGCCGTCGCGAGCGGTGGCGGTGAGCGCGGCGAGCGCCTGGGCCAGCTCGGTCATCGAGAGGGCGTCGGCGTCCTTGACGTTGGGCACCACCAGGCCGCGCGGCGTGGCGGCCGCGATGCCGAGGTTGACGTAGTGCTTGTAGACGACCTCCTGCGCGGCCTCGTCCCAGTAGGAGTTGATCTCCGGGGTGCGCTTCATCGCGAGGATGACGGCGCGGGCGAGGACGAGCAGCGGGCTGACCCGGATGTCGCGGAACTCGGGACGCTTCTTCAGCCGCGCGACGAGCTGCATCGCGGCGGTGACGTCGACGGTGATCCACTCGGTGACGTGCGGGCTGGTGAACGCCGACTGGCTCATCGCCGTCGCCATCATCTTGCGCACGCCCTTGATGGGCTCGCGGGTCTCGCGCTCGCGCGGTGCGTCGTACGGAGTCGCACCAGCAGCAGCGGCAACGGATGACGCCGCGGCGGAACCCGAGCCGTTGGCAGCGGCCTGGACGTCGTCGCGGGTGATCGAGCCCGACGGGCCGGAGCCGGTGAGGACGCTCAGGTCGACACCCAGGTCCTTGGCGAGCTTGCGCACCGGCGGCTTCGCCAACGCACGTACGTCGCTGGGCTCGGCCTGTGCGGCCGACGGCACGAGGGCCTCGGCGGGCGCGGCCGCGGGCCCGGGCCGCTGGTCGACGGCCGGCACCGGCGGCTCGTCGGCCGGCAGCACGTCCTGCGACTGGGCACCGCCGGGCGAGAACGCGCCCTGCACCTGCAGCTGGGTCTGGGCGCCGGCGTCGGTGCTCGGGGACGCCGAGCCGCGACGGGCGCGGCGCATCGGGCCACGCTCGGCCTTGATCCGGCCGACGAGGGACGCGCCCTCCATGGAACCGGACGCGGCCGGGTTGGACAGGTCGATGTCGGCCGGGTCGACCTGGGCCGCCCCCGCCTTCTCGGCCATGCCGAGATAGGGGTCGGACTCGGTCTGCTCGGCCGGGGTCGAGGTGGGGGCCACCGGGGCGGCCTCACCCTCGGCGCCGATCGAGATGATCGGGGTGCCGACCGGCACGGTCTCGCCCTCGGCGACGAGCAGCGCCAGGACGGTGCCCTCGTAGGGCGAGGGCAGCTCGACGAGCGACTTGGCGGTCTCGATCTCGACGATGACGTCGTTGATCTCGATCGTGTCGCCGACCTTGACCTTCCACGCGACGATCTCGGCCTCGGTCAGGCCCTCGCCGACATCGGGGAGGAGGAACTCAGACATCACAAACCTTTCGGGAGGGGCCGAACCCCGGGGAGACGTCCGCGTCGCGACGGCGCCTGCAGGAGGAGGGCTGCGACCGGAGGAGCGGAGCGGGGGAGGTCGCGGCAACGACGACGAAGGCGCCGTCCTGGGGCGACGCGGACACGGCGAAGCGGAGCGAGCCCATCAGTACGAGAACGAGCGGTCGACGGCGTCGAGCACGCGGTCGAGGTCGGGGAGGTACTCCTCCTCGATGCGCGACGGCGGGTAGGGCGTGTCGAAGGCGCCGACGCGCAGGACCGGGGCCTCGAGGGAGTAGAAGCACTCCTCGGTGACCCGGGCCGCGAGCTCCGCGCCCATGCCGAGGTTGACGTGTGCCTCGTGGGTGACCACGCAGCGACCGGTACGACGTACGGACTCGTAGACCGGCGCCATGTCGAGCGGCGAGAGGGTGCGCAGGTCGATGACCTCGAGGCTGCGGCCCTCGGACTCGGCGGCCTCGGCGCACTTGAGCGCGGTCTTCACGGTCGGGCCGTAGGCCAGCACCGTCGCGTCGGAGCCCGGTCGGACCACGCGTGAGGTGAAGAGCGGCTCGGGCGTCGCCGACTCGTCGAGCTCGGCCTTGTCGGCGTGGTACTGCCGCTTCGGCTCGAGGAAGATGACCGGGTCGTCGTGGGCGATCGCCTGCTGGATCATCCAGTAGCCGTCGACCGGGTTGGAGCAGGCCACCACCTTGAGGCCGGGGGTGTGCGCGAACTGCGCCTCCGGGCTCTCCGAGTGGTGCTCGACCGCGCCGATGCCGCCGCCGAAGGGGATGCGGATGACGATCGGCATCTTCACCTTGCCCTGCGAGCGGTAGGTGTACTTCGCGACCTGGCACACGATCTGGTCGTAGGCGGGGTAGACGAAGCCGTCGAACTGGATCTCCACGACCGGGCGGTAGCCGCGGAGCGCCATGCCGACCGCGGTGCCGACGATGCCGGACTCCGCGAGCGGGCTGTCGATGACGCGGTCCTCGCCGAAGTCCTTCTGCAGGCCGTCGGTGATGCGGAAGACGCCGCCGAGCTTGCCGACGTCCTCACCCATGAGCAGGACCTTGTCGTCGTCCTCCATGGCCTTGCGCAGGCCCATGTTGAGGCCCTTGGCGAGGGTGATCTTCTGGGGAGTGCTCATCTCAGTGGGCTCCTTCGAACGACTCGAGGTAGGCGGCGAAGCCGTCGCGCTGGGCGGCGATCTCGTCGGTCATCTCGCTGAAGACGTAGCCGAACTGGTCGAGCGGCTTGGGGTCGGGCAGCGCCTTGCAGCCCTCGCGGAGGTGGTGTCCCAGCTCCTTGGCCTCGGCGTCGAGGTCGTCGAAGAACTGCTGGTCGACCAGGCCGTTGCGGCGCAGGTAGACCTTGAGCCGCTCGATCGGGTCCTTGAGCTTCCAGTGCTCGAGCTCGTCGTTGAGGCGGTAGCGCGTCGGGTCGTCGGTCGTGGTGTGCGCGCCCATCCGGTAGGTGTAGGCCTCGACGAACGACGGGCCGTTGCCCTCGCGCGCCCGCTGCAGCGCGGCCTTCGTGACGGCGTACGTCGCCAGCACGTCGTTGCCGTCGACGCGGATCCCCGGGAAGCCGAAGCCCAGCGCGCGCTGGTAGAGCGGGATCCGGGTCTGGCGCTCGATCGGCTCCGAGATGGCCCACTGGTTGTTCTGGCAGAAGAACACGACCGGGGCGTTGTAGGACGCGGCGAAGATGAACGCCTCGTTGACGTCACCCTGGGACGACGCACCGTCGCCGAAGTGGGCGATCACGGCCGAGTCACGCTCGGGGTCGCCGGTGCCGACGACGCCGTCGCGCTGCATGCCCATCGCGTAGCCCGTGGCGTGCAGGGTCTGCGCGCCGATGACGATCGTGTAGAGGCCGAAGTTGTTCTCGTTGGGGTCCCAGCCGCCCTGGTCGACCCCGCGGAACAGGCCGAGCAGACGCAGCGGGTCGACGCCCTTGCAGTAGGCGACGCCGTGCTCGCGGTAGGTCGGGAAGACGTAGTCCTGGGGACGCAGGGCGCGGCCGGCGCCGATCTGCGCGGCCTCCTGGCCGAGCAGCTGCGCCCAGATGCCGAGCTCGCCGTGGCGCTGGAGGGCCGTGGCCTCGACGTCGATGCGCCGGGTGAGGACCATGTCGCGGTAGAGCCCGCGGAGCTCCTCGGCGGAGAAGTCGTGGTCGAACTCGGGGTGGTGGACGCGCTCGCCCTCGGGCGTCAGCAGCTGGACGAGGTCGGGTCCACCGTCGGACTGGGACGGCCCGAAGACGTCCGCAAGGTCGGGGCCGAAGCTCACAGGATCGGTCAACGCACTCTCCTCACAATCAGGCAGCGGCAGTCACGGGATCGCCGGACGCCGACGCTTGCACACGTGGTCGCCGGCGTGTGTGACCCCGACCACAGGATGGGGCTCAACGTATCGGCCGGAGCCTGCCAGCACCAATCTGGGCGGGGCCGCTCGGCCCGGTCGTACGACGACCTGCGCGCACGCAGATGGGCCGGCGTCGACGGGCCCGTGGGTGACCTGTCGACGCCGGCCCGCCTCCATGGGGGCTGGAGGCGCGGGCAGCAGCTGCTACCCGGTGATGAAGGCGGCCATCACCGGCTCGTGGCCCGCAGGCCGGTGTCGGGCAGGACCTCGGGGGCCACGCACAACGCCGGGATGCGGAGCTTGTCGAGCCGGGTGGAGCCGACCTTCAACGTGACCAGCGCGTGAGGACGTCCGTGGGTGACGAACTTCCTGGCGGTCTGGGACGTCACGCCGATCCGGTGGACCTTCTTGCCCACGCGGAGCGTGTAGACGACCTTCTCGCCGGTGCGGTTGGCGAGCCTGGCCCGCACCGTGCCCTGGCAGCTGGCCCGCACCGAGCCGACGGCCTTCCCGAACGCCTGCTCGGGCAGGACCTCGGGCGGGACCACCGGCGGCACGACGGGCGGGACCATGACGGGCGGCGGCGGGGTGGCCGGGGTGCAGACCAGGACGGCAGCGCTCGACGTCGGGTCCGTGCCCACGGGCTGGTCGACCGTCGCCGTGTTGGTCCAGCTGCGGCAGGCACCGGGGGCGCCACCGGCCAGGGTGAGCGAGTAGGTGTAGCTCGTCACCAGTCCGGCCGCCCAGGTCAGCGCCGGGTCGAGGACGACCCGCTGCCCGGCGACCGTCTTGTCGTCGACGACCTGGACCGTCCTGTTGGTCTCCGAGCGGACGCCGAAGGTGACGGGCTGCGTCGTGGCGGTCACCGACGCCGAGGTCGCCGCACCCGGCGGGTCCCACGTCGCGGTGACCGTGAGCGTGCCCGACGCGGCCGGCTCGGTGGCGAACGTGCAGGCCACCGGCAGGGTCGCCGAGCTGTCCTCGGCGATCGTGACGTCCGAGCCGCCCGTCACGGTGCACACCGCGCCGCCACCCAGATCCGTCGAGGCCGTGACGTCGGCGACGACGTCACCCGCGGCGTACTGGTTGGGGTTGGTGATCGCCACCTCGCCCTGCAGCCGCCACCCGGACTCGGTCCTCGCGCCGGCCCGGGCCGTCACCGTGTAGGTGAAGGTCGCGTTGCCGTTGGCGTCGGCCGTGCGCTGGGTGGCGTCGGCGACCTTGGTGATCGACCAGGAATGGTCGACGGCGAGGTCGGCCCTGGCCGTGGGCACCAGCCGCAGCGGCTGCTGCACGCACACCTCGACCGTCGCGTCGTCGGAGTCGGACTCCTTCGAGTCCGTCGCCACGACCTTGGCGGTGTTGTCGTACGTCGTGCACTGGCCCGGGACGCCGTCGAACGCCTTCGTGTAGGTGAAGGTCCTCGGTCCGTCGGTCGCCTGGACGACCGCCCCACCGGGCACGTCGCCCAGCTGGACCTGCGTGTCGGTCACGGTCGCCGACGCATCGGTGACGACCACCGTCGCCTGAGCGAAGTCGACGCCTGCCGTGCCCGAGGCCGAGCCGCTCGTGCCGTGGTAGGCGGTCTTGTCCCACGACGCCGTCGCGGTGTTGGTGCCGGTCGTGGTCGGCGTCGCGCCGGGCAGCACGCACGAGTAGTCGAACGTCGACGTCCCCTTCGGGACCGACACCGGCCCCGCGGGCTTGTCGATCGTGCACTGGCCACCGGGCAGCGAGTCGGTCAGCTGCACCCCGGAGATCGTCGTCCGGTTGGGGTTGTGCACCGAGATCACGCCGGAGACGACGAACGCCGTGTCCTTCGCGGCGGACGGGGTCACGACCACGTCGTAGGCGAACGAGGCAGGCGTGCCCTGCGGCACCGTCTGCGACGAGGCGCCCTTCACCGACTTGTCGATCGTCCAGTCGTAGTCCCGCTCGAACGCCGGCTTCGCGGTCTTGGTCACCACCAGGTCGTCGAGGTCGACGCAGACCTTCACCGTCTCGGTGTCGCTGTCCGACTCCTCCGAGTCAACCGCGACCACCTTCGCGGTGTTGTCGTACGTCGTGCACTCACCCGGCACGCCGTCGAAGGCCTTCGTGTAGGTGAAGGTCCTCGGCCCGTCGACCGCCTTCACCACCACGCCGTCCGGCGAGGTCCCGTCGAGGTCGACCTGGGTGTCGGTCACCGTCGCGGTCGCGTCGGTCACCGTCGGCTTCGCGTCGGCGAAGTCGAACCCGGCCAGGCCGGACGCCGACCCGCTGGTCCCGAGGTAGGCGGACTTGTCCCACGACGCCGTCGCGGTGTTGGTGCCCGTCGTGCTCGCCGTCGCGCCGGTGAGCACGCAGGAGTAGTCGAACGTCGTCGTCCCCTTCGGGACCGACAGCGGCCCCGCGGGCTTGTCGATCGTGCACTGGCCACCGGGCAGCGAGTCGGTCAGCTGCACCCCGGAGAACGTCGTCTGGTTGGGGTTCTGGACCGAGATCACGCCGGTCACCACGAACTGGCCGTCGCCACTGATCGACGGGGTCACCACGACGTCGTACCCGAACGACGCGGGCGTGCCCTCGTCGACCGTCTGCGACGAGGAGCCCTTGACCGACTTCTCGATCGTCCAGTCGTAGTCCCGCGCGAACGCCGGCTTCGCGGTCTTGGTCACCACCAGGTCGTCGAGCTCCACGCAGACCTCGACCGTCGAGCCGGAGGTGTCGAAGTCGTCGGTGTCGCTCTCGTCGACCCGCGCGACGTTGTCGTAGCTGCGGCACGCGCCGGCAGTCCCACCCACCGCGGGGCTGGAGTAGCTGGCCACGACCACGCGGTGGTCGGTTGCGTTCCAGACGTCGGTCCAGGCGTAGGTCGGCAGACCGATCGGGACCGGGGCGCCACCGTCGAACGAGTCCGTCACCGTGGCGTGCTCGTCGATCTTCGGCTGCACCGTGATGGCGTACGTCGCCCCTGCCGAGACGCTGCCGGGGTGGACGTCCTTCTGCGGGTACGTCGACTGGTCCCAGCTGACCGTCGCGGTCGTCGTACCACCGACGAGCGCACCCGCGCCGGGGTCGCACGCGTAGTCGTACGACGTGGCGCCGGCGGCGACGTCCACCTGGATCCCCGTGGTGCCCGGGTCGACGTCGACGCCGGCGTTGCTCGGCAGGAAGTGGCACGCGAGGTCGCCGGTGATGCCGATCGTGGCGCGCATGCTCGGGTGCGTGGCGGCCGGGTTGGGGTTGGTCACCGTCACCGAGCCGTGCACCTCCTTGCCCGTGGGCGGCCCCTCGGGCAGGGCCTCGAGCTCCACGCGGTACTGGAACGTGGTGGTCGCGCCCTCCTCGATCGTCTTCTTCGCGTCCCCGACGACGGTCTTGTGGACCCGCCAGTCGTAGGCGACGCCGTAGGAGCCGGACGCCTGGTTGGCCACCGCGAGCGGCTTGAAGTACTTCCGGTTCTTCACCACGAACGGGCCGGTCTGCACCGCACCGGTGCCCGGGTTGCCGGTCTGCCACGTCGTGGCCTCGTCGGTGACGACGAGCGTCCAGGTGCGAGCCGACTCGGGCTGCACGAGCTCGTAGCCGCTCGGCGCGGCCGTCTCGACGACCTGGTAGGTGCCCGGCGTGGCCGGGTCGACGGTGATGACGCCGTCGGCCGCCGTGTCGATGCCCGGGGTGGCTCCGTCCTGGACCACGAGCGGGCTGGCGGACTGGCCGGGGATCGGGTTGGGCGAGATTGCGAATGTCGCACCGGGGACCGCGGCTCCGAACTGGTCGACCTTCGAGATCTCCAGCTCACCACAGCTGTCGTCGATGTCGATGGTGACCGCGTCGACGTAGTCCTTCAGCGCCGACTCGTCGGCGTTGCCGGTGAAGGTGCGGATGTTCATCGTGCCGAAGTTGCCGCCGAGGCAGGTGGCGTCGCCGATGCCGCCGACGTCGAGGAGGCTGCTGAAGTTGAAGGCACCTTCCGCGAAGTGCCCGGACTCTCCCGTGGCACCGGTGAAGGGGATGGATCCGATGGGCACCTTGCACCACCCGGCTGCGGGCGCGTAGCCGGAGACGCTGACACAGGCAGCGTTCCACGCGGCGTCGGTGGTGCGGCGCCAGAAGTACCCCTCGGTCAGCGTGAACGTGTTGTTGCCGTCCTGCTCGAAGCGCACCATCACGTCACCCACCGAGCGCGTCGGGCGGTACGTGTTGCCGGCATTGGGCTGGGCGTTGAACTCCACGTCGAAGTTGGTCACCCCCGTGGTGGTGAGACGCCGCACGCCCACAAAGCCCCACACGTCGTCACCGACGCTGTCGCTGTGGAAGTAGATGCCCGAGATGTCGTCCTGGTTGGGGGCGACGCCCGCCTGCTGCTGCCAGGTGCTCGGGTTGGCGAACTCCTTGGCTCCCTGGCCGAAGTTGCTGGTGTCGGCGTTGCCCGTCGGGTCGGTCACGAAGGTGCCGACCGGGGTGCCCCAGTCGACGCCGGCGACCGCCTCGTCCGGAGTGTTGCCGTCGACCTCGAACCCAGCCACGACCGCGGCCCCCGCGGACGTCGTGGTCGCGGCCTGCACCGCGACGGTCGGGACGAGCAGGAGGAGCGCGATCGCGCCCCTCAGTCGCCCCGGGCCTCCGTGCCGTCCAGCAACATGGGCCCCTCTGGCCCTTCGTCCCCACAGTGTCGTCATCGTTCGTACGCGTTGCATTGCCCGCCCCCTGGCGCGAGTAGTCCCCACTGATGCCCTTCGGTGACCGACGCCCCCCAGCGCTGCCGACCGTGATCGCCGTGCGGCCCCAAGTGGCACGGCGTGTGTGTTCAGGGCAGAAGACTGGCGTCAGCGGAACACGACGGGAATCCACCGCGAGGAGGCACCGGACTTCCTGCGGAGTGGCTTGACCCAACGTTGGTAAAGCGGCCCGGATAGGGGCCGTCCGGACCAGACCACGTACCCACAACGGGACTGGCGGGGACGACGAGAACCGGCGCCGACCGGACCCGTTGGGGACCCGTCGGCGCCGGCTCGGTGTCGTACGTCGCTGGCGTCAGCCGCGACCGTGCGGGGTGCGCCAGCCCGACTCGTCGGGACCGACGGGGACGATCTGCGTGGGGTTGATGTCGGTGTGGACGACGTAGTAGTGCTTCTTGATCTGGTCGAAGTCGACCTCGTCGGCGAAGCCCGGCGTCTGGAAGAGGTCGCGGGCGTAGCCCCAGAGGTTCGGCATCTCGGTGAGCTTGTTGCGGTTGCACTTGAAGTGCCCGTGGTAGACCGCGTCGAAGCGCACCAGCGTGGTGAAGAGCCGGACGTCGGCTTCCGTGATCGCGTCGCCCATCAGGTAGCGCCGGTCGGCGAGCCGGTCCTCGAGCCAGTCGAGCGTCGTGAACAGACGGTCGTACGCGTCCTCGTAGGCCTCCTGCGACCCGGCGAAGCCGCAGCGGTAGACGCCGTTGTTGACCTCGGTGAAGACGCGCTTCATCACCGACTCCATCTCCTCGCGGAGGTCGGCGGGCCACAGGTCGGGGGCGTCGGGACGCTGGTGCTCGCGCCACTCGAAGGAGAGGTCGTGGGTGATCTGCGGGAAGTCGTTGGTCACGACCTGGCCCGACGAGACCTCGACGAGCGCCGGCACCGTGATGCCGCGCGGGTAGTCGGGCTGGCGGGCGAAGTAGGCCTCCTGCAGGCGCTCGATGCCGAGCACCGGGTCACGGCCGCCCTCGTCGAGGTCGAAGGTCCAGCTGCGGGCGTCGTGCGTCGGGCCGGGTGCGCCCCAGGAGATGACGTCCTCGAGGCCGAGCAGCGTGCGGACGATGATCGAGCGGTGCGCCCACGGGCAGGCACGTGCCGCGATCAGCCGGTAGCGGCCGGGCTCGACCTCCCACACGGGCACGTCCCGCGGGCTGTCCTTGGACCCGCTCGGGAACTGGTCGTCGAGCGGGTCAGCCGACCGCTCCCCCGCCAGCACGCGGTCGGGGAGGTAGGACATGTCGCGCTCGAAGGGCTTGCCCTTGGTCGTGTACGTGGCCGTGTCGTTCACACTTCAACCATACCCGCGCGCGGCCGAGGACATACCTTCTTGGGTGTGAGTGCGACCTTCGCCACAGCGACTCCCACGGCCACCTGCCCGAGCTGACCGCCGCGCTGCAGCAGGCCGGCCTCCTCGACGAGGAGTCCCACTGGTGCGGCGGCAGCGCGAGGTTGTGGGTCCTCGGCGACCTCCTCGACCGGGGTCCGGACGGGCTCGGCGTGATCGCGCTCGTACGCCGGCTCGTCGACGAGGCCGCGGCCGCCGGCGGATCGGTGCACCCGCTGCTCGGCAACCACGAGGTCATCGCCCTGGGCACCCGGCTGTTCGGCGGCACCGAGGTGGTCCACCGCGGGGTCGTGCGGACCTTCGAGTCGATCTGGGCCCGCAACGGCGGGCTGGCCTCCGACCAGGACGGCATCGACGCCGAGCTCTTCGCCTGGCTGGCCGGGCTCCCGGCGGTCGGCCTCGACGGCGACCACCTCCTCATGCACTCCGACACGCTGGCCTACCTCGAGTGGGGCGACACCGTCGACGACGTCAACCGGACCGTGCGCGAGGTCCTCGCCGGGGACGACCCGGTGGCGTGGTTCGACGTGCTGTTCGGCCTCGGCCGGCGCCACGAGTACGCCGGACCGTCCGGTCCCGCGGCCGCGCGGACGATCCTCGACGCGCTCGGCGGCCAGCGCGTCGTCCACGGCCACAGCATCATCGGCGACCTCTTCGGCGTCCCCGTCGACTCCTACTCCGAGCCGCGGCTCTACGCCGACGGCCTCGCGCTCGACATCGACGGCGGGATCTACGAAGGCGGTCCGTGCCTGGTCGCCCGCCTCTCGGGGTAGTCCAGTGGCGAACGGTCGTCGTACGGGCTGGTCCACGACCATTTCCCAGTGGACTACCCCGGCGGAAGGTCGCTGTCACCGGGCCCAACCTGCGGCCCAGCGGGCCGCCGCTCGGCGTCTCGCACCCGGAGGGTTGTCAGGCTCTCCCTGAACCTGTCGGGGCGTGCACGGCCTGACACGTTCAGCGATCCCCGGTCAGCCGGGGATCGCTGCAGGAGGGGCGATCAGGGGGCGAAGCGGGCGGCCACCTCGACGACGCGGTCGAAGGCCTCGGCCTCGCCGACGCTCACGCGGACACCGTCGCCGGCGAACGGGCGGACCGAGATCCCCACCTCGCCGCAGGCGGCGGCGAAGTCGAGGGCGCGGTCACCGAGCGGGAACCACACGAAGTTGCCCTGCGCGTCGGGCAGGTCCCAGCCGACCTCACGCAGCCGGGCGACCAGGTCGGCGCGGCGCGCGACGAGGTCCTCGACCCGGACGAACAGCTCGGCCTGCGCCTCGAGGGAGGCGATCGCCGCGGCCTGGGCGACGTGGCTGACGCCGAACGGCAGCGAGACGGCACGGAGGGCGGCCGCGAGCGGCGCGGGAGCGACGGCGTACCCGACCCGGAAGCCGGCGAGGCCGTAGGCCTTGGAGAAGGTACGCGTCAGCACGACGTTGCCGTGGCGACGGTAGGTGGCGATGCCGTCGATGGCGTCGTCCATCCGCACGAACTCGAGGTAGGCCTCGTCGACCACGACCACCACGTGCGAGGGCACCTTCGCGATGAACGCGTCGAGCTCGGACTGCGTCACGGCCGGGCCGGTCGGGTTGTTGGGCGTGCAGACGATGACGACCTTGGTGCGGTCGGTGACCGCAGCAGCCATCGCGTCGAGGTCGTGGCGGCCGTCGGCCGTGACCGGGACCTGCACGCTGCGCGCCCCGCCGGCGGTGACCGCGATCGGGTAGGCCTCGAAGGAGCGCCAGGCGTAGACGACCTCGTCGCCGGGCTCGCAGAAGGCGTTCACGAGCTGGTAGATCAGCGCGACCGAGCCGGTCGCGGCGGCGACGTCCTCCGCCGGCACGCCCATCGTGTCGGCCAGGGCGGCGTAGAGCGCGGCGCTGCCCATGTCGGGGTAGCGGTTCATCTCCGCCGCCGCCTCGCGCGCGGCGTCGAGCACGCCCGGCAGCGGCGGGTAGGGGTTCTCGTTGGAGGAGAGCTTGTAGGACGTCAGCCCGGGTCGGGCGACGGGCGGCTTGCCGGCGACGTACGCAGGGATGGCGAGCACGTTGGGCCGGGGCTGCGGGGACGCAGGGGTGGAGGGCATGACCCGCACCCTAGTGAGCGACGGGCTGCTCCGGTCGCTGCCGGCTCCGCCACGGCCGGACGACCGGGAGCAGGAGCAGGCCGATCGCGAAACCGATGCCCGCGCCGAGGACGTTGTCGACCACGTCGGTGACGTCGCACGCACGGTCGAGGCGGGCGAGCTGCAGCTGGGTGAGCTCGATCGCGAGGCTGTACGCCGCCAGGGCGACGAGGCCGACGGGGGCGAGCACGACGCCCGACCACCAGCGTCCGACGGCCAGCACGAGGAAGATCCCGGCCGGCACGAAGAGCAGCACGTTGAGCGTCCGCTGGTCGAACCCGAGGACCTCGAAAGCCGCGCCCGACGGGCCGCCGTAGTCCCACGAGCACGCTTCGCTGCGGCTCTGGGCCGGCACGATGCCGACGTCGGGGCGCGTCGGCACGAGGGTCACGAGCGCGATCGCGACGAGCGACCAGAACAGGCCGGCGACCGAGACCGCGGACGCGGTGCCGAGCCGGTGGCGCAGCGCCGTCGCGAGGAGCGCGGCGACGACGGCCGCCGCGAGGGCGCCGAGCACCATGACGCCCGTGCCGCCGATCGTCACCATCCGGGGAGGGTAGTCGTCGCCCCCCGCACTCCGTTGGTCGCTAGGGTCGTGACATGAGGTTCCTGATGTGGCTGCTCACCTACGCAGCGGGCCTTGCCGTCGCGGCCTGGCTGCTGGACGGCATCTGGTTCGAGGGCGCGACGAGCGGCAGTGCGGAGTTCCAGGACAAGTGGCTCGACGTGCTGGCCGTGGCGCTCATCCTCGGCCTGGTGTCGACCTTCGTCGAGCCCGTGGTCAAGCTGCTGTCGCTGCCGTTCATCATCCTGACCCTGGGCTTCCTGCTGCTGGTGATCAACG
The DNA here is from genome assembly GCF_947488515.1 of uncultured Nocardioides sp. Classification (GTDB taxonomy): domain Bacteria; phylum Actinomycetota; class Actinomycetes; order Propionibacteriales; family Nocardioidaceae; genus Nocardioides. The sequence goes on from NZ_CANKZF010000001.1 coordinate 1,892,118, forward strand.
CGGCGATGCTGCTCTTCACCGCCTGGCTGGCCGACATCTTCGACCTCGGCTTCCACGTCGACGGCTTCTGGAACGCGCTCCTCGGCTCGATCATCATCACGATCGTCGGCTGGGGCGTCCGCGTCGCGATCCCGTTCCGCGGCTGATGCCGGCCGTCCCCCCGCAGCGTGCCGAGGGTCCCTACCGGATCGCCGTCGTCTGCCTCGGCAACATCTGCCGCTCGCCGATGGCCCACGTCGTGCTGGCGAGCCGGCTCGACGACGCCGGCCTCGCCGACCGCGTCGAGGTGGCCTCGTCCGGCACAGGCGGCTGGCACGTCGGCAACCCCATGGATCCGCGCGCAGCGGCCACCCTGACCACCGCCGGCTACGACGCGAGCCGGCACCGCGCCCGGCAGTACGACGCGACCTGGCCCGAGGCGTACGACCTCGTGCTCGTGATGGACGAGGCCAACCTGGCCGACGTCGGCGGACGCAGCGACCGCATCGGCATGTTCCGCGACTTCGATCCGGTGGACCCGGGTGGCGCGGTCCCGGACCCGTACTACGGTGGGGACGACGGGTTCGAGGAGGTGCTGGCGATGGTCGAGCGCACGAGCGACGGGATCGTGGCGGCCCTGCAGGCGGCGATCGAGAGCCGCACGAGCGACCGGGCGGGCGGGGGCCGAGCCTGATGGCTCGCCAGCCGCTGGTCGCCAGGCGTGCCGAGGAGCTCCTCGGCACGGCCGTGGTCGCGACCTCGCCGGTGGCGGGCGGCGACATCGCCACGGCCACACGGCTGCGGCTGTCCAGCGGGCAGACCGCGCTGATGAAGACGCTGCCCCACGCACCGGAGGGCTTCTTCGAGGCGGAGGCCGCTGGGCTGAGGTGGCTCGCCGAGGTCGAGGGCGGCGTCCCGGTGCCCGAGGTGCTCGCCGCCGCCAGCGACTGCGTCGTCGTCGAGTGGGTCGAGCAGAGCTCGAAGACGCCGGTCGAGGCTGCCGTCTCCTTCGGCCAGCAGCTGGCCGTCACCCACGCCGCGGGCGCGGACGGGTGGGGGCTCGACCACGACGGCTTCATCGGGCGGCTGCCGCTGCCCAACAAGACCGCCGACTCGTGGCCGGAGTTCTACGCCGTGCGCCGCGTCCTGCCCTACCTCAAGCTGGCCCGCGACCGCGGGTCGATCTCGGAGACCGACGCGGCCGCCGTCGAGGCGGTGGTCGGCAGGCTGACCGGCCTGCTCCCCGACGAGGCGCCCGCCCGGCTCCACGGCGACCTCTGGAACGGCAACTGCCTCTGGGGCCAGGACCTCGCCATCCACGTCATCGACCCCGCGGCCCACGGCGGCCACCGCGAGCTCGACCTGGCGATGCTGCACCTGTTCGGCCTCACGCACCTGCCGCGGGTGATGGCGGCGTACGACGAGGCGCAGCCGCTCGCCGAGGGCTGGGAGGACCGCCTCGGGATCCACCAGCTCTTCCCGCTGCTCGTCCACGCGTGCATGTTCGGCGGTGGCTACGGCGCCCGCGCCGGGTCCGTCGCGGGCCGCTACACCTGAGCCCGGCCCACCGCGGTCGAGTGCGCTCGCGGTGGTAGTCGCCGCAGAGCCGCGCACTCGACGTTCAGGATCGCCTCAGGAGCTGGTGGCATCCTTGGCCTGTGAGTGAGTCCAGGCCCCGGGTGCTGGTCGTCGACGACGACCGCGCTGTGCGCGACTCCCTGCGTCGGTCGCTGGAGTTCAACGGCTACGAGGTCGTGCTGGCCGCCGACGGCGCCGAGGGCCTCGTGGCGGTCGGAGCGCAGCACCCCGACGTCGTGGTGGTCGACGTGATGATGCCGCGGCTCGACGGGATCGAGACGACCCGCGCGCTGCGGGCAGCCGGCAACGACGTACCGATCCTGGTCCTGACCGCGCGCGACGCAGTGGGCGACCGGGTCGAGGGCCTCGACGCCGGCGCCGACGACTACCTCACCAAGCCGTTCGCGCTGGAGGAGCTGCTGGCCCGGCTGCGTGCGCTGCTGCGCCGCGTCGTGCCCGACGGCGACGGGGAGAACGAGGTGCTCACCTTCTCGGACCTCACCATGGACGTCGCGAGCCGTGACGTGGCGCGCGGTGGTCGGCCGATCGAGCTGACCCGCACCGAGTTCACCCTGCTGGAGATGTTCCTGCGCCGACCGCGCCGGGTGCTCGACCGCTCGTTCATCCTCGAGGAGGTCTGGGGCTACGACTTCCCCACCAGCGCCAACTCGCTGGAGGTCTACGTCGGCTACCTGCGCCGCAAGACCGAGGCCGAGGGCGAGCCGCGGCTGATCCAGACGGTGCGCGGCGTCGGCTACGTGCTGAAGGAATCATGAGCACCCCCGCATGAGCACCGCCACCGCCTGGCCCGACGGGCGCTGGCACTACCGCAGGTCGCTCGCGTCGCGCGTCGCCGTGCTCACCACGGTGGCGCTCGGCCTCTCGATCGCCGTCATGGCGTTCACGGCCTTCGTCGTGATGCGCCAGCAGATGATGAGCTCGCTCGACCAGTCGCTGCTCAACCGCGCGCACAGGGCGACCGCCTACACGACCCTGTCCGAGGTCACCGCCAAGGGAGCGCCCGCCTGGATGCTCGGCGCGGCCGACGTGCGCATCATCTTCATCACCGCGGAGGGCCGCACCCTCACCGGCGACGACGTCCCCGACTTCTCGCTCGGTCGCCCTGAGTACGAGGTCGCGACCGGCCAGCGCGAGTCCGCGGTGCGCACCCTGGTGACGAGGGAGGGTGAGCGGTTCCGGGTCGCGACCGTGCAGGCCAACAAGGGCGCCGCCCTGATCCTCGCCCAGCCGCTGGCCCCCAACGACCGGACGCTGGAGAAGCTCGGCGGGGTGCTGTTCGTCTTCGGCGCGCTCGGCGTGCTGGCTGCGCTCCTCGTCGGCTGGCTGGTGGCCCGCAACGGGTTGCGGCCCCTGCGACGGCTCACCTCCAGGGTCGAGCACATCGCGATGACCGAGGACCTGCGACCGTTGCGCGTGGAGGGTGACGACGAGGTCGCCCGGCTGGCCACCGCGTTCAACCAGATGCTGCTCGCCCTCGGCGCCTCCCGCGACCGCCAGCGCCGGCTCGTCGCCGACGCCAGCCACGAGCTCCGTACGCCGCTCACGTCGCTGCGCACCAACCTCGACCTGCTCCGCCAGGCCGAGGGCAACACGGCACTGCCGGCCGGCGCCCGGCTCGAGCTGCTCGACGACGTCCGCGGCCAGATCGAGGAGCTCAGCGCCCTCGTCGGCGACCTCGTCGAGCTCGCGCGCGACGAACCCACGACCCGGGTGGTCGCCGAGGTGGACCTCGCCGACGTCGTCGAGCGGGCGGTGACGCGCGTACGCCGTCGCGCTCAGGGCGTGTCCTTCGACGTCGACCTCGACCCGTGGCGGGTCGTCGGCGACTCCAGCAGCCTCGAGCGGGCGGTCACCAACCTGCTCGACAACGCCGCCAAGTGGAGCCCGCCGGAGGGCACCGTCTTCGTGCGACTGACCGAGGGGGTCCTCACGGTCGACGACCAAGGCACCGGCGTCGCCGAGGCCGACCGGCCGCACGTCTTCGAGCGCTTCTACCGGGCCGAGGAGTCGCGGGCGATGCCCGGCTCCGGCCTCGGCCTGGCCATCGTGCGCCAGGTGATCGACCGCCACGGCGGCCAGCTCCAGGTGACCGAGGCCCCCGGTGGCGGGGCGCGGTTCGCGCTCTGGCTGCCCGGCGTGGCCGCTGTAACGCCGGGTTAGTGCTTGTACCCACTGGGATATATCCGGGTGGGTACACGTTGTAACCCGGCGTTACATGGGCTGGTCGGGCTCCTCGAAGACGCGCAGCAGCCGCTCGGCCTTCCACTCCGACTCGGCCCACTCCTCGGCGACGTCGGACTTCACCGTGATGCCACCGCCGGTGCCGAGGGTCCAGGTGCCGCTGCCGTCGGTCATCAGCGACCGGATCACGACGCCGAGGTCGGCCGGGCCGTCGCCGCTGATCCAGCCGAACGCGCCGGCGTACGCCCCCCGCGGGCTCGACTCGACCTCCTCGACGATCTCCATGGTGCGCAGCTTGGGCGCGCCCGTCATCGAGCCGGCCGGGAAGAGCGCGCGCAGCGCGGCGACCGTCGACATGTCGCCGCGCAGCCGCCCGCGGACCGTCGACACGAGCTGGTGGACCGACTCGTAGGACTCGACCTCCATCAGGACCGGCACCTCGACCGACCCGACCTCGCACACCACCGACAGGTCGTTGCGGAGCAGGTCGACGATCATCAGGTTCTCCGCGCGCGTCTTGGGGTCGCGCGCGAGCCGCTCGCGGTGGTGCTCGTCCTCCTCGACGGTCGTGCCGCGCGGGGTGGTGCCCTTGATCGGCTTGGTCTCCAGGTGCCGGTCGGCGGTGACGAGGGCGTACCTCTCCGGTGAGCTGGACAGCAACCAGGCGCGCGCGCGGTCGACGTCGTGCTGGAGGAAGCCGCTGTACGGCGCCGGGTTGAGCTCGCGCAGCCGGAGGTACGCCGTCACCGGATCGAGGTCGGAGCGGCGGGACAGGCGGTGGGTGAGGTTGACCTCGTAGGAGTTGCCGGCGTGCAGGTGCTCCTGGACGCGCGCGAAGGCGGCGGCGTAGGGACTGGGAGGGGGATCCTGACTGCGGGAGGCCTTTGCAGCCCCCTCCAGGAGTGGGTTTCCCCGCTCGAGCGGGGAAACCGACGACGACGCAGGACCCACGCCGTGCTCGAACACCCGCACCGCGCGGGGCCGCATCCACACGGCGTCGGGGAGGGTCGGGTCGGGGGTGGCGGGGAGGTCGGTCCGGGAGGCGTAGCCGAGGTAGCCGAACCACTGCTCCCCTGCCGCGATGCGGTGCTCGAGCACGGCGAAGACGTCGTCACCGACGACGGTCGCGACCCCACCGGCGTGCAGGGTGACCTCGCGGCGGGCGGCCGACCACGACAGGGACTCGTCGTCCTCGTCGAGCCAGCCGATGATCGAGCGCCGGCCCGACCACTCGCGCGCGCCGCCGCCGTCGAGCCAGAAGCAGCGAGCGTGCCGCTCCGCGACGGAGCGGAAGAACGTGACGGGATCGGTCATCGGAGAAAGTTCCTGACGAGGTCCTCGCCGTGCTCCGACAGGACGGACTCGGGGTGGAACTGCACGCCCTCGAGCGGCAGCGAGACGTGGCGCACGCCCATCACGACTCCGTCCTCGCTCCACGCCGTGGCCACCAGGGAGGACGGCAGCGAGACCGCGCCCAGCGAGTGGTAGCGGACGGCGGCGAAGTCCTGCGGCAGCCCGGAGAAGACACCCGCGCCGTCGTGCCGGACCGTCGCGACGTCGCCGTGCGCCGGGGGCAGCCGCCGCACCGTGCCGCCGTACGCCGTCACCAGCCCCTGCATGCCGAGGCAGACGCCGAGCACGGGGCGGGTGCCGGCCCGCAGCACCTCCGGGCCCACCGCGAAGTCCGTCGGCGACGACGGGTGGCCGGGGCCTGGCGACAGGACGACGTGCGAGTGGGCGAGCACCTCCTCGGCGGTGACCTCGTCGTGCTGCACCACCCTCGGCAGCACGCCGGTCACCCGGGCCACCAGGTGCACCAGGTTCCACGTGTAGGAGTCGTGGTGGTCGACCACGATCACGTCCGGCTGCACGCTGCGACAGTAGTGCCCGTGGGGGCTACTGCCGTACGACGCGGCACGCCTCCGTCACCGGCTGGTCGCCGACCTCCTGGCAGCCGTCGAAGGCGGTGAGCTTCGCCATCAGCGCCGCGACCTCCGGGGCCTGCTTCTTGTTGGCGAAGGTGTTGCGTCGCTCGAACCTGTCGCTCTTGTAGCTGTAGTACTCGTAGCCCCACGTGACCTTGCCGGGCCGCGGGTCGAGGTCGAACCTGGCGAGCAGCGCCGTGCGGCTCCGGACCGCGGTGTAGGACGGGATCCGGTCGAGCTCCGAGCCGCTGAACGCCGCGTCGGGGTCGTTGCCCGTCAACGTCTGCTGGGTGTGCTCGAGGAAGGCGTGGGACTGCCGCACCAGCTTCGGGTCGGCGAGGGTCGGGACGAGCGAGAGGCCGCTGCGGTAGGGCGCGGGTGCGAGCCCGGCGAGCTCCTCGAAGGTCGGGGCGAGGTCGATGTTGCTGGTGACCTCCTTGCGGGTGCCGGGCACGACGCCCGGCCCGGTGACGAGCAGCGGGACGCGGACGTCGGTGTCGTACGGCGTCCCCTTGCCGCGACCCATGCCGTTCTGGCCGAGGTGGAACCCGTTGTCGGAGGTGAGCACGACGTAGGTGTTCGGGCCGACGGAGGAGAGGATCCGCTTCACCAGCCGGTCGGCGGACTGCGCCATCCGCGCGCGGTCGCGGAGGTCGCGGACGGCGGCCGCGGCGGGCAGGGTGCGGGTGGTGTTCCACGCCCGGGCCCGCTTGCCGTTGGCCAGGCGCGGGCGGTTGTCCGAGCGCTGGTCGGCGAAGCCGGGCAGGTCGTCGATGGTCAGCTTGCCGCAGGCGACGCGGCCGCAGCTGCGCTTGCCGGTGCGGTCGCGGAACATCGGGGGGAAGAGCGGGTCGCCGGCGTAGTGGCCCTCGGGGTTGGTGCGGTTGTGCGGCGCGTAGAGCGCCACCTCGAGGAAGTACGGCGCGCCCGCGGCCTCGTTGGCGGTGACGAAGTCCATCGCCATGTCGCCGATCACCGCGCCGGCGTACGCCTTGTCCTTGACCGAGTTGCTCGCGCTCGCCGGGGGTGCGGGGTGCTGCACCAGGCGCAGGCGCTGGTCGACGAGGGACGTGCTGGCGAAGTCCCAGCCGTCGTAGGCGGAGCCGAAGACGGTGTTGAACGTCGTCCAGCCCGGCACGACCGGCGGGAGGGCCCGGCCCGGCGACCACTCGTACTCGTTGAGGAACTTGCCGACGAACCCGGTGTGGTAGCCGGCCTCCTGGAGCCGCACGTTGAACGCGCGCTCGGGGTTGCCGTGGGTGTCGTAGGCGGGCCAGCCGCCGAGCTTCGACGTGCCCTTGTTGGACGTGTTGGTGCGGACGCCGGTCTGGTGCGGGTACTGGCCGGTGAAGAAGCTCGACCGCGACACGCAGCACAGGGAGTCGGTGACGAACGAGTGCGGATAGCTCGCGCCTGCCTTCCGCATCCGCTGCACCGAGCGCATCGTCTGCACGAGGTCCATCGAGAAGTCGTCGAGCATCACCACGACGATGTTGGGCTGCGCGGCCCGTGACGCCGCCGGCGCGAGCTCGGCCGCCACCGAGGCACTGCTCGTCACGCGCTGCGGCGCGGTGTCGTCAGGCGCGGACGTGCCCGTGCCCCCGGTCGCACCGCATGCCATCAGCGCGAACAGGCACACGCCTGCCCACGCTCCCTTGAAGATCCCCACTGCTCCCCCGTCGTGTCCCGAGCCGGCTACAAGGGTGACGTCGCCCGTCCCCGATTCGTTGCCTGCCACGCCGATCTAATGTCTACACGTTTGCTCGACTTTAGCCGACGCGCTCAGACGAGGAGGTCGCGCACCGCCGAGTGGAGCAGGTCGTAGCCGTTCTCGGTGAGGATCGACTCGGCGTGGAACTGGATGCCGCGGTAGTGCGGCCCGACGATCGCGTGGATGTCGCCGGTGGCCTCGTCTGCCTCGACTCGGACGCCGTCGGGCAGCTCCGCTCCGTCGGGGACCCGGCCGACGAACGTGTTGTAGAAGCCCACGCGCTCGGTGCGGCCGTCGAGCCGGACCGGCGACTGCGTGCCCTGGAAGACCACGTCCTTGTAGCCGAGGTCGAGGCCGAGGCGCTGGCAGAGCGTCTGGTGGCCCAGGCACACGGCGAGGAACGGCTGCTGCGAGGCGAGCAGGTCGTCGACGGCGCGGCGGAACGACGCGATCTTGGGGTGGTCGCCCTCGCGCGGGTCGCCCGGCCCGGGCCCGACGATCACCAGGTCGGCGCCCTCGAAGGCCCCGGCCGCGTAGTCCTCGTGCCGCACGACGCGGGCGGTCATCCCGAAGACCCCGAGCACGTGGACGAGCATGTTCACGAAGTCGTCCTCACCGTGGAGGATCACCACCGACTTCCCGGCCAGCCCCGGGTCGGCCGGCTCGCCGGCCTGGTCGGTCAGCCAGAAGCGGGAGAGCCGCTGGTTGCGGGTGCCGAGGGCCAGTACGACGTCCTCGTCGCGCGCCAGCTCGGCGATGTCGGTGCCGTCGGAGGTCGCCGCCGGCGCGAGGCCGAAGGCGCTGAGGATGCCACCGGCCTTGGCCCGCGTCTCGGCCACCTCGTAGGCGGCGTCGGAGTCGCGCACCAGCGTCGCGCCGGCCGTCACCTTGAGCTCGCCCGCGGGCGAGACGTCGGCGGTGCGGATCAGGATCGGGCTGTCCATCGTGGGGGTGCCGTCGGGCGAGCGGCCGAAGAGGGCGAGCGCGGCACCGTAGTAGCCGCGGCCCTCGGGCTCGTAGTCGGCGATCAGCCGGCAGGCGTTCTCGACGGGTGCGCCCGTCACCGTCGCGGCGTACATCGTGTCGCGCAGGATCTCGCGGTGGTCGCGGTCGGAACGGCCGGCGAGGAGGTACTCCGTGTGGATCAGGTGCGTCATCGGCTTGAGGAACGGCCCGAGCACCTGGCCACCCTCGTGGCAGATGTCGCACATCATCTTGAGCTCCTCGTCGACCACCATGAAGAGCTCGAAGACCTCCTTCTCGTCGGAGAGGAAGTCGAGCAGCCGCTCCTTGAGCGCGTCGCCGTGCCCCGCCACCCGGAACGTCCCGGAGATCGGGTTCATCCGTACGTCGCCCTTGCGGACCGAGACGTGGCGCTCCGGGCTGGCGCCGATGAGGAAGCGCTCGCCGGTGAAGAAGCAGAAGGTCCAGTAGGCGCCGCGCTCGCGCTCCATCAGGCGACGCAGCACCGTCAGCGCCTTCGCGGCGTCCCAGTCGGCGACGACGGCGCGGTAGTGGCGGCCGATGACGAGGTTGGCGCCTTCGCCCTGGCCGATCTCGTCGCGGATGATCGCCTCGACGACCGTGCCGTAGTCCTCGTCGCTGGTGGCGAACCCACCGCGGTCGGCGAACTCGATCGGCGCGTCGGGCAGCGCCGCGAGCAGGTCGTCGACCGACACCTCGTGCTCGGCCTCGATGTCGACGACGGTCAACGGGGCGCCGTCGTCGATGGCGGCGAAGCCGCGCTCGTGAACCTGCCGGAACGGCACGGCGACCAGCCGGTCCGCGCTCCGGCCCGGCTCCGGCGCACCGCTCTCGAGCGGGATGTCGAGCAGGCTCGCCACCTCGTGCGGCGTGCCGCCGATCAGGCCCGCCGTCGGTGACGCCTTGCGCCGGATGACCGCCCACGCTCCGTGCCCCTGGATCTGCTCCAGGAGGTCTCGGACGGCTGGGGTCGGGGTCATGGCCGAAACCCTACGGGCGCCGGCCGGGGTCGCGTCGCGCGTCTCAGGCGGGCGTGCGATAGCGCGGAAAGAAGCTGCCCTCCGGAGCATCGACCGCTGCGCAGGCCGCGTCGTAGGTGTCCTGGTCGGCCACTACCTGGATGCCGTTGAACGGGACGACGCCGGTCGGGTCGAAGGCCCGCTTGTAGCGGAAGATCCCGTCACCGGGGGCGTAGCCGCCACCGAGCACGTAGCCGGAGAGGCCGGCGTCCGCCGCGTGGTCGATGACGGCGTGCTTGAGAAGGTCGTTGGGGGACATCGAGAACGCCTCGCGGCGCGTGCCGCCGAGGAACGAGTAGCAGTGGCGGTCCCCCACCAGGACGAGCTCGGTGGAGACCAGGGCGCCGGACTCGTCGCGGGTGTCCGCGACCCAGTGGCTCTCCGGCAGCGAAGCGGCCAGCTGCCGGAAGAACGCCTCGTCGAAGCGATAGAACTCTGCGGCAGATCGACGGTCCATGGTGCCGACGTAGACGTCGGTGAACCCAGCGACATCGGTGAACGTCGGCGACACGGTGGTCGTCAGGCCGTGGCGGAGGGCCTTCTTCACGTTCTTCCGGACCTTGTGCTCGTAGCGCCGCCACCGTTCGTCGGCGCCGAGGTCGAGCCCCACGACGACGTTTTCTGACAGCGGCACGGAACTTACGCCGATCGGCTCGGGGTCGGCTGCGGCCGAGCCCACGACCGAGCCGCGGACGAAGCCGGCAAGGACGCGCTCGTCGCGCATCCATGCGAGGCACGCCTCCCAGAAGGCCGTCAGGTCTGGCTGACCCGCCACGAAGGGTCCGCCGTAACCGTAGGGGGACGTGGCGTCGCGCCAGGCGCCGTCGCCGAGCGACGCTGCGAGGTCGTCGGGCAGCCCACGGACTTGCAGCGGCAGCAGCACCTGTCCATCGTCGTCATCCCAACAGACGGCGAGGCACTCGTGATCGGGGCCCGCAAAGAGCGGCCCGAAGTCCGGATGGGCGAACGGCTCCCGGCCGGTCGCAGCCCACGCCGCCAGCCAGCGCCGGGATCCGCGCTCCTCGACGTACAGCTCGCTCACGCCGTCCGGTCCTCCGCGAGCGCGCGCGCGAATGCGGCCACCACCTCCGGGACGTCGTCGACGGCGACGTCCTGGTGGACCGGGAAGTTGATGATGTGCTGGGAGAGCTGCACCATCGCGTCGAACCCGGAGAGCTGCGGGATGAGCGTGTGGTAAAGGCTCACCATGCCGATGCCTTCGGCGTTCATCGAGTGGTAGACGCGGTCGCGTCCCGGACCGAGGATCCGGACCGGCAGGGTCTGGGGTGACTCGTCGTCGCGGAGCTCGGGCCACATCAGCTCGAAGTCAGAGCCGTGCCCGGGCAGGTCGCGGAGTCTCCGGGTCAGCTCACTGAAAACGCGGCGGCGGGCGACCGCGACGGCGGCGGCGTCCATGTCGAGGACCTCGCGTGCCAGCTCGGGCGCTGTGTCGGCCTGCCCTGTGAGGTAGGTGGTGTCGCGGTAGACCATCTGCCCGCCCTGTGCGTCGGGCATGGCGAACATCTTGTGGAGCGAGTAGGCCAGCACGTCGCCGGTCCTGCCCGCCTGGCCGCCCATCAGCGCCGTGAAGTAGCCGTGCGCGAGGTCCTCCACGAGTAGGCAGCCGTGCCTGTCGGCGATGGCCCGGGCCTCCTCCAGCGCCGGCTGCACCCGCCCGAAGTAGTGAATCACCACGATCACGTCGATGCGCTCGGCCGCGCAGGCTGCCTCGATCGCAGCGGGGTCGAAGGCGAGGTCCGGGCCCAGGTCGTAGAAGCGCGGTGTGAGGCCGAGCTGGTCCACAGGGTCGAAGACGCCGCTGCCCTCGTTGGGGGACCACCCGATGAAGCCCGGGAGCAGCACTGTGCGGCTCTCGCCGCGCCACGTGGAGTCCTGTCGGAACAGGTCGGCCATGCCCTCGCGTGCCGATCGGTAGAACAGGCTGGGCGCGCGGAGGCGGGCTCGGTCGCTGGCGGTCTTCGGGATGGCGGGGCTCATGCGTCCTCCAGGAGCTCGGCGACGTGGTGCGACCGCAGTCGCAGGGACTGGACGAGGGGCCTGGCGCCGGGCAGGTCCACGTCCCCCGGCAGCACGGCGAATCGCCGCGACAGCCGTGGGAACACGTCCCGGACGACTGCTTGGGCAGCGAGGTCGGAGAAGGCGTCGACGCTGAAGCAGCGCAGCACGTCATCCCCCATCACCCCGAACCGCACCGCCCTTCCACCGGGGTCGACGACCAGGTCCGTGAACCCGTAGGCCCGGTGGCGCGCCAGGACGGCGTGCAGGTCGGCCACAGGAAGGTCGGCGCGTGGAGCGTCCACCTCCAGCGGGGCACCCCACCATGTGGTGCGACTGGTCTCCTCGAACCCGAGCCTGTCGTAGAGGCGCCGGGCCGGCTGATTGCTCTCGAACACGTCGAGCTCCATCGCCTCCAGGTGCCGCTCGTCGCGGAGGTAGTCGGCGATCAGACGCCTGGCCACCCCCTGCCCACGGGCGGCGTGTGAGACGGCGACGTAGGACAGGAAGCCGGTGCGCTCGCCGGATTCCTTGAGCTCCGCGTAGCCCAGCCGTCCCCCGTCACCGTCGACCGCGATGCTGAAGCGCGTGGTCGGGAACGAGCCCGGGTGCTCCACGACGGTCGACCACCAGCTGACGATGCCGGGCTGTGCCGCGATGAGGTAGGGAAGCAACGCGTCGTCGAACGAGTCGCGCACCAGGTCGGCCACCCACGGCAGGTCCTCGGCGACGGCCGGGCGGACCCGCACGCCCTCGGCGCTCACCTGGTGGCCTCGCAACGCAGCCGGCGCTCGTCGTCGAGGTTGAGCATGTGCGACTCGGGGTCGGCGACGACGCCGCTCCGCGAGAACACGCCGAGCACCGTGCGTGCCACGACCTTCAGGTCCTGCCAGGGCGACATGGTCTCGACGTAATGGACGTCGAGGGCGAGCCGCTCGTCCCACGACACCAGGTTGCGGCCGGCGACCTGGGCCAGGCCCGTGATGCCGGGCCGGACGTCGAGCCGACGCCGCTCGCCGGCGGTGAAGAACGGGGTGTACCGCTTGAGCAGCGGGCGTGGACCTACGATGCTCATGTCGCCCTTGAGCACGTTCAACAGCTCGGGCAGCTCGTCGAGGCTTGTCATCCGCAGCCAGGTCCCGAACGGGGTCAGCCGCTCCGCGTCCGGCAGCAGCTCCCCGTCAGGGCCGCGTTCGTCGGTCATCGTGCGGAACTTCACCATCGTGAAGGGCTCACCGTCGCGCCCGGGCCGCTCCTGCCGGAACAGCACGGGCGACCCGAGCTTCTTGCGGACCTGCGTGGCGAGCACCGCCATCGGGGCGGCGAGCACGGTCAACGCCGAGCCCGCGACGACCACGTCCACGGCGCGCTTGGTGCGCTGCCACGGGTGCCGGCGGCGGGCCGCGGCCTCGAGCACGTCGACGAACCGGTCGGCGCCGACCCGGAGGGACAGCTCGTCGTTGTAGTGGCGGGCACCGCGACGTCCCATCTCCTCGCGCTCCTCGGCGGGGAGGGCGCGCATCCGACGTACGGCGTCGGCGAGCGCCGCCGGGTCCTCGGGCGCGAAGACGAGCCCGGCGCCTGCCCGGGTGACCAGGTCGGCCGCGTCGCCGCGCACGCCCATCAGCACGGGCCGGCCGGCATGGAGGTAGGCCTGCGTCTTGGAGGGGATCGTGATCTCGAAGAGCGGGTCGTCGCGGAGGTGGACGAGCAGCGCGTCGGCGGCGGCCAGCACCTCGCCGATCTCGTGGATCGGGCGGCGCGGGAGGAACTCGACGTTGCCGAGACCCTCGGCGTCCGCCCGGGCGCGCAGCCGGTCGACGTCGATGCCGGCACCCACCAGGACGAAGCGCACCCCCGCATCAACGGCGAGCAGGGCCGCCGCGTCGAGCACGGTGTCGAGACCCTGCGCTGGCCCCATCGTGCCGGCGAAGAGGACCGTGAAGTCGTCGCCGAGGCCGAGCGCCGACCGAGCGGCCGCGCGCTCGGGGAGCTCGATCTGGGCCTCGTCGCACCAGTTCTCGATCACACTCACCTTGTCGGCGGGCAGCCCGCGACCGACGAGTCGGTCACGGAAGCCCGGCGAGAGCACCACGACGTGCTGCGCGAGCGCGTAGGTGGCGTCCATCACGCGACCGACCGCATCGAGGACGCGGCCCTGCGGCAGCATCCCGGTCGCCGCGAGCGTGTCGGGCCACAGGTCCTGCACGTCGTAGACGAACGGCACCCCGCGCACGAGTCGCGCCGCCGCTGCGGGCAGGGCCACCGTGCCCGGCGGGTGGTAGGCGTACACCACGTCCGGACGTCGACCGGCGAGCATCTTCAGCGCGGCGGCGGACGCGAAGCTCGCGTAGTTGAGGACGCGCTTGAGCGCCGACGAGTCGTGGGACGGGTAGAGCGGAACCCGGTGGACCGTGATGCCGTCGACGACCTCACGCTGGTAGGCGCGGACCCGGTAGCCGTCGTAGACGCGGCCGCCGGGGTAGTTGGGGAACCCGGTGACGACTTCGACCTCGTGCCCGCGGCGGCGCAGCTCCTGGGCGAACAGCAGGCCCTTAAACGTGGGTTCGGGGTCGAACCACTGCGTCACCATCCATACCCGCATGGCGACGACCCTATGACAGTGGCCGCCGTCCGGAGCCCACGGGCGCAGGCCCGCAGCGCGCTCGTGGCGCTTTGGTGCCCACCGCCCTCACAACTAGGGTGACGTCCGACATGAAGCTAGGACGGCTCGGGAAATTCCAGCATCGGCGTCGGGGGACGCAGCCGCTACCCCGGAGCGTCCTGGTCGACGCATCGAACCTCCATGTCGGCGGCGGCGTCCAGGTGGCGGCCTCGCTGGTCGAGCAGTTCGTGACTACCGGGTCCTTCCCCTGGTTGGACTCCGCCACCGTCCTCATAAGCAGCGAGGTCGCGGCGAACGTTCCCGCCTCCGTGGTCGGGCACCACGCGGTGTCGGTCGTCGACAGCCGGCCCCAGACGTGGCGCCGCTGGGCCCCGCCACGCCACTCCTACGCGGTGTCGTTCGTGGTCTTCGGGCCCGAGTACGGCTGGCCCCGCGCCCGCAGGCGCATCGTCGGCTTCGCCGACGTCCGATCCGTCCACCCCGTGCCGCGAGGCATGACGGTGCGCCCACGCGACGCCGCCTTTATGGCGCTGCGCGGCCACGTGTCGCGGGCGCTGACCCGGAGGGCCGACCTCCTGGTCGTCGAGTCCCCGGCCATGGCCGCGCAGGTCGTTGCGCGCCGGATCGTTCCTGCGTCACGCGTCGCCGTCGTCTCCAACTCCTTCCACGGGGTCTTCGACCGCCCGCAGGACTGGGAGCCGATCGGCGCGATCCCCGCGCCCGCGGAGCCGGGCTTCGACCTCTGCTACGTCTCGCGGGCTTACCCCCACAAGAACCACGAGTTCCTGGCGCTGGTCGCCCGGGAGGCGCGCGCGCTGGGCGTGAGGCTCAGGTTCGTGCTCACCCTGGACGAGGGCGAGTGGGACCGCGCGTCGGACGAACTGCGCAGCTGCTCGGTCAACCTCGGGCCGGTCTCGATCACGCAGGTTCCCTCGGTCTACCAGGCCGTCGACGGTGCCGTCTTCCCGTCGCTGCTCGAGGCCTTCTCGGCCACGCCGCTCGAGGCGATGCGGATGGACGTGCCGCTGTTCGCCTCGGACCGCGACTTCGTCAGGTCCATCTGCGCCGACGGCGCCACCTACTTCGACCCGCTGGACGCCCCGGACGCGGCCCGTAGCATCGTGGCCGTGCTCACGGACCCGGGTCGACGGGAGTCGCAGGTCACCCGCGGCCGGGCGGTCGTCGCCGCCCTGCCGGACGCGGCCGCGCGAGCCGATGCGACCGGTTCCCTCATCGAGGCGGAGCTGGACCGGGCCCACCAGGAGGTGGCACGTGCGACGTGAGCGACGCGGCGGCGCGGTCGAGGTGCTCTACGTGTCGACGTCGCCGTCACCCGGGGAGTTCGACCGGATGTCGGGGACGGAGATCTCGGGCGAGCAACGGGTCGTCTACGGCCTCCCGGAGGCATCTTTCAAGTTCCACAACCTGCTGAGGCAGGGCTTCGCCCTCGACCGTGACGTGCACGTCCACTCGCTGGTCGGCCGACCCATCTCCTCGGCCACGCACCACGGTCGCACGTGGAGGCGGAGGAGCGAGCGCCTGGCGCCGAACTACGTCGTCGACCACGTCGGTCTGGTCAACCTGCCCGTGGCGAAGCAGCTGGGAGCGGCGGCGGCGTGCGCCCTCCGGACGGCGCAGTGGCGCTTCCGGACCCGCCACGCGGAGACCAGGATGCTCGTCCTCGACGGGGCCTACGTCTCGGCTATGCCGGCGGTCCTGCTGGCCCTGGCCGGGTCGAGCGTGGTGCGTGTGGGGATCTTCGCGGACCTCTACTCCTATATGGCGGACGTCACCGATGCCGCCGGCCGACGGGTCAGCTTCGTGCACCGGCTGGCCCGCCGGGTGACGCGGACCGCGACGTCCCGCCTGCAGGTCTTCGTCGTGCTGACCGCGGCGATGGCACGGGTCCTCCCCACCGACGGGCGAGAGGTGCTCGTCATGGAGGGCCTGGTGGACCACCGCTCGCCGAGGACGCAGGGGACGAAGAGCGACCAGCCCACGATCCTCTACGCCGGTGCGCTGAAGGAGGAGTACGGGCTCCGCGACCTGGTCGAGGGGTTCGCCCGCTTCGACCGGCCGGACGCTCGCCTGGTCGTCTACGGGCGTGGCGACTACTCCGCCGACCTGGAGCGCGCGAGCTTGGCGGACCCGCGGATCCAGTTCCGCGGCAGCCTCCCTCTCGACGAGGTGTTCGAGGAGGAGCGCCGGGCGTGGCTGCTCGTCAACCCCCGCCCCGTGCACGAGGAGTTCACCCGCTACTCCTTCCCATCCAAGACGCTGGAGTACCTCGCGTCCGGGTCGCCCGTCCTGACGACGCGACTCCCGGGGATGCCGGAGGAGTACTACCCCTACGTGTGGACTATCGACGCCCCGGGACCGGACGGGGTCGCAGAGGCACTGTCGGCGGTCTTCACCCACGATCCGGACGAGTTCATACGACGCGGACAGGCGGGCCAGGCGTTCGTCCTGGACCACAAGAACAACGCCGTCCAGGCACAGAAGATCACGCACATAGCGCAAGGAATCTCGCTGCATGGCTAACCACACCCTCGGGCAGCAACTCCAGGACCACACCGCGCCGGAGATCGCTCCCGCCTCGCGGGCGGTCCTGTACGCACCACTCGTGCTGTGCGGCGGCTTCTTCCTCGCGACGATCCTCCTGGCAGCGATCGGTCCGATCACCTGGCAGTTCGAGAAACCCGTGCGGCTCTACGGGTTCCTGCTCCTCTGCGCCGCCGCGCTCTCCCTGGGATACCTGCGTGGGGTCCGGGTCACTCCGGAGTCCACCCGAGCGAAGAGCCCCATCTCGGCTAGCGCGGTCGTCGTGGTCGGCGCCGTCGCCTACCTGGCGCTCTACCTGCCGACGGTCCACACGCTGACCGGCAAGTGGTACCCGGACGTGTGGACCGGGCTGACGAACCCCGGATCGGCCTACGACCTCAAGATCTGCCTGGCCGAGACCTCGTCGCAAGTGTGGACCTACCTGGCGATCCTGGCGGCCCCCCTGACGATCCCGCTGATGCCCGTCACGCTGCTGTTCTTCAGGAGGCTGAGCACGAGCGCACGGGTCCTGGGCATCTCGTGCATCGTGCTGGAGGTCGCCACCGGTGTGGCCCAGGCCGTCAACAAGAACGTGGCCGAGATCTGCGCCTACATCGTGCTGGTGCTCGTCCTGCTCGGCGTGGGCGCCATCAGCCAGCGCCGTCCCCGCAAGGTGGTGGCCTGCATCGTCGGGATCTTCGTCGTGGTGGGCCTGTTCGGGGCGTACTTCTCCTCCACTCTGAGCAACCGCGTGGCCCAGGACGTCTCCGACTCCAACGCCGAGATCTGCGTCGACGACTCCGGCGAGAAGGCGCCTGTCGACCGGTCGAAGGTGGACGCCGCCCTCACCGAAGGGGCGATGGTCGGCTTCGGCACGGAGCGTGTGGACAGCCCCGTCCTGCAGGTGGTGCCCAGCGGGCTGCGACCGATCACCATCAACCTCACCAGCTACCTCACCCAGGGCTACCAGGGCCTGGACCTGGCGATGCGCGAGGACTTCGAGCCCACGTGGGGCCTCGGCTTCTCCGAGTTCTACCGGCACAACGTCCTGCGCGCGACGGGCAACGGCGACCAGGAGGAGGCCGTCCTGGCGCGGACCTACCCCGGCCAGATCGAGGACACCTACGAGTGGCCGTACGGCCTGAGGTGGAGCACGTTCTTCGTTCACCCGGCGTCGGACATCACGTTCTACGGCGTCGTGCTCCTCATGCTGCTGGTCGGATTCGTGTTCGGCCTGTCATGGCGCGACACGATCCTCCGCAAGGACCCGCTCGCCGCCACCGTGTTCTTCCACATGTGCATCCTCGTCTTCTACCTGAACGCCAACAACCAGCTGTTCCAGGCGGGCAGGCTGGCGGTCGGGTTCACCGTGGTCGTGATCGCCTGGGTGGTCCTGCGCAGGTCGGCGTCTCGACGCGCCAGCGGCTAGCTCTCGGTCAGCGGCGACGGAACAGGACCCAGCCGGCCGTCGCCGCGACCAGGGCCGACCCGGTGACCGCCGACTGGACGGCCAAGGCAGTTCCGAACCCGAGTGCGGCGACGGTCGCGGACACCGTGACGAGGACCGCGTAGAAGGCACGCAGCGCCACGACCCGCCTCGTGTGCCCCCGGGACAGCATGAGGGCGATGCTCCCGGTCCAGGTCGCCAGGCCCACCATCTCCAGACCCGTCACCGGCAGCACCACTACGGCGGTGGACCAGGTCGGGCCCAGGACCGCCTCGCCCCAGCTGCGGGGGACGACGTAGAGCATCAGCGTCCACCCGGCCGCCACGAGAGCGACCGCGCCGCTGACGGCGACGGACAGGCGTACGCGGTGCTGCTCGCGCCGGCGCACCAGCTCCGCCACCAGCCCGGTGCCGGCCGCCGAGATGAGCACGTTGAGGGGTGTCATCAGAGTCGACGCCCCGCGGATCGTCCCGACGGCGCTCGAGGACAGCACGGCCGCGGTCATCGTGATGACCACGAACGGTGCCGCGGCGCCGAGCGCGGCGTCCCACAGCAGGTGCCACCGCCGTCGGTCGCGGCGGAACCAGTCGACGGTCCCCGCCGCACGGGGCAGGGCCAGGCACGACGCGATGACGACGAGGGCGAGCAACGCGCCGAGGAGCCACATCCCGACGGCGACCGCCAGCCGGACGGGCTCGACCACCAGGCTCCAGGTGAAGGTCGCCGCCAGGACCACCAGCCACACAATGTCGGACGCGAGCGCCACGACGGGCCGACCCTGGCCCAGGCTGACGTAGCGCCCGAGGTCCTGCGCCAGCAGCGCCGGCGAGGCCACGGCCGCCAAGAGCAGCATGACCGTGCTCGTGGTCGGCAGCTGGAAGAGCTGCACGACCACCGAGCCGACGACGGCCACCAGGATGCCGTAGGTCAAGGAGACCGCGAGGCTGCGGCCTACGTAGTCGCGCTGGCGGTCGGGTGGGATGTCGACCAGGTCGGTCGTGAGCGGCACGCCGAGGCTCGACCGCCCCAGGCTGGTGCCGTAGGTGAGGACGGCGTAGATCACCACGAAGGCGCCGAAGACCTCCGTCGTGCTCGACCGGGCGACGAGGAGCAGGAGCAGGAAGTTGCTCGCGCTGCTGACGCCCTGGTCCAGGAGGACGTAGAGCCCGCGGCGGGCCGACGCCCTGGATGCACTCTGGGATGCACTCACGGATGCGCTTCCTTCCGGCCAGCGGCTCTGCTCCAGGTGGTCGAGGTGGCTCCTCGGTCAGCTGCGGATGCCCAGCCAGCTCTCGTAGCGCCCGTGGGTGGACAGGATGAAGCCCACGGCACGCCTCGAGCAGTCGGCGATGCGGTAGTCCTCGGGCACCCGTAAGGCGCGCTCGTCGTCGGAGACGGCGAACCGCACCGCCTCGACCACGTTGGCCGCGTCCAGGCCGGTCATCAAGATGGAGGCCGAGTCGAGCGCTTCGGGACGCTCGATGGAGTCGCGGAGGGTCACCGCCGGGAAGTCGAGCAACGACGACTCCTCCGAGATCGTGCCCGAGTCGGAGAGCACGCAGTAGGACTGCTTCTGGAGCTTGTTGTAGTCGAGGAAACCCAGCGGCTCGTGGAAGGTGATGCCCTCCGTCGACCGGCCCAGCGCGTCGAGCCTCTTGCGGGTGCGCGGGTGGGTGGAGACGAGCACCGGCATTCCAGTGTCGGCGACGACGCCCTCGAGGCAGTCGAGCAGCAGGTTGAGCCGGTCGGGGTTGTCGACGTTCTCCTCGCGGTGTGCACTGACGAGGACGTAACCCTGCGGCGTCAGTCCGAGGCGCTCGACGGCGTCGGAGGCCTCGATCGCGTCGGCGTGGGCGGCGAGCACCTCCTTCATCGGCGATCCGGTCTTGAGGATGCGCCGCGGGTGCAGACCCTCGGCGAGCAGGTTGCGTCGGGCGTGCTCGGTGTAGACGAGGTTGAAGTCGGCGACGTGGTCGACGAGGCGCCGGTTGGTCTCCTCCGGCACGTTCTCGTCGAAGCACCGGTTGCCCGCCTCCATGTGGTAGACGGGGATGCGCATGCGCTTGGCCATCACGGCTGCCAGGCAGCTGTTCGTGTCGCCGAGCACGAGCACGGCGTCAGGGCGCTCCTCGACCAGCACCTCTTCGGTCTTGATGAGGACCTCGCCCAGCACCCGGCCGAGGCTGCTCGTGTCCACGTCGAGCAGGTGGTCGGGAGTTCGCAGACCGAGCTCGGAGAAGAAGATCTCATTGAGGTTGTGGTCGTAGTTCTGCCCGGTGTGCACCAGCACGTGGTCGACCGTGCTGTCGAGCAGCTTGATCGTCTCGGACAGCCGGATGATCTCCGGGCGGGTCCCGACGACGGTCATCACCTTGGTCATGCGGTCTCCTCCTGAGCCGGTCGCACGACCGGCTCGTGGATGGTGTCGGGCGCTTCGGGGTCGAAGAGCGAGTCGGTCCAGAAGAGAGTGGTGAGCACACCGTCGCCGACGTTGGTGATCTCGTGCGACCACATCGTCGGCATGTCGATCACCGCGGGCCGATCTCCGGACACGGGGAACTCGAGGACGTCGTCGTGGAACATGCGACGCAGCCGGATGACCGCCTCGCCGTCGAGCACCACGAACCGCTCGATCTTGTGCAGGTGGTAGTGGATACCGCGGGTGACGCCGGGCACGGTCGTGGAGACGAACGTCTGCCCGCCACTTCCGTGCGTGCGCACAGTCTCCACCAGCCTGCCGCGCTGGTCGCTGCGCGGCTCGAGCGCGAGCGGGTAGTGCTGCGGGAAGAGGGCCGCGCGATAGGTGTTGAACAGGTCGCGCTCGAAGTCGTCAGCCATCGCGGGGATGTCGGCGCTCGGGACGTAGGTCGCGTGGAAACGCTCGAGCGCGTCCCAGACCGCCTGCACCGATGTCGGGTGCGCGGCCGGACGCACGGTGCCCGCCGAGCTGGGCTCGAGCGCGTCCAGGAGCGCCTGGGCGGCGCCCTGCGCGTGCAGAAGCTCGATGGGCCGGTCGGCAATCTCCGGGCGCGCGCCCGCGATGGCTCGGGCGACGAAGGTCGCCACGAACGAGTTGTAGCCCGGCCGCCCGTGCTCCCCGAAGAGATTGGGCAGATGGACGTCGACGAAGCGACCGCCGGTCTGCTCGGCCGCTGTTCGCAGCACCGCGGCGGCCTGCTCCTTGCCCTGGGCGTACGCCGATCCGTTGCCGACCTGGATCGAGTTCGCGAAGACGACCGTCATCCCGGTCGTGCCCTCGAGCGCGTCGGCTACACCTCGGGCGAGAACGACGTTGCCGTCGATCAGCTCGTCGTCCGGGGCGCGGTTCACGCCGGCGACGTGGATCACCGCGTCGACGTCTGCGGCCAGCTCGGGGAGGCGGTGCCAGTCGGCGCGTCCGACCGGCACGATCTCGTGCTCGGTGGCGGCGTGGACGCGGCAGCGCAGGTGCCAGCCGAGGAAGCCCTCGGCGCCGGTCACGAGCAGCCTCACGCGCGCAGCTCCAGGTCGGCCGCGACCTCGGGGATCGTGCGCAGGAGCGCCACGGTCTGCTCGACGTCGAGCAACGCGACCGAGTCGGAGGAGTAGTCGGTCGTCGTGTCGATCTCCTCCTCGCCCTCGCTGAAGTACTTCTCGTACTGCAGGCCGCGGTCATCGAGCGGGACCCTGAAGTAGTCGCCCTGGTCGGCCGCCTTCGCGATCTCCTCGCGGGTCAGCAGCGTCTCGTGCAGCTTCTCGCCGTGCCGGGTGCCGATGCGGTGGATCTCCGGCTCGTCCTGCCCGAACAGCCGACCCACGGCGGTGGCGAGCGTCGCCACGGTCGTCGACGCCGCCTTGCGCACGAACAGGTCGCCCGGTTGCGCGTGCAGGAACGCGTGCTTGACGAGGTCGACGGAGTCGGCGAGCGACATGAGGAACCGGGTCATCCGCGGGTCGGTGATGGTGAGCGGCTTGCCCTCCTTGAGGAGGGAGATGAAGGCCGGGATCACGGAGCCGCGGGAGTACATCACGTTGCCGTAGCGGGTGACGGACACCGTCATGTCGGCGTTGACGTGGTTGCGGGCGAAGGCCTGGGCGGTCTTCTCCATCAGCGCCTTCGACATGCCCATGGCGTTGACCGGGTAGACGGCCTTGTCGGTGCTCAGCAGCACCACGGACCGCACGCCCGCCGCGGCGCTGGCCTCGATGACGTTGTGGCTGCCGACGACGTTGGTCTTCACCGCCTGCTGGGGGAAGAACTCGCACGACGGCACCTGCTTGAGGGCGGCAGCGTGGAAGACGAAGTCGGCATCGAGCACTGCAGTGCGCACACTGTCGATGTCGCGGACGTCGCCGAGGAAGAAGCGGACGCGCTCGTCGTTGAAGGTGCGCCGCATCTGGTCCTGCTTGGCCTCATCACGACTGAAGATGTTGATCCTCGCCGCGCCGTCTTCCAGCAGGTGCCGTGCCATGACGGAGCCGAAGGATCCGGTGCCGCCGGTGATGGTGATGGTGCGGCCGGCGACGGAGGTGTCGTCCGCGCCCGGCGGGCTGGCGGGGGTGGTCACAGGGTCTTCCTTTCGAGGAACGTACGGACGTGCGCGACGACCCGCTCGAACTGGTCATCGGTGAGGGCGGACCCGCTAGGCAGGGACAGCCCGGTGTGGAACAGCCGCTCGGACGTGCCGTTGGTGTAGGCCGGCCGGTCGGCGAAGATCGGTTGGAGGTGCATCGGCTTCCACAGCGGGCGCGCCTCGATGTCGGACTCGGCCAGGTGGAGCCGCAGGTCGTCGGCACTCCACCCGGTCACCTTCTCGTCGACAAGCACCGAGGTGAGCCAGAAGTTGTCGTGGTCCTCGCCTGCCGCGGCGTCGGCGCCGTCCTCGCCCCCGAATATGGTGAGACCGTCGATCGGTGCCACAAGGTCGCGGTAGCGGCGGCGCCAGCCGCGGCGGCGCTCGAGCATCTCGGGGAGGCGGGCCAGCTGGGCCCGGCCCACGGCGGCCAGCAGGTTGGACAGGCGGTAGTTGTAGCCGATGTCGACGTGCTCGTAGTGCACCACCGGCTGACGCGCCTGGGTGGCGAGGTATCGGGTGCGCTCGGCCATGTCGGGGTCGTCGCACAGCAGCGCGCCGCCGCCGGAGGTCGTGATGATCTTGTTGCCGTTGAACGACACCACGGCGGCGACGCCATCAGCGCCGGCGGGGCGGCCGTCGCGGCGAGCCCCCAGGGACTCGGCGGCGTCGACGAGCACCGGCACGCCGTGTCGCGCGGCCACGGCACCCACTCGGGCATGGTCGGCGACCTTGCCCAGCAGGTCCACAGGGACAACGGCAGCGACGTGGGCGCCGGACCGGACCTGGTCCTTGATGGCCGCGTCAACCAGCGCTGGGTCGAGGTTGCCCGTCTCGTCAGAGTCCACGAAGACGGGCGTCGCGCCGGTGTAGGTGATCGCGTTGGCGGTCGCTGCGAACGTCATCGACGAGGTGATGACGACGTCGCCGGGGCCTACGCCGAGGTGCAGCAGCCCGAGGTGGAGTGCCGCAGTGCCCGAGCTCAGAGCCACCGCCAGCGACCGTCCGGTCGCCTCGGCGAGCTCGGCCTCGAAGGCGTCGACCTCGGGCCCGAGCGGAGCGACCCATCCGGATCGCAGCGCGCGGACGAGTGCGTCCTCCTCGGCCTGCGTCACGTCGGGGGAGGACATGTAGGTGCGGTCAGCCACGGGTCTCCCGCCATGCGGTCAGGTCGCTGAGCTCGATCGGGTCGATGGGGGGAACTGACACGGCGCGGATCATCGGGTGTGCCGTGGCGCAGGCTTCCTCATCATCAGAGAAGAGAACCTCGTGGAGCTTTTCACCATGCCGCAGCCCGCTGAAGACGATGTCGACACCGTTCGCGCCAGACAGCGAGATCATTCGCCTGGCGACGTCGAGGATCCGGACCGGCTCCCCCATCTCCAGCACCATCACCGCACCCCCGTCGCCGATCGCACCGGCCTGCACGACCAGCTCGCATGCCTCGGGGATCGTCATGAAGTACCGGGTGACATCGGGGTGCGTCACGGTGACGGGCCCACCTCCGGCGATCTGAGCGTTGAACGTGTGGAGCATGGAGCCCCGTGAACCCAGGACGTTGCCGAAGCGCACCGACATGTAGGGCAGTCCCGTCGACTCCGCCTGCCAGGCCGTGAGCTGCTCGGCGAGCCTCTTGGTCGAACCCAGCACGCTCGTGGCGTCAGCGGCCTTGTCGGTCGAGATGTTCACGAACCGCTCGACGCCGAACTCCGCGGACAGCTGCAGCAGGTTCAGTGTGCCGAGCACATTCGTCTTCCAACCCTCGGCCGGGAAACGCTCGAGCATCGGCAAGTGCTTCAGCGCCGCAGCGTGGAAGACGATGTCCGGGCGCGCCTCCGCGAAGACCAGGCGCAGGCTCTCGATGTCGCGGATGTCGGCCAGCACCGTCTCGGGGGAGTCGAGCAGTCCATGTCCGTAGATAGCGAGCTGGACGGCGTGCAAGGCCGACTCGTCGCGGTCCAGAAGGCTTAGCGACGCTGGCCCGAATCGGTGCACCTGACGCGCGAGCTCAGCTCCGATGGAGCCGCCCGCACCGGTGATGAGCACCCTCTTGCCGCTGAGGTAGCCAGCGATGGAGGACAGGTCGGTCTCGATCTGGCGTCGTCCCAGAACGTCGCTGATCTCCACACGGCGGATGTCGACCGGCTTCACCCGGCCATCCGCGAGATCTCCGAGCCT
The DNA here is from genome assembly GCF_947488515.1 of uncultured Nocardioides sp. Classification (GTDB taxonomy): domain Bacteria; phylum Actinomycetota; class Actinomycetes; order Propionibacteriales; family Nocardioidaceae; genus Nocardioides. The sequence continues at coordinate 1,916,877 of NZ_CANKZF010000001.1, forward strand.
CGGCAGGACGTAGACCTCGAGACCCGCCGCCGAGGCGTCCCGCTGAACGCGGTCGACCAGGCTCCCGGACGCGTTCGGGATCGCAAGCACCACGACCGAAACGTCCAGCGCCTCGGCGACCTCGCGCAAGGAGGTCCCGGTTCCCACCACGGGCACGCCGTGGATTCGCAGGTGCCGCTTTCCCGGGTTGTCGTCCAGGAAGCCGACGACCCGCAGAGCGAGGTTGCGGTCCGCGCGGGCCAGGCGCAGCACCTGTCGACCGGCGTCGCCCGCTCCGTAGATGAGCACTGGCCGCCCGGACCTGAGACGCGACTCCTGCCCGCGGTCCCGCAAGGCTCGGTAGAACCAGCGTCCGGCTGCTGCGGCGACCAGAGCCATGGGCGGCACCAGTACAGGGAGGCTCCGGGGCAGGGTCGGGTTCAGGAACGGCGCTGTCACGACGGTGACAGCTCCGACCGCGAGGAAGTGAAGAGCAAGGCCCAACGCCTCGTCGAAGGAACCCACCAGGAAGCGCCCGCGGTAGAACTTGGTGGCCGTGCCGATGAGCAGGATCAGAAGCCAGGACAGCACCAGGTAGCGAAGGACTGCCTCCCACTGCACGTCGGTGATGCGGAAGGAGTAGCGCAGGCCGATGACAAAGACCGCGCCCAGCGTCCAGCAGAAGAGGTCCCACACCGCCAGCGCGCCGCGGCGCACCACACCGTTGGACAACATGGCCCGGACCCCGTCAACCTCGCTAGACAACAACCCGGCCATGCTAACGCCACGACTGCGCATCCCGTTGATCGGTCAGCGCGCCGGCCCGAAGCACGCTCAGGCCTGCGCGGCCTCTACCCTTGGCGCCTGATCGCCGAGGCGGCGATCCAGCAAGCACGGACCCGACCCGGAGCCATCCCATGCCCCAGCACGACCCGCCCCGCAGCCACGCTGGCGGCAGCCGGGAAGCATGGGCCCGCCTCATCGACTGGCACGATCGCCGTCCCCGCGCACGCTTGTCATCCCCTCGGGGGTGGATCTGGGCGGTGGTGATCGCGGCGTCGTTCTTCTGGATGTCGAATCCATTGGTGTTCGTCCGCGAGTTCGACGACTCGCTCGCAATGACGACCAAGGCCGCGACGGTCGCGGTGGGGCTGACGCTCCCGTGGCTGCGCCTACCGCGCGTGCCCTGGCCGTGGGTCGCCTTCCTGGTGCTGTGTGCGGCCTCCCAGCTGTGGTCGGTCGACGACGGCGCGACCGACGCCTCCGTAGTCCTCTACCTCCACATGACTGTTCTGGCCGTGGTCGTCGCAGCGAACTGCGAGCCCCCCGTCGTGGCGTGGGGAATGGCGCTCGGAGGTGCGGCCGTGGTCGCCCTGTCGATCTACGCGTTCGAGAAGACAATGTGGGGCTCTTCCTACGTCGGCGTAGAGGGCCTCGCGTTCGCCGGGGTGGGGACCAACGAGAACATCCTCGCCTACACCCTCGCGATCTCGCTCGCCGCGGCACTGGCCGTCGGCCGGCCCCGCCAGTGGTGGGCGCTGGCAGCCTGGCTGACGGTTCTGGCTTCCAACGGGTACGGCCTCTACCTCGCCAACTCGGGCACCGGCTACCTGTCGGTGTTCGCGCTCGTCGTTGCGATCACTTCGATCCAGCTGTGGCCGGCGATTCGTAGGGCAGGCAGACGTATCGGTGCGGTCTGGGTCCTCGCCGTAGCGGTCCTGCTCCTGGTCATCCTCGGCCTGGTGGGCGTACTCCTCGGCAAGCAGATCTCCACGGTGTCCGGCCGGTCGCCGTTGTGGGTGGCGGCGTTCGAGTCGACCATGCACTACGCGCCGGTCCTCGGGTCCGGGTGGGGCGCCGTGTGGGAGCACCCGTGGGACCTCACGGTGCCCAACGACGTGAGTCGTGACATCTACGCCCGGGCCGGCTTCACCCTCGCCCACGGACACAACTTCTTCGTCGACGTGCTTCCGGAGATCGGCCTCCTGGGCGTCGCCGTGGCAGTGCTGATGGTTGCCTATGCGGTCCGCGAGGTCCGACGGTGCGGACTGCAGCCGGGAGCGATCGATCCGCGGTCCGGTCGACTCACGCTGATGGTTCTGGTCGCCCTCCTCGTCTCCGGGGTCTCCGAGCCCATGCTCACGGTCCCGCTCGGGTGGTGGTCGCTCGCGTTGGTCGTGGCGCTGTCCCGACAGCACGCCCCGCTCCCGACAACCACGCCCAGCCCCCGCAGGCGCGGTGGTCGACACGCTGGCGAGGTCGAGGGTGTGCACGGCACGGCCACGACCAGGGACGGCGACGCACCGAGCGGGACAGGCGACTCGGTCGCGGAGACCCCCGCCGGGCGCTGAGCCGCAGGGGCGCGTAGCCCGACCCCGCCCCTCAGCCGGTCGCGGTCGGGTACTGCACCTGAACCGTGACCCAGTCGACGTACATGCTGTGCTGCGAGCCGCCGGGGAGGGCGTGCTGGGGGTCGACGTCCTTGTTCGACAGCCGCAGGTGGAACGGGACGGCGTTGCCGGGGACCCGGCGGGGATCGGGGTTGGAGGTCACGGCGTACGCCTGGTGGCCCGAGCCGTCCTCGGCCTCGAACAGGACCTGGTCGCCGCCGACGGTGAACTCCGCGTGGTACTCCCAGGAGGAGTTCCACGGCTTCGCGCCGTCGGCGAAGTTCTTGGCGACGGGCCAGAGCTCGGGCCCGAGGCCGGCGGCTCCGCAGTCGTCGACGGCGTCGTCCAGGGTCTCGTCGTAGCAGAGGTGGGAGCCGAGCTGCGCTCCACCCGTCTTCTTCGGCCCGTAGCTCTCGATGACGTCGATCTCGCGGGGGTCGGCCGGGTTGGGGTGCTGGACCCAGATGGCGGCGTAGTTGCTGCTCGTGTCGGGCATGACGAGGCTCGCCGAGACGCGGACGCGGGTGCCGACCGGCAGGACCCAGCCCGAGGTCGAGCGGATCTGCGCGAGCCGGCCGACCTCGAGGCGGCCGTTGCCGTCGAGGGTGGCGTCGTTCCAGCCGGTCATCGTGTGCCACTGGCCCGCAGGGGTGCCGGCGGGACCGTCGAAGTGGTCGACGAAGAGGTTCTCCCACACCGGCGGGGCCGCGGGATCCGGCGCCGGGGCCGGCTCGACCACCGGCGGGGCGGTCGTGGCGGGAGCCGTCACCACCGGGGACGTCGGGGCTGCCGCCACCGGCGCGGTCACGGCGGGCTGCGGGACCTCGGGCGCCGCGGAGTCCGAGGCAGGGGGGTCGGACGCGGTCTGGCAGGCCGTCACGCCCACCAGCACGAACGCCGCCAGCACAGCCACGGACCTGCGGTCGCCTCGCCGGTCGTCCCCGCGCCTCAGCCGGTCCATGAGCCTCCCGATGTCGTGACGGCCGCGCCGTCTCGTGGTGGTGCCGTGCAGGCCCTTCGTGAACCGCCGACGATACGTGCCCCCGGCAACGTCGCGCCGGAGGCCGCGCGCGTCAGCACCTGCGTCGTGCGGGTGAGCACGACGTCGAGGGTCGCCCGGCCGCACGAAACCCGGATGCCGCTGGCGCCCGGCACTGGCAGACTCACCGCCATGACGACGCAGCCCCGCCTGCTCCCGCCTCCGGTCGCCTGACCGGAGCGGTCCGCCGCTCCGCCCGAGCCCTCGTCCCGACTCGCACCGGAGCGTCCCAGTCATGCCCACCTCGTCCCACCGGCGCGGCCTCACCGAGGTCGCCGCCGCCAGTGTCCTGTGGGGCACCGGCGGCCTCGCGGTCCAGCTCATCCGGGAGCGCGACGCACTCTCCCCGATCACCATCAGCGCCTGGCGGATGGTGACCGCCGCCGTCGTGCTGCTCGTGGTCCTCCTCGCCTCGCGCCGCGGTCGCGAGCTCGATGAGCTCGCCCGCGCCCGACCCCGCCAGCTCCTGGCCGTGGGCGTCGGCACCGCCGCCTACCAGGGCTTCTACTTCGTCTCCGTCACCCAGGTCGGCGTGGCCGTCTCGACCGTCGTGAGCCTCGGCGCGGCGCCAGTCCTGTTGACCGCGGCGGAGGCCCTGCGACAGCGTCGTACGCCGGATCGCGCGCGGCTGGCGGTCCTGGCCGCGGCCCTCTCCGGGCTCGTGCTGGTGAGCCTGGGTGGCCACCGGTCGTCCACCGGACCCGATCCTGCCGCCGGCGTGCTGCTCGCGCTGGCGTCCGGGACGACGTACGCCCTGACGACCGCCGCGAGCGGGTCCATCAGCAAGCAGGCCTCGCCCCTCGTGCTCACGAGCGGGATGACCGTGGTCGGCGCGGCCACGCTGGTGCCGTGCCTGGCCCTGGTGGACGGGCCGCTGGTCACCACCGATCCCGTCGCCCTGGCCTGGCTGGCCTACCTCGGAGCGCTGACGATGGCCCTCGCCTACGTCCTGCTCTACTCCGGGCTGCGGGTGGTCGCACCGAGCACCGCCGTCACCGCCAGCCTGGTGGAGCCCGTCACCGCGGCCGTCGTCGCCGCCGTCGTGCTGTCGGAGGCGCTCGACGCCGCAGCCGTCGTGGGGATCCTGCTGGTCCTGGGGGCCGTGGCCGGCCTCGGCAGGGCGAGCACCGCGGCAGGGCCGGTGATTCCGGGCACCGAGGCGGAGCGGGCTCGCCACGGGTAGCCGACCTCGACGGTGACCCGGTCGACCAGCATCCGGAGGCCGCGTCAGCCGACGGTCGTCAGCAGCTGCGTCGCGCGGGTGAGCACGACGTAGAGGGTCGCCCGGCCGGTGGCCGACTCGTCCTCGATCTCCTGCGGCGAGACGACCACGATGCCGTCGAACTCCAGCCCCTTGGTGTCGAGGCCCGTCAGCACGACGACGCGGTCCTCACCGCTCGGCGTGACGCTCGAGTCGACGGCCGCGCGGGCACCGGCCGCGTCGTCGGCCAGCTCGGGCCACGACGCCAGCCAGGCGTTGACCTCCGAGCGGCGGGCGACGGGTACGACGATGCCGACGGTGCCCTCGACGCGAGCGGCGGTCGAGGTGACCGCCTCGCGCACGGCGGCCTCGAGGTCCTGGACGGGGCCGACGACCCGCGGCTCCTCGCCCGTGCGGCGTACGGCCTCGGGGAGGTCGGCGTCGAGCCCCACCCGGCGGGCGTAGTCGGCGGCGAAGGCGTAGATCTCGGCGGAGTTGCGGTAGTTGGTGGACAGGTGGAACTCGTGGAGCTCCTTGCCCTCGAGCGCCTCGGCCCGGGCGGCGCCGGCCTCCGGGGCGTCGGGCCACGACGACTGCGCCGGGTCGCCGACGATCGTCCAGCTCGCGGTGCGGCCGCGACGACCGACCATCCGCCACTGCATCGGGGTCAGGTCCTGCGCCTCGTCGATGAGGACGTGGGCGTAGCCGTCGTCCTCGATGCGGTGGGTCGGCGCGGACCAGGCCAGCCCGCCGGGGGCGTACTCGCGCTCGGCGACGGTGGTGAGCTCCTGGAGGTCGACCCCGCCCTCGAGCAGGCCGGTCTCGTCGAGGTCGCGCTCGTCGTCGGTGCGCTGCGGGACGTCGCCGAGGGCGTAGCGGAGCTCGTCGATGAGCGGGACGTCCTCGATCGACAGGCCGCCGTCCGCCCACGACTTGAGGAGCACGAGCTGCTCCTCACGGCTGATCACGCCCTCGCCCACCCGGGCGAGGAAGTCGGGCTCGCGGAGCCAGCCGAAGACCGTCGGGGCGTCGAGCGGGGGCCACCAGGCCGTCGCGAAGTCCACGAACCCCTCGTGACCCAGCATGTCGTCCTCGAAGGCCTCACGCCCGCGCTCGCGCCCGCGCTCGCCCTGGACCTGTCGCCACATGGCGTCGAGCAGCGTCCTGGCCACCCGCGGCAGCTGGCGGTTGCGACGGCCCTGCGACATGAGCTGGCGACGCAGCCGCCCGAGCAGGCCGGGGTCGAGCACCAGGGTCTCGTCGCGCCAGTAGATCCGGAAGCTCGTCGGCGCGCCCGGCGCGTGCTGGCGGGCGGTGCGGCGGAGCAGCTCGGCCATCCGGGTCGCACCCTTGACGTCGGCGACCGCCGGCTCGTCGTGGCGCGTCGCGCGGATGCCGCCGACGACCTCACCGAGGGAGCGCAGCGCGACCGCGGTCTCGCCGAGGCTCGGGAGGACCCGCTCGATGTAGCGCATGAACACGCCGCTGGGGCCGACGACGAGCACGCCGCCGCCTTCGTAGCGGCGGCGGTCGGAGTAGAGCAGGAACGCAGCGCGGTGCAGGGCGACGACCGTCTTGCCCGTGCCGGGGCCGCCGGAGATCGACACGACGCCCTTGCCGGGCGCGCGGATCGCCTTGTCCTGCTCGGCCTGGATGGTGGCGACGATGGAGTGCATCGAACGGTCGCGGGCGCGCGAGAGCTGCGCCATCAGGGCGCCCTCGCCGACGATCGGGAGGTCGGTCTCGGCCTCCTGGTCGAGCAGCTCGTCCTCGACGCCGATGACGGTGCGGTGCAGCGAGCGCAGCACGCGGCGGCGTACGACACCGGACGGGGTGGCGGCCGTGGCCTGGTAGAACACGCCGGCGGCCGGCGCGCGCCAGTCGATCAGCAGCACGTCGCGGTCGGCGTTGCGCACGCCGATGCGGCCGATGTAGCGCGGCAGCCGGTCGATCGACGGGTCGAGGTCGAGGCGGCCGAAGACCAGCCCCTCGTGGGCGGCGTCGAGCTGGGCGATGCGCTTGGCGGCCTGGAAGACCATCGCGTCGCGCTCGACGAGGCCGCCCTCGTGCTCCAGCTTGCCGCGGCTGTGGCCCTCGGCGGCCAACGCCCGCGCGTTGCGGGTGGACGCGTCGAGCTGCACATAGACCTCGTCGACGTAGGTCTGCTCCGCCGCGATCTCACGCGCCTCGAGATCCTCGCTCAAGCTCTTGCTCCTCATCCCCCATGAACCACTGCCCAACGGTCCCGGGCAGGCGGACAAGCGTACCGGCGAGGACCGACGACCACCGACTTCTCGCCGATCGTGGACCCGGGAGGCGGGGATCTGCCGGGAGGACGTCGGGTTGGATGGGCGCGTGGCACCTCGACGCGTACGCCGGCTCGTGGCCGCAGCGTGCGTCGGCGCCCTCCTCGTCGTGGTCACCGTCCTCGCCCTCCCGCGGGTGCTCGGCGACGCACCCGAGTCGTCAGCGAGGACCGGCACCCGGTGCGTCGCGGAGACCGACGCACCCGTCGCGGCGCTGGAGGAGCAGCGGGCGAGGTGGGTGCGCTTCTGCCCGCTCACCGACGAGGGCTCCGCCCAGCGGCTGCGGCACCCGCAGGGCGTGGTGGTCGGGGACCTGGCCGCATCGGTGGCCGCCGGCCTGTGGCAGACCCAGCTCGACCGGCCGGTCTGCGCCCCCGGCGACCCGCCCGCGGCGCGCCCGACCGGGCTGTTCCGGATCGAGGTGGGCCTGGCCGACGGCAGCGTGGCGGAGATCCCCGGCGACACCGGGTGCAGCACCCGCGACCTGACGCTGTTCAACCAGCTGGAGTCCACGCTCCTGATGGACGCGGCCGGCGCTGCCGGTCCGGCCGGCGCGACGCCCGAGCCGGTCACCTGCCCACGCCGGCCCACCACCGGGCGCACCAACCGCGACGGGACGTCGGCCGACCGGCTCGTGGAGACCGCGGAGGACCCCCGGCAGTCCACGGTCCCGCTGCTGCCCCTGCCGGCGACCACCGTCGACGTCTGCGCCTACACCGGACAGGGGCGGCAGCGGACGCTGGTCGAGCAGTGGCAGGTCGGGTCGCCGGTCGCGGAGTCCGTCCGTGCCGCGGCCACCGTCGACGTCAGGCGCGGGGCGATGACCGACTGCGCCGTCGACCCGACGCGTCCGTCGTACGTTGTCGTGCTCACCGACCAGACCGGCACGGCCCGCACCCTGACGATCGACGGCTCGGAGTGCGGCACCCTCGCTGCCGCGATCGGCACGCCGCCCCAGGACACCTGGCTCGGCCTCGCCACCGCCCGGCTGGTGCGGCAGGTCGCCCGCAGCGGGCCGTAGCCGTCACACCAGGAGCAGGACGGCACCCACCACGCACACGACCGCACCCGTCGTGCGGATCCGGTCCGCCCGGGTGAGGTCGCGCAGCAGCTCCGGGCGCTCCGACGCCCGGCCCAGCCGCCCGTGCAGGGGCGCGGCGATGGCCGCGGTGGTGACCACCGACAGCGCCCCGCCGACCAGGGCCAGCCACGTGCCCGCCGCCTCCGGCTCCGTCGCGGCCGTCCAGGCCAGGACGAGGACGAGCGGGACGTAGAGCGCGCCGACGAGCGGAGCGATCCGACGGGCGTGCCGCGCGTGCGCCGCCGGCCACGCCTCGTCCCCGACCTCACCCAGCGCGGGATAGACGACCAGCGACACGGTCAGCTGGAAACCGAGGTGCCCCGCCGCGACGAGGAGCAGCGTCACGAGGACGAGCGGTCGATCGTCGATGACGTCCACGAGCGGCCTCCTTCGAAGTAGGTCCTCACCCTTCTCCGACCGGGGGACACCCGTGGATGCAGCCCGGGCCTACTTCTTGCGGGAGAGGAAGGCCGTCATCGCCTCGCGCGCCTCGTCGGAGGCGAACAACCGCGTGCTGGTCTCGGCCATCTCCTCGCCGAGCGCGTCGATGCGCGCGACGAGGTCGCGGTTGAGGATGCGCTTGGACTCGCGGAGTCCCTGGGCCGCCCCGGTCGCCAGGCTGGCGCACACGGCGGCGACCTCGGCGTCGAGGTCGCCGGCCGGCACCGCCTTCGTCACGAGCCCGTACGCCGCCGCCTCGGCGCCGGTGAACACCTCGCCGCCGAGCGTGGTCAGGGCCGCGGCGCGCGGTGTCATCCGGTGGTGGACGGTGAGGCTGATGATCGCGGCGGCCAGACCGAGCTTCACCTCGGTGAGCGCGAAGGTGGCGTCCTCGGCGCTGACGGCGATGTCGGCTGCGGCGACGATGCCGATGCCGCCGGCGCGGACGGCGCCGAGGTTCTTGGTCACGACCGGCTTGTCGAGGGTGGCGATCAGCCGCTGCAGGTCGACGATGCGGCGGGTGCCGGCCTCCATGCCCTCGCTCGACGCCTCGGTGAGGTCGGCGCCGGAGCAGAAGACCTTGCCCGAGCTCTCGATCAGCACGGCCCGCACGTCGGGGTCCGCGCCGGCGCGCTCGACGTGGGCGACGAGCTCGGTGACGAGCTGTCGGCTCAGGGCGTTGCGGTTGGCCGGGCTGTCGAGGGTGATCGTGGCGACGGCGTCGGCCACGGCGTAGTGCACCAGCTCTGCCGGGGCCTGGTCGGTCGGGACGGTCATGGCGGTCATCCTGCCGCACCCCGTCGGTGGTCCAGGCGTGGCGGCGTCGGGACGTGGCATGCTGCACCCGTCGTGACGCCCACCGATGGAGCCTGTCGAAGTTGAGCACCCGGACTCCCGCACGCGCGGGTGGCAACCCCCGACGCGGCCTGCGTGGCTCGCTCGACCTGCAGGTCGACACGATCACCGACTCCGGGCACGTCGAGATGGGCGGATGGGCGTTCCACGCGAACGCCGAGGTCCTGCTCGTCGTCGTGACCGCCGACGGCCGGGTGGTCGGGACGGCCCACCGCGACGTCCTCCGCCCGGACGTGGCAGCCGCGCACGGGACCGCCGCCCAGTGCGGGTGGTCGCTCGTGGCCGACATCGGGTGGACGGGCGACGTCGTGCTGCTGCAGGCCCACGCCCTGGTGCGCGTGCCCGCCAGCGGCGACGAGAAGGGACGCACCCTCCTGCTGCCGTTCGCCGAGCGCGAGCTGCCCGTGGCGGGAGGTGGGCGTGCCCGGGGTGCGATCGACGTCCCCCTCGAGGTGGCACCCGGCGTGCTGCACGTCGGGGGCACCGCGGACATCAGGCCGGCGCTCGCCCGGGTCGAGGTGTCCTTGGGCCACTCGCCCGGCTCACCCGCGCGCACGAGCCTGCCGAGCACCGGCGACGAGACCGGAGCCGAGAGCCTCGCGCGCGGCTTCTCGGCGTACGTCGACGTGCCCGAGGGGGTCTCGGAGGTCACCGTCAACGCGATCGTCACGGCGACGGACGGCAGTCGCGCCGCGCTCCCGTCCCGCACTGTCCAGGTCGTCCCCGCCCCCGGGGCCGCGACCACGGCCGAGCGGCAGCGGGTCCGCGACGCGCGCCTGCAGCAGCACATCGCGGTGCTGCGCGCGTCGGTCGCGCCGGGGCGGCGCGTGCTCGTCGCCGCGCACGACCTGCACGTCGGTGGCGCCCAGAACTACCTCGACGAGCTGATGCGCGGCCTGCACGACGCGGGGATCGAGATGTGCGTGGTCGCCGGGAGCGGCGGGCCGTTGCTCGACCGGATCGAGTCGGACCTCGGCGCGCCGGTGCTGGTCGTCGGCCCACCGCCGCTCGACGGCGAGCAGCTCGCCACGCGCGTACGCCTCGTCGCCGACTTCGCCCTCGAGCACGGCGCCGCCGCGTGCGTCGCCAACACCCTGGTCACCTTCCCGGCCGTGCTGGCGGCGCGGGCCGTCGACATCCCCACCACGTGGGCCGTGCACGAGAGCTTCGCGCCAGAGGTCTTCTGGCACGAGTACCTCGGCCGGGCAGCCGACCCCGAGCTGGTCGCGCGCACCCTGGAGGCGCTCGCCGGGTGTGAGGACGTGGTCTTCGAGGCCACGACCACCCGCGACCTCTACACCGACATCGTGCCCGCCGAGGCCGCGTCGTTCGTGCCCTACGGCGTCGACACCGCGGCCCTCGACCGCGAGCTGGCGTCGACCGGCCGCGAGCAGGCGCGCGCCGAGCTGGGGATCGCCCCGGACGAGCGCGTCCTCGTCTGCGTCGGCACGGTCGAGCCGCGCAAGGGCCAGCTCGCCCTCGCCCGCGCGTTCGCGCGCATCGAGCCCGAGCGTCGCCGCGGGGCCGCCCTCTACCTGGTGGGCGCCGGCGACACGGCCTACGCCCGGGCCCTGCGCGACTTCGTGGCGCGGGGGGACCTCACCTCGGTCCACGTCGTCGACATCGACCCCGACATCACGCGGTGGTACGTCGCCGCGGACGTCCTGGTCTCCGCCTCCGACGTCGAGTCGATGCCGCGCACCATGATCGAGGCCATGCTCGTCGGCCGGCCCGTGGCGGGCGTCGACGCGTTCGGCGTCGGCGAGCTCGTGCAGGACGGCATCAGCGGGTGGCTGTGCCCGCCGCGCGACCTCGTCCGGCTCACGGAGATCCTCCGCCGCGCAGTGGTCACCGGCGGCTCGGGGCTCGACGCGATGGGCGCCGCCGCCCGCGAGCGCGTGCTGCAGCGGCACGACTCGGCCGGCTACATCGCCCACGTGACGGACCGGCTCCGCGGCTGGCTGTCCGAGACCCCGTCCGCCACCCCGTCCGACGAGACGGAGCCGGGGTGACCGACGACCGGCGCCTCACCATCGTCGGGCTCGGCTTCATCGGCTCCCGCATCGCCCGCCGCGCCGTCGAGGACGGCTGGACGGTGACCGCACTGAGCCGGCGTACGACGTCGGCGCCCGACCTGCCTGCGCTCCGTCTCCTGACCGGCGACGCGACCGACGCCGACGCCGTGGACGGAGCGGTCACGGACGCCGACTGGGTGGTCTACGCGGCGGGCGACGCCAAGCCGGCGGACTCCGACGCGGACCCCGTCGCCTACGCGACGCAGAACCTCGACCCGCTGCTGCACGTGCTGCGGGCCGTGGGCCGCGGTCGCGCGCGCGGGCTGACCTTCCTGTCCTCCGGTGGCGCGGTCTACGGGCCCGAGGCTCCCGTCCCGACGCCCGAGGACGCCCCGCTCTGGCCGGCCAGCTCGTACGGCGTCATCAAGGCCACCGCCGAGCAGTACGTCGCCCTGCACGCGCGCCGTGACGGCTTCGCCGCCGACGTCCTCCGGTGCGCCAACGTGTTCGGGCCGGGCGAGCCGACCAGCGGCAGCCAGGGCCTCATCGGGGTGACCCGCGCCCGGATGCGGGCCGGGGAGCCCGTCGTGCTGTTCGGCGACGGCAGCACGCGCCGCGACTTCCTCCACGTCGACGACCTGGCCGACGTCGTCGTACGCCTGGCGGGGCGACCCGACGGGCTGCGCGTCCTCAACGTCGGGAGCGGTCACAGCGTGTCGGTCTCCGACATCGTCGCCGCGCTGGCGGCCGGTCTGGGGGTCGAGCCGCAGCTGGAGCTCCGCCCGGCCAGGGCATCGGACGTCCCGGTCACGCAGCTCGACGTCGACCGCCTGCGCGCGACGCTGGACTTCGAGCCGCGCGACACCCTCGCCGTGCTGACGGCCGCGCCGTGACCCCCGGGCAGCCCCCCGGCGGCGGCCCCGACATCTCCGTCGTCGTCACCGGCCACCACGAGGGGGAGCTGGCGATCCCCACCTTCCGGGCCCTCGCCCGCTCGGTCGCCGCGGCGGTCGACGCCGACCTCGGGGTCGAGGTCGTGGGGGTGCTCGACCGGGCCGACGCGTCGACCGCACGGGTCTTCGACGAGTGCCTGGCGGACGGCTCGACGATCGGGGCGCTCGCCGCGACCCGTCTCGTGACCACCGACCTCGGCGACCCCGGCCTGGCCCGCAACGCGGGCGTGCAGGGTTCCCGAGCGCCGTGGGTGTGCGTGCTCGACGCGGACAACCTGCCGACCGGGTCGTGGTTGGTCGACGCCCACCGCCGTGCGAGCGAGCACGGCGGGCCGTGCGTGGTGCACCCCGAGCACCTGGTGGTCTTCGGCGCCCGGTGGGAGGCGTGGCCGCAGGTGGCCACCGCGGACCCCGGCTTCCGCCGCGAGAACTTCTACGACCGGACCTTCTGGGACACCTTCTGCCTGGCGTCGCGGCAGGTCTTCGACCAGGTCTCCTACGTGCCGACGTCCGCCGCGTCCGGGCTCGGGCCCGAGGACTGGCACTGGGGCATGGAGACCGTGCACGCGGGCTTCGAGCACCTCGTCGCTCCCGCGACCGCCCTGCTCTACCGGGTCAAGCCCGCGTCGGTGCAGCAGGGGCACGACGAGGCCCGGAGCCTGCTGCCGCCGGCAGGGCTGCTCGTCGACGGCTCGGTGGCGGCCCTCCTGCCCGCGCAGCCGAACGACGCCGCGACCGACGACCGGTCGCAGCTGCGCGGCCTGCAGGCGGCCGTCGTACGACCACGGCCGGAGCGACGACGGGCGCCCCGGGCCCTGACCTGGCTGCGCCGTGGCGCGCGCGACGCGGGGCCGTCCGACGACGTCGACGTCGCGCACTACCGGGCACTGAACAGCGACGCCCTCCACCTGGACGACGACGAGGCCGCCCGGCACCACCTGACCGTCGGCCGCGCCGAGGGCCGCCGTGGCCTGCTGACCCCGGAGGAGCTCGCGGACGTCCAGCGGCTGCGCCTCGACGACTACCGCACGCTCCACCCCGACCTGGCCGCGCTCACCGACGACGACCTCCTCCACCACTACCTGCTCCACGGGCGGGTCGAGGGGCGGGCGGCGCGGATGACGGCCGAGCAGCGCGACGCGGCCAGACCGGTGCGGCTCGCGCCGGAGGTCGTGGCAGAGCTGGCAGAGCTCCACACGCTCGAGCCGGACGTGCCCGAGCCCACGCCCGAGGCCCTCGCCGCCCTGCGGCACGTCGGCCCGCCGATGGACGGCTCCGTGACCGCCGGGAGCCGCACGTGGTGGGACCTCGTGCGTCGCGTCGGCGACCAGCCGCTGGACACCGTCGTCTTCGTCGGCGACGGCGCCGCGGACGACGGGCTCGACGCGACCGGGGGTGCCACCGAACCGTCCGCGGCCGGCGGCCGGGTCCTCGTCGTCGACACGGCCGCCACGCCCGCGGAGCACCCGCTCCCGGCCCGGGACGGGGTGCAGGTCGTGCACGCGCGCGACCTGGGCGACTGGGCGCACCTGCCCGCGACCGAGCGGCGCCGGCTGCTGGCCACGCTGGTCGTGCAGTACCGCGTCCCGCGGGTGGTCGTGCGCGGGTCCGCCGACTTCGAGGCGGCTGCGCGGGACTACCAGCGCGCGCTCGGCGCGGTGCTCGCGGACTGACCGCACCTCTTCCTCCGCGTCCAATCCGGTCGCCGGGGCGGCACCGAACACCGCCCATGCACTCCCCCGACCAGCGGTCCCGGCCGCGTACCCTGCGCCACGCGGCGTACGGCGTGCTTGCCACCGTCGTCGGTCTCGCCGCCGCCCACCTGGTCGCCGCGCTGACCGTTCCGGCGGCGTCGCCGGTGCTCGCGGTCGGCTCGACCGTCATCGACCTGACGCCCACCCCGCTCAAGGAGTGGGCCATCCGGGAGTTCGGCAGCGCCGACAAGCTGGTCCTGGTCGGATCGGTGACGCTGGTCGTGCTGCTGCTGGCCGCCGTCGCCGGCATCGTCACCGCACGCCGCGAGACCCCCGGACTCCTCGTCCTGGTGGGCCTGGCCGGCGTCGCGGGAGTGCTGGCCGTCCTGCGCCCGGGCGCCGGGCCGCTGGACCTCGTACCTGCCCTGGTCGCTGCCGCGGTCGGAGCCACCTCGCTGTGGTGGCTGCACCGTGTCGACGACCGGGGTCACACGGAACCGTCGCCGGGGGGCGACGGTCCCACTCGACGCGGGGTCGTGCTGGCCTCCGGCGCACTCGCTGCGGCTGCAGTGGCCATGGGGGGCCTCGGTCGCTGGGTGACGTCGTACCGCCTCGGCGGGACGGACGTCGCCCTGCCGGTGGCCACCGACCCCGCGTCGTCCTTCCCCACCGGTCTCGAGGAGATGTACGACGGCATCACGCCGCTGCGCACCCCGACCGGCGACTTCTACCGGGTCGACACCCGGCTGACGCTCCCCACCGTGGACGTCGAGTCGTGGACCCTCACCATCGACGGCGACGTCGACCGGGAGGTCACGCTGACCTTCGACGACCTCGCCGCGATGGACACCGTCGAGCGCGACATCACGCTCACCTGCGTCTCCAACGAGGTCGGCGGACCCTACGTCGGCAGCGCCCGCTGGCTCGGCGTACCCCTCGCCGCCGTGCTGGCCCGGGCCGGCATCGACTCGACGAAGGCCGACCAGATCCTGTCCACCGACGTCGACGGGATGACGATCTCCACGCCGCTCGACGTGGCGCTCGACGGGCGCGACGCGATCATCGCGATCGGCATGAACGGCGGCCCCCTGCCCCGCACCCACGGCTTCCCCGCGCGGATGGTCGTCCCCGGGCTCTACGGCTTCGTCAGCGCGTGCAAGTGGATCACCCGCATGACGCTGACGACGTACGACGCCGAGCAGGCGTACTGGACCGAGCGTGACTGGGTCGTCGACGCACCGATCAAGATCTCGAGCCGCATCGACACGCCCAAGCCGCTGTCGGAGACCGACGCCGGCTCCGTGGTCATCGGCGGCATCGCCTGGGCGCAGGGCGTCGGTATCGACAAGGTCGAGGTCCGCGTCGACGGTGGACCCTGGCAGCCGGCGAAGCTCGGCCCGCAGGTCAACGACGACTACTGGCGCCAGTGGTACCTCGAATGGGACGCCGAGCCGGGACGGCACCTGATCGCCTGCCGCGCCACCAACAAGGACGGCGACGTGCAGACCGACGTCCGGATGCGGCCCTTCCCCGAGGGCTCGAGCGGCCTGCAGGAGATCTCGGTCCTCATCGCCTGATCCACCTGGGCTCCTGGTCCCCCGCCCGCCCGTCGTCGGGCGGTGAGTGGGACAGGTTCCGCGCCTCCGGAACCTGTCCCACTCATCGCCCGGCGCCGGCACGGGGAGGCTTGTCCAAGGATTGTCCAAAGTTTTTCGCGAAACCACCCATCCGCCCCGTCACCCGCCCCGAACACCTCCCGACAGCGGGCCCCCCACAGCCCACCGATCACAAGGCTTCCAACCGAAAGGCAGTGTCATGAACACCAAGCTCCGCACCCGCTCGATGGGCCTCGCCGCCCTCGCCCTGACCGCGTCGATGGGCCTGGCTGCCTGTGGCAGCGACAGCGACGCTGACAGCGCCACCGAGTCCACCACGTCCGAGGCTCCGATGGAGTCCGAGTCCAGCGAGTCCGAGTCGCCGATGGAGTCCGAGGAGCCGATGGCCGCCGACGCGCCGTTCGGTCCCGGCTGCGCCGGCGTCCCGACCTCCGGTGAGGGCTCCGTCGAGGGCATGGCCGACGACCCGGTCGCGACCGCCGCGTCGAACAACCCGCTCCTCAAGACGCTGGTCGCCGCGGTGACCGAGGCCGACCTCGTCGACACGCTCAACTCGGCCGAGAACCTCACGGTCTTCGCGCCGACCGACGACGCGTTCGCCGCGATCCCGAAGAAGGACCTCAACGCCCTCCTGAAGGACAAGGAGATGCTGACGACCGTCCTGACCCACCACGTGATCGGCGAGCGCCTCAGCCCTGAGGACGTGGCGGGCGAGCACGAGACCCTGGCCGGTGACATGCTCACCGTCGAGGGCGAGGGTGAGGACTTCACCATCGGTGACGCCAGCGTCGTGTGCGGCAACGTGCAGACCGCCAACGCCACCGTCTACGTGGTCGACCAGGTCCTGATGCCGGAGATGTGAGTCGTCGGCTGACGACCACTACGTAAGGATGACTGACGTGGACCACGTGAGGCCCGTACCGGACGGGGCGCCCGAGGGCGCCCCGTCCGGGGGCAACCCGGCCCAGCTGGCCGACCTGCTCCGGCAGGCGGCCCTGGGCGACGAAGCGGCTTTCGCCGCGTTCTACGACGCGACGTCCGCACGGGCCTACGGCCTGGCGCTTCGCGTGGTCCGCAACCCGGCACACGCCGAGGAGGTCACCCAGGAGGCCTACCTCGACGCCTGGCGGTCCAGCACGAGGTACGACGCCGGGCGCGGCAGCGCGGTCGGCTGGCTGCTGACGATCGTCCACCGCAAGGCCGTCGACCGGATCCGCTCGGTCGAGGCCGCCACGTCCCGCGACGAGACGTGGAACCGCGAGACCGCGCCGACCGACCACGACCAGACCTCCGAGGCCGCACACGCCTCGCTCGACGCAGCCCGCGTCCGCAGCGCGGTCGCCACGTTGACCGACGTGCAGCGCCAGGCCGTCGAGCTCACCTACTTCGGCGGCTACACGCACACCGAGGTCGCCACCCTCCTCGACGTCCCGCTCGGGACGGCGAAGACACGAATACGCGACGGACTGATCCGCCTGCGGGACCTGATGGGAGTTGCCTCATGAGCGAGATGGACATCCACAAGCTCACGGGCGCCTATGCCATGGACGCCCTCGACGAGCTCGAGCGTGCCCGGTTCGAGCAGCACCTCGCCACCTGCGAGGACTGCAGGGCCGAGGTCGCCGAGCTCCGCGAGACGGCGGCGCTGCTGTCCGAGACCGTCGCGGTCCCGCCACCGGCGGCCCTGCGCGACTCGGTCCTCGCCGGCATCTCCCAGATCCGTCCGCTCGCCCCTGAGGTGACCGCCTCCCCGTCGCGACACGCCGACCGCCCGGCAGCACGGGGGCGGGGCTGGATGCCCTTTCTGGTCGCGGCGGCACTCGCGCTCATCGTCGGGGTCGGCGCCCTGGTGACGCAGCCCTGGGCCCCGTCCGACGACGTCCAGCGCCTGACCGCGGCCGAGCAGGTCCTGCAGGCGCCCGACGCGCAGTCGGTCTCCGTCGACCTCGGCGAAGCAGGCAACGCGACCCTCACCCGGTCGAAGTCCCAGGACCGTGCCGTGATCACCACCGAGGACATGGCCTCCGCCCCCTCGGGCAAGGACTACGAGCTGTGGTTCATCGACGGTGACACGTTCGTCTCCGCCGGGCTGATGCCCGACGAGCCCGACCAGACGGTCGTCCTCGACGGGTCCGCCGGGGCAGCCGCCGCCGTCGGCATCACGGTCGAGCCGGACGGAGGCTCCACTCAGCCCACCAGCGACCCGATCGCCGTGTTCGACCTGACCGAGGCGACATGAACCTCACCCCACGGCCGGAGCCGCGGCGCGTCGCCGTCGTCGGCTCCGGGGTCGCCGGGCTGACGGCGGCGTGGATCGCCTCGCGCACCGCCCACGTGACCCTCTACGAGGCCGACGACCGCCTCGGCGGCCATGCCGACACCCACCGCGTCGCGACCCCCGACGGCGAGCTGGCCATCGACACGGGCTTCATCGTCCACAACCGTCGGACCTACCCCACCCTGCTGCGGCTCTTCGCCGAGCTCGGGGTGGCGACCCAGCCCTCGGAGATGTCGCTGTCGGTCAGCGACGCCGGCACCGGTGTCGAGTACGCCGGTGCGCTCGGCGCGCGCGGCCTGTTCGCGCAGCGGTCGTCGCTCCGCTCGCGCGAGCACTGGCGGATGCTGCTGGAGATCCCCCGCTTCCACCGCCGGGCGAAGGCCGTGCTCGCCGAGGGCGCCGCGTCATCCGGATCGGCACCTACAGGTGCGGGTTCGCATGACGCAGAGGCCGACCAGACGCTGCGCGACTTCCTGCGCGACGGCGGCTTCTCCCCCGGTTTCGTCCGGCACTTCATGGAGCCGCTGGTGGCGGCCGTCTGGTCGTGCGACCCGGCGACGTCCCTGGACTACCCCGCCCGCTACCTCTTCACCTTCCTCGAGCACCACGGGATGCTCGGCGTCTTCGGCTCGCCGGAGTGGCGCACCGTCACGGGCGGCTCAGCGACGTACGTCGCCGCGGTGGCCGCCGGCCTGCAAGAGGTCCGGCTGGAGACCAAGGTGACGTCGGTGCACGAGCTCGCCGACGGTGTCGAGGTCACCGACGGCAGCGGCGCCACCACCCGCTTCGACGCGGTCGTGGTCGCCACGCACCCCTCCCACGCGCTCGCGATGCTCGAGTCGCCGACCGGCCCCCAGCGTGACGTCCTCTCCGCGCTGCCCTACAGCAGCAACCCCGCGCTCCTCCACACCGACGCCTCGCTGCTGCCCACCTCCCCCGATGCCCGCGCCGCCTG
This sequence comes from uncultured Nocardioides sp., assembly GCF_947488515.1. Classification (GTDB taxonomy): domain Bacteria; phylum Actinomycetota; class Actinomycetes; order Propionibacteriales; family Nocardioidaceae; genus Nocardioides. Next base: position 1,935,680 of record NZ_CANKZF010000001.1, read on the forward strand.
GAACTTTCACCGCCCTGCGAATGAGCGCGACTCGAGACCCACCGGAGGCGAGCCTGCGACGTCGCAGGGCGGCGTCACGGTCACCTACGACCTCACCCGCCTCCAGCGGCTGCCCACCGACACCCACTACCTCGTCACCCTGGGCGGCGAGGACCTCGTCGACCCGGCGAGCGTCATCGACCGGATGGAGTACGAGCATCCGCTCTACACGCCCGCCTCGGTGGCCGCGTCGCGCCGGCTGCCCGAGATCAACACCTCGCGGATCGCCTTCGCCGGGGCGTACCACGGCTGGGGCTTCCACGAGGACGGCGCACGCTCGGGTCTCGCGGCGGCCACCCACCTCGGCCTCCCCTGGGTCCGCACCCCGACGCTCCCGCGGCCGGGCCGCTTCGAGACCACCATCCGCCACACCCGGCGCAGCCCGTTCCGGCGCACCTTCGAGCACCACTCGACCTTCTGGCTCGTCGACCTCGACGACCTGCCCGACCACGGCGTGCTGGCGCGGTTCGAGGCGCGCGACCACCTCGGTGCGCCCGACGCCACGCTGCGCGACAACGTCGAGTCGTTCCTCGCCGACAACGGCGTCTCGCTCGGCGACGGCGACCGTCCCGGCACGATCCTGATGGCGGCGCACCCGCGCTCCCTCGGCCACTGCTTCAACCCGATCAGCGTCTTCTGGTGCTTCGACGACCAGGCGCGCCAAGCAGGCGTGGTCGTCGAGGTGCACAACACCTACGGCGACCGGCACGCCTACCTCGTCCACCCCGACGAGCAGGGCCGCGCCCGCACCGCCAAGGCGCTCTACGTCTCGCCCTTCCACGGCGTCGACGGCTCGTACGACGTCGCCGTGCCCGTCCCGACCGACCGCCTCGACATCGCGATCACGCTGCGTGGTCACGACGACGGGTCCGCGCCGTTCAGCGCGAGCCTCACCGGCACCCGCAGCGACGTGCCCGTCCGCCGGACCCTCGGCGCGACCCTGCGCGGCAGCACACTCATCCGCGCGCACGGCATCTGGCTGTGGGCCCGCCGGCTGCCGGTCCGCCCCCGACCACAGACCACCCATCGACAGGAGGGAGTCCGATGACCCTCGAGAAGAACCACCCCCAGCAGCAGGGCACGCAGGGCATGCCCGCCCCCGAGCAGCTGCCCACCGGCCCCCGCACCGCGGTCTCGGCCACCGTCGCGCGGCGCCTCTTCCGCGCCGCCGTCGCCCGCCTCGACGTCACGGTCGTGGAGGAGCCGACCGGTCGCCGCTTCGGGCGCGGCGGGCCGTTGATGCGCCTGCACCGGCCCGCGGAGTTCTACGCACGGGTGGGCCGTGACGGCCTGATCGGCTTCGGCGAGGCCTACCTGACCGGCGCGTGGGACGCCGACGACCTCGCCGGCTTCCTCACCGTGCCGGCAGCCCGCATGGCCACCCTGGTGCCGGAGCCGCTGCAGCGCCTCCGCGCCCTCGTGATGCCCCGGCTGCCCCACCACCAGCGCAGCACCGAGGACAACAGCCAGGCAAACATCTCGCACCACTACGACCTGTCCAACGAGCTCTTCGCACTCTTCCTCGACGAGACGCTGAGCTATTCGTCCGCGCTCTTCGACACCTCCTTCGTCCCCACCGGGAAGGGCCCCGGCTCCGTCGGTGACCATCTGGTCGCCACTCCACCAGAGCCCACCGACGACCGGGACCCGACCGTCCACAACCCCGACCTCGCGGACGCGCAGGGCCGCAAGGTCGAGCGCCTCCTCGACGAGGCCGGAGTCACCGCCGGCACGCGTGTCCTCGAGATCGGCACCGGGTGGGGCGAGCTCGCCATCCGCGCCGCCCGGCGCGGCGCGAGCGTCCACACGATCACGCTGTCGGTCGAGCAGCTCCAGCTGGCCGAGGAGCGGATCGCCGCGGCCGGGTTCGCCGACCGCGTCCACGTCGAGCTGATGGACTACCGCGCGCTCGCCGCCACCGGCGCTACGTACGACGCCGTGCTGTCCGTGGAGATGATCGAGGCCGTGGGGCACGAGTTCTGGGGCACCTACTTCAGCACCATCGACCGCGTGCTGGCGCCCGGCGGCCGGGTCGCCATCCAGGCGATCACGATGCCGCACGACCGGATGCTCGCCACGCGCGACGGCCACACCTGGATCAACAAGTACATCTTCCCCGGCGGCTTCCTGCCCAGCATCGAGGTCATCGACCAGGTCACCCGCGACGAGACCACCCTCCGGCTGACCGGGCAGCTGGCGATGGGCGACCACTACGCCGAGACGCTGCGCCGCTGGGACCGCCGGTTCCTCGCCCAGCGCGACGCCGTCCTCGCCCTCGGCTTCGACGACCTCTTCATGCGGGTCTGGCACTTCTACCTCGCCTACTCGCAGGCCGGCTTCGCGAGCGGCTACCTCGACGTCTCGCAGCTCACCTTCACCCGGGAGGACCGGTGACACCCGTGACCCGGACCACGCCCTCCGACACCACGCTGACCTCCGCGGGCGTCGCCGACCGCCTCGCCGCGGCGGTCCGCCCGTTCATCGGCGGCGACCTGCCGGTGCGCCTGCAGGCGTGGGACGGCTCCGTCGCCGGACCCGCCGGCGCCCCGCTCGTGGTCCTCCGGTCGCCCGACGCGCTGCGCCGGCTGCTGTGGCACCCGGGCGAGCTCGGCGCTGCCCAGGCCTACGTGACCGGCGAGCTCGACGTCCCCGAGCAGGACGGCTGGGACCTCGGCTCCGCGCTGACGCACGCCTTCGAGGTCGGCGCCGAGCGCGGGCTGTCCGGCGTACGCCTCTCGCCGCGCGCCCTGGTCGACGCGGTCCGCACCGCCGCCGGGCTCGGCGCGCTGGGCCGACCCCCAGCGCCCCCGGCCTCGCAGGCGCAGGTCAAGGGACGGCTGCACAGCCTCGCCCGCGACCGGTCGTCGATCAGCCACCACTACGACCTCTCCAACGAGTTCTACTCCCTCGTCCTCGAGCCGCAGATGGCCTACAGCTGCGGCTACCACGCCTCCCCCGACGTCTCGCTCGAGGAGGCGCAGCGCGCCAAGCTCGACCTCGTCTGCACCAAGCTCGGCCTCGAGCAGGGCGATCGGATGCTGGACGTGGGCTGCGGGTGGGGCTCGCTGTCGCTGCACGCGGCCGAGCACTTCGGGGCGCGGGTCACCGGGGTGACGATCTCGGCGGAGCAGAAGGCGTTCATCGACGCCCGGATCGCCGAGCGCGGGCTGCAGGACCGGGTCGAGATCCGGCTGCAGGACTACCGCGAGGTCCCCGAGCGCGACCACTTCGACGCTGTCGGCTCGCTCGAGATGGGCGAGCACGTCGGTGCCCGCAACTACCCGACCTACGTCGAGGTGCTGCGCCGCTCGGTCCGGCCGGGCGGGCGGGTGCTCGTCCAGCAGATGTCGCGCCAGGGCGCCGGTGGCGGCAAGCACCCGGGCGGCGGCCCGTTCATCGAGTCGTTCATCGCCCCCGACATGACGATGCGGCCGGTCGGCGAGACCGTCGGCCTGATCGAGGCAGGTGGGCTCGAGGTGCGTGACGTGCACGCGATGCGCGAGCACTACGTGCACACCGTGGCGGGCTGGATGGCCAACTTCGAGGCCAACCTGCCCCGGCTCCGCGAGCTCGTCGGAGAGGAGGTCGTCCGCGTGTGGCGGCTCTACCTCGTCGGCGGCGCCCTCGCCTTCCGCGACGGCCGGATGGGCGTCGACCAGGTCCTGGCCGTCCGCCCCGGCGGTCCTCACACCCTGCCGGCGGTGCGCGCGTGGTGAGTGCCGCACTGGTCGCGCTCCTCGCCGCCGCCGTCGTCATGGGGTCGACGGCGGCGGTGAGCCGTCGTCTGGACCGGGTCGCCGTGGTCGACGTGGCCTGGGGGCTGGCGTTCGTCGCGATCGCCCTCGCCCTGGCGCTCGTGTGGCCCGACGCCCACTCCTGGCTCCTCGCCGCCCTCGTCACCGCGTGGGGCGGCCGCCTCGCGTGGCACATCGGGCGCCGCTCGCGCGGGCACGGCGAGGACCCCCGCTACGAGAAGATGCTCGGCGGGCCGGGCTGGTCCGCCGGTGCCGGCCGCGTCGTCACCAAGGTCTTCCTGACGCAGGCGGTCGTCGCGTTCCTCATCTCCGCGCCGCTCCAGGTCGCGGCGGCGTACGACGTCCGCTGGTGGCCCGTCGTGTGGGCGGGTGTCGTGGTCTGGGCGGTGGGGGTGTTCTTCGAGGTCGTCGGCGACGCGCAGCTCGAGGCCTACAAGGGCCGGCCGCGCGAGTCGCGCCCGCGGATCCTCGACACCGGCCTGTGGGGCTGGAGCCGGCACCCCAACTACTTCGGCGACGCCTGCGTGTGGTGGGGCCTCTGGATCGCGGGCGCGCTGGCGGTGGGCTGGCTCCCGGGCCTGCTCACCGTGTGGGCGCCCGCCGCGATGACGTACTTCGTGCGCAACGTGACCGGTGCCAAGCTGCTGGAGCGGACGATGTCGCAGCGCGAGGGGTGGGACGAGTACGCCGCCCGGGTGCCGCTGTTCGTCCCGCGTCCCCCGCGGGGGTGAGTCGGAGCGGGATCTCCGGGCGCCCGCCGGGGGGTTCTGTGGGCGTGACCACCGTCTTCGGGTGACAATGCGCCAGTGGGTGAGCAGGAGGGGCTCGACTGCGCCGTCGAGGCGATGCAGGCGGGGGACGAGGCGGCGTTCCGCGTCGTCTACCGTCATGTCCAGCCACCGCTCCTGCGCTACCTCACCGTCCTCGTCGGCCCCGTCGAGGCCGAGGACGTCGCCAGCGAGGCCTGGGCGCAGGCGTTCCGCGACCTCGACCGGTTCAGCGGCGACGCCGACGGCTTCCGCGGGTGGATCACGACGATCGGCCGCAACCGCGCCCTCGACCACCTGCGCCACGCCCGGCGTCGGCCGGTCGCCGACGACTCGGTCGAGGACCTCGTGGACCTGCCGGACGACGTCGACGTCGAGGCCGACGTCATCGGCAGGGTCAACTCCGAGGCGGTCATCCGGCTGATCAGCAGCCTGCCCCGCGACCAGGCGGAGGCCATCATGCTGCGCACGGTGCTCGGCTTCGACGCCCCCACCGCGGCCCGCATCCTCGGCAAGCGCCCGGGCGCCGTGCGCGCTGCGGCCCACCGCGGCCTCAAGCAGCTGGCCAAGCGAATCTCCGAGGAGCCGTAACACCTGTGACTGCCGTGACGCTGAAGGGAGTGAGATGAGCACCCCGGACCCCCGCCTGTCCCGCCGTGATGCCGAGCGCCTGCTCGACGCCCCCGCGGAGCACGACAGCGTCCTCGGGTGGGCCCTCACCGCCGCCAGTGCTCCCGCGCACCCGAGCGAGCTCCACGGCGAGGACGCAGCGGCAGCCGCCTTCCAGGCCGCGCGACTCTCGCCGGCACCGTCGACCAGGACCGGCTACGTCTCGCCCTCGCGCCTCGGGAGCCGCGCCGCTGCCCGCGCCGTGATCGCGACCGGCGCCGTCGTCGCCCTCACCTCCGGCGGCTTCGCCCTCGCCAGCACCACCGGCCTCCCGGGCCTGCCCGACCTGCCGGGGCTGCCCACCCTTCCCGGCCAGGCGTCCGACCGGGCCAGCGACGCCACGGCCGACGCACCGCGCGGCGCGGCCGGCTCCGTCACCCCGGGTGACAGCGGCAGCGCGGACGAAAGCCCCTCCGGGTCGGCCAGCGGCTCGCCCAGCGCCTCGGGGTCGACCGGTTCCTCCAGCTCGACGGAGTCGCCCGGGTCCCCGTCCGCCACTCCGTCCGAGTCATCGTCGGAGTCCCCGTCCGCGACCTCCGACTCTCCGGCCACCCCGTCGCCCAGCTTCGAGGGCCTCTGCCGGGCCTTCCAGGCCGCCGACCGCTCCGACGCCGGCTCGTCGCTCGGCAGCGCCGCCTTCCTCGCTCTCGCGACCCAGGCCGGCGGTGCCGACCGGATCGCCGTCTACTGCGTCGACCTCATCGGTCCGCCGACGCAGACCGGCAAGCCCACCCCCTCGCCGGTCAAGCCCACCCCGTCTCCCGGCAAGCCCACCCCGTCGCCGGGCAAGCCCACCGACCAGCCCACGAACGGCAACCAGGGGAACAACAGCTCGGGCAGCCAGAACAACGGTTCGACGAACCAGCCGAACCCGAACAGCCAGACCAACAACGGCAACGGCAACGGGAACGGGCCCGGGAAGTACGGCAGCTCGTCGAACCCGAGCCCGGCGACCACGCCAGCAACACCAGCCGGTCCAGCAACACCAGCCAGCCCGACCACCAGTCCGACCGGCCCCGGCAACTCGGGGAACCCGGACAAGGGGGGCGGCGCACACACGTCCGGGTGACTCCCGGCGGCGGCCGCGTTCCGCAGGACCGGCTCTCGCACCCCGCACGTCGACCTCCCGCCGACGTACGGGATCCCCCCAGAACCGCGAGATCAACGTCCTACCAACGCACAGACAACGGCATGGCCCTCCCCCGGGGTCATGCCGTTGTCGTGTCCCCGTCGGCCCCGCACCGTCCGCGACACGCGTTAGGTTCGGTGGCATGGGCCGCCCGCCCTCCGCGCAGGAGGACACCAACCGACGGATGCTCCGCGCCCGCGACGAGATGGACCGCCGCTACGCCGAGCCCCTCGACGTACCCACCCTCGCCGCCATCGCGCACCTGTCGGTGTCGCAGTTCGGACGGGTGTTCAAGGACGTCTACGGCGAGACGCCGCACCGCTACCTCCAGCGGCGACGGGTGGAGCGGGCGATGACGCTGCTGCGCCAGACCGACCGACCGGTGACGGACGTGGCGTGGGACGTCGGCTTCGCCAGCCTCGGCACCTTCAGCCGCACCTTCAGCAACGTCGTCGGGTGCTCACCCACGGAGTTCCGCGCGGGCCACACCCCGGTCGCCGTCCCGTCGTGCTTCATCGCCGCATGGACGCGCCCCCGCGAGCGGGAGGCCCCAGGCGGCCCGGCCGGGCCCGACCGGGCCGTGGTGACGGCCGCCCCGAGGACAGCGGTTTCGGAGAAGCGGGAGGGGGTCGTCGCTGGCTAGCGTCGTCGCCATGAACACCAACCACATCACCAGCCTCCACATCCGCAGCGTGCCGGTCCTCGACCAGGACGAGGCGCTCGACTTCTACACCACCCACCTCGGCTTCGAGGTGCGCGACGACATCGACCTCGGCTTCATGCGCTGGCTCACGGTCGGCGTCCCGGGACAGGACACCTCGATCCTGCTCGAGCTCGTCGGGGCGCCGATGCACGACGAGGCGACCGCCGCGCAGGTGCGCGAGCTCGTGGCCAAGGGCGCGCTCGGCGGCGTCTTCCTGCTCAGCGACGACGTGCACGCGACCTACGCCGCGCTCCGCGACGCCGGCGTCGAGATCACCCAGGAGCCGGTCGAGCAGCCCTACGGCACCGACTTCGGCATCCGCGACCCGTTCGGCAACCACGTCCGCATCAACCAGCCGGCCACGACCTGAAGGGACCTCGATGAGCTACCCACCGCCGATCTACTTCGGCGATTCCGGCGAGGTGTCCGCCAGCGTCGTGCCGGCGGACGTCGAGCCCGCCGTGGTCTACCCCAACGGCAACAAGGTCTTCTACCTCGCCCAGGGCACCGCCACCCAGGGCACCTTCGGCCTCTACCGGTGGGAGTTCGCCGGCCCCGAGAGCGGTCCCGGCGCCCACTTCCACCGCACCATCACCGAGTCGTTCTACGTCCTCGAGGGCACCGTCACGATCTACGACGGCACCGACTGGGTGCGGTGCCACGCCGGCGACTTCGCCCACGTCCCGGCGGGCGGGATCCACGGCTTCCGCAACCAGGACGGGGCCGCCAAGATGCTCCTCCACTTCGCGCCGGGCGCGCCGCGCGAGGCCTACTTCGAGGGACTGGCCGCCGGCAAGGGCAACCTCGACGGCGATGCCTACGACCGGTTCATGCGGGAGCACGACAACACGTGGGTCTGAGCGAGGTCTGATGGACCGAGTCACCGCGGCGTTCGACGCCACCCCGCGCCGGGACTTCCTCCCGCGCGGGGTGCGACGCCGGGCGTCGTACGACGGTCCGCTGGCGATCGCGGCGGGTCAGACCAACTCCCAGCCCCGCACCGTCGACGACATGCTGCGGCTGCTCGACGTCCGCGCCGGCCAGCGGGTCCTCGACGTCGGGTCGGGGAGCGGGTGGACGACCGCGCTGCTGGCGCACCTGGTCGGGCCGGCCGGGTCGGTGCTCGGCGTCGAGCTGGAGCCGGAGCTGGTGTCGTTCGGCACCGGCAACCTGGCGCGCACCGACCGCCCGTGGGCGTCGATCCGTCGGGCGGAGCCCGGAGTGCTCGGCGACGCCGACGGAGCGCCGTACGACCGCATCCTCGTCTCCGCGATGGCCGACGAGCTGCCGCTCGCCCTGGTCGAGCAGCTCACCGATGACGGCGTCCTGGTGGTGCCGGTGGACGGGACGATGCTGCGGGTGACCAACCCGGGGGCCGTCGCCACCGAGCACGGGCGCTACCGGTTCGTGCCGCTGCGCTGAGGTGCTGGCCGGCCCGGCCTCCGCGCCAGCCGGACCGGCAGGCTCGCCGCCGCCTCGAGCGGACCGCGGACCCGGAGCAGCCGGAGCGCCGCCCCGATCGCCAGGAGCACCACGACGTGGGCGAGGTAGGTCGAGGGCTCCTCCGGCGGCCACACCGCCTCGGTGCGCATCACGACGTGCAGCGAGTAGAGCGTGAGCGTCGCCGCGCCCGCTCCGAAGAGGACGGCGAGAACGGCGGTCGCCGGTCGGGGCAGCAGCCGCTCGACGAGCAGGCAGAGCGCGATCACCAGGACCGCGCTGCCGATGGTCTGGGCGAGGTCGAACGGCGTCGCCGAGTGGGGCGCGACGAGCAGCAGCCAGTCCCAGTCGCCGTCGGCGGGCGTCGTGCCGTACATGCCGGTGGCGTTCTCCGACGCGACCGCCGGGTCGGCCAGCGACCGCGAGACCTGCGTCGCGAGCACCGCCACCGAGAGTCCGCCGAGGGCCAGGCCGCCGAGCAGCGAGGTGTCGCGCAGGTCGAGGCGGCCGAGCACGAGACCGGCGAGGAGGTACGCCAGCCACGGCACGACCGGGTAGTAGCCGGTGAGGAGCAGCTCGCTCGCCAGCTGCCCGGGGTCGGCGAGCTGCTCGAAGGTCGGGCTGTCGAACCCCCGCTCCGGCAGGTGCGGTCGCACCAGGTGCGAGACCACCGGCGCGAGGGCGACCCACGCGACGGTGAGCGGCAGGAGCCAGCGGACACCCAGGAGCGTGAACGGCAGGCCCAGGACGAACAGCACGCCGTAGTAGGTGAGGATGATCGCGATGCCGGTTTCCAGGCCACCGAGCAGCAGGCCGAGCCCGCCGATCAGCAGCGCCCGGACGGCGATGCCGAGGGTGCGCAGCGCGAGCGGCCGACCCCTCAGCGGCTCGCGGGTCATCAGCGCGAGGCTCACGCCTGCGAGCACCGCGAAGAGCGCCGACGCCCGGCCGCCGGCCAGCCACTGGGCGGTGGTGAGGTCCCCGGCAGGCGTGCGCTCGTCGAGCACGTGGGTGGCGACCATGCCGAGGAGCGCGAGGCACCGGGCGACGTCCAGCCCGACGAGGCGGCCGCTGCGGGTCCCGGTCATGGGCCCATCCTGCCGGGCGGCTCGCGAACGGGCGGGCGCGCTCAGGCGTCGGGCCGGGCGACCTGGTCGGCGAGGCGTGCGGGCGCCTGGATGCAGTAGGAGTCGGTCAGCAGCTCGGCGAGCTCGTCCCAGTTGGTCTCGTCGTCGAGGAGCATCCCGATGTAGTTGCCGCCCCAGCCGGCCCGGAAGTAGGGGTCACCCATGTGCTCGAAGGCGGCCACCTCGTCGGGCTCGCCGCGGAAGGTGATCCGGAAGAGCTGGTCCTCCCCGCCGAAGACGTGGGCCACCGTCGCACTGCCCACGCGCCAGCGCGTGCCGGTCCATGCCGGCTCCTGCCGGCAGCGCGGGAGTGCGCCGAGCACCGCGTCGATGCGCAGCACCCACTCCTCGGGCACGAGGGGACGGTCGGCGAGGGCCACGGCGTGATCCTGCCACCGCGCACCGACACCATGAAGGCAGCTCGCCTCCCTGACTCCGTCGGCCACGCTCGGCACCGCGCCGTCGGGCCCGAACTGCCTTCATGGTGCTCGTACGGCGTGGGCCAGCGACGTCAGCGGAGCGGGCGCACCACGTACCGGACCAGGGCGGTCCCGCCCCACCGCGGTGCGGCGCCGACGAAGCTGAGCTCGACCTTGACGCGGAGACCGCGACCGCGCGCGCGGATCACGAACTCCTCGCGCATCTCGGGCTCGGTCTCGGGGCCGGTGGCCACCTCGACCGTGCGACTGGACGAGGTGACGCCGTGGAACCCCTTCGCCCGCAACCCGCGCACCAGGTGGCGCTGCTCCGGCCCGAGGTCATCGGTGTCCATCGCCAGGTCCAGGAACTCCCTGCAGTCGGCCCGGATGTAGCCGCGGACCGTGTACTCGCCCTGGGGCAGCGGCACCGCCCGCGGGAAGTCGGCCGCGTCGGTGCTGACGTCACCGCACGGACCGGGTCGGTCCACGGTGTGGCCGGGCGCCCCCGGTTCGGCGGCCACCCCGGCCACGGACGTGCCCGCCACGACGACGAGGGCTCCTGCGAGGACGTGGCTCAGGCGGATCCGCAGCTTCGGCATGGGTGCAGTGAAGCGCATGCCCGGCGTCGGGGCCCGCGAAATGGTGGAGAACGCTCGTGTGTCAGTAGGACTTCGGCAACCCCAGGCTGTGCATCGCGACGAAGTTGAGGATCATCTCCCGGCTGACCGGGGCGATCCGGCCGGCGCGGGCGGCGACCAGCAGGCCGGCCATGCCGTACTCCTGCGTGATGCCGTTGCCGCCGTGGGTCTGCACGGCCGCGTCGACCGCGTGCACGGCCGCCTCGGCAGCGGCGTACTTCGCCATGTTGGCGGCCTCGCCGGCCGCCATGTCGTCGCCGGCGTCGACCAGCGCGGACGCCTTCTGCGTCATCAGCCGGGCGAGCTCGTTCTCGATGTGGGCCGTCGCGAGCGGGTGGGCGATGGCCTGGTGGGAGCCGATCGGGGCCTTGAAGACGGTGCGCTCCTTGGCGTACGACGACGCCTTCGCGAGGGCGTGGCGGGCCAGGCCGGTCGAGAAGGAGGCCGCCATGATCCGCTCGGGGTTGAGGCCGGCGAACAGCTGGACCAGCCCACCGTCCTCGTCGCCGACCAGCGCCTCGCGCGGGAGCCGGACGTCGTCGATGAAGACCTGGAACTGCTTCTCGGGGCTGACGATCTCCATCGGGATCGCGGTGTACTCGAGGCCGGCCGCGTCGGTCGGCACGACGAAGAGGCACGGCTTGAGCTTCCCCGTCCTGGCGTCCTCCGCGCGGGCCACGACGAGCACGTTGGCGGCCTCGTCGACGCCGGAGATGTAGATCTTCTGGCCCTTGAGCACCCACTCATCGCCGTCGCGGCGGGCGGTGGTCGTGATGTTGTGCGAGTTGGTGCCGGCGTCGGGCTCGGTGATCGCGAAGGCCATCGTGGCGGTGCCGTCGCAGATCCCGGGCAGCCACTGCTGCTTCTGCTCCTCGGTGCCGTAGCGGGCGATCACGGTGCCGCAGATCGCCGGGCTGACGACCATCATCAGCAGCGGACATCCCTGCGCGGCGAGCTCCTCGCAGACCGCGGCCATGTCACCGATGCCGCCGCCCCCGCCGCCGTACTCCTCCGGGATGTTGATGCCGAGGTAGCCCGCCTTGGCGATCTCGAGCCACAGCTCGGTCGTCTTCTCGCCGGAGCGGGCGCGCTCGACGAACCAGTCGCGTCCGTAGCCGCTCGCCAGCCGTGCCACCTGGCGGCGCAGCTCCTGGCGCTCCTCGGTCTCGGTGAAGTTGCTCATGCTGTCTCCTCGACTACTGCCAGGACTTCCCCGGACGCGACCTGCGACCCGGGCTCGACGTTGATCTCGGCGACGGTGCCGTCGTGGGGCGCCGTCACGGTGTGCTGCATCTTCATGGCCTCGAGGACGAGGACGACGTCGCCCGCGGCCACCTCGGCGCCGGCCTCCACCTTGACCGCCACGACCGTGCCGGGCATCGGAGCCAGCAGCGAGCCGCTCGCCACCGCGTCGGCCGGATCGGTGAAGCGCGGGACCTCGCGAAGACGCGCGGACACACGTGGTCCGTCCACCCACACCTCGCGCGGGGAGCCGGGACGCTCGGACGAGATGTGTCCGCGCGCCTCCGTGACGACGCCGTCGACCTCCAGCCGGGCGTGCGTCGTCGACACCTCGAGGACGGTCACGCGGTCGACCACGAAGCCGTCGCGCGAGCCCCACCACTCGACCGGGTCGTGACCCTCGAACGTGGTGCGCTGCGGCTGGCTGACGACGTTGCGCCAGGCGGCGGGGACGCCCTGCTGGACCGTACGCCGCTCCGCGTCCGCCGCGGCCACCATGAGCGCGCCGGCGACGAGCGTCGTGCGGTCGATCTCCGGCGGCTCGGGGGCCGGTCGCGACTCAAGCCACGTCGTCGTCATCTCGCCGGCCACGAACACCGGGTCGGTGAGGATCTCGACGAGCTGGTCACGGTTGGTGGTGACGCCGTGGATCCGGGCGCGGCGCAGCGCGGCGACCAGCATCCGGATCGCCTGCTCGCGGGTCGGTGCCCAGGCCATCACCTTGGCCAGCATGGCGTCGTAGAAGGTCGAGACCTCGTCGCCCGGCCCGAAGCCGCTGTCCACCCGGACCCCGAACTCGGCCAGCGGCAGGAACTCGGCGTCCGACGGCAGGTCGAAGGTGACCAGCCGCCCGCTCTGCGGGACGTACGCCGCGTCCTCGGCGTAGAGACGGACCTCGATCGCGTGCCCGGTCCTCGGCCTCGGCGTGAGGTCGAAGCCCGGATGCTCGGCCACGGCGATCTGGGTCTCGACGAGCTCGCCGTCGTGGGTCAGCTCGGTGACCGGGTGCTCGACCTGGAGTCGCGTGTTCATCTCGAGGAAGAAGTAGCGGTCGGTGGCCGGGTCGTAGAGGAACTCGACCGTGCCCGCGCCGCGGTAGTCGATGTCGCTCGCGAGCCGCTCGGCCGCTTCGCACATGGCCGCTTCCGTGGCCGCCGGCAGCCCGGGGGCCGGCGCCTCCTCGACCACCTTCTGGTGGCGTCGCTGCACCGAGCAGTCGCGGGTGCCGATCGCGATGGTGCGCGCTGCACTGGACACGATCTGCACCTCGACGTGCCGGCCGGCCTCGACGTAGGGCTCGACGAAGACCGTGCCGTCACCGAAGGCCGACTCGGCCTCCGCCCGCGCCGCCTCGATCTCGGCGTCGAGCCGGTCGAGACTGCGGACGACGCGCATGCCGCGCCCGCCGCCACCGGCGCTCGCCTTCACGAGCAGGGGGAGGTCGGACTCGGTCGGATGCGCGGGTGCCGACAGCACCGGAACCCCCGCAGCGGCGGCGATCTCCTTGGCGCGCACCTTGTCGCCCATCGCCTCGATCGCCTCGGGCGGCGGTCCGACCCAGGTCAGGCCGGCATCGATGACGGCCCGGGCGAAGGCGGCGTTCTCGGACAGGAAGCCGTAGCCGGGATGGATCGCGTCGGCACCGGACCTGAGTGCCGCCTCGATGACCAGGTCGGCGCGGAGGTAGGTGTCGGCGGGGGCGTTGCCGGCGAGCCGGACGGCCCGGTCGGCCTCGGCCACGAACGGCAGCCCGGCGTCGGCGTCGGAGTGGACCGCCACGGTCTCGATGCCGAGCCGTCGGCAGGTCGCGAAGACGCGACGGGCGATCTCGCCGCGGTTGGCGACCAGCAGTCGTCGGATCATGGTCGGAACACCCCGAATCCCTCGGCACCCTTGAACGGTGCGTTCTCGATGACGCTGAGGCAGATGGCCAGCACGGTGCGGGTGTCGCGGGGGTCGATGACGCCGTCGTCGTAGAGCATCCCGGAGAGCACGTAGGGCAGCGACTGCTCCTCGACCATCTGCTCGACCATCGCGCGCATGCCGGCGTCGCCCTCCTCGTCGTACGCCTGTCCCTTGCCCTCGGCCGCCGCGCGGGCGACGATCGACAGCACGCCGGCGAGCTGGGCCGGGCCCATCACGGCCGACTTGGCGCTCGGCCAGGTGAAGAGGAAGCGCGGGTCGTAGGCGCGGCCGTTCATGCCGTAGTTGCCGGCCCCGTAGGACGCCCCCATGATCACGCTGAGGTGGGGCACGGTGCTGTTGGAGACGGCGTTGATCATCATCGCGCCGTGCTTGATGATCCCGCCCTGCTCGTACTCCTTGCCGACCATGTAGCCGGTGGTGTTGTGCAGGAAGAGCAGCGGGGTGTCGGCCTGGTTGGCGAGCTGGATGAACTGGGTCGCCTTCTGCGCCTCCTCGGAGAAGAGCACGCCCTGGGCGTTGGCGAGGATGCCGATCGGGCGGCCGTGCAGCTGCGCCCACCCGGTGACGAGCGAGGTGCCGTAGAGCGGCTTGAACTCGTCGAACGGCCGGCCGTTGCGCTCGCTCGTCCCGTCGACGACCCGCAGGATCACCTCGCGCGGGTCGAACGGCTCCTTGAGGTCGGTCGGGACCAGGTCGAGCAGGCCCTCGGGGTCGGCGTCGGGCTCGGCGAAGTCGACGCGAAAGTCCCCGGATATCCGGGGACTCTCCCGCTTCGCACCCGAGATCTGGGGGGCGAAGTGGGAGTCCTGGGTGCGAAGTCCCGGCTTGCGCCGGTTGAGGCGTGCCACGATCCGGCGCCCGATGCGGATGGCGTCGTGCTCGTCCTCGGCGAGGTAGTCGGCGAGGCCGGAGACTCGGGCGTGCATCTCGGCGCCGCCGAGCGACTCGTCGTCGGACTCCTCGCCGGTCGCCATCTTCACCAGCGGCGGACCGCCGAGGAAGACCTTGGCGCCGCCGCGGACGAAGACGGTGTAGTCGCTCATGCCGGGGACGTACGCCCCGCCGGCGGTCGAGTTGCCGAAGACCAGCGCGATCGTCGGCTGCCGCCGAGCGGAGGCGCGGGTCAGGTCGCGGAAGAGGCGACCACCGGGGATGAAGATCTCCTTCTGCGTCGGCAGGTCCGCTCCGCCCGACTCGACGAGGGAGATCGTCGGGAGGTTGTTCTCCTCGGCGACCTGCGAGGCGCGGAAGATCTTCTTCACCGTCCACGGGTTCGAGGCGCCGCCCTTGACGGTGGGGTCGTTGGCGCTGATCAGGCACTCCACGCCCTCGACGACACCGATGCCGGTGACGACGGACGCGCCGACGGTGAAGTCCGAGCCCCACCCGGCCAGCGGCGAGAGCTCCAGGAAGGCCGACCCGGGGTCGAGGAGCAGCTCGATCCGCTCGCGCGCGGTCAGCTTGCCGCGGGCGTGGTGGCGGTCGACGTACTTCTCCCCGCCACCCGCCACCGCGACCGCGTGCTGCGCGTCGAGGTCGGCGAGCTTCTCCAGCATCGCCTGAGCATTCGGTGATCGAGTAGCCGCCGAGGAACGAGGTGGCGTATCGAGATTCATGACTCGACCACCGCCTTCATCCGCTCGAGCGTCGTCCGCATGCCGCGACGGTTCGTCCGGCGGCGGAGCGGGCCGAGCACCAGCCAGTAGAGGCGGGTCGGCAGGTTGGGGTCGAGGCGGAAGTACTCCGTGACCAGCGTCCCGCCGTCCTTCTGCTCGAGGCGGTAGCCCCAGTTGTTGACCGTGATCGCGTCGGTGCCGACGGAGAACTCGAAGACGCGCTCCGGCTCGCAGGCGGTGACCCGGCACGGCGACCAGTACGTCGGACCGACCCCGTTTCGCTTCACGTGTCCGGCGAAGAAGGCCCCCACCTCGGGCCCGGTGGACCCGCGGGTCCACTTCGCCTCGAAGGTCTCCGGGCTGAACTCCCCGATCCGGGTCACGTCGCTGACGAGGTCCCAGACCTCGGCGGGCGGGGCGTCCATCCAGAGCGACACCTCGTCGCCCAGGGACGGGAGCTTGATCATCGCTGTCCTCTCATCCTGCGTAACCCATCAGCTTGGCCGTCAGGTCGCGCAGCACCTCGTCGGCGCCACCCCCGATCGGCAGGAGCCGGGCGTCGCGGTAGTGCCGCTCCACCTCGGTGCCGTGCATGTAGCCGGTGCCGCCGAAGAGCTGCACCGCCCGGTCGCAGACGTACGCCGCGCAGTCCACCGCGGTCTGCTTGGCCAGACAGGCCTCCGCGACGACGAACTCGCCGGCGGCGTGCCGCGCGGCCACGTCGCGGGTGTAGGTGCGCGCGACCTCGACCTGGCGCCGCATCTCGACCAGCGTGTGCTGGACGGACTGGTTGGCCGACAGCGGACGGCCGAACGTCTCGCGCTCCCGGGCGTACGACGCCGCAAGGGCGAGCGAGCGGGCGGCGATGCCGTAGCCGTGGACCGCCAGCGCGATCCGCTCGACGACGAACTGGTCCGCGATCTGGCCGAACCCCGAGTCCTCCGCGCCGACCAGGTTGGCGGCCGGAACCCGCACGTCGACGAACGACAGCTCGGCGGTGTCGGAGCAGTGCCAGCCCATCTTCTGCAATGATCGGGACACGGTGAAGCCGGGCGTCCCCTTCTCGACGACCAGCAGCGAGATGCCGCCGTGGCCGGGGCCTCCCGTGCGGACCGCGGTGGTCACGAAGTCGGCGCGGACGCCGGAGGTGATGAAGGTCTTGGCGCCGTTGACGACGTAGTGGTCGCCGTCGCTCCCCCGGACCAGCTCCGCCCGGGTCGTGATGCGGGCGACGTCCGAGCCGCCGCCGGGCTCGGTGACGGCGAGCGACCCGATCGTGTCGCCGGCGAGCGTCGGACGGACGAACCGGTCGACGAGGTCGGCGTTGCCGCTGGCGGCGATGTGGGGCAGCGCGATGCCGGCCGTGAAGAGCCCCGCCATCAGGCCGCTCGACGCACCGGCGTCGAACATCGCCTCCTGCAGCACGACGCTGTCGACCAGGTCGCCGCCACCGCCGCCGACCTCCTCGGGGAACGCGGCGCCGATCAGGCCGAGGTCACCGGCCGTGCGGTGCAGCGCGCGCGGGATCTCCCCGGCGTCCTCCCACTCCTGCAGGTGCGGCACGACCTCGCGGCGGACGAACTCCGCCGCGGTCGCCCGCAGCGCGGCGTGCTCGGCTGATCTCGACGCGGCGCTCATACGAGGCTCTCCTCGATCGAGACCAACCGCGAGCGCAACCACTCACCGAGCGCCTTGGCCTGCGGATCGAACCGCGTGGACGCCGCGACGCCCTGGCCGAGCAGGCCGTGGACGACGAGGTTGACCGCACCCAGGTGGGGCAGCAGCCAGACGTCGACGTCGAGGTCGGCCGCCTCGGGCAGCAGCGCGGGGATGCCGCGCGGCGACATCAGCTTGAACAGCCACTGCACGCGGGCGTCGTACGTCGCCGGGTCGGTGCCGTCGTGGGCGACCCAGAGACCGACGTTGGCGTCGCCGCCCTTGTCGCCCGAGCGCGCGTGGACGAAGGTCCCCAGCGGCAGGCGTCGGGTCAGGGTGTCGGCGTGCGCCGGGTAGGGCGACGGGCGCCGGCCGGGAGCCTCGACCACGGCGGTGTACGCCGTCGGGTCGCTGACGACCTCCCGGCGGCCGTCGGCGTGGACGACCGTGTGCGTGACGTCGGAGCGGTCGACGTACTCGGCGCGGAAGACGCCGAACGGCGTGGCCGGCGCTGGCGGTGCGGTCATCGTGAAGCCGGGGTAGGAGCCGAGCGCGAGCTCGACGGCCGCGGCGGTGAAGGCGCGGCCGACGGGGTCGGGCGAGGGGTCCTTGACGGTGCAGCGCAGCAGTGTGGAGGCAGCCTCCTGCGAGTCGGCGTCGGCGGTCGGCTCGCTGGCCTCCGACCACGTCACCTCGGCCGCCGTGAGCCGCGGCCCGAGCTGCTCGCGCACCCAGGCAGCCTTGGCCTCCACGTCGAGGCCCGTGAGGACGAGCTCGACCTGGTTGCGCCAGCCACCGAGCTCGTTGACGCACACCTTGAGCCGCTCGGGTGGGGCCTCGCCGGTGACACCGACGATCGCGACGCGGTCCTCGGCCTCCTGCGCTAGCCGGACGGAGTCGAGGTGGACCGTCACGTCGGGTCCGAGGTAGCGGGTCGACTGGATCTCGTAGACGAGCTGCGCGGTGACGGTGTCGACGGTGACGGCACCCCCGGTGCCGGCGTGCTTGGTGATCACGCTCGACCCGTCGGCCGCGACCTCCGCGACCGGGAAGCCGAGCGGCCGGTCGCGGTGGGGCAGGTCGAGGAAGCCGCTGAAGTTGCCGCCCGTCGCCTGGGTGCCGCACTCGATGACGTGGCCGGCGACGACCGCGCCCGCCAGCTCGTCGTACGACGTCGGGGTCCAGCCGTGGTGCGCGACCGCCGGCCCGACGACCAAGGAGGCGTCGGTGACCCGGCCGGTGACGACGACGTCCGCGCCCGCGGTCAGCGCCGCGGCGATGCCGAAGCCGCCGAGGTAGGCGTTGGCGGTGAGCGCGTCGGTGAAGGAGAGGTGGCGCACGTCGTCACCCTCGACGTGGGCGACCTGCGGGTGGAGGCCGAGTCCCGAGGCGACCTCCCGCACCTTGTCGGCCAGGCCGGACGGGTTGAGGCCGCCGGCGTTGGCGACGATCCGCACACCCTTCTCCAGCGCGAGCCCGAGGCAGTCCTCGAGCTGGCGGACGAAGGTGCGGGCGTAGCCGAGCGAGGGGTCCTTGAGCTGGTCCTTGCCGAGGATGAGCATCGTCAGCTCGGCGAGGTAGTCGCCGGTCAGCACGTCGAGCTCGCCACCCTCCAGCATCTCGCGCATCGCGCTGAGCCGGTCGCCGTAGAAGCCCGAGCAGTTGCCGATCCGCACGACACCGCCGGTCGAGGAGGTCACCTCGGGCTCCGTCCCTCGCCCGGCTGGCCCGCGAAGGCCTGGGCGATGTCGAGCCACCGGTCGACGTCGGCGCCGGTCGCGACGAGGTCGGTGTCGGCGCGGTGGAGCCGCTGCGTGACGAGCCGGCAGAAGTCGCCCGCGCTGCCGGTGAGCGTCTGCGCTGCGTCCTCAGGTCCCCACGACCACACGTCGCCGGAGGGCGCGGCGAGGTCGACGCGGAACTCGTCGGCGGGTGCTTCGAGGCCGTGCACGGCGAAGGCGAAGCCCCGGGTGCGGACGCCGAGGTGGGCGACGTGGCGGATGCGGTCGGTGTCCTCGACCGGGGCGCCGAGGCCCTCGTGCACGTCGAGGCTGTGGGCCCAGGTCTCCATCAGCCGGGCGGTCGCCATCGAGGTGGCCGACATCGGCGGACCGAACCACGGCATCTTCTCGCCCCGCGGCATCGCGACGAGCGTCGCGCGGAGGTCGGCCCGCGCACGCTCCCAGCGCTCGAGGAGGCCGGGCTCCCGGGCGATGGCGAACGCCTGCGCGTCGACGTAGCCCGTCGGGTCGGCGATGGCGCCGAGGACGACCTCGTCCCACGCCTCCTTGTCGGTCGCCGCCTTGACCGCGACCTCGTCGGTCCACGCGAGGTGGGCGACCTGGGTCGCGACGTCCCAGCCGGGGGCGGGCGTCGGCGTACGCCATCCGTCCTCGTCGAGGCCGGACACCAGCTGCTCGAGCCGGTCGCCCTCGGCCTCGAGGTCGGCGAGCACCTGCGTCAGTACGTCGGTCATGCCGGGGTCCCCTCGTCGTCGCGGTCGAGCTCGCGGTCGAGCACGTCGGCCCACTCCCGCAGGATCCGACGACGCCGCGCGGAGTCGTCGGTGATCGTGGAGGCCAGGCCCAGGCCTCGCACCAGGTCGAGGGTCGCCTGCACCAGCTCGCGGACGCCGGGGCGCGACTCGTCGACGCCGAGCGCGGCGACCGTCATCCGGTGCGCCTCGCGGCCGACCCGCTGCTCCAGCGGGCCGACGGCGGCGAGCAGGGCCTCGTCGGTGCGGGCCGCCACCCACAGCTCGAGTGCGGCGGCGAAGACCGGTGAGGTGAAGTGGTCGCCGAGCATCTCGACGACCGCGCGCGTCCGCCGTCCGCCCGTCGGCAGGTGCGCCACCGCCTCGGCCAGCTCGGCGCCGCGGCGCTCGGTGAGGTGCTCGACGGCAGCGACGACGAGGTCGTTCTTGGTCGGGAAGTGGTGCAGCTGCGCGCCGCGGCTGACGCCCGCCCGGTCCGAGACGAGGGTCGTCGAGGTGCCCGCGAAGCCGCGCTCGACCAGCAGCTCGACCGTCGCCTCCAGCAGCCGGGCCCGCATCGCCCGGGTCCGGTCGGCCTGCGGCACGCGCGTGGCGGCCGTCGAGGACGCGGAGGGGGAGGTCACGGGCGCAAGACTGCCGCCTGACAAACAAACAGTCAAGCCTGACTTTTTATGGTCAGGGTCGGGTAGTCCAGTGAGAAATGGTCGTCACATCGGCCTTCCGACGACCATTTCTCACTGGACTACCCCTGGACCGGGACGCGCGTCAGGGAGACACCTGGGTCCTCGAACCCGGTGCGCCGCACACCGACTCGGCGCCCTGCCACAGGTCGCCCGGGTCGGCCTCGACCTTCCAGGAGTAGGTGCCCGCAGCGTCGAGCAGGACGGACCCGGAGACGACCTGACCGTTGCCGATCCGGCTCATCGACGAGGTGCTGATGGCGTTGCTGCACGTCGTGTCGCCGGGGCCGTAGAGCTTGAGCCGCACGTCCACCCTCATCGGGAAGGGCATGCCGCTGATCGTGACCGGGACCTGGACGCTGCTGCCGAGGGGAGCGGTCGAGGGCGCGGCGGCGGAGACGGTCGGCCTGCCGCGGACCTTGACCACGGCCCCGCAGGCGGCGGCCGGGATGACCGTCCCGGTCCCGTCGACGTCGACCTGCCAGGCGTAGTAGCCACCGGCGGCCGGCTGCACCGCGGGGAGCGTGTACGCGGCGGCCCCCGGCAGCGTGCCGGAGGTCGTCGCGACGGCTGTTCCCGTGCAGGCGGCCGCCGCTGCGGTCGCGAACGGGCCGTACAGCGCCGCCCTCGCGCCACGGGGGGTCGCGTCACCCTGGGCCGTGACCGAGACGGCGGCCTGGGCGCCCAGCACGAGCGACCCCGGCACGGCCGCCAGCGTCAGCGACTGGGGGCCGCGGACCGCGACCCGCGTGCTGGCCACGATCGTGCGCCGGACGCCGCCCTCCGCCGCGGAGGCCTGCCGCTTGCGGTCCGCGCGGCGCACCCGCAGCCAGTGCAGGGGCACCTGGTCCACCTCGGCGACGACCGTCCGCCACCCGGCGAGCGGCGCGGCCAGCCGCACCACCGCCCGGCCGTCGTCACCGGTGACGGTGTCGATCGGGCCGGCCGCCGGCTGGGACGGCCCGCCGTCGGGCGAGGTCACGCGCACCGGCAGGCCCGCGACCGGCCCTCCGTGACCGTCGGTCACGCTGACCGTCACGCCGGTCACCCCGCCGACGTCCGCGGTGGTCGCGACCACGGCGACCTGGTGCGGCCCGGCGCTGGCCCGCGAGCCCCGCAGCATCAGGCGTACGTAGCGGCGCACCGTGGCCGGGTCGCCGGACGACCGGATCCGGGCGGCCCCTCGTGGCGCACCGAACCGCCACGCGCGGCCCCCGAGCAGGTGGAGCACCGCCGCGTCGACGGCAGCGGCCTGCACGGCGTCCTTGTGGCCGCCGTACTTCGACAGGATCCACGCGGCGCGCTCGGTCGCGGCGCTCGAGGGGCCCTTCGATCCGCGGAGGTCGGAGGTGGCGTCGGACGGGCGGAAGCCGGCCCGGTTGGGGCGTCGTCCCGGCGTGATCACGAAGACGGGGGTGCCCTCGACGCGGTAGCCGCCGATCCAGCCGCCAGCCGCGTGACCGGTCCTCGGGATGTGGAATCCGGCCCAGTGCCGGCCCCGGTCGTCGGCGCCGGCCGCCCGGGACGACGGCAGCGCCACGAGGGCCGCGGCTGCCCCCAGCAGGACCGCGAGCAGCGCGGCGGTCGCCCGTCGTCGTACGTCGCGGGCGGTGGCGGTCGGTGTCGTGGTGGTGGACATGCGCTGGCTCCTCACCCCAGAGGTCCGGGGTCCTGCGTCCCCGGGTCGGTGGGCGTGCCGGACGGGCTCGGGTGCCGCGTCGGGGTGGGCTGGGGGGTCTGGCTGGGCGCCTGGCTGGTGCTGGGCTGGTGGGTCGGCGTCGCGGTGGGCGTGGGGGTCGGGGTCGGGGTCGGGGTGGGCGTCGAGCTCGGCGCGGAGGCCGGGGTGTACGCCGGCGTGGGTGTGGGTGTCGGGGTGGGTGTCGGGGTGCTCGTGGGGGCCTGCCCGCCGCTCGGCTCCGGTGCCGCGGCGAGGGCGGGAGCCTCGACCTCGGCGACGCGGACCTGGCCGGCGACGGGCGCGGCGGTCGGGGAGGTCGCGGACCACTCGTAGGTGCCGCCGTCGAGCCCGTCGAGGACGAGCCGGTTGCCGTCGCGGCTGCGGACGACGACGCGGCGTACGACGCTGCTACCGGACGGGCCGGCGACCTCGAACCGCACCCGGGCCGGGCGCTGGGTGGCGCGTACGACGAAGGCCGCGGCTCCCTCCATCGCAGCGACCGGACGCACCAGCACCTCCCGGGCGGCCGGCACCGCACCGCTCCCGCCCGGCGCGGTGGGCACCCCCGTCGACTGGTCCGCGGTGCCGCCCGCGGGAGCCGGGGCGGGCTGCGCGCCGTCGGGGCCGAGGTTGGCGATCGACAGCGAGGCCGCCAGGACGAGGGCCGCCCCCACCGCCAGCCGGGCGGCGGTCGCCCGCCAGGACGATCCGGCCGGCCCCGTGGGGGACAGGGTGATCGGTGGGGGCGGCGGCTTGAGGGGTCGGGCGCGGCGCGGGGCGGGCACGACGACCGGAGGAGCAGGCCGCGCCGCAGCGTCTGGCACGGCGACTGGAGCGGGGGCTGGAGCGGGGGCGGGGGCTGGAGCGGCGGCGGGGGCGGGGACCGGCGCGGGTACCCGGACGGCCACCGGTGCGGTCTCGACCAGCGTGACGAGCGCGGGCGACGGCACGACCCCGAGCTCGGTGCGGACGAGCTCGCGGTAGCGCTCGAGCTCGCGCACCGCTCCCGCGCGGTCGTCGCGTCCGAGGAGGGCGCGGATGAGCAGCTCGCTCGCCGACTCCCGCAGCGGCTCGAGGCGGGCCACGGCGCGGGCGGCGTCCTCCGCGAGCATGGTGTCGCCACGTTCGAGCGCCCGGCCGGCGAGGCGCTCGAGCGCACCGACCCGCTCGCGCTCGAGGTCGTCGCGCTGCTCCTCGACCCACGCGTCGTACCAGCCGGGCAGCAGCTCCTCCCCCGCCAGCGTGACGAGCAGCGACCGGTCGGCCACCGGGTCGACCACGGCCGACCGGAGCGCGTCGACGTCCACCACCACGTCGGCTGCGAGCCCGATGCTGGTCCGGTCGGCGGCGAGCAGCCCGTCGCACCGCTGGTGGGTCTGCGCCACCGCCCGTCGCAGGCTGGCCAACGCACGCGCGTCGGTGCTGTCCGGCCACAGCGTGCCGGCGACCTGCGCGCGGGCCCGCGTGCCGCTGAGCGCGAGCAGGGCGCACAACCGCTGCTCGCGGCCGCCGAGCGCGACGACGTCGCCGTCCACGACGAGCTGCCACCCGCCGAGGAGGCTCAGGCCACGGCTAGTGGCTGATCTGGTGGCGCGACTGGTCTCCCGCATGGTCGATCACCGAGACATCCCTCTCCCCAACACCGCTCCTCGACGCCGAGTCGCGGCATCCCATGCGAGCAGCCTGCTCCCACCCACCCCTAGGGGCGAGGAACCGACGGGATTTCCCCACGATTGGGGTCGACGTCTGGACCGGTCACGGTGCACCACCCCGGGTGCTCCCCGGTGGTACGGCGCGGTCACGCAGGAGTCACGCGAGGTCGTGTCGGATGTGCCGGCCAGACCAACCGCACCGAGGGGGGAGGTGAACATCATGCGGGAACTGTCATTCGCCGAGCTCGACACCGAGCGCACGGAGCTTCTTCCGACCCGGGAGACGCTGACCTTCGGCAACACCAACTGGGCCAACATCTTCGCGAACAACTCGTCCATGGCCCTCAACGCTGCGTCCGTGTACGCCGTGGCGAACAGCGCTGCCGGGCAGACGATCAACGTCTACCAGGGCTGACGACCTCGCGTGGCCTCCCTGCGGAGGGGGAGGCCACGCAGGTCACCGCCCTCCGCCCCGACCAGCACGAGAGGAGGTGAACCGGCATGGTCCGACCCCAGCTCGCCATGGCCGAGCTCGAAGCCGAGACGGCCACACCGCTGCCCCGACGGGAGACGCTGAGCTGCTACGTGGGCTGCGTCAACGTCACCAACGTCGTGGGCGTCAACCTCGCCCTCGCCGTCAACGCGGCCACGATCGGTTCCCAGGCCAATGCACTGGCGTTGCAGTACCTCGCCTCGGTGCAGATGCACATGCCGTGAGACCCGGCGGCGGGTGCGTTAGCTCTGGCGCACCCGCCGCTGTCACCTGATCCACCTTCCGGAGCACAGAGCAGACAGAGCACCCAGAGCGATGAACCTGACGACCGCAGACCACCACACGACCACCCCACCACCCGCCCTCGGGCAGCGGTGGCGACAGGCGCGCGGCCTGGAGTTCCTGGGTCCGGTCCAGGGCTCGGGCCTCAAGGACCCGGCGTTCCTGGTGAAGCGCGTGGACGACCAGGTGGTGCAGCTCTCGGAGCTGCTCCACCTGGTGGTGCGCGCCGTCGAGCCGCCGAGGCCCGCGGAGCAGGTGGCCGACGACGTCAGCGCGGCGTACGGCCGGACGTTGAGCGTGGAGGGCCTGACCCACCTGGTGACCACGCGGCTCGAGCCGCTCGGGCTGGTGGTCCCGGACGAGTCGCCCGAGCCGACGCGGTCGGCGCGGGCGCGTCCGCTCCTGGTGCTGACCGCGAAGGGCACGCTGGTGCCGGCCCGGGTCGTCGACAAGCTGGCCCGTGTCCTGGCGCCGGTCTTCTGGCCGCCGCTGGTGGTGCTCGCGCTCGTCGGGCTCGTCGTCGCGGACGTCGCCCTGCTGAGGCGGGGGGACCTGTGGGCCGCGGTGAACGAGCTCTTCGCGACCCCGACCATCGCCCTGCTCATCTACGGCCTCCTCACGGCCGCGGCCCTCGTCCACGAGTGCGGGCACGCGGCCGCCTGCCGCTACGGCGGCGCGACGCCGGGTGAGATCGGCTTCGGGCTCTACCTCGTCTTCCCCGCCTTCTACACCGACGTCACCGACTCCTACCGCCTCGGCCGGGCCGGTCGGGTGCGCACCGACCTCGGCGGACTGCACTTCAACGCGCTCACCGTGGTCGTGCTGGCGGCGGCGTACGTCTCCACCGGCAGCGGCGTGCTGCTCCTGACCGCGCTGGTCCTGCAGATCCAGATGCTCCAGCAGCTCATCCCGGTGGTGCGCTTCGACGGCTACTACGTGCTCTCCGACCTGGCCGGCGTGCCGGACCTGTTCGCCCGCGTCGGCCCCGTGCTCCGGAGCCTGCGGCCCGGGCACCCGGTCGACCCGCGCGTCACCGAGCTGCGCCCACGCTCGCGGCGGTTCGTGACCGGCTGGGTGGTGGTCGTGGTGCCGCTGCTGGTCGGTGCGCTGGCCTGGGCGGTCTGGCACATGCCGGAGTTCCTCGAGCGGGGCCGCGCCGGCGTCCAGCTGCAGCAGCTGGTCTTCGACCTCGCCTGGCAGCGCCGCGACTGGGCGGCCATGGCACTGGCCGTGGTCTCGATCGCCCTGCTGCTGCTGCCGATCCTGGGTGCGTTCCTCGCCCTGTGGCGGGTCGCGACGAGCCTGTTCCTCCTGGCCCGGACCAAGCTCGCGACGCGCCCGCCGGAGGTGTACGAGCCGAGCGTCGTGCCCGACCCGCCACGGGTCGTCTCCGCGGCCGACTTCACCGACGAGGTGATGTACGCCGCCCCGGCGCCGGTCCCGACGCAGGGCTGGCGCAGCGCGGTCTACCGCGGAAGCGGCCACGTGCTCAACCCCGGACCGAGCCTCCCCGAGCAGCGACGCCGCGAGCTCGAGCGCCGCCTCCGCACGCCGATCGACGGCTCCCGGCGCGTGGTGGTGATGAGCCGCAAGGGCGGCGTCGGCAAGACCACGATCACGCTCGCCCTGGGCAGCACCTTCGCGCTGCTGCGCGGCGACCGCGTGATCGCCGTGGACGCCAACCCCGACGCGGGCAACCTCGCCCACCGGGTGGCGCCGCCGCACGACCGCACCGTGACCGACGTGCTCCGCGAGCTCGACCGGATCACGACCTACGCCGCGCTCCGGCGCTACACCTCGCAGGGCCTCGAGTCGCGGCTCGAGGTGCTCGCCTCCGACGACGACCCCGGCATCGGGATGGCCCTGGCGCGGGACGACTACCACCGGCTGATCGGGCTGCTCGACCGCTTCTACAACCTGATCCTGCTCGACACCGGCACCGGCATCCTCGACAGCGCCAACCAGGGGCTGCTCACCGAGGCCGACCAGGTCGTGCTGGTGGTCCGGGCCGGGCTGGACGGCGGCCGGGCCGGGGCGCTGACCCTGGACTGGATGGACCAGCACGGGTTCGACGACCTCGTCGCGCGGACGGTGGTCGTGGTCAACGCCGAGCGGCGCGGGAGCGAGCCGCCGGAGCCGATGCGGCGGCACTTCGAGAAGCGGTGCGCCCGCGTCGTGACCGTCCCGTGGGACGACGCCCTCGAGCCCGGGGCCCTGACCGACATGTCCTCGCTGCACCGTCGTACGCGCGACGCGCTGGTCGACATCGCCGCGGCGGTCGCCGACAACTTCGTCGTCGAGGACCAGGCATGAGGGCGCGCGCAGTGGTCGCGCACGCGGTCGTGGCGACCCTGGTGCTGGCCGGTGCCGCCGACGCGACCTCGCGGGGGCCGACCGACGAGCGGCGCCAGCTCGACCTCGTCGCCAGCGCCCAGCCCAGCGACCAGCGCCGCGACGACCGCGACGTCGTCGTCGACGAGGTCGTGGTCCGCGAGGGCGACCTCAAGGCCGATGCGGTCGCGACCAGCGTGACCGCCTGCCACGGCTGCCGCGGGGAGAGCGCGGTGCTGCAGGTGATCTACGTGCCCGGCCCGGCCGCGGCGCGCTTCGACAACGTCGCCACCGCCTGGACCCAGGACTGCTGGGACTGCCGGGCGACGGCGCTCTCGGTGCAGGTCATCGTGATCGGGCCGGGCACCCGGGCGCGACCGAGCAACCGGGCGCTGTCCGTCGGCGGCTCGTGCGCCACCTGCGTCACCGCGACGGCGGCGTTCCAGGTCGTCGCGCAGGTGAACGCGGTGGGTCCGCTCCCCGACCCGGCCCTCGCCGAGATCACGGCATGGTTCGACGCGCAGGCTGCCGCCCTCCGGTCCGCTGTCGTGGCCCCGCCCGCACCACGCCGCGCGGAGCGGGCGGCGACCCGCTCGCTCGGCGACCTCCGCCGGGTCGTCGTACGCGCCCTCGACGGACGCACCCGGTCCGCCCGGGTGTCCGTCACCCGCTGACCTGATACCTGAGGACGTGGTGGTCGGCGAGAAGGCCGATTCCCGTTCACCACGTCCTCAGGTATCAGTCGAGGCGGGCGACCAGGGGCAGCCGCGACCGGGCGGTGAGCCCGACGACGGCCGCGGTCAGCAGCGGCAGCGCGAGCACGATCGTGACGACCAGCAGCCAGGGGATGTCGAGGTAGGACGCGGGGTCGCCGACCAGCGCACCGGTCGTGTCGGTCGCGTAGCCGCCGCGGCGAGCGGTCAGCGGTTGCGCGATTGCCACGCCGGGGATGAAGCCGACCGCAGCTCCGAGGACCGCGCCGACGAAGCCCACGACGAGGGCGTACGACGCCGCGACCCGCCGCCGGGTGCGCGGGGCCGCGCCGACCGCGGACAGCGTGGCCAGGTCGGGTCGGGCGTCCGAGAGCGCGAGGAAGGTGGCGGTGAGGGTGCCGCCGAGCATCAGGACGCCGCCGAGCGCGCCGAGGACGAGCAGGACCACGACGACCTCCGGGGGGCGCTCGTAGCCACGCTCGACGTAGACGTAGGCGTCGTCCGCGATGCCTCGGACCGACTCGGCGATGCGCGTCTCGGCGGCGGGGTCCAGGTCGCCGGAGAGGCGCAGCTGGAGGGTCGACACCTCGATGCCGAGGGCATCGGCGACGGCGGTCGGCAGCACGGCCGACGTCGGGGCGGGCAGCCGGTCCGACGGCCCCCAGGCCACCAGGTCGGCCGGCACCGTCTCGTCGAGGGTGACCTCGGCCTGGTCGTTGCCCTCGCGCCACGTCTCGGTGCGCACGGTCACGTCGTCGCGACCCTCCACGCCCTCGGTGAGGACCACCGCCCGACCGGCCGCGAGCGCGCGGTCGACGGTGGCGGCCATGGCCTCGTCGAGCCCCAGCCCGGCCGAGGTGTCGGCGACCACCACCTGCGGACCCCAGGTGGACAGGCAGCAGGCCGCTGCGGGGTCGGTCGGCTGGACGGAGGTGGAGGTCCACCCGCCACCGGACGCGAGGCTCTCGGACGGACCGCGGAGCTCGCTCGTCTCCACCCCGGGCGCGGCCTCGGCCACGGCTGCCTCGATCCGGTCCCAGACCGGCGCCGGGTCCGGCGCCTCCTCCCCCGGCAGCACGGCGGCCGTCCAGGCGAGGACGCCGGTGCCCATCGGCGCCTGCGCCGCGTAGGTCTTCTCGTCGGCGAGCTCCTGGCTCTCGGTGGCGATGCCGAGCGCCACGACGCCGGCCACGGTCGCGGCCACGGCGGCCACGGCCGGCACGGTGCGGGTGCGGTGGCGCGCGGCGTCGCGGGCGGCGTACCTCGGCGTCAGCGGCAGCCGGCGGGCGAGCCGAGCCACGGTCGACACCACGACCGGCACCACCAGGATCATGCCGAGCACCGACACGATCGCGGACGCGCCGATCCAGTAGGCGCCGGCGCTGCTGTCGTCGGAGGTCGCCGCGCCGTAGACGGACGTCGCGATCCCGGCGCCCAGCAGCGCCAGGCCGACGACCGGGGTCGCCGCACGCGGCTTGCGGTCGCCGCGCCGCCCGGCCAGCACGGCGACGACGTCCTGCCGGCTGGCCAGCCACGCGGGCACGACCGAGGCGAGGATCGCGGACACGATGCCGAAGGCGGCGATGGCGGCGAGGTAGCCCCACGGCAGCTCGAGCGGACCGAACCACTCGTTGTTGAAGCGTTGGACGAGCGGCAGGACCGCCCACCCCACCACGAGACCCAGCACGAGGCCGACGGCGGACGCGACCAGCCCGAGCACGACGCCGCTGCCCAGGATGACGCGGCGCGCCTGGGCGGGCGTGCCACCGGAAGCGGCGATCAGGGCGAGCGTGCGGGCGTGCCGGCGGGCGCCGACGGCGAACGCCGGTCCGGCCAGCAGGACGACCTCGATCAGGGCCATCACGATGATCAGGGTGGCCACCGCGAGCAGCTCGTCGCGGCCGGTGTCGTAGCCCATCTGCTCGGCCGTCGAGGCGACGTCGGGCGGGTCGGCCAGGACCGACCGCGACGTGACGATCGCCCCGAGCGCGTTGAGGTCGAGCACGGTCGACCACGGCACCGGGCCGGCCTCGACGAGCCACTCGCCCACGTTGGCACCGGGTGACGGGAGGTCGTCGGGGGCCCCGAGCAGGACCGGGGTGTCGCGGAGCGTGGCGTCCACGCCGAGCCCGACGAGCGTGAGCGTCGTCCCGTCGACGTCGAGCGTGTCACCGAGCGCGAGGCCCTTGGCGAGCATCGCCGCGTTGGTCACCACCTCACCGGGCGCGCTGGGCAGGCGGCCGCTCTCGAGCTCGAACAGCCCGTCGGCCATCGGGTCGGTCAGGTCGACACCGGTGGTCGAGAAGTCGATGAGGCGGTCGTCCAGCCGGGCGCGGGACCAGCCGCTGGTGATCGGCAGCAAGCGGGCGTCGGCGGGCAGGAGGGCGCGAACCTCGTCCTCGGTCGGGGGCGCATCGGTGTCGAGCTCCTCGACCTGCCCCCACATGCCGCCCACGGGGTCAGGGCTCTGGAAGACGCGCCCGCGGCCCTCGGTGCGGATCCGGGCGTCGGCCGCGCCCAGCTGTCGGTCGGCTCCCTCGATGCCGCTCACGTCGGCGGTCTGGATGACCACCGCGGCAGCGCTGACGGTCAGCACCGGCAGGCTGATCATCACCAGGACGAGCGCGCTGCGTCCGCGGTGGCGCAGGGCGTCGCGCCAGGCGATGAGCATGGCCGGGCGCCAGCCCTTCATGCGGGGTCCCCGCGGCGTTGTCCGGCGGAGCGGAGCGGAGGAGAAGAACGTCGTGGGGTGTTCATCGTCCGGCTTCCTCGGCGAGGAGCGTCTCGGGATCGTCGGCGCCGGTCTCGTCGACCACGACGCCGTCGCGCAGGAACACCACCCGGTCGGCCCACGCGGCATGACGGGCCTCGTGGGTCACCATCACCCCGGCCGCGCCGGCGTCGCACCGGGCGCGGAGCAGCCGCAGGATCTCCTCGCCGGTGTCGGTGTCGAGCGCGCCGGTGGGCTCGTCGGCGAGGATCAGCCGGCGGTCGCCGACGATCGCGCGGGCGATCGCGACGCGCTGCTGCTGGCCGCCCGACATCTCGTCGGGGAAGCGGTCGGCGAGGTCGACGATGCCGACCTCCTCCAGCGCGGCGAGGGCGAGCCGGCGCGCGACGCGGCCCTTCTCGCCGTCGAGCTCGCGCGGGAGGGCGACGTTCTCGGCGGCGGTGAGCGCGGGGATGAGGTTGAAGTCCTGGAAGACGTAGCCCACCGACGTACGCCGCATCCGGGCGCGCCCGGCGTTGTCGAGCGAGGCCAGGTCGGTGCCCTCGATCCAGACCGAGCCGGAGGTCGGGGCATCGAGCCCGCCGGCGAGGGTCAGCAGCGTCGACTTGCCGGAGCCGGACGGTCCCATCACGGCGACGAGCTCGCCGGGGCGGGCGCGGAAGGTCACCCCGCGCAGCGCGTGGACCTCGGTGGCGCCCTCGCCGTGGACGCGGGTGACGGCGGCGAGGTGGAGGACGGCGTTCATCGGGCGGCCCCCTCGGTGCTCGTCGCGGCGGGCGCGTCACGGCGTACGAGCGCACGCTCGGTCGCGGCGCGGCGCAGCCTCGCCTCGCAGTGGTCGAGCCAGCGCACCTCGGCCTCGGCGTCGAAGACGAGCGAGTCGAGGACCAGGCTCCAGGCGAGGTCGGCGGGCTCGACGGGCTGGGCGGCGCGGCCCGAGCGCTTGAGCCGGGTGTAGTCCTGCAGCGAGGCCATGGTGGCGCTGCGCTGGCGCTGGATGATCGTGCCGACGTCGGTGCCGGGCAGGGTCACGGCGATCGCCAGCTTGATCGCCAGCTCGTCGCGCGCGGGCTGGGTGCGAGGCACCGGGGTGGCGAACCACTCCGACACCTCGCCCCGTCCCGCCTCGGTGGCGCGGTAGCTGACGTGCTGGCGGTCGCTGGCTGCCTGGTCGGGCCGGCCGTCCTGGTCGCTCTCGTCGGCACCCCCGTGTCCGACGATCTCGACCAGTCCGTCGCGCTCGAGCCGGGTCAGGGTCGTGTAGACCTGCCCGATGTTGAGCGGCCAGGTCTCCCCCGTCCGCTGCTCGAACTCCGCCCGCAGCTGGTAGCCGTACATCGGCCCCTGCTCCAGGATCGCCAGCATCGCCTGCCGGATCGACATCCGCGCCTCCGTTGACCCGTCCACCGCCCCCCGTCGGTCGATGGATACCGGGTATGTATACCACGTATGCATGGGTCGAGCCGCGTTCTGGATCCCCGGTCGACCGGGGATCGCCGAAACGTCAGACGGCGGCGACCGTCAGCACCACCCGCGCGCGCTCGTCACCGGCCAGCCAGCGACGACGGGCGCGGAGGAGGCGGCGGGTCGACCAGGCGAGGAAGGGCAGGGACACCACGGCGGGCGCCCAGGCCCACGGCAGTGCAGCGAGGCCGGTGAAGACCATCGCGGTCAGGGTCGTGACGAGCGAGAGCCGCCCGGCGTAGCCGGCCATCGCCGCGTGCGGCGCGGGCGTCGCGCGGGGCGAGGAGAGGTCGACGGAGTACGGCGACCGGACCGACCAGGTCATCACGATCGCCAGCACCTGGACGAGGACGACCAGCCAGCACGACGCGACGGCGACCCCGGTCACGAGGGGCGGCAGGCCGTTGCGCAGCAGCGCGAGCACGACCGTCACCCCCGACACGGCGGCCATGCACTCGGCGACCACCAGGGCGCGTACGTCGAACACGTCGGCCGAGGAGACCGGGAGCGTCTCGCGCCAGACCATGCCCTTGCCGTCGAGGCACCAGGCGTTGACGCCGAAGAGCAGCGCGGCGCCGCTCGCGGTCAGGCCGGGGAGCAGCAGGACGGTCCCCCACTCGAGCCCGGCGACGAGCGCGACCAGACCGGGCCCGATCCCGAGGACCATCAGGCCGCGGCGCATGCCGACCGAGCGCCACACCGACCCGCGGTCGAGGCGGCGCAGGAGGGCGCGGTCGGCGGAACCCCAGCGCGGTTCGGGCACGTGGCGTGCCTCGTGCACGCCCGACTGC
The DNA here is from genome assembly GCF_947488515.1 of uncultured Nocardioides sp. Taxonomy (GTDB): domain Bacteria; phylum Actinomycetota; class Actinomycetes; order Propionibacteriales; family Nocardioidaceae; genus Nocardioides. The sequence goes on from NZ_CANKZF010000001.1 coordinate 1,968,115, forward strand.
ACCCGCAGCTCCTCGCGCGGCGGCAGCCCGAGCGCCCAGGCGGCCGGGCGCGCGCCGACCACGAGGCCGGCGACCGTGAGCAGGAGGAGCACCCCGAGGGCGAGCGGCCAGCGCGTGGTCTGCGAGGTGTCCGCTAGCCACGTGGTGGGGAGCGACCGGGCGAGCGGCGCGAGGAGTCCGGCGAGGTGGAGGGCGGCGAGGACGACGACGACCGCACCGGCGCCGATGCGTACGACGAGCACGCCGCGAGCGGTGCGTCGTACACCCTCCACGGCCCAGCCGGCTGCCTGCCCGAGCGCGGTGGCGGTGAGGACCCAGGCCAGCACGACCAGCTGGGCGCCGACGAGGTTCGCGGGCGGCGTCACCAGAGCGGTGACGGCGAGGAGGGTCCACGCCTGCACCATCCAGGCGAGGTTGACCGGGGCGAGCAGCAGCGCACCGAGGTGCTCGGTGACGGGACTGATCGGGTGGACGGCCGCCTCGCTCCGCGACAGCAGCTCGCGGCCGCCGCCGCTGCCCATGGCGGCGCCGACCGCCAGCAGCAGGAAGCCGGCGAAGGCGGCGCCGAGGTTGGTCTCGAGGGCGGCGAGCGCCCGCTCGAACGGGGCCGAGACGCCCGACCGCAGGTCGACCCGCGAGGGCACCACCGCGAAGACCGCGGTCAGCACGACCACGACGGCCAGGCCGAGGAAGGCGGCGCCGCGACGGCGTACGGTCCGCGCACGGAACGCCATCAGGTGACGGGTGTCGCGCGCTGCCTCCAGCCAGGCGTGCGGCCCGGTGTCAGTCGAGGAGGGCACGGTAGGCCTCGCCGGTGAGGTCGCCGGCCTGCATCGCGGCGACCCGGTTGCCGCCGCGCAGCACGACCGCCTCGCCGCAGGCCTCGAGCGCGAGGTCGCGCAGGTGGGTGGAGAGCAGGACGCAGGCGCCGCGGGCGCGGGCGTCGGCGACGACCTCCAGGGTCGCCTCGACGCCGAGCGGGTCGACGCCGTCGAAGGGCTCGTCGAGCAGCAGCACGTCCGGCTCGTGCAGCGACGCCAGCACGACGCTGAGACGGCGGCTCATGCCGTGGCTGAAGCCGCCGACCACCCGGTGCGCGACGTCGCCGAGCTCGAAGCGCTCGAGCAGGTCGCGTCCGCGCTCCTCCCAGTCGTCCATCCGCCGCAGGCGCGCGCTGAGCTGGAGGTGCTCCCACGGCGTGGCCCGCGGGACCAGGCCGCCGACGTCGGGGCAGTAGCCGACGGCGCGCTTGACGCCGAGGGCGTCGGTGGCGGCGTCGTGGCCCGCGACCGTGACCGAGCCGGAGGTGGGCGGCACGACCCCGGCCAGCACCTTCATGGTCGTCGACTTGCCGGCGCCGTTGCGCCCGAGGAGCGCCGTGGCGCGGCCGCTGTCGGCGGTCAGGTCGACACCCGAGACTGCCTCGACGTCACCGAAACGGACGTGCAGGTCGCGGACGACGACGGCGGGGCTCTGGCTCACCCCCCAATCCTCGCCGACCGGGCACTTCCTCGCGGCCGAATGCGTCGACCGGGCATCTCCTCGCGGATCGACGGGCTGACCGGGCACTTCCTCGCGGATGAAGTGCCCGGTCGGCGGTCTGGTGCGCGAGGAAGTGCCCGGTCGGCGGTCTGGTGCGCGAGGAAGTGCCCGGTCGGGTCAGGCGGGGAAGGTCTCGCCCTTCGCCGCGAGGTCGCGGAGGTACGCCGTCGGACGGAAGCGCTCGCCGTAGGCCTCGGCCAGCTCGTCGGCACGGTCGAGGAAGGCCTGCAGGCCGACCGGGCCGACGCCGTGGCCGGTCTCGTCGAGCGCCTGCCAGCCGGTCATGAACTGCGCCGCACCGCCGGTGAGCGCCGGGAAGCCGATGCCCATGATCGAGCCGATGTTGGCGGCCGCGGCCGAGGTGATCACGCCCTCCTCGAAGCACTTCGCCGTCTCGATCGCCTCGATGAACAGCATCCGGTCGCGCACGTCGCGGATCGGGACCTGGTGCTCCGCGACCGGGAAGTGCTCGGCGAGCCCGGGCCACAGCGTCGTACGACGTCCGTCGTCGTCGTAGTCGTAGAAGCCGGCGCCCTTGAGGCGCGACGGTCGGCCGAGGCCGATCATCGTGGCGATGACGTCGCCGGCCGGGTAGGCGCCGAGGTCGATGCCCTCGCGGGACGCGGCGTCCTCGGTGGCCTTGCGGATCTTGGCCATCAGCTCCATGTTGAGCTCGTCGCTGATCTGCAGCGGCCCGACCGGGAAGCCGGCCGACGTCGCGGCGCGCTCCAGCGAGACCGGGTGGACGCCCTCGGCGAGCATCGCCAGGCCCTCGTTGATCTGGGTGCCGATGACGCGCGAGGTGTAGAAGCCGCGCGAGTCGTTGACGACGATCGGCGTCTTGCGGATCTGCTGCACGACGTCGTACGCCTTGGCCAGCGCGGCGTCGGACGTCTCCTTGCCGCGGATGATCTCGACCAGCGGCATCTTGTCGACGGGGCTGAAGAAGTGCAGCCCGATGAAGTCGGCCGGGCGGTCGACGCCCGTCGCGAGCTCGGTGATCGGCAACGTCGAGGTGTTGGAGCACAGCAGCGCGTCGTCGTCGACGTACGGCGCCACCTCGGCGAACACCTTCGCCTTGAGGGACGGGTCCTCGAAGACGGCCTCGATGACGAGGTCGCACCCGGCCAGGTCGGCCGCGTCGCCGGTGGGCGTGATGCGGCCCAGGAGCTCGTCGGCCTTGTCCTGCGTGATCTTCCCGCGTTCGACGCCCTTGGCGTTGAGCTTGGCGGTGTAGGCCTTGCCCTTCTCGGCCGCCTCGAGCGAGACGTCCTTGAGGACGACCTGCATGCCGGCGCGGGCGCAGGAGTAGGCGATGCCGGCGCCCATCATCCCGGCGCCGAGCACGGCGACCTTCGTCGCCTGCCAGCGCTCGACGCCCTGGGGGCGCAGCGAGCCGGAGTTGATCGCCTGGAGGTCGAAGAAGAAGGCCTGGATCATGTTCTTGGCCTGCTGGTTGACCACCAGGTTGGTGAAGTAGCGGCTCTCGATCCGCGAGGCGGTGTCGAAGTCCACCTGCGCACCCTCGACCGCGGCGCTCATGATCGCCCGCGGCGCGGGGTAGACCGCGCCCTTGGTCTGCTTGCGGAGCAGCGCCGGGAAGGCCGGCAGGAACTGCGCCAGCGCGGGCGTCCTCGGGGTCCCGCCGGGCATCTTGTAGCCCGCGCGGTCCCAGGGGTTCCTCGCCGCGTCCTCGTCGTCGCGGTGCTCGAGGATCCACGCCTTCGCGGCCGGGACGAGCTCCTCACGGGTCGGCAGGACCTCGTCGACGAGGCCCCTGGCCAGCGCGCCCTGCGGGTCGAACTGGGTGCCCGGCATGAGGACGTCCATCAGCGCGGACTGCAGCCCGAGCATGCGTACGACGCGGGTGACCCCGCCGCCGCCGGGGAGCAGGCCGAGCGTGGCCTCGGGCAGCCCGATCTTCACCGAGCGGTCGTCGACGGCGATCCGGCGGTTGGCCGCCAGCGCGATCTCGAGGCCGCCGCCGAGCGCGGCGCCGTTGATGGCGGCCACGACGGGGCGGGGGAAGGTCTCGAGGCGGCGGAGGCTGGCCTTGACGGCCTCGCCCATCGCGAAGATCTCCTCGGCGTCGTCGGGCGTCGCCTTCATCATGCTCTTGAGGTTGCCGCCGGCGAAGAAGGTCTTCTTGGCGCTGGTCAGCACGACGCCGGTGACGTCGGCCTGCTCGTCGTACAACCGCTGGACGGCGGCCTCCATCGACGACTGGTAGAGCTCGTTCATCGTGTTGGCGCTGGCCGTCGGGTCGTCGAGGGTCAGGGTGACGATGCCGTCGCTGTCGCGGTCGTAGCGGACGGCGGTCTGGGTCTGGGTGTCAGGGGAGGTCATGAGATTCCAATCGGTTCACGAGAGGCTCGGCGCGCGGCCGCGTCTGGACTGACGAGCGAGCAAGCGCGACGAGCGAAGCGAGGAAGCTTGGGAGCGAGGAGGGAAGACGGGGCTTACGAGCGCGCCGAGCACGGGCGAGCGGAGCGAGCCCCGAAGACACGGCTCAGACCAGCTCGACGATCGTCGCGATGCCCATGCCACCGCCGACGCAGAGCGTGGCGAGGCCGCGCTTCTGGTCGCGGCGGGCGAGCTCGTCGACGAGGGTGCCGAGGATCATCGCGCCGGTGGCGCCGAGCGGGTGGCCCATGGCGATGGCGCCGCCGTTGACGTTGGTGACGTCGTGACTGATGCCCATGTCGCGCATGAAGCGCATGGCGACGGCCGCGAACGCCTCATTGATCTCCCACAGGTCGATGTCGTCGACCTCGAGGCCGGCGCGGGCCAACGCCTTGCGCGCGGCGGGCGCGGGGCCGGTGAGCATGATCGTCGGGTCGGCGCCCGATACGGCGGTCGAGATGATCCGCGCGCGCGGCGTCAGGCCCAGCGACGTACCGACCTCCTCGGTGCCGATCGCCATGACGGCCGCGCCGTCGACGATGCCCGAGGAGTTGCCGGCGTGGTGGACGTGGTCGATCGAGGGGATCCAGTGGTACTTCTCGAGCGCCACGTCGTCGAAGCCCGCGTCGCGGCCGATCTGCGCGAACGACGGCTTGAGCCCGGCGAGGCCCTCGACGGAGGTGTCGGGGCGGACGGTCTCGTCGCGGTCGAGGACCGTGACGCCGCTGAGGTCCCTGACCGGGACGACGGCGCCGTCGAAGTAGCCGTTGGCCCACGCCTTCGCGGCGCGGTGGTGCGACTCGGCGGCGTAGGCGTCGACGTCCTCGCGGTTCCAGCCCTCGATCGTCGCGATCAGGTCGGCGCCGATGCCCTGCGGCACGAAGCCGGTCTGGAGCGCGGTGGCCGGGTCCATCGCCCAGGCGCCGCCGTCGCTGCCCATCGGCACGCGGCTCATCGACTCGACGCCCCCGGCGATGACGAGGTCCTCGAAGCCCGAGCGCACCCGCTGGGCGGCCTGGTTGACGGCCTCGAGGCCCGAGGCGCAGAAGCGGTTGAGCTGCACGCCGGCGACGGTCTCGGGGTAGCCGGCCTTGAGCGCTGCGGTCTTGGCGATGTCGCCGCCCTGGTCGCCGATCGGGGTCACGACGCCGAGCACGACGTCGTCGACGCGGCCCGGGTCGAGCGTGGGGTTGCGGGTCTTGAGCTCGTCGAGGAGTCCGACGACCAGGTCCACCGGCTTCACCTCGTGCAGCGAGCCGACGGCCTTGCCGCGGCCGCGAGGTGTGCGGATGTGGTCGTAGACGAATGCTTCTGCCATGTGGCTGATTGTGACACCATTACTGTCACAGTCCAACAGGTGTGGCGCGCGTCACCTCCCGCCCCGGTCCGCCCACCCGGCGGGGTCTTCGGCGGGCGGGACGCAGACGAGAGGATGGTCCGGTGGAGACCGAGCTGCAGGCCGACCTGCCGGAGGAGCACGGCGCCGACCTGCTGACCCTGGACGAGCTGACCGAGCGCACGGGCGTCAGCGCGCGCAACGTGCGGTTCTACGCCTCGCGCGGCCTGGTGCCCTCGCCCGTACGACGCGGCCGCTCGGGCTACTACGGGCCCGACCACGTCGCCCGCCTCGAGCTGGTCCGCGAGCTGCAGGGCCACGGCTTCACGCTGTCGGCGATCGAGAAGTACGTCGAGCAGATCCCCGCCACCGCCACGCCCTCCGACATCGCCCGCCACCTCTCCCTGCTCGCACCCGTCACCGGGGACCGCGACGTGGACGTGCCGGGTGGCCTGTCCGGGATGGGCATCTCCCCCGATGCCGCGCAGGCGGTCGCGGAGGTCTACGCCGAGCACGGCCGCCAGGTCGCCGAGGAGCTCTCGGAGATCGTGCGCACCAAGGTGTGGCCGCAGTTCCGCGAGGCCGGCTACACCGCCGAGCAGCTGCGCGAGTTCATCCACCGCCTCAAGCCGCTCACGATCGCCGGCCTGGTGACGGCCTACGAGCAGGCGATCGACGACAGCCATGCGTCGTACGACAGCAGGCGGCGATGACCGGGGCGGTGGTCTACCTCCTCTTCGGACTGTCCCTGCTCCTCGCGATCAGCCTGCCCCAGCTCACCCACCGCATCCCGGTCTCCGCGCCGATGGTGCTCGTCGGCGTCGGCCTGCTGATCGGCCTGCTGCCGTTCGACGACGCGGTGAGCCTCGATCCGCAGGACCACCGCACCGTCGTCACCCACGTCACCGAGTTCACGGTGCTGGTCTCGCTGATGGGCGTCGGGCTGGCCATCGACCGCACCCTCGACCCGAGGTCGTGGCGCTCGTGGCGCACCTGGTCGCCGGTGTGGCGACTTCTGCTCGTCGCCATGCCGCTGACCATCCTCGGCGTCGCGCTCGTCGGGTGGTGGGTCGCCGGGCTGGCGCCGGCGGTCGCCCTGCTGCTGGGCGCCGCCCTCGCCCCGACCGACCCGGTGCTGGCCTCCGACGTGCAGGTCGGCGAGCCGCTCACCGACGACGTCGACGGGGGTCCCGAGGACGACGGCGCGGAGGACCACCGCGACCAGGACGACGACATCCGGTTCGCGCTCACCGCCGAGGCCGGGCTCAACGACGGGCTCGCCTTCCCCTTCGTGCACCTGGCCCTCCTGCTCATGGCCGGCGGGTTCGGCCTGGCCGACGCCGCCGGTTGGCTGGGCTGGTACCTCGTCGGAAAGATCGTCCTGGGCATCCTGGTGGGACTGATCGCCGGCTGGCTGCTGGGTCGCCAGGCCTTCCGGGCCCGCAGCGACAAGCTCCGCCTGGCCGACCACGGGGAGCCGATGCTGGCGCTGGCCGCGCTGCTGGCGGCGTACGGCGCCGCGGAGCTGGTCGGCGGCTACGGCTTCCTCGCCGTCTTCGTGTGTGCGATGAGCCTGCGCGCCTCGCACCACGGTCACTCCTACCAGCGCGCGATGCACGGAGTGGTGGAGCGCCTCGAACGGCTGATGACCCTGCTCGTGCTGCTGGTCCTCGGGATGGCGATGACCCGCGGCCTCCTCGAGCATCTGGACTGGCGCGGCGTGGCCGTGGCGGTGTCCCTCGTCCTCGTCGTGCGACCGCTCGCCGGCTGGGTCGCCGTCGCCGTCCTGCCCCGCGACGAGCGTCTCGACGGCGGTCTCGACCGGGGCGAGATGGCAGCCGTCGCGTTCTTCGGCGTCCGCGGTGTCGGGTCGCTGTTCTACCTGGCCTACGCCGTGAGCCACGAGCACGTCCCCGGCGAGGCGTGGCTGTGGTCGACGGTCGCCTTCACGATCATCGTGTCGGTGCTGCTCCACGGCATCACCGCGACACCCGTCATGGCGCGCCTCGATGCCCGCAGGAAGGCCGCGGCTGCGACGGGATGAGGTTCGCGTGCGGGTCGGCCTGACAGAGTGGAGGCATGGTCACCGTCCTCGTCACCGGCGCCACCGGCTTCATCGGCCGCCGCCTCGTCCCCGCCCTGCTCGACGCCGGGCACGACGTCCGGGCGATGACCCGGCGACCGGAGTCGTACGACGGCCTGGGCCAGCCGGTCGGCGCCGACGTGTCGGACCGCGCCTCGCTCGACGAGGCGCTGCGCGGCGTCGACGTGGCGATCTACCTCGTCCACTCCCTCGACGACCCCGACTTCGAGCGCAAGGACGCCGAGGCCGCGCGCACCTTCAGCGCCGCGGCCGCCGCGGCGGGGGTGAAGCAGATCGTCTACATGGGCGGGCTCGGCGACGACGACCAGCACCTGTCGGCCCACCTGCGGTCGCGGCGCGAGGTGGAGGAGCTGCTCGGCGGCGACGGCGTGCCCGTGACGGTGCTGCGGGCGGCGATCGTCGTCGGCCACGGCGGCATCTCCTGGGAGCTCACCCGGCAGCTGGTCAAGAACCTGCCGGCGATGGTCGTGCCCAAGTGGGTCGGCACGCGCACCCAGCCCATCTCGATCGACGACGTGGTGCGCTACCTCGCCGGGGTCGTCGACCACCCCGACGCCCTCGGCCGGGTCTTCGAGATCGGCGGGCCCGACCAGCTCACCTACCGGGAGATGCTGCTGGTCGCCAACGAGGAGAGCGACGGACGCCAGATCCCTATCGTGGTCCTGCCGCTGCTCACGCCCCGCCTGTCGTCGTACTGGCTGGCGCTGGTCACCGACGTCGACGTCACGACCGGGCGCAACCTCATCGACTCGATGTCCACCGAGGTGGTCGTGCGCGACACGTCGATCCGCGACGTGGTGCCCGGGGAGCCGCTGTCCTACCGCGAGTCCGTTCGCCGTGCGCTGGCCGATCGGGCCGCCGAGCAGCGCGGGTCAGAAGAGCAGGGGTAGCAGGAACAGCATCGACAGCGACCACGTGATGTGGGTCAGGATCGGTGCGAGGATCCCGCCGCTGGCCCGTCGCTCGAGACCGCAGACCGTGCCGAGCAGCACGGCGGCGAAGGCGAGCATCACGTTGCCGGTCGCGAGCGTGGCGACGACGTAGGCGATCGTCGTCCAGAGCACCGGGTGGCGCGGGATCGCGGCATACATCGCGCCGCGGAAGAACAGCTCCTCGGCGATGCCGTTGACGAACGTGATGGCTGCGAGCAGGATGAGCGAGCCCTGGTCGGCGTACTCCAGCACGCTGCTGACGTAGGTGGCGAGCGGGTCGATCTCGCGCACGACGAGCGCGCCGAGGACGAAGATCCCGACGAGCAGCAGGCCGAGCAGGATGGGCGCAAGGATCGGCCGGACGAAGACCTCGCCGTCGCCGGCGATGCGGCCGAGGTGCAGCCGTCCGGAGAGGAAGGCGCCCGCAGCCCAGACCCCGGCGAGCACGACGGCCGCGACGTAGAACGCGTTGCCGCCGGGCTCGAGCCGCAGCGACCAGCCGAGCACGGCGGCGCCGACCAGCACCACGATCGCGGCGACCACCTGCCGACGTCGGAACGCCTCTGGGGTGTCGCGCTGGTCGCGCGGGACGACGTCCCACAGCGATCGCTGGATGAAGGAGCGCATGCGAGTCAGCCTAGGAGGACGTCTCTAGGACCCCACCCGCAGGAGCTCGCGGACCCGCGGGATGACTTCCTCGCCGTAGAGGCGCACGGACTCCATCCGCTGGTCGTGCGGCAGCGAGCCGACGGAGTACTTCAGCTGGAAGCGGCTCAGGCCGAGCATCTTGGCCCCCCACGCGATCTTCTGCGCGACCGTCTCCGGGGAGCCGACGAACAGCGCGCCCTCCTTGGAGGCCGCCTGCTCGAACTGGATGCGGGAGTACGGCGGCCAACCGCGCTCACGACCGATGCGGGTGTAGAGCTCGGCCTGGTGCGGGTAGAGCTGCTCGCGGGCCTGCTCGTCGGTGGCTGCCACGTGACCCGGGGAGTGCATGCCGATCGGCAGCTCGGGCAGCTCCATCCGGCCGAGCGCCTCGCGGTAGAGGTCGGCGAGCTGGACGAAGCCCGCCGGGGAGCCGCCGATGACGGCGAGCATCAGCGGCATGCCGTACTGCGCGGCACGCACGACCGACTGCGGCGTGCCGCCGACGCCGATCCAGGCGGGCACGCGGCCGGCCGCGGTGGTCGGGTAGACCCGCTGGTCGACCAGTGGCGGGCGGACGGTGCCCTCCCACGACACGGGACCCTCGTCCTGGAGCGCGGCGAACAGGTCGAGCTTCTCGGCGAAGAGCCGGTCGTAGTCGGACAGCTCGAGCCCGAAGAGCCCGAACGACTCGATGAACGACCCGCGGCCCAGCTGGACCTCGGCGCGACCGTTGCTCACCGCGTCGAGGGTGGCGAAGCGCTGGTAGACCCGGATCGGGTCGTCGGAGGACAGCACCGTGACACCGGTGCCGAGCCGGATCCGCTCGGTCTGCCCGGCGATCGCGGCGAGCACGACGTCGGGCGCCGAGATGGCGTAGTCGGGGCGGTGGTGCTCGCCCAGGCCGATGTAGTCGACGCCGACGCGGTCCGCGAGCACCGCCTCCGCGACGGTCTGCCGCAGGGTCTCGGCGTGGTTCGCCGGCGCGTCGTCGAGCGGGGCGTCGCCGAACGTGTCGAGTCCCAGCGTGGGGTGCTCGCGCGTGCCGAGCACGGAGAAGTCGAAGTCAGGCATCGGTCCCGCCCTCCTGGTTGGTTGAAGGGTGAACGACCGCCGGGGGTCCGGCATTCCGCGGGCCGCCGGAGGGCCTCGGACGTCGCACTGGCCCTTGAGTCTCCCAGAGACTCAAGGGCCAGTACGGGTGGATCGGGGCCGCCGATGGGCGTTGAGTCTCTCGGAGACTCAGTGGCGAGTACGCCGGTCAGCGACCGCGGCTGAACGACGCGGCGCTGTGGCCGCCGCTGCGGGACTGGCCACCCTGGCCACCGCCCTGACCGCCGCCCTGGCCGCCGCGACGACGGCGGTTGCCGCCGCCACCCTGGCCGCCGGAGCCGCCCTGGCCGCCGCCCTGGCCGCCACCCTGGCCGCCACCGGAGCGCCGACGCTGGCCGCCACCGGTGGACGACCCGCTGGGGGTCTCACTGGTGTAGCTGGTCGGGTTGCCCCGACGCGACTGGCCGTTGGTCTGGCCCTGGCTGCGGGCGCGCTTGCGCTGGGCGTTGGCGCCGGTCGAACGACCGCCGCCACCCGAGGTGGGCACCTCGACGACGAGGCCACCGGGGGTGCTGCGCTCACCCGGGGCGAGCTGGACGAGCATGGGGTGGCCGGGGCCGTTGACCTTGGTGGTGGTCGGCTTGATGCCGGCCAGACGCGTCAGGTCGCGCACGTCGCGCACCTGCTCGTCGGTCATCAGGGTGATGACGGTGCCCTCGGCGCCGGCGCGGGCCGTACGCCCGGAGCGGTGCAGGTAGGCCTTGTGCTCGACCGGCGGGTCGGCGTGGACGACGAGCGAGACGTCGTCGACGTGGATGCCGCGGGCCGCGATGTCGGTCGCGACCAGGGTGGTGGCGCTCCCGGAGTGGAAGGCCTCCATGTTGCGGGTGCGGGCGTTCTGCGACAGGTTGCCGTGCAGGTCGACCGTGGGCACGCCGCTCTTGTTGAGCTGGCGGGCGAGCGCCTTGGCGCCGTGCTTGGTGCGGGTGAAGACCACCGTGCGACCGGGTGCGCTGGTCAGGTCGACCAGGACCGGCACCCGCTGCTCGCGGCTGAGGTGCAGCACGTGGTGGTGCATCGTGGCGACCGGCGACTGCGCCGAGTCGGCCTCGTGCGTCATCGGCTTGTCGAGGTAGCGCTTCACCAGCACGTCGATCGCCTTGTCGAGGGTGGCGGAGAACAGCATCCGCTGGCCCTGCCGGGGCGTCTTGTCCATGATCCGGCGCACGCCGGGCAGGAAGCCGAGGTCGGCCATGTGGTCGGCCTCGTCGAGGATGGTGACCTCGACGGCGGAGAGGTCCGCGTAGCCCTGGCCCATCAGGTCCTCGAGGCGACCGGGGCAGGCGATGACGATGTCGACGCCCTTCTTCAGCGCGGTGACCTGCGGGTTCTGGCCGACGCCGCCGAAGACGGTGCGTGTCGTCAGGCCGGCGGCCTTGGCGAGAGGGGCGAGGGAGGCCTCGATCTGACCGACGAGCTCGCGCGTCGGGGCCAGGATGAGGGCGCGCGGCTTGCGCGGCATGGCCGGCAGCTTGCTGGCGTCGAGGCGGGCGACCAGCGGGAGGAGGAAGGCGTACGTCTTGCCGGAGCCGGTGCGGCCACGGCCGAGGACGTCGCGACCGGCGAGGCTGTCGGGCAGCGTCGCGGCCTGGATCGGAGTGGGAGTGGTGATGCCCTGCTGCTCCAGGATCTGGGCAAGCGAAGCGGGCACGCCGAGTTCGGCGAAGGTCATGTGAGTTGCTTTCGGTAGGCGTCTCGCCACCGTGAGCCGCTTGCCCCGAAAATCCGGGTGGCGCTGCGGCGTACGTGCCTCAAGTGCTGAGGAAGGGTGTCGCATCTGCAGCGACGACCTGCGCCCGGGGCAAGACCGGCCGGGCGACTGTGGGCACAACGCTAGCGGTACGGGAGGTGTTCCCGTGAATTGCGTGACGTGTGAGCCCCGACTCAGCCTGCCCCAGGCACAGGTCGCGACACCCTCCTCGGGTCAGGCACAGCAGGGCTGGGCGTCCCCGGTCAGGTGCTCGCGCGACTCCTCGACCACCACGTCGGCCGGTCCGGTCAGGTCGTCGGTGATCGTGTAGACCTCCCAGCGCTCGCCGTCCGGCGTGCCCTGCACCCAGAACTTGTCCTGCTTGGCGTAGCAGCACGTGGTGTCGCGCTCCTCCGTCGTCGCGAGGCCCGCCGCGGCGAGGCGAGTCAGCTCGGTGTCGACGGTGTCGACGTCCTCCACCTCGACGCCGAGGTGGTTGATGCTGCCGCCGTGGCCGGGGTTCTCGATGAGGACGAGCTTGAGCGGCGGCTGCGCGACGGCGAAGTTGGCGTAGCCCGGCCGGACCTTGTGGGGCTCGGCGCCGAAGAGCGTGGAGTAGAAGGCGATCGACGTCTCGAGGTCGTCGACGTTGAGGGCGAGCTGCAGGCGGGACATGGTGGCGCTCCGTTCATATTGATGGTTGTCGATGTATTGAGATTGCACCACGCATCGACATCTGTCAATATTGATCTGTGTCGAAGTCTGAGCTGACCCTCACCCCCGTCGAGACGGTCGCGTGCTGCTCCCCCCTGGTCCGGGAGCCGCTGTCGGCCGACCGCGCCGATCGCGTGGTGCCGCTGCTCAAGGCGCTCGCCGACCCGGTCCGGCTGCGGCTGGTCTCGATCGTGGCGGCGAGCGAAGGCGGCGAGGCCTGCGTCTGCGACCTCAACGACGCCTTCGACCTGTCCCAGCCCACCATCAGCCACCACCTGAAGGTGTTGCACGAGGCCGGGCTCCTCGACCGCACCAAGCGTGGCGTCTGGGTCTACTACGCCGTCCGCCGCGACGTCCTGGCGGACGTGGCGACCCTCATCGGCGGCAGCGCATGAGCGAGGGTGCTCCGGCACGACTCTCCACCCTCGACCGCTTCCTGCCGCTGTGGATCGGCCTGGCGATGGTCGCCGGGCTGGTGCTCGGTCGAGTGGTCCCGGGACTGGACGACGCGCTCTCCGCCGTGGAGGTCGACGGGATCTCGCTGCCGATCGCGATCGGCCTGCTGGTGATGATGTATCCCGTCCTGGCCAAGGTGCGCTACGACCGCCTCGACACCGTCACCTCCGACCGACGCATGCTGGTCGCGTCGCTCGTCCTCAACTGGGTGGTGGGGCCGGCGTTGATGTTCACGCTCGCCTGGCTGATGCTGCCGGACCTGCCGGCCTACCGCACGGGCCTCATCATCGTCGGCCTCGCCCGGTGCATCGCGATGGTCATCATCTGGAACGACCTCGCGTGCGGCGACCGGGAGGCGGCCGCCGTCCTGGTGGCGCTCAACTCGGTGTTCCAGGTGATCGCCTTCGCCGGCCTGGGCTGGTTCTACCTCGAGGCGCTGCCCGCCTGGCTCGGCCTCCCGGGCGCCGCCCTCGACGTGTCCGCCTGGCAGATCGCGAAGTCGGTGCTGGTGTTCCTCGGTGTGCCCCTGCTCCTCGGCTGGCTGTCGCGCACGTACGGCGAACGCGTCCGCGGTCGCGAGTGGTACGAGTCGACGTTCCTCCCGCGGGTCGGGCCCTGGGCGCTGATCGGGCTGCTCTTCACGATCGTCGTCCTGTTCGCCCTGCAGGGCGAGCAGGTCACGAGCCGGCCGCTCGACGTGGCGCGCATCGCCCTGCCCCTGCTGGCCTACTTCGCGCTGATGTGGGGCGGCGGCTTCCTGCTCGGCCGCGGGCTCGGGATGACCTACGAGCGCACCACGACGCTCGCCTTCACCGCAGCCGGCAACAACTTCGAGCTGGCCATCGCCGTCGCCATCGCGACCTTCGGGGTGACGTCCGGGCAAGCCCTCGCCGGCGTCGTCGGCCCGCTGATCGAGGTGCCCGTGCTGGTGGCCCTCGTCTACGTCAGCCTCGCGCTGCGTGACCGCTTCGACCGGCCCGCCCCCACCCCACTCGCCACGCAGGACCACGAGGAGAACGCCCGATGACCGACACCCCCACCGTCCTCTTCGTCTGCGTCCACAACGCCGGCCGCTCGCAGATGGCCGCCGGCTGGCTCAGGCACCTCGCGGGTGACCGGGTCGAGGTGCTCTCGGCCGGCTCGGCTCCGGCCGGGACGGTCAACCCGGTCGCCGTGGCGGCCATGGCCGAGGTCGGCATCGACATCGCCGCCCAGCAGCCGAAGCTCCTCAGCGACACGGCCGTGAAGGCCTCCGACGTCGTCATCACGATGGGCTGCGGCGACGCCTGCCCGTTCTACCCGGGCAAGCGCTACGAGGACTGGCAGCTCGACGACCCGGCCGGACAGGGGCTCGAGGCGGTGCGCCCGATCCGTGACGAGATCCGGCGTCGTGTCGAGGAGCTCCTCGAGTCGCTCGCACTGCCTCGGTGATCGAGTAGCCCGAGGAACGAGGGCGTATCGAGATTCAGGCGCTGGCGCGCCGGACCAGCGTCGGCGGGATGATCACCCGCATCGGGCGGCTGGACCCGGGCTCGTCGACGCGCTCGAGGAGCAGTCGGGTCGCGCGCTCGGCCATCTCGTCGACCGGCTGCCGGACGGTGGTCAGGGCCGGCGAGGTGCGCTCGGCGACGCCGAGGTCGTCGAAGCCGACGACCGCGATGTCGTCGGGCACGCGGCGACCGAGCTCCGCGAGCACCTTCAGGGCGCCGGCGGCCATCAGGTCGGAGGCCACCACGAGGCCGTCGATGTCGGGGTGGCGCTCCATGAGCGCCCGGGCCGCGGCCTCGCCGCTGGCCTCGGTGAAGTCGCCGTGCTCAACGGCGTCGGCGGCCAGCCCGGCCGTCGACATCGCCTGGCGCCAGCCGGCGATCCGGTCCTCGGAGGCCGTCATGTCGGCGGGCCCCGCGATGGTGCCGATCCGCGTGCAGCCGCGGGCGATCAGGGCCTCGGTCGCCTCGCGCTCACCCGCCACGTTGTCGACGTCGACGTAGGCCACCCGGTCGCCCCCGGTCCAGGGACGACCGCCGAAGACGCAGGGCAGGCCGATGTCGGCGAGGTGCTCGGCGAGCCGGTCGTCGCGGTGGTGGGAGACGACCAGGGCGCCGTCGACGTGGCGGTTGGTCAGGTAGCGCAGGGTCCGCGCCGTCGACGCGCCGGGGCGGGCCAGCAGCAGCACCAGCTGGATGTCGCGCTCGCCCAGCACCCGGGTCACGCCGCGCAGCGTGCCGGCGAAGAACGGGTCGGAGAAGACACGGTCGTCGGGCTCGGGGACGACCACGGCGATCGAGTCCGTACGCCGCGTGACGAGGCTGCGCGCCGCTGGGTTGGGGACGTAGCCGAGCGTGCGCACCGCCGTGTCGACGGCCGACTGGGCACGCGCGCTGACGCGCTGGCCGCCGTTGATCGCACGGGACGCCGTGGCGCGCGAGACGCCCGCGACCCGGGCCACCTCGTCGAGGGTGGGCTGACCCGCGCTCACGGTGCTGCGCGGGGTGGTCACTCGCGCCACGCTAGTCGTCCCCGGCTGGTGGCGCGGGCAGGGTCCCGGTGCGGGCGAGCTCGGCGTACCAGTGGGCGCTCGACTTCGGCGTACGACGCTGCGTCGCGTAGTCGACGTGGACGAGGCCGAATCGCTTGGCGTAGCCGAAGGCCCACTCGAAGTTGTCGTAGAACGACCACTGGAAGAACCCGCGGACGTCGACGCCCTCGTCGATCGCCCGGTGCACCGCACGCAGGTAGGAGTCGAGGAACGCGATCCGGTCGGGGTCGTGGACCTGTCCGTGCTCGTCGAGCCGGTCGTCGAAGGCCGCGCCGGTCTCGGTGAGGTAGATCGGCAGGTGCGGGTAGTCGTCGTGGAGCCGGCGCAGCAGCCGGTGGAGGCCGTCGGGCTGGATCTCCCACCCCATGGCGGTCAGCGGCAGCCCGCGGCTGGGGAAGGTGACGTGCTCGGAGCCGGGGAAGGGCGAGAGCGCGACCCGGGCGGGGTGGTCGGCGCCGATGCCGACGACGTCCGTGCGCGGGTGACCCGAGACCTCGTTGCCGTGGTAGTAGTTCACGCCCAGCACGTCGATCGGGGTCGAGATGACGTCGAGGTCACCGTCGCGCACCACGTCGAGCCAGGGCCGGTCCTGCCACGTCCGGTCGGCGGTGTCCTCGAGCACGTCCACGGGGTACGCGCCGCGGAAGATCGGGTCGAGGAAGAAGCGGTTGTGCATCCCGTCGATCCGGCGGGCGGCGTCGACGTCGACCGGGTCGTCTCCGTCGCTCGGGTCGGGCACCGTCAGGTTGAGGCTCAGCCCGAGCCGGTCGGCGCCGCGGCTGCGCAGCTCCTGCGTCGCGAGGCCGTGCGCGAGCAGCAGGTGGTGGCCGGCGACGAGACCGGCGGCCCCCTCCTGGCGACCCGGCGCGTGGTGGCCCGCGGTGTAGCCGAGGAAGGCGGAGCACCACGGCTCGTTGAGGGTGGTCCACGTCGGCACCCGGTCGCCGAGCGCCTCGTGCACCGAGACGGCGTACTCCACGAACCGGTGCACGGTGTCGCGGTTGGTCCAGCCGCCGGCGTCCTCGAGCACCTGCGGAAGGTCCCAGTGGTAGAGCGTCAGCCACGGCGCGATGCCGTGGGAGAGCAGCTCGTCCACGAGCCGGTCGTAGAACGCGAGGCCGGCCGCGTTGACCGGCCCCGCGTCCGGCCGCACCCGCGGCCACGCCACCGAGAAGCGGTACGACGTGGCACCGAGGTCGGCGAGGAGTTCCACATCGGCTGGCATCCGGTGGTAGTGGTCGCAGGCGACCTCTCCGGTGTCCCCGCCCAGGATCGCTCCGGGGACCCGAGAGAAGGTGTCCCAGATCGAGGGGGTGCGCCCGTCCTCGGTGACGGCGCCCTCGATCTGGTAGGAGGCGGTGGCCATGCCCCACACGAAGTCGTGCGCGAAGTGCGCTCGCGTCGTCGACTCGACGGTGGAGGCGGGCGTGGTGTGGGTGGTCATCCCTTGACGGCTCCTTGCATGATGCCGGACACGAGCTGGCGGCCGGCGAGGACGAACAGGACGAGGAGCGGGATGGTGGCCAGGGTGGTCCCGGCGAGGACGAGGCTGTAGTCCTTGAAGAACCCGCTCTGGAGCTGGTTGAGCGCCACCTGGATGGTGGGGTTGCTGTTCGGCAGGGCGATGAGCGGCCAGAAGAAGTCCGTCCACACCTGCATGAAGGTGAAGAGCCAGAGGATGGCGGCTGCAGGTCGGGCGGCGGGCGCGGCGACGTGCCAGAAGATGCGGATCTGGGAGCACCCGTCCATGCGGGCGGCCTCGACCAGCTCGTCCGGCACCGCGTCGACCAGGTACTGCCGCATGAAGAAGACGCCGAAGGCGGTGACCAGCCACGGGATGATCACCGCCGTGATGGTGCCGGTCCAGCCGAACTCCGACATCAGGATGAACATGGGTACGACGCCCAGCTGGGTCGGGACTGCCATGGTGGCGATCACGAAGACCAGCAGCGGACCGCGACCACGGAAGCGCAGCTTGGCGAAGGCGTAGCCCGCCAAGGTGCAGAAGAACACCACCGAGCAGGCCGTCACCGTGGACACCAGCAGGCTGTTGCCGATGGCCTTCCAGAAGGGGATCGTCGTCATCGCGCGCTCGGCGTTGGACCAGAAGTGACCACCCGGCAGCAGCGGCGGGACGCCCTGCGCGGCGATCTCCTTCGTGTGCGAGCCGAGCAGGAACGACCAGTAGAGCGGAGCGGCTGAGCCGACCAGGAATGCGGTCAGCAGGCCGTAGACGAGGAACCCCGGACGGCGCGTCATCGGTCTCCTCCCAAGGCTCCGATCCTGCGGATGAGCAGGAAGTTGGCGATGCCGAAGGCACAGATCACGACGAAGAGCAGCCAAGCCGTGGCCGAGGCCCGTCCCAGGTCGCGCAGCTGCCAGCCGAAGTCGTAGATCAGCATGGTGATGGTGCCGAACTGGCGGTCGCTGCCGCCGTTGCGTGCGTTGGTCTCGTCGAAGAGCCGCGGCTCGGCGAAGATCTGGAGGCCGCCGATCGTGGAGGTGATGACGACGAAGATCATCGTCGGGCGGATCATCGGCAGCGTGATGCTGACGAACTGCCGCACCCGGCCGGCGCCGTCCATCGCCGCCGACTCGTAGAGCTCGCGCGGCACCGCCTGCATGGCGGCGAGCAGGATGAGGGCGTTGTAGCCGGTCCAGCGCCAGTTCACCATCGTCGCGACGGCGACGTGGCTGGCGAACCGCTCGGTGTGCCAGCCGACGGGGTCGATGCCGACGTGCCCGAGCAGCTCGTTGATGAGGCCGTAGCGGTCGCCGTACAGGCTGCCGAAGATGATCGCGATGGCCACGGGGGACACGACGAACGGCAGCAGGATGCTCATCCGCCAGAACGTGCGGCCGCGGAGCTGGTTGTCCAGCAGCGCCGCCAGCACCACGGCGATGACGATCTGCGGCACGGAGGAGAGCAGGAAGATGCTGATCGTGTTGACCAGCTGCTTGGTGAAGTAGGGGTTGCCGAGGACCTCACGGAAGTTGTCGAGGCCGACGAACTCGCCCTTGCCGCCGATCAGGCTCCAGTCGTGCACCGACACCCACGCCGTGTAGGCGAGCGGGAACATGCCGACCACCAGGAACAGCACGAAGAAGGGCGAGATGTAGAGGTACGGCGAGAGCCGGACGTCGAGCCGGGTCAGTCGTTGCCGCCACTCGGGCCGGGGCGTTCGTCCGGTGGATCCGGACGCGGCGGAGGAGCCCTCCCGGGTCGGGGGCACCGTCTGGGTGCCTCCGCCCCGGGAGGTGGTGGAGTTGCTCACGAGGAGTCCGTCGGTCCGATCAGCCGAGCGCTTCGACGTCGGTCACGAACTGGTCCCACGACTCGGCAGCGTCCTGGGATCCGTCGTCGACGCGAAGGACCGCAGCCTGGAAGGCCTGGAGGATGTCGGAGTACTTCGGGCCCTTGTAGGGCTGCACCGTCACCGCCTGGGCGCGCTCCGCGAGGATCTCACCGGTGGGCGCGTCGTTGAAGAAGGCGTTCGTCGCGCTGGTCACCTCGTCCGACTCCAGTGCCTCGACCTGGCTGGGGAAGGTGCCCTTGGCTGCGAACGCCTTGACCTGCTGCTCCGGCGCGGTCAGCCAGGCAGCGACCTCCTTGGCCTCCTCGACGTTGTCGCCCTGGGACGGGACGGTGAGGAACGAACCTCCCCAGTTGCCGCCGCCGCCGGGGAAGACGTTGGCGATGTCCCAGCCCTCGACACCCTCGGCGTTGCCCTCGACGACGCCGAGCATCCAGCCGGGGCACGCCATGGTGGCGAAGCCGTCGTTCTGGAACGAGGCGGTCCAGTCGTCGCCCCACTGCGGGAGCTTGGTGGACAGGCCCTTCTCGATGTTGCCGGTGACGTCTGCCCAGACGGCCTTGAGCTCGTCGTTCTCCACCTCGACGGTGTTGTCGTCGGTCTCGAAGGGGTTCGCGACCTGGTTGAGCATGGCCTGCGCGAGCCCGCCGGAGGAGTCGTACCACGCGGTGTCGGGGACCTTCTTGATGAACTCCTCGCCGAGGGCGAAGTAGTCGTCCCAGGTGCCCATGAGCCCCGCGACCTCCTCGCGGTCGGTGGGGAGGCCGGCCTTCTTGAAGAGGTCGGCGCGGTAGCAGATGCCCTCTGGGCCGATGTCGGTGGCGTAGCCGATCATCTGGCCGTCGGCGTTGAGGGTCTTCTCCTCGACCCACGGCAGCCAGCGGCCGTCGATCTCGTCGTCGGTGAGGTCCTCGAAGGCACCTTCCTCGGCGAGGATCGCGGGCATCGCGTCACCCTCGATCGCCTCGATGTCGGAGAGACCCGAGCCGGCGGCGAGCTTGGTGTAGAGGTTGGCCTTGGCGTCGTCCCACGTGCCGACCTTCACCTGCTCGATCTTGATGTCGTCGTTGGCGGCGTTCCACTCGTCGATGAGTCCCTCGTAGCCGAACTCGTTGAAGGTCGCCACGGTGATCGTGGTGACGCCGTCTGCGGTCGTCCCGTCGTCGTCACCGCCGCCGCACGCGGCTGCGGTCGTCGCGAGGGTGAGCGCCATCAACGCGCTCGAGGCGAGTCGGACTCGCCGGGTCTTCGATGTCTGCACCACTGCACTCCTGCCGTCCTGGGCCGCCGGGCTCCCTGCCCGGCTGGATGGTGGACGTGAGCGGCGTGAGAGCGCTTCCACTTCCGTCCGGCTGCAACTATGACGGCGGTCACATCCACCTGTCAACGGTCGCGGCATGTGGCGTCGCCCAAATGTGGGAGCGCTTCCACAATTGCCCCGCTCACGACCAGTGCAGCACCCCGTCGTCGAGGCGTGCCCGCCGGATCGTCCGCGCGTCGTGGAGGTAGTTCTGCTTGAGCGACCACGGGGCCTGCGTGCCCTGCCGGGGCAGCGTGTGGACCACCCGCTGCACGTAGCCGGCGTCGAAGTCCATCAGCGGCACCTCCGCGACGTCCGGGTCGCGCACCGGGACGACCGACCGGGTGCCGGTCGACCGCAACCGCTCGAGCAGCCGGACGACGTACTCCCCGACGAGGTCGGCCTTGAGCGTCCACGAGGCGTTCGTGTAGCCGATGGTGAACGCGAAGTTGGGCACCCCCGAGAGCATCATCGCGCGGTAGGCCATGGTCCGGCTCGGCTCGACCGGCTCGCCGTCCACACTGAGCTCGGCGCCGCCGAACACCTGCAGGTTGAGGCCGGTCGCGGTGACCACGACGTCGGCCTCGAGCCGCTCCCCCGACTCCAGCTCGAGGCCGGTCTCGGTGAAGGTGGCGATGCGGCGGGTGACCACGTCGGCCCGGCCGTCACCGATGGCGCGGAACAGGTCGCCGTCCGGCACCAGGCACATCCGCTGGTCCCACGGGTCGTAGCTCGGGTTGAAGTGGGTGTCGACGGCGTAGCCGGGCGGGAGCTGGGCGACGTTGGTCCTGCGGACGAGGCGGCGCACGAGGTCCGGACGCCGCCGGCTCACGCGGTAGAGCGCGGACTGCAGCGCGATGTTCTTCCACCGCGTCGCGACGTACGACCGCTCCTCGCCCACGAGCCGCGTCAGCCGCCCCTTCACCGCGTCCCTGGCCGGCACCGAGAGGACGTACGTCGGTGAGCGCTGCAGCATCGTGACGTGCGCGGCGCCGCCCGCTGCGAGGGCGGGCACGAGCGTGACGGCGGTCGCGCCCGAGCCGATGACGACGACGCGCTTGCCCGTGGGGTCGAGGTCGTCGGGCCAGTGCTGCGGGTGGACCACCTGGCCGCCGAAGCGTTCCTGGCCCTCGAAGTGCGGCGTGTAGCCCGCGTCGTAGTCGTAGTAGCCGCTGCACGCCCACAGGAAGTCGGCGGTCGTCGTGCGCGGCTCCCCGCCGACCTCGGAGGTCACCGTCCATCGCGCGGTGCTCGAGTCCCAGTCGGCCGCGACCACGCGGTGGCCGTAGCGGACGTGGCGGTCCACGCCGTACTCGCGCGCCGTGTCGCGGAGGTAGTCGAGGATCGAGGCGCCGTCGGCCAGGGCGGTGTCACCGCGCCAGGGCCGGAACCGGTAGCCCAGCGTGTGCATGTCGGAGTCCGAGCGCACGCCCGGGTAACGGAACAGGTCCCACGTCCCGCCGCTGACCTCGCGCCGCTCCAGGACGGCGTACGACGTCGCGGGCAGGTCCTTGGCGAGGTGGGCGGCCGCGCCGATGCCCGACAGGCCGGCTCCGATGATCAGCACGTCGACGTGCTCGGCAGTCGTCACACGACGAGCCTAGGTCAGCGCGCGCGAATGCGTAACTGCGAGTTACAGGATCAGGTCCGCGCGTACAGCTCCACGAACCGCGCCAGCAGCCGCACCGGCTCGGTCACCATCGCCTCGCGGGCGGCGGTCTTGAGGTGCTCCTGCTCGTGCGGCTCGTAGTAGCCGTGGGCGCTGTAGGCGTCGATCCGGTCGCAGATCGCGACGGCGTCGAGCTCGGGGTGGAACTGGGTGGCGTAGACGTTGCGGCCGATCCGGAAGGCGTGGACCGGGCAGGTGTCGGTGGAGGCGAGCAGCACCGCGCCGTGGGGCAGCCGCGCGACCGCCTCCTTGTGACCGAGGTACGCCGTGAACTCCACCGGCAGCGCGCCGAGGAGCGGGTCGTCCCGACCCGCGTCGGTGAGTCGCACGGGCAGCGCGCCGATCGGCTCGCCGAAGGTCCGGTCGACGACCCCGCCGGGCAGGATCCCGAGCACGCCGATGCCGTAGCAGGCGCCGAGGAACGGGACGTCGGCCGCGACCACCCGTGCTGCGAGGGCGCTGAGGTCGGCCTCGGCCCGGCGCTGGGCCGGCGACTTCGCGTCCTCGGGGTCGGACATGTTGTAGGGCCCGCCGCCGAGGATGATCCCGGACCACTCGTCGAGGTCGACCTCCCCCAGCGGACCTGCTTCGAGGCGGACGCGCACCAGCTCGTCGGGCCGCAGGCCGCAGCCGGCGAGCACGGCGTCGTACTCCTGCTGGGCGACGTCGTCCTCGGCGCGGGTGCCGAGGAAGAGGAAGGGCCTCACTGTCGGGATGCCTGCGTCGCGGCCCCGCTGTCGATCAGGCCGTCGACGTCGGCGATGCCCCAGGCGGTGAGCGCCTCGCGCGTGTGCTCCCCCGGCAGCGCGGGCCCGCTGCTGATGGTGGACGCGGTCCGCGAGAAGCGCGGTGCGGGCGCCGGCTGGGTGACGCCGTCGCGCTCGACGAAGGTGCCGCGCGCCGCGAGGTGCGGATGGGCGGGCGCCTCGGCGAGGGGCACGACGGGCGCGACACACGCGTCCGTGCCGTCGAAGACCTCGGCCCACTCGGCCTGGGTCCGCTCCTTGAACCGCCGGATCAGGGCGCCGCGGATGGTGGCGTGGTTGGCCGGGTCGTCGCGGTCGGGCAGCTCGACGCCGATGCGCTCGACGAGCGCCGCCCAGAACTGCGGCTCGAGCGCCCCGACGCTCACGTGCCGGCCGTCGGCGGTCTCGTAGACGTCGTACCAGGGCGTGCCGCCGTCGAGCAGTCCCGAGCGGCGCGTGCCGGTGTCGAGGCCGAGGGCGGCGAAGGTCGACGCCATCGCGTTGAGGTGGGCCGTCCCGTCGACGATCGCGGCGTCGACGACCTGGCCCCGACCGCTCGTGCGGGCCTCGAGGAGCGCGGCGAGGATGCCGATGACGAGGTACGTCGAGCCGCCGCCGAAGTCGCCGAGCAGGTTGCCCGGGAAGTGCGGCCGCTCGCGGTCCTGGCCGAGGCCGTGGAGCGCGCCGGTGATCGCGATGTAGTTCAAGTCGTGGCCCGCGGCCTGGCTCCACGGCCCGCCCTGGCCCCAGCCCGTCATCCGGCCGATGACCAGCCGTTCGTTGCGGGCGTGGCAGGCGTCCGGCCCGAGCCCGAGCCGCTCCATCGCGCCCGGGCGCATCCCCTCGACGAGCACGTCGGCCCGCTCGACGAGGTCGAGCACGGCCTCGATCGCCTCCGGCCGCTTGAGGTCGAGGGCGACGCTCGGCCGGCCGCGGTTGAGCACGTCGGCCCGCCCGCTGGCGAACATCCCGCCGCCCGGCCGGTCGATCCGCACCACGTCGGCACCGAGGTCGGCCAGCAGCATGCACGCGTGCGGCCCGGGCCCGATGCCGGCCACCTCGACCACCCGCACGCCCCGCAGCGGCCCGGTCCCCTGCCCCAGCTCGTACGTCATGCGCCGATCATGACACCGCCGCTGTCAGGGTCGCGAGGGCCGTCTCGCGGCCGGCAAGTCCCCGGATATCCGGCGAGTTTCACACTGGGCACCCCAGATCTCGGGTGCGAAGTGTGAAGGTCACCGGATATCCGGTGAGTTTGGTGAACCTTCGACCCACGCGGCTTGCAACTCGTTGCATAGGTCGGGCACGATGACCCGCATGGCCCTCGAGCACGCACTCCTCGTCGCGCTCAGCGAGCGCCCGGCGAGCGGGCTCGAGCTGACCCGGCGGTTCGAGAAGTCGTTGGGGTTCTTCTGGCACGCCACCCACCAGCAGATCTACCGCGTGCTGGCGCGGATGGAGGCCGACGGCTGGGTGGGCGTCGAGGTCGTCGAGCAGGAGGGCCGGCCCGACAAGCGGGTCCACACCCCGTCGGCCGAGGGGCGGCGGGTGCTGGCCGAGTGGCTGGCCACGCCGATGCCGATGGAGACGTTCCGCAGCGAGCTGGCGGTCAAGCTGCGCGGGGCGTCGTACGGCGACCGCGCCGCGCTGGCCGCCAACCTCCTGGACGCCCGGGCCGACCACGCCACCCGGCTCGCGCACTACGAGGGCCTCGAGCGCGAGCAGTTCCCCGACCCGGCCGCCCTCGACGGGGCCGGGCTCGACCAGTGGCTGGTGCTGCGCGGCGGCATCCGCCTCGAACGCTTCTGGATCGACTGGATCACCGACTACCTGCACGCCCACGCGACGGCCCACGAGAAGGACTGACATGACGCACCCCCTGTACCCCCACCTGCTCGAGCCGATCACCCTCGGCACCGGGCCGGACGCGCTGACGCTCCGCAACCGCGTCGTCATGGGCTCGATGCACACCGGGCTCGAGGACCACCCATGGGACATCGACAAGCTCGCGGCGTTCTTCGAGGAGCGGGCGCGCGGGGGCGTCGGCCTGATCATCACCGGCGGCTACGCGCCGACCAAGCGCGGCTGGCTCAAGCCGTTCGCCTCCGAGATGACCAACCGCCTCCACGCCAAGCGCCACGAGCGGATCACCGGCGCCGTGCACGACGCGGGCGGTGCGATCGCGCTGCAGGTCCTGCACGCCGGCCGCTACGGCTACCACCCGCTGTCGCAGAGCGCGTCGGACAAGAAGTCGCCGATCACGCCGTTCAAGCCGAGCGCCATGTCGACCAAGGAGGTCGACCACACCGCGACCGCCTTCGCCAAGAGCGTCGCGCTCGCTCGCAAGGCCGGCTACGACGCCGTCGAGATCATGGGTTCCGAGGGCTACCTCATCAACCAGTTCCTCGCCGCGCGCACCAACGACCGCGACGACCAGTGGGGCGGCTCGCCCGCGCGCCGGATGCACTTCGCCGTCGAGGTCGTACGCCGCTCGCGCGAGCTGGTCGGCCCGGACTTCCCGATCGTCTACCGGATCTCCCTGCTCGACCTCGTCGAGGGCGGGCAGACGTGGGAGGAGACCGCCGAGCTCGCGCTGCACCTGCAGGCCGCCGGCGTCACCGTCTTCAACACCGGCATCGGCTGGCACGAGGCGCGGGTGCCGACGATCATCACGCAGGTGCCGCGCGGCGCCTGGCGCTCCCACACCGCGCGCCTCAAGGAGGTCGTCGACGTCCCGGTCTGCGCGTCCAACCGGATCAACACCCCCGAGCTCGCCGAGGACATCCTGGCCGCCGGTGAGGCAGACCTCGTCTCGATGGCGCGGCCACTGCTCGCCGACGCGGCCTTCGTCGCGAAGGCGATGGACGAGCGCGCCGACGAGATCAACACCTGCATCGCCTGCAACCAGGCCTGCCTCGACCACGTCTTCAGCAACGAGCGCGCCTCCTGCCTGGTCAACCCGCGCGCCTGCCACGAGACCGAGCTCGTCCTCATGCCCACGCTCCGCAAGCAGACCGTCGCGGTGGTCGGCGCCGGCCCGGCCGGCCTCGCCGCCGCCACGTCGGCGGCCGAGCGCGGCTTCGCGGTGACCCTCTTCGAGAAGTCCCCCGAGCTCGGCGGCCAGTTCCGCCTGGCCATGGCGGTCCCCGGCAAGGAGGACTTCGCCGACACGCTGCGCTACTTCAGCCGACGCCTCGAGGTCCTCGGGGTCGACGTCCGCCTCGCGACGGCCGCGACCGCCGACGACCTCGCCGGCTTCGACCAGGTGGTCGTCGCGACCGGCGTCACCCCGCGGCTCCCCGAGATCCCCGGCATCGACCACCCGAGCGTGGCGTCGTACGCCGACGTGCTCAGCGGCGCGGTCGTCCCGGGCATGCGGGTCGCGGTGATCGGCGCGGGGGGCATCGGCGTCGACGTGAGCGTCTTCCTCACCCACGAGGAGGAGGACCTCGACGACTGGATGGCCCACTGGGGTGTCGGCGACCCGGCCCTCCACGAGGGCGGCCTGACCGAGGCCAAGCCGCGCACGCCCGCGCGCGAGGTCACCCTGGTGCAGCGCAAGACCACGCCGATCGGCATCGGGCTCGGCAAGACGTCCGGCTGGGCGCACCGCGCGGTGCTCAAGCAGTCGCGGGTGACCCTGGTCAGCGGGGCGACGTACGACCGCATCGACGACGCGGGGCTCCACGTCACCGTCGACGGCGCCACGCGCGTGATCGAGGCCGACACGATCGTCGTGTGCGCCGGCCAGGACTCCGTGCGCGACCTGTACGACGACCTCGGTCGCGAGGCGCACCTCATCGGAGGCGCCGACGTCGCCGCGGAGCTCGACGCCAAGCGGGCGATCAAGCAGGGCACGGAGGTCGTCGCGGCGCTCTGAGCCGCGGACCGGCGCGCGGGCGGGGAGCGATACGTTGGGAGCGTCGCGGCCCCTCCCGCGACGAGGACCGTGAGGAACACCGTGCCCGCTCAGCAGCCCCCGTGGGCAGACTCCTACGCGCCGGGCGTGCCCCTGCACCTCGACTACGGCGACGCCACGGTGCTCGACCTGTGGGACGACGCGGTGCGCCACCACCCCGATCGCCCCGCGGTCGACTTCCTGGGCCGGGTGTCGACCTACGCCGAGGTCGACGAGGAGGTACGCCGCGTGGCGGGCGGCCTGCACGCGCTCGGCGTACGTCCCGGCGACAACGTCGCCCTGGTGATGCCCAACTGCCCGCAGAACGTCATCGCCTTCTTCGCGGTGCTGCGCCTCGGCGCCGCCGTCGTCGAGCACAACCCGCTCTACACCGCGGCGGAGCTGCGTGGCCCGTTCGTCGACCACGAGGCACGCGTCGCGATCGTGTGGGACAAGGTCGTGCCGGTCGTCGAGGAGCTCGTCGCCGGCTCGGCCCTCGAGCACGTGGTCGCCGTCGACATGACCACCCGGCTCCCGTGGCGCAAGCGGCTCGCGCTGCGCCTGCCGATCGCGAAGGCGCGCACGGCCCGGGAGCAGCTGACGGCACCGGCGCCCCGGGCCATGCAGTGGGCCGACCTGGCCTCCGCCGCGCCGCTGGACGACTCGCACCCGCGACCGCACCGCGACGACGTCGCGCTCCTGCTCTACACCTCCGGCACGACCGGGGTTCCGAAGGGCGTACCGCTGCTGCACCGCAATCTCGTCGCCAACGTGATGCAGGGTCGCGCCTGGGTGCCGGGACTGAAGGAGGGCGAGGAGTCCTTCCTGGTGGCGCTGCCGCTGTTCCACGCCTACGGCGTGACGGTGAGCGTGCTGCTCGGCGTGGCCCTCGCCGCCAAGCTGGTGCTGCTGCCCAAGCCCGAGATCGGCCTGATCATGGACGCCGTCGCCGACGAGGTGCCGACCTTCGTGCCGGCGGTGCCGCCGCCCTACCAGCGCATCGTCGACGAGGCGGAGCGCCGCAACGTCTCGATCAGGGGCATCCGCTACGGCCTGTCGGGGGCGATGCCCCTGCCCGCTGCGCTCGTCGAGCGGTGGGAGGCCGCCACGGGCGGGTTGCTCGTGGAGGGCTACGGCCTCACCGAGACGTCACCGGTGATCGTCGGCAACCCGATGACCGGCGCGCGCCGCCCGGGTGCGATCGGGGTGCCGTTCCCGGACGTGGAGATCCGGATCGCGGACCCGGACGACCTCGACCGCGCGGTGCCGCAGGGCGAGCGCGGCGAGCTGCTGGTGCGGGGTCCGCAGGTCTTCGCGGGCTACCGCGGTCTGCCGGACGAGACGGCGGCCGCGTTCCACGACGGGTGGTTCCGCACCGGTGACGTGGTGACCATGTCGCCCGACGGCTTCCTGACGATCGTGGACCGGATCAAGGAGGTCATCATCACCGGCGGGTTCAACGTCTACCCCTCCGAGGTGGAGGCCGTGCTCCGCACGCACGCCGGAGTGGTGGACGTCGCGGTCGTCGGCCTGCCGCACGAGGACGGTGGTGAGGAGGTCGTCGCCGCCGTCGTGCTCGTGGAGGGCGTACCGGTGCAGCCGGACGAGCTCCGGGCGCACTCGCGGCAGGACCTCACGCCCTACAAGGTGCCGCGCCGCGTGGTGTTCGTCGACGAGCTGCCGACCAACCCGATGGGCAAGGTCCTGCGGCGCGAGGTCGTGGCCCGGCTGCAGGACCCGCGCGACTGACGTCGCCTCTCCGGCACGGGGCTGGGAGGATCGGCGGGTGAACCGTCGCGCCCTCGTCCGCCGCCCCAGCCCGCGCCTCGCCGAAGGCCTGCTGACCCACCTCGACCCTGTCCCGGTCGACGTCGACCTCGCGCAGCGCCAGTGGGAGGCGTACGTCGCCGCGCTGCAGGCCGAGGGCTGGGAGACGATCGAGGTCCCGCCGGCACCGGACTGCCCCGACTCGGTCTTCGTCGAGGACACGGTGGTGATGTACGGCGACCTGGCCGTGCTCACCCGCCCCGGCGCCGACGAGCGCAAGGCCGAGGTCGCCGGGACCGAGCAGGCGCTGCGCGACCTTGGCTTCCGGATCGCCCGCATCGAGTCGCCCGGCACGCTCGACGGCGGTGACGTCCTGAAGCACGACGGCACGGTCTGGGTCGGTCTCGGCGGACGCACCAACCAGGCCGGCATCGACCAGCTCGCCGCGCACCTCGCACCGCTCGGCGCCTCCGTGGTCGCCGTACCCCTGACCAAGGCGCTGCACCTGAAGTCGGCGGTCACCGCCCTGCCCGACGGCACCGTCGTGGGGTGGGAGGAGGTCGTCGACGACCCGACCGTGTGGGACTCGTTCCTCGGCGTCCCGGAGGAGCCCGGGTCGCACGTCGTGCTGCTCGACGAGGCGACCGTGCTGATGTCCTCGGCTGCCCCCCGGACGCGCGCCCTGTACGAGGAGCGCGGGCTGCGCGTGGTCGCCGTCGACGTCACCGAGTACGAGAAGCTCGAGGGCTGCGTGACCTGCTTGTCCGTGCGCCTGCGCGGCTGACGTCCTCCCGGTCCGGACCGGCGGCCCGCGCCCTTGCCAGCGCCTCGTGGCGCGGAGGACTCTGGCCGGGGGCACGGACCGACGAGACGGGACACCGATGGGCGAACCTGCACTGGAGCTGACGCCGCAGACGGCCGCGCTCGCCGGCGCCGCCGACGCCCTGGACTCGGCCGGCCTCGAGCACTGGTTCTTCGGCGGCTGGGCCGTGGACCTGTGGGTCGGTCGCCTCACCCGCGCGCACGACGACATCGACGTCCTCGTCCGGCGCGCCGACGAGGCCGCGGTCGACGCTGCGCTCGCCGCGGCCGGCTGGGTCCACACCCCTCGCGACGACGACCTGGTCGGCACCGAGTACGCCGGGGACGGGTACGCCCTGCAGCTGACGTTCGTCGAGACCGACGACCAGGGCCGGGTCGTCGTACCGGTACCGGGACAACCGATCGTGCTGTCCGCCGGACCGCTCCACCACGCCCGCCGCCCGCTCGGCCACCTCCGGGTCCGCGTGCTGACGCTCGAGAAGATGCTCGAGGGCAAGGGCGTCCCGCGGCCCGACGACGCGGGCGGCGAGAAGGACCGGGCGGACCTCGCCGCGCTCCGGGCGATCGTCGCGACGAGCTGAGCGGGGACGCTCGTCGGTCTCTCGCCCAGATGGGCGCGCCGGGCCACGACCGCCGCGCGCCCGGCACCGACGGGCCGGGTCGTCAGACCCGGCCGCCGGGCAACCCCTGCCGATGTGGTCGGACCACTGTTCACGGATCACGGTCGCCGCGCAGGTCGAGCCTGCGGAGCCCGTCCGCCCCAGGGGTGAGGCGAGGGCTCGAGGCTAGCCCGCGGTGCGGACGACGCGCACCTGCAGTGAACTGTCGTCAATCAGCTGGATCCGCCACAGGTACGACGACCTCGTTGCGCCGCAGGAACCACGGCGTCCACGGAGGGTCGAACCGGGCGAACCGCGGCAGACCGGCGACCTCGAGGCCGGCCTCGCCCAGTGCGTCGAGGAGCCGGCGGGCGTGCTCGTCGTACCGGTCGCGTGTCCAGCGTCCGGAGAACCTCAGCGCGGCGGCCGTCTGGGCCGGGACCTCCCGCAGGCGGACGTTCGGGTCCGTCGGGTCAGGAGCGCTGTCGAGGTCGAAGTCGGCGGGCATCACGAAGCCGACGACGAAGCGGCCTGCCGTGTCGCCCTCCGCCTCCTGAACGACCGGCGCGGTCATCGCGACCTTGCGGGACTGGGTGTTACGCCCGCCGAGGTAACCCACGAGCCGCCGGAAGGAGGTGTTGCCGGCGCCCTCGAACGTGCCCGTCACCCGGGTCTCCGCGACCACGTGGTCGGGGTAGCGGCGCAGCTCGAATCCGGGGTGCTCGCGCACGACCTCGTAGGGCTGCTGCTCGGTCATGACTCCACTCTCCCGCTGCAGGCAAGGAGCTCCTCACGTCCGCCTGGTGAAGCGGACCTTGCCGTGCTTGTCGAGGGAGTGCTGGAACGACGGGTCGTGGATGCGCCGATGGTGGGGCGAGCAGAGCAGCCGGCCCCTCTCGACGCTCGTCCCGCCGCCCTCACACCACGTCACCTCGTCGTGATGGGCCTCGGTCATCGCAGGCGGCGCATCGCAGCCGGCTGCGGTGCAGCCGCCGTCGCGGATCCCCATCGCGAGGCGTTGGGCCTCGGTGTGGAAGCGCCGCTTGCGGCCGACGTCGAGCGGCACGCTCGGTCCGCCGAGGACGACGGGGATGATGCCTGCGCGGCACGCGATCCGCCGCGCCTCGCCCGCGCTGATGCGGCAGCCGGTGTCGAGCGACGCGGCCGCGAGCCCGCCGAGCAGGGTGTCGAGATCCATGGTGACGACGACCGTCGCCGCGACCCCGCCGGCCTTGGGCGTCGCCCCAGCGGGCCGGGTCTCGATGTAGTCCACGAACGCCCGCCCCATCCGGTGGCGGGTGAGCGACGGCGGGCGCCCCACGTCCCTCTCGCCGTCGGCGCCGCTCTTCTTGAGTTCGCGCGCGACGCGGGCCTTGAGGTCCTTGGCGAGCATCGCCCCTTGGAGCGAGGGGACGGTGAAGCGGCCGTGGCACGTGCCGTTCCCGTCGTCGGCCATGGAGAACGACGCCGCGGCCAAGGCGTCGGCCTCCTCGGCCTCGAGACGCCGTGCCTCCTCGGCGTCCGCCGCCTCCGGGTCCACCGCCTCGAGCAACCGACGCCCCAGCACCCGAAGGTCCTTCGCATCGTGCTCGCCGGCCATGTCGAGCAGGAACCGGGTCGCAGCAGCCGGCACCCAGTCCTCGACCGCGTCGGGAAGGTCGTCCACCGCGTCGGCGATCACGCGCGCCTGGTCGGTGCGCAGGTCGCCGGTCGCCAACCCGTGGGCGACCTCGTCGTGGGCCTCCAGCGCCTTCGCCAGCCGCGCCGTCCGGTGGGCCTCGGCACGAGTGGTGTGCGTCGCGTGCGACCACCAGCTGGTCGTCGACGTGGCTCCCGTGTCCATCCCGGCACCCACCGCCTCCGCCTGCCGCAGGACGCGCATGAGGAGCGCGTCGACCTGGCCTCGGACCCGGGTCAGCGATATCAGCGCTTGCTCGCTCTGCTGGGTCGACATCGACCACACCGGCCGCTCGATCACCGCCGCGAGGTCGGCCTCCAGCCACCGCGCGAACGCGACCACGTCGTGGTCGTCGAAGTGCGCGATCGCTGTCATGCACGCACTCTTCCAGAGGGGTCTGACAGTCGGGTCGGGTGCGGAGAGGGGGTTGTGAATTGGGGTGTCAGGAAGGGTGAGGCGCTCGATCGGAAGCGGACTTCCTGCCCCGCGGTGGATTGGCAGAGCGAGCTGCACAGCGCCCAGAATGGGCGTGTCTCAAAGGCGCTGCGAACCGCCCACTCTGGGTGTGTCATGGCTCGTGCTTGCTTATTCGAGAAGGTATTGCCGAGCGCGCGGCAGTGCAGGCGAGTCGTCGATCGAACGCGGCAGCGCCCCGCCTGTGATGGACTCACACACGGGGCGCCGCTGCAGCAAGAAGAGGCCGCCACCAACCTCCGGGGATGGTGCTACGCGCGGACGGTCACCTTCGTGGCGACCTTGCCGTTGCGCAGCACCTTGATCTTGTGCACACCGCTGCCCTTCTTGAAGGTGAGGGTCTTCACCTTCTTGGTGTCGGGCTTCTGGGTGAACGAGCTGACCTTGTCGTCCTTGATGATTGTCCACTTGAGCATGTTGCGGATCTGCGCACCGACCGGGATGGGCTTCGCCTTGAAGGTGAGCTTGACTCCGCGAGTCACGGCCTGCTTGCTGACGGTGCCCTTGACGTCGACGTAGTTGACTGCGGCCGGGGTGGTCGGGACGGGCGCCGGGATGGTGGGCACGGGCGGCGGGGGCGGCGCCGGGGCGACGTACGGGTTGACGACGAACGAGGCCGGGGTCAGAGCCTGCTCGACGACAGTGGAGCTGCCGCTGTTCACGGTGTGCAGGGTGCCGGTCATCGTGTAGGTGCCTGGACCGTGGAGGGTAGAGCAGATGAACACGTCCTCCTCCCAGTAGGAGGCGCCCCAGTCGTCCCAGTAGACGTCCGACACCCAGCTGTCGACATAGCCCTTGGGGCCGTTGATGTTGACTGACAGGAACCAGCCGTCTGTCTCGTAGCCGAGGTTCACGTCGACGCGGTAGGGGTGGTAGAAGCACCCGCCCGTGGCCGGGATATTGGCTGCTCCGACCGTGAAGTACCCCGTGCCGTACTTGGCGGCAACGGCCGTTCGAGGCTGCTGCTGGGGCTCGTGGTCTGCCGCCTGGGCGACGGTAGCCGGCCCGAGTGCCAGCGAGAGGGCCAGCGTCAGCAGGCCAATCATTCTCTTCATGAAGGTCTTTCTGTTGGTTTGAGGGCGAGGGTCAGCAGGCGCTGGTCTGGTTGGCGCCGTATGAGGCGTTGGCGTAAGAGAACTGCTCGTAGACGAGCTGGTCGATCAGGCCGGAGCAGGAAAAGTGCGTGTAACGCAGATAGTTCTTCGCCATCTTTACGGCCTGCTTGCGCCAGTTGACCCGGATGTTGTTGACGGCGTAGTTGGCCACGGCGGGACTGAACCCCTCGTACACGAGCTGGTCGGCCAGCCCGCCCTTGGAGAACGCGGTGTACTCCAGGTAGTTGTAGGCCATGCCGACCGCCTGCGAGCGCGGCGAAGCCGACGCGGGCGACCCGGTGATGGTGACAGGCACGACCACCGCGAGCAGGGCAGTCAGCGCGACGACGATTCGCTTCATGTGAGGGTCTCTTTCGTTGTGGCGGCGCGCAACGGAGACCCCCCCATCGAACCCCCGTTCGCGCAGGTCCAAGATGCGCGACTCCTCATTTTCCCCCGGATGCCGCGGGCTGTCCTTGCATTAGACGAATCTAGAGAAAAGTCGCACTGCCGTTCCCAGAAGTGACCGCCGGGGGTGGCGACACACTGCAAGCCGAACTCTGACTCGGAGCATGAGCTCCGAGTGGGGGTCGTCCCTGCAGGATCATCGGCCCGCCGGATAGAAGCTCGCTGGACGTCGCTTCGAACAGTTGGTCCTCGATACGACACGGAGACGTCATCCCGGCACGGGCCAGGCAAACGAGGGCGGGCCTGCCGAAGGGAGCGAATTGGACCTGCCGCGGACGCGCGCACATCTCGACGAGTGCGTCATTGCGCCGCGTACCGTCCGGGGCGCGACATTGCGCCGCGGATGTGCGTCAGTAAGACCAGACCGCAGACTTGGCGGCCAGCCGAAGCGACGCGCCAGGATTGGCAGAGAACGCAATGGAAACGGCGCTATAGCGCGTGCACGGCTTGTAGGACCACACCTCGGACCGGTAACCGCCACTCGTGGCACCGCTCTGCCTAGTGCCTCGAGTCCCGAATTCGGCATCGACAGCCGCCTTGGTCATACCTTTTCGCACCTGGCCGTACTCGGCGCGAGTAACGCAGCCGGGTGTACCCGGGTCGGCACCAGCAGGAGCGGCCCAAAGCGCGAGCGGACTGATGACGGCAGCGGCCGTTGTTGCGGCGAAGAACTTGTTCATGGGTGACCTTTCGTGTGCATGGCGCATCACGTAGCAAGGACATGATGGTTGGGGCGGCGACCGGCTGGCCTGTCGATTAGCGGGGCGGTTTGGTCAACTCAGAGGCGATTGATGTCCGCAAACCGGAAGATGAACGATGGGTCTTCGACCGATCCCGCCTGGGTCAGCCTTGAATCATTCACGCAGGTTCCTCCGGATCCTCGGAAGGTCCCCGAGAACCTCACGTTCTCTCCCTCCTCGAGTTCCAGGAGCTTGTTGAGGAGAGGTCCCGGCTTCACAAGGGTGTCGTCCATAATGTCTGAGAACGCGTTGTTCCACGTCCCCAGCTCGGTGTCGGGTGCGATTTCGATCGTGACGATCCCGTGCCCGTCGCCGTTCGAATCGAGTGTCGTTACCGTGCCGGTCCAGCCCGCGATCTGACCCGAGCCGAGGAGCTGGCACATTGCGTCGTTGCGGCCGCTCAGCGCGGCTCCCGCTTTGAGGTCGTTCGATGCGTTCGCGAAGTTGTCCCTTGCCTCGTTCGCGATCATTATGAATTGTGCCTGCTGCGCGGGTTGTGGGCCGTAGGGGTTCGTGGGCTTCGGCGCTGGCTTGGGCTTGGGCTTGGGCGAGGCAACGGCTGTTTCCTCCACCGCTTGATCATCCTCGGCGCCGCTGCTGTCTTCCGACAGGGACTTGGTGGTCAGAGACTTGGTCTCAGACGCTGTTGCCTCCGTCGAGTCATCGCCGAGCGCTCCGCTCAGGGCGCCGATAAGCACGAACGCACCAATGCCAGTGAGCACCTTGTGTCGCTTCATCCATGCCACCGCGCCGCTCTGCGGAGACGGAGTGACAGGTGCGGCCGTCAGTGGCTGTGGAATGTTGTTGACTGGCTCAGCACCAGTACCTGCCTCCATGCCCTCGGCCCAAGCGGTG
Source organism: uncultured Nocardioides sp. (assembly GCF_947488515.1). Lineage (GTDB taxonomy): Bacteria > Actinomycetota > Actinomycetes > Propionibacteriales > Nocardioidaceae > Nocardioides. The sequence goes on from NZ_CANKZF010000001.1 coordinate 2,003,013, forward strand.
CCGTTCCACCAGCGGAGCTTGCTCGGGTCATTCTGGTCCGGGTACCACCCAGGGGACATGTTGCTTGTCACGAGAAGTTCTCACATTCGGAAAGACTGGGGGTGTGCCGAAGCGACTCGACCCCCGTCGGAAGAGCCATGGTGACCCCACGGCTTCGTTGCGCGGAGTCTACGAGCGGCCTTGGTCCGCCGTCCTGCGATTCATCGAATGAAGCACGTGCCCGGGGGCGTGAGGCTCCGAGGAGCCCCCGGCGCCGCAGACGAGTGCTCAAGCGCGAACCGACCGGGAGGTCGATGCCGTCACTATGGAGGATTGCTCCCGCCTGCGTCCTGGCAGCGACCACGCGGCATACCGCCGCGATACCTGTCGCGACCTGTGTTCGGGGCAACGGCGTGGCCCTAGCCTCAGGCAAGTGCCTCGTCCTCATTCGGCGGACCAGGTCGGGGCTTGCCCGACCCCGCCAGGTGACATTGATGACCACCCTCCTGCCGTTCCAGCCCGATGCGATGACGCCAGCTCAACTCGCGGCCGTCTCCTACCTCGCCCGCTACTCCGGGCACACCCACACCCTGTACGCCTCCCAACTGCGGCGCTGGTTCGCCTGGTGCGAAAGCAACACCCTCGATCCACTCGTCGGGGTCCAGCGAGCCCACATCGAGCTCTACATCCGACACCTCGGACAAGCCGGCCTGATCGCGTCCTCTGTCGTCACCTCGATGCACGCCGTCCGCGGCTACTTCAAATACGCCCACATCGACGGATTCATCCCGTCCGACCCAGCCGTCTACGCACGCCTCCCAAGGGTGCACCGCGACGAATCCCGCACCCAAGGCCTAGACCGCCTCGAACTCATCAGGTTCCTCCAAGTCGCCCAGACGCTCACCGTCCACCACGGAGCATTGGCCTTCCTGCTCGGCATCAACGCCCTACGAGCATCCGAGGCAGCCGCGGTCCGGATCGAGGACTATGCCGAAACACTTCGCGGACACCGCGTCCTGCACCTCGTCGGAAGGGGCGACAAGCCCGCCACCATGCCGATCACCGTCCCCGTGCTGCGCGTCCTGGAGGCCTGCCGCGGCAGCCGGACCGACGGACGGCTCATCCTGCGTCCCGTGTCCGGCAACCCCATCGACAGGCGAGACGCCTACCGGATGGTCGCCCGAATCGCGAAAGCCGCCGCCATCCCCCGCCACATCAGCCCCCACTCGCTTCGCCACGCCGCCATCACCAACGCCCTTGATGCCGGCGTCCCGCTAAGCGACGCCCAGATTCTTGCCAGGCACGCCGACCCGCGCACCACCGAGCACTACGACCGCGCCCGCGGAAACCTCGACCGCCACGGCGTCCACTTCCTCACTGCCTACGTCGCCGGCGTCTAGGGAGTTCGACTCCGCCACAGCGACGGATCGCGTAGTCGGTGCTACGCCCACGGAGCACGACCGCTTGGCGAGTCCGACGTCAGTGCTAGAACCGACACTCATTGAACCAGTACCAGCCGGTCGGTGCCTTCCGCCCCCGCGTCCGGCTCTTGCGCTGAATCGCGCGCAACGCAATCCCTGCTTACGACCGGGCGGGACAACGAAACTTGGAGCACCGGAGCATCGCGACGTCCATCAGGCCGCGTGCTCAACTGGCTCACAGTCCAGCTTCACGATGGGTTCGCGGTTATGCCTCTCAGTAGACCTGATTCGCTGCGTGGGTGGCCTGCTCCTTGGTGAATTTGTCGCCCGCCGGAGACGACAACTGTTCAATCAGCCCCTGCTTCGAGAAGGACATCGTGTCCAGGTAGTTCTCCGCTGCCTCTACGGCCTCGGCGTTCCAGTCCGCGTCAACATTGTTCGCCGCAAACGTCGCGTCGGCCTTCGAGTAGTCGTCACCCGCGGGGGACGACAACTGCTGGATCAGCCCTGCCTTCGAGAACGCCATGATGTCGACGTAATTCTGGCCCGCCTCCAATGCGTTCTCTTGGCCGGAGGTCATTTCGGGCTCAGCCTCTTCGGTCGGTTCGGATGCGGCCTTGTCCTTCTTGCCACTGTCGCTCGAATCGCTCGAGGAGTCATCCGTAGCAGTGACGTCATCATCGCCACCGCTACCCAGCGCAGCCGCGATGATGATGACCAGAACGAGTCCTGCGAGCCACCAACGCTTCTTCCTGAACCACGGTCGTGACGCCTTCGCGTACGCCTTGTCTGCCTTGGCCTGCGCCTTCGGATTCGCCGAAGGCGGTTCTGTGTTCGGGTCTTCCCCCGCTGTGTATGTCATCTTCGAAGGTTAAGGCGGTCTAGCCCAACGAGTAAGGGGTGATGGACCAAGCATGCGATTTTCGGGCAGCGAGGTGGGGACTGCGAACTCGTGCACTCTGCACGAACGGGTGACAGCAGGACGTAGCCCATTGCGCCGCCATTGCCCTACGCACACCGCCCTCCACCCGCCGCAGACGGCGTACAAAGCGCGACCCAAGCCCGACGGCCACCAGGCCGTCCAGCACCGCTGAAGGACGTACGGCAGCAACCCCGGTGAGCGGCACCGAGCGCGCACCCACGGGCGCAGCACCGAGTCCTGCGCCCCACCCGCACCACGTCGCAGGCCGCCAGGCCGTTGGGCGGCCGGGCACCAGCGTCCAGCCGCTCCCCGACTCCGTCCGTGAGCGCGCGGGGGTCGATCTGGCGCGAGCCAGGGATGGCGCCGTTGGTCGTGATGACGTGCGCCGGGTTCTCCGGCTGCGCTCCTGCTCACCGTCGCGCCGCTGCGGGCAGTGGAGGGCGGAGCGACCACCGCCGGCTCCGGGCTCGTCAACGGCGTGCTGCTGCTGTTCACGGTGCTGACCCAGCTGTTCACGGTGCGTGGGCGACCCGGGCCGCCGACTAGCGCGGAGCCGTCGACGTACAGTCCCCGGCATGCCTTCTCGCACCTGGCCCGCCGGCGCGGCCGTGCTCTCCGCCACCGGCCTCCTGTCCCGTGCCAGGGCCCGCGATGACACCCGTGACCTCGCCCGTCCCGACGGTCCGCCGACGCCCGTGACGATGTTCGGCGAGCTCGCGGCGCCGCTCGACGCGGCCCGCCTGGTCGCGGCGCTCCCCCGGCTGGCGGCGGCGCCCCGCGGCGACGGCCACCTCGTGGTCGACATCCCCGGCTGGAAGGCCCCCGAGCTCACGGGTGCGCCGCTGCGCGCCTACCTCAACCGGCTCGGGTACGACGCCCGCGGCTGGGGCTTCGGTACCAACACCGGCGACCCGCGCCGTGACGTCGATCGGCTGTCGAGGCGGGTGCTCGAGCTGGTCGACGAGCTGGGCGAGCCGGCCTCGCTGGTCGGGTGGAGCCTCGGCGGCGTCATCGCCCGGGAGGTGGCGCGACGCCACCCGGACGCCGTACGACGCGTGGTCACCTACGGCACGCCGGTGGCCGGCGGGGCCCGCCACACGAGCGTCGCCCGCTCCTCGAACGCGGGGGCCGACGCGCACGCCGACCGCGTCGCCCGCCGCCTCGACGCGTCCTCCCCGATCCGGGTGCCGCTCACGGTGCTCTTCTCCCGCCGCGACGGCGTCGTGTCGTGGCAGGCGTGCATCGACCGCGCGACGCCGTCGGCCGAGCACGTCGAGGTGTCGTCGACGCACCTCGGGATGGGGTTCGACCCGGACGTGTGGACGGTCGTGGCCGACCGCCTCGCCCGCCCGAGCTGAGTCGCGTCAGGGCACGAGCACGAGCTTTCCACCGGGGTGCTGGCCCATCAGCAGCTCGGTCGCGGCGAGGGCGTCGGCCAGCGGGAACGAGCGGGCCACGGGCACGACGAGCTCGCCGGCCCCCGCACGACGGACCAGCTCGGCCCGCACGGATGCGCGGAACTCACGGCTGGCGGGCTGCGCACCCGCAATGGCAAGGATGCCCTCGTCCCGCGCCCGGTCGGCGGCCGCGATCGTGACGATGCGACCGCGGTCGGCGACCAGGGACAGCGACACCGCGACGGCCTCCTCGGTGCCCACGCAGTCGAGCGCCGCGGCGACGCCCTTCGGCGCGGCAGCGCGCACGCGCTCCTCGAGTCCGTCCCCGTAGGCGACCGGCTCGCCACCGAAGCGGCGTACCACTTCGTGGTTCCACGGGCTCGCCGTGCCGATCACCCGCGCGCCGATCCACCCGGCCTGCTGCAGCACACTGACGCCGACGGCACCGGACGCGCCGTGCACCACGATCGTCTCGCCGCGGGCGACGCCGACCACGTGCAGCATCTCGGCGGCGGTCGTGCCGGCGAGCAGCAGGTTGGCGGCCTCGCCGAACGACAGCGACGACGGCTTGGCGAAGACGTCCTGCGCGGGCACGGTCACCTCGGTCGCCCAGCCGCCGCTGATGCGGAAGGCGAGGACCTCGTCACCCACCGCCACGGGTCCCGAGCCGATCTCGGCCCCCGGTCCGACCGCGGTGACGACCCCCGCGACCTCGTAGCCGATCGCCCTCGGGAAGTCGCCGGCGCCGGTCGCCACGTGCTTGGCGTCCGCCGGGTTCATCCCGGCCGCGCGGACGGAGATCGTGACCTCGCCCGCCTGTGGTGCGGGGACGTCGTGCTCCTCGAGCACGAAGACGTCGAGGCCGCCAGGACGGGTCGCGATCCACCGATGTGCCATCGCCCGAACCTAGCCGGGACCCCGTGACAGCCCGGTGATCGGCTCGGACCTACTCCTGGGCGAGCGGCGGGACAGTGACGACCTGGCCGGCGTAGCTCAGCCCGGCACCGAACGCGATCAGGAGCGCCGTGTCGCCGGCCGCTGCCTCGCCCTTGCGCAGCATCGCCTCCATGGCGAGCGGCACCGACGCGGCCGAGGTGTTGCCCGAGTCGACCACGTCGGTGGCGATGGCGACGGAGTCGGGGAGCTGGATGTTCTTGGCGAGGGTCTGGGTGATCCGCAGGTTGGCCTGGTGCGGGATGAAGGCGTCGAGCTCGTCGACGGAGACGCCCGCCAGGTCGAGCGCCTCGTGCGCGACCTTCGCCATCGCGAACGGCGCCCAGCGGAAGACCGCGGTGCCCTCCATCTGGACCACCGGGTGGTCGGCCCCCTCGCGCCCGGCGTGGCCGCCGATGCAGCTCGGCGTCTGGGTGATGACGTGGGCCTGCGAGCCGTCGGAGCCCCAGGCCGTGGGACCGATCCCGGCGGCCTCGGACGGACCCACCACGACCGCACCCGCGCCGTCGGCGAAGATGAACGCGGTGCCGCGGTCGGTCGGGTCCATGAAGCGGCTCAGCTGCTCGACGCCGATGACCAGCACGTGGCTCTCGGCGCCCGCACGCACCATCGACGCGGCCAGGTTGAGCGCGTGGCAGAAGCCTGCACACCCGGCGGAGATGTCGAAGGCTGCCGCCGTGATGCCGAGCGCGGAGGCGACCTGCGGGGCCGAGGCGGGGGTGTGCTCCGGGTGGGTGGACGTCGCGACGATGACGCAGCCGATCTGCTCGGCACCCACACCGGCGGCCCGCAGCGCCTTCTCGGCGGCCGAGATCGACATGCCGATGAGGGTCTCGTCCTCGCCGGCGAAGCGCCGGGTCTTGATGCCCGACCGGGTCTGGATCCACTCGTCGGAGGAGTCCAGGACCTCGCAGACCTCGTCGTTGGTCACGACGCGCGCGGGACGGTGGACTCCGAGCCCCAGCATCGCGGCGTGGGTGAGGTCGGTCGACTGCTGGATGGTCATGGGGCGAGCATAAGCAGGCCTGCGACGAGCGTCACAGCTCGCTGGTGGGCTGGGTCTCCGGGACGGGCGAGTCGGGCACCTCGCCCGGGTCGATCGGGTCGAGGCCCGGGTCGCCGGAGGGCACGATCTCGGGGTCGGAATCGGGTTCGACTGGTGTGGTGGTCATCCTCCAGTCCTACGCCGAGCGCCCGGACGTGGCAACGCCTTCCCACCCTGAGTGATGGGAGCGTGCCCGTACGTTGGCCGCGTGCCCGCCACCCCGTCGCGCGCCGCTCTGCTCGGCGCGCTGGTCCTCCTGCTGCGGCCCACCTACATCGCTGCCGAGGTCGTCACGGCCGCCGCCACGACGGGCGGCTACAGCTTCGTCGCCGACTCGGTCAGCCGGCTCGGCGAGGTCGGGTGCACGGCGTCGTACTGCTCACCGCGGCACGAGGTGATGAACGGCGCCTTCATGGTCTACGGCGCCGCGCTGGCCGTCGGCGCGCTGCTGCTCGCGAAGCAGCTCGGGCCGTGGGTGACCGGGCTGCTCGTGGTGTCGGGACTGAGCTCGTACGCCACGGGGCTGGCGCCGCTCGACCAGGACGCCGCGCTGCACGCTCTCGCCGCGGCGCCGCTGTTCGTCGCCCAGCCGCTGGCGCTGCTGCTGCTCGGCCGTCAGGTGCGCCGGGACCGGCCCCGACTCGGCAACGCGCTGCTGGCCACCGGTGTGCTCACCGCTACGGCAGCGGTGGGGTTCGTGGTCTCCGGCGACGGGTGGGCGGCCGGAGTGATCGAGCGGCTCGCGCTGTGGCCGGTGCTCCTCGGCCTGGCGGCGTTCGCCTGGGACGCCGGCCTGCGTCGGCGTCCGCGAGGCTGGGCTGCGGCAGCTCAGTAGCGCCTGCCGCCGCGGCGCTCCTGCACCTTCTGCACGGCCTGCTTGATCTTGGCCTGGTTGTGAGGCTTGCGCGCCTCGTCGTAGACCTTCTTGGCGATGCCGAAGGCCGCGATCTTCTTTGCCATACCCATGCCTGGACCGTACCCAGCAGCGGCAAGGTGATCCGTGGCAATCCGTGAGCCGGGTCACTCCGAACACAGAGGGAGCCGCCGGTCCCGGCGGACATGTCGACGAAGGGTCCCAGACCGATGCGCTTCCCCTCTCTCCGCCGCCCCTCCCCCTCCATGGCCGTCTCCGTGATGGCGCTCGTCGTGGCGTCCACCGGCACGTCGTACGCGACGGGGCTGATCGGCTCCGACGACATCCGCAACAACTCGATCCAGTCCAAGGACATCAAGAACAAGACGATCCAGGGCAAGGACATCAAGAACGACACGATCGGCGCCCGTCAGGTCAAGGACGGATCGCTCCGCTCCCGCGACTTCAAGGAGGGCCAGCTGCCCGCCGGCCCGAAGGGCGCCCAGGGCCCCGCCGGGGTCGGTCGTTGGGCGCTCGTCGACGCGACCGGCGCCATCGTGGCGCAGTCCGGCGGCTTCTCCGTGACCGCCGCCTACCCGACCCTCGCACCGGCAGGCCCCGACACCGCCGGTCTCCGTGCCAACGGCAACGTCTACATCGACGCCGGGGAGAACCTCACCAACAACGGCGTCCTGGCCGTCGTCGCCCTGCAGAACACCGTGGACCAGAACGGCGACGGCGTCACCAACGGCCGCGCGACGGGGGCGGACGCCAACCCGGAGTTCGCCGGCGAGATCTCGGCGGCGATGTGCCAGCCCGGCGTGGTCAACTGCGCGCCCCCCGGCACCGGCAACACGAACCACCTCGTGGTCAGCCCGCGCAACAGCGACGGCACCGTCACCGCCGACGGCACCCGCAAGCGGTTCTACGTCGTCGTGACCGGGGACTCCTCCGAACGCGGCTGACCCGCCCGCCCGGGCCGGCGCGGTAGACATTCCTCATGCGCCTGCTCGAGCACTGCTGGGTCCTCGCAGTCGACCTGGTGCGGGCCGCCATCGCCCGGCGGCCCCACCAGGTCTTTGCGCCTGCTCCGCTCGCAAATAGCCGCCGTGACCTCCACGCCGGGCTCGTCCAGCCCGACCGCACCACGTGCGGCTCGGCGTGCCTCGTCGTGGCGCGGATGCTGGGCGACCGCGACTACGCCCGGTGGCTGGAGACCGGTGAAGCCGCCGGCCGCACGCGTGACCCGCGGCCGCGCCGGCGCCGCTTCGCCGACGAGGCGCTCGCCACGCACGTGCGCACCAGCCGCTGGTACGACGCCTCCGGCGCGCTGCAGGTCGCGTGGCCGCGGTCCCTCGGCACGGCCCCGTGGGCGCTCGCCCACGAGCTCACCGTCACCGGCGCGACGTCCGCCCCGGGCACCCGCCACCGGGTGCTCGCCGTCTCGCCGCGACGCCGGGGTGAGGCGTACGACGACGTGGTGCGCGCGGTCGCGCTGGGCCACGCCGTGCCGCTCTACGTCGGCAACCGCACACTGCCGCGCCACGTCGTCCTGGTCGTCGGCGGGGACGACGCGACCCTGACGGCGTACGACCCTGCGAGCGGGGGCCCGGTGACGATCACCCGCGCCGCCTTCGACCGCGGCGCCCTGCGCGTCGCGGGCTGGTCGGAGCCGTGGTTCGCGGTCCTCCCGGGCGGATGTACGGCACACTGACCGCGTGACCACGAAGATCTCCGTCGCGGGCCTCGGCTACGTGGGCCTGTCCATGGCCATGCTGCTCGCCCGGCACAACACCGTCGTCGGCCTCGACCTCGACGCCCCGCGGATCGACCGGCTGCGCCGGGGCGAGAGCCCGATCCACGACGAGGACATCTCGCGCTTCCTGGCCGAGGAGGAGCTGGACGTCACGTTCACGACCGACGCGGAGGAGGCCCACACCGGCGCCGACTTCGTGATCATCGCGACGCCGACCAACTACGACCCGGTCACCAACTACTTCGACACCAGCTCGATCGAGGCCGTCATGCGCGACGTGCACCGCATCGAGCCCGACGCCACCATGGTCGTGAAGTCGACCGTGCCGGTGGGCTACATCGAGGACGTGCGCGAGCGGCTGGGGATCGCGGACGTGATCTTCTCCCCCGAGTTCCTGCGCGAGGGACGCGCGCTGCACGACAACCTCCACCCGGCGCGCATCGTCGTCGGTGAGGACTCCGAGCGGGCGCGCGCGTTCGCCGAGCTGCTGGTCAAGGGCGCTGACGCCGACGACGTCCCCGTGCTCTTCACCGAGCCCACCGAGGCCGAGGCGATCAAGCTCTTCGCCAACACCTACCTCGCGATGCGGGTCGCCTACTTCAACGAGCTCGACTCCTTCGCCCTGTCCCGCGGCCTCGACAGCCGCCAGATCATCGACGGCGTCGGCCTCGACCCGCGGATCGGCACCCACTACAACAACCCGTCCTTCGGCTACGGCGGCTACTGCCTGCCCAAGGACACCAAGCAGCTGCTGGCCAACTACTCCGACGTCCCGCAGACGCTGATCTCCGCGATCGTCGACGCCAACACCACGCGCAAGGACTTCATCGCCTTCGACATCCTCGACCGCGCCCCGGAGGTCGTGGGCATCCACCGGCTGATCATGAAGGCCGGGTCGGACAACTTCCGCGAGTCGTCGGTGCAGGGGATCATGAAGCGGCTCAAGGGCAAGGGCGTCGAGGTCGTCGTCTACGAGCCCGAGCTCGACGTCGACCAGTGGTTCGGCTCCGAGGTCACCGCCGACCTCGCCGCCTTCAAGGAGCGCGCCGACGTCATCGTCGCCAACCGGATGGTCGACGAGCTCCGCGACGTGGCCGACAAGGTCTACACGCGCGACCTCTTCGGCGCCGACTGACCGGGCACTTCCTCGCGACTCAGACCGCTGACCGGGCACTTCCTCGCGCACCAGACCACTGACCGGGCACTTCCTCGCGGAAGGCGGGTGCCATAGCGCGAGGAAGTGCCCGGTCGGACCGTCGTAGCGCGAGGAAGTGCCCGGTCGGACCGTCGTAGCGCGAGGAGGTGCCCGCTCGGCGGGTCAGCGCCGGCGGCCGAAGAGCCCGCGCCGGTGCTCCTCCTCGACCGGGGCGACCGGGGGACCGGGCGCGTCGACCGACCGCTCGGCGGCCTTGTCGAGGGACTTGCGCAGGCGCTTCTCCGACTTGTCGGGGTCCATCGGGGGGCGGGCGCCGAGGACGAAACGCTCGACCACGCGGTCGGCGACCGGCACCCAGCCGACCGACGTCGCGGGATAGGTCTTCACGCCGAACGACTCGTCGAGCAGCGCCTCGCGGTCGTCGTCGGGACCGGCGAGGCGGTCGACGCGGGCCAGCGCGGAGGTGCGCTCGAGCCGCGCGGCCGCGCCCGAGTCGTACGACAGCACGCGGGCGCCGTGGTGGGTGCGCTCGAGGTCGTCGAGGAGCGCCGCCACGGCAGCGGGCTGCGGGGCGAGCGAGACGTCGGGGAGCGTCAGCACGAACTCCGCGTCGGAGTGTGACGGCGCCTCCTCGACGAGGCGCACCCGCGGCTCGTGGAGGAAGGACCGGTGCACCAGGCGGGTCTCCAGCACCGGGTCCTCGACCGGCTGGACGCGGTCGTCGTGGACGCTCGACCACGGGCCGACGACGCTCACCCGGAGGTCGGGGACGTCTCCGTCGAGCAGCGAGTCGACGAGGTGGATCGTCTCGTCGGCGAGACCGGCCTCGAGGACGACCTCGAGGTAGGGCACCTGGTAGGCGCGCCCGTGGCGGTTGCGCTTGGGGCGCATGGTCGGCACGAGGTCGGCGAGGTAGGGGTCGTTGAACCGGTTGACCTGCTCGGCGCGACGCAGCACCTGCGACCGGCCGAGGTGCCAGCTGCGTGCCTCGCGGTCGACCACGAAGACACCGCCGGCCTGGGCGAGCGAGTGGCCGAGGTGCATGTCCTCGCCGAGGCGCAGGGTGCGGTCGAAGCCGTCGGAGTCGAGGTAGAGCGCCTTGGTGACCGAGCCGGTCATGCCGATGTGGAAGCGCTGGGCGCGCGGCCCGGCCTCGCGGAGGTCGTGGGTCTTGGCCCAGTAGTCCTCGACCCACTGGTGCGGCTCGTGCTCCTGGCCCGGGAAGAGCTCGGCCGCCTCGCCGGCGGCCACCCGGTCGCGCACGACGGCGGGGTCGACCTCCAGCAGGGAGGCCGGGTCGACGAAGAGCTTGTGTCCGCCCGGGACGGCGTAGTCCACGAGGTGGTGCCAGCGCGCGTGGGCCTCGACCTCCTCGCGGTGGGCGAGCATGTCGGCGTCGTACCAGTGCAGGACGTCACCGTCGGCCGCGAGCGCGCCGAGGTGGCACGCGTTGGCGCGTCCCCAGCCCTCCTCGACGCGGATCAGCCGCGTGTTGTCGGGGCGCACCTCGGGCAGCTCCTGCGCCGGCGAGCTCTGGTCGTCGACGACGAGCACCTCGAGCAGGTGCGAGGGGTAGGACTGTCCGGCGAGCGCGGCGAGGACGTAGGGCAGCGTGCGCTGGTAGTTGAAGGTCGGCACGACGACCGTCACCGACAGCGTCGGCTCCCACCCACCGAGGGTCGGCGGGGTGAGCGACCCCCAGTCGTTGTGGCGCACCACCGGCTGCCGTGCCATGACCTACCTCCCCCCGTCAGGCCGGTCGAGCGGGTCGACCTCGAGCGCCAGGCTCGGCTGGAAGCCCTCCCACTCGGAGGCCACGATGTCAGGTCGGCGGAACTCCTCGTCGTCACGCTGCCAGGTGTGTCCCGCCCCGGTGCGCCGCAGGACGTAGCCGAGGCCGTGGGTGCGGTAGATCCGGCCGCCGGACGCCTCGACCCCGGCGAGCAGCTGGGCGTCGACGAACTTCCGCACGCGGCGGAAGTCCCCGAGCGAGCGGAGCAGCCCGCGGTCGAGCAGGAGCGTGCCACCGGCGACGAAGCGGGCGAAGAGCTCCGAGGGGTGGTTGCGCCGGACGGTGAGGTCGTCGCGATCGTCGTTGGCGTGGAGGTAGACGAACTCCGACGGCATCCCGACCACGTCGGCGCCGGAGAACCGGCGGGCCATCAGCAGGTCGTGCACGGCGTCGGGTGAGTACCAGTCGTCGTCGTCGATCTTGAGCAGCACCTCGCTCGACGCGGCCCGCGCCGCGGCGGTGAGGACGTCGCCGAAGAACGTGGACTGGTCGAAGCTCAGCACCTGGTGCGGGCGGTCGCCGAGCGCGCGGCGTACGGCGTCGCGGTCGGGTTCGAAGCCGTGCGCTGCCAGCACCAGCTCGACCTCCGCGCCCCGCTGCCGGGCGACCTGCCGCAGCGCGAAGTCGAGCATCTCGGGCCGCTTCGTCGACAGCAGCGCGCTGACCGCGGGCAGCCCGACGTGCCGCACGCCGGCGCGCGAGGCGAGCGCCGACCGCCAGGCCAGGGTGGAGTGGTGGTCGAAGGCGGCGCGACGCACGGCGAGGCTGTGCTCCTCGCGGCGCAGCGGGTCGTCGAGGTCCACCTCGGCGTCGAGCGCGGCGGCGAGCGGCGGAGCGACGTCCAGCACGCCCTCGGTGACCACCGGCACCCCGGAGATCGCCAGCGCGAGCAGGTCGGCGGTGCTCGTGTCGGCCGGCAGGCGCACGCCCTGGAAGGCGCGGGCAGCGGAGACGACGTCCTCGGTCACCGGGCCACGACCCGAACCGGCGACCAGCCGGGCGAGGTCGACGACGGCGTGGTCCCAATCCTTGCGGAAGCCGATCGGGTTGAAGACCAGCTCGTCGACGGGCTCGGGACCGGGGTCGGTGACGACGGTCGGCGCGCGGTCGATGACGTGGTGCTCGGCGACGTCCCCGCCGCGGCGGGCGACGACCACGTCGGGCGGCACGTCGCGCTCGGCGTCGCCGGCACCCGAGACGCCGGGCAGCAGCACCGCCCGGGCGTCGAGACCCGGCGCGGCGGGACGACCGGCGTACGACACGACGAGGCCGCCGTGGGTGGTGTCGCCGGGGCCGGCGGCCTGGCGGGCCATCTCCATCACGACGAGCTGCGCGCGGGCGCCGGAGGCGAAGCGGGCGACGGTGAGCACCCCGCGGTCGTCGGCCTCACGGGCGGCGAGGTGGACGAGGCGCGGCCACTCCGGGCGCGGCACCAGCACCCACGGGGTGGGCGCGTCGGTGAGCCAGCAGGCGACGGCCTTGCACTGGCCGAGGAGGGGTACGGCGCTGGCCATCCGTCGCAGGCGGGCGCGGTCGGCGGCGACGACGAGCACCGAGCCCCAGCCCTTGCGGGGACCGTCGAGCGTGGACAGCGGCACGACGGTCGGCTCGATGCCGGGCAGGTCCTCGATGCCCTGCAGCGCGTCGAGCGCGAGGCTGTCGGAGTCGTCGACCAGGACCAGCGTGGGGCCGGGCAGCCGGAGGTCCTGGAGGGGGTGGAGGGGATGCGTCACGGTCGTGCGCGCTCCTTGAGGTCTGGGCTGAGGTCTCGGTGCTTGAGAGAGGCAGGCAGCGAGTGCTGCACGAGCGGTCGTGGCTGGCGCCAGAGCCAGTCGCGGCTGACGTGGTCGATGATGTGGACGCCCTCGGGCGCGGTGACCCTGACCAGCCCGCCGAGCGCCTCGGGGTCGCCGTTGCGGATGGCCTCGTCGACCTCGAACTCCCGCAGCTTGCGGTAGAGCCGGGTGTTGGTGAAGTCGACGCCGTCGCGCCGCCAGTGGGCGTACTCGTCGGCGTCGAGCCACTTCACCTCGAGCACCAGGCCCTGCTGCAGCACGATGCGCTCGACACCCGGCGGGAACTCGCGGATCTCCCAGTCGAAGGCCTTCACGAAGGTGAACTCCGGTCCCATGGGGTAGATCCACGGCTCGAGGAACCGCAGCGACAGGTCGAGCCAGCCGGTCGACTCGTCGACGACGGTCAGCGGGTGGCGCGGCATCGCGACGATCGCGCGGGTGGACTGGAGCTGCCACGACAGGTCGCGCAGGATGCCCGTGCCCTCCGGGGTCAGCACCATGTCGCCGTCCCACTTCATCGAGTAGGTCGTGCGGACGTGGGAGAAGCACCAGTTGTAGAAGTGGGTGAGCGAGTGGACGCTCGTCGCGGGAGTCGCGAGGTGCTCGCCGCCGGCGCGCGAGACGCGGTGGGGGTAGTCGAGGACGGTCAGCCGGTCGGCCGCGCCGCACTCCTCGGCCACCGCGCGCGCGACGTCGGCGGTGCCGTCGTCCGAGCCGTTGTCGACGACCAGCACGTGCTGGACGGCCGCGAAGATCGGCGGCAGCACCCACGGCAGGTTGCGTGCCTCGTTGCGGAGCCGGAAGACGCACGTCAGCCCGGGGACCAGCGGCTCGCCGGACGTCCAGGGCCAGGTGACGTCGTACGCCGGGTCCCCCTCGAGGGAGGCGATGTCGGGCATCAGGCCCGGTCCTGCTGGGACGAGCGCTCCCGGCCGATCGCCTTGCGCAGCTTCTGCCGGGCCGCGGGCGGCACCATCGCGCGGACGGCGTGGGGCACGCGGTCGGCGCCGCTGCGGGTCTCGCCCGGCGCGCCGGCCTCGCGGCGGGCCTCCGCGGCGGCCGCGCGCCGCTGGGCGACGACCGTCGAGTGTGCGAACGCCTCGGCCTCGGCGTACTGCTCCGAGTAGGCGGCCCGCAGCTGGTCGCACCGCTCCTGGTGGGCCGTCGAGTCGTCCCGGGCGATCGCGTCGAGCACCTCCCAGGTCTCGTCGGCCAGCTCCCGGAGCCGCGCGGGGACGCCGATGTCGTCCCACGTCATCGTCACCCGCCGCAGCGACGGGTCGATGAAGCGGTGCACCTCGGCGATGTCGACGGCCATCGCGGTCTTCACCGCCGCGAGGTCGAAGGCCTCGCCGAGCGCGAACACCGGCTGCGTCCAGTCCTCGAGCAGGTCGCCGTAGTGGACGAACGCCCGCTGCTGGCCGCGGGTGGCCCGCTCGGTGTGGAGCATGATGTTGACCCACGCGGCGGTGCGGGTGACGGCGCCCTGGTCGGAGCCGGCGCCCATCCGCCCGTAGTAGGTCTGCTTGGAGCCGACGACCTCGGTGACCGGGCGCAGCATCGTGACGTACGACGACGTGGCACCGCAGCGGTCGGCGGCCGCGCGCCACAGGCCGAGGAACCAGGCGGCGCGGGGGTCCTTGATGACGAGCTCGTCGCCGAGCTCGAACTGCCGCTCCAGCCATGCGGTGACGCGCTCGCGGGTGGCGTGGTCACCGCTGGTCGTGCCGGTGTCGAGCCACGCGCGCGGCCGGGCGTCGGAGACCTGGACGTTGCTGCGCGCGAGCAGCTCGGCATGCAGGTCGACCACCCAGCGCGGCTCGCCGAAACCCTTGGGGTTGGTCGCGTCGGCGACCACCTCCGGCTGGGGCACGTGCAGGCCCAGCGTGCGCAGGGTGCCGGCCATCGTGCTCGTGCCGCTGCGGCCCGAGCCGACGACGAACACGACGCGGCGGCTGGTGGGCTCGGTCATGATCGGAGCCTATCGGGGGCGCCGGGCACCGTTCAGTGCTCGGGGGTGGCCCGCTCCTGCTGGGCCCGCGCGGCGGCGTCGGCCTCCTGGAACGCGTCGTCGTGCTGGAGCTCCTCGCGCAGCGCGGTCAGGCTCGCGCCCAGGTGGGTCCGGGCGGCCTCCGCCGCCGGGTCGTCGTCGGCGCCGGAGGCGATGTCGCGCCACGACGTCTCGCCGGCGTCGACCCGGCGCTGCAGGCGCTGCTGGTCGGGACCGAGCTCGCCGCGCCGGGCCTGCGCCTGCAGGTCGTGGATGCGGCGGGCCGACTCGGCGCGGAACTTGTCGCGCTCGGCGCCGAGGTGGGCCGCGAGCTGGCGCAGCGACGCGGTGGCCTCGTTGGCCTGGCGACGCGAGTCCTGGAGGGCGGCCTGGAGGCCGGGGTCGTCGGAGAGGGCCATCAGAATCCTTGCTGGGCGGAGTCGTCGGTGCGGTTGCCCGCGCTGGCGTGCTGGGCGGTGCTGATCGAGGTCAGGACCGCGTTGGCGCCGCCGAGGCCGGCGTTGACGTAGCGCAGCACCTTGAGCAGGGCCTGCGCTGCCTGGGTGAGCTTCTCGATGGCGCGTAGGCCGTCGTGGATCAGCTCGATGATGCGGCGGGCCTTGCCGGGTGCGCTGACGCCCGCCTTCAGCCAGCCGATGGGACCGGCGAGCCCGGAGATGATGAGCTCCTGGATGACGCCGTCGATGAAGTCGATGGCGATGACCAGCACGTCGAGGGTGGCCTTGCCGACCTCGATGACGTGCCCGAGCTGCTCGGCGATGTAGCCCGACGCCTCCTGCTGGTCGGCGTGCATCTGGCCGACATCGGCCATCCGCGAGGCCGCGGCGCTGCCGGCCGGGCCTTGCCACACGGCGGGCAGCTGCTGGCCGAGCGAGGTGTAGTTCTGGCCCACGCCCGCGCAGGCGTTGCCGACGTTGCCCCACGCGAGCTGCATGGACGACACGGCGTTGAAGTCGCCGGCCACCGGCTTGAAGAGCGCCTCGAGGAGGCTCCAGCCGGTGATCTTGTCGACGATGCCGTCGATCGCCGGGATGATCAGGCCGCACTCGCCCTTCTTGTCCTCGATGTACTGGCCCTGGGTGCCCGGGGGCGTGCCGCCGGCCACCGCCGACACCGGGTTGACGTGCTCGGTGATGGTCGTCATCGTCCGGCCCACTCCTGTGCGCTCGTGTCCTCGTCCTGGGACTGGTAGTCGTCGTACTGGCCGAGGTCGTCGGCGTTGTCGCCGATCTCGTTGACGTTGTCGACCAGGTCGTTGACGTTGTCGACGACCTGCTTCCCCTCGTCGTAGAGGTCGGTGTAGGTCGACGCCGTCTCGCCGATGTCACGACGCCGGTCGTGGTCGGCGGAGTCGCGCGAGCGCGAGTCGGCGTAGGCGTCGTTGGCCCGCTCGCGGGCGTCCTCCGGGCTGGCCCCGTCGGCGATCGCCCGGTCGTACTCGGCGTGGTAGGCGCCCTCGGCGGTGCGGTTGATCCGGTCGTGGTTGATCGTGTCGGCGTGCGCGTCGATCCCGTCGGTCTTGGCGTACTGCAACGCCTCCTCGTCGGAGTAGCCCAGCGAGCGGTAGTACTGGTACTCGTCGGTGCGACGCTCGAACGCGTCGGTCACGGCGTCGGAGGCGGCCTTCTTCGGGTCCATCCACGGCGGCGGCTTGTCGACGTCGTTGCCGGGCTTGACCTTGTCGCCGACCGCGGAGGCGCCGTCGGAGATGCCGGGGTGCTTGTCCTCGAGGTCGGGGATCTTCGTGCCGTCCTGCGGGGCGTCGGACAGCGGGGCGCCCGGGGTGTCGTTGCCGCTGCCGGCCGGGGCGTAGGGCGGGAAGCCGGACGGGTCCGGCGCGAGGGCGCGGAAGCGGTCGTAGGTCGCCTCGTCGGTGTCGAGATAGTCCTCACGCGAGTCGATGAACGCGTCTCGCACCTTGACGGCCACGGAGCGCGAGTCGCGCAGCCCGTCGTGGGCCGTCGAGACCGCCGACTCGTAGCTGCCCTGGAACAGGTTGAGCACCCCGGAGAAGGCACCGAAGTTGCTGCAGGACGAGCTGATGTAGTCGTCGATCGTGCCGATGTGGTCGTGCTGCCTGGTCGCAAGTCGCGACGCCGCGGTCAGCGCATCGGGGTCAACCTGGAAGCTCACGGGCCGGTCCTTCGTCGATCTCGTCTGGGGCGGTCGGGTCGACCCCAGTCCTACCCGGCGACGTCGCCGCCAAACCCGGAAACCCGCGTCAGACGGGCGATTCGTGCTTCTTCGCCCTCGACCTCACCCGGAACCACCCGGCGACCATCGCGAGCAGGGCGACCATCCCGAGGGCCCACAGGAGCGTCGATCCCCACGCCCGCTCGACCGTCGTACGCCACTCGCCGCCCTGCTCGTAGACGGTGATCTCGTCGCCCTTCTCGACGTCGCCGAGGCGGCGCAGCTCGTAGAGGGCGGAGGCCTGCTCACCGTCGGGCAGCTCGAAGACGATCGAGGAGTACTCCGTCGACTTCTGGCCGGCCCGGCTGGGCCCGAGCTCCTCGAACCCGACGACCGTCGCCTGCTGGGCGTCGACGCCGGCCGGCGGCTGCCGGCTGTCCCAGAAGTCGAAGAGGCGCCACCCGACCACGACGACCATCAGCAGCAGCAGGGCGAGCGCCACCCAGGTCATGCCGTGGTTGCCCGACCGGCCACCCGAGAAGCCGCCGTCGGCACCGGGGGCGCCCGGTCGGTCGGGGACGGGACGGTCGGGAACGGGTCGGTCGTCGGCCATGCCGGAAGTGTGCCCGACCGGCGCGCATCAGAGGTGCTGGGGCTGGGCCCTGATCAGGTCGGCGTACCAGAGGAACGACTTCTTGCGGGTCCGCTCGAGGGTGTCGTAGTCGACGTGCACGAGGCCGAAGCGCTGGGTGTATCCCTCGGCCCACTCGAAGTTGTCCATCAGCGACCAGCAGTAGTAGCCGCGGACGTCGACGCCGCGCTGGATGGCCTCGGAGACGGCGTTCACGTGGGCACGGAGGTAGTCGATGCGCGCCTGGTCGTCGACGACGCCGTCCGCGTCGGGGCCGACGTTGTAGCTGCAGCCGGACTCGGTGATCACGATCGGCGGGAGCGCGGCGCGGAAGCGGGCGCGGAACATGACCAGCCACTCGCGCAGCGCGTCGGGCACGATCGGCCAGCCGAAGTCGGTGGTGGGGTAGCCGACGACCTCGCGCAGGTCGAAGGGGATCTCGGAGTCCTCGTCGGCCGCGGCGACCTTCATCGGCTGGTAGTAGTTCACGCCGTAGAAGTCGAGCGGCTGGCGGATCGTGGCGAGGTCGCCGTCGACCATCACGTCCTCGAAGAGCGGCATCAGGTCGACCGGGTAGCGCCCGAGCAGCATCGGCTCGAGGAACGTGCCGTTCCACAGGGCGTCGAAGATCTTGCTCATACCGACGTCGGCGTCGTCGTCGCTGGCGGGCCAGATCGGGGCGTGGTTGTTGGCGCACCCGACAGAGGTCGCCCCGGCCCTGCGCAGCTCGATGGCCGCGCGGCCGTGGGCCAGGAGCAGGTGGTGGGCGGCGGGCAGGCAGTCGAACAGCATCGCCTTGCCGGGGGCGTGGGTGCCGAGCCCGTAGCCGAGGATCGAGGCGACGTTGGGCTCGTTGACCGGGATCCAGTGCGCGACGCGGTCGGCGAACCGCTCGCCGACGATCGCGGCGTACTCGGCGAAGCGGTCCACCGTGTCGCGGTTGAGCCAGCCGCCGTCGTCCTCCAGCGCCTGCGGGAGGTCCCAGTGGTAGAGCGTGACCATCGGCTCCTGGCCGTTGGCGAGCAGCGTGTCGATGAGCCGGTCGTAGAACGCCAGGCCCTTCTCGTTGGCCGGCCCGCGACCGGTCGGCTGGATGCGGGGCCAGGCGATCGAGAAGCGGTAGCCGCCCGTGCCCAGCTCCTTCATCAGCGCGACGTCCTCGTCGACCCGGTGGTAGTGGTCGCACGCGACCTCGCCGGTCGCGCCGCCGGCGACGTGCCCCGGCTCGGCGGCGAAGGTGTCCCAGATGCTCGGGCCGCGGCCGTCCTCGGCCACCGCGCCCTCGATCTGGTAGCTCGCCGTGCTCGTGCCGAAGCGGAAGCCTGGAGGGAGCAGGGGGAAGTCGTGCGGGGCGGCTGCATCCGGGGGTGGCACATCCGCGAAGATATCGGCATGAGCATGGCCCTGTACGCCGGTTCGGACAGGTCGTCGGAGGCTGTCAAGGGGCGCTTGACCAGCCATTCCTTCTCCTTCGGGCCCCACTACGACCCGGCAAACCTCGGCTTCGGACCGCTCGTGTGCCACAACGACGACCTGCTCGATCCGTCGGCGTCGACGGTCGCGGGCTACCCCGAGCACCCGCACACCGAGCTCGAGATCGTGACCTGGGTGCTCGAGGGGGCGCTCGTGCACACCGACTCGTCGGGCCACCGGCACGTCGTCGAGGCCGGCCGTGCCCAGGTGCTCTCCGCGGGGACCGGCGTCCGCCACAGCGAGGTCGCCGACGTTCGGTCGGGGCGCTGCCGGTTCGTCCAGGCCTGGCTCACCCCGTCCGCGCCGGGCACCGAGCCGTCGTACGTCCTGGGCGAGGCGCCGCCGCCGTCGTCCGGGCTCGTGGCGGTGGCCGGCGGCGACGGCCTGCCGATCGGGACGACCGGCGCCCGGCTCCTCGTCGCGCGCCTGGGTGCCGGCGAGTCCGTCGCGCTCCCCGACGACCCGCGCCAGCACGTCTTCGCCGCGACCGGGGCCGCCTCGCTCGACGGAGTCGACCTCCGCTCCCGCGACGCCGTACGCCTCACCGAGGAGCCCGGTCGCGTCGTCACGGCCTCCGAGCCGGCCGAGCTCCTGGTCTGGGCCTTCGGTGCTTGATGGCGCCTCGCTCCGCTGCGTGCGCGTGTCGCGGCACCCGGGGTGCCCTCAGGGGATGAGGACCCCGGGGTTGAGGATCCCCGACGGGTCGAGCTCGGCCTTGACCGCGCGGAGCACCCGCACCCCGACGTCCCCGATCTCGCGGGCGAACCACGGCTGGTGGTCGGTGCCGATCGCGTGGTGGTGCGTGATCGTCGCGCCCGCCGCGATGATGGCGTCGCTGGCCACGGCCTTGGCCGCCTGCCACTGGGTGATCGGGTCGTCGCCCTGGCGAGCCGCGACGGTGAAGTAGAGCGAGCAGCCGGTCTCGTAGACGTGCGAGACGTGGCACAGCACCAGCGATCCCTCGCCGAGCGACGCGGTGAGCGCGTCCTTGACGTCGGCGTACAACCGCTGCCGGTTCGACCAGAAGGTCGCGGTCTCGAGCGTCTCGACGAGCACGCCGTGGTCGAGGAGCGCGTCGCGGAGGTAGGGACCCTCGAAGCGCCCGTGGGCCCACTTCTCCCCCGGCTCGGTGCCGAGCGCGGTCCCGCCGAGGCCGGCCAGGACGGCCGTGACCGCCGCGCGCCGGGCCGCGACCTGCTCGTCGGTGCCCTCGTAGCCGGTGACCATCAGGCAGCCGGGGTCCTCGGCGCCGCCGATGGACGAGGGGTCGGCGAGGTTGATCGCCGTCTCGGAATCGTCCGACAGCCGGAGCACGGTCGGCATCAGTCCGGCCTGCGCCAGGGTCCGCATCGCGTCGGAGCCGGCGTCGAAGGACGACCACCGCCAGCCCTCGTACGACGTCACGGCGGGCGCGCGCCGCACGCGCACCGTGACGGAGGTGATGACGCCGAAGGCGCCCTCCGAGCCCAGCAGCAGCTGCCGCAGGTCGGGCCCGGCCGCGTTGGCCGGCGCGGAGCCGAGGCGGAGTGTCCCGGTCGGCGTGGCGGCGATGAGGCCCACGACCATCGCGTCGAAGCGTCCGTAGCCGGCACTGGACTGCCCGCTCGAGCGCGTGGCCGCGAAGCCGCCGATCGAGGCGTGCTGGAAGGACTGCGGGTAGTGGCCGAGCGTCAGCCCGTGCGCGGCGAGGAGGGCCTCCGCCTCGGGGCCGCGCAGCCCCGGCTCGAGGGTCGCGGTCATCGAGACCTCGTCGACGGCGAGCAGCCGCTTCATCCGCACCAGGTCCAGGCTGACCAGGCCCGCGAACCCGTCGCGGCGCGCAGCCAGGCCGCCGGTGACCGAGGTGCCGCCACCGAAGGGGACGACCGCCACCCGGTGCTCCACGGCCCAGGCAAGGACGGCCTCCACGTCGTCGTGCCCGTCGGGTCGGACGACGGCGTCGGGTGCGTCGTCGAGGTCGCCGGCGCGGGCGCGCAGCAGGTCGGGGGTGGACTTGCCACGCGTGCGGAGCGTCCGCGTCGCGTCGTCGGTGAGCACGTGCTCGGCACCGACGACCGCCCGCAGGTCGTCGAGCAGTGTGTCGTCCAGCACGGACGGCGGCGGCACGGCCCCGCTGACCGGCGGACGGTCCTGCAGCCCGAAGGCGAGCTCGACGAGGCCGAGCGCGGAGCCGGGCAGGACGGTGGCGGCCGCGGGGTCGCCCCAGCGCTGCGGGTGCATCTCGGTGGGGGTCGGCTCGGTCGACATGCGTTACAGTGTGACACATGACGTCACTTCGTCACACATCCCGCGCAGCCGCTGATCCCCGCCTCGACGGCTACCTCGACGCAGCCCGCGCCTGCATCCTCGACGTCGGCTGGCGGCGTACGACGCTCACGGAGGTCGCGAAGCGGGCCGGGGTCTCCCGGATGACGATCTACCGCGCGTGGCCCGACATGGGCTCCCTGCTCGGCGACCTGATGACCCGCGAGTGGGTCGGCATCGCAGCCGCGACCCAGGTCGCCGCCGCCGACACCACGACTCCCGAGGGCATCGCCGAGGCCGCCCTCGCGACGGTCCGGGCGCTGCGCGACAACGAGCTGTTCGTCCGGATCGTCGAGCTCGACCCCGACCTGATGCTGCCCTACCTGCTCCACCGTCGCGGGCGTTCGCAGGAGGCGCTCGTCGAGATCCTCGCCGCCGAGATCGCCAGCGGCCAGGTCGACGGCGCCATCCGCGCCGGCGACCCGGTGCTCATGGCGCGGTCGCTGACCCTCGCGGCGCACGGCTTCGTCTTCTCGGCGATGACGATGACCGACGACCGGATCGGGCTGGACGACCTGGACGCGGAGTACGCCCGCGGCGTCGCCCGCGCACTGGAGCCCTGATGCAGCCGGCCCGCCGCATCGTCCCCGGCGTCGCCGGCGTCCCCGACGAGGTGGACGTCGTCGTGGTCGGCCTCGGCATCACCGGCGCCGGTGTCGCCCTCGACGCCGTCTCCCGCGGCCTGACGGTGCTCGCGGTCGACGCGCACGACCTGGCGTTCGGCACGTCGCGCTGGTCGTCCAAGCTCGTGCACGGTGGCCTGCGCTACCTCGCGCAGGGGCAGCTCGCCATCGCCCGTGAGAGCGCCGTCGAGCGCGGGATCCTCATGGAGGTCACCGCTCCCCACCTCGTCCACCCGCTTCCGATGCTGACCCCGGTCAACGACGCGATGCCGCGCAGCCGGACGGCCTTCACGTGGGGCGGGCTCCAGGCGGGTGACGTGCTGCGGCGCAGCGCCCACACCACCGCCCGGACGCTCCCGCGTCCGCGCCGGCTCACCACCACCGAGACCCTCGGCCTCGCTCCCGCCCTGCGCGCCGACACGCTCCGCGGCGGGCTTCTCGCGTGGGACGGGCAGCTCGAGGACGACGCCCGCCTCGTCGTCACCGTGGCCCGCACCGCAGCGTCGTACGGCACCCACGTGCGCACCCGTGCCCGGGTCACCTCCGCGACCGGCACCGGCGTCACGGTCCGCGACGAGCTCACCGGGGCGACGTACGACGTCCGCGCGAGGGCGGTCGTCAACGCGACCGGCGTCTGGGCCGGCGACCTCGACGAGCAGGTGCGGCTGCGGCCCAGCCGCGGCACGCACCTCGTCCTGCGCGGGTCGGCCCTGCCGCAGACGCGGGTGGCGGTGATGGTGCCGATCCCGGACACGAGATCGCGCTTCGCGATGGTGCTGCCGCAGCCCGACGGCACGATCTACGTCGGCCTGACGGACGAGCCCGTGACCGGACCGGTGCCCGACGTGCCCGAGCCCAGCGAGGCCGAGATCGACTTCCTGCTCGGTGTCGTTGCCTCGGCGTTCACCACGCCGCCGACGAGGGACGACGTCGTCGGAGCCTTTGCCGGCCTGCGGCCGCTGCTCGAGGTCTCCGGCACCGACGCGACGTCCGACCTGTCCCGACGCCACGCCATCCTCACGTCCGCCACCGGTGTGACGACCGTGGTGGGCGGCAAGCTGACGACCTACCGGCGGATGGCGCAGGACACCCTCGACGCGCTCGTCTCCGCAGGACGCCTGGACGCGGGCCCGTGCCGCACCGCGTCGCTGCCCCTGCTCGGCGCCGGCGCACCGGACGACCTGCGTCGCACGTCGGCGCCCGCCCGGCTCGTACGACGCTTCGGCACCGACGCCGGGCTCGTGCTCGCCACCGCCCGCGAGGTCACGGGCCTGGCCGACGACGAGCTGCTCGTCCCGGTGTCTGAGGTCGTCCCGGTGACGCTCGCCGAGCTGGTCTTCGGCGTCACCCACGAGGGCGCGCACGACGTCGCCGACCTGCTCGACCGGCGTACCCGCGTGGGCCTCGTCGCCACCGATCGCGCGTCCGCCGAGCCGCTCGCCCGGCGCGCCCTGGAGCTCGCGGGAAGGGCCGCCGACGCGACGTGATCCAGCCGACAGCAAAATCCGTCGGTAGTTCCCACGAAGCCCGGACAGGACGCGGAGCCGATGGGATCGTTCTCCACGGCGCGCCCCTTGCCGACCCCATGCGGCAAGGGGCGCCCAGTCCATTTCAGGCCTGGGTTGCGGGCTTTCCGCTCACTCGACCGTGACCGACTTCGCCAGGTTTCGCGGCTTGTCGATGTCGTGACCGAGGTGCTGGGCCGCGTGGTACGCCAGAAGCTGGAGCGGGACGTTGAGCAGGATCGGGTCGAGCTCGGGCTCGTTGCGGGGTACGACGATCCGGCGGGCGCTGACCTCGCCGAGGTCGACGTCCTCGTGCGTGATCACCACGAGCGGGCCCTTGCGCGCCTCGATCTCGTGCAGCGCGCCGACGTTTCGCTCGGCCAGCTCGTCGTGCGGCACCAGCGCGACGGTCGGCACCTCCGGGTCGATGAGGGCGAGCGGGCCGTGCTTGAGCTCGGAGGTCTGGTAGGCCTCGGCGTGGCGGTAGCTGATCTCCTTGAACTTCTGCGCGCCCTCGCGGGCCACCGGGAACCCACGCACGCGACCGATGAAGAACAGGCTGCGCGCCCCGGCGAGGTCCTTCGCGACCTCGACCAGCTCGGCCTCACCGGCCAGGACCTCCTCGATCTGGCCGGGCAACCGCTCCAGGCCGGCGACCAGGCGCTTGCCGTCGGCGATCGACAGGTCGCGCACGCGGCCCAGCTGGAGGGCGAGCAGCGCGAAGGCGAGGAACATGTTGGTCAGCGCCTTGGTGCTCGCGACGGCGACCTCGGGCCCGGCGTGCAGGTAGATCCCGCCGTCGCACTCGCGGGCGATCGCCGACCCGACGACGTTGACCAGGCCGACGCAGCGCCCACCCTTGCGGCGTACCTCCTGCACCGCCAGCAGGGTGTCGATCGTCTCGCCCGACTGGCTCACGGCGACGTAGAGGGTGTCGGGCTCGATCACCGGGTTGCGGTAGCGGAACTCGCTCGCCGCCTCCGCGTCCGCGGGGATGCGGGCCAGCTCCTCGATGAGCGCTGCGCCCATCTGGCCGACGTAGTAGGCCGAGCCGCAGCCGAGGATCTTCACGCGGCGCACCGCCCGCAGCTCGCGTGCGTCCATGTCGAGGCCGCCGAGGTGGGCGGTGCCGAAGCGCTCGTCGAGGCGACCGCGGAGCACGGCCTGCGCCGTGGTCGGCTGCTCGAGGATCTCCTTGCGCATGAACGACTCGTGGTCGCCGGCCTCGTACGCCGACGCGTCGACGTCGACCTCGGCCGCGGTCTTGCCGGTGGCGACGAGGTCGCTGTGGCGCATCGTGCTGAACCCGGCGGCGGTGACGGTGGCCATCTCGCCGTCGTCCAGGACCGCCACGGTGGTCGTGTGCCGCACGATCGCGGCCAGGTCGGAGGCGACGTACATCTCCTTGTCGCCCACGCCCACGACCAGGGGGCTGCCGTTGCGGGCCACCACGATGCGGTCCGGGAAGTCGGCGTGCAGCACGGCGAGGCCGTAGGTCCCGACCACCGCACCCAGCGCGTCGCGGACCTTGCCCTCGAGCGTGTCGGCGTCGCTGCGTGCGATGAGGTGGGCGAGCACCTCGGTGTCGGTGTCGCTGGCGAGGGTGGTGCCCCCGTCGGCCAGCTCGGCGCGCAGCGCGGCGGAATTGTCGATGATGCCGTTGTGCACGACCGCGACCCGGCCGGCCTCGTCGGTGTGGGGGTGGGCGTTGGCGTCGGTCGCCGGCCCGTGCGTCGCCCAGCGGGTGTGGCCGATCCCCGTGGCGCCGGCGAAGCGCTTGGGCAGGGCGTCCCCCAGGTCGCGCACCCTCCCGGCCTGCTTGGCCACCCGGATGCCCCGGTTGCCGAGGACCGCGACGCCCGCCGAGTCGTAGCCGCGGTGCTCGAGCCGGGTCAGGCCCTCGAGGACGACCGGGGCCGCCTCCTGACGGCCGATGTAGCCGACGATTCCACACATGACGTTGCGTCCTATCCGTAGATGATGCGTCGCAGCTGCCGCTCGGAGAGCTCGGGGGCGGCCACGACTCGCTGGGCGAGCTCCTCGGCGATGCGCGCGAAGATCTCGGGGTTCCTGGCGCCGTACGTCCTGAGGCTCGCGTGGCGAGCCCGGACGTAGTCCTCCACCGACTGGGCGTGGAAGGCGATGACGTCCTCGACGACCCGGGCGGCCTCGCCCGGCGTCAACGACGTGGTGGCGACCACATGGGCGACGAGGGCGGGGTCCGGCACCGGTTGATCATCCGCCCCAGTGGCGCGACTGGCAACTTCCTGCCCGAAATCGGGCAAAAAGCGCACATCTTGCCTCGTGATGCATCTCTGAGGTGCGACCCACCCGTCACAAGTGGGGCACTGACCCGCCACGTGGCTGCCTGCGGAAGTGCAGGTGGGGGACGACCGCCCTCTGTGAGCGAAACGGTGGTGCGCGGGTGGGGACGTGCTACTTTAGGTGAATACAAGGTGAACGGGAGGTGTCACATGAGCAAGCAGTCGATGACCGACAGGCCGGTCTGCGCCTGGGTGGCCGTCACGGACGCGTCGGGCCGCACCCACATGGAGGCACGCTGGTCGACCGTCGAGACGGTCGCGACCCACGCCGCCTGACTCAGCTCGCACGCACGAGCCACGCCCGCCAGGGCGTGGCTCGTCGTCATTTCCACGCCCCCGGAAGATCCTTGCGCCCCCGGGAATGAAACTGGGTGGTGGCCCGTTATGGTGGTTGAAAGTTCTACCAACCACCGCCTTCCTCGAGGAGCACCCATGACCACCGGTTTCGACGCCCCCACCACCGCCATCGACGACATCACCGGCGACTACACCATCGACACCAGCCACAGCCGCCTCGGCTTCGTCGCCCGCCACGCCATGGTGACCAAGGTCCGCGGCCAGTTCGGCGCCTTCGAGGGCACCGCCCGCATCGACGAGGCCAACCCGTCGGCGTCCAAGGTCGACCTCACCATCCAGGTCGCGTCCGTCGACACCGGCAGCGCCGACCGCGACGGCCACCTCAAGTCCGGCGACTTCTTCGACGTCGAGACCTACCCCACGATCACCTTCACCTCCACCGAGGTGAAGCGCGACGGCGCCGACTGGGCCGTCACCGGCGACCTGACCATCAAGGACGTGACCAAGCCCGTCACGATCGAGTTCGAGCAGACCGGCTCCGCCGTCGACCCGTTCGGCAACACCCGCGTCGGCTTCGAGGGCGAGACCACCATCAACCGCAAGGACTGGGGCCTCACCTGGAACGCCGCGCTCGAGACCGGCGGCGTCCTCGTCTCCGAGAAGATCAAGCTCGAGTTCGACGTCTCGGCGATCCGCAACGCCTGACAGTCGAGTCGGCGCATCCTGGTGCGCCACAGCCGTCGAGTCGGCGCATCCTGAAGCAGGATGCGCCGACTCGGTGCATTTGGGGGGTCAGGACGAGCCGACTCGGCGCGATTCCGGCGTCAGGACGCGCCACTCGACCTGGGGGGTCAGGAGCGGGGGTTCTTGCCCTTGTAGCCGCCACCCTTGCCGCCGTGGCCGCCGCCGGGACGACCGCGGAACGGGCCGTTGTCGGGCTTGATCTCGATGAGCTTGCCGGAGATGCGCGTGCCGGAGAGGCGGTCGAGCGTGCCGGCCGGGAGGTCGGCGGGGAGCTCGACGACCGAGAAGTCAGGCTTGATCGAGATGTAGCCGAAGTCGCCGCGCGACAGGCCGCCCTCGTTGGCCAGGGCGCCGACGATCTGCCGCGGCTCGACCTTGTGGCGCTTGCCGACCTCGATGCGGTACGCCGCCATCGGCTGTCCGCTGCGCGACTCGCGCGGACCGCGGTCGGCCTTGCCGCCGTGCGTCGGCCGCTCGTCGAAGCTGCGGGTGGCGCGCTCGGGCTCCGGCTCGAGCAGCAGCGGCTGCTCGCCGTGCATCACCGCGGCGAGGGCGGCGGCCACGTCGACCTCGGAGACGTCGTGCTCGCTGACGTAGTGGGAGACGACGTCGCGGAAGAAGTCGATCCGCTCCGGTTGGGTCAGCGCCTCGGTGATCTGGTCGTCGAAGCGCGTCAGGCGGGTGGCGTTGACGTCGTCGACGGTCGGCAGCTGCATCTGGGTCAGCGGCTGGCGCGTGGCCTTCTCGATGGCGCGGAGCAGGTGGCGCTCGCGCGGGGTGACGAAGGCGATCGAGTCGCCCGAGCGGCCCGCGCGGCCGGTGCGGCCGATGCGGTGCACGTAGGACTCGGTGTCGGTCGGGATGTCGTAGTTGACGACGTGGCTGATCCGCTCGACGTCGAGGCCGCGGGCCGCGACGTCGGTGGCGACGAGGATGTCGAGCTTGCCGGCCTTGAGCTGGTTGATGGTGCGCTCGCGCTGCACCTGCGCGACGTCGCCGTTGATGGCCATGGCGGAGTAGCCGCGGGCGCGCAGCTTCTCGGCGAGCGTCTCGGTCTCGTTCTTGGTGCGGACGAAGACGATCATCCCCTCGAAGTTCTCCACCTCGAGGATGCGCGTGAGGGCGTCGACCT
The DNA here is from genome assembly GCF_947488515.1 of uncultured Nocardioides sp. GTDB lineage: Bacteria > Actinomycetota > Actinomycetes > Propionibacteriales > Nocardioidaceae > Nocardioides. The sequence goes on from NZ_CANKZF010000001.1 coordinate 2,031,261, forward strand.
TCTGGGGGTAGGACACGATCAGGTAGCGCTGGGTGATCGATGAGACCGTCGACGTCTTGCTCTTGACGGTGATCTCGACCGGGTCCGCGAGGTACTTCTTCGAGATCCGGCGGATCTGCGCCGGCATGGTCGCGGAGAACAGCGCGACGTGCTTGCTGTCGGGGGTGTCGGCGAGGATCGTCTCGACGTCCTCGGCGAAGCCCATCTTCAGCATCTCGTCGGCCTCGTCGAGGACGAGGAAGCGCAGCTCGCTCAGGTCGAGCGTGCCCTTCTCGAGGTGGTCCATGATGCGGCCCGGTGTGCCGACGACGACGTGCACGCCGCGACGCAGCGCGGACAGCTGCACGCCGTAGCCCTGGCCGCCGTAGATCGGCAGGACCTTGACGCCCTTCATGTGCGCGGCGTACTTCTCGAAGGCCTCCGAGACCTGGAGCGCGAGCTCACGGGTCGGGGCCAGGACGAGTGCCTGCGGCGTCTTCTGCGAGAAGTCGAGCTGCGACAGGATCGGCAGCGCGAACGCGGCCGTCTTGCCGGTGCCGGTCTGGGCGAGACCGACGACGTGGCGCCCCTCGAGGAGCGGCGGGATCGTCAGGGCCTGGATCTGCGAGGGGGTCTCGTAGCCGACGTCCGTCAACGCCTTGAGGACCTCCGGCGCGAGGCCGAGGTCGGAGAAGGTCTGCTCGGGTGCCACGGGCTGGTCGTCACTCACCCTCCAACGGTAGGGCCTCAGGCGTGAACAGGACATTCCCCGAGGCCGGATAAGGGCGCGACAAGCCCGCACGTGAGCAAGCACACTCCCCTCATGCGAGATGCGATGCCCGACCTGCCCGAGGGGCTCACCACACGGCCGCTGCAGAGGTCCGACGCCCACGACGTCTTCGTGCTGATGGCCGCCCAGGAGCAGGAGGACATCGGGCACGTCGCGATCGAGGAGGCCGACATCGTCAGCGACTGGGCCAAGCCCAGCCACGACCTCGGCGCCCGCTCGATCGGCGTGTGGGACGGCGACACCCTGGTGGCGTACGCCGAGCTGATGGGCGCCGACCGCGCCGACACCTCCGTCCTGCCGAGCCACCGCGGCCGCGGCATCGGCACGTGGCTGGCCCACTGGCTCGTCGACCTCGGCCGCAGCCTCGGCTCGTCGGTCGTCGGGATGCCCGTCCCGCAGGGCTCGCCGGGCGACCGGCTGCTCGAGGAGCTCGGCTTCCGGGTCCGGTGGACCAGCTGGGTGCTCAAGCTGCCCGAGAGCGCCACCATCCCCGAGCGCGCGCTGCCGGAGGGCTACGTCGTCCGCACGGCCGGGCCCGACGAGCTGCGCGCGGCCCACGACGTCCTGGAGGACGCCTTCCTCGAGTGGTCGGTGCGCGACCGGGAGACGTTCGAGGACTTCGCCGCCGCGACGAGCGGCCGGCCCGGGTTCGAGCCGTGGAACCTGCGGGTGGCGCTCGACGAGGGCGGCGCCGTGGTCGGCGTCTCGCTCGTCCTCGTGTCGGACGACGGGGCGACGGCGTACGTCGACCGGCTCGCCGTACGACGTGACCAGCGCAACCGGGGGATCGCCCAGGCGCTGCTCGTCGACTCCTTCGCCCGGGGGCGCGAGCACGGCACCCGCACCTCCGAGCTGAGCACGGACTCACGCACCGGAGCACTCCCGATGTACGAGCGTGTCGGCATGATGGTGGACCACGTGTGGGTCAATCGTGGGATCGACCTCGACTGAGCCACGGAAAACGCAGCTCCAACCGGCAATCACTTCAGATTCCGTCAAAATGAGGCGGTCTAGACAGGCCGTTCATCCCTCAGACCTCTCCTAGTTCTCCGCCGTCGATGGCATTAACATCGAGCGACATCGTCCGGGCGGTGTCACGGCGAGGGCGTGGGGCCCTTGCCTACGTATATGTGGGGGTTTGACGTGCAAGAACTACACGCATTGGTCGTCGAGGACGATCCGGACATCTCGTCGGCGCTGGTGGAGACTCTCGAGGGGGCGGGTTTCCGCGTCACCTCGGCGCTCGACGGTCGCCAGGCGGTGAGCGCGGCGGCAGCCGACCCGCCCGACCTGGTGACGCTCGACCTGACGCTGCCGCACATGGACGGCATCGAGGTCTGTCGTCGCATCCGTGAGACCAGCGACTGCTACATCGTGATCGTGTCGGCGCGCTCCGACGAGGTGGACAAGCTGATCGGCCTCGAGGTCGGGGCCGACGACTTCGTCCTCAAGCCGTTCTCGCCGCGCGAGCTGCGCGCGCGGGTCGCGGCGCTGTTCCGACGTCCGCGGACCGGGACGGTCACCGAGGAGCCGGTCAACGGCCGCAGCCCGCAGGTGCCGAGCCCGGCGCAGCCGGTGGACGAGCCGTCCACGATCTCCGCCGGGGCGGGCCTGGTGATCAACTCCGCGCGCCGCGAGGTGCAGATCGACGGCTCGATCGTGGAGCTGACCCGCATCGAGTACGACGTCCTCGAGTACCTCGCGACGCACCTGTCGCGGGTGTGCACCCGCGAGGAGATGGTGCTGGCGATCTGGAGCAGCGCGCTGACCCACGACCACCACCTGGTGGACGTGCACGTCGCCAACCTGCGCGGCAAGCTGCGGCGCCACACCGACGCCACCTGGATCCACACCATCCGCGGCATCGGCTACCGGATGGACCGCGAGGGGGACGAGCAGCCGGAGCGCCGCGCCGGCGGAGGCCCCTACCTGGTCGCCCGGATCGACTCGGAGGACTGGGCCCGCGGCCTGGACTTCTGACGGTCCACCTGTCGGGGCCACCCCGACGGGCGCCGGCGACCCCTCCTAAGGGGGTGCTGCGCCCCGATCGACCACGCTTCCCGCCCGCCGCCGCCTAGCATCGACGGGGGGCGGGGAGCACCGGTCGCGCCCGCCCGGTTTCAGGTGGGGTGCGGCAGGGTAGGTGAACGGTCAACTTGGGGAGCAGGGACGGATGATGAACGCACGGACAGCCGTGGTCGTCGAGGACGACCACGATGTCGGCGACGCCATCTCCAAGCTCCTCGACCAGGCCGGCTTCGACGTCGTCGTGGCGCGCACCGGCACCGAGGCGCTCACGCTGGTGGGCGAGTGCCGTCCCGACCTGGTCACGCTCGACCTCACCCTGCCCGACATCGACGGCGTCGAGGTCTGTCGCCAGATCCGCACGGTCACCGACTGCTACGTGATCGTCGTCAGCGGCCGCGCGGCCGAGGTCGACCGGCTCGTCGGGCTCGAGGTCGGCGCCGACGACTACCTGGTCAAGCCGTTCTCGATGCGCGAGCTGCAGGCGCGGGTCGCCGCCCTCTTCCGGCGTCCGCGCAGCAGCAGTCCGGTCCCGGACGTGGCCGCAGCACCGCTCGCGGTCGACCCGGTGCCCGAGGCCGACCCCACCAGCTTCGAGGGCTGCAGCGACCTCACCCTCAACCGCGGGGCGCGGGAGGTGCGGGTGTCGGGCCGGGAGATCGACCTGACCCGCACCGAGTTCGACCTGCTGGCCCACCTCGTCGGCAACCCCGGCGTCGTGGTCCCCCGCGAGCAGCTCATGCGCGCGGTGTGGGCCAGCGACTTCGTCCCCGACAGCACCCACGTCGTCGACGTCCACCTCGCCAACCTGCGCCGCAAGCTGCGCGGTGCCGCCTCCGGCAACCAGTGGATCCGCACGATCCGCGGGGTCGGCTTCCGGTTCGACCCCTGCTGCCCCTGACCCCGCCCCAGGCCCGTGCGACCCGGCCGTAGGGGTGGGGATCGCCGCGGGCCGTGACCGTGGGTTCCCCCCGACTCGCCCGTCCGGGGGTTCAACGGCGGCAAACAGCAGTACCTTGACCCCATGGTGATTCGAGTCGCGCTGGTCAACGACGACGAGGTCGTCGTCCGTGGCCTCGACGCGATGATGCGCAGCTACGGCCACCGCGTCGAGGTGGTGGAGCTGGTGGCGGGCAAGCCCGTGGCCCAGCCGGTCGACGTGGCCCTCTACGACACGTTCGGGATGGGCCAGGGCAACGGTCCCGCCGTACGCCACCTCGTCGACAGCACGCAGGTGCGCGCGGTCGCGGTCTACACCTGGAACTTCCAGCCCTGGCTCACCCGCGACACCCTCAGCCAGGGCGTGCGCGGGTACCTCTCCAAGAGCCTGCCGGCGGCCCGCCTCGTCGACGCCCTCGCCGCCATCTCGTCGGGGCAGCTCGTGGTCTCGCCATCGCGGGGGCGCTCGCCGCTCGTCGGCGGTGACTGGCCCGGCCGCGAGGAGGGCCTCACCGCGCGCGAGGCCGAGGTGCTGTCGCTGATCACGATGGGCCTGAGCAACCAGGAGATCGCCGAGCGCACCCTGCTGTCACTCAACTCGATCAAGTCCTACATCCGCTCGGCCTACCGCAAGATCGACGTCGACTCGCGCTCGCGGGCGGTGCTCTGGGGCGTCGAGCACGGGATGCGCGCCGACCGCGTGCGGATCAACGGCTCGCCGGCCCGCGAGAGCTGACCGGGGCGTCCCACGCCCCGCGCGATCCGCGGTCGACCGGGGATCGCTGAGGTTGTCAGGCCGTGCACGGGCCGACAACGTACGGGATTCCCGGATGACCGGGGATCGCTGGAGGCGCCGTAACCTCCTCCACGTGACACAGCAGCAACCCGGCATCGACCCCGACGACCTCGCGACGACGCTCCGGGTGCTCGCCTCGCTCCACCACCTGCCCGGGGACCACCCCGACCACGTGACGGTCAAGCGCGCAGCGTCGCACATGTACAAGTCGATCAAGGCCGAGCGCAAGCTCGCCAAGCGCGCCGCCGAGCTGGCCCACGACCGCGACATCATCGAACGGACCGCGACCGGGTCGCCGATGCGCATCGACGACGAGACCGCGGGCATCCCGCTGGTCTCGAGCGCGGCCGGGGCGTTCGCCGGCGAGCTGCTCGTCCCCCGCGGCTGCTACATCTGCAAGCAGGACTTCACCCTGGTCGACGCGTTCTACCACTGGCTCTGCCCCTCGTGCGCGGCGATGAGCCACGCCAAGCGCGACCAGCGCACCGACCTCACCGGCAAGCGGGCGCTGCTGACCGGCGGGCGCGCGAAGATCGGCATGTACATCGCGCTCCGCCTGCTCCGCGACGGCGCCCACACCACCATCACCACGCGCTTCCCCAAGGACGCGGTGCGCCGCTTCTCCTCGCTGCCCGACAGTGAGGACTGGATCCACCGGCTCAAGGTGGTCGGCATCGACCTGCGCGACCCCACGCAGGTCATCTCGCTCGCCGACGACGTCGCGGCGGCCGGCCAGCTCGACATCCTCATCAACAACGCGTGCCAGACCGTACGCCGCACGCCGGGCGCCTACGCCCCGCTGGTCGAGGCCGAGTCGCTGCCGCTTCCGGACGACTCGGTCCCGGAGCTGGTGACGTTCGACCACATCTCCGAGGCCCACCCGGCCGCGATCGCCGGGGCGCTCGCGCCGACCCCCGTCGCCCACCACGAGGGTGAGTCGGAGGAGCACGCGATGGCCGTGCACAACGCCGCGACGCTCACCGCGCTCGCGCTCAAGGCCGGGCACGCCTCGCTCGACGCGCACCTGGCCGGCACCGCCGTCGACGCCGGCGGCCTGCTGCCCGACGTGCAGACCAACAACTCGTGGACCCAGACCGTCGGCGAGGTCGACCCGCTGGAGCTGCTCGAGGTGCAGCTGTGCAACTCGATCGCGCCGTTCCTGCTGGTCTCCCGGCTGCGCCCGGCCCTCGCGGCCGCCGCGTCGGCAGCGACCTCGCGGCGGGCGTACGTCGTCAACGTGTCCGCCATGGAGGGCCAGTTCTCGCGCCGCTACAAGGGCGCGGGGCACCCGCACACCAACATGGCCAAGGCGGCGCTCAACATGATGACCCGCACGTCGTCGGGCGAGATGTTCGAGACCGACCAGATCCTGATGACGGCCGTCGACACCGGCTGGATCACCGACGAGCGCCCGCACCACGAGAAGCTGCGGATCGCGGCCGAGGGCTGGCACGCCCCGCTCGACCTCGTGGACGGCGCCGCCCGCGTGTACGACCCGATCGTGCTCGGGGAGGGCGGCACCGACCTCTTCGGCTGCTTCGTGAAGGACTACCAGCCGTCCCCCTGGTGAGGGTCAGGAGCCGGTGACGGCCTGGCCGAGGTGGTCGAGGCTGTCCTGGAGCTGGGCCTCGGTGACGAGCGGGAAGCTGATCTTCTTCAGCAGCTCCTCGTCGGTGACGCTGCTCCAGTCGTAGGTCAGCCGGACGAGGGTGGCGTCCGAGCCCTCGGCCTCGAGCTCCCAGACCCACTGCCAGCCGGGCGGCTCCTGACCGGCCGGCGCCGTCTGCCAGGCGAGCAGGTGGTTCTGCGAGAAGCCGGTGACGTGGTTGTCCGTCTGGTAGTCGCCACCCATGTGGTCGCCGGTCATGTTCATCGTGAACACGTCGCCGGTGCCCTGGATGCGGTTGGTCTTCTCGTCGCTGATGACGAAGCCCGAACCGTCCAGCTCCACGTGACGTTCCGGGTTGCTGAGTACGTCGAACACGTCAGCGCTGGACGCCTGGATGGTGCGCTCCACGGTGATCTTGTCGTTGCTCATGCCCTCGACAGTGCCTCGCGGGTGCTGGGCCGAACACCCCACAAGGGGTGGTCGCTGGTTGGATGACGACCATGGACGAACCGGAGTCGATCGAGGCGTACTACGACCGCGTGGCGGCAGCCACCGACAGCGAGGGGCGCCTCGCGGTGGCCATCGAGGCGATGCCCGGGTGGGACATCTTCCCCTTCGAGCTCGACGGCCTGCGGATCAAGCCGCTCGAGCCGCTGGCCGACAACGAGGAGCCGCGACGCGGCGAGGACCCCGCCGACTGCACGTGCCGGGAGCCCCTGTCCCCGGAGCAGGCCGCGTGGATCGTGTGGAGCAACGAGCGCTGGACCCTCTCCGACATCGGCATGAAGCTGCCGGTGACGCTCATCCTCAAGCCGCGCGACCACCACGACCTCGCCGACCTGCCCGACGACCTCGCCGCCGAGATGGGACTGCTGATGGTGGCGATCGCGGCCGCGATCGAGAGCCTGCCCAGCGTCGGGCGCTGCCACGTCGGCCGCTACGGCGACGGTGGGGCGCACCTCCATCCCTTCTTCTTCGGCCGCCCGGCGCGGATGCCGCAGCTGCGCGGGTCGTGCGTCCTCGACTGGGAGGAGAACCTCCCCGACGTGCCGGAGGACGTACGCCGCGCCAACGCCGGCCACGTCGGCCGCCGCCTGGTCGAACGTCTCGGTGGCGAGGGTCCGGCCTGGGAGCAGTGACGGACTGAGCGCCGTTCACGCCCGAGGTGGCGGCAGATCGCGCCCGTGCGCCCTCCCAGGACGCAGGGTGCCGCCACCCCTGCGCCGAGGGCGGCCCACGGACTAGGTCGGGCGGGTCGTCTCGTGGGTGGTGACCACGTCGTTGGCTGCCGCCCACTCCCCGATGTCGCGCTTCTCGATGGCGGCCGCCATCAGGTCGGGGAAGAGGTCGGGCGTGCAGGCGAAGGACGGTACGCCGATCTCGGCGAGGGCCGCGGCATGATCGGCGTCGAAGGACGGCTGGCCGGAGTCGCTGAGCGCGAGCAGGGCGATCATGGTCGCGCCGGAGCCGACCACAGCGCTCGCCCGGCTGATCATCTCCTCCGCGATGCCTCCCTCGTAGAGATCGCTGATGAGGACCAGCACCGTGTCGTCGGGCTGGGTGATCCGGCCCTGGCAGTAGGCCAGCGCGCGGTTGATGTCGGTGCCGCCACCGAGCTGGACGCCGAAGAGCACGTCGACCGGGTCGTCGATCTCGTCGGTCAGGTCGACCACCTCGGTGTCGAAGACCACCAGCCGCGTGCTCACCGACCTGATCGACGCGAGCACGGCACCGAAGACCGAGCTGTAGACGGTCGACTCGGCCATGGACCCCGACTGGTCGATGCAGAGGATGATCTCGCGCTCGACCTGGGTCGAGCGGCGGGCGTAGCCGACCAGTCGCTCGGGCACGACCGTGCGGTGCTCGGGCAAGTAGTGCTTGAGGTTGGCAGCGACGGTGCGACGCCAGTCGACGTCGCGCATCCGCGGACGGCGGGTCCGCGCTGACCGGTCCAGCGCACCGGTCACGGCCTGGACGGTGCGCTGCCGCAGCCGCTCCTCCAGCTCGTCGGTCACCTGGCGGACGACCGCCCGGGCCGTCTCGCGCGAGTGCTCGGGGATCACCCGGCCCAGCCCGATCAGCGTGCTGACCAGGCCGACGTCGGGCTGGACGGCTCGCATCATCTCGGGCTCGAGCAGCATCTGCCGCAGTCCGAGCCGCTCCATCGCGTCGCCCTGCATGACCTGGACGACCGATGAGGGGAAGTAGGTGCGGATGTCGCCGAGCCAGCGGGCGACCCGGGGCGAGGATCCGCCGAGGCCGGCCTTGCGCCCACCGTCGTACAGCGCGGACAGGGCGTCGTCGCGACGCCCGTCGGCCTCGGCGAGGGCGACGGCCTCGCCGTCCGGTCTGGTGAGCCCGTCGGCCTCCTGCCCACCGAGGATCAGCCGCCACCTCGTCAGCCGGTCCCGGGAGGCCTGCCCGGTCGGGTCGTTGCCGTCAGGCCGCTCCGTCATGCGCCACCACCTTCCACCCGACGAGCCGGGCCACGGCGTGCAGGGCCGGTCGCGCCTGCTCGAGGTCGATGCCGCCGTCCAGCAGCGCCGCGACGGCGCCGGGCCGACCGAGGCGGGAGAGCTGCTCGCCGATGGTGCGGCGCTCGGCGGCGCTGAAGTCGGCGAACGTCCGTCGTACGAGCGGAAGCAGGTCCTCGAACGCGTCCTCGTCGAGCGCGCTCACCCACGTGTCGACCAGCCCGAGGAGGGTGGCGTCGTGGACGAGCAGCACCGCGTCGCCTGCGAGGAAGCCCGCGAGCCATGCGGCCGCCTGGGGCGCTGAGGCAGCGAGGGAGAGTCGGCGGCCCATCCGGTGGGCGGTGGTGTCGGAGTCGATCCGGCCGGCATCGAGCAGGATGCGGGTGGCCCGGCCGGCGACCCCGCCGGCGACGTGGTCGGGCGCGGAAACCGCCTCGAGGGCCTCGGTCCACACGGGGTCGAGCTCCTCGTCGGCGAGCAGGGAGAGACCGCGCTGGGCGCCGGCGATCGCGGCCACCATCTCGGCGGCCGCCTCCTCGTCGAGGCTCGCGCAGGCCATCGGGAGGCCCACGCAGGCGCGGACGACCGTGGCGGCCAGCACGGTGCGCACCCGCACGGTGTCGGCTCCGCGTACGTCGCCGTAGCGGCAGGTGCGGGCGAGCGGCTCGACCGTGGCGAGCAGCGCGGGTACGTCGTGCTGGACCGCGGCCCGTGCGTCGAGGGCGTCGAGGACTGCCTCGATGCCGTCGGGCAGGTCAGCGGTGAGGCAGGCGGTGACCAGGGCGGCGAGCTCGGTGAGGTCGCCGGACCGGGAGGCGCGGTCGGCGGCCCGGGCCGCCGCGGCGGCGGCGATCGTGGTGCCCCAGATTCCCGCTTCGACGAGGTCGACGGCCAGCTCGGGGCGCCACTCCAGGGTCCAGCTCTCCTTGAACGTCCCGGTCGTGCGGCCGGCGTCGGCGACCTCGCCCCACGGCACCCCGAGGAGCTCGAGGCGGTGCAGGAGCACCGACCGCGCGAGCTGGCTCTCGCGTCGCAGGTCGAGGTCGACCTGCTGGACGACCGCCGTGGGCTTGAGCCGCAGCGACCGTTGCTGGCGGGCCAGGTCGGCGGCGAGCGGGACGACCGGCGCCGACTCCGGCACGGATCCGAGCTCCTCGCCCACCACCAGGCGCCGGTGGACGAGGTCGAGCGGCAGCCGGGACCCCTCGCACAGCACCGTCTCGGCGGCGTCGTCCAGCTCGCTCAGCCCGACGGACGGCCGGCCGCGGACGGTGGCCAGGGTCTCGGCGAGGCGGGCGGCCTCCACCACCGACGCGGTCGAGGCGTCGAGCCGCTCCTCGCGCAGCGTGCGGGCGACCCGGACCAGCCACGACGTGGCGAGGTCGCGGGGGTCGGGGTCGGGACGGCTGAGGTGGTCGAAGAGGTGCTGGTACCACCCGGGCGCGCTGACGCCGGCGCCGTAGCCGGAGGCGTACCCGAGCCGGGCGGCCGTCCAGGGCGTCCAGGCGGCCGCCACCTTGGTGCGGGGCAGCCTGGTGATCAGGTCGGCGTCGCGGCTGGCCGGTGGGAAGTCGGCCGGCAGGAGCGCCGGTGCGTGCCAGGCCCCGCAGACGACCGCGATCCGGGCCGCGGGGGCCGCCTTGATCTCGGCCCGCAGCACCTTGCGCATCCACTGCTCGCGGCGGGCGTTGCTGCGCACCTCCGGGTCGTCGTCGGGCCGTGTGTCGGCGGACCGGACCGCGGCCATCGCCTCCCGGATCGCGGCGAAGCGCTCGGCCGGCGACCCGTGCCGCTGCTCGACGGCGTCCTCCCACCACCGCTCCGCGTCGTCGTACCCGGCCGTCGCGGCGAGGGTGCCGATCGGGTCGAGGCGCTCGGCGGGGGCTGCTGGCTCCGCCATCGCGTCCTCGTCCGCCTCGGTGTCCTCGTCGGCGTCCACGGCTGGCTCAGCCGGGGCCGGCGCCTCCTGCGCGAGCGCGAAGGCGTGCACCGCCGGGAGGTCGAGGAACCGGACCGGCACGCCGTGCGCCAGCGCCCAGCGTGCCGCGACCCACTCAGGCGAGAAGTGGGCGAGCGGGTAGAACGTCGCCTGCCGCGGCTCCTCGACGGCGTAGACCAGGCCGGCGACGGGCGGCACCATGTCGGCCTCGGCCAGCAGGTCGACGATCGCGTCGAGTTCCGGGCAGCCCTCGATCAGGACGAGGTCGGGAGGCTGCTCCTCGAGCGCAGCACGCACGGCCCGGGCAGAGCCGGGACCGTGGTGGCGTACGCCGTAGACGTCGACGGGCATGCGCGCCTGCTCAGCCCAGGTCCCGGCACGCGCGGTAGAGGTCGCTCCAGTCCCGGCGGTTGCGCATGACCGTCTCGAGGTACTCCTGCCACACGAGCCGGTCCTGCACGGGGTCCTTCACGACAGCGCCGATCAGGCCGCCGGCGACGTCCTCGGCCCGCACCGTGCCATCGCCGAAGTGGGCGGCCAGCGCGAGCCCGTTGGTCATGACCGAGATCGCCTCGGCAGTGGACAGCGTCGCGCTCGGCGACTTGATGGTCGTGCGCTGGTCGGTGGTGACGCCGCTGCGGAGCTCGCGCATGACGGTGACGACCCGGTTGATCTCCGACAGCGAGGCCAGGTCGGCGGGGAGCTCGAGGGAGGCACCGAGCGCGGCGACCCGGGTTCGAACGATCTCGACCTCCTGGTCGAAGGAGTCCGGCAGTGGAAGCACGACTGTGTTGAAGCGGCGGCGCAGCGCGGAGGACAGGTCGTTGACGCCCTTGTCGCGGTTGTTCGCGGTGGCGATGAGGTTGAAGCCCGGCCTGGCCTGGACCTCCTCGTCGAGCTCGGGCACCGGCAGCGTCTTCTCGGAGAGGATGCTGATCAGCGAGTCCTGGACGTCGGACGGGATGCGGGTGAGCTCCTCCACGCGTGCGATCGCACCGGTCTCCATGGCGCGCATCACCGGGCCGGGGACCAGGGCCTCGCGAGTCGGGCCCTCGGCGAGCAGGCGGGCGTAGTTCCAGCCGTAGCGCAGTGCCTCCTCCTGGGTGCCGGCCGTGCCCTGCACGACCAGGGTCGAGCGGCCGCTGATCGCGGCGGCGAGGTGCTCACCGAGCCACGACTTGGCGGTGCCGGGCACGCCGAGCAGGAGCAGGGCCCGGTCGGTGGCCAGCGACGAGATCGCCACCTCGACCAGTCGGCGCTGACCGAGGTACTTCGGCGTGATCCGGGCGCCGTCGGGCAGCTCACCGCCGAGGACGTACGTCGCCACCGCCCAGGGCGAGAGGTGCCACGAGGGCGGCCGTGGCCGGTCGTCGACCGCGGCCAGGGCTGCCAGCTCGTCGGCGTAGGCGTCCTCGGCGTGCTGGCGGAGCACGTCGGGCGTGGGCTGCGGGGTGGTCATCTGAAGGCCTCCGTCAGGGACGTGCGGAACGCGTGGAGCTGCAGGGTCTCGGTCAAGGCGCGGCGCAGGTGGGCGGCGTCCTCGGGCAGGTGGGAGAGCGCGGCATTGATCTCGGGCGCCAGCGCCTGGCCCAGGGCCACCGGCAGGAGCGGAGCGGCGGCGTGGCCCAGCGAGCGGTCGGCCCTCTCCCCCTGGATCCGCTTCAGCACGGCGCGACCGAGGTCGTCGGGCCAGGGCCGCGGCGCCTCGGTCAGCAGGCCACGCAGGTCCCGCCCGGCGGTGCGCTGGTTCACCCAGTCGGTCAGCAGCCTGGCCCGTCGCTCCTCGGGAAGCAGCCACAGCAGCCGGTGGTCGGGGATGCCGTGGTCGACGCACGCCATGGCCCACTCGGTGTCGCGGCGGTCCAGGACGGTCTCGGTGAGCCAGGCCAGCACGTCGGCGTCCCGCACCATCTTGAGCGTGGCGGACGGGCTGCGACCCGTGAGGTCCGTCCAGGTGGAGAGTGGCGCTGCGCGCACGACCTGGGACAGCCAGACGGTGGGCATGGCACCGGCGCCCTTGGCGGGTGCGGTCAGGCCGTCGCGCACCGCCGCCTCGTCGGGGGCCTCGGGCACCTCGACGTCGAGGTGGCGAACGAGCGTCCCCCTGACCCGCACCAGCTGCCGCAGCCGGTCGGCCATCCGGGCGGCGCGAGCGCTCCCGGGCAGACGGTCGAGCATGGCGGTGGCCGCCTCGCGGACGGACTTGGCCCTGTCGTCGAGCGCCCGCTCGAGCAGCGGCTCGTCTGCCGCCGAGAGGCCCGGGCCGAGGGCACGGACCGCATCGGCGCGCACCTTGGCCGACACCGTCGACCACTGCGCGTCGAGCAGCTCGCGGGCAGCAGCCGGATCGGCTCGCCGGCCGAGGGCGAACGCCGTCACGGCCTCCGCGCTCGACATCGTCGGCCACGCCTCGAGCCAGTCGACCTCGACCTCGGTGCGTGGGTCGTCCGCGCCGTCGAGGAGGTCCGACCACGCCTCGTTGAGGCCGACCAGCCAGCGCCCGCGCTCGCCGATCTGGTCGCCGAGGGCCGTGGCCACCCGACGCCGGCCGGCAGCGAAGTCGAGCAGCACGGGCAGCAGGTGCCAGGGCACGCGCCGGCCTGCCGTGTCAGCGAGCCGGAGCCACTCGACGACCAGCTCGTCGCGCGCCTGGCGGGAGACCGGGGACTGGGTCAGCAGCAGGGTGAGCAGCTGGGTGGCCCGGTCCGTCGTGGGCGGGCGGGCCTCGGCGGCTGCGGCCAGCACGACGTCACTGGCCGGTGGCAGCGGCGTACCGGCGCGGGTGAGGGCGTCGGCGACGGCCGCGCTGGCGAGCAGACGGTGCTCGGCGGACGCGTCGCTCGCGTCGAGGGCGAGGACGTCCGGCGCAGGCGGTGGCTCGCGCCGGGCGCTGCCCACGAGGGCGGCGGTGGCGACGTCGGCCAGCCACTGGTCGACCGTGCTCACAGGCCCATCACCCGGTCGTCCAGCCACACCGCGAGCGGGCGGAACGTGCCCGACTCGACCTCCCCGAAGACGTCCACGGGCTCCCCGCCGCTGACCGCGAGCAGGGTCCAGACCGGTGAGCCCTCCGCCACCGGCAATGAGCCGGTCACGTCGCTGACCCGCCACTGCTCACCGTCGGGGACGACTCGCACGTCGGCGAGCGGGGCGGGGAGACGGTCGCCCCACGGCGTCCGGCCGAGCCGTCGCGCAGCGACGGCGTGCACCTCGGCCAGGCTGGTGCGGCCCGGCAGCGCGGTGACCGGCACGGCACCGGTGGGAGGGTCACGGAAGAGCGCCCGACGCGGCTCCGCACCGGGGTAGCGGGCGACGTCGACGTCGAGCCGGGCGCCGCTGAGCTGCGGGACGGCGATGGCCTGGCCGTAGCCGGCGAAGTCGAGCACGGCCACCACCTCGCCGTCGTCGTGGGCCAGCCACGTGCGCTGCTGCTGGATCTTCCCGTCGTCGGTGCGGACGGCTCCGAGGACCGTCCACGGCCCGGGCCGCACGTCGTTGTCGCGCACCTCCTCGCTCGACTGGGCCCACCCGAGCGCGACGCGGACCTCTGCCAGGTCGACGTCGTCGAGGTGCTCCCGGGCCTGCCACGCGCTCGTGATGGTCCACCAGCGCCCGACCTCCGAGAGGAGGTACGCCGCCCACTCCCGGCGCGCGTGCACCTGCGACCCGGCCTCGCGGACCCGCTCCGCCAGCGCCGGCAGCTGCGCGTCGACCAGGCGCGCGGCCGCGGTGTCCCAGAAGGAGTAGGGCTGGGTGCGGGCGGCCGCGAGGCCGCCGCGGACGAGGTCGGCGAGCCAGAGCCGGAAGTCCTCGACGCCGGCGTCCATCCGGGACAGCCGTTGCTCGAGACGCTTGGCCCGGGCCGCGGGGTCGGGGGTGGTGTCGGTGGCGGGGCGGGCGGTACCGGCCGCACGCTCGGCGCGCTGGGTGGCCCACTCGTCGGCGAACGCCGCGATCTGGCCGGACTCATCGATCACGCCCTCGGACCACAGCATCAGCAGGGCCAGGGCGTGCTTGCACGGGAACTTCCGGCTCGGGCACGCGCACCGGTAGGCGGGTCCGACGAGGTCGACGCTCACCTGGTAGGGCGTCTTGCCGCTGCCCTGGCACTGGCCCCACACGAGCACGTCGCTGCAGCCGGTCTCGCGCCACGGCCCCGGGACGGCGAGCTTGCGCGCGGCCGCCAACGAGGACGCGTCAGGCGCGACCTCGGTCACCTGGCTGGCGGTCCATCGGGTCATGGCGCGGCCATCAAACCACCCGACGCCGACACGGACGGGCGAAACGGGGCCGCCCGGTCGGACCCCGCCACGGCTGGCGCTCAGCCGGTCCGCGCCCGCGCGGCGTCCCAGAGCCGCCGGCACTCGCGGACGTCCTGGCCGTAGACCGCGACGAGCTCGGGCGGGAGCCCGTCGGGGTGCGCGGCCAGGAAGTCCTCCAGGGCGGCGTACGCCTCGACGAAGGCTGCGGTGTCGGGGTCGGAGACGTCGGTCGAGTCGCCCGAGGTGAGCGGCGCGAGGGGGTCCGTCACGGCGCGGGTCCACTCCTCGCGGATCGCCTCGTGCCGCTCCCGGGAGACGGCGAGGAGACCGGCCAGGGACGGGTCACGGGTGACGCCGTCGCGCTCGCTGTCCCCGTACGACGCCTCCAACCGGCCGACGTCGCGGCGGGCGCGCTCGCGCAGCACCCAGAGGCCGGCGAAGCCGAGGGCGTCGACCGCGAGCAGCACCGGCACGGCGACCGTCGTCACGTCGAGCTCCCAGAAGAGCGGGACGAGGAACACCGCCTGCAGGACGAGCAGCACGATCGCGACGCCGGTGATCGGGTAGTCGGCGCGGACCCGCAGCCGGTCGGCGCGGACGGTGCCCGCGTGGACGCGCGCGGACGCGGGCGCGGGGTCGGCCCGCCAGGCAACGAGGTCGGGCACGTGTCAGGACGCGGCGCCGGCGATGTTGAACAGCCAGCTGATCCCGAAGCGGTCGACGAACATGCCGAACTCGTCACCCCACGGCGCTGCCTCGAGGGGCTGGCGCACCTCGCCGCCCTCGGACAGCGCGGAGAACCAGCCGCGCAGCTGCTCGGCCTCCTCGTTCGACCCTGAGATGCTGACCGACACGTTGTCACCGAAGGTCACCTGCACCATCTCCGGCGGTGCGTCGGCACCCATCAGCGTGAGGCCGGAGGGCGTCTCGAGCTGGCCGTGCATGACCTGCGTGGCCATCGGGCCCTCGGTGCCCATGTCACCGAACGTCATGACGTTGAGCTCGCCACCCAGGACGGAGGCGTAGAACTCCATCGCCTCGCGCGCCCTGGCGTCGGCGAAGTTGAGGTACGGGTTCAGGGTGACCATCACGTGCTCCTTCGGAGGTCGGACGTCCCCAACCTAGTGACGCGGCGCGGACCACGGAAGACAGGACCAGACGCACGACGCCCCGGACGAGCGTGTCGTCCGGGGCGTCGTCGCGGGGTGCGCTGGGGTCAGCGGCTGGAGTACGGCGTGTAGTAGTCCGTGTGATGACCGCGGGAGTCGTCGTTCCAGTCGTCCTTGTCGTAGTCCGGCGCGGACTTGATCTGGTCCTTGGTGAGGTTGACCATCACGGTCTTGTCCTCGTGGTCGATCCCGGTGACGGCGCCGGCAGGGACGAGACGCTTCTTGCCGAAGATCCAGAAGCCGGTGTCCACGACGAGCCACTGGCCGCTGGCCTCGTTGCTGGCCTCGTCGATCTTGCCGATCGACCCGTCGCTCGCCTCGACGTCGTAGCCGACGAGGTCGCTGTCCTGGCTCCACGCGGTGTCGCGGTAGCTCCACACTGTGTCACTCATGGTTCCCTCCCAAGGGTTCGGTTGTGCCGAGCCGTCGACGCAACCACCAGTCCCGGGAGGCAGACACACCCGTGGGGCGGTGTCACCGTCGTTCACCGCCCTACGGATACGCCCGCAGGGGTACGACGACGCCCGTGGGGCCGGCACCGGGCCGGGGCTCGCCTCTGCGCGCCAGGCAGGTGTGCGCCGGCGGGGCTCAGGCCTCGCCGGCGTGCCCCCGGAGCAGGTCGCCGAACGGCGTCACGTCGGCCGCGACCTGCGTGCCGGACGTACGCCGCGGGCGCGCCGCGAGGTCGGGGGCGAACCCGCCGACGCCGTAGCCGCCCTGGCTGAGCACCAGCGCGGCGAGCTCGGCCGCGGCGCGGGTGATCCGGTCGGAGAGGCCGTGGCTGCCGAAGTCCTCGGTCGCAGCGAAGATCCCGGTGGGTACGACGACCGCGCGGAGGTAGGCGAACAGCGGCCGCAGCGCGTGGTCGAGGACCAGCGAGTGCCGGGCGCTGCCGGCTGCCGCGGCGATGAGCACCGGCGTACCGGCCAGCGAGTCCTTGTCGAGGGCGTCGAAGAACATCTTGAACAGCCCGCTGTAGCTGCCGTTGAAGACCGGCGTCACGACGATCATCCCGTCGGCTGCGGCGACCTGCTCGCGCAGCTCGGTCAGCCGCGGCGTCGGGATGCCGCCGGTGACCATGAAGGTGGCCAGCTCACCGGCGACCTCGCGCAGCTCGATGAACTCGATGTCCGCCGACTCGCCACGGGCGGTGACCTGCGCGGTCGTCGCCTCGGCGAGCTGGTCGGCCAGGAGCCGGGTGGACGACGGGACGGTCAGTCCCGCCGTCACCACGACGATGCGTCGGCTCATGCGGGTACTCGCTTCGCTCCGTGCGCGCATGAGGAACGAGGGGCACTGTGTTGAATGATTCGCTCGCTCCGCTCGCTCATGCCTGCGCCTCGACGGACACGGCCTCGGCCTGCTGCGCGAGCTCCTCGGCGCGGGCCCGGGCGGGCTCGACGAGGTGATGCGGGGCGTCGGGACCGGCCGCGACGAGGGACGCGTGGGTGGGCGGGTCGCTGGGCACGTGGGCCGGGCGACGGCGCTCGAACTCCGTGCGGAGCACCGGCACGACCTCGGTGCCGAGCATCTCGATCTGCTCGAGCGCCAGCGAGGTGGGCAGGCCGGCGTGGTCCATGAGGAACAGCTGCCGCTGGTAGTCGCCGACGTAGTCGGCGAAGCCGAGGGTGCGCTCGATGACCTGTTCGGGGGTGCCGACGGTCAGCGGGGTCATCTCGGTGAAGTCCTCCATCGACGGACCGTGGCCGTAGACCGGGGCGTTGTCGAAGTAGGGCCGGAAGACGCGCTTGGCCTCGGCCTCGGTGGAGGCCATGAACGCCTGGCCACCCAGGCCGACGTAGGCCTGGTCGGCGGCGCCGTGGCCGTAGTGCTCGAAGCGGCGGCGGTAGAGCTTCACCATCTGCTCGGTGTGCTCCTTGTTCCAGAAGATGTGGTTGTGGAAGAAGCCGTCACCGTAGTAGGCCGCCTGCTCGGCGATCTCGGTGCTGCGGATCGACCCGTGCCACACGAAGGGCGGCGTGCCGTCGAGCGGTGCGGGAGTCGAGGTGTAGCCCTGCAGCGGCGTGCGGAACTGGCCCTGCCAGTTCACGACCGGCTCCCGCCAGAGCTTGCGCAGCAGGTGGTAGTTCTCGACCGCGAGCTTGATGCCGTCGCGGATGTCCTTGCCGAACCACGGGTAGACCGGACCGGTGTTGCCGCGGCCCATCATCAGGTCGACGCGACCGCCGGAGAGGTGCTGGAGGAACGCGTAGTCCTCGGCGATCTTCACCGGGTCGTTGGTTGTGATCAGCGTCGTGCTCGTGGAGAGCAGCAGCTTCTCGGTCTGCGCCGCGATGAAGCCGAGGTGCGTGGTCGGGGACGACACGACGAACGGCGGGTTGTGGTGCTCGCCGGTCGCGAAGACGTCGAGGCCGACCTCCTCCGCCTTGAGGGCGTACTGCGTCATCGCCGAGATGCGCTCGGCCTCGGACGGGGTGCGTCCGTCGGTCGGGTCCGTCGTGACGTCACCGACGCTGAAGATGCCGAACTGCATGGGGTCCTCCTGCGATTGGTTGAAGTTTGTACCATCTCCAACGGGACTGCGTCGCCCAGTATTCCTCGCGATCGGCCGTGGAATCGCCGGGGCACCTGCTGCGTTGGACCGGCATCCGGGCGCACGCTCGGACCAGGTACCCCCGGCGACCTGTCCTTCGGACACCGGGGACGTGCGCTGCGAGAGGAGCGACGATGACCGACTTCACCCCCTTCGAGGACCTGCTGCGCGGACACGCGGGGCTGCTCGAGGACACCACCCACGACCGCTGGCTGCGGGCCCAGGCGCTCTTCGCGGAGCGCGGCTACCGCGAGGCGGCGGTCCTGCTGGCCGAGCTGCTCGACGACCCCGGTGACGTGGGGCACGAGCTCACCGACGTACGCCTGCTGCTGGCGCGCTCGCTGTTCCACTCGGCCCAGCTCGACGGCACCATCCGGGTCGCGACCGAGCTGCTCGAGCACGACCCCAACGAGCCCTACGCCCACCTGCTGGTGGGGCGCGCCCTCGAGCGCAAGGGGCTCAAGGACGAGGCGCAGCCGCACCTGCGCCTGGCCGAGCTGCTCGGCGGCTACCGCACCTGAGGGTTGCGG
This sequence comes from uncultured Nocardioides sp., assembly GCF_947488515.1. Classification (GTDB taxonomy): domain Bacteria; phylum Actinomycetota; class Actinomycetes; order Propionibacteriales; family Nocardioidaceae; genus Nocardioides. The sequence goes on from NZ_CANKZF010000001.1 coordinate 2,050,327, forward strand.
CCGTCCACGGCGGGGGTTGAGCGAACGTATGTCGCTCGACCCCCGCCATAGCGTGCGTCCAGCGACCACACGGGGGTCCTGGTCCGTCGCCTCGATGAACACTTGCGAGCACCCGCGACAGAGGTGCCGCGGGGCGCCGATGCTGGGCGCGTGACCAGCTACGGCGACCACACCGGACCTCTCGCCATCGCCCACCGGGGTGGCATGGGGCTCGCCCCCGAGAACACGCTCGCTGCCTTCGGGCGGGCCACCGCGCTCGGCCTGACCCACCTCGAGACCGACGTCCGCACGACCCGCGACGGACACGTGGTGTGCTTCCACGACCCCGCGCTGCGCCGGGTCACCGGCCATCCCGGGCGCGTCGCCGACCTGGACCTCGCCGACCTGCGCCGCCTGCGCGTCGGGGGCACCGACCGGATCCCGACGCTGGTCGAGGCGATGGCGTCCTTCCCGGAGGCGCGGTTCGCGATCGACCTCAAGGACGAGGCGTCGATCGGCGCGATGGCGCGGCTGCTGCGGGCCAACCCCGGGTGGGCGGAGCGGGTCCTCGTGGCGGGGGCGTGGTCCCGCTGGCTGGACCGTCTCCGCGACGAGGCGCCGGGCGTGACGACGGCACTCGGCTGGCGCTCGCTCACCACGCTCATCGCCTGCTCGCGCGGCGGCGTACGCCCTCCGGGCCTGCGAACCGACGTGCTGGCGGGTGGTGCGTTCGCGCACGTGCCGATCCGGCTCGGCCGGCTCCCCGTGCACTCCGAGCAGGTGATCCGACGCGCCCACGAGCTCGGCATCCGGGTGGTCGTGTGGACCGTCGACGACCCCGCCGCGATGCGCGTGCTCCTCGACATGGGCGTGGACGGCATCATCACCGACCGCCCCGACCTGCTGCGGGAGGTGCTGATCAGCCGCGGCGAGTGGCCGCGCGCGGCCGGCGTACGTCCCGCGACACCGGCGCCGGCGCCCGCGAGCGCCGGGTAGCCAGGGGGTCAGACGCGCTCGAGGACCTCCGCCGCCAGGCCGTGCGAGACGGCCCAGAGCACCGCCTGGCTGCGGCTCTGCACGCCGGTCTTGCGGTAGGCGCTGCGGATGTAGGACTTCACGGAGTTCAGCGAGATCTGCATCTGTCGCGCGATGTCGTCGTTGCTCTTGCCCGTGGCGATGTGGGCGAGGGTCTCGCGCTCACGGGCGGTGAGGAAGTCGATCTGGGTGGTCGAGCGCAGGTCCTTGGTCGGCAGCACCGGCAGGAGCGGGGCGACGACGGTCTCGCCGAGGTGGATCGCACGCAGGGCGCGACCGAGCTGCTGGGCGTTGAGGCTCTTGGCCAGGTAGCCCGTGACGCCGTTGCCGAGCGGCTCGTGGGCGAGCCCGGGCTGGTGGTTCCAGGTGTAGACCGCGACCCGGCGGATGTGCGGGTCGGTGACCGCGCGCTGCAGCGTGGTGTCACTGCGCGCCGTCCCGAACGTCTCGACCAGCGCGATGTCGACGGGCAGGCGAGATCGGTCCTTGATCGTCCCGAGCTCGAAGCCGCCGAGCGTCTTCAGCATGCTGTCGAGGCCTCGCCTCACGAGCTCATCGCCGCCGAGCAGCGCGACACGGATGTCCATGGTGGGTCCTCAGGGATCGCCTCGGAGAGACGGCACTTCCATCTCCCGACGACCCCCCGACCGTCACGGGGGACAGTAGCCCGGGGTGGTGCCATACATCCTCCTCAGTGGTGCCAGCACGACCTTTTTCACCCCCACGGGTGGGCTCCACCTTGCTCTGGATACCCCCTAGGGGTATGGTCGAGACATGAGCGAGCAGCACGGCCACCTCGAGGGCAATGACGAAGCCGTCCAGGCGCACCTCAAGCGCCTCCGCCGGATCGAGGGGCAGGTCCGCGGGATCCAGCGGATGGTCGAGGAGGAGAAGTACTGCATCGACATCCTCACCCAGGTGTCCGCGGCGACGAAGGCGCTCCAGGCGCTCGCGCTCAGCCTGCTCGACGACCACATGGCGCACTGCCTCGTCGACGCCGCCCGGCAGGGCGGGGCCGAGCAGGAGCAGAAGCTCAAGGAGGCCTCCGAGGCCATCGCGCGCCTCGTGAAGTCCTGACCCCGCGCCCCCTCCCACGTCCCCCTCCACGTTTCCTTCCCACGCTTGCAGGAGCACGCATGAGCGAGACCACCACCTACACCGTCACCGGGATGACCTGCGGCCACTGCGCCGCGTCGGTCACCGAGGAGATCTCCGAGATCGCGGGCGTCGAGGACGTCGCCGTCGTCGTCGAGACCGGAGCTGTCACTGTCACCAGCGCGACCCCCCTCGACGACTCGGCCGTCCGCGCCGCCGTCGAGGAGGCCGGCTACGCAGTCGTCTGACCTGAGAGCGGTGACCTTGTCCGCGAGCGCCAGCGAGCCGACAAGGGCACCGAGTCGAACGTCCGAAACCGCAACCACAGGAGTTGATCATGCGCACGCCGCTGCGTGTCCTCGCGTTCGTCTCGGCCCTGGCCGCCGCGTTCGCGCTGGCCTGGGGCGGGGGCCGGCTCGTCGGCCCGCTCGACACCGAGCCCGTCGCGCACGAGGGCGCCGCCCACGGTGACGACGCCTCCCACGACGACGAGGCCGCGTCGCACGCCGACCACTCCTCCGCCGTCGCCGAGGCGACCGGGCTCACCGCCCGCGCCGACGGCTTCACGCTCGCGCTCGCGGACCGTACGCCGGCCGCCGGGCGCACCCGCCTCGACTTCCAGGTGCTCACCTCCAGCGGGCGTCCCCTGCTCGACTACACGCGCGAGCACGAGAAGGACCTGCACCTCATCGTCGTACGCCGCGACCTGACCGGCTTCCAGCACGTGCACCCGCGCCTGGACCGCAGCACCGGCACCTGGTCGGTGGACGTGCGGCTCACGCCCGGCGTGTGGCGCGTCGTCGCCGACCTGGTGCCGGAGGGCTGGGAGGGCATCACGCTGGCCGACGACGTGTCGGTCGCCGGCGACTTCACGCCCGCCGCCCTGCCCGCCGACGACCGGGTCGCACAGGTCGAGACCGACGCGGGCACCTACACCGTGACCCTGGAGGGTGACACGGCGCCGGGGGCGTCGACCGTCCTCACGACGCGCATCGAGCTCGACGGCGAGCCGGTCACCGACCTCGAGCCCTACCTCGGCGCCCACGGCCACCTCGTCGCGATGCGCGCCGGCGACCTGGGCTACCTCCACGTGCACCCCGAGGAGGGTCCGGCCGGTCCGGGCATCGACTTCGCGACGGCGTTCCCCGAGCCGGCGACGTACCGCCTGTTCCTGGACTTCCAGCACCGCGGGCAGGTGCACACCGCGGCGTTCACGGTCGAGTCGGGCGGGGCTCCGGCCGACGGCTCCAGCGACGGCTCCGGCGACGGCTCCGGGCATGCGGAGGGAGGCGACCATGACCACTGAGTCGAGCGCTGAGGCCCAGCCCCTGAGCGACGTCGAGCTGGCGATCACCGGCATGACGTGCGCGTCGTGCGCCAACCGCATCGAGCGCAAGCTCAACAAGCTCGACGGCGTCTCGGCCACCGTCAACTACGCCACTGAGAAGGCGAAGGTCTCCTTCCCGGTCACCGTCTCGACCGACGACCTGCTGCGCACGGTCGAGGCCGCGGGCTACGCCGCCGCGCTGCCGACGCCGCCCGACGAGGTCGCCGCGGCCGAGCCGGAGCGCGACCCGCTGCTGCAGCGGCTGCTCGTCAGCACCGCACTCAGCATCCCCGTCATCGCGATGGCGATGGTCCCGGCCTGGCAGTTCACCCACTGGCAGTGGGCCTCCCTGGCCCTGGCCGCGCCCGTCGTCGTGTGGGGCGCGTGGCCCTTCCACCGGGCGGCGTGGACCAACCTGCGCCACGGCGCGACGACGATGGACACGCTGGTGTCGGTCGGGGTGCTGGCCGCGTTCGGCTGGTCCCTGTGGGCGCTCTTCCTCGGCACCGCCGGCGAGCCCGGCATGACCCACCCGTTCCGGATCTCGATCGACCGCACCGACGGCGCGGGCAACATCTACCTCGAGGCCGCGGCCGGGGTGACGACGTTCCTCCTCGCCGGACGCTGGCTGGAGCACCGCTCGAAGCGGCGTGCGGGTGCGGCGCTCCGGGCGCTGCTCGAGCTCGGCGTCCGCGACGTGGCGGTGCTGCGCGACGACGCTTCCGGTGGGCGGAGCGAGACCCGGATCCCGGTCGACCAACTCGCGGTGGGCGACCTCTTCGTCGTACGCCCCGGCGAGAAGGTCGCCACCGACGGCGAGGTCGTCGAGGGCAGCTCTGCCGTCGACGCCTCGATGCTCACCGGTGAGTCGGTCCCGGTGGAGGTCAAGCCCGGCGACGCCGTCGTCGGCGCCACGGTCAACGCCGGTGGCCGGCTCGTCGTCCGCGCCACCCGCGTCGGCGCCGACACCCAGCTCGCGCAGATGGCGCGGCTGGTCGAGGACGCGCAGAACGGCAAGGCCGAGGTGCAGCGCCTCGCCGACCGGGTGTCCGGCGTCTTCGTGCCGATCGTCATCGGCCTGTCCGTCGCGACGCTGGGCTTCTGGCTCGGCGCCGGAGCGGGCGCCACGGCGGCCTTCACCGCCGCGGTCGCCGTCCTGATCATCGCGTGCCCCTGCGCCCTCGGCCTGGCCACGCCGACCGCGCTCATGGTCGGCACGGGCCGCGGCGCCCAGCTCGGCATCCTCATCAAGGGCCCCGAGGTCCTCGAGTCGACCCGGCGCGTGGACACGATCGTGCTCGACAAGACCGGCACCGTGACCACCGGCGAGATGACCGTCCACGACGTGGTGGTCGCCGAGGGAGAGTCCGTCGACGACGTACGACGCCTCGCGGCCGCGCTCGAGTCGGCGTCCGAGCACCCGATCGGCCGGGCGATCGCCGCCGCCGGTGTAGCTGAGGACGCGGCGTACGCGAACGAGCCCGGGATCCGTCCGCCACGTCCTCAGCTACCTGTGGTCGAGGACTTCGCCAACCGCGAGGGGCTGGGCGTCGAGGGCGTCGTCGAGGGCCACGCCGTCGTCGTCGGCCGGCCGAGCCTGCTGGCCGACTGGGCGCAGCACCTCCCGCCGTCGCTGGACGCCGCCGTCCAGAGGGCGCAGGGCGAGGGCCGCACCGCCGTCGCCGTCGGCTGGGACGGCCGCGCACGGGGCGTCATGGTCGTCGGCGACACCGTGAAGCCGACGTCCGCGCAGGCCGTCGCCGCGCTGCGCGGCCTCGGCCTGACCCCGATCCTTCTCACCGGCGACAACGAGGCGGCCGCCCGCCAGGTCGCCGACCAGGTCGGGATCGAGACCGTCGTGGCCGATGTGCTGCCGGCCGACAAGGTCGCCGAGGTCCAGCGGCTCCAGGCCGCCGGCAAGGTCGTCGCGATGGTGGGCGACGGGGTGAACGACGCCGCCGCCCTCGCGCAGGCCGACCTCGGCCTGTCGATGGGCACCGGCACCGACGTGGCCATCGAGGCCGGTGACCTGACCCTGGTGCGCGGCGACCTGCTCGTCGCCGTGGACGCCATCCGGCTCTCCCGCCGCACCCTCGGCACGATCAAGGGCAACCTCTTCTGGGCCTTCGCCTACAACGTCGCCGCGCTGCCCCTCGCCGCCGCCGGGCTCCTCAACCCGATGCTCGCCGGCGCCGCGATGGCGTTCTCCAGCGTCTTCGTCGTGACCAACAGCCTCCGGCTGCGGGGGTTCCGCTCCTCCGTCGCCTGAGTCGTCCAGGGACGGGCGACCCGCTGACCGGTCGCTGAGCGGTGCCCCAGCCACCTGCCGGCCGGCGCGAAGGTGGCTCACGCACCGCCCGTGAACACAAGGTGCACAACGGTGACCCGAGGCCCGCGGGTGGGGAGTGTGACCGGCGACACACTCCCCGAACTAGGAGCACCCATGCACCGGCGCATCCCCCTGGCCACCCTCGCCTGCCTGTCGATGTTCACCCTCGCTGCGTGCGGGGGCGGCGAGGCCGACCCGGCCGCCTTCCCCGACGACGACATCACCCTGGTGGTGCCGTTCGCGGCCGGTGGACCGACCGACACCGTCACCCGCCTCATCGCCGAGCCGATGGCCGAGGAGCTCGGCGCGGAGATCATCGTGCAGAACGTCGAGGGTGCGGGCGGCACCGTCGCGGCCGGCCAGGTCGCCGACGCGGACCCCGACGGCTACGAGGTGCTGATCCACCACATCGGCATGTCGACGGCCCCGGGCCTCTACCCCGACCTGGCCTACGACCCGCTGGAGGACTTCAAGACCGTCGGCCTGGTCACGGACGTGCCGATGACGATCGTGGCGCGCAAGGACTTCGAGCCCGAGACGCTCGAGGAGCTCGCGACCTACGTCGAGGAGAACGCCGACACGGTCACCCTCGCCAACGCCGGCGTGGGCGCCGCCTCCCAGCTGTGCGGCCTCCTCATCGAGCAGCAGCTCGGCGTCGACCTCACCGAGGTGCCGTACGACGGCACCGGTCCGGCGCTGACCGACCTCGTCGGCGGCCAGGTCGACTTCATGTGCGACCAGACCACCAACACGGCCGCGCAGATCCAGTCCGGCGACATCAAGGCGTACGCCGTCACGACACCGGAGCCGATCGAGGCGCTGCCCGACCTCCCGACGACCGCCGAGGAGGGCTGGTCCGACGTCGAGGTCGGCGTGTGGCACGGGCTCTACGTCCCGTCCGAGACGCCCGACGAGGTCGTCGAGAAGCTGACGGCGGCCCTCGAGGTGGCGCTGCAGGACCAGAACGTCATCGACAGCATGGCCGACCTCGGCACCACCCCCGCGCCGGCCGACGACGTCACCCCCGACGCCCACACCGCCAAGCTCCAGGAGCAGATCGACCTGTGGACCCCGATCATCGAGGAGTCCGGAGTCACCGGCGGATGAGCACCGACCACACCGTCGTGGACGGCGCCGGGCACCGCCCGGCGCCGTTCCGGCCGGACCTCTACGCGGGCGCCGCGTTCGTCGTGCTGGGCCTCGCGTTCGCCATCGGCGGCTCGAGGTACGACGTCGGCTCGGCGCTGCGGATGGGCTCGGGCTACGTCCCGCTGGCGCTCGGCGGCCTGCTGGTCGTGCTCGGGCTCCTCGTCGTCGCGATGGGCTTCCGCGGCGGTGACCCGTCGATCCGCGACGTCCAGCGGGAGCCGATCCCGTGGCGGCGCGGCGGGCTGCTCGTGGCGGCGATCATGTTCTTCGGGTTCTTCGTCTCCGGCCTCGGGCTCGGCCCGACGCTGTTCGTGACGACGTTCATCGCCGCGATGGCCGGGCACGGCACCAGCCCCCTCAAGGCCGCACTGACGGCCGCTGGCATCACCGCGCTGTGCCTGGTCGTCTTCGTGGCGCTGCTGCAGCTGCGGCTGCCGCTGCTCGGCGACTGGCTGGGAGGCTGACGTGGACGGCATCCTCCTCGGCCTCGAGACCGCGCTCCAGCCGACCAACATCCTCATCTGCCTGCTGGGCGTCACGCTCGGCACCGCGGTCGGCGTGCTGCCCGGCATCGGGCCCACGGCAACGGTGGCACTGCTGCTGCCGATCACCTTCGAGTTCGACCCGGTCGCCTCGCTGATCATGCTCGCCGGCATCTACTACGGCGCCCAGTACGGCGGCTCGACGACGGCCATCCTGCTCAACCTGCCAGGCGAGTCGTCATCGGTGGTGACGGCGCTCGACGGGCACCAGATGGCCCGACAGGGACGAGCCGGGCCAGCGCTCGCGACGGCGGCCCTCGGGTCGTTCTTCGCCGGGACCGTGGGCACCATCGTGCTCGCCCTGTTCGCCCCGCCCCTGGCGCAGCTGGCGCTGAAGTTCGGGCCGGCGGACTACTTCGCGATCGTCGTCCTCGGCCTGATCGCGAGCATCGCGCTCGCCAGCGGGTCGGCGGTCAAGGCGCTGGCGATGATCGTGCTGGGTCTGCTGCTCGGCACGATCGGCCAGGACCAGTTCACCGGTGTCCCGCGCTTCACCTTCGGGGTGCGCGAGCTCTACGGCGGCCTGGACTTCGTCTCGCTCGCGGTCGGCCTCTTCGGCCTCGCGGAGATCATCCGCAACCTGGAGACGAAGAACTCGTCCTCGATCGTGACGAAGAAGGTGGAGGGCCTCTGGCTGAGCAAGGACGACTTCCGCCGCATCCGCAACCCGGTCCTCCGTGGCACGGCCCTCGGGTCGGTGCTCGGCGTGCTGCCCGGCGGCGGGCACGTGCTTGCCAGCTTCACGTCGTACTCCGTGGAGAAGAACCTCTCGAAGGAGCCGAAGAAGTTCGGCACCGGCGTGATCGAGGGGGTCGCGGCGCCCGAGTCGGCCAACAACGCGGCGGCGCAGACGTCGTTCATCCCGCTGCTCTCGCTCGGCCTGCCGGCGCACCCGGTGATGGCGTTGCTCGTCGGCGCCTTCATCATCCAGGGCATCACCCCGGGCCCCAACGTGATCAACGACGAGCCCGAGCTGGTGTGGGGCCTGATCGCCTCGATGTGGGTGGGCAACCTGCTGCTGGTGGCGCTCAACCTGCCGCTCATCGGCATCTGGGTGAAGATGCTGTCGGTGCCCTACGAGGTGATGTTCCCGGCGATCATCGCCTTCGCCTCGATCGGCTGCTACTCCCTCGGCCTCAACTCGTGGGACGTGTTCGCCATCGCCGCCGCGGGTGTCGTGGGCTACTTCCTCATCCGGTGGGGCTGCGAGGCCGCGCCGCTGCTGCTCGGCTTCGTGCTCGGGCCGCTGCTGGAGGAGAACCTCCGGCGCGCGATGATCATCAGCCGGGGCGACCCGACGGTCTTCCTGACCCGGCCGATCTCCGCGTCGCTGCTGATCCTCGCCGCGCTGATCATCATCATCGCGGTGCTGCCCTCGGTACGCCGCAAGCGCGAGGTCGTCTTCCAGGGCGAGGACGACTGAGCCTCGGCACCGGAGCGGTGGGTCAGCCACATCCCGTCCTCGGCGGAGGTGGCTGGCGCACCGCTCGGGCGCGCGGTCAGCGCGAGACCCAGCGGTACTCGACCTCCGGCCGACCGCTGCCTCCGTAGCGCAGCGACCGGGCGACGACCCCGATGTCGGCGAGGTGCTCCAGGTAGCGCCGGGCGGTGACGCGCGAGCTCTCCAGCTTCTCCCCGAGCTCACGCGCGGACAGCACGCAGGGCGGTGTACGGAGGTGGTCCATCGCCTCGTGCAGCCGCTCCGCGGTGAGCCCCTTGGGGAGGGCGCCGTCGGAGGTGGCGACGCGCAGCGAGCCGAGCATCCGGTCGACCTCGTCCTGCATCACCTGCTCGGGGGCGTCGCCGAGCTGCCGGCGGTAGTCGGCGTACTGCTCCAGCTTGGCGCGGAACATCGGGAACGTGAACGGCTTGATCAGGTAGAGCACGACCCCGTGGGCGACCGCGCGGCGCACCATCTCGGCGTCGCGCGCCGAGGTGACCGCGATGACGTCGCACATGGTGCCGCCGGCGCGCAGGTTGCGGAGCAGCCCGAGACCGTGGCCGTCTGGGAGGTACATGTCGAGCAGCACCAGGTCGACCTCGCGGTCGCCGAGCATCCGGGCGGCCTCGGTCGCTGAGTTGGCGACGCCGACGACGTCGAAGCCCGCGACGCGGCGGGTGTACTCCGCGTGCGCCTCCGCGACGAGCGGCTCGTCCTCGACGACCAGGACCCGGACGCTCATTCCGGCACCTCGGTGCGCACCGACTCGGGCGCCCGACCCAGTACGACGACCATCTCGGCGCCGCCGAGCTCGGACCGCCCGATCCGCACCCCGCCGCCGAGACGCCGGGCGACCTGCGAGACGAGGGCGAGGCCCACACCGTGCGCGTCCCCGGCGTCGGCCTTCGAGGTCCAGCCACGCTCGAGGGCGTGGGCGGCCTCCTCGGGGGTGAGCCCGGGTCCGCTGTCGCCGACGACGAGACGCGCATGGCCGGGCGAGCCCTCGAGGTGCACCACGATGCGGCGATCGGCGGTGCCGGCGACGGCGTCGATCGCGTTGTCGACGAGGTTGCCGAGGACGGTGACGAGGTCGCGCGGGGAGCCGACGGCGAACGACGACGGGAGCTCGCCGGTGACGGTGAGCGAGATGCCGCGCTCCGCGGCCTCCGCGGACTTGCCGAGCAGCAGCGCCGCGACGACCGGGTCGCCCACCGCACCGACGACGCGGTCGGTCAGCATCTGGGCGACCTTCAGCTCGTCGGTGACGAAGTCGATCGCCTCCTCGGTGCGCCCGATCTCGATGAGGGAGACCACGGTGTGCAGCCGGTTGGCGGCCTCGTGGGTCTGCGCCCGCAGCGACTCGGTGAGGCCGCGGACGATGTCGAGCTCGCCGGTGACGGCCTGCAGCTCGGTGTGGTCGCGCAGGGTGACCACCGCGCCGACCTCCTTGCCGTCCCAGAAGGCGGCACTGGAGCTGGCGACCAGGACGTGGTCGCCGGTCACGTAGACCTCGTCGGCACCGCGCTCACCGGACGCCGCCTCGACGAGCGCCGGCGGCAGGCCGAGGTCGTCGAGCGAGCGACCGACCACGTCGCCGGGCAGGCCGAGCAGCCGGCGCGCCTCGTCGTTGACGAGCTGGACCCGCCCGTCGAGGTCGATGAGCAGCAGGCCCTCGCGGACGGCGTGCAGGACCGCGCTGTAGTACTCGTACATCCGGGTGATCTCGCGCTCGCCCATGCCGTGGGTCTGGCGCCGCAGCCGCTGCGCGATCAGCCATGCACCGACGATCCCGACGATGAGGACGACGACCGCGGCGACGACGATGTCGGTGAACTCGTCCACGAGCAGGTCGTCGAGCTGGGTCAGCGTGATCCCGACCGCGACGAGCGCCACCACGGGCGCGCCGTTGCTGGTGGCGGACGCCGAGCTCTGCCCGAAGACCGGCACGATCGCCCGGATCGACGGGCCCAGCGTGCCGACGTACTCCTCGGTGTAGACCTCGCCGTCGGGCGCCCCGCCGAGGTTGCCGATGAAGGCCTTGCCGAGCTGCTCCTGGCTGGGGTGCGACCACCGCGTGCGGTCGCGATCCATCACGACGACGAAGTCGACGCCGGTGTCGACGCGCACCGCCTCGGCGTACGGCTGGAGCAGCGCGGTCGGTTCGCTGGTCGCCATCGCCTCGCGGACCACCGGCGAGCGCGCCACCGCCCTCGCGACCGACACCGCCTCGTCGCGGGCGCTGGACCTGATGTCGTTGCGCGCGTCGTAGGTCGCGAGGCCGAGCGCCGTGACGACCAGGACCAGCACCACGATCAGCTGCAGGACCAGCACCTGGCGCGCCACGGACTGCTCGTGGCGAGGTGGCGTCAGCACCGGCACATCGTAGGTGCGGTCGTGACGCCCCTCACCCGCTCAGCCACGGGTCACGGCTCGATCCCGATGCCCGGGGTCCGCGACCAGGCCCGCTCCTGCGCGGCGCTCATCGTCGGCCAGCGGTGGCCGCCCGGGCGCGCCTCGACGCGGCTGTCGTACGACGCCGGCTCGAAGGTCGGGTCGAGGAAGCAGCCGCTGCCGTACGTCGAGTCGTTGCCAGCGCACGAGGCCGCGACGCCGGCGGGAGTCGGCCTCACGCCGGTGTCGACCCACGTGTCCAGCGCGTCGATCACGGCGGCGTACCCGCTGTTGCTCAGCGAGCTGTGCTCGGACTCGCGGCTGAAGACCTGCACCAACGTGTCGGCGGTGCCGGCGCCCTCCCGGGTCGCGCGGTAGGCCGACTCGTGCTCGACGAACGCGGTCGGGTCGTCGATCGCGTGGAGGGTCACGGTCGGGATGGTGACTGCGCCGGTGAGGTCGCTGTCCCAGGTGAGGTCGCGCCTGGCGTCCGGGTCGGCGGAGAACCGCTCCACGCCCTTGTTGAGCGCCGTGTCGTCGTGGCTGCCGGAGTAGTGCACGCCCCTGTTGCTGAACGGGTTCCGGCCGTCGAGCCGGTGGTGGACGATGTCGCGGAAGGTGAAGGTGGCGAAGCGCAGGTGCGACTCGAGCGTGCGCTCGGGCACCTTGGTGACGGCGAGGATGTCGTCGAGGTTGCGCTGCTGCAGCGACGTGCGCTCGGCCGGGGCCGACTGGTAGCCGGTGCACTCCTGCAGGCGCGAGCGGAGACCGGCAGACGTCATCGTCGAGTCCTCGCGCAGCCCCATCCAGAGCGGGTACTGCGGCTCGGTCGGGCGCGGGTGGTTGCCGCAGTAGTACTGGTAGACCACGCGCAGGTCGACGCGGTAGTCGTAGCCGCGGGAGGCGCCGGCCAGCACGCCGTTGGTGAGCAGCACGCCGTCGTACGACGTCGGGTGCACCTCGACGAGCTTGGCGGCGACGTCGCCGCCCCACGACTGGCCGTGCGCGAGCGTCGTGCCGGGCACGCCGAACGTCTCCTCGAAGACCTGGCGGGCGCTCTCGGTGTCGGCGACGGCCATCCGGGTGCCGTAGCCGCCGCGACGGTAGGCCGAGCCGACCCACGCGTAGCCCTCGCGCGCCATCACCGCCCAGCGGTCCAGGTCCTCGACGCTGCGGGCCGGGTCGGACGCGTCGCCGAGGTCGGGGCCGCCGTGGGCGTGGACGACGAGGTCGCCGTTCCAGTCGTGCGGGACCGCCATCGCGTAGTAGGCGCCGTTGTCGTCCTGGCCGGTCCAGCAGTCGGCGACGTCGGCGACCCCGGCCGGGCAGGCCGACGGCGTCGGTCCGGTGGCGGCCGACGCGGGGACGGGCGCGAGCAGGGCGCCGGCCAGCAGGGCCGAGCCGGCCGCGGTGACGACGCGAGCAAGAGGAGAACGGTGGGGCATGACGAGCCTCCGGGATGGGGGGACGGACGACCGAGTGCGTCCGGTCCCCGACGCTAGGAGGGTGTGACGCCCGTCTCACCGTTGTGTTCGTAGTGTTTGCGCCATGGGACTCAAGGACCTCGTCACCCGCGGCCGCTCCGAGGCAGCCACCACCCAGTCCGCTCTCGAGGCGTCGAAGCAGCCGCACCACGACCCCGGCGCCATCGACCGGATGGTCACGATGCTCCTCGACGTCGGCCTCGACGGACGAGGCCCGCTGGACTCCGTCCGCGAGGTGGCGAACGAGGCGCTGCGCAAGGCCGGCGGCGACCACGAGAAGGCGATCGCCGCGGTGGCCCGGCGCACCACCGTCACCGGCGGCATCGGCGGCTTCGTCACGGGCGTCGGCGGCTACGTCACGATGCCGGTCGCGCTGCCGGTCAACGTCGCGGAGTTCTACCTCCAGGCCACCCGGATGGTCGGCACCGTCGCGGTGCTGCGCGGCTACGACGTCGACGACCCGCGGATCCGCAGCGCGATCCTGCTGGTGCTCGTCGGCGCGGAGTCCGACGAGGTGCTCAAGAAGGTCGGCATGTCGAGCGTCAGCGGTCGCGCGACGACGTACGCCCTCGGCGGCCTGCCGCCCGCGGCGCTGATGATGGTCAACAAGGCGGTCGGCTTCCGGCTGATGCGCGGCGTCAGCGAGAAGGGGCTCGCCGGTCTCGGCCGCGGCATCCCGCTCGCCGGTGGGTTCATCGGCGGCGGGCTCGACGGCTACATGATGAAGAAGATCGCCGACCACGCGATGAAGGAGCTCCCGAAGGCCCCCTGACCCCGCTGGTCGAGGGGGTCGCGCAGCGGCCGTCACGAGACCCGCCCGCCCTCGCGGTCAGCCGGCGACCTTCTCCCGGATCGCGTCGGCCTCCTGCTGGACGGTGTCGGCGTCGACGAGGTCGCCGGCCTGCTCGGTGAGGACCTCCACCCAGCGGTCGAGGACCTCCTCGGCGTAGCCGCTGGCGTACAGCTCCTCGGTCAGGTCGGTCTTCGCCTGCTCGACGAGGTCGGCCCACTCGTCCACCGCGGTGAACCGCTCGACGAGCACGTTCTCCCGCCCCCGGGGGCCGCCCTCGGGCCGGTCGGTCGGCAGGTCGGTCGGCATCCCCGACGGCAGGTCGGTGGGCATGCCCTCGGGCCGCTCGGGCCGCTCCCCGTCCTGGCCCGAGAAGCCGCCATCGCCCGGCGACCCACCGAAGGCGAGGTTGTGGTCCCACGCCACGACGGTGAAGGCGCCGGACTCGGCGTCCCAGCGCAGGTACGAGTTGTTGCCGGGGCCGTCGATGTCGTCGAAGTTGTCGACGACCTCCTCGAAGGCGAGGTAGCGGGCGAACGCCTGCACGTCGAGCCGCTCGGGCAGCCCGGCGGCGAAGTCCTCGTCACTGCTGTTGTTGAGGAAGTCGAGGAGGTCGACGAGCGGGGTCAGGTCCTCGTCGCCGGTCTCCTGGTCGAAGACGTCGGTGTAGGCGTCGGGATCGTCGCCGCGCCACGACCAGTCCCCCTCGGCCTCGGACTTGTAGAGCAGGCCGTCGTTGGTGAAGTTCTCCGCCTCCCACTTCTCGTCGAGGTTCTGCACGACCAGCCGCAACCGGGCGTCCCTGCCGTTGACGCTGAACGACGACGCGACCGCGTGCTCGCTCGCCAGGCCGGCCTCGGCGAGCAGGTCGAGCGCGACGGCCTCGTTGAGGGCGGTCGCCGAGCTGTTGGAGCGCACGATGAGCTCGCTCCAACCGTCGACCGACTGGTCGTCGACGAACTCGTCGAGCCGGACCAGCCACGGCAGGTCGCCTGCCTCGGAGTCGTCAGTGACGCTGCGCAGCGACGAGTTGCCCTTCAGCCGGATGCCTGCGCGGTCGAAGGCCTCCCCGTCGATGGTGACGGTCGCCTCGAGCCACTCCTTCTCGTCGGTCTCCTGGTAGGTGTCGATCATCGCGGCGACGGCGTCCTCGTCGACCTCGACCTCGATCTCGTGGAGCTGGGTCGCGTCCCAGACGCCGGTGCCGTCGGCGACGTCGCGAGTGGCGGTGGCGGCGGCGGCCCGCTCCTCGGTGTCGTCGAAGGCGCAGCCGCCGAGCGCGAGGGACGCGGCAATGGTGGTGACCGCCAGCCGACGGCGTACGCGGGGGTTCATGCGAGGGCTCCTTCGCGGATGGTGAGGTGGCCGGCGAGGTGGCGGCTGGTGACGCGGTGCCAGCGGTTGCCGGGGAGGTCGGGGGTGAGCAGGGCCAGCCCGGTGCCGTACTTCGAGATCCGGACCGGCCGGTGGCCGAGCTCCCACAGGCGACGGTCCAGCGGGCCGGGGCGCGGGGTGCCCGCCTTGGTCTCGACGACCAGCACGTCGCCGACCTCGGCGGTGCCGTGGCCGGACACCCAGCGCAGGTCGCGGTCGATCGTGGCCCGGCCTGCCCCGCCGGGGAGGAGGAGCGTCGTACGCCGGTAGCTGGTGTGCAGCGTTGCGACCAGACCGGACGGGTCGACGTCGTGGACGCGCGCGGCGCCGAGCCGATCGCGTACCCACGCGTCGGCGTGACGGGAGACGTCCGGCCCGTCGTGCCGCACCCGCTCCTTGACGATGGTGCCCCGCAGGCCGCGCGTCTTGACCTCGAGCCAGCGCTCGCCGGTGTCGGCGTAGACGCGGCTGCGGACCTTCCAGCGGTGCCGTCGACGGGTGGCGGCTCCGGTCCAGCTGTCGAGGTCGACGGTGTCGAGGTACGTCGACTCGTAGCGCGAGCTGCGGCGGCCGTCGACCTCGAGCACCCGCAGCCCCGGGACGCACGTGACGACGGCGTCGAGCTCGGCGGCGGCGACGACGTATTTCCTGTCGGTCCTGCTCAGCAGCTCCGCGCGGTCGTTGAGCTCGGCGAGCGAGACCGCGGGGAGGTGGTCGACGCCCTTCATCGGGTGACGGCCGGTACGTCGTGGCGCTCGGCGCGCGGCATGGCCGGGCGGGGCGCGGCGGCGTAGTGCACCTCGACGGTGGTGGTGTCGTCGACGAGGTCCACCCGGATCGGCGTGACCCGGGTGACGCGGGCGTCGAGGAGCATCTCGAGACGGACGACGAGGTCGCGCTCGTCGGTGACCGCGCGGTCGAGCACGACGACCTGCCGCAGCCCGGTGGCGTGCAGCAGGCGGCTGTCGGCGAGGGCGAGGACGAGGACGAGGCCGACCATGAGGGAGGCCGAGAGGGCCACGTCGCCGGTGCCGAGCCCGCCGAGCAGGCCGATGGCGAGGGCGGCGAAGTAGTAGGCGATCTCGTGCTGGCCGAGCTCGTCGGAGCGCAGCCGGATGATGGAGAGGACGCCGAACAGCCCCAGCCCGAGGCCGACCGTCGCGGCGCTGCTCGCCAGCACGATCGTCACCGACAGCACGCCGACGTTGACCGCGACGAACGCGGTGACCAGGTCAGCGCGGCGGTGGCGCGGGTAGTAGACGGCGAGGGCGAGCACCAGCACGGCGACGATGTCGACAGCGGCGAGGAGGTAGGTGGGGTTCATCGAGATCCTTCGTCAGCGGTTCGGGTGCCCCGATGTTGTCCGGCTCACCTGTCGAGGGACTGCCGAGATGCTGTGACGGATCTGTGAGGACGACCCTGCGACAATCGACCCTCGTGGACGGACCCCTGCCCCTCGTGCTGCTCGTCGCCTCGCTGCTCTTCGCGGCGGTGGTGCTGGTCTACGTCGTGCTCGACCGCACGCCCGACTGGGGACTGCTCGGCTTCGCCGCCGTGATCGAGGCGCTCACGCTGGTCCTGCTCGTCGTCGCCGCGGTCCAGGTCGGCGGCGTGGACCTGTCCGGTGGCCGGCTCGTGACCCTGTTCGGCTACCTGGTCGCCGGGCTCGTGCTGCTGCCGATCGGGTTCGTCTGGTCGCTGGCCGAGCGCAGCCGCGGCGCCACAGCGGTGCTGATGGTCGCCGGCCTGGCGCAGGCCTTCGTCGTCGTACGCGTCATGCAGGTGTGGCCGTCGTGAGCCGCGCCGCCGCCTCCACCTCGTCGGGCCTCGGCCGCGCCCTCGTCGCGGTGTACGGCGTCTTCGCCCTCGCCGCGACCGCCCGCTCGCTCGTGCAGCTGGCCACCAAGGCCGGCGAGGCACCGCTGGCGTACGCCCTCTCGGCCGTCGCCGCGCTGGTGTACGTCGCCGCCACCCTCGGCCTCGCCGAGGTCGGGCCGAACCCACGCCGGCTGGCGTGGGCGGCCGTCGGCTTCGAGCTCGTCGGCGTGCTCACCGTCGGCACCCTGACCGTGCTCGACCCGGAGCTGTTCCCCGACGCCACGGTGTGGTCGGACTACGGCGCCGGCTACGGGTGGCTGCCGCTGGTGCTGCCGTTCGTGGGGATCGCGTGGCTCTGGCACACGCGAGCGCGCGACTGAGCCGAGGGACCGTCCTACTGCCTCGCCATCGCGATGCGCAGGCGCTCCTCCGGGTCGATGAAGTGGTCGTTGTCGTCGCTGCCGACGTCGATCTGCACCCAGGAGATCTTCCCGGTGAAGCGGCTGCTCGCCTGCGTGTAGTCCGAGGTGACGGTGGTGCCGGACTCGTAGCCGATGTCGGTGGTCTCGTCGGCCGAGAAGACCATCGGCTGGGTCATCTGCACCCGACCGCGGCCCACCTCGTCCCCGTCGACGTAGAGGGTGACGTCGCCTCCCTTGGCCAACCCCTCGCCGTCGTAGGCGAACTCCATCCGCACCTGGTGGTTGCCCTCGGGGACGGCTGACTCCGCTCCGACGGGGAACTCGTGGATGCCGAGGACGTTGTAGACGAACTTCGGTCTGCCGTCGTGGAGGTAGAACGACCACCCGCCGAACCGGCCGCCCTGGGCGATGAGCACGCCGTGGGCCCCACCGGCCGGGACGTCGACCTCGGCGGTGACGGAGAAGGACCTGTTCTTGATGCTCACCACGCTGTTCTCCGAGAGCCGCCCCATGCCGGGGTAGAAGAGCTGGGAGCTCCCGCGGATCAGGGTCGGCCGTCCCGCCAGCTCTGGATCCAGCCGTTCGGCGACGCGGTCGTCCAGGGGTAGCACGTTGTACTTGACGGCCTCGATGAGCCAGAGCCGTTGCAGCTTGGCGAGCATCTCGGGGTTCTCGGCAGCCAGGTCGTGCGCCTGGCTGAAATCGCTGGCGCCGTCGTACAGCTCCCAGACGTCGTCGTCGAACGCGGGAATCTTCCCGCCGACCATCACCCACGGGGTGCGGTGCTTGGTGACGGCGCTCCATCCCTTGTGGTAGATGCCGCGGTTGCCGAACATCTCGAAGTACTGGAGGTCATGGCGTTCCGGGGCGTCCTTGTCGTTGAAGGCGTAGAGCATCGACGTGCCTTCGATGGGGGCCTGGAGCACGCCGTTGACCATCGTGGGCTCCGGCAGGCCGGCGGCCTCGAGGATGGTCGGTGCCAGGTCGGTCACGTGGGTGAACTGCGAACGTAGTCCTCCGCGCTCGTCGATGCCCCCGGGCCAGTGGACGATCGTGCCGTTGCGGGTACCGCCCCAGTGCGAGGCGACCTGCTTGGTCCACTGGAGGGGGGAGTTCATCGCCCAGGCCCAGCCGACCGAGTAGTGGTTGTAGGACTCCGGCCCGCCGAAGCCGTCCATCTTGCTGACCATGAACTCGGGCGTCTCGAGCGCGGCCATCCCGTTGAAGTTCGCCATCTCGTTGAAGGCGCCGTTCATGGTGCCCTCGGCGGAGGCACCGTTGTCGCCGATGATGTAGTAGATGATCGTGTTGTCGAGGACCCCGAGCTCGTCGATCGCATCGATCAGCCGGCCGACGTGGTGGTCGGTGTGCTCCAGGAAGCCGGCGTAGACCTCCATCTGGCGGGCCAGCACCGGCTTGAGCTCCTCGGGCATGTCGTCCCACGCGGTGATCTCGTCGTGTCGGGCAGTGAGCTCGGCGTCAGGGGGGATCACCCCCAGCTCCTTCTGCCGGGCGAAGGTGCGCTCGCGCTGCACGTCCCAGCCGTCGTCGAACTCGCCGGCGTACTTGTCGGCCCACTCCTTGGGCACGTGGTGGGGGGCGTGGGTCGCCCCGGGTGCGAAGTAGATGAAGAAGGGCTTGCCCGGCATCAACGCCTTCTGCTGGCGCACCCAGCTCACCGCGTGGTCGGCCAGGTCCTCGGTCAGGTGATAGCCCTCCTCGGCGGTCGCCGGCGGCTCGACGGGCGTCGTGCCGCTGTAGAGCGCCGGGTCCCACTGGTTGTTCTCGCCTCCGATGAAGCCGTAGAACGTCTCGAACCCACCGCCGCCCGAGGGCCAGGCGTCGAACGGACCCATGGGGGACGACTGCCAGACCGGCACCTCGTGGCACTTGCCGAACTGCGCCGTGGAGTACCCGTTGAGCTTGAGGGTGGTGGCCAGCGGGGCCTTGGTGTTGGGCAGCACCGAGCTGCTGCCGGGGGCGGAGGTGGCGGTTTCGGTGATGTTGCCCATGCCCGCCGAATGGTGGTTCCGACCGGTCAGCAGAGCCTGTCTGGTCGGTGCACACAGGGCCGTCGTGTGGAACCGGTTGAACCGGAGGCCCCCTGCGGCCAGCTCCTCGGCCCTCGGCGTCCGACAGGGCCCGCCGAAGGCGCTCGACGCTCCGAAGCCCACGTCGTCGAGGAGCACGACCAGGACGTTCGGCGCACCGTCGGGTGGCTGCAACGGCTCGATGGGCGGGTAGGCGGTGTCCGGGTCCTTGGCGTCGTACGTCGTCAGGCCCGGGGCCGGACGGTCAGGGATCGGCAGCATGCCGCGGGCGTGGTTGTCGGGGCTCATGGTCGTCCTTCGCCTGGGACGGGAGTGCACTCCCGGCGCGCTCCCCAAGGCCCTCGACCCAACTCCACCTCGCGCGGGTCCGGATCACCCCGCCGGGGTGAGGGCACCTGCGTCACCCGAGCAGGGTGAGGCCCCCTTCGACTACCTCGTCGTCGAGTTTCCCGCGGGACAGAGCAGCTTCACCGGTGAGATGGCGACGGAGCTCGTCGCCCTGAGCGAGGCCGGCGCGATCCGGGTCATCGACGTCCTGATCCTCACCAAGGACGCCGACGGCTCCATCGAGGCGATGGGCGGCGCCGTTCGCCTCCGCGGCGCGCCGTGCCGGGGGGCAGCTCATCGCGGATGGACGGATCCCGATCCAGGCGATCATCGCGTCGATCGACGCAGACGACAACGACGAGATCGAAGGAGACTGACATGCCTCTCAGAGCAGCTCGCGTGGGGCGCGTCGGTGTCATCGGCCACCCTGTCGCGAAGACCGCGGTGGTGGCGAAGGCCGTGAGTCCCGGTCCGTCACCCGTGGCGAAGACGGCAGTCGTGGCTGCCGCAGTGACACCGGGTCGCCGTCGGCGTCGCATCTGAGCGACCCCGCGCTGGTGCGCGAGTCAGGCGTCGCCGCGGCTGTCGTGCCATCCCAGTCGTCGTGACCGAGGTGCCTCGGCCGGGTCGTCCTCGGACTCCGCCCGGACGTAGCGACGTCCGAGGGGCCCGGCAGAGACTCCGTGCGCCACCACGCTCAGCAGCACGGTGAGGGCGACGATCGCGATGGCCTGGCCCACCACCGGGATCTCACCGAGCTCCTCGACGGCCAGGAGCGCGAACACGACGGACGCGAGGCCCCTCGGTCCGAACCACCCCACGAACGCGACGGTGAGGGCGTCCAGTCCCGTGCCCACCAGCGCGAGGGCGACCGGGACCATCCGGACCACCGTCAGGCTGAGGAGCGCGTAGGCGAGCGTCGACCAGGAGGCGTGGTCGAGCGCGACCGGCACCAGGGCCGCACCGAAGAGGAACCAGACGGCCAGGGCCATGACCTCGCCGAGCAGCTCGGGCAGCTCGCCGACCTCCTCCACGTCGGCGACGTCGTCGGGGAGCCCGGCCCCGAACGCGATGCCGGCGACGAACGCGGCGATGAAGCCGTTGCCGTCCAGGGCCACGGCGAGGGCGAAGCTCGCGAGGGCCGCTGCCAGCGTCGCCACCCGCCGCCCCCCGGGGATGATCCACTGCCGTCTCGAGCCCGCCGCGATCATCCGGGCGCTCCCGAGCCCGACCACGACGCCGACCACGACGCCCACCGCGAGATCGACGAGCGCGCCGCCCGAGCCGGACTCACCGTGTCCGGTCGTCCCGAGCTGGCTCGCCGCCAGCGCGAGCATGAAGACGACGATCGGGGTGGCGATGCCGTCGTTCAGCCCGCTCTCCACGTTCAGCGCTCGACGCAACCGCAGCGGAATCCGTTCGTCGTTGATGACCTGCGCGCTGAGGGCGGCGTCCGTGGGGGCCAGCGTCGCCCCGACGAAGCCGGCGATCGCCCAGGAGAGGTCGTCGAACATGGCGGCCGCCAGGAGCGAGCCGAGGACGATCGAGAGAGGGAGGCCGATCCCCAGCAGCCGGGCCGGGAAGGCGATGTCCCGCCGCAGCTGGGACACGTTCACCCGCGCAGCGTCCGAGAACAGCAGGAGCGCCAGGGTCAGCTCGGCCACCAGGTGGATGACGGGCGTCTCGACGTCCACGACGAGCGGGCCCCAGGTCGGGTTGGCGAGGACGTACCCGGCGACGGCGAAGACGATGGCGCCGGTGATGTTGGAGCGGGCCAGCAGGCGCGAGGAGACCGCCCACGCCAGGACCAGGAGCAGGAGGACGGCGAACGTTGCCTCGGACAAAGGGGGCGCCTCCCCGATCGTGCCTTGGTTGACGGACGTCGCACGCCCGACCTGGATGCGCTGCCACTCACTGTGGGCGTCCCACCCCGACACCGCTTCACCCGGTCGGGATGAGGCCCGTCCGGCGGGATCGGGTGGTGCGGGTCAGCGCCCTGCGGGTGGCGCGGGGAACGAGCCGAGAGGTGGCGTCACCAGGTGCGTACCCACACGCAGTGCTCCGAGCGCCGCAGCTCCTCGACGGCCGTTTCGGACAGGGGCTCCGACGCGTCGGTGACCACGTAGCCGAGGTGGTCCCGGGTCGACAGGTGCTGGCCGATCACGTTGTCGCCGGCCTCCGCGAAGACCGCGTTGAGGTTGGCGAGCACACCGGGGACGTTGTGGTGGAGGAAGCCCAGCCGGTGCTCACCGGTCAGCGTGGGCGTGAGGACCTGCGGGAGGTTGACCGACAACGCCGTGCTCCCCTGGAGGGTGTAACCGGCGAGCTTCTCCGCGACGAACCGGCCGATCTCCTCCTGCGCCTCCTGGGTCGATCCACCGACGTGGGGCGTCAGGATGACGTTGTCGAGGCCCCGCAGCACGGACACGAACTCGTCGCCCTGGGCCTTCGGCTCGACCGGGAACACGTCGACGGCCGCGCCCGCGACGTGCCCGGACAGGACATGGCTGCGCAGCGAGTCGTAGTCGACCACCATGCCGCGCGAGGCGTTGATGAACAGGGCACGTGGCTTCATGGCCGCGAACTCGGCGGCACCGAAGAGGCCCGCATTGCCCGGCCGGCCGTCGACGTGGAGGCTGACCACGTCGGCGGTCTCGAGCAGCTCGCCGAGCGACGCCATGCGACGGGCGTTGCCGTGGGCCGGACGGTCCGCCTTGTCGTAGAAGACCACCCGCATCCCGAGCGCCTCGGCGACGTTCGACAGCTGGGTGCCGATGTTGCCGTATCCCACGATCCCGAGCGTCCGCCCGCGCACCTCGTGGCTCCCGCGCGCTGACTTGTCCCACACGCCGTCGTGCATCCGCTGGGTCTTCTCCGGCAGCCTCCGTGCCAGCGCGATGATCTCGCCGATCACCAGCTCGACGACGCTTCGCGTGTTGGAGTACGGCGCGTTGAACACCCCGACGCCCCGCTCCGCGGCCGCGCCCAGGTCGACCTGGTTGGTGCCGATGCAGAAGCAGCCGATCGCCTCCAGGCCGGGAGCCGCCGCCAGGACCCGCTCGGTCACCGTCGTGTTGGACCGGATCCCCAGCAGCTGGACGCCGTCGAGCGACTCGATCAGCTCGTCCTCGCGCAACGCTCCGGTGCGCAGCTCGACCTCGTAGCCACGGGACCTCAGGACATCCACTGCCGTCGGGTGGATGTTTTCGAGAACCAGAGCCTTCATGCCCGCAACGTTATGGCAGTGCGGGCGGGGCACCGGTGCCGGTCCAGCACGGGGCCGCCGGTCAGTTCTCGCCCCCGATGTCGAACTCGTATGCCTCGTAGACGAGGTCGGAGCCTCGTTGGCGGTGTCGGACGAGCCTGCCCAGGAGCGCCGTACCCAGGTCGCGGACCCTGTCGACGTCAGTGAAGACGTCCACCGGCCCGACTCGGGCCAGGAGGCTGTCGAGCTGACCGCGGATCAGCACGTGCTCGCGAGTGAGGGTGGCGACGGCTCCGGACAACCGCGGTGAGGCCGTGAGGATCTCGCGGTGCAGACCGTCGGGAGCCTCCGTGATGTCGACGTGCTGCCGGAGGTCGCCGGCGAGCTCCACCGCGGCCACATGGACGCGTTGGGCCCAGCGATCTCGGTCGCCGACGGCCGGCGCGGCCAGCGCATCCTCCAGCGCGCTCATCGACTCGCGGAGCTCCGCGCGGTGTCGCCGGAGCTCCTCCAGGAGGTCGTCGTCTGATGTCGTCGCTCTCGGTTCCATCGACCCTCCGTCCCGGACGTGCGTGACCTACCAGTGTCGCGCGTTCCGCGTCCCTTGGCGATGCCGTCCTCGAGCCCGCACAATCGACAGATGGTCATGCTCGAGGCCGCCCTCGTGATCGGCGTGGTGGGACTGGTGGTGTTCTGGCTGGCGTCGCTCCTCCTGCGCCCCGCGAGCCAGGGCCCTCAGGTCTCGCCCGCGGGCACCTGGCGTGTCGCGCACTACGAGGCCAAGGGGGAGACACGCGTCGTGCTGCAGAAGGTTCGCGAGGGGGACACGCGGGTGATCGACGAGCACGTGATCACGTCGATCCGTTCGGACGATCCCGAGTACGACGACAAGTTCCTCGCTGCGATGGACGCCGTGCGACAGCGCCAGGCGCTTTTCGAAGCCGAGGACGGCTGAGGGGCGCACGGGCGGCTGAGACTCGGGGAGCGGCGGGGCAGGTCCCTCAGTCGGACGGAACGGCTGGCGGGCAGGGAACCTCGGTCTCACGAGCTGTCTCGAGTGGGCTGTGCCCACCAGATGGTGCGGTGGGTCCAGTCGCCCGGACCGCGCCGGGTGCCTGAGCAGACGAGGATGGCCAGCCGGGGAGCGCCGGTCGTGTCGTAGTAGCCCGACAGGGAGGCGGTGGCGCGGACCTGCTGGCGCCGGGTGACGAGGTAGCAGAGCCGTTCGCCATGCGCGCCGGTGACGTCCAGCCGGGCGCCGATGCGCAGGCGGGCCAGCAGCAGGTTGCCCAGCGCCGGTGCTCCGTCGCGCCCCCGGTCGGAGGGACGGTGTCGGGGATAGGTGTGGGCGGTGAGGCGTACGACGCCGGCGGTGCCGCCGGGGCGCACGCCCGATGCCGTGTCCCAGGCGAGCTGCCACCTGCCCCGCTCGGTGAGCGGCGGGGGCTTCGGCACGCCGTGCCGGTCCTGTCCGCGACCGATGACCGCGGTCGGGGCGAGCACGCCGTCGATGGCGAGCGTGCTCGGTCGGAAGGGGTGATCGACCGCGGTGCAGGCCGGCCGCGCGCCGCTCGCCTCCGCCTGGGCGGGCTCGATCCACGGGGCGGAGGCCGCCGCAAGCGCGACTCCCAGCACGGCGCCGCGGGCGAGGGCGGCGCGACAGCCGTGGAGCGGTCCTGCGGGTGCCACGCCCGTCACGGCCACGTGAGGCGACGGAAACCGGTCGCGGGCAGCTGCGCCGGGACCACGGTGACGACGGCCGTGGCCGTGTTGTTGGTCCGGACGGACTCCCCGGCGACGCGGACCCTGGCGACGTTCGCCACGCGGCCGGTCGCGGCCGTGGTCGGCTGCGTGACGACGAACACCGGAGCCGCCTTCCTGCCGGCGCTGATGTCCTTCCTCAGCACGCAGCTGACGGTGTCCGCTGCCTTGCGGGTCGCGCACGCCCAGCCATTGCTCCTGGCGGCCACCAGCTCGAGTCCGGCGGGCAGCCGGTCGATCAGCGTGATCGCGCGCGAAGCGGCGTCCGTCCCCTTGTTGCGCACCGTGAGCTTGTAGCGCACGGTCCCGCCCACCCTGGCCTGCGTGCCGCTGACGGCACGCTTGTCGAGGACGAGGTCGACGTCGTCGTCATCCGGGACGGGAGGGACGGGCGCGCCGGGCGGCACGGGGGGCACGGGCGGAACGGCCGCGGTCACGGTCACGGTGATCGTCACCGTGGACCGGACGGTGCTCCCGTTGGTGTCGCTCACCTGGTAGGCGACCGGGGTGGCTTGTCCGCTGAAGCCGGGCTCCGGGTCGAACGTGACCGCACCCGTCACGGGGTCGATCGTGTAGACGCCCTCGCCCGGCACGGTCAGGCTCTTGCCGCCGTTGGCGGCGCTCGGCGAGGTGAGGACGACGGAGGTGACGTCGAACGTCTGGCCGGTGCCGGGGGTGTCGTTGCCGACGACGTCGACGGTGACGTTGACGTCCTGCGCGGTCGTGGCACCGTTCGGCTCGGCGCGCGCGGTCGTCAGGGTGAAGTCCTGGCCGCCGCGGACCTCGCCCGCTGCGGTGATGGTCACGGTACGGGTTGTCGGACCGGTGGCGGTGGTGCCGCCGGGGACGGTGATGGTGATCGTGTAGGCCCCGGGCGGGAGGCCGTCCAGGAAGTACTGCCCGTCCGCGTCGGTCTGCAACGTCAGCGGTCCGCCAGGGCCGTCGACGGCGACGGCAACCCCTGCCGAAGGAGCACCGTCAGTGGTGACGGCGCCGCCGAGCGCCCCGGGACGCGCCAGTGCGATGTCCTGTCCGGTCAGGCCACCGGACGGGACGGTGACGTCCTGCGGTCCGGGGGCGGTCCATCCGTCGGGTGGGATGACCTCGAGGGTGTAGTCCCCCGGGGGCAGCCCGTCCACCTCGTAGGACCCGTCGCCGGTGGTGACGGTCGTGGACGGGGTGCCGCCGCCGGCAGGGGTGAGCACCACCTGGACGCCGCCGACACCGGAGCCGGAGCCGGTGACCGTGCCCGAGACGGCAGGCAGGTCCACCACGGTGAAGTCCTGCCCCGGCACGGGGACGTTCGCGACGGCGATGCCGCCGATCTGGGTCCCGCCCGGTCCCGCGGTGTAGCCCGCGGGAACGGCGATGGTGACCGTGTAGCCGGGGCCGATGGGGTTGTTGTCGAACAGGTAGCTGCCGTCGGCGGCTGTCGTGGTGGTCGCCGGTCCGCCCGGGCCGGCGAGGGTCACCGTCACGCCGGCGACGGGGGCCCCGTCGTCGTCGCGGACGGTGCCACTGATGGGTTGCGGGACGATGGCGCGGACGTCGAAGTCGGCGCGACTCGCGGGGTCGTTGTCGTTGCCGCGGTTGGACACGTCCTGCTCCGCCGGTCCGATCACCACGCAGCCGGCCGGCACGTCCGCACGCACGGTGTACCCGGCCTGGGTGGCGAGCTCGCCGAACGAGTACGAGCCGTCGGCCGCCGGCGTCGTCGTCGCGAGGGCGTCCCCGAACGGCGACACCAGGCTCAGGGTGATTCCGCCCGGAGGGCACGTGCCCACCGTGGACACGTCCTCGACCGTGCCGCCGATGGGCCGGGCCCGGCTGACGAACCAGGTCTGGTAGACGGGGAACCCGGAACGGCGGGTGAAGGTCATCGTCAGGCTGGTGAGCCGGATGTCCGGCTCGAACCAGCCCGCTGCACCGTCGGTGTCCAGGGCAGCGGCGTTGCCGGTGAGGGTCGAGGTGGCCGTGTTCCACGTGGGTTGGTCGGTCCCGCCGGCGTAGTTGAACGTCCCCGCGAACCACGAGTCGATCTCGGCGGCGCCGACGGCGGCACCGCTGGCATCGGTGGCCGACATCGCGACCTGGTCCGCGTCGAGGTCGCCCAGCACGAACGCCCAGCCGGTGTCCGGTGTCGGCGCGTCGAAGGTGTACGTCGTCGTGGACCGCCCGGTGGGGGTGTCTGCCCGTGCCCGGAGCACGAGGTAAGGATTGCCGACGCTGGAGCCGTACTTCGCGCCCGGCGGCGTACCCGGTCCCAGGAAGGCCGACGCACCGGATGGGACCTGGACGGGTGAGCGGGAGTCGCTGGCGACCGTCGCTGCTGGAAACCCTGGCGAGCGCTGAGCCATGGTGAGCCGGAACGCGTTCGAGGTGCCCTCGACCGGGGACCAGGCCGCCCACCGGTCCGTCAGTGCGAAGGACGGCGCCGCAGCGAGCACCGCCAGCAACACTGTCGCCAATGCGCATACGAGTGGTACGGCGATCCTGCGCGACATCCGAGTCTCCCGCCCCGTGATCGTGCTTCCCGCTCGGAGGTTACTCACGACGCCATTCGCTTCGATAGGGCCGCGCACCGCCTACTTGGGGACGGATCTTCCCGCGGGCCCGCTATGGCCGGCACATTCACCAGCCGGGTCACATGTGGGTAAGACTGCTCAAGGGCTTCAGCGGATAGGCCCACGCCGACATGCGGCGTCATGTGAGGCAGTGGCACCCAGGAACGTCATGCGCAGCAGGCCAACGGTGAGCGCCCCGCTTCGACGGCGATGTGGGAAGCCCTATCGGCAGCTCCGCGCACCCGCTCGCTGCATGAGACGGCGGCTCCAGTCGCGCTCCACGTGGTGGTCCCGGACGGAGCGAGGTAGGTCGGACTACACTCGTTCAGTACCTGGTCGTCCTGGTCCCCGACGGCATCACTGCCATTCGGACGGACCACATGAGCACATCACGCCCCAGCAGTCGGCCCTTGCCCGTTCCTCCCTCGAGCCGGGTTGCGACGCTGATTCAGCAGTTGCATGCTCTCGAGAAGCACGACACCGACAATCACGCGGACGAGTACTTCCACCCCCAGCCTGACGACCCTCGAGCCCCATAGTCCGAGGGTCGCCGGAGTGCACTCCACTGCACGGCTCCGGGGTCGTCCACCTGAAGTCCTCGTGCAAGAGGCCCGAGAGCCGCTCGGCGTTACCCAGAGCGAGAGCGGACGCCCGCTCCCTGGCCGCCGCGATGACCTCCTCCTCAGAACCCGTGTACGCCAGCCTGACACGGGCGCTCGGGGATGAGTCCCCGCGTACGCACATCGGCAGATCCGGTCGTCGCACCGGCGCCGACAGGCGGCGGATGGGCGCGCAGGTGGGTTCGGGCGGCACCCCCGGGTAGTCGACTCCGAAGTGGTGCGCTCGACGACAGACGTGGTCTCGGCTCCAGCCGCGTCTTGGGGTCACGCGTCTGTGCCGCACCGCGCCCGTCTGACGGCGTTCTGGCCCGCTGCCTGTCGAGACTGGTTGCCTAGCGCCCGACGTCGCATCCGGCGGTTGCCGTCAGCCTCGCCTCGTGCTGTTGAGACTCCTGCAACTGATGTCATGGCATCACCTCGAGCCGAATCCTGAGTAGGCCCCGCTCCCACGCGCCGCCACGGACAGGGTCCCGCTCGCGAGTGGTGGTGCGTCGCGGAACCTGTCGTCAGTTGCTTCGCCAACGGTCGACAATGAACGCATGACCGACCCCCGCACGGATGTGGCCGATCGACTTCTGGATATCGCCTACCAGATGGTAGCCGCGACAGGACCCGCGGCACTTTCGGTCCGCGCAGTGCAGCGAGAGGCTGGCGTGTCGGCAGCAACGGCGTACTGGCACTTCAAGGATCGCGCCGACCTGTTGCTGGCAGTCGGTCGAAGAGCGACTGCGGACCTCGCAAACGCACTCGACGAAGCGATTCATGGTCCTCGCCAAGGGATTGACTCCGACCTCGCAGCGATTTGCTTGGCCTACATGCACTTCGCGAAGGACCATCCGGGCCTGTTCCGAGCCGTGGTGTGGAGCTCGTCGATCGAGGAGCTTCTACAACCCTCCGCGGCGGCCAGGGGTCGCTCTGGGCTTGCGGCGTTCGAGATCCTCCAGCATGCGGTCCGGGACGCCATCGGGGATGGGGCCGGCGGGCTGTCGGTGGACGACGTCTCGATTCACGTCTGGGCAGCCTCTCACGGACTGGCTGTCCTGCTGATGGACAGTCCACTCGCTGACCTGCCCGAAGCCGAACAGGAACGGCTACGTCGTCAGCACGCCTGCGTCGTCCTGCAGTCGATCGTGGGGTCTCAACAGCGAACCGGGGAATGAATCTATCACCGCTAAAGTTGTGCCGTGGGTGACGTCGAGATCGTCGTCGCGCCACCGCCAACGAAGCGAGGAATCATGACCGTCAAGCTCAGCCACCCCGAAGGCCTGCTGCGGCAGAGCGACTACGCCCCCGTCGCGACCGCGACCGGGACCCGCACCGTCCTGCTCGCGGGACAGGCTGCGGCAACCCCTGCAGGGGAGCCGACCTCGAACAACCTCGCGGAGCAGGTTCACTCAGCGTTGAAGAACGTCGCGGTGGGCGTGCGCGGCACCGGTGGAGACGTCGACGACATCGCCCGCCTGACGATCTACATCGTCAACTGGAACGCCGACATGGCCACCGCGCTCTTCGACGGCATCTCACGGGCGCAGGAACTCGAGGGCTACCCGGCCCCGATGCCTCCCCTGACCGTGATCGGCGTCCAGGCCCTCTGGACGCCCGACTTCCTTGTCGAGATAGAGGCAACCGCGGTCCTGGCCTGACCGAACCCACGACCGGTCAGCGAGGCGCGGATCACGGGCACCTGTCGGGCGCGAGCCATCAAGCATCACCGAGCAACCCTTGTTCGCCCCCTTTGGAGCACCTCCGTCTGGCTCCGCATCGAACCGGACGGATGGCCGTGCCCACACCCCGATCCCTCGTCGCCATGACACTGGCTGATAGTCGAGCTGCGCCGTCAGGCGGCGGTATGACGCGCATGGCCATGCGTGCGCCATGACGCGATCGGAGTTGGCGACACGCCTTGCGACGAGCAGGATGCTCCTGGGTTTCCTACACACAGTCGGCACAGAGGTCGGCAGCCGGCGAGGATCGTCGAGATTCGTGCTGCACGAGGAAACAGGACGTGCACGTGAACTCGTCCGCCTGCTTTGGCACGACCTCGACCGAGAGCGTCTCGTGCGAGAGATCAGCACCCGGAAGCTCGTATGACTCGGCAGACTCCGTTTCGTCCTCGTCCACGTTCCCTGAGGTCTTGTCCTGCTCACCCGACGTGAGGCGGCGGGCCTCCAGGCTCTCTTCCTTCTGCTCATCTTCGGTCTTGCGGGATGCGTCGTAGTCGGTAGCCATGTGTAGGTCCTCTCGGGGCGAAGCGTGAGCCTTGGTTTCGGTTGCCGTGCCGGCCGGCACTGGGAGTCGAAGTCATGACCGTCAGCAACCACACGCCAGACGGCGTAATGGGTCGCTCTCGCAGCGCAGACCTTGGACGGTGCTGTGACCTACTCGGGGTCAGCTGAGGTGGTGAGCAGGCGGCGGGTGAGTATCAGCTCGGCAGCGAGGTCGCGCAGCTTCACGTTCTGAGTCGAGGAGAGGCGCGTCAGGAGGGCGAACGCCTGGGTGGAGTCGATGTCGAACCGTTCCATGACCAGCCCGCACGCCTGGGCGATGATCGTGCGGGAGTCCAGGGCGGTCTCGTAGTGCTCGAGGTTCTGGGCAGCGGCCACGGCGACGGCGATGTGCGCAGCGATCGCAATGGCCTCCGCCTTGTCCTCGTCGCTGAAGGCGTCGGGCTTGGTGGCGTACATGTTCAGCGCGCCGAGGGTGTCCCTGATGGTGAACAAGCGGACCGAGAACGAACTGCGTACCCCCGTCGTCTCAGCCAGCCGCGGACCCCAGTGCAACCAACGCGGGTCATGGGAGAGGTCGGGCACGTACACCGTTTCCGCTTCCCAGATGGCCGACAAGCAGGGTCCCTCGCCCGTCTCGTACTGCAGCCGGTCTCCGACCACTGCCATGTCGTCGGTGGCGGCGGGGGTATCCACCTTCCGCCTGGCGTGCACGATCGAGACGCTCGCCGCATCACACCCACCGACGTTCTGGACGGCGAGCGCGACGCCGCTCCGCACCGTCGAGACCGAGCTGTGTTGTTCTTGCAGCTCGCGCGCGACGTCAGCCATGCGTTCGGACAACGACATCGCACTCATGTCGGACCGTCCGCCACCGGCTCGGCAGGACTCACTTCACGCATTCGGGCACGCCCATCCTCTGGATGGCTGGCCGGGGGCTGGGGACAGCAGGTCGAAACTACTGCTGCAAAAGTACACCGAGAGCCGTCTTCATCTGGACGGGTGACCACCGGCTGGTGTCTTCTCGCTCGCCCATCGGCAGATCCGGTGAGTCGGACACGCGCCGACAGGCGGCGTTGTGCGCCACCCCCGCCCCTCGCCGGCCTACGTCCGCCTGGCGAAGGTGACCCTGTTGTCGGCGTGGATGGTCATCGCGTAGCGGGAGTCGTGGGCCAGGCGGTGGTGGCGGGGGCAGAGGAGCCGGCCGTTGGTGAGGTTGGTGAGGCCGAGGCGGGACCAGGGGTCGTCGTGGTGGGCGTGACACCCGGACGCTGACGTCTCGCAGCCCTTCGCGGTGCACCCACCGTCGCGCAGCCCGAGGGCGATGCGCTGTGTCTTGCTGTAGAGCCGGGCGGTGCGTCCCAGGTCCAGCGGCTGCGACGAGGTGCCGAGCACGGCGGGGATGATCCCGGCCTCGCAGGCCAGTCGCCGCGCTTGCCCGGCTGTCATGCGCGAGCCGTCGTCGAGCAACGCCGTGGCGTGCTCGGCCATCAGCTGCTCGAGGGTCATGGTCACCACGATCGTGGCGTTGACGCCTGCGGTCTGCGGGGTGGCGTCGACCGGGTAGCGCTCGACGTACTCGACGAACGCCTCGCCGAGCCGCCTGCGCAGGGGCTTCCAGTCGCCGGTGTCGTCGCGCAGCTCGGCCTCGGTGTGGCGGGCCGGGTTGGCGAGCGCGAGGAGGTGGCGCTTGAGCATTGCGCCCACGTGGGACGGCACGGTGAACCTGCCGTGGCAGCGCCCCTCGCCGTCGTCGACGATGGAGAGCTCGACACCAGCAGCGGCCCGCGCCTCCTCGCCCGCCAGCACGGACTCCTCGTGGCACTCCCCCACCTCGGGTGCCACCACGTCCAGGATGCGCTTGCCGATCTGCCGCAGGTCGCGGGCGTCGTGCCGGGCGGCAAGCTCCAGCAGGGTGGTCTCTGCGAGCCCGCCAACATCAAGGTCGACGTCCGGCGGGAGCGCGTCGACCGCCTCGACGATGACTCGTGCCTGCTCCGTACGGAGCGCACCCGACGTCAACGCCTCAGCGACGTGCGCGTGCTGCTCGAGCGCCCGGCCGAGCGCGAGGTCGCGACGTGCCTGACTCCGAGCTGTCCGCGTCCGGACCGCCAGCCACGCCGCGGCGTCGCGCAGCCCGTGCTGCTCGCCCACGTCGTCGGAGGCGGCGAGCACCGACGCGGTGAGCGCGTCGAGCTGGGAGCGGGCCTCGGCCAGGGCCACCAGCGCCGACTGCTTCTCCCCCACCGACATGAACGTCGGCTCGACCGACGCGACGCTCTTCAAGGCGGTCTGGACGTCGGTGGCACAGCCGATGATGGGATGCACTCGGGCCACCTCCTTGCACGCGCTCACTGGACACCGCCCGGGTCCGGGGCGGAGCGGTGAGGCATGACTGGTGGCACCGTTGCCAGGGCGCCACCCGAGAGCCGTATGGCATCCCGTCAACACCAAGACGGGTTCTATGGGTGACTGTCCTGGTCCCCAGATCCCCGTCACCTCAGACGAGGGATCCTTTCCGGACCAGCGTGCTACCACCATCGTACGCCTGTTCGAATAGAATCGCAAGCGGGGTCGCTCACCCGAGCCCCACGTCGTCGGTCGCCGACGGCGAAGGATCGGGCAGCCGCATCATCCGGAACGCCACGGCGACCCCGACCAGGGAAGCAAGCAGCGCCACGAGGAGCGCGACCTGGAGCGCGAGGTCCCGGGCGTCGTCGTTGATGGCGAGGACCTCGTCCTGGATGTTCTCGGGCTGGCCGGCGAGGAGCTCCTCGAGCTGGGCATCACTCATCACCTGCGCATCGTCCTCGAGGACCGTCGCGACCCGCTGCTGGTCGGCCGGCGGCAGGACGGTGCTCGACTCCGCCATGTTGGTGAAGGAGGTCGACAGGGTGGCGAGCATGATCGCGCCGGCGAAGGCCAGGCCGAAGGACAGGCCGAACGACCCGGTCGCGGAGGTGACGCCCGCGGCCTCGCCGACCCGATCCTCCGAGAGCGGAGCCAGCGCGTAGTTGTTGAGCTGGGAGGCGAGGAGTCCGAGGCCGGCGCCCGCGAGCACGAGCGGGAGCGCCAGGTGCCACCCGGAGTCCGCCCGGGGCACGAGGAGGATGAGGCCGGCGATCGCCGCGGCGAGCAGGATGAAGCCCGCCCGGATGATGCTGCTCGCCCTCCGCCGCCCGGCTCGCTTGCCGGCGAGCAGCGCGACGCCGAACATCGTGAGCGACAGCGGGGCGAGCGTGATCCCCGCCTGCAGAGCGTTGTAGCCCCAGACGAGCTGCAGGAAGATCGGCAGCGCGATGAGCATCCCGCCCAGTGCGACCTGCTGCAGGAAGATCTGGGTCACACCGGTGCTGAACAGCTTGGACGAGAAGAGGCCCGGGTCGAGGAGCGCGGGCTTGCCGTCGCGCTTTCGGTGGACCAGCCAGGACACCAGACCGGCCATCGCGATGACCCCGATCGCGAGGAGCAGCAGGACGGACTCGGCGCCCTCCTGCCAGGCGAGGACGCCCAGCACGAGCCCGCCCATGCCGATCACCGAGAGGGCCGCCCCGGGGAGGTCGACGGACCGCTCGCCGGCGTACGGCACGTCCCGGATGCCGCGGCTGCCCAGGAGCACGGCCCCGATGATCAGCGCTTCCAGCATGAAGCCGACGCGCCAGGACAGGAGCGTCGTGACGAAGCCGCCGACCAGGGGGCCGATCGCGGCGGCGATCGCCCCCGACGCACCGACCAGGGCGAACACCTTGGCGCGGGTCCTGCCCTCGAAGTTCCCGTGGATCAGCGACTGCATCGCCGGGAGGTAGAGGGAGGCGCCGAGCCCGCCGAGGACGGCCCAGAAGACGATGATCGCCGTCAGGCCCTGCGCGAAGACCATCGCCAGCGCCCCGACGGCGTAGAACAGCATGCCGAGGACGAACGCACGCTTCCGCCCGAACAGGTCACCGATCTTGCTGCTGATCAGGATGAACGCAGCGGACACGAGCGCCTCGATCGCCACCGCCGACTGGACGCCGCTCACGGTCGTGTCGAGATCCTCCACGACGGCCGAGATCGACACGTTCATGAACGACGTGTCGATCACGAAGACGAACATCGCCGCCGCCAGGAGGATGCCCTGGCGCGGCGTACCGCCGGAGTCGTCAGCAGGAGCCATGCGATCACCACGTCATCGGTGCCGTGGCGACGTCCGAGCATCGCCGAGGAGTCAGTCGACCCATCGTGGAGCGCGCACGTGCTCCCGGCCTCACCCGCAGCGAAGGACCGAGGGCTACGCGCTCTCGGGCGGCAGGTGCTTCTTCATCAGCCGCCGGACGCGCTTCTGCTTGCGGTCGGGGATCATCGAGCGCATCTCCTCGAGCTTGCCGAAGCAGAGGAGGCGGTCCTCCCCCTCGAGCACGGTCTTGTTGCGCGGGTTGGGGATGACCTGGGGTCCGCGGTGCAGCGTCAGGACGGTGATGTCGCGCTCGTCGAGGCCGGAGTCGCCGAGCTTCTTGCCGACCATGTCGGAGCCGGCGTGCACGACGATCTCGGCCACGCCGTAGCCGGTCGAGACGGTCAGCCGCTGGCGTACGTCGATGTCGGGGAAGGCCACCTGGTTGGCCATGTAGTCGACGATCGCGCCGGCGACGTCGAGCTTGGTCGCGCGCTCGATGCCCTCGAGCCCGGGCGAGGAGTTGACCTCCATCACCTGCGGGCCGCGACGACCCTCGAGCATGTCGACGCCGGCGACGCGCAGGCCCATGATCTGCGCGGACCGGACGGCGACCCGCTCGAACTCCTCGTCGAGCTCGACCGGCTCGACGCTGCCGCCGCGGTGCACGTTGGAGCGGAACTCGTCACCCTGCGCGACCCGCCGCATCGCGGCGACCACGCGGTCACCGACGACGAGGGCGCGGATGTCGCGGCCCTTGCTCTCCTTGACGAAGCGCTGGATCAGGACGTTCTGCCGGGTGCTCTGCAGCGTCTCGATGATCGCCTCGGCCACCTTCAGCGTCGGGGCCAGGATCACGCCGATGCCCTGCGTGCCCTCCAGCAGCTTGATCACGACCGGCGCCCCGCCGACGCGCTCGATCGCCGGGATCACGTCGGCCCGGTCCTGCACGAAGGTCGTGGCCGGCATCGGGATCTTGTGGCGCGACAGGATCTGCGTGGCGCGCAGCTTGTCGCGGCTGTTGGCGATGCCGTAGCTCGTGTTGGGCGTGTAGACGTCCATCTGCTCGAACTGGCGCACGACGGCGGTGCCGAAGTAGGTGATCGAGTTGCCGATGCGCGGCAGCACGGCGTCGTACGTCGACAGCTGCTTGCCGCGGAACAGCAGGTCGGGCTCGTCACCGGTGAGGTCGATGCCGAAGCGCAGGGTGTTGAGCACCTTCACGTCGTGGCCGCGGTCCAGGGCGGCGGTACGGAGCCGCTGCGTGCTGTAGGACCGCGGGGCCCGGGACAGGATGGCGAGCTTCATGGGACGTCATCCAACCACCTGGCCGGAGGCCGCCACCTGCCAAGATGGCCCCGTGGACCCCGCCCCCCAGCCGACCGAACCCGAGAAGGTCGTCGTCGGCTGGCGCGAGTGGGTCGCGCTGCCCCAGGCCGACGTGCCGTGGGTGAAGGCGAAGATCGACACGGGCGCGCGGTCGTCGTCGATCCACGCCTTCGACCTCGAGGTGCTCGAGGAGGACGGCCACGAGCGGGTGCGCTTCTCCATCCACCCGTGGCAGCGCTCCGACGAGGACCACGTCGAGCTCAGCCTGCCGGTGCTCGACATGCGCGAGGTGCGCTCCAGCAACGGCCAGGTCGAGAAGAGGTACGCCGTCTCGCTGGACGTCACGCTCGCCGGCCGCACGATCACGACCGTGATGACGCTCAGCAACCGGGACGAGATGGGCTTCCGGATGCTGATCGGGCGCGAGGCGCTCGAGCGCGGCTTCCTCGTCGACTCGTCGCTGTCGTACGCCGGTGGCAGGCCGCGCCGCGCCGTGCGCCGCAAGAACTGGGGCAAGTAGCCCTAGCGAAGCTTGATCTCGCAGCTCCTGAGCTTCTCGCCGCTGCACCGGTCGCGGTTGGCGTTGCCGTCGACCGTGTCGCGACCGGGCCCGCCGACGAGCAGGTCCTTGCCACGGCTGCCCGAGAGGGTGTCGTTGCCGCCGTCGCCGTAGATCCGGATCGTCGACCTCCGCGGGTCGCAGTCGAGCAGGTGGCCGTCGTCGGCCGTGCGGAAGAACTCGAGCGAGTCCTTGCCAGCGCGGCCGAGGACGGTGGCGGTGCAGGCGTAGAAGCGGAGCTCGTCTGCCTTCTTCGTGCCGCGGACGTCCATCTTCCTCGCGCCGACGCGCACGTCGTCCCAGCCGCGGAAGGTGCTGCGCTGGGTCTCGCCGAAGAACCGGTTCTCCAGCCGGCCCTCGGGCAGGTCGAGGTCGAGCCGCGTGCCGGCCCACAGGTCGACCGAGTCCTCGCCCGGCCCGCCGACGTACTCGCTGTCGCGCCAGCCGAGGCCGTTCGGCGCGAGGAGGGTGTCGTCGCCGCCACCGAGGGCGAACCGCAGGACCGTCCTGGCACCGCGGTTGAGGAAGACGCGGGCGTACTCGTCGCGGTCACTGCCGATGAGGGACAGCGAGCGCGGCGCGCCGGGACCCAGCTCGAAGCGCGTGACCTCGCCCGTCCAGGAGAGGACCGATGCACCGTCCTCGGTCCACGATCGCCGGGCTGCGTCGATGGCCACGTCACCGACGCCGAGGGCGGGTCGCAGCTCGGCCGAGGTGCCCAGCGCCACCCGTGAGCCCGGCGCCTGGATCCCGTACCAGTACACGACGTGCCCGTCCCCGGCGAGCTGCAGCACGTCGGGGTTGGGCACGTCGAGCATCCCGGTGAAGTACTGGTCGGCGGACTGGCCCGGGCGCGTTCCGGTCGTCGCGACGACGGTGTCGGCCTCCAGGTCCACCGGCCCACCGCCGTCGTTGGACCCGAGGACCACGTAGTCCCGGCCCGGCGAGGCGGTGTAGTGGTCGGACCCGGTGCCGAGCTCCGCGTCGATCGTCGACGCGGACGCGGAGGCGTCCACCACGTCATTGCCCGCGCCGGCCCGCAACGTCACGAAGACCGGGGCCGTCACGTCGGTGACGCAGACCAGGTCGTCGCCGCCCAGCGTGGCGACGCCGACGGCGCCGTTGGTGACCACCACGTCGGGACCCTCCGTGCCGGTCACGCCGAGCTGGCCGGGCGTACCGACGATCGTGGCCGCCCGTCCCTGGCAGGTCTCCACAGCCGCCTGGGCCGTCGGTGCGGCGAGCAGCGTGGCGGTGAGCAGTCCGGCGGCCACGAGGGGCAGCGGTCGCATGAGGTGTCCTTCGATCGAGGTCCGGTCCTGGGGAGACGCTGCCAGACGCCGAGAGGTTGTCGCTGGGCGCGGGGCTCACAGGAGACGCACATGGTCAGCCCACCGCTCCGACAGGTGGGCCGAGCAGCATCGGGCTCACCAGACCAGATGCACTTCGGAAGGCAGCACCCATGCGACTCCTCCCCCTCCGCCAGGCCGTGGCCGGGACCCTGGCCGCCGTCCTCCTCGCGGGATGCAGCGCATCCGTGGCGAGCGACACCGGCTCCTCCACGTCCTCCGGCTCGAGCGGCACGTCCTCGGCGGTGTCTGCCGTCTCCGGCACCACCGTGGAGGACGTGCTCGACGGCGACGTCGAGGTCGAGACCGGCGACACCTCCTACGACGAGGGCGACGCCACCGCGATCGCGCTGTCCGGCTCGGGCGCCGACGCCGACAGCGACGCGGTCACCGTCGAGGACCGCACCGTCACCATCGCGGCCACCGGCACCTACGTCCTGAGCGGTGAGCTGGCCGGGCAGGTGGTCGTCGACAGCGCCGGCGACGGCGTCGTACGCCTCGTGCTCGACGACGCGACGATCACCTCCGAGACCACCGCCGCGATCGACGTCGTCGACGCGCAGTCGGTCGTGGTCGTCCTCGCCGACGGCAGCACCAACGCCCTCGCCGACGCGGCGACCTACGCCGACACGACCGAGGGCGCGCCCACCGGCACCCTCTGCTCGACGGCCGACCTGACCATCGGCGGCACCGGTTCGCTGACGGTCACCGGCAACAGCAACAACGGCATCGTCGGCAAGGACGGCCTGGTCATCACCGGCGGCACCATCGACGTGACGTCGGTCGACGACGGCATCCTCGGCAAGGACTACCTCGTCCTCACCGACGGCAGCGTCACCGTCGACGCCGTCGGTGACACCTTCACGTCCGACAACACCGAGGACGCCGGCTCCGGCTTCGTGCTCGTCGAGGGCGGGGAGCTCACCGTCACCTCGCAGGACGACGGCATCAAGGGCGTGCAGGTCCTCATCGCCGGCGGGACGGTCGACGTGGCCGGCTCCAACGAGGCGCTCGAGGGCTCGCTGATCGTCATCGACGACGGCGACGTCGAGCTCCATGCCGCCGACGACGGCGTCAACGCGGCCTCGTCCGACGACAGCGCCTCGACCGACGGCCAGCCCGGCGGCGAGATGGCGGCCGACGACTCGCTCGCCCTGCACGTCAACGGCGGCACGCTCGAGGTGTGGGCCAGCGGCGACGGCCTCGACTCCAACGGCAGCGCCACCATCACCGGCGGCGAGATCACCGTCTACGGCCCGACCACCGACGGCAACGGCGCGCTCGACGTCAACGGCACCCTCGACGTCAGCGGCGGCACCCTCATCGCCACCGGCAGCGCCGGGATGATGGTCGCCCCGTCCTCCGACTCCGCCCAGGGCTGGATCGCCACCGCCCTCGGCACCACCGCCGCGGCCGGCTCGGAGGTGGTCATCACCGACGGCGACGGCGCCGAGGTGGCGTCGTCCACGATCGCGAAGGACTTCGCCTCCGTCGTCTGCTCGGCAGCCGGCATCACCTCCGGTGAGACCTACACGGTCACCGTCGAGGGCACCTCGACGACCGTCACCGCGGGCGAGGCACCCGCCGGCGGCCAGATGGGTGCACCTGGCGGCCCGATGGGCGGCTGATGCCCTGTCCCCACGCACCCGATCCCTCCCACCACGTCACACGAAGGAACCCCGATGAACGACAGCCAGCTCCCGCCCGCCCCCGCCACCCCGCCGGCCGAGCCCGCGCCGTACACCCGGACCGCTCCCGCACGCCGCACCTGGCGCGACCGCCTCCCCCGCCGGCTCCCCTCGGGCCGCAGGGCGGTCGCCGCAGGCGCCGTCGTCGTGGGCCTCGCGATCGGCGGCGCCGGCTTCGGGGCCGGGTACGCCGTCGGCGACGACGGCTCGGCCGACACCGCCACCACCCAGACCACCGACGGGTGGGGCGACCGGCAGCCGCCCGGCGGTGATCGCGGCCCCATGGGCGAGATGGGCGTCCCGCCCGGTGACTTCGCGCAAGGGCAGGGCGGCACGACCGACCAGGCGCCCGACTTCGACGGCGACGGCCAGCCCGACACGGACAGCGACAGCGGGTCAACGTCCGACCCCGCGACCGACTCCGCGACCGACTCCGCCACCGACTCGGCACTGAACAGCTGACCCCACGATCCGCTCGCCCCGACCCCTCCTGCCCCCGGGAGGCGGTAGGGGCGGGCCCGTGTGCGCACTACCCTGAGCGTCGTGACCCCCGCCGACCGCAGAGCCGCCTGATGGCGCGGGAGTCCTTTGCCATCGGCGGCGTGCGGATCCGCTCCGGCACGGTGCGTGCCCTCGAGCTGCCGATCACCCGACTCGTCACCGGCGCCGACGTCACCCTCCCGGTGCGCGTGGTGCACGGACGCGAGGACGGCCCCCGCGTCTGGATCGACGCCGCGATCCACGGCGACGAGGTGGCCGGCGTCGAGGTGGTCCGCCAGGTGATGGCGGGCCTGGACCCCAAGACGTTCCGCGGCACCCTCGTCGCGGTGCCGATCGTCAACGTCCTCGGCTTCATGACCGGCGACCGCTACCTCCCCGACCGCCGCGACCTCAACCGCTCCTTCCCCGGCTCGCCGCGCGGGTCATTGGCCAGCCGGATCGCCCACCTCTTCATGCGCGAGATCGTCGCCGGCTGCGAGATGGGCATCGACCTGCACACCGGCTCCGACCGGCGCAGCAACCTCCCGCAGGTGCGCGCCGACCTCGACGACCCCCGCACCCGCGAGCTGGCCGCTGCCTTCGGCGCGCCGGTGATGCTCCACGCGGGGATCCGCGACGGGTCGCTGCGCCACGCCGCCGGCGAGCACGGGGCGAAGGTGCTGCTCTACGAGGCGGGTGAGCCGCTGCGGTTCGACGACTACGCCGTCTCGGCCGGCGTGATCGGCGTACGCCGCGTGCTGGCCGCCCTCGGGATGACCGAACCCGTCGACGAGCCCCCCGTCGAGCCGAGCCTGGAGTGCCGCTCCAGCGGCTGGGTCCGCGCCCGCCGCACGGGCATCCTGCACCTCGACGCGCACCTCGGCCAGAAGGTCAGCGACGGCGAACGGCTCGGCACCCTCTTCGACTCCTTCGGCAAGACCCTGCGCGCGGTCTACTCCAACCGCGACGGCATCGTGATCGGCCGGACCGAGGCCCCGCTGGTCAACTCCGGTGACGCCGTGGTGCACATCGCGTCCTGAGCGTCTGGTTGAGTGCGGGGGTGTCCGCCTTCGACGTCGCCGCCTTCCGTGCCGGGTTCCCCTCCCTCGACTCGGGCATCGCCCACTTCGACAACCCCGGCGGGACCCAGACGCCGCGGGCGGTCGGCGACGCGATCGTCCACACGCTGACGGGTCCACTGTCCCAGCGCGGCTCGGCCCTGGTCAGCCAGCGCAACGCCGAGGCCGCGGTCGCCGGCTACCGCTCCGCCGTCGCCGACCTCGTCGGCGGTGACCCGGGCGGCGTGGTCCACGGCCGCAGCGCCACCGCACTGACGTACGACGTCTCGCGCACGCTGGCGCGCACGTGGTCGCCCGGCGACGAGATCGTCCTCTGCGAGCTCGACCACGACTCCAACGTGCGCCCGTGGATCCAGGCCGCCGAGCGGGCCGGCGTGACCGTGCGGTGGCTGCGCCTCGACCCGGCGACCGCCGAGCTCGACCTGTCCTCGCTCGACGAGATCACCTCGCGGACCCGCCTCGTGGCCCTCACCGCGGCCTCCAACCTCCTCGGCACCCGTCCCCCGGTCGCGACCGTCGCCGCGCGGGCGCACGAGGTCGGCGCGCTCGTCCACGTCGACGCCGTGCACCACACCGCCCACGCCGCGCCCGACATCACCGCGATGGGCGCCGACTTCCTGGTGTGCTCGGCCTACAAGTTCTTCGGACCCCACTGCGGCTCGCTCGTCGCGGACCCCGCCCTGCTCGAGACGCTGC
Organism: uncultured Nocardioides sp.; assembly: GCF_947488515.1. Taxonomy (GTDB): domain Bacteria; phylum Actinomycetota; class Actinomycetes; order Propionibacteriales; family Nocardioidaceae; genus Nocardioides. Next base: position 2,091,589 of record NZ_CANKZF010000001.1, read on the forward strand.
GGCCCGACAAGCTGCTGCCCTCGACCGACGTGGTGCCCGAACGGTTCGAGCTCGGCACGCTGCCGTACGAGCTGCTGGCCGGCGTCACCGCCGCCGTCGACCTGATCGCCTCCGTCGGCTCGGGCGACACGCGACGCTCGCAGCTGGTCTCGGCGGCCGCGCTGATCGCCGAGCACGAGCTGCGGCTGAGGACCCGGATCGAGGAGGGACTGGCGTCCCTCGGTGACCGGCTCACCCTCCACTCCCGGGCGGCCGACCGCACCTCGACGCTCTTCCTCACCCTGCGCGACCGCTCGCCGCTCGACGTCTTCGAGCACCTCGCCAAGCGCGACGTGCTCGTGCCGGCCGGCACCTTCTACGCCCACGAGACCTTCCGCGCCCTCGGCCTGTCCGTCGACTCCGGGCTCCGGATCGGGCTGGCGGCCTACAACGACGACTCCGACGTCGACCGGCTGCTCGAGGGCCTCAGCGACGTGCTCGGTTGAGCCGGTAGGTGCGGGTCCGGGCGCCGGGCGCGAAGCCGATGCCGCGGTAGACCCGGCCCGGGGCCGGGTAGTCGTCGTCCCCACGCGGGCAGACCAGGCCCGTGATTGCGCCGAGCTCGCGCGCGGCGGTGAGCGCCGAGACGGAGACGGCAGCCGCCAGGCCCTGCCGGCGGTGGTCCTCGACGCAACCGACCGGCTCGACGAGCGCGACGCCGGTGGTCTCGTCCACCCACACGCAGGCCGACGCGACCCACCCACCCTCGTCGGTCACCACGACGTGGTCGGTCGCGGAACGGTAGGGCGGGGTCGCCATCAGTCGCTCGTAGGCGCGCGCCGTCACCCGTGACGTCGGCGACCAGGCGGCACGGTGGACGGCCGACCGCCGCTCGTGCTCGCCGGGCTGCACCGCGCGGACGACGTACCCCTCGGGGAGCGCCACCTCGGGCAGGTCGGCCAGGTCGAGGAGGTGATGGGTGAACCACGGCGCCTCGACCTCCTCGAAGCCGGCCTCGGCCAGGACCGCCAGCACGACGTCCTCGGTCTCGAGCGTGCTCGTCGTGACCACCCCGTCACACTCCTGGAGGGCGGCGGTCACGACGGCTCGTACGGCGTCCGGGTCGGCGCCGCAGACCTCCAGCCAGCCGGGGGACTCCAGCCAGGCCCAGGCGCCGTCGGTCGTGAAGACCGGTCCGAGGTCGAGCACCTCCGGCTCGCCGTACGCCGCCGACCACGCGAGCTGCCCGGGGTGGTGCCGCGCCGCGGTGGTCCAGATCGACGAGGCCAGCGCCTGCATCCCGGGAAGGGCCTGCGCGACGTCGAGCCGCTGTGGGGTCATGGCCGCACTCTCGCACCGGCGGCGACGCGTCGGCACCCGGTTTCACAGCAGGTCCCCACGCCCGTATCTAGATATGTGGTGTACTTAGTCGCGTGCCCGAACCCGCGATCTGGCCCGCGCCGTGGGTCCGCGCCGCCCTCGACCTCGCCGTGCTGGCGACCCTCACCGAGGGTCGGCTCCACGGCTACGCCATCGCTCAGTCGCTCGCGGCGCACGGCTTCGGACTGCTGAAGGGCGGCTCGCTCTACCCCGTGCTCGGCCGTCTGGAGGAGGCCGGCGACGTCGAGGCCTCCTGGGTGGAGGGGCACGGCGGGCCGGGGCGGCGGGAGTACGAGCTGACGGCAGGCGGCCGCGAACGGCTCGAGCGCGACCTCGCCTCCTGGCGGGACCTCGGAGAGACACTGACGACGATGGGCACGGGCGCGGTCCGCCATGGCTGAGGCGAGCACGCCGCTGGCGGCGATCCACGACGAGTTCGGCCGGGCGCGCGGGGAGCAGCGGGACAGCGCCTGGGCCTACGGCGTGTCATGGCGACTGATGCGACGCGACGTCGAGCCCGACCAGGTCCGCGAGGGCCTGAAGGAGGCGCTCGCGCTCGTGCAGGAGACCCAGGAGTCCCCCGAGGTCCTCTTCGGCACGCCGGACGAGCACGCCGATGCGCTCTACGACGCTTGGATCGAGGCGGGACGGCTGCACCTGTGGGACGCCTCGCGCCTGAGGTGGGCGGAGGTCCCGGCGTGGGGACTCGGCCTTGCGTCCTTCTGGAGCGCCGCGTTCATGGTGTTCCTCCTCGTCGACGGCCGGACCAGCCTGACGTGGACGATCGGCACGGTGCTGATCCCCGTCGGGATCGGCATGCTGAAGGCGGGGATCTGGGCGACCTGGGACACCCTGCTCCGGAGCCGGGGCACGAGGGCTGCCGTGCTCGGATCCCTGGCACTGGCAGTGGGCTGCTCGTTCGCGCTCGCCGTGGTCAACGAGTGGTCGAGGGCCCACCCGATCGGGACGGCCAGCACCTGGTCGTACGTCTGGGTCGTCGGGACCTGCGCTCTCCTGGCCGCCGCTCTCGGCCGACGGGTCGACGAGCGCCCCGCTCCGGGCCCTGCCATCGCCGACGTCGACGAGTGGTCGAGGCAGCTGGCCGCGATCCTGCGCGGGCGCTACAGCCTCTCCGACGTCCGCGTGGCCAGGATCATCGGTGACGCCCACGCACACGCCGCCGACGCCGGACGGACCGTGCAGGAGGAGTTCGGCACCCCGCAGGAGTACGCCGCCGGGTTCGTCCCCGACCGGGCGCGCAGACGGCGTCTGGAGGCATCCGGGTGGGCCCTCATGGGCGTCCTCCAGGGCGTCTGGCTCCTCGACGACTTCGGCTGGTTCCGCGCCGCCGTCGCTGTCGCGTGCCTGGGCGTGGCCTGGCAGAACTACCGCCGCGACTGAACGGACTCAGTCCTCGCGCACCTGCTCGGCCACCTCCTCCGACCCCGCACCCTCGTCGTGGGCGCTGGAGTCGAGGCCGTCGGTGTCGACCATGTCGCCCACGGTGGCGTTGCCCGCGGGCTCCGCGTCGAGCGCGCGTTGCCGGTCGGCGTCGCTGACCCGCTCGCCGGCACCGGGGAAGACCGACTCCTCCGGGTGCTCGGCGTAGGGATCGGGCCCGGCCTGCTCGTCGCTCGTCATGCCGTCGACCGTACGCCGACGGCGTACCACCGCACCCCTCCCCAGGGGTGGCGGCAGATCACACCTCCGAGGCGCCGATCCACGCCATGTGCCGCCACCCCCACCAGGACCCTCGCGAGGGTGGCGGCAGATCACACTTCCGAGGCGCCGATCCACGCCATGTGCCGCCACCCCCACCAGGACCCTCGCCAAGGTGGCGGCAGATCGCGGCCCGACCCCGCCGTTGCCTGCAAGGTGCCGCCACCCCCGAGCGACGCGGCGCACCGGTGTCGGAACGTCGGGCCAGAATGGGCGGATGCCGCAGCACTGGGTGCTCCACGTCGACATGGACCAGTTCCTCGTCGCCGTCGAGCTGCTGCGCCGGCCCGAGCTGGTCGGGCTGCCGGTGGTGGTCGGCGGGCGGGGCGACCCGACCGAGCGGGCGGTGGTGTCGACGGCGTCCTACGAGGCCCGCGCCCACGGCGTCCGCAGCGGGTTGGCGCTCAAGCTGGCCAAGCGGCGCTCTCCCGACGCGGTGTTCCTCCCGGTCGACTTCCCGGTCTACGACGCTGCGTCTGCGCGGGTGATGGAGACCCTGCGCGCGACGCCGGGGGCCGTGGTCGAGGTGCTCGGGTGGGACGAGGCGTTCGTGGGGGTGGAGACCGACGACCCGGTCGCCACCGCACGGCAGGTGCAGGCGGCGGTGCTCGAGGCGACCGGCCTGCACTCCTCGGTCGGCATCGGCGACACGCTGGTCCGGGCCAAGATCGCGACCGACTTCGGCAAGCCGCAGGGGGTCTTCCAGCTCACCCGGGACAACTGGATGGAGGTCATGGGCGAGCGTCCGACGACCGCCCTGTGGGGCGTCGGCTCGAAGATCTCCAAGCGGCTGGAGGGGATCGGCATCCGCAGCGTGGCCGACCTCGCGGGCACCGACGACGAGCCGCTCGTCGCCGCGTTCGGGCCGACCAACGGCCCCCACCTCGGACGGCTCGGCCGCGGCGGCGGCCGCTCCCGCCCGGACGACACCCCGTGGGTGGCGCGCGCCCACGGCCGGGAGACGACCTACCAGGCCGACCTCCTCACGCCCGACGACGTACGCACCGCGCTGCGCGAGCTCGCCACGCGGGTCGTCGACGACGTCCGCAAGGAGGAGCGGGCGGTGCAGCGGGTGCACCTCAAGATCCGCTTCGCGCCGTTCTTCACCTTCACCCGCATCCGCAAGCTGCCCGAGGCGACCTACGACGTCGAGGTGATCGCGCGGACGGCCTTCGACCTCTACCTCGCGCTCGCCGACGACCGGCCCGTGCGGCTGCTCGGGGTCCGCGGCGAGATGGTCCCGCCCGAGGGCGGCTACTAGCCGCCGAGCAGCGACAGCCCCGCGGCCAGCGCGAAGCCGGCGACCGTCGCGAGGCCCGCCCAGTCCTTCGCCTTCTCCTTGGCCTCGGGCACCATCGAGTCGATCAGCATCGTCAGCAGTGCCCCCGCGGCGAACCCGTCGACGAAGGCCTGCGTGTCGCTGGAGACGGCGTCCGCGAGCTCGGTGCCGGCAACGGTGGCGAGCGCGCAGCACACCGCGACCACCGTCCACAGGACGACCACCGAGCGCCGCGAGCGTCCGGCGGACCGCATGTCGGCGGCCGAGCCGATCGCCTCGGGGAGGTTGGAGGCGAAGATCGCGACCACCAGCGCGGCGCTCACACCGTGCCCCGACGCGATGCCGATGCCGAGCACGGCCTGCTCCGGGATGCCGTCGAGGAAGGCCCCCACGGCCAGCGGCGCTCCGGCGGACGAGCCACCCGAGCGTCCGCCCCACCTCTCGACCAGGCGGTCGGCCGTGAAGTAGGTCAGCCCACCGAGCGCCAGCCCACCCGCGACGGCGTACGTGCTGCCGATCCGCAGGCCCTCCTCGGCCAGCTCGAACGAGACGCTGGCGATCAGCGCGCCGGCACCGAAGCCGAGCACGAGCCCGACGACGGTCGCCGACCACGTGCGTACGAGCGCGAGGACGGCACCGACCACCAGCGAGCTGGCGGCCAGCGCACCCCACCCGAGCGCCTCGAGCACGTCAGTCGACGCCCGCCATGAGGCGGTGGATCGGCTTCGACGCGAGCATCACCACGACGCCGGTGACGACCGACGCGAGGCCGATCGAGAAGAAGAACGGCGCCTCGTCGGTGGCGTCGTAGTAGCCGGCCAGGATCCCCGCCAGGGCCGTGCCGAGCGCGACGGACAGGAAGTACAGCGCGACCATCTGCGTCAGGTACTTCTTCGGTCCCAGCTTGGTCGTCGCGCTCAGGCCGACCGGGGAGATGAGCAGCTCGGCGACGGTGAAGATCAGCAGGATGCCGGCCAGGCCGAGCAGCGGGACGGTGTCCTCGCCGGGCGGCATCAGGAGGAAGGCGAAGAACGCCACGCCCATGAGCGCCGTGCCGGCACCGAACTTGATCGGCGTGATCGGCTGGCGGTCGCCCAGCTTGGTCCACAGCGCGGCGAACGCGCCGGCCAGGACGATGATGAAGACGGGGTTGATGCTGTTGACCCACGAGATCGGCATCTCCCAGCCGAAGATGTCGCGGTCGAGCCGCTTGTCCGCGTAGAGGGTCACGACGGTGAACTGCTGCTGGTAGAGCGACCAGAACACGACGTTGCAGACGAACAGCGGGATGAACGCGAAGATCCGGCTGCGCTCGGCGCCCTTCACGTCCTTGTCGGAGAGGATCCGCGCGAAGTAGGCGATCGCGGCGAGCAGGCTGATGCCGATGACGATGTCGGCCAGCCGTTCGGCGGTGATCACCTCCACCCACACCAGCACGCCGACCAGTGCGAGCACGGCCACGGCGCCGACGACGTACACCACGCGCCGGTCCGCCGGCAGCGGGTTGGCGACGTGGTGGGTCTCCTCCGGGAGGTTCTTGCGGGTGAGCGCGTACTGAGTGAGGCCGATCGCCATGCCGACCGCAGCAGCGGCGAAGCCCCAGTGGAAGCCGGCCTCCTTCTGCAGCAGGCCGGTCAGCAGCGGGCCGAGCAGGGCACCGATGTTGATGCCCATGTAGAACAGCGAGAAGCCCGCGTCGCGGCGCGGGTCGTGCTCGTCGTAGAGCGACCCGACCAGCGAGGTGGCGTTGGCCTTCACGCCGCCGGAGCCGAGGGCGATCAGGACGAGGCCGAGCCCGACGCCGGCGAGGTCGGGCACGACAGCGAGGGCGATGTGGCCCGCCATCACGCAGATCGCGGCGTAGAAGAGGGTGCGCTCGGGACCGATCAGCCGGTCGGCGAGCCACGCGCCCAGGATGGTGGAGAGGTAGACCGCACCGCCGTAGGCCCCGACGATGCCGGTCGCCACGGCCTCGTCGATGCCGAGGCCGCCCTGGGCGGCGGAGTAGTAGAGGTAGATGAGCAGGATGCCCTGCATGCCGTAGAAGCTGAACCGCTCCCACAGCTCCACCCCGAACAGGTTCGCCAGCACACGGGGCTGGCCGAAGAAGCCGGTGTCGGACCGGCTCTGCGCACCGGCCCCCTGCGTGTTCTGCTGCAGCTCGCTCACCTCTCCACGGTGCCACCGGCCCCCGGGTGTGTCAGCACCCGGGGTCCGGAGGGGTGAGCCGGCTCACGAGGAGGGGCTACTCCGTGGCGATCGCGTCGAGCACCTTCATCCGGGACGCCCGGACGGCGGGCACGATCGCGGCGAGCACGCCGAACACGACGGCGATGACCAGGAAGACCACGAGCGAGCCGATGGGCAGCGAGAGCACCGTGAGGTCCTCCGACAGCGACTGCCGCAGCGCGACTCCGATGAGGAGGCCCACCGCCAGCCCGAGGACCGCGCCGAGCACCGCGATGGCGATCGACTCCAGGGTGATCATCAGGCGCAGCCGTCGCCGCGAGAGCCCGACCGCCCGGAGCAGGCCGACCTCGCGGGTCCGCTCGATCACGCTGAGGCCGAGGGTGTTGACGATGCCGATGACCGCGATGATCACCGCCAGCGTGAGCAGGCCGTAGATCATGAACAGCAGCTGGTTGACCTGCTGCTTGATCAGGTCGGCGAAGCCCTCCTTGTCCTGCACCGTCACGATCGGCAGGTCCTCCACGACCGCGTCGAGCGCGTCGTGCACCTCGTCGACGTCGGCACCCGGGGCGACGTTGATGCTGAGCATGCTGTCGTTGCGGCGCAACCCGGCGTCCTCCAACACCTTGATCGGCAGCGTGACGCCCTGGGTGATCGGGGTGTCCTCGAAGATGCCGACGACCTCGAGGTCGACGGTCTGCCCGCCGGGGAACGCCAGCGGCAGCGTCGTACCGACGTCGGCGTCCAGGTCGCCGGCGGTCGACTCGCTGAGGATGACCTGGTCGCCGCTCATCTGCTGCGTGCCGCGGCGCATGTCGAGCTCGTAGATGTCGCCGAACGCGTCGTCGACACCCATCACGAAGCTCTGGTCCTTCTTCACCAGCGCGACCGAGCCCTGCATCCGCGAGACCGTGCCGACGCCGTCGACCTGGGCCATCTCGTCGCCCACCTTGGTGGGGAAGCCCTGGAAGCTCGGGGACTGGACCAGGAAGTCGCTGCGGAACTCGCGGTCGACCAGCTCGTCGTTGGTGGCGCTGAGCGACGAGGCGAGCACGCCGACGGCCGAGACCACGGCCAGGCCGATCATCAGCGCCGACGCGGTGGCACCCGTGCGCCGCGGGTTGCGCAGCGCGTTCTCCCCGGCGAGCTTGCCGGTGGTGCCGAAGAGCTTGCCGAAGACCGCCCGGCAGGCCACCAGGACCGGACGCCCGAGGACCGGCGCCATGACGGCGACGGTGATCACCCAGATGACCGCGCCCGCGCCGATCCACGCCGGGTCGGCACCGGGGGCGCCGACCAGGCCGGCGGCCATGAGCGCGGCGCCCACGAGCAGGGCGATCGTGCCGAGCACCAGCCGGCGACGGCCGAGCGCCTTCTCCTGCACCGTCAGGTCGTCACGCAGGGCGGCGACCGGCGGCACCTTGGCGGCCCGTCGGGCCGGCACGAAGGCCGCGACCATGGTGACGGAGATGCCCACGACGTAGGCGGCGATGACCGTCGAGGGGGTCAGCACCAGCACGTCACCGGCGATGTCGAGCCCCTGCGAGCGGAAGACGGCGGCGAGGCCGCGCGACAGGCCGAGCCCGACCAGGAGCCCGAGCGTCGAGCCCAGCAGCGCCATCAGGAACGCCTCGATGAGGACCGACCGCGTCACCTGACGCCGGCTCGCTCCGAGGGCGCGCAGCAGCGCCGACTCGCGGACCCGCTGCGAGACCAGGATCGAGAAGGTGTTGAAGATGATGAAGGCGCCCACGACGATCGCGATCACCGCGAAGGCGATCAAGAAGTAGCCGATGACGTCGAGGAACTGGCCGATCTGCTCGTCGGACTCGTCGATCACCTCCTGTCCCGTCACCGCGGTGAAGCCGTCGGGCAGGACGGTCTTGGCGGCGTCGGCGAGCTCGGTCTGGCTGACCCCCTCGGCGGCCGTGAGGCTCACCGTCGTGAAGGCGTCCTCGCCGTCGAGGAAGAGGTCCTGCGCCGCGCTGGTCTCGAGCAGCGCGAGGGTGGCGCCGGCGGTGCCGCCGCCGTTGAAGTTGGAGGTGCCGACGAGCTCGAACGTCTGTCGCAGCTCGCCGGTCGGCAGCAGGAGGGTCACCTCGTCGCCGACCTCGTAGTCGCCGCGCTCGGCCGACGAGACGTCGAGGTTGATCTCGCCCGGCTGGTCGGGCCACTCGCCCGACTCCAGGATCAGGATCGGGTCGCCCGCGGCGTTGACGCTGTCGTAGTAGTTGAACACCAGCGTGGGCGCGCCGGTGCCGCCGACGAGCTTGCCGTCCTTGCCGAGCAGGTAGGCACCGACGCCGTCGACCGACCCGTCGGCGGCGGCGACCTCGGGCAGCTCGCCCAGCCGCTCGACGACCTGCGGCTTCACCAGCTTGGTCGTGCCGGCACCGGAGGCCTGGAACGACACCTCGCCCTCGGTGCGCACGAGGGCGTCGGAGGTGGAGCCCTCGATGATGTTGTCGAAGGTCGCGCCGAGCCCGTGGCTGAAGGTGAGGACACCGGCGAGGAAGCCGATGCCGAGCACGATGGCCAGCGTGCTCATGACCAGGCGGACCTTGCGGGCCACCAGGTTGCGCCAGGTGAGGCGGAACACCGCTCAGCCCGCCTTGCGCGAAGCGGCGTCGGACAGGGCGCCCATCCGCTCCAGGATCGCGTCGCGGTCGGGGTCGCGCAGCTCGTCGACGACCTTGCCGTCGGCGAGGAAGAGGATCCGGTCGCTGTACGACGCCGCGACGGGGTCGTGCGTGACCATGACGACCGTCTGGCCGAACTCGTCGACGGTGCGGCGCAGGAAGCCCAGCACCTCGGCGGAGCTGGTCGAGTCGAGGTTGCCGGTGGGCTCGTCGGCGAAGACGATCGACGGGCGGCTCACGAGCGCCCGGGCGCACGCCACGCGCTGCTGCTGGCCGCCCGACATCTCGCTGGGCCGGTGGCTCAGGCGCGGGCGCAGGCCGACGGCGTCGATGACCTGGTCGAACCACGCCTGGTCGGCCTTCTTCCCGGCCAGGTCGAGCGGCAGCAGGATGTTCTCCTTGGCCGTCAGGGTCGGCACGAGGTTGAACGCCTGGAACACGAAGCCGATGCGGTCACGGCGCAGGTTGGTCAGCGCCTTGTCCTTGAGCTTGCCCAGCGCGGTGCCGTCGACGACGGCCTCGCCGGAGGTCGGGCTGTCGAGCGCCGCCAGGCAGTGCATCAGCGTGGACTTGCCGGACCCCGAGGGACCCATGATGGCGGTGAACTCCCCCTTCATCAGGTCGACGGTCACCCCGTCGAGGGCGCGGACCTCGGCCTCCTCCGTGCCGTAGACCTTCACCAGGTCCTGTGCGCTTGCCGCGACGCCCTGCAGCGCCGCCCCTCCCGTGGGCTGCTCAGTCATGAGAGGAGTCTGGCAGGGGCCTCCGACGTCCGGCCATGGGATAAGACCCGCAGACGACCCTGACATCTGTCAGGGGTCGCCCGGGGCCTGGGCCGGTGGCCATAGGTTGAGCCGCGTGGGTGACGTCGTCGCGGGTCTGCTGACCGGCCTGTCCCTCATCGTCGCGATCGGCGCGCAGAACGCGTTCGTGCTCCGGCAGGGACTGCGCCGCAGCCACGTCGGGCTGGTCGTCGCGATCTGTGCCCTGTCCGACGTCGTGCTCATCCTCGCGGGCGTCGCCGGCATCGGCGTGCTCGTCGACCGCGCCCCCTGGGCGGTCGAGGTGGTCCGCTGGCTCGGCGTCGCGTTCCTCACCGTCTACGGGGTTGCCTCCCTGCTGCGCGCCCGGCGCCCGCAGGCCCTCGACGCGGGCGACGGCGTGGTCGAGGCACGACGCGGTGTGGTGGGTCGCGCGGTCGCCCTCACCTGGCTGAACCCACACGTCTACCTCGACACCGTGCTCCTGCTCGGGTCGATCGCCGGGACCCACGGCACACCCGGGCGCTGGTGGTTCGCGCTCGGCGCCTGCGTGGCGAGCATCGCGTGGTTCGCCGGCCTCGGGTACGGCGCCCGGCTGGCCGCCCCGCGCCTGGCCAGCCCCCGCTCCTGGCAGGTGCTCGACGTGCTGGTCGGCCTGGTGATGCTGGCGATCGCCGTACGCCTCGCGCTCGGGTCCTGACCAAGAACGCCCCCAGCGGGGTAGTCCAGTGAGGATCGGTCGTCCCAACACCGTGCCGACGACCGTTCGCCACTGAAGTACCGGGCGGGACGGCGGGGGTCGATGATGGCGCCCCTCGCGCCGCGCAAGGCCGCGCTCACCCTCTACGGCCTGACGTTCGACGGCTCCAACGAGGACCTGCTCGAGCGGCTCGGACCCCACACGACCGGCAAGGGGTGCGTGTACGTCAAGCGCGTCGGCGACCTCGACCGCGTGGTGCTCACCGAGATGATCGACCGGGCCTGGCGGGAGAACCACCAGCCCGGGTGAGGGTCAGTCCGTCGACTCCCCCGCCTCGCGGGCGACGGCCTCGTCGTGGCGGGCGTGGAGCCGGTCCCGCACCTCGGACGGCTCGTAGTGGCGACGCACCCGCTCGTCGCGGGCGACGGCGGCGCCGGTGGCCACCCCGGCCAGGATCCCGGCCAGTCCGACCCACTTCCACACGCGCATCCCTGGAGCCTAGTGGTCGGCGTGCGTCGATCGTGCAGACTGCGCGCATGACCCTGAGCCTCGACCAGGCGGTGGACCTCACCCGCAGCGGCGACATCTGGTTGTTCCGCGGTCGTCGGGCACCGGACCGGGCGATCCGCGCGGTCACCAACTCGCCGGTGAACCACGTCGGCATGGCGGTGGTCGTGGACGACCTGCCGCCGCTGATCTTCCACGCCGAGCTCGGCAAGAAGCAGCTCGACATGTGGACCGGCGACCACCACCGTGGCGTGCAGCTGCACGACCTGCGCGAGGCCGTGACGCGGTGGCAGGTCGAGTACGACCAGGACGCCTGGGTCCGCCAGCTCGACCCGCAGATCGGCCAGTCCGAGGAGGACGGGATGCTGCGCACCGTCGCGCGGCTCGACGGGGTCTCCTTCCCCAGCCTGACCCGGCTGGGCGCCCGGTGGCTCCGCGGCCGCGACGCCTACGTCCCGCAGCGCAAGCGCGGTCAGCGCGTCACCCCGGAGGCGGCGTTCTGCGCCGAGATCGTGGCCAGCTGCTACATCGAGATGGGCATCCTCCGCGACGACCGGCGCGCGACCTGGTACGACCCGGGCAAGTTCTGGAGCGGCGACTACCTGCCGATCTCGCCGGGCTGGACGCTCGGCAAGGAGGTCGCGGTCAGTCGCTGACTGCCACGGTCGAGTGCGCTCGCGGTAGCAGTCGCCGCAGCGATGCGCACTCGACTCATTCGACCGACCGCGCCAGCCGGTCCGCGACCACCGCCACCGCGGCCCGCAGCTCGGGACCGCCCACCACCGTGAACGGGAGCGGGACGTGGGCGAGCCACTCTCCGGCGTACGCCTCCGGGTTGCTGGTGCTGCCGACCAGCTCGCAGCGGCCGTCGGGCAGCTCGCGCAGATCACCCAGAGTGGGCCGGATCCACGGCCGCACCTCGGCCAGTGGCAGGTCGAAGACGAGGTGGGTGTCGTGCTCCCACCCCTTGCCGAGGTTGGCCTCGAGCGCGGCGGCCGGATCGAGGTCGGCCGGCACGTCGAAGGTGCCGTCGAGCGGCTCCACCTCGGTGATCCGGTCGATGCGGAAGGTCCGCAGCGCGTCGGCGTGGTGCGAGTGGCACAGCAGGTACCACCGGCCGTAGCGCACCACCACCGACCACGGGTCCACCTCGAAGGTCCGGGCGTTGCCGGCTGCCGTGCGGTAGCCGATGCGCACCTGCTGCTGGGCGGCGACCGCGGCGACCAGCCCGCTCGTGACCTCCGGGTCGGGCCGGACCGACGCCCTCTCGGGCACGGTGCGCGCGGTCTCCCGCACCGCGGCCGCCTGCCGCGCGACGTTGGTCGGCAGCACGCGCAGGATCTTGCCGAGCGCGGAGCCCACCGGGTCGGCGGGGTCGGCGACCGCGTGCTGGGAGTCGAGGGCGGCCATCACCAGCCCGAGCGCCTCGGTCGCCGAGAAGACCAGCGGCGGCAGCCGGAGACCGCGCCCCAGCGTGTAGCCGCCGTAGGGACCGCGCGTGGACTCGATCGGGATGTCGGCCTCGCGCAGGATCGCGACGTAGCGCCGCGCGGCGCGCTCGGTGACGCCGAGGCGCTCGGCGAGCTCCGCGGCGGTGACCCCCGGTCGGGCCTGCAGGACGTCGAGCGCCCGCAGCGCCCGCGCGGTCGGGCTGATCTCGCTCATGGGGAGCATGGTCGCACCGGTTCCGGACGTGGAGCGTCCGGAATGGCCCCTAACGTGGGCGGTGAGGGTCGACCACACCGATCAAGGAGAACTCATGGACATCGTGCTCATCGCCGGACTCTGGCTCGACGGCTCGGCCTGGGACGACGTGCTGCCCGAGCTCGAGCGGCTCGGCCACCGCGGCATCCCGCTGACGCTGCCCGGACAGGGCGACGGCGCCGGCTCGGCGACGTACGACGACCAGGTGGCGGCGGTCCTCGCAGCGGTCGACGCCGCCGAGGGAGCGCCGTTCGTCGTCGGCCACTCGGCCGCGTGCACGCTCGCGTGGGCGGCGGCCGACCAGCGGCCCGACGCGATCACGGGCGTCGCGCTGATCGGCGGCTTCCCCTCGACCGAGGGCGACACGTACGCCGACTTCTTCGAGCCGGTGGACGGCGCGATGCCGTTCCCGGGCTGGGAGAAGTTCGAGGGGCCCGACTCCGACGACATGTCCGAGGAGCTCAAGGAGTCGCTGCTCCCCGGCATGATCCCGGTGCCGGTCGGGGTCACCCGCGGCGTCGTGCACTGGACCAGCGACGCGCGTCACGGCGTACCCCTCACCCTCATCTGCCCGGAGTTCTCCCCGGCCGAGGCGCAGGAGTGGATCGACGGCGGCGACGTGCCCGAGCTCGGCGCCGCGACCGCGCTCGAGCTGGTCGACATCGACTCCGGCCACTGGCCGATGTTCACCCAGCCGGCCGCCCTGGCGGCGCTGGTCGACGCGGCGACCCAGCGCTGATCCCCGGCTGGGCGGTGCGTGAGCCACATCCGGACGGCACGGAGTGTGGCTGGGACACCGCCCGGTCGCGTGTCGGCGTACGACGCGCCCGTCGGCGGTGCGTGAGCCACATTCCGACTGCACCGAATGTGGCTGGGCCACCGCCCGTCGGGGCGGCACGCGAAGACCCGGGGGTCCTCAGTCGAGGAGCTCCTCGGGCGCGGCGGCCATGGTGGGGAGGTCGACGGGCGCGCGGTCGGCCGGCTTGACGGCCTCGAGGGGCGTCGACGGCGTCAGCGGCGTGACCGGCAGGACGACGTAGCCGCCGCTGGGCACGCCGGTGGCGAGGTCGACGTCGACGTCGGCGAGCTCGGCCGGTGCGACGCCCAGGAGCACGGCGACGGCGAGGGCGCTCTCCGGGCGGTCGGTGGGGTCCTTCTCGAGCAGGCTCGCCACGACGTCGCGCAGGTCCTCGGGCACCTCGTCGCCCAGCGGCGGCGGCGGCTCGTTGACGTGGCACATCGCGGTCGCGATCGGGGTGCCGCGGTCGAACGGCCGCTTGCCGGTGAGCATCTCGTGGGCGACCACGCCGAGGGCGTAGAGGTCGCTGGCACCGGTGGCCTGCTGTCCGATGGCCTGCTCGGGGCTGATGTAGTTGGGCGTCCCGAGCATCTCGCCGACGCGGGTGTGGCCGATGGTGTCGATCGCGCGGGCGATGCCGAAGTCGGTCAGCTTCACCAGGCCGTCCTCGCGGACGAGGATGTTGGCGGGCTTCACGTCGCGGTGGACGACGCCGGCGTCGTGGGCGGTGCCGAGCGCGAGCGCCGCCTGGCCGAGGATCGACCGCACGGGCTCGGGCTGCATCGCGCCCTGTTCGCGGATGATCGCCGACAGGGGCAGGCCCTGGACGAGCTCCATCACGAGGTAGGTGAGGTGGTCGTCCTCGCCGTAGTCGAAGACGGTGGTGATGTTGGGGTGGAGGAGGGCGGCGGAGTGACGGGCCTCGTCGCGGAAGCGCTCCGCGAAGATCTCCTCGTTGTCGGGGTCGGCGCGCATGACCTTGACCGCGACGTCGCGCTTGAGCACGTCGTCCAGTCCGCGCCACACGTCGGCCATGCCGCCGGAGGCGATGCGCTCCTGCAGGACGTAGCGGTCCCCGAGACGGAGTCCTTCCACGAGCCTCTGCATCGGGCGGTGACCCCACTTCTCTCGAAAGCGGTGCGCTGCAGCGCACCAGCGGCCGAGATTACTCCGACTTTCGCCCGACCCGACCTTTTCGGCGCCGAGGCACACCCGCGCGGGTGACTCCCTTGACAACGTACAACCATCTGGTTGTATGTTGGTCCCATGAGCGAGACCGAGGAGGACCGGGCGGACGCCTGGTTCCACGCGCTCTCCGACCGGACGCGCCGCGACATCCTTCGGCGCGTGCTGTCCGGCGAGCACTCCGTCTCGGCGCTGGCGCGCAGCTACGACATGAGCTTCGCCGCCGTCCAGAAGCACGTCGCGGTGCTCGAGCGCGCGGGCCTGCTGACCAAGCGTCGGCAGGGTCGCGAGGCCCTGGCCAGCGGCGACGTGGAGGCCGTGCGGTCAGTGGGCGCGATGCTCACCGACCTCGAAGACCTCTGGCGTGGCCGCATCTCGCGGATGGACGAGCTGTTCGCCGAGCACCAGCCGCAGGACCACGAGCAGGACCAGGAGCACGACGACCGACCTGACCCGACCGACCGATGAGAGAAGGACCGAACCCATGCCTGTCACCGACGTCCAGCACGACCTCGACGCCCTCACCCTGACCATCACCGCCGACTTCGCCGCGCCCGTCGAGCGCGTGTGGGAGGTGTACGCCGACCCGCGCCAGCTCGAGCGGGTGTGGGGTCCTCCGGGTTACCCCGCCACCTTCGTCGACCACGACCTGGTCCCGGGCGGGCGGATGAACTACTACATGACCAGCCCCGAGGGCGAGAAGTACTACGCCTACTGGGACATCGCCGCCGTCGCCCAGCCGACGAGCTTCACCTTCAAGGACGGCTTCGCCGTGGACGACTCGTTCACCGCCAACCCCGAGCTGCCGGAGTCGAGCCAGGTCTTCGCGTTCGCCGACGTGGACGGCGCGACGCGGGCCACCTTCCTCGCGACCTACGCCGACGCCGAGTCGCTCCAGAAGGTGCTCGACATGGGCGCCGTCGAGGGGTCCACACTTGCCATCAACCAGATCGACGACCTGCTCGCGGCCTGACGCGAGCGCCCGACCCGCCAGTCCCCGACCAGTCCCCGACCAGCAGAGGAGCACCATCGTGCGACCCATCGTCGTCACCGAGTTCATCAGCCTCGACGGCATCGTCGACTCCCCCGGCGGGGGCGACCACCCCCACGGCGGCTGGACCTTCAAGGACGTCGAGTTCGACGTCGCGGCCTACGACATCAAGGGACGCGAGACCGAGCAGGCCTCGGCGCTGCTGTTCGGGCGACAGTCCTACGACGAGTTCGCGCCGGTCTGGCCATCGATGGACGAGTTCGCCACCTACAACGCGATGCCCAAGTACGTCGTCTCGACCACGTTGACCGGCGACACCGTGCCGTGGGGCGACAGCGAGGTGCACGTGCTTCGCTCGCTCGACGAGGTCGCCGCGCTGAAGGAGACCGACGGCGGCGAGATCCACGTGCACGGCAGCCCGACCCTCGCCCAGGGGCTTGCTGCCGCCGGCCTGGTCGACCGCTACCACCTGCTCGTCTTCCCGGTCCTGCTCGGCAGCGGCAAGCGGCTCTTCGTCGACGGCACCGCCCTCGACAAGACGAAGCTCAAGCTCGCCGAGCACGCCGCCTACCCCAACGGGATCACCCTCCAGGTCTACGACGTCGTGCGCTGACGCTCCCCCGCTGGACGACCTCCTCGACCAGCGGGGCGCGAGGGGCAAGAATCAGCCGGTGGAACTCGCCCTGCTGCTCGTCTCCATGGCAGCCGTCGTGCTCGCCGCCACCGCCGTCAGCGAGCGGCTGCGCATCCCGGCGCCGCTCCTGCTGGTCGTCGTCGGCGCCGCGGCGGCGTACGTCCCAGGCGTCCCGACGATCCACCTCGAGTCCGAGGTCGTGCTGCTGGGGCTGCTGCCGCCCCTGCTCTACGCGGCCGCGATCCAGACCTCGCTGGTCGACTTCAACGCCAACCGCGGCACGATCCTGCGGCTCTCGATCCTGCTCGTCGTCGTCACGGCGCTCGCCGTGGCGGCGGTCGTGGAGTGGCTGGTGCCCGACCTGGGCTGGGCGGCGGCGATCGCGATCGGCGCGGTCGTCGCACCGCCGGACGCCGTGGCCGCGACGGCCGTGGCGCGGCGGATCGGGCTGCCCCGGCGGGTCGTGACGATCCTCGAGGGCGAGTCGCTGCTCAACGACGCGACCGCCCTGGTCATGCTCCGCACCGCCATTGCCGCACTCGCAGGCGGCGTGACGATCAGCCACGTCGGGCTCGACTTCGTGGTCGCCGCCGGTGGCGGCGTCCTGATCGGCGTCGGCTTCTTCCTCCTCGTCGCCAAGCTGCGGCATCGCATCCGCGACCCGCTGATGGACACCGCGATCTCGTTCCTGACGCCGTTCGCGGCGTTCGTGGTGGCGGAGGAGATCCACGCCTCCGGTGTCATCTCGGTCGTCGTCGCCGGCCTGCTGCTCGGCCACAAGGCGCCGATCATCCAGACCGCGCAGTCCCGCATCACCGAACGGATCACCTGGCGCACGGTCGCCTTCGTGCTGGAGAACACGGTCTTCCTCCTCATCGGTCTCCAGCTCGACTGGATCCTCCAGGACGTCCACGAGTCGAGCCTGCCCAACAGCCGCATCGCGCTCGTCTGCCTCGCGACCCTGCTGACCGTCGTCGTCGTACGCCTCGTCTACATGCAGGCCACCGGCTTCCTCCGGCGGCGCGACCCCATCCCGGCGTCGTGGAGCTTCCTCATCGGCTGGGCCGGGATGCGCGGCGTCGTCACGCTCGCCGCGGCGTTCGTGATCCCGGAGGACGCGCCCCACCGCGAGGTGCTGCTCCTCGTCGCGTTCACCGTCGTGGCCGGCACCCTGCTCGCACAGGGCCTGACGCTGCCGCTGATGACCCGGCTGCTCGACGTCCCCGCGCCCGACCCGGCGGAGGACGCCCTCGCCCGCGCCGGCCTGCTCCAGCAGGCCGCGGACGCCGGGTTCAAGCGCCTCGACGAGCTGGAGTACGTCGACCACCACGGGGTGGCCGAGCAGGTGCGGGCCCGCGTCGACCAGCGCACGTTCGCGGCGTGGGAGCAGCTGGCGACCACCGACGGCGAGGAGACGCCCTCCGAGCTCTACGCCCGGATCCGGGGCGAGATGATCGAGGCCGAGCGCGCCAAGGTGCTGCTGGTCCGGGGCAAGGGCAAGGTGCCGTCAGAGGTCGTGAGCCAGGTGCTCGGCATGCTCGACATCGAGGAGTCGATGCTCGACGCCGGCTCCGCGGCGCGCGCCGGCGTACGTTCCGGGAGCCTCTCCTTCGCCGGCGGCCGCACCTGCGACGACCTCGACGAGCACCCCGCGATCGACACGGTCGACGAGCCGGCCTGCGCCACCTGCCTGGCCGACGGCACCCGTTGGGTGTCGCTGCGGCAGTGCCTCACCTGCGGCAACGTGGGCTGCTGCGACTCCTCCGTGGGCAAGCACGCCACCGCCCACTTCCACGACAGCCTGCATCCCGTGGTGGAGTCCGCCGAACGGGACGAGTCGTGGCGGTGGTGCTACGTGCACAACCTCACCGGCTAGGGACATCTGAGGACGCCAGGGACGTCGATCGGTCCATTTTCCGACCACGACGTCCTCAGATACCGGCCCATTAGGCTGGAGGAATGGGAGCGCCCGCGATCGTCATCGCCTCCACCCACCACACGACCGAGCTCGGCGAGGCCTTCGCCCGCTACGGGCGCGAGTACGACGTCCGCATGGCGTCCGACGAGGCCACCGCCAAGGCCTGCGCCAAGGACCTGGTCACGACCGGCCACCCCGTGGCGCTCTTCGTCGTCGACAGCGACCAGGAGCAGGACAAGCTCTACCAGCTCATCGGCGGCACCCGGCAGGCCGTCCCGACCGCGCGGCGGCTGATCGTCACGCACGTCAGCCGGTTCCGCGACGACAACCAGACCTTCCGCCACGCCGTCGCCGCCGGCAAGGTCGACGCGCTGCTGCTCATGCCGCAGGGGCCGCGCGACGAGGAGTTCCACCTCGCCGTCGGCGAGCTGCTCAACGAGTGGAACGCGACCGTCGCCGCGCCGGTGGTGGAGAACGTCCGCATCATCACGCCCGAGAAGGACGGCCTGACGCGGGACCTGCTCGACTACCTCGCCCGGGTCGGGATGCCGGCCGGCGTGCACCACCCCGACAGCGAGGTGGGCCGCGAGGTGATGGCGAGCTGCCCCGAGGACGAGGGCCGGTGGCCGGTCGTGTCCTCCCTGGCGGGATGGTGCGGCCACTGTCCCGACGTGCGGTCGCTGGCCAACCAGCTCTACGGCCGACCCGACGACATCGACGTCGACGAGGTCGTCGACCTCGTCGTGGTCGGCGCGGGCCCGGCCGGACTGGCCGCCAGCGTGTACGCCTCGAGCGAGGGCCTGTCCACCGTCTGCCTCGAGGCCGAGGCCATCGGCGGCCAGGCCGGCACCAGCTCGATGATCCGCAACTACCTCGGCTTCCCCCGCGGCATCTCCGGCATGCGCCTGGCGCAGCGCGCCCGAGGGCAGGCGCTGCGTTTCGGCACCCGCTTCTTCACCGGCTGGCCGGCGACCGGGCTCTCGCGGTGCGCGGACGGGGACCACCACGTCGTGCACACCGACGGCGGCGACGTGCACGCCCGGACGGTGCTCGTCTCGACCGGGGTCGACTACCGCCGGCTGGGCGTCGAGTCGCTCGAGGAGCTGGTCGGCCGCGGGGTCTACTACGGCGCGGCGATGGCGGCCGCCCGCGAGCTCGCCGGCGACCACGTCGTCGTCGTGGGGGGCGGCAACTCAGCCGGGCAGGCGGCGATCCACGCCGCCCGCTTCGCCTCCGCGGTCACGCTCGTGGTGCGCCGGCCGGACCTCACCGCCACCATGTCGTCGTACCTCATCGACGAGATCGAGTGGAACCCGCGCATCACCGTGCGTCCCTGCACCCGCGTGGTCGACGGCGGCCCCGACGACGTCGGTCAGCTGGCCTGGCTCGACATGGAGGACGTCGACACGGGCGCTCAGGAGCGGGTCGAGGCGCGCGGGTTGTTCCTGCTCCTCGGCGCGGCACCCGAGTGCGGCTGGCTGCCGGATGCGGTCCTGCGCGACGAGCGCGGCTTCGTCCTCACCGGGCGCGACGTGCCGACCGAGCACTGGGTCGAGGGCGTGCCGCCGGAGGACCTGGCCACCACCGTCCCGGGCATCTTCGCCGGCGGCGACATCCGCGCCGGGTCGATGAAGCGGGTCGCCTCGGCGACCGGCGAGGGCGCCTCGGTGGTGTCCTCGGTCCACACCTGGCTCGGCCAGTAGCGCCACCCCGGTTCTGCCCGGGTCGAGCCCCGGACCTACATCGACAGCAGCAGGAAGAGCACGGCCAGCGCCGGCAGGGTGCCCTGCGTGATCGCGGCGCGCGCCATCGACCGGTCGTGGGTCACCAGCACCAGCGCGGCGCCGAGCATCGACCCGGTGCCGGCCAGCGCCAGCGCCCGGCCGACATCCTCCTGCCCGCCCAGCAGGGCGACGCCGACGATCGTGATGATCGCCAGGAAGAGGTTGTAGAAGCCTTGGTTGTAGGCCATCGGCGCCAGGACCGGGGCCTCGGCCTCGGAGACGCCGAAGGTCCTGCGGGTCGAGGGCTCGGTCCACCGAAAGGCCTCGAGCACCCAGATGTAGACGTGCAGCAGCGCGGCAAGGACCGCGAACACCACAGCGAGGATGGTCATGTGGCCACCCTAGGCTCGCCTACCCCTGGGAAGGTGGCAGGTCGTACGCCGTTCAGCGCACACTCACGACGCACGGCCGCCCGGCCGTGCGGAACGAGGAGGTCCCCGTGGGACGACTGATCGGCATCCTGCTCGTGGTCTGGCTCGTCATCGGTGGGTTCGCCGCCTTCCAGCGCGGCTACTTCGAGGACACCCGGACCAACTGCTCCGAGGCAGGCGACATCGCGCTGACCGTCGTCGCCGGGCCGCTGAACTACCTCGGCGTCAACCCGAAGGTGAAGTGCTCCGACATCAACGTCCCCGACGTCGACGTGCCCGAGCCGAGCAAGTAGGGACACGCCCTGGTCAGCGACCCGCGTTGCGCGGATGGTTCTTCGCCGTCCGCTCGTTGCCGCGGCGGTAGTTGCCGGTGACCCTGGCCATCAGCTCCTGCTCGTCGTCGTCCTCGACGTCGGCGAGGAAGCGCGCCGCCGCCGCGCCGCGCAGCACCGTCGCGCGGCGGCCGTGGTGCGAGATCACGACCTCGCCGCCGCGCACCTCGTAGTCGAAGCCCTCCGGTCCCGGCACGTCACTCCTCCGCCTTCTCGAACGTGGTCGCACCGCCACCCGATGCCGGCCAGGCAAGGACGCCATCGCGAGGGCTCACTGCGTAGATGCGCGAGCCGTCGGGCGCGACGAGCACGGCCCGCGGGGTGTCGGTGGCGCCGGCGAGCGACGTCACGTCATCGGTGCGCCAGTCCCAGACCTGCACATCGGGCTCGTCCTTCACGCTCGCCACCACACCGTCGGAGCCCAGCCAGGCCAGGTGGTCGGCGGCGACCGACGACGACGCCTCCTCCTCGTAGGTCTCGGCGTCCCAGACCGTCAGCGCGGCCCGCTCGTCGAGCGCGAACGACGACGTCGCGAGGGTGGCGTCGTCCGGACCCCAGGCGACATGTCCCTGGGGTGGGGCGTCGAGCTGTCCGAGGGCGGCCCCGGACCCGACGTCGACGACCGTGACCGGGGCGTCGGAGGACGCGACGGCGAGCGCGGACCCGTCAGAGCTGAAGGCGACGGCCACCGGCGCCTCGCCCTCCGGGTCGAGCTCGGTCACCTCGGCCGGGTCGTCCACGGACCAGAGGCGTACGACGCCGTCGGCACCCGCACCGGCGAGCGTCTGGCCGTCGGGAGAGAACGCGAGGTCGCGCATCCCGACGCCCGGGCCGTCCTGCACGACCTCGGCGGCGTAGGCCTCGACCGTGCCGACCTCGTCGCCGGTCGCGTCGTCCACGAGGACGACCGAGACGGTCCCGCCGTCGACCCGGTCGGTCGCGACCAGCCCGCCGGTGCCCCAGGCGACCACGCCACCCCCGGCCCACCGGTCGGCGAGGGTGCCCTCGGCCGTGGACCACAGGCAGAGCTCGCCGTCGCACGGCACCGCGATCCGCGACCCGTCGGGACTCAGCGCTGCGGAGTCGCCGGTGAAGGGCACGCCCGGCACCTCGACGACGTCGCCCGACCCGGTGTCGACCCCGTCGGTCATGGCACCGCCGGAGTCGTCCGAGCACCCGGTGAGCGCCAGCGACGCGACCGCCAACCCCGCCGCCAGCTGGAGCGCACGCCTCATGCGCGCACCAGCCGGCTGACGTCGAACCACGCCTCGCTGCCGTCGTCGCACACGTGGCGGTCGAGGGACGCGCCGTCGACGGCGACCAGGGTCTGCTGCTGGGAGGTGCGGCGCCCGGCGCGCAGCACGTCGTACTCGTCGCTGATGCGCAGCACGCTCCACGGGTGCTCGCGGGTGCCGTCGCCGGTGCTGCGGATCGACTCGATCGCCAACGCCTGGAGGCCGCGCTCCGCCCGGGCGCGGGCGTCGTCACCGAGCCCGGCGTGGGCGGCGGCGAGCGCCGCGTGGGCGGACGGGGAGAAGAAGGCGCCGGGCATCAGGCGCTGCACGACCGAGGCCGCCTCGGAGTGGTCGCCGCGGGCGAGGGCAGGGGCGACGGCGTCGACGACGTCGAGACCGGGGTCGAAGCCAGGCGAACGGCGGACAGCGTCACGGAGCCCCGCCAGGTCCGAGGCCGAACGGGTGCGGGCCCAGACGAGGGCGAGGTCGGACAGCGCGGGTCCGCCGGGCTCGATGTGCGTGCTCATCGCGCCTCCTCCCTGATCCGGTCGAGGTCGTCCCCGTCGAGGTCGTCGAGGTAGGCGCCGCCGGTCCCGCGGGCGTCCTTCTCGACAGGCTGGTCACGATAGGCGTCGTAGCCGTCGTCCTTCGTGGTCTGGTAGTCGTCGAAGTTGTCGCGCCACTCCTCGACGTCCGCCTCGCTGACGCCGGGCGGACCGTCGTAGTCCTCCCACCACCACCAGGGCAGGTCGTCGACCTCCTTGTGCTGCTGGGCGTGCCGGACCTCGTGGGCCACGGTGCCGAGGATGGTCGGGTCGGAGAGGTTGCCCTCGTCGATGCGCAGCACGCGGTCGCCCTCGCCCCAGCTGCCGCGGGAGTCGGTGGTCGGGTCGTCGTCCTTGCCGTCTCCGTCCGCGTCCTCGAGGTCCTCGACGCGGACCTCGAAGTCGTCGACGCCCGCGTCGCGGGCCTGCTGCTCAGCGATGTGCTCGAGCACCCGGCGGCGCTCGTCGTCGGACATCGCGGCCCAGTCGCTCTCGACCTCCGGGTCGACGACGTAGTCGGGTCCGTCGTCGCTGAACGACCCGTGCGGGCGCGCAGCGATCAGCGCCGAGTCGACGGCGTAGGCGTCGTCGAGGACGTCGCCCACCCGCGTGGCCAGGGCGTCGACGGCGTGCTGCCGGCTCGCCTGGTGCTCCTGCGCCTCGAAGCGGTTGTCGAAGGTGGGCCTCGGGGCGACGTCGCTGACGGTGCCGGACGCGTCGACCTCCAGCTGCTGGGCCGCGGCGTCGGTGAGGATGTCCTGCACGGCCTGCTCGATCGCGGTGACCGGACCGATCTGGGCGTAGACCTGGCGCTCGAAGTCGGCCAGTCCCTCGATGTGGCGCGTCATCTGGGCGACCAGCGCCGCCTGGCGCGCGGACGCCGCCCAGCGGCCGAGGCCGGTCCACCCGTCGGGGACCGCGTCGGACTCCACGACGTCGCGGGCCTTCTCCAGCGCCAGCACGTCGACCCGCAGCTCGTCGCTCGCCGCATTCACGCCCGCGGATCGCCAGGACCGGAGCCGGCCGAAGGTGATGCTCACGACCCGCCTCCGAGGAACGTGCGCAGCCACTCCTGGAACGCCTGCGCCCGGGCGTCCGCCGCCTCGGCGTCGGCGGCGGCCGCGTCGAGCCCGTCGGCGAAGTCACCGACCGACGACGCCCACGCCGTGATGCCCTCGTCCCACGCGGTCGCGAGCTCCGGCATCACGCTCGCGGTGCTGCTGCCGGGGAGGGCACCGGCGAGCTCGTCGACGGCGTCGCCGGCGTCGGCGTCGCGGGCGTCCTTGGCGGCGGACCGCAGGTCGCTCGCCGTGGTGCGCAGCTCATCGGGCTCCACCTGGTAGGTCGACATGTGGGGTGGATGCCCCGCCCCGACGCCCGCCAAACCGCGGCGCTCGGCGCCTGTGGACGACGACGCGAGAACGACTACGCGAGCCAGGCGGGGGTCCAGTCCTCGGGCGGGTCCTCGCCGACACGCCCGTCGACGGCCTCGCGGAGCAGGTCTGCGTGGCCGGTGTGCCGGGCGTACTCCTCGAGCAGGTCGACGAGGAGCCTGCGCAGCCGCGGGTGGTTGCCGTTGCCGTCGTCGACGTGGGCCACCAGGTCGAGACCGCCCTCGACGAGCGCGTCGTCGATGCGCCGGGTGTTGCGGACGGCGGCCTCGTCGAAGACGGCGTACGTCTCGGCCGCCGTGAAGTGGTCGGCCTCGAACTCCCACTCGTCGGTGTCGTCGTGCCCGAGCGAGCGCCATGGCTCGACGAGCTCCTCACCCCGCAGCTTGGTGGTCAGGTAGTAGTCCTCGGCCAGCGCGAGGTGGCGCAGGAGGCCGCCGAGGGACAACGACGACGAGGGCAGTCGGTGCCGGAGGCCGGCGTCGTCGAGGCCGTCTGCCTTCCACCTCAGCGTCGCCCGCATCCGGCCGAGCGCACCGGTCAGGTGCTCGGCCTCGGTGCCGTCGATGGGCGGCTCCCACGGCGGCGGGACCCAGATCTCGTGGTCGGGAGTGCTCATGCCCCGACGCTAGACCGGGTTCCGGACGATCCGTTGCCGCAAGCCGCGTCCTTGCCGGTGGCGACGGGTCTGGACACGGTCGGCACCGCGGGTGGAAGGTGACCGGATGCGACGACTCGGAGTCCCTGCCCTGATCCCTGCCCTCCTCACGATCCCCGCCCTGGCGCTCACCCTTCCCGCGAGCACGGCGGCCCAGCCGGAGGCCGCCGCCGGGCCGAACCCGTTCCGCGACGGCTGGGGCGAGACGGTCGTCGACGCCGACCAGAACTTCCGCGGCCTCGAGGCCGTGAGCATGCGCGAGGCCTGGGTCACCGGCGAGAGCCTCACCGACGACGGGCCGGCCCGCGTCTTCCGGACGACCGACCGGGGCAGGACCTGGACCGACGTCAGCCCCGACGGCACCGAGGGCCTGTCCTTCCGCGACGTCGAGGTGCACGGCTCGGTCGCGCACGTGCTCGCGATCGGCCCGGGCGAGGCGTCGCGCATCTACCGCTCGACCGACGGCGGCGCCTCGTGGGACGAGTCGTTCCGCAACACCGACGAGAAGGCGTTCTACGACTGCATGGCGTTCTACGGCAAGGGCAGGCACGGCCTGGCGGTGAGCGACCCGGTCGACGGCAAATTGCGCATCCTCGCCACCGACGACCGTGGCCGCTCGTGGTCGGTGCTGCCCGACAAGGGCATGCCCCGCTCGAAGGACGAGTTCGGCTTCGCCGCCAGTGGCGACTGCCTCGTCACCTCCGGCCGGTCGGCGTTCCTGATCACCGGAGGCAAGAAGTCACGTGTCATGCGCTCCGACGACCGGGGTCGCACCTGGACGGCCGTCGCCTCGGGGATCCCGGCCGGTGAGGCCGCCGGTGGCTTCGCGGGCGCGTTCGCCTCGCCCCGCGTGGGCATCGCGGTCGGCGGCGACTTCGCGGAGGCCGACGACACCGAGGACACGACGGCCTGGACCCGCGACGGCCGGACCTGGACCACCGGCGGCGACCTCTCCCACGTCGGCGAGGACGTCGCCTTCCTGCGCGGCACGAGGTACGCCGTCGCGACCGGCGACTACGACGGGTCGATCGGGTCGAGCATCACCACCGACGGCGGGCGCACCTGGAAGCGGACGAGCAGGAAGGGCTACCACGCCATCGACTGCGTCGGCACGAGCTGCTGGGCCGCCGGCAGCAAGGGACGGGTGGGCCACAACTGACGTCTGGCTAGGCTCGTGGGGTGCCTGACCTGACGCGCGTCCCGACCGCTCCCCTGCTCGCCGCCGGCCTCGTCGGCGGCTTCGCAGCCGCCCAGCAGACCGGCGTACGTCCCCTCGGCGGTGCCGCGATGCTCGGCGCCAACGTGGTCGCGGCCCGGCAGTGGTACGCCGTCGGCGGGGCACCGCTCGTCGCCGGGCTGAGCGCCGCCTACTGGACCGCGATGGGTGTCTCGCACCCGCTGGCGAAGAAGGTCGGCACCTGGCCGTCGGTGCTCGGCGTCACCGCGGTGGCGTCGGGTGCCGCCTGGCTGCTGGCGGACCGCCGCTCCCGCTGACGCCCACTCCGCTCGCCGCGGTCAGTCCTCGGGCAGGGCGGCGAAGTCGGACTGCATCTGGCGGTACCACCCGAGTGACTTCTTCGGGTGGCGCCAGCGACCCTTCATCTCCTTGCGGGCCGGCAGGTGGGCGGCGTCGCCGTCCTTCTCGGCCTGCTTGAGGTGCTGGTCCTGCGCGTTGATGACGTCGTCGTGGGTCTCGCCGCGGTGGGCGAGGTCGCACGGCCCGCCCAGCTGGCGGCAGGTCATGGTCTTCATCTCGGGATCTCCTTGTCGTGAGTGTCGTGGCGTTGCACCCAGTCGACGACCGGGGTGCCGCTGATGTGACTCCGCTGTGCCTCAGGCAGGTGGTGGCGGCAGGTTGCAGCTGTGGGCCCCACGAACATGCGATGTGCCGCCACCACAGGGCGGTTCCTGCGAGCGGCTCGACATGGTGGCGGCAGATCGCATCCGCGGAGGCTCGATCCGCGTCATGTGCCGCCACCCCGGCCGCGCAGGCGGCCGGAGCTACCGGACATCGGGTCCCTCGCGACGCACGACCTGCTCCAGCACGGCCGGCTCGGCACGGAAGGTGATCGCGCGGACCTGGCCGTCGGCGACCTCGAAGTCGAAGACGACCGCCGCGGCGCCGCGGTGGAACCACGCGGACGCCGGTCGGTCGCCGACGAAGACAGCCATCGCGGCCTGGGCGCTGCCGTTGAAGAAGGTGGCGACCTCGTCGCGACCCTCGATGGAGGAGGGCGTGCCGGCCAGGACCGCGGCCTCGTCGGCGCCGACCACCGCATCGGGCGCGAGCAGCTGGAGCAGCCGCTCGAAGTCGCCGCCGCGGGCGGCGGCCATGAACGCGTCGACGACCTCCCAGTCGGCCAGCGCGTCCTCGGGTGCGGGTTGCGCGACCTTGGCCCGGGCCCGCGACGCGAGCTTGCGGGCCGCGACCGGAGAGGTGTCGAGGACCGCGCCGATGGTCGCGAAGTCGAAGCCGAAGCTGTCGTGCAGGACGAAGGCCACCCGCTCGCGCGGCGACAACCGGTCGATGACCGCCTGGAGCGCGATGCCGACCGTGTCGGCCAGCGCGACGTCGTCCGCGGGGTCGGTCACCGGCTCGGACCACGGATCCTGCGCCGCGTCCTCGAGGTGCGGGTCCTCCGCCGGCACGGGCGTGCGGGACCGCAGCCGGTCGAGGCAGAGCCGGGTGGTGACGGTGGTCAGCCACGCGGGGAGGTTGTCGATGTCGGTGCCGTCGCGGGTCACCGCGCGGTCCAGGCGCAGCCAGGCCTGCTGCACCACGTCCTCCGCCTCGGCGTGGTCGCCCAGCACGCGGGTCGCGATGCCGAGCAGCCGGGGCCGCTCGGCCTCGAAGCTCTCCGTCCGGTCCATGGGTCCACCTTTCCGCGTGCGCGTCGTCTCGACCAGTCGACGTCCCGCGGACCGCAGACGTGACCGGACGTGGCCAGACATGACCGGGTGTTTCCGACCGTGCCGCAGACTGGTCGGCATGCCCGCCCTCCGGCCCCGAGCCGCCGGCCCTGTCGCGACCGTCGCCGCCGTCCTGGTGCTGCTCGCCGGGTGCACGAGCGGGGCGGACGAGCCCGGCTCCGCCGACCCGCAGGACACCCCGAGCGCCAACCCGACCAGCGAGCCCACCAGCGCGCCGACCGAGGAGCCCACGGACGAGCCCACGGAGCAGCCGACCGAGCAACCGTCCGAGCAACCCGAGCCGGCCCACCCGATCTCGATGGCCGCGCTCGCCCGGGCCGACCTGACCGGCGGTGACCTGCGGCTCGGGGCGGTGCGCGAGCGGACCCCCGCCTACACGTCGTACGACGTCACCTTCTCGTCCACCACGATGGGCCGAGGCACCGAGCCGCTGCGGATCAGCGGCGTGCTCAACGTACCGACCGGGCGCGGTCCCTTCCCCGCGGTCGTGCTGGCGCACGGCTACATCGACCCGGCCTACTACGTCCGCGGCCAGGGGATGACGCGCGAGCGCGGGTTCCTCGCCCAGCGCGGCTACGTCGCGCTCCACGTCGACTACCGCAACCACGCCGAGTCGACCGACGACCCGCGCGTCGAGCAGGCGGTCCGGCTCGGCTACGCCGCCGACGCGGTCGCCGCGCTCCACGCGCTCCGGACCTCCGACGACGTGCGGGTCGACCCCGACCGGATCGCGCTGTTCGGCCGCTCGATGGGCGGCGGCGTGATGATGAAGGCGCTCGCCGCCGAGCCCGGCCTCTTCGCCGCGGGCGTGGGATGGGCCTCCGTCTCGAGCCTCGAGGCGGAGAACTTCGCCCAGTTCCAGCGGCCCGACGCGCCCCTCGCCGACCTGAAGGCCGAGTTCCGGGGACGCCACGGGCTCCCCGCCGAGGACCCCGAGTTCTGGCGGGGCGTCTCCCCGCGCCCGCTCTTCGGCGAGATCACGGAGCCGGTGCTCCTGGTGCACGGCCGGGTCGACGACACGTGCCCGCCCCCGTGGGCCCGCGCCACCCAGCGCGCCATGACGAAGG
The DNA here is from genome assembly GCF_947488515.1 of uncultured Nocardioides sp. Classification (GTDB taxonomy): domain Bacteria; phylum Actinomycetota; class Actinomycetes; order Propionibacteriales; family Nocardioidaceae; genus Nocardioides. The sequence continues at coordinate 2,120,288 of NZ_CANKZF010000001.1, forward strand.
CCGGTGTCGACGCCACCCTCGAGTGGTACGACGACGGGCACGCGTTCGGGCCGGCCTTCATCGCGGCGATGGACCGGACCGTCCGCTTCCTCGACGCCCGGATGCCCGCCTGAGCCACCCGCCCGCGGGTCAGTCGGTGGCCGCACCCTCGAGCCGCTGCGGCGGCGCATCGGCGTAGGCAGCCGAGAGCCGACGGTAGGGAGCGGACGTCAGCGCGATGAGCACCGTGACGAACATGATCGCGCCGGCGATCATGAAGACCAGCGCGATGCCCCGGGCGTCGCCGTCGCCGAGCAGCCAGCGCCACGAGTCGCTGCCCTCCTCGGACTCCATGTAGGGGATCAGCGCGAACTCCGCGATCGGGCCGATCAGGAACGCGGAGATCGGGCTGGCGGCCAGCTCGACGCTCTGGGCGAAGCCGAACACCCGGCCCTGGGTGCGGAACGGGACGACCCGCTGCATGATCGTCTGCTCGGCCGCCTCGGCGGCCGGGATCACGGCCATGAAGAGGAAGATGCCGAGGACGTAGAGCCAGGCCCACTCACGGACGGTGAAGGTCATCCCGAGCAGGGCGATGGCGAGGTTGACGAGCAGGAGGGTGCGGACAGGGTTGGCACCGAGGCCGAACCTGGCCACGAGCCCGCCGCCGACGACGAACCCCAGCCCCGTGACGCCGAGGACGATGCCCCACGCCTCGACGCTGAAGAGCTCCAGGCCGTAGGGGTCCATCAGCGCGATGTAGACACCGGAGACCAGGTTGTTGAACGTCGTGAAGAGGATCAGCGCGACCAGCCCCGGGACGGCGGTGATCGCGGAGATCGCCCCGCGGAAGTCGAAGCGCGGCCCGCCCTCCTCCGGCTCCGGGTCGACCTCGGGCACGGTGATGGGCAGCAGGTGCACCAGCGCGACGCCGGTCAGCGCGACCGCGATCGCGAGGGTCCACCCCATGCCGAGCAGCCCGACGCTCAGACCGCTGAAGACGCTGGTGATCATGAACGAGATGCCCTGGACGGTGCCCACCAGGCCGTTGGCCTTGTCGCGGCCGTCGTCGGGGACGAGCAGGGTCACGGTGGTGGAGAGCGCGATGTTGCGCAGGCTCTCGACGACGCCGCCGACCAGGATCACGCCGGTGAACAGCCAGAACCACGTGCTGCCCCAGTCGGCCAGCCGTTCCTCGCCGAGCAGCAGCCAGAGGCCGGCCGAGGCGGCGTAGGCGACGAGCGTGACGGTCGACGAGATGACCATCACCTGCTTCTTGCGGTGGCGGTCGACGAGCGTGCCGAAGAACGTCCCGAACACCGCCGTGAAGAGCATGTAGCCGCCGCCGATGATCGCGGTGGCCATCACCGAGCGCGTCTCGAGGTAGGCCCAGAACGTGAGGGCGAACCACAGGTAGCTCGCGGTCACGTTGGCGACGAGCGTGTTGCCGAGGACCTGCCGGAAGGTGCGCACGGTCTCCGGGCCGCGGGTCACACCCGGCGGGAGGTGGGCCTCGACCTGCGGTGCGGCCGGGTCGGCCGGGACCGGGTCGAGCTCGTCCTTGGGCACCCGACGACCCTAGGCGCAGCCACCGACAGTCCGCCTCCGACTTAGGGAGCCGTCGGGGTCCAGCCCTCCCACATCGCCGCGATGTGTCGCGCGTCGGTGCCGCAGCACCCGCCGACGATGCGGACGGCCGGGAGCACGTCGACCAGCCCGCGGGTGGTGGCCGCGAGGTCCGGGAGGTCGCCCTCGTCGAGCTCCTCGGCCTCGTCGAGCTCGGCGTGGCTGAGCCGCGAGGAGTTCACCCGGAGGCCGGCGATCCGGCCCGTCCACGCGGCGTCGGCGTCGAGGCCCGGGCGGACGTGGTCGGGGTGGGCGCAGTTGACGAGCAGGTGGGCCGCACCGGCGTCGGTCGCGGCGTCGAGCTGCTCCACGGCGGTCCCGAGGTCGGTGCCGTCCGGCAGCCTGCCGTCGGTCTCGACGGTGAAGGAGACCGCCACCGGCAGGCCGACGTCGGCGGCGGCGCGCACGATCCCGGTCGCCTCGGCGACGGTGGTCAGGGTGTACGCCGTCGCGAGGTCCGCCCCCGCGTCCTGGAACGCGGCGAGCTGCGCGCGGTGGTAGTCGGCGTAGCGGTCGGCGCCGAGGTCACCGGCCAGGTAGCCGTCGCCGCGCGGCCCCACTGCCCCGACGACGAGCACGTCGTCGACCTCCCCTGACACCTCCTCCGCGAGCGCGCGCAGGTGCTCGACGGCGTCCCGGTTGACGCGGGCGAGCGCCTCGGCGTCGTAGCCGAGGCGGGCGCCCCAGTCGCCGTTGGCCCGCCAGGTCGGCGTCTCGAGGAGCAGGCCGGCCGCGGCGCGGGCTGCCACGACGGCGTACGCGCGGTAGTAGGCCGCCAGCACCTCCCGGCCGGCCGGGTCGTCGAGGAGCGGGAAGGACGCGAAGTCCGGGAGGTCGAGCCCGCGGTGGAAGATCAGGTCGGTCTCGAGCCCTCCGTCGGTGACCCACCCGTGGGCCGTCTCCGGCAGCTGCCATGTCGTCGTCATGCGTGCCTCCCGAACGTGTCGGACCAGATGATCCGGTATAGCAGGGCTCGTCAGGCCGGGAACTCCTCGGCGACGCTCCTCAGCCGGGTGACGTACGCCGGCCAGTCGACCTCGGGCATGTTGGTGACGTCCACCATGAGCCCGGCAGCCCCGTCGATGTCCTCCCGCAGGATGTCGGCGTGGCCGGCGTGCCGGGTGAGGTCGGCGAGGACGTGGACGAGCACCCGGTGGAGCGTGACGTCGCGGTGCGCGGCCGACCACCACGGGACCGCCCCGGCAGCATCGAGCGGGAGCTCGGCCACCGTCGCGTCGCTGAAGGCCCACACGGACCGGTAGAAGTCGACGACCTCCGCGGCCGGGACCGACGCGGGCACCCACCAGTCGGCCTGCGGGTCGGCGTCGTAGTCCGGGTCCGACACGACGAGCGGGTGGTCGGGGTCGGGCCACACGCGCCCGAACGTGGGTCCGAAGTAGCCGATCTCCACGTTGGCGACGTGCCGGACGATGCCGAGCAGGTTGGTGCCGGTGGGCGTGCGCGGGAGCCGCAGGTCGCGCTCACCGAGCCCCTCGAGCTTCCAGAGCAGGGCGTCGCGCGCCTCCTGGAGGTAGCGGAGGAGGGCTGCCTTGGGATCACGGAGATCGCTCATGCAACCGATCATGCCGCTCTCTCCGCCCCGGAAGTCACCGGATATCCGGTGACTTTCCCACTTCGTCACCCAGATCTCGGGTGCCAAGCAGGAAACTCGGGTGCGAAGTACGGTCGCACCCGTGATCTCGCGCGTGCACGCCCTCCACATCGCCCCCGGGCGCAAGATCCCCACGAAGTCGGTGGGCTCCGTCGAGGCCGAGGCGGGCGTCGGACTGGTCGGCGACCGCTACCACGGCGCGAAGCACCGCCACGTGACCGTGCAGGCGCTCGACGACCTGCAGGCGGCGGCCGAGGTGCTGGGCCGGCCGGTCGACCCGGGCCTCACCCGCCGCAACATCACGCTGACGACCGGTCCGATCCCGACGCGGCCGGGCGAGCGGATGCGGATCGCGGACGTCGAGCTCGAGGTGGTGCGCATCGCCGCACCGTGCCGGCTTCTCGACGACTGGCTCGGCCCCGGTGCCATGCAGGCGCTGCGCTCCCCGCGGGGTGGCACGGTCTTCCGGCTTCTGGGATCGGGCACGATCCGCGTCGGCGACGAGGCGGTGGCGGGCCCCGCCGCGGGCTAGGGGTTCTGCACGAGCCGGAGCAGGTTGCCGTCGGCGTCCACGAGGTAGCCGATCCTCATCCCGGAGTCCTCGACGCGCGGCGGGTGGAGCCGTGGCCACCCGACGTGGGTCACGGGCAGGCCCGCCGCCACGCAGACGTCGTACCACGCATCGACGTCGTCGAGGCGCAGGCAGCAACCCGAGGCGGTCGAGGCCGGGTCCATGCCGGGGTCGGGGAAGAACTCGAGCACCAGCGTGCCGCGCTCCAGGATCAGCCAGCCCGGGTCGTGGTACGCCGTCGCGAACCCGAGCGCGGCGTAGAAGGCAGCCGTGGCGTCGAGGTCACGCGAGGGAAGGTTGGGGGTGGCGTGGTCGACCATGCCGCCACGCTAGAGCGGGGCGCAGGCGGTCGCCACCGCAGCCCGGACGCACGGCAGCCCGGCCCCCGAACGGGGACCGGGCTGCCGGCGTACGACGGGAGGTGTCAGGCCTTCACGTCGTAGCGGTCGTTGTCCATGACCTTCACCCACGCAGCGACGAAGTCGTGCACGAACTTCTCCTCGGCACCGTCCTGGGCGTAGACCTCCGCGACCGCGCGCAGCTCGGAGTTCGACGCGAACACCAGGTCGGCGCGCGAGCCGGTCCAGGCGTTGCCGCCCCTGCTGGCCTCGAAGCGGTCGTTGGAGCCGGCGGGGCTCCAGACCGTGCCGAGGTCGAGCAGGTTGACGAAGAAGTCGTTCGTCAGCTGGCCCGGGCGGTCGGTGAGGACACCGTCGGTCGACGCTGCCGTGTTGGCGCCCAGCACGCGCAGGCCGCCGACGAGGACGGTCAGCTCGGGCGCACTGAGGTTCAGCAGGTTGGCCTTGTCGACGAGGAGGTACTCGGCCGGCAGCTTGGCGTCGGACCGCTCGTAGTTGCGGAAGCCGTCGGCCTTCGGCTCGAGCCAGGCGAACGACTCGACGTCGGTCTGCTCCTGGGTGGCGTCGCCGCGACCCGGGGTGAACGGCACCTCGACGGTGACGCCGGCCGCGGCCGCCGCCTGCTCGACACCCACGTTGCCCGCGAGCACGACCGTGTCGGCGAAGCTGATGTCGTTGCGCTCGGCGATGCCCTCGAGCACCGAGATCACGCCGGCGAGCTGCTGCGGGTCGTTGACCTCCCAGCTGCGCTGCGGCTCGAGGCGGATGCGGCCACCGTTGGCGCCACCGCGCTTGTCGGAGTGGCGGTACGACGACGCGGCCGCCCACGCGGTCGAGACGAGCTGGCTGACCGTGAGCCCGGCGTCGGCGACCTGCTGCTTGACGGCCGCGACGGTCTCGGCGGACGGGGTGTGCGCCGGGGCCGGGACCGGGTCCTGCCAGAGGAGCTCCTCGGACGGGACCTCGGGGCCGAGGTAGCGGGCGACCGGGCCCATGTCGCGGTGGGTCAGCTTGAACCACGCACGCGCGAAGGCGTCGGCGAACTCCTCGGGGTTCTCCAGGAAGCGGCGGGAGATGGCCTCGTAGGCCGGGTCCATCCGCAGCGCCAGGTCGGTGGTCAGCATGGTCGGCCGGCGCTTCGCGCCACCCTCGTCGGGCGCCGGGATGATCGCCTCGGAGTCCTTGGCGACCCACTGACTGGCGCCGGCCGGGCTCTTCTCCAGCTCCCACTCGTGCTCGAAGAGGATCTCGAAGAAGCGGTTGCTCCACTGGGTCGGAACGTCGGTCCAGGTGACCTCGAGGCCGGAGGTGATGGCGTCCTTGCCGACACCGGAGCCGTACTTCGACAGCCAGCCGAGGCCACCGGTCTCGATGGGCGCGGCCTCCGGCTCGGGGCCGACGTACTTCTCGGGGTCGGCGGCACCGTGGGTCTTGCCGAAGGTGTGTCCGCCGGCGATGAGCGCGACGGTCTCCTCGTCGTTCATCGCCATCCGGCTGAAGGTGTCGCGGATGTCGTGCGCGGCGAGGACCGGGTCGGGGTTGCCCTCCGGGCCCTCGGGGTTGACGTAGATGAGTCCCATCTGGACCGCGGCCAGAGGGTTGTCGAGCTCGCGGTCGCCGGAGTAGCGCTGCTGGCCGCCCTTGTCGCCGCCGAGCCACTCGGTCTCGGGGCCCCAGTAGACGTCGTCGTCCGGCTCCCAGGCATCGACCCGGCCGCCGGCGAAGCCGAAGGTCTCGAAGCCCATGTCCTCGAGCGCGACGTTGCCGGTGAGGACCATCAGGTCGGCCCACGACAGGGCGCTGCCGTACTTCTTCTTGACCGGCCACAGCAGGCGGCGCGCCTTGTCCAGGTTGCCGTTGTCGGGCCACGAGTTCAGCGGGGCGAAGCGCTGCTGGCCGGTGCCGGCGCCGCCGCGGCCGTCCTGGACGCGGTAGGTGCCCGCGCTGTGCCACGCCATCCGGATCATCAGCGGGCCGTAGTGGCCGAAGTCGGCGGGCCACCAGTCCTGGCTGTCGTGCAGGACCGCGGTGATGTCGGCCTTGACGGCGCCGAGGTCCAGCGCGGCGAAGGCGGCGGCGTAGTCGAAGTCCTCGCCGAGCGGGTTCAGCACGGGCTGGTTCTTCGCCAGGATCTTCAGGTTGAGGCGCTCGGGCCACCACTCGCTGTTGGCGTCGCCCTGCGTGGGGTGCTTGAGGCCGTCGTGCAGGACCGGGCACGAGCCGGCAGGGGCGTCCTCGTTCATCTCGCCGACCTCGGCGTTGGCCTGGTTGCTGTCGGAGGTGTCGGTCGAACGCGCGGAGTCGTTGGGCAGGTCGTCGGTCAGGTCGTCGGGCATGGGGTTCCCTCTCAGTGGGTGCTGGCGGTGGGCGTGGCGGAGGAGCTGGTGGCGCAGGCGGGGCACAGGCCCCAGTAGGTGACCTCGGCCTCGTCGATGACGAAGCCGTTGGTGTCGGAGGCGTGGAGGCAGGGGCGTACGCCGACCGCGCAGTCGACGTCGGCGACGACGCCGCACGAGCGGCAGACCGCGTGGTGGTGGTTGTCGCCGACGCGCAGCTCGTAGCGCGCGACCGAGCCGGCGGGCTGGATCCGGCGGACCAGCCCGGAGTCGGTGAGCGCGCCGAGGACGTCGTAGACCGCCTGGTGGGAGACGGTCGGCTCCTCGGTGCGCACCGCGGCGAGGACGCTGCCGGTGTCGGCGTGCGGCTGGCGGCGTACGGCCCTCAGCACGGCGAGCCGCGGCCGGGTGACCCGCAGGTCAGCACTGCGCAGCAGGTGCTCGAAGTCGTGGTCGTCCATCACCGACCACCCTGCCCCCTTTTCTTGAACGAGTCAAGTTTCTTCAGGGGCGGATCGGGAGGCCGGACCACTCGCGGGCGAGCAGCGCCCAGACCTCGAGGTCCTGGCGCTCCTCGCGCACGGGGAACACCTCGCGCAGCGTGCCCTCGTGGGTGAAGCCGAGCCGCTCGGCGACGCGCCGGCTGGCGTGGTTGCCCGGGGCGCACCGCCACTCGACGCGGTGCATCCCGCGCTCGACGAACGCCCAGTCGAGCATCGCGGCCACGGCTCGGGTGACGATGCCGCGCCCGCGGGCGGACGCCGCAAGGAAGACGCCCGCCTCCGCGGTCCGCGAACGGGCGTTGATGCTCGGGAAGAGCGTGCCGCCGACCAGCTCGTCGTCGACCCAGATCCCGTAGAGGCGCTTGCTGCCCTCGCCGCGCCCCTTGGCGAAGGACTCGAGGAAACCCCGGGCTCCCTCGACATCCTCGAAGCCCTCCCACGGCAGCCAGTCGTAGAAGTCGGAGCCGTGCTCCCGGAACAGGCCCGCGAGCTGCTCGGCATGCCAGGGCTCGAGGTCGGACAAACGGGCGTCGTCGATCTGGAGGCTCAGCACCCGCGCCACCCTAGGGGGCGTCGTCCAGCCCGGCCGCCTCGCGCAGCCAGGCCCAGGCACGGGCCCGGTCGCGGTCGCTTCCGCGCGTCGTCGGCAGCAGGTGGGTCGGACGCTCGACCCGGTCGTGCCAGAAGCGACCGGTCGGCGGGGCGGGCTCGACCGCCGTCAGCCACACGCTCGTGTCGGCACCCTGTGCGTCGTCGCGCAGCACCGGCCGGGTGAGCCGGCGGAAGGTCGGCAGCGACTCCCGCACGCCGGGGGTGTCGGCCCAGCCGGGGTGCATGGTCGCGACCGTGGTGCCGTCGACACCCCACCGGTCGGCGAGCATCGGGGCGAGGTCGACCTGCCAGCGCTTCGAGCGGGCGTAGGACGTGGTGGGCGAATAGTCGCCGGCGGTGTAGCCCGGATCGTCCGCGTGCAGCGCCTGGCCGTACATCCCGCCGCTGCTGACCAGCACCACCCGACCGCCGGCGAGCGGCCCGCGCAGCGCCTCGGTCATCACCACCGGCCCGACGAGGTGCACGGCCATGCTGAGCTCGAGGCCCTGTGGCGACTCGGTGCGCTCGGGGGGCATCACGCCCGCGTTGTGCACCACCGCGTGGAGGTCCGGGACCTCGGCGGCGAAGCCGGTCGCGAAGCGTCGTACGTCGTCGAGGTCGGCCACGTCGCACCGCCACAGCCGCAGCTCCGCAGCGGGATGTGCGGCGCGGATCCGGTCGGCGACCCCGGCCCCCTTGGCCTCGTCGCGCACGAGCAGGTGCACGGCCGCGCCGAGACCGGCCAGCCCCTCGACCGTCGCGGCCCCGAGCCCGGAGCTGGCGCCGGTGACGAGGACGTGCCGACCCTCCAGCGACCGCGGGTGCGGGTCGGCCGGCCAGCCCGGCAGCGCCCGCCGCACCGCGAGGCCGATCGTCGTGTAGCCCAGCACGACCGAGCGGTCCAGGACGGTGTCGACGGCGCGGGAGAGGACGGGGCGGGCCATGGCGGGGACCTCGGTCAGCTCGCGTCGAGGCGCGCCAGCTCGTCGGCGGTGAGCTCGATCTCGGCGGCCGCGGCCGAGTCGGTGATCGACGTGGGCCGCTTGGCGCCCGGGATCGGGATGACGACCGGGGACTGGGCGAGCTCCCAGGCCAGCGCCACCTGCTGCGCGCTGACACCGCGCTCCCGGGCGATCTCGGCGAAGGCGGGGTGCTTGTCGGCGAGCTCCTTGGCGTCGGAGAGGCCGCCGAGCGGGCTCCACGGCAGGAAGGCCAGGCCGAGCTCCTCGCACACGTCGATCTCGGGCCGGCTCGAGCGGAACTTCGGGCTGAACTGGTTCTGCACGCTGACCAGCGCGGCGCCGAGGACCGCGTGCGCGTCGCGGATCTGCTGCGGGTCTGCGTTGGACAGGCCGACGTGGGCGACCTTGCCGCTGTCGGCGATCTCCTTCAACGTGCCGATGACCTCGTCGTAGGGGACCTTCGGGTCGGGCCGGTGGTGCTGCCAGAGCGCGATCTGCTCCACGCCGAGGCGCTGCAGGCTGGCGTCGACGGCCTCGCGGAGGTGGGCGGCCGAGCTGTCGGTGTCCCAGCCGCCGCCCTCGGTGCGGACGTGGCCGCCCTTGGTGGCGAGCACGACCCGGTCGCGGGCCCCGAGCTCGTCGAGGATCGAGGCGATCAGCCGCTCGTTCTCGCCCTGCGCGCCGGCGCCCTTCTCGTCGCCGGGTCCGTAGGCGTCGGCGGTGTCGAGGAGCGTGACGCCGGCGTCGAGGGCCGCCGACACGGTGTCGAGGAGCTGCTGGCGGGGCTGGCTGCCGGTCTGGTCGAAGGTCATGAGGCCGAGGCCGATGGCGCCGACCTGCTGCTGTCCGAGAGTGCGCGTCTGCATGTCGTCGACACTACGACGCGCCCACCACATCCGGGTCAGGCGTTCAGCCCCCGAAGGGCGAGGACGTCGTCGGGAGCTCGGAGGTCGGGGGTGGCGATGAAGACCGTCGACACCCCCAGACCCGCGAGCCGGGCCCACCGGTCGCGGTGATCGGCGACCGTCGCGGCGTGCGTGCGGGCGGCGTACGTCGCTGCCGGCGTGCGCCCGCGGAGCGTCTCGACGCGCGCCCACACGTCGTCGCGGTCGGCACCCACGACGGGCAGGTCCAGCACCGTCACCGCCACCTCGGAGCGGTCGCGACCGACGTCGTCGCAGTGCGCGTGCAGGACGCCGACCAACCGCTCGAGCTCGCCCTCGTCGGTCGTGCGGAGGTTGCAGGCGTCGCCGTGCTGCGCCGCGATGCGGAGGGTGCGGCGCTCGCCCGAGCCGCCGACGACGACCGGGATCGACCCGGCCGGTCGGGGGTAGGAGGTCGTCTCGGGCAGCACGACGCCGTGGTCGTCGTAGGCCTTGGTGCCGGCCGCCCAGAGGGCCTTCATCGTCACCACGGCCCGCTCGAGGTCGTCGAGGCGCTCGCGGGCCGGCGGGAAGGCGATGCCGTACGCCGCGTGCTCCCGCTCGAACCACCCGGCGCCGATGCCGACGAAGGCACGGCCGCCGGTCAGCGCCGACAGCGTGGCGGCGGCCTTCGCCGTGACGCCCGCCGGTCGGAAGGTCACGGGCGTGCAGAGGGTGCCGAGCTCCAGGCCCGTGCCGGCGGCGGCGATCGCGCCGAGGGACACCCACGGCTCCGGTATCGGATCCCACGCACGGCCGACCTGGGGGACCTGGATGAGGTGGTCCATCAGCGCCAGCCCGGCGAAGCCCGCCTCGTCCGCCGCGCGGGCGACGTCGGTCAGCCAGGCCAGCGGGTCCTCGCCCCACGGGAAGCGCGACACCTGCAGGACCGACCGCAGGCCGAGGCTCGAGGTCCGGTCCTCGGTGGGGCGGGGCGCAGCCACGGGGGCGGGCGGGGCCGCCGCCTCGTCCGCGACGACGTCGACCACGAGGTCCCACCCCTCGGCGTCCAGCAGGGGACGTACGTCGCGCACCGTGCGCAGCTGACCGGCGAGCACCGGGGCAGGGACCGGACGGTCACGCGAGCCGTTGCGGCGGCGGCACTCGGCGTCCGGGGTGTCGAGGACGACGGCGACCGCCGGCAGTCTGCGCGCGCGGGCCGCGCCGAGCCAGGCGCGCCGCTTCGTCGCGTCGAGCCCGAGGGTGTCGACCACCGTGGTCAGGCCGCGGCGGAGCCGCGCGGCGACGACGGTCTCGAGGACGGCGAACGCGTCGGTCGAGGCGTCGAGGTCGTGCGGACCGCTGCCCAGGACGCCGCGGAGGGCGTCGGACGAGACGACCTCCGCTCCGCGGTAGCGGGCCGCGGCCCAGGTCGACTTCCCGGCCCCCGAGGCGCCGACGAGCACCACGAGGGCCGGGTCGGGAAGTCGCACCCGACCAGTCTCGCCTACGTCAGAGGGCCGTCCAGCCCTGCCAGACGAGCAGCAGGCCGAAGACGACGAACGCTGCGGAGGCGCCGTACCTGATCGCCTTCTCGGGCAGCTGGCGGCCGAGGAGCGCGCCGGCGGCGATGGCCAGCGCGTCGGCGGCGACCATGCCGACGGTCGAGCCGATCCAGGTGCCGAACCAGCCCTCGTGGGTGGCGAGGGTGATGGTGGCGAGCATGGTCTTGTCGCCGAGCTCGGCGAGGAAGAAGGCGACACCGACGGCGAGGATGGCCGCGCCCTGGCTGGTGCGCGCCTTGTCGGCCTCCTCGTCGGTGAGCTGGTCGCCGCGCAACGTCCAGGCCGCGAAGAACAGGAACGCGAGGCCGGCGGCGATGTTGATCGACGGCTGGTAGTCGCTGAAGGCCTCGCCGATCGCGACGCCGAGGCCGACCGAGGCGAGGTGGACGATCGCGGTGGCGACGGTGATGCCGATGATCACGTCGCGGGCGCGGTAGCGGGTGGCGAACGTCATCGCCATGAGCTGGGACTTGTCGCCGAGCTCGGCGACGAAGATGACGGCGGTGCTGATGAGCAGCGCTTCCATGGGGGCGGTTCCTCTCCGGCCCGGCCGGAGGTGACCCCGGGAGCCGGGACGCGCCTTCGACCAGGCACGTCCGGGTGGGATCGTGTGAATCTGGTCGAAAGTCTCGTCCGCCACCGTGAGGTGGCCCTGCGCGCCGGACCGGAGAGGTCAGTGTGTCGACACGCCTGTTGGGGACTACTCCCTTTCAGGGTCCAGCCTAGGCGGCACCGGGACCTACGGCCTCATCTGACGTGGGTGATCCAGCCCACGCTCAGGCGGTGTTGACCCGGAAGGTCCCGAGCAGCTCGAAGGCCGAGGCGGCGTGGTCGACGAGGTCATGGCCCACCGACTGCCGCGCGAACTCGTTGAAGTCCTGCAGGTCGGCGACCTCGCGGGCCGAGACGTTGCGGAAGCCCATCGACCAGGTGCCGAAGGACCGGTCACCCACGTAGCGCCGGTCGACGAGTCGTACGTCGCGGTGGCGGATGTCGGCGCGGATGGCGTCGAAGACCTGGTAGACGGCGAACGACGTCCCCTCGAGCGTCTGGATCACGTTGCCGCCGCTGTAGAGCAGGAGACCGGTCAGCCCGAGACGCTCGTTCTTGGCACGAACCTGCTCGATCAGCTCGACGAGCTGGGCCACCGACAACAGGTCGGTGACGCTGCTCGTGTAGGTCAGGGTGAGGATCCGGGGATCGCCGCTGGGGTCGTCACTGCGCATGATCGACCGAGACACTAGTCAGCGCCCGAGGGTGGTCGGCTCACCCCCAGGGGTCGGTGTGACGCACCCCGCACGTCGCCCGTCGATCTGGGGTCCGGACCCCATCGGACGCCCCGTCCAGCGCGGCTAGCGTGACGGAGACCTGCTCTCGTCCGTGAGGATCCTCGTGACCCCCGCACCTCCCGACCGGGCCGTGAGCACGAAGGCCGTACGCCGTGGCTTCCGCGACGACATCCAGGGCATGCGTGCCCTGGCCGTCCTCGGCATCCTGGTGTTCCACGCCGGCATCGCCCCCTACCCGGGCGGGTTCGTCACCCTCGACGTCTTCTTCGTGCTCTCCGGCTTCCTCATCACCACCCTCCTGCTGCGCGAGGTGGCGAAGACCGGGACCATCGACCTCGTCGGCTTCTACGTCCGCCGGGCGCGACGGATCCTGCCGGCCGCCACCGTCGCGATCATCGGCACCGTCGTCGCGTCGTGGCTGTGGCTGAACCCGCTCGACGCGCGGGACGCCTCCGTCGACGGCGTGTGGGCGGCGCTCTTCGGGGCCAACATCCGCTTCGCCGTCGAGGAGACCGACTACTTCACCGCGACCGACCCGCCGTCGCCGCTCCAGCACTTCTGGTCGCTGTCGGTGGAGGAGCAGTTCTACCTCGTGATGCCGCTCGCGCTGCTCGCGTCGATCGTGGTGGCCGCCCTCCTTCTGCGCCGCCGCGACGTGCGCGCCCACCGGGCGGGCATCGTCACCGTGCTGGCCCTGGCGACCGCGGCCAGCCTGGCATGGTCGGTGCACGCGTCGACCGCCTCGCCGGAGAGCGCGTACTTCTCCACCTTCACCCGCGTGTGGGAGTTCGCCGCCGGCGGCCTGCTCGCCGTGTTCGCGCCCCGCCTCGCCCGCGACCTCGGCCACGTGGCGCGCAACGTCGTCGCGGTCGCGGGCCTCGGACTGATCGGCGTCGCCATGTTCGTCGTGACCGAGGCGTCGCCGTTCCCCGGCTGGCTCGCGCTGCTGCCGGTCCTCGGGACCAGCGCGGTGATCCTCGCGGGCACGGGTCTCGACGACTCGCCGCTGCCGCTCGCCCAGCGCGCCCTCGGGGTGCGGCCGATGCGGGTCGTCGGCGACGCCTCCTACTCCCTCTACCTGTGGCACTGGCCGGTGCTCGTCGTCGCCGAGCAGCGCGTCGGTCGCGACCTGCGACCCGTCGAGCTGCTGGTGGCGCTCGGTGTGACCGCGGTGATGACGTGGGCGTCGTACCGCCTCGTCGAGACGCCGTTCCGCACGGTGCGTACGGCGAAGCGCCCCCGCGGCATGCTGCTCTACCCGGCTGCCGTGTCGGTAGCCGTGGCCTGCTGCCTGGCAGCCACCAGCCTCATCGACCGCCAGCTGGAGGGGCGGGACGCCCCGATCTCCGCCGACGACTACGAGCGGACCGTCGACGGCTCCCGGATCTCGGACGACCCGTGGGTCGGCCTCGTGCAGGCGTCCGTGCGGGCCGCGGCCGCCGAGCGGCGGATCCCCCGCGACATCCGACCGGAGCTGCGCGAGCTGAAGGACGACCGGGCCGACCTCGGTGACTGCGAGTACATCGGGACCCCGACGGACCTGTGCCCCGCCGGCGACCTCGACGCCGACCGCACCATGGTGGTGCTCGGCAACTCGCACGGCCGGCACTGGATCCCCGCCTTCGACCGGATCGCCGAGCAGGCGGGCTGGCGCACCTACTACCTGGTGAAGTCGCAGTGCACCCCCGCGCGCGTGCAGATGGTGCGGGGCGGCGGGAAGGTCAAGCCGTGGCAGGGCTGCCTCGACTTCAACGCGTGGGCGGAGGACCGGATCCGCGAGCTCGATCCCGAGCTCGTCGTCGTGTCGACGTCGGGTGCGCCCAACGTCGAGGTGGACGGCGAGGTGGAGCGCAGCACCGACGGTGTCGTCGCTGAGCTGGAGAAGGGCTTCGACCGGCTCTTCGCCGACCTGCTCCCGCTGACGGAGCGCCTCGTGCTGCTCGAGGACGTGCCCCGGCGCACGATCTCGCCCGAGCGGTGCCTGGCCGAGAAGGACGCCCACCTCGGCAGCTGCCTGAGCGGCACCGCCGAGCGGGCCGACCGGGTCACCCGCACGAGCATCGAGGCCGCCGATCGCGCCGGCGTCGAGGTGGTGCCGACGCGGCAGTGGTTCTGCGACGACGGTCGCTGCCCGGCGGTGGTCGCCGACATGGTGGCGCAGCGCGACGAGGGCCACGTGACGACGACGTACGCCCGCTCGCTCACGACGCCGCTCGGCCGCGCCCTCGGCCTGCTGCCCGAGGCGAGGGGCGGCGGGAAGGGCGCGAACGGCGGCGGCGACCAGGGCGGCGGCGGGCGCTGAGGCCGGGTCAGGCCGGCGTGCGCAGGGTCCGCGCGACGACCGGGACCACGACCGCTGCGGCGAGCAGGTGGAGCGCGACGAGCGTCGCCGCCGTGGCCGCGTCGGCGGCGGCCAGGAAGGGCGGCACCAGCGACACCGCGGTGAGCACCGCCGTCGTCCGCAGCCACCACTGCACCGGGCTGTCACTCCACCTCGACAGGGCTGCGGCGATGAGCACCCCGAGGACCGAGAGGACCACGGTGACGAAGGCGATGCCCGACACCGGGATCGCCTCGCCCCCCGTGACCTCGAGGTCGACGCCGGCAGCCCGGGCGAGGGCCGCGACGACGGCATTGAGCGCCGCGGCCGCCACCGCGGCACCGAGCCCGGTGGCGGCGAGACGCCGGCCGCGGCTCATCGCTCGCCACCCTCGGCCGGCAGGCGCTCCGGCAGCCCCAGCGACTCGAACCGTTCGGCGCCGAAGATGGTGACCTCGGTGACCAGGTCGCCGGCGACGCGCAGCACGTCGATCGTGAGCGGCAGGTGCGCTGACTGCTCCTCGTTCCAGAGGTAGTAGGCGAGGGCGGGCTGGCGGTTGACCGCCGTCGGGACCGCCCGCAGGCCGGTCATCTCCGGGAAGCCGTTGGCCGTCCAGTCCGCGACGACCGCGTCCCGACCGACCAGCAGGCCCTCCCACGGCGGCATCGAGTAGCGCACGTCGTGGCGCAGCATGGTGGCCACGGTTTCGATGTCGGCGGCGACGCTGGCGTCGGTGAAGCGGCGCACGAGGTCGCGGTTCCCGACGTCGCCGTCGTCACCCGTCCACTCCTGCCGCTCGCTGGGCAGGTGCTCCCGCATCCCCGCGCGGGCTCGCTGCAGCGCACTGTTCACCGAGTTCACCGAGTCGCCCAGCAGGGTGGCGACCTCCTTGGCCGGCCAGCCCATCACGTCGCGGAGGATCAGCGCGGCGCGCGGACGCGGGGCGAGGTGCTGCACCGCGACGACGTAGGCCAGCTCGATCGTCTCCCGCGCGAGCGCCTTGCTCTCCGGGCCGTCGGCACCGTCGGCGGGCAGCTCGTCGAGGAGGCTGTCGGGGTAGGGCTGCAGCCACCTCACCTCGCCGCCGCGCGCCGGCTCGGGCCGGCGCTGCGCGATCAGGTCGAGGCAGGTGTTGGTGGCGATGCGGTAGAGCCACGCCCGCACCGTCGAGCGTCCCTCGTAGGTCTCCCGGGAGCGCCAGGCCTTGAGGAACGTCTCCTGCACCGCGTCCTCGGCGTCCTGGAACGAGCCGAGCATCCGGTAGCAGTGGACGTGCAGCTCGCGGCGGTGGCGCTCGGCCAGGTCCGCGAACGCGCTCTCGTCCATGTCCTGGAGCGTGGCCATGACGACCTCCTCCCCCGTTCGTTCCGTCCACGTGTCGATGGTCATCGTTCATCCTTCCGTCCGTCGTGTCCTGTCGCCATGTGTGACGGAGGTAGGCGCGCGAACTCATCACTTGGACTGAAATTTCGGTCACACACCCGGGAGCCGCTCGCGGCAGAGGGTGGTGTCCACCCCCTTGAGGGTGCACCCACCCCACCCCCGCAACGCCTAGTCTTCAGGCCCCGTCCCGCCGTGAGATCCGAGGATCTGCATGTCCCGTCCCGTGCGCTACCTGTCCCTGCTCATCTCGGCCGTCATCGCCCTCGCGGGCCTGCAGGCCCTGGCCCTCTCCGGAAGTGCCGCTCCACCCGGCGACGGCTACTGGACCGCCACCGACCGACGCCCCGGCGGTGACCGAGGCGACAACACGAGGCGCGTGGAGCCCACGCGCTACGCCGCCTTCACCCTCGACCGCGCCGGGATCCGCGCAGCCCTCGACCGGGCCCCCGCCGAGGAGTCCGCCCGCGCCGACGGCGCCGGTGCCGTCGTGACCGTCCCCGCGCCCAACGGCGAGCTCATCGACTTCCGCGTGCAGCAGGTCGCCGTGATGGAGGACGGCCTCGCCGCCCGCCACCCCGAGCTGACCACCTACGCCGGTCGCGCCGTCGGCGACCCGACCGCCACCATCCGCCTCGACCTCACGCCGATGGGCTTCCACGCCTCCGTGCGTGGCGACGGCAACCGGTCCGCCTGGTACGTCGACCCGGCCTGGAACGGCGACGACAGCATCTACCTCTCCTACCGGCACGGCGACCTGCCGCGCAGCGACCGCGGCCTGGTCGAGCCCGAGCTCGACGACAACACCGTGAAGCGCCTCGGCACGAGCCTGGCCGAGGCCCCCGGCGCCGAGGTCGGCCTGCGGACCTACCGCCTGGCGCTGGTCACCGACCCGTCGTACGCCACCTACTTCGGCACCGCCAACGTGCTCGCCGAGAAGGTCACCCTGATGAACCGGGTGAACCAGATCTACAACGACGACCTCGCGGTCCGGATGGTGCTCATCGACGACACCGACAAGCTCAACCTCGACACCGCCGCCAAGGCCACCGAGCCGAACGGCCCGTGCGGCTCGGCTCCGTGCTTCACGCCTGCCCAGCTGACCAGCTGCGCCGGCGCCTCGCTCAACCGCAACCGCATCGTGCTCGGCCAGCTCGTCGGCGCCTCCAGCTACGACGTGGGCCACCTCGCGCTCGGCGTCAACGGCGGCGGCGTCGCCGGTCTCGGCGTGATCGGAGGTGACGGCAAGGCCCGCGGCTGCACCGGCCTGCCTGCTCCCGAGGGCGACTACTTCGCCGTCGACTACGTCGCGCACGAGATCGGCCACCAGTTCGGCGGCCCGCACACGTTCAACGGCACCGAGCTCAACTGCTCCGGCAACCGCGGCGGCTCGCCGTACGAGCCGGGCTCGGGCAGCTCGATCATGGCCTACGCCGGCATCTGCCAGCAGGACAACCTCCAGCCGCACAGCGACCCGTACTTCTCGCAGCGCAGCATCACCGACATCAGCAACACCGTCACCGCCACGCGCGCGCCGATCAACGACGTCCAGACGGTGTCGCTGCGCGGATTCGACACCGACGGCGAGTCGTTCACGCTGAGCTACGACGGCGCCGAGACCGCGCCGATCGTGCGCGGCACCACCTACACCATCGCCGGCATCGACGCCGCCATCGAGGCCGTCACGGGCGTCGGCACCGTCGACATCCGCAACTTCGGCAGCACGAGCACCACGGTGATCGACGACACGGGCTTCGAGGTCCGCTTCACCGGTGCGCCGTACGCCGGCACCGACGTCGCCGCCCTCGGCTTCGCGCCGGCCACGGGTGACGTCACCGGCTTCGTCGGCGAGACCGCCCAGGGTGGTCCGCAGCGCAACGGCGGCCACACCGTGGCGCCCACCGGCAACCACGCCCCCGTGGTCACGGCCCCGGAGACGAAGACGATCCCGATCCGGACGCCGTTCGCCCTGACCGGCCAGGCGACCGACCCCGACGGCGACCCGCTCGTGCACATCTGGGAGCAGAACGACCGCGGCGGTGCCGCCGGCACCGCGCTCGGGAACCAGACCAAGATCGACGGTCCGCTGTTCCGGATCTTCGGGGTGCACGCCCCGGTGACCCCGGCCGGCGCCCTGCAGATCAACTCGCCGGGCGAGAACCTGGCCACGTCCAGCCCGACCCGGGTGTTCCCGGACATGGCGCAGATCCTGGCCAACAACACCAACGCGATCGACGGCACCTGCCCGGCGATGCCGCCGAAGCCCACCACGCCCGGCACCCCGGTCCCGCTGCCCTCCGTGCCCGTCACCGAGTGCTTCGCGGAGTGGCTGCCGACCGCCGACTACGTCGGCTCGGCCGCGAACCCGACCGTCGGGTGGGCAGGCAACACCGAGCCGTCGCTCAATTTCCGGTTCACCGCGCGTGACCTCGCCCCCGAGGGCGGCGGCTACGCCTACGGTGACGTCAAGCTGCTGCTCGACAAGACCAGCGGTCCGTTCCGCGTGACGTCGAAGGCTGCGACCACGGCCGCGGCGGTGGGCGGTCGCACGGAGACCATCTACTGGACCAACAACACGAGCGCCCTCTCGGCCAACGTGAAGATCAGCCTGTCGATGGACGGCGGACAGACCTTCCCGACGGTCCTCGCCGAGAGCACGCCCAACGACGGCAACGCCCAGGTGACCTGGCCCGACGTGGCCACCACCAAGGCGCGGATCAAGGTCGAGGCGGTGGAGAACTACTTCTTCGACGTGAACGACGCCGACATCACGATCCTGTCCGACAACGACGGCAGCACCCCCGGTCCGACGCCGACCACCACCCCGACCACCACCCCGACCACCACCCCGACCACCACCCCGACGCCGACCACCCCGCCGGCCGACAAGGTCCGCTCGCGGATCTCGACGAAGATGGTCAAGCCGGTCGAGGTGAAGACCCGCGTCAAGCTGCGGGTCACCGTGCGGGCCAAGGAGGTCGTCCCGTCCGGCAAGGTCAGGATCACGGTGAAGGGCGCCGGGAAGTCGACGTCCTGGACGAAGACGCTCAGCGTCCGGGGGCGGAGCAGCGTGCTGCTGCCGCGCTACGCCCGCACCGGCAAGGTCAAGGTCGTCGTCCGCTACCGCGGTGACGACAAGGTCGCGGCCGGCAAGAAGAGGATCAGGTTCGCGGTGGTCGACCGCGGCCGCCGCCGCTGACGCAGGACTGCTGGATCGAGGGGCCGTCGGTGGCGACACCGGCGGCCCCTCGCGCGTCGCGGCACTCCCGGGGTCCGTCCGGGGCGTGTCGCCCGGTCCGGGTGATCCTCTCGGCCCGCCCGACCGCGACGATCGGCCGATGGAAGCACCGGTGCTGGTCCTCGTCGGGGTGCTGCTCGCGGTCGGAGGCATCTGGTCGATCCGCCTGGTGCTGGTGTGCGCCGGGGCCGGGGCAGCCTGGCTGGTGGCCGACGCCTTCGGGGCGAGTGCGGGCACCGCGGCCCTGGTCGCGGCCGCCAGCGGCCTGCTCGCCCTGCTCGTCGGGGTGCTCGCCGCGCGCGTGCTCTTCTTCGTCGTGGGACTGGTGGTGGGTGCGGTCGTCGGAGCGCGTCTCTTCACCATCCTCGACACCGGTGACGCGAGCATCCTGCTGGCCGTCGTCTTCGTGCCCGCCGTCGCCATCGTCGGCGGGGTGGCCCTCGAACGCTGGCGGGAGCGGTTGGTCGGGTGGGCGACCGCCATCGGCGGGTCTGCCCTCGTCCTGGCCGGCCTGGGTCGCGTCGACTCCGACGTGCGGGTCGTCGGCGACCCGGGGGACTACGGCGAGCAGGCGATCTCCGTCGCGGCCTGGGTCGCACTGGCGGTCCTGGCCCGCGTCGTCCAGAGAAGGGTCGGTGGGTCCCGCGGCAGGTCGTCGTGACCCCCGACGGTTCCACGGCAGGCGGCCCGCCCCCTGAGGCACACGCCGGCACGTCCGCGCGCCACCGCCCGCCGTGGCTCCGGCCGGTGGTCATCGTGGTCATCGTCCTCGTCTGTGGGTGGCTGGCCTCCACGTTCCTGGGCGCCATCGACTGGTCGTCGGTGGGAGAGGCGCTCGGCCGGCTGACGGTCTGGCAGCTGCTCGCGCTCCTGGCGGTCCTGCTCGTGCGCCAGACGCTCAACGCCCTCCCGCTCGCGTTGTTCATCGACGGCTTGGGCGCGGGACGCGCCTTGCTCAGCGACCTCGTCGCGTCGGTCACCGCTGTCGTGGCGCCCCCGCCGGGCGACATGGTCATACGCGTGGCCATGTTCCGCGGCTGGGGGATCGAGGCCTCACGGGGCCTCGCCGGAGCCACGATGAACATGGTCGTCTTCTACGTGAACCGCTTCGCCGCTCCTCTCATCGGCCTTGCGGTCCTGGCGGTCCTGGGCAGTGGCACGTCCCAGGTGGCGGGGGCCGTGGTGAGCATGGCGATCGCCGTCGCCCTCGCCGTGGTCGTCTCGCTCGCCGTCCGCCGTGAGCAGTTCGCAGCCCGGCTGGGGCGGAGGGCGGCGACCATCGTGCGGCGCGTGCGCTCCTCGGTCGACCCCGATGCGTGGGTCCGCTCGTCGACCGGGTTCCAGCAGCACATCGTGGCCGACTACCACCGTGCCTTCCCGCGGTCGCTGCTCGCGCTGAGCGCGATGGTGCTCTCGGACGCCTGCATCCTGCTGCTGGCCATGCGGTTCGTCGGCGTCCCCGCGGAGGCGGTGCCGGCCTACGAGGTGATCGGCATCTTCTTCCTGGCCTACCCCCTGACCCTGCCGCCGATGATGGGCCTGGGCATCTACGACGTGGTCCTGCTCGGGGCCTTCATGGAGATCGGCGGCGACGCGCTCGAGCCCGAGCTGGTCGCGGCGCTCACGGTGTGGCGGGCCGTGACGATCCTCGGCCCGGTCGTGCTCGGTGGGGTCGTCGCACTCGTGTGGCGGCGACGCCTGGGCGGGGCGACCGCGGACACGCCGTGACCCGGGTCAGCGGATCTCGAAGAAGAGGCCCTCGCCACCCTGGGTGACGACCAGGAGGTGGTCGTGGAGCTCGGCGGAGTCGCTGGGGCCGTCGAGCAGGGCCAGCACCGCGCGCTCGGTCTGACGCGCGGGGCCGGTGCAGCGCCCGCGCTGGAGCGTCACGTTGGAGAAGACCAGCGCCGTCCCCTCGACCTGCACGGTGACGCGTCCGCTCCGGCACCCGGTGAAGAGCCGGGACAGCCCGTCCGCCCCGACGTCGAGCCGCGGTCGGCGGGTGTCGACCGGCAGCCGGGACACGGCCCCGTCGGACACGGTGCCGACGGCGGTCCAGGTGCGGCCGAGCAGGCTGGTGAGGTCGTCGGGGGTGTCCGTCCCGAGCTCGATCGTGACCCCGCCGGCCTGCAGCGTCAGGGCGTCTCCCTCGACCGTGGCGTCGACGCCGGCGCTGAAGAACTCAGTGAGCCAGCGGTCCTGCTCGACCAGGTCGGGCTCGCACATCATCATCGTGGCGGCCGGTTCGGACGTCCACGCGATGGTCGTGCCGTCGACCTCGAACGGCCCGAACACGGTGTTGCACCCGGCGTTGACCGACATGGTCTCGCCCTCGAACCCGACCTCGACGGTGGTCCCCTCCACGAGCTCTGCGCCCTCGACGAAGGTCGAGGCGTACGACCTGCCGTCCAGCGCGGCGGCGTCGACGTTCGTGGCGGACGAGGTGTCCGCCGTCGACGGGGACGGCGAGGAGGACGAGTCGGAGTCGTCGGCGCACGCCGCGGTCAGCGTGACGGCGAGCAGCGCGGCCGCAACCCCACGTCGGCCCATTTCTCGTCTCCGTTCCCCGTCTCGGAGGCACCAGTGTGGTGAGGTCGCCGCGGCGGCCCCTCCCCCGTTCCGGGTGAGCCTCCCGTGGCGACCGGCCAACACCATGGCCCCATGCGTCTGGACCAGGGGGGGCTGCGGCAACCCTCGTTGGCCGACGCCCTGGTCCCTCTGGCAACCCTGGCGCTGCTCATCGGCGGGTCGCTCGCGCTGTTCGGCCTCGACGCCCTCGCCGGCCCCGTCCAGGTGGCACTCGTCCTGTGCGCGGGCGTCGCGGCGCTCGTCGCCGTCAAGAACGGTCACGCGTGGTCGGAGGTCCAGGTGGCCGGGCAGGGGGCGATGGCATCGGTCACCAGCGCCGTCTTCATCCTGCTGGCGGTGGGCGCCCTCATCGGGACCTGGAACCTCTCGGGCACGATCCCCACGCTCGTGTACTACGGGATCCAGGTGCTCTCGCCGGGTTGGTACTACGCCGCGTCCGCGGTCATCTGTGCCGTCGTGGCACTGAGCATCGGCAGCTCGTGGACGACGGCCGGCACGATCGGCGTCGGCCTCGTCGGGATCGCGACGATGCTCGGGGTCTCCCCGGCGATCACGGCCGGTGCGGTCATCTCCGGTGCGTACCTGGGGGACAAGACCTCACCGCTGTCGGAGACCACCATCCTGACCGCGCAGATGGTGAAGGTGGACGTCTATGCCCACATCCGGCGCCAGGTCTGGACGTCCGTGCCGGCGTACGTCATCGCGCTCGCCGTGTTCTTCGTGCTGGGCCTCGCCCATGTCGGCGAGACCGAGGACACCGTGGCGACGACGACCGAGCTCGACGCGCTGTCCGACGTCTTCTGGATCAGCCCGGTCAACCTGCTCCCGCTGGTCCTGCTGGCCTACCTCTCGATCCGGAAGGTGCCGGCGTCGCTCGCGTTGATGGCCTCCGCCCTGTTCGCGGGCGTGCTCGCAGCGTTCACCCAGCCCGACGTGGTGGCTGCCTTCGTCAGCGGCACGGGCAACGTCGTGGTCGAGTCGATCAAGGCCGTGTGGCAGGCGATGGCGACGGGGTTCGACATCGACACCGGGCTCCCCGAGGTGGACCAGCTGGTGTCCCGCGGCGGCATGGACTCCATGCTGCTCACCCTCTGGCTGATCTTCGGCGCGGTGACGTTCGGCGCCGTGCTCGAGCACTTCGGCCTGATCTCTCGCCTCGTCGACCCGATGATCGCCTCGGCCGCCAGCACCGGGCGCCTGTTCCTGACCGTGTTCGCGTGCGGGTTCGGTCTCAACGTGGTGGCCGGCGACCAGTACATCGCGCTGGTCCTCCCGTCGCGCGTGTTCCGCCTCGAGTTCGCCCGGCGCGGGCTCGCCCCGACGAACCTGTCGCGGCTGGCCGCCGACAGCGGCACCGTCACCTCGCCCCTCGTGCCGTGGAACTCGTGCGGGGCCTTCATGGGCGCCACCCTCGGCGTCTCCACCCTCCTCTACGCGCCGTACGCCATCTTCTGCTACGCCAGTCCGCTGCTGAGCGTCGTGTATGGCTACACCGGGTTCCGCATCGAGAAGATCGAGCCGCTCGACGCGGCGAAGGAGCACACATGACCACGAGCGAGCCCACGACCGCGACGGAGCCGGGCGCCGTCCAGAAGATGACGCTGCCGACCCTCACTGCCATGGTCATCGGCGGCATGGTCGGCGCGGGGGTGTTCTCGCTGCCGGCCCGCTTCGGCGTGGCCACTGGGATCCTCGGGTCGCTGATCGCCTGGGCGATCGCCGGCGCGGGCATGCTCATGCTGGCCTTCGTCTTCCAGAACCTCGCGCTCCGCAAGCCCGACCTGGACTCGGGTGTCTTCATCTATGCGAAGGCGGGCTTCGGCGACTACGCCGGCTTCAACTCCGCCATCGGCTTCTGGGCCAGCACCGTCGCGGGCAACGCCTTCTACTGGGTGTTCATCACGGCGACGCTGGGAGCGTTCTTCGACAGCTTCGGGGACGGCGACACGGTGGTGGCGCTCGTCCTCTCGACGCTGGGCGTCTGGTTCTTCCACGTCCTCATCGCCCGCGGGGTGAGGGACGCGGCGGTGATCAACCGCATCGTCACGATCTTCAAGATCATCCCGATCCTGGTGTTCATCGTGGTGCTCCTCGTGAACCTCGATGCCGGCGTCTTCGCCGACAACTGGACCGCCTACGGCTACGGCGACCTCGGCTCGCTGGACGAGCAGGTGCGCAACACGATGATCATCACGACGTTCGTGTTCATCGGGATCGAGGGCGCGAGCGTGTACTCGCGCTACGCCCAGAAGCGCGAGGACGTCGGCCGCGCCACCGTCATGGGCTTCCTCAGCGTGCTGTCGATCTTCTCGCTCGTGACGCTCTCGAGCTACGCCGTCATGCCGCAGCCCGAGATCGCCGCGACCCGACAGCCCTCGATGGTCGGGCTCTTCCAGTCGGTCGTGGGCGACTGGGGCGAGGTCTTCATCAGCGTCGCGGTCATCGTCTCCGTCCTCGGCGCCTACCTCGCCTGGACGTTGATGGCGGCCGAGGTCATGTACATCCCGGCCCGGCAGGACGACTTCCCGGCGTTCCTCGGGCGCGAGAACGAGGCAGGGACGCCGATCACCGCCCTCGTCGTCACCTCCATCGCCGTCCAGTCGGTGCTGCTGCTGACGCTGGTGGTGACCGACGCGCTCAACTTCCTCCTCGACCTCTCGACCAGCCTGGCCCTGCTGCCCTACCTGCTCGCGGCGGCGTACTCGCTCAAGCTCGCCCTGACCGGGGAGTCGTACGAGGACGAGGCACCGCGGGTCAAGCTCCGGGAGGGGGTCGTCGCGGGGGCCGCCACGGTCTACACGCTCTTCCTCTTCGATGCCGCCGGCCTCGAGTTCCTGCTGCTGTCCGCGGTGCTCCTGGCGCCGGCGTCACTCCTCTACGTCAAGGCGCGCAGCGAGCGCAAGCGGCGCATCTTCACCCCGGCCGAGATCGGCCTCTTCGTCATCATCCTGACCGCCGGCGTGGGCGGCGTCGTCGCTCTGTGGACCGGCCGCATCACCCTCTGACCCACCGCACGGAAGGAAACGCACATGACCAGTGACCAGAACCCAGGAGCCGAGCCCGCCGGTGGCGGCGCCGCGTCGGCGTACGGCGTGCACTCGGAGGTGGGCCGGTTGCGCAAGGTCCTGGTGTGCTCGCCCGGCCTCGCGCACCGCCGGCTCACGCCGACGAACTCCGACTCGCTCCTCTTCGACGACGTGATGTGGGTGGACAACGCCGAGAAGGACCACGCGGCCTTCGTGTCGGAGCTGGAGGCACGCGGGGTGGAGGTGGTCGAGCTCCACGACCTCCTCGCGCAGACGATGGCCGTGCCGGGGGCCAAGGACTGGCTGCTGGAGCGGAAGATCAGCCTGAACCAGGTGGGCTACGGGCTCGTCGACGAGACCCTCTCCTTCCTGCACACGCTGGACGAGGCCAGGCTCGCGGAGCTGCTGATCGGCGGGATGGCGACCACGGACCTTCCCGACGACTTCCGGTCCGGCTTCGTCGCCCTGGCCCGCGAGTCCACCGGGGCGCGGGACTACCTCATGCAGCCACTGCCCAACACGCTCTACACCCGCGACACCACGTGCTGGCTCTACGGCGGCCTGACGATGAACCCGCTCTACTGGCCGGCGCGCCACGACGAGACGCTGCTCTACAAGGCGATCTACGAGTTCCACCCCGACTACGCCGGGTCGACCGTGTGGTGGGGCGATCCCGAGCTCGACTGGGGGCTCGCCACCATCGAGGGCGGGGACGTGATGCCGATCGGCAACGCCACGGTCCTGATCGGGATGAGCGAGCGGACGTCACGCCAGGCCATCACCCAGGTCGCACGCGCCCTCTTCGACCAGGGTGCCGCCGAGCGCGTGGTCGTCGCCGGGATGCCGAAGCTGCGCGCCGCCATGCACCTCGACACGGTGTTCACCTTCGCCGACCGCGACGTCGTCACCTACTTCCCGGGCATCGTCGACGGCATCCACTCGTTCTCCCTGCGCCCCGGGGACAACGTGCACGGGATCGACGTCACCGACGAGGGCGACCGCGCGTTCGTCGACGTCGTCGCCGAGTCCCTGGGCCTCTCCGAGCTCCGGGCGCTGGAGACGGGGGGCGACGTCTACGCGTCCGAGCGCCAGCAGTGGGACAGCGGTAACAACGCGGTAGCGGTGGAGCCGGGGGTGGTGTTCACCTACGATCGCAACACGTACACCAACGCGCTGCTGCGCGACGCCGGCGTCGAGGTGATCCCGATCGTCGGCGCCGAGCTCGGCCGGGGCCGAGGTGGCGGGCACTGCATGACCTGCCCCATCGCCCGCGACCCTGTCGACTACTGACATCACTGAGAGGGGTGCGGTGCCCGGGTGGCTCGAGCGAGCGGTGGAGCTGGTCCGTCGCTCGCGCCTGCTCCCGGCCGGGCTGGCGTTCGCGATCGGCTTCGCCTGCCTCTCGCTGACCCCGTCGCTGCTGCCCCGTTCCCCGCTGGCCCAGGGCGTGGTCAGCGGCGCCGCCGCAGCCTCGGGGTACGGCGTCGGGGTCTTCCTCGCGTGGTGCTGGCGCGGGCTGCGCGACCGACCGCGGGAGCCCTGGCCGGACCTGGCTCGATCGGTCCTCCTGGTGGGAGGGGTCGCGGCCCTGCTCACGAGCCTCGCCGCGGGCGTGCGGTGGCAGGCCGAGGCCCACGACCTGGCCGGGACGGAGGCGACGCCCGTCGCGTTCGTGCTCCTCGTGCCACCGGTGACGCTGGTCGTCGCCGCGCTGTTCCTCGGCCTGGCGCGTGGCGCCCGGGCCGCCTCACGGCGCGTGGCACGGCTGCTGGAACGTCGGCTCAGGCCCTCGGTGGCACGGGTCCTGGGAGTCGCGTCGGTGGGCTTCGTGGCGTGGGCACTGCTCAGCGGGGTGGCGGCTGACGCGGGGCTGCGCGCGCTCGACGCGTCGTTCGCCCTCGGCGACCTCGAGACGCCGGAGGGTGTCGAACGACCGTCGACGCCGCTGCGCTCCGGCAGCGACGAGTCGCTGGTCGACTGGGACGGCATGGGCGTGGAGGGGCGGACCTTCGTGGGCAGGGGTCCGACGTCCGAGCAGATCACCGAGCTGACGGACCGCCCGGCGATCGAGCCGATCCGCGTCTTCGCGGGGCTCGCCAACGCCGAGGACACGGAGCAGCAGGCCGCGCTCGCGGTGGCGGACCTCGAGCGGGCCGGCGGCTTCGAGCGGCAGCACCTCCTGGTGGTCACCACCACCGGGACGGGGTGGGTCGAGCCGAGCGCGGCGAGCGGCTTCGAGTACGTCACCGGTGGGGACTCCGCGATCGTCGGGATGCAGTACTCGCACCTCCCCTCCTGGTTGTCCTTCGTCGTCGACTCGGCCCGCGCCCGTGACGCCGGGAGGGCCTTGTTCGACGCGGTGTACGCGCGCTGGTCGAGCCTTCCGCTCGACGAGCGGCCGGAGCTCCACGTCTTCGGCGAGAGCCTCGGGTCGTTCGGCGCCGAGGCCGCCTTCAGCGGCGAGTTCGACCTCGACAACCGGACGTCGGGGGCGCTCCTCGTGGGTCCGCCGAACTTCAACCCGCTCTACCGCAGCTTCATCGAGGACCGGGACGCCGGCTCGCGCGAGGTCGAGCCGGTCTACCGGGAGGGACGGATCATCCGCTTCACCACAAAGGCCGAGCGTCCCCCGCCGGAGGACGAGCCGTGGACGGGGAGCCGGGTGCTCTACCTGCAGCACGCGTCCGACCCGGTCACCTGGTGGAGCCCCGACCTGCTGCTCACCCGACCCGACTGGCTCGAGGAGACGCGCGGCGACGACGTGCCCGGCGCCATGCGGTGGGTCCCCTGGATCACCTTCCTGCAGGTGTCGGCCGACCTCGCCGCGGCGTTCTCGACCCAGCCCGCCCACGGGCACAACTTCTCGGGTGAGCACGCCGCCGGCTGGGTCAACGTGCTGCAGCCGGAGGGCTGGACGCCGGACATCACCGAGCGGCTGCGGCAGGAGCTCGCGCGCTACCCGTGACCGCCACGCGAGGAGCCGCGCCGGTGCCGGTCCGCCACACCCTGGCGCGAGCCAGGAGGAGCGCCCCGACCACGGCCACCGCCGCGAAGGTGGCGATGCCGCTCTCGCCGGCGACGTAGGCCAGGTCGGCGTCCGACCGCGCCACCACGGCCCCGGCTCCGATGGCGAACGCGGTGTTGACCGCGCCGTGCGCCATCGCGACGGGCCAGACGCTGTGGGTGCGGTCCCACACGTAGGCGTAGAAGACGCCGCCCATGGTGATCGTCGCGACCACGACCGGTGCCACGAGCCAGCGGCTGCCGTGCTCGTCGTACGTCGTGGCGATGAGGATCAGCGGCAGGTGGAAGCAGCCGTGGATGAAGCCGGTGACGAGGGCAGCCCGGCGACGGCTGGTGAGCTGCTGGATCCGCGGCAGGAGGTAGCCCCGCCAGCCGATCTCCTCGGACAGGAAGAGGACGGTCATGAACGCGAGCGTGCTCGCCAGGTTCAGGCTCCACGACGCGACGCCCGACGACGTCAGGTCGATCGGGCGCAGGTCCGCGGCGTCGAGCGCCAGCGCGGCGCCGTACGCACTGCCGGCCAGGAGCATGGGCACGAGCAGCGCGAACGCCCACAGTCGCTTGCCCGAGCGGTTCAGCCCGAACTCGCCCCAGAGGGCCCGGCGCCGGCCGCGGGGGGTGGCGGTGAACGTGATGACGACGATCGCCGTGACGGGAGCGAACGCGCTGAGCAACGAGTTGATGCCGGCGTGGGGCAGCGCGGTGGCGATGCCGATGGCCAGTGAGAAGGCGAGGACGAGATAGGTCGTGGCCTCGCGAAGTGGTCGTGACATGTGAACCTCCGGTGTGGGCCGGCCTGTCTGGCCGCTCCACCAATCTCGCTGCGGGGAGGGGTCCCGCACATCTGTCCGGGGTCCTCACGCGTCGAGACCCGAGGCAGAGGTCAGCTGCTCCCGGGGACGGTCAGGCCTGACTCGTAGGCGTGCATCACCAGCTGCGCCCGGTCGCGGCACTCCAGCTTGGTGAGGAGGTGGCTCACGTGGGTCTTCACGGTGCCGTAGCCCATGTGCAGCGAGTCGGCGATCTCCTGGTTCGACAGGCCGCGCGAGACCGCGACCAACACCTCGCGCTCACGATCGGTCAGGCCGTCGTCGGCGGGGGACGCCGGGCGGCTCGGGAGGGTCGCGAACTGCTCGATCAGGCGACGCGTGACCGACGGCGCGAGCAGCGCGTCGCCGGCGGCCACGACGGAGATGGCGTCGAGCAGCTGGGTCGGCCTCGTGTCCTTGAGCAGGAACCCGCTGGCCCCGGCGCGCAGCGCCTCGTGGACGAGCTCGTCCTCGTCGAACGTGGTCAGCACGAGCACGTGCGTGCCGGCACACCGCGGGTCGGCCATGATCCGGCGCGTGGCCTCCAGGCCGTCCATGCGGGGCATGCGGACGTCCATCAGGACCACGTCGGGCGTCGTACGACGACACAGCTCCCAGGCCGCGGCGCCGTCACCCGCCTCCCCGACGACCTCGATGTCGGGGCTGGAGCCCAGGAGCACGACGAACCCGGAACGGACCAGCTCCTGGTCGTCGACCACCGCCACCCGGATCACGGCGCCACCGCCATCGACGAGGGCAGGTGTGCCGCCACCCTGAACCCGGCCCCGTCGAGCGCGCCGTAGTCGAGGGTGCCACCCAGCAGCCGGGTGCGCTCGCGCAGGCCCACCAGCCCGTGCCCGCCCGGGCCACCGACACCGGCCGGAGCCGGTGACCCGCCGTGACCGTGGTCCCTGACCTCGACGTCGACCCCGCCGGGCACGTAGGCCACCGTCACCTGCGCCTGCCTCGCGCCGGAGTGCTTGAGCACGTTGGTCAGCGACTCCTGGACGATGCGGTACGCCGTCAGCTCGATCGCGGTGTCGAGCGGGCGCACCGCACCGCTGACGGTCAGGGAGACGTCGACGCCGGACTCGCGCACGTCGTGGACGAGGTCCTCCATGTCGTCGATGCCCTGGAGGGGAGAGACCGCCGGGTCCGCGTCCTCGGCCCGGAGCAGGCCCAGCATCGAGCGGGTCTGGGCCAGCGCCTTGCGGCTGGTCTCGGCGATGATCTCGAGCGCGCGCTCGGCGGCGGCCACGTCGGTGCGGATCACGTGCCCGCCGACGCCGGCCTGCACGGCGATCAGGGACATGCTGTGCGCGACGACGTCGTGCAGCTCCCGGGCGATCCGCAGCCGCTCCTCGACGACGGCGCGGGCCGCCAGCTCCCGGGCCGCGGCCGCCTCCTGCTCCGCGATCCGCAGCCGCTCCGACTGCTGGATGCGGCGTGAGCGGATCGCGTCGCCGAGGGCCCACGCCGTGAGGAGGAGGGCACAGGCCTGCAGGAGGTCGGAGGTGCCCAGGTCGGGAACGTCCAGCACGGCGAGGCCGATGAAGACGAGCAGGCAGAGGACCAGCCCGGCCACGCCGTTCCTCCGTCGGCTGTGCGCCGCGAGGGAGTAGAGGCTGAACAGCAGCAGGACCGAGAGCAGGCCGATGTAGTGGTCGGTCAGGGTCACGACGAGACAGCACGTGACGAACACGGCGAACGCGGCCACCGGCCGGCGGCGACGCCAGACCAGGGACAGGCCCGCCACGAGCGTGGCGGCCACCGACAACGGGTCGGCGGGGTCGAGCCGGGGGTCGATGCCGGCGATGTCGGTGCTGAGCAACGAAGCGACGGACATGAGCGCCGCGACGAGCCCGATCGTCAGGTCGAGGTAGGGCGACAGCCGCCGAGCGAGCACCGCCCACGCTCCGCGATCGTGCGCCTGCTCCCCCGCGCGGCCCGTCATCCCGGCAGGCTACGCCCGCGCGACGGTCCGGGCCTCTGTCTGCAGACGTACCCCCGCCTCTGTCCTCCGGCAGAGGGACGGTGGAGCGTGGCCGTCAGCCCTGGGCCATGTCCACGAAGCGGGAGTAGTGGCCCTGGAAGGCGACGGTGAGGTCGCGGGTGGGGCCGTTGCGGTGCTTGGCGACGATGAGGTCGGCCTCGCCGGGGCGGGTCGACTCCTTCTCGTAGACGTCGTCGCGGTGGAGCAGGATCACCATGTCGGCGTCCTGCTCGAGCGAGCCGGACTCACGCAGGTCGCTCATCATCGGGCGCTTGTCACCACGCTGCTCGGGACCACGGTTGAGCTGGGACAGCGCGATGATCGGGCACTCGAGCTCCTTGGCGAGGAGCTTGATGTTGCGGGAGAACTCCGAGACCTCGAGCTGGCGGGACTCGACCTTCTTGCCCGAGCTCATCAGCTGCATGTAGTCGATGACGATGAGCTTGAGGTCGTGGCGCTGCTTGAGCCGCCGGGCCTTGGCCCGGATCTCCATCATCGTCATGTTGGGGCTGTCGTCGATGAACATCGGCGCCCCGGAGACCTGCCCCATCTTGCGGGCGAGCTTCTCCCAGTCGTCGTCGCGCATCGTGCCGTTGCGGATGTGGTTGAGCGGCACCTTCGCCTCCGCGGAGAGCAGGCGCATCATGATCTCCGAGCGCGTCATCTCGAGGCTGAAGAAGACGCTGGTGAGGTTGTTGTGGATCGACGCCGCGCGGCAGAAGTCGAGGGCGAGCGTCGACTTTCCCATGGCGGGACGCGCCGCGACGATGATCATCTGGCCGGAGTGCAGACCGTTGGTCAGGTCGTCGAGGTCGGCGAAGCCCGTCGGCACGCCGTAGAGGCCGGCCTCGCGGTTGCCGATCGCCTCGATCTCGTCGAGGACGCCGCTCATGATGTCGCTCAGCGGTGCGTAGTCGACGGCCGCGCGACGGTCGGTGACCTTGTAGACCTCGGCCTGCGCGTGGTCGACGACGTCGTCGATCTCGCCCTCACCGGCGTAGCCGAGGGCGGCGATGCGGGTGCCGGCCTCGACCAGGCGGCGCAGGATCGCCTTGTCGCGCACGATCTCGGCGTAGTAGCCGGCGTTGGCCGCGATCGGGACGTTGGCCGACAGGGTGTGGAGGTAGGGGGCGCCACCGATGCGCACCAG
The DNA here is from genome assembly GCF_947488515.1 of uncultured Nocardioides sp. Classification (GTDB taxonomy): domain Bacteria; phylum Actinomycetota; class Actinomycetes; order Propionibacteriales; family Nocardioidaceae; genus Nocardioides. Next base: position 2,152,073 of record NZ_CANKZF010000001.1, read on the forward strand.
CTCGCCGCGCTTCACCAGCTCGGCGGCCACCGTGATCGGGTCGGCCGGCTCGCCGCGACCGTAGAGGTCGATGATCGCGTCGTGGATGACCTCGTGGGCCGGGCGGTAGTAGTCGACGCCCTTGATCACGTCGACGACGTCGGCGATCGCGTCCTTCGACAGCAGCATCGAGCCGAGCACGCTCTGCTCCGCCGCGTTGTCCTGCGGAGGCGTCCGGTCACCCGCGGAGCGCGGCGAGCTGCCGGGCTCGTAGGCCGCCGGTCCGTCGCCCCAGGCCTCGTCGGTGTCCCCCTCGAAGGTGACGCTCACCGGTGCTCCCTCCCACTCGCTAGGCCTCGCTCGGGTCCGCTGACCACGACGTTAGGGACGACCACTGACATCGAGCCGACATCGCTGCCGGCTCCGCTCGCACCCGAGTCCACCAGCCGTCTCCACGACCGGTTCGCGCAGGAACGTACGTGCTCGCAGGGCCTCGTGGGAAGCCAGCGACGCCGAGTTATCCACAGGGTCTGTGGACAAGTCGGGCACACACGTGGACGACACGCTGGCGCAGGTGCACACGCCGTGGACGACCCTGTGGAGGAAGCTGGAACCTTGGCGCCTTGCACGCCGCTGACCTGCGCAAACGCATCCCACACCCTGTGGAAGAAAAATACCCAGCCCCGGGGTCCGTTCACCTGTCCGCCATCTGGCGGATGCCCGCCGCTCGCCGGCTCCCCTGCCTCGACCGGCGCTCGCGGCGCGTCATCCACACGGCCATGCACAGGTAGTCCCATCGTGCTATGTACGTCGAGGCACAGCCGTCGCTATGACGCCCCGCAATCGACGAAGACTGCGGGGTTCCTAGGGTGAACCTGTGAAGACCGACCACCGGGAGACAGACCGCGAGATCCTGCGCCTGGCCGTCCCGGCCTTCCTCGCGCTCGTCGCCGAACCGCTCTTCCTGCTCTCCGACGCCGCCATCGTCGGCCACCTCGGCACGCCCGAGCTCGCGGGCCTCGGCGTCGCCGCGGTCGTCCTCCAGACGGTCGTCGGGCTGTGCGTCTTCCTCGCCTACGGCACCACCGCCAGCGTCGCCCGCCACCTCGGCGCGGGCGACCTCCGGGCCGCCCTCGCCCAAGGGGTCGACGGCATCTGGCTCGCCGTCATCATCGGGGTGGTCGCCACCGTCGGCGGCGTCGCGCTCACGCCGGCGCTGGTCGGCGTCTTCGACACCGGCGCCGAGGTCGCCGACAACGCCGAGACCTATCTCGGCATCGCCTTCCTCGGCACCACCCCGCTGCTGGTCATGCTGGCCGCGACCGGTGTGCTGCGCGGGCTGCAGGACACGCGTACGCCGCTGCTGGTCGCGGTCGTCGGCAACGGCCTCAACATCCTCTTCAACGTCGTGCTCGTCTACGGCCTCGACCTCGGTATCGCCGGGTCCGCCATCGGCTCGGTGCTCGCCCAGGTGATCAGCGCGCTGTGGTTCCTCGTCGTCGTGGTCCGCGCCGCCCGCGAGCACGACGCTCCCCTGAGCCAGGACCGCGCCGGCATCACGGCCGCCGCGCACGCCGCCGTCGCGCTCGTCGTCCGCACCCTCGCGCTGCGGGCCTGCCTGCTCGTCGGGACGTACGCCGTGACCCGCGTGGACACCGGCGCGAGCGACGTCAACGTGGCCACCCACCAGATCGCGATCACCCTCTGGACCTTCCTCGCCTTCGCCCTCGACGCGATCGCGATCGCCGCGCAGGCCCTCACCGGCCGGGCGCTGGGCAGCGGCGACGTCGACGGCACCCGCCGCCTCACCCGCCGGATGGTGCGGTGGGGCTGGGGCAGCGGCATCGTCGCCGGGCTCGCCCTGGCCGCCGTGGCCCCGTTCATCGGCGCGCTCTTCACCACCGACCCAGCGGTGCGCGACCTGCTCGTGCCGGTGCTGCTCGTCGCCGCGATCGGGCAACCGGTCGCCGGGATGGTCTTCGTCCTCGACGGGGTGCTGATCGGCGCGGGCGACGGCGCCTACCTCGCGTGGGCCGGCCTGGTCGTGCTGGCGGCGTACGCACCGGCCGCGCTGTGGGCGGCCACCCTCCCCCACGGGCTGGTCGCGGTCTGGGTCGCGATGACCATCGTGTTCATGGGCGCGCGCGGCGTGCTGCTCTCGTGGCGCGCCCGCGGCGACCGGTGGCTCGTGACCGGAGCCACCGCCGCTCGTTGACCTCGGTGAGGGCGCTCGGGAGCGCGCCGGACACGAGGCTCATTCCAGGGAGGACCCATGCTTCGACACCGCACCGCGAGCCGGCTGGCCGTGCTGGGACTGCTGGGCGGCGGCCTGGTGCCGCTGGCCGCGGCGCCGGCAGGCGCCACCCCGGGCTGCGTCGACGAGACCGCTCCGAGCGTCCTGCAGAGCGGCTGTGACGACAGCACGCCGCCCGAGACCACGCTCACGGCCTCGACCGCACCCAACGCCGCCGGGCTGGTGAGCGTGTCGTCGATGACCTTCACCCTCGGGTGGCAGGTCACCGACGGCGACCCGGGCCCCTTCGGGCTCGAGTGCCGGCTGACCGGTGGGCCGCAGGCCCACGACTGGCGTGCCTGCACCAGCCCCGTGACGTACGCCGACCTGCCCGACGCAGAGGCCGGCGGCTACGTCCTCGAGGCCCGCGGCGTCGACCTCGGCGACCGCGCCCGCACCCCCGACACCGCCCCGCTGCTGCCGCCCACCGTGGCGGACACCCCCGACGAGGACCCCACGCCGGCGACCTTCACCTGGGGACAGGACACCCGCGCGCCCTTCGTCTTCGTCACCGGCACCTCCTACGACGAGATCACCCCGACCCAGCCGGTCGTCACCGGTGCGGGCGCGCCGATCCGGCTCAACAGCAGCGAGGCGGGCTCGGTCTTCGAGTGCACCGACAACGACCGGCCGATCCCGTGCACGGGCGGTCGGTGGGAGCTGCCCGACCCCACCGCCGGGCGGCACCGCTTCTCCGCGCGCACCATCGACGCCGCCGGCAACGCGAGCGCCTGGTCGGAGCCGATCGAGTTCTTCGTGCCACGCAACCTCACCCGCCAGCGCGGCTGGGCGAAGGTGACCGGCCCCGGCTGGTTCCGCGGCGACGCGATCAAGGCATCCCGCCGCGGCGCGCGCCTCGTGCTGCCCCGGACGACCGTCGGTGAGCTCCGGCTGCTCGCCGCCACCGGCCGCGGCCACGGCAAGGTGCGGGTACGCGTCGGCAGGCGCGACTGGCACGTCGTGGACCTCGCCGGTCCGAAGGCGTCCATGAAGCAGCTCGTCGTCATCGACCGCTACTCCGGCATCCGCACCGGACGGATCGTCATCGAGTCGCTGAGTGCCAGGCCGGTCGTCCTCGACGCCGTCGTCGCGCGGCCCAACCGGTTCCCGGCAGCCAGCCGCAGCAGCCGACGCTGACCCTGCCGGACGGCCTCCCGCGTTACGTCTCGGTTAACGCAGGAACTTCGGCGGATCTTTTCGTTGACAGGCGCGGCTCCTGTGACTTCAGATACACCTGTTCACTCTCCGGCCGTACGTCGTACGCATTCGCTTTGGGGGCGCGTCGCCCTGCGCCGGGGTCACTTCATCTCGAACGGGAGATCCGTGTGATCCGTCGTACCATCGCGGCCGGCGCTGCCACCAGCGTCGCTGCCGCACTACTCGTGCCGTGGGGGACGGCTGCCAACGCAGCCGACATCGACCCCGGCAAGCTCACGTCGGTCGAGCCGTCCCTTGCGCACTCCTTGGAGCGGGGACCTGTGCTCGAGCTCGGCACCGGAGCCGCTCCGGAGCTCTACTTCGTGCAGCTCGAGGCGCCCGCTGTGCCCCGGCGTGAGGTCGCCGTCGAAGAGGGTCTGACCGCGAGCCGCTCCGAGTCGGGCTACCGCAAGGAGCTGCGCTCGGAGCAGGCCGACCTGACCGCCTCAATCTCCCAGGCGACCGGCGGCAACGCCGAGGTCCTCCGCCACTACACCGAGGCCCTCAACGGCGTGGCCGTCCGGATGACCCGCGCGCAGGCCAAGAAGGTCGCCAACATCACCGGCGTGGCCGCCGTCCAGGTCGACTTCGAGCGCCAGCTCACCACCGACAGGGGTCCGGAGTGGATCGGCGCGCCCACCGTCTGGGACGGCAGCAACGTCCCGGCCGGCTTCGAGGGCAACAAGGGTGAGGGCGTGATCGTCGGCATCCTCGACTCCGGCCTGAACCCGGCCAACCCGTCCTTCGCGGACACGGTTCCCGTCGAGGACGGCGGCGACGGTTACAACCACACCAACCCGCTCGGCGCGGGCAAGTACCTCGGCATGTGCGACCCGGCCAACACCGCGCAGTACGTCGCGAACTGGGGCTGCAACGACAAGCTCATCGGCTACTACAACCTCGAGGACCCCGAGGACGACGGTGACCCGTTCGACGACGTCTACGACGACGACGGCCACGGCAGCCACACCGGCAGCACCACGGCCGGCAACCAGGTCGAGGCGACGGCGTACGCCGCGAAGGGCACGGCCCACGAGTTCTCGGTGACCTCCACCATCAAGGGTGTCGCCCCCCACGCCAACATCATCGGCTACGACGTCTGCGACGGCGGGTGCCAGGGCTACTCGATCGTGAGCTCCATCGAGCAGGCGATCATCGACGGCGTCGACGTGATCAACTACTCGATCGGTTCGAGCGCTCCGTCCAGCCCGTGGACCGACCTCGACGCAGTGGGCTTCCTCAACGCGCGCGCCGCCGGCATCCACGTGGCCACCTCGGCCGGCAACGACGGTCCGGGAGCCGCCACCCTCGGCAGCCCGGGCGACGTCCCGTGGATGACCACGGTCGGTGCCACCACGCACGACCGCAAGTACGTCGCCACAGTCACCGACATCGTCGCGACGGACAACGCCACGCTGCCCGACATCGCCGGCGCCGGTCTGTCCGGCCCGACCGACGACTCCTACCCGATCGTCGACGCCGGTGCGGCGCCGTACAACAACCCGCTGTGCGGCCAGCCCGGCGACAGCGAGGCCGCCGGTTCGTTCCCCGCCGGCACGAGCTTCGACGGCAAGATCGTCCTGTGCAACCGCGGCGGCAACGGCCGTGTCGAGAAGGGCGAGAACCTGGCCGAGCTCGGCGCCGAGGGCATGATCCTGGCCAACAACGAGGCGAGCGGTGACTCGCTCAACGGTGACGCGCACGCCCTCCCGGCCTCGCACATCACCTACGCCGACGGCGTGGACCTGCGGGAGTTCATGGCCGCCCACCCGGGCACCGAGGCCGCCCTGTCCGGCTCCCAGGCCGACATCCGTGCCGAGAACGGCGACATCATGGCCGCGTTCTCCAGCCGCGGTCCCAACCGGTCGGTGTCGTCGATCAGCCCGTCCGTCTCGGCCCCCGGCGTGGACATCCTCGCCGCTGCCGGCACGGACAACAGCGTCGAGTGGCACTTCATCTCCGGCACCTCGATGGCCAGCCCGCACACCGCGGGTGCCCTCGCGCTGCTCAAGGGCATGCAGCTCGACGTGCCGGCTGCCGCGCAGTGGACCCCGGCCGAGGCGCAGTCCGCCCTCATGACGACCGCAGAGCGGGACATCACCGACTCCGACGGCACCGCCGCCGACTGGTTCGACATGGGCTCGGGCCGCATCGAGCTCCGCAACGCCGCCAAGGCCGGCCTGGTGCTCGACGAGGACCTCGACGGCTACGAGTCGGCCGACCCCGCTGTGGGCGGGGACGTGCGCGACCTCAACACGGCAAGCATGGCCGACGACGAGTGCCTGGCGTCGTGCGAGTGGACCCGTACGTTCACGGGAACCTCGACGGGTGTCGGAACGTGGGACGTCTCGGTGGAGGACCTCTCCGAAGGCGTGACGCTCGAGGCCGACGTCGACAGCATCGCGCTGACCGACGGCGGGACTGCCAGCGTCACTGTCACGGCGACCATCGCCGACGGCACACCGACCGACGAGTGGCTTTTCGGCACGCTCGTGCTCACGCCTCCTGCCGGCTCGGACGCCCCCGAGGCGCATCTGCCCGTGGGCGTGCTGCCCTCGTCCGGCGTGCTGCCGAGCTCGATCGACATCACGACCCGTCGTGACGCCGGTTCGCAGGTCGACACCGACCTGCAGGCGATCGCCATCAGCGACCTCCAGATCGACGCGAGCGGCCTGGTACCGGAGGACCGCACCAAGCTGACGATCGTCGAGGACACGACCAACCCGGACGCCTTCGACGGCAACGGCACGCACGTCGAGGAGATCGAGGTGCCTGCCGGCGCCACGAGCCTCATCGCCAAGCTGGAGGACCCGACCGCCCCCGACTTCGACATGTATGTCGGGACGGGCGCGGTGTCCGCGGCCAACGTCGAGTGCCAGAGCGCCAGCGCCGGCTCGAACGAGTCGTGCGAGATCGCCAACCCGGAGCCCGGGACCTGGTGGGTCCTGGTGCAGAACTGGCAGGCCTCTCCCGGTGACGTCGACACGACCGACCTCGTGACGGCGGTCGTCGCCGGCGACCAGGGCAACCTGCGGGCCGAGGGCCCGTCGGGCGCCGTACCGGCTGCCGAGCCGTTCTCGATCCGCACCTTCTGGGACGAGAGCGAGATGGACTCCGGGGAGACCTGGCACGGCACGCTCACGCTGGGCACCTCGGCCGGGACGCCCGGTGACATCGGCGTCGTCCCCGTGGTCGTCGAGCGGATCGCCGACGACGTCACCAAGACGGCCGACGTGACCGAGGCGGCCCCGGGTGACGTGATCACCTACACGGTCGACGTGGCGCCCAACGTGGCGCGCGAGGACTTCGCGTACGCGATCACCGACCCGCTCCCGGCCGGCACGTCCTACGTGGAGGGCTCGGCCACCAACGGGGCGACCTTCGCGGACGGCAGCGTCACCTGGACGGGGACCCTCGAGGCACCCAGCCAGGAGGACGAGGCCTACGCCATCACCACCAGCGCGACCGACGAGTCGTGCGTGAACCCGCTGTCCGGCGAGGCCGAGTTCTTCGACCTCCAGTCGATCGGCATCACGCGCCAAGCCGGTGTCACGGGTGATGGCAAGGTGTTCACCGCGGGTGCGGGCTTCCAGTACGGCCTGTACGAGGGCTTCGGGCCCGGCGTCAGCTTCAGCGACGACGGCTTCCTGCTCTTCGGTGGCGGCACCAACTACGGGACTGCACCCGGCGTCACGCAGTCGATCCCGGACGTGGCGAAGCCCAACAACGTCCTGGCGATGCTGTGGCAGGACATGCAGTTCACGTACGACAACGCTGCGGGAGCGGGCGTCTCGCTCGCGTCCGACGGCGAGGGCTTCTACGTCATCGAGTTCGACAAGATGCGGAAGAAGTCCGACCCGTCCGGCGCCCAGGGCACCTACGACTACCAGGTGTTCGCCGAGGCCGGCAGCAACGACTACGTCGTCGCCTACGACAACCTCACCGGGCCGCTGGACGGTGTGACGATCGGTACGGAGAACGCGACCGGCACCGAGGCGGACGCCCTCGTCAACAAGGGTGACGCAGCCAGCGTCATCTCCAACGACACCGTCGTCTGCATGCAGGGCAAGCCCAAGGACGTCGAGGGCTCGAGCTTCACCTACCAGGTGAAGGTCGACGCCGGCGTGGCCGACGGACCGCTGACCAACAAGCTCGTGCACACGGTCGACAACCCCGGCGCCAAGCCGGCGTCGGCGAGCAACACCGTCACGATCAGCGGCGTCGCCACCCCGCAGGTCGGCCTGTCGCTGACCCCGGACCGCATCGACACGGGCGCCACCACGACGGCCACCGCCATGGTGTTCAGCACCAAGCCGGTTGCTCCGACGGGCTCGGTCGAGTTCTGGGCGGGCACCCGCCTGGCCGGCACCGCCACTCTCGACGCGGCGGGCAAGGCCACGGCCACGCTGAGCGGGTTCCCGACGGCCGGGACGATCCCGGTCACGGCGAAGTACCTCGGTGACACCGCCAACCTGGCCAGCACCTCTGACCCGGTCAACCTGGTGGTCTCGGCCCCCGGCGCCCCGGCTCCGAAGGTGAAGTCGCGGCTCGACGTGGACGCTCCGAAGGTGATCAAGCAGGGCAAGAAGGCCAAGCTCAAGATCGCCGTGTCAGCTCCGAAGGTGACGCCCACCGGCACGGTGGAGGTCACCGTCAAGGGCGCGCTGAAGAAGAAGACCTGGACGCTGACGCTCAACCGGTTCGGCAAGGCGCAGCTCGTCCTGCCCAAGGCCCGGAAGCTCGGCAACATCAAGGTCAAGGTCGAGTACCTCGGTGACGCCGCGGTGCTCGGCTCCGAGGACCGGCTGAAGATCAGGGTCGCGAAGAAGTGACCTGATCCTCACCTCTCCACATGACGAGGGGCCGGCGGTGGTGACACCGTCGGCCCCTTCGTCATGTCCGGAACATCCCCGCGGACCGTGCCGTCACACTGCCATGATGACCTCGAGCCGTCGCCTCGCCCTGCTGCTCGCGTCGAGCGCCCTGCTCGCGTCGTGTGGCGCACCCGACCAGGATGCCGACCAGCCGACGACCGACCCGCCCGTCGCCGAGGAGACGACCGTGGACCCCACCACCAGCCCGTCGGGCACCCCCGCCCCCCGCGACGTCGTACGCGCGGTCGACGACCTGGCCGCCAGCCTCGGCGTCGATGCCGACGAGGTCGAGGTGGTCTCGGTGGAGGAGGTCACCTGGCGCGACGGCAGCCGCGGCTGCGCCCAGCCCGGGATGGCCTACACCCAGGCGCTGATCGACGGATCACGGATCACCCTCCAGGCCGGGGGCCGGACCTACGAGTACCACTCCGGCGGCAGCCAGCCACCCGCGCGCTGCGACAAGCCGACCCAGTAGCACCCGCTGGACCCCGGTAGATCCCGGTAGATCCCGGTAGACCCCGGTGGACGCAGCACGGCCCGCCACCCCTGAGGGGCGGCGGGCCGTGGTGTGTGTCGTGCGTCGGTCGCGTCAAGCGGGGACGACGTTGAGGGCCACCGTGGCGGACACCTCGTCGTGCAGCTTGACGGTCACCTCGTGGGCGCCGAGCGACTTGATCGGGTTGACCACCACGATGGTGCGGCGGTCGACCTTCTCGCCGGAGACGGCCGTGATGGCGTCGGCGATCTCGGTGGTGGTGACGGCGCCGAAGAGGCGACCGCCCTCGCCGGCACGGACCTTCACGTTGACCGCGTTGGCCTCGAGCTTGGCCTTGACGTCCTTGGCGTGGTCCTCGTCGCGCACCGCGCGAGCGGTGCGGGCGGCCTTGATCGACTCGATGGTCTTCTCGCCGCCGCGGCTCCAGCGGATGCCGAGGCCACGCGGGACGAGGTAGTTGCGGCCGTAGCCGTCCTTGACCTCGACCACGTCACCGGGGGCACCGAGGCCGTCGACCTCCTGAGTGAGGATGAGCTTCATGTCCCGTGCTCCTCTCAGCGGCCGGTGGACGTGTAGGGCAGCAGCGCCAGCTCGCGCGCGTTCTTGACGGCGATGGCCACGTCACGCTGGTGCTGGACGCAGTTGCCGGTCACGCGACGGGCGCGGATCTTGCCGCGGTCGGAGATGAACTTGCGGAGCAGGGTGGTGTCCTTGTAGTCGACACCGGTCGCCTTCTCCTTGCAGAACTGGCAAACCTTCTTCTTGGGCTTGCGCAGAATTGCCTTGGCCATTGTGGTGCTCCCTTTCAGTGAGCCCGGCCCTGAAGGCAATCAGGGACGGAATGGAATTTCGGAATGTCTTGCTGTGGTCCGGATCCGGACTAGAAGGGCGGCTCGTCGTTGCCGCCGTTGACCCCGGGCGTGGCCCACGGGTCGTTGGCGGGCGCGGACTGGCCGCCCTGGGGCTGGCTGCCCTGGGACTGACCGCCCCAGCTGCTGCCACCACCCTGGGCACCCTGCGAGGGAGCCGGGCTGGCCCACGGGTCGTCGGCCGGCGCGGACTGCTGCCCGCCACCGCCCGAGTAGCCGCCGGCACCGCCGGCACCGCCGCCACCGGAGTAGCCGCCACCGCCGCCGGACCGGGTCGTCTTGGTGACCTTGGCCGATGCGGAACGCAGCGACGGGCCGACCTCCTCGACGTCGATCTCGAAGACGGTGCGCTTCTCACCCTCGCGGGTCTCGTACTGGCGGGACTTGAGGCGACCCTGGACGATCACGCGCATGCCCCGCTGGAGGGACTCGGCGACGTTCTCCGCGGCCTGGCGCCAGACAGCGCAGGAGAGGAACAGCGTGTCGCCGTCCTTCCACTCGTTGCTCTGGCGGTCGAAGGTGCGCGGCGTCGACGCGATCCGGAAGTTGGCCACGGGGGCCCCCGAGGGGGTGAACCGCAGCTCCGGGTCGTCGACGAGGTTGCCGATCACGGTGATGGTGGTCTCGCCTGCCATGAGGTCTCCTCAGAAAGTCCTGCTGCTGTGCCGGTTGATCCGGGGTGCTCCCGGTGATGCGCCCATCAAACAGGCACTCACCGACAGCGGGAAGGGTGTTTCCACAGATGCCCGCGAGGGCGATCAGTGGGCGTCGGGACGCATGACCTTCGTGCGCAGGATCGACTCGTTCAGCGTGAGCTGGCGGTCGAACTCCTTGACCGTCGCGGGCTCGGCCGTCAGCGAGATGACGGCGTAGATGCCCTCGGCGTTCTTCTTGATCTCGTACGCCATCCGGCGACGACCCCACACGTCGAGCGACTCGATCGAGCCACCGTCCTTGCGGATCACGTTGAGGTACTTGTCGAGCGACGGCTCGATGGTGCGCTCGTCGAGACTCGGGTCGAGGATGACCATCACTTCATAGGCACGCATAGCGGTCTCCACCTCCTCTGGGCTAGAGCGGCCACGGGCTTTCCGTGGCAGGAGGGACTGTGCGTTCGCGGCGCGTTACGACGTGGGTCGTGCACCGCGGTCACCCGGGGGCAACCGCAGAAGATTATCAGCGGCGGCCCCCGCGGCTGGAATCCTCGTGGTCCGCCTGTGGAGGAGGGTCCCGCGACCGCCCGGCCGGTCTAGCGTCGGAGGGTGCGAACCACCTCCTCGCGCACCGCCTCCGAGACCGCCACCTGGACCGACCTGGTGGTGGCGGGCCGCTACCGACTGCTCGACCAGGTCGGCTCCGGCGGGATGGGTTCGGTGTGGCGCGCGCACGACCTGCGCACCGGTCAGGACGTCGCGCTGAAGGTGCTCGGGCGCCACAGCTCGACGCTGCTGGCCCGGTTCGTGCGTGAGCAGGCCGTCCGGGTGCGGCACCCGCACGTGGTGGCGCCGCACGGCTGGGCCGCGGAGGACGACCTCGTCGTGCTCGCCATGGAGCTCGTGGCCGGCGGGTCGGTGGCCGACCTGCTGCGCGAGCACGGCCCGCTCGACGCCGGCACCTGCGCGGTGCTGGTCGAGCAGCTGCTGCTGGGCCTGGCGGCCGTCCACGCAGCCGGCCTCGTGCACCGCGACGTCAAGCCCGCCAACCTCCTCCTCGAGGCGACGGGCGACGGGCCGCCCCACCTGCGCCTCGGCGACTTCGGGGTGGCCGCCCCGGTCGCCGACCGCCGCTTCACCACGGTGCCCGGCGCGATCGGCACCGACGGCTACATGGCGCCCGAGCAGGCGCGTGGGGCACCGCCGGAGCCGACCCAGGACCTCTACGCGGTGGGTCGGGTGGCACTCGAGCTCGTCACCGGTGAGCCGCCCGCCCGCCAGGACGTCGTCCCCTCGCACCCGCTGCGCCCGCTCGTCGAGCGGCTGCTGGTCGCCGATCCCGAGCAGCGCATCGCGACCGCCGAGGCTGCGCTGCGACTCCTCCGCCGGCTGCCGGTCCCGCCGCCGGCGGGGCCACCGGTGCCCGACCGACTGGGGCCGCCTCCGCGTGGACGGCGTACGAAGTCGGGGTCGGGAGCGGTCGTCGACTGGCTCGGCTGGGCCGCGGTCGCCGGGCTCTTCGGCGTGGTCGTCGCGTGTCTGTGGGTGCTCCTAGGCTGGACGCCATGAGCCCCTCCCCCTCCACCTCCCTCTCGATCGGCGCCCACGTCGAGCAGACCGACCCGATCGCCGAGGCGCTGGCGCGGGAGACGTCGCTCGTGCAGTTCTTCCTCGGTGACCCGCAGGGCTACAAGGGTCCCGAGATCCGCTTCGCCGGCGGGGCGGAGGCGCTGCGCGCGGCTGCCGAGGAGGCGGGCGTCGACCTCTACGTCCATGCTCCCTACATCGTCAACGTCGCCACGACCAACAACCGGATCCGGATCCCGAGCCGCAAGCTGCTCCAGCAGCACATGGACGCCGCGGCGGAGATCGGGGCGAAGGGCCTGATCGTGCACGGCGGCCACGTCAACAAGGACGACGACCCGTCGGTGGGCTTCGACAACTGGCGCAAGGCGATCGATGCCACCGACATCAAGATCCCGCTGCTCATCGAGAACACCGCCGGCGGCGACAACGCGATGGCCCGCCACCTCGACCGCATCGCCGGGGTCTGGGACGCGATCTCCTCGGCCGAGGGATCGGACCGGGTCGGCTTCTGCCTCGACACCTGTCACGCCTGGGCCGGCGGCATCGAGCTCGGCGACGCGGTGGAGAAGGTCCGCGGCATCACCGGCCGCATCGACCTCGTCCACGCCAACGACTCGCGCGACACGTTCGGCTCCGGTGCCGACCGCCACGCCAACTTCGGGCAGGGCCACCTGCCCGCCGACGAGTTCGCCGGCGTGGTGCGCGAAGCCGGCGCGCCCGTCATCTGCGAGACGCCGGGCGGTGCGACGGAGCACCAGGCCGACTTCGCCTGGCTCCGCGAGCACCTCTGATCAGTCGGCCGGCTCGGCCGTGACCACCACGTTGCTGCGGTACTCGGTGCCGTCCCAGTCCTCGCAGGTGATGAGGACGAGACGCGGCGGCCCGGTCCGACCGAACACGTCGGCGCTGCGCCGGGCCAGCTCGTCGCGGCTCAGCACCTCGACCGACGTGACGCGGTAGGGCAGGTCGTCGGACGCCGAGCGCACCAGCACCCGGTCACCGGGCGCCAGGGTGTCGAGGTCGTCGAACGCCCCGCCCCCGGTGTGCACGGTGTGCCCCGTGACAACGGCGGCACCCTCGGCGGCGCCGGGTCGGGCGCCGCCCGACCACCAGCCGACCTGCTGCGGGTCCGACGGCGGGGTCAGCGCCCCGTCCTCGGTCCGGATGGACGTCACCGGCGCCTGCACCGCGAGCGCCGGTACGACGAGCACCTCAGGCCGTACGCCAGGTGCGGGCACCGCCGGGGTGGACGGGGCATCCGACGCAGCGGGGGATGGAGCGGGCGACGGGGTCCCGGACGGTCCCACCACCCGGATCACCGGTGGGGGCGCGGCCTGCGCACCCGTGTCCGGCGCGGCCGGCGTCGCCTCGAGCGCGCCGCCTGCCAGGAACAGCCCACCCACGACCAGCGCGGATGCGGCTGTCCCCAGCAGGAGCGACGTCAGGCGACGGCGAGGATCAGCCACGAAGGCGGTGCCACCCCAGCCGGGCAGTCGCCCCACCGATCAGGACCATCAGCAGGCCGAGCAGCACCTGCACGGGGCTGGGTCCGACAGGAGTCGAGCCCTCGACTCCCGCGTTGACCGCCGTCGGGACCTGCTGCGACTGCGGGGCCGAGGAGGCCGGGCCGGTCCCGCCCTGGTTGGCGCCCGGACCTGCGTTGTTGTCACCGCCGGAGGCCTGCACCCCCAGCACCTCGGGCGACTCGGTGTCCTCGGACTCCTGCGGCTGCTGGGTCGGTGAGGTCGTCGCGGGCGGGGTGGTCGGCGGGGTGGTCGGTGGGGTCGTCGGCGGGGTCGTCGGCGGCGTGGTCGGCGGGGTCGTCGGCGGGGTCGTCGGCGGCGTGGTCGGCGGGGTCGTCGGCGGCGTCGTCGGCGGCGTGGTCGGCGGGGTCGTCGGCGGCGTGGTCGGCGGGGTCGTCGGCGGCGTGGTCGGCGGGGTCGTCGGCGGCGTGCTCGGCGGCGTGGTCGGCGGGGTCACCGGCGGCGGCGGAGGGGGCGGGGTGCCGCACCCCTGGACCCAGAAGACCTTGTGCTTGACGGTCGCACCGTTGGACTCGGGCGTGTTGATGGTGAGCTTCACGTGGTAGCCCTGCTGCGGGTGCGGCGCACCGGTGAAGGACAGGGTGTAGGCCTGCGACCCGTCGATGCCGTCGTTTCCTGCCCCGGCTCCGGGGTCGTTGTCGAGCTGGACGGTGGTGTCGCCCGCGACGGTCATGCCGACGCCGGTGGTCGGTGCCTGCTCCTCGAAGAGGACGGTCGAGACCACGTTGGCGTCGAAGCCGTACCACTCGAGCTGGAAGGTGCACCCGACGTGCGGGTGGTTGTTCGGGATGGTGTCGATGTCGCCGTCAGGGGCGACCTTCACCGTGCCGTTGTTGCCCTGCGGCCCCGCTGTGGCCGCGAGCGGGGCGGCGGTCACGGTGCCCAGACAGATCAGTGCGGCGAGGCCCAGTCGCGGAGCGAGGCGGTAGCGGTCGATCGAGTTCATGCTGGTGTCCCCCAGGGGTGAGTGCGGCGCAAGGTGCGCCGTCGAAGGGGGGAGTACGGAGGGCCTCGTCCCCACGGGCCGCTCCGCTCCCCTACTTGTGCAACGTCCTCCGGTACCCGGGTGGTACGGCTCGCTAGCACATTCGGGCCAACCTTGCGCCCGCCTTGACGGTCTTCTGACGAACTGCGGGATACCTCGCACCAGGGCCCCCCGCACGGGTGGGGCCGGTCGAGGCGTCGTCGGCGTACGTCTGTCAAGAAATTCCTGCGCCTCACGCAACCAAAGCGGTGGGTTGCGCGTCTCCACCAGTGCAGGGACCAGACACGTACGGGGGTCGTGTCTGGTCCCTTGTAGCGTGTCCGGGGTGACGACCCCCCTGACGCTGCGACCGATCTCCGCCCAGCAGCACCGCGACCTCATCGCGAGCCGGTCGTCCGCCAGCTTCCTCCAGACCCCCGGTTGGGCCAGCGTGAAGGCCGAGTGGCGGGCCGAGTCCATCGGCTGGTTCCGCGGCACCGAGGTCGTCGGCGCCGCCCTCGTCCTCTACCGCCAGCTGCCGAAGGTCCGGCGCTACCTGGCCTACCTCCCCGAGGGTCCGGTGATCGACTGGTCCGACGACGACCTCGGCTCGTGGCTCGCACCGATGGTCGCGCACCTGAAGAAGCAGGGCGCCTTCGCGGTGCGGATGGGCCCACCCGTGGTCACCCGGCGATGGTCCGCCGAGCAGGTCAAGGCCGGCATCGCCGACGCGTCGGTGCGCCGGCTGGGTGACGTACCTCCCCTCGACCGGACCCAGGACGGCGCCTGCGTCATCGCGCAGCTGCACGAGCTGGGGTGGCAGCAGCAGTCGGCGGAGGGCGGCTTCACCGCGGGGCAGCCGCAGTTCAACTTCCAGGTCCCGCTGGTCGACGATGACGGGCAGCCGCGCTCGGAGGCCGACGTCCTCGCCGGGATGAACCAGCTCTGGCGGCGCAACATCAAGAAGGCCGACAAGGCCGGCGTCGAGGTCGCGCTCGGCGACCGCACCGACCTCAAGGCGTTCCACGACCTCTACGTCCACACCGCCGAGCGCGACCACTTCACCCCGCGCCCGCTCTCCTACTTCGAGACGATGTACGACGCCCTCGCCGCCGAGGACCCCGACCGCATCCAGGTGTGGCTCGCCCGCCACGAGAGTGACCTCGTGGCGGCCACGATCGGGATCCGCGTCGGCACGCACGCCTGGTACTCCTACGGCGCGTCGTCCACCGAGAAGCGCGAGGTCCGCGGCTCCAACGCCGTGCAGTGGGCGATGATGCGCCACGCCCTCGACGCCGGGGCCCACGTCTACGACCTGCGCGGCATCACCGAGACCCTCGACGCCGACGACCCGCACGTCGGGCTGATCCAGTTCAAGGTCGGCACCGGCGGGCAGGCCGTCGAGTACGCCGGCGAGTGGGACCTGCCGGTCAACCGCGCCATCTACAAGGCGTTCCAGCTCTACCTGGCCCGGCGCGGGTGAGGACATGAGCCTCAACCTCACGGTGGACGGCGAGCGCTGGCGCTCGCACCTGCTCCGCACCGTCCGCACCCATCCCGGCATCGTGCCGGTCGCCAAGGGCAACGGCTACGGCCTGTCGGTCGCCCGCCTCGCCCGGCGGGCGCAGTGGCTCGCCGACCACGTCGACGACACCGGCGCAGCGGTCGACATGATCGCCGTCGGCACGTACGACGAGGTGGCGGAGGCCGCGAGCCGCTACGCGGGCGACCTCCTCGTGCTCACCCCGTGGCGCCCGTTCGGTGCGGCGCTCGACCTCGACGCCCGGATCGCGACCCGGGTGGTGCACACCGTCAGCCGCCGCGAGGACCTGTCCGCCCTGCGCGAGCACGACCCCGACGCCCGGTTCGTGCTCGAGCAGCTGACCTCGATGCTGCGCCACGGGATGACGCGCCGCGACCTCGCCGCCGCGGCCGCGGCGCTCGGGTCCGGGCGGAGCGGCCTGCGCGGCGTGGCGATGCACCTCCCGCTCAACACCACCTCGCACCTCGGGGAGGTGAGCCGGCTGATCAACGACATCGTGGCCTCCGGGCTGCCGACCCGCACCGTCTTCGTCTCGCACCTCACCGAGGCCGAGCTGGGCCGGCTCGCGACCACCTACCCGGACTTCACCGTCCGTCCGCGCATCGGCACCGACCTGTGGCTCGGTGACCGCGGTGCCCTGTCGGTGACCGCGACGGTCCTCGACGTGCACGAGGTCGAGCGCGGCGACACCTTCGGCTACCGCGGCCGCAGTGCTCCCAAGCAGGGCCACATCGTCGTGGTCAGCGGCGGCACCGCCCACGGCATCGGCCTCGAGGCACCGACCGGCGACCAGTCCCTCAAGGCGCGCGCCGCGACCCTGGCCCGGGGTGGCCTGGACGCCGTCGGCTTCGTGCGCTCGCCGTTCTCGATCGACGGCAAACAGCGGCTCTTCGCCGAGCCGCCCCACATGCAGGCGTCGATGCTGTTCGTCCCGTCAGGGGCGCGGGTCCCGTGCGTCGGCGAGGACATCGAGGTCCGGGTCCGCTTCACCGCGACCGACTTCGACCGGGTCGTCATCGCCTGACCCGGCGTCGCGCAGCACCGCCGCCACCAGCCAGACCAGCCCGACGACCCGCAGCAGGACCGCCAGCCAATAGGCGCGCGAGTCGTCGGCGACGGTCGGCACGAGGGCCTCGCCGACGTACCACCCGGTGAGCACCCAGCTGAGGAGGTGCAGCGCCTGCCACACCAGAAGGTCGCGCCAGCGGCGTACGGCGAGCGCGGCGAGCGGCAGCACCAGCAGCGCGGTCTCGGGCGGGGCCGACGGCGCCACGACGAGTGCCGCGGCGAGCAGGACCAGGCCGGCGCGGGCGGTCGTGAGCGGGGTGGGGAGCCCGGCCCGCCGGACCAGCCACCACACGGCCCCCGCCCCCAGGGCGAGGACCACGACCTGGACGACCGTGCGCGTCGTGGTGGACGCGCCGGGGCCCGTCCGAGCGAGGAGGAACCAGATCGACCCGATGTCGGGGGTCTCCGCGGTTGCGCGGCCGGGAAGGGTGACGACGACATAGGCCGCGGCGGCGGCGAGCAGCGCGTCGACGCGGTCGCGGGTGCGACCGCCCACGGCGACCACGCCCACGAAGGCGATGGCGACCGGCAGCGCGAACGCCGCCCCCACTCCGGCTCCGACTCCGGCGAGCCACGTGCGGCCCGTGGTCCAGCCCCACAGCAGCACGGCCACGCCGACGGCCGCCACCAGCTCCCACGACAGCCAGTGGACGAGGAGCACGGGGGCGATCGCCCACCCGGCTGCCGCCCAGGGCCGGCGCGCGTCGACGCGGACGAGCAGCGCGGTGGCCAGCAGGGCGAGTGCGGCGAGGACGACGGCGAGCACGGCCGTGGTCGCCACGGCTCCGGTGCCGGGGAGCCACTCGGCCGCACGCTGCAGCCACGTGGCAACCTGCGGCGGAGCTCCGGCGTCGACCGACGTGCCGGCGAGGTCGGTCCAGCACAGCTCGGAGTAGGGCTGGTGCTCGTTGCCCCACCCGGTCGGCACGCACGCCGTCTTGCTCACCATGCCGGCGGCGAGGGTCACCGCCGTGGCGCCGGTCAGCACGCGCGCGGCGCTCCACCACCGGTGCCCGCCGGCGTGGTCACCCAGGGGTCCGCCGACGACCTCCGACATCGCCGCGGCGACCGGGTCGGTGCGCGTGGGCGCGTCGTGGTCGCCGGTGTCGACCTCGGGCGAGGGGCGGTCGCGGCGGTCCACCGGCGTGCTCAGCGGCGGAGGTCGGCCAGCGGCTGGCGCGGCTGGAAGCGCCCGCTCGGCGGCGGGGTGGTCGGCGGCGGGACCGTCTCGGTCGGCGGGGGCGGGGGCGGCGTCGTCGTCGGGGGCGGCGTCGTCGGGACGGGCGTCTCGGTCGGGACGGGAACCTCGGTCGGCACCGGCGTCTCCGTCGGGGTCTCCGTGGGAGTCTCCGTCGGCGTCTCGGTGGGCGGGCCGGCGGTCTCGGTCGGCGTGTTGGACGGCTGCGGCGCGGACGAGGACGGCGGCGGGGGCGGGGGCGGGGGCGGGGTGTAGTCGTGGCCCTCGTCCGGCGCGTCACCGTCGACGTAGACGGGCTCGGGGAAGTCCTCGACCTCCTTGCCCTCCATCACCCGCCCCATGATCGAGGTCCAGGTCTTGGCGGGGTAGTTGCCGCCGAAGTAGCCGGACTTGCCGTCGGAGCTGGTCGGCAGCCACAGGTCGGCACCGTCGGGCCGCGGGACGTCGAGCCCCTCGCGGCCCTTGCCGCGGACGTACATCACAGCGGTCGAGACCTGCGGGGTCATACCGACGAACCACGAGGAGGAGACCTCGTCGTCGTCATTGGTGGCCGTGCCGGTCTTGCCCGCCGCGGGGCGGTCCAGGGCCAGTGCCTCGGTGCCCGACCCGGACTGGACGACCTGCTGCAGCGCGTAGGTCACGTCGGCCGAGATGTCGGGGTCGACGGTCTCCTTGCTGCGCGGCTTGGCCTCGTAGAGGACCTCGCCGCTCTGGTCGACGACCTTCTGCAGGACGTGGACCTCGTTGCGGACACCGTTGTTGGCGAGGGTCGCGTAGGCGTTGGCCATGTTGATCGGGCTGACCTGGGCCGTGCCGAGGGTGACGCCGACGTTCTCCTGGAAGTCGATCGAGCGGCGCGGGATGCCCCACCGCTCCGTCTCGTTGCCCGGGATGCCGAGGTCCTCGGCGGCCTGGATGACCTTCTGCGGCCCGTCGTCCATCGAGTCGACCATGTCGACGAAGGCGGTGTTGACCGAGTTCTCGGTGGCGGACAGCATCGAGACGGCGGAGCCGTAGTCGGTGTCGCCCTGGTTGCTGAACTCGGTGCCGGCGATGTCGATGGGGCTGTTGCCCTCGAAGGTGTCGTTGAGCGAGAAGCCGTCGCGGATGGCCGCCACGTCGGTGGCCGCCTTCATCGTCGAGCCGGCCATGCCGCCCGAGACCGCCCAGTTGATCTGGGACTCGAGGTAGTCCTGGCCGCCGTAGAAGCCGAGCAGCTCGCCGGTCGAGGTGTCGACGGTGGCGGCGCCGATGTGCAGGTCCTTGTTGCCGGCCGGGCCGGGCATGCCGGCGTCGGGGCGCTGCTCGTCGACGGCCTCCTCGACGTCGGTCATCACCTTCGGGTCGAACGTGGTGGTGATGCGCAGGCCACCGCCGTCGATCTCGTCCTCGGTGGCGATGCCGCGGGCCAGGATCTCCTGCTTGACGAGCGCGAGCATGTGGCCGCGCTGGCCGCCGAACTGGCTCTGCGCGGCGATCTTGGGGAACTTCGGCAGCTTCTTCAGCGCCTTGTCACGCTGCTCGGGCGTGATCGTCTCCATCTCGGCCATGCTGTCGAGGACGTAGGCGTAGCGGCCCTTGAGGTCGTCCTTGGCCTCCTTGCCGTTGGCCGGGTCGTACTTCGAGGGGTTGTTGAGCACGGTGGCGAGCACGGCGGACTCACGCAGGTTGAGGTCCTTGGCCGGGTGGTCGAAGTAGGCCTCGGAGGCGGCCTCGACGCCGTAGGCGCCACGGCCGAAGTAGATGGTGTTGAGGTAGCCCTCGAGCACCTCTTCCTTGCTCAGCTCCTGCTGGATCTTCAGCGACACGACCGCCTCGCGGATCTTGCGCTTGTAGCTCTGCTCGCTGGTCAGGTAGAGGATCTTGACGTACTGCTGGGTGATCGTGGACGCACCCTGCCGGTCGTTGCCGCGGGCGTTGGAGAAGAAGGCGCGCGCGATGCCCTTCGGGTCGATGCCCTTGTCGGTCCAGAAGGTCTGGTTCTCCGCGGCGACCACCGCGTCCTGCATGGACTCGGGCATGTCGGCCAGCGGGATCGAGACCCGGTTCTGGTCCTCGTAGTAGGTGCCGAGCTGCTGCTCACCGTCGCGGTAGTAGACGAAGGTGGTCTGCGCCTCGAAGTCCTCGTTGGGCTCCGGGATGCTGATCGCCTGGTAGAGGACCACGACGACTCCGCCGAGGACCAGGGCGCCGACGACGCCCACGATCGCCAGGATCTTCGCGACCCGGGCCGCCCGCTGCTTGCCGGTGCGCCTCGCCTGGGGCCGTCGTGTCTGGGCCTTGCCGTCGGCCCGCCGCTTCTTAGCACTCACAGGGCAACAGGGTACGGGGAGGGGTACGACAACCCCGATTCGTCGTGCCCGGATATATCGGTACGATAGGTCACATGGCACGTCGTGGCGACACCATCGAGCTCGCAGTCCTCGGACTGCTGCACGAGGGACCCATGCACGGCTACGAGCTCCGCAAGCGGCTCAACCTCATGCTCGGATGGGGTCGCGTGCTGTCCTACGGCTCGCTCTACCCCGCGCTGAAGAAGATGCTCCGCGCCAACCTCATCACCGAGGTCGCGGCTCCTGCCACGGCGTCCACCCGGCGCCCGCGCATCACCTACGAGGTCACGCCCGCCGGCAACGAGCACTTCCAGCGACTCATGACCGAGGTCGGCCCCACCGCGTGGGAGGACGACAACTTCGACATCCGGTTCGCGTTCTTCTCCTCCACCGACATGGAGATCCGGCTCCGCGTCCTGGAGGGACGGCGATCGCGGCTGCAGGAGCGGCTCGCCCGCGTCCAGGGGGAGCTCGAGCGCACCCAGGCCGAGGTCAACCGCTACGCCGCCGAGCTCCAGCGCCACGGGGTGGAGTCGGTGGAGCGCGAGGTGCGGTGGCTCTCGGACCTGATCCAGGCCGAGCGCGGCGACGTACGTCCCGCACCGGCTCCAGCACCAGCACCGACCACGAACGACTGAACACCGTCAACCAGCCACAACCAGCCAGCACGACCAGCGATGAGAAGGAGAGCCCCATGGGTTCGGTACGAGTAGGGATCGTGGGAGTCGGCAACTGCGCCACCTCCCTCATCCAGGGCGTTGAGTACTACAAGGACGCGGACCCGACCGGGACCGTCCCCGGGCTCATGCACGTCGTCTTCGGTGACTACCACGTCAAGGACGTCGAGTTCGTGGTCGCCTTCGACGTCGACGACAAGAAGGTCGGCAAGGACCTGTCCGAGGCCATCAACGCCTCGGAGAACAACACCATCAAGATCGCCGACGTCCCGACGCTCGGCGTCGAGGTCAAGCGCGGCCCGACCCTCGACGGCCTCGGCAAGTACTACCGCCAGACCATCGAGGAGTCCGGCGCCGAGCCGGTCGACGTGGTCCAGGCGCTCAAGGACGCCGAGGTCGACGTCCTCGTCTCCTACCTCCCGGTGGGCTCCGAGGAGGCCGACAAGTTCTACGCCCAGTGCGCGATCGACGCCGGCGTGGGCTTCGTCAACGCCCTTCCCGTCTTCATCGCCTCCGACCCCGAGTGGGCCAAGAAGTTCGAGGACGCCGGCGTCCCGATCGTCGGTGACGACATCAAGAGCCAGGTCGGCGCCACCATCACCCACCGCGTGATGGCGAAGCTGTTCGAGGACCGCGGCGTCGCGCTGGACCGCACCTACCAGCTCAACGTCGGCGGCAACATGGACTTCAAGAACATGCTCGAGCGCGAGCGCCTGGAGTCCAAGAAGGTCTCCAAGACCCAGGCCGTGACGTCCAACCTCACCGGCGAGCTCGCCGACAAGGTCAGCGACCGCAACGTCCACATCGGTCCGTCGGACTACGTCGCGTGGCTCGACGACCGCAAGTGGGCCTACGTCCGCCTCGAGGGTCGCGCGTTCGGCGACGTCCCCCTCAACCTCGAGTACAAGCTCGAGGTCTGGGACTCCCCCAACTCGGCCGGCATCATCATCGACGCCGTTCGTGCGGCCAAGATCGCCAAGGACCGCGGCATCGGCGGCCCGATCCTCCCCGCCTCGGCCTACCTCATGAAGTCCCCGCCCGTGCAGATGGCCGACGAGGTCGGTCGCGCCGAGCTGGAGAAGTTCATCGCCGGCGAGTGACCCCCCACCCTGGCCCGGCGCCAGTCGACGCAGGCCCCGCCCCCTCCGTGGGGGCGGGGCCCGCGTGCTTCCGGGAGAGGGTCGTACGCTCGCGGCCGTGACCGCACGCACCCCCCTCGTGGTCGGCTTCGACCTCGACCTCACCCTGATCGACACCGCGGCCGGGTTCCGGCAGGTGCTGCTCGCGCTCGGCGCCGAGCTCGACGTGGACTTCCCGGTCGAGGAGATGACGGCGCGGCTCGGTCCGCCCCTCGACCACCTCCTCGCACCGCACCTGCCGCCGGACCAGGTCGGCCCGGCGGGTGACCGGTTCCGCGCCCTCTACCCCGACCACGCGATCACGACGGTGCCCGCGCTGGCCGGGGCCCACGAGGCGTTCGCGGCGGTGCGCGCCCACGGGGGTCGGGTGCTCGTCGTCACCGGCAAGTACGGCCCCAACGCCCAGCTCCACCTCGACCACCTCGGCCTCGAGGCCGACCACCTCGAGAGCTGGGTGTGGGGCGTCGGCAAGGCCGAGGTGCTGCGCCGGGAGGGAGCGCTGGCCTACGTCGGCGACCACGTGCACGACGTCGAGGGCGCCCGGGCCGCCGACGTGCTCAGCGTGTCGGTGCTGACCGGCGGGTGCACGCGCGCCGAGCTCGAGGAGGCCGGCACCGACGTCGTCCTCGACGACCTGTCGGCCTTCCCGGCCTGGCTCGACGCCGCGGTCCGCGACCGCAGCGCCTGAGACCCGCTCAGGAGCGAGCGGCCCACCAGGCGCGCAGCGCGGCCTCGGCCTGCTCGGGGGTCTGCGGGCCCTCGTCCATCCGCAGCTCGAGGAGGAAGGCGTAGGCCTGACCGACCTCGCGACCGGGGCCGATGTCGAGGACCTGCATGATCTGGTTGCCGTCGAGGTCGGGCCGGATCGAGGCCAGCTCCTCCTCCTCCGACAGCCGCGCGATCCGCTCCTCGAGCGAGTCGTACGTCCGGCGCAGGCGGTCCGCCTTGCGCTGGTTGCGGGTGGTGCAGTCGGCGCGGGTGAGGATGTGCAGCCGCTCGAGCTGGTCGCCGGCGTCGCGGACGTAGCGGCGTACGGCGCTGTCGGTCCACTCCCCCGAGCCGTAGCCGTGGAAGCGCAGGTGCAGCTCGACCAGGCGCGAGACCGCCTCGATGTCGTGGTTGGAGAAGCGGAGCGCCTTCATCCGCTTGCGGGTCAGCTTGGCCCCGACGACGTCGTGGTGGTGGAACGTCACGACACCCCCGGTCTCGAAGCGCCGGGTCCGCGGCTTGCCGACGTCGTGCATGAGGGCGGCGAAGCGGGCGACGAAGTCGGGCCCGCCGCCCAGGCGCTGCTCGAGGTCGATCGACTGCTCGAGGACCGTGAGGGTGTGCTCGTAGACGTCCTTGTGGCGGTGGTGCTCGTCGCGCTCGAGGGCGAGGGCGGGCAGCTCCGGCAGGACGTACGACGCCAGGCCGGTCTCGACGAGCAGCGTGAGCCCGAGCCGGGGGTGGGGGGCACACACCAGCTTCACCAGCTCGTCGCGGACCCGCTCGGCCGAGATGATCTCGATCCGGCCGGCCATCGCCGTCATCGCCTCGACCACCTCGGGCGCGACGGCGAAGCCCAGCTGCGCGGCGAACCGGGCGGCGCGCATCATCCGCAGCGGGTCGTCGGAGAAGGAGTCCTCGGGGGTGCCGGGGGTGCGCAGCACCCGCTCGGCCAGGTCGATGATCCCGCCGAACGGGTCGACGAACTCGCGGCCCGGCACCCGCACCGCCATCGAGTTGACGCTGAAGTCACGGCGACCGAGGTCGCCCTCGAGGGAGTCACCGAAGTCGACGTCGGGCTTGCGCGAGGAGGGGTCGTAGCTCTCGGAGCGGTAGGTGGTGATCTCGACCTGCCACGGTCCCTTGCGGCAGCCGATCGTGCCGAAGTCGCGGCCCATGTCCCACACGGCGTCGGCCCAGTCGGAGACGAGGCGCTCGGTGACGTCGGGCCGCGCGGAGGTGGTGAAGTCGAGGTCGTTCTGGAGCCGACCGATCATCGCGTCGCGGACCGGTCCGCCGACCAGCGCCAGCTCCTCGCCGGCGTCGGTGAACAGAGTGCCGAGCTCGTCGATGACCGACCCGATGCGGTCCAGCTCCTCGCCGACGCGGCGCTGGATCTCGACGATCGTGAGGGGCTGCAGTGCGGCGTCGGACACGACAGGCCACTCTACGTGCCGGCCGGGTGGTGCCGAACAACTAGCATCGGTGCGTGCCCCGCCCGTCGTCGTTCCGTGCTGCCCTGGCGGGGCTCCTGACCTTCGGCGTCGCGAGCGCGGGTCTCCTCGCGCCCGGTGCGGCCGCGCTCGCACCCGCTCCTGCCCCCGCTCCTGCCCCCGCTCCTGCCAAGGACGACGACCCGCTCCTCGTCCACATCGACACCATGAGCCCCGTCCTGCCGGAGAGCGGTGACGTGGAGATCGGCGGGACCGTCACCAACGTCAGCGACGAGACCTTCACGCGGGTCAACCTGCACGCCTTCTCCTCCGAGACGCCCATCCGCGACCCGCTCACGCTCTCCCAGTCGGCCACGATCGACCCCACGCTGTTCGTCGGCGACCGGGTGACCGTGCCCGGCACCTTCGACACCATCGACGAGCTGGCGCCGGGAGCGTCCGCCACCTTCAACGACTCCGTGCCCGTCGAGCTCCTGGCCACCTCGGGCGAGCCGGGCATCTACTGGATCGGCATCCACGCCCTCGGCGACAGCTCGGTCCCGCGCGACCTCGTCGCCGACGGCCGCGCGCGCACCTTCATCCCCCGGGTGGCATCAGGAGGCGCCCAGCCACGCGAGGCCTCGGTGATCCTCCCGATCCGCAGCCGCGTGTGGTTCGACGAGGACGGCGCCGTCGCCGGCACCGACCGCTGGGCGAAGCGGCTCGCGGAGGGGGGCAGCCTCGACGGCGTCCTCGACATGGCCGACTCCGCCGGCTCCGCGCCGTACAGCTGGTTGGTGGACCCCGCCGTCCTCCACGCGCTGGCGCGCCTCGCGAACGGCAACCCGCCGCGCACCCTCGCCCCAGATCCCAACGTGCCCGGGCAGGAGCCCGCACCCGTGGAGCCGCCCGCGGACGGCGAGGAGACACCGACCACGCCGGGCGAGACGCTCACCCCGACCCAGCCGGTC
Source organism: uncultured Nocardioides sp. (assembly GCF_947488515.1). Taxonomy (GTDB): domain Bacteria; phylum Actinomycetota; class Actinomycetes; order Propionibacteriales; family Nocardioidaceae; genus Nocardioides. The sequence continues at coordinate 2,177,599 of NZ_CANKZF010000001.1, forward strand.
CCCACCGAGGAGCCGACCGACGAGGAGGCGCAGCTGGCGGCCTCCGCCGCGGCGTGGCTGGAGCGGTTCAAGCTGCTCGTGGGCGCGACACCGGTGCTGACGCTGCCCTACGGCGACATCGACGTCTCCGCGTCGATCCGGAACGACCGCACCCGCTTCGACCAGGCGGTCGCCCGCGGCGCCGAGGTGATGACCGCCCTGACGCTGCCGTCCCAGCCGACCGTGGCGCCGGAGAACGACCTGCTCAGCCCCGAGGCCGTCGCCGCCATGCCCCTGGGCACGACGATCCTGCTGGGGGACAACGCCTTCGCCATCCCGCCCAACAGCCCGACATCCGTCGTCCGGCTGCTCGGGCACGAGGTGGTGGTCACGAGCACCGGCGCGGAGGCGGGCGGACCGGCTCCGACGGCGTCCAACGACCCCCTCGCCCTGCGGCAGCGGCTGCTCAGCGAGGCCGCCCTGCGCCTCGAGGCCGACGACACGGCGCCGCTCGTCGTCACCCTGCCGACGGTGTGGCGAGGCGAGGACGCCGCGTCGTTCTTCACCGACCTCGAGCAGTCGTGGCTCGACCTAGTCCCCCTCGGGGACATCGCCGCCCGCACGCCCAAGGGCGTCCCGGCGGCGAGCCTCACCTACACCGTCGACGACATCGACGACGAGCTCGGTCCCGAGGCCTTCTCCGCGGCCAACCGCGCCGGCGGGGCCGCCACGCTGCTGGAGCAGGTGATCATCCCGGTGACCACCATCGAGGCGCAGGTGAGCGACGAGCTGCTGGTCACCCTGTCCGAGCAGCACCGCGAGCGACCCGGGCTGGCCGTCGGCGCGGCGGAGCGGGTCGAGGAGTCGATCCGCACCGACCTCGGCAAGGTCGAGATCGAGGCACCCCCGGCGGTCACCCTCTCGAGCGACTCCGGCCCCCTCGGCGTCACGCTCGTCAACGGCCTCGACCAGCCGGTCGAGGTGCAGGTGCAGGTGCGGACCGACGGCGAGCTGACACTCAGCGGCGGCGGCGTACGACGCCTCGGTCCCGGTGCGCGCAGCGTCGTCCGGTTCGAGGCCACCACCAGCCGGGCGGGCGTGCACAACGTCCGCCTCTCGGTCACCAGCCTCGACGGCGTGCCGCTCGGGTCCTTCGACTCGCTGCCCATCCGGGCCGCCCGGGTGAGCGCGATCATCTGGGTCGTGATGGCCCTCGGTGCGCTCGTGCTCTTCGGGATGATCGGCTACCGCCTGCCTGGCCAGATCAGGGCCCGTCGCGCCGAGCTCGCCGCCGCCGACAGCGAGCCCGATCCCGCTCCCGATCCGGAGCCCGACGCCGAGCCCGCGACCGACCCCGAGCCTGATCCCGCGACCGACCCCGAGCCGGCGCCGACGGACGGGCCCGCAGCGGGGACCCCGGCGGCGGGGCGCTCGTGAGCGACCACAGCGACCAGAAGGTCCTGGCCTCGTCGGCGATCATGGCGGCGGGCACCGTCCTGTCCCGCGCGTCGGGCTACGTGCGCGCCGCGCTGCTGGTGGTCGCCCTCGGGTCGGGCCTGCGGGGCGACCTCTTCGCGATCGCCAACACGCTGCCCAACATGGTCTACATCCTCCTGGCCGGGGGCATCTTCAACGCGGTGCTGGTGCCGCAGCTGGTCCGGCGGATCAAGGAGGACGCCGACGGCGGCGACGCCTACGCCAGCCGGGTGATCACCCTCTCGGCGCTGTTCCTGGGTGTCGTCACGATCGTGCTGGTCCTCGCCGCGCCCCTGCTGCTGCGCCTCTACCTCGACAGTCGCTACCTCGACCCGGACCGGGCCACCCAGCTGGAGTCGATCATCTCCCTGACCCGCTGGTGCCTGCCGCAGGTCTTCTTCTACGGCATGTACGTCCTCGTCGGGCAGGTCCTCAACGCCCGCGGGCGCTTCGGTCCGATGATGTGGGCGCCGATCGCCAACAACCTGCTGTCGGTCCTGATGCTGGTCACGTACCTCATCTTCTTCGGACCGACCGGGGACGGCGCGGCCCGGTCCGAGGCGCTCAGCACCAGCCAGGAGATCATGCTCGGCCTCGGCTCGACGCTGGGGATCGTGGTCCAGTTCCTCGTCCTCGTGCCCTACCTGCGCGCCTCGGGGTTCACCTACCGCCCACGCTTCGACTTCCGCGACCCCGAGCTGGCGAAGACGCTGTCCCTGGGCAGCTGGACGGTGCTGTTCGTGGTCGTCACCCAGGCGGCGTACCTCGTGGTGGTCAAGCTCGCGTCGGGCGGCACGGTCGGCGGCGGCGACGGCACCGGCTACCTGGTCTACTCCAACAGCCTGCTGATCATGATGGTGCCGCACGCCATCGTCACCGTCTCGCTGGCGACCGCGATCCTGCCGCGGCTCTCGTCGTACGCCCACGAGGGCCGGCTGCCCGAGCTGGGCCGCACCGTCGGGTCGACGCTCCGCACGGCGCTCGCCCTGGTGCTGCCGTTCGCGCTGCTGCTGCCGATCACGGCGGGCGACGTCGCCGGCTTCGCCTTCGGCTGGGACAACCCCGAGGAGGCGGCCGCCTTCGCCCCGACCCTGGCGGTCTTCGGACCCGCGCTGGTCGTCTTCACCGTCCACTACTTCATGCTCCGCGGCTTCTACGCCATGGAGATGACGCGGCTGGTCTTCTTCATCCAGCTCGCGGTGTCGACGACCAACGTCGTCGTCGCCCTCCTGCTGGTGCCCTCCCGGCCGCCGGAGGACACCGCGCCCATGCTCGTCGTCGCCTACCTGGCGTCGTACACCGTCGGCGCGGTCGTGAGCTTCGTCCTCCTCCGCCGCAGGGTCGGCGGCCTGGAGACCCCGCAGCTGCTCCGGTTCCTGGTGCGGATGGCCCTGGTGCTGGCGTTCACCGGCGCTGCCGCGTGGGGGGTGGAGCGTGCTCTCGCCGGGATGGGTGAGTACCCCGGACCGTTCCCGTCGCTGCTGCGCGGAGGCCTGAGCGCGGCGGCCGGGATGCTGATCTTCCTCGTCGGGGCCCGCCTGCTGCGGGTGCGGGAGGTCACCAGCCTGGTCGACACCGTCGCGGCGCGCCTCCGGCGCGGGTGAGACTCCTTAGAGTGGCCTCAGCAGTGGGACAGGCGAGGGAGGTGGGGTGAGCGATGCCGATGTCGATGCAGGCGGGTGACGTGCTCGCCGGGCGCTACCGCCTCGACGACCTCCTCGCCGAGTCCGGGGCGGGTCGGTTCTGGCGCGCTCACGACCTCGTTCTCCACCGCCCGGTGGCCGTGCACATCCTCGCCGCGGACGACGACCGCGCCCAGCCGCTCGTCGAGGCGGCGCGCCGCACCGGGCCCGTCATCGACCGGCGGCTGTTGCGGGTCCTCGACGCCGAGGCCGCCGACGGGCGTTGCTTCGTCGTCAACGAGTGGGGCCAGGGCGACTCCCTCGACATCCTGCTCACCCGCGAGGGACCGCTCGCCCCCCGACGTGCGGCCTGGCTCGTGGCCGAGGTCGCCGACAGCCTCGTCGAGGCCCACGACGCCGGCCTCGCCCACGGCTGCCTGACGCCCGAGCACGTGCTGATCGACCAGCACGGGCAGGTGCGGATCATCGGCTTCGGGGTCGAGGCGGCGCTCCGCGGCCTGCCCGCGGGCCGGGTCAACGTCGACGAGATCGACCTCGCCGGCCTCCTCTACTGCGCGCTCACCGGGAAGTGGGCCGGCGTCTCGCCGTCGGCGCTGCCGCCCGCCCCCGAGGTGCACGGCGAGGTGCTGCGCCCTCGGCGCGTCCGGGCCGGCATCCCGCGCGTGCTCGACGCCCTGTGCGACCAGGTGCTCAACCCGCAGCGGGAGTCCGACCGCCCCCACCCCTCCGCGCGCACCATCCGCGACCTCCTCCTCGAGCACGTCGGCGAGATGACCGGGACCCACGTCGCGGTCCCCGGCACGCGACCGACCCCGCCGCCGCCGTCCTCGCTCGCCACCCCGCCGCCCACCTCGGCCGTCTCCCCCACCACGGTGGTGCCCGTCGTGCCGGCGGCCGACCTCGAGCCGCGCGCCGACGCGGAGGTGCCCGACCTCCCCGCCTACCCCTCGGACGACCGTCCTGCCCACCTGCCGGGAGAGCCCGAGCCGGAGGTGACGACCGCCGTCCGGGCCGAGGAGCCGCTCGACGACGACCCGGCGCCGTCGAGCACCGACCTGCCCACGCAGGCCGGGATGCCGGTCTTCCACGACGACGACGAGGTCGACTGGCTCCGCGCGCGCTCCGAGAAGCCCGCCCCGCCGCCGCCCTTCGCCGACCCGGCGCCCAAGCCGCTCTTCGCGCCCGACCCGCCAGAGGGCGAGCCCGTACGCCGTCCCCGCCCGGGCAGCCGCGCCGTCACCAACCCGGCGTACTGGCCGTGGGACTCCAGCCACGACTCCGGCGTGGACCCGAACCGCGACTCGGGGGTGCGCCCGGTGGGCCGCGACACCGGGTCGTGGTCCTCCGGCTCGTGGACCGAGGACCGGTGGGACACCGGCGACGGGTTCGACGACACCGGCGACCAGGTGCCGGGGCGCACCTGGATCCGGCTGGCGATCATCGTGGGCATCTGCCTGCTCGTGGGCGTGGCAGCAGTCGCGGCCTACCAGCTCGGTCTGAAGCCACCGACGCCCGGCTCCAGCGAGGAGCCGACGTCCACGACCACCCCGAGCGCCGCCGCGCCGACGCCGTTCGCCGACCTCACCGCCGACGACTTCGACCCGCAGGGAGCGGCTCCGCGGGAGGAGAACCCGGACTCGGTCCCCAACGTCCTCGACGGCGACCCCGCGACCTCGTGGTCCACCTCGACCTACGAACAGAACTTCGGCCCCGCGGGGCTCAAGACCGGCGTCGGTCTCGTCATCGACCTCGGCACGACCAAGGCCGTCCGCCAGGTGCTGGTCACCACGACGGGTGGTCAGACCTCGCTGGCGGCCTACGTCACCTCGGAGCCGCCCACCGGCGTGTCCGGGCTGACCCCCGTCGGGACCGCGTCCGGCGACGGCGAGCTGACGATCGACCTCACGGAGCCGGTGTCGGGCCAGTACGTCACCGTCTGGCTGACGCTGCTGCCGCAGGTCAGCGACGGGTTCCGCGGCACGATCACCGAGGTGCAGGTGCTCGGATGACCACCCCACGACGTTCTTCGTCTCCCCCGCTGCGCTCCTCCGCCGGACAACGCCCCGGGGACCCCGGGTGACCCACACCCCGACGAGCGACGAGCGCTCCGACCGGGACCTCCTCCAGGCCCACGTCGACGGTGACGCCGCCGCCTTCGGCGAGCTGTTCGCCCGCCACCGCGACCGGCTGTGGGCGGTCGCGCTGCGCACGATGGGCAACCCGGAGGACGCCGCAGACGGGCTGCAGGACGGCATGATCGCCGCGTTCCGGCGGGCGGGCTCCTTCCGCGGGGAAGCCGCCGTGACCACGTGGCTGCACCGCGTCGTCGTCAACGCCTGCCTCGACCGCCTCCGGGCCGCGAAGATCCGCCGCTTCGAGTCCATGCCGGACGACGTCGAGGACCGCGGCACCGTGGTGGCGACCGCCGTGCACGACGACCAGCCCGAGTCGGTCGCGGAGGACGCCGAGCAGCGCCGCCGGGTGCTCGACGCGCTCGCCACGCTGCCCGCCGAGCAGCGTGCCGCGCTCGTCCTCGTCGACATGGAGGGCTACCCCGTCGCCGAGGTGGCCGAGATGCTGGGCTGCGCGGAGGGCACCGTGAAGTCGCGCTGCTCGCGCGGTCGCGCCAAGCTCGCCGCGCTGCTCGCCGACCTGCGCCACCCCGACGGTGACCCGCCTCACGGGAACCCGCCCCCGGACGGTCCCGTCGAACCCACCGTGCGGCCACGCGGTCCTCCCGCGTCGTGAGCATCCCCCGCCCGCACCCGTCCCCCGCACCACTGCGACACCCGAGGAGGTGACCGCCGTGTCCGAGTCCTCCGGACTCCCGCCCGAGCAGGAGGCCGTACGCCGCCTGCTCGCGGACGCCCGTCACGACGGGCCGCCGCCTCCCGACGTCGTCGCCCGCCTCGACGAGACCCTCGCCGCCCTCACGGCCGAGCGCGCGTCGGAGCGCACCGCCGCCGCCGCGACCGAGCACGACGACCGCTCGCCGGGACGCGTCGTCGACCTCGGCTCCCGCCGACGGCGGATGGCGGGCATCGGCCTGCTGGCCGCCGCCTCCGTCGTCGTCGCGGGTGTCGCGATCGGCCAGGCCCTCCCCCGCGGCGGCAGCGACTCCAGCGAGTCGAGTGCCGGCTCGCAGTCGGACTCCTCGCTCGCCGAGTCCCCCGAGGCCGGGGGGTCCAGCGCCGACTCCAGCACTGGCTCGAGCTCCGACCAGGGCGGGGACTCCGGTGCCGCCTCCGAGCCCGCGCCGGAGTCGCTCAAGAGCTCTCCCGCCACCCCCTTCGCCGGGGTGCCGAGCCTGTCGACGGCCGACGTCGACCTCGACGACCAGCTCCTCGCCCTGCGGGCCGAGGGCGCCACCCGTCGCCAGCAGCTCGCCACCCTCGACGCGCTCCGGGGCTGCGACGTCCCCCGTCCGGGCCGGGCCGCGGCCCTGGTCGCCGCGGAGGTCGACGGCCGGAGCGGGGTCGTGGTGTTCCGCCGCCCGGTCGACCAGGCGCAGGGCGTCGAGCTCTACGTGTGCGGCGAGGTCGTTCCGGTGCGTACGATCACGCTGCCCGCGCCCTGAGCGGTGCGGGCGGGGCGTGGAACAACACTCGCCTACGATCGGTTGAGGACGACGTACCTCACCAGCCCGTACCAGCAAGCCAGCAGGAGTGACTGACCCACATGAGCACCAGCACCGAGACGCGCAACGTCATCATCATCGGCTCGGGGCCCTCGGGCTACACGGCCGCCGTCTACGCGGCTCGCGCCTCGCTCAACCCGCTCGTCTTCGAGGGCTCGGTCACCGCCGGTGGCGCGCTGATGAACACCACCGAGGTGGAGAACTTCCCCGGCTTCCGCGACGGCATCATGGGCCCGGCCCTGATGGACGAGATGCGCGCCCAGGCCGAGCGGTTCGGCGCCGAGCTGGTCTCCGACGACGTCATCGAGGTCGACCTGACCGGCGACGTGAAGGTCGTGAAGACCGCCACCGACACCTACACCGCGCGCTCGGTGATCCTGTCCACCGGCTCGGGCTACCGCAAGCTCGGCCTCCCGCGCGAGGACGAGCTCTCCGGCCGCGGCGTGTCGTGGTGTGCGACCTGTGACGGGTTCTTCTTCCGCGAGCAGGCCATCGCGGTCGTCGGTGGCGGCGACTCCGCCGTCGAGGAGGCCACCTTCCTCACCCGCTTCGGCTCGAAGGTCTACCTGATCCACCGCCGCGAGGAGCTGCGCGCCTCCAAGATCATGCAGGAGCGCGCGTTCGCCGACCCCAAGCTCGAGATGGTGTGGAACTCCGAGGTCGCCGCGATCAACGGCGCCGACAAGCTCGAGTCGATCACGCTCCGCGACACCCAGACCGGGGAGGAGCGCGACCTGCCCGTCACGGGGCTCTTCATCGCGATCGGGCACGACCCGCGCTCGGAGCTGCTGACCGGCCAGGTCGACCTCGACGACGACGGCTACGTCCTCGTCGACCACCCCTCCACGAAGACCAACCTGCCCGGCGTCTTCGCCGCCGGCGACCTCGTCGATCACCACTACCGCCAGGCCATCACCGCTGCCGGCACCGGCTGCGCCGCCGCCCTCGACGCGGAGCGCTTCATCGCCGCGCTCGACCACGAGGCGTCCACCGCCGGTGACGCGGCCGCTACCGTGCAGGCCATCGAGGAGCAGGTGCAAACCGCCGGCGCCTGAGCTGCCGCTCGTCCGCCCCGCGACGGGAACAAGTGTCGGTGGGGCGGTGTTCAGTAGACATCCCCACCAGACGACTCCCACGAAAGGGGCACCAACCGTGGCCAACATCGCCGCCGTGACCGACGCCGAGTTCGAGGCGCAGGTCCTCAAGTCCGACAAGCCCGTCCTGGTCGACTTCTGGGCTGAGTGGTGCGGTCCGTGCCGCCAGGTCGCCCCGATCCTCGACGAGCTCAACGCCGAGCACGGTGAGAAGCTCACCTTCCTCAAGATGAACGTCGACGAGAACCCCGTGACCCCCTCGTCCTACCGCGTCACCGGCATCCCGACGATCAACGTCTACCAGGGTGGCGAGGTCGTGAAGTCCATCGTGGGCGCCAAGCCCAAGGCCGCGCTCCTCAAGGAGCTCGACGGCATCATCTGATGTGACGAGCAGCTAGTCGCGAGAGGCGACCCGCACCGATCCGATCGGGCGGGTCGCCTTCTGCGTGGGGCGGACGACCCCCCAGACCTTCTCGAGGGCGAGCTCGACCTCGTCCTTCCAGCTCAGCGCCGTCCGCAGCTCCATCCGCATCCGCGGGGTGGTGGGGTGCGCGCGCTGGGTCTTGAAGCCCACGCCGCCGAGGAACTCGGCGGGCAGCACGCATCCCGTCGTCTGCCCCCGCGTGTCGCCGTAGGCCTCGATGGCGGAGTGGCCGCGCTCGACCAGGTCGGCGGCCATCGCCTGCACGAGCAGCCGGCCGAGGCCGCCCCGCCGCAGGCCCGGCTCGACCCACGCGGTCGCCGCGATGATCGCGTCGGGCGAGCCCGGCGCCGTCGGCAGCGTGGCCGCCCCGGGCAGCCGCGCCGCCGGCGCGTAGACGATGTGCCCGACGGTGCGCCCGTCGAGGCGTACGACGCGCCCGCACGAGCCCCAGTCGCGCAGCACCGTCGAGAGCCAGTTCTCCTTCTCCGCGATCCGTTCGTCGTGGTCGAGCCGCGCCCGGTCAACGGGCGAGAGCTCCCAGAACAGGCACGACCGCACCGGGTCGACCAGCTCCGCGAGGTGGTCGACCGTCAGGCGCTCGGTCTTGCGGGACACGATCCCGATGCTAGCGCCGGATCCAGCCTGAGAGGATGGAGCGTGCGCCCGATCCGACAGAGCAAGAAGCTGCAAGGTGTCCGCTACGACGTGCGCGGGCCGATCCTGGTCGAGGCGCAGCGGCTCGAGGCCGAGGGCCACCGGATCCTCAAGCTCAACATCGGCAACACGGCGCCGTTCGGCTTCGAGGCCCCCGAGCAGATCCTCGCCGACATGATCCACCACCTGCCGCAGTCGCAGGGGTACGCCGACAGCCAGGGCATCTGGTCGGCACGCACCGCGGTCATGCACTACTACCAGTCGCACGGCCTGCGCGATGTCGGCGTCGAGGACATCTTCATCGGCAACGGCGTCTCCGAGCTCATCTCGATGGTGCTGCAGGCCTTCGTCGACGACGGCAACGAGATCCTCGTGCCGGCGCCCGACTACCCCCTCTGGACCGGCGCCGTGACGCTCGCCGGCGGGATCCCGGTGCACTACCGGTGCGACGAGGAGTCCGACTGGAACCCCGACCTCGCCGACATCGAGTCGAAGATCACCGAGAACACGCACGCCATCGTCATCATCAACCCCAACAACCCCACGGGGGCGGTCTACAGCGAGAGCACGGTCAAGGCGCTCGTCGACATCGCCCGGCGGCACCAGCTCGTCGTCATGGCCGACGAGATCTACGAGAAGATCCTCTTCGAGGACGCGCAGCACCACCATGCGGCGACCTACGGCGGCAACGACGTCCTGTGCCTGACGTTCTCCGGCCTCTCGAAGGCCTACCGCGTGTGCGGCTACCGCGCCGGCTGGGTGATGATCTCCGGGCCGAAGGAGATCGCCGGCGACTTCCTCGAGGGGCTCACGCTGATCGCCAACATGCGGATGTGCGCCAACGTGCCCGCGCAGCACGCCATCCAGACAGCCCTGGGTGGCTACCAGTCCATCGAGGAGCTGATCGGGCCCGGTGGCCGTTTCTACGAGCAGTCGATGCTCGCCCACCGGCTCCTCAACGAGATCCCCGGCGTCAGCAACGTCAAGCCCCGCGGCGCTCTCTACTGCTTCCCGCGCCTCGACCCGGACGTCTACCCCATCGACGACGACCAGGACTTCGTGATCGAGCTCCTGCGCGCCAAGAAGATCCTCGTCACGCACGGGACGGGCTTCAACTGGCCCGACACCGACCACTTCAGGCTCGTCACGCTCCCCGAGGCATCGGTCCTCGAGGAGGCCATCGGCCGGATCGCCGACTTCCTCGCCACGCGACGCTGATCACGAAGGGTCGCGGCCACCGGTCGGCTGACCCTAGGCTCCTCCGCATGCGCGATGTGACCTACCCACCGATCATCGTCACCGCCAAGGCGGCCTTTAAGGCGCTCGGCCAGAGCTTCCGGATGAGCGGCACCGAGCACGTCCCGCGCGAGGGGGGCGTGCTGCTGGCCTACAACCACATCGGCTACGTCGACTTCATCTACGGCGGCCTGGCGGCCAACCCCTCGGGCCGGCTCGTGCGCTTCATGGCCAAGCGCGAGCTGTTCGACCACCGGTGGGTCGGCCCGCTCATGCGCTCCCTGCACCACATCGAGGTCGACCGGGGCGAGGGGATCGCGAGCTTCCACGTCGCCGTCGACCAGCTGCGCCAAGGCGAGGCCGTCGGCATCTTCCCCGAGGCCACGATCTCCCGCGCCATGGAGCTCAAGGAGTTCAAGACCGGGGCCGTACGCATCGCCGCGGAGGCCGGCGTACCCGTCGTGCCCGTGATCCTGTGGGGCACGCAGCGGATGATGACCAAGGACCACCCCCGCGACTTCTCCCGGGGCAAGACCATCTCCATCACGGTCGGCGAGCCGATGCACCCGACCGGGGACGACCCCGTCGGCGACACCGCCCGGCTCCACGCCCAGATGTCGCAGATGCTCCGCGACACCATCGCCGACTACCCCGCCGACGAGCAGCCTCCCGGCTCGTGGTGGCTGCCTGCCTCGATGGGCGGCTCCGCGCCGACGCTCGAGGAGGCCGCACGGCTCGACGCCGAGGAGAAGCGGGAGCGCGCTCGGAAGCGGGCCGAGAAGCGCGCGAAGAAGACAAGGCGGTAGATCGACAGGTCGCTTTGGCGACAGGTCGATGTGTGGCTTTGTCGACAATCAGCGCAGCGTGATTGCGCAGAATCCCCGCTCGAGCGGGGATTCTGACTCATGGAGGCCGTTGCAGCCCCCTCCGAGTGCCGGGATCCCCCCACAAGTCGCTCGCCGTGTCGGCTGCTCGTCTCAGATCGGGCGGTCGTCGCGATTTCGCGGATCCATGATGTCGACGATCCGGCGCAGGTCGTCGAGGCTGGCGAACTCGACCGTGATCTTGCCCTTGGCCTTGCCGAGGTCGACCTTGACGCGGGTCTCGAAGCGGTCGGAGAGGCGTTCTCCCAGCTCGTCGAGACCGGGGGCGACGGGCTTCTTCCGCGTGACGCGCGGAGCCGACTCCTCCTCGCTGCGGAGCGAGACGATCTCCTCCAGTCCCCGCACAGAGATGCCCTCTGCCGTGACCCGGGCAGCGAGCCGGTCCTGGAGACCGGCGTCGTCGACGGAGAGGAGGGCACGGGCGTGTCCGGCCGAGAGGACGCCGGCCGCGACGCGACGCTGGACGGCAGGGGACAGCTTCAGCAGCCGCAGCGTGTTGGAGATCTGCGGGCGCGAGCGGCCGATGCGCTGGGCGAGCTCCTCGTGGGTGCAACCGAAGTCCTCGAGCAGCTGGCCGTAGGCCGCCGCCTCCTCGAGCGGGTTGAGCTGCGAGCGGTGGAGGTTCTCCAGCAGCGCGTCGCGGAGCATGTCGTCGTCGTCGGTCTCGCGGACGATCGCGGGGATCGTGTCGCGGCCGGCCTGCTGGGAGGCGCGCCACCGACGCTCGCCCATGATCAGCTCGTACGCGTCCTCGCCGGTGCGGCGTACGACGACGGGCTGCAGGAGGCCGACCTCCTGGATCGAGTGCACCAGCTCGGCGAGCGCCTCCTCCTCGAAGACCTGGCGCGGCTGGCGGGCGTTCGGACGGACCTGCGCGATGGGCAGCTCCGCGAAGTAGGCGCCGGCGACGGTTCCGTGCACGGCCCGCGACCCGTCCGGGACGGGTGCGGCAGGCGTGGCCGGGTCGTTCGGGCCAGCTGAGGACGAGGCCGGGTCGGCCGCGGCCGGCGGCGGGAGCGGCTGGCTGGGAGCGGTCGGTATCAGCGAGCCGAGACCGCGCCCCAGTCCGCGCCGCGGTGCGTTGGTGCTCATGCGGGGTCCTCGCGGCGTTGTTCGGGGGAGCGGAGCGGAGGAGAAGAACGTCGTGGGGTGTTCATGGCGTGACCTCGTTCATGCGGGCGCTCCCTTGCTGGCGATCTCGCGGGCGGCCTCCAGGTAGGAGAGCGCTCCCGCCGACGCCGGATCGTAGGTCATCACGGTCTGGCCGTAGGACGGCGCCTCCGACACGCGCACCGACCGCGGGACCGCAGTCTTGAGGACCTGGTCGCCGAAGTGGCCACGCACCTCGTCGGCCACGCCGGCGGCGAGGCGGGTGCGGGCGTCGTACATCGTGAGCAGGATCGTGGAGATGACCAACCGTGGGTTGAGGTGCTGGCGCACCATCTCGACGGTCTCGAGGAGCATGCCGAGCCCCTCGAGGGCGTAGTACTCCGCCTGGATCGGGATGAACATCTCGCGGCCGGCGACCAGCGCGTTCAGCGTGAGGAGCCCGAGCGACGGGGGACAGTCGACGAGGACGTAGTCGAAGCGGTCCTCGCCTACCTCGGCCCCGCTGCCGACCAGTGGGTGGGCGGCGATCGCGCGGTCGAGCCGCTGCTCGCGCGCGACCACGCTGACGAGCTCGATCTCGGCGCCGGCGAGGTCGATCGTCGCCGGGACGACCCACAGGCCCGGGAGGTCGGCCGACTCGGTCATCACGTCGGCGAGGGGAGCGCCCTCGACGAGCATGTCGTACGTCGACGGCACCCCGCGGTGGTGCTCGATCCCGAGCGCCGTCGAGGCGTTGCCCTGCGGGTCGAGGTCGATGACCAGGACCTTCTGGCCGAGCTGCGCCAGTCCAGCAGCCACGTTGACCGTCGAGGTGGTCTTGCCGACGCCGCCCTTCTGGTTGGCGACGACGAGGACACGCGTGGCGTCGGGACGAGGGACGCCCTGCCTCCGCAGGCCGCCGCTGCGCGCCAACACCGAGTGCTGGGCGGCCTGCGCAAGCGGGGTGGCTGCGTCGGCGAAGTCGTTGTCCTGGCCGGCGAGATCGCCGGCGGTCCGCACCTGCCAGGCAGGTCGTGTTTCACGTGAAACGTCGTCTGACGGTGTTTCACGTGAAACGGCGGCGGTATCCACTTCCTGTGGATGAACTCGCCCGTCCTGTGGATATCCCCGCTCAGGGGTGCCCTCCTGAGCGGTGGAAAACGGGTACGGGTCACTACCCATGCTGCGCCAACCCATGTCGTCACTGGGGCCCTGGCTCAACTCAGCTCACCTCTCGCTCGACCGCAGAACGGTCCCGACGCCCGGGGCGCCGCTTGGTGGGATTCCGGGCAAGGGGCCAACCTATCCGGGACGGGTCGGCCCACGGCACCCGCACCACAGTGGTGGGGGGATCGAGAAGACCGGCGCCCACCTCGAACACCTCGGGCTCGCCACAACGCCATCGGGTCAGGAAGTCTCGTGTCTCCGCGATCTCGTCGTGGATCGAGCGGCCCTTCATGGCCATGGTCGCACCCGTGGGAGAGACCAGCGGCATCGACCACCCGAGCAGGCGCTCGAGAGGGGCGACGGCGCGGGAGGTGACGACGTCGAACGTTGCCGTGCCGTGCAGGTCCTCGGCGCGTCCGCGGACGACGCTCACGTGACTGAGCTCCAGCTCGGCCACGACCTCATCGAGGAACGTCGTACGTCGCAGGAGCGGCTCGACCAGCGTCACCGCGAGATCGGGCCGAGCGATGGCCAGGACCAGGCCGGGCAGACCGGCACCGGTACCGATGTCGCACACCGAGGAACCCTCCGGCACGGCCTCACCGAGCACGGCCGAGTTGAGGACGTGGCGTTCCCACAGCCGCGGCGCCTCGCGGGGCCCGATCAGCCCGCGAAGCACACCCTCGGTGGCCAGCAGCTCGGTGTAGCGCTCAGCCAGCGCGAGGCGGTCGGACGCGAACACCCTCCGTGCCTCGGTCGGCACGGAGGGTGGTCTCGACACGGACCCGGGGGGACTGCTCGTCCCCCCGGTTTCACGTGAAACGTCGTCGCTCACGCCGGGAGGATCACCACGTGCCGCTTGGGCTCCGCGCCCTCGGACTCCGACGTCAGGCCGGCAGCGGCCACCGCGTCGTGGACGACCTTGCGCTCGAAGGCGCTCATCGGCTCCAGGGACACGGACTCGCCGGACTCCTTCACCTCGGCGATGGACGTCTCGGCCAGAGCGACCAGCCGCTCGCGCTGCTGGGCGCGGTGGCCATCGACATCCAGCATGAGGCGCGAGCGCTCCCCGGTCTCGCGGTAGACCGCGAGGCGGGTGAGCTCCTGGAGCGCTTCCAGCACCTCGCCGTTGCGACCGACGAGCTGGCTCAGGTCGGCGCCGCCGATCTGCACGCTCGCGCGGTCACCCTCCACGTCCATGTCGAGGTCGCCGTCGAGGTCGGCGATGTCGAGGAGCTCCTCGAGGTAGTCCGCGGCGATGTCGCCCTCGTGCTCGAGGCGCTGCACCTTGGAAGGTCGGGCCGCACCGGCGGTCTCGCTGGTCGGCTCGCCGTTCTCGGTCGTCTCGGCGGCGGTCTCGCCGTCGGTCAGCTGCTCACTCACGTGTGTCTCCTGCTTCTCGGTCAGGTACGACGACACCCTTGCGAGCGTCGTCAGGGGAGGTCTGGGTCAGCGCTTCTTCTTGCTGCGCTGGGACTTGGACTGCCGCTGGGGCTGCTGGCGGGTCTCGGACTTCTCCGCGCGGCGGGCCTCGGCCTCGGCGGCGAGGCGCTCCTCCTCGATCTGCGCGGGCGTCTTCTGCCCCTTGCGAGCGGCCTTCGCCCGGTCCCGCTCCTCCTTGGCGGAGGCTGCAGGGGTGCCGGGAGCCGGGTTGTTGCGGATGACGTAGAACTGCTGACCCATGGTCCAGAGGTTCGACGTGGTCCAGTAGAAGAGGACACCGATCGGGAACGCGATACCACCGACGGCGAACACGACCGGGAGGACGTAGAGCAGCATCTTCTGCTGCTGGGCGTAGGGACCGGAGAGCGCGTCGGCCGGCATGTTCTTGCTCATCAGCTGGCGCTGGGTGAGGAACGTGGTCGCAGTCATGGCGAGCACGAGGATGGCCGCCAGCACCCGCACACCGATGTCGTCGGTGTTGAGGAACGTGTCGGAGATCTTCGCGCCGAGGAACGTCGCGTCACGGAACTGCTCGTTCAGCGTGACCGTCATGAGGCCCTTGGGGTCCCCGGGGTTCTTCACCGCCTGGTCGATCAGCCGGAACAGGGCCAGGAAGATGGGCATCTGGAGGATGATCGGCAGGCAGGACGCGAACGGGTTGGTGCCCGAGTCCTTGTAGAGCTTCATCGTCTCCTGCGCGAGACGCTCCCGGTCGTGGCCGTACTTCTTCTGCAGCTCACGCACCTTGGGCTGGATGAGCTGCATGTTGCGGCTGGACTTGATCTGCTTGACGAAGAGCGGGATCAGCGCCATGCGGATCACGAGCGTCAGCCCGATGATCGACAGCACCCACGCGATGCCGGTCTCGGGTCCGAAGATGCTGCCGAACAGCTTGTGCCAGCCCACTAGCACCGCCGAGATGACGTAGTAGAGCGGCGCCATGATCGCGCCGCCGATGGTGCCGAAGAAGTCGAGCACTCATGCTCCTCGAGTTGCGGTGGACGTGGATGAGGACTGGCCGGCCGATCCGGCACGGGGTGGAACGGGGTCGTAGCCGCCGGCGGCCCACGGGTGGCAGCGGGCGATACGACGCAGGGCGAGCCAGGCGCCGCGGATCGAGCCGTGCACGGTGACGGCCTCGAGGGCGTACGCCGAGCAGCTCGGGTGGTAGCGGCAGACCTGGCCGTAGAGCGGGCTGATCGCGAAGCGCCACGCCCGGATGAAGCCGATGAGGAGGTGCTTCATGACGAGCTCACCCTGCTCAGGGTACGGGTGAGGTCGGCACCGAGGGAGGCGTACGACGCCTCGGCCGAGGCCGGGAGCGCACGGACCACGAGCACAACACGACCCGGGAGCTCCTCGAGTGCAGCGAGGTGTTCCCGGGTCAGGTGCCGAAGTCGTCTCTTCACACGGTTGCGTGTGGCGGCGTTGCCCACGGCCTTTCCGACCGTGAACCCCACCTGCGCCGGAGCCGGTGCGGCGTCCCGGTCCACCCACAGGTGGACCACGAGGGTCGTCGAGCCGGCGCGTCGCCCCTGACGCACCGTGCGGCGGAAACCGTCAGCGGTGGTGAGGCGGTGGACAGCGGAGAGCAACGGCGTGTGCCGCGGGCTCTGGCCGTCAGACGGCCAGGCTCTTGCGGCCCTTGCGGCGACGGCCCGACAGGATGGCGCGACCGGCACGGGTCCGCATGCGCAGGCGGAAGCCGTGCACCTTGTGACGGCGACGGTTGTTCGGCTGGTACGTACGCTTGCTCACGGCTATTTCTCCGAAGGTTTCGAGGGATGTCCACTCCACACGGCGTCAGTGCTGGTCGTTCAACCGGCACCGCCCGTCCGCGCGGCCGCCAGGTGGCGGATCGTGGACATGCGGCACCCGTCGACGGGGAGCGACCGGCCAACGGTACGCGGCGGGCGAAGTGGGGGTCAAACCCACGAGCGGCCCCTGCTGGTCTGCCTGTGGATGACATCTTGCTCCACGCCTCCACCGGTTGTTACGTTCGGGACCTCCGCGGTCTGTCCCGACCACGGTCCGACCAGGGTCCAGCACGCCATGTGATCCGGGTCACAGACCACTCGAACCGGTCTCTGACCTGCGGAAACGCTGGAAGGATCACCAGCCGTTGCGGCCGTGGGGGTCTGATCCCACGGATCGGGCCCGGCAGTTCACAGCTTGTGGACAACTCTGTGGAAGCCTCACCGGTCACATCGGTGGCGTCGTCCCTGCGAGGCCGGATCCAGAGCAGCACACGAGCACGACGACATGGCAGAAGCGAAGGCGGTCCGGGTGGACGACCAGCAGGTAGATCTCGGGACGGCGTGGCAGCAGATCGTCGAGGACCTCCAGCCCAACCAGAGGGCCTGGCTGCGACCGAGCGTCCCGATGACGTTGCACGAGAACACGGCGATCATCGCCGTGCCCAACGACTTCACCCGCAACCAGCTCGAGGGCCGGCTGCGCAACCACATCGAGGACGCGCTGACCGAGGGCTTCGGTCGCGAGATCCGGATGCTCGTGACGGTCAACCCGGCGCTCGAGGAGGAGACCCAGCCACAGATCGATGAATCGACAGATGGATCTGTCGCTTTGTCGACAAACATCCAGACGGCGTACGAGCCCCCCGCTCCGGTCACGATCGAGCCCCACGAGCCGGTCGGCGTCGGCGGCGAGCGCCGATCCTCGGCCCTGGAGACACGCCTTAACCCGAAGTACACCTTCGAGACCTTCGTCATCGGCTCGTCCAACCGGTTCCCGCACGCCGCTGCCGTGGCCGTCGCCGAGGCACCGGGCAAGGCCTACAACCCGCTGCTGGTCTACGGGGACTCGGGTCTGGGCAAGACCCACCTCCTGCACGCGATCGGCCACTACGTGCGGAGCCTCTACAGCAACGCCAAGGTGCGCTACGTCTCCAGCGAAGAGTTCACCAACGAGTTCATCAACGCGATCCGCGACGACCGACAGGACCGGTTCAAGCGTCGCTACCGCGACGTCGACGTCCTGCTGATCGACGACATCCAGTTCCTCGAGGGCAAGACGCAGACCCAGGAGGAGTTCTTCCACACGTTCAACACCCTCCACAACGCCAACAAGCAGATCGTGCTGACCTCCGACCGCGCACCCAAGCGGCTCGAGGCGTTGGAGGACCGGCTGCGCAACCGGTTCGAGTGGGGCCTCATCACCGACGTCCAGCCGCCCGACCTCGAGACCCGCATCGCGATCCTGCGCAAGAAGGCCGCGATGGACCGGCTCACCGCGCCGCCGGACGTGCTCGAGTTCATCGCGTCGAAGATCCAGACCAACATCCGCGAGCTCGAGGGTGCGCTGATCCGGGTGACGGCGTTCGCCAACCTCAACCGCCAGGAGGTCGACATGACCCTGGCCGAGATCGTGCTCAAGGACCTGATCCCCGAAGGCGGCGAGCCCGAGATCACGCACGCGCTGATCATCGCCCAGACGGCCGCCTACTTCGGGGTCTCGCTCGAGGACCTCACCGGTCCCTCACGCGGGCGCCACCTGGTGATGGCGCGCCAGATCGGGATGTACCTGTGCCGCGAGCTCACGTCGATGTCCCTGCCCCAGATCGGGCGCGAGTTCGGCGGCCGCGACCACACGACGGTGATGTACGCCGACCGCAAGATCCGCCAGCTCCTCGCCGAGCGCCGCGCGGTCTTCAACCAGGTCAGCGAGCTCACCAACCGGGTCAAGATGCAGGCCCGCCAGGCCTGACGTCACCACCGCCGGCGACCTGCCTCGTGTGTGGAGAAGTTGTGGTTCGGTCCGACGGTTCGTCCCCAGACCCTGTGGACACCTCGGGACGAACCACACCGAACGCACGCCGATCCACACGCCGGGCAGCGGGACCGCGCGGCGTCCACACCCGTCGTGCACAGGGTTTCGGACCCCTGACCTGCACAAACCTGAGTTGTCCACAGTTTCCACGGACCCTATGACGACTATGAACCTCAAGACTGGATCGATCTCCCGCCAACACCTGACTGCCCTCGCTCTGGGGAGAACCCTGCCGCTGGCTCGACAGCGCGTGGCAGGATGCACTTCCCACGTGCACGCGTGTGGTTCCCGCCTGCGTGCAGCCGCTCGTTGCCCGCACCACCTCTCGTCGAGGAGACCCTTGTGAAGTTCCGCGTCGAACGCGACGTCTTCGCCGATGCCGTTGCCTGGGCTGCCCGCAGCCTGCCCGTCCGCCCCAGCTCGCCGGTCCTGGCCGGTCTGCTGATCGAGGCGAGCGACGCCGGGCTGGTGCTCTCGACGTTCGACTACGAGACCTCGGCCCGCGCCACGCTCTCCGCCGAGGTCAACGACGAGGGCAAGGCGCTGGTGAGCGGACGCCTCCTCGCCGACATCTGCCGCAGCCTGCCGGCCAAGCCGGTCGAGCTGACCCTCGACGGTCCCCGCGTCTCGCTCACCTGCGGGTCCGCGCGCTTCAGCCTCCAGACGATGCCGGTCTCCGACTACCCGACGCTGCCGGAGATGCCCTCGGCCACTGGCACCGTCTCCAGCGCCGACTTCGCCCACGCCGTCGCGCAGGCCGTGACCGCGGCCGGTCGCGACGACATGCTGCCGGTGCTCACCGGCGTACGGATCGAGATCGACGGCTCGACCATGGCGCTCCTCGCCACCGACCGCTTCCGCCTCTCGCACCGCGAGCTCACCTGGAACCCCCAGTCCCCCGACGAGTCGGTCGCCGCGCTGGTGCCGGCAAAGGTGCTCGGAGACACCGCCAAGTCGCTCACCTCCGGTGCCGAGGTGACGATCGCCCTGAGCTCGAGCGGCACCGGCGAGGGCCTCATCGGCTTCGAGGGCACCGGCCTGGGCGGCGTACGTCGCACCACCACGCGGCTGCTCGACGGCGAGTTCCCCAAGGTGCGCTCGCTCTTCCCGGCCGAGCACCTCACCGTGGCCAAGGTCAGCAAGGCCGACCTGATCGAGACCGTCAAGCGCGTCGCGCTGGTGGCTGAGCGCAACACCGCGGTGCAGATGAAGTTCGGCGACAACCAGATCGTCCTCGACGCCGGCTCCGGCGACGAGGCGATGGCGACCGAGGCCGTCGACGCCGACATCAACGGCGACGACCTGACCACCGGCTTCAACCCGCAGTTCCTGCTCGACGGCCTCACCGCCATCGACGGGGAGATGGTCGACCTGGCCTTCACCCAGGCGACCAAGCCCGTGGTCATCTCCGGCACCGACGCCGACGACACCACGGGGTCGTTCCGCTACCTGCTGATGCCGCGAAGGCTCCTGTCGTAGGACTGGGTCTCGATGCGCCCGCTCGCCGGCGCTCGCGGGCTACTCGACCGGCGAGGGGTGGGGACTAGGCTCACGCGTATGGACATCGGACTCGTCGGACTCGGCAAGATGGGCGGCAACATGCGCGAGCGCATGCGCCGCGCGGGACTCACGGTCGTGGGCTACGACCGCAACCCCGACGTCAGTGACGTCGACTCGCTCGAGGCGCTCGTCGAGGCGCTGCCGAGCCCCAAGGTCGTGTGGATCATGGTGCCGGCGGGTGAGCCGACCCGCGCGACGGTCAAGGAGCTCGCCGCCCTGATGGGCGAGGGCGACGTGATCGTCGACGGCGGCAACTCGCGCTGGACCGACGACATCGCCAACGCCGAGCTGCTCGCGGAGAAGAAGATCGGCTACGTCGACTGCGGCGTCTCCGGCGGTGTGTGGGGCCTGGAGAACGGCTACGCGCTGATGTACGGCGGCGACGCCGACGACATCGCGAAGGTGCAGCCGGCGTTCGACGCGCTCAAGCCCGAGGGCGACTACGGGTCGGTCCACGCCGGCAAGGTCGGCGCCGGGCACTTCTCGAAGATGGTCCACAACGGCATCGAGTACGCGATCATGCAGGCCTACGCCGAGGGCTGGGAGCTGCTCGAGGCGGCCGACCTCACCGACAACGTCACCGAGGTCTTCCGCTCCTGGCGCGAGGGCACCGTCATCCGCTCGTGGCTGCTCGACCTCATGGTCTCCGCGCTCGACGACGACCCGGGCCTGTCGAAGGTCGCCGGCTACGCCGAGGACTCCGGCGAGGGACGCTGGACCGTCGAGGCCGGCATCGAGCACGCCGTCGCCACCCCGGCGATCACTGCTGCGCTCTACGCCCGCTTCGTCTCGCGCCAGGACGACTCGCCGACGATGAAGGCCGTCGCGGCGATGCGCAACCAGTTCGGCGGCCACGCGGTCCGCTCCGCGGCACCCAAGGGCGGCGACGCCGAGGGCAGCAGCGCCGGCGCCGAGCAGTCGGAGACGGCGAAGAAGGCCGGTGCCGGCAGCGCCCAGGAGCCCGGCGAGAGCTGATGTCCCTGTGCACGTCGCGCACCTGACCCTGCACGACTTCCGCTCCTACGCCGACATCGACGTCGCGCTGGAGCCGGGGGCGACGGCGTTCATCGGCCGCAACGGCCAGGGCAAGACCAACCTGGTCGAGGCGATCGACTACCTCTCCCGGCTCTCCTCGCACCGCGTCGCGACCGACGCGCCGCTGGTCCGCGCCGGTGCCGACCAGGCGATCGTCCGCGCGTCCGTGGTGAAGGAGGGACGTCCGGCGCTGATCGAGGTCGAGCTCAACCCCGGACGTGCCAACCGCGCCCGGATCAACCGCTCGCCGCTCCCCCGGCCCCGCGAGATCGTCGGACTCGTGCGCACGGTGGTCTTCTCCCCCGACGACCTGACCCTCGTGAAGGGCGACCCGTCGGACCGGCGCAAGTTCCTGGACGACCTGCTGATCCTGCGCTCGCCGCGGCTGGCCGGCGCGCGGTCCGACTACGACCGCGTGCTCAAGCAGCGCAACAGCCTCCTCAAGACGGCGGGCGTCGCCCGTGGCTCGTCACGCGACGCGGCGATGTCCACGCTCGAGATCTGGGACGACAACCTGGCCCGCGTCGGCGCCGAGATCCTCGGCGCCCGGCTGCGGCTCGTCGAGGACCTGCGCCCCTACCTCGGCAAGGCCTACGAGGCCGTCGCCCGCGGTGCGAGCCGCGACGCCGCCGACATCGACTACCGCGCGAGCGTCGAGGTCGGCGACAACCTGCCGCAGGCGCTGCTCGACGCCATCGCAGCCCGGCGCAAGGAGGAGCTCGACCGCGGCATCTCCCTCGTCGGTCCGCACCGCGACGAGCTGCTGCTCTCCCTCGGCGACCCGCAGCTGCGACTGCCGGTCAAGGGCTACGCCTCCCACGGGGAGTCGTGGTCGTTCGCGCTCGCGCTGCGTCTGGCGTCGTACGACCTGCTGCGCGCCGACGGCGACGACCCGATCCTGGTCCTCGACGACGTCTTCGCCGAGCTCGACGCCGAGCGGCGCCAGCAGCTGGCGGAGCTCGTCGCCGGTGCCGAGCAGGTGCTGGTCACCGCCGCGGTCGCGGCGGACGTGCCCGCGTCCCTGCAGGGTGTCCGTTACCTGGTCGCGGACGGGCAGGTGACCCGTGACGACTGACGACCGCCCCGCGGACGAGGCACCAGACGAGCCCACGCCGGCGGACGCCGCGGCGGAGCACCAGCCCGACGGGCTCGACCTCGCGCGCGCGGCGGCCAGGGCCGCGGCTGCCACGCCGGGCGGCAAGCCCCGGAAGGCGACCTCGACCTTCCGCCGGCGCACGTTCACGAAGTCATCCGGGGCGCGTCCCGACGACCGCGACCCGCAGCTGCTCGACCAGGCGATGGGGCGGCTGATCGCCAACCATGGCTGGGAGCTCGACCTCAAGGTCCAGGGGGTCTTCGGGCGGTGGGCCGAGCTCGTCGGCGACGAGGTGGCCGACCACTGCACGCCCGAGACGTTCGACGACGGCCGGCTGGTGGTGCGCACCGACTCGACCGCCTGGGCCACCCAGCTCAAGCTGCTCGCGCCCACCGTCGTACGACGCCTCAACGAGGAGCTCGGTCACGGCACCGTGACCGTGATCGAGGTGCTAGGGCCCCACCTGCCGAGCTGGAGGAAGGGGCGGCTGTCGAGCCGCGACGGTCGCGGTCCGCGCGACACCTACGGCTGAGCCTCGTTCTGCCGATATGGGAGCCTCCCGACCACATGGGGACCCACCGACCCCCCTGTTCGACCGGCTGACAGGCCCTCACGGGCCCGCTGAGGGCACATTTTCCCCCGGATCCATCCCCAACCGGGGGTTGGTGCTTCGGTTCAGGCGCCCTGACAGGTAATATGAGGGTCACGAGTCGCATGCCGTGTTGCCCCGCAACCGCCGCGACTCGACTCATGTCGAACGCACCCGGACCGCGTCCGGGGCGACGAGCAGAAGGCTGTGCCTTGAGCGAAGAGAACCACGAGTCCACCCCGGCCACCACCGACGCCACTCCCGGTTCCACTCCCGATCCACAGCCTGCCGACAGCCCGAGCGAGACCGAGCGCGCCGAGGCGCTGGCCGCTGCCGTCGAGGAGACGGTCGAGGCGAAGCGCTCCAACACCGCCGTCGACGGCAGCGTCGAGTACGACGCCTCCGCGATCCAGGTGCTCGAGGGCCTCGAGGCCGTGCGCAAGCGCCCGGGCATGTACATCGGCTCCACCGGCGAGCGCGGGCTCCACCACCTCGTCTGGGAGATCGTGGACAACGGCGTCGACGAGGCACTCGCCGGCTACGCGACCCGCATCGTGCTGACGCTCCAGGCCGACGGCGGTGTCCGGGTCGAGGACGACGGGCGCGGCATCCCGACCGACACGGCCCCGGGCCAGGACATGCCCGCCCTCACGATGGCCCTGACGATGCTCCACGCCGGCGGCAAGTTCGGCGGCGGCGGCTACAAGGTCTCCGGCGGCCTCCACGGCGTCGGCGTCTCGGTGGTCAACGCGCTCTCCTCGCGCCTGGTCGCGGAGGTCAAGAACCGCGGCCACCTGTGGCGTCAGTCGTTCCAGCTGGGAGCGCCCGATGCCGACCTCGAGCAGGTCCGTCCGCTCGAGGCGGGCGAGGGCACCGGCACGACGGTGACCTGGTACGCCTCGGAGGAGATCTTCGAGCACACCGACTACAACCTCGAGACGATCACCGCCCGCCTGCGCGAGATGGCGTTCCTCAACAAGGGCGTCGAGTTCGTCGTCCGCGACGAGCGCGCCCGGGCCGAGGCGATCGTCGACGCAGTCGAGGACGACACGATCGCCGGCGACGTGGACAGTGCCGGACACGACGCGATCAAGCGGGCGGAGACCGGCGGCCTCGTGCAGGTCTTCAAGTACGACCGCGGCCTCGTCGACTACGTCGAGCACCTCAACCGCCGCAAGGACAAGGCCAACGCGACGGTCATCTCCTTCGAGGCCGAGACCGCCGAGGGTGCGGCGGGCCAGCACATGAGCCTCGAGGTCGCGATGCAGTGGAACACCACCTACACCGAGTCGGTCCACACCTTCGCCAACAACATCAACACCCACGAGGGCGGCACGCACGAGGAGGGCTTCCGGGCCTCGCTGACCTCCCTGGTCAACAACTGGGGCGAGGAGTGGGGGCTGATCAAGAAGAAGGAGGACCGCGTCTCGGGCGACGACATCCGCGAGGGCCTGACCGCGATCATCTCCATCAAGCTCGGCGAGCCGCAGTTCGAGGGCCAGACCAAGACCAAGCTCGGCAACACCGAGGCCAAGGGCTTCACCCAGCGCATCATGAACGACCAGCTGGGCGCCTGGTTCGAGGAGAACCCGGCTGAGGGGCGCGACATCGTGCGCAAGTCCCAGGCCGCGGCCAACGCCCGGATCGCGGCCCGCAAGGCCCGCGAGCTCGCGCGCGGGCGCAAGGGCCTGCTCGGCGGCGGCGGGCTCCCCGGCAAGCTCAGCGACTGCCAGTCGACCAACCCGGTCGAGTGCGAGGTCTTCATCGTCGAGGGCGACTCGGCCGGCGGCTCCGCCCGCCAGGGTCGCGACCCGCGCATCCAGGCGATCCTCCCGATCCGCGGCAAGATCCTCAACGTCGAGAAGGCCCGCATCGACAAGGTGCTGGCGAACACCGAGGTCCAGGCGATCATCTCCGCCCTCGGCACCGGCATCCACGAGGAGTTCAACCTCGACAAGCTGCGCTACCACAAGGTCGTGATGATGGCCGACGCCGACGTCGACGGCCACCACATCAACACCCTGCTGCTGACGCTCCTCTTCCGGTTCATGAAGCCGCTCATCGAGCACGGCTACGTCTACATGGCGCAGCCGCCGCTCTACCGACTGCGCTGGAACAAGCCGGCCGAGCACGAGTTCGTCTACTCCGACGCCGAGCGCGACGCGCTGATGGCCGACGGTCTCGCGCAGGGCAAGAAGCTGCCCAAGGAGAACCCGGTCCAGCGCTACAAGGGTCTCGGCGAGATGAACGCCGACGAGCTGTGGGAGACCACGATGGACCCCGACGCCCGCCTGATGAAGCAGGTCACCCTCGAGGACGCCGCCCAGGCCGACGAGATCTTCTCGATCCTCATGGGCGAGGACGTCGAGCAGCGCCGCTCCTTCATCCAGCGCAACGCCAAGGACGTCCGTTTCCTCGATATCTAGGTCGCTAGTCCGATCTACGACCAGCCCTAGACATCGATAGAACGCAGGAGATAACCAGACATGACCGAGACCCCCACCGGCACCGGCGGCGCAGACGGCTTCGGCCTCGGCGACGAGCGCATCCAGCCGATCGAGCTGCAGACGCTGATGCAGCAGTCCTACATCGACTACGCGATGACCGTGATCGTCGGGCGCGCGCTGCCCGACGTACGCGACGGGCTCAAGCCGGTGCACCGCCGGATCCTCTACGCGATGTACGACGGCGGCTACCGCCCCGACCGCGGCTTCTCCAAGTGCTCGCGCGTCGTCGGTGACGTGATGGGTCAGTACCACCCGCACGGCGACTCCGCGATCTACGACACCATGGTGCGCCTCGCGCAGCCCTGGGTGCTGCGCTACCCGCTCATCAACGGCCAGGGCAACTTCGGCTCGCCGGGCAACGACTCCGCTGCGGCCATGCGATACACCGAGTGCCGGATGGCGCCGCTGGCCATGGAGATGGTCCGCGACATCGACGAGGACACCGTCGACTTCCAGCCCAACTACGACGGTCGCTCGCAGGAGCCGACCATCCTGCCCAGTCGGTTCCCCAACCTCCTGGTCAACGGCTCGGCCGGCATCGCGGTCGGGATGGCGACCAACATCCCGCCGCACAACCTCATCGAGGTCGCCGACGGTGCGAAGTGGGCGCTCGAGCACCCCGACGCCAGCCGCGAGGAGCTGCAGGACGCGCTCGTCGAGCGGATCAAGGGCCCTGACTTCCCCAACGGCGCGCTGATCGTCGGCCGTCAGGGCATCGAGCAGGCGTACCGCACCGGTCGTGGCTCGATCGCCCAGCGCGCGGTGGTGGAGATCGACGAGGACGCCAAGGGTCGCGTCATGCTGGTCATCAGCGAGCTCCCCTACATGGTCAACCCGGACAACCTGGCGCTCAAGATCGCCGAGCTCGCCGACTCCGGCCGGATCCAGGGCATCTCCGACGTCCGCGACGACACCAGCTCGCGCACCGGCCAGCGCCTGGTGATCATCCTCAAGCGCGACGCCGTCGCCCGCGTCGTGCTCAACAACCTGTTCAAGCACACCGAGCTGCAGTCCAACTTCTCGGCCAACATGCTGGCCCTGGTCGACGGGGTGCCGCGCACCCTGCCGATCGACCAGTTCATCTCCAACTGGGTCACCCACCAGATCGAGGTCATCCAGCGCCGTACGCGCTTCCGGCTCGCCGAGGCCGAGCGCCAGGCCCACATCTATCGCGGGCTCGCCAAGGCTCTCGACGCGCTCGACGAGGTCATCGCCCTCATCCGTCGCAGCCCCGACGTCGAGGAGGCCCGCCAGGGACTCATCGCGCTGCTCGAGATCGACGAGATCCAGGCCAACGCCATCCTCGAGATGCAGCTGCGCCGCCTGGCCGCCCTCGAGCGTCAGAAGATCATGGACCGACTCGGCGAGCTCGAGCGCGTCATCGCCGACCTCGAGGACATCCTGGCCAACGAGGCGCGCCAGCGGCAGATCGTCTCCGACGAGCTGACCGAGATCGTCGACAAGTACGGCAACGAGCGGCGTACGCAGATCATCGCCGCCGACGGCGACCTGTCGATGGAGGACCTGATCCCCGACGAGGACCTCGTCGTCTCCATCACGCGCGGCGGCTACGCCAAGCGCACGCGTGCCGACCAGTACCGCCTGCAGAAGCGCGGCGGCAAGGGCGTGCGCGGTGCGACGCTGCGCGGCGACGACGTCGTGCAGCACTTCATCGCCACGACCAACCACCACTGGCTGCTGTTCTTCACGACCGCCGGTCGCGTCTACCGCACCAAGGCCTACAACCTGCCCGAGGCCGCCCGCGACGCCAAGGGCGGCCACGTCGCCGGCCTGCTGAGCTTCCAGCCCGACGAGGACATCGCCCAGGTGCTGGCGATCCGCGACTACGACCAGGCCCCCTACCTCGTGCTCGCCACCCGCACCGGCCTGGTCAAGAAGACCAAGCTCGGCGACTACAACAGCCCGCGCCAGGCCGGCGTCATCGCGATCAACTTCCGTGAGGACGACGACGAGCTGATCGGCGCCGAGCTGGTCAACGCCGACGACGACATCCTGCTCGTGTCCCGCAAGGGCCAGGCGATCCGCTTCCAGGCCAGCGACGAGCAGCTGCGCCCGATGGGCCGCGCCACCGGCGGCGTACGCGGGATGAAGTTCAAGCACGACGACGACGCGGTGCTCTCCCTCTCCGTGATCCGGGCCGCCCAGGTCGCGGCGGAGGAGGCCATCGAGGAGGCCGGCGCGTCCGTCGAGGACAGCGAGGTGAAGGAGCAGTACGTCTTCACCATCACCGACGGCGGCTACGCCAAGCGCACCCGCATCACCGACTACCGCACCACCAACCGTGGCGGTGTCGGCATCCGCGCGGTCAAGCTCAGCAACGAGGACCGCGGCGGCCTGGTCGGCGCGTTCATCGTCGAGGAGGGTGACGAGGTGCTGTCGATCACCAGCGGTGGGCAGGTCGTCCGCAGCCCGATCGACACCAACTTCCGGGCCACCGGTCGCGACAGCCAGGGTGTGAAGTTCGTGACGCCCAAGAAGGGCGACACGGTCGCCGTCGTGGCGCGTTCGGTCGAGGCACGTGAGGACGAGGAGGTCGAGGAGCAGGCCGCCGAGGCCGCCGCCGAGGTCGAGGCAGGCGCCCGTGAGGCCGCCGTCGAATCGCCCGACGTGGTCGACGATGCAACAATCGAGGATCAGGACGCTGTCGAAGCACCTGCCGATGCCCCCGCCGACGACACCGAGGAGTGAGTGACCCATGTCGGAGCGCACCGCGACTCCCCGCCGTACCTCCGGGGGCGAGCCCAGCAAGCGGTCCCTGACCGAGCGGCTCCAGGACACGCTGTCCAGCGCCGCTGAGGAGCACCGCGCCAACGCCGGGCCGGCCGAGTCGCGAGGCAGTCGCGTGCGTCGTGCGGCCGGGCGCCAGCCGCGCCGTGCTCGGCTGCGGCTGACTCGGGTGGACCCGTGGTCGGTGATGAAGACGTCGTTCCTGCTCTCCGTCGCGTTCGGCGTCGTCACCTTCGTCGCCATCTTCATGGTGTGGTCGGTGCTCGGCGCTGCCGGTGTGTGGGACTCGATCAACTCGGCCGTGGCGAGCATCGTCGAGGGCGACAGCGGCAACTCCACCTTCGACGTCACGAACTACGTCGGCATGTCCCGCGTGCTCGGCTTCACGCTCCTCGTCTCGGTCGTCGACGTCATCCTGATCACCGCGATCGCGACCCTCACGGCGTTCCTCTACAACCTCGCGGCCGCCCTCCTCGGCGGCATCGAGGTCACCCTCGCCGAGGACGAGAAGTGAGCCCGGCCTGAACGACGCCGGGCCGATTGGCACCGCCTGACCGTGGTCAGGTAACCTTCGGCGTCGCCGCTTGGCGGCGTGCACGGGCCTATAGCTCAGACGGTTAGAGCGCTTCCCTGATAAGGAAGAGGTCGGAGGTTCAAGTCCTCCTAGGCCCACTCCATCCCTTCGCACCACCCTTCGCTCCGATCCCGAGGAGAGTCCATGAAGAAGCTCCTGCTGGTCGCACTCGCCGCCGCCGGCGCGGTCGTCGCGAAGAGGAAGATGGACGAGGGCAAGAACGAGCAGGCCCTCTGGGCCGAGGCCACCGACACCGTCGAGAAGGCCTGACGCTCCACCTCCGGCGCCCCGGCGCCACCACGGGGCCTTGGCGCAATTGGTAGCGCACCTGCTTTGCAAGCAGGGGGTTGCGAGTTCGAGTCTCGTAGGCTCCACCAGAGAAACCGCAGGTCAACCTGCGGTTTCTTGCATTTGTTCACCGTTCCGGTCGGCTTCGTGATCGGCCCCTAGGGGGACTGGTGGGGGAAGCGGCGGCTAGCTTCTCTGCGAACGAGCTGCGAAGCTCACGCCCGTGGACGGGTATCGGCGGCACGTGAAGGCCGCGATCCCAAGCGAGCACTCCCAAGAGGTCGATGAAGTCGACGCGTTGGCGGAGCGCCTGCGCAGGCATATTCACGACACGAGCGCGGAGATCGCTGCGATCCACGTCCATGGGGCCAAGAGCCTGGCGGTGCAGGCCCACTTCGCCAAGCTTCTGCGGC
This sequence comes from uncultured Nocardioides sp., assembly GCF_947488515.1. Classification (GTDB taxonomy): domain Bacteria; phylum Actinomycetota; class Actinomycetes; order Propionibacteriales; family Nocardioidaceae; genus Nocardioides. The sequence goes on from NZ_CANKZF010000001.1 coordinate 2,206,924, forward strand.
TCGAACTGGGGTTCGGCGAGGAGGTGGTGCTCACGCCTCAGAGTGGTTTCGTGACGCAGGCCCGGCCGGACTTCTTCTTCCGCCTGGGGTTAGGGCGCGGGGTGATCGCCGAGGTCGAACGCGGTGGAACCACGACGAACAACCACGATCTCAAGGACCTGTGGAAGGCGCACCTGTCGCCTGATTCGCATCACCTGTTCCTGATCGTCCCGTGGAACAACTGGAAGGCGGACGGGTCGGCCCGGGAGCGTCCGTTTCAGGTGGTGGCGCGGCGCATCGGTGCCTTCTTCGGGGATCCACGTCGGGAGATCGACGTGTTGAGCGCCCATATCTTCGCTTATTAGGGTCGCCAGACGGGCCTGACTGCGCCACGACGGGCGCTGGGCGCCGACGCGTCAAGAAGCATGTGATCTCTCGCGGCCCGCCGTGCCGTCGCTGTCGGTGACTCTTCGTAGAATCAGGTCCGATGACTCTCGAAGCAGACCCGCCCGCCACACGTCTTTCGCGTGGCCAGGCACTGCGTCTCCCCCGGCACCCGGATCACTGCAGCGACCCCGCAGAACTGGCGGACTTGGTGCGACGGCTGCGGGCCTCACCCGATCAGCCGCTGCTCGCCGCCGACCTGTTCTCCGGCGCAGGGGGAATGAGTCTTGGACTGGAGCAGGCGGGGATGCGGGTGGTCTTCGGCGCCGACTTCAACGCCGACGCTCTTGCGACCCATGCCCATCACTTTGCGGGGATGTCCGTTGACTGGGACCTTGGTGACCCGGATCGGGTCGAACAAGTGGGTGCCATCCTTCGCTCGGCAAGGATCGACGTCCTTGCGGGCGGGCCCCCGTGCCAGCCGTTCTCCAAAGCCGGCCGTTCGAGGATGCGGTACCTCGTCCAGCATGGTGTCCGCGAGAGTCATGACAAGCGTCGCGACCTCTGGCAGTCCTACCTCGAGATCGTGCGGTTGGCACGCCCCCGCGCCGTCATCATGGAGAACGTGCCCGACATGGCACTCGACCGTGAAATGTTCATTCTTCGCTCCATCGTGCGCCGATTGGAGGACTGGGGCTACTCAGTCCAAGAGCGTGTCGTCGACACGTACAGGTACGGAGTTCCACAGTTCCGTCAACGCCTCATCCTGGTCGCCGTGCTCGGGGGTCTCGACTTCACGTGGCCGGTGGAATCCACGAAGAAGGTCACGCTAGGCAACGCGATTAGGGACCTCCCACCGGTCGACCCTAAGGATGGGTGGGCGTCCGATGCGAACGGCGCGGGGTGGCGCCGGTACGCCGGGCCAAGAACCGAGTTCCAGCGCGAGATGCGGAGTCTCGTACCTGCTGGCCATTCTGACCGGATCTACGACCACGTCACGCGCCGAGTTCGCGACGACGATGAGGCCGCGTTCGAACAACTCGACACGAAGACCCGTTACTCCGAACTTCCCGAGGAGCTCAAGCGCTACCGGGACGACATCTTCGACGACAAGTACAAGAGACTGGACGCCGATGACCTGTCTCGAACCATCACGGCCCATATCGCGAAGGACGGCTACTGGTACATCCACCCGGAGCAGAATCGGACCCTGACGATCCGGGAAGCCGCCAGGATCCAGACCTTCCCTGACCACTTCCGATTCGCGGGCGCGCCAACCTCTGCGTTCCGTCAGATCGGGAACGCCGTGCCCCCCCGACTCGCGCGCGCGGTCGGGACAGCCGTGGCGACAGTCCTAGAACAGGGGGCTCCGGGCCTTGCCGTCACCACGTCGGACACCAAGGCGGCGCTGGCGAACTGGTTCCACTCCTCAACTGAGATCCGACCATGGCTTCGGTCCGGCTCGCGCTGGCTCGTGGTCTTGGGGGACACCGTGCTGGGTTCGGAGTCCCCAACCGTGGTCAACGCCCTATGGCCATCCCTCTCAGCGTGGGGCTCCCCAAGCCGGATGCTGGACGACAGAGACCGGGTGGTGGAACTCGTCTCGTGGTTGAGCAAGCCGGAACTGGCGCCCCAACTCCTCGGGCTCGCCCAAGCGTTTATCGGGGATGAAGACGCGCTGAGTGACGACCGATTGACAGCTCTGGTTGCGGAAGGAGCACTCCGCCGAGGCACGGCCGAACTTGCCATGCTGGCCAACCCGGAGGGCGAGGAGCCTGTGATCGCGAATACTGGCGCCCTGCGGGTGGCGGGTCGCTACTTCCAGGGAACCGAGCGCTGGCTGAAGAATCGGAGCTCAGACGGTCGCATCGCAGTGAGTCGGCTTATCGGCTTCGACGAGGAGAGTACGAAGGCTCAGGTCGCGCTGATCGAGGTCGGGGCACATGTGTGCACACCGAAGGCTCCTGACTGTTCCGCATGTCCGCTAGCCGCTTGGTGCAAGTACCGTTCCGAGCGGTGAGGGGCGAACCCTCAGAGTCCCAGCTGCTCCGCTAGGCCCGGATGACGACTTCGCATGAGGTCCAAGGCCGACCTGAAGTCCTCCAGGGACCGATCTTCGATCAGCGCAGCCTTGAGCGCGATCCCGACGTCCCGCAATGCCGTGTCGGAGGCCTTGGCGGTCTTGTTGAAGGCATCCGACCTCCCAGTCGCGTTGGCCGACCGGCGGTAGGCGTCGTCGGCCAGTACACACAACTCATGCACGGGACGCTCCAGCATCTGCTTGACGACCGGAGGTAGCTCGACGTGCATCTTCGCGACGTTAATCTGAAACGCCTCGTCCAGGTCGGTGTCGAAGTCGACCGCAGCACGCGCCAGCTTTGTGTGCTCGTCGATGCCTCGCAGTCCCGACCAGCCCCCGTGCTGCACCAATCGATTCGCCCGGTAGATATAGAGCCCTTGCTGGCGGTTCCACTTCTGCGGACCCGACAGATGCTCGAACTGCTCCAGCGAGGAGAACCGGTCACGGGCCGGAAGCACGACTCCGCGGAACCGCACCTCGGAGCTGCCGCCGTCCACTTCGACCTCGAAGACCTGATCCGGAAGCACAGCGCGCGCCACCTCCTCGGGAGCGAAGGGGTCCCATGGCAACAACTTGGTGTCGTCGACGCACATGACGACCTCGCTGCGGCCGGCGACCTGGCCCGCGATAAAGCGGTGGAACACCATCGCGAGATGATCCGCGGTACGGCCCGAGAGCGAACGCAGACGCCGCCGCCCCCATCCCGTCTCCGCGTAGCGCTCTGGCAGGACTCGGTCCAGGTCCTCCCACACGACCACCGTTCCCGGTGACTCGCGCAGCAGGTCCTTGGCTCGCTCGATCGCGGGCGAGGACTCGTTCGCTGTGATGTCCCAACTGTCGGTCCGGGCGATCCGGTTCAGATCGAGCGTCATGACGTTGAAACGCAACCGTGTCGGTGCGGTTCGCGTGACAACGGTGAGTCGACGACACTGCGAGAAGGATCCGGTCTTGAGGCCCAGCCCGAACCTCCCCAGCTCGTTCTTGCCATAGTCGCGCCGCGTCCCGAACCGCAGCGCTTCCACCAAGTCGCCCTCCGACATACCCGACCCGTCGTCGCTGATCAGCACGTAGGAGCCGTGGGGAACGAACTGGGTGTAGACATTGATGCGCGAGGCACCAGCAGCGATGGAGTTGTCGACGAGGTCGGCGACGGCGGTCATGAAGTCGTAACCGATGTCGCGCAGCGAGCCGGTCAGGCGCGCAGCGGACGGCGCTACCTCAATCGTCTTGGTTCCGGCCACCAGATCAACCTCCTAGTGTTGAAAGCATGCCAGGCGAGAAGCGATCGGTCCGGCGCGTCGAGGGTGTGTCGGACACAGGGTATTTGAATGCACCGACAATCCCCTCACCGCCGGTGAGCGCCGCGGCTCGAAGCACAATGCTGGCGAACCGACGCCGCGATACCGGACCCGAACTGGCCATCCGCTCGCGTCTGCACCGAGCCGGCCTCCGGTACAGGGTCGACCGGTCCCTCCCCTTCGACCGTCGACGCAGGGCGGACCTTGCCTTCACGCGCGTGGGACTCTACGTCTTCATCGACGGCTGCTTCTGGCACGGTTGCCCTGAGCATTTCACCATCCCGAAGACACGGACAGACTTCTGGGTGGGGAAGATCGAGGGAAACCGGCGCCGGGATCGGGACACGGACGAACGATTACGGCAACTCGATCTGGTGTCGCTGCGAGTATGGGAGCACATGGATCCGGACACGGCGACTGCAGTCATACTCATGGAGTACCGCCGGCTCGCGGCCTCATTGCGGGGCGACAATGATGGAGCCCGCGGAGCCCACGCCATCGATACTGCGTGAGCGGCACGCGGGGGTGTCGGCACTTCCTGAGGCCGGCTACTGGCGACCAGAGAGATTCAGGCCACCAGCGCAGGAACGTCAAGTAGCGTTCCGGCCGGAGGTAAAACGTGATCGACAGTCAAGCAGTGTCCCAGGTCCGGCAGATCGTCATCGCCCAGATGGTGCGACTTCGCCAAGGCCTTGATGAGGCACTGGACTCTTTGCGCCCCGTGCTGCGAGACGAAGCACTTTTAGACGCGGTCGCCGACGAGATCCGCCGCGACATCGCTGAGAACGACCTGCTCGATTCGCCAACTGGAGTCGTCGACCGAACGCTCGTGGCGAACGTCCAGATGGCCCCGTGGTACTCGGGACCCGAAGCGGGAGACCACCACTGGGAAGGGCTCAAGTCTCGACTTCTGGCCAGCCGGATGGCAGCAGCTGTGCCCGAGATCGACCGGGCCTCAGACAAGGTGGTCGCGCAGTTGGCCAACCCGAGCGTCCACGGACTCAAGAAGCTCGGCCTGGTACTCGGGTACGTCCAGTCGGGAAAGACCGCCAACTTCACTGCCGTGATGTCGAAGGCGGCCGATCGTGGCTACGGACTCCTGATCGTCCTCTCGGGGATCCACAACAATCTTCGCGAGCAGACGCAGGTCCGCATAGGCAAAGACCTCGATTTCGCCGCCGGCGGCGTCGTCGGGTTGACCACACCGACTGCTGACTTCGTCAACAGCGAAACCCACCGCGGAGCGTCTCTGCTCGGACGCGAGAAGCCAGTCGTGATCGTCATCAAGAAGAACCCCTCACGGCTTGAAAGCCTCCGGGATTGGCTCAAAGAGACCCCGTCCGACATCTTGCGCAGAACACCAGTCCTCCTTCTCGATGACGAGGCCGACCAAGCTACGCCGAACAGCGCGACCGGTCGCCAGGCTCGCAGCACGATCAACGGGCTGGTTCGCGAGATCTGGGAATTGGTCCAGAGCGGAACGTATGTCGGCTACACGGCAACACCGTTCGCGAACATCTTCATGGAGCCCGGTAGTTCGGATCTGTATCCCTCGAACTTCATCATCAACCTTCCTCGCCCCCCGGAGTACTTCGGCGCTGAGCGCCTTTTCGGCAGGGAGCCTCTCTCGGACACCGACGAACCTGATCCCGGTCTGGACATGGTTCGCGAGATCACCGACGACGAGGCAGCGGGACTCCGACCACCCAGCGGCGCCGAGGCCCGAGCGGCGTTCGTCCCGCCGCTGCCCGATTCCCTGCGTCGGGCTGTCGAATGGTTCGTCGTCGCTTCAGCTATCAGGAGGGCTCGGGGGCACGACGACCACAGCTCGATGCTGATCCACACCACGCACTACTCAGACCCTCACTTCGCGATGCAGCGCAGGGTGCAGGACCTTCGAGACGAGATCAAGACGGCGTGGCAGAGCGGCGATCACACCGTCTTGACCAGGACGTTCGAAAAGGAGAACGCACGAGCGGCCTCTTGCGCAACCGAGCGCATGCCGTCGTGGGATGAAGTCGCCAAGCACATCGGCGCAATCTTGGCCGACGCTCGTGTGATCGTTGACAACGGGATGTCCACCGACCGGCTCGACTACGACCGCAAGGATGCCTCAGGGAAACCGCTGCGCGAAGTAGTGATCGCAGTCGGCGGCGGAACACTGTCGCGGGGCCTCACCCTCGAGGGCCTAATGGTCTCCTACTTCACACGAACGTCGAACACCTACGACACGCTCCTCCAGATGGGTCGCTGGTTCGGCTACCGGCCCGGCTATGAGGACCTTCCCCGAATCTGGCTTCAGCCGTCCTTGGCTGACGACTACCGGTTCCTCGCGCTGGTCGAGGCCGAGATCCGGGGCGAGATCTCTGACATGGAGCTTCAGCGGCTGACCCCGAGCCAAGTCGGCCTCAGGGTGCGTGAGCATCCCGGACGGCTCGCCATCGTTGCGCGCAACAAAATGGGTGCAGCCAATCTGGTACGGATCACGTACGCGGGCGAACGTATGCAGACGTTCATCTTCGACCGCGACACGAACGTCGCTAGAGCGAACATCCAATCCGCGCGCGACTTCATATCGCGCTGCATCTCCGAGTCCAGCGTCGTTCCCTCGGAGGCACCGCCGCGCTGGCGCTTCGCGCAGATCTCGGCCGACAGCGTCTGCCATCTACTCGAGCAGTACCGGTTCCACCCGGACCAGACCGCTATGCGCTCAGAGTTCATGACGGGTTGGATCCGCGAGGCAGCACCCAACAGCCGCTGGAACGTCACCGTCATCAGTACGTCGCGGCCCGCGCGTGATGCCGACGGAAAAATCGTGGATCTCGGATCCCTAGACCTCGGGTTCGGCCCAGTCCCTGCAGTGAACCGTGCCGCACTCAAAGACTCCTCGGCTGGGACCGCCAACATCAAGGCCCTCCTGAACCACGAAGACTGGTTCGCGGACCTCGATCTACAGGTCGTCCGCAGTCTCACGCCGCAACAACGGTCCCAACCCCGGGACGTGCGCCGCCGTCACGCCGACGGGGCAGGTCAGATCATCGTCTACGTCGTCAGCAAGGACTCGCTGCCGCAGACCGAGGGATCGCGGCGCGCGCGTACGCCCATGGCCACCGACGAGCACCTGGTGGGACTGGGGATCATCTTCCCAAGCAGCGCGAACGAACCCCACACAGACGGCAGCTACTACGGTGTCACACCGGACTGGCAGCCCGAGCTGGATCCGTCCGGCGACGAAGTGCCCGATGACACCGAGGGCGACGCCCTGCTTCCTGAAGAGGTTGCGCCGTGACCGGGTCCGTGTCGGAGCAGTTCGCGTTGCTCCTCGGAGACAACCGGCCCACTGAAGCCCGAGTCCTCACCAGACCGACCGGCGCATCCACCGCCCTGGGGCCCGTCCTACTCGGGATCGACGATGAGGGTCTCCGGCACCTGCTCGTACCGATCCCGGACGGTGAGCAGCCGAAGGACCGTGTGAGCAGAGGGATAGACTTGGGCCACCGCGATCTGTTCCTACACGGCGTGCAGGTTCGCTTCGCCGACCTCAGTTGCACCATCGGCCGTCTGACCGGACCATTCGACAAGTTGGTCGAAGACATCGTTGGCCGTCTGGAACGGGACCCCGCCGCCGGTCTGAACGCTGTGATCGCAGCGCTGGACGATTGGCGCGCGCTGCTGCGGCAGGCGATCAACGGGTTGTCCCGAGAGGAGATCGTCGGTCTGATCGGCGAACTTGAGGTGATGGCAAAGCTTGCCGCGACCAATCCATCCGAGGCGGTTCTGGGATGGACCGGACCCTCCGGCGCAGTTCACGACTTCAGCAGGAACGGGTACGACATCGAGGTGAAGTCGACCGCCGCCGTCAACGCGAATGCAGTGCGGATATCCAACCTCGACCAGTTGGACCCGACACTCTCAACAGACCTGCACCTCGCTGTGGTGCACCTGGCGGCCAGCACGGATGCACCCGACATCGAGACGAGGATTGAAGAGCTCCTCGCGATGGGCGTCCCTGCGGATGCTCTTGAGACCCGACTGGGGCACGCAGGTTACTACCGGGGTATGGAGCTCTCGGTGCCCTCGAAGTACGCGCTACGGGGAATCCGTTGGTGGAACGTCGACGGCGACTTTCCTGGGCTCCGCGCGAGCGACATCGACATCTCACGCTTGGTCGGCATCGACGGCATCTCTTACGACCTACTGCTCGGAGTGTTGCCCACGGCACTGTCGCCCGACGCCGCGGCACAGCTGGCGCACGATTGGGCCACATGAACGACAACGACGTACAGAAGTTGCTAGACGCGCTCGGGCCGGTCAGGCGGCACCATCCTCCGGGAGACGTCACTCCCACTTCGGTGCTGGCCGCCCACCTCCGTGCCGCCGGCGTCGAGCCTGCAGGGCGCGCTTGGGAACGCGCCGCGGCTGAGTTCCGCTCCTCGGGCGACTTTGCACGCGCCGTCACCGCCGCTCAGACCGATCACGTGACACCTACAGGTCGGAACGACCGGGAAATGGCACCGCCACCGAAGCGTATGACGCGGGCCACGGATCTGATCGGTGCGCGTACCATGCGAGGACCGATGGACTGGTTCCCTCAGAGGTTCGAACCTGGTGCCATTCAAGGAGCAGGCGCGAAGAAGCTCCTAGGCACCCCCCATGTCTCGACCGAGGAACTCCTCGTCCGCGAGACCGCGCAGAACAGTTGGGATGCCCGGACAGGCGACCGGCCCGTCGAGTTCATCCTCAATATCCGCGAGTTGACCTCCGAGACGGTCCAGACGCTCGCGAGGTCGGTCTTCACCGGCCCCGCCTCCGGCACTCAGATCCGCAGGGCTCTGAGCGACAACGAAGTCTGGGCCGTGGAAATCTCAGACCGCGGCACGGTGGGTTTGGGTGGACCCGTCCGCAACGACCGCGCTATCCCCGAGCACTCGGTCACCCACTTCATCGATCTCATCTTCAACATCGGCGCGACCAAGGGCGACCCGACGTCGGGTGGAACCTACGGGTTCGGCAAGTCGATCGCGTACATGGTCAGCAAAGTCGGCGCGATAGTGGTGTGGTCGCGATGCGCCACCGACCGCGGCCCAGAGGACCGACTCATCGCATCCGCGATCGGCGACGTCTTCGAGTTGGACGGCTATCGATATACCGGTCGGCACTGGTGGGGTCGAACCGTTGAAGGTCGCCCCGAACCGATCGTTGGCCCCGCCGCGCGGGACCTGGGGCGCGAGCTGTTCGCCAAGCCTTTCGGTGACGACGAACTCGGCACCAGCATCCTGATCCTCGCTCCCGAGTTCGGCGCGCCGGGCCCGGAAGACGATGCAGACGTGCTGACGGAAGCGGTGCTTTGGAACCTGTGGCCGAAGCTGCTTCCCGACGCGACAGGGATGCATCCGATGGACATACGGGTCCAGCTCAACGGAGTCGACTATCCGATCCCAGACCCGTCGAGCCATCCGGTGCTGTCGGGTCCGGTCAGCTGCTTGAGCGCGGTACGTGCCGTCCAGTCCGGAGCCACTCCACCACCCTCGCTGTTCGCTGTCGATGTCGTGGAGATCAAGCGCTACAACGAAGTGCTCGGACATCTGGCATTGACCAAGTACCCCAGCGCCAGCGGAGGTCCTTCGGGTCAGATGCCGAGTCGAGCGATAACGCTGATGCGGAACGGCGCCGAACTGGTCGTGCGTCGGATCGAACGCGCTCCACTAGCCGAACCCGGCTTCCAGTGGGCGGGCGTCTTCAAGCCCGTGGCCACCCTCGACCCGACGTTCGCGAGCTCCGAGCCTCCTGCCCACGATGACTGGTCCCCAGCCTCCCTGCACGACAAGATCCAGCGCAGCCAAGTCAAACTGGCCGTCCAGAAGATCCAAGAAGCGGCGGACAGGTTCATCGAGCCGTACATGGTGACCCGGCCTGCGGAGTCATCCACATCCGCGGCAGGGGTCGGCGACATGCTCGCCGGCCTCATGGCCGGATCCGCCGGTTCCGCACCGTCCCGGGCCGCCGCTCCGCGAACGGGAGGAGGTAACCGAAGCACCAAGGCTGCGGTCCGGTTGGGTGACCCGAGTTGGTCCGACTCCCCCGTTCCCGGATGGACGCGAACGACCGTGCCGGTCCACGTTGTCGGCGGGCCTCCTGCCGGCTCCCGCGTGAAGGTCGAAATCGGGATCGGCACCGACGGCGGCACCGAGCGCGCAAGCGGCAATGAGTTCCTCCGCAGCGGGGGGTGGAACGGATCCGGTGACACCTCCGCAGCCCTCATCGCCCCCGGAACTGCAGTCGATTTCTGGTTCGAGTCGAGCGACGACATCGCCGTCGATGTGACGACCCGAATCCTCAACGAGGAAGACGATGAGTAAGACCAGACTTCTTCCCTATCGGACCGTCGCCACTGGCGATCTAGCTTGGGGCGGATGGTGGCTCGAGCGGAACGGATCGCGTGAACCTCTTCCCGACCTTCTCCCTGGTTGGGACTACGCAGCCAGCGACGTGATCGGCATAAGCGTCGAGATCGAAAGCGAAAAGGTCCGCAACGCCACTAGCATTGACAGGATCGATCTCATCGAAGCGGTCGTGGTCGTTGACTGCGCGGCCATGCTGCGGCGCTTCATCACGCGGCAACGTCTGTCGCAAGCCGATGTGCAGAATCTCGAGTTATCGCTCGCTCTGCCTCCCGGCGAGGTCGCGCACAAGGTCGACCTCTCGGCCTACCTGCTTCTCGCGGAGGACACCCCACCTCGCGCACGCACCGCTTCACGCCGTGGTTCGCGACTCTGCGCAGGACCAACCCGGAGCGTCCACCTGGAGGGGGATGCATCGCGATTCCCAACAGAAGCGGCTTCTTTCGCCGCGCTCCGACTCGAGAACGCCCCATGGACCCTCAGCGCTGTGTTCGATGACTTGAGCGATTCGTTCATGGGCTCGGTTCGACTCCTCGTGAACGAGGACCACGAGCTAGGCCGCGCCGTGTTGGCGCAGCCAGTGGAGCCACAACTTGAAGCCAGAATCAAACTCGAGGTCCTTCGTTCCCTTGTAGCACTTGCGAGTGCACACGGCGTCGCCGAGGATGACGACTTCCCGCCGGACTCGGTTGGTGAAGTCGTGGACTCGATGTGCCAACTGTTCCTAGACCGATCACTGCAGGAAACCATCCAGACCTACCAGCGGAGCCCGTTGAAGTTTGACCGCCTTCTCCACGCAGCGGTGGACGCATGAGCCTGTGTTATCCGCGTCTGACCCGCGGCGACGCCGCAGCGCTCTTCGAGACCCTGCGCACGACGTACACCACGAGCGGACGTGCCGCCCTCACAGCCGGCGTGGCGTTCGACCATGAGCGGAAGGTTCCGGTTGCTACAGGAAGGATCGCGACTCCCGACGAGGTGGCCCGTGTGCGCGAGGCCGTGGTCGCCGACGTCGCTGCGTGGCTCGAGATGGAGCGACACACGGACACCCAGAAGGCGGAGTTTGACGCAGCGCTTGGGCGATCACTTCACACAACGCTCGACATCGTCGCCGCGGATGCCGCCCACGAGGGCACATGGAGCTTCCTGACCCTCGTCGTCTTCCCAGATGTCGCCGCGGTCCGCTTTCCCGGCTTCCACCTCGACCGGCTCATCGGCACGCCGAGGAACGCGCTGCGTCGTACATGGCAACGCCACGAGACCCTCGGTGATCTCACGGCCCAGGGGCGCTCTCTTGGCGAGGACGAACTCGTCGGGCTGCTGGAGCGGACCGCACTGGTCAGAAACCGACCACTAGCCCGCGCGCTTGCGACGCGCGTGTTGGCCTACGACGGCCCCAACCGATCCCAGTGGGCGCGCGACCTGTACAAGCTCGCGACATTTCACAGCGGCCTCCGCCTGATGGACGCGTTTGATCAAGAGGAGACCGACAGGTTCGTGGCGGGGCTCGATCCCGCCGTCGGACCCCAGGTGACGGCGTGAAGACCTTGGGCTAAGGCTGGATAGTCAGCTGGGGTTGATCCCAGCCCTCTATGGGCCACCGAGAAGACCCCGTCATGGCCTCCTCGGCGAACGCTCAACACCAGGTTCGAACGCGAACCCTCGAGCCGTGAACCGCACGATCGAACGACCAGCAAACCGTTCTTGAAGCGGACCGCCATCCTTCGCACCGGATGGGCCGTCGATCGGTTGACGGCCAGTGACGAGTGCAGGATGCGCACGCCCCTAGGGCCGTCGACGGCCTTCAAAATCGAGCGGCACGCATGCTACGAATGTCCGTAGATCGGTCCGCCCCTCGGGGCGGGCCGAGCGTCACTTCAAGGCTAGGTGACGAGTGATGACGGGCGGTGACGGGGCCGATGCACGGGGGAGTGAAGTTCTACCGCGGCTCCGCGTCCGCGGCGCGCTCGTACGTGGAGGCCGACCACTCGCGCGTCGACGACTACTACCTCGCCGAGGGCACCGGGGTGGCTGAGCGATACGTCGCGACCACTTCCCGAGACGCGGGGGGACGCGGCGTTTCCGTAGTTCAGGACGGGGGGACGCTGGATGGGGCCACCTACGAGCGGTGGGTCGCCGGCCACGACGTCGTGACGGGGATGCCGAAGGGTCGGCTGCGTGACGACACCCGTGCACTGCGGTTCGTCGAGGTCGTGGTGAACGGGCCGAAGTCCTGGTCGCTGGCCGCCGCACTCCACCCCGACATCGCGACGGCGTACGACGCGGCGATGGACCGGGCGGCGGGTGAGGTGATCGGGTGGGTGGCCGAGCACGCCACCACGCGGGTCGGGTCGCGTGGTCGGCAGGTGCAGGTCCCGGTGGAGCAACTCGAGGCCGCTGTCGTGCGTCACTACACCTCGCGGGCCGGTGACCCGCACCGCCACCTCCACGTGCAGATCAACGCACGTGTCTTCGCGCGCGGGGCGTGGCGCGGGCTGCACTCGGTCGGTGTCGTCGACAGCATCGAGGCGCTCAACGGGATCGGGCACGCGGCCGTGATGTGCGACCCCGAGTTCAGGGCCGCACTTGCCGTGCGTGGCTACACCCTCGACGACGACGGCGAGATCCAGCAACTCGTGCCGTACGCCGGAGGTTTCAGCCAGCGCGCTGCACAGATCAACCGGAACGTCGACCGGTACGAGGCCGCGTGGCGAGCCGAGCACCCCGGCCAGGAACCCGGACCGCAACTGCGGCGTACCTGGGACAGACGCGCGTGGGCCGACGCGCGGCCCGACAAGGTCGTGCCTCGCAGCGGTGCCGACCTCGTCGTCGCATGGAACAACCAACTGCACGACCTCGGCTTCACCCCACCGACCACGTCTCCGACCAATCCGGCCACCGAGCCGGGTCTCCAGATCGGCCGACTGAACCGCGACGTCGCCGCCGACCTCGTGCTCACCCGGCTCGGCGCCAAGCGGTCGGCGTGGAACGCACCCGACATTCGTGGCGAGGTCGAACGATTGATCGCCTCCGTCGGCGTGGTCGCCGAACGACCCGTCCGTCATGAGCTGGTCGAGGACATCGCCGAGCGTGCCCGGACACGTTCTGTGCCGTTGCTGGACCGAAGGGACGTACCCGAGCACGTCCGCAGCCTGACCTCCGACCACGTGCTCGCCGTCGAAGCCGACCTGGTCAAGACGCTCGCCGCGCGCGCTTCGCAACCTGTGACGACTGCGGGCCGGCTCCGCGGCAGCCAGCACCTCGACCCAGCGCAGCAACGCGTCGTCGCGGCGCTGGCCGGCGGCGCTGGTCTGCTCGTGATCGAGGGCGCCGCCGGAACGGGCAAGACCACGACCCTGGCCGCAGCGCGCGCCGTACTCGACGCATCGGAGCGGCGGCTCGTGGTTGTCACCTCGACCCTCAAGGCTGCCCAGGCGGCGAAGGAGCAGGTCGGCGCCGACGCCTTCTCCGCCGCATGGCTCATCCACCAACACGGCTACCGCTGGGACGACGACGGTCACTGGACACGAGCCGACACGGGGCCCGACGCCGCACCCGAAGCGCGGCCCGACGCACGTGCCCGCCTGCTCCCGGGCGACGTCCTCCTAGTCGACGAGGCCGGCATGCTCGACCAGGACACCGCCCGCGCGTTGTTCGCCATCGCCGACCGCGCGCACGCGACAGTCGCGCTGCTCGGAGACCGCCACCAACTCCCAGCCGTTGGGCGCGGCGGCGTCCTCGACATCGCCGCACGCTGGGTGCGACCCGCCGGACATCACCAGCTCGAGTCGGTCCACCGGTTCAGCGATCCCGAGTACGCCGACCTGAGCCTGCTCATGCGCACTGGAGAGCGATCTGGTGAGGTCTTCGACAAGCTTTACGAGCGCGGACAGATCGTCCTCCAGGCAAGCGAGGTCGAACGCACAGCCGCCCTGGCCGCCATCGGCGCCGATAGTCCTGATGACGGTGATCAACTCGTCATTGCGGACACACGCGACCAGGTCGCTGCGCTCAACGCTGCCATCCGCGACCGCCGCCACGGTGCCGGCGTACCTCTTGGTGAGCAGCATGATGAGCACGCGGGCGAACGAACTGGTGAGCGGGCTGGTGAGCCGATCACGCGTCTTGGTGAGCGGATTGGTCTCGGTGACCGGGTCGCCACTCGACGCAACGACCGCGACCTCGAGGTCGCCAACCGTGACACCTGGACCGTGGCCGGGATCGGCGCGGACGGCGGCCTGCTCGTCGCCGGTCGCGCCGGCCAACGTGCGCTCCCCGCCGAATACGTTCGCGAGCACGTCGAGCTGGCGTTCACCACCACCGCCTACGGAGCCCAGGGCGAGACCGTCGACTTTTCGGACTTCGCGCTTGGCGAGACGACCGGCGCCGCCTCGGCGTACGTCGGCATGACCCGGGGCCGTCACCGCAACACCGCTCACCTTGTCGCCGAGTCCGTCGACGACGCTCGCAGCCAATGGGTCGACGTCTTCAGCCGCGACCGTGCCGACCTCGGGCCAAGCCACGCCGCACAGAGGGCCGCGGACGACATCGACCGGTACGGACCGAAGGCGCCGCGATCTCCTTCGTCCGTACTGCAGGCCGCGGTGCTGCGCGATGGTGCTCAGCGTCGGCCGGCTCCTCAGCCGATCCCGACCTCCGCGCCGATGCCGCGCGGGATGAGTCGCTGACCAAATTCCTAGCTCCGGGTGATCGTCCGGGGGACCCAAGACGACCTAGGTGATCAAGGAGAAGCCCATCTCGACAGGGATGACCTAGGGATGTCCGACCTGCACAGCGGGATGTTGCCTCTCCCGAGTGAGGCCATCGAATCTGTCGACGGCCACGACGAAAGGTGACGTGATGGTTACACCGATCAACATCCCGGACGATTGGGACGACAACGGCCTGATCCTGTTCGAGGAGTTCTGCGACCTCATTCGTACACCGCAGCGCACCGTCCGTGACTGGCGCCGTCGGGGCGTCGGCCCGCGTTGGACCCGGTTCCAAGGTGTCGGCCGGCTCTACATCACCGTCGCCGACGCCCGACGCTTCCTCGCCACGGCCACCGTCACGCGGGCGGAGGTACGTTCCGATGGCTGATCGACGCGCCATCCCGGTCTACCTCAGCCTCGAGGAGGCGGCTGAGTGCATGTCGGTCTCGGTCAAGACGATCCGGCGCTGGATCGCAGCCGGCACGCTCCCGGCGTACCGCTGCGGCAAACGAGCCATCCGGATCAGGCTTGAAGACCTGGAGGCAGCGCCTCGGCAGATTCCCTCGGCGCGCTGGTGACGCGGCAGAGCGTCGACCGTGGACCGCCCGCACCCGGCAAGTGGACGCAATCTACGTTGGTCTCTGGCGCCGTAGCGACGAAACGACGCGGATTGAAACCGCCATCCTCGACGCGACCTCTTGTCGATGGCCACCGGTGATACAGGGGTCACGCCATTCCAACGCGGCGACTCGGTTCGGTTCTACAACCGTTCCAGTACCTCGGCTGGAGCCTCGACGAGGAGTTCCATGAACACCGCGGGGTTGCCGGACCAGTACTCCGCAACGACTGTCTTGGCCGAGACGTGGTCACGAGCGCCTTGAAGCCGGTCAAACAGTTCTAGATTGGCAAGATAGAAGGTCGCCGTGTCGGGAACCGAGACCCGATAGCCATGTGGCACCCCAGCGACTTGCTGATAGTGCCGCAAGTCTTCGATCGTCCTCAATCCGAAGAAGGAACGAAGTCGAGAGGGTTGATCCGGAGCGACCTGCTCGCGCACCTCCTCGAACACGAGTTCACGGAAGAAGTGGATGTGAGCGTTCGGGCCTGCGCCGATCACAACGCGTCCCCAGTTGCCCGGCTGGATAACATCGCCGGGTTCATACCAAAGACCAGATGCGTGAAAAATCTCCATGCCGTCATTCTGCTGGACTCTCTGGAGACCACTCAGCCCCAGCGACTGTTGCGCCAAGCGAGTCGCGAGCTGCAGCAGCGCCTTAAGGACGCTAGCTTGGCCACGCCGGCGGTGCGCCGAGCGATGAAGCACCTGACTGTTGCCGACTACTCAACTGCCCGCAGAAGCGATTCATCCCACCAGCGCAGCAAGGCGCCGCGCGCGATGTACTCGAATGTCGCGAGCAACATCGGCGTTTCTGCTGCGATCCATGACGCCCCTGCTGCACCGCTCGTCAGCCCGCCTGGGATCTCCTGTGGCTCGCTCCCGTAGTTGCGAGGGGAGTCGAGCATCGGCATGGGGAAGGGTTTGCCTCCGTGAAGTGCGTTGGATCGGTGCTTGTAGATGACCCTCGCAGCTTCTGGCATCATCTCCCATTCGAATCTGTCCCATTCCGGCCGGTTGCTCGGAGGCTGAGGAGCGTATGTGGTCAAGAAGGCGATGAACTTCTGCGTTGCCTTCACCTGCTGCGACAACTTCGCAGCGACGTCGTGGCGGACTTGGGTAGGTGCCGGTTCCAGCGCACTCCAAAGTTCGGGCCACAGATTCCGTAGAAGGTCGACCGGTGCGGTCTTGATGTGAACGGCCTCATCCGAGGCGACCTCGATCGCGGTCACTAGGTTCAACCAAGACATGTTCGGGTCTTCATTGGCAATCCACACCGCCGACGCATACGAGCGGGCCGCTAGCACGAGACTGACCTGCTGACTTCTCGACAGTCTCGAGAACTCGTGCAAGCGGGCAATACCGGTCAGGTTGGTCGGCCGCCCCCGCAGGCGCGGAAGGAGCGGTCGGCCGTCAGACTGTGGCGTCGATAAGGCCCGTACCTCGCGAAATGTCGGCTCGGGCTCGGGTTCGTCGGGGTAGCGGATCCCCGACATCAGGCGTGGTCCAGCGGAGCGAAGTGGCACGCCGAGGCTTAGCGCAACCAGCGCTGCGATTTCGTCGGCGATCAAGCCCCCGGAATAGCCGCTGGAGTCGGTTGGGGTCAGCTCCCCGTCTTTCACGAGCTCAGGTGTCAGCGCAGTATGAATCCCGTAGCGCAGGAGAAGCGACAGGCCGACTCGATCCCGCGGTCCTTCGTTGACAGACTGGTCGGTGCGCCAGACTGGCGTGAGCTCGTAGGGACCGAAGGAAACTGGCGTTCCGTAGAACGCCACGGTGGAGTGCAATTCGTCGACCAGATACTCGATCTCAGGGGCTCCATCGCTGTATGCGTGCCAGTTGCGCCACGCAGTTGTTCCAAGTCGCATGCGCCCAGTGTCCCGCGGAGCGCCTACGCCCGGCCCGTCCTTCATAGCTGGCGAGTGCCGAGCCGTCTTGGCGGCTTGATTGGGGTGGTGACCAAGCCGTCGGAAAGGGAGCCTGGTGAGGCTACGGCTGCAGTCCGGTCTGAGTTCCCCCGGGTCGCGGCCTGCCCGACCGGCACTATCAATTTGGTAGCAACGGTTCGCATCCGGCTATGCAGGACTCCTGCGCGGCAAGAGTCAGCCTCGGGTGTGGCATGTGGGATAGTTCCCTGCCGATGCACCCAAGGTCCAAGGACGAGACATGCCGCGCGGAAGACGAGGCACACCCGGAACGGAGGGTCCGCAAGACCCGCCGTTCTCCCTACAACTCTGGATTGCTGGGATAGCAGCGCTTGCGGCTCTGCTCGGCGCTCTCATTGGTGGTGGGGCCTCGTACCTAAGCACTCGTCAGCAAGTTGCGGCGCAAGCAGAACAATCTAGGTTGGACTACTTCCGCGCTCAGCGGAAGGAAGCCTATTCGAGAGCGGTTCAAGCGGAGTACTCCCTCTATAATCGTGAGCAGTCGTACCTTTCCAGACTGTTTCCCGACGGGTTGACCAAACCTGAAGGCATCGGCGACAACGCTCCAGTTCTCGCCTTCACCGAGGAGAACGCCTTCAAGAGCGACTACAACTCTTTGCTGCAGGAGCACTCCAACGTTCTGCTGCTGGGTTCCTCCGACGTGGCGTCGGCATCGGACGACCTCTCCCTAAGCCACAAGAAGCTCGTCGATTTGATCTTGATCGCGTCAGAGGCGCCGTCCTACGAGACAGCATCTGAGACCGCCACACGGGCCGATGCGTTGCTGCAAGCGAGCAATGCCGTGATTCAAGACCGCTCGTCCCTACTCCACACGGTGAGAACAGACCTCGGCATCATCGACTAAGTCGTCCTGCATTCTCCGCTCCGAGCGCGTCGACCACGGGGGTTCGAAGTCGTAGTTTCCGACGTAGTCTGGGCGCGACCGAGTTCGCGGTCAGGTCCCTGGGTTTTCGTGGTGCGTGGAGCCGGACCGAGGTTCCGTCGCGGATCGCGGCGCATTGGCGCAGGGGTTCATCGTCAGCAGAGACAGGCGCCAGCAGACAACCGCACGAGTTGACGGGGCAGCCGATCGGCTCGCCGACCGGTCCGACGCGTGGGTTCAGGCCGTGACGTGGAGAACAGGGCACACCAAACGTCCACGGATAGCCTACTTCGCGGTCGGGGCCGCGGGGCCGTGGTCGGTGACCCGACCTCATGTGAAGCACCGTGACGCCACCCGAACCTGACCTCGCCGTGCGAGGTCCCTCCGGCTGCGTGACGTCACAGACCCACACCACTCAAACGACTGCGCTCGCCAGCGTCGGCCCGATGCGCGCGGGTTCGGGCAGCGCAGGTGTCGCGCTCAGCCCGCCTGGGAGCGCGCCGTCACCATGTCACGCTTGCTGTCGAGGATCCCAACGACTGCGTCAGGTGGGATGTCCTCGATTCCGATTCGCGCGACAGCGCGAGACAGCCTGTAGAGCAGAGCCTGCGAGTAGGGCGCATCGATCGTGGCCACTCGCGTCCAAGGGACCTTACCGGTCGTCCCGGTCGTCCCGGCCGTCTCGGTCTCCTGACAGGTGCCGGATCCTGCGGCGGCTTCGGCAGTCTGGGTGCGGTGGGCGGTTGGGCTGACCCCGGTTGCTTGGGTTGCCTCGCTCGCGTCCTGCTCGACCGTGACTGGCTCGTCGACCGGTGCGTCCATCGGCAGTGTCGCAGGAGGCAGGAGGTCATCGCGCGGGACGGTGAGCGACTGCTCGAAGTCGATAACTAGGTGGGGCACCTTGAGGTATGCCGGCAGGTAGAAAAAGCGGTGGTCGTCGCCAAGGATGTCGGTCACCTTCCTGAGGGCGTCCTTCTGCTTGCCCCTGCCCTCTGCTGCAAGGTACTCCTTGGCAGCGCGCGTGCTCTCCGGCGCGACCGCCTTGAGGAGTCTGAGGTATTCGGCCTTCATGTGACCTGTCTTGGCCCGGACCTCCATGTCACACTGCGGCGTAACAAGTACCCACCAGTCGTCTCCGTGGCTATAGAGATCGCCGGTCGTCAGGGCCTCAGTCACCGGCGGCATGAGGTAGCACCTAGCAGCCGACGGGTGGTCGTGCAGGCCCTCCGAGGCGCCCCTGAGGTGAAGCTCGTCTAAGAAGCCATTTCTCAGGTAGAAGCTGAGCCTGTTGGCCAAGAGAGGGAGGACGTCGTCTCGTTCGACCTCCTTCATGCTGTCCCACTGCGACGACACGAGGTCCCGAAGAAAGCCCCGTGCAAGCGTCTCCATTTCCGAGGCAACCTGACGGGCGAACTGCGGGACGCCGGATGCGAGGGCGTCTCGCACCAACTGTGGGATCTCGAGGATCTGCGTCTTGTTGGCAACCTGCACTAGCGGCGGCGCAGCCAGGTCTTCGACTTCGGAGGGTGCTGCGGTCCAAAAGACGACCGGCAGCCATTGAGCCTTGCTCACCCGCTCGAACACGCGTCGACCGGCCTGGTTGTCACCCGTGAGGTCGCCGTCGAACCGGACGTCAAGGATCGCCAAGTCGAACCCTTGCTCCTTGAGCAGCCCTTCCCCCTCGTCGAAGCTCGTGACCCTCTTGATGCTGGGGTCGAGGTCCTTGAGCTCGCGCGTCAGGAGCGTGACAAGGTCCGCGCCGACCGCTTCGTTGTCGTCCACGACAAGGATGCTGATCGTTGTGGGGTTCATCCGAGCCTCCTGCGGAGTGTCACGTGGAAAGTCGCCCCGGGTAGGGGCCCGTCGTCAACGAGGGCTAGTTCTCCGTCGTAGAAGTCAGCAGCGATGCTGCCCGCGATGTTCAGTCCGAGCCCCACACCGTTCTCCCGGGTCGTGTAATACGCGTCGAAAATTGACCCCGCCCTCTCCTCAGGTACGCCCGGTCCGTTGTCGGACACCTCGATGGTGATCTCGGCGTCACCCTCGAGCACGCTGACCCGGATCTTGCGCTCGCCGGGTCTTTGGTTGGTGGAGGTCCAGAAGATCGCGTTGCGGACGAGGTTGATGACGATCTGCATGACGTCGGCGACGTCGACAGTGACTGTCCTGGGTTTGCCCACAATCTCGATCACAACGCCGGCGCTTCGTAGTTCGCCCTCGAGGACGGCGACGGCTTGCTCGAGCACGGTGAGCATGTCGACCTTTTTCGGGCGGCCCCGCCGTCTCCCGCTGAGGGGCTCGAGATTGCGGAACAGGTGACTGAGGGTGTCGATCTGCAACCGGAGGCGCTCGATGAATGCGCGTAGGCGTTCCGCCAGGTCTGGTTCTGCTTCATCGGCGAGTACCTTGAGCTCGGCGGTGATGAAGTTGACGCTGGCGATAGCCGTGTTCCCCTCGTGAAGCATCACGTCCACGAGTGACCCGAGAGTGGAGAGACGCGAGAAGCGGGAGACCACCTCCTGCACGCCCTCCACGCCGCGTTCGAGATCGTTCTCGGCCTGTTCGACGGCCTGATGGAGCCGGGCGTCGTTAGGGTAGGCGGCGGTGACGGTTTCACGGAGGCCCTCGAGGTTGAAGGCGGCGAAAATGCCCCCGGCGCGTTCCCGTTCGCTCGGGGTTGGTGTGTCGCGGCGGCGCAGGTCGTAGCGACGCTCCTCCAAGAGCCTGAGCAACGCGACGATGACGCCTCGCAGGCTGGCGAGCGCCGCGTTCTCAATGAGGCCCTGCCTGTTCGCTTGGTCGCGCAGCGTGGGGTTCTGGTCGGCGGATGTGAAGACGAAGCCGACGACCTGGTTGTTGGATGCCCGCATGGTGGGGTTGTTGACACGGCGTGCGTCTAGGCCGAGCCAGTCGACGTCGCGGTCTCCATAAGGCTGGACCCGGAATCCGTCGCGGTACAGGGCGATTCCGGAGGCGTTGCGGATTAGCTCGCGAACTTCACGAATGGTCTTGATCCCGCCCTCGGCGCGTCTGAGATCTCTCAGTGCCTCTGACTCCAGGTCCCACAGGCGCAGATCGACAGCGACGGGACCGCATCCGGTGGCTTCAGGGATCGAGACTTCGATCTCGGCGTCGCCATCCTCGCGAGTGGTGGTGAAGTGGACTGTCCCTTTGCCAGCGCCGTCGATCCTGCCCAGGAGTCGATAGGCCGGCTTGGCGATCGTGGGGCTGGGGCCGATGAGTGCCGGACCGGTGTCGTCATCGAGGTCTAGTGCGATCTGAAAGTCGGGGACTACCGACACACCGAGTTCGGTGGGCGGCGGCGGCGGTGTGAGGCGGCTCAGCGACGCAGACAGTTCCCTGATGTCCTCTTCTGTCCAAGGGCTACGCGCTGGGCTCAGGGTGAGGAGTGTGCCGTGGAGGACCTCGACAGCGGCCTGGTCGTGGGAATCTGACTCGTTACTCGCGGATCCACCGGTTCCCGCAGCGGCGTCGGTGTCGGTGTCGGGGTTCAAATCCGACTCCAAGTCGTCGTCCGGCTGGTCCTTGTTGCGCTGATGGAGTGCCGCCAAGGTCGCGTTGTAGAGAACGGATGCGGGACCACCGTGGTCGAAGACTTCCGGGTCATCCCGGACACCCCACCCGATTTCCACGTCCTCGAGGAAGAGCTCGTCGTCGTTGAAGTCGTCCCAACTGACCTTCAAGAACACCTCCGGGCTACCTGCACGCCTCGTGGTGAGCTCCGTGGTCTCGGCGAGACGGGCGACCGCGAACCGTCCTAGGCCCTTGGCGCCGAGCACCCGACGGCTGCCACTCTCACTTCGGGGGTTCTTCTTCCGGTTCGGGTTGGCGATCTCGAGCCAGTTTGACTGCACGGTGCCCTCGTCCATGCCATGCCCGTCGTCCCACAGCTCAATGACCGTGTGATCGGTATTCAGGTCTCGGAACCGCAGGATCGCCATGCTGGCGTCAGCGTCGTAAGAGTTCTTGATTAGTTCGAACAGGGCAACTCGGTCGTTGGGGATCAGGTCCGCACCGAGATGTTGCATGAGCCGCGCACGTGGGCGCAGCGGAGACCGTTGATCTGTCACTGCCGGCTGTCCGTCCTGTTGGGGTGGGCCGAGCAAGGGTTCCACACATGCAGCCAGGATGAAGGGATATCGGACTCTGCCCTTCCCGGCCTGCGGTCCTCTGTTACGAACCGGTCGCGGACTTGTTGAGCGAGCATGAAGACGATCGTTGCGGAGATGACCGGACGAACTTCGCAGGCTCATGTTCGGCACGCGCTAGAAGGCGTCAGCTCCCGGATGCTGGCTCCGGCTCTCGGCTGATCTTGGCACAGACGGTGAGGGGCGGATTAGGCACTGCGGGGGGAAGAGCGCCGAGCCCTTCTCCACGCCAAGCGCGTTCCGTGGCGGGCGACGAAGAGCCCTGCGGGGGTCAGAGGTTGGCTAGAGGCAGTGCGCGCCTCCACGGCTCGTGAACTCATCCAAGGCGAGCACGACGATTGCGCAACTCTTGGGACGTGAACCGGACGCACGACGCGCCGAATACCTGCAGTCGACCGCGCCCTGCTGACAGTGACTCAGGTTAGCGACAAAAACCCCGACGGGCAGACAGCCAGCTAGTCGGAGCCGGGATACTCACTGTCGGCGATTTCATGACTCGCACGAGCGTCGGTGCTGGATCTTGCCCCCCGGTGACCGAACAAGGGGTCGGCTCGTCGACAGAACTTCTTGTAGGCACGCGCGAGTGGCCATCGAAACTTCACCCGGCAGGCTCAGTGCGCGCGCGCACGTGACCACCAGCAGCAGCGCGCGCATGCGAATTGCCGGGCCGGCAATCCTTGAACGCGCCGCGGAAGAGTGCGCACGCCAATGGGTGTGATGTGGCGCGCCGTGGGTGAGAGAAGGCGAGCCGAATTTGGACACATCGGCCACCCGGACCGGGCTACAACCAAGGCAACTTCTCCCTACGTGAGGGCCAGGGTGACGACGATGGCGCCTACGACCAGTAGAGGGAGGTAGAAGCCGAGGATGGAAATCGACATGTAGGTGCGGGTGGTGGTGTGGCTGGCGTGGTAGGGAGTGGTGTCCATGGTGAAGGTGTCGACCTGGTGGCGGCGGGCGGCGTTGTACAGATCGCGGAACTGGCGCTCTTGGCGCAGGTAATAGCAGTCGAGGAGAGAGAATGCGCCCAGAACGGCAGCGGTGATCAAAGCGACATACCAAGTGCGTTGGTAGCTGGAGAAGCTGAAGCCGGCACCCGCGACGGTGAGCGTCCAACCTTTGGCGGTCGCCGAGGCCTGCGCCATGCGGGTGATCGCAGCTTGGAGAAATTCGAGGTGCTTGCGGTTGTCGTCGGTGTAGCCCTGCTGGGTGGTGGGGGACGTAGTCATGAAGTCCTATTCTTAGGAATCCAGGCCGGAGAGAGACCCGAACGCGTCCGGAGTATCCCTGCGGCGACGCTGCATGGGTCGGAGGAGCGGATGGATAGCCCACACCAGCTAGACCATCGAGTCAACGGCAGAAGTGAGGTTGGTGGTGTACCGCGTTGAGGAGGATGGATGCCAGAGCAGTCTCGGGACAACGTTGGCAGGGGTGCTGCGAGTAGCGCCCCGGTGCGGGTGTTCATCACCTATGCCCATGAGGACGAGGCGCACAAGCTGGCAGTGCAACAGTTCTGGCTATTCTTGCGCGAGCATGGGGTAGATGCCCAGTTGGATGTGGGGGCAGCGGAGCGCCCGCAGGACTGGCCGGTGTGGATGCGACTCGAGTTGTCAGCGGCCAAGTTTGTGTTGGTGATCGCATCCCCGGCGTATCGCCGGCGAGCCGAAGGGGAGGCCGAGCCCGGTGAGGGCGCTGGGGTGCAATGGGAAGCCCGGCTGGTTCGAGAGGAGTACTACACCAACCAGTCGGCGGGCCTAGCGAAGTACCTACCGGTGCTGTTGCCGGGACGGTCGATCGAGGACATTCCGTCCTGGTTAGGCCCGCGCACGCACACGCACTACTCGGTGACCGGCTTCACCGAGGAAGGCGCCGAGGCGTTGTTGCGGTACCTGACAGGGCAACACCGAGAGCCGCCGCCACTGGGCGCTACCCCGGTTTTCGACCGCACGTTTACGCGTACCACGGGACCGGTCAAGACCGCTCCTAGCTCGTCAGCGACCCTCGGTGCCGGGCACGTCGATGGGGCGGCGGCGGGGTTGCGGACCAGGGTTGACGTCACTGTTTCCCCTGAGGATGGCATCGACCCCAGTGCCGACCCTGGTTCCGACGGGATGGTGGAGGTAGTGACCTCGGTGGCGGACGTGGCGGTGGGGCGCCAAGTGGTTCGGATGCCGAAGGCCGTGTGGTCACCGTGGCCGGTTGAGGGCGAGCCGCCCGGGGCGTCGGCCCGGCGTTTGGCCGAGGTCGGAGACCAGTTGGCGGGTTTGTTGTTCGACGCCTCGACCGTGACGTTGCTGAGTCGGATCATTGAGCGGTTACTGCCCGGAAACGGCGTGGACGTGGTGCTGCACGGGTCTCCGGCCGTGCAGCGGTTGCCGGTCGAACTGCTGAGGTTGCCCGGTATCGGGCCGGTGGTGTTGCGACCGGGCATAACGGTGCGCCGCCGCGTGGTTGACGCACCGCGGGCCGAGCCGGTGAAGATGCCGGGGCCAGTGAAGGTGCTGGCCGCCGTTGCGGCACCCGAGGAGACCCGAACCGCGCCTCCGCCGTTGGATGTGGAAGCCGAGATGCAGGCGGTGCTCGAGGCCACAAGCACGGTGGCGGGATCCGGGCAATTGCGGATTCTGGAGGTGGCGGACCTGGCCAGCATCATCGCCGCGCTGGCCGAGGACGCCTACCAAGTCCTGCACCTGTCCGCGCACGGTGACCCCTCCTCCGTGGAGTTGGAGGACGAGGACGGTAACCCCGCGCCGGTGACCGCGGCTGAACTGGTTGACGCGTTTCGGACCGCCGGGAAAATGCCGCCGCTAATTGTTCTGTCATCGCGGTCCGGCGTTGTAGCCGCCGATGCCGAGGGGTTGGCTGCGAAGTTGATCGCCGGTGGCGCGGACCGGGTGCTAGTCATGCAGGCTCCGATTGAGGACACCTATGCAACCGGCCTCGTCCGGCAGCTTTACTCCCAATTGGTCACGCATCCAGCTATCACCGTCGCCGCGGCGCTAGCGAAGGCACGGCAGGCCCTGCACCAACAACAGCTCGCGGAGCACTCCAAGACCCACGCGAGCGAAAACGCCGGACAATCTTTCGATGCACCGGGTGCCAGTGCTGCTCCAACCGGTGCTCCCCGTTTGAGCGGCAACCAGACGAGCGACGCCGTTGGTCTGCTGGTGCCGTTTTGGACAGTGCCGGCATTGTGGTGCGCGGCCGATGATGCCCCCCTGATCGACGTCGACCGAACGCAGGAGCCGCTGCGCCGGGTGGCGCCGGTCCCGGCGGGGGGATCGGTGAGAGAGCTGCCACTGGGTCGGTTGATCGGCCGACGGGCGCAGCTACGAACCGCGCTAGGTGTACTGCGCCGCACCCCCCGAGCGATCGATGAATACGGCGCACTGGCCGGGGTGTCATTCCACGGCATCGGCGGGATTGGGAAGACAGCACTCGCTGGCCGGGCCATCACCCGGCTCAAAGGCGACGACCTCCCCGTCGCGTTGCTCGTGGGTCGGTGGAACCCTCAAGCCTTCCTAGCGCTTAGCGCAGACGCTCTGCGACCGAGATACCCCGACCTAGCCGCTGACCTGGTCAACTCGGCGACCGATGACACCGATCGGCTCCAGCATCTTCTCAACCAGCTCCCAACCGTCGGACTACTGCTGGTGTTCGATGACTTCGAGCAGAACCTCACCCCCGGCGGGAGTGAGTTCCTTGATGCTGGGTTCGCCGACGACTTCACTGCCCTAGTGGACGCCGCGACCCGCGCTCCAGCCGGCGGCACTGGAGTGCTGATTACCTGCCGCTACCCCATCCCCGGGCGGGCCGGCCGCCGGCTGCTCCCTATCGAGGTTCCGCCCCTCTCGCGCGCCGAGGTCGGCAGGCTTTTCCTCCGCCTACCCGCCATCCGCAACCTCAACACTTCGCAGCAACGCACCCTGAGTCGCACCATCGGCGGCCACCCCCGACTGCTCGAATTGGTCGACGCCCTCCTCCGGGGGGGCATTGGCAACCTCGCCGAGGTCACAGATCGGCTTGAAGCCCTCGCCGACCGGGCTGATCTGGACCCTACTACCGCCGTAGGGGACGTAGCCGCCGCCACCGGCCAAGCCCTGGTGATGGGCGCTGCCGACATACTCCTCGACCACCTCCTCACCGTCCTCACGCCCTTTGAACGCAACCTGCTGGACCAACTCGCCGTCTGCCGAATGCCGCTCGAACCCGTCGACATCGCCCGCGCTCTCTCTCGCGCCGTTACCCGCGACGACCCTATCGACGACCCCGGCGCCGACCCCGGCGCCGACCCCGGCGCCGACCCCGGCGCCGACCTCTACAAGGCGCTAAATCGGCTCACCGAGCTCACCCTGCTCACCACCACCCTCGCCGCCAGCGGTCACGAGTACAGCCTCCATCCTTGGATCGCCGACCTCGTCACTCATGCGTCAGACCACCGCGCCACCGACCAAAGCACGAATCGCCGAACGGATGACCAGCCAATCGGAGCGATGCACGAGCACGGGCCTAGCGACGCCCTCACGGCAACGGTCCCGCACGAGATGGCCGGTCAACGGCTCGCGCGGGCCGACGTGTGGGATTTCCGGCATCGGAGTGCCGAAGCGGTGCATAGGCGCAGGTTCGACGAATCGCGGGCCCGCTACGAGGACCTCGTCGACCTGCCCCGACACCTCGCCGCTCAAGCACGCTACGACGACATCGCGGAGCTCGCCAACCGGGTCACAACCCACCTGCTGATCGGGACGGCGGCCCGGCTCACCTACGTCACCGATATCCTCGAGCTGATCCCACCCACGGAGCGGGCGTGGGTACTCACAGCCGACCTCGCCGTCGTCGCCATCCTTGAGGCGGGCGACCTTCCAGGAGCAATCCGACAACACGAACAACTTCACCGACGAGTGTTGGCTCGAGCCGAGAGCGACCCCACCGACACCACCTGGCAACGCGACCTCTCAGTCAGCCACAACAGGGTCGGCGCATTGGCCCGCGAGGAGGGCAACCTGGCCGCCGCCGGCACCGCCTATCAGGCCGCCCTCGACATCCGCGCCCGGCTGGCCGCCTCCGACGCCACCAACACCACCTGGCAACGCGACCTCTCCATCAGCCACAACAACCTCGGGGACCTCGCCCGCGAGGAGGGCAACCTGGCCGCCGCCCGCACCGCCTACCAGGCCGCCCTCGACATCGCCGTTCGGCTGGCCGCCTCCGACGCCACGAACACCATTTGGCAACGCGACCTCTCCATCAGCCACAACAACCTCGGGGACCTCGCCCGCGAGGAGGGCAACCTGGCCGGCGCCCGCACCGCCTACCAGGCCGGTCTTGACATCGCCGTTCGGCTGGCCGCCTCCGACCCCACCAACACCACCTGGCAACGCGACCTCTCCATCAGCCACAACAACCTCGGGGACCTCGCCCGCGCAGAGGGCAACCTGGCCGCCGCCCGCACCGCCTACCAGGCCGCCCTCGACATCCACGTCCGGCTGGCCGCCTCCGACCCCACCAACACCAATTGGCAACGCGACCTCTCCATCAACCACAGCAACCTCGGGGACCTCGCCCGCGAGGAGGGCAACCTGGCCGTCGCCCGCACCGCCTACCACGCCGCCCTCGACATCGCCGTCCGGCTGGCCGCCTCCGACCCCACGAACACCACGTGGCAACGCGACCTCTCCATTTGCCACAACCTCCTTGGGGACCTCGCCCGCGAGGAGGGCAACCTGGCCGGCGCCCGCACCGCCTACCAGGCCGCCCTCGACATCGCCGTTCGGCTGGCCGCCTCCGACCCCACGAACACCACGTGGCAACGCGACCTCTCCATCAGCCACAACAACCTCGGGGACCTCGCCCGCGAGGAGGGCAACCTGGC